>NZ_KQ954244.1:0-440633 GCF_001519075.1 Novosphingobium fuchskuhlense
TGTGGACACCAGATCGAGGTCATGGTCGAAAGCCGCGCGCTCGGGCATGAACACCTTGTCGAGATCGGCCCGGTAGTAGGCATCATGCAGCCCGTATTCGACAGCTACGCCGACACCTTCGAGGAAGGCCAGCGCATCGGCGATGGAGGTGCTGACGGGCGTGACCTCGGGCACGGCACTGTCCTCCACGCCATCGACCTGATCGCGGTTGAAGACGACGAAACTGCGCGCAAAGAACCGTGCCCGGCTTTCGCCATCCGAGCTAATTTCGGCAGTGGCATCTGCCCGCTCAACCTTTTTCCAGAGGATGACGTGGGTGCCGATCTCGCCCTTGCGAACCTGTGCCCCGTTGCTCCGCCATTGCTGGTAAGTCGCCCAGGTGCCGGAGGCATAACCATAGGCGTCGGCAGTAGCCCACAGCACAAGGCGGTTGATGCCGGAATAGCGCCGACCGGCAACGCTGGTCGGGCGCATGACCGGCGCGCCGGAATGGTGCCAGGGCATCCGCCAGGAGCCCGCTCCGGCCTCGATGGCCGCGACGAGCTGGTCGGTGACGGTGGCGTAAATGTCGTGACGTGGCTTTGTGGGATGGGGTTTCATGGGAATTGCTCCTCTGATCCGAGCCGCTGCTCGCACGAGGTCCTCCCCCTTAAGCTTTTGCGAGAGGGGCGCGGCCGTTCGACATGACTGCGGGAACCAGGCAGAACCGGTTCCCGCAGCATCAGGACGGGATGTCAGGCAGCTTCGGACAGCGGCGCCCCGCCGTCATTCTGGTTGGCGGCTTCCAGGTCGTCGTCTGCGGGAGCGGCATCCGGTCCGGACGACAAGTGATCATCGAGGTCAGCATCGACGCACGGCCGCGCATCGAAGAAACCCATCACGTCAGGCACCCAGGCCATCGCCCGAGCCTTGATTTCGGGTTCGGTGATCGTGTCGCCGGCGCAGAGCCGCGCTGCGGCAGAGGCCAGCTCGGTCTTCTTCGCCGAAGCATAGCGCAGGGCGAGTTCGGGATCGAACTGACCGAGGATGGCAAGGATCTGGGATTTCTTGATACGGTCGAAGAAGTTTTCCGCACCCGGTCGCCAGTGCTGAGCCACGTCGATGCCGATATGGGCGCCAAGGCGGGTCTGGAAGGACGAGCCATGTGTTCCGCTGGCAAGGCTAGCCTTAAGGCTCTGGCTCACGGCGTAGGCCATCCACCCGGCCTTCACGTCCTCGGCCAGCGCGCGGAAGGCGAGGAAGGAAGCGAAGCTATCCTCCTCACCGGCCCAATCATTGGGCAGCGATGCCCGCAGGCCTTCCAGGTCAGTCAGCGCCGCGGTGGTGGGCACCCCGCTGAGACCCGAAGGCTCGTTACGGTCAGCGATGCGGATGGTGCAGCCGGTGTCGCTGTAGCCAAAGTGACCGGCATGATCGCGCGCCAGCGCAAAGATTGTCAGATCGAGTGCCAGCGCCGGGTCATGGGCGATGTGCAGCGCCATGACATCGCGGCGATCCTTCGCCAGTTGCTCTTCAAGCGACCGCGGCAGGCTGGCCGCCGGTGCAGCTTCGTCACCACCAGCTTCAGCGCCGCCGGGAACCTCGGCAGTGCTGGCGCCCCGGCGGGAGGGCTTTGCGGTGCTGTAGTAGGTTTCGAGGAGGCGCGGCTGCCCATCCTTGCCCAGCACGAGGAAAGTCCCAACAGTGGGCTTGTCCTCTTCAGGGATCAGCAGGTCGGTATCGGCAAGCCGGTCATGCTCGGCATCGAGCGCCTGATATTCGGCCTCAAGCGCCTCGACGTCGTCGCCATCCTCCGGACCGTCGATGATTTCGGCAATTTCGGCCATGCGGTCCGAAATCTCGTCCATCCGGGCCACCGCTTCAGCACTGGGTTCGGCGCGCCGGGGCCAATAAGCGTGAAGCTCCTTGGTGTCGTCGTAAGTGACATGGGTGGCGAGAGTCGGCTTGACCCAGGCCAGCTTGCTGCCGAGTTCGGCAACTTCCGCTTCAAACGCCAGCTTCTTGGTCGCCAGATCCATGGCAAGATCGCCATCGAGCCACTGGCCTTCCCCTTCGGCGGCGAACAGGTCGCGTTCGATCCGGCCGCCGCAGGCTGTATATTCCGCCTCGCCGACGAAACGGGCGATAGGATGGTCAGCCGACAACGCCTCTTCGGCGATCGCGCGGCGGATCGCCTGCGGATTGTCGCCCTGCCAACTCGTCGACAGGCGCTCCCATGCGGCTAGCTGGCGTTCGCGGTCACCGGTCGAGCCATAGGCTTGTGCCACGTCGAGCGTGATCTCGCCCTCGGCCAGCGCGAGAAAGATCGGCTCGGCAAGATCAGCGAGGCGCAGGCGGCCCTGTACATGGCGTACGGTGACGCCAAACCTGCGAGCTACGGCCTCCGCGTCAGTGCCGCCTGCGATGATGTCCTTATAGGCCCGCGCCTCGTCCGCAGGAGTCATCGCTTCGCGGATAAGGTTTTCAGCCAGGCTGATCTCGCGGGCTACGGCATCCTCATTCTCGCACAGGCGCACGTCGATGGCGTAATCCTTGGGCAAGACCCCGCGCTCGATCAGCAGGCCGATGGCGCGCCAGCGCCGCCCGCCTGCGTGGACATCAAACAGGGTCTTTTTGCCTGCGGACGGGCTGACAATCAGCGGCTGTAACAGCCCATGTTCGGCGATGCTGGCAGCAAGCGCCTCAAGGCCGGCGTTGCCATTGGCTTTTCGGACATTGCTTTCGGACAGGCGCAGCTTGGCATGCGCAATCGTGGTGGTCTGCATGAAGGGTCTCCGGACCAGTTCCGAGGCCCAGATCATCGAAGACGCTTTTCGCCTCCAGGGGGCCTCGCCCCCAGCCTTCCTTCTCCTCTTTGGTCCTGTGCGATCTTGTCGGACTCACCACGCCGGCAAGCCATCGCGATCGAAGAGCAAAGCGCACCAAGCTTGATGACCATTGCTCCGGGCAATCGTCGTGGGCAACTGGCAATGAATTACTCGCTGCGGATGATTTGTCCTGCCCGGCCGCGATCATAGGCTGCCAACCATTTCTCGCGAACAAGATTGTAGAGTGATTCTGGTAGCAAGCCATAGGCGACAGCCCCCGAATCCCCGCCGGGAACTGGACGAAGATCGGGCCCGGGCCAACTGAAGCGATTGGCCTCATCGATGACGATCCATGATCGCTCGCTATCAAGGCCGAGGCGCGCTTTTGTCGCGGCGGGGATTTCCACAGCGAGGTCCGGATTGATCGGCGCCGTATGAGTTACCGGCAAGACCGTGACGATATCGCGCCCACTCTGGCTGCGCAGCGACAGCAGGACAGCGCAAGGGCGATCCTTGCTACCCTCGTCGGCGCCGGCCCTGGCCTCGTGGCTCCAGAGAAACGAATAGCGGATGACAAGGCCGGGAACCGGCGTCGGAAACGCCATGAATTCAATTCATTTCGTTATTGAACGCCTGAGCCTCGCTGGGCGCTTGCGATGCTGCGATCGCTGCCCGGTCTTCATCAGTGAAGTCGCCAAACGTCAGAACTTCGCGATCGCGGCGCTTGAGCCGCTCATACTCCGCATGCGACAACAGCACGAGGCTGGCGGCACCGTGATGCGTAATCGTCACAGGCTCCTGAAGGGCTTGCCGGCTGAAACGCCCGAAAGACTTGGAAACCTCGGCTGAACTTGCGACATAGGTCATGACATTGCTCCTTTCCGTAATTTACGTGAAATCCGGAAAATTTCAAGCTTTGATTCCAAGGCAGGGCGGCCAAGGCTGGCGGACATTGGTACGCCGCTGCCAAGCGCCTTGACCCATCTATGCCGCCAGCTTGGCGACGATCTCATTCGCGTGATTGACCGGCATGAACAAGCGCGTCTGGTACTGAATGATCTCGGTGAAACAGCCTTTGGCCTTCCACGATGGCAGTGCGCGGGGATCGAAACCGATGACCTCGAGGCGCTGCTCGCCATTCACGCGCGAACGCTTGAGGCTGGTGCCGGATAGAGCGTCAATGGGGACAACCTTGCCGCCAAGCGCGGCCTCGACCACTTGTTCGGGCGACAGGGCGATCCGGTCACCGATCCCTAGCTTGTCGAGCAGCATGTTGACGGCCTCAGCAGGCACGATGCGACCGAGTACAGACCGGCCGTCCTGGGTGACAAGCCGGCGGACCTGCGCCTCGTCGCCGAGCAAATTCCAAATCGGCAGCAGCCGCCCCGTCGCGAGGTAGAAGCGCTCGGTGTAAGGCCGAGTTGCCAGATCATCAGCCTCGGTCTGCCAGACTTGATCGAAGGCCTCGCGATCGCAATCATCCCAGTGGCTCTCAGCGAGTTCGTCAGCGGTAATCCAGCTTCGGCCACCGGGCCGGTGCAGCGTGAAGCTGGCAACCGGTGTGCCATCGTCCATCAGGCGCGTGCGGTCCGGCATCAGCAATGCCACGCGCGACGATCGGCCATTGCGCAGCAGCCGCGTTTTGGGACCGATGCGCTGGATAATCTCGCCCAGCGGCATGAACTTGGGCGCCCATTGCGCTTCGAGGGTGAGAAGTTGGGTCGAAGCGCCATTGGCATCCTCGCGAAGGATCCGCTCCTCGATGATGGTCAGCTTGTCGGCCATCAGCGTCTCAACCCCAGCATCGAATGTGCCGGCCTTGCGCGCCGCATCGATCCGCGCCTCGACCAGTCCGAGGAATTCATCGAAGACGGCATTCTGCAGGGCGATGGGCAGCGCGAGGATACGGTTGAGCCAGCGCTGGATCGGCGGGAGATTGTCGGTGAGGCAGCCCTCCTGCTCAAGCTGCAGGCCGGTGCGCTCGCAGAAATCGGCAAATCCGATGCTGGTGAGCTTGCCCTGATGCAACAGGTGATACCAGCGGTTCAGCGCCTCGCGGGCGTAATCGCTCTCGAGGTTGTCGGCAGGATCGAACAGGTTCTGCCCACCCGTCTGCCGCTGGCCGCGTGTGAGCGCGCCAAGCGCATCGAGGCGGCGGGCGATGGTCGAGATGAAACGGCGCTCACCGCGGCAATCGGTGGTGACGGGGCGAAACACCGGCGCCGAGGCCTGATGGGTGCGGTTGGTACGTCCAAGCCCCTGGATGGCGCGTTCAGCGCGCCAGCCCGGCTCCAGCAGGAAATGCATCCGGCGCTGCTGGTTCTTGGCGTCCAGACTGGCGTGATAAGAGCGGCCCGTGCCGCCGGCATCTGAGAAGACGAGGATGCGTTTGGCGCCAGCCATGAAGGCATTGGCATCGGCCAGAGATTGATTGGCGGTGCGCGATTCAAGGCGCTGGCTGCCATCCGGCAAGGTCACCAGGCGGCGCGTCCGGCCGGTGATTTCGGCAACGCCGTCCGTACCGAAACGCGCGATGATCGCATCGAGCGCCGGCACGATCGGCGGCAGCGCGCCCAGCAATTCCAACGTCTCGGCCTTGATCCGGAGGGCCTCCTGCGAATGTACTGGGTTGCCAGCCTCGTCAACCATAGGGCGCGAGCGTTCATTGCCGTCCTCGTCCCAGTAGCTCTCCATGGCGCGTGTCGGGAAGGCATTGTCGAGATAGTCCGCAACAATCTCGCGAGGCGAAAGATCGAGCTGGATCTCGGCGCGGTCCTCGGCCGAGAGATCGGCAAGGCGTCGGTCGAGCAAGGCTTCGGCAGTCGAAACTAGCTGAATGACGACGCTATGATCTGTTGCAAGCGCGTCTTCGATGGCGGGGAGCAGCGATGGCAGTTTCATCGACAACAGAAGCTGGCCGAAGAAGCGTTGCTTCGAGCTCTCGAAGCGCGAGCGCGCTGCGGACAGGGCCTGCCCATTGAGTGTTTTGCCCTCCAAAGGGTCAACGACGCCCGATGCACCTAGCGCGGCCTCAAGGTTGCGGTGGATGATCGCCCAGGCATCGGCATAGGCGTCGAAGTCGGCGATCTGGCGCGGGGTGAGCGCATGTTCGAGGATGTCGTATTCGACACCGGCATAGGAAAGCGCGCGGGCCGTGTAGACGCCCATCGCCTTCAGTTCGCGGGCTACAAGCTCCATGGCTGCAATTCCGCCCTCACGAATACGGGCAATAAACGAGGTTCGATCGGGAAAGGCCGTCCCTTCACCCCACAGTCCGAGACGCACGGCATAGGCCAGATTGTTCACGTCCGAAGCCCCAGTGGCCGAAGCATAGATCACCCGGGCGCGCGGCAAGCGGTTCTGCAATTCAACACCGGCGATGCCCTGCTGCGAGCCCTTGGTCGCACCGAACCGGCCTTCACCGCCGGCGACGCCGCCCATGGCATGGGCTTCGTCGAAGAGGATCGAGCCGTCGAAGTCCGGGGTCAGCCATTCGAGCAATTGCTGGAGGCGGGTCTTCTCGCCGGTGCCGCTGCGCAGCGTGGCGTACGAGGCGAACAAGATGCCATCGGTCTGCAGGATCTTGGCCTCGGGCTTGATCTTCGAAAGGGGCTGGATGTCGAGCGTGATGCCGCCCAGCGCCTGCCAATCGCGGCGCGCGTCCTCGATCAGTGCATTGCTCTCGCTGATCCAGAGATGGCGACGGCTACCGCGCAGCCATTGGTCCATCAGGATCGAGGCGAGCTGGCGACCTTTGCCAGCGCCCGTTCCATCGCCGAGAAAGAAGCCGCGCCGGTAGATAGCACCCTCGGCATCGGGCACCAGTTCGAGGCCGCGTTCTGGGACGCAATAGCGGCCCGGAAGATCGGATGAGGTCGCATCGAGCGCGTGGACCAGCGTTTCGAGCTGGGCACGGCTCAGCACGCGGTCGCGGATCACCTTGGCGGGAAGCTGGGGGACATAGTTCGGTACCGGAAGTGCGACCGATGCCATGGCCGCTGATTCCACCAGTTGAGAGGGATGGTCTGCGGCATCGTCAAAGACCAGGCGTTGCGGCCGATAAGCGACATAGACGCCGATAGCCTGCGCAGCATCGGCGATGGAGTCGCTCACGGTATAATCCAAAGGTATGGCCCCGTTTGCGTTGCCGCGGGGCGTTGCAAGGCTAGGTTTCGGGGCGGCTAAGCGAAATTCGCCCAGCAGGGGTGGCATGGCTTTGGAACGTGGAACTGGGGGCGCTGTCACAAGCTGCAATTCGGCCGCAGTGTGCCTGCGCGTGGGAACCTTGGACAGGAAGGGGATAAGGTCTGCAAAGTTCGGTCGATTGATGACGGCGCTATTGATCGAGCCTGCGTGCTTATCGACCACCAGCAGGCGAACCGGGATCGAGGTACCCTGTTTGGAAAACGCCCGCACAAGCCGGGCATGGAAGGCCACACTCGCGCCTTGAAGCGCACGCTTGAAAAACTCTGCGCGGCGACCATGAGGCTGGAAGCTGTCGGGCATAACTGCGACGAGGCGTCCATCGGGCTTAAGCACATTCAATGCTGCCGCCAAGTGGCGTGCGGCCGTGGTGGGATCTTCGAGGCCAGCAACGTTGCGGGCGAATGGCGGGTTCATCAGCACCACACTCGGCCGCTTGGTCAGATGGGCACCGATGCGGGCTGCGTCAAAACCGCTCACCTGCGCGGTGGGGAACAGTTGACGTAAAATCTCCTGACGGATCGGATCGATCTCGTTGAGATGGAGGCTGGCTGCATGTCTGGCCCAGATAGCCAGCATTCCGGTGCCCGCGCTGGGTTCGAGCACAGCATCGTCGCACTTGATGTCGGCAAGGTGGGCGGCCAGCCATGCGAGCCCCAGCGGCGTCGAGAAGTGCTGATGCTCGACCTGCTCTTCACTGCGAACGGTTTGAGTTGGCAGGTGGGCTTCCAGATCGTGCAGAAAGGCAAAGGCCTGCTCAATCGCAGGAGGAATGCTCTGTTCGGCAAGCCAGCGAAGCACTGCCATTTCCAGCATCTGGAAACTGTCACGTTGGGTCCATGCCCCGGAAGCCGAGGTAGAGCCTGTTGCCGTCTCCATGGTGGAGTTGAGCACCCGTCGCGAGATCTTTTCGCGCGCAGTTAAATGCGGCGTTAAACAGAGGGCGGCTTCGACAAGCTGGCCCACATACGCTGCGGGCCCGAGGTGGCCGTGATACATGAAAAATCCTTTCGGGTTCAAGGAACTCGAAAGCCTTTCCTCCCACTCTCACTTTGGCGACGTCAGTGATGCAACGCGCTCGGATCTGACTCTCCCAAGGCAAGATCGGCCCGTTGTCAGCGGTCTTTTGTTCACCTCACCGGCTCGAGAACTACCAGTCGAAAAACGCCGCACTCGACTTCGGCCAGCGCGTGCTGGGGAAACGCAGCGTGCAATCCTGCGGGTGCCGGAACAACCGCAGGCCACCCTCGCGGGCCAACTTGCTCTGCCTGTCCCATGCGGCATGGAAAACAGCTCTGGTCTGGCGCAGCCCACGCAACCGCGCCGGCCACGCAGGGGTCGCCCAGCACGCGGCCATAATCGCGGCGGAATTCGGCCAGAACCTGCTGGCTGCGCGTTTCCCAATCCGGGCGCAGGGAGCGGGCCTGCGCGCTGTTGAAGTTGTACCGCAGCAGATTTGGCTGATCCTCGCCATCGAACAACCAGACAAATAGCCGCCGCGCAGCCTGCGCCGTGTGCTGCGCTCGCTTTTGCTGCCGTTGATCGGCGGCTCCGATTTAGGTGCTGCATGAGCTTGTTCGTCGGCAAATGCCTTGCTTTGCAGCGCAATTATCTTCGTGTTGTTTGCCCCCACTGCGAATTGGCTTGTCGCCCGGCATCGCAAGCAGGCCGTTCGCTGCGCCTGTAGGCGCGGCTGCGATACAAAAGTCTGTGCATCCATGTCGAAAATGTCGAAAGCAGCTTACGTCTGCGTTCTGTCGCAGGTGATCAATCAGAAATATTCCGTCGGCAACAGTGATTCCTCGGTTCATGCATTTCGGGCGGCCAGAAAACATGACATCAGTGAATGAGCAATTATTCGGCGAAACATCAGACGGATAAGGTGAATTTTGCTTCGCCAAGTCTGTCGAATTAGGCAGGACAATTCATGCAGTGCCCGGAGGTTGGCGCAAGCCAGGGCCAGACTCTGCAGATGTGCTCGCCGCCGGTCACGGCCGCGCCGCGCGGGTCATGGAGCCCATCTGACCTGACCGATTTCCGGCCGACGATAGCCGAGCGCGATGAGCACGGCACCGCCTGCGATCATCGGCACACAGAGCCATTGGCCCATATGGAGACCGGTCACCTGCGCGAATGCGATTAGCTGCTGATCGGGTTCGCGAATGAATTCGACGAGGAACCGCAAGACGCCGTAGCCAAGCACGAAACTGCCGGTCAGCACACCCGGACGCCTTCTGGCGCTGCCCAAGTGATAGAGCGCAAACAGAAGCAAAAACAGCAGTGGCCCTTCCAAAACGGCTTCATAGAGCTGGCTTGGGTGCCGCGGCAGCGGGCCTGCATTCGGAAAGATGATGCCCCAAGGAAGAGTGGTGGGACGCCCCCACAACTCGCCGTTTATGAAATTGGCAATTCGCCCGAGCATAAGGCCGAACGGAGTGCACATCGCGACATAGTCGAGAACGCGAAGCCAGTTCAGGTTGCGACGCCGGCAGAAAAGGAACGTTGCAAAGGCAACGCCAAGTACGCCGCCATGAAATGACATACCGCCCAGCCACAAGGCAAAGATGCGGAGCGGCTGCGCGACGTAAGCCGCAGGCTCGTAGAACAGCACATACACAATGCGCCCACCTGCTATGATGCCGATCGTCGACCACGCGATAAGATCGTCCGCGTCGCTTCGAGTCAGTGGAGCATCAGCGTCCCGGGTCAGATGGACCAGATAGAGCCAGCCAAGCGCGACGCCGGCAAGGTAGGCCAGACTATACCAGCGCAGCGCGAAAGGCCCCAGATGCAGCAGGACCGGATCGAGGCCGAGAGAGGAAAACGCTATGCCGTGTTGTGCGTCTTGCGCGAGACCCATAACGACGCCTTGGGTTATGGACGGGATCGGTGGCCAGACCCTGTTGCCAATTAACTCCCAACCTAGCCTGAACCAGCGGCGCAGCCAGTGATGCCACGATCCATGATGCAGATTTCATCTACATCCGGTTTTCGCCTTTCGAATGCGATCCCGCTCTTGCGGCGCATGTTTCGGGTCAGCGAGGTCAGCTTCATCCTGCTGGCGACCTGCGTTGGCGTTGCGGCCGGTCTGGTCGCCTCGCTGCTTGGCAAATTCGCCCGAGCCTTGCAGGTCGTGATCTATGGGCTCGACAGCCATGCACGGCTCAGCAGTGTCACCGAAATTGCCCCAGTGAGGCTGCTAGCCTTGCCGCTTGGCGGGCTGATGCTGGGGCTTAGCGCGCTTTATATTCATCGGCGGCGGGCCGCGATCGACGTGGTTGAAGCCAATGCCCTTCACGGTGGCCGCATTCCGATGCTGGACACCTTGCTGATATCAGCACAGACGCTGCTGTCCAACGGCTGCGGTGCTTCGGTGGGGCTGGAGGCCGCCTATGCCCAGTCTGGCGGCGGCATCGCCTCGTGGTTCGGGCAGGCCTTGCGGATACGCCGCGCTGACTTGCGTGTGCTCGTAGGGGCTGGCGCCGGCGCAGCCATCGCGGCGGCCTTCGGTGCTCCGCTGGCCGGGGCCTTCTACGCGTTCGAGATCGTGATTGGCGCGTACACCCCGGCTAGCATCGCCCCGGTTGCAGCCGCGACGATTTCTGCGGTCATTACCGCCCGCACGCTGGGGGCGACACCCTATCTCATTGCGGTAAGCAGCAGTCGTTCGATCATAACAGCTGACTACCTGCTCTATGCCGGTTTCGGGCTGGTCGCCGCAATTGTCGGCATTTTGATCATGCGTTTGGTCTCGGTCGTGGAAGCCTGGGTCCGGTATTCCGGGCTTCCCGAGTGGTCGAGGCCAGCACTTGGCGGGATGCTGCTTATACCGATTGCCTGGGTAACCCCGCATGCCCTTTCAGCCGGGCATGGCGCCATTCACCTGACAATCGATGCGGGACTGGCGCTGCGCGCGCTCGTCCTGATATTTACGATGAAGGCCTTGGCTTCGGTCATATCCCTTGGCTTTGGCTTTCGCGGTGGCCTGTTCTTTGCTTCGCTGTTCCTCGGGGCGCTGCTGGGGCAGATTCTGGCGACCCTGTGGATGATGATCCCTGGTGTCATACCGATCACCTACACCGACGCAGCACTGGTCGGCATGGCTGCCCTTGCCGTTGCAGTTGTCGGCGGCCCCATGACCATGTCATTGCTGGTACTCGAGGCCACACACGATTTCGAGATCACCGCAACGGTTCTGACTGCCGCGCTCTGTTCGAGCGCCCTTGTGCGGGACCGCTTTGGCTATTCATTCTCGACATGGCGCTTGCACTTGCGCGGCGAAGTGATCCGCAGTGCCCGTGATATCGGGTGGATGCGGTCTTGGACGGCCCAGAGGATGATGCGCGCTGCACCGCCATCTGCGGCAGCAAACCTCCCCGTCGAGGACTTCCGACGCCAGTTTCCGCTCGGTTCCACAAGTCGAGTGCTCCTGATCGACGAGGCCGGGCACTATGCCGGCATGGTTCCGACCGCTGCGGCTTTCGCTCCAACATTGGCAAATGAGAGTCCCGTTGCCGACCTGGCGATCCTTAAATCCGCATTCCTTGGTCCCGAAGACGGCATCGGCGAAATCATGCGACGCTTTGAGGAAAGCGAAGCGGACGATCTGGCCGTGGTATCGCCCTCCGGCGCGGTGCTCGGGATCTTGACCGAGAAGTATGTGCAGCGTCGCTATGCCGATGAAGCGGACCGCGCGCTCCGCCAACTTTATGGCGAAGGCTAGAAAGTACCGTCCACCCCCTACATGGTCGACCAACTTTTCCAGAGCATATAGAGCGCGACACAAAAGATCAGCACGGCGAAAACCGTGTTCAACAACCCCTTGTGCGCGGACAGACGGCGGGAGGCGGCAACGCCTACGAGACCGCCGAGAACACCGCCACCAATGAAGACCGCGGCCAGTCCCCAATCGATCAGACCGGAGAAGGCGTAGTTGAGCGCCGTCGTCAGTCCGAATGCGGCGACTGCGACGAGAGAGGACCCAACCGCGTTGATCATCGGCATGCCGGTTGATGCCATTAGGCCTGGCACAATCAAGAAACCGCCCCCGATCCCGAAAAATCCTGAAAACAGGCCGGTGGCGCTGCCATAGGCGATCACTTTGGGGGCATTTTCCCGCTTGCATTCGACGTTGGGGTTCCCCGCCTGTCCGCGATTGCGAAGCATCAGCGCGCCCACCACCAGCATCAGCAAGGCGAACAGAAACAGCAGCCGCTGGCCATCGAATGCCTTGCCCATGCTCGATCCGAGAAAGGCACCGGCCACCCCGGCAAGTGCATACATACCTGCACAGCGCCATTTGACCGTACCCTGCCGCGCATGTGGCACAAGGTTTGCCGCTGCATTCGCGGAGACCGCCAGTGCGCTGGTGCCAATCGCGACATGCGGAGAAGCGACGCCCACGAGGTAGACCATCAGCGGAACCGCGAGGATCGAGCCGCCCCCGCCGACCAGCCCGAGCGTGAAGCCCACAAGCGAGCCCGACGCGCCGCCGAGCAGATACTGAATGGGCTCAAGCACCATGGTTTTTCCGGGCCGCGCTACAGGCTGTTCAGCGGGAGTTTGAGATAGCGCGTGCCGTTGTCCTCGGGTTCGGGTAGGTGGCCGCCGCGCATATTAATCTGGATCGAGGGCAGGATCAGGCGCGGCATCCCTAGCGTTGCGTCACGCGCTTCGCGCATCGCCGCGAAGGCATCCTCGGTGATCCCCGGATGGATGTGAACGTTGTCCCGGCGCTCCTGACCGATAGTCGTTTCCCAGACGAACCGATCCCGGCCCGGAGCCTTGTAGTCATGGCACAGGAACACCCGGGTCTGGTCAGGCAGTGCCAGCAGCCGGTAGATCGAGCGGTAAAGGGTCCGCGCATCGCCACCGGGAAAATCGACGCGTGCCGTGCCGTAGTCAGGCATGAACAGCGTATCGCCGATGAAGGCCGTGTCTCCGATGACATAGGCCATGTCTGCGGGCGTGTGCCCAGGGACATGGAGCGCGATGGCATCGAGCGAGCCGAGCCGAAAGCGTTCGCCGTCCTCCAGCAAATGGTCAAACTGCGAGCCGTCCCGGGCAAAGGCCGGCCCTTCATTGAAGATTTTGCCGAACACCGACTGGACCGTCAGGATATCGCGCCCGATCGCCAGCGTGCCGCCAAGGTGCTCTTGCAGATAGGGAGCCGCCGAAAGGTGATCGGCATGCACATGGGTCTCGAGGTGCATTTCGACCGTCAGCCCTGCCGCCTCGACATAGGCGATCACCTGATCCGCGCAGTCGGTCGACGTGCGCCCCGATGCCGGATCGAAGTCCAGCACGCTGTCGATGATTGCGGCCTTGCCAGTTGCGGGATCACTGGCAATGTGGGTGGCGGTGAACGTCGCCTCGTCGAACACAGTATGCACTCGCACGCCGCTGGGCGCGGCTGCTTCCACAATGCCGCATGCAGCTTTGAGCGCCCGGTCGGTCATGCTGCTGCCCGCACCAACCATGCCTTGGCCGGCACTGCCATGCCCTCCGGCGTTTCGAACTGCTGGAAGAACGCGGTGACCTTGGCGCGGATCGTTTCTTCAAGACCGGGCTCAGCACCCTCCAGCACATTGGCGAACGAAAAAGCGCGGAGCGAGAATTCGGCAGCCTTGGCAGCGTCGCTGCCCGAGCCGCCAACCGGGATTGCGCCATGCCACGCGGCAATGTCTATTTGCGAAAAACCGGCCTTGTGCAGCAGGCTTCCAGTAGCATCCGGATCGGCCAGCCTGAACGGTCCCGGGGCCATCGGATCGGCCGTCGGCAGTTCAATGTGCTCAGCGACAATCGCGCGTGCGCCGCTCATCCAGACATTGTCTTGCGGCGAAGCCCAGACCATGAAATCTGCTCGCCCTCCCTCGACCAGCAGCGTCCGCAAATGCGTGAAGGCAGCCTCGGGATCGGCGAAGAACATCACGCCAAGCCGCGAGATCAGCCTGTCGAACGGCGCGCCTTCGGGCACGAAGGATGCTGCATCGCCCGTGCTGAAGCGCACATTGCCAATCCCTGCTGCCTCGGCGCGGCGGGTCGCTTCGTCCATCAGCATTGGGGCGATGTCGATCCCGTGCACGCTGCCGCTGGGGGCGACCAGATGAGCAGCCAGACGCGAGGTCCGGCCCCCGCCGCACCCGATGTCAGCAATGTGCTGCCCGTTTTGCAGCGCGGCGCGGTCCAGCAGTGCGATGCCGAGCGGCTCCAGCATCTGTTCATAGGAATCGAGCTCGGCAAGCCAGAGCGCGCCGCGCGCGTCGGCCCAATCTTCACCGCTCGTGCCTTGGGAATTGGACATATTGTTCTCCAAAATTGATCGCTCAGGCCTTGGGCTCAGGAGCCGGTATCTTGGCCGCGAACTGGTCGTAAGCTTCGATGGCCTGCGCGGCGTACATCAAGCTTGGTCCTGCGCCCATGTACAGCGCCATGCCCATAACCTCCATGATCTCCTCGCGGGTTGCACCCTGTCTGACGGCGGCCTCGCTGTGAAAGGCGACGCAGCCGTCGCAGCGGATCGCCACGGAAATGGCTAGCGCGATCAGCTCCTTGGTCTTGACGTCGATCACACCGGGCGCTGTCGCAGCGCGCGCCATGGCCGAAAACGCTTTGGTGACTTCGGGGCTGCCAAGGCGCATTTCCTTGATTGCGCCGGTGAGCTGCTCGGCCATTTCCGGCCAGTCCTTGTGCATCGCGGTCATCCTCTATGCGTCAGAATTTGCGGCCGAGCAGGCTGAGCAGCCGGTAGGCAGCCACGATCCGGTCGGTGCCCGCCCTCGCGGCACCGGCCTCGGCGGACGTCGCCTCGCGCTCCGCATCGAGCAGATCGAGCTGCGGCTTCATGCCGACGCGGACTTCCTGCCTGACGCTGTCGAGCGCTTTGGCAGCAGCAGCGGTCTGTTCGCCCGCTGCCTGTTCCACGAGCTGGGCTGTCCGCACATCCTGGAACGCGGCAATGACCTGTTCCTCAATCTGCAGCCGCGCCGCGCGTAGCCGCGCATCGGCGGCCAGAACAGTACTGTCCGCTTCGGCAACTTTGCCCGAGACCCGGCCACCGCTGAAAATCTGCCAGCGGGCGCGTATACCAACAGTGGCGCTGTCGCCGCGATAGCCTGGGAAGAACTGGTCGCGCACGGTCGATGCCTCGGCGAAAGCACCTACCGTAGGCATCCGTTCCGCGCGCGCGCCACGCGCCGCCGCCTGCGCACCGCGGAGGCCAGCCTCGGCCTGGGCGAGCATCGGATTGGCCTGTATCGCTGCGTCCATCGCCTCGTCGAGCGAAGCCGGGAGCGGGGGATTGGCAGGAAGCGGCTTGAGATCGGCGGGTTCGAGCCCGGTCAGATTGCGGAACCGCGCCTGCGCCGAAACCTGCATGCCTTGCGCGCGGGCCAGCCCAGCACGCGCTTCGGCGAGCCGCGCATCAGCCTGCGCAACATCGGTACTGGGGCTCTCGCCCGCACGGAACTTGAGCTGCGCCTGGCGCCCGATCTCGGTGGTCTGCGATACGAGCCGGCCATAGAGATCGACGAAATGCGCGGCGGTCAGCACATCGCCGTAGGCTTGCGTCACTGCCAGAACCAGCTGGCTGCGGGTGCCGGTCTTCCCCGCCTCCGCCGCCGCCATGCCGGCGCGCGCGCGGTCGATCCCCGCACCGACCCGCCCGCCGGTAAACAGCGGCTGCTCGATCGCCATCTGCGCCGCGCGAGGGGTCACATCGGCTCTACCAAGTCCGAAGAATCCGCCCGGATCGAGGCGGCCATAGCCGATCGTGCCGCTCAGCGTTGCGGTGGGCATATGCTCGGCCGTGGCCTGATCTACCCGTGCCGAAGCCGCATCGGCATCAGCGTCGGCTGCCGAGACTTCCGGCGCATGCGCCAGCGCGGCCGCCAACGCGTCCTCGAGCGTGGTTCCATGTGCCGTGCCGCCGAGCACCAGCGGCGCGGCGAGCCACAGCGCGAGCTGGAAAGTGCGGCGCAGGATAGTCATTTGAACGCTGTGCCCGGACGCACGCCCATGGCCTTAAATGCGATCGCGGCAGGACAGAATCCAGTGAACCCGGCCTGGATCATGTTGAGCCCGGCAAAGGCCGACAGGCCGATCCACCAGGGATGGACGGCAAGCGACAGGGCAATTCCGAGCAGCACGACAAAGCCAGCAAAAATCATCACAGCACGATCAAGAGTCATGGTTCGGTCCTTTCAGGATCGCAGTTCACCGCGGCACGATGCGGGTCAGCTCCGCAGCTTCTCGATGCCCATCACCTGCATCGCGAGCTTCTCGTAGAAGGGCTCGCTCTCTCCCTTGCGCACCTTGCGCAGGAAGTATTTTTCGAAGCCGATCTTGGCGAGGTGGACCCACTTGCCGCTGGCAGCCCAATTGACATTGCGCGGGGGGATCTGGGGCTGGGCAACAAAGGCAATGCCGCCATCGCCAAAGTCGGCAAGGCAGACCGCATTCCAGGTCGCCTCGGCGGTCGGTTCCTTGCCGTCGAGGATTGAACTGAGATTGGCAGCAGTGGCGGTCACCATGCTCTCGATCATGAAGCCGGTCTTGGGCACGCCCACCGGCACGTTGGTCGGCCCGGTCGGCGGGATGGCCACGCACACGCCCAGCGAGAAGATTTCCGGGAAGACCGGATTGCGCTGGTGCTTGTCGATCAGGATGAAGCCGCGCGGATTGGTGAGGCCGGGGATATCGCGCACGGCAGCCACGCCGCGGAACGCAGGCAGCATCATCGAATAGCCGAACGGCAGATCATGCGTCTTGGCGACTGCGCCGCCGTCCGCGATCTCCTCGACATGCATCATGCCTGCCTCGACTTTGGAAACGCGGGCGTTCGTGATCCACTTGATGTGCCGATCGCGCAGTTTGCTCTCGAGCAGTCCCTTGGTATCGCCCACGCCGTCGAGGCCGAGATGGCCGACGTAGGGCTCGGCCGTCACGAAGGTCATCGGCACCTTGTCGCGGATCTTGCGGCGGCGCAGCTCGGTATCGAGGATCAGCGCAAACTCGTAGGCCGGGCCGTAGCATGAGGCCCCCTGCACCGCGCCGACCACGATCGGACCCGGATTTTCCACGAAGCGGTCAAAGGCATCTGCGGCCATCGACGCATGGTCCGTCTGGCAGACCGAAACCGTGTGGCCCTCATGCGGGCCGAAGCCATCAATTTCATCAAACGCCAGTTCCGGCCCCGTACAAATTACGAGATAATCGTAATTCAGAGAAGTACCATCGTTCAACTCGAGTCGCTTTTCGGTCGCATGAAGCCGCTTGGCGCCGACCGCGGTGAACCCGATCTTCTTCTTGGCGAAAATCGGCGGAAGATGGATCTGGATCGCCTCAGGCTTGCGCCAGCGCACGGCCACCCACGGATTTGAGGGGATAAAGGAATAGGTTTCCGTGTTGGAAACCATCATGACTTCGGCACGCCCCTTCACGGCGTCCTGGATCTCATAGGCAGCGATGGTGCCTCCCAGTCCGGCCCCGAGCACCACGATTTTCGGCTTTTGCATCACGCCTGTTCCTCTCACCTCGATATCTTGCTTGACTGAATATGATGATTACACGATATATGCAATATACAAATTGAAGCCCCTCATTCACGACATCTCTTGGAGACCCACCATGTTCGGATTCGGCAAGACCAAGGCGCACAGCGAGATCGACGCGCTGACCCTCAAGACGATGCTGGCAGATGGCTCGGCCCTGCTGATCGATGTGCGCGAACCCGAGGAGTTCGCCGCTGAACGCATCAAGGGTGCAATCAACGCGCCGCTGTCGGGTTTCAATCCGCAGAATCTGCCTGACGCTGCTGGCCGAACGATCGTGCTCCAGTGCGCTGGCGGCAAACGCTCGGGCCTCGGGCTCGATCAGTGCGCCAAGGCTAAGATCGCCGTGGACACGCATCTCGCCGGGGGAATCGGGGCCTGGAAGGCCGCTGGTCTGCCCGTCGAGCAGGGCTGAACCATGACGCCCAGGCAATCTGGCAGGGAGCATGAGGCTGTGACCAAGTGGACATGGATAATCGCCAGCGGGGCGATGGCACTGGCGAGTTGCAGCAGCACCTCGCCCAGCGAAACGAGCGCGCCGACCTTGCCAGCCGGTGAGCAGCTGCAAGTGGCGCTGGTCGAGACCGCCGACGTGAAGGCTGTCGGGGGCGAAATCACCACGCGCGACCAGGCGCAGGCGTTCGCCCGAATCCCGGGCACATTGGTGAGCTTCTCAGTTCGCGCGGGCGACATGGTATCCAAGGGCCAGCGGATCGGCTCGATCGTCGATTCGCGGCTTGGTTACGAAACCAGTGCAGCGGGAGCCCAGGTTGCCGCCGCTCAAGCCGAAGCCGCGCGGGCGCGCGGCGATCTGGCGCGGGTCCAGGATCTGTTCAATCACAACGTCTACGCCAAGGCGAAGCTAGACCAGTCGGTCGCCATGGCGCGCGCTGCCGATGCGCAGGTCGCGGCCGCGCGCGCCCAGCAGTCTGCGAGTGCAAGCGTGGCGGGGCAAGGCGCGGTGCTAGCACCGGCCTCAGGCAGGGTGCTTCGCGCCGATTTTCCCGCCGGTTCGGTCGTAGCACCGGGCATGTCGCTGGCAACGATCACCGTTGGTCCGCCGGTGCTGCGCCTTGATCTGCCCGAGTCGCTGGCCAGTGCCGTGCATGTTGGCGCGGTGGTCACCATCGCGCAGCAGGATTTACCCCTCGGGTCGCACCAGGGGCAGGTGACGCAGGTCTATCCTGCGATCGCCGGGGGCCGGGTACAGGTCGATGCGACCGTTCCCGGCCTCACCACCGAGTTGGTCGGACGTCGGGTCGGCGTCTCGATCGAAGTCGGGCGGCGCAAGGCCATCGTGATCCCGCGCCGCTTTGTGTCCACCCGCTACGGCATAGACTATGTCGACGTTTTGAACGCCGACCGGCACGTGAGCGCAGTTGCAGTCCAGACGGCACCAGCAAGTGATCCGGGCAGCGTCGAAGTTCTCGGCGGGGTCGCCGCCGGTGATACCCTGTTCACCGCGAGGCGCCCGAAATGAACCTCGGCCTTTCCGGGCGCCTGACGCGCGCGACCATCTCATCCCCGCTGACTCCGCTGTTCCTGCTGGCGGCCATCGCAGTCGGCCTGCTCGCACTGTTCACGATCCCGCGCGAGGAAGAGCCGCAGATCAGCGTGCCGATGGTCGATATCCAGGTCATGGCCCCCGGCCTCTCCGCGCCCGACGCGGTCCAGCTTGTCGGCATCCCGCTGGAAACGATCGTCAAGAGCGTCGACGGCGTCGAACATGTCTACACGCAGGCCGAAGACGACGGCGTGATGGTGACCGCGCGCTTCATCGTGGGCTCCAACCCCGAAGCCGCCGCCACCCGGATCGATGAGAAGCTGCGCGCCAACTGGGACCGCATCCCGGTCGGCATCCCGGAGCCCAAGGTGACGGTGCGCGGGATCAACGATGTTCCTGCCGTGGTCCTCACCTTGTCACCCAAGGCGGGTGCTGCAGGGCGTTATGATGACCAGGCGCTCTATACGCTCGCCACCAAGCTGCGCACTGAGATCGCCAAAGTCGACAATGTCGGCCTGACATTCCTCACGGGCGGACGCCCCGAGGAAATCCGCATTGCGCCCGATCCGGGCAAGCTCAGCCAATATGGTGTGCCGCTGGGCAGCGTGATCGATGCCGCCGCGCAGGCCAATCGCAGCTTCCCGGCCGGCAGCATCCGCGAGGGCGGACAGGCTGTTTCCGTGACGGCAGGTCAGACGCTCGGTTCGGCGCAGGATGTCGGCATGCTGACGGTGCGGTCAGCCAGCGGTGCGCCCGTCTATCTGCGCGATGTTGCTGCCGTATCGCAGGGCCCGCGCGAGGATCAAGCCCGCGCGTGGCGCTGGGCCCGCCGCGATGGCCGCTGGTCGAGCGCGCCGGCGGTCAGCATCGCAATTGCCAAGCGCGCAGGCGCGAACGCCGTGGTGGTTTCAGATGCGGTGCTGCAGCGGCTGGAAAGCCTCAAAGGCAGCCTCATTCCCGATGGCGTCGATGTCGCGGTCACGCGCAACTACGGCGCGACCGCGAACGAGAAAGCAAACGAGCTCCTCTATCACCTCGCGCTCGCGACGGTTTCGATCATCGTGCTGATCGGCTTCGCTATCGGTTGGCGCGAGGCGGCGGTGACGGCCGTGGTGATCCCCACCACGATCCTGCTGACCATGTTCGCCTCGAACCTGATGGGTTACACAATCAACCGGGTCAGCCTGTTTGCGCTGATCTTCTCGATCGGCATCCTGGTCGATGATGCGATCGTGATGATCGAGAATATCGCGCGGCACTGGGCCATGCCAGACGAGCGCACGCGCACTGAAGCCGCCATCGAAGCAGTTGCCGAAGTGGGCAATCCCACGGTCGTGGCCACCATGACTGTGGTCGCGGCGCTGCTGCCGATGCTGTTCGTCTCGGGCCTGATGGGCCCCTACATGGCGCCGATCCCGGTCAATGCCTCCGCCGCGATGGTCTTTTCGTTCTTCGTCGCAGTCGTGATCGCACCGTGGCTGATGATCCGCTTTGCGCGCAAGGTGGCAACGGGCGGCGACGCGCCCGGAAGCCATCATGGCCATGACAACAGCGGCGGCAAGCTAGGCGGGCTCTATGCCAAGGTCGCGCACCGGATCATCGACAACCGCACTTCGGCACGCAATTTCCTGATCGCTGTGGGTGTGGCGACGCTGCTTGCCTGCTCGATGTTCTATTTCGAGGCGGTCACGGTCAAACTGCTGCCGTTCGACAACAAGTCCGAAGTGCAGGTCGTGGTCGACATGCCTGAAGGTACGAGCCTTGAGGCCACTGGCCGCGTTCTGGAAGACGTGGCGCGCCTCACGCGCCAGCTCCCCGAAGCGACCGCGATGGAAGCCTATCTCGGCACCTCCGCACCGTTCAATTTCAATGGCCTTGTGCGCCACTATTTCCTGCGCAGCCGCCCGGAAATGGGTGATGTGATGGTGACCCTGCTGCCCAAGGAAGACCGCTCGCGCTCGAGCCACCAGATCGCGCTCGATCTGCGCACCAAGCTGAAGGCGCTGAAACTGCCGGAAGGCGCGTCGCTCAAGGTCGTCGAAACGCCGCCAGGGCCGCCGGTGCTCGCAACGTTGCTCGCCGAAATCTATGGCCCCGACGCGCAGACCCGCCGCGCCACCGCAACCGAGCTCGAAAAGATCTTCAAATCGGTTCCCTATATCGTGGATGTCGACAACAGCTTCGGGCAGGCGCGGCCTAAGCTGCGTCTGATCCCGCAGCGCGACCGGATCGACTACTACGGCCTCTCGGCGCGCGACATCAACGACTCGATCGGCGCGCTGCTGGGCAGCCGCACGGTCGGCTATGCCCCGCGCGGTAACGAGCGCACCCCGCTCCCGATCACCATCGCGCTCCCGCAATCGGCGCGCAGCTGGACGCAGACCTTGAACAGTACGCCCGTGGCCATCGGTCAGGGTGGGCAGCTGGTCGAGCTCGGTGCCGTGGTCGAAGCGCGGCAGGAGCAGAGCAGCCCGGCGATCTTCCGCCGTGACGGCCATTTCGCCGATATGGTGACGGCGGAGCTGGCGGGCGACTACGAAGCGCCGATCTATGGCATGCTCGCGGTCGATGCGGCCATCGACAAGTACGATTGGGCGGCCAAGGGCCTCACCAAGCCGGTCATCCGCCTGAGCGGACAGCCGACCGACGAACAAGCCACATCGCTGCTGTGGGATGGTGAATGGGAAATCACCTGGGTGACGTTCCGCGATATGGGCGCTGCCTTCATGGTCGCCTTGCTGGGGATCTATATCCTCGTGGTCGCGCAGTTCCGCAGTTTCACGCTGCCGCTGGTGATCCTGACCCCGGTGCCGCTCACGCTTGTGGGCATCGTGATCGGCCACATGCTGTTTGGCGCGCCGTTTACCGCGACCTCGATGATCGGCTTCATCGCGCTTGCCGGGATCATCGTGCGCAATTCGATCCTGCTGGTTGATTTTATCCGGCACACCGCCGCGCCGGAGCGGCCCTTGCGAGATGTGCTGATAGAGGCGGGCACGATCCGGTTCAAACCGATCGTGCTGACAGCGGCGGCGGCCATGATCGGCGCAGCGGTGATTCTCACCGACCCTATCTTCCAGGGCCTCGCGATCTCCCTCCTTTTCGGGCTGGCCTCCTCGACCTTGCTGACGGTTCTGGTTATTCCGGCCATCTATATCGTGCTGCGTGACGACGGGAGGCCGGCAAGCCAATGATGATGACGAGCGGCACGGCCGAGATGCTTTGCGAGCGCGCAAGCGAAGTCGCCGCGTTCCTTAAGGTTGTCGCAAACCCGCAGCGCCTGCTGCTGCTCTGCCGTTTGCGCGAGGGCGAAGCCTCTGTGAGCGAGCTGATCGGCCTCTGCGGCTTGTCGCAGTCCAGCGTGTCGCAGCATCTGGCGCGGATGCGCGATGGCGGACTGGTCGAGACGCGGCGCGAGAACACCACGATCTACTACCGGATTGCCGACCGCCATACGCTCGCGCTGATCGCGTTCCTCTGTGATCAATTCGGCGATACGTCCGCCGCACCTGCCAGGCAGGCCGTAGCGTGATGCGCCGCGCAACCAGCACTTTGCTCGGCGTATTGTTGGCTTCGTCCCCCCTCACGCTCCGCGCCGAACCCACCCCGCTGGCCATCCGTGTGCTGAGCCTTGGTGGCAAGTTCATCGGATCGGGCATGGGCGGCGCCCGGATCGTCGTGCGCGATGCCGCAACACAGCGGATCCTGGCGCAGGGCGTCACCACCGGCGGCACCGGCGACACCAAGCGGATCATGGCTGGCGGACCGCGCAACGCGCAGGTCGCCGATGCCAGCGCTGCGGCATTTCATGCCGTGCTCGATCTCACCGAACCGACCCTCGTCGAAGTGGAGGCTTACGGGCCGCAAGCGCAGCTGCAATCGGCGGTTGCCGCGCGGTCACAGCGCTGGGTATTGCCGGGACACGGCGTTGCCGCAGGCGATGGCTGGGTGCTCGAACTGGCTGGCCTTGTGGTCGATGTCATCGATCCGCCAGCGCATCTGCGAACGGCAGCCGGCGACCACCAGATCACACTCCGCGCCAATGTCGCGCTGCTATGCGGCTGCCCGATCGAGCCGGGCGGCTTGTGGGATGCAGCGCGCTTCGATGTCACCGCCCGGATCACGCGTGATGGCGGTGAACCCATGACTCAGCAGCTATCCTACGGCGGGAAGACCGGCGTGTTTGCCGCCAGCATCGATGCCGCCAAGCCCGGGACTTATGCCGTCACCTTAACCGCGGTGGACCGGGCAACCGACGCCGTCGGCATCGATCGCACCAGTTTCATCATCCCCTGACGTTCCGACCAATTCGCTCTCCGCAGGGGTTATTCTAGACCAGCGGGTTCTCGTCCGTGTCCGAATGGAACTCGTGCCATAGCCCGTTGAGAATACTGAAGCCGACGGCAACGCCAAGGCCGAGAACCCAGGTAAAGTACCACATCGCTTTGAATCCTCGTTCAGTAGAAATCGGGGTTGGTGCGGACATCCTGCAGCGTCACGCGGCCGAACATGACCTTGTAGGCCCAGGCCGTGTAGAGCAGCACGATCGGCAGGAAGAGCAGCGTCACCAGCAGCATGTTGAACAGCGTCATATGGCTAGAGGACGCATTCCACACCGTGAGGCTGGACGCGGGATCGATCGAGCTGGGCAGGATGAAGGGAAACATGGAGAGACCGACCGTGGCGATGATCCCGGTCGCCGCGGCCGACGATCCGCCGAAGGCCAGCGCCTCACGCCGCGCACGAATGCCCACGAGCGCGATGATTGGCCCGACAAAGCCGAGCAGCGGAGCCAGCAGCATCAAAGGATGCGCGCTGAAGTTGTCGAGCCACGCGCCCGGTGCTGCGATCATCGCCGCCATATGCGGATTGGACGGGCCCGCAGGATCGACGGCGCCTTGCATGCGGAAGCCGTACCCCATCGTGGCCATCATCACACCACCTGCGGCAAACAGAACAATCGACAGCACCGCCGCAATCTGGCCGAAGCGCTTGGCCCGGTCATGGACCGCGCCGTGCTCGATCTTGAGCGCAAGCCATGCGGAGCCGTGGAGCACCAGCATGGTGACAGACAGCAGCCCAGCGAGCAGCGAGAACGGATGGAACAGGCCGAGCAGCGTGCCTTCGTAGAACGAGCGCAGATCGCTATCGAGGCGGAAGGGAATGCCTGCCAGCACATTGCCGACCGCGACGCCGAACACCAGCGCGGGCACGAACCCGCCCACGAACAGCGCCCAGTCCCAGCGGCTCCGCCATGCCGGATCGGGCCGCTTGGAGCGATATTTGAAGCCGACCGGCCGCAGGATCAACGCCGCCAGCACAAGGAACATGGCCAGATAGAAGCCCGAGAAGCTGACCGCATAGACAAACGGCCAGGCCGCAAAGATCGCGCCGCCGCCAAGGATGAACCAAACCTGGTTGCCCTCCCAGGTCGCGCCGACCGCGTTGATCACCATGCGCCGCTCTTCATCGGTCTTGCCAACGAACGGCAGCAGCGCTGCCACGCCAAGATCGAACCCGTCGGTGAGCGCAAAGCCGATGAGCAGCACGCCCATCAGGAGCCACCAGATGACGCGCAAGGTTTCGTAGTCGATCGGGGGAACCATGGCGGTATTCCTTATTCAGCAGGCAGCGCGGCGTAGCCCTGAAAGCGGGCCTCGCCTTGCGCCGGATAAGCAGGTTGGTGCGGCACGTGATCTTCGATCGGACCGTGCGCAATGGCGGCCAGCATCAGCCGAACCTCGATCACGGCCAGCGTGCCGTAAAGCGCGGTGAAACCGATGATCGTGGTCCAGATCTGCGGGATCGTAAGGCTTGAAGCGCCGAGGAATGTCGGCAGCACGCCGTCGATCGCCCAAGGCTGACGTCCGATTTCGGCGAGTATCCAGCCACCTTCGATGGCGAGCCAAGGCAAGGGAATGATCCAGACGGCCGCGCGCATGAACAGGCGGCAGAAGCCGTTGGCGCAGCCGAAGCGGCGGATCGAGGCCATGTAGAACGCGGCACCAAAGAAGGCGATGAAGAAGAAGCCGAGCCCGGCCATGCCGCGGAACAGCCAGAACATCACCGGCACGTTGGGCACCGTGGTCCAGGCCGCCTTCTGGATATCGGCGGGCGTAGCGGCGCGCGGATCAGCCATGAAGCGCTTGAGCAGCATGGCATAGCCGAGATCGAGCTTGTGTTCCTCGAACTGGGCGCGCGCGGCCAGATCGGTGCGATTGACCTTGAGCTTCTCGACCGCATCATAGGCTTTGATCCCGCTTTCGATGCGGGTTTCAGCCTTGACCACCAGTTCATCGATCCCGGCGACCTGCCCGGTCAGGCTACGGGTGGAAATCAGGCCCAGAACATAGGGCACCTTGATCTCGTAGCGCGTCTCGCGGCCTTCCATGCTGGGAATGCCGAACAGTGTGATCCCAGCAGGGGCCGGCTCGGTGTGCCACATTGCCTCCAGCGAGGCGAGTTTCATCTTCTGGTTATCTGTAAGCGTATAGCCCGACTCATCGCCCAATACGACCACCGACAAGGACGACGCGAGACCGAACGCGGCTGCAACGGTGAACGAACGCTTTGCGACCGCGACCCATTTCCCGCGCAAGATGTACCACGAGGAGACACCGAGCACGAACACCGAAGCGCAGACATACCCGGCACTCACCGTATGGACGAACTTGGCCTGCGCCACCGGATTGAAGATAACGGCGGCAAAATCGGTGACTTCCATGCGCATGGTATCGGGATTGAAGCGCGAGCCGGTCGGGTGCTGCATCCAGCCATTGGCGATGAGAATCCACAAAGCGGACAAGTTGGAACCGAGCGCGACCATGAAAGTCGTGAACAAATGCTGGCGCTTGCTGAGTTTGTCCCACCCAAAGAACATCATGCCGACAAACGTCGCCTCGAGGAAGAAGGCCATGAGGCCCTCGATCGCCAGTGGCGCGCCGAAGATATCGCCTACATAATGCGAAAAATACGCCCAGTTTGTCCCGAACTCGAATTCCATGGTGATGCCGGTGGCGACACCCAGCACGAAATTGATCGCGAAGAGCTTTGCCCAGAAGCGCGTGACCACCCGCCAGATCGGCCGGTCGGTCATCACGTAGATGCTCTCCATGATGACCAGCATGAAGGAGAGCCCGAGCGTCAGCGGCACGAACAGGAAATGGTACAGCGCGGTGAGGGCAAATTGCAGTCGCGAAAGCTCGATGACGGCCATATCCACCATGGGTGGTCACTCCTGTTTATCGGTCTGGCCGCACGACTCATGGTGCGGCGTCCGGAATTGATTAGCCATTAGCCGTAAGTGTGTATATGATCAAGTCCAGATCGCTACGGATACCATTTTGCCCACTCGTGCATTCCTGTTCTGGCTACTCGACGGCCTGCTTGCAATTGCGCTTGCGGCGGCGCTGGCGGTTGCAGTCTCGTTGCTGGCCGAGCGCGTCGCCGGCGCCGAACTGCTGCTCGCCTTGACACTTCTGTGCACCGCCGGCCTCGCCCGCGCCGGAGCACAAGTGCTTGCTGCAGGTGCCGGACAGCACGAGGCGGCACGCGCGAAGCAAGCCTGGCGGGTGCGCGCCTTCGGCGCCGTGCTGCGCGCGCCCGCAGGCCTTCGCGTCATGCTCGGTGAACAGACTGCGGACGCGACCGACCGCATCGAAGACCTCGACGGATATCATGCCCGGTTCCAGCCGCTGCGGCTGGCGGCGGTGGCAACCCCGCTGATGGTGGCGGCGGCTGCCGCGACGGCAAGCTGGGTCGCCGCCGCGATCATGCTGGCCACGCTGGTGCCGTTTGCATTCGGCATGGCCTTCGCCGGCACCGCCGCCGCCCGTGCTGCGGCACGGCAACTCGATGCGCTGAGCAAGCTCTCGGGCCTGTTCATCGACCGCGTGCGCGCTTTGCCGATCATCCTCGGCTTCGGGGCGCAGGACCGCGTGGTCCGGCAATTGGGGGCCGCCACACAGGATGTCGCCCAGCGCACACTGGTGGTGCTGCGCGTCGCGTTCCTGTCGAGCGCGGTGATGGAATTCTTCGCCGCCATCTCGGTGGCGCTGGTCGCGGTCTATTGCGGCTTCAGTCTGTTGGGGCTCCTGCCGTTCCGCGCGCCCGAAACCCTGACACTTGGGCGCGCGCTGTTCGTCCTCGTGCTCGCGCCCGAGTTCTACTTGCCGATGCGGCGTATGGCCGCCGCATACCACGACAAGCAGATCGGCGAGGCTGCGCTGGAGCGGCTCACACGGCTCGCGCCGACAGATGGCGCAACGGCAGCGAGTTCAGCCGATCTGACTGCGCCCCCGGGCATGGATATACGCGATCTTGTCATTGCTTACGAAGACAAGCTGATCGGGCCGTTCGCCTTCATTGCGCCCGCAGGTGAGCTGACCGTGATTTCCGGGCCATCAGGGGCGGGCAAGTCCAGCTTGCTCAACGCCCTGCTCGGCCTTGCGCCGATATCTTCAGGCGAGATCCTCCTCGATGGCGCACCGCTGGTGGCCACACAGCTTCAAGGTGCGGTCAGCTGGACGGGTCAGATGACCCTGTTTCTGCCCGGCACACTTGCGGACAATATCCGCCTGGCGCGTCCGGACGCTTCCGACGAGGACATCGCCGCTGCCGCCGCCAGCGCAGGCTTGACCGCCCTGATCGCAGGCCGCCCTGCAGGCCTCCAAACGCCCATCGATCCCCGCGGATCGGGGCTCTCGGGCGGCGAGCGCAGGCGCATCGGCATTGCCCGTGCCCTGCTGCGCGATGCGCCTTTGTGGCTGCTCGATGAACCCACCGCCGATCTCGATGCCGCATCGGCGGACGCGCTTATCGCGCTGATCCGCTCTGCATCGCAGGGCCGCACCGTACTGCTTGTCACGCACGATCCGGCGGTAGCAGCACTTGCCGACCATCACGTGGTGATCGCATGACGCGCCCCCAGCTCGACACCATGCTGGAGCAAGCAACCCGGCCCTATCGATCCGCTACATGGCTTGCGATCGCCTGCGCTGCGGGTGCAGTGATTACCGGGATCGCATTGCTGGGCCTTGCCGGATGGTTCATCACGGGCGCGGCGCTGGCGGGTGCCGCCGGGATAGTGGCCGTGCAGGCGTTTAACTATCTGCTGCCCAGCGCCGCAATCCGACTGCTGGCGATCACCCGCACGGTCACGCGCTACGGCGAGCGATTCTATGGCCACAAGGCCGCGCTCTCGGCACTTGCCGATTTTCGCGTGGCGCTGTTCGAAAGGCTGGTCTCGGCGCCCGGGACGGCCGCGCCGCGCGGCGCGGGCGATCTCGCCGCACTGCTCATTCAGGATGTTGATGCGCTTGAGGACCGGTTCGTGCGCCAGCCTGGCCAGATCGCGGCGCTTGTCGGCGCAGCCACGGCGCTGGCATTCGCGATTCCGGCAGGCTGGGCGGCCACCGCTGCCTTGGCCGCGATTATCCTTGCCGTGGTGATCGCAGCGCGGCTTCTGGCTAGACGCTGGCTCCCTGAAAAGGCGCAAGCCATTCAGCAGGATATCGCCGCGCTCAAACTGGTTTTCGTCGAATATGCCGCCGCTTCGCCCGAGATCGCGGCCTATGCGCTGGCCGCGCCAGTCGAGGCGCAATTACAGCATCAGGCGGCGCAGCTCGACACCCGGCGCACCGCGTTTGCTCAAGCTGAAGCCATGCTGGCGGCTCTCGTTACGGCCGCGGGCGGGCTGGCGATGGCGGCGATACTCGGCCTGTCGGAGGCCTCACTGCCGCTGACCCTGCTGGCCGCGCTGGCGGCCGCCGGCGCGGTAGAAGGTCTGTCGGCGGCCGTGCGCTCAAGCGGGCGTGACGCGGTGATCGCTGCCGGGCTTGCCCGCCTTGCCGTGCTGATCGGCACTGCCCCGGTGCCAAGCGCTCCGGCTGCACATTTGGCCGGTGATCAGATCACGATCACGCAGAGCGGCCAAACGCTGGTCCTGAAGCGTGGGGACCGACTTGTTGTGACCGGCCCCTCGGGCTGCGGCAAGACGAGCCTGCTCGAAACACTCGCAGGCGCGCGCGATGCAGCCAGCAACGTGATGATCGACGGCGACTTCATCGGAGCAATCCCTGCGGATCAGCGCCGCGCGCTCTTCGCGGTCTCGCCCCAGAGCGCGCAGATGATCGCAGGCACGATTGCCGACAATCTGGGCCTCGCGCGGCCTGGGCTTACCGCAGACGATATGTGGTGCGCGCTTGAAACTGCGTGCTTCGCCGACGCAGTCCGCGCCATGCCCGAGGGTCTGGGCACATGGGTCGGCGATGGCGGGACTCGCCTTTCAGGCGGCGAGCGCAAGCGGCTTTCGCTAGCCCGCGCGCTGCTGGCAGGTCGCCCCTGGCTCCTGCTGGACGAGCCCAGCGAGGGCCTCGATCCGCACACCGAGTGCAAGGTGCAGGTGAACCTTGATGGCTGGCTGGCGGAGACCGGGACGGGCCTCATTCTGGTGACGCACCGCGATGCGATGTTGCCGCTCGGCAAGCAGCACCTTGCAATGGGCAGCTAGAGCATCTTCGCAAACATCGCGGCAGACCCGCGCGCTGGAGGCTCCATGCGTTCGAGCTTTGCAAGTCTGCCAGCCCCATCGGATGGTGCGAGCGCGGCAAGGAAGCGCGCCGCTGGTGCAAACGCTTGTGGCGAAACACTGTAGTAGACTTGCTTTGCTGCGCGGCGAGTCTGCACTAACTCGGCCTTCCGCAAGATCGCCAGCTGCTGCGAGAGGCCTGGCTGACCGATGCCGGTCAAACCCTCGATCTCGCTGACAGATTTCTCGCCGTGTTCAAGCAGCGTGGCGATCAGCCGCAGCCGCGTGTCATGGCCAAGCGTGCGCATGACCTCGGCGAGCGCCTCGATATCAGGATCCATTTGCGGATCTTGCATCGCTTACCCTTTCGCCGGTTGCGGCCTGAGGCGGCAGAACCACGTCGGATCGTCTGCCTCTGCAAGCAACGCAGCCTGATCCTGATCGGGCGGGATAAGGACCGCATCGCCGGGCTTCCAGCCCTCAGGTGTCACGACATCTTCGCCATCGACGGCCTGCAAGGCTGCAAGCACCCGCAGCATCTCGTCAACCGAACGGCCGACCGTGGCGGGATAGCAGGTCATGGCACGAACAAATCCGGCTGGGTCGATGAAATAGGTTGAACGCATGGCCGCTGCATCCGCTGCGTGTTCGGCGACCATGCCGTAGGCGCGCCCAATGATCAGCGATGTATCCTCAACGATCGGGAAATTGATCGTCACCCCGAAACCGTCGCGGATCGCGCGAACCCAGGCCAAGTGCGAGTAAAGGCTGTCGACCGAGACGGCGAGGAGCGCACATTGGAGCGCCTCAAACCGGCTGCTTGCCTTTGCCAGTGCGATAAACTCGCTGGTGCACACCGGCGTGAAATCTGCCGGATGCGAAAACAGAACCAGCCAGCGCCCGCGAAAGTCCGCGAGTGACATTGGCCCCATGGTCGTCCGTGCCTGGAAATTGGGAGCCGGATCGCCGATGTGGAGCGACCTTGGATCGTTAGCCATCTGGGCCAGGTTGTCAGCCATTTCGCGAGATTCCGTGTCGTCCATCTTGGCAAAATTCCATACACGATTACATTACAAATGTAAGCCAGAAATTGTTGGGAAGGCTGATGCCGATGCTGGCAGGTGTTCCCTCGAGATGCTCCGGCGATCACGCTAAGACCCGCGCCAATCAATAGCGGAACGCGAAAAGAGGCGTAAATTCAAGGACACAGTCATGAATGCAGCCATGATCGATCCCGCCATCATTCTCTGCCCATCGTGCGCAACGGCAAACCGAGTGCCGTCAACCCGGCTCGAGCAGCACCCGGAATGTGGTCGCTGCGGCAAGATGCTTTTCCAAGGCGCGCCTATTGCCGTAAGTGGTGTGACGTTCAATCGCCACGTCAAGACCGGTACGCTACCCGTGCTGGCCGATTTCTGGGCAAGCTGGTGCGGCCCCTGCAAGGCAATGGCCCCTGCCTTTGCTGCTTCGGCCGGGACACTCGAGCCGAAGGTGCGGTTGCTCAAGATCGACACGGAAGCCGAGCAGGCAGCTGCGGCGCAATTCGCCATCAGGTCGATCCCCACCCTGATCCTGTTTGTCGGGGGCCGGGAGATAGCACGCAGTGCCGGGGCCTTGGATCAACGCGCGATTGTCGCATGGACCCAGCAGCACCTGACAGGAAAATGATGCTTGGCTTCATCTGCTTTCTGACAATTGATGCTGATTCATTGCGTACGTTGGAGGCAGCATAATGAGTGGGGACCTGAGCCTCACCCGCCGACCGGGCTTTCTCCATACTTGCGCAGGACGTCATCGAACGCTTCGGACATGAGGGCTTGGAGGCTTCGGCCTTGCTTGCGGGCGCAGAAATGCAAGGCCAGCGACATCTCGGGTGAGAAGTAGGCGGCGATGGCCTTGCGCCCGATGCGACTGGGCGCGGGTGGCACAATCACTGGCGCAGCTGTGCCAGGCTCCTGACGTCCGTTCGCAATCACTTCAGGGCGATGATCCCGAATTTCGGTTTTCGGCTTGTCGGCCAGATTGGCAAATCGGCTCACGGCTTCACACTCCCTCATTCGCACACGAGGACCTGTCCACATGTGCGATGATCCACATGTAGAGTTCTCTGATTTCTGCAGCCGCTTTTCCAACTTGCTCGTTTTCGATGACCGAAGCGCCGGCTGCGCTGGCATGCCGATAGATGGCGCGGTCAGGAAGGATGCACGGGCACGGTTCCACGCCGAACCCTCGCACCAGTTGGTAGGCCTCCTCGTACATCCTCGGTGCTTGCGGCGGCCCAGCAGTGAAGACGACGAAGGCCGGCTTGTCGAACAGCCTCACCAGACTGATGGTAGTCTTGATAGCCGCCAGATCGAAGGCACTGGGGCGGCACGGAATCAGGACAATGTCGGCTGCCTCGACCGCCCTGCTGGCCGCGCTGTCGGCATGGGGCGGCGTATCGATAATGATGAATGTGGCACCTTGATCTTTGGCCGCCCTGATTTTGGCCTGGATGCGCGGTGGGGCGCTGTCGATGACCTCCGGTGCACGGTCGCTTCGCCACGCGCCCCATTGGCTGGCCGTGGCCTGCGGGTCGGTGTCGATGATGAGGGCGACGGCACCGGAGTCTTCAGCGGCGGCGGCGAGGTTAACGGACAAGGTGGTTTTGCCCGAACCACCCTTCTGGCTGACAATGGCGATAATGGTCATGGCAGTCTCTTCACGAGTTCACATATGGAGATGTGGGAATGTGATTGTTTGGACGGTGGAAGTTGGCTGGTTCGTTCGCATCGATGGCCATGGCCGTCTTTCTCACTGACCTGACGTTCCAGGCTCGCCATCAACCGCATGGTCAGGTGCGCCATGGGGCCTGCTTGGGCTTCTGACATTTGCAGCCGGCTCGTCGCTTCTGGCGGCGGCAAGTGCCGGACCTCACGTTCGGTGGCCCGGAACAGGCCCAGAAGGTTGACGCCGTAATTGCCCGCCCGCCGCATCATGCCGGCCAGACACCGCCCAGGTGACAGCACGCGGTAACGATGGCCCGCGGGAAGTTCGGCATTCCGATCGATCAGCAAAACGCTAAGTGCCGCGCGTTCACGACCGAATTGCTGGCAGGCCCGGCCCCAAGTGCTCTGGGAAATGCCGAGCCGCCCGCAACTGCGCCAAGATGCCTCGACGAGGTTCGGCCATGATGGTCCACCTAGCGCCTCGACCAGCCCGCTATAGCCTTCGGTGGCCACGGCGATTGCGGTCGCTGGCCGGATCCGATCGAGCGGATCGAGCGTCGGTGCTGTACGCCTTCCTGATGATTTTTTGTCCTGTATGTTGGGTGCGCAGTTTTCTTCCGGCGCGTCGGAAGTTTTCAGCGCACGCACGTTAGCTTCGGGCTCAAGATCGGGCGCGGATTCGATAACTGCGAGCATGGCGGATAAAGCCTCTCGGATGGCGAACAGACGATCGATGTTGGTGATCCGCGCCGTGCGGCCGTCGGGTAGGATCGTCTCGGCCCTCTCGCGCAGAGCCTCGTCGCCCGCTTCGCGGATCCGTTGCCCCAGCTGGCGGATTTCGGCGCGACATTGCTGGATGGCGCGGGCCTGCAGTTCAATCGCTGCGGCTTTGGCCTGCAATTCGGCAAAACGATTGACCAGCGGCGCGAGGTTGATCCCTGCGGCCCAGACAATCGCACCGTCTTGCCGGTCTCCTGCCCGCTCGCCATTGATGCCGGCATTGCGGACGATGAACCCGGCCCGCTCCAGTTCGCGCTCGGCCGAATTGATCGAGCGTGGCGTCAGGCCTAATGCTTCCGCAAAGCGGCAGGCCTGCGACCAGACCGCGCAGATGCGCCCAGCCAGATAATCGCCATCCATTGTTTTGAGGACATAGTGGCGAACCAGCGCAACGGCCGTCGAGGACAAGCCGAAGCCCGGCCGTGCGACCTGCTCGAACAGGCGTAGCAGTTCGAAGCGGCCGACACCGACCGGAAGCCCGTCATGGCGCAATGTAGTGCTCATGGGAGCTCTCCCTTGCATTCCAGGCTTGCCCGCGAATCCCGGGAAAGGTATTCTGAAAATGTAGCTGCCCAGCTATATTGTGGACCGTTGCGGAGGGTTGCAGCCCTCCCAACGGTCTTACAGTTTCCGCAGATTTTCTTGTTGCGCGTTTCGCGCTACCTGCGCGATCTGCGAGTAACTGACGGTTCTGGATGTCGTTTTTGCCCCCTTGCGAGGTGTGACGACTTTCGTGCCGACACGGCTTGTGGTCCGTTACGCCGCCTGCGGGTTCTGCATTGGGCTTAACGGCATGAAAATGTAGGAAAGTTCGGGAGTTCAGGCTTTCCATCGGTGACAGAGCCGGGTTTGCTAAACCGTCGTACTGGGATTACCGGTACCGAGGGTTCGAATCCCTCCGTCTCCGCCATATCGTTTTCAATTGGCTGGATTTTTCTGTCTGGCGGGAAATGTCCGAGCGGCAGCGTCGTGGCGCATTGCGGCATCACTACGACACAGCCTTGCGCAATGCCGGGGTGACTGCGCCCCGCCCTCCATCACGGATCAGCCATCACGCAAGCCCTCCAAGCATCGTTTGTGTGCCGGGACTTGCCAGATTCCCCCAATTTCCAGCGGATTTACGCTGTGCAAGGCTGGACGGCGGCCGCGCGCCGAGCTAACCGGCCCGTCCAACCGTTGGAGAATTGGGATCATGAATACTGCTGAACTCGCCGAAGCCGTTGCCGCCAGCGCTGGCCTCACCAAGGCCGATGCGAAGAAGCTGGTCGACACCGTGTTCGCGGCAATTGCCGATGCGGCTGCGAAGGGCGAGGAAGTTTCGCTGAGCGCCTTCGGGAAGTTCAAGGTCAAGGAAAGCCCGGCCCGCGAAGGCCGCAACCCCTCGACCGGTGCCACCATCCAGATCGCTGCCTCGCGCAAGCTGACCTTCGCCGCCGCGAAGTCGGTCAAGGACAAGCTGAACGGCTGATCCATATGGCCGGCTCCACGGAGCTTGCCACGATGCGGCGCGCGGGAAGCAAGCCTTCCCGCGCGCCGTTCGCGTTTCTGGAGGAGGCCGGCAGTGGGCTTCGATGATCTGATGCGGCGCTATTTCGGCACGGCCGACCTGGGCGGCCTCAGCCCCGCCGAACTCGAGGCCGGCTCGGAACGGCTTTCTGTCGATTTCGGGCTGGAAACCGATCCCGCACGCCGCTTCGCGCTCTGGGCGCTCATGCATATCCTCGGCTGCGCGCCCGATCTCGATATCGCCTTCAAGGATCCGGCCGAGCGCAATGCCGCGCGCGATTTCATGGATCTCTTCGCCGGAATGGCCGATCCCCCGCAATAAGCAGAGGTGCAGACCGGTGGTCCGCGTGGTCAAACCCGGGCAACCGCATTCAAGGACCATGCCCATGACCGACCTCATTCTTGTCGCCATCGAAGGCGGCGTCGCGACCGTCACGCTCAACCGGCCGGAGGCGATGAACGCGCTGTCCAAGGCCTTGCGCGCGCGCCTCGCCGAGGTGATGACCGCGCTGGATGCCGATGCTGCGGTCCGCGCCGTCGTTCTCACCGGCGCCGGGACCCGGGCCTTTACCGCCGGGCTCGACCTCAAGGAGCTCGGCTCGACCGAAGGCGCTCTCGGCGCGGCCAATGCCGAAGGCGCATCCGAAAACCCGGTCAAGGCCATCGAAATCTGCCGCAAGCCGGTGATCGGTGCGATCAACGGCGTTGCCATCACCGGCGGCTTCGAAGTGGCGCTGGCCTGCGACGTGCTGATCGCCTCGACCAACGCGCGCTTTGCCGACACCCACGCCCGCGTCGGCGTCTATCCGGGTTGGGGCCTCTCGCAGAAGCTGCCGCGCCTGATCGGCATCAGCCGGGCCAAGGAACTCTCGTTCACCGGCAATTTCCTCGATGCCGCCACGGCCGAGCGCTGGGGCCTGGTGAACAGCGTGGTTGCGCCCGAGGACCTGCTCCCCACCGCGCAGCAAATGGCGCGCGACATGGCCTCGATCGACCCCACTTTCCTGCGCAACTACAAGGCGCTGATCGATGACGGCTATGGCCTGCCCTTCGCCGCGGGCATGGCGCTCGAGGCCGAGCGGTCCTCCGCCGCCAATTCCGCCGTGCGCCCCGAAGAAGTCGAATCGCGTCGCCTCGCTGTCCAGGCCCGGGGCCGCAGCCAATAACAGCAGCGGCCGAAATCCCGATTCGGGACAAGTTGACACAGTTGACACAGTCCTGAGGGATAATTGCATTCGATCAGTGCGCCGTTTTTGATCGCTGCAATCGATCAGTTGCAGGCCGAGGAACTGGTCGCCAGCACGAGGCGCGGAGAGGGTGGAGACAGGCATACCCCCACCCTCTCATAGTGCAGCCATGTAGGACAGCGACGGGCACGGGGCGACGTTGAGGGATCACCGTAAAGTCGTGCGATCCTAGATCGCCACCGCCAGCTCGGTTGCCTGCAGGATCGCGCGCTTGGCATCGAGTTCGGCGGCTTCGTAGGCCCCCCCGATCAGCTGCGGCGCGAGGCCCCTTGCGACCAGCTGGCCGTAAAGCTCGCGCGCCGGCTCCTGCCCGGCGCAGACGATCACCGTATCCACCGGCAACAGCCGCGGTTCGCCTTCGACGCGAATGTGGAGGCCCTCATCGTCGATCCGATCATACTCCACCCCGCCCAGCATCTGCACGCCGCGCCGCTGCAAGGTGATGCGGTGCGTCCAGCCGGTGGTGCGGCCGAGGCCCTTGCCGACGGCGCTCGCCTTGCGCTGGAGCAGCCAGACCTCGCGCCCGCTGGACGCCACTTCGGGCACCACACCGGTCACGCCGCCGCGCGGATGATTCTTGAAATCGATGCCCCATTCCCTGGCAAAGACGTCCACATCCAGCGAGCCCGGTGTGCCGGCATGGGTTATGAGCTCGGCAACATCGAAGCCGATACCGCCCGCCCCCATGATCGCGACCGTCCGGCCCACATTGGCCTTGCCAGTGATCACATCGACATAGCGGACCGCCTTGGGGTGATCGATGCCTGCGATTTCGGGCTTCCTCGGCGTGATCCCGGTGGCGATCACGATCTCGTCGAACCCGCCAGCTGCCAGCATATCGGCATCGACCCGGGTGGCGAGCTTCAGCTCGATCCCGTTCACCTCGATCATCCGCCCGAAGTAGCGGATCGTCTCGTCGAACTCCTCCTTGCCGGGGATCTTGCGGGCAAGGTTGAACTGGCCGCCGATCTCGCCGGCCGCATCGAACAGCGTGACCTTGTGCCCGCGCCCCGAGGCAATCGTTGCATAGGCAAGGCCCGCCGGCCCCGCGCCGACCACCGCGATCCGCCGCGCGGTGGTGGCCGGGGCCACCGTGATCTCGGTCTCGCGGCAGGCGCGGGCGTTGACGAGGCAGCTGGTGAGCTGGCCGGTGAACGTGTGATCGAGGCAGGCCTGATTGCAGGCGATGCAGGTGTTGATCTCGTCCTCGCGGCCTTCCCACGCCTTCTTCACGATCTCGGGATCCGCCAGCATCGGCCGCGCCATCGAGATGAGATCGGCATCCCCGCGCGCGAGCACGTCTTCGGCCACATGCGGCATGTTGATGCGGTTGCTGGTGATGAGCGGGATCGAGACGACCTTGCGCAAGCGCCCGGTAACCTGGGCGAAGGCCGCGCGGGGCACCATGGTCGCGATGGTCGGCACCTGGCTTTCGTGCCAGCAGAAATGCGTGCTGATGACGTCTGCGCCTGCGGCTTCGAGCGCCTTGGCGAGGCTGGCGACTTCCTCCCAGGCGAGGCCGCCTTCCAGCATGTCCATCGCGGAAATGCGGAAGATGAGGATCTTGTCGTCACCCAGCGCCGCGCGCGCACGCTTCACCACTTCGACCGGAAAGCGCATGCGGTTTTCCCACGATCCGCCCCAGCGATCGGTGCGCTGGTTGGTCCTCTCGACGAGGAAGGTCGAAATCAGATAGCCGGCGGAGCCGATGATCTCGACCCCGTCGTAGCCCGCCTCCACCGCCAGCGCGGCGCAATTGGCAAAGGCGGCGATCTGCTCCTCGATGCCCGCTTCATCCAGCTCGACCGGCGGCACCTTGGCAAGGCGCGAGCGCACCGGCGAGGGGCCGACCGGCTCGCGCACATTGGCGATGGAGCCCGAATGGAGGATCTGCATGCAGATCTTCACATCGGGATCGGCGGCATGGACGGCATCGGTGACCGCACGGTGCATCGGCACTTCCGAGGGCTCGCTGAGCTTCGCGCCGCGCCCGCCGCTGGGGTGCGGGGTGATGCCGCCGGTGATGATCATACCGACGCCGCCCTGCACACGCTCGACGAAATAGGCGGACAGCCGCTCTGCCGCATTGGGCAGGTCTTCGAGGCCCGAATGCATCGAGCCCATGATGATGCGGTTCTTGAGCCGGTTCCCCCGGATCACGAGCGGCGAGAACATCAGCGGATACTTCGGGTGGCTCTGGGCATGTGTCATCGGTCTGGTCCGTTCAGTCAGGCGTATAGTTCGGGCGGCGCTTCTCGAGGAAGGCGCGCATGCCCTCGGCAAAATTGGGGCTGGCGGCGGTCATCAGCTGGTTGCGGTTCTCGATCGCCATGGCCGCTTCGAGGCTTGGCGCATCGACCGCGAGGTTGAGGCCTTCCTTCGTCATCCTGAGGCCCTTGGGCGAGGCGGCGAGCAGTTCGGCCACATAGCCCTCGCCCACCGCTTCCAGCTGGTCATCGGGCACGACTTCGCTGACGAGGCCTGTCGCCAGCGCGCGCGGTGCATGGATGAAGCGCCCCGTCAGCATGAGTTCGGACGCGACCGACGTGCCGACGAGCCGGGGCAGAAAATAGCTGACGCCCATGTCGCACGCGGAGAGGCCGAGCTTGATGAAAGCGGCGTTCATTTTCGCGCTTTCGCCCGCGACGCGGATGTCTGCCGCCAGCGCAAAGGCAAAGCCACCGCCGCACGCCGCGCCCTGCACCAGCGCAACGATCGGCTGCGGGCAGCGCCGCATCTTCACGTAGACGTCGGCGAGATGGCCCTGAAAGCCGAAGCCCCCGCCGAACGGATCGGGGCCGTTGGCCGCCTGCCGATCCTTGATGTCGAGCCCCGCGCAGAACGCCCGGCCCGCGCCGCGCATCACCACCACGCGCGTTTCGCGGTCATTGTAGAGCGCGCCGAAATAGGCGCTGAGCTCGTCCACCATCTCGAGCGAAATCGCATTGAGCTGATCGGGCCGGTTCAGCGTGAGCCAATCCGCCGCGCCGCGTTTCTCCACCGTGATCGTTCGCCAGGACATGCCCCGCTCCCCTGAGGCGCCTCTGCGGGCGCGCTGGTGTTGTGTGTCATGGCGCGCCGCATGACAAACCTGCCCATATTGACAGCGCCGCGCCGGACCGCAGGCCTCGCGCAGACCGCCTTGCGCCCTACCCCTATCGAAAGCGCGCAAACGGCGGATGCGCGTTGCATGGACCTGACCGATCCCTTAGCCACACTCTCCGCCCGACCACAACGCAGGATGGCTTTCGAACGTGCAGCAAGCGGCCGTGGACCGCCCGCTTTCCGGGCTTGCGCATAGCCAGCGCGCGTTCGGTGCCGCGGTGATCCGCGCGATGGTGGCGACCAAATCCTGTCTGGAGACTGCCCGATGACCATGACCGATCCCGAACGCATCCCCGTCATCATCGGCGTGGGCCAGCTGAACGACCGGCCCGCGAGCCCCGAACTCGGCCTCGATCCGCCGGGACTGATGGCTGCCGCGCTGCGCCTCGCCGAAGCGGATGCGGGCGGCAACCTGCTCGCCGATCTCGACAGCCTTGCCATCGTCGACCAGATCAGCTTCCGCCACCTCGGCAATCTCTGTGCCGGCGTGGCCGGCGCGATCGGGGCCAATCCGCCGATCAGCTACCAGTCCGAAGCCCCGCACGGCGATACGCCGATCCGCCTGCTCAACGAAGCGGCCAACCGCATCGGGGCGGGCGAAGTGCGCCTTGCCGCCGTCGTCGGCGCCGAAGCCCTGCGCACCGCGGCGGGCCTTGCCGCGCTGGCCGCGAAAGGCGAGGACAAGAGCTACAACGCGGTGCGAGGCGTCTCCACCCGCCGCGATCCGACGTATGCGCAGGCGCACGGGCTGACCGCGCCGGTCGATGTCTACCCGATCTACGAGAACGCCGGCCGCGCCGCCTATGGCCAGACCCTCGCCGAAGCGCAGGCGGAAAGCGGCGCGATCTGGGCGGGCATGAGCGAGGTTGCCGCCGCCAACGAAGGCGCGTGGATCAGGAAGGCCGTCAGCGCCGAGGACATCCTGACGCCCGGCCCCGCGAACCGCCCGCTGGCGTATCCCTATACCAAGCTCACCGTCGCCAATTCCTCGGTCAACCAGGGCGCAGGCTTCCTCGTCGCCAGCCTTGCAGAGGCGCGGCGGCGCGGCATTCCGGAAGAGCGGCTGATCTACGTGGGCATGGGCGCAGCAGCCAAAGAAGACCCGAGCATCCTGCGCCGCGACCGCTATGACCGCTCCACCAGCATGGACACCGCGATCCGCCGGACGCTGGAGCTCAACCGGATGACGGCTGCGGACTTCGACCATGTCGAGCTTTACAGCTGCTTCCCCTGCGTCCCCAAGATGGCGCGCCGCGTGCTGGGCTGGCCGGTGGACAAGCCCGCGACCGTGTTCGGCGGGCTGACCTTCGGCGGCGGCCCCATCGCCAACTACATGAGCCATGCGGTGGTTTCGATGGTGGAGCGGCTGCGCCCGAAGGGGTCTGGGGGCGGTGACGGCAAGACCGGCTTCCTCTTCGCCAATGGCGGCTATGCCACCGACAACCACTGCATCGTGATATCGCGCGAACCGGTGGCGGCGGCACAGTTCCCGCAGGACTTCGACTATCAGGCCGAGGCCGATGCGGCGCGGGGGCCCATCCCCGAGCTGGAGAAGGACTATGTCGGCCCCGCATCGGTGGAGAGCTACACCGTGTTTCATGGCCGCGAGGGCGCGCCTTCCGCAGGCGTGGTGATCGCCCGCACCCCGGAGGGCAAGCGCACGCTGTGCCACATCGATGTGGCGGACGCCGCGATCTGCGCGTTCTTCATGGATGGTGCGGTGGAGCCGGTGGGGACTGCGGGCGCGATTGCGCTGGAGGGCGAGCGGCGGGTCTGGGTGCGGTGACCGCTCCCCAAACCAAAATGCCAGTAGGTCGCCGCCGCCGCCCGCTCTAGGATCGTGCCACGATTTGAGGGAGAGAACGATGAGCGGACGGTTCGCAGGCAAAGTGGCGCTGATCACCGGGGGCACCTCGGGCATAGGCGCGGGCACCGTGCGGCGGCTCGCCAGCGAGGGCGCGAAGGTCGTGTTCACCGGGTCGAAGGCCGAAGCCGCTGCCGCGCTTTGTGCGGAAACCGGCGCCGAGTTCGTTGCCCACCGGGTCGAGGATGCGGCGGCGTGGGACAGCCTGATGGCCGACATCAAGGCCCGGCATGGCCGGCTTGACGTGGCCTTTGCCAACGCAGGGATCGAAACCGGCGACAGCAGCGTGGAAGACATCACCATGGAGGCGTGGGAGCGCGTCATGGGCGTGAACCTCACCGGCGTGATGCTGACCATCCAGCACGCGATCCGAGCGATGCGGGCCAATCCCGATGGCCCCGTCGGCTCGATCGTGGTGAACTCGTCGATGAGCGCCTACCGGCCGCTCGCCAACTATGTCGCTTATTCGGCGAGCAAGGGCGCGCTGATCGCGCTGATGAAATCCTCGGCACTCCACTGTGCCACGCTGAAAACGAAGATCCGCGTGAACTCGATCCACCCCGGCGTGGTCGAGACAGAATTGATCCGCAGCGTGATCGACCGTTCGCCCGACAGCGCCGCCGCGCGGGCGCAATTCAATGCCATGGCCCCCATCGGCCGCATGGCGCAGGTGGAGGAAGTGGCCGCGCTGGTAGCCTTCCTCGCCTCTGACGAGGCCGGTTTCATCTCGGGTTCGGAATACGGGATCGACGGGGCGAGCACAGCGGGGATGATGGGGGTCTGAGGCGCCGCGCCCTCCGCTTCCGTTCGTCATCCCCGCGAAGGCGGGGATGACGAAAAATAGGTTGCCGCCAGTGGGTGCCGATGTGGCCTGCGGACGGGGCCCGACCGGCTCAGGACCGGATGGTGGTGAAGCCGGGCTGTTAAGCCGCAGCCCCCAGATAGCCCAACTGGCCCGCCTTGAAGACGGCCTGGCTGCGGTTCACCGCGTTGAGTTTTTCGCCCGCACGCTGGATGTGATAGCGCACCGTCGCGTGGCTCAAGGCCAGGATCAGGCTGATTTCCTTGTCGGTCTTGCCGATCGCGGCCCAACGCAGACATTCGACCTCGCGCTTCGAGAGGCGGCAGTCGCTCGGGATCCATTGCTGCGTGCGCATGGTGCTGACATAGCTGGCGACGAAGCGCCGGGTCAGCGCGCCGAGGAAATCGCCATGCTCGGCAAACACGGCCGACATGTCGTCGAGCGTCTTGTCCACCGGCACGAAGCTCGTCGCGGCGATCTGGCCGAACGAGAGGTGCGAGGGGATGACGATCATCGCCCGGGCCTTGCTGAACTTGTGAAACTCGGAAAAGTTCAGGTCTTCAAGGTAGTTGTTGCGGCTGACGGTGAAGGCCCCGTGGGCATTGCACCAGAAGGGCTCGCTTTCATACCGCGTCGCGCGCGGGAACGGCGAGGAGAGCGCCAGGGTGCCGTTTTCCCACCAGCGTTCGCCATCGGCGGTCCAGCCGAAGATGTCGGCGTTGATGATCTTGCCATCGGCATCGAGCATCTGCTCTTTCGACGAAATGTCGGGGCAGACGGCAATGCGCAGATCAAGCTGCAAGGCAATGTCGCGTATCGCAGTTGCGGCGGGCCGCACGTCTTCAACGGCCCGAATCGTCACCTGCTCGAAGGTGGTGTTCGCCCAGTCCATGCTGCATCCTCTGGCCGGTGCCGGTTATTCCGTCATCCGGGTCGAGTCGCATGCTAACCTACTGCGTGCCGTAGCGGAAGCCCCATCCGGAATGGTTGCGGAACGGGGTTTCCGGGAAACAATCGTTTGCTGTTTCGGCCTGGCCGAAACAGAGGCGGCACCGGCCCGCTCCCCCGTCCGGCCACCCATAGCGTACAATGTCGTTGGGTGGCCGGACGGGGGAGCGGGCCGGTGCCGCCATCCGCGTTAGCGGATCACATCAGAGTCCCAGCACCTGCTTGGCGATGATGGTCTTCTGCACTTCGTCCGAACCGCCGAAAATCGTGTAGGCGCGGCCGTTGAGGTAGGCGGGCATGGAAAGCTGCGCGGCGCGGCTGCCGACATATTCCGGCGCTTCGTTGCCATAAAGCGGACGGGTGACGGGAAGCTGCAGGCCCTCGTAGCCGAACAGGTCCACCGCCAGCTCGTCGATCTGCTGCCTGAGGTTGGAGCTCGTCAGCTTGACCAGCGAGGTCTGCGGTCCAGCCGGGCGGCCCTTGGCAAGCTCGGCAAGGATGCGCAGTTCGGTCACTTCGAAGGCCTGCGCCTCGAGCCGCAGGCGGGCAAGGCGCTGGGAGATATTGGGATCGTGGATCATCGTGCCGTTGGTTCCGGAGGCTTCCTCCTTGGCCCAGCGCTCGATCCGGTCGAGCTTGGCCAGCAGCGCGGGCGCCGCGCAGGAACCGCCGCGCTCGTTCTCAAGCAGGAACTTGGCGATCGTCCAGCCCTGGCCTTCCTCGCCGATCAGGTTGTCGGCAGGCGTTTCGGCGTTGTCGAAGAACGTGGCGTTGACTTCGTGATCGTTCGCCATCGTGACGATGGGCGAGACGCTGACGCCGGGCTGCTCCATCGGGATCAGCAGGAAGCTGATGCCGCGCTGCTTCTGCACGGTGGGATCGGTGCGTACGAGCGCGAAGATCCAGTTGGCGTGGTGGGCGTGGGTGGTCCAGATCTTGGAGCCGTTGACGACGTACTTGTCACCGACCCGCTCTGCGCGCGTCTTCACCGCGGCGAGGTCGGAGCCCGCGCCGGGCTCGGAATAACCCTGGCACCAGTAGTCCTCGCCCGAGATGATGCGCGGCAGGAAGCGCGCCTTCTGCTCGGGCGTGCCGAAGTGGCAGATCACCGGGCCGACGAGGCGCAGGCCAAGGATCGGCAGCGAGGGCGCGCCGGCAATCGCGCATTCCTTCTCGAAGATGTACTTTTGCGTCGGCGTCCAGCCCGGACCGCCGTCCTCGACCGGCCATGACGTCGCCAACCAGCCCTTTTCGGCGAGGATCGCCTGCCATTCGCGGGTGATGTCGGGCTCGGTGAACACGCTGGGCGTATTGGCCGCGCCTTCGCGCAGGCGGGCGTTGAGCTTGTCATCAAGGAACGCGCGCACTTCCTTCTGGAAAGCGAGATCCTCAGGGGAGAAATCCATATCCATAGCAATAACCCTCAGGCGATCTCACTCATGGCCCAGCGAATGCCACGACGCAGTGTTTCGTAATAGACGGGATAGTTCCAGCTGCAGCGTTCGGGATGTGTCCAAAAGGGCAGGAGTTCAATGACATCGAAGTGGCTGCGGCAGTGGCCGAGCGTGTTGTACAGAACCCCGCCCTTGCCATGATCGCGCAAGTAGAGGATCGGCACGACGACGTTCGAATAGTTCGCCTCGGTGAAGCCCGTCGCCTCGCCATCGAAACGCGTTTGCATCAGCACCTTGATCGGCGCCTTCTGCTTCATGATGTAGAGCTCGTCGATCACGTCGAAATCTTCGAGGCCCTGGGTGAGGGCATGGGTCTTGTCGACCACCTCGACGCGGAACGGCCCGATCGGCGGATGCGCCTTGAACTGGGTGCCGAGCACTTCCATCACATCGTCGCGCTCTTCGGGGCAATCGACGCCGCCTTCGACGAACTTCAGGATCGAATTGGTGCCGTGAAGCGCGAGCCAGCGCCCGCCGCGGTCGAGGAACTCCTTGATCTTCACAGTCTCTTCGGGCGTCGGCAGGACGGTGCAGGTGTAGGTCACGAGGAACTGGCATTGCTCCAGCCGCTCGGTGTTGGAAAAGTCCATCGCGACGGTCGTGCGGATCTCGGGATGCTCGCCCAGCAGCTTGAGCACTTCGAGCCGGGCGAAGTCGATATCGTGGTATTTGCCGGCGGCCACGAAATGGGCGTCAATCCGCTTGGTCATTCACTGCACTCCAAAAATCAGGTCACGCCGCGCGGGCATAATCCAGAATATCGCTGTCGGGATCGCCGAACAGCTTCGACAGCAGCACGATCCGCTTGAGACCATGACCGATGCCAAGCTCGTCGCTCATGCCCATGCCGCCGTGCAGCTGCACCGCCTGATGCGCGACCCAGATCGCGTTTTCGGCGACATGCGCCTTGATCGCCGCCATCGGCGCCGCCGGCTGGAGCAGTGCGCGCAGGATCGCCGACTGCACGCTTTCGACCCGCGCATAGGCATCGACCATGCGGTGCTGGAGCACCTGGAACCGGCCGAGCGGCTGGCCGAACTGCTCGCGCGTCTTGAGGTATTCCAGCGTATCGGCGAACAGGCGCTGGGCGATGCCGACCATCTCCGCCGCCGCCATCAGCCGCGCCCCGTCGATCACCGCCGCGAGATCAGCCGCCAGCGGTCCTTCCGCCGCCGCATCATGGAACGTCACGATCGCCGCAACGCCGCCATCGGCCACCGGATAGGGCCGCACTTCGACTTCGGCCGCCTTGGCATCGACCACAAAGAGCCCGGTCTTGCCGTCTTCTTCCGCCGTGACGACGAAGATGTCGGCCGCGCCGCCACCGAGCACGAACTGCTTGGTGCCGGTCAGCTTGCCACCTCGGACCTTGACGCCCTGCGCTTCGAGCATGAAGCGGCGGCCCGGTTCGGCGAAGGCGAACGCCGCGATGGTCTCGCCCGCGATCACGCCTTCAAGATGCGCGGAGCCCGCCAGCAGCCGCGCGGGGAGGAAAGCGCATTCCAGCCACGGCTCCACCGCCTGCGCATGGCCCAGCGCCTGCGCCACGACTGCAAGGTCGCCGTGCGAGCCGCCCATGCCGCCATCATCCTCGCCCGCGGCAAGGCCGATGAGGCCCAGTTCCGCAAGCTCCTTCCAGCGCGCGCGGTCGATGCCGCCCGGCAGGGCGCGCGCCGCACGGCGGGTCGCCACATCCTGGCCCTGGCAGAAGCGCTCGACCGCTGCCTTGAACAGTTCCTGGTTCTCGTCGAGATCGAAGTTCACGCGCCAGCCTTCTTGAAAGTGATGGGAACGGAGACGAATCCGCGCAGCAGCAGGTTGGGCGAAACCTTGAGCTCGGCGTCCTCCTTGATGCGGATATCATCAAGCCGGCGCAGCAACTCGGTGAAGGCGACGGTCATTTCCTTGCGGCTGAGCATGTTGCCCACGCACATGTGGATGCCCTTGCCGAAGGCGAGGTGGGTGCGCGCGTTGCTACGCTCGACGTCGAACTTGTCGGGATCGGGATACTTGGCCGGATCGCGGTTTGCTGCGGCATAGCGGAGCATGATCATTTCGCCCGCCTTGTAGGGACGCCCGCCAAGCTCGGTGTCCTTCGTAACCAGCCGCCACATGCCGGCGGTCGGCGTATCGAGCCGGAGCACTTCCTCGATCATGTTGCCCACCAGCGCCGGATTGGCGCGGACCTTCGCCTGCTGATCGGAATTCTGCGCGAGATGGACGATGCCGCCCGCCAGCGCATGCGTCGTCGTCTCGTTACCCGCCACCATCAGCTGCTGCGCGATCGAGAGGATCTCGGCATCGTTGAGCGGGGTTTCGCCATCGAGCCGGGCGTTGACGACATCGGACAGCAGATCGTCGGTCGGTGCCTCGCGGCGCGCGTCGATCTTCACCTTCAGCTTGCGCTGGAAATCGACGATCTCGTGCGCGCATTCGATCTCGCGCTCGCGCGGGATCATGTGGCCCAGCCGGTCGGCAAAGGCATCGGACCAGCGCTTCACGTCCGCGCGCTCCGCCTCGGAGAAGCCGAGCTGTTCGCAGATCACCTGCACCGGCAGGCCGACGCTGAACGCGGTGACGAAATCGCACTCGCCGTCTTCGATGAAGCCGTCGATGAGCTTGTTCACCTTGTCGCGGATGCCGGCTTCCAGCGCGTTCACGCGGGGCATCGAGAAGGCGAGGTTGACGAGCTTGCGAAAGCGCGTGTGGACCGGCGGATCGGCGGTCAGCAGCGTGTTCATCTGCGGCCAGCCCTGCGCCAGAATGCCGCTCACTTCCGGGTCCTCGGCCAGCGCACCTGAAAGCACACCGCTGAAATCATTCGAGAAGTCTTCCGGCCGGCCCGCCGCTTCCGAGCACATCTCGTAATTCATCACGATCTTCATGCCCGTCTCGGGCATCTCGATCACGGGCGCGTTCGCGTGGGCCCACTGATAAAGCGGGAACGGGTTCTGCATCACCTCGGGATCGAGCAGGCTCTTGGTCATCTCATTCATGGCGATCCCTACCCCTTTGGCCCCACTGCGTTATGCTTCGATTTGGCACCGTCATATACCCACTGCCACGCGCGAAAATGCTAGGTTGGCCTGCCCGCTGGGGCAGGTGTTCACGAATGGACCATGACCCCGCCATCGACCATGATCCCCTGCCCGGTGATGAAGCGCGCATCATCGGTGGCGAGGAACACCATCACATCGGCCACATCTTCAGGCTGGCCGACCCGGCCAAGCGCGGAGCGGCCGGCATAGTAGTCCTTCGCGCCCGGCGTATCCTCGAACAGGCTTCTGGTCATGCCTGTGGCGATGGCGCCCGGCTGCACGCAGTTCACGGTGATGCCCTGCGGCCCCAGTTCCATCGCCAGCGCGCGGGTCAGGCCCAGCACCGCATGCTTGGAGGTCGTATAGGCCACCAGCCCCGCATCACCATAGCGCGACATGATCGAGCCGACATTGACAACGCGCCCGCGCCCCGAGGCGGCGAGAAGCGGCATCAGCGCGCGGGTGAGCTTCATCACCGCTGTGACGTTGATGCCAAGCGCCGCGTTCCAGTCCGCCTCGGCCATATCGGCGAAGGGGCCGCTGGGGCAGACGCCCGCGTTGTTGATCAGGATATCGCAGCCGCCCAGCAGGCTTTCCGCCGCGCCGGCAATGCTGGCGATGGAATCCGCATCGCCGAGGTCCGCGATGAGGGTGTGCGTGCCGACGATGCCATCGCCCACCCGGTCGACGCCGAGCACGTGTGCGCCTTCCGCCAGCAGCCGCGCCGCCGCCGCCGCGCCCATGCCGGACGCCGCACCGGTGACGACTGCGCGGCGGCCGGTCAGGTCCTTGCCGCGTGCGATCTGGAGAGGCTCGGCCATTTCAGGCAAACTCCCGCCGGAACTCGGCCATGTCGAAATAATCGCGCCACTGGGTGATCTTGCCCTCGGCATTGATCTCGAACGTGCCGGAGACGCGGATGGCCCGCCAGCGCCCGGCAACGAGGAACTTGTCCGTCCGCTCGGTCAGCACCACGTTGCCATTGGCGGCGATGTGGTGGGTGATCCATTCGCTGGCCTCGATGGGCGGGAACTGGCCCATCAGCGCCTGCACCCCGGCAAGGCCCACGGCAGGCTCCATCGGGATGTTATGCCAGACGATGTCCTCGGCCATCATGCCGAACGCGGCGGGCACGTCGCCCCGGTTCCACGCAGCGATGAAGGCCTCGACGATTTCCTGCGGGGTCATGCGCTTCTCCTGTTATCGCGCGGTCCACGCCAGCGCATTGGCGATCACCCGGCGGACGACCGGGTTGGCATAGGTGTGCGGACCGTCGCCGAACTGGCAGTAGACGATCTGCGCCGCGCCTGCGGGCTTGGTCCAGGCCACCAGATTGCTTCCCGGCGGATGCGGCCAATCGGAATTGTCGAACATGCGGCCTGCCACGGCGTGCGCGGCGGAATAGAAGTTTCCCGCCACATAGTCGTGCAGCGCGCGGATCAGCGGGGTCACATCGGCCTCGAACACTTCGCCCAGATAGAGCTCGTCGTTCACGTCGAAGGTCTGCGGAATGCCCGCGAGCACGGGATGGTCGGAGACGAGTTCCGCCGTGTAGTCCACATCGTGGCGGTAGCCGGAATCGAGCTTCAAGGCCCCGCGCACCGGGCCGGGCTGGTAGAGGAAGCGCCCGCCCAACCATTCGCTCCACTGCGGCCATTCGGCCCAGCCGGCGATGGCGTGGTGCATCATCACCGCGCCGCGCCCGCTGGCGAAGCGCCGGGTGATCGCATCCTTGAAGCCTTGCGACGGCGCGGCGGTCTTCACCGTGCCATCGGCGAAAGTATAGCCCGGCATATCGTAGAACAGCACGGCATCCGCGCTGTCTGCCGCGCCTGCCGCGACACGCTCCTCGGCCTCGGGGTGGACGTAGTGGGTCACCTCCCAATCGCCCAGCCCTTCGAGGAACGCCGCGAAGGGCTCCTCCTCATAGGGGTGGCCGCCGGAGAGGACGAGGAGCGTCTTGGCCATGGGTTCAGCTCAGCTTGAGGATCATCTTGCCGTCGTTCGAACCGCTGAACAGCCGCAGGAACGCCGGGAGCGCATTGTCGATGCCTTCGTCGACATGCTCGTCGAACACCAGCTTGCCCTCGGTCACCCAGCCCGCCATCGCGGCGATGCCTTCGCCGAACCGCGGCACATAGTCCGCCACCAGCAGGCCGGTCATCGAGGCGCGCTTGACGATGAGTTGCCACACGTTGCGCGCGCCGGTCTTCTCGCCCGCGTTGTTGTATTCGCTGATCAGGCCGCACACGCCGATGCGCGCATACATCGCAAGATTGTTGAGCCCGGCATCGAGGATATCGCCGCCGACGTTCTCGAAGATCACGTTGACGCCCTCGGGCGCGGCGGCGGCGATTTCTGCCGAGAGCTGGTCCACGGTCTTGCCGCGATAATCGATGGCGACATCGAAGCCGTAGCGCTCGGTGAGGCGCTTGCACTTTTCGGGGCCGCCGGCGATGCCGATGACCTTGGAGGCGCCCTTGATCTTCGCGATCTGGCCGACGAGCGAACCGACCGCGCCGGCCGCACCCGTGACGAGCACGACATCGCCCGGCTGCGGCTTGCACACTTCCAGGTAGCCGAAATAGGCCGTCATCCCCACCGCGCCGAGGACGGAGAGGAAGTTTGTCGGCGAGGGCACGATGGCGGGATCGATGGCCGCACTAAAACCGCCCGCTGCCGAGACCGAGTATTCCTCGATCGCGTTGAGGCCTGAAACCCACTGGCCGACCGGGAAATCGGCGGCCTTGCTGGCGACCACTTCGCCCACTGTCGAGGCGCGCACCGGGGTGCCGAGCGGGATCGGCGGCATGTAGCTTGGCGCATCGTCCATCCAGCCGCGCATGGCGGGATCGAGCGAGGCAAAATGGTTGCGGATCAGGAACTGGCCCTCCGCCAGTTCGGGCAGGGCTTCAGAAACAAGACTGAAGTCTTCGGCTACCGGCGCGCCATCGGGGCGGCGGACCAGCAGGAAACGGCGGTTTTCGGTCACTTGAAAAGCTCCTGAACGGGGGACTCCCGACAGGGTAGAGCCTAGACCCCGCCAGCGCCAAGACGACTCTCATTTTTGCCCATTGGCGCGGGGCACGCTCTCCATTTTGGCCTACTCCCCTTTTTAGGAGGTGAACCCGCACCCCATCGCACCCACAGTGTACCAAGGCCGTCCTGCAGCGCGGCGAACAGGGAACTTCACAAGGATTCCGGGGGCCATGGCAGAACCGTTCTTCGATCACCCCTACCTCTCCGGCCACCACGCGCCGATCCGCTTCGAGGCCGATGCGCCGGATCTGATCGTGCAGGGCAAGCTGCCGGACGATCTGGCCGGCCTGTTCTATCGCAACGGCCCGGACCCGCTCTATCCGCCGCGCGAGGGGGATTATCACTGGTTCGACGGCGACGGCATGGTCTTCGCGTTCGAATTTTCGGACGGCCGCGTCTCGATGCGCAACCGCTGGGTGAAGACCGAGAAGTTCGAACTGGAAAAGGCCGCCGGGCGCCGCCTGTTCGGGATCTTCGGCAATCCGATGACCTCTGACCCCAGCGTGCAGGGCAAACGCTACAACACCGGCAACACCAACATCATCCTCCACGGCGGCCAGCTGCTGGCGCTGATGGAAGGCGCGCCGCCGGTGGCGCTCGATCCGCGAAAGCTCGATACGCTGCACGAGGAGACCTACGGCGGCCTCGTCACCTCCAGCTTCTCCGCGCATCCCAAGATCGATTACGCCACGCGCGAGATGTTCAATACCGGCGCTGCCATCCACGGCATGATGGGCCCGGCGGAAATGCGCTACGACGTGGTCGCGGCGGATGGGACGATCCGCAAGACCGAGATCATCCCGATGCCGCACTTCAGCCTGATGCACACCTTCCTGCTGACGGAAAACTGGGCAATCTTCCCGTTCATTCCCATCGACACCGACCTCAAGCGCTTCGCTGCCGGCGGGCCGATGACGGCGTGGGTCAATAACCGCCCGACCAAGTTCGCGGTGATGCCGCGCGAGGGAACGGCGGCCGATATCAAGTGGTTCGAGTTCGAGCCGCGCCACATGTTCCACGAGCTCAACGTGTGGGAAGAGGACGGCAAGATCATCGCCGATGTGGCCGCGGCCAACGGCACCGCGCTGTTCCCCGACGAGACCGGCGCCCGCCGCACGCACCTCGATACGCAGCAGAGCCTGCGCCGCTGGACCATCGACCCCACCGGCAACACCGGCTGGATCAAGGAAGAAGTGCTCAACGGGCGCGACATCCAGTTCCCGCGCCCCGACGACCGCCTGATGACGCGCAAGAGCCGCCACAGCTTCGCCAACATCAACCTCAAATCACGCGATGGCCGGGTCGAGGGGATGGACGCGGTGCTGCGGTATGACACCCAGACCGGCGAGGAAGACATCTGGCACTTCGGCGCGGGCGCGGCGGCAGGCGAACTGGTGTTCGCGCCGCGCCTTGGCAGCACGGATGAGGCCGACGGCTATGCCATGACGCTCGTCCACCCCGCGAACAGCCCCACCAGCGAACTGGCGATCTTTGCCGCAAGGGACATCGCCGCCGGGCCCATCGCCCGCGTGCTGATCCCCTTCCGCGTGCCCAGCGGCTTCCACTGCAACTTCTACGCCGAGGACAATCCGCTCTACCAGCAGACCCTGGCAAACTGACAAGGGCCTCCCATGACCACGATCCCCGCGCAGCCCATTCCGGCGCATTTGGCGCAGTATGCCGCCGACGGCAGCTGGACCAACATGACCATCGGCGACTACGCGCGCCGCTGGGCCGAGACCGATCCCGAAAGGCAAGTCTACCTCGGCGATCCCGCAGCGCCGACTTATGCAAGCCTGCTGGCCGACGGCGAGGCGCTGGCCCGCGCGCTGCGCGATCTGGGCCTGCGCACGGGTGACGTGATCGGCTTTCAGGTACCCAACTGGGTCGAAGCCTCGGTGATCAACCTTGCCGCCAACCTCGGCGGCTTTGTGGTCGCGCCGATCGTGCCGATCTACCGCGATGCCGAAGTGATCCAGATGCTGGGCGATTGCGGCGCCAAGGCCTATTTCGTCGCTGAGAGCTTCCGGGGCTATGACTTCGCCGGGATGATGGACCGGGTGCGCCCGCACCTGCCCGAATTGAAGCACGTCATCTACGTGCGCCCCACTGAGCGCACGCCCGATTTCGCCGCACTGGTGGCGCATGGCAGGGGCCTCCATACGCCGCTCGACAAGGTCGACCCGAATGCGCTGAAGCTCGTTCTTTACACCTCCGGCACCACGGGCCGGGCCAAGGCCGTGCTCCATTCACACAACACGCTGGACCGCGTCGCGCAGTTCGGCCGCAAGTATAGCGGCGTGCCGAACGACGTGACGCTGATGCCGTCCCCCGTCACGCACATCAGCGGCTTTTCGGGCGGACTGGAGAAGCCCTTTGCCTCGGGCAGCCAGGTCGTGCTGATGGAAGTGTGGAAGGCGAAGGACGCGGTGGACCTGATCGACCGCTACGGCATCACCTCCACCGTCGCCGCCACGCCCTTCCTTCAGGAACTGTGCGATGCGGCCGAGGCCGCCGGATCGAAGCTGCCCACCTTCCGCCGCTTTGCCTGCGGCGGCGCGGCGATCCCCTCGGAACTGGTCTACACCGCCAACAAGCGCCTCGCCCATCCGTGTGCCTACCGCGTTTACGGCAGCAGCGAAGTGCCGCTGGCAACGCCCGGCGTCCTGCCCGAGGAGAGCCTTGAACTGGCCGCCGAGACCGATGGCCGGCCGCTCGACTACGAACTGCGATTGGTGGACGATGATGGCAACGAAGTGCCCCAGGGCAATGACGGGGAGATCCTCGTGCGCGGCCCGGCGATGTTCCTGGGCTATGCCGATCCGGCGCAGACCCGCGAATCGCTGACCGACGACGGTTTCTTCAAAACCGGCGATATCGGCCGGATCACGCCATCGGGCTCGCTCGTCATCACCGGGCGCAAGAAGGACCTCATCATCCGCGGCGGCGAGAACATCAGCGCCAAGGAAATCGAGGATGTGCTCCACCTGCATCCGGCGGTTCGGGAAGCAGCCGTCGTCTCGATGCCGCACGCACGGTTGGGCGAAGGAATCTGCGCCTATCTCATCGCGGATGGCGAGGAGACGCCGGACATGGCCGCGCTTTCAGTCTTCGTCAGCGAGGCGGGCCTCGCCAAGCAGAAATGCCCCGAGCGGATCGAATGGGTGGAGACCTTCCCGCGCACCGCTTCGGGCAAGATCCGCAAGGACGTACTGCGCACGATGATCAAGGAAAAGATGGCGGCGGAGCAGGCGGGGTAGGCCCGGCTTTCCCTTAGGCCCCATCGTCACCCCGGGCTTGATCCGGGGTGACGATGGTGTGTGGGATGAGGCATTTGGGCTGGACGGGAGGATCAGTTCCCTGACGCCTGCAGCGCGGCCATCGCCGCGCCGACGGCCGCCTGGATCTCATTCGGGCGCGGATTGCGGCGCAGGGTGAGGCCGCCGTTGATCTGCAGGTTCTGGCCCGACATGAAGCAATCGTCGCTCACCACCCACAGCGCCGCCTTGGCGATATCTTCCGAGGTGCCGACGCGGCCGAGCGGATATTCCTTGATGAAGGCATCGGCGAGGCCGGGGACCGCGAACGACTGCTCGGTCATCGGGCTGTAGGTGAAGCCCGGCGAAAGCACGTTGGCGCGGATGCCTTGCGGACCATACTGGTTGGCGACGCAGCGGATCAGCGCCTCGGACCCTGCCTTGGTCGCGATATAGGCCGCGTGGTCATCGATCACGCACTGCGTGGTGGCCGAGGAAATCTGGATCAGCGACCCGCCATGCGGCATCGCGCGGACGAAGGCGCTGAGGAAGTAGTGCACGCCCTTCAACTGCAGCGCGATGATCTGATCGAGCTCTTCCTCGGTGATCTCGTGGAGGCCCTTGAGCAGGCCCCAGCCCGTCGCGTTGATCGCGATGTCCACTTTGCCGTGGCGATCAAGCGCTGTGGTCGCCAGCGCCTCGACATCGGCCTTCTTGGAAAGGTCGCACAGCGCCCAATCGCCCGCGATCGCGCCGGCGCACGCCTTGAGCGGTTCGGCCTTGCGCCCGGCCACGACAACCTTGGCCCCGGCGTCGGCCAGAGTGCGGGCGATGTGCTGGCCCATGTTGTTCTCGCCCGCCGCGCCGATGACGACGGCCACCTTGCCCGAAAGATTGGTCATGACAGATCAGTCCTTTGCGGTGAGGAAGGTCGCCGTCGCAACGCCGTCGGGGCCATAGACCGGCTCCGAAAGATCGCAGCGATACTTGCGCGTGTTGGCCCCCAGAATGTTGAAGTTCGCCAGATGCGCGCCCATCTTGAAATAGGATTCGGCGAGCAGGTGGACGGCCAGATCCTCGGCGGTTTCCCACTCCTCGAACACGTGGATGCGGCCCGGATGGTGCGGATCGAGGCTCCACGCATAGTGGCGGCAGCCATTCTCCGCGAGCGCCATGTCGATCAGCGGCTGGGCGTCCTTGAGCACTTCGTCGCGGACTTCCGGCGCGAAATCGATTTCCCCTGCGACAACAACGATCATCACGAATACCCTTTCAAAACGGAAAAGCTGCGGCTCTGGTAAAGCCAGGTGCCGCCGCGCCTGACGTATGTGTCCTCGTAGCGGCCGATGCTGCGGCGCAGGTTGCCTTCCTGGTCCTCGAGCGTCTCGTTGGTGTAGACGCGGCCCGTGGCGGTATCGCCGTCGATCACGATGGCAGCAGTCTGCTGGAAGAAGCCGACGAAGGCGAAGGTCGACATCGCGCCCGTCCACAAGCCGACGATGGCGTCCTTGCCGTTGACGATGGTGCCGGCAAGGTCCCAGACGGCATCATCGGCCCAGAGCGCGCCCCAATCGGCAGCGTCGCGCCGGAACACGGCGTCGGCGTAGTTATCATGCAGCGCGCGGATCGCGAGCTGATCCTCGATGGGTCCGGTGATGGCCATATTCTCTCCCGATTTGAGGCGAGCCTAAGGCGATTCAGGGGGCTCAGAAACTATCATTTCCGCGCGCTGCCAGCCCGCGCGTTTTGGCTATTCTGCCCCCACAAAGGCCCGGGTCAGCCGGGTGCACATCATGGACGGAGAGCGCGATGGATCTGGGTCTGAAGGGCAAGAAAGTCATCATGAACGGCGGGGCCCGCGGCATCGGGCTCGAGATTCTCAAGATCCTCACCAGTGAAGGCGCCGATATCGCCTTCTTCTCGCGCGATCAGGCCAAGATCGACGCCGCGCTGGCAGAACTGGCCGGCAATCCCGGCACGGCCCACGGTGACGCGTTCGACATGACGAACAACATCGAAGGCTATGTGGCCTGGCTGACCGGCGCGGTGGAAAAGCTCGGCGGCTGCGACATCTTCATCAACATGGCGAGCGTTTCGGGCGCGGGCGCCACGCAGGACTGGCAGAAGTGCCTCGACGTGGACATCATGGCTGCGGTCAAGGGCATCGAGACGCTGACCCCGGCGCTCGAAGCCTCGGGCGCGGGCTCGATCATCGTGATGTCGTCCACCGCTGCGGTCGAGACGTTCATCATGCCGCAGGCCTACAACGCGATCAAAGCCGCGCTGATCACGTATGCATCGCAGCTTTCCCAGGCGCTCGCGCCCAAGGGCATCCGTGTCAACACCGTCTCGCCCGGCCCGATCGAGTTCAAGGGCGGCAGCTGGGACATGATCCAGGGCGCGATGCCGGACTTCTACAACGGCATCAAGGCGCAGATCCCGATGGGACGCCTCGGTGCGCCGGACGAAGTGGCCCGCGCGGTGGTGTTCATCGCCAGCCCGGCCTCGTGCTATACCACCGGCGTCAATCTCGTGATTGACGGCGGCTTCACCAAGCGCGTGCAGTTCTGAGACCATGAGCCAAATGCCTCACAAATCCCCGCGCGAACTCGCCGAGACCATGCTCGGCTGCATCGACAAGGGCGACTGGGCCGGCGTCCTCGCCATCACCTCGCCCGACTATGTCGTCCACGAGCCGCCGGAGCTGCCCTTCGGCGGCGACTGGAAGGGGCAGGACGCGCTGATCCGCCTGTTCCCGCACGTATGGAGCTATTGGGACGACGTGGTGGTCGACCGGTTGGGCATCCTGACGGACGAAAACTACTTCTGCCTGCAGCTGCGCATGACGATGACCTCCAAGCTCACCGGCAACCGCATCAGCACTTCGCTGGCGGAGACGACACGCTGCGTCGAAGGGCTGATGGTGGAATACACGATTCACTACCACGACTGCGCGCTGGTCGCCCGCGAGGCCGGCCCGCCGCGCCCTGGCGCGGTGAAGCTGGAGGGCTGACATGGACCGTCTGAAGGGCAAAGTCGCGATCATCACCGGCGCGGCCAAGGGGCTCGGGGCAGCGGACGCGCGGCTGTTCGTGGCCGAGGGTGCGCGCGTGATCCTCACCGATGTCGATGACGCCGCGGGCAGCGCGCTTGCCGCCGAGCTGGGCGATGGCGCGCAGTACCAGCACCTCGACGTCACCAGCGAGGCCGCATGGGAAGCGCTCATCGCCGATGTGGTGGCGCGCCACGGGCGGCTCGATGTGCTGGTCAACAATGCCGGTATCGTCGAATTCGGCGATCCCGAGACGCTGACGGAGGACACCTACCGCAAGATCATGGCGGTCAGCCTCGACGGCGTGGTGTTCGGCACCAAGCACGCGATCCCGGCGATGGCTGCGAACGGCGGCGGCGCAATCGTCAACATGGCCTCGATCGCGGCGATCCAGGGCGAGCCGACTTTCGCCGCCTACAGCGCGGCCAAGGGCGCGATCGATGCCTATACCCGCGCGACGGCGGCCTATTCGATCAAGAACGGGCGCGGCGTGCGGGCCAATTCGGTGCTCCCCGCCGGGATCGACACGCCGATGGTGCAGAGCCTTGGCGGAAAGCTCGCCGCGCTTGGTGCCGCCGCCCCGGTGCATGACAACGCCACCGCGATGAACCGCCTTGGCGAACCGGTCGATGTCGCCAATCTTGTCCTCTTCCTCGCCTCGGACGAGAGCCGCTTCATCAATGGCCAGAGCCACGTGATCGACGACGGTGCCTCGGTGATCGCCGGCAGCACGGTACCCCGCACAGATCGCTGATTGCCGCACCGCACAGCGCAACCTATCACTTTTATGGCTTCTCAAGCATAACGCTGGGTGGCCATGTCATTCGCATGATCCGCGCGCGGCCATGAGCGCCGCGCTGGCCAGCAAACCGGGAGATTGAAGGTGCAACTCAGCCGCGACCAATTGCTGCGGGCCTATCGCCAGATGAAGGTCATCCGCGAATTCGAGGAACGACTCCACATCGACATCCAGACCGGCGAGATCGCGGGCTTCACCCACCTCTACTGCGGGCAGGAAGCCGTTGCGGTGGGCGTGTGCGAACACCTCTCGACCGATGACAAGATCGTCTCGACCCACCGCGGCCACGGCCACTGTCTGGCAAAGGGCTGTGACGTGGACGGCATGATGGCCGAGATCTGGGGCAGCCGCGACGGCCTGTGCAAGGGCAAGGGCGGCTCGATGCACATCGCCGATGTCGACAAGGGCATGCTGGGCGCCAACGGCATCGTCGGCGCGGGCGCGCCGATTGCGGTGGGTGCGGGCATCGCCTGCAAGATCGACGGCAAGGGCCACGTTGCCATCACCTTCTCGGGCGACGGCGCGTGCAACCAGGGCACCACCTTCGAGGCGATGAACATGGCTGTCGTCACCAAGGCGGCCTGCATTTTCGTGTTCGAGAACAACCACTATTCCGAACACACCGGCTTCGAATACGCGGTGGGCACCAACAAGGATATCGCCAGCCGCGCCGAAGCCTTCGGCATGAAGGTGTGGCGCGGCGACGGCACCGATTTCTTCTCGGTCTATGAAACGATGCGCGAAGTGCTCGACTATGTCCGCGTGCCCGGCAACGGCCCGGCGGCGGTGGAGTTCGATACCGAGCGCTTCTTCGGCCACTTCGAGGGCGATCCGCAGCGCTATCGCGGGCCGGGCGAACTCGACCGCATCCGCGAGACGCGTGACTGCATCAAGAAGTTCCGCGCCAGCGTGACTGGCGCGGGCTTGCTGACGGATGCAGATATCGATGCGGTCGACGCCGATGTGATGGACGCCATCGAGAACGCCGTCACCAAGGCCAAGGCCGCCCCGCGGCCCACACCCGAAGACGTCCTTGAAGACGTCTACATCTCGTACTGATTCCGCCCACGAGGAGCGCGACAATGGCAAGAATGATGTATCGCGAGGCGGTTCTCTCCACGATCGCCGAGGAAATGGAGCGCGACCCGAACGTCGTCGTGCTGGGCGAGGACGTCGTGGGCGGCAATGGCACCGCAGGCGGCCCCGAGGCCATCGGCGGGATCTGGTCGACCTCGGCGGGCCTGTGGGGCAAGTTCGGCGGCGACCGCGTGATCGACACCCCGATCTCGGAAAGCGCCATCGTCGGCGCGGCGGCCGGTCTCGCGCTCTCGGGCAAGCGCCCGGTGGCCGAGCTGATGTTCGCCGACTTCATCGGCGTTTCGCTTGACCAGATCTGGAACCAGATCGCCAAGTTCCGCTACATGTTCGGCGGCAAGACCAAGTGCCCGGCGGTGATCCGCATGGCCTGGGGCGCCGGCTACAACGCCGCCGCGCAGCACAGCCAGGCCGCGCACCAGATCCTGACCGGCATGCCCGGCCTCAAGGTGGTGATGCCGAGCACGCCTGCGGACGTGAAGGGCCTCTTGCGCACCGCGATCCGCGACGACGATCCGGTGATCTTCCTCGAGCACAAGGCGCTCTACGGCGTGAAGGGCGAAGTGCCCGACGACAAGGATTTCATGATCCCCTTCGGCCACGCGCGCCTCAGCCGTGCGGGCAACGACGTGACGATCGTCTCCACCGGCCTGCTGCTCGGCTTCTGCGAGGCGGTGGCCGACAAGCTGGCCGCCGAAGGCATCGGCTGCGACGTGATCGACCTGCGCACCACGAGCCCGATCGACGAGGAAGCGATCCTCGATTCGGTCGAGGTGACCGGCCGCCTTGTCGTGGTCGACGAGGCCCCGCCGCGCTGCAGCCTGTCGAGCGACATCTGCTCGATGGTCGCCGAAAAGGCTTTCGCCAGCCTCAAGGCCCCGCCGCTCGGCGTGAACCCGCCGCACACGCCTGTCCCGTTCGCGCGCGAGCTGGAAACCGCGTATCTCCCCTCGATCCCCAAGATCGAAGCGGCGGTGCGCAAGGTTCTCTCGTACCGCTAAGGAAGCCCACCATGGCTGATATCCGCCCGTTCTGCATGCCCAAGTGGGGCATCGAAATGACCGAGGGCACGGTTGCCGAATGGATGGTCAAGGAAGGCGAGGCCTTCACGCGCGGTCAGGTCATCTGCCTGATCGAGACCGACAAGATCACCAATGAAGTCGAGGCGGAATACGATGCCGTGCTGAAGCGCGTGCTCGTGCCTGCCAGCGACCAGCCCCAGCCGGTCGGAGCGCTGCTCGGGGTGTTCACCGATGCGGCCACGACCGACGCCGAAGTCGATGCCTTCGTGGCATCATTCAAGCCCGCTGAAACGGGCGTTGCCGCTAAGGCCGGAGCCGAAGCGGCACCGGCTGCCGCCGCTGCTCCGGCCCCTGCGGCTGCCGCGCCGGAGCCCAAAAAGATCGTCACCAACCGGCCGATCAGCCCGGAGGCGCTGAAGCTCGCCGAAGCGAGCGGTGTGGATATCGAACCCATCACGGGTTCGGGTCGGGGTGGCCGCATCACCTATCAGGACGTAGTCCAGGCGATGCGCCCCGAGCCAGTGCTCTCCCCCAAGGGCCCGGCCGACCTTCCGGCCGAGAGCCGCGCCGTCTTCGCCTCGCCGCTCGCCGCGCGCCTTGCCGCGCAGTACGGCATCGACCTTGCGAGCCTCAAGGGCACCGGCCCGCGCGGCCGTATCTCGAAGGCGGACGTGCTGGGCGCGGTGAAGCCTGCCGTGCCGGAAGCCGCGCCAGCGCCCGCGTTCGGCGCGCCCTTTGTGGCGGTGGCCAACACGCCGGTCGTCCAGCCCTTCGACAAGGTCCGCAAGGTCGTCGCCCGCCGCCTGACCGAGGCCAAGCAGACCATCCCGCACTTCTACCTGCGCGTCTCCGCGCGGGTCGATGAGCTGGTCGCGCTGCGCAAGACGGCGAATATCGTGATGGGGACGAAAGCCTCGATCAACGACTACCTCGTCAAGGCCGTGGCGATGGCGCTGGTGCGGCACCCGGACGTCAACGTGCAAGTCGCGGCAGACGCAGTGCACTCCTTCCCCCATGCAGATGTGGCGATTGCAGTCGCGAGCCCCAAGGGCCTCGTCACCCCGATCGTGCGGCAGGCGGACCGGATGCACATCGCGCAGATCGCCGCCACCACCCGCGCGCTGATCGACAAGGCTGCAGCCGGACGGCTCAGCTTCGAGGACATGGACGGGGGCACGTTCTCCATCTCCAACCTCGGCATGATGGGGATCGAGGAGTTCGACGCGATCATCAATCCGCCGCAGGGGGCGATCCTTGCGGTGGGCGGGATCAACCGCGTCGCCGTGGAGACGGCGGACGGCGACATCGCGTTCGAGAGCCAGATCAGGCTCTCGCTCTCGGTCGATCACCGCGCAATCGACGGCGCTGCGGGCGCAGGCTTCCTGCAGACCTTGAAGGCGCTGATCGAGGCACCGGAATCGCTGTTCAGCTGATGCGCAGAGTGCGCTAGTGGGCCTGGCCATCCGGCAGATTGCCTACTTCTGTGCCGACGTGCGCGCGGCTGCTGCTGCGCACCATTCGGCATATGGCTCCGGTCCGTTCTTCGTGGCGGACAACATCCCGCTGGCGCGCTGCGTCCATCGCGGAGTGGAGCGTCCGCACGATCACAGCTCGGCCTATGGGCAATGGGGTGAGGTGATGGTGGAGTTCGTCCAGCAGAACAACCCCGGCCCCTCGCCGTTTCACGACATCTATCCCGAGGGCTCGGGCCGCTACGGGTTTCACCACGTTGCCGTCTTCGTCGAGGATGTGGATGCGGCGCTCGCGGCGTTTGAGGCCCAAGGTGCCCCCTGCGCCATGCGCGCGGAGATGGCGGACGGCTTCGTCTATGCCTTCGCCGATACCAGCGCCACGCTGGGCCATATGACCGAGCTCTACACCCCGCGCCCCAGCCTGCTTGGTTTCTACGCGATGGTGGCCGATGCTGCGCGCGAGGGCGCTCCGCCGCGTGATCTCATCACCACCATCCGCTTGCGCTGAAAGCTGCGACCATGACCACCAACCGTTTCTGGCAGCTCGATGCCCATCCGCAGGGCGACGCTTTCGCCAGTGCGCTCTCCTTCCGCGAGGAAGCGCTCCAGCCGCTGGCCGAGGGTGAAGTCCGCATCGCCGCTGGGTGGCTCTCGATGGACGCGGGCACGCGCATGTGGATGAGCCCGCGCACCGATGGCTACCAGCCGCCGTTGCCGCTGGGCTCGAAGATGTCAGGCCTTGTCATCGGCCGCGTGGTCGAGACGCGCGACCCCGCGTTCCCCGAGGGCACGCTGGTGCGCGGGTTCGGGCAGTGGGCGGATTATTCCGTGGTCACTCCCGCCATGGCTGGCCTCATGGCGCTCGACGAGAGCCTGCCCGACCTGCGCGAGCATTTCGGCGCGCTGGGCATGAACGGCTGGACCGCCCTCCTCGGTGTGCGCGACACCGCGCGCATCCAGCCCGGCCAGTGGATCGCGGTTTCCGCCGCTGCCGGGGCGACCGGCAGCCTTGCGGTGCAGGTTGCGCGCAATCTCGGCGCGCATGTGGTGGGGATCGCGGGCGGCCCCGCCAAGTGCGCCTATCTCGTGCAAGATCTCGGCGCCGATATCGCCATCGACTACAAGGCGGACGACGTGGCCGCGCGCCTCGCCGCCGAAGTTCCCGGCGGGCTCAATGCCTATTTCGACAATGTCGGCGGGCCGATCCTGGATGCGATCCTGCCGAACATGGCGCTGTTCGGCTGCGTTGCGGTGTGCGGACTGGTGGCGGCCTATGACGCCGACAAGCCGCTGCCGGGCCCGGCGCGCTATGATCAGGTGCTGATGAAGCGGCTGCGGATCGAAGGCTTCTTCGTGCCCGATCACTTCCACCGCGCCGAGGAATTCATCGCCCCCTTGCGGCAGTGGCACGACGAGGGCCGCCTCGTCTCACGCTTCGATGAAACGCCGGGCCTTGAAAACACGCTGGCCGCCTATGCGAAGATGCTGGGCGGCGGCGCGATCGGCAAGGTGCTGGTGAAAGTGGCCTGACCCCGCCTCCTCTCCCGCTGAACGGGAGGGGGCGGGGCAGAAACGCGGATCAGTCCGCCATCCACTTTTCCAGATTCTCGTGGAAGTAGCGCACGCGGCGCTCCTGCCATGCGAGGTAATCGCGCTTGTAACCGCGCGAGTGCAGGCCGCGCTGCTGCGCTTCCCACACCGAGACATCCTGATCGATCCCGGGGCCGGCAGAAACCTCGCCCCACTTGCCCTGCACGTGCGGGGCGGGGACCGAGACATCGACCCATTCGGACATCGACTGCGAGTAGTAGCGCGTCGTGCCCGCGGGGAAGAGCGTCATGTACCACATGTCGAAGTAGCACTTTTCCGGTTCGGTTTCGTGCGGGCGGGCGCGCAGCCAGATGTTGCCATCGGGCTTGAGGCTGAACGAGAGGTTCGGGAAGATCGTGTAGTGCCAGTGATCGGTCAGCTGGTCGTCGTGGTAGGTCGAGAAGTCGAAGCCCTTCTCCGCCCCCTTCGCGCGCTTGGCCTGCTGCAGGGCCTTGCGGATCTCGCCGGTCTTGCCGCCGCGGAACTGTTCGGGATCGAGGTCCCAGAACTCCAGCTCCTCGCGCAGCATTTCGAGCGTCTCCGCCTCGCCGCCACGCAGCTGCTTGGTGGGGCCCGCACCCGGCATGAACATGCGCGCATGGCCTTCGGGGTAGAGATCGAACTGGCAGTGGTTGTAGCCGTACTCCATCACGAACTTCGTCTGCGGGTGGACGAAGGGCACGTGATAGCTCTCGTTGAAATTGTCCTGCACCAGCTTCCAGTTGAAGTTGCCCTCGATCGTCACCCAGTGCGTGCGGACCATCGCGTCCATCGGATAGGTATCGATCTGATCGGCAATCGGCCCCATGAACTGCCGCAGCGGCGCGGCGTCCTTGTCCATGTTGATCCACACGAACCCGGCCCAGGTCTCGCACTTCACCTCGACGAGGTTGAGCTTGCCGCAGGGCGAGCCCTGCACGAAATCGGCCTCGTCGGGCACGACCTTGAGCTTGCCGGTGAGGTCATAGGACCAGCCGTGATAGGGGCAGACGAGCCGCTTGGAGTGGCCCTGCTCGCCCGTCACCACCGGCATCGCGCGGTGCTGGCACACGTTGTAGAACGCACGCACCTGCCCATCGTCGCCGCGCACGCAGACGATCGTTTCGGGCCCGAAATCGGCGGTCAGCCAATCACCCGCATTCGGGATCTGCGCCTGCGTGCCGGCGATCTGCCAGGTCCGCGTCCAGATCCGGTCCCACTCGCGGTCCGCCCATTCCTTCGAGAAATAGCGGTCCGGCGTGATCGGCGCATTGCCCAGCGGCGGATCGGCCAGCGGGGAGATATCGGCGAGCGACGTGGCGCGGGCGCGGGCGAGTTCGGCTTGCGTGGTCATGGGATGGTCTCCTGTTTCAGGCACCGGCAAAGTGAGGATAGGATGGATCGACGTGGCCGCGTTCCCCGAAGGCGTATCCGGGCATGGCCGTGCGGTCCCACATATCGGTCGATGGCGCGACCGTGCTCCAGTCATAGACGGCATGGCGGTGGGAAATCTTCCACGTCCCACCGCGCCGCTCGAACCGGTCAAGATAGCGCCCGGCCGCGACCATGAAGTTGTCGCCGCCAGCCTCGCTCGGGATATGGTGGTGCGCGATGAAGTAGGCCTCGCCCTTGGCCGTATCGCCGTCGACCTCGACCAGCACGTTGCCGATCATGTGCTGGGTACGGCGCATGCCGGCCAGGACTTCCATCACCCACGGCACGAAATCGGCCGCAGTGCCCTGGTACATGCCGTGGTCGTCGGTCGCATCGGGGTGGAACACCGAACGCACGAGGTCCGCGTCGCAGCGGTCGATCCCGCGCGCGAGGCGGTGGACCAGTTCGGTGCAGGCCATCTTGTCGAGCAGCAGCGCCACGCGGGGATCGAGGTCAGCAGCCATGGGGTCAGTCTCCGGTATGCAAGGGATCGTCGGGCAGGCGCTTGCCGTGGCGCTTCAGCGTTCCATAAAGCGGACCGTCCCACTGCGCGGTCGAGGGGCCGTTGCGGCTCCAGTCGAGCACATAGCGGCGGTGCAGCAGCCGCCATTCGTCGCCGCGCCGCTCCAGCCGGTCGAGATAACGCCCGCCAACTTCCATCTCTGCAGGACCATCAGGCCCGTCCACCTCATGCCAGGCGCGGCAATAGGTTTCCGCCGCGGCCTGCGCGCCGTCGATATCGATCAGCATGTTGCCGAGGAAATGCTGCGTGCGGCGCATGGCGGCCAGCGCCGGAATCACGCCTTCGGACCATGCCAGCGCATTGATCTCGCCCGTGCCATAATCCGCCATCGCTTCCGGCCACCAGACTTCGCGCAGCACAGCCAGATCGCACCGGTCGATCCCGCGCGCATAGCGGCTGAGCAGGTCCATGATCGCAAGCCGATCGGCCAGCTCCTCGGGGCGCACCATGCTCATCGAACCCGCATCTCCTCGCGCCGGCAGCTGAGATCACGGGGCGCGCGGGCGCCCCAAGGAAACATCGTCTCGCCCCCCGGCAGATCGGCGGCCGGTTCGTCGCGCACCCAGTCGACCAGTTCACTGCGGTGGGCGATCTTCCAGAGCCCTGCGCGCCGTTCGTAGCGATCGACGTAGCGCCCGGCGACGAACATGTCGCGTTCGCCGCCATCCTCACCCACCACGCGGTGGTGCGCCTGGAAATAGACCTCTCCAAACGCCGTGTCGGCGCTCTCGAAATCGATGCGCACCTGCCCGATCATGTGGTGGTTGGCCTTGTGCGGGGTCAGCACCTTTTGCGCGAAGGCGACGAACCCCGGTGCATCGCCTTTCCACCCTGCGCCGTAGTCGGTGGTCGCATCATCGTGGAACACGGAAATATGCAGCGCCGGATCGAGCCGGTCCTGCGCGCGCATGTAGTCGCAGGAAAGGTCGTAGATAGCCTGCCACGAGGTAAGGCGATCCAGCGCGTCCATCATCAGGGCCTTTCCAGATACTGATCGAGTGTCTGGTGGAACTGACGGATGCGCGCCTCCTGATAGTTCCCCAAGGTCTGACCGCGCTTCGCCGAGCCCAGAAAGCCCTGGTATTGCAGCGCGAGATTGTCGGTATCCTGATCATAGACTCCGCCGAGCCCCGGGTTCATTCCCGGCGCTTCGGCATAGGATTGCTCGACGGTAAGCCGCACCGGCTCGGGCGGATGCTCCACGGGCGTGCCCGGCGGCACCAGCTTGAGGAACAGGAGATCAAACAGCGTGCGCGAAGGGTCGCCTCCGATCGGGCGGAAGCGGTAGATCATCGGCAGCGAGACGCCGGGGAACAGGCACATGTTCGGGAACAGGTGGTACTCGATCGAATCGAGCATCTCGCTGTCCGAATAGATGTCGAGCGGGACGCCCAGATCGGCCGACATCTGTTCGCGCAGCATTTGTGCAGCATAGGAGCGTGCCGTGCGTCCTTCCGGCAGCGTGCCCGGGGCGACGCGCATCCGGTCATAAAGCTCCTGCTCCGTCTGCGTGCCGGTGTAGTGCGGGCTCGCAACGCCGATGGTGTGGACGAAGCGCGTCACATGATCGCTGAACAGGTCGTATTGCGCGTTGGCATCGGCCGCGGTGGGCAGCGCCTGCGCATGGGTTTCGTAGACGTGGTAGGCCTCGAGGAAGGCCTCCTGCGCCGCCTTCCAGTTGGTCGGCAGCTCCTTCTGGAGGTGCAGCGAAATCCGGCGGTCGGCAAGATCCCAGCGCCCCGAGAAATGCTCGGCCAGCGGCCCGAGCTGCTCCATCAGCGGCCGCGCCTCGGGATCGAGGTTGACGAAGATGAACCCGCCCCAGGTTTCCATCCGCACTTGCGGCAGCTGGAATTCCTCGTCCTTCACATGCGGGAAGTCCCACCGGCAGGGCAAATGCGCCAGTTCGCCCTCGAGCGACCAGCGCCAGCCGTGAAAGGGGCAGCGCAGTTCCGCCGCATTGCCGCTGCTATCGGAGCGCTTGAGCTGGGTGCCGCGATGCAGGCAGGCATTGCGATAAGCGCGGATCGCACCATCATCGCCGCGCACGATCAGGATCGACCACGGCCCGATATCGTAGGTGATGTAATCGCCCGCCTCGGGGATATGTTCCTCGCGCGCGGCCCATTGCCAGGTGCGTGCCCACATCCGGGTAAACTCGCGCGCCATGAAATCGGGATCGGTATACCGATCGTAGGCGATGTCGGCATCCCCCGCGAAGGCATAGGCCTCCGTGATCAGGGCAGGCGGCACATCCTGCCCGTCCGCGAGGATGATATCGCGCGTGCTGGGCCCGGGGCAGCGGGCCGCACCGGGTTCCGCAGGGAGAGGCAGGCTGGTCTCAAGGTTCATGCCGCAAGAGCTCCTTCCGCCCCTCCCCGCCCCAGGTTCAATACTTGACCGTCACCTGCAGGCGCACCGTGCGCGGCATCGAGCCGTAGCCAATGATGTCGCCCAGCGTCGCGTTGTTGGTACCGGTGCCCGCGCCGGTCAGCGGAGCGGTGCCGGCACCGATGAAGTAGAACTTGTTGGTGAGGTTCTTGCCGATCACGGCAAGCTGCCAGCGGTCGTTCTGGGCGCCGATCCTGAGGCCCGCATCGAGCACGGCATAACCGTCCTGCCGGGTATAGGGATCGCCGAAGCTCGAACCGAGGTACGAGCTCGTGGTGCGGGTATCGATGTTGCCGCCGATCTTGAGGTCCTTGCCGATCTCGGTCTCATAGGAGACGCCCGCCGTTGCCGTCCATTCCGGCGCGGAGGATGTCGGCGTGCCGCTCAGGTCCTGCCGCTCGATGCCGTTCACCTTCAGCGAGCAGCCCGCCGCGATGCTCTGGCCCGACCAGCACGGCGCGATGAAATCGATGTAGCGTGCGCGGTTGTAATTGAGCGTGCCGCGCAGCGTCAGGCCCGGCACAGACCGCGGCGCATATTCCAGCTCCAGCTCGGCCCCCTTCGAACGCGCCGCACCGGCGTTGTAGGTGACGTAGGCAAAGACCTGCGCATTGAAGAAGTCGATCTGCAGGTCGGTATACTTGTAGCTGTAGAGCGTGAGGTTGGCGCGCAACTGGCGATCGAACAGCGTGGTCTTGATGCCCGCCTCGAAACCGCGGCCCTTTTCCGGGTTGAACGCAAGGTCGGCCGAGGGGTTGTTGGTGACCAGCGAGGAGTTGATCGCGCTGTTGGAGAACCCGCCCGACTTGTAGGCGGTCTTGTACGCGCCGTAGACCATCACGTCGGTGGTGGGCTTCCAGCTGAGCGTCACGTCCGGCGACCAGTCGTTGAACTTCTGGTCTCCCGTCAGCACGCCATTGGCCGCCGCGCTCTGCGGACGGAAGATGCCGGTGAGCGCCGGGTTGACGTAGGGCTGGGTGAAGAAGCTCTTCTTGGTCTCGTGCGTGTAGCGCACGCCCGCCGTGGCTTCGATCGTGGGGACGATCTTCCAGATCGCCTGGCCATACGCGGACAGCGTCTCGCCGTCGGTCGCCGAATCCTTGGCATAGGCGACATAGCGCATACCCGTCGGCGCGGCCGAGTTTTCGAGATTTGCGAACAGCACGGTCTGGAAGAAGGTGCGCTTGGTCTTCTGGTACAGCCCGCCGACCATCACGTTGAACGGCCCCTCGAACTTGGTCAGCGCGCGCAGTTCCTGGCTGAAAGCGTGGTAGCTGGCATTTTCCGTGGCCCACACGCCGCCGCCGAGGAAGTCGCAGTCGCAGCCGAACTTGTTGTTGTTCCAGTTGTAGTTGGTGACCGAGTTGAGGGTCACGTTCTGCATGTCGTAGTTGACCGTGCCGGTCACCTGCCACGACTTGTAGGTGTTGTAGAGATCGCCGTTTTCCCGCGCGAAGGGCGTTGCCTGCGCGATGTCGACGGGGAAGTTGTTCTGGTAGATCTTGAACCCGCCATCGCACTTGTAGGCCGGATTCAGCGCGGTCGCACCGGTCGGGCAGCGCACCGCCGAATAGTTCCAGCCGTTGCCGATGGTGTCGTTCCACGAACCCGATGCCTTGAGCGTGGCGGTCAGGCCAGTGCCGCCGTCATACTTCAGCGTGGCGCGCCCGATCAGCTCGCGTTCCTGCGGCTGGTCCGCAGCGGACGGGGCCGCCACGTGGTTGGTCGATGCAAAGCCCTTGGCGACGTCAAGGGTCGGGTAGTTCTGCGATCCGGCGGCATTGCGATACCAGCCGCCGAACATCTTCGAGCCGCGCACCGCAAGGCGCAGGCCCCAATTGTCGCCCAGCGGGGTCGAATAGACCGCCTCGCCGTAGAGCTGGCGAGCATTGGCCTCATAGCCGACACGCGCAAGGATCTCGCGGTCCTTGCCGGGATCGGCGGTGGTCAGGCTGATCACACCCGCGGTCGCGTTCTTGCCGTAGAACAGCGCCTGCGGACCCTTGAGGATTTCCACACGGGCCAGATCGAAGAAGCCTTCGTTGATGACGCGGCCCTGCCCGTAATAGACGCTGTCCACCACGATCGCGACCGACTGCTCGATACCGATGGACGTGGCGTTGGATCCGATACCGCGCATGGTGAGCTGCGCGCCGGCCCCGTTCGAGGCTCGCGCGACGGTGAACTGCGGGGTGGCCGCCGCGATCTTTTCAAGGCTGGTGAGGTCGCGGGTCTGCACCGTGGCCGCGCTGATCGCCTGCACCGACACCGGAATGCTCTGCACGCTTTCCGAGCGGCGGCGGGCGGTCACGATGATGTCCTGGACGCCGCTCGAGGCGGTCGAATCGGCCGACGCGCCGGACTGCGGCGGCGGCGCCTCATCGGCGGCAAAGGCTGGCGCCCCGGCCAGCAGCACGCCCGGTGCCAGCAGCGCAAGAGCGGCGCCGCGCGCCGTGCCGGACAGGAAATTCAGACGCACGGATTTGATGTGCCGCCCCAGATCACGCATAGTACCTCTCCCACTTCACGGAAGCGCCGCCCGGATTGTTCGTGGGGTCGGCGAACTGGAGCGAGGGTATCAATCTGGGGCCCCGGCTCAACCACTTATGCGCCAATTGACTACTTTTGATAGGGAAACCGGCAGGGATGCCGGGACATGAAAAAGCAGCCGGCCCATGGTGGAACCGGCTGCTTTTCTGTGTTTTCGCAGACTCGCCCGAAGGGCTGCCGGATATTACCAGGCGTGCGGCTCGCCATTCCACTTGCGGAACTCACCAGTATCATCAAGCGACCATCCGGCGCCCAGCCTGAGGATGCCGGCGGCGCTTTCCTGCGGGGTGATCTCGGCATGCGGGCCGCCCATATCGGTCTGCACCCAGCCGGGATGGACAAGGCCGATGATCACGCCCCGGGGCTTGAGATCGATGGCCACAGAGCGCATCAACCGGTTCAGCGCCGCCTTGGCCGAGGCATAGGCGTACATGCCGCCCATCGGCCACGTCGATGCGCCCAACTGGCTGGTCACGTTGATCACCCGGCTGCCTTCGCCAAGACGCGGCAGAAAAGCCTGAAGCACGCGCAGCGGGCCCTGCACCATGATCGCAAAGGCCTCGTTCCACGCGTCCCAGTCCGCGCCTTCAAGCTCGTTGGCGATGGGTCCGGTAACCCCTGCCACGTTGTAGAGCACGTCGACCGTGCCGGTTCCGCTTGCCGCCGCCGCACGCACGGAGGCATCGCTCGCCACGTCGCAGGGCGTGATCGTGAGCCTGCCGCCCGAAGACGCCGCCAATTCCTCCAGCGCCGCACTGGCCTTGCGCGGCAGGGCGATCACGGTATCGCCCGCCGCAATATGCTGCGCAGCAAGCTCGAGCCCGATGCCGCGTGCGCAGCCGGTAATTGCAACAGTTGCCATGGCCTTGTCTCCTGCCCTTTACAGCTTCAGCAGCTGCTTGCCCTTGTTCGAACCCGAGAACAGCCGCTGCAACGTCGCCGGTGCATTCTCGAAGCCATGCTGCACGTCCTCGCGGTAGGCGAGCCGGCCCTCGTTCACCCACTTGACCAGACGGCGGCGGATATCCGGGAACTCGCTGGCCCAATCGAGCACGATGAAGCCCTGCATCCGCGCGCGGCGGAACACGAGGTTGAAGTAGTTTTCAGGGCCCGCCGGCAGATTGCCGGTTTCGTAGCGGCTGATGCCGCCGCAGATCACCACGCGTGCGTTCGTGGCGATGCAGGCCAGCATGTCGTTGAGGATCTTGCCACCCACGTTGTCGAAGATCACGTTGATCCCGTGGGGCGCCAGTTCCTTCAATTGCGCGCGGATCGGCCCGGCCTTGTAGTCGATGGCGTGGTCGTAGCCCGCTTCCTTGACGAGCCATTCGCACTTTTCAGGGCCGCCGGCGATGCCGATCACCGTGCAGCCCGCGATCTTCGCCAGCTGCCCGACGATCGAGCCTGTCGCGCCCGCCGCACCCGAGACGACCACGACGTCGCCGGCCACCGGCTCGCCCACCTTGAACAGGCCGCAATAGGCCGTGACGCCCGTGGTGCCGAGGATCGAGAGCATCGCCGTGGGCGGCAGTTCGGACATGCAGGGGATCAGCCCCTCGCCATCGTGGATGAGGTATTCGCTCCACACGATCGAGCCCGCCAGTGTGGTCCCCACCGGGAACTTGCCGCCATTGCTCGCAACGACCTCGACGATGCCCGAGCCGCGCATGACATCGCCGATCGCCATGGGCGCGACGTAGTCGGCGATGTTTTCCATCCAGCCCTTCTGCGCCGGATCGAAACCCAGATAGTGCGTCTTCAGCAGCATCTGACCCGGCCCCGGTTCGGGGAGCGCGGTGGTGACCAGCTTGAGGTCGTCATCGTTGATGGGGCGGCCGCGCGGATGTCCATTGAGCAGCCATTGACGGGTTTCGGTCACGTCGGAATCTCCCGGAAAAAGTGTCTTGGCGGCAAGACTAGCGGCACTGCCGCATATCCGGACCTACCGAATTGAATGAGCCCCAAAGGACATCAGCGCGCCATGCCGGCCAGCCGCGTGGCGAGCGCCGGATCGCGCGGATCGTTCCAGTCCTGCCGGGCGGCCCATTCCGCGAGGCTTGCCGGCCTATGCCGGAAGTGCCGCGCCATGTCCTCGGGCGCAACGACCAGCGGCGACAGGGCCTGCGCGTTGTACCACCGGTAGAACTGCGCCATCCCGTCGTAGATCGAGGCCGGCTTCACGTCTGGCGAGCCCGTGACCAGCAGGCTCATCGCCGAGGCGAAATCATCCGGCGTGAGGCTCTGGAACACGATGGGCTTGCCCGCGACCTTGCTCAGGATCGCAGCCACTTCATCGCCCACCAGCGCCTCGGGCCCGCCCACCTTGTAGCGTCCGCTGGGCAGGTCCGGGTTGGTCAGCGCTTCGACCATGAAGGCCGCCACATCATCGAGGCAGATCCACGAGATCTGGAGATCGGGCTTGGCGGGATAGGCGAACACGCCCTTGTTGACGATCCCGGGCTTGTTCCAGCTGCGGATCATGTTGTCCATGAACACGCGCGATTCGATGATGATCCATTCGCAGCCGCTGCCCGCGATGGCCTTGATGATATCGCGCCGGCCATCCATCGCCGGGCTGCCGATGTCCTCCTCGGCGATATGGCAGCTGGTGTGGAAGACGATGCGCTGCACGCCATTCGCCTTGGCCGCCGCCGCGATGCTTGCCCCCATCTTGCGGGCAAGGTCCCGGTCGAACACGAAGGGAAGATGCGCGGCAATCGCGTCTACTCCCTGGGCCGCCGCGATCATCGAGGCTTCGTCATAGATATCCGCCGCCACGGTCTCGACGGCGGCGAATTCGGTACCGGAGAGCGCCTGCGGATTGCGCAAGGCTGCGACCGGGGTCAGCCCAGCCGCGATCAGCCGGGTGAGCAGCGGATGCCCCTGATCGCCCGTGGCGCCCAGCACCAGAATGCGCTTCATCTTGATTTCCTTACTGATTGGCGAGCCGGGCGGCAGTTCGCCCCGCGATGCATCCGAACGTGAGTGCCGGCCCCAGCGTCCCGCCCGCACCAGCGTAAACGCTGCCGGTGGGGCAGGCGATCACGTTGCCTGCGCCATAGAGGCCGGGGATCGGTTCGCCATCCACATCGAGCACTTGCGCCGCCGCATTGGTCCGCGCTCCGCCATTGGTGCCGAGCGCGCCGAGCCTTAACTGGACGGCGTGAAACGGCCCTTGCGTGAGCGGACCCAGGGTCGCTGCCGCGCCGGGGCGCGAACGGTCGCCGTAGAAGTGATCGTAGGCGCTTTTGCCGCGCCCAAAATCGGGGTCTTCGGCCTGTGCAGCATACCCATTGAAGCGTTCCACCGTCTGCAGCAGAGTTGCAGCATCGATGCCCATCCTGCCGGCCAGATCTTCGAGCGTATCAGCGACCAGAACGCTGTCGGGCAGCGGATCGAACGGCATCACCGTGCCAAGCGGATAGCGTGCACGATATTGCGCATCGCACACCAGCCACGCCGGATTGTTGGGATAGTCATATGTCGCCGGATCGAACTGATGGAACGCGCCCGCCAGCGAGGAATAGTTGTTCGCCTCGTTGCAGAAGCGCCTCCCCGCACGGTTGACGAGCAGGCTGTGCGGCAGGGTGCGTTCGATCAGCACGGGCGAAGCGCGCTCTTCGCCGCCCGGCCACTGCGCGCCGCCGAGGGACAGCGTGGGCACCCACCATGCCGAGGTCATGTTGCCAAGCCCCGCGCCGACCGACATGGCGAGCCTCAGCCCATCGCCGGTATTCCCGGGCGGCGAGGCAGGCATATCGAGCGGCCCGCGCAGGAAGGTTTTTCTGAGGCTTTCGTTCCACTCGAACCCGCCGGTCGCGAGGATCACGCCCCGGCCAGCGCGGATGCTGCGCCCGCCGGCAAAGTCCACCCCGACGACGCGGCCCGCCTCCACGATCAGCCGCTCGGCCTTCATGCCCAGCTGCGGCTCGATTCCGCGGGCGAGGCAGGCTGCCAGCAGCCGCCCGACCATGGCCTGGCCGAACCCGCGCAAGTCTGCCTCGGCGCGCCGCTTCAGTTCCGCCGGATCGACAAACCCGCTGCTGCCGCCCAGCGGCGTTTCGCGCAGCATCATGCGCTGGATCACGCCATCACTGAACACCTTCTCCGCCCACGGACCCAGCGTGGTGAAATCGAACAGCTCGTTGTCGAGCGCGCGCCCGCCCTCGGGCCTGGCGCCGGGCCGGTCGAGGTAATAGTCCGGATAGCCCGGCAGGATGCTGACCGACAGCGCGCCGGCCTCTTCCAGAAACGCCAGCGCGCCCGGCGCCTCGCGCACGAAGGCGCCCAGCACCTCGGGCTCCATCTCGCCGTGATCGAGGCTGCCGAAATAGGCGAGCGCGTCGTCCTCGGTGTCGGCCATTCCGGCAGCCTGCATCCGGGGGTTGTTCGCCGCCCAGATGATCCCGCCCGAGACCGCCGCCGTGCCGCCCAGCCGCTCGCCCTTTTCGACGAGCGTGACCGCAGCCCCCGCAGCATGGGCGGAGAGCGCCGCCGCCATGCCCGCCGCGCCCGCGCCGATGATGAGGACGTCGCAGGTCTCGCTCACCTCACAGTCCCCCGGCCACGTAAAGGCATTGGCCGGTAACCCAGCCCGAGGCGGGCGAGCACAAATAGACTGCTGCCGCCGCGATATCCTCTTCCCGGCCATAGCGCTGGAGCGGGATGCCGATCATCTCGCGCAGAGCCTCGCGCCGTGCTTCATCGTCGGTGCGCATGCAGGCGTTGAAGTTCTCGGTCGGGATCGGCCCGGGGGCCACGGCATTGATGCGGATTTTCGGGGCCAGTTCGCGTGAGAGCGTCTGCGTCAGACTGTTCACCCCCGCTTTGGCCGCGGCATAGGGCCCGTTCTTCACTTGCGGCCCGAAGGCTGCGCGCGAGGAAGTGTTGAGGATCACCCCGCCTGCCTCACCCATCGCTTTCGCGGCGACAACCGCGCCCATCCACACGGCCTTGAGGTTGAGATCGACTTGCGCGTCCCAGCTTTCTTCGGTGGTCTTGGTGAGATAGCGCGGGTTGCCATCGGGAATGCCACCCGCATTGCTGACCCAGATGCCGACCGTCCCCAGCTCCGCCGCTGCCTGAGCGGCGAGGTTTTCCAGAGCAGCCATGCTCGTTGCATCGGTCGGCACTGCAAGGGCCCGCCGCCCGCGCGCCCGGATTTCCTCGGCCACCGCATCGATATCTGCCGCTGTGCGTGCGCCGAGCGCGACGTCCGCGCCTGCTTCGGCCAGCGCGATCGCAATCGCCCTCCCGATCCCCTTTCCCGCACCGGTAACGACGGCAACCTGTCCATCGATGCGGAACCCATCCAGTATGCTCATGCGGCTTCGACCTGCTGTTCCATTTGCGCGACGCGCGGATCGCTGGGCCAGACCCATTCCTGGCCGATGACCTGCTTGACAGCGAGGTGCGGCGGCACCCGGTCCAGCCCGATCATCTTGTCGCAGGTCTGGTGGAAACTGTAGATGCGCGCTTCCTGATAGCTCAGCGGGACGGACTTGAAGCCGTCGCTTTCCATCGACTTCTGGATCGCCTCGCCGAACTGCGTGTCTTCGAGGATGATCGGGCTCATTGCGCGCCCGCCCATCCCGTCGGGCACGGTCCACAGATCGGGCACCGGGCCGTCGCCCCAGTCGAGCGCCATGGTGATCAGCTCGAGCCGGGTCGTGTTCAACGAGGTCGGCCAGAAAATCAGCGGCGGAATGAAGAAGTTGGAAAGCGGCGAGACCCAGTTGGGGAACATCGTGTAGCTCTGGGTCGTCGTCCGCCCCAATTCGCCCACCGTCTCGATCGACTGCCATTCGGGTGGATTGTCGATCGCACGCACATGGGCGCGGTTGGTGTCTTTCGGTGCCGGCGCGATCATCCGCGCGTGGCCGCCAGGAAACATGGTGTTCACGTTGCGCTTGTGATCGACCAGCGGCGCGACCGTATCGGGATGGATGAAGGGCACATGGTAGACTTCCATGTTCGCCTCCATCGCCACCTTCCAGTTGCACTTGAGATCGAACGACTGGCGCGCGGCGAGGCGCACACGGTCGAAACCGAACTCCTCCCACTCGTCCCACAACGGGCCCATCCACTCGCGCAGGCTCATCGCATGTTCGTCGAGGTTCACGAAGATCAGCTTGCCGAACATCTCGCAGCGCACGCCGATCAGACTGCGGCACGACTTGTCGAAACTGCTGCCGAAGTCCTGCGATTCCGGCACGCCGACGAGCTCGCCGTCGGTCTTGTAGGTCCAGTTGTGATAGCCGCACATCAAGCGGGGCGCGCGCCCGCTCTGCTGCGTGACGACCGGTGCGCCGCGATGGCGGCAGGTGTTATAGAACGCGCGGACGACGCCATCCATGCCATGGACAATGATCAGCGGCTGGCCGGCGTTGTCCCACTGCATGAAGCTGCCGGGCTCTGGCACTTCATCGAGATGCGCCGCAAACAGCCAGCTCTTCTTCCAGATGTGCTGCTGCTCGAGGTCGTAGTACTCCTGGCTGGTGTAGCGCCCGGCAGGCATGTCCGGCAACGATGGAAAGCCCTCGGGAGGGCGATCCCGCGCCGCTTCCCATTCCATCAGGCGCTTGATCGTGTCGACTGTCTGCTGATCCATCATCTGCCGCACTCCTCTTCGGGCGAACATCTCAGGCCCAGAAATTCAGGGATTTCCTGCAATCACTGATCGTGCATCGTCGACACGGATCGCCGCGCCGTTGATGAACTTGCTTTCGTCCGAGGCGAGGAACACCACCGTGTAGGCAATGTCGTCGGGCTCGCCGAGCTTGACCAGCGGGCCGCTGTTCAGCGCCTCTTCCGCGCCGCGCATCAGCGCCGCTTGCCGGCCCACTTCCATCACCATCGGGGTGAGGATCCCGGCAGGGTGGATCGAATTGCAGCGGATGCTGTAGCCCTGCTTCGCGCAGTGCACCGCGACCGCCCGCGTCAGCCCCTCTACCGCGCCCTTAGCTGCGCAATATGCGGCCACCGCGCTTTCGCCCTGCACCGAGGCGATCGAGGCCATGTTGATGATCGAGCCGCCACCCGTTTCCTTCATCACCCGCACCGCATGCTGGCAGCCGAACCAGGTGCCGTCCGCGCTGACGGCCATGATGAAGCGGTAGTCCTTCTCGGTCTGCGTCTCGATATCGCCGAGTTCGACCACACCCGCGTTGTTGACGAGAATATCGAGCTTGCCGTGCCGCGCGACCACGTCGTCGACCAGCACCTTCCATTCCGCATCGTGCCGCACATCGAGATAGCGGAACTCGGCCATCTCGCCGAGCTCGGCCGCGACCCGCTCCCCGTTTTCGCGGTCCACGTCGGTCAGGATCACCCGCGCGCCTTCGCGCACGAACATGCGCGCGTCCGCCTCGCCGAGGCCCTTGGCCGCGCCGGTGATGATCGCGACCTTGCCTGCCAGCCTGCCCATACCCGCTCTTCCTCTCAATTATGCAAGTTCCCACCAATTCACCCCGGATGCTAGGCAGACGTTACTAGCAAAAGAGAGGGGTAGGGCCGTGGCGGTGACGATGGACGAGCTGCTGGCGCGCGAGGAGATGCGCGATGTGCTCCACCGCTACTGCAAGGGAATCGACCGGCGCGACTGGGCGCTGGTGCGTTCGTGCTTTGCCGATGATCATGTTCACAAGCATGCGACCATCGAGGGTTCGGCGGACGATTTCGTGCGGATGGCGAGCGCCGTGCTGAGCACCATTCCGGCGACCCACCACACCATCGGCAACATGCACTTCGCTTTCGCCGAGGATGGCCTGAGCGCCGAAACCGAAGCCAATTTCGTAGCCTACCATCTGATCGAGGCCGGCCACACCGAAGGAACGCCGGTGCCGACCGGCGGCAAGGCGACCGACTGGATTGTTGCGGGCCGCTACTGCGACCGCTTCGAAAAGCGCGACGGCAAATGGATCATCGTGCGGCGGCAGGCCTACCATGACTGGGAACGTTTCGATCCTGCGAACATCTGAAAAACAAGCAAGATTATGGGAGATAACTTGATGCGACTGAACGGCAAGACCGCCCTTATCACCGGGGGTTCCTCTGGCCTTGGCGCCGCCATGGCAACGCGCTTCGTCGCGGAAGGTGCATCGGTCGTGATCGCGGATATCGATGACGCGAACGGCGAGGCGCTGGCAGCGGAGCTGGGCGCGAACGCCCGCTACATCCACCTCGACGTGACGCAGGAAGTAGACTGGGCTGCCGCCTTTGCCGGGATCGAGACACTCGACTGCGTGATCAACAACGCCGGCATCACCACCGCGGGCAACATCGAGCAGGTCACGCTCGAACAGCTGCGCCATGAGTTCGAGATCGACGTCGTCGGCGTGTTCCTCGGCTGCAAGTATGCAGTGGCCAAGATGAAGGGCACCGGGGGCGGCTCGATCATCAACATGTCCTCGCTCGCCGGGATCAAGGCGAGCGCCGATCTTGTTGCCTACAACGGCGCCAAGGCGGCCGTGGCGATCATGACCAAGTCGATCGCCGAACATTGCGGCAAGAGCGGCTACAACATCCGCTGCAACTCGATCCACCCGGGCGTGATCCGCACCCCGATCCTCGACAAGGTGCTGGCGCAGGTCCCCAATCCGGATGAGGTCTATGCCGGCTGGGTCGCTGTCCACCCCATCGGCCGCATCGGCACGCCGGAGGAAATCGCCGCCATCGCGGTCTACCTCGCCTCGGACGAATCGACCTTCACCACCGGCGCGGAATTCCGCATCGACGGCGGCAGCTCGATCTAGGGGTGGTCGATCTGATGAACCCGATCTCCTTCGCCTCGGGCATCGTCCCCGAATTCGGCCCGGTCGAAACGATCCGCGCGGCTCATGCCGGCGGATTCGACATGACCGGCCTGTGGGTCGAGCCCGGCGAATGGACGGACACGAAGACGCGCGAGGCCCGCACCGCGCTGGCGGACACGGGGCTGCCGCTGCTCGATGTCGAAGTGATCTGGATCCAGCCCGGCAGCGACATGGCACTCCACCGGAAGGTCATCGATGTCGGCGCGGAATTGGGGGCCCGGAACGTGCTGTGCGTTTCCTCCGACCCCGACATGGGCCAGACCGCCGCGCGGCTGCACGAACTGTGCGTCCACGCCGAAGGATCGGGCATGCGGGTCGCGCTGGAGTTCGGCATCTTCACCGAAGTGAAGACCCTCGCGATGGCGCTCAGCGTAGTCGAACAGGTGGGCCACCCGCTGCGGGCGCTGCTGATCGACCCGATCCACGTCGACCGCTCGCTGAGCCCGGTGGGCGATCTTGCCAAGGTCCCGCGCGACCTGCTGCCCTATGCGCAGTTCTGCGATGCGCCGGCCAAGCGCCCCGATCCGGCCGACTTCCCGGCGATCATCGAGGATGCCATCGACCTCAGAGAGCAATGCGGCGAGGGCGCGCTGCCGCTCACCGCGATGTACCGCGCGTTGCCGCCCGGGATACCGCTGAGCATCGAACTGCGCTCCAAGGCCCTGCGCGAGGCCTGCACCGATCCCGCCGACCGCGCGAAGGCGGTTGCGGCGGCGACGCGGCGGTGGCTGGCGGCGAACGCGGGTTAGTTCCCCCGCCCCTTCACGAACGCCGCCACATCATCGTGCAGCGCCTTCAGCGATTCCTCGTGGGCATAGACCATGTGGCCTGACGGGTAGTACTTGTACGAGATGTTCCCGCGCAGCGCCTCGGGCACGGGCAAGTGGCGCATCTGGAAGCGCCCCTCGAAATAGGGCGTCGCGGTGTCGTAGTAGCCGCCCAGCACCAGCACCCGCAGCGTCGGATTGGTCTTCATCGTGAAGGCGAGGTCGGGCAGGACATTGGCCGCGCCTTCGACAGCGCTGCCGGCACCCGGCGGGGTGTGCTTCATGTCCCAATCGCCGACATCGGCAAACAGCTTGAACGCCTTGCCGGCGCCATAGCGCAGCGTCGCTCGCGCATAGTCGTTGAAGGCGGAGACATAGGCCGAGCTGATCGCGGTGGACTGCGGATCGTATTCGGCCTCGCGGCTGAGCCCATCGAGGCTCGGGCCGGCAAAGCGCGTGTCGAGCCGGCCCACGGTCTGCCCGGTTTCGTCCATCAGGTTGCGATTGAACTGGCCGAGATTGACCCTGAGGTTCGAGCGCAGGATGTAGGCGGGCGTAAGGCCGGTATAGCGCGAGAGCTTCTCGGCAATCGCCTGCCTGCGCGTCGCAGGAAGGTCGTTCCCCTCGATCAGGGCCGCGGCATAATCGCCGGTGGCAAAGCGCTCGGCCTCCGCAAGGAACGGCTCCAGCGCCCCGGGGCGCCCGCCGGGCACGCGCTCATGGTACCAGGTCGTTGCCGCATAGGTCGGCAGGGAAACGATGTAGGGCAGGTCGTTGCCCGGGTTCCACTGCGGTGCATCGGCCCAGAAATCGAACGCGAGCGTTACCGACAGCAGCATGATCCCGTTGAGATCGACCGAATCCGCATTCTGCAACCGCGCCGCCAGCGCCACCGCGCGCGGCGTGCCGTAGCTTTCACCGAAGAGGTAGCGCGGCGAATTCCAGCGCTGATACTTGCTGAGGAATTGCTTGATGAAATCGGCAAAGGCATGGACGTCCTGATCGATGCCGTAGAATGCCTTTTCCTTGTCCTTGCCCGCGATCCGGCTGAACCCCGCCCCCGGCGCATCGATGAACACGAGGTCCGCCACATCGAGCGGGCTGTCTGCGTTGTCGACCACCTTGTAGGGCGCGGGCGCGGTATGGCTGCCGTCTGCCGTCACCACCCGGCGCGGGCCGAAGGCACCCATGTGGAGCCACACGGTGGAGGAGCCCGGCCCGCCATTGAAGACGAACAGGATCGGCCGATCCGCTGCGGGCGCGCCCTTCTTGAAATAGGCGGTATAGAACATCGAGGCTTCGGCGGGCGCCTCGTCGCCGGTGGCATCGGCCTTTGGCTTTGCCGCATCGTCCCAGCCCTTGGGATGGACGACCAGCGTGCCGGCGACGGCCTTGTAGTCGATCCGCGCGCCCCGCACGGTGACCGAACCTTCGCTCGCCACTTCCTCCGGCAGGAACAGCGCAGTGGGTGCCGCCTTGGCCGTTTCGGCGGGCTTCGCCGCATCGATGGGCTTGTCCGCCGCCAGCGCCGCTGTGCTCAGTCCGAATGCCAAAGCCAGCGCAGAAATACCCCGAAGCAACCGCATGAAAGCGCCTCATCCGTCAAAAGGAAACCGGCGCGATGGTTTGCATCGCGCCGGTTCCTTGTCCAGCAGAGGGAATGGGAAGTGCGTGCAAAAAACGACGCGCCTTCCCGGCAGGGATCACCCCGCTGAAGGCCGGTGCGCGGTGTCGGACCAGTCCTGCCGGGCCACCCACTGCGCCAGCGTTTCGAGCTCGATCCCCGGCAGGCGCTCCATCATCGCCTCGGTGTTGACCTCGAAGGGCTTGGTCGGGGCGTTGTTGTTGTAGTTGTAGAAGGCGGCAATGCCCGCCGAGAACGGTTTGCGTTCGGCCTCGGGCATGGAATCGCCCAGCGCCTTCACAAGGAGATCGCCGAACTCTTCGGGCGTGCAGGGATCGTACTTGATGGTGTGGCCGAAGTGGTCCGAGAGGATCTGCGCGACCTGCGGCGGCAGCAGGCGCTCCGGCCCGCCGATGTTCATCCAGGTGCCTTCCATGTCCGGACGGTCCATCGCGTGGATCATGATCTTGGCGACGTCGTCGAGGCTGATCCAGTTCGCGCCCAGCGTCGGCTTGTGCGGATAGACATAGCGGCGCTCGTGCATGATGAACGGCCGCGCCCAGTTGGTCAGAAGGTTGTCCATGAACAGCACAGAGCCGAACACCGTGGCGGGGACGCCCGAGCGGAACAGCGCGTTGATGCCGGCGGTGTTGCCCGCATAGGTGAAGGCATCGCCGGGCTTGTCGGGGATCCAGCTCGAGGTGTTCCAGACGAAGCGCTTGGCGTCGACTTCCTTGGCCGCCTCGCCGATCCAGCCGGCGAGTTCGGCACGGGAATCCCTGAGCTGCAGCGGGTGGTTGTAGAACACCGCATCGGAGCCCTCGAGCGCCTTGGTGTAGGTCTTGCGGTCGTAGAGATCGATCACGCGGGTTTCGATATCGGCGTTGGTCGGCCCGAGATCGGGCTTCTCGTTGCGCGACAGGGCGCGGACCTGATGCCCTGCAGCGACAAGCTGGCGTACTTGCGCCAGCCCTTGCCGGCCAGTTGCGCCCACGACGGATACCAGTGCCATTTCGCATCTCTCCTTTGGTGAGGCTGCCCGGCTCTTTGACCGGTGCAGCCGGAATTGGCGGGCCTAGCTGCGGATTGCGCTGGCTCCGTCGACATTGAGGTCGGTTCCGCTGGTGAAGCTCGAATCCTCGCAGCTCAAAAACAGGATCGCACGCGCCACTTCGTCCGGTTCGCCCACGCGGCCCATCGGGTGTGCGGAGGCCATCACCGCCTCGATCTCATCGGGCGTGGCGCCGCCGGCGTTGAGGTAGCGGTTGTACATCGGGGTGCGGATCGCGCCGGGATGCACGGTGTTGGCGCGGATCTTGAGGCCGCGCTCGGCGCAATCGAGCGCCACGGTCTTGGTGAGGTGGGTGACGCCCGCCTTGGACGCGCAATAGGCCGCCATATTGCCCGCCGCGCGGTGCGCCAGCATCGAGCCGATGTTGACGATCGTCGCGTTCTCGCCTGATGCCGCGAGCGCCGGAATGGCGGCGCGGCAGCCATAGAACGAGCCCGTCAGGTTGATGTCGATGTGGCGGTGCCAGCTGTCGAGATCGACGTCGACGGTGTTTCCGGGTTCGGAAATGCCGGCGATGTTACACAGCGTGGTGAGCTTGCCGAAGCGGGCCAGGGTCGCCGCGACGGCCGCCTCCCACTGCGCCAGATCGCGCACATCGAGCTGCACGGCATCGGCATTGGGGCCGAGCTTTGCGGCGTGGGCCTTGGCCTTGTCCAGCTGCAGGTCGCCCAGCATCACGCTGCCGCCTTCGGCCACGAACAGTTCGGCAACCGTACCGCCGATCCCTTCCGCGCCGCCCGAAATCAGGGCGACCTTGCCCGTCATCTTGCCCATTGCTCAGCGCTCCAGGATGCAGACGCCGGACAGGCCGGGCGCGCCATACACGTGGCTGTAGGCCGCCTTGGGCCTCCCGGGCACCTGCCGTCCGCCGCCGCGGCCGCGCAGCTGCACGGTGTTTTCATAGACCTGCCGGAGGCCCGAAGCGCCGATCGGTTCGCCGCAGGCAAGGCAGCCACCGTCCGTATTCACCGGCAAGCTGCCGGTGATCTCGGTGCGTCCCTCGCGCAGCCACTGTTCCTGATCGCCATCCTTGCAGAAGCCGTTTTCGGCCATGTGCATGATCTCGGCTCCGGATTCAGTATCCTGCAACTGGGCGACCGAGATGTCCTCCGGCCCGATCCCGGCCTGCTCGAACGCCGCCTTGGACGCGAGGATCGTGGGCTTGCCGCCGTTGTCGATATCGACCGAGGGGGCGAAGACCTCGAACGAGCCCGGCGGGCGGGTGCGGACGGCAACACTGGCGATCTTGACCGCGTCCGCGCCCAGTTCGCGCACCTTCTTGCCGCTGGCGAGGATCAGCGCCACCGCGCCTTCAGCCGGCGCGCAGAACATGTATTTGGTCAGCGGATCGTTGACCATCGGGGAGTTCAGGATCGTTTCCAGATCGACCGGCGAACGCCGCCACGCGTGATCGGCGTGGACGCCGTTGCGAAACGCCTTTTCGGCGACGCGGCCCAGCGTCTCGCGGCTGATGCCGTAGAGCTGCATGTAGCGCTGGATCTTGAGCGCGAAGAACTGCGTCGTCAGCATCATGCCGGTCTGGCCGTACCATTCGGGCAGGCCATAATCGCGGGGCTTGGCATTGAACGCGCCGCGCGGGTGCTTGTCGAAGCCGACCGCGAGCGCCACGTCGAACTCGCCCGCCGCGATGGCGTTGCGCGCGGAGGCGAGCGCAGAGCCGCCCGTCGCGCAGCCATTGGCCACGTTGATGAACGGCAGGCCGGTGAGGCCCAACTCGTTGACCATGATATCCGCACTGCCCGCCGCCGCCGAACCGCCATAGGCGCAGCCGACGTCGGTCCATTCGATGCCGGCATCGGCCATGGCCTGCCGCACCGCAAAGACGCCCTGATCGCGGCCCGAGCGCCCGTCAGTGCGGCCGAAGGGGTGGATGCCCGCCCCGATGATATAGACGTCTTCCATCACGCTTTCTCCGGACGAAACGCATAAGTCGCACGGGTCGCATCGAACGGTGCGACCACGAATTCCATCGGCATGCCGAGCTTCAGATCCTCCAGCACGCAATCGACGATCCGCGTCTCGACGATCACCTCGCCGGGCAGCTCGACATAGCCGAGGAGATAGGGCTGGAACGGTTCCGGCCCCTCGAAGGGTTCCTTGGGCTGGAAGTCCTGCCGGGTCCACGACCACAGCGTGCCCTTGCGCGAAAGCCGGTAAGGCTCGACGCCTTCCGCCGCATCGCCGCTGGGATAGGGGAAGACGATCTTGCCGTTCGGGAGCCGCCCGCCGATCAGCGCCGGCTCGGCTTCATTGGTCCACAGGTTCTCTGCAATCGGCTCAAGCTGCGCCATATAACCTTTCCCGAGAGGGTCAGGCCGGCATTCCCCGGCCCCCCGTCATTGCAAGGTATCGTGGCACCAAAGCCTGGGGGCGACGACACGCGAAAATGCTAGGCAGCCTGCCGGAGGCCTCCCCCTTTGTGTTAGTCGCCCCCGCCCCCGCGAATGCTTAGCCCTGTGTCATAACAAGGGAGCGGGCGTCTTGGGAGAGCATCGCCACTACCGCCATTTCGTCCTCGCCGTGATCACCTTCGGCGGGATGCTGAACATTGCCGACCGGCTGATCCTCTCGATCATGCTCGAAGACATCAAGCATGCCTTCGCGCTGAGCGACACGCAGATCGGCCTCATCACCGGCTTTGCCTTCACCGTGCTCTATGTCGTGTGCGGCCTGCCGATCGCATGGCTGGCCGACCGGATGAGCCGACCGCTGATCATTGCCCTCGCCATCGCCACATGGAGCCTGATGACGGCGTGTTGCGGCCTTGCGACCGGTTTCTGGACCTTCTTTCTGGCGCGCATGGGCGTGGGCATCGGCGAATCAGGGAGCGGACCCGCCGGCACCTCGCTCCTCACGCAGACATTCAAGGGCCACGAACTAGGCCGGGCGATGGGAATCTATTTTCTCGGCCCCACGCTCGGCACGGCAGCGGGGCTCATTCTCGGCGGCGTGCTGGCCCATGCGGTCGGCTGGCGGATGACTTTCCTGCTGCTGGGCATACCGGGCATTCTCTTCGCGCTGTTCGTCTTCCTGACGGTGCAGGAACCCGGCGGCCGCCCGATCCCGGACAAGGTCAGCCTCGGCAAAGGCCTGATCGCCTGGTTCACCGGCATTCGCGCGCTTTGCGCCAACCGTGTTTTCCTTGCAGGCTCGCTGGCTTTCGGCTGCATGATCGTGACCGGCTACGGCTTTGCCACCTGGCTGGCGGCGATCATGCTGCGAGGGTTTCACGTTTCGACGGCCGATGTCGGCTTCTACCTCGGCCTCGCCTTCGTGCTTGGCGGCATTCCGGGGCCGCTGCTGGGCGGCTACCTCACGGACTGGCTGGTGCAGCGCGACGGGCGCTGGCGCGCGTGGCTCCCGGCGATCGCGACGCTGGGCTGCCTGCCGATCTATCTTGCGGCGCTCCAGAGCACGAATTTCTGGACGTTCCTTGGCCTGTTCTCGTGCGGCTACCTTGTCTTCCTCACCGCGCAGGCGCCCACCGTTTCGCTGATCCAGCTCGCCGTGCGGCCCGACGAGCGCGCGATGGCGATGGCGGTCGCGATGATCTTCAACAACCTCATCGGCCAGGCGCTCGGCCTCTTCCTCATCGGCTATGCCAGCACCAGCCTTACCCCCCTGTTCGGGACCAAGGCGCTCACCTGGGCCGTGATCGACGTCAGCGCCGCCTTCGCGGTCCCGGCTGTGCTGTTCTACCTCGTGGCGGCCAGCGGCATGGCGAGGGGCCCCCTCAAAATGATGAATGGCCCGGGCTCTTCGCAGGCGTAGACTGACGCCCAAGTCCAAGGGAGAGCGGACACATGGTGGAAACCAAGACCGGGCACGACCGCACAGCCGGCGTGACCTACAACGACGTGATCAGGGCGGACACCGTTCCGCCGCCGGCCGTCTATCTTGAGGATTCGCCCTATCCCGGCGGGGTCACCAAGGTCGCCACGCACCGCTACTGGAGCCGGCAAGAGCACGAGCGCGAAGTCGAGCGGCTGTGGAAGCGCGTGTGGCAGATGGCCTGCCACGAGGACGACATCCCCAATGTCGGCGACACCCATGTCTACGAGATCGCCGGGCTCTCCTTCATCGTGGTCCGCAATGCCCCGGGTGACGGCCCGGGCGCGGTCAAGGCCTTCCCCAACGCCTGCCTCCACCGCGGGCGCCAATTGTGCGAGGCGCATCGCAAAGGCCTCAAGGTGCTGCGCTGCCCGTTCCACGGCTGGTCTTGGCACCTTGATGGCAAGCTCAAGGAAGTGCCCAGCCACTGGGATTTCCCCAGCGTGACAGAAGAGGAATATGCCCTCCCCGCCGTCTCGGTCGGCCACTGGGGCGGGTTCGTGTTCATCAACCCCGATCCGGATGCCGAGCCGCTCGCCGATTTTCTCGGCGATATCGACCGGCACTTCTCGCTGCCGTTCAAGCGCCGGTACAAGGCCGCGCACATGGTGAAGCGCCTGCCGTGCAACTGGAAGGTAGCGCAGGAAGCCTTCATGGAATCCTACCACGTCGTCGGCACACACCCCGAACTGCTGCCGATGTTCCTCGATACCGGCTCGAAGTACGACGTCTGGCCGAACATCAGCCGCGCCATGTCCGCCTCTGGCCCGCCGAGCGCGCACACCGATCTCGATGCGCCCGATCCCTCGGCCTTTCCGGAGGGCCAGGCCTTCACCAGCTTCCGCCATCCGCTTTCAGGCCACGTCTATCGCCGCATCGAGGAGAACCGCGTCGAGGTGACACGCCCCGATGGCAAGACCGGCCTGTTCGACATGACCGGCGCGCATGTGGAAGGCGAGGTTGTCAGCGCCGACGCGCACATGTGCAACTGGATCGGCGGCAAGATCGCACCAGGTGAGGAAAATATGCCCACCCGCTTTGCCGGCGCATCGTCTGCCGATTTCCGCGCGGATGCCGCGCGCGACCGGCGCGAGCTGCTGCGCCCGCAATGGGGCGACGCGATCGACGGGTTCAGCGACGCCGACATGATCGACGCGATTTTCTATTCGGTATTCCCCAACCTCCACCCCTGGGCGGATTTCAACCCGATCTTCTACCGTTTCCGGCCGGACGGGGACAATCCCGAGCAGTCGCTCCACGAGGTGATGTACATGGTGCAGGTGCCCGAGGGCGAGGAGCGCCCGGCACCGGCCAAGTGCACCTTCCTTGATCTCGAGGACGACTACACCAAGGCGACCGAGTTCGGCAGCTATCTCAACAAGATCTTCAATCAGGACGGCCTGAACCACGCCGCCGTGCAGAAGGGACTGCACAACCATCCCAAGGGCGAGGTGATCTTCGCGAGCTATCAGGAAAGCAAGATCCGCGATTTCCACGAGAAGCTGAACCGCTGGCTGGATAGCGAAACCGCGCCGAAAAGCCGCTGATCCCCCCGCCCGTCCCTCACGCATCCACAGCCGGCCAGGAGGCTGAGAAGGAGGCGGGGCCGGACCTGCGGCGCGGCACGGTATCGCTGCTTATGCCCCTACGGAATCCGTGCGTTTTTGCAGTCACACCGCGCACAAAAACCGACCTCGCGTCCCTATTTCTGATAGTTGCCGTTCGCCCCTCGCACCCTAGCCTAGTGCTCGGGATTGTGGGCGCAAAATCTAGCAAAAACAGCTGGATACGCACCCGCACACAAAAGGGAGGATTGCTATGGGGTTAAGGACAATCGTGTCGCCGTTCCGCGCCGCGCTCTTCGCGGGTGTGGCCGCCACTTCGCTGGCCCTGCCGGGTCTGGCCCATGCCGCCGATGCTGCGGCCGAAGCGGCCGGCGCCACTTCCGATGACGCCAACGCCATCACCGTTGTCGCGCGCAAGTCGACGGAAACGCTGCAGAACGTGCCGGTGACGATCACCGCGATCACCGCCGATGCGATCAACCGCGATCAGGCGACCAAGGCCGAAGCGCTCGGCACCCATGTTCCCACGCTCAACATCTATTCGGGCGGTTCGGGTTCGGGCGGCTCTATCGCGCTGCGCGGCGTTGGCTCCTCGGCCATTTCGGCGGCGTTCGACTCCGCCGTCGCGCTCGACATGGACGGCATCCAGCTCTCGTCCATGCGCCTTCTCCAGGCCGGCTTCTTCGACATGAAGCAGATCGACGTGATGAAGGGCCCGCAGACGCTCTACTTCGGCAAGAGCGCGACCGCGGGCGTGCTCGGCCTGCGTTCGGCTGATCCCACCAAGCAGTGGGAAGTGGGCGGCAAGGCGAGCTACGAATTCATCGAGCATGGCTATGTCATCGGCGGCTACATTTCGGGTCCGCTCAGCGACACCCTCGGCATCCGCGTCGCCGGCCAGTACAACGACATCTCGAAGTACACCCAGATCCAGCGGGACATCCCGGTCAAGATCCCCAACCGCGGCATGCGCGATTTCGTCGGCCGCCTGACCCTGCAGTGGGATCCGTCGAGCGCGTTCACGGCGAACTTCAAGCTCAACTACATCAGCAACCGCAACGACGGCGCGATCGGCCACCAGGACATCGATTGCGGCAAGAACGGCCGTGCGGACGAAGTCGTGCTGCTGGGCGGCGCGGTGGCGATTCCTTCAGGCGCGAACTGCAACATCAACGACCGCTACTACGCGATCAGCGACCCTTCGCCGACCCAGGCCGGCGGCTATCCGACGGGCAGCGCCGCGGGTGATGGCAAGTATCCGGGGCACCCCTTCGGTCGCACGGACATCTGGCTGGCCCGCCTGCGCATGGATCTCGACCTGAGCGACACGCTCAAGCTCAGCTCGGTGACCGGCTACTTCGACATCAATTCGGTCGATTCGGATACCTACAGCTCGGTCGGCGTCGGCCCGGCGTTCAATCCGAACGGCGTTCCGCTCAATCTGATCGCGCCGCGCCTTGCCAGCATGAACGGTCCCGGCATCTCGCAGGGCTTCGGTTCGAGCGACCCGCTCAACGCCACCAAGCAGTGGACGCAGGAACTGCGCCTCACCAGCAGCTTTGACGGTCCGTTCAACTTCATGGTCGGCGGCTTCTACGAACACCGCAACATCGATTTCAACACCTCGCAGCAGGGCGTGAACATCTCGATCATCGCGGCGGACCCGGTCACGGGCAGCTGGTTCGACTGGTACAAGAAGCACCACACCACCACGAAGGCCTACTCGCTCTTCGCCAGCGGCAACTACAAGCTCACCGAACAGCTCGAACTTTCGGGCGGTGTGCGCTGGACCAAGGAAGACAAGGTCAACACGATCGCGGTGCCCTATGTCCATGCCTTCCTCGCGGCGACCCCGGCGTTCATCAGCAGCGGCTTCTTCTCGGGCCCGATCCCGTTCAAGGACCACAACGTCTCGCCGGAAGTCACCCTGCGCTATAAGGCCAGCGATGACCTCAACATCTATGCCGCCTACAAGACCGGCTACAAGTCGGGCGGCATCGACAACTCCGCGCTGCCTTCAAACAGCCTGCTCGGCTTCAACAACCCGGCCACGCGTGATGCCGTGGCGCAGGGCCTGATCTTCAAGTCCGAGCGCGCCAAGGGCGGCGAACTCGGCGTGAAGTCGCAGCTCGCAGGCCGCACAATCACCCTCAACGGCTCGCTGTTCTACTATGTGTTCAGCGATATCCAGCTGCAGGTATTCGATGCCACCAAGGTCCAGTTCCGCACCTTCAACGCTTCGGAACTGACCACGAAGGGTATCGACATCGACTTCAACTGGCGCACGCCGGTCGAAGGCCTGCGCCTCAATGGTGCGATTGCCTATACCAAGGCGACCTTCACCAAGCCGCTGGCTTCGGCCATCGACGGTTCGCCGCTCGAAGGCCGCAAGGCGTCGCGCGCGCCGGAATGGGCGGGCAACGTCGGGTTCGATTACAGCACCCCCGTGACCACCGACATCGAGCTTGGCATGCACAGCAATGTGGCCTTCTCGAGCAGCTACTACACCGATACGACCAGCGTGCAGGACCCGGTCCAGAACGGCTGGGCAACCGTCGACGGCAGCCTCTCGATCGGCAACCGCGACGGCAAGTGGAAGCTCGCTCTCGTCGGCATCAACGTGTTCGACAAGCGCTACGTCCAGTCGAGCGGCGCGCGTCCGTTCCTCGCCGGCCCGGGCGGGCTCGGCACGCCGGGCACCGCCACCTACGTGCCGCAGGGCGATGACCGCAACGTGCTGCTCAACCGCGGCCGCCAGGTCTTCGTGGAAGCCAGCTTCAAGTTCTGACCTTCAGAACATAGGCAAAGAAAGGGCCGCTCCGGGGAACCGGGGCGGCCTTTTCCGTTTGGACGCTGGGGAGGACTGTGTTGGGCCGCTCTGGATTCCAACCTGCGCGGGAATGACGATTGCATATGGTGCACGCAATTCGTCCTCCCCGCGCAGGCAGGGATCCAGAGCAGGCTAACGCCGTGCCAAGGGCCCCTTAAGCCGCCACTACGCGCACGGGAATGGCGCTTTGCAGCACCATGCCGGTGATCGGATCGGCATCGTCGGCATCGTCGATCAGGCGGTTGGTTGAGGCGCCGACGGTCATCACGTCGTCCTTGCCGGCATCATCGTTGCCCCAGGCGTGCGACATCGAGATCACCCCGCGGCGCACCTTGTCGCTTGCGTTGGCCACGGCATGGATCGAGGCAACGCGCGAGGCGATCTCGATCACCGCGCCGTCCTCCACGCCGAGCGCGGCGAGATCCTCCGGATTGAAGTAGGCCGGGTTGGTCGGCATCTTCTTCTTGAGGAATTCGGAGATGTGCCCGTTGCTGTTGTAGCGGTGCTTGGAGCGGCGCGAGATCAGGCGGAAATCGAAGCCGTCCGCTTCGGGCCGTGCTGCAGCATAGTGCGAAAATGCTGCAGGCATCTCGCCCGCGCCCAGCTGGAACCGGTTCGCCGCGTCCGGATCTGCCGGTTCGATCGTGGCATGGGCTTCGGGATAGAACATTGCCCCGCCCGGGTTTTCGCTCGCCAGCGAATCCGCGCGCGCCTTGCTCGGTGCGACGAGGCAGCCGTGCGAGATGAGGTCGAGCATGGTCATCTTGTCGGGCACGCTCTCCATCGAGCAGGGCCCACCGGGCAATTGCAGCTGGAGGCCGAGATGCTTGGCGATCCACCACAGCATCTCGTATTCATCCATGGTGTCGCCCGGCGGCGGCACCATCGCCTCGGCATAGTGGGCGTAAGGTTCCTCGCAGAACGGCTGCGAGACGTTGTTGATGTCTTCCCGTTCAAGGCACATCGACGGTGCGAGGATCACGTCCGCCCGCTTTGCGCTGGCCGACATATAGGGATCGACCTGGACGAACATCTCCAGCGTTTCCAAGGCTTTCCTCACCTTGCGCTGGTTGGGAAAGGCGATTTCTGGGTTGCCGCCGATCGAGATCAGCACCTTGATCTGGCCTTCGCCGGGAGTGAGGATCTCGTCCGCGAGCACCGGACAGGGCATTTCGGTGCCGAGCTTGCCGATGCCGCGAATGCGCGACTGGGCGAAGCCTTCGCCGAACATCGGCATCGGCGGGGCGACCTGCGCTTTCTTGGGCCCGGCAGCAAAGGGCATGAACACCATGGGGTTCGCCACCTTGTCACCCGCCTGGTTGAACCGCGCGCAGACCACGTTGAGCGCGGTGACCATATATTCGGTGAGGACGCCGCGCCCGGCCATTTCCGGCCCGGTGCCCGTGACCACGCGGCCCTTCGCCGCGCGGGCGAACATGCGGGCGGCGGCGACGATCTGTTCGGCCGGAACCCCCGCTCGCTCAGCCGCCAGATCGGGCGTGAAGTCCTTTACCGCGTCAGCCAGCGCGTCGAAGCCATCGACATGAGCGGCGACGAAGTTGCGGTCGTAGAGACCCTCCTTGATGATCACGTGCAGCATGCCGCCAAGCAGCGCGGGGTCCTCGCCCGGCTTCACCTGCAGGTAGAGGTCCGCGAGGTTGCCGGTATCGCTCTGGCGCGGATCGGCGACGATCACCTTCATCCCCCGCGCCTTGGCATCGCGGAGGCGGCGCGAGGGCGAGAACGGCGGGACGCCGCCGCTCGGCGTATAGTGCGAGACGAGCGGGTTGTTGCCGACGAACATGACGACGTCGGATTCCTCGAAGTTGTTCGGCCCACCCATCCACTGGCCATAGCGCGCGGTGGTGAAGACCTTGGCGGGCTGGTCGACCGTGACGCTGGTATAGTAGTTGCGCGTGCCGATGGCCTCCGCCAGCGCATAGGATGTGCCGAGCACCGCGCTGTTCTGGAAGGCATTGGTGCCGCAATAGAGCGCGACCGCATGGGGGCCGTGTTCGGCAATGACGGCGCGGATCTTGTCTGCCACCAGCTTGAGCGCCTCGGCGGTCGAGGTCTCGACGAACTCGGCGCCCTTGACCCCAGCCTTGCGCACCAGCGGGCGCAGGTGCCGTTCGGGCAGATTGTGCATTTCGGGCATCTGGCGGCCCTTCACGCACGTATAGCCGTTGAAGAGCGGATTCTCGGGATCGCCCCGCACCGCCGTGACCTTGTCGCCCTCCACATCGACCAGCATGGCACAGCTGGCATGGCAGAAGCGGCAGAAGGTACGCAGGGTCTTATCGGCCAAGACACGTCTCCCAATATTTTGAATAGGGAAGCTATCGGCAATCCGGGGCCGGGCACACTGATGAAAGAGAGGGGGCCCGAGAACAGGGGGCACCGCTCATTTCCGCCAGTGGCCTTGGCTGAAAAACCCGGGCTTGATGCTAGCCCAGCCTGCACTGGAGGAGACACGATGAGCACCGCAAACCGCCACTGGATCCTTGCCCGGCGCCCTGTCGGCAACGGCTATGCCGAAGCCTTTGCGCTGGAGACGGAGACGCTGCCCGCGCTGGCGGAGGGCCAGATCCTCGTCGCAAACAAGGTGCTCTCGATGGACAGCGGCACCCGCATGTACATGACCGACCGTGAGGACAGCTACCAGCCGGGCACGCCGCTTGGTGCCAAGCTGATCGGTACGGTGCTGGGCGTGGTCGTGGAAAGCCGCCATGCGGCGTACAAGGCGGGCGACCGTGTGCGCTGCTATGGCCAGTGGGCAGACTATTCGGTGGTCGAACCGGATGCGACCTATTGCACCGGGCTCGACGACGCGCATGACGATCTCAAAGCGTACGTCGGCATTTACGGCGCCAATGGCTGGACAGCATGGGTCGGCGTGGTCGAGACCGGCGCGGCCAAGGCGGGCGAGACATTTGTGGTTTCCGCCGCCGCAGGCTGCACCGGGCTCATGGCAGGCCAGATCGCCAAGGCGCGCGGGTGCCGGGTGATCGGCATCGCAGGGGGCGCGGCCAAGTGCGACCTGCTGACGCGCGAATACGGCTTTGACGGCGCGATCGACTACAAGGCCGCCGACGTCGAGGCCGAACTCGCTCGGCTCTGCCCGAATGGCATCGACGTCTATTTCGACAATGTCGGCGGCGCGATCCTCGATGCGGCGCTTGCCAATATGGCGCTGTTCGGACGCGTCGCGGTCTGCGGGCTGATCACCAACTATATCGCTGAGGGGCCCGTGCCCGGTCCCTACCGCTTCGATCAGGTGCTGATGAAGCGGCTGCGCATCGAAGGCTTCTTCTCGCCCGACTTCTATGCGCGCGAGCCGGAATTCAATCCGCAGCTGGCGCGGCTGGCGGCGGCGGGCCAGCTGCGGCTGCCCTTCGAAGTGAGCACGGGGCTGGAAGCGACCTCGGCGGCCTTCACCAAGCTCTTCACCGGGGCGAACATCGGCAAGGTGGTGGTGGAACTCTAGATCTGCGTGAAGCCGCCGTCGATGACCAGCTCGCTGCAGGTCATGTAGCTGGCAGCATCAGAGCACAGGAACACCACGCCGCCGCCCATTTCCTCGGGCCGGGCCATGCGCCCGATGGGGTGGGTCATCTTGATGCCCTCCATCGCCGCCTCGCGGCTGGGCGCGACGCCCATCTCGACATAGCGGTCGATGATGCTGCCGAGCATCCCGGTATCGACGCCGCCCGGATGCACCGAGTTGACACGGATGTTGTAGCCGAGCGCGGCAAACTCGGCCCCCATGCACTTGGTGAGGCCGGTCAGCGCGAACTTGCTGGTGCAGTAGGCCGCGTTGAACGGTGCGCCGTTGATGCCGCCGACCGAGGAGAAGTTGACCACGCTCGCGCCGCTCGTCCTCGCCTTGCCGCCCTCGCGCAGCAGCGGCAGAAGCGCCTGCGTACCGAGGATCACGCCATCGACATTGACCGCATTGAGGCGGTGGAACGCCTCCAGCGTCGTGGCCTCGAAGCTCTCCACGATGGAAATGCCGGCGATATGCACCAGCGCATCGAGCCGCCCATAGTGCGCCGCGACCACATCGGCGAGAGCCTTCCAGCTCGCCGCGCTCGTCACGTCGAGGCTGTGGTAGAGATCGCAGGGCACATCTGCACCCGCGTCCGGCAGATCCGCCGCGATCACGACCGCGTGCGCGGCCTTGAGCGCCTTGCACACCGCGCGGCCGATACCCCCGGTCGCGCCGGTAACCAGCGCGACAACTCCGTCCAGCGCAATCGTCATGCCTGCATCCCTTACTGGGCGGTCCAGCCGCCATCGACGACGAGTTCCGCGCCCGTCACGTAGCTCGCATCGTCGGAGGCGAGGAAGGCGATGGCCGGGGCGATCTCGTCCGGTTCGGCAATGCGGCCCATCGGGGTGGTAGCGCCAAGGCCCGCCATGAGCGCCTCGACGGATTCGCCCATGCCCTTTTCCACCCAGCCGGCCATGCCCTGTTCGAGCAGATGCGTGCGCACGAAGCCGGGGTGGACCGAATTGACGCGGATCGGCATGCGCTTCTGCGCGAACTCGATGGCGACAGCCTTGCAGAACAGCCGCACCGCGCCCTTCGAGGTGTTGTAGGCCGCAGCATCGGCAATGCCGACGATCCCCATGATGGAGCTGATCGCGATGACCGACGAACCGCCGCGCGTGGTCCGTCCGGTCTCCTCCATCAGCGGCGCGCAGTGCTTCACGCCCAGGAACAGGCCATCGACATTGACCGCCATGACGCGGTGCCAGTCTGCCAGCGTGATGTCCTCGACCCGCGCGGTGCAATCGGTGCCCGCATTGGCGACCATCACATCAAGCCGCCCATGATCGGCGCGGACCTGTGCTGCGGCGGCCTGCCAATCGGCTTCCTGCGCCACGTTGAGCTGCAGATACCGCGCAGACGGCCCCAGCCGGCCGAGCACGGCGGCAACCTCCGCCGCACCCGGATCGGGCAAGTCCGTCAGCACGACCACCGCGCCTTCGGACAGCAGCCGCTCTGCCGCCGCAAGGCCAATGCCGCGCAGCGCGCCAGTGACCAGCGCGACGCGCCCTTCAAGCCGCTGCATCACGCCGTCTTCGGGAGTTCGCCGGAGATGTACTTGTCCATCGTGCGGTGGAACTGGCGGATGCGCGTTTCCTGATAGTGGCCGAGCTCGAGCTTCTTGTTCTTGCTGGCCTTCATGCCCGCCTGCACATGCGGCAGGTTTTCCATATCCTGATCGAACACGCCCGCGAGCGCCGCACCGATGAGATGGCTGGCGTAGGTGAAGGGCTGATCATCCGGGATCATGAACATCTCTGGCCCGCGCGCCGGCTTCTCGCCCTTTTGCGCGCGCATCAGGATGCGCACTTCCATCAGGCAGTGATCGGCATCCTTCCACGGCCGCCAGCGGTAGACGATGTTGGGCACGAAACCGCCCCAGGGCGACCAGTTGGGGAAGATGTTGTAGGTGAGGTTGTCGAGCATCTCGCTGTCCGAAGCCTCGGAGTAATCGTGCCCGTTCATCGCCGCGAAGCCTTCGCGGTTGGCCTGCGCCAGCACCTTGCGCGCGAGCAGCGGATCATCCGCATCGAAGCCCTTGAGGTCGGCCGGTTCGGCCGCGTTGCGACGGCCGCGCCCGTCGCCCGCACCAAGGAATTCCGCCAGCTTGTTGATCACATAGAGCTGGTCCTTGCCCTTGAGGTGGGGCGAGAGCGTGCCGTTGGGCGTGATCGCGCGGTTCATGTGATCGCCGTAGAGATCGTAGCGCGTGTTGGCGTCCGCCGTGAACGGCAGGATCTGCGGATGCGTGACGACCGAGTGCCATGCTTCCATGAACGCCTCGGCAACCGCCTTCCAGTTGGCGGGCACCACGCGCGCGACCCACGCGCCGGTGGTGCATTCGTCGAGCCGCCAGTTGTCGTAATGCTCGATGCCCGGACCGACCCAGTCACGGAATGAGGGCAGGTCGTGGTTCTCGGTGACGAGGATGAAGCCCTGCCAGCGCTCGACCTTCAGTTCGGGGAGCGAGAGGTCCTTGTCTTCCAGATGCTTAAAATCCCACGAGCAGGGGATTTCCTTGAGGCTGCCGTCGTTGTTCCAGGTGAAGCCGTGGAACGGGCAGCGCAGGTTGATCGAGCGCCCGCTTTCGATCCTGAGCTTGCGCCCGCGGTGGAGGCACACGTTGTAGAACGCGCGCACGCCGCCATCCTGCTGGCGGACCAGCAGGAACGACTTGTCATTGATCTCGTAGACCACCGTGTCGCCGGGATCGGGCATATCCTCTTCACGCGCGGCAAACTGCCACACATTGGGCCACATCTTCTCGTCTTCCAGCGCCTTGAACGCGGGGCTGGTGTAGCGATCCGGATCGAGCGGATCATCGCCCAGCTCCTGCGTCGATTCCATCACCAGATAGTCCGGCGCCGGGCGCGTATCGACGGCGAGCATGTCGGTATAGGTGATGCCCGGGCAGCGGTCCGAGCGGTCGATCTGGGGGTCAATATCAGCCATGGCGGGTCCTGATTGTGGGCGGCGTCGACAGGGCCGGGCAGGCCCTACCGCGCGCGCAGGTCTTGCACGCGCAGCATAATGCCATCGCGCCCGATGCCAACAAGCTGACGCATTGGATAGGAAGGGGGATTCTACTGCTTCTCCAGCAGCGCCGCGCCTTCGGGGATCACCACCCAGTCCTGCTTGCTGGTGGTCCAGAAATGGACGGTCGGCGCGAGGTCCTTCGGATCATCGAGCGTGCCCGCCTTGATGAAGATCATCCCCTGCGCCATCCCGTCAGGCGTTTCCGTGAAGACGGGTGAGCCGCACTTGGGGCAGAATTTGCGATAGACCGCGCGGCCCGCCTCGCTGCCGTCCTCGTACGTCGTGAGATCGCCGGACCGTTCGAGCGCGGCAAACGGCACGGCGACCAGCACCGAGAGCGCGGAACCGGCCTGCCGCTGGCAATGGCGGCAATGGCACACGCCGGTCAGCAGCGGTGGCCACGCGGTTTCATAGCGTACCGATCCGCAAAGGCATCCGCCCGTGCGCCGCTCGCCTGCCGTTTCCGTTTCGCTCATCGTCCCGTCTCCCTGTTCCTTGTCCTGTCCATCGCACAGCCTGTGCTGCGCGCCATCTCACGTTTCTGCCAGCACGGAATCCGTCAGCATGGCCTTGAGCTCGCCCTTCAGGATCTTGCCGTTGGCGTTGCGCGGCAAGCTCTCCGCGATGAAAGCGATCCGCACCGGGACCTTGAAACCGGCCAGCCGCGCAGCAACGAAGGCCTTGAGTTCGTCCTCGCCTGCCTCCGTCCCGGGCGCGAGACAGACCACCGCCGCCGGTTCCTCGCCCAGCGTGCGGTGGGGCACGCCCACCAGCGCCGCGTCGGTAACGGCGGGATGCTCGTAGAGCACGTTCTCGACCTCGATCGAATAGATGTTCTCGCCGCCGCGGATGATCACGTCCTTGGCGCGGTCGACGATGGTGCAGAAGCCTTCGTCGTCGAGCTTTGCCAGATCACCGGTGCGCACCCAGCCATCGACGAATGTCTGTGCACTCGCTTCCGGCCGGTTCCAGTAGCCCGCAACGATCATCGGGCCGCTCGCCCAAAGCTCGCCGACCGTGTTTGGCGGCAGCACGGTGACCCCGTCGTCGGCGCGGATTTCCAGCGACGCGACAGGGGCTGCCGGGCCGCAGCTGGAGGGCCGGTTGAGGTAATCCTCGGCCATATGGTGCGTCACCGTGGCACTGGTTTCCGTCATGCCCCAACCGTTGCCGGGGAGCGCGCCGAAGGTCTGCCAGATCGCCGAGACGAGTTCCGGTGCGGAGGGCGCGCCGCCATAGGCGATGGCCTCAAGGCTGGAGAGATCGAACTTGTGCCGATCAGGGTGCTCGATCAGCTGCCACGCGATGAAGGGCACGCCGCCGGTCATCGTCACGCGCTCCTGCTCGATCAGGCGCATCGCTTCCAGCGTATCCCACTTGTGGAGCAGCACGAGACGGCTGCCGCCCGCCAGCGAGCCCATCAGCGTCGCCGAGAAGGCAGTGGCATGGAAGAAGGGAACGGCCAGCAGGATCACGCGGGGGCGCGGCTCGGGCAGCCCCTCGCCGCGTCGCCTTGCCGATTGCGCGCCGCTCCACGCGCTGGTCATGATGTTGGTGGCCAAATTGCGGTGTGTGCCGAGCGCGCCCTTGGGCCGCCCGGTGGTGCCGCTGGTGTAGAAGATGCCGGCGGGATCATCGCTGGCGATTTCGGCCGGCGGCAGCTCGGCATCGGGCAGCGCGGGCCAACTCGCCGGCGCACCGATAAGGTCCTCCAGCCGCTCGGCGCCCTCGAGCGGACCCGAGGCGCGGGAGACGACCACGTTCTGCAGCGGCAGGCCAGCGGCCTGCGGGGCAATCCGCATCCACCGGTCGGCATCGGCGATCAGCAGCTTTGCACCACTGTCCTCCAGCGCGAACGCCAGTTCCTCGCCCGTCCACCAGGCGTTGAGCGGCACGATGATGGCGCCCAGCGCGCAGACGGCCATGAAGGCGACCGGCCATTCCGGCAGGTTGCGCATGGCCAGCGCCACGCGGTCACCCTTGCCCACCCCGCGCGCGGCCAGCGCCGCCATCAGCGCCGCGACGGCGCGGTGGAACGCATCGAAACTCACGCGCTCCTCACCGTAGACGAGGAAATCGGCCGCCCCATGGGTGCGCGCCGCCGCCAGAACGCCGCGCAGATCGGGCAGCGCGTTCTTCCACGCCCGCGTCGGCACGCCGCGGATCATCACGGTCTCCATCTCGAATGGCATGCCCGGCGCGCACAGCTCCTCGCGGATCTGGGCGAGCGTGTGGACAGGCCAGCCGGCAGGAATCGTGGGCAGCGCAGCGGTGATTTCAGTCATGGCATCCTCATGGGCTCCGCTCGTTCCGGCGGTGCCTTCCCTGGTGCGCGAGACTAGTCACCGGCCTGCCTCGCAGCAAGGGGGCCGAAACGCGCGGATGCCGTAGCGGAAGGCACGAAATCCGGCGGAATTGCTGCATTTTTTCGCGTTGACTTGCCTCGCAAAGCGCTTCCCTGATCTCCGATCATGACCTAATCCGATCCAATAAGAGGATTCGCGAAAGGGACAGGATTTGCCGGAAGCCGAGCACCCGGAGACCGTCATTGCGGCACCGGCCGAAGCCGAAATGGGCTTCGGCGCGCTCGCTGCGCGGCTTGAGCCGATCGGCGATGGGCGTTTCAGGCTGGATGGTGCGTCAGGCTGGATGCAGGGCCGCACGATGTATGGCGGCGCGGCGGCCTTCATCGCCTATTCCGCCGCGAAGCTGGCGTTCCCCGATCTCCCCCCGCTGCGCGCCGCCCAAGTCGGCTTCGTCGCGCCGGTCGGCGAGCATCTCGAAGTAGAGGTGGTCATGCTCCGGCAGGGCCGCAGCGTTGCCCAGGTCGAAACCTCGCTGCTGTGCGACGGCGCGGTTGCCCAGCGCACGCTCTGGCTGTTCGGTGCGGGGCGGGAGAGCAACGGCAGCGTGCCCGCCGCCGTGCTGACAAACCTCGTCCAGCCCGAAGATTCCCCCCGCCTCACCGCGAACGACATGGCACCTGCCTTCACCGCGCGGATGGACATGCGCCGTGCCGATCCGCCCGGCGGCTCGCCCCCCGGCACGATCCGCCGCTGGGTGCGCCTCAAGGACCGGGCAGGGCTTGATCCCGTCGGCGAACTCGTCGGCATCGGCGATGCACTGCCCCCCGGCTCCGCCCGCGCGATGGAGCGGATGGGCCCGATCAGTTCGATCACCTGGGCGCTGACCATGCTGGGCGAAGTGCCACCCACCCGCGAAGGCTGGTGGCTGCTCGAAACCGCCTCCAACCACATGGGGCACGGCTTCAGCAGCGAGACCCTGCGCCTGTGGAACAGCGACGGCGTGGCGGTGATGCACGGCCTGCAATCGGTGGCGGTGTTCGGATGATCCCGATAGCCGATCCTGCCGCCCACGGCTTCGATCCCGCCCGCCTCGCGCGGATCGGTGCGTTCCTCGAGGAACGCTATGTCGCCCCCGGCCTCATCCCCCATGCCGACCTGCTGATCGCACGCGAGGGCCAGCCGGTCCTCCGCTTCACCACCGGCAAGGCCCGCGCCGACGGCACGCCGCTGGGGCAGGATGCACTTTTCCGCATCGCCTCGATGACAAAGCCACTTACCAGCCTGGCCTTCATGATACTGCTGGAGGAAGGCAAGGTCGCGCTCGACGATCCCGTCACCAAGGTGATCCCCGAGTTCGCCGGGCTTGGCATTTACAATGGCGGCGGCGGCGATGCGCCGTTCTTCCCCACGCGCGCCGCGACAAGCCCGATGCGCATGGTGGACCTGCTGACGCACATGTCGGGCCTGACCTACGGCATCCAGAACCGCACCAATGTCGATGCGGCCTACCGCAAGGGGCGGCTCGATGGCCATGCCTCGCTGCCCGGCAACGATCACTTCATTGCCGAACTCGCGAAGCTGCCGCTGGAGTTCGATCCAGGCACGGGCTGGAACTACTCGGTCAGCACAGACGTGCTGGGCGTGGTGGTGGCGCGCCTTTCCGGCATGAGCCTCGGCGAATTCCTTGGGCAGAGGATTTTCGGCCCGCTCGGCATGACCGATACCGGCTTCCATTGCCCGCCCGAAAAGGCCCACCGCCTCACCGACAGCTGGGCGTGGACCCCGCTGGGCGCACCCACGCTGATCGATCATGCGGAAAGCTCCAACACGTTGCGCGCGCCCCGCTTCGAAAGCGGCGGCGGCGGTCTGCTTTCCACAACTGCCGACTACCATCGCTTCTGTGCCGCGCTGGCGAACGGTGGTGTTCCGCTGATCTCGCCCAAGACGCTTGCCCTGATGACGGCGAACCACCTCCCCGGCGGCGCGGACCTGACGACGCTTTCGCGCGCGCTGTTCAGCGAATCCGGCAATGCGGGCGTCGGCTTCGGCCTTGGCTTCGGCGTGGTGGTCGATCCTGCCAGGACGCTGATTCCCGGCACCAAGGGTGAATTCCACTGGGGCGGCATCCATTCCACCGCCTTCTTCGTCGATCCGGTCGAAAGGCTGCATGTGATCTTCATGACGCAGCTTTTCCCCTCTTCAGCCTACCCCATCCGCCGCCAGCTCAAGACGCTGGTCTATTCGGCGATGACGCACAGTAACGCCTGAATTTTGGCACGCCTGACATCTTCGAAGGAGACACCGCAATGTCCGATCCCATCCCCGGCGCCAAGGACCACATCGACACCGCACGCAAGCTCGCCGCGACGATCGACGATATTCCGGCCGACACCGCGCTGCTGCCGGTGAACAAGGTCGGCGTGATCGGCGCAGGGACCATGGGCGGCGGCATCACGATGAACTTCCTGACGGCCGGCATCCCCGTCACCATCGTCGAGATGACGCAGGAAGCCCTGGACCGCGGCGTCGCCACGATGCGCCGCAACTACGAAAACACCGTGAAGCGGGGCAAGATGGAGGCCGCCCTTGCCGAAGCCGCGATGGGCCGCCTGACGCCGACGCTCGATTTCAATGCCCTCGCCGACGCCGATCTGGTGATCGAGGCGGTCTACGAGAGCATGGACGTGAAGAAGGAGGTGTTCGGCAAGCTCGATGCCATCGTGAAACCCGGAGCAATCCTGGCGAGCAACACCAGCTACCTCGATGTGAACGCCATCGGCGCCAGCACGAAGCGCCCCGAAGCGGTGCTTGGCATGCACTTCTTCTCACCCGCCAACGTGATGAAGCTGCTCGAAGTCGTGCGTGGGTCGGCGACGGCCAAGAACGTCCTCGCGACGGTGATGGCGCTGGCCGTCAAGATCGGGAAGGTCCCGGTCGTCTCGGGCGTGTGCCACGGCTTCATCGGCAACCGCATGCTGAGCAAACGGCAGGAACAGGCCAATGCCCTCATCATGGAAGGTGCGGACTTCGCCGATGTCGATAACGCCCTGCTGGAGTTCGGCTTTCCAATGGGGCCATTTCAGATGGCGGACCTCGCCGGGCTCGACATCGGTTGGCACCGCGATCCGGCCCGCATCGAAACGCTGCGCGAGGCGCTTTGCGCGCTGGGCCGTTGGGGCCAGAAGACCGGCAAGGGCTTCTACGACTACGACGAGAACCGCCAGCGCACGCCGAGCGAAGTCACGCGCGGCCTGATTGCCGAATGGGCCGCCAAGGCCGGGAAACCGCAGCGCAAGATCGACGCGGCAGAGATCCTCGAGCGTCTGCTCTATCCGATGATCAGCGAAGGTGCGCTGATCCTTGAAGAAGGCATTTCGCAGCGCGCGTCCGATATCGATACCGTCTGGCTCAACGGTTACGGCTGGCCGGCGTGGACCGGCGGCCCGATGTTCTGGGCCAGCCACATCGGCCTCGCCACGGTCGTCGCAGGCCTTGAAAAGCATGGCCTCCCCGTCGCCCCGCTGCTCGCCCGGAAGGCGGCAGCCGGCGAAGCCTTCGACTGAGGACAGGAGCGGCCATGCGCATCGAGGAGATCATCGAAAGCCCGTTCATCCCGCTGAGCGTGATCCTGCGCACCCATGCGGCAAGGCGGGGCGACGCCATCGCGATGGCCGACGAGACGTCGTGGATTTCGTGGGGCGATCTCGACAGGATGCTCGACCGCGTGGCCGCCGCCCTCCAGCGCGAGGGGGTTCAGGCGAACGAACCCATCGCCATCGCGGCGAGCAACGCGGTGAACACCGGCCTCGCCTTTCTTGGGGCCCTGCGCGCCGGGGCGGTGGCAGCGCCGCTGACCTCGACGGCAGCCCCCGCCACCGTGCTGGCCATGCTGGCCGACAGCACGAGCCGCGTGTTGCTGCTCGACAAGGCCATGGCCGATGGCCTCGCGGGACTGCCCTTCCCCGAACACGTGAAGCGCGTCGCGCTCGATGACAGCGACGGGGGGCTCCCCTTCTCGCAGTGGATCGCGCCGGAAGGTGCCCAACCGGAAGAACGCCTCCCCCGTCCGGAAGACCCGTTCAACATCATCTATTCCTCGGGCACCACCGGCAGCCCCAAGGGCATCGTTCAATCGCACCAGATGCGCCACGAATATGTGCGCCGCGGGCTGGGCTCGGGCTTCGACGACAACAGCGCGACGATCTGCTCCACCCCGCTCTATTCGAACACCACGCTGGTCAGCTTCCTCCCCACCCTCACCGCGGCGGGCAAAGTGGTGCTGATGAAGAAGTTCGATGCGCGCGGCTTCCTCGAACTGTCGCAGCGCGAGCGTGTGACGCACGCCATGCTGGTGCCGGTGCAATACCGCCGGATCATGGAAGTGCCGGATTTCGACAGCTTCGATCTCTCCTCCTACCGGCTCAAGACCTGCACCTCCGCCCCCTTCCCCGCCTGGCTCAAGGCAGACGTGCTGAAGCGCTGGCCCGGCGGCCTTGTCGAAGGCTACGGCCTTACCGAAGGCGGCGCGACCACCAACCTTGTCGCGCACGAATACCCGGACAAGCTCCACACGGTCGGCCGCCCCTCGCCCGGCCATGTCATCAAGATCATCGACGAGGAGGGCAACGAACTGCCCCAGGGCGAAGTGGGCGAGATCGTCGGCCGCTCTCCGATCATGATGAACGGATATCATGGCCAGCCCGCCAAGACGCGCGAGATGGAGTGGTTCGACAAGGACGGCAACCGCTATCTACGCCACGGCGATGTCGGCAAGTTCGACGAGGACGGCTTCCTCATCCTGATGGACCGCGCCAAGGACATGATCATCTCCGGCGGGTTCAACATCTACCCGACGGACCTTGAAGCCGAACTCACCCGCCAGAGCGCGGTGAAGGAGGCGGCCGTCGTCGGCATTCCTTCGGACCAGTGGGGCGAGACACCGCTCGCCGTGATCGTGCTGGCCGATCCTTCCGCGGATCCCGAAGCCATTCGTGCAGAGGCCAACCGTGCGCTCGGCAAGACGCAGCGCATCGCCCGCATCGAGGTGGTCGATGAACTGCCGCGCAACCCCATAGGCAAAGTGCTGAAGCGCGAACTTCGCGATCACTTCGGCGGAAACCCCATTGCCCAAGCCCCCGTCGCAGATTCCCCCATTCCCGATTCCAAGGAGAACACCCATGCGTGATGCCGTAATCGTCGCTGCCGCCCGCACCCCCATCGGCCGCGCCTACAAGGGCGCGTTCAACACCACTGCCGGCGCCACGCTCGGCGCGCTCTCGCTCGAGGCCGCCGTGGCGCGCGCCGGGATCGAAGGCGGCGAGGTGGACGACGTGCTGTGGGGTTCGGCGCTCCAACAGGGCGCGCAGGCCGGCAACATCGCCCGCCAGGTCGCGCTTCGGGCCGGCCTCCCCGTCACCGTCTCGGGCATGAGCATGGACCGCCAGTGCTCATCGGGCCTGATGACCATTGCCACCGCCGCCAAGCAGATCATCGTCGACCGGATGGATGTGGTTGCCGCAGGCGGGCAGGAATCGATCAGCCTCGTCCAGACCAAGGACATGCGCGTTGCCCCGGACCGGTCGCTCGTGGCCATGCATGGCGCGGTCTACATGCCGATGCTGCAAACCGCCGAAACGGTCGGCAAGCGCTACAACATCAGCCGCGAGGCCTGCGACGAATACGCGCTCCAGTCGCAGCAGCGCACTGCCGCCGCGCAGGCTGCGGGCAAGTTCGATGCCGAGATCGTGCCGACCACCAGCTCGATGGGCGTGCAGAACAAGGAGACCGGCGAGATCACGATGCAGGAGGTGCATCTCACCAAGGACGAGGGCAACCGCCCCTCGACCACCTTGGAAAATCTTCAGGCGCTCAAGCCTGTGATCGAGGGCGGGATCGTGACGGCAGGCAACGCCAGCCAGCTGTCTGACGGCTCCGCCGCCGTGGTGCTGATGGAAGCGGCCGTCGCCGCAAAGAAGGGCCTCACCCCGCTGGGCCGCTATGTCGGCATGGCCGCAGCAGGCACCGAGCCCGATGAAATGGGCATCGGCCCGGTCTTCGCGGTCCCCGCCCTGCTGAAGCGCTTCGGCCTCAAGATGGATGACATCGGCCTGTGGGAACTGAACGAGGCTTTCGCGGTGCAGGTGCTCTACTGCCGCGACAAGCTGGGCATTCCGAACGAGCTGCTCAACGTCAACGGCGGGGCCATTTCCATCGGGCACCCCTATGGCATGACCGGCGCGCGCGGGGTCATGCATGCGCTGATCGAGGGCAAGCGCCGGGGCGCAAAGCATGTCGTCGTCACGATGTGCGTGGGCGGCGGCATGGGCGCGGCGGGGCTGTTCGAAGTCCTTTGAGTCCCCGCGCTCAGACCATGAAAAAAGGGGCGCTGCCGGATAGCCGGCAGCGCCCCTTCCTGTTTCAGGGCCGGATGATCAGAGGATCAGGTCGGCCGCGGTGATCGTGTTCACCCCGTCGAGCACGATGGCGAACTCGGCGTCCGGGTTCTTGTCGTTGCTGGCATACAGCGTGTGGGTTGCGGCATCGAACCACACCACACCGGCGCCGTTGCCCGCAGTCGGCGGGGTTGCCGACAGCGTGAAGGCGTTGTCGCTGCCGCCCTTGATCGCGTCGATCGCCGAAAGGTCGATCTTGTCGACGCCCGAGACGAAGTCGGTGATGTGATCGGAATTGCCCGAGCGCGATTCCTTGAGCGCCGTGTACTTGAAAGTGTCGCTGCCAAGGCCGCCGGTCAGGGTGTCCGCGCCCTTGCCGCCGGTGATCGCATCGTTGCCGTCGCCGCCGTTGATGACGTTGCTGGCCTCGTTGCCGATGATCACGTCGTCAAAGCCGGTGCCGATCACGTTCTCGATGCTCTTCAGCGTGTCGATACCGGTGCCCGGGTTGGTCGCCAGCGCGCTCGCGATCCCGATGAAGAGATCGATGCTGAGGCCCGCCGAAGCAGCCGAGTAGTCCACCGTGTCGGTGCCCTTGCCTCCATCGAAGGCATCGTTGCCGGCATCCTGCCCGGCGAGGAACGTGTCGTTGCCTTCGCCGCCATCGAGCTTGTCGCGCCCGTCGCCGCCCAGCAGCGTGTCGTCGCCCTTGCTGCCGCCGAGCTGGTCGTCGCCCGCACCACCGTTCAGGGTGTCGTTGCCGGTTTCGCCGACCAGCTTGTCATTGCCGTCGCCGCCGTTCAGCACGTCATTCCCGTCACCGCCGTTCAGCGTGTCGTTGCTCTCGCCGCCGTTCAGCGTGTCATTGCCTTCCTCGCCGCGCAGCGCATCGTTGCCAAGCCCGCCGCTCAGCGTGTCATCGCCGAGGCCGCCGAGCAGGGCATCGTTGCCGTCACCGCCGTTCAGCGTATCCGTACCGTCGCCGCCGACCAGTTTGTCATCGCCGGCGTTGCCATAGAGCGTGTCGTCGTCAGCGCCGCCGTCGAGGTAATCGCCGTTGGCACCGCCGTAGAGATCGTCGTTGCCCGCGCCGCCGAACACCTTGTCGTTGCCATCGCCGCCATCGAGGATGTCGTTGCCGCTGCCGCCGTCGAGCACGTCATTGCCGTTGTCGCCGACGAGCCCGTCGTTACCGGCGCCGCCATCGAGCACGTCGCCGCCATTGCCGCCCAGCAGCACATCATCGCCGGTGCCGCCATGGATGATGTCCGCGCTGCCGAGGCCTGCGATATGGTCATCGCCGGCGCCGCCGCTGATCACGTCCTTGCCGCCGGTGCCCTGCAGCGAATCGTCGTTCGAGCCGTCGCCGTCCTGGTCGCCCGGCACATCGCCGTCGCTCTCGCCGGCGGTGGGATCGTTGATCACCTTGCCGTCGAGCGATTTGAACACGACGGTGTCCTTAACGTAGAACGACGGATCATCGTTCGTCGCCGCTGTCGGGATGAAAGTCTTGATCTTCACGTAAGCACCGAAGGTGCTGGTGAGCGTGATGACGCCGGCCGTCGCATCAAGGCTGAGCGACTGGTTCTTGGCGAGCGGATCGGGCTCGAGCGAGCCGTCCCGTTCCACTTCGTAGCGCGTGATGGGCGTGGTCGTGGTATCGAACTTGAACACTTGCGTCATGGGTGGTCCCTCCTTCGCAATCCGAACCTGTTCGGCGGCGCACAGGATCGTGCCGCAGCCGTCTGCCTGCACCCTGAAATAGCGGAATATGCTGACACAACGGCGACAGCACTGTTCATGGGGCGTACAGGTATGCTTGGCCGATTCGTCGCCACTCGGTGCTGCAAGACGCTGAAAGGCGGCGACTTGTTGCGCCGCGCTACGTATTCGAACGTGTGCAGAATGACACCGGATCGGATCTTTTGCTGCGAACCCGCGCGCTGCCACCAATCCGCCACGATTCGCGCTTGAGCTGGTCGCCGCACCGCCCTAGCCGTGGGGCCAAGGAGCCTGCCGATGACCATTGCCGCCGACGAGAGCCGCCCCCCCGAAGACCGCCCATGGCCGCAGCACGGCCGCGAGCGCCTGATCTACCCCTCGCCCGTCGGCTGGAAGGGTACCGATTTCGTCGACAACGAGGGCGAGCTGTTGAAGCTGCTCAATCCCAAGACGGTGTTCATGATGGGCGACAACCCCGCCCTGCCGCGCATGCCCGAGCGCCCGCGCCTGATGGATTTCTTCCGCTGCCGCTTCGGCGATATCACCGTGCGCCACCTCCTTATCAGCGCCAAGCGTGCGCTGGATGATGGCCTGCCGGAAAAGGTTGTGATGGCCTGCCTGCTGCACGACATTTCGAACGGCTGCCTGGTCCGCTGCGACCACGGCTACTGGAGCGCGCAGCTGGTCGAGCCCTACGTCGATCCCGAAGTGGCGTTCGCGGTGAAGTACCATCAGGCGCTGCGCTATGTGCCCGATGAAAGCGTCGGCTATGCCTACCCCGAAAGCTACCACGCCTTCTTCGGCCCGGACTATCAGGTGCCGGACTACCTGCTTCGCGACGCGGAATATGCCAAGAACCACAAGTGGTACATGACCGCGCGGCAGATGACGCTCTACGACACCTACTTTTTCGACGATTTCCCGGTGGTGGTGCCGGAGGAGCTGGAAGACGTGATCGGGCGGAATTTCAGGGAGCCGGCGGAAGGGCTGGGCTTTGACGGTTCGCCCTCGGCGCATATGTGGCGCACGATGATCTGGCCGAACAACTTTCTCTAGCAGCTCCGTGACCCCGGACTTGATCCGGGGGGACAAAGAAGGCTGGTGGTGCGGGCCTCAGGCCACCCCAGCCTCAACCTTGCCCGCATGTCCGGCAAAGCCCTGCATGCCCAGCCACCATTGCAGCGCGATCACGCCGCCCTTGGCGGGGCGCAGGATGGCGGCGATCAGCGCGCCGGCGAGGACCAGCGCGATCAGCATCATCGCCCATTCCGGCAGGCTCTCGATCTTGCCGAGACCGATGATCACCGGCGCCATCAGGTGTCCGGTCAGCAGGATCGCGATATAAGGCGGGAAATCGTCCGCCGCGTGGAGCGTCCAGTTCTGGCCGCACATGCGGCACCGCTCGACCGGCTTCAGCCCGACCGTGAACAGGTGCGTGCCCCCGCAGCGCGGACACTTGCCCTGGACGCCGCGCAGGATCGCACTGCCCGCGCTGCGGGGCAGGATCGCAGGGTCCAGCGGCAGGGCAGTATCGGGCATGGCGCGTCCTACTTCTTGGCGAACGGGTTGGTCGGGCTGCGCAAGGTCAGCCGGATCGGCACCGCATCGAAACCCAGTTCGCGGCGGATGCCGTTCACCAGATAGCGCCGATAGCTTTCCGGAAGCTGATCGAGCCGCGTGCCGAACATCACGAAGCTGGGCGGGCGGGTGCGCGCCTGCGTGATGTAGCGCAGCTTGATGCGCTTGCCGCCCGGCGCCGGCGGCGGATTGGCGGCGAGCGCATCGTCGAACCAGCGGTTGAGCGCCGAGGTCGGCACGCGCTTCGACCACGCGCTGCGGATATCGAAGGCCGCGGTCAGCATCTGGTCGAGCCCCTTGCCCGTCCGCGCCGAAACCGCGAGCAGCGGCACCCCGCGCACCTGGGCGAGACCTTCATCCAGCGCCGCGCGCACGCCGTTGAACAGGGCGGAAGGGTCCTCCGCCACGTCCCACTTGTTGATCGCGATCATCAGCGCGCGGCCTTCCTCAAGCACCAGCGAGGCGATCTTGAGGTCCTGATGTTCCAGGCCGCGCGTGGCATCGAGCAGCAGCACGACGACTTCGGCGAAGTCGATCGCGCGGCGCGCATCGGCGACGGACATCTTCTCGAGCTTCTCGACGACCTGCGCCTTCTTGCGCATCCCTGCCGTGTCGATCAGCCGGACCGGGCGATAGGCCTCGCTCGTCGGATCGAACCACTGCCAGTCGATGGCGATGGAATCGCGGGTGATCCCTGCCTCGGGGCCCGTCAGCAGCCGGTTCTCGCCGAGCAGCTTGTTGATGAGGGTGGACTTGCCCGCATTCGGCCGCCCGACAATGGCGAGCTTGAGGACCGATTCGGGATCGAACTCCTCTTCCTCCTCCTCCGCGCCTTCCGGCGGGGGCACGTCGTCATCATCGTCGTCGTCGTCCGTGCCCTCGATATGCGGGCGCAGCGCCTCGAACAGATCGGCGAGGCCCTGCCCGTGTTCGGCGGAAAACGCGACCGGCTCGCCAAAGCCCAGCGCGAATGCATCATAGAGCCCCGGATCGCCAGCACGGCCCTCGGCCTTGTTGGCCATGAGCACGATGGGAATGCGGCTGGAGCGCAGATACCGGGCGATTTCCTCGTCGAGCGGGGTCACGCCGGCGCGCGCATCGATCACGAAGAGCGCAACGTCCGCCCCCACCAGCGAGGCTTCGGTCTGCTGTCGCATGCGCCCCGGCAGCGTCTCGGGATCGAGATCTTCCCAGCCCGCCGTATCGACGATGGTAAACTTGAGGCCGAGCAGATCGGCATCGCCAAAGCGGCGATCACGCGTCACGCCGGGCTGATCATCGACCAGCGCGAGCTTTTTGCCGACCAGCCGGTTGAACAGCGTCGATTTGCCGACATTCGGTCGGCCGATGATGATGACCTGAGGCAGCATCGCGTTCCCGTGGCCCCATTGCGCGCGGAAGGCAAGCGCAGCGTGACCGGGGGCAATGCTAAGGCGCCATTAACCAGCCTGACGAGAGGCGTTTTAACCAGAGCGCAGACAATAGTTTGACATGAGCCCGGCCTCTCTCAGACTCGTCATCCTGACTTTGCTTGCCGCGGCTCCCTCGCTGGCTGCGGCGCGCCCTGTCGCCCCCGATCCCGCCTCGATCACCGGCGATGACCGGGGCGAGGAATCCGGCCTCCCCTATATCCAGTGCGTGCCTTATGCCCGTCAGGTCTCGGGCATCCAGCTTTTTGGCGATGCGCATACCTGGTGGGATCAGGCCGCTGGCCGCTATGCGCGCGGCACGCAGCCCCGGGTCGGCGCCGTCATGGCCTTCCGCCCGCACGGCGCGATGGTGCTCGGCCATGTCGCCGCGGTCAGCCGGATCATCGATTCGCGCACCGTGCTGCTGCGCCACGCCAACTGGTCCCCCATCGACGGGCGGCGCGGCCACCTGGAAGACAACGTGCGCGCGGTCGACGTCTCCCCGGCGAACGACTGGAGCGAAGTGCGCGTGTGGTATGCCCCGCTCGGCGGGCTCGGCACCACGCACTGGCCGGTCGAGGGCTTCATCTACAACCGCAAGCCGTCAAAGACCCTGGGACCGGACGCGCGCCTGACAGTGCTGGCCTCCGCACCCGCGTCCGCGCCCAAGGCGGGATATACCTCGCGGATCGGGCCAGACTTCCTCAAGGGCATCGTGCCCGAGACAAGCGTCGCACCCGCGCGCCGCATGGTAGCCGCGCGCGAAAAGACAAGAATAACCGCCGCGCGGGATGACGAGCGCACCATCGCGGCATCCCCCAGCCTTGCGCGCGACCCCATTGGCCGCCTGATCGCCAGCCGCCTGCGCTGAACCGGACTATCTGACCACCAGCACCCGAATGCCCGCCCCGCTCACGCTGCGCTTAGCCTGATCGGGGCGGTGTTTTTCAGGTGTCGGCGGATCAAAGCGTCTTGATGATCGCCGAGAAATCGAGCCCGCCGTTGCCGGCCGCGTCGAACGCGGCGTAGAGTTCCGCCGCGCGTGCGCCCATCGGGACGTCCGCTCCGGCGCTCTTGGCCGCTTCCATCGCGAGCTTCAGGTCCTTGAGCATCAGCGCGGTGGCAAAGCCGCCCTGATAGCCGTTGTCCGCCGGGGTAGCCGGGCCGACACCGGGCACCGGGCAATAGCTCGTCATCGACCAGCACTGGCCCGAAGCCTTCGACGAGATGTCGAAGAAGGTCTGGAGATCGAGGCCCAGCTTCTCCGCCATGGCAAAGGTCTCGCAGGTCGCAATCATCGAGGCGCCGAGCAGCATGTTGTTGCAGATTTTGGCGGCCTGTCCTGCACCGCTTTCACCCGCATGGATCACCGCCTTGCCCATCGCGGCGAGGATCGGTTCGCCGCGCGCGAAAGCGTCGGCGCTGCCGCCGACCATGAAGGTGAGCGTGCCGCCATTGGCCGCCGCGATGCCGCCCGAAACCGGCGCATCGGCCATGGCGTAGCCAGCGTCTGCAGCAAGGGCCGCCACTTCGCGCGCGGTGGCGACGTCGATGGTCGAGCAATCGAGCAGCAGGGCAGACGTGGGCGCCTGGCCGATCACGTCAGCGGTGTAGACCGCCTTCACGATGGCGCCATTGGGCAGCATCGAGACGACAGCATCGGCACCCTGCACGGCTTCCTTCACCGAAGTATAGGTGGTGCAGCCGTTTTCCTTCGCGCGCGCCAGCGCCGCTTCGGCAAGGTCGAAGGCGTGAACATCATGCCCCGCCTTGACCAGATTCGCGGCCATGCCGCCGCCCATGTTGCCAAGGCCGATGAATGCGATTTTCATGGGTCTACCTTCCCTTCCACACGCCGGGGCGCTTCTCGATGAAAGCGGCCATGCCTTCGGCCTTGTCCTCGGTCGCGGTGAGGATCTGGAACACGCGGCGTTCGAAGAGGAGGCCCTGATCGAGCGTCATCTCGAAGGCGGCGTTGACCATTTCCTTGTTGGCGATGGTCGCAACCGGCGGCATCGCCGCAATCGCCTCGGCAGCAGCCACCGCCTCGTCAATCAGCGAAGCGAGCGGCACGACGCGGCTGACAAGGCCCGAGCGTTCGGCTTCCACCGCGTCCATCATCCGGCTGGTGAGGCACATGTCCATCGCCTTGGCCTTGCCCACCGCGCGCGTCAGGCGCTGCGAGCCGCCCATGCCCGGCGCGACGCCGAGCTTGATTTCGGGCTGGCCGAACTTGGCGTTTTCCGACGCGATGATGAAATCGGCCATCATCGCAAGCTCGCACCCGCCGCCGAGCGCAAAGCCGTTGACCGCGGCGATCCACGGCTTGCGCGTGGTCTTCACGAGGTGGCTGGTCCAGCGCGAGAAGAAATCACCGGTGTAGAAATCGGTCGCCGCCTTGTCGGCCATCTCTTTGATGTCGGCGCCGGCCGCGAAGGCCTTCTCGCCCGAGCCGGTCAGCACCGCGCAGCGCTGCGACGGATCGGCTTCATAGGCACCGAACGCCACGATCAGCTCTTCGAGCACCTGCGAATTCAGGGCGTTGAGCGACTTGGGACGGTTGAGCGTGATCAGCGTGACAGCACCGCGCTGTTCAACCAGGATCGTTTCATAACTCATAGCGGGCTCCATTCCTCGTTTTCAGGCAGTGGCGCGAAGATCGCGTCCAGCATGTCCTCGGTCACGCCTTCAGGCGTCGCCGGGTTCCACTTTGGGGCATTGTCCTTGTCCACGATCACCGCGCGCACGCCCTCGGCAAAATCGGGGCGCAGCAGGACGCGGCTGCAGATGCGGTATTCCATCACCATGTTCGCGGCGAAATCGGGCAGCGTGAGGCTGGCCGCCAGCTGGCGCAGCGCGACCTTGCAGGTCTGCGGGCTCTTGGTGTGGAGGCTCCCCAGCGTGGCGGCGGCAAACTCGCTGCTATCGGCGGCGAGCGCGGCGAGGATATCCTCGTAGCGGTCGGACGCGAACAGCCGCGCGATAGCATCTGCCTGCGCCGCGATCTTCGGCTCAGGCGGCGCGGCGGCGAGGCCATGCAGGATCGCCGGGATATCGCCGGGGTTCGCGGCGATCTTGGCCTTGGCTTCGGCCAGTGCGGCGGAGGGCAGATAGTGCGTGGCCGAGCCCGCCCAGAGGCATTCCGCCCCGTCCATCCGCGCACCGGTCAGCGCCAGATACTGCCCCAGTCGCCCCTTCATGCGCGACAGGAACCAGCCGCCGCCGACATCCGGAAACAGGCCGATGCCGGTCTCGGGCATGGCCAGCCGCGTGTTCTCGGTCGCGACGCGGTAACGCGCCGGATCGGCAATGCCGACGCCGCCGCCCATGGTGATCCCGTCCATGAAGGCCACGATGGGCTTTTCATAGGTCATGATCAGGTGGTTGAGGCGGTATTCGTCGAAGAAGAACTTGCGGCCCGCAACGCCCTCGTCGGTCAGTGCCGAGTTGCGCAGGAAGGCGATATCGCCCCCCGCGCAGAAGCCGCGCCCTTCCGAATGGTCGATGATCACCGCGCCAATCGCGGGATCATCGCGCCACTTCAGCAGCGCGGCGGTCATGCCATCGACCATCGCGCGGTTGAGCGCGTGGATCGCCTTGGGCCGGTTGAGCGAGAGCACGCCCATCCCGCCTTCGGTGCGCACCAGAATATCGTCGGTCATTGCCTTGCCTCTCCCAGATGCCGTTATTGCCGCAGCAGATCGCGCCCGACGATCAGCTTCATCACCTCGTTGGTGCCTTCGAGGATGCGGTGGACGCGCAGGTCGCGCCAGAAGCGCTCGATCGGATAGTCCTTGAGATAACCGTACCCGCCGAAGATCTGCAGCGCGCGGTCGACCACCGAGGAGCCGGTGTCGGTCGCCAGCTTCTTGGCCATGGCCGAGAAGCGCGTCTTGTCCGGCGCGTTCGAGGTCACCTTCGCCGCCGCGAGATAGAGCAGCGCGCGCGCCGCTTCGAGGTCCGTCGCCATGTCGGCAAGCTGGAACTGGGTGTTCTGGAACTCGGCGATCGGCTGGCCGAACTGGCTGCGCTCCTTGGCGTACTTGATCGCTTCATCGAGGCAGCGCTGCGCGCCGCCCAGCGAGCAGGCGCCGATGTTGAGGCGCCCGCCATCGAGGCCGGCCATCGCGAAGCGGAAGCCATCGCCTTCCGCACCGACACGGTTTGCCACAGGCACCTTCACGTTCTCGAGGATCACCTGCGCGGTGGGCGAGGCGTTCCAGCCCAGCTTGCGCTCCGGCGCGCCGAAGCTGACGCCCGGCATGTCCTTCTCGATCACGAGGCACGAAATGCCCTTCGGCCCCGGCTCTCCGGTGCGGACCATCGTCACATAGATGTCGCTCACCCCGCCGCCCGAGATGAACTGCTTGGTGCCGTTCACCACATAGTGATCGCCTTCGAGCTTCGCGCTCGTGCGAAGCGCCGCCGCGTCCGAGCCCGAACCGGGCTCGGTCAGGCAATAGCTGGCGATCCTGTCCATCGTGATCAGCGAGGGCAGATAGCGCGCCTTGATTTCCGCGCCGCCGAAGCGGTCGATCATCCACGAGGCCATGTTGTGGATCGAGATGAACGCGCTCGTGCTGGGGCAGCCATAAGCCATGGCTTCCATGATCAGCGCGGCGTCCAGACGGCCAAGTCCAATGCCGCCGCTTTCCTCGCTGACGTAGATGGAGGCGAAGCCCAGTTCGGCCGCCATCTTCACCGTGTCGCGCGGGAAGGTGTGTTCCTCGTCCCACTGCGCCGCGAACGGCGTGATTGCATCGGCGGTAAAGCGCCGTGCCATCTCCTGAATGGCGATCTGGTCGTCGGTGAGGGCGAACTGGTCGGTCATGCTCTGGCCTTGCGTTCTGGTGATGGTTGAATGGAAAGCGACGTGCTGCGTCCTAGCCGAAGCGCGGGACGTGGCAAGTGATGGACCTTGGGGCGGGTGCGCGCCATAACCGGACGTGCATGGAAAGCCTTGATACCGCCAGCATCGATACCGCACTGCGCCTGATCGGCATCGGCCAGCTCGTGCTGGTCGCGCTGGTGATCTGGCGCAGCGCCGCAGACGTGGTGGTGCGCCGCGTGACCGTCGCGCTGCTCGTCGGCGTGATCGGCTACCTGATCAATTCCGGTCCGCAATTTCCGGCCCTGGCGATGCCGCTGCGTCTTGCCGTCGTGCTCGCCAGCAATCTCGCCCCACTGTTTCTGTGGCTTTTCGCCCATGTGGTGTTCGACCGCGCAGTTGACCGGCGCGTGGGCCTTGCCGCGCTTGGGCTGATCGTCGCCAGCGTCATGGTCTATGTCCTGCGCCGCTGGTGCGAACCGCTGATCCCGCTGGCGGATGCGGTCGGCCACCTCACCGCCGCGCTGCTGGTGATCCATGCAATGGTTATTGCCCTGAACGAACGCGAAGATGACCTCGTCGAGCAGCGCCGGCGCTTCCGCGTGGCCTTTGTGCTGGTGATCGCTGTGCTCGCGATCGGCGTGCTGGCGAGCGAGGCCTGGTTCGGCTTCGGCCATGAACCGGCCTGGATGCTCGCGAGCCAGTCGGTCATCATTGCGCTGGCCATTCTTGGCATAGGCATCGCCATGCTGACGGCTGATCCCGCGCTGCTCGCCCCGCCGCGCGGGACCGGCACCCTGAACGCAGGGGATGACTGGAGCCCTTCCGAACGGGTCCTGCGCGAAAAGCTCGAAACCACCATGGCACAGCGCGTGTGGCTGGAACCCGGCCTGACCATCGGTTCGCTCGCCGAGCGGCTCGATGTGCCCGAGCATCGCCTGCGCGCCCTCATCAACCGCCGCCTCGGCCATCGCAACTTCTCGGCCTTCCTCAATGCGCACCGCATTGCCGAGGCGAAAGCCGTGCTTGCCGATCCGGCGCGCGTCGATCTGCCGGTACTGACCATCGCGATGGACCTCGGCTACGGCTCGCTCGCCCCGTTCAACCGCGCTTTCCGCGAGAGCGTGGGGCAAACCCCCACCGAATTCCGCCGCAGCGCCTTTGCCGAACCTGAAAAAGGCTGATCGTTTCCGGAATGCATCAGCATTTTCGGGGTAAGCGGAGCCAGCATGATGAGGCTCTGACACACCACGGGCACCCCCTTCCCGGAGAGCCCCATGCCGATCACTTTTCTGTTCCTTGTCCGCCGCATGATCGACAGCATCTGGATCGAAAGCCTGCGCTACTTCATCGGCGCCGCCGGTGTCGCCCTGCTGTGCTGGCTGCTCGTCCGCCGCATCGCCGATCGCCGCATCCAGACGCGCCGCGCCACGAACGCGGACCGCCTGCGCGAAGTGCGCCAGTCGATGTGGTCGATGGCGGTGTTCGCCTTCGTCGATCTGATCACGGTGGTGCTGATCGCCCTCGGCGCGATTGCCTTCAATCAGGGTCCGCCCGTCCTCACCACGATCCTGTGGCAGACCGCCCTGCTCATCGTGATGCACGATGCCTATTTCTACTGGATGCACCGCTGGATGCATCACAGGACGATGTTCCGCCTGCTCCATGCCGTGCACCATCTCAGCCGCACACCCACAAGTTGGGCTGCCTACAGCTTCGCCACCGGCGAGGCCGCGTTCGAAGCGGTGATCGTGCCGCTGATGGTCGCCGCGGTCACGATTGTCGCCCCGGCCGAACCCTGGGCGGTGTTCATTTTCCTGGCCCACCAGATCGCGCGCAATGCCTTCGGCCATGCCGGCTTCGAACTGGCCTGGCCCGGTTTCACCCGTTCGCCGTGGACGGGCTGGCTGACCACGACCACGCACCACGATCTGCACCACAGCGAGGGCCGCTACAACTTCGGGCTCTACTTCACCTGGTGGGACCGCTGGCTGGGCACCGAACATCCGCGCTACCATGAGCGCTTCGAGGCGGTGGTCGCCACCGCGAAAGGCGCCAAGCCCGCCATGGCCTGATCGCCCGGGACCGCGCCGAAAAGGAAGAAACCTGCCGTCACTCTTCCATCACTTCGGCTTCGATCTCGACCTTCCATTCGGGCCGGATGAAGCCGGAGACCACCAGCGTGGTGGTCGCCGGCCGCGCCTTGCCGAACCACTTGCCGTGGACCGCCGCGACCGCCGGGAAATCGGCCCGGTCGGTCAGGTAGATCACGGTGCGGACGGTATCGTCGACCGACCCGCCAAGGTCCTCGATCGCCTTGGCCACGATGGCGCAGCAGCGCTCCATTTGCGCAGCTGCGTCACCAGGCGTGGTCGATCCGTCGGGTTCGATGGGGGCAGTACCGGCAACCATGATCTGCTTGCCGGTGCGAACGGCCCGGGCGAAGCCGAGGATCGGCTCCATCGGTGAACCACTCGAGACCCGCTGCTTCACCACCGGGTTACCCCATCGTCGGGATGACGAACGCGTTGCCGCTGTCGGGCAGCCCATCGGGCCAGCGCTGGGTCACGGTCTTGACCTTGGTCCAGAACTTCACGCCTTCGACACCGTGCTGGTTGGTGTCGCCGAAGGCCGAGCGCTTCCAGCCGCCGAAGGTGTGATAGGCCACCGGCACCGGGATCGGCACGTTGATGCCCACCATGCCGACATTGACCCGCGCCGCGAACTCGCGCGCCGCGTTGCCGCTACGGGTGAAGAGCGCAACGCCGTTGCCATACTGGTGCTTCGAAGGCAGGGCGAGAGCTTCCTCGAAGTCCTTCGCGCGGACGATCTGCAGCACGGGGCCGAAGATCTCGTTCTTGTAGCTCTCCATGTCGGGCGTGACGTGGTCGATCAGCGTCGGGCCGACGAAGAAGCCGCTTTCGTGGCCCTGCAGCGTAAAGCCGCGGCCGTCGATCACGATCTCGCCGCCTTCAGCCTCGCACGTGGTGATCCAGCGCTCGATGTTCGCCTTGTGCGCGGCGGAAACCACCGGGCCGTAGTGGCAATCGTTGTCGGTCGAGATGCCGACGCGCAGCTTCTCGATCGCCGGGATCAGCTTGGCCTTGAGGCGCTCGGCGGTCTCTTCGCCCACCGGCACGACCACCGGCAGCGCCATGCAGCGCTCACCAGCCGAACCGAAGGCTGCACCCGCGAGGTCGTTGACCACCTGATCGAGATCGGCATCCGGCATAACCACGCCGTGGTTCTTGGCGCCGCCCATGGCCTGCACGCGCTTGCCGGCGGCAACGCCGCGATTGTAGACATAGTGCGCGATATCGGACGAGCCGACGAAGCTGACCGCGCCGATGGCCGGGTGATCGAGGATCGCGTCGACCATTTCCTTGTCGCCATGGACGACCTGGCAGATGCCCTCGGGCAGACCCGCTTCAAGGAACAGCTCGGCAAAGCGCACCGGCACCGAAGGATCACGCTCCGAGGGCTTGATGATGAAGGCGTTGCCGGTGGCAATCGCCACGCCCGCCATCCACAGCGGGATCATGCCGGGGAAGTTGAACGGAGTGATGCCTGCGCCGATCCCGATCGGCTGGCGCATCGAATAGATGTCGATGCCCGGGCCGGCGCCCTGCGTGTATTCGCCCTTGAGCACGTGCGGGATGCCGCAGCAGAACTCGATCACTTCAAGGCCGCGCTGGATATCGCCCTTCGAGTCGGCGATCACCTTGCCGTGTTCGGAGGAGAGCAGGTGCGCCAGTTCGTCGATGTTCGCCTCGACCAGCCGCTTGAATTCGAACATCACGCGGGCACGGCGCTGCGGGTTGACCGCGGCCCAGGCAGGCTGCGCGGCCGCTGCGGCCTGCACGGCGCGCTCGAGCGTCTCGGCCGTGCCCAGCGCCACTTCGGCCTGCACCGCGCCGGTGTTGGGATCGAACACCGGGCCCTTGCGCGCCGGAGCCCCGCCTGAACCGCCGACAATGAAATGATCGATCTGGCGCATGGGTCTGCTTCCTTTCCTGACGTATTTGACGGGCTTCCTGCACCCCGGATGATTTGCAAGCAAGGTGAGAAAATGCGAGGAACGCCTGCAATGATGCAGGCTCCTGACTGGACCGATTTCCAGACCTTTCTCGCCATTGCCCGCGCCGGGCAGCTCGCCCGCGCGGCACAGGCCATGGGCGTCGACGCCACCACCATGGGTCGCCGCCTGCGCCGCCTCGAAACGCGGATCGGCGCCACCTTGTTCGAACAGACGCGCGAGGGCCAGGTGCTCACCGAAGCGGGCGAGGCCATGCTGGTCGAAGTCGAAGCCATGGAGCGCGCCGCCAACCGCATCGCCGAACATGGCGGCGGTGGCCCCGCTGGCCTCCTGCGAGTCAGCCTTTCAGAAGGCTTCGCCAGCTGGATTGTCGCCCCGGCGCTCGGCACCTTCACGGCCGCGCATCCGCGCCTTGTCATAGATCTGGTCGCAAGCTCGGGCTTCCTCAGCCCCTCGAAGCGCGAAGCCGATCTCGCGGTCACCCTCTCGCGCCCGCGCGCCGGGCCGGTCATCGCCGGCAAGCTCTCGGACTACCACCTCAGGCTCTATGCAACGCCGGCCTACCTCGCCGGCCACGCCGCGCTGCGCCGTGCATCAGACCTCGCCAAAGGCCACGCGCTCGTCGGCTATGTCCCCGATCTGCTCTATGCTCCCGAACTGCGCTACCTTGCGGAAATCGAGCCCGGCCTTGCCGCGACGATCCGCTCGTCCTCGATCAACGCCCAGCACCGCCTCATAGCCGCTGGCGCCGGCATCGGCGTGCTGCCGTGCTTTATCGGCGATGCCGATCCAAGCCTTGTGCCGGTGCTGCCGGAACGCCGGATCACCCGCTCGTTCTGGCTTGTCATGCACAAGGACACCCACAGCCTTGCGCGCGTGCAGGCCTTCAAGACGTGGCTGACGGCGCTGGTGGACCAGGAGCGGGGACGGCTCCTGCCCCACTAAGCGCGGATGACTTTATCGTGGTTCTTCTGCGTCCCCCCGTGCTTGACACGGGGTTGGGCGCCTCTTGCGGGGCGGCGTCAAAAAAGAAAGCCAAGGCCCGGATCAAGTCCGGGCCGACGATTCCGGATGATGTCATCCCGCTCTGGATCCTGAACCCACGCCAGAGAGGATCAGAAGATCAGAGCTTCGCGAAGGGCGCGTCGTCGCCAAGGTCCTCGTACCATGCCTCGACCGGGCCGGAGAGCTTCAGGGTCAGCGGATTGCCCTTGCGGTCCATGGTCTTGCCCGCCTGCACGCGCACCCAGCCCTCGGAGATGCAGTATTCCTCGACATTGCGGCGCACGGTGCCCTTGAAACGGATGCCGATGCCGCGGCGCAGCTTCTCCGCATCGAAGAAGGGGCTGCGCGGATTGATCGCGAGGTGATCGGGGGGGACGTCCGGCGCGCCAGTGACGGCAGGCGTGGCGGCGGGAGCGGCGGATTCGGGCGCTGAGGCATCTTCGGTCATGGGGGGAGCCAAATATCTTGATCCCCCCACTTGTCAATCAAGCGCCGCCATGGCAGAGGCCCGCGCCTGTCTGGCCGCTAGCCTTTGTGCGATCCGGCCATGCGGGCGCGTAGCTCAGTGGTAGAGCACACCCTTCACACGGGTGGGGTCGCAGGTTCAATCCCTGCCGCGCCCACCATAAATCCCTTTGAAATATAGGGAATTTATGGATGGCCATTTTTCTCCCTCGCAGATTTTGACCCCGTTTCGCACCCGAAAAGGGCCGGAATCGACCTCCGCTCGTACAAAACCCGTACAGCATCAGGGCTCCTTTCTCAGCTTGAGCCGCGTCTTGCGCTCGGCTTTCAACAAGCCCCGCCGCAGGGCCTGATTGATCTTGATCTCCGCATCCTCGGCATGCGTGTAGGTGTTGCGCATCAGGTTCAGGTCGGACCAACCGCCGAACGCGCCGGCTGCCTTCTCGTCGACTCTCTCGCGGACATTCATTTCCTGACCAAAGCCATGACGGCCTGCCGGATGGAACGGGATCTGTTCGATGCCGGCATCTTCGCAGGCCTTGTTCCAGAGCTTTCGCGGTCCGCCACGGTCTGCATAGCCGAAGAGCCGCAGGTTCTCCGGTTTGCGCGGCCAGTCCCGAGGATAGACCTCTGGCAAGGCCGTCAGCTCGGACAGGATTTCGTCGGGCACCCGCAGCCATCGATCACCATGCCCTTTTGCGCCGGGAATGCAGATCATGCCCTTTGCCTTGTTGATGTGCTTGCGGGGATGCATCGAAACAGCCTGACTGATCCGGGCACCGGTCACGAACATGAGCAAAGCCAATGCACCCAGGCGCGGAGGCGCATGTTCCCGGAACTTGAGCAGCCATTCCCAGCTTCCCGGGGGGTACTTCTTCCGTCCGGTGCTCTTGCGCTTATTGTCCTGCGCGACTTTCTCTTTCTGGGTGTAGCCACGCACGCGAAAGGCAATCCCGCTTTCGCTATCGTTGATGTTGTTGAGCACCGCCCTGACCGGCGTGACGACTTGGCGTGTCCAGGTGTCGGTCGAACAGTTGGGATAGAGCTTCGGGCCGAGTTCGCGGACGACCTTGGGGCTGAGCTCATGGATCGGGATCGAGCCGATCTCTTTCGTTATCGGGACAAGGTAGGCCGCTTCCTTGGGCTTGGCCTCGTACTGGAGAACGGCTTCGGCAAAGGTGATGATCTTCTCTTCCGGATCCTCACCTAGCAGGTGGATGCGGATGACCCTTTGCTCTTCCGCCCGGCACCAGTCCCAAGCGCCCGGTTCCTCAGATGCGCCAGTGCTGCATCGGTAGTACTCGGTGATCGGCGCGCCGTTGTATTCGACACGGCCGCGCGCCCACCAGACCGCGCCGCGGGGATAAGGTTCGAGGGGCATTTCTTCTGGCTTTCAATGATGTGATCGAGCTGCTCGGGCGTGATCAGCATGACCCGGCCAACCTTGTGGCAAGCGCCCCAGCGATGGGCCAATTCCCGCAAGGTGCGCGGAGAGAGGATGATCCCTTTCTCGGCAAGCAGCTCAACCCAGGCTTCGGGCGTACGCGCCCGGTCGAGAATGGGGGTAAGCGCGGTCACAGCAGAGACCCCTGCGCGTCGTCAGCGCCTTGCAAGCCCTCACTGGGTTCAGGCTCGACCATGTTTGCAACGAGGAACTCGTTGATCGCGTTCTGTGGGATCAGATACCGATTGCCCCGCTTCAGGTGCCTGATGCGGCGCTCGGCCAGCAGTTTCCGGATCGCCTTGACCGACCAGCCTGAGTGGCGGGCCATCTGGCGCGGGGTCAGGAGATCGACCGATGTATTCCTCATTGCAGAAAACTCCCGCGAACGAGCCCGATAGGGTATGAAGAGGTAACCGACTCGCCCTATGGGGTACGTTTGAACACTTTTAGGGAACGATTGTCAACATGGCGGATCTTGCTGGCATCGGCGATCGCATGGCTGCAGCGCGCGCGAAGAAGCAGGCCTCGCAGGTCAAGGCGGCCGCGATGCTCGAGATCGCCGACAAGTCCTACAAGAACTACGAGGCCGAGAAGCGGGAGCTTCCTCTCGCGGTCGCAGTCGACTTCTGCGAAGCGTTCGATGTCCAGCTCGAGTGGTTGATCTACGGCCATCAAGCCGATCGGGCAGATAGGACCGCCGGACTGGTCTCGGAAACTGTCGAAGCGGTTTTCGCGGAGGCCCAGCAACGCAAACTGACGCTGAGCCCAGCCCGCGCTGGTAGGGTAGCCGGCTACATCTACAGCAATTGCACACAGAAGGGGACAAGCCCGAAGATCGAGGCCGGCCCCATCTTCGACATGTTCGACAACGAGTAAGGGGACGATCTGAAATGAGCCAGAGACCGACGCTCGAAGCCAAAATGGCGGACCTCGCCAACAATTTCCGCTTTGGCGGCACTGCCTCGATGTTCCTCGCCGGAATAGCGTTCCTCTTCAGTCCCCGGTTCGAGGGCTGGCCGCTCGATCCATTTTCGGTGGTGTTGATCGTACTCTTCGCCATCGGAAGCACCCTGCTGTTCTGCGGCCAGCTCATGGTGCGCAAGATCGTGGGCTTCGGCACAATGGAGCCGCCGCCCATCACGATACCAAAGGCCAAGGGGTGAATTTCCGGCGACTTGACTGGCCCACCAGCAGCCTGAAGCCGTTCGGACATCCACACACATGACAATGCGACATCCGGCGCCGCACAGATCGCAGCGTCAAATGTTCTCTATAACGGCGCGCCAGCGCTCTTGGCTGAATCGTCAGTGTGGTGCAGCCACCTCGGCAGGAGACACGCAGGCCAAGCCCAGCCACGTCGGCGTCGACAAGTGACAATCCGAACAATCCCACCCGCTGCATTCGCCGAATGCTCGCTGGCGTCAGGATCCTTGACTGGTCGGGCGCTATGTTCAGGAGCCGCGCCCCCGACCGCAGCAAGCGCTGCGCCCATGTGGTTTCTGCGACGATGGCCTGCGCGCGCGTCCGATGGACCTGCAAGATACGAAAGATCGGCATGGTCCCGCTGTGGATGAGTGTCGCCATTCTCTCATAGAGCGGACCGGGATCGTGCGGAACGACTGCTGCGTGCCGAAGGTGCGCCAGAATGCGCTGGCCGACATCCGCGGACTGTCCGGTGTAGATTGGCAGGCCGGGAAAGACGCCGCCAGGATCGGGCACCGTCGGATCGATGACGACATAGTTGACGTGCGCGCCTTTCGGCACGAGCGTCAGGATATCAACGACGATAGCCTTGAACTGCGCCCTGAGGCTCTCGGAGACGAAAGGTGGTTTTCTGCGCATCTGGTGATCCTTGCCGAGTTGCTGAACTCGACCTCATCATCGCCCCCTCCCCTCTTCCTTCGTCCAATTGGTTCAGTCTCGGCATTCTCCAGATAGCTCTGTGCCATCGGTCTGGATCTGCATTTCCCTTTTGCTTACAGGTTCTTGCGTTACCCTCCATCTGGCAATGCGGCGCAGTGTGCGCCCGTTTCTTTCTGATAATTTGCCACCTTGGCAAAGCACTTGCGGAGATTGCCGAGCATTTTCTCCGCATTTTTGCGGCGAATATGGCTTGCCATGCGGAGAAAATCCCTCATATTCGCCGCAAGAGGTGCGGAGATTATGAGCTACATTCACTTGCTGCCCGACTGGCCTGGCTTCCGGTGGTCCGAAACTGGTATCACGGCTCCACTGGCAGCTGTGCGCCACCGGCAAGGCCGGCTCATCGGCCGCATGGAAAGCCTCGGCTTTGAACGCCGCAACGAAGCCATTCTCGCCACCCTGACGGATGACGTGATCAAATCTAGCGAGATCGAGGGCGAGGCACTCGATCGCGAACAGGTTCGCTCATCAATTGCACGCCGCCTGGGGATGGACATCGCTGGTACCATTCACACGGATCGCAACGTCGAAGGCGTTGTCGAGATGATGCTCGATGCCACACAGAACTTCGCCAAGCCTCTCACCGAAGGCCGCCTGTTCGATTGGCATGCCGCACTGTTCCCAACCGGCCGAAGCGGCCTGACGCGAATAACAGTGGGCGCATGGCGACTGGACACGGAGGGTCCGATGCAGGTTGTCTCGGGTCCATACGGCCGCGAGCGAGTGCATTATGAGGCCCCGGCAGCCGAACGGCTTGCCGGTGAAATGTCATCTTTCCTCGCATGGTTCGAAGATCGAAACGAATGCGACGCGGTCATCAAGGCCGCCCTCGCACACCTGTGGTATGTCACCATCCACCCGTTCGACGACGGCAATGGCCGCATCGCCAGAGCGATTGCCGACATGGCTCTGGCCCGTTCGGAAGGGAGCGCTCAACGCTTCTACTCCATGTCAGCCGAGATCCAGCAGCGCCGCAAAGGCTACTACGACATTCTGGAGAAGACCCAGAAGGGCGACCTCGATGTCACGGAATGGCTGACCTGGTTTCTCGACTGTCTGGACGGAGCCATCACCCGATCCGAGACCGAACTGCAGCATGTTCTTGAGAAGGCTCGCTTCTGGGAGGCACACCGCGAGACGTATCTCAACGATCGCCAAAGGCTGATGCTCAACAAGCTGCTCGATGGCTTCGAAGGGAAGCTGACTTCGTCGAAGTGGGCGATCATTGCCAAATGCTCACAGGATACAGCGCTGCGTGACATCGAGGCGCTGATTACATCCGGAATCCTTGAGAAGGAGCCCGCAGGTGGGCGGAGCACCAGCTATCGTCGGCCGCGATGAGCACGTCGTAATGTGGCTGGGGACTAGGCAGATCCCAGTGGCTTTGCTCGATGTGCAGGTCTGAGTGAATCCATGCGCACATGATGCGTCCATGTTGGTTGATGGCGAAATCATCTATTTGAGGCGCCAGCCTGGGTCGGCTATTTTTCTGCAGTAACGTCATTCAAGCGTTGCAAACTGCAAGAGCGCTCTCCATATAGTGCTGTATGCTCGATATTGCACTCCCAACGATTCGCTTGAGCGAGGCAGCCGAGGTCCGTTCCGGCTTTCCGTTCCGAGGGGCAATAGACTCGCTTCCTCCAGGCGACGTGATGGTGCTTCAGGTTCGAGATGTCATTGTTAACAGTTCGCCTGAGTGGCCGAACCTACTCCGCAAAGAATTGCCGAACTCACGAGCGCCTGACTTCCTACGAGGAGGCGACGTACTCATCACCACTCGAGGCCGCCGGAACGATGCTTTGGCACTCCCGCCCCCGCCCGGTGACGCAGTAGCAGCTACAAATCTGTTTGTTATCAGAATAATGGATGGCGTCCCTTTGTTGGCCGCATTCCTCGCTTGGCAAATTAATCAAAGGCCCGCGCAAGACTTTCTTATGGCTGCAGCCACTGGATCACATATCCTCAACCTTACTCGACCAGCCCTTGAAGCGCTGCCAATCGCATTACCCAACCTTGAGCAGCAACAGCGGCTAGTGGAAGTAGCTAACAGTATTGCGCAGGAACAGACCCTGCTTATCCGCCTAATCGAAAATCGTCAGCAGCAGATGGACGCGCTCGCTTCGAAATTTCTGACAGGAAAGACAATCGCATGAACGACCAGATCAAGCAGGATACGGTAAACAAGGCTGCATGGGCGGCGTGTGGCACGTTCCGGGGAACGGTCGATCCGGCTATCTACAAGGATTACATCCTTGTGATGCTGTTCCTTAAGTACGTTAGCGACGTCTGGCAGGACCACCATGACGAGTATGTTCGGCAGTATGGCAACGAACCTGCTCTTGTTGCCGAGATGATGAAGAACGAGCGCTTTGTTCTGCCTGAGGGCGCAACTTTCGCGGCTCTCTACGCACGCCGCCACGAGCCGGGCAATGGAGAGCGGATCGACAAGGCTTTGTCCGCGATCGAGGATGCGAACCTCGGCAAGCTCAATAACGTCTTTCAGGATATCAGCTTCAATGCCAACAAACTTGGTGAGGAAGCTCAGAAGAATGACCTGCTTCGCCAGCTGCTTGAGGACTTCGCCAAGCCCGAACTCGATATGCGCCCATCACGCATCGGCAACCTCGATGTGATCGGCAACGCCTACGAATATCTCATCAAGAACTTCGCTTCAGACGCAGGACGAAAGGCCGGGGAATTCTACACCCCGCCCGAAGTGTCTGAGCTGATGGCCATCCTGATGGACATGCGGGAGGGCGAAGAGGCCTGTGACCCCGCCTGCGGCTCCGGCTCGCTTCTGATGAAGTGCGGCCGCCGCGTGCAGGAAAAGTACGGCAGCAAGAAATATGCGCTGTACGGCCAGGAGTCGATTGGCAGCACCTGGGCCTTGGCCAAGATGAATATGTTCCTCCACGGCGAGGATAATCACCGCATTGAATGGGGCGACACAATTCGCAACCCCAAGCTGCTCGACGGTGACGACAAGCTCAAGCATTTCGACGTTGTGGTCGCCAACCCACCCTTCAGTCTCGACAAGTGGGGTCAGGACACCGCTGAGAGCGATAAATTCAAGCGCTTTCGCCGTGGGCTACCGCCCCGGACGAAGGGCGATTACGCCTTCATTCTGCACATGGTTGAAACGATGAAGCCGCGCACCGGCCGCATGGCGGTTGTCGTGCCGCACGGGGTGCTCTTCCGTGGCGGGGCAGAGGGCAAAATCCGGCAAAAGCTGATCGAGGAAAACTTGCTCGATTGCGTGATCGGCCTGCCGGAGAAGCTGTTTTACGGAACTGGCATTCCCGCAGCGATTCTGATCCTGCGCAAGTCGAAGCCCGACAAGGACGTATTGTTCATCGATGCGAGCCGCGAGTTCAAATCGGGCAAGAATCAGAACCAGTTGACCACTGGCCCCGACAGCAACCTCGCCAAAATCATTGCAACGGTCGAAGCCGGCCAGAGCGTGCCGAAGTATGCTCACCTCGCCACACCGGAAGAGATCAAGGCCAACGAATTCAATCTCAACATCCCGCGCTATGTCGATACCTTCGAGGAGGAGGCCGAAATCGATCTGGTGGCAATCCGCACCGAGCGGCTGAGGCTGAAGGAAGAGTTGGCGGCCCTTGAGGTGAAGATGGACGGCTACCTGAAGGAGCTTGGCTTCTGATGGCTGGCGAGATCATCCTCTACACCACCGAGGACGGGATTGGGCAGGTTGGCCTGAAAGCAGTGGACGGCGATGTCTGGCTGACCCAGGCTCAAATGGCGACGCTGTTTCAAACGTCGATCCCGAATATCAACCAGCATATCAAGGCGATCCTAGCCGATGGAGAGCAGCCAGAGGCAACTCTTAAGCCGTACTTAATAGTTCAACCTGAGGGTGACCGCATGGTTGAGCGCAAAGTGACGCACTACAACCTTCCCATGATCATGGCGGTCGGCTTTCGAGTGCGATCGGCGCGCGGCATCCAGTTCCGCCAGTGGGCTGCTGCACAACTCAGCGAATATCTGGTCAAGGGCTTCGTCATGGATGACGCCCGCCTCAAGGAACCAGGCGGCGATCCCTACTTCGACGAGCTACTCGAGCGCATTCGCGACATCAGGGCCAGCGAGAAGCGGTTCTATCAGCAGGTTCGTGACGTGTTTGCCGCCACCAGCTCCGACTATGACGCCAAGTCGGACACCGCGAGCACGTTTTTCAAGACCATCCAGAACAAGATGCTTTACGCGGTCACCGGCAAGACGGCTGCCGAGCTGATCGTCGATCGCGCTGATCCGGCAGCACCCAACATGCAGCTCACTTCATGGAAAGGCAGCCGCGTCCGCAAGGGCGACGTGACGATTTCCAAGAATTACTTGACCGAAGCCGAAGTTCGAGAGCTCAACCGGCTGACCACGATGTTCCTCGATTTTGCCCAGGATCGTGCAGAGCGCCGGAAGCAGACGCTCATGGCCGAATGGATCGAGCAGACAGACCGTTTCCTGACCTTCAACGAGCGCGAAGTGCTGATCGGCAAGGGCAACATGTCACACGAAGCGATGGAGACGATTGTTGGCAAGCGCTACGCAACGTTCGATGCCAAGCGCCGTGAGGCCGAACGCCTGACGGCCGAGCAGGATGACGCGGCCGAGACACTCAAGGTGATCGAAGGCGTCAGCAAGCGGATCCGCAAGCGCAAAGGGGATCAAATATGACCCCCACAGGCTGGACCGAAACCCGCTTTGGCAATGCCTTTGTGAAGCGCACCGAGCGCGGCAGAGCTGGGCTACCGACCATGTCGGTAACGATCAGCGATGGCTTGGTTTTCCGAGATTCCATCGACAGAAAGATGGATACGAACCTTCTCGCGGAAGAGCATCTGCTCGTGCGGAAGGGCGACATTGCCTACAACATGATGCGCATGTGGCAGGGAGCTTCCGGCCTTGCCGAAGCTGATGCTCTGGTAAGTCCCGCCTATGTGGTCTTGCGACCAACAGCAACCATCGACCCGCTGTTCGCGGCATACCTTTTCAAGCATCCGCGGACGATCTACCTTTTTTGGGCCTATTCCTATGGCCTGACGGAAGACCGCCTCAGGCTCTATTTTGATGATTTCTCACTTATACCTATCTGCCTTCCCCCTATCTCCGAGCAACGCAAGATCGCCGAGATTTTGTTCACTTGGGATCGCGCGATCGAGAAAGTCCAGGAGCTGATTGCTAACGCGCGGGCCAAGAAGCTGGCACTGAGCCAGCGGATCCTCCCAATTAACGGCCAAACACCCAAAGCACGCCTTGCTGGCTTCTCAGGCGAATGGGCCAAAACCACGCTTGGCAGTCGCGGAGGATTCCGCAAAGGCAAAGGCGTCGCGCGCTCTGATGCCAAAGCTCAAGGCATCCCATGCGTCCGCTACGGTGAGATCTACACTCATCACAATGATGTAGTTCATACGTTCAACTCATTCATCGACGAAGCATCCGCTTTGCAGAGCGAGCCCCTCAGGCCAGGCGATATTCTGTTCGCATGCTCAGGCGAGACTGCCGAAGAAATCGGAAAGTGTGTTGCCTTCATAGGCAGACATGAAGCCTACGCCGGTGGTGACATTATCATATTCAACCCCGAACAGGATGACCCTGTTTTCCTCGCATATTTGCTAAACTCATCCCCGGTTGCCCTCCAGAAGGCTCAGTTTGGCCAAGGCAACTCGGTGGTTCACATCAGCGCGACAAACTTGGCCAAGCTAAAAATCGCAGTCCCTACGAGGGAGGAGCAAACGGCAATTGGCGAACTTTTCTTGGCGGCTGATCGGAGCATTTTGTCACTGACAGCCCAACTCGCCTCGCTCCGGGAGGAAAAATCGGCGCTGATGCAGCAACTCCTCACTGGCAAGCGGCGAGTGAAGATTGGTGGAGACTTTGCATGACGAAGACTCGCTCGTTTTCCATCTTCCTTTTGAAGGATGGCGTAGATGCAACGAACGCATTGAAAGATGATCACGCGCTTGAAGAGGGCATAGCGAGCGAAAACCTTCCCGAAGGCGCCGTTCTATACGTTTTGGATAACGAGCCCCGCCCACCGTGGTGGCGGGCATACTTCGGTGTCCAAAAGGACCTGAATCAGGTTTCAAAAGGTGCGCTTGTGTTTCTGCAGGCGTCGGGCCGCTGGTTCGCATTGTCGTTTGGCCATGTTTTCCATAACCTCAAAGACAGCAGTTACGAATATGACTTCGGCTTGCGGGTCACTCTCAACTGCGTAGATCCGGCAAAACTGCGCAGCACGGATGTCTTGGAGCCGAGCGGGGCAAAGCGGCAGAGGACGCAATTGCCCACCGCCGGTGACCTTACCTTTTTCGATGTCGATGCGGATAGTACAATCCTAAAGAGCCTCACCGGCAAGGTGAAGGACGAGCATCAGGATTTGTTCAAAAGTGCGACCGGCTCCAGCAACATCCGGATTTCATCAGCGATCGAGCCCGCCGGCCTGGTTGGGTTGTGCGAGCAGCTCCTCAACCTCTACAACGATGACACCTACAAAACTGCGTTCCCTGACATTCAAAATATTGCGCCTGTCCGCGACCCAAGTGTGATCGCGCAGCTCAACGGTCAGTTGCTGGTAGCCTTCCAAGCAAGGGATGAAGCACTGGCTTTGTCCGTGCCAGATATTGTTGATTTCGGTGACGGGCTCTGGGGCACGTTCACGGGCGCCAACAGGGGGGATGTGTACGACGACATCTTCATGCATCGCTATTACGAGTATCTCGATGCCGCTGGTGCCGACCTCAATGCGTTTGGAATCGATGACCTAAAGCGGCACCAGCTTGTATTGACGAATGAAGATGGCAGCGTGGTTCGAGATCGACATTCGATTTACAAGAGCCTGATCTACGATACGGCGCTGAACGGCGGTGCTGATAACTACCACTTCTGCGAAGGTAATTGGTACCTGGTTGATAGCGGCTACGTGAACCGGCTGCGGACATATCTCGATCCGCTTTGCAAAGACACGACGCTCCCCGACTTCAGCCACGATGACGAGGGCGCTTACAACGTTGCTGCATCGGCGGCGGCGGCAGGGCGAGTTTGTCTCGACAAAACCAATATTTCGATCGCTGGCCAAAAGCAGATCGAGCCTTGCGATATCTACGAAGTCGTTGGTGGCCAGGCCGTCCTGCACTGCGTGAAGATCTCGACGCTATCAGGGCAACTTAGCCACCTGTTTAATCAGGGGACCAACTCGGTGAATCTCATGCGTTCTGAGCAGCAAGCTTTGGAAAACATGAAAGAGCTCGTTGGCGCGGGTCGCCCCGATCCAGAACGGGAGGCGCTTGTTGCTCCACTCGCGAACAACAAATTTCGCGTCGTCTTCGGCATTGTGACACACAAGGACAAAGCCGACCGTTCAAATAACCTGCCCTTGTTTTCTCGCATCAGCCTCATGCGGTGCATGAAGGAATTGCGGAGAATGGGCGTAGACGCTGAGTATTGCTTCATCCCCGACACCTCCCCGGCGACCGCAGGTAAGGCGCGCAAGCGGAAGAAGAAGGCCGCCGAGCCGGAAGCGGGTGGAGAATGACCCCCAACACAGACGAGCTTTCAACGTCTCACATCCCGGCGCTTGCTACGTTGTGTGCGCTAGGCTGGCGGTTCCTAGCCCCCGCTGACTGCTTGGAGCAGCGTGGTGGCGAAGGCGGTGCATTGCTTCGCTCGGATCTGATCGCGCATCTCTCTCGTCACCGCTTTGACCATCGGGGAGCGCTGCACCCGCTATCGACCAACTCTATCGATTTCATCGTTCGAACACTGTCGGCACCGCCCCTGCAAGATGGGCTGCTCGCGGCGAACCAGCGCGTCTACGAATGGCTGACGCTGGGCATCACAGTCACCGAATTCGTTGATGGCAAGAAGCTCTCAATCACGGTTCCGCTTATCAATTGGCAGAATGTGGAAGCAAACCGCTTCGTGGTGACGGAGGAGCTTGCCTTCACCACTAGCGACGGCACCCGCACACGCCGGCCGGACATAGTCGGCTTCGTGAACGGCATCCCCATGATTGTCATCGAGGCCAAGCGTCCTGTTAGCGGCGGATCACAGCGGATGGTCGAAGAGGGCATCAGCCAGACGATCCGCAACCAGAAGGCGGATGAAATCCCGCAGCTGTTCGCCTTTGCCCAACTTCTCTTTGCTGTGTCGGGCTCTGATGGGCGCTATGGCACGACCGGAACGCCACGGAAGTTCTGGGCTTCCTGGCGCGACGAAGAGTTCGATGAAGCGCATTTTCTGGCCGTCAAAAACGGCACAGCCGCCGAGGATCGAAAGAGCCTGCTGACTAACCGTGTACGCGATGTTCGCGACGGGCTATCGCACCGCTGGTCTTCCGCGATGGCGGTAAACGAGCAAGATCGCCTGTTGATCGGTCTGGCGACCCCGGCCCGACTCCTGGAATTTGTGCGCTTCTTCATGTTCTTCGACCGCAAGGTTGGGAAGATCGCGGCGCGTCACCAACAGATGTTCGGCATCCGTAAGCTTATCGCCGAAATCTCGAAGGTGCGGCCTTCGGACCATCCCAAGGGGCCTGGACGCGAAGGCGGCACGATCTGGCACACTACTGGATCAGGCAAGAGCTTCACTATGGTGCTGCTCTGCAAGGCACTGTTGCTCCATTCGGATCTTGCCGAATGCCGGGTCATCGTTGTTACCGACCGGACCGATCTTGAAAAGCAACTAGCAGGCAACTTCTTGACCGCCGGAGCCTTCGGAACATCGCTCTCCGACAAAGAAGGCGGTCGATCCAAAGCGAATTCCGGCCGCGACTTGGCTAAGCGGATCGGAAAGGGCACTGACCGGATAATCTTCACCATCATCAATAAGTTCGCCAGCGCCAGCAAACTTCCCGAATGCCGCAATGACAGCCCCAATATGATCGTGTTGGTCGATGAAGGACACCGCAGCCAGGGCGGTGAAAATCATGAGCGGATGAAGAAGGCTCTACCCCAGGCAAGCTATGTCGCGTTCACCGGCACGCCGCTGTTGAAGGGCGAAAAGACCGAGGGCCGGTTCGGCAAGATCATCCACGCCTACACAATGCGCGACGCCATCGACGATGGCACCGTCACCCCGCTACTCTATGAAGAGCGCAAGCCAGTGCTCGACATCAACGAGCGCGCTATCGACAGTTGGTTCGATGTCATAACGCGCGGTCTGACAGAGGAGCAAAAGACCGATCTCAAGAAGAAGTACGCCAGCAGGGGCCAGGTCTATGGCGCAGAAGGGCGAATCCGGCGCATCGCCTGGGATATCGCCACCCATTTCCGAACCAATTTTAAAAATCTCAAACTCGGCTTGAAGGGGCAAATTGCCACCGACAGCAAACTTTCCGCGATCCGTTATAAAAAGGCGCTCGACGAGACCGGGCTGGTATCCAGTGCTGTGGTCATCTCTCCGCCTGACACCCGTGAGGGACACGAAGACGTAAATGAGAGCGAACTACCCGAGGTTCAGCAGTGGTGGGCAACCAATGTCAAAGGCGACCCGGATGATAACGAAAAGCAGATCGTCGACGACTTCTCAACTGAAGGCCGGCCGGATCTGCTCATCGTCGTCGATAAACTGCTCACTGGCTTTGATGAGCCGCGCAATGCGGTTCTTTACATCGACAAACCGTTGAAAGCCCACAACCTTATCCAGGCCATTGCCCGCGTAAACCGCTTGCATGACGCCAAGCAGTTCGGCTTTCTCGTCGACTACCGCGGCATCCTGAAGGAGTTGGATACTGCCATCGGCGAATATCAGGATCTCGCTGAACGAACCCAAGGCGGGTTCGACATTGCCGACCTCGATGGGCTCTATCGCGATGTCTGCACCGAGTATAAGCGACTTCCTAGCTTGCATGATGAGCTCTGGGCAATATTTGATGGTGTTCAGAATCGAGCGGACGAAGAGCAATTCCGCCAGTTCCTTGTTCCACGATATTCCGATTTGGAGGGTGGCGAACGCTTAGACCTGAACCAAAAGCGGCGCGAAGACTTCTACGAGGCGCTGACAGCCTTCGGAATGTGCCTGAAAACCGCTTTGTCATCGCGATCGTTCTTCGAGGATGGCGCATTCAGTGAGAAACAAATCGCTGTGTACAAGCGCGATCTTCGATTTTTCTCGGCTCTGCGGCAGCAAGCAAAGCAGGATTCCTTCGAGACAATCGACTTCTCGCAGTACGAGAAGCAAATACGTAAAATGATCGATACCAACGTAATCGGTGAGGAGATTGACGCGAACGGTCAATTGCTGCCGGTTGTAGGATTGGGCGCACCTGCCGATCCAGACACCTGGAGCGAGGAGAAAACTAGAAACGAGACGGATATAATCCGCAGTCGCCTAACGCGGACCATTGAGCATGATTTAGCCGATGACCCGTACGCTCAAGCTCATTTTTCCGACCTTCTGCGCAAAGCGATTGCCGAAGCCGCCTCACTGTTTGATCATCCTAGGCATCAGTATGACCTCTTCGACGGTCTTGAGAAAGCTGTCTCAAGCGCAACCATACCAGAAATCCCACAACAGCTGGCAGATCACCCCCACGCACGCGCGTACTATGGCATTTTCCGTATGCACGACCAGGAGGCGACGCATCTCTGGGCCGACAAGCACGTAGAAGCAGCTTGCAGAATCGAGAAGTTGGTCATTTCCGCCATCGCTGAGAACTCTCTCAATCCAGCTAGTATCGAAGCCGCGATTCGTAAGGGAGTACTGCCAACGCTGTTCAATCTCTTTGGTTTGGACAAAGCAAAGCTAATGACGGATGAGATTGTCAACATAACGCGCATTGGGCTCGCCAGTGGCAAACTCGGCTGAAGTGCTGCCGGTGACGGGCAGCTTCCAATATGGTGAGAGCACAATTCCCTACCGGATCACCTTCAACAAGCGGCTCGCTGCTCGCATAAGAGTACATATTCATCCGAATGCCACGGTCGAAATAGAGTGTCCACCCGATACCAATCGGTCTCAAATCGATCTCGTAATCGCGCGACGGGCACGTTGGATTTGGCGAAATCTTTTAGAGATATGCGAAGGTCGTCAGCACGTTCTTCCTCGTGAATTTGTATCTGGTGAGACGCACTTCTATCTTGGCCGTAGGCACCAACTGAGAATCATCCCAGATAAATGTTCTCCGTCGTCAGTCCGACTAACGCGAGGCTTGCTGGAGATAAGGCTTCCCGTCGCTGATCCATCAGCGGTTCGACGTCGGCTAAACGCTTGGTATCGTCATCGAGCCGAAGTGTATTTTAGCGAACGTCTCCGCATCATTTGCGCAGAACTATCGTGGGTCGCTCAGGTTCCGCCAATGATCTTGCTCAAGATGCGAAAACAATGGGGGAACTGTTCTCCTGACGGAAAGCTAACACTCAATCCTGCACTAATTAAAGCTCCGCGCCCATGCATCGATTACGTTCTTAAACATGAACTCTGCCATTTGAATCAGCATAACCACAGTCCAAAATTCTACAGCCTACTCGACCGTTGCGCACCGAACTGGCGAGCGGAAAAGGCAGAACTGGACCGGTTGGCAGAATTGCTGCTCTCCGGCGCCTGAGAACCGGGTTATCCTGGGCTGAGTCTCATAGAGATTGGTCTCTGGGACGACGCAGAGAAGAACATCGCGTGGTAAGGCTCAAGGGCTTTTAGCCGGTCGCTCGTCCGCTGCTGGTCGATAGTTGGTCCTGTGTTGCGCGCTAGGGTGCGGGCGTCGGCCTCGGTCACACGCAGGACTAGGTAATTCGCTACCGCCTCAAAGAGCCCTCCATCAAAATCTCGCACGCCCTGTGATGCCAAGGCAAGGGCTAACCCGTATTTGCGACATTCCTTTGCCAACCGCGGGATTAACTTCAGCTTTGCTGCTCTATGCGCTTCGTCGAAGATTACAGCATGAGTAAGCCTTTGCTGAACGCCGCGTCGAAACATGTCCTTATAGATGCTATACAAGACAAATGACGAAAAGGCGCGTTGCACAATCTCATTGGTGCTGAGATGGATACGGATGAGCGTAGGTTTTCCATCTACCAATATTCCAGGAGCACTATCATCGCCATCGAAGAAACCGTAGTCGTCCAACTCCTGCAACCGAGCCAGCAGGTTCTGGTTGGGCTTTGGGCGCGATTTGAGAATATCGAGGAAGGTTCGGAACCGCGGCGGCGCAGGCCTCTCCGTTCCACGCTCATTCCAGCCTAAGTCGTCATAGCTTTGTTTGATGGCGCCTCTTAGCTCCTCAAGCTGGATTTCGCCGAGATCGGGAAAAATTGAGGCGAAGATATCACGCAGTGTTCCTGCGACGTCGATGTAAGCCATTGGTCCGGGAGCATCCACGCGGAGTGGATTGAACCCCAGGCCATCGAAGTCAATCAATCGCATGGGTCCGATCGCGTCACCAAGTTTCTCGTCGATATCGTCGTGATACGAGAAAATGACTGGCGAGATCCCAGCGCTGGTCAGCTGCTTCGAAATGTTGATCAAGGCGGTGGTTTTGCCCATGCCAGGGAGACCAACCATCATCATGTGCGGATTGCTTCGGATCGACACTGACCAGTCGACGGGCATTTGTGTTAGAGACTCACCGAGACGGATCTCAACGGGATCGGATGCCGCTTCACTATTAGCGATCCCTCCACCGGCAGTATGTTCTATGCTGCCGTCCAGTATCACGGGGCTGGCCAGGGCCTCAGCCAACTCGGCTTGCAACTTGTTGCCTTCCTCCCGTTTGTCAGGATCGCTTGCCTTCTCAGCCTCAGGCTTTTCACCTTCGCGATCTGAGACTTCGTATGGCGTCGGAATCTCGTCGGATGAGCTGTAATCCGACCCAGTTGGAACGCTTTCCACGCTCATGAGATCATCGTGGATTACGATCGTTCCAACTGCACCGCTAATCTCGTCTGGGAGCATCATCGGACCGAAAAGCCAAAGTGCGGTGTCGCTGCGCTCAGGATAAATCCGTTCCACTTGCCCCGAGCGATGCTCAGGACAGAACACGTAGCCCACGTCCGGGCTATCGATCGTGCCGGGCTTATAGTTATCCTTAAGCACCATCTGGTCAATCTCGGCATTCAGCCTCGTCAACGCCTGCGCCGACAGCCTATGCCGTCCAGCACGATCCACGTAGAAGCGGAGTAGTCTAGCGAGCTGCGCACGCCGCACAACGCGATCAAGCGGCTCAAGCCCGTCGCCGAAGAACCAGTCCATCCACCGTTCGCGTAGCTCGCTTGTCTGAGCCACCATATGCGTGAGCATGTCGGGCTGGCGAGCGGTCCTCAGGTGACGTCGGTGCTTCACCTCGACAAAGCGGAACTCCAGCGGTCCGCGAGCAGGAGCGCTCACATGGATAAAGTCAGCTCGGCGTGCACTCTCTCCTTCGCTCGCAGGCATCTGAACGATAGGTGCGTGGTCAGCAATCTCGTCGACAGGTATGAGAACGCCTTGCGCGACATTAAGCCAAGGCCCCTTCTGCTCACCGCCTGCAGCACAATGTGCATACATCAGTGCCAATGCGATTAGCTCACCTGTTCTGGTGCCGCCATCAGCAAGTCGTATCGCTAGCCTGCCGCTCAAAGCCTTCAGATTAGCGACGAGGAAGCGGCTATTCCGCTCACTACTGCTGAGCCCCATGTCGCCAAGCGCCTCATCAACGAGATCGCGCACCGCATCTAGTTTCGTCGTTGAGGTAACGAGCTGGACCGCTGTGAGATCCGCCCGTTCGGGCACGGTATCGATGACAAACCGGTCGTAAGCATCAGGGCTGTCCTGCGGAGAATCGAAGTAGTCGAGCGCAGCATTTCTGTCGAGCGTGATGACCCAATCGCTTTGAGAATGCATCCGCTCAATTTTTAGCTGGTGCTCAACTGAGAGGCGAGTTCTGAGAACTGGCCAGTCCTCGTTCGTGCCCCCGAGCGCCCGAGCCGTTGCCCTAGCGATCGCACGATCAATACGCCGAAGCCTGTCGCTTGCCGTCCGCCCCTCCGGAGCCGGCTCACCGTTTAGCTCCGGTGCAGGGTATGTCATCCACTCAAGATCCAAATCGGGGATCGGACGGCGTTCTAGAGTACGCAAAAGCCCCCAAGCTTGGAGCGGACGCACGTCGGAAATTGAGGATAGAGGTACAATTCCCAGACTGGTTTCGAACAGATCGAACGAAAGGCTGACGTGCGATGCCCGAATGCGGCTCCACGCCTGCTCGTCTTCTATCGGAGGCTCTTGGTGCTTAGCCCACCGCAAGCGAGGAACCAAGACCTCGCCTGGCCGCGAAGCGGTCTCCGCGAGCCAGCGGTCACGCGGATCAAGCACCTGGCCACCCGCACGACGACGCTGACCAACTGCTGACAGGAATTGGCCTGCACCATCAGCTTGAGGCGCATGAAACAGATCGAGAGTAAAGCAAAGCGGCGCTTCAACCTCATCGTCTTCATTGAGGCCTCTGGCCGCCAATGTCTGGCCGAGCGCCCGAGCGACTGTGAGGCCATCACCGGCTCGCCACGCCTGGATTGTCAGCAGGTCGGGCCTCTCGCCACTCGCGCCTCCATAACAATCGAGATAGTGGCCGATCTCACGCGCAATTGCGGCAGCGCTAGCTTGACCAACGGAAGGCGCAGAAGCTGTACCCGCACCTAGACAAGCCGCGAGGAGCGCTGTCGCCGCCTTCGGCTCGCTTTCGCCATCGACGGTCATAGCGATCGTATGGAAGCCGATCACATCCGCAAAAATAAATCCTGGGCCATCTTGTTGGCCCGGGAGGGCGAACGGGAAAAACGAGGAATCGATAGCCTCGACCGCCGATTGGATGTGGCCAGGCAACAGGCCTTGCTCGAACCGAGCGTGCGTGATGATCTGATCGTAGTGAGCGTGCCACGCAAAGCGAAGCGGATGGAGTGGCGTTACCAGAAGACCGATCAAGGCGCCCGACTGGGCGCGCACCTCGACTGTGCCATGTCGCGCCAACATCGGAGAGCCCGCATCGAGCGCTTTTTCCCAAGCGTTCACGTAATTGTCGGCAGCGGTCCAGCCTGGAGGTATGATTACTCCGAGCAAGCCCCCAGTCCCAAGTTCATCCGCGAGCTTTCGGCTCGCATCCCGAGCACGTTCGGTAGTTGCACTGGCGTCCGAGGGTTCAATCTCTACGAACTTTGCATCACCGACAGGAGATCCATCAGCCCTAACTACCTGAATCCAATGTCCAATTCTGCCCCCACCTCTGATCCAATCCCGCTCAATTGCTCGCAGCAGCGCGGGGCGAAAGACCTTCGCCGCCCTTGTCGAGGCATCGCCCCTCCAGGTCAGAAAACCCTTTTTGTCCTCCACAGCTCGCTCCGCCGCGGCCGGGCCGCTTACGAGCTGGTCAAAGGCTGCACGGTCTCCGATCGCGATTGCACCTTCGACGAGAGTACGGACCGTTTGGCCAGAAGAGCTCGTAAGCTCCTTGATCGTCTCTCCGAACTCGAGCGTAAACGCCTCGCTCTGTACAGCGGCCACGCTCTCCTGGCCTACTGCGGCAACCTCAATGACGGCGTCGAATTTCTCGGTGCCCTCTAGGTCTTCGAAGTCATCAACCCCGAATGTGACTTGCTGTGTGCGATGTTCGCGATGGTGCACTACCCGTTCAGCGAGCACGTCCTCCCCTGCAATGACTGACACGCGATATTCCACGCTGCCAATCACAATTTCCTCGGGGTCCGTCGTCCATCGCACGGTCAGCTTTGCGCGATCCTTCGTCGCAGCCGTTCGGTCGAGAACAAGCCGCGGTGCGCTCTCCTCGCCGTCCGATCGCGAAAGACCGGACCACTTAAGAACATTACCCTTTGCATCCCGCCACGAGGTAAGCTGCAGGCGCCGCAGTTCATCGCTAGCAAAGCCGGGCTTTATAGGCCCAAGCCATAGATTGGGCTCGCTCTCGATATGGCGTGCAGCTTCCTCGGGACTCATGCCGGCAGCTGACCGGAGCGCCTTCTCCAATGCGGGGTTACGGTCTTCGGAATCTTCGAGCTGAAGTGCCCGCACGCGTTCCGCGATGGCCCTCGTGTCGCTTACATAAAGAAGGCGATCAGCAAGCTCCGCCGAGAGATCCAGCTCACTCGTCGATGGATCATCGTCGCTCGCAATCGGCCAGAGTCCAAGCCGAGCCAGGGAACGGCCCACGTTCTGTGCCGCGCCAACATAAAAGTCGAATTTCGACCAGGGTGTGAGCCGGCGACGTCGACCAAGGCGCTCCGCGCGCCAGACGGCATTGTCGAGGACGGCGGTCCGTCCATACATCGGCTTTCGCGCGAGCTTGAGCGCCTCTTGGAAGAGTTCGGCTTCACCAATCTCGCGGCCCGCGCTGTAGATGCCATCGAGGCCTGCACCGGCGCGCAGCGGGTCGATTAAGAGCAGGGCCGCGTCGGCTTTATCCTCGCGATACTCTACTGCTTGGTCGGCAGTGATGCGCCGCTGGCCGGCTGCTTCGACAACCGCGCTTACAGTCCAGCCCGGCACGTTGAACAAGTCACTGTCGGCAAGTGCATCTATATGCTCGGACGGAAGACAGCGCAGGAACGCCACTGCGCCGGACGTCGGGGCGCCGAGGCAGTTCGTTATCGCCTGTGCCAAATGCACGACATGCTGCGGAGTCATCACGCGGTCTGGCCTTCCGCCTGAGCATCCTGTTGGGCCTGATATCGCCATTTGATCTTCTTCATCCGTTCGGCATCGTTCACGCCGGCGAGTAGACCTAGGTCCCTCAAACGACGCTCGAACATTCTCCGATTTCGCTGCAGCAACTCACTCGGCACGGCCAGATTTGGTGGAGCGCGATCAATGAAAAAGCCGTAGCGTTCGCGCAGAATTGTCAGAAAGTCGGGGTAGGAAAGCGGTCGTTCCTTCCGTCCCTTCCCGGTTTTCCGTATATGTCGATGTACGAGATACTCGATGACCGGATTCGTCATTACGAATGATAATGCATCTCCCGCGCGACCCTGACCTTTACGACGCGTTTGATGTATCGTTACTTTTCGGCGCTTTCCGAGCCCGTTCACTTCGTCAATCATCAAGGCCGACGATAGAAACTGATTCAGATACTCTTTGCCGTTGTTTGACGACGCGGTGAAAGCCGCGCTAAGCGCTTCTGCTAGAGCTCGGCCTGGATCGCCATCGGATCCTTCGTCGCCCAGCAGCAAGCGCAGTTCGCTATCGTCTGCCTCCTCTGCAGCATCACGCAGCTTCCGCAAACACCTTGAAAAATGCCGACGCGCATCCCGAGCTTCTTCATGACTCCCATTGAGCAGACTCCCGGTAAGGTTCAACCAGGCTGTTGCATCGGGTGAAGACGGTGGGCGCTTGCTGCGATCAATTTCAGATTCACTATGCACGTATTGGTCGAGCAAGCGGGCGTGCATCAGAATAGCTGGCAGGCGATTAAGCGCCTGCCGCAAGAGAAAGCCGGACTCTTCAGAGGTTGCGCGCAGGGCCGGGTCGGACCCGCTTGAACAATCGAAAAACAGCGGGAACTGCATGGCTTTGTCAGCTTCGGGAAGCACTCCGGAAGTCGCCCAGCGGTTCATGATATCGACTGATCCAGTGAGGATACTGGTGAGGCCAATCGCGATCGCCGATTCAAGCATCTGTAGAAATGCTGATCGGGGCATCGATCCGCCGCCGGCATAGCAATCGAGGAATACAAGCAGGTCGTCGCGGAAGTTACTTCCCGCGCGAACCGCGATCGGGCGCTGATTGGGAATGGGTCCAGGGTTGTTTCGCCCGACGGCCTTTGCAGGTGCCTCCCCACAACCTTGAGCCAACCGAACCGTCAGAAGCTGATCCAGTGGAAGCGGAACGCTCTCGTCGAGCTCATCAGAGCGCAGGTCGCTCTTCATTCCTGTCGTTGACGTCGCCGGGGCAAGCGCCCGCAGAAGGTCGTTGTCTTCAATGCGTGCGCCCACGCGATAACGGCCTCGGTCGGTGAACGGGTCTATCGTTTTGCCTTCTGCCTGATTGCTGAGCAAAGCCGTAACCATTTCTGGAACGCCACGGAGATGAGCTGCGCTTACGGGCAGGTCAATCCACGACGCGTAATAGTGGTTCGCGAAACAGCGCTGGATTTGCTCATTATGTGATTCCGAGTGCCGCCTGTTCTCGAGGATTGACGTGAGCAAAAAGTCCCCGAGTATCGCTCGGCCTGAGGCTGTGTCGAAACCTTCGACTGCCCCGTCTGATATCAGACGGTCCACAGTGGAAGAGATTGTAGGCGCACCATCGCCGCTGTAGGTGGCCGCGAACTTCCCCTTTCCACGTCGATTCCCCCATCGGAACAAATATAGCATCATGGGCAGGACGGCGCCGACCGAGAAGTCCTGGGGGACGAACGGAAACACTGGAGGATAGGTGCTGGTCCATATCTGCGACGTCATTTGGCTACCCAGCACAGACTCGACCACTTGGCGTGTTTCGTTGGCCATTAGGCTGCCCCGCTCGAAAGAGTGATGGTCTGTCGGCCCTGGACATTGACGACGCCGATTTGCCGCACAACGTCGCTTTCAATTGGGTTCCATGCGTTCAGACTGCGCTCGTCTTCTTGAGCCAGCCGACTTGTGAAAACACCTAGGTTGGCGAAGACATCGTCCGAGAAGGCGTCAAGAATCTGAACCCCATCCGCCAAATCCATTAGCAGGCTGTATAATTCTAACGGCACGAGGAGTTCCTCACTACCCCCGTGATTGTGGTCGTAACGCAACACAAGGAAGCGATGGAGCGTCTCAAGGCCCGAAATCGCCTGGAATCGTTCGGCAGATAGCGAAAAGCGGGAAGCCAACTTCTTAATCCAAAATGCCGTTTCCGTTGGAGTTCTCGGTTGGAGGCGAATTGGGACGCTCGCCGGATCGTGATAGGCTAGATCTGGCAGCGCCTCGAGGCGAGACAGCCCTCTGCAAAGCCGTTGCTTGATCAGGAGCTGCTCATCTTCGGAAAATAGCGGGAAAGCCCTGAACTCGTGCGCCCGGCGACCATCGCGCAGCGAAAGCGCATGATCGTCGCCGCCAACAGCCGCCACCTGATCTCGCGACCATGTGAGAAAAGCGCGACGCCTCGCATCTCGCAATGGTAACGGACGACCAACGGCATCTCGAAACCTGCGGGCCCCATGTGCAGGATCCGGCGCGCCCTTTCCGACGAGATACCGATCAATGCGGGCATGGCCTTCGAGGGCGGGGTCAAGCCTTGCGAGTTCACGCAAGAGCTCGCCTTGGCGTCCGCGGGATTCCGGATTGAACGCATGGTCTGCTGGATCATGCGGGTCTAGGTCTGGGTTGCGATGAATATCCTCACAGTCGTCTAGACCGAACAAAATGTAGCTGATCGCCGCCTTAAGTTCACGAGCGGTGATGTGGATTTCATTGCGCTGGTGAACCGTTTGAAGCGCTTCGGTCAATCGTTCGCGAAGTCGGGCGCCTTCTGCTAATACCGCCGGATCACTGCTTGCACCCATCATATCCGCTGATCGCTTCATTGAACATCTGGCCTGAGCACTGCAGGTCTGGCAAGGCGCCCAAATCTGCGCCGCCTGCTCTCCACCAACCAAAAGGCGGATTAGTTCGTCAACAAAGTGCGTCGAGATTGAGCGGCGTTCGAGATTGAGGCCACCAACCAACGAGCGATTGTTCAACTCGACGAGCCGGATATGTGAAGGCACGTCATCAGCCTGCTGGGAAAGAGCCGCCGTCAACGCACTTGTTAAGGGACGTTCGCCATGCAGCATTTCTGCGTGCTCGATCCACTCCATAAGCCGGCCATCGTTCACCGCGACAAGATGTATACTGCCGTCATGCGGCGGATTATCGAGGAACGGCCCGAATAGCTCGTCGAGCAAGTCGTCCGCCGACCGTCCCTTCCAGCTTGCCGCGCCGTCGAGATTTATCATTGCCTTTCGATCTGCGAGTCTCCCACGCCAGACGCGCTCGCTAGACTGTGGCGGCTCTCCGCCCAGCGTCTGAACGAGACGCTGCAGAAATGCCGTCTTCCCGTCCCCAGCGTTACCGCATAAAATCACTAGAGACGCGTGGCCCCCTTTTATTTCAGCCGGGAGAATTGCGTCCAATTCCGTAGGAACATACGTGTCAAACGCAAATTCGGTATCGAGCCCGCGGGTCTCGGCGTTACCGAAACGTGAACCCGGATAGCTACTGAGGATATCTTTTACCCTGGGCACTACGTTAGGCCTTAGCGCTGGCTGAACGACAGGTGCGCTTGGGAGAGCTCCAGCCAATTTGTTCGGTGACACGAGGGCTGTTCGAAGGGCAGCTAACGCCATACCCGCGTCTGCGAAACGCATGTCGATGGGGCCGGTCGCCCGATCGAGGATGGAGGTCAAAATAGGAAACGCCAATTTCTCCTCGTCCGTCCAAGCGAGGCCCGACCTATTCTCAGCAAAGGCGGGGGGGCGGTCAGTAACGGCATGAAAGAGTGAAGCGGCGAGGCTGTATATGTCGTCCCGGGCCTGGACCGGAGCGCCATTGCGACGTTCCGGCGATGCGTAGATCAACGTCCCCGAGCTGAGCGGTGTGTGTCCGATCTGACCTGAGAGATCATAGTCGATAAGCATGACGTGGGATTCATCGACGAGTATGTTTGATAGGCTGACGTCTCCGTGGACCCATCCTTGTCCATGCAGCTCAACCAGTGCCTCGCAAAGCTTCTCGAACCATTCGAGGAGCAACTGCTCGGTTGATTCCCGCCCTGTCTCTTGGGCAATGAAGTCCAGATCGCCCCGCCACGCATCCAGAGGCGAACCTTGGCTCCAACGTAGCAACGCCATGAGTTCACCCGCGTTCCATTCGCTTGAGCATTCCAAGATGTTCGAGAGGCCTGGGTGCAGAGAAAAAGTGCGCATCCGCTGATAGGCTGCAAGTGAGGTAGGACCGAATTCGGGATTGAGAACTGCTTTTCCCACAAAGGTACCGATCGGCTCTCCAGTCGCATCAACCTGCTCAAGCTTGAAAGTTCGGGCAACAGCCCCCTGTCCCAGAACAGAGACGACACGATAAGAAGATTCTTTCCATTGGAAGAGATGACCCTCATCCCATCGCGAAGGGGATACAGCTGTGACCGGCTCGGGCGTATTCGCATCCGATAAGGGTGCCTCGACACGGTCATCAAGCAGGGCGCGCAACTCGGCAATGGATGCCCTACGTGCAGGGTCGGGGTCACAACCAAGTTTCAAGATCGTGCGGACGTCCTCGTCTTCCGCATCGTTAAAGAGCTCGGCAAGCACCGCGCAAAGGCTGTAGATATCAGAACGAGGGGTGGCCGCGGCGAGCCCGCCAGAGACGACCTCCGGAGCGGCATAATCCCCTGCCTGGGTGCCGATTTGGTCTGCGCTCAGCGTCTGCGCTGGCGTCAACCGCGCCCAGCGCCAACCGGCGAACAACGGCGTGTTATCTGCGCGCACCCGTAGACTGTCTCCGTCAAGCGCACGATGGAGCAATGGGCCTCCTTCAGCCTCTAGGAAGTCCTCCAACGCCGCCAATGTGCGATTGGCGAAGTCACGTCGCTGAGCCGATGTCCATTCCTTATCGTCTCGAAGAACGGATACTGGCGTCGCCGAGCTGTCACCGACGCTGAAGAAATACATCTCCCCCGCGTAATTCGGGACCGCTTGCCAAGTGTCGACGATGCTCGGAAGATGAGGTGACTTCTGGAACCGCTGAATGACGTCAAACTCTCGCCGTGCCCGACGATCAGTCAACGTCGCCGCCTCTCCCGGGGGTGCAGCAGACAAATCGTAAGTATGAAGTAAGACGCGATCGCCGGTGCGGGGATCGCGCGCGGCGAAAATGCGCTGAAAGCGGTCCTGATCGTCGGTTAGCAACCGAAGTTCGTCAAAGCGAGCCAAGCGCTTAAGGCGTCCAGCATCTGCAAGATTGTACCGTCCTGCAAGCGCATTCGCCAGACGCATAGCATCAATCGTTCCTGGCGAGGCCGCGGCGACAACTAGGTCCACAACGTCCTTAAGCCCGTAGGCAACCACTCCCATTGAATGACGGGGTAGATGCCCGTTCTTTTTGATCGAACCGGTCTCCCGCGTTAGCAAAAACGCTGGGGCAACAAAGCCAATCCGACTATCTGCGGAGCGCAGGCTCCCGGCTATGCGTTTGGACTTGGCGATGATCAGTTCTGCTGCTGGGTCTGAGAGATCGGACCTACGCAGCGCAGAAGCGTCCCAATGCTTCACCTCAACTACGACGGCGCCGCCCGGGCCAATCACCACGATGTCAATTTCATCTGCTTGGCCGCGAAGATTCGGATGAGTTAAATTAGTAAGAACGTAGGCAGTTCCATCACCGCTCCTCTTTCTGATTTCCTGATCAACAGCGTTGAACGCTTTAAGCTCGCTCGTGTTAGCGAACGGTCCGCAGGGTACATGAATTACACGCAAGTCACCCACCCCAGTTACCAAAAAGACGCGCGTTGCTCGTTTTCATTGCCGAGACAAGCGAGGGTCTCCAGAATGACCTTCACCATGAGGATCGAGCCACAGATGAACGTTCTGAACCAACGTCAGGCGGAGCTTAAGGTAAGGGAAACGCCACTTCAACATGCATGGCAAGCTCAGAACGCTTCCGACCCTCCCCGAACCCATAGTGGGGGCGATATGCCCCTGAGGGCTCCTTCGGCACTGGCATGTTTGACTGATTCGGCGAACTGACCATCCATCCATCGCCAGATATTGCGTCTCCAGCGCATTCCTTTAGCGTCGCCGCATGGCACTGCCGGACGACTTTAACGGCTTGTTGGAGCAGGCCGCGGCAGCCTTTGCTGCTTATGAAGCTGCGGCGGGCTACTCACCCGTCATTGTAGGCGGCGGGGCCATTGCCATCCAAACGCTTGGCGCCTTCATGTCGGGAGATCTTGATCTCTATGCGCCAAACGACGACCTGCTGGAAAAATGCCTTGTTGATGCTGGCTTCAAGCGAGAAGATCGCCAAGGGCGACTGCGCGGAGGGTATTACCACCCCGACTACCCTGCCTATGGGATCGAGGCGATCTCGGGACAGCTCTTTGATGGCCGGTCCGACCATAACCGGCTCCTTCGGATCATCCTTGAGGGCGACAGGGCGATCACCACGCCGTCATTTGAGGACATGATTGCAGATCGTCTGGGGCAGCACGCGGTGGACAGATCGCCGGCCAGCCCGCTTCTGCAGCAGGCGCGATTGCTGTTTAGAGTAGCTGTTGCGCTCGATCTGGAATATCTGAAACGGCGCGTCGCCGAAGAGGGCGGCAGCTTCGAACTGCTGAACTGAACCTCGAATTGGAAGGGAGGCTCGCGATGACCACGATCAGCATGGCCAAGCTTCGTGACCATGTAGAGGCCAGGAAGCGCGAAATCGGATGGGTCGACGACGACGCGGCGACCGATGCGCTCCGCAACAAGGGTGGCAACCGCACGCCCGAAAAGCGTGCCGCACTGGCTCGTATCGATGCACGCGCCATTGCCGCCGGCAAGAAGCCCACGCGCTCCTACTATTAGCGCATCAACCCACCCCTTATCCAGCTGAGGCAGTTTCGCAGGGTGCGGTGTCTGCGCCAGCTTAGCTGCCAATCGGGCTTTCACCGTACTTTCTCAGGACGTCATCAAACGCTTCCGCCATCAGTGCCTGCAGACTGACCCCATTCCTTCGGGCGCAGGTATGCAATGCCAGAGACATATCTGGCGAGAAGTAACCGGAAATTGCCTTCCGTCCGATACGGCTAGGTGCTGGGGCAGAGACAGTCGCAAGCTCTTCGGCCATCAAGCGGGCAGCTGACGTTTCCTTCGGCTTGTCAGCCAGCTTCGCAAACCGGCTCATCGACTGCCTCCCCGCACCTGTTTGTTCGTTGCCATGTTCACATGTTCACATGCCCACATGTGAACACGCTCGATCTCTCGCGCTGCCTTCCCATCGGGCTCGATCTCGAAGGCAGTCCGACCTGCGGCGCTTGCGTGTCTGAATGCAGCGCGATCGGCGATGCGATAGGGACAAATGGGCACCCCGAAGCTGGCGACCAGTTCGGCTGCCTCGGCATGGATCCGTTCTGCTTGGGCCGGACCGGCAGTGAAGACGACCCACGCAGGCTTCGCCAGCAATTGCACCAACCTCGCCGTCGTCCGGATGGCTGCCAGATCGAAGGCGCTCGGGCGGCAGGGTATGAGGACCAGATCAGCCGCTTCCATCGCCTTGCTGGCCGTCGAGTCTGCATGTGGCGGCGTATCGATCACGATGAAGGTCGCGCCGGCGGCCTTCGCTTGCTCGACCTTCGCAGCGATCCGCGGCGGCGCGCTGTCGATCACCTCTGGCGGGGCTTCCTCACGCCAGGCCGCCCACTGGCTGGCTGTCGCCTGAGGGTCAGCATCAATGATAAGCGCCACCTCGCCCGTGCGCTCTGCCGCCGCAGCGAGGTTGATGGCGAGGGTCGTTTTCCCGGCCCCGCCTTTCTGGCTGACAATCGCGATTGTGGTCATGTGAATTCCTTCAAGTGTGCACATGTTCACATGTGGGCATGTGCACATGTGCGGTGGTGGACACGGGCTCAGAGCCCGAAATCGAGGTCCAATCTCTTTTCCGGCACAGGGAGCTGGATCGGCGGCTTCGACTGGGATGCCTCGATCGCCGAGGTCTTGCCGCCGAGGTTCCGCGTCACGTCCCGCTCGAGCGCCTTCACGTTATCGACAACGAGGGTAACGCTGTCCGCGATGCGGGTGACTGCGACGAGAAAGGACTGCGCCGAGTTCAACATCTTCTCCCGTTCGCTCATCAGGATGATGCCTTTGTCAGCCGTCATGCCCTGCGCGATGTGGACGTTGATCGCGTAAGCGAGATCGAGCCGCTGGAGCATGGGATCGTCGCGGCTGAGTTCGTGCCGTTCACCGCCGCGCGTGAGCACTGCCATAGAATGGCGACCGATGGTCTCGATCCGGGCAATATCGCCGTTGAGGAGCCCGCGTTGCCGATCGTTGTCGGTCCAGCGGATGCGGTCGCCCTCGAACACGCCGATGGTCTTCTGCTGGTAGATCGAGACAGCGTCGTGAGAGAGGTTGCGGGGCAGCTTATCCGGCGTGAATTGCCGGACCGAACCGTCGGCCATCTCGAGCCGGACCTTGCCGTCTTCGGCATGCTTCACCACGCCTAGATCGCCGCGACTGAAGCCCTGGCTCGGCAGGTCTGTGCGGAACTCCACCATCCGCCCTTCCTGATAGCCTCTCATCTGCCGCGCCCCTTCCCGCGTAACGGTCACCCGGTCGAGCACGTTCAGCCGCCGCTCTTCGCTGCCCAGCTCTCCGCGCGTGATCCGCTCGCGCTGGACGGCCGCATTTGCGGCGGTGCGCATGGCGCGGCCCGATGCGAGCAGGAGAGTGCGGTCGCGAACGCCCTCCGGGAGCCCGACCCACAGCTTTGCAGCGGTTTCCGGTCCTTTGGCGAAGGGCACTTCGACCGTGGCGGGCTTCAGGACATCAAACGCCCTGCCGAGGTTCCGGCTTTCCAACGCCTCATTCAACGCCTTCATCTGCGGCGATTGCGCCCGCAAGTTCTCTGTGATGGTCGCTGTCGCGAGGCCTTCCTTCTGCAGCAGTTCGAACGGTTTGCCTGCCTCGATCGCCGGAAGCTGACGCGTGTCGCCGGCAAGGATCAATCGCGCGATATCCATGCCGTTCGCCAGTTCGATCAGCCTCGCGAGCCGGTCGTTGCCGATCTGCGCGGCTTCATCGACCATGATGACCGAACCAGACAGAGCGGCCCGGGCCTCCGCCAACCGTTCCGGACTGGCGGTGCCAGCCAGCACCCGCCCGTACCGGCCAAGGAAGCTGTCTACGGTCGATGCGGGCACATCGAGCTTGGCCCCAAAATCCCGTGCTGTCCGTCCCGCATGGGCCAGTGCAAACACGTTGCGGCCATCGGCCTTGAGCAAGGCTGCCACTGGCATGAGCGCTGCCGATTTGCCGACACCGGCACCGCCCTGGATTAGCTGCACGCGGTCGCGCGATTGCAGTACGTCGATCCCGGCACGCTCTTGGCCGGGGTTGAGCCGTCTCAGTCCAAGGTCACGTGCCGCTTGCTGGAGATTGGCAGCAAGGTCAGTGCCTTCGGCGGGCGGATTCACGGCATCACGCCCTGCGTTGGCCAGCGCAATAACCCGTTGCTCCAGCTGCAAAGCCGATTGGGTCGTTATCAATCGGTCGCCACCGATCAGGAGCCCCTTTGCTTCGAGCTGCGCGATTCTCGCCTCGACATCCGCGACGGTCACAGGGCCGCAGCGTTCCAGTGCGGCTCGAATGAGGTCGTTGCGCTCAAAGGCAGCCTCGCGCTCGCCAAGGTCACGCGCCGCCGAAGCGACCGCCTGCGCAGCGGCGTATGCTCGTGGTTCAAGTCGACCGAGGCGCTCCGGGACCAGCGGATCGCCATCCCTCGGCGTCAGGCCCATCGCGCTCGCGACGGCCAACCCACGCGCACCGATGCCGCGCGCGCTTCCGACAACTCGCGACCAGACCGTCTCACGTTGGGCGGCACGCCCTGCCGCAGTCTCAATCAGGTCCCGGCTATCAAAGCCAACCCGCTCTGCAGTTGTTTGCCACTCAGCGCCGCGCTGTTCGGGGCTGAACTCGGGATTCTTGGCCTGCCGAGTTGAAAGTGCCGCCAGTTCGCGCTCACGAGGACTGCTGCGCTCCTCCCGCGCCAGAGCTTCGAGGATCTCCTCGCGGCGGGTCGAGAAGGCTTCGATCGCTTCCCGCGAGACACCCTTGATCTCGAAGGCGCCATCAATGGGATTGCGCGCGGGCGTCGTCTCGTAACCGAGCTCCTCGATCCGTGCGCGCAGCTCGGCGTTGTGGATCGCGCCGAGGAGGTGCTGGCCGCGATAGAGCTGATCGTTGCGCACCGCATGCCACTTGCCATCGGACGCCTTGGTCGCGTTGGCGATCACCGCGTGGATGTGCAGCTGCGGCTCGTTGTTGCGGTTCACATCGTGGAGGAAGGTCGCAGCGAGCATGTTGCCGGTCTTCTCGGCCACCTGCATCTTCGTTGCAGGATCCCAGACGCGCGCCTCGATGAGGTTCTTCTCGGCCCATATCAGGGTGGCCGTGACGGAATCGCGGAAGGCGCCGACGATCCGGTCATCCTTCCCGATCAGCGCAAGAAGGGACACCGACTTCGGGGCGGAAAAGGTCATGTCGAGGCCCGGGCGGTGTTCACCATTGACGGCGGTGATCTCGCTTCCATCGGGAAGCTTGCCAGACAGAACATCGACGAAGGCCTGCTCACCGACTGCACCTTGCAGGCCCAATGCCTCGGCGCCTCTGCCGAACCACTCGCTCGCTTCGGTCAGTTCGGAGGTCGTGTAGTAGTTGTCCTGGCTGTAGTACGCGCCTGCGCCGCTGGCGGAACCGACTGGCGTGAGATTGATCATTTGCCGGCCCTCACCGCGCGGACCGATCCCCGCCGATACTCTGCCGGAACCTCGCAATCCCGAACGCCGTAGCGCTCGTTGACCAGATTGCAGATCAGCTCTGTCGTAGGCAGCAGCTTGCGAGCGACTGGGACACCGAGCCATTCCAAGTTGGCTGCGACAAAAACGAAGATCAGCGCGCCGATCATGGCGATCATCGAGGTCAGCGCGGTCAGGTACCCGATCGAGAAGTGACCGGGGAACACCACCTTGTAGAGGTTTCGCGGCGACGAAGCCTCCGCCCGTACCGCTTCAAGCCGCTCGTCGAGCTTCGCATGCTGTGCGGTCTGCTGTGCCGCCATTCGTTCCGCCGCTTCGCCAAATGCGGCTTGCAACTGTGTCAGCCGGACGACGAAGGGCTCATAGGACTTGCGGTTGATGTCGTTGATGCGGCCGACCAGATGCTCCTCGGCCACCCGGATTGCTTCAGCGCTGGCGACCCAGGATTCCAGCATCCGCTTCTCGTGGCGCTGGGTGGATCGCTGCACCCGGTCGAGCTCGATCACTGCCTCGCGCATCTGCACGGTCAGCGCATTGACGCTGCCCTCCAGTCTCGGCCCCTCGCTTTGAAAGGCGAGCGTTCCGGCATCGTGCGCTTCGACCGCTTCGTTTGCGATGGCCCGCAATAGCTCTGTCCGGGACAGCCCCCTCGCGCCGCAGACGCGGTCGATCCCGGCGAGAATGCGGTCATCGTAGGTGACGTTGACCTGCCCCATGGTCACACCCTCCCGATCGCTGAGCGATGGAGACCGAGTAGAGGACAAGTCCTTGATCTATTGAGACTATAGAATGGGTCTCTAGCCGTATTCGCAGCGACAAGAGCTTTCGCGCGCAGTTTATGGTAGGTCCTAGCGTCTAGAAGCCCGCATTTCCGCGGGTTCGGCGGACCCTCTCGCCTGCTACCCCGTAGCGTGGTGTGTGCACCTTCAAGCAAAAAAAGCGCAAGGGATCCGGCAAGGTCATCCCGGCTCTTCAACACAGACTGGGGCATTTGACCGGCGGGACCAGAACGGCCCGATGGCCACTCGAAATCGGCGGTGCAAAGAGCGGGGAAGGTCATGCCGGGTCTCCCATGGCGGCGCTGATGTGCGAGAGGATCTGGGCGGAGAGAGCAGCCATGCCCTCGTTCCCGCCGGGCAATGTCGGCGGCTGCTCAGCGCAAGGACTGGCCCCCTCACCCCGCTGGATCGCCCGCAGCAACCCATCGAGATTGAAGCCGCCCCTGGCGGCTCGTCTGACCATGCCGTTGAAGCACTTGCCCGGATGCCGTGCCTGATAGCGGTGCCCAGCATGCAACCGGGCGTTGCGCTCGATGACCAGCACGCACATCGCTGCGCGTTCCCTGCCCAGCAAGGCACAGGCATCGCCCCAGGTGCGCTGACTTATGCCAAGCCAGCTGGCGTTTTGCCGGGCTGCTTCAACAAGTCCCAGCCACCCTGGATGGCCTTTGGCACCGGCAAGCTCACGGAACTCTTCCGACGCCAGCTGCAGCGCGAGACGAGGTGTGATCGAAGGCGCCGCCGAGCGGCCGCTACAGGATTCTGATAAATGATGAGTCTGTATCTGGGGTCGGTCGTTTTCTTCCGATCCATCGGAAGCATTCGTCGCACGGGATGCGCCGCCTATCTCGGCCAACACTGCTTCCAGAGCAGCACGGATAACTTCCAGCCTCTCGATGCTGTGGATCGGTGCCATTCTGCCATCCGGCAGGATTTCGTCCGCACGGGCCAGCAAGACCGGCTCGGCAGCATCCCGGATCAACCGGCGGACACGGCGGATGTCGGCTTTGCACTCGGCGACCGCCTGCTGCTGCAGGTCTCGTGCCGCTCGCAAGGCCTTGAGCTCACAGTACCGCTCAATCAGCGGTGCCAGATTGATGCCCGCCGCCCAACGGATGACACCGCCGCTCCTGACGCCCGAGCGGGCCCCATTGCCACCTGTGGTCCTGACGAGCAGCCCCTTGACCTCCAGTTCTCGCTCGGCATCGTTGATTGCCCGGCTGCAAAGATCGAGGTCCTCGGCTGTCCGGCAGACCCGGTCCCAAACCGCGCAGATGCGCCCAGCCTGATAGTCCTCATCGCGCGAGCGCCAGACGTAGTGCCGAAGCACGCGTACGGCTGTGCTGGAGAGCCCCAGCCCGCGCTTTCCGAGGTCCTCGATCAGCGCAAGCAGGTCGACCCGCCGCACGCCACGCGGAAGACCGCCATGGACGAGTGCGGCGCTCATTGGACACCGTCCGCAAGCTCAACGCTTGCGCGGGATTCCGCGATGTCGTAAACAGAGACGGTAGCTGCGAGGCTATTGTGACGACCGCTGGCGAGGGTGGCAGCCCTGCCGGCGGTTTTTCGTTCCCGGTCCGGTGGCCTGGGAGCCAACTCCGTCGCAGCTCCAATTCCGCCAGAACCACGCGTTTCCGAGGGCCTCAAAGTGCCCGCTCGTACAAATCGCGTACAGGCAGCCTTGTACAGAAGGCTGTTTCTGCAACGAAAACACCTAACTAATTGATTTGGCTGACTCCCTTCACACGGGTGGGGTCGCAGGTTCAATCCCTGCCGCGCCCACCACCGGCCAAGTCGGTGACCCATCCCATCATGTTCCCACCGGCATCTCGTTCGGCCCCGGCGGCTCGGTGGGAACTTCCACGGCGATCTGGCCGGCTTCCACGCGCACAGGGAAGGTCCTGAGGTCAGGATAGGCTGCACCGAGGCATTTGCCGGTCAGGACATCAAAGCGCGCGCCGTGGAGCGGGCACATCACCGCACCGCGCCGCACCCGGCCGGGTGAAAGCAATGCGGCCTGGTGGGTGCAGCGATCATTGACCGCACGGTAGCTGCCATCGTCGGCGCGAAGCACCAGCACGTGCCAGCCGCCGAGCCGGATGGCCAGCTTGCCCTCGGCCGGAAACTCGGCCTCGGGCAAAAGATCATGCCAAGTGGTGCTCATTCCTTGGCTGCCCACCATTCTTCCATCACCGGTGTGATCGCGCGCGCGACCAGTTCGATCACCGGGCTGCCGGAGCGCGACAGATAGGCGATGGCGCCGTGGCCTTGATCCGCCGGGGCGCCGCCCAGCACCAGTTCCCAGCCCTCCGCCAGCATCGCTTCCGCGCTATCCGCCACCGAGTCGACCCACACGCCAAGGTGCGAAGGCCCCAGCGCGCGCATCGCGTCATAGGCGCTGCCCGGCACGCTTTCGATCAGTTCCATCCTGAGCGGGCCCTGATGCGAGTAGACCACACGCAGCTTCGCATCGAGCTGTTCGCCCGCCGCGTTCCACACCGGCATCGGATCGAAGGTGCGCACCGGCGTCCAGGTGCAGCCCATCGTCGTGCCGAAATGCACCATCGCGGCTTCCAGATCATCGACGATCACGCCATGATGAAAGATACCTGCCAAAATCTCCATACACATCACTCCCGTCACGCTCGCCAATCCTTGACAAGCCCATGTTTTATATATTGAAAATTGACCTCTTTGATCCCTGAAAGCATTGCTTTACAAGCATACATGAATGTTTTTAAGCTGCAATCGGAACCCTGCTGTTCCGGGAGAGTAACGATGTCTGAAGCCCTCGCTGCCGAGCCCCATTCCGCCGATCTGGCACGCATGACGTGGGAACGCGAACGGAATGGCCCGCCAGCCAATTTCCCGGCGCTGCCTTCGATCCCCGGTGGCCGCTATGTCGACCCCGATTTCCTCGCGCTGGAGGAACAGGGCATGTGGCAGCGATCGTGGCTCTATGCGGGGCACGTCGACCAAATCCCTGAGCCCGGCTCATGGTTCCTCTGTCGCAACACCGGCTCCCCCGTCATCGTCACCCGAACGCTTTCAGGTGACATCCGGGCGTACTACAACACGTGCCAGCACCGCGGCGCACCTCTCGTAAAGGAGGAGAGCGGCACCTCGCGCGGGTTCGTCTGCGGCTATCACGGGTGGTCCTACACGCTCGAAGGCAAGCTCACTGCGGTACGCGACCGGCGCGATTTTGCCGAAGGCTTCGATTTTTCCTGCCATTCGCTGAGCCAGGTGCGCTGCGAACTGCTCGGAAGCCTGATCTTCCTCAACGCTGACCCGGATGCCGAGCCGCTGATGCAGCACATCGGCCCGATGGCGGCCGAGCTGGAACAGCTCCAGCTCGAAACGCTGCGGCTGGTCGACAGCCGGACCTACGAGACCGACTGCAACGTCAAGGTGCTGCTCGACGCGTTCCTCGAGGTCTACCACCTCAAGTCGATCCACGAGAACACGGTGGACCGCTTCCTTGATCACCGCGCGATGATCGTGACGCTCTGGCCCAATGGTCACAGCCGCATGGCGACGCCGAACCGCCGCGAAGGCTGGACCGATCCCGGCACCGTCGGGATGCCGGAAATCCCGACGATCTCGGAGTTCGTCGCGAAGAACAACGTCAGCTATTCGATCTATCCCAACTTCGTGATGCCGCCCGCCCCCACCGGCATTCCGCTGCTGCAGTTCTGGCCGATGGGGCCGAAGCGCACCCGCGTCGTGTCCACCTGGCTTGCGCCGGAGCACGATGCCGCCAATCCCCACCCGCTGTGGGAAACGCGCATCAAGAACTGGGAGCGCATCCTCTACGAGGACCTGCAGTTTGCGCCGCAGATTCAGGAATCGGTCGAAGGCCCCGGCTTCAAGGGCATGTCGCTCAACTATCAGGAGCGCCGCATCTACAACTGGCACGAGGAACTCGACCGGCGCATCGGTGTGGAGAACGTGCCGGAACATCTGCGCGTAAAGCCGGTGCTCGCGCCCTTCATCGTTCGCGAATGACGGATACGGTTTCGCCGCTGGGCACGCCCTGGCGGACTTTCGAGGATCTGGTGGTGGGCGAGACACGCGTCTCGCCCCCGCGCATGGTGACCGAAGCGGAAATCCTCGCGTTTGCCCGCGCGCACGATCCGCAGTGGTTCCACACCGATCCCGAAGCCGCGAAAGCCTCGGTGTTCGGCGAGGTGGTCGCGAGCGGCATCCACGTGCTGGCCATCTGGCGACAGATGGACCACGCGATCAACGGCGACATCGATTTCGTCTGCGGCGTGGGCTGGGACCGCCTGCGTCTGAAGCGCGCGGTTCGCGCAGGCGATATCCTGCGCGTCTCCAGCGAAATCCTGAGCCTTGAGCCATCACGCAGCGGGAAGCCGCGCGGCACCGCCGTCACGCGCTATGTCGTGGCGCTGGAAGACGGCACCGAATGCGTGACGTTCGAGAGCACCAACCTCGTCTACACGCGCGGCGCGCGCGACAGATCGGCCACGAGCGCTTCGGCCGAAGCATAAGCCTCGTCCATCGCCGCCTCGACCGCTTCGGGCGGGCCATAGGTGGGGCGCAGATGCACCACGTGCACGTCGGTGATCCCGATAAAGCCCAGCCACGCTTGCATGAAGCGAACCTGATGATCGAGCTCCGCACCGGGCTGGCCCGGCCGGATGTCGAGCGCGCCCGAGGCAACGAGGATCGCCCGCTTGCCCGCACCCAACCCTTCGACGCCGCTTTCCGAAACACGGAAGGCCATGCCCGGCTGCGTGATCGTGTCGATATACTGCTTGAGCTGCCAGGGAATGCCGAAGTTCCACATCGGCACGCTGAACACGATGCAATCGAACGAGAGGAAATGCGCGACCGCCTCATTGATACTGGCCCATGCGGTGCGCACCTCGTCCGCCACCTCGCGGCCCTCGATCAGCGCATAGCGCCCCTCGATCACCGGCCCGGTGAGTGCCGGCAGATCCACGCTGCAGGCATTCAGCGTCTCGACCACCGCGCCGGGGCTTGCCGCCACCAGCCCTTCGATCAGCCGCTCGGCCACTTTCACCGACCGCGACCGCTCGCCGCGCGGGGATCCGATTACATGCAGGATGCGCATATCAGATATCCCCCGCCTGCTTGCCGCCCGATCCGTAGATGTAATCGTCGAGCACCTTGTGGAAGTGGCGGATGCGCAGTTCCTGCTCGCCGATCCAAAGGCCCGGGAAGCTCCCGCTCTGCATGCCGGCCTGCACCGTCGGCAGGTTGTAGGCATCCTGATCGAGCACCTGCCCGATGCTGCGATCGCCATGCTTGAAGCGGCGGTGCTTCGCGCGCTCGGGCCAGGGCTCGCCTTCGGGCACCAGCTCGAACACCCAGACGTCGTAGAGCATCTTGTTGGGATCGCTGGCGTGTGGGCGCTGGCGGAACATCATGATGTCATCGGCATGGACGTTGAGCGCCACATTCGGGAAGATCATGTAGTGGTAATCATCCGTCAGCTGATCGTCGTTCAGCGCCGAATAGTCCTTCCCCTGCGCCTTGCCGTGGCTGCGCTTGAACAGCTGCACATCGCGGCGGATGTCGCTCACCCGGCCTTCGTAGTCTGCCGGGTCCATCCCGGCATGACGCATGATCTCCTCGATCGCTGGCGGGATCGTGCTCGGCATCGCCACGCGCGGGGAAATCGCAGCGAAGGGGATCAGATAGCGGTTGTGCCGCTCGTAGCAGTCGATCTGCACGTTCACGTCATCGAGATACCACAGCAGCTGCGGGTGGATGCCCTGCACGTGGTAGGTTTCGTTGAAGGCATCAACCGAGGCCTTCCAGTTGCAGTCCCACTCCACGGTCACGTCGCGCTTCCACGCCATGCGCTCGGGGTGATAGGGCTCCAGATGTTCCTTGAGCGGCGCGATGAACGCGTCGAACGGCTCCACATCGGGGTTCAGCGAGAACCACACGAAACTGTTCCATTCCGTCACCGGCAGGCTCGGCAAGGTCATCCCCGGAGGGCCACCCTGCGGAAAGGTGCAGAGGTCCGGCAGCCGTTCGATCTTACCGTCGAGCCCGTAGGTCCAGTGGTGGTACATGCAGCGGAACGCCTGCGCGTTGCCGATCCCCTCCGGCCGCAGACGGTTGCCGCGGTGGAGACACACGTTGGGGAAGCAGCGCAGCGAGCCGTCATGCTGGCGCACGATCAGCACGCTTTCCTTGCCGATCTCGGTGCAGATGTAGTCGCCCGGGTTCGGGATGTCGTCGGCCCGCCCGCCGAGCAGCCAGACCTTGGTCCACACCCGCTCCCATTCGAGCTTCATGAACGCTTCGGAGTAGTACCGCTCCGCAGGGATCACCGCGTGCCCCAGCTCCGGATCGGGGGCCTTGTCGACCGGCGTGCGGCTGGTGTTGGTCTCCGGCGTCACGCGGATCACGTCGACGACGCGCTTCACGTCCATCTTCGACGTGTCCCAGGTCACCGGCTTGTGGGGCACCGCGCTGCTCATCTCAGAAATGCGTCCGGTTGGTGAAAGCGCCATCGACCACGAGATGCGAGCCGCTGCACCAGCTGGCCGCCTCGCTGGCGAGGAATACGATGGCGCGGGCCACTTCCTCGGGCCGCCCCAGCCGCCCCATCGGCTGCTGGCGCAACTGCGACTGGTAGAACTTCTCCATCGTGCCCTTGATCATGTCCCAGTTGCCGCCTTCGAACTCGATGGGGCCGGGCGAGACGACATTCACGCGGATGCCATCCTTGCCGTGCGCGAGCGCAAGCTGCTTGCCATAGGTGATCAGCGAGGCCTTCATCGCGTTGTAGGCCTGCGGGCCGCCCATTGCTTCGAGCGCGCTCGTGGTCGCGACAAGCACGATGGAACCGCTCTTGCGCTCCGCCATCACCGGGATCACCGCCTCGACCGCGCGGACAGGGCCCATCACGTCGGTCTCGAACGCGTTGGTCCAGTACTTCTCGCTGCCCATGCCGCCACCGGCCGAGCTCAGCGGGATCAGCACGTCGACGCCTTCGAGCGCCTCGATCGCCCATTCGAGCCACGCCTTGTAATCGTCCGCGCGCTTCACGTTGACGGGTTTGCCGACGACCTTGGTGCCATAGCGCGAGAGCGCGGCGACCGCGTCCTTCACGCTGTCCTCGCCGCGCGCGCTGATCGCCACGTCCGCGCCTTCGCGGGCCAGAATCTCGGCCACCGCATAACCGATGCCGCGCGCGCCGCCGACGACGATCGCCTTCTTGCCCTGAAGTCCCAGATCCATGCCTTGTCCTTTCCTGCGGCGGAGCTACCTTCACGCCCATGGCGGATGGCTTTGAATGCCCGCTCCTCTTGTCGCCGCGCACTCTATGGAGACGGGGCTCACCCGCCAAGAAAAAAACATGCTTGAATGCTTTTTTATGGTCCTTCATAGCGAAGTGAAGCGCTGCCATATGGCCAGAGGAAACGGGAGAATCATGGGGCACTCGAGGCGCAGCACAGCCGCCGGAGACACAACGGGATCCGGGGCATGAGCGGGCGCGGAAAAGGCCCCCTTGCAGGCGTACGGGTGCTCGATCTGACCGCCGTGCTGATGGGTCCCTATGCCACGCAGATCTTCGCCGATCTCGGCGCGGACGTGATCAAGATCGAAGGCCCTGCAGGCGATACCACGCGCTTCATCCCGCCAGGCCCGGACCCTGCGCGCGGCGCGATGTTCCTCAACGTCAATCGCGGCAAGCGCAGCCTCGCGCTCGATCTGAAGCAGCCCGCCGCCCGCGATGCCGTGCTGCGCCTTGCCAAGGACGCAGATGTCTTCATCCATTCGATGCGCGCGCAGGCCATCGCCCGGCTCGGGCTCGATTATGCCGCGCTGAAGGCCGCCAACCCCAAGATCATTTACGCCAATCTCTACGGCTATGGCCGCAGCGGCCCCTACCGCGACTATCCGGCCTACGACGATATCGTGCAGGCCGCCTCGGGCATCGTCGATCTTCAGGCCAGACTTTCGGGCGGCGAGCCAACATACAGCGCCAACGTCATCGCCGACAAGGTGGCAGGCCTCACCGGTGCCTACGCCGTGATCGCCGCGCTCTATGCGCGCGAGAAGTCCGGAGAGGGGCAGGAAATCGAAATCCCGATGTTCGAGACGCTGGTCTCCTTCGCCGCGACGGAACACATCTGCGGCTCGCTGTTCGATCCACCGCTGGGGCCGCCGGTCTACCCCCGCGCCACCTCACCCTCGCGCCGCCCCTACAAGACGGCGGACGGCCATGTCGGCGTGATGATCTACAACGACAAGCAGTGGCAGGCCTTCTTCCGCGAACTCGGCAATCCCGCGTGGTCGGCCGACCCGATGTTCGCCTCGATGCGCAGCCGCAGCGAGAACATCTCGGCGGTGCTGGGCGAGGTCGAGAAAGTCATGGTCACGCGCACCACCGAGGCGTGGATGGACTTGTTCCGCCGCGCCGAAATCCCCGCAACCCCCATCGCCTCGCTGCAGGACCTGCTCCACGATCCGCACCTTGAGGAGACGGGCTTCTGGCACAGCGCCGAAACGGAGCTTGGCACCTTGCGCTACCCCGGCATCCCCACGAACTTCTCCGGCACCCCCGGTGCCATCGGCGATCCCGGCCCTTCGCTGGGCGCTGACAGCAACGCCGTGCTGGCCGAAGCCGGTTTCGGCGAAGACGAGATCGCGGCGATGGTCGCTTCAGGAGCAGTCTTGTCATGAGTGGACCCGGAGCCGAATGGGATGCCGCCCTCGCCGAAGGGCGCTTCCTGATCCAACAGCGCGTCGGCGGCGGAAACGCCGTGTTCCCCCCGCGTGCCTTCGCGCCCGGCACCGGTGACGTGCTCGAATGGGTCGAGGCCTCGGGCTTCGGCACCGTCTATTCCGCCACCTGGATCCAGCGCAAACCGCCCGAGCCGCCCTACAATGTCGTGCTCGTCGATCTGGCGGAAGGCGCGCGGATGATGGGCCGCGTCGAAGGTGTGACGCCGGAAACGCTGCAGATCGGCATGGCCGTGAAGGCGCGCATCATCGCCGGGGAAACCCCGGTTGTTGTTTTCGATCCGGTGGAGCAGGCCCATGGGTGACGTTTTCCCACGCGGCCGCGTTTCCGTAGCCGGTGCGTCCACATTCGGTGTCGGCGAAATGCCAGGCCACTCGACAATCGAAATGGCGGGCAAGGCCGTCCAGCTTGCACTTGCTGATGCGGCGATCGGCCTCGCCGAAGTCGATGGCCTGTTCATCGCGCTGCCCGACGACCTCTTCGCCGGCCTCAGCCTCGCGCAGTACCTCGGCCTCCACCCCCGCTTTACCGACAACAACCGCGCCGGTGGGGCCTCGTTCATGAGCCACCTTGTCACGGCGTGCATGATGCTCGACGCGGGGTATCTCGATTGCGCGGTGATCGCCTATGGCGCGAACCAGCGCTCCAGCGGCGGCAAGCTCTCCACCCCGGCGCGGCCCGACCGGTGGGATGCGCCCTACAATCCGATGTACCCGCTCTCGTTCTATGCGCTCGCCGCTGCGCGCCACATGCACCAGTACGGCACCACGCGCGAGGAACTGGCGAGCGTTGCCGTCGCCGCGCGGCTCTGGGCCAACACCAATCCCGAGGCCTTCGCCAAGGGGCCGCTCACCATCGAGGACGTCATCGCCTCGCGCCTCATCAGCAGCCCGATCCGCGCGCGCGATTGCTGCCTCGTGACCGACGGCGCCGCCGCGCTCGTACTCACCCGCACCGACCGGGCGAAGGACGGACCCCAGCCGCTCGTCCCCGTGCTCGGCGCAGCCGCCGCGACCTGGTACAATTCCGTCACGCAGGCGGACGACATCACGGTGACCGCCGCCGCCGAATCCGGCCCGCGCGCGATGGCGATGGCGGGGCTCGCGCCCAGCCAGATCGACACCGTCCAGCTCTACGACGCCTTCACCATCAACACGATCCTGTTCCTCGAAGACCTGGGCTTCTGCGCCAAGGGCGAGGGCGGGAAGTTTGTGGCAAGCGGCGCGATTTCTCCGGGCGGTTCGCTCCCCGTCAACACCAACGGCGGCGGCCTCTCGTGTTGCCACCCGGGCATGTACGGCATGTTCGCGATGGTGGAAGCGGTGCGCCAGATGCGCGGGACCGCGGCGAACCAGATCGCCGGTGCCAAGACGGCCCTTGCGCACGGCAATGGCGGCACGCTTTCGGCGCAGGCGACGGTGATCTTCGGGAATGCCGAGACGGTTTGAGCAGCAACCGCCCCGGCGTTCACCCCAGCCCCAGTTCCGCGATCAACTCCGCGCGCAGCTTGAACTTCTGGATCTTCGAGGTCGACATCGGCCACTCGCTGACAACCCGCACATGGCGCGGGATCTTGAAGCCCGCCAGCTTGCCCTTGCAATGCGCGATAAGCTCAGCCTCGCCCGCAGAAGACCCTTCCGCCAGCTCGACAAATGCCGCCGCCACCTCGACATAGCGCGCATCCGGAATGCCGACGACTTGCGCCAGCTTCACCGCCGGATGGGTCTGCAGCATGGCTTCGATTTCCGCCGCCGCAACGTTCTCGCCGCCCACCTTGAGCATGTCCTTGGTGCGGCCGTGGAACATCACGTTGCCGCCCGCATCGACCGAGCCGATATCGCCGGTGTAGAACCAGCCATCGCGGATCGCCTCAGCGGTCTTCTCGGGCGCGTTGTAGTAGCCCTTCAGCATATGCGGGCCGCGCAGCACGATCTCGCCGCGCTCGTCCGGTCCGCAGTCACGCCCGGTTTCGGGATCGACGATGCGCATGTCCCAATCCTCGAGCGGGAAGCCGCAGCGGCCGGTGCGCACCTCGAAGCTGTCGTCCAGACGACTGGTCGAGACCGTCCCCGCCGCTTCGGTCAGGCCATAAGTCCCGACCTGAATGGTGTGCGGCATCGCGGCCACCACCGCGTCCTTGATCCACGCCGGCTGCACCGCGAAATTCGAATTCATTACGCGCAGCTTCGAAAGATCGGTCGTCTTGAAGGTGGGGTGGTTGATCAGGTCCTGCATGATCGTGACGAAGCTGGGATAGGCGATCGTCGCGCCCTCGGCGCCCAGCATGGCCAGCGCCTGCCCTGCCTCGAAGTGCGGCACGGTCATGTAGACCCCGCCCAGATCGAGGATCATCGTCATCGGCAGGATGCCAGCGATGTGGAAGATCGGCAGCGGCGACCACACCTTGTCCTCAGCCGTGCAGAGGTAGCGCTTGCCGAGATTGCGGCTGTTGCCCACCTGCGCGCGGTGCGAGACCAGCGCACCCTTGGGGTTCGCGGTGGTGCCGCTGGTATAGAGGATCATGGCGATGTCCTCCGGATCGACATCATCGATCCGCCGGTCGATCAGCTCGCTTTCGGTCCCCTCACCCAGCGCCAGCGCTTCCGCCACCGGCAGCATCCCGTCGGCACCCTCGGCGTCCAGCGAGATGATCGTGTGGAGCATCGGCGCTTCATCAAGGCGCAGACCGTGCGCCGGATCCGCCCCGGCCAGCGAAGGCAACGCCGCGCGCACGCGGTCGCGGTAGTCGAGCCCTTCGGCCACCTTCCCCGCCGTCACCAGCACGACGAGATCGGCATCGCGCGTCAGATAGGCCAGTTCGTGCGACTGGTACCGCGCGTTGATCGGCACCGCCACGGCGCCGGCCATCGCGATTCCGTAGAACGCCTCGATGAACTCCGGGCAAGTCGGCATGAACAGGCCGACATGCTGGCCCGGCTGCACACCCAGCGCGATCAGTGCCGCCGCCCAGCCCCGCGCGGCGGTATCGAGATCGGCATAGGTGATCCGCCGGTCCGGAAAGACCACGGCTTCGCGGGCTGCGAAGCCTCGCGCCGAGGCGCGGATCATACCGCCCATGGTGAGCGCAGGTGCAGCGGCTGGTGACGGCTGGTCGGTCATGCATCCCCCGGCCCCTTGGGCCTCTTCTTGGTCTTGGCCGGAGATACACAGCACACGGAAAAAGACAATCATATCTGTCTTTTTCCATACGATGCGCTACCCCTTACAAAGGCATGGCAGACAACTGCCGTGGGCTTGATTCGAAGCGCTTTCCGCGGCCACCAAACGCGCCGCCTGCAGGCCGGTCGAGGGACTTGTCCCCGGACCGGTAGCAGCGGCGGTTTCACGCGCGGCGAAAACGCATTATGGGTTGGAAAAAATGGCGTGCCCGCCGTGGTGCGCCAATGGTTCGGGCAAGACTGGCATGGCACTTTCACGTACGCGGGCGGCGCGGCCCGCCCCTCGGCCTACCCGCCCGGTGGCTGATCGCACGCGCACGTTGCAGGCCGCCAAGGCGGCCCAGACCCGCGCCCGCCTGATCGATGCAACGGTGCGCTGCCTGGTCAAGCACGGCTATGCCAACACCACCACGCCCAAGGTCGCCGAAGAAGCCGGCCTTTCGCGCGGGGCCATGGTCCACCACTTCGAAAACGGTTCGGCGCTGATCAAGGCCGCGATCACCGAACTCCACGAAAAGCGCCTGCGCGCCTTCCGCCGCGCAGCCGACCGGCCCGAGCACGAAGTCACCGATCTCGTCGAGACCTATTGGCGCCAGCTTCAGAAGCCCGCGTTCATCGCCTTTCACGAACTCGCCGTCGCGGCACGCACCGATGCCGATCTCGCGTCGATCCTTTCGCCGCTGCAAGACGAGTTCCGGGCCAAGTTCAACGCGCAAGCCGAAGCCCTGTTCCCCGAATGGCTGGGCTCCCCCAACTTTGCCCTCGCCATGACCCTCTCGCAGACGATCCTCGAAGGCATGGCCATCTCGCTGCAAACGGGGGGCATGGATCAGGCCCAGGTCGATCCCATGCTGCGCCATCTCGAAGCCCAGATACGCACACTGGCGCCCGCTCCGAAGTCCTGAACCTTCGCGCGTTTGCAAGGCGGCGCGGAACGTCGCCAAGCCCCGGTACACCTTGCGCAAATGGCGGTTCGGGCGCACAAATCAAAATCAAACCTGTTTGTTTTTTCTGCGCGGGTGTTCTAGCAAGACAGGAACAAAACAATGGGGAATGAACCGTTGAACGCGCCTGACTTGCACGCCCCGCGCATCTTCCGCCCCGAACCCGGCGATCCCGGCCGGCCCAAGCGGGGGCTCGATGACGAAGCGCTGCGCACGCAGGCGACGATCTTCCGCGATGACCTGCTTGCCGGGCACACGATCCTCATTTCCGGCGCAGGCAGCGGCATGGGCAAGGCGGCCGCTTACCTGGCCGCCAGGCTGGGTGCCAATGTCGCCATCTGCGGCCGCACGCGCGAGAAACTGGATGGTACTGCCGCGCTGATCCGCGAAGAAACCGGCCGTGAAATCCTCTGCGTCGAGGCCAATATCCGCGATCCCGAAGCCGTCGAGACACTGATCGGCGCGGTTCACGATCACTTTGGCGGCCTCGACACCCTCGTCAACAACGCGGGCGGCCAGTTCCCGCAGGATGCGATCGATTTCAGCCGCAAGGGCTGGCTCGCGGTGATCGACACCAATCTCAACGGCACCTGGTGGATGATGCAGGAAGCGGCCAAGCGCTGGCGCGCGGACGGCAAGCCGGGCCACGTCATCAACATCGTCGCCAATGTCGAGCGCGGGATGCCGCAGGCGGCGCACACCTGTGCGGCGCGAGCGGGCGTGATCTACCTGTCGAAGACGGTCGCCACGGAGTGGGCCCCGCACAATATCCGCGTCAACTGCATCGGCCCCGGCGTGATCGAGACCGAGGGCTTCCGCATGTATCCGGAAGAGGCGCTTGCCCGCTTCCACAATGCCAACCCGATGAAGACGCGCGGCAACGCGTGGGACGTTGCCGAGGCCATCGCCTATCTCGCCAGCCCGGCGGGCCGCTTCATCAACGGCGATCTGATGATCATCGATGGCGGGCAGGCGCAGTGGGGCGTCGTGTGGCCAGCTGGCATGCCTGAGTATTTTTCGGACAACGGCGCGGCCTGAAGCGCGCCGGCAGGAACAGGAGAGCGAATATGGGCCGGCTTGAAGGCAAGGTGGCGCTGGTTACCGGCGGCGGATCGGGACTGGGTGCGGCAGACTGCGAGGCGCTCGCCGCCGAAGGTGCAAAGGTCGTCGTCACCGATGTGAACCTCGCCGCTGCCCAGGCCGTGGCAGACCGCATCGGAGCCAACGCCATTGCGCTGGCGCTCGACGTGGCCAGCGAGGAACAGTGGATCGCGACTTATGCCGCGATCGAGGCGAAGTTCGGCGGCCTGCATGTGCTGGTCAACAACGCCGGCGTCGTGCTCAACGCCGATGTCGAGGATACCGGTCTCGACAAGTTCCGCTGGGTCAATTCGATCATGATCGACGGCGTGTTCCTCGGCATGAAGCACGCCATCCCGCTGATGAACAAGAGCGGCGGCGGCTCGATCATCAACATGTCCTCGGTCGGCGCGCTGCTCGGCTACCCGATCTATTTCGCCTATTCCGCCGCCAAGGGCGCGGTGCGCTCGATGACCAAGTCGGTCGCCGTGATGGCGCAGGTCAAAGGCTACAAGATCCGTTGCAACTCGGTCCACCCCGGCGCGATCGAAACGCCGATGGTCCAGCAGGCTGAAGGTCGGCCGGGTCAGGTCAACCAGATCCCCGATGGCGTGCTTCCGCACGGTTCGGCGGGCCACCCCAAGGACGTGGCGGCGCTGGTCGTGTTCCTCGCCAGCGATGAGAGCCGCTATATCACCGGTGCCGAACTGGTGATCGACAACGGGCTGACGATCCGGCCGTTCTGAGGGCTGCGCATTGCGCTCTTGATTCCTGCCTCCGCGGGAATGACGAAGTTTAGCGACTTCATCATTCCCGTACCCCCTCGTCATCCCCGCGCAGGCGGGGATACGGAGGGGCACAAACCAACGTGGCGGATCAAGCCCCCATCATCCGATCGAGCTCGGCATGGAAGTGCCGCAGGCGGCCTTCCTGCTCGCTCCACAGCGGCCCCTTGAAGCCGCGCGAGCGCGCGCCCTTCTGCACCACCGGCAGGAGATCGCTGTCCTGATCGAGCACTTCGCCCAGGCATGGCGGTTCGCCCAGCCCGGTGTGGATCACGTCCGGCCGGGTGCGGCCTGAAAGATCGACGTCCTCGCCCATCCCCATCCACGCGGGCGCCGAATAGCCAGGCGCGTCGACATGGCGGTAGAGGATGATCGTGTCGTAGGTGAACTGGTTCGGGTCGGTGGCATGCGGGATGAAGCGGTGGAGGAACACCGCTTCCGGATGGCAGCCGATCTGCACGTTCGGGAACACCGAGTAGACCACCGAGTCCGAAAGCTGGCTGTCGCTGAACCGCTCATAGCGCAGGCCCAGCTCGTCCGAGCGCTTGCGCTTCGCCTGCTGCACCGCCGTACGGGTCTCGCGCGCGCTGCCCTCGTAGGTTTCGGGATCGATGCCCGCATCGCGCAGCATCATTTGGATCCCGGGATTCACGCTTTCCTGATCGGGGAAGCGCGGGCTCGGCTGGGCAAACGGCACGAACTGGCGGCTGAGCCCGCCCGGCCACAGGTCGATCTGCGTGCGGTCGTCCATCAGGCACTGCGTCTGCGGGTGCACGGCATGGAGGTGGTAGATCTCGGCAAAGGCATCGACCCCGCCCTTCCAGTTCGAACCCCAGTCCGACCGGCGGTGCTGCACCACGTACATCTGGTCGATCTCGTAGAGTTCGAGCTGGTCGAGGACCGGCCCGAGAAACTCCGCCAGCGGCTTGATGTCTTGGTCCATCGAAAGGAACACGAAGCCCGCAGCCACTTCGCAGCGCACCGAGGAGAGATCGGTGCCGTGGCACAGCACTTCCGGGCGGAAGGTCTCGGCATCGGTGACCTCGACGCACTTGCCGTCGAGCGCGAACTTCCACGAATGGAACGGGCAGGTGAAGCGGCTCAGCGAGCCCAGATCGGCCGTCACCAGCTGGCTGCCGCGGTGCGGGCATACGTTGTAATGCGCCTTCACCGAACCGTCCTCATCGCGCACCACGATGAAGCTCTCCGGGCCGATATCGAACTTCATGAAATCGCCGGGTTCGGGAATGTCGGAGACCGGTCCTGCCAGAAGCCAGCTCTTCGCGAAGACCTTGTCCCACTCCTCGGCGGCATAGGCGGGGCTGACATAGCGGTCGGGCGAAGGCCGTCCGGTGCCGTTGTCGATCCGCGGCGCGCGCGCATCGAAGGGGAAGCGCTTGCCGGTGTGAATGTCCCAAAGGTCCAAGGCGTTCATTGTCGTTTCCCGATCATGATTGCGGGCCGCCATGCAGTTTCCCCGCATGGCGACCCGCAGACTTTAGCACCTGCCCGAAGCCGCCATCAGGGACCGCGGAACTTCACACCCACTTCGAGGCCATAGTAGCGCGGTGCGCCGAAGTTCGAGTTCAGCCACAGGCCCGCCACGTTCTGCGAAGCGATCCGGTAGCGCTCGTCGGTCAGGTTCCGGCCGATCGCCTTGATGTAGTACTTGTCGTCAACCTGCGAGAGCGTGAGCGACGCGTTCACCAGCGTGCGGCTGTTGAGGAACGTGTTGCCATCGATATCGGTGATCGACTGGGTGTTGAGGTTCTTGGCCGTGTAAGCTGCCGAGGCATTGGCGATGATCTTGTAGTTCGAACCGAGCGGCACTTCGTAGGCGCCATCGATCGTCCACTGCCATTCCGGCGCACGGTCGAGCGGCGCCTTTGCCAGATCATAGCCGGCACCGTCTGCCGTGTACTTGTTGTACTTGCCGTCCTGGTACCCCAGCACGCCGCGCAGGGTGAAGCCCTTGAACAGGCGCGCGGTCGCCTCAGCCTCGATGCCCTTCACCGTGGCGCTTGCCGCGTTGACGAACAGGGTGACCTGGTTCGGGTTGCCGTTGACCACGATCGGCACGTTGAGCTGCTTCTGCAGATCCTTGTACTTCACGTAGAAGCCGGTGAGGTTGAAGCGCAGGCGGTGATCGAAGAGCTCGGTCTTCACGCCGGCCTCAAACGAATCCGCTGTTTCCGGCCGCGTTGCGCGCGCCGCTTCGCGGAAGGCATTGAGGTCGCTCGCGAAGGCCGCGAAGCCGCCGATCTGGTCGTTGAAACCACCGCTCTTGAAGCCGCGCGAATAGTTCAGATAGGCATAGATATCCGGCGTCGCCTGATAGCCGAGGGTGCCGCGGAAGGTCGGCTTGTTCGACTTGTTGTTGACCGTGATCACGTTCGCCGGGAACTTGAACACGCTCGCGCCGAGCGCTTCGTTGACCGAGATCGAGGGATCGAACCCGCCGCCCAGTTGCGGAATGAACGCCTGGTTGCGGCCATACCAGGTCTTGTCTTCCCAGGTATAGCGGAAGCCGCCAGTCAGCGAGAGCTGCGGAGTGATCTTGTAGGTGCCTTCGGCGAAGACCGCCTTAGAGCTGGAACGCTGCGCGTTGCACAGGATGTAGGGCGTGTCGTTCCAGTTGCCGAAGGGCAGGGGCCCGCCGGTAAGATCGAGGAAGCCGAGGATCTGCGCCACGCAGAAATCCACGGTCTCGCGCTGGTAGAACCCGCCGATCACCGCATCGAACGCCGTGCCGGTGTTGGTGGCAAAGCGCAGTTCCTGCTGGAAGGTCTTGCGGTTGTCGTCACGCGTCGCATCGAAGAACGAGAGCGGCGTGCCGTCCTTGCCGATCGGCGCTGCACCCGCATAGGAGTTCGGGATGCGCGAGAGCTGGCGGCGCCAGCCGGTGACCGAGGTCAGCTTGCCGAAATCGAGATCGTAGTCGGCATTCAGATAGAAGCCGTCGACCGAGATCCGCTGGCCGTCCTTCATCTTGATGAGGCCGTCCTGACGGAACGAGATGGCCGCGTTGTCGAGCGGGTCACTGCTCGCCGGGTTCTGGCGGATCACCTTGAGGATATCGGTGAGGAACGGGGTATTGCCCTTGTAGCCATAGTTCTCGTTGACCGAAGGCACGGTCTCGGAACGATCGCGCAGATATTCATACTGCGCGAGGATGCTGAGGCGGCTGGTCGGCTGCCACAGCAGCTTGCCACGCAGCGTGGTCACGTCCTTGCCGCCTGCACGGCGGCCGTTGAGGCAACCCGAAACGCCCGAGTAGTTGCTCGGCACGAAGCTGACGACCGGGCCGTAGCAGGCGCCGTTGCGGTAGTAGCCGTCCGAGGTTTCCGACCCGGCGACAACGCGCAGAGCCATGTTGTCGAAAACCGGGATATTCGCGGCCAGCTGCAGCTTGCGGGTCTGGAACGAACCGAACTCGAAGCGGCCGTCCACGCCGATCTTGCCCAGCTCGGGGCGCTTGGTCTTGACCGTCACCGCGCCGCCGGTGGTGTTCTTGCCGAACAGCGTGCCCTGAGGCCCGCGCAGAACTTCGACCTGCGACACATCGAAGGTGTCGAGCAGCTGGGTCTGCACCGAAGGCACCACGAAATCGTCGACGAGCACCGCAACCGGCGGCTCGAAGTAGACGATGATCGAGGTCTGACCGACGCCGCGCATCGCGAACGAGGCGGCGTTGAAGTTGGTGATCGTGTTGGCCGAGAAGTTCGGCACGAAGGCGGCGAGATCACCGATATCGCGCGGGCTCGACTGGCGGATCAGGTTGGCGTCGACCGCGGAAACCGCGACCGGGGTGCTCTGCAGGTTCGAACTGCGCCGCGTGGCGGTCACCACGATCTCGTTCAGGCGATCGCTCGCCATTTCTTCGGCGCTCGACTGCGGCTGCGCCGCCTGCGCTGGCGGTGCTTCATTTGCGCCGCCCGCTGCCGCGAATGCCGGTGCCGAAATCATCGCTGCAGCAATTGCGCCGAATGCAGCCGACCAGCGAAGGTCCCTCAGTGCCATCCCCATCTCCTCATGCCCCGCATTTGCCCCATCATCTGGTTGCGGTGTGGCAGCAAGGATAACCCGGAGCGCGCATTTTGCAAGCAGACATGTATGTTTTTTTAGAGAGGGCTCAGTCCTCCCCGCCCACTGCGGCGGGGCGCCGCCGCGGCCGCCCGCGCCAAGGTTTCCTCAGGCGTAAAGGGCTAAACAACGAGACCCGCCGCCATTGCTTGCCCGCCTGCCCCGGCTCAACCGGACTGCGCGCAAGGCTCCATACATTCATGATTGTTTTCAGATCGGGTCCGGCTATCATGCGGTCCAAAGCAGGGCTGCAACCAAGTGGCCGGCGGGAGAGAAAGCACGAAGGATGCCCAGTCCGGGAGCCGATCTGGAGGCGCGTGTCGCGCGGCTGGAGGCAGAATCGCAGATCCGCCAGCTCGTCGCGCGCTACAGCTTCGACATTGATGATCGCCGCATCGATGCCGTGCGGGCGCTGTTTGCAGAAAATGCCGTGCTGCGCTCGCATGACGGGGTGATGCACGCGGCAGGGCCCGATGCGATCATGGCCCAGTTCGATGGCCGCTTCGCGGTCCTTGGCCCCGGGCACCATGTGATGCACGATATCCAGATCGATTTCGTCGACGAGGATAACGCCACCGGCCGCGTTGCCGGCCATGCCGAACTGATGCGCCACGGCCGGATGATGGTTGCTGCCATCCGCTACGACGATCGCTACCGCAAGACGCCCGCCGGCTGGAAGTTTGCCGAGCGCGTGATCGGCTTCCTCTACTACGTGCCGGTCGAGGCCTATCCCGGCATCCTGGGGAGGCCTGACCGCAACCACGCCTACGCCGAACCCAAGCTCGCCGACTATCCCGAACGCCTGCCCAGCTGGACCGCCTACGAGGCGGCGCACCGCACCTGAAAGAAAGATCCGATGGCCTTTTCCTTCCTCTCCCGCTTCCGCATCCGCGCCGACAAGGAAGCCGAATTCATCGCGCTTGCAAGGGACATGGAGGCGCTCGCCCCGTCCGAGCCGGGTACGCTCGCCTATCAGTTCTACCGGCTTGCCGAACCGGGCATGTTCGCGGTCTACGAACGCTTCACCGACGAGGAAGCGGACAAGGCGCACGTGGCATACCCGCACAACCAGCCGCTGATCGAGCGGATGATCGCCTGTATGGACGGGTCCTACACGCGCGAACTGCTCTACGATCTCTGACCCGCCAAATAGGGCTGACACCATGTCCGGAAAAAGTTTCATCGCGCAGCTGCGCACCAAGCCCGAGAAGCGCGACGAACTGATCGCGCTCCAGACCGAGCTCAAGAAGCTGGTCTTCGCGAACGAGCCGGGCGCCGTCGTCTACGAACTGTTCCAGTCCGACGAGGACCCCGACCTGTTCCAGTGCGTCGCCACCTTCAAGGACGATGCCGCGTTCGAAACGCACATGCACATCGATTTTCACGACCGGCTCGTGCCGCCGATCCTCGCCTGCCTCGCCGAGGACATGCAAATCGCGTTCTACCGTTCGCTTGATTGAAAAGGCCTCTCGCCATGCTGCTCAGAACCAGTCGTCTCGCGGTCCTTTCGGGTCTTGCCGCGCTTGCCCTTGCCGCTGGTCTCAACGCGGCGACCCCGACGCGAATCAAATCGACCGAAGAGATGAATTCCCGCGCGGGTCCGACCATCAATCCCGAGACCGCGCCCGGCCGACCGCTGTTCGAGCAGCACTGCGCGATGTGCCACCTCGGCGGCGTGCCCAAGGCGCCCTCACCCAACTTCCTTGCGATGCTGGCGCCCGATGCCATCGTTTCCGCGCTGACGAACGGCGTGATGCGCCAGCAGGCCGCAAGCCTCACCCCGGCGGAAAAGATCCAGGTCGCCGAGTACCTCACCAAGACCCCCTACGCCTCCTACCAGCGCCCGGCCCCGCCGCCGCGCTGCAAAGGCGCGGCGGCGAAGTTCGACATGACCGATATTCCGGCTGATATCGGCTGGGGGCATGACAACCGCCGCTTCATCCCCGCGAATATCGCGGGCCTCGCCAAGGCGGATGTGCCCAAGCTGAAACTCAAATGGGCCTTCGCCTACCCGGCCGCCACCCACATCCGCTCACAGCCTACCGTCGCGTGGGGCACGCTTTTCGTCGGCAGCCAGGACGGCACCATCTATGCCTTCGATCCGGACACCGGCTGCACCAAGTGGACGACGCGCCTCAGCGCAGAAGTGCGCACCGCGATCGTGGCGGATGCGGCCACCAAGCGCCTCACTTTCGGCGATCTCCTCGGCAAGGTCCACGTGCTCGACGCGCTGACCGGCAAGGAGATCTGGGCGAGCCGCATGAGCGACCACGCCGACGCCACGATCACCGGGACGCCCACGCTGGGCGGCGGGCTGCTCTACGTCCCCGTCTCCTCGCTCGAGGTCGTGCAGGCGGGCAACCCGGCCTATCCCTGCTGCACCTTCCGCGGCTCGGTCGTCGCGGTCGATCCGGCAACGGGCGCGGAAAAGTGGCGCGCATACACGGCAGGCCAGCCGGTGCCGCAGGGCAAGACCGCGGACGGCACCCCGATCCTCGGCCCCTCAGGCGCGCCGGTGTGGAACAGCCCGACCTATGATGCCGCAACGAACCGCGTCTACTTCGGCTCGGGCGAGAACTACTCGACCCCCGCCGACGACGGCTCGGACGCGGTCTTCGCGGTCGATGCGACCACCGGCAAGCGGATCTGGAGCACGCAGCTCACCCTCGGTGATGCCTGGAATGTCGGCTGCATGATGGGCCTTGGCTCGTGCCCCAAGGAAGGCGGGCCGGATTACGACGTCGCCGCCTCGCCGCTGCTGATCGATACCGGAGCGGGCGCAAAGATGCTCGTCATCGGCCAGAAATCCGGGCAGGCCTGGGGCCTCGATCCCGAAACCGGCAAAGTCCGGTGGATGACCCGGCTCGGCCACGGCGGAACGCAGGGCGGCGTCCACTTCGGCATGTCGGCCGAAGGCAGCCGCGTGTTCGTGCCGATCAACGACATGGCTGATACCGGCGACGCGCGCCTCTATGATCCGGCGATCCGCGGTGCCGGCCTCCATGCGCTCGATGCCAAGACCGGCAACGTGATCTGGCAGGCCAAGGCCAAGGACAACTGCGAGGGCCGCAAGTTCTGTGATCCGGGCATTTCCGCGGCCGTCACCAGTATCCCGGGCGTGGTCTTCGGCGGCCACCTCGATGGCATGCTGCGCGCCTATGACGCCGATACCGGCGCGGTCCTGTGGCAGTACGATACCACCCAGCCCATGCCTGCGCTTGGCGGCCAGACCGCCAAGGGCGGCTCGATGAGCGGCCCCGGCGCGGCGGTGTGGAAGGGCAAGGTATTCGTGAACTCGGGCTACGGCATGTACAGCCACGCACCCGGCAACGCGCTGATGGTGTTCGAGGTGGCGAAGTAAGCGGCAGGCACGAAAAAGGGGCTGGTGGAGCGATCCGCCAGCCCCTTTTTCATGTTCCGAACGCTCAGCGCTTCTTCACTTCGAACTCGATGTGCAGAGCCTTCAGGCTGCGCAGCAGGAAGTGCGGGTGGACCGAGAAGTCGTTCAGACAGTCCGCAAAGTGCATGTCCTCGAACCGGTCGACCACCGCCTGGAACCCCCACGCAAGCTCCCGCCGTGCGAGTGGTGCACCGAGGCAGTGATGCGTGCCTGAACCGAAACCCATGTGCGCGCCGGCCTTGGGCCGATCCAGATCGAGCTTTTCGGGGCATTCGAACGCCCGCTCGTCCCGGTTCGCTGCGGCAAAGCGCACGTTCACCAGCGCGCCCTTGGGGATCACCGTGCCCTCCAGCTCGGTATCATGCGCGCAGAACCGCATTAGGCTCTGCACGGGCGATTCCAGCCGCACCACTTCTTCCACGAACGTCTTCATATAGCGCTCGGGATCGGACTTCAGCTTGTGCCAGACGTCCTTGTTCTCGATCAGCAGCTTCATCCCCGCCGCGAGCGCATTTGTCGTCGTCTCGCTGCCGCCGACGAAAGTATCGGCCATCATCTCGGCGTGCAGCTCGTTGTCATTCAGCGGGCGGCCCCAGCCCTCGATCACGGTGTTGACCAGCACGCTGATCAGCGAGTCATCGGGCCTCTCCCGCAACCGCTCGAAGATCGGCTGGAAATAGTGCTGCGCCTCGATCTCGCGGTCGACCATCTCGATCTCGTCTTCCTCGGGCAGCATCATCGAGATGCGCTTGAAGAAGGCGTCGGTCCACCGCTTGATCTTCCACATGTCCTCGCGCTTCGCGCCCATCTGCTCGCCGATGATGTAGAGCGGCAGCGGCACGCAGAACTGGCTGACCCATTCGCAGCGTCCGTCGGCCACGAAGCCGTCGATCAGCTCGTAGGCCAGCGTTTCCACCAGCGGATCGATTTCCTTGATCCGGCTCGGCTTGAACGCCTCGTTGAACATGGCGCGCATCTGCTTGTGGTTGGGATCATCGCGCCCGCTCAAGGTCGGCTCTGGCAGCCAGCCGCGCTCGTTGAAGCGCGCGACCACCTTCTTCTGCCGCTCGACATTGGCCGAGAGCGTCTGCAACCCCGCCGTCTTCGGGCTGCTCGGGAAATTCTCGGTATCGAGCAGCACCCGCCGCACGTCCTCGTAGCGGGTCACGACGTAGATGTTCGTCCCCGGCTGGCGATAGGCGGGGGCCTGATCCCGCAAGCGACGGTAGGCCTCATAAGGGCACTGCTGGACCGCCGGATCGAACAGGTTGACGCCCAGTTCTTCGGAACCATCGCTCATCGCACGACCACCCGCTCTTCACCCCAGGGCGCGACCACGCCTTCACGCCGGAATGCATCGGGCAATTCCTCGACCATGTGCAGCGTCGCCGCCAGTCGGCCGAATCCCACGAAGAAGGCGCAGGTCATGCCCAGTTCGACAATCTCGGACTCGCTGAAATGCTCGCGCAGGCTTGCATACATCGCCTCGTCGATGCGCAGATGGTCGGTAGCAAACGCCTCGCCGAAGCGGATCGCGGCCTTTTCCGCCGGGGTCAGGTTCTCGGCCTCCTGCGGCCGCTCCAGCGAGCAGACGAGGTCCTCGGTCACGCCGTCTTCCAGAGCATCGGTATAGCGGATCGCCATGCAGCTGCGGCACTGGTTGAAGAAGGCGACGCGCAGCCGCACCAGCTCGACCAGCTTCTCCGGCAGCTGGCGGTGCACCTTCAGCGCCCCGGCGAACTGCATCATCCCCAGCACCTGATCGGGACAATGCGCAAGGAAGCGGATCATCCCCTGCTCGATCTCGGTGCGGTCTTCCGGCTTCAGCGCCGCGCGCAGGCGCGGGTCCCAGTCCTCGGGCGCAATCTTGGCGACGCGGGTCATGACATGATCTCCCATAGCCGCTGCCAATTATGGTCTTGGCAAAAGTGAGCATGGCAGCCCGCGCATTGGTCATGCACCATCCCCTGCACAACAACTGGCGATTTGGATAAAGCCGGGGGAGAGGGCCATGCGCCACGTCAATCACGAGCTGAGCCCGATGGCGTGCCCGCACGCGCTGGCAGACGTCGACCTCTTCGCTCCCGGTGCTGCCGAGCACTGGTACGAGGCCTATGCCATTCTCCACGCCGAAGCGCCGGCGCTGCGCCTGCCCGGCGAGGGCCTGACCCCGGACCGCGACGCCTTCATCCTCTCGAAGTACGAGGATATCGCCCGCGTCGTCCGCGATTGGGAGCGGTATCCCCCCACGCTTTCGCTCCTGCTGGAGGCGCGCAAGGCCGATCCCGCCTCGGTCCGCGCGATGCCCGATATCGACGCCATGGTGAAATCGATCGCCTCGCTGCGCCCGGGCCCCGAGCTGTGGCGCGCACACCGCCAGCAGCTAACGGACCCGTGGGTCGGCCCTGGCGCAAAGCGCCACGAAGCCATGATCACCGGCCATGTCGATGCCCTGATCGACCATTGGATTGCGGGCGACGGGTTCGATTTCGTCGCCGATTTCGCGAGGCCTTTGCCCCAGCGGACGATGGCCAGCGTGCTCGGCTTCCCGCTCGAGGATGTGAAGGACCTCGAGATCTGGGGCAACGCGCAAGTCATGTCCTATGTCCACGGCTGCGGGCACAACAACGTGCTCACGCCCGATCAGAGCGCCGAGAAGTTCCGCTTGCTCGCGGGCTTTTCGGACTATGTGCGGGACCACGTCCGCCACCGCCGCGCCAATCCGGGCGAGGACATGATCTCGTTCCTGACGCAGGTCCACTACGAGGCGCTCGACCGCAAGCTCACCGACGACGAGATCGACGGTATCGTCTACGCCATGGTCATCGGCGGCCTCGAAACCACGCAGTACGCGCTTGTCGAACAGGCCCAGCTCCTGATCGAACGCCCCGGCCTGTTCGCCAAGCTCAAGGCTGACCGCGCCCTCATCCGCCCGTTCACCGAGGAAGGCATGCGGCTTCGTTCGCCGACGCAAGGGCTCTCCACCCGCATCACTTCGCAGGACGAGGTCTTCCAGGGCGTTCCTGTCCCCGCCGGCTCCACGCTCCACCTGCGCTGGGGCGCCGCCAATATCGACCCCGACGAATTCGACGCCCCGCTGGAGCTCAAGCTCGACCGCGCCGCCGTGACGCGCCACCTCGCCTTCTCGGCCGGCCCGCGCGTCTGCCCCGGCTCGGGCCTCTCGCGGCTCGAACAGACCATCGCGTGGAACCGCCTGTGCGACCGGCTCGCCGCGCTGGACTACGCGACGGGCAACACTTTCCTCCACCAGCCGGGCATCATGCTCGGCACGCTCGCGCTTCACTGCACTTTCGAACCGGAGACCACGCCATGACCACCCTACTCGCGCACATCAGGATCAAGCCCGGCACCGAGGCAAAGTGGGAGGCGATCATGGCCGACATGGTCCACCAGACCATGACCACCGAAACGGGCGTCAGGCGTTATGAATACTGGAAAGGTGAAGCGGCGAACCTCTACTATTGCCTGCTCTCGTTCGACGACAAGGCCACGTTCTACCGCCACCAGATGTCACCCCATCACGAAGGCCACGATTTCGCCGCCGTGCTCGAGGACATCCGGCTGGAATATGTCGACCCGGTCAAGGGCGCGGGCGGGGGCCTGCCGCCCACGGTCGATACACCGCTCCCGGCCGATGCCGACGCCGACCTCAGGACCGCGCAGGAGCGCTTCCCCCTCACCATCCCCGCATGGTGGGGCACCCGCGCATGACCGCTGCCGCGTCGCTCGATGATCTGCTCGCCAAGGACGCGATCATCGACGTGCTGGCCCGCTACGCGCGCACGCTCGATTGGCTCGACGAGGAGGGTCAGGCCAGCTGCTTCTGGCCCGACGCCGCGATCGACTATGGCTTCTTCAAGGGCAGCGCGGCCGATTTTGTGCCCGTGGTCATGGCCATCGAACGCCGCAGCGCGCGGCGCTGGCACCTCAGCGGCCCGCCCGCGATCCGACTTCTCGATGCCGCCCACGCAGAGGTTGAAACCTACGGCCTCACGGCCGGTGCGCGGCAGGGCGAAGACGGGACCTACGCCGGCACAATGTATGGCGGACGCTATCTTGATGCCTTCGAGAAGCGCGAAAGCGAATGGCGCATTGCCCGCCGCGACTACATCCTCGATTGGTCGCACCCGATCCCGGAGCAGCCGGTGTTCGATCCGAACGCGGCCTTCCCGCTGCCGATCCTCGAGATCCTGCAAGGCGGGCATTCGCAATATCGCCCGATTTAATCTCGCCCCTCCCCACTTGATCCGCATCAATGTCCACCGATCACCCGACGCGCATAACCCCTCCATACCCAAGCGAAGTGGAGGACCCATCCCATGTTCAAGAGCAATATCGGCGATGCCGACCGCGTGATCCGTCTGGCGCTCGCCGCCATGCTCATCGTCTTCAGCCTCATCGCCGGGCATCCCGCGATTGCGCTGGTGGCAATCGTACCGATCGTGACGGCCTTCGCAGGCATCTGCCCGCTCTACAGCGTGCTTGGTCTGCACACCTGAGCTTGCCCCGGCGCGCCGCAAACGGCATAGCGCGCGGACCATGCATGACATCCGCCTGATCCGCGAGAACCCGGAAGGGTTCGACACCGCCCTCGCCCGCCGCGGCGTCGCCCCGCAGTCAGCGGCGATTCTTGCGCTCGATACCGCCCGGCGCGATGTCGCGACGCGGATGCAGGAAGCACAGGCCCGCCGCAACGAGGCCTCGAAGGCCATCGGTATGGCCATGGGCAAGGGCGACAAGGACGCCGCTGAAGCGCTGAAAACCGAAGTCGCGGAGCTCAAGAATACGCTCCCCGCGCTGGAAGAGGACGAGCGCCGCCTCACCGCCGAGCTCAACGCCGCACTCGCCGCGCACCCCAACCTGCCTGCCGCCGATGTGCCCGAAGGCGAGGACGAGGCCGGCAACGTCGAAGTGAGCCACTGGGGCACGCCCCGCAGCTTCGATTTCCAGCCGCAGGAACACGCTGATCTCGGCCCGCCGCTCGGCCTTGATTTCGAGACCGGGGCGCTGATCGCCGGCGCGCGCTTCACCTTCCTGCGCGGGGCCATGGCCCGCCTCCACCGCGCGCTCGCCCAGTTCATGCTCGATCGGCAGACCGGCGAGAACGGCTACACCGAATGCATGCCGCCGCTGATGGTGAAGGACGAGGCCGCCTTCGGCACCGGCCAGCTGCCCAAGTTTGCAGAGGACCTGTTCAAGACAACCGACGGCCGCTGGCTGATCCCCACTGCCGAAGTCAGCCTGACCAACTCGGTCCTCGGACAGATCCTGGCGGACGCCGCGCTCCCCCTGCGGCTGACCGCGCTCACCCCCTGCTTCCGCTCCGAAGCGGGCGCGGCGGGGCGCGACACGCGCGGCTTCATCCGCCAGCACCAGTTCGAAAAGGTGGAGCTCGTCTCGATCACCCGGCCCGAGGATTCCGATGCCGAGCACGAGCGGATGACCGCAGCGGCCGAATCGATCCTTCAGGCCCTCGATCTGCCCTACCGCAAGATGCTGCTCTGCGCGGGCGACATGGGCTTCACCGCGCGAAAGACGTACGATCTTGAAGTCTGGCTTCCCGGCCAGGGCGCCTACCGCGAGATTTCGTCCTGCTCGAACTGCGGCGATTTCCAGGCCCGCCGTATGAACGCGCGCTACCGGCCTGAGGGCGCGAAGGGCACCGAATTCGTCCACACCCTCAACGGCTCGGGCCTCGCGGTGGGCCGCACGCTCGTCGCGGTGCTGGAAAACTACCAGCAGGGCGACGGCACGGTGGACGTGCCCGAAGTGCTGAAGCCCTACATGGGCGGCGTCTCCCGCCTCGTCCCGCTCGGCTGATGCGGTTCCGGCTGGCGGCGACGCTCCTCCTGCTGCCGGCGGGGCTTGCCGCGCACGCGCAACCGGAAGACCTGCTCCCGAAGCGCAGCGCTCCAGCACCGCGCAAACCTGCCCCCGCGCCGGCCCAGCCCCCCGCGAAACGCGAGACCGGGGCCCCGCGCCTTGTCTGGCCCACGTCCGGCGCGGTCACCGCGAAGTTCGGCGCGCCCGTCAAGGGCCTGCCCAACAACGGCATCGATCTTGCCGCCTTCGCCGGGATGACCGTCCACGCCGCAGCGGCGGGCAAGGTCGTCTTCGCCGGGACCGAGCCCGAGCGGTTCGGTCAGCTCATCCTGATCGAGCACACGGGCGGCTGGGTGACGGCCTATGCCTATCTCGGGCAGGTCAAGATCAAGGAAGGCCAGACGGTCAAGGCCCGCCAGATCATCGCCCGCATCGGCAAGAGCGGGGAGGCCAAGCGCCCCGGACTGCACTTCGAACTGCGCAAGGGCACCAGCCCCCGCAACCCGGCGCTCTACCTGCCGATCAGGCTTTGAACGCCCAGAACACCAGCCCCATCAGCAGGTAGCTGGCGATCCAGAACCCGGCTCCGCGCAGCACCTTGCCCGCCGACGCGCCGGCCCGCGCCTCGCCGATTGCCAGCGCCGGCGCGACAAAGGCCAGCGCCAGCCCGCCCGACATCATGAAATAGAGCCACGGCTTCACGCTCAGGGTCGCCGCGCCCACCCGCGCGAACATGTGCCCCATCATGGAGGCCGTCAGCAGCAGCAGCGCGCCCGCCAGCAGCACTTGCGCCGGACGCCGCGCCGCCGGTCCCTGCACACCAGCGCCGAACGCGAGCGACGCCAAAGCCGCCACCATCACCGCCAGCCAGTTTACCGGACCCATGCAAAACGCCTTTCCATTACGGCCACTTCCACTCCCGTGTAGCCCCGCGCGGTGCCGCGCGCCATTCGTCCGCAAGGGCCGCCAGCGCCAGCGCGATGGCATCATGCTGCGCGTCGCTGATCGCCGGGCAGGCCACATGGCTCGCCGCGCAGGACGGCTCCGCCATCGCGAGCACATCCGCCAAGGACCCGCCGCCGCCCCACAGCAGCGCCTCATAGCATTCGACCAGCCGCTCCGCCTGCAGCAACTCGACAATCCCCGCTTCGGGGATGCCGGCCCGGCTCGCGCTGGCATGCCCACCAGCCTTGGCGAGGGCCTGAATCTCCTCCGGATGCCGGCCACCGGCCACAAGGCCCCAGAAGGCACCGGCCAGCCCCAGCTCGCGCTCGACGATCACATGAACCGCATCATGCGGCACGGGCCCTTTCCAGGGAAAGCGCGTCTCGGCCCGCGAACCGTCGGCTCGCACGATCGCCACATGGTCCTCACCGCTGCCCTTGGTGATACGAATGATCATCGCCTGCCGATAGCGCGTGGTGACGACCCCGCCAATTGCGTGTAAGCGCCCCCGCCATGGCAACAACTCCCATCGTTCTCCCGGAAGCCCCCAAAGTCGGCATGGTCAGCCTCGGCTGCCCCAAGGCGCTCGTCGACAGCGAACGCATCCTCACCCGCCTGCGCGCCGATGGCTATGCCATGAGCGCGGACTATGCGGGCGCGGACGTCGTCCTCGTCAACACCTGCGGCTTCCTCGATAGCGCCAAGGAAGAAAGCCTCGCCGCCATCGGCGAAGCCATCGCCGAAAACGGCCGCGTGATCGTGACGGGGTGCATGGGCAACGAAGCGGACGCCATCCGCGCGAAGTTCCCGCAGGTCCTCGCGGTGACGGGCGCGCACCAGTACGAATCCGTGGTTGAGGCCGTCCACGAAGCCGCGCCGCCCTCGATCAGCCCCTATGTGGACCTGATCCCGCAGGCTGATCCCGGCGACGTGAAGCTGACGCCGCGGCATTACAGCTACCTCAAGATTTCCGAAGGCTGCAACCACGCCTGCGCCTTCTGCATCATCCCCAGCTTGCGCGGCAAACTCGCCAGCCGCCGCATCGATGCGGTGCTGCGCGAAGCCGAAAAGCTCGTCGCCGCAGGGACGCGCGAACTCCTCGTCATCAGCCAGGATACCTCGGCCTACGGCGTCGACGTGCGCCACGAAACGCGGCAGTGGAAGGGACGCGAAGTCCGCACCCACATGACCGACCTTGCCCGCGAACTCGGGCAGCTGCGCACGCCGGACGGTCATACGCCGTGGGTGCGCCTCCACTACGTCTACCCCTACCCCCACGTCGATGCCGTCATCCCGCTGATGGCCGAAGGGCTGCTCACGCCCTATCTCGACATCCCCTTCCAGCACGCCAGCCCCAATGTGCTGCGCGCCATGAAGCGCCCCGCCAACGAGGCCAAAGTGCTCGAACGCCTGAAAGCCTGGCGCGAGGTGTGCCCAGACATCACCATCCGCTCCAGCTTCGTCGTCGGCTTTCCCGGTGAGACCGAAGCGGACTTCCAGTACCTCCTCGACTGGCTCGATGAAGCGCAGCTCGACCGCGTCGGCGCCTTCCGCTTCGAACCCGTGGCGGGCGCCGCCGCGAACGACCTGCCCGATCCCGTGGCGGAAGCGGTCAAGGAAGAGCGCTACGCCCGGATCATGGCGAAAACCGAAGCTATCAGCGCCGCCAAGCTCGCCGCCAAAGTCGGTCGCACCGTGCAGGTCATCATCGACGAAGTGGGCGAACCCGATGAAGACGGTGACGTGGGCGCAACCGCCCGCAGCCAGGCCGACGCCCCGGAGATCGACGGCGCCGTCTACTTGCGCAACGTGCCCGAGGGCCTGAAGGCCGGAGCCTTCGCCGAGGTGCTGGTCGAAGACGCCGACGCGCACGACCTCTACGGGGTGATCACGGCGCTAAGTTGACACAGTTGACACAGTCCTGAGCGAACACTCGAAAGGCCGGGCATACCCCGCCTGATTGCGCCGGAAGCAGCGGGAATCGTTGGACAACCGAGGCAAGCGCAGGGCCATCCGAGGACCATGCCGCAAGCGCCCGCCTGTAGGACAGCGGTTTACCGCGGACACGCGCGTCCGGTATTCCGCGCGCCGGCGGCATCGCCGCATCCCTGCTTGCACCGAAGTGGACCATCCCAGCCTCGACGGCAGGTCGCGCGGGGAGTACCTCCCCTGGATCACAGCAGAAAACAGGGCCGCGATCCATGAAGCACCGCTTGATCCTCCTGGCTCTCGCCGCCTCGCTCACCCTGCCTGCCCGGATCGCGGCGGCTCCGGGCAGCATGTCCGTCGCCACCTTTCTGGCCAAGGCCGAAGCGCTGCAAGCGAAGGGCATCATGGCCATGTTCTCCTCGGACGTGACCCTGCTCAAGGAAGAAGCAGGCGGCGCCGCACAGGCCTATCGCCGCCAGCTCAAGCAGGAGGCTGCAGCCGGCAAACCCAGCGCCTGTCCGCCCGAACACGGCAGCATCAACAGCAACGACCTGATCGCTCACATGCAAACCTACGCCGCCGCAGACCGCCCCCGCATTTCCGTCGGCCAAGCCATCGCGGACCTGTTCCGCAAACGCTACCCCTGCCCGGCGCGCTAGGCCGGCGCGCTTACTGCCCGTTTTTTTTCGCGGCGGAGTGGTGTCGGTGAGGCCGCAGGCGGGGGCTAGGCGGCTGACGAAAAGAGCCTCCGACGGGCAAAAGCCAGTACCTTTGCATTCCGCAGGAGCTTTTTTACAGTAAAAACAAAATAATTCTTAGAAATAATTTTTTGAGATCAATTCACTCTGGATTTTTTGAAATAATTTGCATTTTTTATCTCGTTATTTGACAATGACCTTATGGAACCTCGAACGGCATTGTCCTTTTTTCCAGAACGGTTCTATAGTCAGGTAAGGTCCATGAAGTTCCTCAACACGATCATGCGAAATGCAGGCATAAATGAGACCAGGAGCAATAATCCGCAATTTTTTGTGATTAATATCTGCTCCAATAATAAATTTTCTTCCGTCCCGAGGAAGTGGCATCTTTAGATAGAATGTCTTTAAAACAAGAAAATCCCGGTCCTTAAATAGGCCCACTTGCACTTTCGTATTTGTAAATACGAGGTGAATAGATCCATCATTTACGATGAAAGATATATCCGATCTGTCTTTTGTAATATTTTTCGTAAATATTATCGTTGCACTACCGCCACGATATCCTTTCAAAAACGAAACTTCAGCCCTAACGAGGCCTGCGAGCACCTTGAGGTCTGTAGATAGATAGGCGGCAGTTAAATCTGCGCCGCTATCGCGCGCAGTCAGCGCGCCATCAATGATTTCAGGCAAGACCCGGACGCCGCCATTTGCTGGCAGAGCATGCCATTTGCAGGCCGGATCATCTTCGATGACCCCATCTTTATGCAGAGAAAAATCTTCAAAGAGGACTGGCGAGATATCTTTAGGCCAGTCCGCATTGTTCTCAGCACAGATTCGGATAAATTTGTCGCAAAAAACATCATACCATTCAAGGATTACTGCCAATAATCCGCGAATGAGAGTACCCATAACGAATCGGAGGTCCACTATAGTTGCAATATACTATAGCACCTGCTCCTTTCCATCGCCAACAGCTTCCAACCGGCCATTCCCGCAGGGCGGGAATCCGGGATGGCTGGCGCGGCGTGCTGCGCTGGATTCCCACCGTCGCGGGAATGACAAAGAGTGGGGGATGAGGAAGGGTAAGGCCACGCGCCGACGAACGGGATGCAAGGGCAACAGCCCTTGCCCGCCGAAGGCATTTCTTCAGTGGCTTGAATTACCCCTCAGACCCGCCTTTGGCGGGCCGCCTCCCCATTTGTGCGTGCCGCAAAAATGGGGAGGGATTGAAGGTCAGCGCGGGAGTTCGGTCACGCCCATCAGGGCTTCGTCCACGGCGCGGGCGCATTGGCGTCCTTCGCGGATGGCCCAGACGACGAGGCTCTGGCCACGGCGCATGTCGCCGCAGGCGAAGATGCGGTCGACCGAGGTGCGGTAGTCGGCGGTGTTGCCCTTGACGTTGCCGCGCGGGTCGAGTTCCACGCCGGCCTGTTCGAGCAGGCCCTGCTTGCGCGGGCCGGTGAAGCCCATGGCGAGGAAGATCAGGTCGGCGGGGATGACGAAGGTGCTGCCTTCAACTTCCTCCATCTTGCCATTGTTCCACTCGACGCGGACGCATTCGAGGCCGGAGACGTCGTTTTCCCCGAGGACGCGCTTGGTGAGGACGGCGAATTCGCGTTCGACGCCTTCTTCGTGGCTGGAGGAGGTGCGCAGCTTGAGCGGCCAGTTGGGCCAGGTCAGCGCCTTGTCTTCCTTTTCGGGCGGGCGCGGCATGATTTCGAGCTGGGTGACCGAGAGCGCGCCCTGGCGGTTGGAGGTGCCGACGCAGTCAGACCCGGTATCGCCGCCGCCGATGACAACGACGTGCTTGCCAGTGGCGAGGAGCGAGCCGCGCGGGGCGGCGCGGATTTCATCGTCGCCAGCGACGCGCTTGTTCTGCTGGGTGAGGAATTCCATGGCGTAGCGCACGCCGGGGAGTTCGAAGCCGGGGATACCGATGGGGCGCGGATCTTCCGCGCCGCCGGCAAGGACGACCTTGTCGAAGTTTTCAAGGAGGCTGGCGACCGAGACCGTGACGCCGACTTCGACCGAGGTGCGGAACTCGACACCTTCGGCCATCATCTGGACGAGGCGGCGGTTGATGAGGTGCTTCTCGAGCTTGAAATCGGGGATGCCGTAGCGGAGCAGGCCGCCGACGCGGTCAGACTTTTCGAACACGGTGACCGAGTGGCCGGCACGGGCGAGCTGCTGCGCGCAGGCGAGGCCCGCGGGACCGGAGCCGACCACCGCGACGGTCTTGCCCGTCTTGTGCGATGGGATCTGCGGTTCGATCCAGCCTTCCTTCCAACCCTTGTCGACGATCGAGCATTCGATCGACTTGATCGTGACGGGCTGGTCGACGAGGTTCAGTGTGCAGGCAGCCTCGCACGGGGCGGGGCAAATACGGCCGGTGAATTCCGGGAAGTTGTTCGTCGAGTGGAGATTGTCGAGCGCGGTGCGCCAGTCGTTCTCGTAGACGAGGTGGTTCCAGTCCGGGATCTGGTTGTTCACCGGGCAGCCGTTGTGACAGTACGGAATGCCGCAGTTCATGCAGCGCGCCGCCTGGCCCTTGAGCGTGCCGTCGTCATGCGGGATGACGAATTCACGGTAGTGCTTCAGACGCTCCTGCGGGGCGTCGTAGCTGCGATCCTTGCGATCGATTTCGAGGAAGCCGGTTGCCTTGCCCATGTTCTTGATACCTTGACTTATTCTGCGGCGACGCTGGCGGCTGCGGCGCGCTCGGCTTCGAGCTGGCGCAGGGCGCGGGCGTAATCGCGCGGCATGACCTTGACGAAGTGCGGCAGCGCCTCGGCCCAGTTGTCAAGCAGCGCGCGGGCGTGCTTGCTGCCGGTGTGGAGGTGGTGGCGCTCGACGAGAATGCGCAGGCGATCCGCGTCGTGGCGCAGCATGTCGCCCATGCCGAAGTCGGTGACGTCCACCCCGCGCTGCTGCGGGCGGCCGGTGCCATCTTCCTCGTCACGCTCGGCCGAGACGGGGAGCACGTCCACCATCGCGGCATTGCACAGCGCGGGGAAACGGCCCTCCGGATCGTAAACGTAAGCCACGCCGCCCGACATGCCGGCCGCAAAGTTGCGCCCCGTCTTGCCGAGCACGACGACGACGCCGCCGGTCATGTATTCGCAGCCATGATCGCCGGTGCCTTCAACCACCGCGACGGCACCCGAATTGCGAACCGCAAAGCGTTCGCCGGCGACGCCGTTGAAGTAGGCCTCACCCGCGATGGCGCCGTAGAGCACGGTGTTGCCGACGATGATGTTCTCGTTCGCGGCGCGATCGACGTGCGAGGGCGGGCGGACGATGACACGGCCGCCGGAGAGGCCCTTGCCAACGTAGTCGTTGGCATCGCCCGTGAGATCGAGCGTGACGCCGTGGGCGAGGAACGCCCCGAACGACTGGCCTGCAACGCCCGAGAGCGTGACATGGATCGTGCCGGCGGGGAGACCGCGGTGGCCATGGCGCTTGGCGACTTCCCCCGAAAGCATCGCGCCGACGGTGCGGTTGACGTTGCGCACCTTGCTTTCGATGCGCACCGCTTCGCCGCGTTCGAGCGCAGGCTGCGCTGAGGCGATGAGGGTGTTGTCGAGCGCGGCATCAAGGCCGTGGTCCTGCGTGCCGCTCCAGCCCAGCGTGGTGCCCGGCGCCGGCTCGACGCGGTGGAGGAGGCGCGACAGATCAATGCCGCGCGCCTTCCAGTGGGTGATCGCGCTGCGGGTATCGAGGCAATCGACGCGGCCGACCATTTCCCCGACGGTGCGGAAGCCCAGCTCGGCCATGATGGCGCGCAGTTCTTCGGCGACGAAGAAGAAGTAGTTGATCACATGCTCGGGCTGGCCGGTGAAGCGCGCGCGCAGCACCGGATCCTGCGTGGCGACGCCGACCGGGCAGGTGTTCAGGTGGCACTTGCGCATCATGATGCAGCCTGCCGCGATCAGCGGGGCGGTGGCAAAGCCGAACTCATCCGCGCCGAGGAGCGCGGCAACCGCGACATCGCGCCCCGTGCGCAGGCCGCCGTCCGCCTGCACCGCGATGCGGCTGCGCAGGTTGTTGAGGAGCAGCGTCTGCTGGGTTTCGGCGAGGCCGATTTCCCAGGGCGACCCCGCGTGGGTGAGCGAGGTGAGCGGCGAAGCGCCGGTGCCGCCTTCGTAGCCCGAGATCGTGACATGGTCCGCGCGCGCCTTGGAAACGCCCGCAGCCACGGTGCCGACGCCGACTTCGGAGACGAGCTTGACCGAAATGCGCGCCTTGCCGTTCACGTTCTTGAGATCGTGGATCAGCTGGGCGAGATCCTCGATCGAATAGATATCGTGGTGCGGCGGCGGCGAGATGAGGCCGACGCCGGGCGTTGAGTGGCGGGTCTTGCCGATCACCTTGTCGACCTTGTCACCCGGCAGCTGGCCGCCTTCGCCGGGCTTCGCGCCCTGGGCCATCTTGATCTGGATGTCGTCGGCGTTGACGAGGTATTCGGTGGTGACGCCGAAGCGGCCCGAGGCGACCTGCTTGATCGCCGAGCGCATCGAATCGCCATTAGGCAGCGGCACGAACCGGTCCGGCTCCTCGCCGCCCTCGCCGGTGTTCGACTTGCCGCCGATGCGGTTCATCGCGACAGCGAGCGTGGTGTGCGCCTCGCGGCTGATCGAGCCGAACGACATGGCGCCGGTGGCGAAGCGCTTGACGATGTCGCTGGCGGATTCAACCTCCTCCAGCGGCACGGGATCATTCGCCGGCCTGAATTCGAGCAGGCCGCGGATCGTGAGCATGCGCGCCGACTGGTCGTTGATGGTCTGCGCGAACTCTCGGTACTTGTCGGGAATATTGCCGCGCACGGCGTGCTGGAGGGCGGCGACGTTCTCCGCTGTCCAGGCGTGTTCCTCGCCGCGCAGGCGCAGCTGATACATGCCGCCGACGTCGAGCATCTTGCGGTAGACCGGGCTGTCGCCATAGGCGGCGGCGTGACGGCGCACCGTTTCTTCGGCGATTTCGGTGAGGCCGACGCCTTCGATCATGGTGGCGGTGCCGGTGAAGTACTTGTCGATGAAGGCCGACGAGAGGCCGACCGCATCGAAGATCTGCGCACCGCAATAGGACTGGTAGGTCGAGATGCCCATCTTGGACATGACCTTGAGGATGCCCTTGCCCACCGCCTTGATGTAGTTCTTCTCCACATCATAGGCCGACAGCGGCAGTTCGCGCGCGACGCGGATCGATTCCAGCGTCTCGAAAGCGAGGTAGGGATTGATGGCCTCGGCACCGTAGCCTGCGAGGACGCAGAAGTGATGCACTTCGCGCGCTTCGCCGGTTTCCACGACAAGGCCGGTCTGCATGCGCAGACCCTGGCGGACGAGGTGGTGGTGGACGGCAGCAGTGGCGAGCAGCGCGGGCATGGCGATCCGCCCCGCATCCTGCGCGCGGTCGGACAGGATGAGGATGTTCTTGTCTGCCAGCACCGCTTCGGTGGCGGCCCAGCACATTTCCTTGATCGCCATTTCGAGACCGGCGGCGCCGCTGGCGGCATCCCACGTTGTATCGATCGTGGCGGTGCGGAAAGCACCGTCGAGCACGGCTTCGACCGAGCGGATCTTGGCGATATCGGCGTTGGTGAGGATCGGCTGATCGACTTCGAGGCGCTTGTGCGTGCCGGCATCATGGCCGAGCAGGTTGGGGCGCGGGCCGATCATCGAGACGAGGCTCATGACCAGCTCCTCGCGGATCGGATCGATCGGCGGGTTGGTGACCTGCGCGAAGTTCTGCTTGAAATAGTCGTACAGCAGGCGCGAGCGATCGGAGAGGACCGCGATGGGGGTGTCGGTGCCCATCGAGCCGATCGGATCATCGCCGGTCGTCGCCATCGGTTCGAGGAACTTGGCGATATCTTCCTGCGTGTAGCCGAAGGCCTGCTGGCGATCGAGGAGCGAGGAGGTCGGCTCGGGCAGCGCGGCTTCCTCGGGCTCGACTTCGGCCAGTTCCTTGAGCTTGTACTGCGCGGCGGCCAGCCACTCCTCGTAAGGCTCTTCCCCGGCGAGCTGCGCCTTGATTTCCTCGTCCTCGATGATGCGGCCCTGTTCGAGATCGATCAGCAGCATGCGGCCCGGCTGGAGCCGCCACTTGCGCACGATGTCTTCCTCGCGGAAGGGCAGGACGCCGCTTTCCGATGCCATGCAGACGAGATCGTCGCGCGTGATCGAGAAGCGTGCAGGGCGCAGGCCGTTGCGATCCAGCGTGGCGCCGATCTGGCGGCCATCGGTGAAGGCGACGGCAGCAGGGCCGTCCCACGGCTCCATCAACGCAGCGTGGTATTCGTAGAAGGCGCGGCGCTTGGCATCCATCAGCGGGTTGCCGGCCCAGGCTTCCGGGATCAGCATCATGACCGCGTGTGCGAGGCTGTAGCCACCCGCCAGCAGCAGCTCGAGCGCGTTGTCGAGGCTCGCTGTGTCCGACTGGCCGTGCGGGATCAGCGGCCACATCTTGTCGAGATCCGGGCCGAGCAGCTCGGATTCCATGGTGCGGCGGCGCGCGTTCATCCAGTTGACGTTGCCGCGCACGGTGTTGATTTCACCGTTGTGGGCGATGAACCGGTAGGGGTGCGCGAGCTTCCAGCTGGGGAAGGTGTTGGTCGAGAAGCGCTGGTGGACGAGGCCGAGCGCCGAAACGCAGGCCGGATCACGCAGATCATCGTAGAAGGAGCCGACCTGATCGGCGAGCAGCAGGCCCTTGTAGACCACGGTGCGCGAGGAGAAGCTCGGCATGTAGAGCTCGGTCACGCCGGGGAGCCCGTGCTTTTCGGCCAGTGCCTCCAGCGGGTTTTGAGTCTGCTTGCGGATCGCCAGCAGCTTGCGCTCGAATGCGTCCTGATCGGGGCAGTTCTCGCCGCGACGGATCACGCACTGGCGGATCACCGGCATCTGCTCGATCACGGTCTTGCCGAGGCCATCGAGGGTGGTCGGCACATCGCGCCAGCCGACAAGGTGCTGGCCTTCCTTGGCGATGAACTTCTCGAAGACCTCGATCACGAAATCGCGCGCGGTCTCGTCCTGCGGCAGGAAGCACATCGCGACGGCATAGTCGCCGGGCGCCGGCAGATCCTTGCCTTCGGCAGCGGCCCAACGGCGCAGCAGTGCATCGGGGATCTGGATAAGGATGCCCGCGCCATCGCCCAGCAACGGATCGGCCCCGACCGCACCGCGGTGATCGAGATTGCGCAGGATCTCGAGCGCTTGCTCGATAATTCCGTGGCTTTTGATGCCTTTGATATGCGCAACGAAGCCGACGCCACATGCGTCATGTTCGTTACGCGGATCGTAAAGGCCCTGAACCTGCGGAAAACCCATCACAATTTTTGCCCTGCACGCGGTCGCGGAAATCGACCTGGTTGATACAGACGCGCGAATCGCGCTGCCCAAAGGACAACGAAAGTTGCGCGAAAATCCCCCATGACTGCAGGATTGTTATTTTGCAACTACGCCGCGCGAATTGCCCAAAGGGCCCAGCGGCGATCCGGCCGGAAATACGGATGCATGGCCGCGCCGCACCGCCGGAGAGCGGACAGCACCGCCATGCCGTAGCGTCAACCCCGCGCGGTCATCCGCTGGAGCGTGGCCAGTGCCGAACGCAGCGCCGCATCGTTTTCGAACGGGGCGACGTCAGCCTGGGGCGCGGCCGGAGTTGCGCCGAGTTCGGCCAGGCGCAGCGGGATCACCGCTTCCCCGGTCGCTGGCGCAGCGGCCGGCACGGGCCGGCTGAACGGCGCCGAGCCATCGGCTTGCGCCATGTCTTCGCCCACCGCCACTGCACCAAGGCGTCGCAGGATCGCCTCGCGCGCCGAGCCAGCCGTCGGCACGCTGGCAGCGGTTGCATCCGCATCGCGCAGACCGGCATTCTGCGGCCGCGAGAACAGTCCCGGCATGCTTTCAGATTCGGCAGGCGCGTTGTCCGCACCTCCGGCTGCAACCGGGTTCGCTTCAACCAAGGCAGCTTCGGCTTCAGCCAGGGCAGCCTCGGCGGCAGCCTTGCGCGCGGCGATCGCCAGAGCGAGGCGCTCGATGAGCTGGACAAGACCAAGGTTCTCGAGCGGGGCGCCCGCGACGGGCGACCGCGTGCCATGCCCTGCATCCGGCAAGGTGGCCGTGAAGCCAGCCGGAAGCTGCGGCGTTGCGGCGATCAGCACCGGCGCTTCGGGCACGAGCGGCGCGGATGCGGCGGCCACACCGGCGGCAGGCTCCGCTTCGGCAGAGGCCGCTTCGTCAGGCTCTTCCTCGAAGGGGGCCAGCGCCATTTCAGGTTCGGGTATTGCGGAGGCAGGGACCTCATCGGCTTCGGCCAGATCGAGCGCGGCCAGATCAAGCGGCTCTGCCGCTTCACTGCCGCCGGGGGTGAACTCCGCGATCCACGGCGCAACAGGCGCGGGTTCGCCGGCACCTGGCGCAGGCTTGCGGCGCAGCAGGGGAGCGTCGGACGGCGCGGGTTCCTCGCCAAGCGGTTCCCCGAGCGCTTCGGTCAGCACCAGCGGGCGGCGCGGCGGCGCATCGGGATGGGCATCGCGCGCGCGGACCTTGTAGACATCATCGGCTTCCGGTGCGGGCGCGGGTGCGGGCGTGGCGGTTTCGGCCGGACGCACCGGCTGCGCACCGGCGGGGCGCAGACGCAGCCCGAGAGCGAGCCCGACCGCCCCGCCGAAGCCGGCCATCGCGAAGGCCACGAGCAAATGCGCGGTAAAGCCGAGCGGCGGCGCAGCAGCGGGGACGAGTGCGGGCAGACCGGTCTTGACGACCAGCGCGCCGAGCGCCGCGCCCGGGATCGCGAGGCTGGCAAGACCAAACAGCGCAGCGAACCAGAGCGCCGCGAAAACCGGAAACAGGGGATGTGCCGCGACCGGCGCCGGCGCGGCCTTGCGCGCCCTCCCGGCACGATCGCGCGCGGCCTTGGCCGGCCCGGAAGCCGCTGCGGAAGCCGCTTCGGCAACTGGCTTCTCCCAGTTCGTCGTGGCCTGAACCTTCTGGCGAAACGTACTCATGGCGCGTGTCGGACCCCGGTCTGGGTGGAATTATGATCCCGTGGGCACTTGGCCCGAAGATCAGGCCGCAGCGCCGGAGATTGCTTGCTTTCGGGTTAACAGGGTTTGGTAAACGGAATCATAACGGGCCGCGTTGCGCGACCAGTCGTGCGCGCGTTCGACGAAGGCGCGGGCGACCGTACGGCGGGCATCCCACAGACTGCGATCGCCGAGCAGGCTAGCCATGGCAGCGGCAAGGCCGACCGGGTCATCAGGCGGGAAGAGCGTGCCGGTCATGCCATCCTCGATCAGTTCGCGGTGGCCGCCGACCGCGCTTGCCGCGACGAGCTTGCCCTGGGCCATTGCCTCGAGCGGCTTGAGCGGCGTGACGAGATCGGTGAGCCGCATCGCCTTGCGCGGGTAGCAGACCACGTCGACGAGGGCGTAGTAGCGGTCGACCTCGTGGTGCGGCACGCGGCCGATGAAGTGGATCGCATGCGCCGCCGGGGAGGCTGCGGCCTGCGCGCGCAGGGCCGCTTCGGCCGGGCCGCCGCCGACGAGCAGCAGGCGGGCATCGCTCTGGCGCGCGAGGATCAGCGGCATCGCGGCAATCAGGTCGTCGAGCCCCTCGTAAGGGTAGAAGCTGCCGAGGAAGCCGATCACCGGCCCTTCGCCAAGCCCGAGGCTGCGGGCGAAATCGGCATCGCGCTCCAGCGGCTGGCCGAACAGTGCGAGATCGACCCCGTTCGGCATGATCGTGATCTTTTCGGCGGGGAAGCCGCGCGCGACCAGATCACTGCGCAGGCCCTCGCAGATGGTGACGACAGCATCCGCGCCGCGCACCACCTCGTTTTCGAGCGCCCGGGTCAGGCGGTAGCGCAGCGAGCCTTCGCGGCCTGTGCCATTGCCGACCGCGGCATCCTCCCAGAACGCGCGGATCTCGTAGACCACCGGCAGGCCGAGGCGGCGGCCCGCACGCACCGCGGCAAGGCCGCCAAGCGCCGGCGAATGCGCATGCAGCACCTCTGGCCGCCACTCACGCGCCACCGCCTCGATCTGGCGGGCCAGCGCGCCGATTTCCTGCCATTCCGACACGCCGGGCGGACCCGACGGCGCACCGGGGGTGCGGTGGAAGGCAAGGTCATCGTGCAGCTCGGGCTCCGCACCGGTGGCGGGCGCGGTGTGGCGCTGTCCGGTGAGGCCGCGCACCTCGTGGCCAAGCCCCTCCTGCGCCTTGAGAATGGCGCGCGTGCGAAAGGTGTAACCGCTCTGCAGCGGTAGCGAATGGTCGAGAATATGCAGCACCCGGGTCATCCCGCCCTCATGGCACGGGAGGACTTAACGCGGCGTCAACCGAGTTTGCCTAAACAGCAGGACAGGACGGTTCGATCGGGGCCGCAGTTTCACAGTCTGGGCATGCCCGCATGATCGATATCTTTACCGTGGTGATGCCGCATGCGCTGATGGCGATTGCCGTCTGGCGCCTGCTGGGCCGCGACGATCTCGACAATGACCCGATCCTGCCCAGCTTCAAGGCCTTGATGGGCCGGCGCAAGGGCGGGCCGGCAGCCCCGCAGGGAGAGGACAGGCCCGGTGCTTAACCTCTTCCTCACCGCCTTCGTGGCGGCGTTTTTCGCCGCCGGCGTGCGGCGACCATTCCTGTTCGTGCTGGCTTATGCCTATATCGATATCGTCGCGCCTCAGAAGGTCAGCTGGGGTTTCCTGCAATCGATCCCCATCAGCCTCATCGCCTTCATCGGCGCAGTGACCGCCTGGGCCGCGACCGACGACAAGAACGGCATCCGCTTCTCGCCGCGCCAGTTCATCCTGCTGCTGCTGCTGATCTACTGCGGGCTCAGCACGCGCACCGCCGACTTTCCCGAAGACGCCTTCGTGAAATGGAGCTGGGTGTGGAAAGCGCTCGTCTTCGCGATGTTCCTGCCGCTGACCTTGCGCACCCGCCTCAGGATCGAGGCGCTGACGCTGATCATGGTGCTCTCCGTGGGCGTGATCGTGATCGGCGGCGGGATCAAGACACTGGCCGGCGGCGGCGGCTATGGCGAACTCAAGCTGCTGGTGAACGACAACACCGGGCTCTACGAAGGCTCGATCATCTCGACCTGCGCGGTCTGCGTGATGCCGCTGGCGCTGTGGCTGGCCCGGCACGGCACGATCTTCAAACCGAGCTGGCTGGTGCGGCTCTTCGCCATCGGCATCTGCTTTTCCTGCCTGCTCATGCCGGTGGGGACGCAGGCGCGCACCGGCCTCATCTGCGTGGCGGTCCTGGGCCTGATGAGCCTGCGGTCGGTCAAGCGGCGGATGCTCTACATCGGCACGATCGGCGCGCTGGCGGTGATCGCGATCCCGCTGCTGCCGCAGAGCTTCACCGAGCGGATGAACACGATCCGCAACCACCAGTCCGATCAGTCCGCCTCGACGCGCGTGGCGGTGTGGATGTGGACGATCGACTATGCCAAGACCCATCCTTTCGGTGGCGGCTTCGATGCCTATCGCCAGAACGTCCTGTCCTACGATACCGTGCAGGCCGAAAACGCGGGCGACAACAACACCGCCATCGAGACCCAGCGCATCGAAGAGCACGCCCGCGCCTACCATTCGAGCTACTTCGAGATGCTGGGCGAGCAGGGCTATCCGGGGCTTGCGCTGTGGCTGCTGCTGCACATCCTCGGGGTGATCCACATGGAGCTCATCCGCCGCCGCTATGCCAAGGAAACCTCGCCTGAACTGGCATGGGTGACCCCGCTGGCGGACGCGCTGCAACAGGCGCAGATCGTCTACCTGTTCGGCGGCGCCTTTGTCGGCATTGCCTTCCAGCCGTTCTGCTACATGCTGGTCGGGCTGCAATGCGGGCTCTCGTCCTATATCGGACGCGTGAAGCGCGCGGCACCCAAGCCCTTCCGCGCGCCCCGGACTGGCGCATCGCCGCTGCCCGCCACGGCCTGATCGCAGTTAGCCTTTGCGCACCCCGTTGCATGCCGGCGCGTTTGCCGCCTAGAGATGGCACAAACGAGACGGCCGAAACGGGAGATGGCAGCGATGAAGACAATGGCACCGGGCGCAATCAAGGAACTGGTCGGCCAGGTGGTGGGCACCTCCGAATGGGTCGAGGTCACGCAGGAGCGGATCAACCAGTTCGCCGAGGCGACCGGCGATTTCCAGTTCATTCACATCGACGCGGAAAAGGCGAAGCTAACCCCCTTCGGCGGGACGATCGCGCACGGCTTCCTGACGCTGTCGCTGATACCGTTGCTGACGCAGGAAAGCGATTGCCCGCGGCCCGAGGGCGTGAAGATGGGCGTCAACTACGGCGGCAACAAGACCCGCTTCCTCGCCCCAGTCCGCTCCGGCAAGCGGGTGCGAGGGCTGTTCAAGCTGCTCGAGCTGGACGAGAAGCGGCCCGGCCAGTGGCAACAGACGATGGAAATCACCGTCGAGATCGAAGGCGAGCCGAAGCCCGCGCTGATCTGCGAGTGGATCACGCAGTTTTTTGTTTGAGATGAGAGGGTAGTTCCGCCTTCGCTCAGCCTAACCAGTATTCGTCACCTACGGGTAGAGCGAAGCAACCACGATGTGCTGGGAACCAACGAAGCTGAACGAAGGTGGCCGAAGTTACGCCACCACGCTCAGCTTGCGGGCCTTGCTGTGGCTCTTGATCCAGCCTTCCACCACCGGGGCGATGGTGCTGCGCCAGCGCGAGCCGTTGAAGATGCCGTAGTGGCCGACTTCGGGCGCGAGGTGGTACTTCTTGAGCTTTTCCGGCAGGTTCGGCGTGACCTTGAGCGCGGCCTTGGTCTGGCCGATGCCGGAGATGTCATCCCGCTCGCCCTCGATGCACAGGATAGCGGTGTCCCGGATCGCGCCGAGATCGACGCGGATGTCGCGGTGGTAGAGCTCGCCCTTGGGCAGGAGGTGCTGCTGGAACACGACATCGACGGTCTGAAGGTAGAACTCGGCGGTCATGTCGCAGACCGCGCGGTACTCGTCGTAGAAGGTCTTGGTCGCGTCGGCACTTTCGCCATCGCCCTGCACGAGGTGCTTGAACAGGCCGTAGTGCGCGTTCATGTGGCTGCCGAGGTTCATCGACATGAAGCTCGCGAGCTGGACAAAGCCCGGATAGACCTGCCGTCCCGCGCCCGGATAATTGGCGGGCACGGTGGTGATCACATTGTGCTTGAACCACACGAAGGGCTTGGTGATCGCGTGATCGTTGACCGCGGTCGGGCTTTCGCGCGTGTCGATCGGGCCGCCCATCATGGTGAGCGTGACCGGGCGGCACGGGTTTTCGCGCACCGCCATCACCGCCGTCGCCGCGAAGGCCGGGACCGAAGGCTGGCAGACCGCCATCATGTGCGCGCCCGGCCCGATGTGCTCGAGGTAGCCGATCAGGTAGTCGATGTATTCGTCGAGATCGAAGCGGCCTTCCGCAAGCGGCACGTACTTCGCATCGGCCCAGTCGGTGATGTAGACCACGCAGCCTTCGAGCATGCGTTCCACCGTGCCGCGCAGCAGCGTGGCGTAGTGGCCGCTCATCGGCGCGACGATCAGGAGGCGCGGCGCATCGGCGGGCAGGCCTTCATGCGTGAACTTGCGCAAGTTGCCGAAGGGCTGCTGGATCTCAACGGTCTCGTTCACCGCGTGGGGTGTGCCGTCCACAGTGATGACCTTGAGACCGAACGCTGGCTTGCCGCGCGGCGCGGCGGCATGGGCAAACACCTCGAGCGCGGAGGCCAACATCTGCGTGCCGCCGAAGGGCGCCCAGGGGTTGCGCGGATCGGCGAGCATTTCGGCACCCATCGATGCCATGGCGCTGCCCGCGTTGAGCATCGAGCGCTGGATCTCGTAAGCCTTGTAGAGCACTGCGAACACCTTTGTCTTGTTGCGGAGCCGTACGCGGCTTCGATTGGGCCCAGTGTGCCGTGATTTTGCACCTTGTGCAACGCACCATCGCTCCCATCCGGACAGGTTTGCCCTGCTGCCCCCTTTCAGCCCCTTCACGCATGGGCTAGGGCAAGCGCGATGGACGCAACACCCGAGAACACCGGCCCCGCAGCACCGGCTGCCGAAGCCGCACCTGCCCGGCCCGCACGCACGCTGAGCCCGCTCAGGATGCTGCTGCGCGAAGGCGCCAGCTATCCCGGCGAGGTGGCCATTGCGCTGACCGCGCTGCTGATCACCTCCGGCGCAACCATCGCGATCCCGGCCAGCTTCCGCTCGATCATCGACAGGGCGTTCGGCCACGGCGCCAATGCCGACACGATCAACGGCGCGTTCCGCTGGCTGCTGCTGGTTGTGCTGATCCTGGGCATCGGCACTGCGGTGCGGTTCTATTTCGTATCGTGGCTGGGCGAACGCGTCGTCGCCGACGTCCGGCTCAAGGTGCAGACCAACCTGCTGCGCATGCCGCCCAGCTTCTTCGAGAGCAACAGCCCGAAGGAAATCTCCTCGCGCATGACCGCCGACACCGCGATCATCGAACAGGTGGTGGGCACCACGGTTTCGATCGCGCTGAGGAACTCGATCACCGCGCTGGGAGGGATTGCCTACCTGTTCACGCTGGCCCCGGCGCTGACCGCGGGTCTGCTCGTCGGCATTCCGGTCGTCGTCGGGCCGATCGTGTTCTTCGGCTCGCGCCTGCGCCGTGCATCGCGATCGAGCCAGGACCGCGTGGCCGATATCGGCGTGCAGATCAGCGAAGTGCTGGGCGCGATGAAAGTGGTTCAGGCCTTCGGGCAGGAGAAGCGCGAATCCGCCCGCTTCGCCGAAGCCGTGGAGCGGACATTCGGCGCGGCCAAGCGGCGCATCCTGATCCGCGCGGCGATGACCGCGATCGTCATCTTCCTCGTCTTCGGCGGCATCGCGGTGCTGATGTGGCAGGGCGCGGCTGCGGTCGCCAATGGCTCGATCAGCGGCGGCACAATCGCCGCCTTCGTGCTGACCGGGGGCATCGTAGCGGGCGCGGTGGGCTCGCTCACCGAAGTCTACGGCGATCTGCTACGCGGCGCGGGGGCAGCCGGGCGGCTCAACGAACTGCTGCTCGAACAGCCCGAGATCACCGCACCGCCGCGCCCGCTGCACCTGCCGCAGCCGCCGCGCGGGCAGATCGCTTTCCAGAACGTCTCGTTCCGCTATCCCAGCCGCCCGGAAGTCGCCGCGCTCGAGGATTTCTCGCTGGCGGTGGAACCGGGCGAGACGGTCGCCATTGTCGGGCCCTCGGGGGCGGGCAAGTCGACGCTGTTCCTGCTCGCCGAGCGGTTCTACGATCCCCATGCCGGCACGGTCCGCATCGATGGCGTGCCGCTGCCGCAGGCGGACCCTGCCGAAGTGCGTGCGCGCATGGCGCTCGTGCCGCAGGACGGCGTGCTGTTTGCCGCCAGTGCGCGCGACAACCTGCGCTATGGCAACTGGGGCGCGAGCGACGCGCAGATCTGGGAGGCCGCCGAAGCCGCCAACGCCGCCACGTTCCTCAAAGAACTGCCGCAGGGCCTCGACACGTTCCTTGGCGAGGATGGCGCGCGGCTTTCGGGCGGGCAGCGCCAGCGCATCGCGATCGCGCGCGCGCTGCTGCGCGACGCGCCGATTCTGCTGCTCGACGAGGCGACCAGCGCGCTCGATGCAGAAAGCGAAAGGCTGGTTCAGGATGCGCTCGACCGGCTGATGAAGCAGCGCACCACGCTGGTGATCGCGCACCGCCTCGCCACGGTGCGCTCGGCGGACCGCATCATCGTGATGGACAAGGGCCGCATCGTCGAACAGGGCACCCACGCCGCGCTTTCGGCGCAGGACGGGCTCTATGCCCGCCTTGCCCGCCTGCAGTTCGACAGCATCGAGGCCTGATCGCGACCCCAAGCCCGCTGGACAAGCGCAGCGGGGTGACTACTTTTCGGCTGGCGCAATTTTCCTGACTGGACACCCCGACCCATGATGAAGCGATTTGCCGGCGCTTTTGCTGCCGCCTCCCTGTTCGCGCTTTCCGCCCCTTGCGCGCTGGCCGATGCGCCAGCCGCTCCGTCGTCGGGTCCCGGACTGATCGACGGCTACCGCGTACAGAGCTTCGGCGGATGGGGCTTCAACCCGGCCGATATCGACCCGGCGGTGAAGCCCGGCGACGATTTCTTCGCCTATGTGAACGGCAAGTGGGACCGCGCCGAAGTCATCCCGCCGCAATACCCCTTCAGCGGCAGCGCGCTCGGCCTGATCCTCGGCGCGGAGCAGGCGGTGAAGGAAATCGTCGAGGGGCTTGCGGCGCGCCCGCAAACGCCGGGCACGACCGGCCAGCGCATTGCCGACAGCTACCGCGCCTTCCTCGATACCGCCGCGATCGATGCCGCCGGGCTCGCGCCCGCCAAGCCGTGGCTTGACCGGATTCGCGGTGCGAAGACCCGCGCCGACATCGCCGCCCTGTTTGCCACACCGGGCTTCCCCTCGCCCGTGCCGTTCCAGGTAAGCATCGATCCGCAGCAGCCGGATGCCAACACGGTGTTCACTGGCATCGGCGGCCTCGGCCTGCCAGACCGCGACTATTATCTGGTCGACAGCGAGAGCAACCGCGCGATCCAGAGCAAGTACCGCGCCTACCTCACCTTCCTGCTCACCCGGGCGGGTTATGCCGATGCCGCGGCCATGGCGGACAGGGTCTATGCCTTCGAGCGCAAGATCGCGGTGGCGGACTGGGACAAGGCCGTCTCGCGCAATCCGCTGCTGACGACCAACCGGGTGTCGCGGGACGAGCTCATCGCCATGGGCGGCGCCTTCCCTGTAGCGCCGCTGCTCGAGGGCAGCGGGCTCGGCACTGTCGGCAGCGTGATCGTCGCGGAAATCCCGCCCAGCGCGACCAAGGCCGCCGAACTCGGCCTTGGGAAGGACGACCTTGCCAAGCTGGGAGGCGGCTTCCCAGCGCTGATCAGGCTGCTGGGCGAGGAGGACATCGCGGTGCTGCAGGCCTGGGGCGCAGCACATTTCCTCTCGGACTACGCATCGGTCCTGCCGAGCGACATCGATGCCGCGCGGTTCGATTTCTATGGGCGCACCCTGCAAGGCAAGGAGCGCGACCGCCAGCGCTGGCAGCGTGCGCTCTCCAACGTGCAGGCGCAGATGGGCGAGGCGATCGGCCAGGCCTATGTCGAGAAACACTTCCCGCCATCGAGCAAGACGGCGATGGTCAAGCTGGTCGGCAACTTGCGCGCCGCGCTCGCCGCGAACCTCAAGGACCTTGCGTGGATGACGCCCGCGACGCGGCTGGCGGCGCAGGCCAAGCTCGACCAGTTCACCGTGAAGATCGGCTATCCGGACAAGTTCAAGACCTATGACGGGATGGACATCCAGCCGGGCCAGCCGCTTGCCAATGCGATCGAATCCGGGCGCTGGCACTGGCAGGACATGCTGGACGAGCTGAAGAAGCCGGTCGACAAGGCCAAGTGGCTGATGACCCCGCAGACGGTCAACGCCTACTACATGCCGCCCGCCAACGAGATCGTGTTCCCGGCCGCCTATCTCCAGCCGCCCTATTTCAACCCGAACGCCGACGATGCGGTGAACTACGGCGCGGTCGGCGCCACCATCGGCCACGAGATCGGTCACGGGTTCGACGATGCCGGTTCGCGCTATGACGGCACCGGCACGCTGAAGGACTGGTGGACGGCGCAGGACCGCAAGACCTTCGATGCGCTGGGCGCCAAGCTCGCCGCGCAATACGATCAGCAGTGCCCGTTCGATGGCGGCAAGACCTGCCACAACGGCAAGCTGACGCTCGGCGAGAACATCGGCGACCTCGGCGGGCTCTCGATGGCGTACCAGGCCTACAAGCTCTCGCTGGGCGGCAAGCCCGCGCCGGTGTTGGACGGGCTGACCGGCGACCAGCGCTTCTTCCTGTCCTACGCGCAGGCATGGCGCTGGAAGTACCGCGAGGCCTTCGCCCGCCAGCTGCTCAAGACCGACCCGCATTCGCTGGCCGAAGCGCGGGTCAACGCGGTCGTGCGCAACTTCGACCCCTGGTACGCGGCCTTCAACGTCAAGCCGGGCGACCAGCTCTACCTTGCGCCGCAGGACCGCGTGCGGATCTGGTGAGATGACAAAACTTTAAGTCCGCCCGCGCTTGACTTGGCGCGGCGCGGCGGCGAGGCCATGCGCCCATGGACACGACGATCACCGCAATCCTCCTCGGCATTGTCGAAGGGCTCACCGAATTCATCCCGGTCTCCTCGACCGGGCACCTCATCCTCGCCTCGGAGCTGTTCGGCTATGACGCGAAGTCGTGGGAGGTGTTCAACGTGGTGATCCAGCTGCCGGCGGTGATGGCGGTGGTGGTGCTCTACTGGCGCACCTTCATGGACGTCGCCGTGGGTGCGCTGCGCGGATCGCGCGAATCGATCGCCTTCGTGCGCAATGTGCTGGCGGCGTTCATTCCGGCGGCGATCGTGGGCGTGCTGTTCAAGTCGCGGATCGATCTGCTGCTGGAAAATCCGGTCGTGGTCTGCGCGGCCCTGATCCTTGGCGGCTTTGCCATCATTGCGGTCGAACGGCTGGTCTCGCACCAGAACTACCGCCCGGTGGGCCAGATGCCGCTTGGCCAGGCGATCCGGATCGGGTTCATGCAGTGCATCGCGGTGATCCCGGGCGTCTCGCGCTCGGGCGCGACGATCATGGGCGCGCTGGTCATGGGCGAGAACCGCCGGACGGCGGCTGAGTTCAGCTTCTTCCTCGCGGTGCCGACCATGCTGGGCGCAACCGTTAAGCAGCTGTGGGACCACCGGCACGAGCTTTCGGCCGGCGCGGGCCCGGTCGGCATGAAGGAGATCGCCATCGGATCGGTCGTCTCGTTCGTCGTCTCGCTGATCGTGGTGAAGTTCTTTATCGGCTATGTCAGCAAGCGCGGCTTCACGCCGTTTGCCGTGTACCGGATCGTGCTCGGCGCGGCGGGCCTCGTCTGGCTGCTGTGGGTCTAATCCGCGCTCGCGCCTGAACGCCTGCCGCCGCGCAGGTGGTATTCCAGCGTGCCCCTGTGGAGCACGTCATCGACATCGATCACTGCACTGCCGGCGTAGGTAAACCCCGCACCCAGCCCGCGGTAGAGCCGGTCGAAATCGCGCTCCACGGTCTGGCGGTAGAGATCGGCGAAGCTCTCGATCACGAAGTAGGTCGGCTGGAGATCGTCGATCGCGTAATCGGTGCGCATCACCCGATCGACATGGAGCATGATCCGGTTGGGGGACTGGGCCTCCAGCGCGAAGACCGCCTCGGCCGGGCCGGAGAGGATGCCCGCGCCATAGGCCCGGAGCCCTGCGGCTTCCCGGATCAGCCCGAATTCGACCGTGTACCAATAGAGCGCGCCGAGCGCCTTCAGCCGGTTGTAGCGCATCGCCTTCCACCCGGCGCGGCCATATTCCTGCATGTAATCGGCGAATACCGGATCGGTGAGCATCGGCACATGGCCGAACACGTCGTGGAAGACGTCAGGCTCCTCGATGTAGTCGAACCGCTCGCGCGGGCGGATGAAGTTGCCGGCGGGAAAGCGGCGGTTGGCAAGGTGCCAGAAGAACACGTGATCGGGGATCAGCATCGGCACCGGCACCACGCTCCAGCCCGTGAGCGCGCCGAGTTCGGCGGAAAGCCGTGCGAAATCGGGGATGCCGCCGCGCCCCAGATCGAGCCGTTCCAGCCCTTTGAGGAACGCTGTGGCAGCGCGGCCGGGCAGCACATGCATCTGGCGCGCGAAGAGATCATCCCAGACACGGTGATCGTCTGCGGCGTAGTCGGTCTGGCGAGGCTCCAGCCAATCCTCGCCGACATGGGCGGGGCGCTGCAGCGGCGCGGTAAAGACGCCGGCCGGCAGTGCGGGGAGCCGCGTGAAATCGGCATCGAGTTCGCTGAGGCCTGACATGGTTTCAATTGCAACTTTTAGCAGGTCCGCCTGTCGGGTGCAATCGGTGGCGATTGCCAAAGCGGCGGGCGTGCGACAGTCTGCCTGGCCCGAACGGGAGGAATGCGCGTGAGCAAGGAAGAAATGGGCCGCAAGGACTACGAGGAAGCGCTGGAGGCGATGCAGGGCGACCTCACCGCGATGGCCGGCTGGGCCAGCCAGTGCGGCGCGCGAATTCTGGTGATCCTCGAAGGTCGCGACACGGCGGGCAAGACCGGGGCGATCAACGCGATTGCGCAGAAGCTCAATCCGCGCCAGGTGCGCACCGTGGCGCTGGGCACACCGACCGAGCGCGAAAAGACCCAGTGGTACTTCCAGCGCTACGTGCCGCATCTCCCCGCGGCTGGCGAGATCGTGCTGTTCGACCGCAGCTGGTACAACCGCGCCGGCGTCGAGAAGGTGATGGGCTTTGCCACCCCGGAACAGGTTTCGGCGTTCCTAGACGCGGCGCCCGGGTTCGAGCGGATGCTCGTCGATGACGGGCTGCTCCTGTTCAAATACTGGCTGACCTGCGATCAGGCGGAGCAGGAGGAGCGTTTTGCCGAGCGGCATGACGATCCGAGCAAGCGCTGGAAGATCTCGCCGATCGATCTGGCCGCGCGGAGCCGGTATCAGGACTATACCGATGCGCGCGAGGCGATGCTGCAGGCGACCCACACGAAACACGCGCCCTGGACCCTGGTGGACTTCAACGACCAGCGCCGGGGGCGGCTGACACTGGTGCGCGACCTTCTGGAGCGGCTGCCGGTGAAAAAGGTGGAGCAGACGGTGCCCGAACTGCCATCGCTGGCCGAACCGCTGGCGAAAGAGCACTTCGGCGTGCTCAAACCGCTACCGCCCTATCCGCGCGACTGATGACACGGCTTGACTTTTGCGTGATTCGCTCACAACGACCGGCCCCTGTCTGGCGGCGTGGCAACGCGCCGCCGTATCTGTTTTTGCGCGCACGAACTTTCAGGATAAAGCCATGGCCAAGCCCACTACCGTCAAGATCCGCCTGGTCTCGACCGCCGACACCGGCTTCTTCTATGTGACGAAGAAGAACCCGCGCAACACCACCGAGAAGATGGTGTTCCGCAAGTATGACCCGGTCGTGCGCAAGCATGTCGAGTTCAAGGAAGCCAAGATCAAGTAAGCAGGCCATGGCCCGGCGGCCGGACCTGCCTGCGGGTTCACGCCGGGTTCAATGCCTTTGGGCGATGGGCGAGGGATGACGATCATGCGCACCCCAGCCCGCCGGCTTCTCGCCATCCGCTCCGCCCTCGCCGCCGCGCTTTTTGCGTTGGCGGCGCCTGTCGTTTCGGCCTCCGCCGCGCCGGAAGCGCCCGCTCCTGCCGCCAATCCGCAGATCGAGCAGGCTGTCGCCGCATTGCGCGCGATCACTACGCTGCAGGCCGATTTTGCCCAGACCGACCGCAACGGCCAGCGCCTTTCCGGGGTCCTTACCCTGCAACGCCCCGGCAAGATCCGCTTCCAGTATCAGCCGGGCGTGCCGCTCCTCATCGTTTCCGATGGTTCGGCGCTGACCATGATCGACTACGAAGTGCGGCAGGTGCAGCGCTGGCCGATCCGCAACAGCCCGCTGGGCGCGCTGCTCGATCCGAACAAGGACGTGGCGCGCTACGCCACGCTCAACCCCACCGGCCATCCCGAAGTGATCAGTCTCGACGTGCGCGATCCGCGCCATCCCGAGTACGGCTCGATCACTATGATCCTGCTGAAGAAGCCTTCCGCGCCGGGCGGCTGGGAGCTCAACAGCTGGGTCGCGCTCGATTCGCAGAACCGGCGCACCACGATCCGGCTTTCGAATCAGCGCTATGGCGTGGCATTGCCTGCAAACATCTTCCGCTGGAACGATCCGCGCGGGATTGGCCGCAAGTAGGGCGCGGATTGTCGCAGCGGCAGCAAGCAAGCCGCCACCTTGCGACAATTTGCGTCGACTTTGGGCATTCCCTGACGGCTACGTTCATCCGCCAGCAAGCGGCGGGGTCCTAGAAGGAAGAGGTCAAGACGGACTCGACCGGGTTCGCCCCCCCTGTATCCCGGTCCCAACTCCCCCTCCGTCCTGACAGCGTGACGAACGCACAAGGAACCCTCGGACCACGCCCCCGGTCCGAGGGTTTTCCTTTTCGGGGCATGGCTTGCCGCTCCCGCTCAAGGTCCGTAAAGCGCGAAGCATGGCCTCCCCCACACTTTCCATCGCCACCTGGAACATCAACTCGGTGCGGCTGCGTATCGAGCAGGTCGCCCGCTTCCTGACCGAGCAGGCGCCCGATGTGCTGTGCCTGCAGGAGATCAAGACGGCAGAGGCCAGCTTTCCGCACGAGGTCTTCGAAGAGCTTGGCTATACCCACCGGGCTGTCCACGGCCAGAAGGGCTACCACGGCGTAGCAACCGTCAGCCGGGTGCCGATCCGCGAAATCGCCCGCCACGACTGGCAGGCCAATGGCGAGGCACGGCATGTGGGCGTGGAAGTGATGATGCCGGAAGGCGGGATCGTCCTTGAAAACGTCTACATCCCCGCAGGCGGCGACATCCCCGATCCGGAGGCCAACCCCAAGTTCGGCCAGAAGCTCGCGTTTCTGGGCCGCATGACGCAGTGGGCAAGCGCGATCGAGCGGCCGACGCTGATCGTGGGGGACTTCAACATCGCCCCGCTCGACTGCGACGTCTATGACCACAAGGCGCTGCTCAAGGTCGTCAGCCACACACCGCAGGAAGTGGCAGCGCTTGGCGCATTCGGCGCGGCACATGGCTGGGTGGACCTTGGCCGCAAGCATATCCCGGCACCCCAGCGCAACTATTCGTGGTGGTCCTATCGCTCCTACTGGCGCGACAAGGATCAGGGCCGGCGGCTCGACCACATGTGGGCCTCACCCGCGCTGGCGGCGCAGTCGGTCTCGCACCGCATCGTCGAGGAAACGCGGCGGTGGGACCAGCCCTCGGACCATGTCCCGCTGGTGACGGAGTTCGCGCTTTGAGCGGACGCGCGCGCGCGGTGGCCCTGGCGCTCGATGCGCTGCGCCACGGCTGGGCGATCCGGGTGACCGGCAAGGACGGCGCGCTTGATCTGCTGCCTGCCGAAACCGCCTTCGTGCAGCCCGGGCTCTATGCCGCCCGCCTGCTGATCAGCCACGCCCGTGCCGCCACGCTCAAGCTCGCCAACCAGCGCGACGCCGCCGCGCCGCACATGCCGGTGATGATCCACGGCGCGGAGCCCTTCTCGCTTCACGCGGCGCGCACGCTGGCCGATCCCGCGCTCGATCTGGCCGAGCCGATGCGCGGGCCCTTTCGCGCGGATGCCTGCCCCGCCCAGTCTGCAGCCGTGGCCGCGATGGAACTGGCGCGGCTGGCCGGCATCCTGCCTGCCTTCATGGTGGCAACGGGGGTGGAGCCGGCGGTCGATGTCACGCCTGCCGACCTCGCTGTGTTCAGGGACCCGCTGGAACTGACGATCCAGGCCCGCGCCCGCCTGCCGGTCGATGCCTGCGAGCATGCCGAAATCATCGCCTTCCGCGCGCGTGACGATCTGCGCGAGCATGTCGCGCTGGTGATCGGCACCCAGTCCGGCGACCGTGTGCCGCTGGTGCGGCTCCACAGCGAATGCCTGACGGGTGACGTGCTGGGCAGCCTCAAATGCGATTGCGGGCCGCAATTGGATGCGGCGCTGGCGCGTATGGCAGACGAGGCCAATGCGGGCGGTTGGGGCCTGCTGCTCTATCTCAGGCAGGAAGGCCGCGGCATCGGGCTCATCAACAAGCTGCGGGCCTATGAATTGCAGGATCAGGGCTTCGACACGGTAGATGCCAACGAGCGGCTCGGCCTGCCCAACGAAGCGCGCGACTTCCCGGTAGCGGCGCGAATGCTCGATCTGCTCGGCGTGCCGGCCGTGCGGCTGCTCACCAACAATCCGGCCAAGGTCGCGGCGCTCGAAGCCGTCGGCGTGACGGTCGGCGAGCGGGTGGCGCACCAGCTGCCGGCAAACCCGCACAATGCGCGCTATCTCGATACCAAGCGCGACCGGACAGGGCACCTGCTGCGCTAGAGATCACCGCGTTCGAGTTCGAGGAGTTCGGGCGGCAGGCGCAGCGCGCGGGCGGCAAGCCGGGTTTCAAGCAGGAGCAGGACCAGCGCCGCCATGAGGAGCGCGATGGCCGCGACAAAGGTGAGCGCGGTCACTACCCGCAGGTCCGCCCCTGCGAGTTCACTAAGGAACAGCGCCGCGACCGTGGTGCCGATGGCAAGGCCGCTGATCACCAGGCAGAGCAGGGCGCGGCCGATATGGGCGATGCGCTGGTCGATGATCCGCATTTCGACAACGACCACGTCATGCTCGCTGCCCTTGGTGCCGGCATGAAGTATCTGCAAGTGGCGCGAACGATCGACCATGCGCGCAAGGCGCGTGGTGAGGATGTTCATGATATTGCCGATCGCCACGAGCACGAAAACCGGTGCCAGCGCGAGCTGGATGGTCTGCGCGATCATCGCGGGATGTTCAGGCTGCACGGACGAGGATGCTCTGGCTATCGGGCGCGAAGGTGATGGCGGAGGCGGAAGGCGCGGCGGCGCATTCGCCCGGGCGCAGCACGGCACCGGCCAGTTCGACCTCGCCGCGGCGGGGCAGGACCAGCATCGGCCCATTGTATTCGGCGAGCAGCGCGGCATTGGGCACGCCTTCGACCCGGTGCGCGGTAAAATAGGGCCCACGCGCGAGTTCGATGGTGCCGGTGGGCGCAAGGTGGCGGTGGAGCGCTGGCGCATAGGGTTCACCGCGGGCGACGGCCATACCCTTTTCAAGATGAAGGGGGCGCGGGCGGCCATAGTCGTAGAGGCGGTAGGTGATATCGGAGTTCTGCTGGATCTCGATCAGGCTGACCCCGGCGCCAATGGCGTGAACGGTGCCCGCCGGAATGTAGAAGAAGTCACCCGCCTGCACCGGGTGCCAGACCAGCAGATCCTCGATGCTGCCATCGAGCGCGGCGGCGCGCATCGCGTCGGCCCTGATCGGTTCATGAAAGCCGATGCCAAGCGTGGCGCCGGGCTCGGCATCGATCACCAGCCAGCATTCCTCCTTGCCGGTATCGTATTCGCCAAGCTGCTTCGCCTGCGCGTCGTCTGGGTGGACCTGGACCGAGAGCTTCTGGCTGGTGAAGATGTACTTCACGAGAAGCGAAGGGACTTGCTCCACCGGTTCGAACCAGATTTCGCCGATCCGCTTGCCAAAAGGGGCGACGAAGGGTGCAGGCAGCTGATCCCGGCCCCACGGCTTTTCCACGGTGCGGATCTTGAGCGCGCTCACTGATTCACCGCGCCCGAGAGCTTGCCCACTTTCTGCGCGCCATCGCGGGTGCAAACGAGGACATTGCCCTCGTCGACCACGACGATCAGATCGCGCGCGCCGATGACCGAGACATGGGGACCATCACTATCGACAAGGACATGCGTGCAATCGACGAGTTCGGCAGGCCCACGCACCGCATTGCCAGCTTCGTCCTGATCAAGCGCATCGTGGAGCGCCTGCCAGTTGCCGATATCGGACCACGCCATCGTGGCGGGCACCATGGCGGCGCGGGACGTGTTTTCCATGACCGCGTAATCGACCGATTCGCCCTCGATCAGCGCGAAGGTGGCAGCATCGGGGTGGAAACGGGTGCCATCTTCGGAGCCGGCCGCGACGGAGGCACGCACGGCTTCGGCCAATGCGGGACGGTGCGCGGCCAGTTCATCGAGGAACGTCCCGGCACGGAAGGCGAAAATGCCGCCGTTCCAAGCATAGCCGCCATCGGCAAGGAAGCCGATCGCGCGCTGGAGATCCGGCTTTTCGACGAACTGGGCCACCGCAAAGCCGCCGCTGCCGGAAATGGCATCGCCGCGCTTCAAGTAGCCAAAGCCGGTCTCCGGCGCTGTGGCGGCAATGCCGAAAGAAACGAGCCAGCCCTGCCGCGCCAGCGCGGCGGCTTCGCGCGCGGCGGCCTGGAAGGCAGCGACATCGCCGATGTGGTGATCGCTGGGGCAGACCAGCATGACCGCATCTTCGGGCAGGCGCAGCGCGGCGAGCGCGATGGCGGCGGCGGTGTTCTTGCCCTCGGGCTCGACGATCACCGTGCTGCGGGCAGGATCCGGCAACTGCGATTCGACATGATCCAGATGGGCCGCGCCGGTGACGACGATAGGCGCCCCGAAGCCGGCCTCGGCCGGGCAGCGCAGCACGGTGGCCTCAAACAGCGTGGTATCGCCCACCAGCGGCAGGAACGGCTTGGGGCAGGCCTTGCGCGAGCGCGGCCAGAGGCGTGTGCCGCTGCCGCCACACAGAACTACGGGAATGATCGTGTCCATCGGGTTCCTGCGTCGTAGGGTCTTCGACCGGGCCATTCTTGGCGGGAGGCCTAACTATCGCAATAGCCTGACTCTTTGGCACTGCAATGTTGCAGTGCATCGTTTACGGCGCAATCCATCGCGTTTGCTACCCGAATTCGGAGATATTCGGACAGTCGGCGCAGTATCTGGCGGGACGGATGCCTGCATTGCCATCACACAAGCTGCCGGGATCCCGCTGCCATCAATGCGACTTGCGTCTGTCGGTAACGAAAAAGCTCTGCCGCCAGCCGTACTGGGATTCGACGGGATTGCCGGCCCGGTCTGTCGCCGGATGGAAGCGGAAGCGTTCGGTCGCCAACCGGCAGGTGATGGCATCCGCTTCAGGATCGGGGCTCGGCAGATAAACGCGGCAGCCGTGAACGCGGCCATCGGCTCCGACCGTGAAGGCAATGGTCACGCTGCTTCCGATCCGGAGATTGCTTGTCCTTGCCGGATAATCACGTGTCGCGGTGATATCGCCGGCAATCTGCACCGCGCGGCTGGCACCAGAGCCCGCGCCATCGCCTTGGCCGCCGCTGCCCGTGCCGGAACCGGCCGAACCGCCACCGGTGCCGGCACCTGCGCTTGCGGAGCCCGACTTCGTGGCATCTCCCGTTGAAGCGGCGGGCGCGGCGGTCATCGCCTTGTTCGGGATCTTCGCGGGCGCGGCGACCACAGGCTTGGGCTTGGCGGACGTGGCGGCAGCGCCTTCGGCACCGGCAGCCTTGGGCGTCGGGACGGGGCTGGCCGGTGGAGGCGGGGGCGGGGGCGGCGGCGGATCGAGCGGGACGGAATAGGCGGCGGTGGCGGCTTCCTGGATCATCGTGATCGCGCCGCCGGCCAGACCAGTGAAGATCGCAAAGCCGAGCCCCGCGTGGAGAAGCGCAACCGCCAGCAGAAGCCAGCCGCGCGTGCGGCGGCTGAGCGCAGGGCGATCGGCAAAGCGCGTGCTGGCGGGCGCGGTTGTCACCCGCAGGTGTCTAGAGCATCCGGGCGGAAACCGGAATCCTAACCGGCGAGGAAGCTGTCATCCCGCGCCAGCGAGACGAGGCGCAGGCCATGCGCCGCGGCCTGCTGCGCGGCGAGCGTGGAGGCGGCGGAGATCGTCACCAGCAGCGGGCATCCCGCGATCACGGCCTTCTGCACCAGTTCAAAGCTGCAGCGGGCGGTGAGGACGATGAAGCCCTCCCCTGCCCCCAGCCCGGCATGGCCCATCGCGCCGAGCAGCTTGTCGAGCGCATTGTGGCGACCGACATCCTCGCGCACCAGCAGGACCTCGCCCGAGGGCGCGCAGAAGGCGGCAGCATGGACCGCGCGGGTGGCGCGGCCCAGCGGCTGGAGATCGGGCAAGGCGGCAACGGCGCGGAAAATGGCGGCATCATCCACATCGAGCCGCGCGGCAACCGGCGACAGTGGACGCAGCACCTGTTCGAGGCTTTCGATGCCGCAGAGGCCGCAGCTGCCCTCGGCAAGGCGCAGGCGGGCGCGCTCCATCAGCGGCGCGGCATCATCGGCAGCGAGCTGGATCCGCAGCATCCAGCCGCCTGCGGGGACTTCGCTCGCCTCGGCGGAGAGGAGCTGCGGCGGCGAGGCTATCAGTTGTTCGGAGAGGCTGAAGCCAAGGGCGTAATCCGGAAGGTCCGCCGGAGTGGCCATCATTACCGCATAGCCGAGGCCATTGATCTCGATTGCAACGGGCGCCTCGATGGCGAGGAGCCGCTCGCGCATGGCAGGCGCGCGGCCATCGGCGAAGTGTTCGGCGAAGGTATGCGGGATGGCAGCTTCAGCTGGCATGCGCGGCGAGCCGGTCCAGCGCCGCGCGGGCGACCGGATCGAGCGCTGCACCTTCCGGCCCATCCAGCACGGCGAACACGTCTGCCTTCATCCGCGGCGACCAGAAGGCGTGGATGTGATCCGCGATCATGGATACGGGGTCTGGATCATGCGTCACGTGCCGCGCGATCTGGTTGGCCATGTAAACCAGCTTTTCGGTGGTGTGCGCGCTCATTCCGCCGGCTCCATCGCACCTTCATGGCCCTTGATCCGACGCGAACGCGCGGCCTGCGCCTCGTACTCCTCCTGCCAGTCGGTCGGGCCGTTCGAAGGTGTGATCTGCACCGCCGTCACCTTGTACTCGGGGCAGTTGGTCGCCCAGTCCGAATAGTCGGTGGTGACGACGTTGGCCTGCGTCGCGGGGTGGTGGAACGTGGTGTAGACGACGCCCGGCGCGACGCGGTCGGTCACGGTGGCGCGCAGCGTCGTCTCGCCCGAGCGGCTGGCGAGGCGCACCCAGTCGCCCGACTTTATACCCCGGTTTTCCGCGTCGGTCGGGTGGATTTCGAGGAGGTCTTCCTCATGCCACACTACGTTTGCCGTGCGACGGGTCTGCGCGCCGACATTGTACTGGCTGAGGATGCGGCCCGTGGTGAGCAGCAGCGGAAAGCGCGGGCCGGTGCGCTCGTCGGTCGGCACGTAATCCGTCACCACGAACTTGCCCTTGCCGCGCACGAAGCCATCGATGTGCATGATCGGGCTGCCATCGGGGGCGGCCTCATTGACCGGCCATTGCAGCGAGCCTTCGGCATCGAGCCGCGCGAAGCTGACGCCCGCGAAGGTGGGCGTGAGGCGGGCGATCTCGTCCATGATCTCGCGCGGATGGGTATAGGCCCAATCGAGGCCCATTGCTTGCGCAAGAAGCTGGGTAATCTGCCAGTCCTCGTAGCCATTCTTGGGCTCCATCACCTTGCGCACGGGCTGGATGCGGCGTTCGGCATTGGTGAAGGTGCCGTTCTTTTCAAGGAAGGTGGAGCCCGGCAGGAACACGTGCGCGTAGTTCGCGGTCTCGTTAAGAAACAGATCCTGCACGATCACGCATTCCATCGCTGCGAGGCCGGCGGCGACATGCTTGGTATCGGGGTCCGACTGGAGGATATCCTCGCCCTGGATATAGATCGCCTTGAACAGGCCATCGGTCGCGGCATCGAGCATGTTGGGGATGCGCAGGCCCGGCTCGGGATCGATCCTGACGCCCCATTCCGCCTCGAACAGCGCGCGCGCGCCGGCATCCGAGACGTGGCGATAACCCGAAAGCTCGTGCGGGAAGCTGCCCATGTCGCAGGCGCCCTGCACGTTGTTCTGGCCGCGCAGCGGGTTCACGCCGACGCCGCGGCGGCCGATGTTGCCCGTCGCCATCGCAAGGTTGGCGATGGCCATGACGGTTGACGAACCCTGGCTGTGCTCGGTGACGCCGAGGCCATAGTAGATCGCACCGTTCCCTCCGGTGGCGAAGAGCCGGGCGGCGCCGCGCAGGTCGGCTGCGGGAACGCCGGTGACGGGTTCGAGGAATTCGGGGCTGTTGCGATCAAGGGAGACGAACTCGGCCCAGTGGCGATATTCTTCCCAGTCGCAGCGCTCACGCACGAAGGCTTCATCGGCGAGGCCTTCGGTGACGATCACGTGGGCCAGCGCGGTCAGCACCGCGACATTGGTGCCGGGGCGCAGCGGCAGGTGATAGTCGGCGCTGATGTGGGGGCTGCGGACAAGATCGGTGCGGCGCGGATCGATCACGATGAGCTTCGCGCCCTGACGGAGGCGGCGCTTCATGCGGCTCGCGAAAACGGGGTGCCCGTCGGTGGGGTTCGCACCGATCACGAGGATCACGTCGCTGTCCTCGACTGAATCGAAATCCTGCGTGCCCGCCGAGGTGCCGAACGTGGTCTTGAGGCCGTAGCCCGTCGGCGAGTGGCAGACACGCGCGCAGGTATCGACATTATTGGTGCCAAAGCCGGCGCGGATCAGCTTCTGGACGAGGAAGGTCTCCTCGTTGGTGCAGCGGCTGGAGGTGATACCGCCGAGCGCGTTGCGGCCATACTTGGCGGAAATGCGCTTCAGTTCGCTGGCGGTGTGGGCAATCGCTTCTTCCCAGCTGACTTCCTGCCAGGGCTCGTCGATCGACGAACGGATCATCGGCGAGAGAATGCGCTCCTGATGCTGGGCATAGCCCCAGGCGAAGCGGCCCTTGACGCAGGAGTGGCCGCGATTGGCCTTGCCGTCCTTCCACGGCACCATGCGCACGACGTCTTCGCCGCGCGTCTCTGCACGAAAAGTGCAGCCGACGCCGCAATAGGCGCAGGTGGTGACGACGGCGCGTTCGGGCTTGCCGATTTCCTTGACCGCCTTTTCCTGCAGCGTCGCCGTGGGGCAGGCCTGCACGCAGGCGCCGCAAGATACACACTCGGAACTGAGGAAGCTGTCGGACGTCAGGCCTGCGCTGACCTTGCTGTCGAAGCCCCGGCTCTCGATGGTGAGCGCCAGCGTTCCCTGCACCTCGTCGCAGGCGCGCACGCAGCGCGAGCAGACGATGCACTTCGACGGGTCAAAATCGAAGTAGGGGTTCGAGATGTCCATCGGCTGGGCGAGGTTGTTCGCGCCCTCATAGCCATAGCGCACATCGCGCAGACCGACGGCGGCGGCCTGATCCTGCAGCTCACAATCGTTGTTGGCGCTGCAGGTGAGGCAATCGAGCGGGTGATCGGAGATATAGAGCTCCATTACCCCGCGCCGCAGCTTCTCGAGCTTCTTGGTCTGGGTGTGGACCTTCATGCCTTCGGAGACCAGCGTGGTGCAGCTCGCCGGGGTGCCGCGCATCCCGTCGATCTCGACGAGGCAGAGGCGGCACGAGCCGAACTGCTTGACGCTGTCCGTCGCGCAGAGCTTCGGGATCGAGCCGCCCGAGAGCGCCGCAGCACGCATCACGGTGGTGCCCGGCGCGACCGAGACTTCGCGCCCGTCGATGATCACCGTGACCGAGGCCGCGCCCGCGCGTTCGGCCGGCGAGGGCGGCGTGCCGAAATCGGGCTGGGGGCGATAGGTTTCGCGTTCAGAGTCCATCGATGTGCTCCTGCGCGGACGCAAGGTCTTCGCGCGTATTGATATTGGCGGTTTTCGTGGGAAGGGTCACGGGACGCGCGCCGATCATTTCGGCAAAGGCGCGCATCGAATGTTTGGCGTCGGTGGCGAGAAAGACATCGAGCGCGGGCGCGGCGGAGGCGGGCCAGAGGCCGATCACAGGCTGGTCCGCGACATAGGCCGGCGCGGGGGAGAGGTCGGTGCGGGTCTGCGGCGCGAGTCCGGCGCAATCGACGCCGCACGTGAGAACCTCGCTGTAGCCGCGGCTTGCGGCGTGATGGAGCGCGGCATTGATGCCGCCGAGCGGGCCCATGCCGGGGCGCGGGCGATCGTGAACCTCACCCCGGCCCACCACGATCACGCTGTCGCACTGCGCTTCCAGCGACGCGATGGCCCGCGCAAGCAGCGTCTGCCCGCCAAGCGCGGCCAGCGCCTTGTCGCTGCCGAAGCGCGAGGACTGGCCGCCTGCGAGGACCGCGCCGAGGATCACTCCGCCGCTTCCTGATCCGGCACATCCACGCCGAAATCCTCCGGCCAGTGCTTGAGAGCCGAAAGCACCGGGTAGGGCGTGAAGCCGCCCAAGGCGCAGAGCGATCCGAACTTCATCGTCTCGCACAAGTCTTCGAGTAGTTCGATCTCATCGCCCAAAGTGCGCGGTGCCTTGCGGGCGTTGTGCATCTGGGGGAGCGTCTCGACCCTGTCTGCCGCGCGGCCCGAGCGGGCGCGGATGCGGTCGATCAGTTCGACGCCGCGCGTGGAGCCGATGCGGCAGGGGGTGCACTTGCCGCAGGATTCGGCGGCGCAGAAGCTCATCGCGAAGCGGGCCTGCGCGCTCATGTCCGCCGTTTCGTCGAACACCGTCAGCCCCGCGTGGCCGATCAGGCCGTCGGCGGCGGCGAAGGCTTCGTAATCGAAGGGCAGGTGGAAATCGGCGGGCGGGTGATAGGCGCCCAAGGGCCCGCCAACCTGCACCGCACGGACCGGACGGCCCGAGGCGGTTCCGCCGCCGATCTCGTTGACCAATTCGCCCAGCGTAACGCCGAAGCCGACTTCGAACAGGCCGCCGTGCTTGATGTTGCCCGCGAGCTGAATCGGCATCGTGCCGCGCGACCGGCCGAAGCCGACGTCTGCGTAGGCCTGGCCGCCGTTCGACAGAATCCACGGCACCGCCGCCAGCGTAAGCACGTTGTTGACCACGGTCGGCTTGCCGAACAGGCCTTCGAGCGCGGGGAGCGGCGGCTTGGCGCGCACTTCGCCGCGCTTGCCTTCAAGGCTGTTGAGCAGCGAGGTTTCCTCGCCGCAGACATAGGCCCCTGCGCCGACGCGCACTTCGACCTCGAACGGGGCAATGTGCGGCACGGCGAGCGCGATGGCTGCGTTCAGCTTGGCGATGGCATGCGGGTATTCGCTGCGGACGTAGACATAACCCTTGCCCGCGCCGACCGCGTGACCGGCAATCGCCATGCCTTCGATCAGCATGAAGGGATCGCCTTCCATCACCATGCGGTCGGCAAACGTCGCGCTGTCGCCCTCGTCGGCGTTGCAGACGATGTACTTCACCGGGCCTGCCGCCTTGGCGACGGTGGTCCACTTGATGCCCGCCGGGAAGCCCGCGCCGCCGCGCCCGCGCAGACCGGACTGGGTGACTTCGGCGATAGTGGCTTCGGGGCCGAGTTCACGCGCGCGCTTGAGGCCGGCCCAGCCGCCGGTCGCGGCGTAATCTTCAAGGCTGAGGGGCCGCGTCTTGCCGGCGCGGGCGAAGGTGAAGCGCTGCTGGCGGGCGATGAAGGGGTGTTCGGCAATCGCGCCGATGGCCTTGTCGCTGGTCCCGGCGAGGACTTCGGCCACGTCGTCAGGGCTTAGCGGACCGAAGCCGGTGCCATCAATGTCGGCGAGCGGCTCCAGCCAGTGCATGCCCCAGGAGGAGACACGCTCCACGGTGCAGCCGGCCTGCACGAAAGCAGCGGCGACAGCATCAGCGCCGCAGGCGAGCGCGGCGGCGTCATCGGAAATGCGCACCACGGTCATGCCAGGCTCTCCACCAGTGCGCCAAGCCGGGCGGCATCAAGCCGGCCATGGACTTCATGGCCGATCATGGCGGCAGGGCCGACACTGCATAGGCCGAGGCAGTAGACCGTCTCCACCTTCACGCGCGGGTTTTCCGGCAGTGCGGCGGCGAGCGCTTCGACACCGCGTGCCTGGCAGCTTTCGGCGCGGCAGAGCTTGAGCACCGGGCGCGCCTCAGGTTCGTCGCGGAAATCGTGGTAGAAGCTGACGACGCCGTGAACCTCGGCCCGTGTCAGGTTAAGCGCCTGCGCTATGCGGCGGATGGCAGGTTCAGAAACATGGCCGAACGCGGCTTGCACATCGTGCAGGATCGGCAGCAGCGCACCTTCGCGGCCGGCATGTACGGCAAGAATGCCATCGAGATCGTCGTGGTCTGTCATGGAAAAAAGCCTTGGGAAATCGGCGCAAAAGGTCAAATCGAAATGCGTTATGGCTGATAGATTTATTCTATCAGAACGGCGGCTGAACCCCTGCCGGCTCAAGCGCCCGGGCGGCTGCGAGCGCGGCACGCGCCATCGGGCCGAGCGGATCGCGGTTCACCACCACCAGCCCCACCCGCCGCGCTTCCTCGGGCGCATCGAAGGGCAGGAAGCGCGCCCATTCGACCCCGGCCATCAGCCGCGCATAGCCATCGGGCACGATGGTCGCGAAAGTCCCCGAGCGGACCATGTCGAACAGCGCGAAGTGGCTGTCCGCCGTGGCGCGCGGGGTAACGGCGAGCCCGCGCGCCGCCAGCCGTTCATCGAGGATGCGGCGATATTGCATGCCCTGGTGGAGCAGGCACAGATCCTGTCGGGTCGCCTCCTCCCAACTGACCGCAGCGTGGTGGTCGAACCCGCTTCCTCGCGCGGCAAGGAACACGTAGCGTTCGGCATAGAGCGGCACCGAGAGCACGTTGGCGGGTGGCTCATGATCGAGGTAGGTGAGCCCGGCATCGACCTCGAAGGCATGGAGCCCGCGTTCGATCGCGCGCGAGGTGGCGGAGCGGACCGCCAGCGTGATGCCCGGGTTCTGCGTCAGCAGCGCCTCGCCCAGCAAGCCGACGAGGGGCAGCGCGGCGGGGATGGCAGCGAGGCCGAACTCGCCCATCAGCGGCGCAGTGGTCGCCGCGACGGCGCTCGCCATCCCGCTCACCGCACCGAGGATCTGCTCGGCCCAGGGCAGCATCGCCTCGCCATGCGGGGTCAGACCGATGAAGCGGCGATCACGCTCGACCAGGCGGCGGCCGAATTCCGCCTCCAGCGCGCCGAGCCCCGCCGAAAGCGTGGGCTGCGAAATGCCGCAGGCCGCGGCGGCCTTGGCAAAGTGCTGCTCCCGCGCGAGCGTGACAAAATAGCGCAAGTGGCGCAGTTGCATCAGGTCTCCCCCGGTAAGAGGGAGAGCCTATCACCACCGCGCCGGGTCAACCAGCCCAGCGCGCTCAGATCCGCCGGCCGGAGCGCACCGAGCCGAGCAGCAGCGAGAGCGCGAAGGCCAGCAGCATGCCCACCAGCATGCCTTCGAGCGCGAGCATCCCAAGGTTGGGCGAACTAGCGGCATCTTCGGCAACCGGCCGGGCGATCACGGTGAGGTAGCGGCGCAGGCGGCTCGTCTCGCGCAGCGCCTGCTGGTAGGCATCCCGCGTCGCGGCCAGATTGCTGTCGGAAAAGGTCTGCGCGTTCTTGAGCTGGGTGAAGCTCCTCAGCTGGTTCGCCTGCGAACCCGAACCGCCGGCCAGCCGCTGGCGCGCGGCGGCAAGCTGGTCCTCCAGCGCCTCGACCTGCATGCGCGCCGGGGTGAGCATCGGGTGATCCGGATTGCCGAAGGCCTTGACCTTGGCATAGGCGATCTTTGCCGTGCTCAGCTCGTTTTCGAGCTGCCCGATCATCTGCAACACCATCGTCGATTCCGCCTCGGGATCGACATTGCGATTGGCCCCGCGCCATGCGGCGACCGCCGATGCTGCCTCGATCGCCTGGTTCTCCGCCGCGTGTAGGCGCGCGGTTTCCACCTCGAGCGCGTTCCTCACGCCCTGTTCGTCCATCTTCTGGACGAAGTTCTCGGCAAGGCTCACCAGCGCCTCGGCGATGCGGCGCGAGCCATCCGGCGAGAAGGCATCGACCGCGACGACGTTTTCCTGCTCGACGAGGTTGAAGCGCACCGTCACGGCCTGCGAATAGGCCTTGTAGAGCGCTTCCTGCGATCCGCCGGCGAGCGACGTGCCTGCGGGCGAAAGCAGCCGCGGCAGATCAACGCGCTTGGCCAGCTGCAGCATGCAATCGCGCGACTTGAGGAAATCGTTGACCGCAAAGCCATCGACAAAGCCCGAACCCATGGCGGGGTTGGCCCCGGTGGTGAGGAGCCCGGTGGCTCCGCCGCCGGCAGCCGGCATGGCGGGGCTGGAACCGCGCACCGCAAAGCGGGCCTCGGCTTCGTAGCGCGGCGGAATGACGAACAGGCCGAGCAGGACCGCCGCCGCGATCGAGAGCGCGATCAGCGCGAGGTAGATCGCCTCACGCATGCGGCGTGCGCGGCGACTGGCGGCGCGCAGATCGCGCGCAACCGCGAGCGCACGCGAACCGGTCTGCTCGTCGGTGCCCTCCTCGCCGGGATAGCCTGCGGACTGCTCAGAAACCAAGATCGCCTCCATCCTCGGCAAATTGTGCCCCGCCACCGGTCGCATCCTCGCGCGAGGGGCGCAGCGGATAGCGTTCGATGCACGCTTCCAGATCGTCATTCACCGAAAACCGCCGCCCCTCATAGACCAGCGCCTTGGCGCAGTAATCCAGCAATTGTTTCTGGCGGTAGGAGGACAGGATCAGCGTCTTGCCGACCAGCCGTTCCTCGAACAGCGCCTGCCACAGGCGGGTGAACCGCGAGGGCTCCGACGGCATCGAGCCGTCGATTACGTAGATGTCGAAATCGGGGACCAGCCCCAGCGCATAAGTGAACTCGATGCGCGCGAACTGCGGCCAGTGCTCGATCCCGCGCTCGATCAGATCGGGGCGCGAGACCAGCATGGTGACGAGATCGGCGGTCTCCTCGGGATCAACATCGTGGACCGCGCTGACGAGGTTGATGATGTCGATGCCGGTCGCCTTGCCGCGCACGAAGCCCTGCCGACCGAGCGGCCACGACACGCGCCCGCCGTGAACGACACGCCCCCGCGCCGGGATGCGCACCCCGCCGAGGATATCGAGCAGCGGACGGTGCCACTCGGGCGTCTGCGACATCAGCGCGTAGCGGCCCGGTGGCAGGTGGAAATCCTCGTCCTCCAGCAGGTGGACGGTCTCACCGAAGACCCGGGGCGCATCGCTCACGTCGAAAAGGTCGATCATCGCCGCAGCTCCATCACATCGGCTGACTGCGGTGGCGCACCGCGCGCTGCATCACCGCCGCGACGAGCACCAGCACGCCAAGCCACACGAAGAAGTATTCCCCATTGGCATCAAGCGAGACGTAGCTATCGAAGTAGGACGAGCGCAGCTTTTGCAGCGCGTGGGCGAAGGGGCACCACAGCAGCCAGGGCCGGTACTGGTCCGGCAGCTGCTCGGACACGAAGAACACGCTGGAAAACAGCTGCAGCGCGCGCTCGATGATCGGAGCGAAACGCAGGAAGTAGGGCCAGATCACCGCGATGGAGCCGAAGATCACGCCCATCGCGGCACCAGCCGCCGCCATCGCCGCGATCCAGCCCGCAGGTTGCAGCCAGTGCACCGGCGGGGTGAAGAACCCGGTCAGCGCGCCACCGGTAATCAGCACCGCGAACACGCCGAGGTAGGACAGAAAATAGATGAGCGCTTGCCCCAGCCCGATCGTCGTCGCCGTAAAGGGCCTGAGGTTCAGCAACGCGCGGTGGGCGTAGAACGCGGTGCTGGTGCGGAAGATGATCTGGCGGAACATGATCCAGGTCGTCGCGCCCAGCATGGCGAAAGTCTGCACGTCCATGTCGAGGATGTGGTGCGTGCCGACGACAAGGTAGAGCAGCGAGATCAGCGTGAGCAGCACCGCCGGGCCCAGCAGCGTCCACGCCAGCGCAATGCGGCTTTCCCCGGCCAGCAGACGCAGTTCATAGCGCAGCAACGCCGCCATGGTGCGCGGGCCCACACGCTCGTCGTCGTGGCGACGCGGCCCCCGGGTCGCATCGATCCGGTCGAGCGCGCCGCGCAGCAGGGCCATGTCGGCCTCGTCCTCGGGCGCGAGCGCCACCGAATAGGCCTCGTCTGCCAGCACCGCCTGTCGCCGCGCGGCCTGCGTCTCCAGCGCCTCGCGCCGCTGCAGCAGGCGCTGGTAGCTCGCGGTGAGCGGGACCATCGCCTCTTCGATGGCGGCCGGGCGATAGCCTTCGGCGCGCACATCGATGCCATCGCGAAGGTCGCTTTCGACCAGCCGGACCATCACGCGCAGCTGGCGGCGGCGCAGTTCGGCGAGTTCCGGGTTGCTCCCCGCCGCTTCGCCCCCGCGCTCCATCCCGCGGGCGAGCGCATCATAGATCGCGCGGCGATCGGCGTTGGTCTGGCTGGGCAGCGCGCGCAGGCCGGTGACCAGCGCCGCCAGCAGCGCGCCGGCATCCTCGGGCGCGGCGGTAGCCAGCGTCTCGGCGCCGCTGGCGATCAGGGCCAGCGAGGTCGGCAGATCGCCATGCGCCTCGCGCGCGGCGGCCTCGGCCTCGCGCCGTGCCCGCCAGCGGGCAATACGGTCTTCGTTGCTGCTCACGCCCCCGCTCTGCCGGGCCGGGCGTGCGTGCGTCCGGCGATCATGGGGCGAGCTGGGCTGCCGAACGGGCGGTGTTGAGCACGCCACTGAAGGCGGTGAGCACCTTGCTCGCCTGCGCAAAGGGCGCATTGGCGATCAGCACGGCATCGCCATCATGGACGACGAAACGCGCGGCGACGGCAATCTGCGCCGGATCGCGGAAATCGAAGTGGTAGACGGCGGGCGCGGTCGCGGTGAGCTCGTTAGGATTGCTCAGCCGCATCAGGTAGACCGCGCCGGGGCTGGCCGCCGCATCGTTGAGCCCGCGGGCATCGGCCACCGCATCGATCAGGCTGTAGGCGCGCTTGGTGATCCGCACTCGGCCCTGGAGGCCCGCCGCGCCCAGCACGCTGACAGCCGAGACGACATTGCGCACAATCACGACATCGCCGGGCCGCAGCGCGATATCCTGCGCGGGTTGCTCGAAGATATCGGACAGACGCAGCGAGGTGGATTGCATGCCCCGCCGCACGGTCACCACTGCCTGTTCAAGATTGGCGGGCGTCGGCGCCGCCTGGCTCAACAGCGAGGTGAGCCGGCGGGTTTCGGGACCGAGCGGCACCATGCCGGGCTTGGTCACATCGCCCTGCACCGAAACGAGCAGGCTGTGCCGCCCGGAGATCGCGACCGTAACGTCGGAGCTCAACACCACCCGCCGCAGCCGCCGCAGCAGCGCGCTGCGCGCCTCCGCCGGTGTCAGCCCCGCGACCGGGACGCTGCCGACATAGGGGAGCTGGACCGCGCCGCCGCTCTCGACCGGCAGGCCGGTGAGCCGCGAGGCGCCATCCTGCCCGGCAGGGAACATGCCCAATCCGTCGCGTTCGAAAATGGTGACATCCAGCGTATCGCCGACCCCGATCACATCGGTGTTGAACGGCGCCACGGCCTGCCATTCGGGCGTGAAGCCGATGCCGGGATCGGCCTTCTGGCTTTCAGCGGCATCCTGCGCGGTCGCCTCGACCAAGCGGATCGCGCCCGCATCGGCAGAGCGCGCGAACTCGGCGGCGGAAGGACCGCTGCGCGGCAACATGCAGCCCGACAGCACCAGCGAGAGACCAGCCGCCATGGCGGCAATTCCGGTGGAGCGATGTAGCCGGTTCAAATGCACTGCTATCCTTCCCGCGGCCGCCGCGTTTCGGGCCTTGTCCGTCGTTTACGGCTGCCCGGCACCCTTGCCTATAGGCAAAGCGCGGTACCGCCTGCAATGGGGGGCGCCGCAAGTTGCCGTACTGTCATGCTCCATTCATCGTGGCGCCAGCCCCGGCGGACTAGGCAGAGCCTGCCCTTACGGCCTAGGATCGCGCCCATGACCCGCTTCACCTCTCTCGTCACTCCGCTGCGCGCGGCGCTGCTCGGCGCGCTGCTCGTGCTTCCCGCCTGCATGGCCTCGAGCCAGCTCTCCGCCCAGGCCGGAGACGCGCTCGGCCCTGCGCGCGACGACCAGGTGACCTTTGCCCAGATCACGGACAACCGGCCGGTGGACGTCAGTCAGACCGGCAGCGATGTGGGTTTCATCTGGAGCGGCTGGGGTCCGCGCGGGCGCGGCGACCGCGAGACGCGCGGCAGCTTCTATTACCCCATGGACCGCGATCTCGACAAAACACACGACATGGACTGGTACCGCGCCAATCATCCCGATTGGGCGGTCTACAAATGCGACCAGACCTCGCCCGCGCCGGTGTTCGTCTACAGCTGGGGCTTCAACACCCCGCTCGACATCACCAATCCGGCCGTGCGCGACTATATCGTGAACGAGCATATCGCGCCCGCAATCGGCGAAGGCCGCCGGATCATCGCGCTCGATAACGTGAGCCTCAACAATGATTCCAACCGCTGCGGCGTGTGGCGCGACGGGCAGTGGGTGCCGCTCTATTCCGGCGAGAAGCAGGACCCGAAATATGCCGAGGCGGTGTTCGATTACATCGGGTGGCTGAGCAAGGCGATCCACGCACGCGGCGGTCTGCTGGCGCTCAATGCCAAGGTCAACTTCGCCTCGCCCGAGCAGACGCAGCGGCTGGTCTCGCTGGGCGACATCTGGCTGGAGGAAGCCGCCTTCACGCGCAACTGCGAACGGCGGGTGAGCGACGACTACTGGAAGACCAAGTTCGAGCTTTCGCGCTGGGCCGCGCAGCGCATGCCCTGGATCGACAGCGACAAGAGCTGCGCCAGCCCCGCGGCGATGGATCCCGACGAGGCGCAGTGGGTAGTGGGCAATTTCCTGCTGGTGCGCGGGCCGCGCAGCTACCTTTCCGTGATCCACGATGGCGACGGCAAGGGCGTGCTGGCCTATCCCGCCACGCTCAATCCGCCGGTCGGCCGCCCGGCTGGCGAGCCCTTTGCCATCGCCGGTGGCGGCTGGGCGCGCAAGTTCGAGCGCGGCCTCGTCGTGGTCAATCCCTCATCGAAGGCGGGCCTCACCTACAGCTTGCCCGCCGGCGAGTGGACCGATGCGGCCGGCCAGCCGGTCTCCGGCGAACTGGCACTCGGCCCGGTCAGCGCGCGCGTCCTGATCGCGCGCTGAGGGCGGTTCAGGCGTAGCCGAAGGCCGCGCGATAGACGGCGCAGTCCTCGGAAATCGCCTGCACGAGCGCACATTCCTCCGCATCGAGCCCGCGCGCGGCGAGGCTGGGCGCGGCGTTGCCCACGCCTTCGCCGTGCCGCTCGGCCTCGAACCCCCGGCCCAGCCCTGCGAGGTGGCGTCCGACATCGCCCTCGCCGGTCCAGCCGACGAAGGCTGCCAGCGCGGCCCGCTCCGCGCCCGAGGCGATGAAATCCTCGTAGCGCACGACCCGGTGCGGCGTGCCTTGTGCCTCCAGTTCGCCCCGCAGCGCCATGACCAGCGCGGTCTCGCGGCGGCAATAGTCGGCCACCCACCCGGCATCGAAGCGATGGCGATTGCCCTGGCGCCGATGCTTCTCGAGGAAACTCGCCGCAATCGCATCAATATCGCGCACCGTGATCACCACGCGCGGCGGGGCAAACGCCGCGATCAGGCGGCGGTGTTCTTCGCCCAGCACTTCCTTCACCGCCCAGCGCCGCCCGGCGAGGCGCGGGGCAAACAGGCGGGCAAAGCGCGCCTGCCAGTCCGCATCGTACGCCGACCATTCCGCCGGGCTCGCAGCCATGCCGAGATCGGCGAACTGGCGGTGCAGCATCGCCGGATTTTCAAGCGCGAAGAGGAACGGCTCGATCAGCACGATCTCGCCGGGCGGACGGGTCAGCCAGTTGGCGATCATCGTGCTGCCCGAACGGCCCAGCGCGGCGATCACGAAATCGGGCACGAAATCGGGCCGCAGCGCCGCCGTCATGCGCTGCCCCCCGCCATCCATGCCAGTTCGCGCGGAATGATCACATCGTCGCCCGATTGCGCGCGGACCCGCGCCGCCGCCGCGGCGGAGCGGGCCTGAAACAGCGCCGGGTCTTCCACCATCGCGGCGATCTCGTGCGCCAGTCCGGCCGCATCGTTGGCCTGCGCCAGACCGGCACAGGCCGAATCGACAAATTCGGGCACCGCATAGACGGCGTTGGTGACCGGAACGAGGGATGAGGCCATCGCCTCGTCGCGCGAAACGCCTTGCGTGTCGAGCCGTGTCGGCACCAGGAACACGCCATGCGCGCGGTGCAGCCGCGCGATCTCGTCCTGCCGCACGAAACACTGCCGCAGCGTCACGTTGGGCAGGCCGCGCAGAGGTGCCATCGTTGCCGCAAACAGCGGACCATCGCCGACGAAGGTGAAGTTCAGCCGCGCAAACCACGGCCTTTCCCGCAGCGCGAGGACCGCTGCCACGGCAAGATCATTGCCATAGGCCTCGTTGTGATGCGGCCGGATCGACAGCACCGAGAAGCGGTCTTCGGGCGTCTTTTGCTGCGCAGCAAACAGGGCGGCGTCGATCGGATTGTGCAGCACGGTGGTCCGCCGATCCTGCAGCACGGCGCCAAGATCGGCCCGCATCACCTCGCGCGAATTGGCCGAGACGAAAGCGATCCGGAGGTTTTCCGGCCACGGATCAAGCACGCCGCGCCAGAAGGCGATGCGCGTTGCCAGCAGCGCTTCGTGCTCATCGCGCTGCGCCGGATCGGCGATCCAGGCGAGCTTGCCGCGCTGGATGCCCGGGATTTCGGTGCCATGCAGCCACGCGCAGACCGGCAGCTGCGGATCGAGCGCCGCAAAGGCCGGCCAGAGCATTTCCGACAGGCCATGCAGCGCGGCGACATCCGGCGCGAAACCGGCCACCGCACGGCGCAGCGCCGCAGCGCCCCCCGTCTCGCAGTCCACTCCTTCGAATGCGTGGCGGGATTCCCGGCCCGCCGGATCGAAGCGGAACACCGCCACGTCGTGGCCCCGCGCCCGATAAGCCAGCACGCGGCGGTGGACGAACGGATACTGGTAGAGATCGTCCGCGCTCGGATACGAGCGGGTCAGCACGAAAATCCGCAAGACCGCCGCGCCCGGATCAGCGGATCAGCCGCCAGATCCCGCCCGAAAGCCGCAGGTTCTGCGGCTCGCCGGCAAGGAACTGGCGCAAGTGACCGAAATAGGCCGCCTGCCAGCGGTTGGCATAGTCGTTCGCGGTCTCATCCGGTTCGGGCATCGGCAACGCTTCGAGCACGAAGCCAAGCCGGTTGTCCGGCCGCCACACCGGCGCGACGAAGGCCGATGGTGCGCCCATCCGCCACGCCATGCGCGAGGCGAACTGCGAATAGGTCACCTCGCGGCCTTCGAAGGGAATGCGCGGGGCGGCAAGGTTGATCGCTCCGTCGACCACGACCACCACGATATTGTCCTGCCCCAGCGCGCGCATGAAGGCGCGGGCAACTTGCGTGTCGGTCTGATCGCTCGTGGAGATCAGCGATTCGGCATAGGAGGTGCGCGCCACGCTCGGCGTCGAGGCCAGCCAGCGCGAACGCTCGCCGACGAGTTCGAGCGAAAGCGGGCCGAAGTACATCGCCCCGATATGGGCGGAAGCATAGATCGCGCCCTTGCCCGCAGCCATCGCGCGCATCTTCGCGTTGAAGTCCTCGAGGTAATCGAGCTCGTCCGCGAAGTGCAGCATCGCCTCGTGCACCTGCTCGTCGCGGCATTCGAGCCAGTCGAGCAGATAGTGATCGGCAAGGTGCCCCCATTTGGCGCGGCGTTCCCATTCGGCGCGGTCCAACACGCACGCTGGATCGCGCATCGACCACGCCCAATCGAGCCGGCCTTGCGGGATCTTCGCCTCATCAAGCCGGCTCCACAGCGCCTGCAGCCCCTCGTCGAAAGTGCCGGGCAGCGCGGCGCGGCGCTTGGCGACATAGGCATCAAACAGGTCGGCCGCTTCCTCGCGGTGCCCGGCCTGCGCCAGCGCGCCTGCGGCAAAGCGTTGCCAGCGCCCGCCATCGCCGGGAACCAGCGTCAGCAATTGGCGGAAAGAGGCTGCCGCTTCTTCGAGCCGCCCCGCCTGCTTGAGCGCGCGGGCATAGAGCGCGCGCACTTGCGCGAGCCTGGGTTGCAGCTCGCAGGTCCTGGCGAGGAAGGGCAGCGCCGCCTCGACCTTGCCCGCGCGCAGCAGGATATCGCCCAGCGCGGCATTCATCTGGATGTCGTTCGGCGCAAATTCGAGCCCGGCGCGGAAATGCGCTGCGGCCTTGTCGGCGCGGTCGGCCAGTGCCCCGCCCGCCAGCCACGCCTGCCCCAGATGCGAGCGCAGCATGGCCCCGTCGAGGCCCATCTCGAGGAGGTGCTCGCCCGCCTTGATCGCTGCCTGGTACCGGCCGGCCCGGGCCAGCGCCTGTACCACATAGCCGGCGAGGCCCGGCGTCTCGACGATCTCGGGATCGACCTTTGCCGCCAGCGCCGCCGCTTCCTCAAACGCTTCGGCGCGCAGATAGACCGCGAGCATGATCGCGGTCAGGCGCTCCTCCGCAGACGGAACCTGCTGCAGATCACGCACGAGCGCGAGCGCCTCGTCAATCCGGCCACCCTGCTGGCGGTACTGGATGCGGCTGACCATCGCGATCGTCCCGCCACCGGCACCAGTCAGCTCGGCCGCGCGATCGGCATCGGCAATCGCCTCGTCCCAGCGGCGCTGACGGGCCCGAATGCCGCCGCGCTGGGTGAAGTCATCGGCCTGTGCCAGGTCCGCCGCGACCAGCTGGTCGAGCAGGAGCCCCGCCTCATCATGCCGGCCCGCGCGCAGCAGGGGAGAGACCGCCAGCCGGCGCAGATCGCGCCGCCCCCCGGCCTCAAGCAGGAGATCGGCGGTGATCGCCTCGGCCCCGCCGGTCCCGGTCTGGAGCCGCGCGATCGCGACAAGCAGCCGCAGCGCCGCATCAGGCTGGGCACCCTGCGCCTGCGCCGCCTCTGCCGCCGCCAAGCCATCGGCCCACCGGGCGTCGCGGATCAGCGACTCGGCAAGCGCGAAAGGCTGGTCCTTGTCGATGATGGCAGGTTCGCCGGAAGAAAGGGTGGCGCTCATCGGATCGGTCCCTGGATTGCCGCGCAATCGCCAATCGCCCAGCTGGTCACCCGGCGGCGTCGGCGCTGGCCTGCATATACTCCAGATACCACTTCACGAAATTCGCGACACCCTCCTTGACGGAGGTTGCAGGCTTGTAGCCCAGATCACGTTCGAGGTCCGAAACATCGGCAAAGGTATCGGGGACGTCGCCCGCCTGCAGCGGCAGGAGATTGCGCTCCGCCGTCTTGCCCAGCGCCTCTTCAAGCGCATCGATATAGGCGGTGAGCTTGACCGGATTGTTGTTGCCGATGTTGTAGATCCGGTAGGGCGCGTTGCTGGTGGCCGGATCGGGCTTGAAGGCGTCCCACTCCGGGTTGGGCTGCGCCGGACTGTCGCACGCGCGGATTACGCCCTCGACGATATCCGCCACATAGGTGAAGTCGCGCGTGTGGTTGCCATAGTTGAAGACGTCGATGGGCTTGCCCGCGATGATGTTCTTCGCGAACAGGAACAGCGCCATATCGGGCCGCCCCCACGGACCATAGACGGTGAAGAACCGCAGGCCGGTGGTCGGCAGGCGATAGAGATGGCTGTAGCTGTGGGCCATCAGCTCGTTCGCCTTCTTCGTCGCGGCATAGAACTGCAGCGGATGGTCGACACCGACATGCTCGCTGAACGGCATGGCCTGGTTGGCGCCATAGACGCTGCTCGTCGAGGCATAGACCAGATGCTCGACCCCGCCATGGCGGCAGGCCTCGAGGATGTTGGTGAAGCCGATGATGTTGCTTTCGACGTAGGCGTGCGGGTTCTCGATCGAATAGCGCACTCCGGCCTGAGCGGCGAGGTTGATCACCCGGCGGATATCGTTCTCGCCAAAGGTCCGTTCGACCGCGGTGCGATCCGCCAGATTGGCGCGCACGAACGTGTACTGCGCATTTGTCTTGCGGGCGGTTTCCTCAAGGATGGCAAGGCGCGCCTCCTTGATGGCCGGATCGTAGTAATCGTTGACCACATCGAGCCCGACCACATCGTCGCCGCGTTCGAGCAGGGTCTTGGCTGTGTGGAAACCGATGAAGCCGGCATTGCCGGTGACGAGGATGGCCATGTGAGGTCTCCAATGAGGTCTTGGGCCGCCCGTAGCAGGCTGGCGATCAAGTTGCAGCGGATTCGGTGATAATTCCGCAGCTTGTCGAAACAAAGTTTTCGAGCATGCGCGGCACCGAGAACTTGGCATCGAGGAAATCACGCGTCGCCGGCTCAAAAATCGCTGGATCGTGGGCGCGGCCGACAAGCGCGCGCACCTTGGCGCAAGCCTCGTCGAGATCGGTCTTGTCCGCCGATCCGAGAATATGACCGGTCACCCCCTCGATGAAGCATTCCGCCGCGCCGCCGGCCGGGGTCGACACGACCGGCACGCCGAGGAACTGCGCCTCGATCAGCACGTTGGGCAGGCCTTCGAAGCTGGACATGAGGACCAGCACATCCATCCGCTTCATCCAGCTGCCGACTTCGGTCGAGCGGCCGACGAAAAGGATCTTCTCGCGCACGCCAAGTGATTCCGCGAGGGCGATGGCATCATCGAGCAGGCGGCCACCGCCGACCAGAAGGAAGCGCGCGGTGGGATGCGCCTTGGCATAGCGCGCGGCAAAGCGGATCCAAAGCAGGGGGCGCTTGTCGGTATCGAAGCGGAACACACCGCCGATGGTATGATCGGCCTGGGGCGTTGCGGCGGTGAAGGCCTGCCACTGCGCCTCGATCTCATCGCTGTGCGGCGTCGGCATGCGCTGTACGCCGTTGTAGACGATGGCGAAGCGTTCGAGCGGCAGTTCGAGCCATTCGGCATAAGCCCGCGCTGCCGCCTTGCTGTTGCTGATGAACTCGACGCCGGGCACCGCGGCAAGCGCGCGGTACATCACCTCGTATTCCGGCTGGAACATGTGCCGGCGGATGACCGGCGGCAGGCCGCGGATCACCAGCTGGACGCGGGGCACCCCGGCGATCACGGCGGCAAGGCCCGCGAACAGACAGGCACCGTCCTGCCAGATCGAGACGACATCGGGCTGCGACTGCTGGAAATGCTGGACCAGACGGCGGGTGCCGAAATTGACCTTGGGCGGCAGATAATCGAGCAGCGCCAGCAGCGTCTTGTCATCGACGCCCAGTTCGGTCACGCGCGCCTGCGGCATCGCGTTGATCTCGAACAGGTCGACATCTGCGGCGCGCAGATCGTCGAGGAAGAAATCGTGCTGGCCGTTGGGTTGGTGCGAGCGGACGACCACCTCGACCGGGCGATCGAGCGCGAAATCGCCGATCCGGCCTTCGGCGCGGCGCTGCTTTTCAAGCTCGGCCGCCGTGCGCGTGAGCTGCCGCTCCGCGCCGCCGGGACCGAGGCTGCCGGTAATCAGGGAAATGCGCCCCAGCCGGTCCTTGGCAAGTTCCCGTACCGGGCGATTCTCGAAAGCCGCGATAGCAAGCCTGAGCGCGCGCATCCGGGCGTCTTCATCCTCAGCCAGCGGGGTGCTGTCGGCGTTCTCGAAAATTGTCTTGAGCCGGACCAGACGGCGGTAAAGCTGGAGCGAACGACTATCCTGAGGCAGCGCATCGGCCACAGCGTGCAGGACGTTGTAGGCGCGCAGCACCAGACCGCGCACATGAAGGCGCTTGGCGTAGGCCACGTGGATTTCGCGGTGGCCGGGATTGGCGGCAAGCAGGCGTTCGAACAGCTGGTCGGAAAGATCGGGCGCGCGGGCTTCGATCAGGGCTTCTGCCCAGGCGATCTGCAGGGCAAGATCGGCGTCGGGCGAGAGCAACGCAGGATCAAGTTCCTGCGCGGCAGCCTTGTAATCGCGCGCGGCAATGAGGCTCTGTGCCCGGGCGAAGTACTCCGTCGCATCCTCGGCGACCGGGGTCTCGGCCTCAGCCGCCGCAGCGAGGCGCAGCGGCACAACCGTCGACTGCACGGCGGCGGCGGGATCGGGCTCGACACCCTTGACGTGGACAGTTGCCATGACGGTCCCCTAGAGCCCCCTTGCGCGCCGCGTGATCATGCGGCGAGTGCCGGGCGCATGCGGCTGGCGCGGGCCGCCTGACGCTGTGCGTGGATCTGGCACCGGCTGATGTTGTTGGCCGTGCTTTCAAGGCCCGGCGAGACGCGGTCAAGCTCCCGCCAGTAATCAAGCGCGGTTTCGAAATCCTGAAGTTTCATCGCCTCGAGCGCGGCGCGGCGCAGGGTGGACGGATCTTCCGGCATGATCGCCAGCATCAGCCGCAGGATCCGCATCGGCTCCGTGCCGGTATCTTCTTCTTCATCGAGCTCGCGCAAGCGGTTGCGCAAGGTCCTGCGCAGCTTGACGAGCTCGACCGAGACGCGTTCGCGCGCCGAAGTATGCTGTTCGAGCAGACGGCAGAGCGCGATCGCCTTCTCGAATTCGCCCGCTGCGACCAGGGTGCGGATCTGCTTGATCCCGTTGCGGCCGGCCCGCTCGAAACACCGCTCGGCCCGGACCCGGTAGCGCTCGGCAGCGGGATCGTTTTCGAAATCGAGTTCGCCATAAAGCGTGAGCGCCAGCGCGGTTTCGCCGATGCTCGCGGCGATATGGGCGGCGAGGCCGCGCATGTCGATGTTCTCTGGAAAGGCTTCGCAGCCCTGGCGCGCCACGGCCAGCGCTTCGATGCCGCGGCCCGCAGCGAGCAGCGAGCGGGCGTAGGCAGCCGCGATCTCGAAGCGGCGGAACAGCATGCGTCCCGCGCCCTGCCCCATCCGGATCACCGCCTCGTGATCACCGATGGCCTGCGCCGAGCGGATCTTGTCGCGCAGATGCAGCACGATTCCGCGCTCGATCCGGCGGGCATCGCGGTTCTTGGGCAGCACAGTCATGTAGCCCGTGGCGAGCACATAGGCATCGCCGATCCGCCCTTCCTCGAGCAGCGCCTCGCAACGGGCCGGCCAATCGGCCACCATCGCACGGAAGCTGCGCATCAGTCCGGTGTCGTCCGAGCCGCTGAGCGCGACCAGCTCAACCAGCGTTTCCGACGCGGCAGCCAGCATGCCGCGGGTCGCCGCTTCCTCGACCAGCCGCACCATGCTGCGTGGCTCGCTCTGCGCGACCAGCAGGCTGGCAGCGCGGAACATCTGCTCGTCCTGGCGGCCTACGGCCCATTCCGCCAGCGCGCGCGCCAAGGGCACGTTGGGGGCCGCTGCGAGCCGGTCGCGCACTTCGGCGTGCCAGCTGCGCATGAGTTCCGTCTCACCCGTGGCGATATAGTGATCGAGCACGCGCGTGGCGAAGCGGTGCTGTCCGGGATCGAGCCGGAACGCGAGCTTCGCATAGTGCACCGCAGCGTCCGCCCGGCCCAGCTTGTCGGCCGCGAGACCCGCCATCTCGTAGATCTCGATCGTCTCGTACTCGTCGGTCAGCAGTTGATCGGCGATCTCGACGGCCGTCGCCGCATCGCCGCTCTCGTAGGCTGCGCGCATGAGGCTGGCGAGCGCGGGCACCGTCATCTCCGGGCTTTCCCTGAGCGGGGTCAGCATCCGCACAACCGCGCTGTAATCGCCGATCTGGCCATAGACCTGCCCCGCAAGCAGGCGCAGCGCGGCATTGTCGGGATGATCGGCCAGGGCAACGAACAGCTGTCGCGCGCCTTCGAAGAAATCGTCGTTCTCGATAGCCGCGCCGATGCTTTCGGCCAGCAGCGAGGGACTTGCCGCTTCACCCTGCTCGGCGTCCATGCCGGCCTCGATAATTCGCGGCAGCACAAACTCGCGGTGGACGTGGGTGTACCAGCGATCGGAAAAGGCGTTGGTATAGTGCGTGGTATCGAGCCCTTCGCGCTCCATCGCACGTTCCTGCCCGAACTCCCGCATAAGCCCTGTCGGATCGAAAATCTGGGTGCCGAGCCGTTCGGCTGCCAGCTTGACCCAGCGGATCACCTTGTCACGCGAGGCAATGACCGCCCCGTCCGGTCCGGACGCATTCACATGGGTCACGAACAGGATCCGGTTGCGCCCCAGTCGTTCGACCATTGCGCCCATATGCTGCAAGATCTCGTCAAAACCCTGCATCCGCATCGAGATCGAGGCAAGGAGCGCCTGATCTGTCTTGCTGTAGAGGTTGTAGACCGGGTCCGCCTTGAGAAATGCGGCCATTTCGGCGCGACTTGCCCGGTCGGACTCACTCGCCAGCTGCCAGAAACGACGGGTACGCGGCACCGATGCGAAGAAATCCGCAAAATAGCGAGTCAGATAGTTCGACTGAACTGCCGTGTCGCCTACGCGGTAACTCTTGGCCGAGCTGATCTCGATGATGGTGAGATCGGCCGGCTGCCACTGGCCCGCAGCCGCATCCGCCCGCTCGCCCGGGCGAAACAGCAGCGGCAGCTGCTCTTCCGCAAAACCGCGTTCACCCGCCATGAACTCCAGCTGCTGAAGCGCCTCTTCGGTCGTGTGGACGAAGCCGTAGACCCGCTCAAGGTTCAACCGGAACGGATACCGCGCCGCGCCGCGACGCAGCGGCGTATTGATGCGGCAGGTTCCGATCGGTGTAATCGCAATCTTGCTCAATGGATGTGGTCCCGGAGGCAAGGAACAAACAAGGCGGAGCGATCCGGCTTCCCGACTAGAGGCTCCAGTAGCGGATGTCACTCCGCAAGTCGGCAGGCTGGACGGCTGACTTCACGTCGATCAGTATGCCCTCGGGAGCGATCATGCCCTCGATCGTCGGGACACCGAGCGCAGCATATGTGTCGTGCGACACTGCATAGATGAGGACATCGAGACCCGTAAATGCATCGAGATCGGAGAGGGTGATGCCGAACTCGCGCTCGGCCGCGCCGCGATCCGCCATCGGATCGTGGACCAGCGGGCGGATGCCGAACTCGCAAAGCTCGCGGTAGATGTCCTCCACCTTCGAATTGCGGATGTCGGGCACGTTTTCCTTGAAGGTGAGGCCCAGAATGCCGACGCGGGCCGCACCCAGCGAATGGCCCGAAACCGCAAGCAGCTTCACCGCGCGCTGCGCGATGTAGCTGCCCATGCCATCGTTGATGCGGCGGCCCGAGAGGATCACTTCGGGGTGATAGCCCAGCTGCTCCGCCTTCGCCGTGAGATAGTAGGGATCAACCCCGATGCAGTGCCCGCCGACAAGGCCGGGGTAGAACTTCAGGAAGTTCCACTTCGTGCCCGCTGCGGCCAGCACTTCGGCGGTACGGATGCCGACAAGGTCGCAGATCTTCGAAATCTCGTTCATCAGCGCGATGTTGATATCGCGCTGGGTGTTCTCGATGACCTTCGCGGCTTCGGCCACGCGGATCGAGGAGGCACGATGGATGCCCGCATGGATGATCGAACCGTAGAGCGCGGCGAGCGTGTCGAGCGTCGCTTCATCCTGCCCGGCGACCACCTTGACGATCGCCTCGAGCGGATGGGCCTTGTCACCCGGATTGATCCGCTCCGGGCTATAACCCAGCTTGAAGCCCGCACCGCTCTTGAGCCCCGAGGACGCCTCGATCACCGGCGCGCAGATTTCTTCTGTCGCACCCGGATAGACGGTGCTTTCGAACACGATGATCGTGCCTGGTGCGATGACCTTGCCGATCGCAGCGCAGGCATCCACGAGATTGGAGAAATCGGGACGGCAGCTGTCGTCAACCGGCGTCGGCACTGTCACGATCAGGATACCGCACCCGCGCAGGTCCTCTACCGCACCGGTGATCGTAAGGGTCGAAGCCGCGAGTTCCTCGGGCGCGATTTCATTGGTGTAGTCATGCCCTTCGCGCAGCGTGGCGACACGGGCCTCGCTCACGTCGAAACCGATCACGTCATATTTGCGGGCGAACGAAACAGCGAGAGGCAGGCCGACGTAACCAAGTCCAACAACACCGATTTTGCCGAAACCATCCATACAATAAAAACCTGCCTCACGAGCTCAGTCTGCCGGACGCGGCCCTATTCGCTCGTCCGGATCAGCACCAAAGGACCGGACGATCGGCCAGTGCCTGCATACACAAGGGTCGCCAATACGGACTTCACCGCATCAACTCAAGCAGCGAGCCCGATGCGCGTGCGATCCCATCGTGCGACCCATTAGCATTGGATATGTGACAAAATTCCAACAGGTTTGCTACCTATCGTTAAAGGCTGGGATTGCAAACCCCCAGCAGCGGCGGGCGCAATCGCCTGATGCGGTCCGTCCGAATTGCGGGGCAGGTCGGCGCAGGTCAACTGCCGGGACGATCGCCCTGGACGCCCCTGCAACCCTACGCTTTTTCAGCAGGTGTTGCCGATTTGCACCGACCTCCTTGACCGCTGTGTGACGCGGTTTTCCAGCCGTGAAATGAACTGACCTATTCCATGGAAGCCACCACAGGCGAACTCGGCTAAGGGCAACACCCTGATTCCCTTGATCTGCAATACCGACGGAGTGAGCCATGACCGAAGCCGCGACCACCCTTGCCCGCGAAGTTGCGGCAAGCACCGGAACCGCCGGTGAACCGCTCGGCACGGTCCGCACCGACTGGACCCGCGCCGAAATCGCCGCGCTGTTCGATCTGCCATTCACCGAACTGCTGTTTCGCGCTGCGGAAGTGCACCGCCTTCACCACCGCGCGGGCGAGATCCAGCTCTGCACCCTGCTGTCGATCAAGACCGGCGGCTGCCCCGAGGACTGCGGGTACTGCTCGCAATCGGTGAAGGCCGACAGCGGCGTGGAAGCGACAAAACTGATGGACGTTCAGGCGGTGATGCAATCCGCCGCGCAGGCGCGCGACGCCGGATCGAAGCGCTTCTGCATGGGCGCAGCCTGGCGCAACCCCAAGGACCGCGACATGCCTGCGATCATCGCGATGGTGAAGGGCGTGCGCGAAATGGGCATGGAAACCTGCATGACACTGGGCATGCTGAGCGAAGCGCAGGCGGCCCAGCTCGCCGAGGCCGGGCTCGATTACTACAACCATAACATCGACACCTCGCCCGAACGCTATGGCGAGATCATCACCACGCGCAGCTTCGACGAGCGGATCGACACCCTGGCACAGGTCCGCAAGGCTGGCATCAACGTGTGTTCGGGCGGGATTGTCGGCATGGGCGAAACCCGCGCCGACAGAGTAGGCTTCATCCATGCGCTGGCGACGCTGGAGCGCCACCCCGAAAGCGTGCCGGTGAATGCGCTGGTGCCGATCAAGGGCACTGTGCTGGGCGACATGCTGGCTGATACTCCGCTCGCCAAGATCGACGACATCGAGTTCGTGCGCACCGTCGCGGTGGCGCGGATCACCATGCCGCGCTCGATGGTGCGCCTTTCGGCGGGGCGCGAATCGATGGTTGACTCCGCGCAGGCGCTGTGTTTCCTGGCCGGGGCGAACTCGATCTTCACCGGCGACCGCCTGCTCACCGCCGCCAACGCTGGCGATGATGCCGACGCGGCGCTGTTCGCCCGCCTCGGCCTAAAGCCGATGGAAGCCGAGGAGCCGATGCGCGCGGACAGGATTGCCGCCTGCGGGCAGTAGGCCATGGATCTCTGGCAAGCGCACCGCACCGATCTCGCAGGACTTGCGGTGCGCGGGCGGCAGCGCCGGCTCGTGCCGCGACAGGGCCGGGATTTCTCCTCGAACGACTACCTCGGTATGGCGCGCAGCCCCCGGCTGGCACGCGCCGTGGAAGCGGCGATTGCCCGGGGCGTGCCGATGGGATCGGGCGGATCGCGCCTGCTGCGCGGCAACGATCCTGAACACGCCGCTCTGGAAGCGGAGGCGGCGCGCTTCTTCGGCACCGAAAGCGCGCTGTTCCTGTCCTGCGGCTATGCCGCGAATGTCGCGCTGCTGGCCGCATTGCCGCAGCGCGGGGACCTCGTGGTGCATGACGCGCTGATCCATGCCTCGATGCACGAAGGCCTCGCGCTGACACGGGCTGGCAAGGCAGTCGCCGCGCACAATGATGTGGACAGCTTCGCCGATGCGATCGCGGCATGGCGTGCAGGCGGCGGCAGGGGCCGGGTCTGGCTCGCTTTCGAGAGCCTCTATTCGATGGACGGCGACCGCGCCCCGCTAACCGATCTTGCTGCCCTTGCCGAGCGGCACGAGGCGATCATGCTGATCGACGAGGCCCACGCGACCGGCGTGTTCGGCCCGGACGGCCGGGGCCTGGCCGCCGGGCTTGACGGGCGGGAAGACACGGTGGTGCTGCGCACCTGCGGCAAGGCGCTGGGGTGCGAAGGCGCGCTGGTGTGCGGCCCGGCAGTGGTGCGCGACTTCCTCGTCAACCGCGGCAGGCCGTTCATCTTCTCGACCGCACCCTCCCCGCTGATGGCCGCCGCGGTGCGCGAGGCGCTGCGCATGCTGGTGGACGAACCGGAGCGGCGCCGCGGCCTGATGGCGCACGTGGCGCACGCCGAGGCCTTGCTCGCCCCACTGGGAGCCGACGCGACGGGGACGCAGATCATACCGCTGATCCTCGGCGAGGAAGCGCGCACGATGGCGGTTGCGGAGCGGTTGCAGGCGGCCGGCTTCGACATTCGCGGCATCCGCCCGCCGACAGTGCCGCAGGGCACAAGTCGCCTGCGGATTTCACTGACACAAAACATCACGTGGGAAGATATTGACGCCTTGGCAGTAGCCTTGGCAGAGGCGCTGGCATGAGTGCGTTTGTTGTAACCGGAACCGATACCGGGATTGGCAAGACCGTCTTTTCCGCCGCCCTCGCCGGGGCCATGGGGGCGCATTACTGGAAGCCTGTGCAATCCGGCCTTGCCGACGGCGCGGACAAGGACAGCGTGGCAGCGCTGGCCGGTCTGTCCGCGGAGCGGATCATCCCCGAGGCCTATCGCCTGACCGAACCGCTCTCCCCGCACCGCGCGGCAGAACTCGATGGCGTCGCCATCGATCCCGACGGCCTGATCCTGCCCGAGATCCGCCCACTGGTGGTGGAAGGCGCAGGCGGCGCGCTCGTGCCGCTGACGCGGGAGGTGACCTATGCCGATATCTTCGCGCAATGGGGGCTGTTGACGATCGTGGTCGCCCGCACCGCGCTCGGCACGATCAACCACAGCCTGCTGACGATCGAGGCGCTGCGCGCCCGCCGCGTGCCGATCCACGGCGTCGCTTTCGTGGGCGAGGCGAACGAGGACAACGAAGCGACGATCTGCGAAATGGGCCAGGTGCGGCGGCTGGGGCGCCTGCCGCTCCTGCCCGCACTCGCGCCGGAAGCTCTGTCGAGCGCGTTTGAGCAGGGATTCTCGCTCGAAGACTTTTCGTGAGCGGCTCCTCCATCTGGCACCCGTTCACCCAGCACGGGCTGGGCGATCCTGTCCCGCTGGTCACGCATGCGCAGGGCACCTCGCTCTACACCGCCGACGGACGGCGCGTGATCGATGCGATCTCATCGTGGTGGGTGACAACGCACGGCCACTGCCATCCCCGCATCGTCGAGGCGATCCGTGCACAGGCCGGCGCGCTTGATCAGTTGATCTTTGCCGGCTGGACCCACGCGCCCGCCGAGCGCGTCGCCGCCGGCCTGCGGGCAATGATGCCTGCGGAACTGACGCGGGTGTTCTTCTCGGACAGCGGCTCGACCTCGGTCGAAGTCGCGCTCAAGATGGCGCTGGGCTTCTGGGCCCACACCGGGCGGCCGCGTTCGCGCATCCTCGTGCTTGAACACAGCTACCACGGCGATACCATCGGCGCGATGTCGGTCGGCGAGCGCGGCGTGTTCAACGCGCCTTACGAGCCGCTGCTGTTCGACGTCGGTTGTATCCCGTTCCCCACGGGCGACGGGACCAACACGCTGGAGGCGCTTGAAGCCGCCTGCCGCGATGCGCCCGCCGCCTTCATCGTCGAACCGCTTGTCCTGGGTGCCGGGGGCATGATGATGTATCCACCCGCGCTGCTCGCTGCGATGGCGGAAATCTGCCGGCGCCATAATGTGCTGCTGATCGCCGACGAAGTGATGACCGGCTGGGGCCGCACAGGCACGCTGCTCGCCAGCGAACAGGCCGGTGTGGTGCCCGACATCCTGTGCCTGGCCAAGGGCATCACCGGCGGCTCGATGCCGCTGGCGGTGACGATGGCGCGCGAGGATATCTTCATGGCACATTGGTCCACCGACCGCGCGAAGATGTTCTTCCACTCCTCCAGCTATACCGCCAACCCGATTGCCTGCGCGGCGGCGGCGGCGAACATCGCGATCTGGCGGGAGGAGCCGGTGCTGGACCGCCTCGCCGATCTCGGCGCGCGCCAGCAGGCGCTGCTCGACCGGCTGGCGGTGCTGCCCGGCGTGGCAGCCGTGCGCCGCTGCGGGACAATTGCCGCGCTCGATCTGGAAACCGGCGACGGGGGCTACATGTCGTCGCTCGCCCCGCGCCTCCTCAGCCTGTTTCGCGAGGCGGACGTGCTGCTGCGTCCGCTCGGCAACACAATCTACGTGATGCCCCCCTATTGCATCGACGAGGCCGACCTCGCGCGGATTGCCGATGTCATCGAGATGGCTGTGCTAACGGTCAGGCCCTAAGGACAAACCCTGAGGCGTTCGGCGAGACTGGCGCAACACAGAAAAATGGCCGCTTAAGCGAATCCGCTGGGAGCGCATTAAGGCGCCTTCGGCACACCTTTGCCGCATCCCCTAGCCGGAGAGCGTGCCATGGTCCGCCGTGCCTTGATCGATCCCCTTCGCCATGCTGCAAGCCAGGTGCGCCCGACGCTGCGCATCGCCGTGCTTGTGGCCTTGCTGGCTGCCTGCGGCCCGGCGCACTTGCGCCGGACGGCCGAAATTACCTCCCCCATCGGCACCGCGCAGGCTGCCGGCACCCCGGCGCGCAGCGTGGCGGAGATCGCGCAGCTGCCGCCGCTGGTGCTGGGCGTGCAGACCCATTTCAGCCAGGGCTGGTCGCCTGCCGTGCTCCCGCTGGCCCAGCAGGCCGGTGCGCCGCTTCTGCGCGATTCGCTGCCATGGGCCGGAGCGGAGAAGGTGCGCGGGACCTATGACTTCGGGACGCCCGCCTCACAGGCGCTCGCCTCGGCCTGCGCCGCCGGGCAGCGCCTGCTGCTCACCGCCGTTCCGGTCAATCCGCTCTACGATGGCGGCCAATGGGTTTCGAGCGCGGGGGGCAACGCCGCCTTTGCCGCATACCTTGCCGCGCTGGCGGACCGCTTCGGCCCGTGCCTTGCCGGCATCGAGGTGGGCAACGAGATCAACGGCCCCGGCACGCTGCTCTATCCCGCAGGCACCAACCGCCCCGCCGCTTATGTCGCCACGCTGAGGGCGGCGCGCGCACGGATTGGCGGGCGCACGGCCATTCTCGGCGGATCGACCAACACCATCGGGACGGGCTTCCTCAAGACGCTGTTCGCCGCCGGCATGCTGGCCGAAGTAGACGGCATCGCGGTCCACCCCTACCGCTCGCGCGCGGAAGGGCTCGATGTGGAGCTTGCCTCGCTGAATGCGGCGATGGACGCGGCAGGCCGGCGCGTCCCGGTCTGGGCCAGCGAGTTCAGCCTCGATACGCCAAACCAGCCGCTGGCGGCTGGCGAGCTCGTCAAGCAGACGACGATGCTCGCGGCGGCGGGGGTGGCGCAGGCCAGCTGGTATGCCCTGATCGACCAACGCTGGTATCCGAGCATGGGTCTCTATGCCGGCACCACGCCCAAGGCGCAGGCCGCCGCCTTCCGCCTGATGCAGCAGGTGCTTGCGCTGGGCCGCCCGCAGAGGCTGGAACTTGGTGATCCGCTGCTCTTTGCCTACCGCTTCGGGGCAGATACCACGGTCGTCTGGGGCGCGCCGCGCTCGCTGGAAGTCCAGGGCGGGCAAGTGAGCGATGCGACGGGGGCGCCGGCTGCAACCCTGCAGGTCGGCGAGAGCCCGCTGGTGATAACCGGCACCACCGCGATCAGCTTCGGGCAGAGCACCTGGATCGCCGATACGTTGATGGGCTGGGGCACGCCGCAATGGCGCTATGCGGTGCGGGTGAAGGCGGGCAACACCTACCGCCTGCCGCTGTTCGACGATCAGTTCACCAGCTACTTCGGCGACCGCTGGTACCGTCCGCTGCGGATCAACACGACTTCGGCCGCGGTTGGCGGCACCGGACTCGCGCCGCTGCGCGCGGTCTGGCAGCACATCGCGCCTGCAGCGGAATCCGTGGATATCGGCGGCTGCTTTGCCAAGACTGCAGTGGGCGACGGGGTGGACCTTGCCATCACCGCCGCAGGCCGCCTGCTCTGGCGCGGGGTGGTGACCGGGCCGTTCCAGTTGCCCCCGCTTAGCGCCGATCTCGCGCCGGGCGAAGCGCTGGAACTCGTCGCCGGGCCCAACCAGACCTCGGGCGGGGATGCGTTCAACCTCAGGCTGGTGCTGTTCCAGCGCGGCGCGGGCGAGCCTGTCGCCTGCCCGAAATGACGGCGATCAGGGCGCAGAGCCAACTGGTTGCGGGAGACGGCGCGCGGTGAGGATCTTCACCGGCGCTTCCAGCATCTGCCCGCGCATGCCCCCTTCGCCCAGCGTTGGCGAGATCGGCGATTCCCAGATCTTGCGCACCACATCCATGCCGGCGGTGACCTTGCCGAACACGGCATAGCCCGCCTGCGCTTCCGGGTCGCTCGACTTCGGATCGGCGTCGAGTCCGGTCAGGTCCGACAGCATGATCGAGAAGTCCGCCGTCGCGGTGCCCGGCGCATTGCGCGCCATCGAGATCGCGCCGGCCTTGTGGCTGAGCCCGGTCTGGCTCGTCGGCTCGTGCGCGATGGGCGGAAACAGGCGGCGCGGATCGCGCAGGCCGCCCTGCAGCAGCCCGTTGGGCTGATCGCCCCAGGCAAGATGCATCGCCCGGTAGAACGTGATTCCGTCAAACCGCTTCGCGTCCACGTAGCGCAGGAAATTGGCGGTGCTGATCGGCGCATGGGCCCAATCGAGCGCAAGCTCGACCGTGCCCAGCTCGGTTACCAGCGCCACCCGCTCGACGGCGGCAAGTGGGCGTGGCGGGGCGAGCGGCGGGAGTGGCGCCGGCTTCTGCGGCGCGGCGGCCACCAGCAGCGCGGCAAGAGGAAGGGCGGCGAGAACGAATCGGCGGGTCATCATAACGAGACATTAACCTTCAAGGTGCGCGGCGAAGCAAGGTTTGCCGCCGCCCAAGGCCCCGACTGCCGTGAATCGGCCCTCCGGTGCCGTGCTTAAGCCGCCTTGGCGCGAATCTAACAGGGCATCCGCCAGATGGACGCACCACACGCCAACCGGAAGGATCCACTATGTTCAAGACTGCCAAGACCCTGGCCCTCGGCCTCGCTGTCACTGCCGCCAGCCTTGCTGGCACGGCCCATGCCCAGTCGGCGGACTGGATCAAGCAGGTGACCCGCACCATCGCCGCCAAGCAGACCTATCCCAAGGCCGCACAGGCACGCGGCGAACAGGGCACCGCCAAGGTGAAGATCTACGTGGCCGCCTCGGGCGCGGTGGAGCGCGCCGAGCTGATCGCACCCTCGGGATCGACCGTGCTGGACCGCGAGGCGCTGGCCCTCCCGAGCCGCACCGGCTCGGTGCCGCCGCCGCCGGGTGGGGCGACTTCGGTGACGGTGCCGATCACCTGGAAGCTGCTGTAAGCACCCGTGAAACAAGCTAGCGACCGGAGCCACAAGGCCCTCGGCCGAGGAAGGGGCGGAGCAATCCGTCCCTTCTTTTTTGCGCCCTGAACGTGCTCCACACCCCTGGAAATGGCCCGGCGCACCGGCTGCAACCCGCTGCTCGATATCGACACCATCCACGCCAGCGTGGTGAACCACGGGTTTGCCGCGGCCGATCATCTCCCGAGCATCCCGGTGGAAGCCGTCGACCAGATCCACTTGGCCGGCCACATGCAGGGCGAGCGCCTCCTGATCGACACGCATGACCAGCCGGTGCCTGACAAGGTCTGGGCGCTCTACCGCGCCGCGATCGCACTCGCGGGCCCGGTGCCGACGATGATCGAGCGCGACGACACCATTCCCGCACTCAAGGAACTCTGCGCCGAGCTGTACATCGCGCGCAGCATCGCCGCCGACCGGGGATCGCCTCCGTCGGCTGATCTAGCCGAAGCAGCCTGCCACACCGTCAAGCGTTTCGCGCAGGCGCGGGGCGGCGAAGTCGAGGAACGCCTTCAGCTTCAGCGGCTGGCTGCGTTGGCGGCGGTGGACGAGTTGGACCGGCACCGGATCGCCTCCGAGCTCAGCAAACAGCGGCACCAGCCGACCATCGGCGACCGCTGACGCAGCCTGATACGACATGATGCGGGCAAGGCCGAGCCCGGCCACCGCGGCATCGATGATGGCATCTGCGGTATTCACCGAAAGGCGCGGCACGATTTCCACCCGCTGTGCTGCCGCCCCCACGCCGATCCCCCAGGTGCGGGTCGAGTGCAACCCCTCGAAGGCGATGCATTCGTGGTGCGCAATATCGGCGGGCGCCCGCAGTGTGCCGCGCCGGGCAAGGTAGTCGGGGCTGGCGCAGACGATCCAGCGGACATCGCCCAGCTTGCGCGCGACCAGATCGCTATCCGGCAACTGGCCGATCCGGATCGCGACATCGACATGCGCCTCGACGATGTCGATCGTGGAATCGGACAGCACCAGTCGCACGGTGACATCGGGGTAGGCCGCGAGGAACGCATGCACCACCGGTGCGACATGGAGCTTGCCGAGCATGATGGGCGCGGTGACGAGGAGTTCTCCGCGCGGCACGCGGTATTCGCCGCTGGCCGCGCGTTCGGCATCGGCGAGATCTTCGAGCAGCCGCCGCGCTGAACCGACAAAGGCCTCGCCTGCCTCTGTCAGGATCAGCTTGCGGCTTGTCCGCACCAGCAGTTGGGCGCCAAGGTGCGCCTCGAGATCGGAAACGCGGCGACTGACCGTGGGCAGCGGCGTGTTCAACGCGCGCGAGGCGGCGGACAGGCTACCCCCGTCCACAGCGGCGAGCAGGGTGCGCATAGCCTCGAAGCGGTCCATTGAAGTGTTCCGTTTTATGGAAGGATGCATTGCCGAGCTAGCGGATACTGCCACCTGCCGGAAGGGCTTACCTAGAGATCACCGTCAGATGCCGGTCTGCCCCAAGGAAAGGTCTCCCCCGAAATGTCGCGTATCCCCACACCCGCCAGTGTCGCCGATGCTCCAGAAGCCTCGCGGCCGCTGCTCGAAGCCGTGAACAAGGCGCTCGGCACCGTCCCCAACCTCCACCGCCTCGTCGCCACCAGCCCCGCCGCACTGGAAGGCTACCTCGCGATGAACGGCGCGCTCGGCAAGGGCAAGCTGCCCGCCGCCACGCGCGAGCGGATCGCGCTTGCCGTGGCAGAGCTCAATGGCTGCGATTACTGCCTCTCGGCGCACACCTATCTGGGCAAGAACCTTGCCCGGCTCGATGATGCGGAGATCACCGCCAACCGCAACGGCACCTCGAACGATCCCAAGGCCGATGCTGCGGTGCGCTTCGCAACTCAGCTGGTGAAGGCACGCGGCCACGTCAGCGCGGCTGAAGTCGAGGCGGTGCGCGCTGCCGGCTACACCGATGCGCAGGCGCTCGAGATCGTCCAGCACGTCGCGCTCAACACCTGGACCAACTACGTCAACTCGGCCTTCCAGACCGAGATCGACTTCCCGGTCGTCACCGCTCGGCCAGCTGCGCTGATCCCAGCCTGACACCTCGGCGGGCATCGGCTCCCCCCTTCCGCCGGTGCCCGCAACGTCTTCAAGGAGTCCTCGCGATGTCGCTTCGATCCCGCCTGGTGAGCGTCGCTGTCTCGGTTTCAGTTCTCGCCGTGAACGTCGTCGCTTCATTTCCGGCCCTGGCCGCTGCCAGCTTCCGATAATCCGTTGCGCGATGCAACTTATACTCCACCGATTTGGTTGAGATTCTTCTCGCACCGGGTTGAGCAACGTGGTAATGATATACCATAAAACGTCGTACGGCCCGTGTCGCTTGCATCGGGATTGTTCGTTTTGCCCCCGTTGCTCTTCCTCGCGGCCCGCGCTGTCCGGCACAGCCGAGGAGAGTGTGCATGGCCTACGTTACTCCCGAGACCAATCACCGCCGGATCGTTGCGCTGGGCGCTGTCGGTGCCGTGCATGGCGTGATGGCGCTGGCGATCCTCACCGGGTTTGCCGGCGGGATGATCCAGCGGATCGAGCGCCATGCACTGAAGGATTGGACCTTCATGCCTCCGCCAACCCCGAAACCGACCACCGAGCCAGCCTCGAAGGTCCCCCCGCGCACGCAGGACACCAAGCCGACGCCCGATGTCCTGCTCCCGCAGGAGCCGCTGCCGGGATCGGAGGTCAAGATCGATCTCGGCCCCATCGTCCCGGCCGGCGGCGAGATCGGCCCCGGCCCCCTGCTGCCCACGCCCACTGCGTCGGCCAGCCCCACCTTCACACCACGCACTGCCGCGCCGCTGGGCATGCCGGGGATGTGGGTCTCGCCGTCGGACTATCCCTCGTCCGCGCTGCACCGGGGCCAGCAGGGCGTGACCGGCTTCGAACTGACCATCAGCCCGGACGGGCGGGTCCGCGATTGCCGGATCACCCGCTCGAGCGGTTCGGCCGATCTCGATGCGGCGACCTGCGCGCGCGTCAGTGAACGCGCGCGATTCAACCCGGCGCGTGACGAGCACGGCAATCCGGTCGTCGGCCGCTATGCCAACAAAATCCGCTGGCAGATTCCCGAATAGGAACCCGCCACGGACGGCGCTGCCGGGGCCTGCTGCAAGGAGGCAGCCCCGGCAGTATCATTGCCGCCCTGTGGGCCATCAATTACAGGAGAGATGGTGCGGTCGAGAAGACTCGAACTTCCACGGGCTTTCGCCCACAACGACCTCAACGTTGCGCGTCTACCAGTTCCGCCACGACCGCACATCGTAAGCGGGAAGGCCTTCGAAAAGGCTGCCCCGCCGGGGTAGAGGCGGGCCCCTAGCAAAGGACCCTGCCCGGCGCAACAACCAAGCGGGGATTTTTTATTCCGGCTTCCAGCCGATCTGGGCCACTGTCGCGCTGTTGGGGACATCGGTGACCGCTTCGTTGATCGTCACGCTTTCGCCCGGTTTCAGCATCTCGCGTGGCGGGGTGACATCCCAGGTGTAGACCACCTTGTCCTTGCTATCGCGCAGGACGATGAGGATCGGCGGCACTTCCTGCGGTTCCTTGCCGACATTGGTCACCGTGCCGCTCGCCCCGAAATACTTGGTGCCGTTGGGCAGGGTGCGGCGATCCTGCCGTTCGGACGGGAACGACAGGACGAGATCGGGATTGCCCGCACCGAACGTGCCGTGCGTCGTCGGCAGCCAGCGCGGCAAGCCGAGCCACGACGCGAGGGCGATCAGCACCGCCACAAGCACGGCGAATACCACACCCCCTATGGTCCAGAGCTTCGCGGTGTTGCGGCGTGGACGGAACGGAGGCTGGTGATCGAAGCTCGATGCGCTCTCCTCGAAGCCGTCGTCCGCGGAACGGATGGCGGGACGGACAACCGGGCGTGGCACCACGGGCGGTTCCGGAACGGGCTCGGCCGGCAGGTCGACATCTTCAGGATCGGGCTGCGGTGCAGGGGGTACCGAAACGGACGGAACCGGAGACGGCGGCACAGGCTGGGGGGAAGACGGCTGGGGGGGCGGCGCAGCGGCAGGGACCTCCCGCGGCGGGAGTTCGGGGCCGTGCTGGAACCAGCTGTGCCGGCACTTGGCACAGCGCACGGTTCGGCCATCCACACCGACCGCACTGTCAGGGACGACGTAGCGCGTCGAGCAGGCGGGGCACGCAATGATCATGGGGCGGTTAAGCATGGGCTGATGCCGGGAAACAATAGGTGCAGGCGGGGAGAAGTGCTCACCTGCCCTTTTTTCCACATCGATTGCGCCCTATAGCCCCTGCACGTGCCGTACGCGCCGCGTGCGAAAACAACCCACCGGGACCGCAACGCCTGACATGAGCCAGCCTGACGCCGAAATCGTCCAGTTCGACAACGTCGGACTGCGCTACGGAACGGACAAGGAGATCCTGACCGATGTCTCCTTCACGCTCTATCCCGGCTGCTTCTACTTTCTCACCGGGGCCAGCGGCGCGGGCAAGACCAGCCTGCTGAAGCTGCTCTACCTTTCCCAGCGCCCCTCGCGCGGGCTGATCCGGCTGTTCGGCACCGATGCGATAACCCTCCCGCGCGAGCGACTGCCGGGCTTTCGCCGCCGCATCGGCGTGGTGTTCCAGGACTTCCGGCTGGTTGACCATCTTTCCGCCTTCGACAACGTGGCGCTGCCGTTGCGTGTGGCGGGAGTCAGCGAGCGGGACATCGCGCGGCCAGTGGGTGAGATGCTTGACTGGGTCGGCCTCGGTGATCGGCAGCACGCCCGCCCCGCCACGCTTTCTGGCGGGGAGCAGCAGCGCGTCGCCATCGCCCGCGCGGTGATCGCCCGGCCCGACATGCTGGTGGCCGACGAGCCGACCGGCAACGTCGATCCCGAGATGGCGCTCAAGCTCCTGCGCCTGTTCGAAAGCCTGAACCGCCTCGGCACCACCGTGGTCGTCGCCACTCACGATGTCCACCTCATCCGCAAAGTGCCGGAATCGCTGATCATGCGGCTCGACAAGGGTCGGCTGAGCGATCCAACCGGCGCGCTGCGCTATCCACCGCGCCGCCCCGGGATGGCCCCGGGCGCCGGCACGCAGTCCACGCTCTGAGCCGGCTGCAACATGGGCCTCCTCTCATCCCTGTTCGAGCGCTGGCGCGCCCCGGCCGCGGCAAGTGATCCGCGCCTGCTGCCCGAAGGGCAGTTTGCGGGACCGATGCCGTGGGTCATCGCGATCATGATTTCGCTCACGGTGGTGGCCGCAGCAAGCGGCCTTGCCCTGCGCAACGCCGCCGAAACCGCCAGTGCCGATCTTGAAGGCGGCGTGACGGTGCAGATCGTCACCGCCGCGCCATCAGAGCGCGTCCGCCAAGCCGCCGCGGTGCTGGCGGTGCTGCACAAGGCTCCCGAAGTGGCCGAAGCGCGGCAAGTGGCGCAGGAAGAGCTCAACACGCTGGTCGAACCGTGGCTCGGCACGCGCCCGGGCGACGACGTCGAGGCGCTGCCGATCCCGGCACTGATCGACGTACGCCTGAAAGGCGCGGCCACGCCGGACCGGGTGGCGCACCTGCGCGCGCTCGTCGTGCCTGCCGCGTCTGCGGCGCGTGTCGATGCGCAGGCCGGGTGGCTCGCTCCGGTGTTCAGTGCGATCGGCACGCTTCAGTGGCTGGCCGGCGGCCTTATCGCGCTGCTTGCGCTCGCCACGATGGCCGCAGTGCTGCTCGCCTCGCGCAATGCGCTGGGCAATCACCGCGAAACGATCGAAATCGTCCACATGCTGGGCGGAACCGACCGGCAGATCGCGCGGGTGTTTCAGCGGTCGATGGCCTTCGATGCGGCGGCGGGCGGCCTTGCCGGCCTGCTGCTCGGCGTCGTCACCATCGCCGCGCTGTCGCGCCAGTTCGCCGGGCTCGGCTCGGGCATGGTGGCGGGTGCGGTGCTCCATTGGCAGGACTGGCTGGTGATTGCCGCGATCCCGCTCGCCGGCGTGGCGCTTGCCGTGCTAACCGCGCGGATGACGGTGCTTGCCGCGCTCAGGCGAATGCTCTGAGATGGCACGGATGCGAAAGCCCCCGGGACTGCTGCGCCGGATCGGTGCGGCGGTGATGCTTGCCTGGGTTCTGGGCTTCCTCTGGTTCGCGCTGGCCCTGCCGCGCCCTGCGGGCCCGCAGAAAACCGACGGCGTGATCGCGCTGACCGGCGCCAGCGGGCGCATCCCCCGCGCGATCGATGTGCTGCGCGCTGGCCACGCCCGCAAGGTGCTGATCGCGGGCGTGGCCAGCGAAGTGAAGCCGGCCGAGTTCGCCGCCGAATACAAGGTCTCGGGAGAGCTCCTCGCCTGCTGCGTAACGCTCGGCTTCGAATCGGTCGATACCCGCTCCAACGCGCTGGAAGCGGCCCGCTGGATCGCCGCCGAACACATCACTTCGGTGCGGCTCGTCACCACCGACTGGCACATGCGCCGTGCCGAGTTCGATCTAGCCATGGCCGCGCCACGCGGCGTGGAAATCCTGCCCGATGCCGTGCCTTCGCGGCCCAGCATGAAAACGCTGTTCATCGAATACAACAAGCTGATCGCCCGCGTGCTTGCCTGGCTGGCGGGGTGGTAGGGCAGACCATGTCGAGCCAGCGCAATGCCGCCCCGCGCCTGCGCGACGTGCTGCGCAGCCTGGCCTTCTACAGTGCGTTCTACGGCGGCACGGTCCTGCTGGTGTTCGTGGCGCTGGGGGCCATTCTGCTGGGGCGGGACCGCTATAAGGAAGTGGTGCGGATCTGGTCGACCTGGCACCGCACCTGCGTGCGCGGCCTGCTTGGCATCAGCGTAGATGCCGGGGGTTTCGTGCCGCGTTCTGGCGTACTCTATGCGATCAAGCACGAATCCTTCTTCGAGGCGATCGAACTGCCCCACATGTACCCCTTCCCCGTCGTCTTCGCGAAAGAGCAGTTGCTGCGGATCCCGCTGTGGGGCGCGATCGGCACGCGCTATGGCCTTATCGCGGTGGACCGGGCCCGCGGAGCCAGCGCGCTTCGCACCATGCTGGCCGAGGCCCGCCGCTGGACGGCGGACGGACGGCCGCTGATCATCTTTCCCGAAGGCACGCGCGTGCCCCATGGCACCCGGCCCGCGCTGCAGGCCGGTTTTGCCGGCCTCTACAAGATGCTCGGCCTGCCGGTCGTGCCGGTCGCGGTCGACAGCGGGCCGCTCTACCACTGCCTGTGGAAGCGTCCGGGCACGATCCGCTACCGCTTTGGCGCAGAGATCCCGCCCGGCCTGCCGCGCGAGGAAATCGAGGCCCGCGTCCATGCCGCGATCAACGGGTTGAACCCATGACCATCGAAGATGCCCGCATGGATGAGCGCCACACTGAGGCCGACGCCCGCACCTGGGGCGAGGTGCTTGGCCCCGGCCTCGTCACCGGTGCGGCGGACGACGATCCGAGCGGGATCGGCACCTACAGCCAGGTCGGCGCGCAGTTCGGCTTCAGCCTCGCGTGGATCATGGTGTTCAGTTATCCGCTGCTCGTCGCGACGCAGCTGATCTGCGCCCGTATTGGCGCGGTGACCGGGCACGGCATCGCGCACAACCTCAAGCGGCACTATCCAAAGCCGGTGCTGTGGTTCGCAGTGCTGCTGCTGCTCATTGCCAACACGATCAATCTCGGCTCCGATCTCGGCGCCATGGCGGCAGCCCTCAATCTGCTGCTGCCGGGGCCGACGCTGCTCTATGTCGCACTGTTCGGGATGATCTCGGTCCTGCTCGAGATCTTCGTGAGTTATGCGCTCTATACGCGCATCCTGAAGTGGTCGGCGCTCTCGCTGCTCGCCTATATCCTCGTCCCCTTCGTGGCCGAGATTTCCCCTGCCGAAGTCATTCGCGGCGTGCTGGTGCCCAGACTGAGCTTTGACCGCGAAACCGCGATGGCGGTGATCGCGGCGCTGGGTACGACAATCAGCCCCTACCTGTTCTTCTGGCAGGCCGGACAGGAAGTGGAAGAGCAGCACCGGCTGCACACCCATCCTCTGGGCGTGCATCCGCGCGCTGCCGGACCGGGCCTGTCACGCATGCGCACCGACACGTTGCTCGGCATGGGGGTAACGAGCGTGACGGCGCTGTTCATTGTGATCGCCACGGCAGCGACGCTTCATGCGCACGGGATCAACCAGATCGCCTCGGCCGATCAGGCTGCCAGCGCGCTGCGCCCGATTGCCGGGGATCTGAGCTTCCTGCTCTTTGCCGTGGGGATCATCGGGATCGGCCTGCTGGCGGTACCGGTACTCGCAGGGTCGGCGGCCTATGCGCTTTCGGAAACCTTCGGCTGGGCCGAGGGGCTCGACCGCAAGCCGCACGAGGCCAAGGCGTTCTATGGGGCGATCGTGGTGGCCGTCTTGGGCGGGGTCGCGCTCAACCTGATCGGCATCGATCCGATGCACGCCCTCTACTGGACCGCAGTGATCAACGGCCTGCTCGCCCCGCCGCTGATGGTGATGACAATGCTCGCGGCGAGCAACCCCAAGGTCATGGGCCGGCTTACCCTGCCGCCGCTGCTCAAGATCGGCGGCTGGGCGGCAACGGCAGTGATGATCCTCGTCTCGGCAATGTTCTTGCTGAGTTAGTCTTCGTGGCTGCGGCCGAAGTCGGGCCGGGCGTCATCCTGTCCCATCTCGATGATCGAACGGCGGATCGCGCGGGTGCGGGTGAAGGTTTCGAACAGCGTCGCGCCATCACCCTTGCGGATCGCCTTCTGCAGTTCGGTGAGGTCCTCGCTGAAGCGCTGCAGCATTTCCAGCACCGCATCGCGATTGCTGAGAAACACATCGCGCCACATCGTGGGATCGGAGGCGGCGATGCGGGTGAAATCCCGGAAACCGCCGGCAGAATACTTGATCACCTCGCTCTGGGTCACTTCCTCGAGGTCCGAGGCGGTGCCGACGATGGTGTAGGCGATAAGGTGCGGCAGATGGCTGGTGACGGCCAGCACGCGGTCGTGATGTTCGGCGTCCATCCTCTCGACCCGCGCGCCGAGCGCTTCCCAGAAAGCCGAAACCCGCGCCACGTCTTTCTCGTCCGCGCCGGCAGGCGGTGTCACAATGCACCAGCGATTACGGAACAGCGCGGCAAAGCCGGCATCGGGGCCGCTCTGCTCGGTGCCGGCCACGGGGTGCGCAGGGATCACGGTGACGCCGGGCAGAACCTCGGCCAGAGCCTTGGCGACGCTGGCCTTGCTCGAACCGACGTCGGTCACGATCACGCCGGGCGCCAGATGCGCGGCGATGCTCGCGCCGGCGGAGGCCATCGCCCCGACAGGCACGCACAGCACGATCAGATCGGCCCCCGTCACCGCTTCGGCCACGGTATCGGGCACGAAGTTCGCAAGGCCGATTTCCCGCGCCCGGGTGCGGACGGCAGGATCGGCATCGAAGCCGGTGGTGATCGCATCGGGCAAGTGTGCATGGACGGCCCGCGCGACCGAGCCGCCGAGCAGGCCCAGCCCGATGACGGCTACCCTCTCGAACGGGACCGGCCCGCTCATCGCGCCACTTCGGCCATCTGCCGCAGCACGGCGGCAACACGGTCCATCTCGTCTGCCGTGCCGATGGTGATACGCAGGCATTGCGGCAGGCCCTGCCCCGGCAGCCATCGCGTGATGAAGCCATGGTCCATGAGGCCGTTGTAGGCCTGCTCCGCGGTGAACGCGCCGGTGAACTCGATCAGCACGAAGTTGGCCTCACTCGGCAGCGGGCGCAGGCCGTGGTTGCCGAGCGCTGCCAGCGCGGCGACAAAGCGGGTCCGTTCGGCGCGGTTGTGCTCGCGCGAAGCCGCGACGAAAGTCTGATCGTCCAGCGCAGCCAGTGCGGCGGCCTGCGCGGTGACGGTGATGTTGAAGGGCCCGCGAATGCGGTTCAGCATGTCGATCAGATGCGGCGCGCCGGTCGCCCAGCCCACCCGCTCCCCGGCCAGGCCGTAGATCTTGGAAAACGTCCGTGTGACGAGCACGTTCTCGGCCGCAGCGGCCAGGTCCAACGCGCCGTCTTCGGCATCGGCGTCCACATATTCGGCATAGGCCTGGTCGACCACGAACAGGACATCCGAGGGGAGGCCGGCATGGAGGCGGGCAAGCTCTGCGCGGGGCAGATAGCTTCCGGTCGGATTGTTCGGATTGGCGAGGAACACCACCCGCGTGCGCGCCGTGACTGCGCCGAGCAGGACATCCACGTCCGCCGCATAGTCGCGGTCCGCTGCCACGACCGGCTCCGCGCCGCAGCGTCTTGCGGCGATCTCGTAGACCGAGAAGCCATAGCGCTGGTAGAGCACCTCATCACCCGGCCCGGCAAAGGCCTGTGCGGCAAGGTTGAGGAGTTCGTCCGAGCCGGTGCCCATCACGATCCGTGCAGCATCGATGCCGTGCAGCGCGCCGAGCGCGCCCCGCAAGGCGTGGCTTTCGGGATCGGGATAGCGTGCGGGATCGCCAGCACCCGCGCCGCTGCCGAGGCGCGCGGCCCGGGCCAGCGGGCTGGTGCCGAGCGGGTTCTCGTTGGCAGAGAGCTTGATCAGCACGCGCCCATCCGTGCCCGTGGACTTGCCCGGCACATAGGGATGGATCGCCGCGATCCACGGCTTGGGCACAGGACGGGCGGCGGCGGGCTGGGCGGACGGATCAGACATGATCGGCGCGCCTTAGCGGGCTTGCCGCGCCAAGGGAACCATCTCGCGCGGGCAGATGATCCCGGGATCAGGTTTCGGCGCGGAGCGCGGCGCCCTTCCAGTCGCTCGCCATGGCAAACGCCGGCATCGAAGCCTTGCCGTCCTCGCCGCCCCCGCCGATGAGATGCGGGCCGATCGGCTGGATGCCATCGCCCTTGGGGCTCTGCGGCAGACCTGCCGCGGCAAGCTGATAGGGCGAAGCGCGGTGGCGGGTGCACAAGCCGCCATTGCCATCGGGCACGAGCGCCTGCTCGAACTCCAGACCTTGCTGGCGCTTGCGCGAGCGGCGCACCCGGGCGACGGCCAGTTGCCCTTCGCCGAGATCGATCACGAACTCGGTGCCGATCGGCACATCGACAAGACCTTCGATCAGCGCGCCGGAAACCGACAGGTTGCGCAGCACGACCGGGTAGTAGTGGTTGTCGTGGATCGCGCCGATACGGCGGAACATGGCCTGGCGATCATGGCGCTGGAAGGCCGGGCCGGAGGGCTCAATCGTCCAATTGCCTTCGTTCAGCTTGGCCACGAACTCGTCATTGGGGATGGGTTTGCTGTAGATGTAGCCCTGAACCAGCGTGACATTCAGGCTTTTCATCAGATCAAACTGGTCGAAGCTCTCGACGCCCTCCGCAGTCGTGTCCATTTCGAGCGCCTGCGCCAGCGCGACAATCGCCGCGATGATCGCGCGATTGCGCGAGCCGGCCTCGGTCGCGCCGCGCACAAAGGACTGGTCGATCTTGATCTTGTCGAAAGGCGCGGTCTTCAGATAGCCGAGCGAGGAATAGCCTGTGCCGAAATCGTCGAGCGCGAGGCGGACACCGAGACCCTTGAGCGCCTTGAAGCGGTCGTTGGTGGCGCCGCCTTCCTGCAGGAACACGCTTTCGGTGATTTCCAGCTCGAGCCGTTCGGGTTCAAGCCCCGAATTGGCCAGCGCGCTGGCGACCAATGCCGGGAAACCGTCGTCGGCGAACTGCACCGGCGAGACGTTGACGGCAACCCGCAGGCCGCCCGGCCAGGCCACGGCCTGTTCGCAGGCACGGCGCAAGACCCATTCGCCGATCCCTTTGATGAGATTCGATTCCTCGGCAATCGGGATGAAGCGGGCGGGACTGACAGGCCCGTGTTCGGGGTGGTTCCAGCGCACGAGCGCCTCGACCCCGACGACATGGTTGTCGGCAGCGCGCACGACGGGCTGGTAATGGATTTCCAGTTCGTCCTTCTGCAAAGCGTCGTGCAGGTCTTCCTCAAGCAGACGCCGATCGGCCGCCGCCTTTAGCAGGTCGGCACTGAAGAAGCGAAAGCGCCCGCGCCCGCCACCCTTTGCGGCATAAAGCGCAAGGTCGGCATTGCGAACCAGACTGTCGCTGTCGTCCCCATCAAAAGGAGAGACAGCGACACCGACCGACGCGCCGATCAGGCAGCGGCTGCCATCGATCGTGTAGGGCTGCGAGATGCTGGTGATGATGCTGGTGGCAACGTCGCCGAGTACGCCGCGATCCTCAATCCCGGGCATGATGACCTGGAACTCGTCGCCGCCCAGACGGCTGACCTTCTCCTTGTCGCCCACCACGCGGACAAGGCGCGCCGCAACCTGCTTGAGCAGGGCATCGCCCGCCGCGTGGCCCAGCGTATCGTTGACCTGCTTGAACCGGTCGAGATCGATCAGCATAATCGCGCAAGGGCCGCGCTGCTGAGAGCACTGTGTCAGCGTGCGTTCGAGCAATTGCGACATGCGGCGGCGGTTGAGCAGCCCCGTGAGCGCGTCATGCATCGCCATGTGCGAGCTTTCCTCGGCCGAGCGCCGCTCGCCGGTGATGTCCTCGCAGTGGCCCCGAAAACCAGCGAACTCGCCGCGGACAAGGATGGGTTCGCCCGAGACCGACCACCACAGCGTCTCGCCGTCGGTGCGCTCGCTGCGAACCGTCAGCTTTTCGAAGCGGCCCTTGCGCGCGAAGGCAAAGGGCAGCGTGCGTTCCCCCTCGCTTTCGTTGCCGGTGCGCAGAAACAAGTCAACGAAGCTCCGCCCCGTTGCGGTGCCGTCCTCGACCAAGAGGGCATGGGCTCCGGGAGAGAGATAGGTGACAGAGCCTTCGGCGTCGGTCGACCAGAAGAAGCCGAGGCCAAGATCCTCGTAAGTATGGCACAGGGCCGCGGCCTCACCTTCAGACGTGCGGGAAGCCGGAGCATCGACTGCCCCGAGTCCGAAAACACCGCGTGCCTTGCGCAGCACCACTCCGCCATTCCTTCGGTTAACCACTCACTTCAAATTAGGTATGTAACCTAAGGCCGTTGTGGGAAGGTTAACGGACGCGATGCAGTCAATCGCCGATCAACAGCGGGTTGTTTCAAAACAAAAAAAGGGCCGGAAGCACGATTGTGCTTCCGGCCTTAGTCTGTTCGCAGGAGGAACATGGTCTGGCGGGGCCCTGTCGGGCTAGAGGGAGAGGATCTCACCCACTGGCCCCGCCAAGCTGGTCAATCGGTAGTTGCCAATCGGCGGATGCCGATCAGTAGTTGTATGCACGCTCACCGTGGTCAGCGATGTCGAGGCCTTCGCGCTCGCCTTCCTCGCTGATCCGCATGCCGAGAGTCTTGTCGAGCACGAACCAGATCACCGCCGTGCCGATGCCGGACCAGGCAAGCGTGATGAGCACCGCCTCAAGCTGGATCACGAGCTGCGCCGCGATGTCATAGGCAGGGGCGGCGACCGACGGAAACTTGGTGTAATCAATCACGCCCTGGCCGCCGAGCGCCGGCGAGGCGACGATGCCAGTGGCAAGCGCCCCGGTGATGCCGCCGATGCAGTGAACACCGAAGACGTCGAGCGTGTCGTCGTACTTGAACTTGTTCTTCACCGTGCTGACGAAGTAGAAGCACAGCGGCGAGACCACGAGGCCGAGGACAATCGACGTCATCGGGGCACCATAGCCAGAGGCCGGGGTGATAGCGACGAGGCCGGCAACGGCACCCGAAGCGGCACCGAGCATCGAAGGCTTGCCGTGGACGATCTGCTCGATCACCGCCCAGCTCACCGCAGCAGCGCAAGTGGCAAGCATGGTATTGACGAAGGCAACCGCAGCGACGCCATTGGATTCAAGATTCGAGCCCGCGTTGAAGCCGAACCAGCCCACCCACAGCAGCGAGGCGCCGATCATGGTCATGGTCAGCGAGTGCGGCGGGGTGGCTTCCTTGCCATAGCCCAGGCGCTTGCCGAGCAGGAGACAGCCGACGAGGCCCGCAATACCGGCGTTGATGTGCACGACGGTACCGCCTGCGAAGTCCAGCGCACCCTTGGCATAGAGGAAGCCGGCGTCCGTGGGAGCATCAGCCAGGAAGTCCGGACCCGCCCAGTACCACACCATGTGCGCGACCGGGTAGTAGACGAAGGTCGACCACAGCACGACGAACAGCATGAGCGGCGTGAACTTGATGCGCTCCGCGAACGAGCCGATGAAGAGCGCCGGTGTGATCATGGCGAAGGTCATCTGGAACACGAAGTAGCTGAGTTCGGGGATGTAGACGTTGTTGGAGAACGTCGCGGAGAACGTCCCGCTGGTTACGCCAGCCATCAGCGCCTTGCCGAAGCCGCCGATGAACGGCGAGCCGCCGGTGAAGGCAAGGCTGTAGCCGTAGGTTGCCCAAAGCAGACCCGCGATCGAGACGATCATGAACACCTGCATGAGCACGGAAAGCATGTTCTTGGTGCGGACGAGGCCGCCGTAGAACAGCGCGAGGCCCGGGATGCTCATCATGAGGACGAGCACGGACGAAACGAGCATCCAGGTGGTGTCGCCCTTGTTCACCATTGTGGCCTGCTGGGCCACCGTCGGCGCCTTGATCATGGCCGCCTGGGCAAAGGCGGTGGACGCGGTACCGAGCGCAAAGCCCGCACCCACGACCCCGCCGATCATCTTACGGATCATCGAAGTTCCCCTCATGTCAGAAGTGGCGGTCCCCACCGCGCTTGCCGACCCAGCACTGGAATACAGGCCGCTCACAGCGCGGTATCCCCGGTTTCACCGGTGCGGATGCGGGTGGCGGACGCAAGATCGAGAACGAAGATCTTGCCGTCGCCGATCGCCTCGGTGCTGGCAGTCTGCTGGATCACCTCGATGATCTGCGGCGTCAGATCGTCGCTCGCAGCGATCTCGATCTTCACCTTTGGCAGCATGTTGGTGGAGTATTCGGCGCCGCGGTAGATCTCGGTCTGGCCCTTTTGCCGGCCGAAACCCTTCACTTCCGACACCGTCATCCCGGCAACGCCCAGCCCGGAAAGCGCTTCGCGCACTTCGTCCAGCTTGAACGGCTTGATGATGGCGATGATGAATTTCATTCATGCCCCCTTTGCGGCCTTTTCGCCGGACGACCTGCCGGCTCGACAAACAAAGCAAGCACCATGCCAAACTCATGGAGCACTGGAATCAGGAGGAATCTTTTTCGCTACTGCGGAATACTACGTGTCAGGCCCGCTCGAATCTTGAGCAGAATTCCTCGGCTGCCCAAAAAACAGGCAGCCGCAGCCGCGCTCAACTGCCTCGGAAGAAGCGATCCGTGGGCGTGGAGGGCAGGCCGTCGATGCTGCGGGTGCGGCCGGAAGTCTTGGCCATCCAGGCGACTTCATCGGCCCCGGCGTGATACTTGACCAGGGTCTTGCGCTCCTCGCCGAGTGTCATCACGGGCACGCCCCAGCCGCAACTGGTCTGTACGCTATCGACCGCGATATCGAAGATCTGGCGGGTGCCAGGCAGGATCGTGAAATGGGCGGCGAGCTCTTCCCACCCGGCGTCCTGCGGAAGCACCGGACGGCCGGTGCCATAGAGGCGCAGGATCAGCGGTGGCTGGCCGAAGTTGCACATCATGATCGTGATGCGGCCATCGGCCATGAGATGTGCATGCGTCTCGTTGCCCGAGCCCGCAAGATCGAGATAGGCGACCCGGTTGGGGCCCAGCACGCGAAAGCTGTCATACCCCTTGGGAGAAAGGTTGATCCGCGCATCCGCCGCGGCCGTCGCGACGAAGAAGACGCTCTGCGCGCCCATCATCACTTCGTGCTGCGGGAGAATGCGATCGGAAAAATCCGCCATCAGAGAAAATCGCGCAAGGTGGCGATGAAGCGGTCGAACTGGTCGTGGTGGAGCCAGTGCCCGGCGTTCTCGAACTCGATCACCGTGCCATCGCGGAAATGCTTGATCCGCCCGTCGCGCTCCGGATTGCCGGCCCAGGAATCCGCGCCGTTGAGCAGGAGGGTCGGGCAAGTGATGGCCTCCCACAGCTCGTGCTTGCGCTCGGTAGAAATGTCATAGGGGTGATCGATGTGAACGTAGGGGTCGAACTTCCAGGTGAACGTCCCGTCCTCGTTGCGGTTTATCCCGTGGATCGTGAGATGGCGAGCCTGCACGTCGGTGAGGTAGGGGTTTTCCGACTTCATGCGCGCATAGGCATCCTCGAGCGTGGCATAGCGGCGCGGCAGACGGCCGGCAGCCTTGCGCTTTTCGGCGATGTAATCACGAACGCGCCGGGCAAACGGCACGTCTTTCATGCGCAATTCCCAATCGGGCGTCGGGAAGATCCCCTCGATCGCGACGAGCTTGGCGACATCTTCCGGAAACAGGCCGGCATAGCGCAGCGAGACATTGGCGCCCCACGAATGCGACACGATGGTGACGGGCGCGAGGCCGAGCTGGTGCACGAGCTGCGCGACATCATAGACCATGTCCATGGTCCGGTAGTTGCCATCGGACGCCCAGTCGCTGTCGCCATGACCGCGGTGATCCAGCGCGATCACGTGCCAGTCGTCGCGCAGGGCCTCTGCCGTCCAATCCCAGCTGCGGCAATGGTCGCGCCCGCCATGGATCAGAAGGAGCGGCGGCTTGTCCGCATTCCCCCAATCGACGTAGTGGAGGCGCAGGCGCTGCGAAATGAAGGTGTTCGAGGTGGGGCCGAGCAGTGTCATCCACCGTCTGTGCCGCAGGTGCGAACAGGCCGCAAGTGCGGTTTGGTCCGTCAGGTGCGGTCGCGCCAGGAGACCCGGGGCTGAAAAGCGATCAATTCACCGGCGCGGGCCGATGACAGCAAGGCCGCCTCGCCGGCGAGATCTTCGGCGAGGGGGACCGCAGGGAAATACTCGGCCATAAGTTCGCGCGAGGGACGGCCGATCAGGTTGTCCGCCGCCGCAATGATCAAGGCCTCGTGACCGGTGGTGGAGGCCTCAAGCGCACAGCGACAGGCTTCGGCGGCGTCCTCGACGTCTATGTAACTCCACAGGTTCCATCTGCGGCTGGCCGGATCGGCCTGGATCTGCGGCAGAACGGCATAGTCTTCGGCTACGTAGACGTTGGAGAAGCGCAGCGACATGATAGCGAGGCCGCCATGCCAGCGCGCAAATTCGTCTGCCATGGTTTCGCCCAATCGCTTGCCGAGCGCGTAGGACCAATTGGGTAGCAGGGGATGCGTCTCGTCGATGGGCGCGAACTGCGGGGGGTCGGAGAACGGCAGGCCGAGGATCGTCTCGCTGGAGGCCCAGACGACGCGGCCGATGCCGAGGCGCGCGGCGGCGGAGAACACGTTGTAGGTGCCCATCACGTTGATGCGGAAGGCGGCCTCGTCCGTCGTCGCACCGGGCTTCGGGATGCCGGCGAGGTGGAGCACCGCATCGAAGCGCCGCGCCGCCGTATCGACTCCGGACAGGGCGCCCATGACCGCACCGAAATCCGCGCAATCGAGGCGGACGGTGTCATCGCCATAGACCGAGCTGACGATATCGAAGCCGGTGACGCGGTGACCCGCCGCGCGGAGCGCCGCCACGGCCACTTTGCCGAGCTTGCCACTGCTTCCCGTGACCGCGATGCGCATGGGGCTTACCTTTCCTTGGTGGCGCTGAAGGTCAGCTCCGGATTGCGTTCCTGCTGGTAGCCGACATCCCACGCCGAGCGCGCCATGAAGACGGGATCGCCGTCGCGGTCCTTGGCGAGGTTCGAGAGGTTGAAATCGGCGAAGGTGCGCAAGGCGGCATCGCTCCCCTTGAGCCAGCGGGCGGTATCGAAGGGCGAAGGCTCGAGCACCGCCTCGACCTTGTATTCGGCCTCGAGCCGCGAGATCAGCACATCGAGTTGGAGCTGGCCGACCACGCCGACGATCGATTGCGCGCCGATTTCGGGATAGAACACCTGGATCACGCCTTCCTCGGAGAGGTCGTCGAGCGCCTTCCTCAATTGCTTGGTCTTGGTCGGATCCTTCAATTGGACGCGGCGCAGGATTTCCGGGGCGAAATTGGGCAGGCCGGTAAAGCGGACGGTGTTCTTTTCCGACAGGGTATCGCCCACGCGCAAGGTGCCGTGGTTGGGAATGCCGATGATATCGCCCGCCTCGGCGGTATCGGCAATCTCGCGGTCCTGCGCGAAGAACAGGATCGGCGAATGGACCGCGATAGGCTTGCCGAGGCCCGATGGCGTGAGCTTCATGCCGCGCTTGAAGGTGCCCGAGACCATGCGCATGAACGCGATGCGGTCGCGGTGCATCGGGTCCATGTTGGCCTGGACCTTGAACACGAAGCCGGTGACTTCGGGGTGATCGAGCTCGATGGTCCCGCTCTCGCTCGGCTGCGGGCGCGGCGGCGGGGCATAGCGGGCGATGGCATCGATCATTTCCGCCACACCGAAGTTCTTGAGCGCCGAGCCGAAATAGACCGGGGTCAGGTCGCCATTCCGATACGCGGTCAGGTCGAATTCGGGGTACCCCATCTGGGCGAGCTCGATTTCCTCGGCAATATCCGCCGGAATCGCGCCGTCAGTCACCGGATCACGCTTGCCGAGGAATTCGCGGCTGTCGCCTTCGGGGCGGGCGATGGTCTGCGTGGCGAAATCGAGCACGCCTTCGAAGATTCCGCCCATGCCGATGGGCCACGACATCGGGCAGACATCGAGCGCGAGCGCGTCCGCCACTTCATCCAGTGTCTCGAACACGGCGCGCCCTTCACGGTCGACCTTGTTGACGAAGGTGATGATCGGCACCGAACGCAGGCGGCAGACCTCGAACAGCTTGCGCGTCTGCGGTTCGATGCCCTTGGCCGCATCGATCACCATGATGGCGGAATCGACGGCGGTGAGGGTGCGGTAGGTGTCTTCGGAAAAGTCCTCGTGGCCCGGTGTATCGAGCAGGTTGAAGACCACGCCGTCCTTCTGGAAGGTCATGACCGAGGAGGTGACCGAAATCCCGCGCTGCTGCTCGATCTTCATCCAGTCCGACCGGGCGCGGCGGGCCGCGCCGCGCGCCTTGACCTCGCCGGCCAGATGGATCGCGCCACCCTGGAGGAGCAGCTTCTCGGTCAGCGTGGTCTTGCCCGCGTCAGGGTGCGAGATGATGGCAAAGGTGCGGCGATTGGAACTCATGGAGCGCGCCTATACGGGACGAACCGTCACGTCCATGCGGAAGCTGCGGCTGGTTCCCTGCTGCAGCGTAACCACGCCGGGCTTGTCGCCGAAATCCCCCGCATAGCCTACCGGATCGGAATGGCCCTGCCATGGCTCGACGCAGATGTAGCGTGCGCCGGGCACCTGCCAGATGCCGAGCATCGGGCTGTCCGGGAACGCAACATCGAGCCATGCGCCGCCGTCTGCGCCATAAGACAGGCGCCGGCTGTGGAGTTCGGACCATATCAGCGCGTCGGCGCGGAACAGGTCCGGATCGAGCGCCAGTTGGCGGCCGGCAACCGGGGTAGGCAGGCTATCCGGCTGGATCAGCCCACTCGCCTTTTCAAGCTGGCGGATCGGCTGGGGCTCGTCGGCTTCGAACAGCACGCAGTGCACAGCCTTCGCGGCGCCGCCGGGAAGCGGCCAGGCAAACGCAGGGTGATAACCGAAGCTGAAAGGCAGCGGAGCATCGCCGGTGTTGTGGACGGTCGCCTCCATCGCCAGCGTCATGCCGGAAAGCGCGAAGGCCATCTCCAACGCGAAGCCGAAGGGATAGCTGGCGCGCGTTTCGGCGCTGTCTTCCAGCCGGAACACAGCGCGGTCCGCCGCTTGCTCTGCCAGCACGAAGGCGCTGCGGCGGGCGAAGCCGTGCTTGGGCATGTGGTAGCCCTGCCCATCAACCCGCAGCGTATCGTCCACCAGCGCGCCGACGATGGGGAAGAGCAGGGGGGCGCGGCCCGACCAGAAGGCCGGGTCCGCATCGGTCATGTACTCGCGGCCTGCGGCGTCAGCCAGCGAGGAAAGCTCCGCCCCTAGCGGGTTGATTCGGGCGGTGAGGCCCGCGCTGGCAATGGTGATCAGATCAGTCATTGCATCCCCGAATACGAGGCGAATCAGGCGCGCAGCACCCCACCGAGTTTCGCACCGGCTGCCACGATCTTTTCGCTGATCGCCTTCAGAGCCGCCTCGTCGTAGCTCTTCTCGGCCGGCTGCAAAGTGACCTCGACAGCGAGGGACTTTTGCCCCTCCGGTACGCCCTGCCCCCGGAAATCATCGAACACCCGCGCCGCGACGACGTTCGCCTTGTCCGCCCCGCGCACAGCGCGCAGCAGATCGCCCGCCGGGAGACTGGCGGGCACAAGGAAGGCGTAATCGCGCGTAACCGCCTGCAGCGCAGGCGGCGCGAAGTGCGGGCGTGCGAAGCTGCCGGGGCCCTTGCGCGCCGGGATCCGGTCGAGGAACAGTTCAACCACCGCAACCGGTCCGTCGAGGTCGAAGGCCTTGGCAGTGGTAGGGTGAAGCAGGCCGAAGCGCGCGAGCACAGTCTTGGGTCCAAGGCGCAAGGTAGCCGACTGGCCCGGGTGGAACTGGCTGCCGGCTTCGCCCATCACCTGCAGGTTTTCGACCGGGGCACCAGCTTCGGCGAGGAGTGCGAGCGCCTCAGCCTTTGCGTCAAAGGCGTCGAAGGGCTTGGCCTTGCCAGTTGCCCAGCCGCGCGGGTTCGCTTCACCCGCGAGGACGACAGCAAGGCTGGGCTGCTCGTCACTCGCGCCGCCCACTCCGCGCAGATAACGGCGGCCGATCTCGAACAGGCGGACTGTGCTGGCGCCGCGATCGAGATTGCGCCGCGTGGCCGCAAGAAGGCCCGGCAGCAACGAGGGGCGCATGGTCTTGAGGTCTTCGGAAATCGGATTGGCGAGGGTCCAGAGGCCTGCCCCGGAATCCGATGCGCCTTCCGAAAAATGCTCGGCTTCTATGGTCGGCAGGAACGACCAGGTAACCGCCTCGTTGAGTCCGCGCGCGGCAGCGGCGCGGCGAATGCGGCGCTCCTGCATCTGGGCCGCAGTGGCGGTGGGCTTGGCGACACCGTCTGCGCGCGGCAGCGGGGTAGAGGGGACGGCATCGAGGCCGTGCACGCGGATCACTTCCTCGACAATGTCGGGCGCGCCGTCGATGTCGGGACGCCAGGTGGGGACAGTGACGGCCCATTCCTCGGAAACGTCGAACCCGAGCGCGGCGAGGATGCGCTTCTGCTCGCCGTTGGCCACATCGATCCCGCCGAGATTGCCGGCGAGCGCCGGATCATAGACGAAGCTCTTGCGTGCGAGCGGGGGCTCGCCAGCGCGGATCAAGTCGCTCGGCTCGCCGCCGCAGATCTCGAGGATGAGGCCGGTGAGCAGATCGAGGCCAGTATCGAGGAACGCCGGATCGACTCCGCGCTCGAAGCGGCCGCGCGCATCCGATGTCAGCGCCAGCGCCTGACCGGTGCGGGCGATGTTGGCCGGGGTGAAGTAAGCGACTTCGAGGAGAACGTCGGTGGTCGTCTCCGAACAGCCGGAATGTTCGCCGCCCATGATGCCGGCAATATCGTGGACGCCGCTGTCGTCGGCAATTACGGTCATCCATGGCTGGAGCGGGTATTCGCGACCATTGAGCGCGAGGCAAGTCTCGCCTTCGACCGCACGGCGAGCGACGACCGCACCGGTGAGCTTGGCAAGATCATAGGCGTGGGCCGGACGGCCATAGCCGAGCATGACGTAGTTGGTGATATCGACCAACGCCGAGATCGGGCGCTGGCCCGCGCTCTTCAGGCGGTCCTGCAGCCACTGCGGGCTGGGGCCGTTCTTCACGCCGCGGATGACGCGGCCGTAGAAGGCAGGGCAGCCTTCGGGATCATCGGTGCGGATGTTGACGGGGCAGGGGAAGCTGCCGGCGACCGGCTTGGCATCGATGGGTTTGAGCACGCCGAGGCCGGCGGCTGCAAGATCGCGCGCGATGCCGTGGACGCCCATACAGTCCGGCCGGTTCGGCGTGATCGCAACGTCGAACACCGGATCGGAGCCGAGGTAATCGGCAAAGCTGGTGCCGACGGGCGCATCGGCGGGAAGCTCGATGATGCCGTCATGCTCTTCGCCAAGGCCAAGCTCGCGCGTCGAGCACATCATGCCATTGGATTCGACGCCGCGGATGGCGGACTTGCGCAGTTCCATGCCGTTGGCCGGAACAACCGCGCCCGGGAGGCCGAGCACGCCGATCAGGCCTGCGCGCGCGTTGGGGGCACCGCAAACCACCTGCAGCGGGTTGCCGTCACCAAGGTCGACCGAGAGCACCTGCAGCTTGTCCGCCTGCGGGTGCTTGTCCGCCGTGAGAACGCGGGCGACGCGGAACTGCGTGAGGGCTGCAGAGGCATCCTCCACGCCCTCGATCTCGAGCCCGAGCGAGGTGAGCTTTTCGGCGATCTGCCGCGCATCGGCCTTGGTGTCGAGCAGGGCCTGCAGCCAGGAGAGGGCAAACTTCATGCGCGCACTCCCACGCCGCCGGAAAGGGTGGGCACGTCTAGTGCACCGAAACCGTAGTGCTGGAGCCAGCGCACATCGCCATCGAAGAAGGCGCGCAGGTCATCCATCCCGTATTTCAGCATGGCGAGCCGGTCGACGCCGGTGCCGAAGGCAAAGCCCTGCCATTCATCGGGATCGAGCCCGCCGAATTCGATCACCTTGCGGTTGACCATGCCGGAGCCGAGCACTTCCATCCAGCCGCCATTGGCCGCATCTCCGCTGCCGCCGACGACGCGCTTGCCGTTAACGAGCGTGTAGCCGACATCGACTTCGACCGAGGGTTCGGTGAAGGGAAAGTAGCTTGGGCGCAGGCGCAGGACGATATCCTCGCGCTCGAAAAAGGCCTTGAGGAAGGTTTCCAACGTCCATTTGAGGTGGCCGAGATGGATGCCCTTGTCGATGACAAGGCCTTCGATCTGGTGGAACATCGGGGTGTGCGTGGCGTCGCTATCGGAGCGGTAGACGCGGCCCGGGGCGATGACGCGCAAGGGCGCGCCCTGGCTCAGCATGGAGCGGATCTGCACCGGCGAGGTATGCGTGCGCAGAAGCATCGAACGACCCTGCGCATCCTTATCGGGGAAGTAGAACGTATCGTGCATCGCCCGCGCCGGATGGGTTTCAGGCATGTTGAGCGCGGTAAAGTTGTGCCAATCGTCCTCGATTTCCGGCCCGGTGGCGACGGCGAAGCCCATGTCGGCGAAGATCTCGGCCAGTTCGTCCATGACCTGGCTGACGGGATGGACACTGCCGCGCTGGGCAGCGGGCGCGGGGAGCGAAAGATCTGCAGTTTCGGCCGCCAGCTTAGCCTCGAGCGCGGCGCTTTCCAGCGCGGCGCGGCGTTCGGCCAGCGCGGTGGCCACCGCCTCGCGCGCGGTGTGAATACGGGGGCCCGTGCTGGTGCGCTCCTCGGGGCTCATGCCGCCCAGCGACTTGAGCAGCGCGGAGACCCAGCCCTGCTTGCCAAGCGCGGCGACGCGCAGGGCCTCTACGGCATCGATCGTGTCTGCCGCAGCGATTGCGGCGAGTGTAGGTTCAAGCTGTTCCATCGCGCCCGCCGCTAGCGCCAAATGGCGCGGAATCCAAGGTGCGCGTTCAATCCCCTGAGGGATCGTGGAGTGCCTGCACCGGGGCGCCCGCCGCCGCCATGCGCGCGCGCATGACCCCGGCGAGCACCGGGTGCGGCAAAGCGGCATAGGCGCGCGGGCTCATGCCCATGAAACGGTGGAACTCGCGCACGAACTGGGCCTGATCATGATAGTGCGAATCGATGGCGCCGATCCAGGTGAGCGAGGGATCGAGCATGTACTGCGAAAGACTGCGCATGAAGCGCTGCCGGCGCAGCAGCAGGCTGGGCGGAAAGCCGAAGTGCCGACGACAAAGGCGCTCCAGCGTATGCGAGGCAAGCCCGGCGGATTCGGCCATAGCGGCGACGCTGGCGACATCGGGATCGACCAGCGCCTTGTGGGCGGAGCGGATGCGGGCCTCTTCCGGCACCTCGCGGGCGGCAAGGCTCTCGAAATGCCGGGTGATCCGCGCAAGCTCCGCCGCCTCATCCGGCGCGGGGCCGAACAGGGTTTCAACCAGAGGACGGATCGGGGCGAAGGCTGGAACGACCAGCGGATCGTAGAGCTGATCTGCAAAGAGATGGGCGGGGGCCGTGACGAACTTGGCCCAGCCGAGCGGCAACAACCCGATCCCCCAGATGCGCGATGTGCCGGTGGTGAAGCGCACGGCCGTACTGGTCGGGCCGGTGACGATCCCGGCCATGGCGGGAAAGGGCGACTGCTGCCGGATCACCGACACCGGCAGAACCCCTTCGATGATTCGCAGGTTTGCCCACTCGGGATGCAGGTGGTCAACGACGCGGCCATCGAGCCCGGCATCGATCTCGGTGATGTAGAACGTGGTGAAAAAGGGCCTCAGGGCCGGAGGCGGCTGATAAAAGCGTACCTCCACGGTACAATCGCCGTTCACTCCGATGCGCCCCACTTTTTGCCCCTATTCCCCGACCATAGTCGGTACCGGGAGGCACGTGAAGTCGCCAAAATGGCAAAAAGGGCACCAGCCTCGCGGCCAGCACCCTTTTTTGATTTTGTCGCTTTTCAAGACAATCAGGCCACAGCGCGCACCGGATTGGAACGCCCGGGCCTGTATCTCCGATCAGGCAGCCGCGCCGAGCGCCTGCTTGGCCTGAGCGATGATCGCCGTGAACACACCGGCCTCATTCATTGCGAGATCGGCCATCGCCTTCCGGTCGAGTTCGATCCCGGCGAGCTTGGTGCCGTGGATGAACTGCGAGTAGGTCAGGCCCTCGGCACGGACGGCAGCGTTGATGCGCTGGATCCAGAGACCGCGGAATTCCCGCTTCTTGATCTTGCGATCGCGGTACGCGTACTGGCCGGCCTTTTCGACGGCCTGCCGGGCAACGCGGATGGTGTTCTTGCGGCGGCCCCGATAGCCCTTGGCCTGTTCGAGAATGCGCTTGTGCTTGGCGCGGGTGGTAACACCCCGTTTGATGCGGCTCATGGGTCTTCGCTCCTCAGTTCAGCCCGTAGGGCGCCCACTTCTTGATCACCTTTGCGTCCGCATCGGAGATCACGTCCATGCCGCGGTTCTGGCGGATGTACTTGGCGTTGTGGCTGATCAGGCGGTGACGCTTGCCGGCGACACCGTGCTTGACCTTGCCGGAGGCGGTGATCTTGAAGCGCTTCTTCACACCGCTCTTGGTCTTGAGCTTGGGCATTTTCGTCTCCTTGGTAAGGGTACGTCCGACCCGCCGTGGCAGCCCTGCATGGCCAGGCAAGTCATCGAATCCGCACCCGATGAAGTGGGCGCGCTTAGGGGTACGGGGCGCAAAAGGCAAGGAGAGAGATGGATGTCGTCTCTCGCGGCACCAGCGGATCACATCGTCGGCGTTGGATCGACCATGGGTTCATCCCCGCGCGGCGTGGGCGCTGGCCATGGCTGGGCGCCGGGCTGCCGCCCCTTTTGGAGCTCCTTTCGGCGCGCCCGCATCGGACGAGGGCTCGCCATAAACGTCCATGATTTCTCCTATCGTAACCGGCGCACCGGTTCCTCCGAATGTCGAGGACCGCATCATCTTCTGCGCAAAGGCCTGACGTTCAGCGGTCTTGCGCATGGCCTGAAACGCCTCGCCGCCGGGCACCGCCGACGCGGGACCAAACGCCAAGGCTGCACAGAAGGCCGCGACAACAACGCACAGCACCGCTGCGATGCGATAGCCGCGCACGGCAAACACCGCCGCCTGCAGCGGCAAGACGGTCGCAAGAACCGGTACCAGGGCAGGCAAAGCGGCCATCAGGATGAACAACGTGTAGGCGGCAAGTTCCAACATGGAGACCGCCATAGGCGCGGCGGGTTGATGCCGCGTGAAGGAGGTCAGGCCCTCCCGATGTCCTGCCGATCGAACGGGGTCGTCTGGTACGTCTCGTTGATCCAGTTGCTGAACAGCAGATGGCCATGGCCGCGCCAGGTATTGGACGGCATGGCGGCAGGATCGTTGCCGGGAAAGTAGTTCAGCGGGAGGCTGCGCCCCTCGTCCCGGGCATATTCGCCCGCAAGAGTGAGCGTATCGTATTCGAGGTGGTTCAGCATGTGGACCGCGCTGTTGACCGGATCGCCGATCAGGCAAAGGCCGGTTTCGGGACTGTCTGCCAGCACCGCAAGGCCGCGCCCGGCAGGGAGATCGGCGCCGCGCAGTTCGCTCCAGCGCGAGACGGGAACATCGAACCGATCGGGTAGACCGCGCATGACCGGATGCGCCGGAGCGTGGTTGACATGGCTGAACACGCCGGTGGCCTTTTCAGCCAGCGCGTGCTTCGGCATGCCGTGGAAATGATGCAGGGCGGCCATCGCGCCCCAGCACAGGGTCAGCGTGCGGTGAACGTTCTGCCGCGACCAATCCAGAATGCGGCGCATCTCGTCCCAGTAGGTCACCTCCTCGAACGCAATCTGTTCCACCGGCGCACCGGTGATGATGAGGCCGTCGAACTTTTCGGACCGGACATCCTCCCATGGGCGGTAGAAGGCGGTAATGTGGCCCGCGGACGTGTTCTTGCTGACGTGATCCGAGATGCGCACGAGCTCGAGCTCGATCTGCAGCGGCGTCGCCCCGAGCAGACGGGCGATCTGCGTTTCGGTGGTAATCTTGTCGGGCATCAGATTGAGCAGCGCGACGCGAAGTGGGCGGATATCCTGCCGCGCCGCCTCGGTCTCGCTCATCACGATAACCCCCTCAGCCTCCAGCGTGCGGCGGGCGGGAAGATTGTCGGCAATGCGGATCGGCACGTTTCTTGACCCTTCGAATTTCGGGAGAAACGACGCCTGCAGCCTTGTTCCGTTTGGTTGCCGGACCGGCCGCATCCCTTCGCTGGCGAAGGCGCCACCTTGCCCGGGAACCGGCAGGTTGGCGTCGGGGCGTCAATCCCCAACTCTTGATGCAAGCTGAAGCATAGTGCCGAGCCGGTAAAAATGCAACGCCGGGCCCTGTCCGGACCCGTGCGCCGGACTGGATGCAGTTCCCCTCACTATTGCAAGTGCTTTGCATTACTTATTGCAAGAGTAGGAGCGAAAACTCGTTTCCGATGCAGATGTCCATCGTGCAGGCCTGGCACGCTCTCTAGCCTTGCCCGAAAGCGACGAGACCCAGCGTGAAGGGTGATTCCGGTCCGCGGCTCAAAGAAGCCATCGCACATTACGAAGACATGCGCGATTTCGTCGGCCGGGATCTGTTCGCCGATATCCTCCCCAGCGAGGACGAGCATTTCGACGTACTCGAGACCCAGTTCGAGATGATCGCCCGGATGGGCCGGGCCCAGCTCAACAGCGAAGCGCCGAATGAGTAGGGCTCACTCCGCCAGCACGGCAAGACCGCGGGCGGCAGCGTGCGCTGCAAAATCACCGCCCGGCACAGCGCGCAGGCCCAGCACTGCGCGCCGGTTGGGCAGATAGGCCGCCGCGCGCAGCGGTCCGCCGCGGGTGTGGACGACCAGAACCGTGCGCCGATACTCACCGCGTCCGGGGCGGCGCGGATCGCAGTGCTCCCATGCATCGAAGGCCGCCAGCACGGCACGGGGGATTGGCCGCAACCCGCCATAGACCCAGCCGCGGACACAGCCAGCCCCGGGCATCAGCACCGGATAGCCCCCTTGGCGATCCCGCCGCAGGAACAAGGCGCCGCGCACCCAGCCGCGACGCGGCCGCCCGCCAAGGCGTGGCAGCAGCGTGTCAGTCAGGGCATTCCTGTGTTCGTGGGTGAGCGTACCATAGAAAAACAGGCGGCGCGGAAGGCTCATCGGAGCACTCTTCGAGGGTCAGATGTGCCACGTATCAATGGTGGCAGGCCAAGGCCTCCACCACGTGCTCCAGCCGGGCCGGATCGCCGAGTGCGAGCACGTGGCCATCGGAACCGGCGTGGAGTGGCTCACCGTTCCAATCGGCCATGGTACCGCCGGCTCCTTCGACAATGGGGACGAGCGCAGCCCAATCATGCAGCTTGAGCCCGGCCTCGCAGACCACGTCGAGAAAGCCGGACGCCAGCATGGCGTAGTTGTAGCAATCGCCGCCCATGACCATGCGCTTGTGATCGGTGCTCGCCGCAAGGCTCATGAAATGCGCGCCGTCGTGATCATCGAAATAGTGCGGGCCGGTGGTCGCGAGGGCAGCATCGGAGAGCACTGGGCATGCGCGTGTGCGCACGGCATGACCGTTCATCGTGGTGGGGCGGCCAATCGCGCCAACCCAGCGTTCGCCAAGGATCGGCTGATCGATCACGCCGATGACCGGGAAGCCTTCCACGACGAGGGCGATCAGCGTGCCGAACAAGGGACGACCGGCGAGGAACCCGGTCGTCCCATCGATCGGATCGAGCACCCAACTGCGACCGCTGGTACCAGGGGTCGACCCCATTTCCTCGCCGATCACCGTATCTTCCGGTACCTCGGCGGACAGCAGGGCGCGCATGGCTTCCTCGGCGGCGCGGTCGGCAAGCGTGACCGGCGAGGAATCACTCTTGCGATCGGCCGTCACCCCGCTGCGAAAGAAGGGGCGTATGGCCGCGCCTGCTGCATCAGCAAGCCGCAGCGCGAGAGCGATGTCACGATCAAGATCGATGTCTTTCATGGCCGCTGCAATGGCCCTCGGCCCATCGGTCGGTCAAGGGGTCGCAACGCCTGCCCTCGGCGGTCTACTACCTTGGCGAAAAGTCAGGTTTGTGCTTACCGATAGTGATATCAAGCACACCCAGGGGATCACAGGGCGGCTAGACCGGTAACATAGCAGTAAAACACCTGCCGCAACCAGGTTCAGGGGGACATGGATGAATCGGATGAGCAGACCTGCCATTGACCCGGCGATCGCCTCGGGCGGGGCGGCGACGCGCGATGGTCAGCCGATCTCCTACAGCCGGGCTCCGGCGAGCGACCTTGCCCCGTGGATCGCCCGTTTTTACGTGACCGTCGTCGACGCGCCGTCCGATCACGCGGTTTCCTGCGGGATCTTCAGCGATACCGCGATGGTACGCGTCCAGCTGCGGGGCGACTGGACCGCCGAAACGGCGGAAGGCCGACGCGAGATGGGCCGTGCCGCGCTCTATTTCGGCCCACAGACTGTGCGCATGCCGATAACGGTCAAGGGGAGCTTCACCAGCGTCGGTCTCTCTTTCCGGGCTGGGGCCTGCCATGCACTGGGCAAAGTGAAACTCGATGCCATGTGCGACCGGCTTGCACCGCTCGAGATGCTGGGCCTCAGCAGCCAGGCCTGGATGGACCTGTTCGCTGAAGGCGGCACTCCTGAGGCGTGGTGCTGCGCGATGGAGGAGGATATGCGCCGCCTGATCACCCGCTGCGGCGCGGCCGAACCCGATCCGGTGGCAGCCTCGGTCGAGGCGGCAGCGTTTGCAAACCCGGAAATCACCGTGGCGCGACTGGCACAGCAATGCGGCATCGAGCAGCGCAAGCTCGAACGCCTCGTCCGCCGTGACTTCGGCCTGCCGCCGAAACAGGTGCTCCGCCGTGCGCGGGCGCTCGACATGGCAAGCCACCTGCGCGGTGTGGCCGATCACGACGAGGCAGAAGCGCTGGCGCTGCGCTACTACGACCAGAGCCACCTGATCCGCGAGTTCACCGCACTGTTCGGTATGAGCCCACGCCAGTTCGTCGATTTGCCGCAGCCGCTGATGACGCTCTCGCTGGAAACCCGGCAGGCCCGGCGGCTGGAGACGATCGCGCGGATCGCACCGGGCGATATCAAGCCCTGGCAGTAACGCCTGCGCGCCATTCGCCCGGCGCGAGCCCTTCGAGTGTCCATTCACCGATTCGCCAGCGCAGCAGCCGCAGCGTGGGCAGGCCGGCGGCAGCGGTCATGCGGCGCACCTGGCGGTTGCGGCCTTCACGGATCGTCAGTTCGAGCCAGCAATCGGGCACGCTCTTGCGGAAGCGGACAGGCGGGTCGCGCGGCCACAGTGCGGGCGGATCAATCCGGCGCACGTCGGCAGGCAACGTCGGCCCGTCCTTGAGCATCAGACCCCGGCGCAGGGGCTCAAGTGCGGCATCATCCGGATCGCCTTCCACCTGCACCAGATATGTCTTGGCCAGTTTGAAGCGCGGATCGGTAATGCGCGCCTGAAGACGGCCATCGTCTGTCAGCAGGACAAGGCCCTCGCTGTCGTGATCGAGCCGTCCGGCCGGGTAGATGCCCGGGTGCTCGATAAAATCGGCGAGCGTTTGCCGTGGCGGACCGTTCGGCTCCGGGCTGAACTGGCACAGCACGCCATAGGGCTTGTTGAACAGGATCAGGGCCATCGCGCTCTCCATGGGCTGCGATGGAGGCCCTGTCAAAACGAGGCCCGCCGAGCCCCGGCCCCATCCCCTCGTCGGGGAGCGCGTCGGAGCCCCTTGAAGATCAATCGAACAGGCTGGAGACCGAGCTTTCGTCGGCGATGCGGCGGACGGCCTCGCCGATCAACGGAGCGATGGTGAGCACGCGGATGCGATCCGATGCCTGGGTGGCCTCGGTCGGCAGGATCGTGTCGGTGATAACGAGTTCCTTGAGCGCCGAATTGTTCACGCGCGCGACCGCGCCGCCCGAAAGCACGCCGTGGCTGATGTAGGCGGCAACGCCGGAGGCACCGTTGTCGAGCAGCGCCTGGGCGGCATTGCAGAGGGTGCCGCCCGAATCGATGATATCGTCGATCAGGATACACATCCGGCCGCGGACATCGCCGATGATGTTCATCACTTCGCTCTGGCCAGGGCGGTCACGACGCTTGTCGACGATGGCGAGTGGAGCGTTGTCAAGCCGCTTGGCGAGCGCGCGCGCACGTACCACGCCGCCGACGTCGGGCGAGACGACCATGAGGTCCTGACCGCCGTAGCGTGTCTGGATATCGGCCGCCATGACGGGCGCGGCGAAGAGGTTGTCGGTCGGGATATCGAAGAAGCCCTGGATCTGCCCGGCGTGGAGATCGACCGCGAGCACGCGGTCGGCACCCGCCGTGGTGATCAGGTTGGCAACGAGCTTGGCCGAGATCGGCGTGCGCGGGCCGGGCTTGCGATCCTGCCGGGCATAGCCGAAGTAGGGAATGACAGCGGTGATCCGCTTGGCCGAGGCGCGGCGTAGCGCATCGATGCAGATCAGCAGTTCCATGAGGTTGTCGTTCGCCGGATAGCCGGTCGACTGGACGATGAAGACGTCCTCGCCGCGCACATTTTCGTGGATCTCGACGAAGACTTCCTCGTCGGCAAAGCGGCGGACCGATGCTTCGGTCAGCGGCAGTTCGAGATAGGCGGCAATGGCGCGGGCCAGCGGCAGGTTGCCGTTGCCGGACATGATTTTCATGAGCTTCCCCGAGTCCCTCAACTCTGGTTGATGGGTTGGGCCTTAGCCCAAGATGACAGCATTGCAACGTTTGGAGACATGGTTTTACACCAGCGCCCACCGAAGTGGTCCGTTGCACCGTTGGATATCCTTGAACTCGTGCGCCAATGCCGCCTAGGGTCGCGACCATGGCCGACACACTCATCATCACGCTTGCTCAGCTCAACCAGAAGGTCGGCGATCTGGCCGCCAACGCGGCCGCCATGTTGGCCGTGCGCGAACGGGCGGAGGGCAGCGACCTCATCGTCTATCCCGAGATGCAACTGATCGGCTATCCGCCGGAAGACCTCATCCTGAAGCCGGCGCTGATCGAGCGCGCGGCGATCGCGCTGGAAGCGCTTGCGGCGGCAACGGCGGATGGCGGCCCGGCCATGCTGGTCGGCTCCGTTTTCGTGCGCGATGGGGCGCTGCATAACGGCGTGGCATTGCTGGATCAGGGCAAGGTGGCAGCCGTGCGCTTCAAGGTGGAACTCCCAAACTATGGCACCTTCGACGAGAAGCGCTATTTCCTACCCGGCCCGCTGCCCGAGCCGGTGCCGTTCAAGGGCGCCATGCTCGGCCTGCCGATCTGCGAGGACATCTGGCATGCGCCAGTCTGCCGCCATCTGGCCGAGCAGGGTGCGGAGATCTTCATCTGCATCAACGGCAGCCCCTATGAAATCGACAAGGACGAGTTGAGGATCGAAGGCGTGGCCAAGCGCCGCGCGATCGACACGGGGATCCCGCTGGTCTTCGTGAACCGCGTCGGCGGGCAGGACGAGGTCGTCTTCGACGGGGCGAGCTTTGTGGTCGGCCCGGAAGGCGCGCTCTGGGCGCAGTTGCCGGATTGGGAAGAAGCCGTGGTCGACACGGTTTGGCAGAAGGTGCCTGCAGCTTCGGGCAGCCGCTGGCGCTGCCAGCCGGGCGGGGTGGCCGAACTCGCCGAACACCCCGAGGACATCTATTGCGCCATGGTGCTGGCGCTGCGCGACTATGTGAACACCAATCGGTTTCCCGGCGTGGTGCTTGGGCTCTCGGGCGGGATCGATTCGGCGATCTGTGCGGCGATTGCAGTCGACGCGCTGGGGGCGGAGCGGGTGTGGTGCGTGATGATGCCAAGCGCCTATACCAGCGCCGAAAGCCTTGAAGACGCCGAGGGTTGCGCGAAAATGCTGGGCGTGCGGCTCGACACGATCCCCATCGTGCCGGCGGTTGATGCCTTCGGGGCAATGCTCGCGCCGACGTTCGAGGGCCGATCCCCCGATCTCACCGAGGAAAACCTCCAGTCGCGCATTCGCGGCACGACCTTGATGGCGCTTTCCAACAAGTTCGGGCCGATGCTGGTGACGACCGGCAACAAAAGCGAGATGAGCGTCGGCTACGCCACGATCTACGGTGACATGAACGGCGGCTACAACCCGCTGAAGGATGCCTACAAGACGACGGTCTTCGCGATCTCGCGCTGGCGCAATGCGGCGCGGCCGAAGATCGGCCTGGGCCCGGACGGCCCGGTGATGCCCGAGCGGATCATCACCAAGCCGCCGAGCGCCGAACTCCGGCCCGACCAGAAGGATTCGGATTCGCTGCCCGACTACGCGGTGCTCGACGGCATTCTGCTGGGGCTGGTGGAACATGAGAAGAGCGTCGATCAACTCGTTGCGGACGGCTTCGACCATGCCACGGTGGCGCGGATCGAGCGGCTGCTCAACGTGGCGGAATACAAACGGCGCCAAGCTCCCCCGGGGGTGAAGCTGGGGATGCGCAACTTCGGGCGCGACCGGCGCTATCCGATCACGCATGGGTTTCGCACCGGCTGAGCCGATCTAGCCAGTCGGGCGCGGTGCGCTATAGGGCAGGCCATGTCATCTACTGTCACCACCCGCTTCGCGCCCTCGCCCACCGGCACGCTTCATGTCGGCAACATCCGCACGGCGCTGCACAACTGGCTGCTGGCAAAGAAGAGCGGCGGGCGTTTCCTGCTGCGGATCGACGACACCGATGGGGCACGCAGCCGCGAGGAGCATGTCGAGGCGATCCGGGACGATCTGGCGTGGCTGGGGCTGCATCCGGAGCGCGAGGAGCGGCAATCTGCGCGCTTTGCGATCTATGAGGCCGCGTTCGAGACGCTGGTCGCGGCGGGGCGGCTTTATCGCTGCTATGAAACGGCGCAGGAGCTGGAACTCAAGCGCAAGGTGCTGCTGGGGCGCGGTCTGCCGCCGATCTACGACCGCAGTGCGCTCACGCTGAGCGAGACCGATCACGCTGCCAAGGCGGCAGCGGGCGAGGCACCCCACTGGCGGTTCCTGCTCGACCATGACGCACCGATCAAATGGGTGGACGGCATCCGCGGACCGCAGCACTTCGATCCGCGGCAGATGTCGGACCCGGTGGTGCGCCGCGCGGACGGTTCGTGGCTCTACATGCTGCCATCGGTGATCGACGACATCGCCATGGGCGTGACGGATGTGCTGCGCGGCGAGGACCACGTTTCCAACACCGCAACCCAGGTGCAGATGTTCATCGCGCTGGGCGCGCCGGTACCGCGGTTTGCGCACGAGGCACTGCTGACCGGCGCGGAGGGCAAGTTGTCCAAGCGGCTGGGATCGCTCGGCGTGGCGGAGTTGCGCGAAAGCGGCATCGAGCCCGAGGCACTGATCGCGCTGCTGGCCAGACTGGGAACGAGCGATCCGGTGGACGCGGACCTGGAAGCCGATGCACTGGCAGCGAGTTTCGATCTGGGGCGCTTTGGCCGGGCGCCGGCGCGGTTTGATGATGCGGAACTGGCGCGGGTGAACGCGGCGGTCATCCACCGGTTGCCTTTCGCGCATGTGCGCGTGCGGCTGCCCGAGGGCATGGGCGAGGCGGCGTGGGAGGCAATTCGACCGAACCTGAGCAAAGTGGCCGAGGCGGCGGACTGGTGGCGGGTGGTCACCGGGCCCGTTGCGGCGCCGGCGTTCGATGCCGAGACGCGGGCCTATCTGGATCAGGCGGCGGTTGCTGCCGCCACGCTCGACTGGGACATCGACCCCTGGAGTGCGCTCACCGCTGCGCTGAAGGATGCAACCGGGCGCAAGGGCAAGGCGCTGTTCCTCCCGCTGCGGCAGGCGCTGACGGGGATGGACCACGGGCCGGACATGAAGGCGCTGTTGCCGTTGATCGGCAAGGACGAGGCGGTGCGGCGGTTGGGGTGAGGCAAGCCGCTCCGTCAGCCCTTCGGGCTGCCACCTCCCCATTTCTGCAACGCAAGAATGGGAAGGACCTCAGGCCCGTCCGGTCTGGCTGACGAGATGCGAGGGATCGATCCCCTCGGCGCGCCAGGTGGCGGCCCAGCGGGCGTTGACCGAACTTTCGAACAGGATCTCGCTGCGGCCCTGCGCAGCGTACCAGCCGTGCTGACGCATCTCGCCTTCGAGTTGGCCCGCACCCCAGCCCGCATAGCCAAGCGCGACAAGCCATTTCGACGGGCCGCGCCCTTCGGCAATCGCCCGCAGCACATCCAGCGAAGCAGAGAGCGCGCAGAGCGGGTTCACTTCGACGGACCCGCTGCCGCCCCAATCGGTGCTGTGGAGCACGAACCCGCGGGAAGTTTCCACCGGGCCGCCATTGAGCACCGGGCCATCGGGCACCCCGCCTGGATCGATGCCGACATCGGTGAGCAGACTGTGCAAGGTCACCCCTTCGCGGACGCTGCCAATGCCGATGCCAAGCGCGCCATGCTCGTCGTGAACACACATCGCGATCACGGCGCGTTCGAAACGCGCATCGCCCATGCCGGGCATGGCAAGGAGGATACGGCCGGCAAGGTACTGCGCCTCGGTCATGCTGCGGCAGCCCGCGAGCGCCGGTCCTCCGCTGCTTCGATCAGGCGCTTCTCGATCGCGCGCGTCCGGCTTTCCGCCTCGATCTTCTCGCCGAGCAGGTCGGTGACATAGAACGTATCGACCGCCCGCTCGCCATAAGTGGCGATATGGGCGGAGTGGACGACCAGCCGGGCCTCGAACAGGCCGCGCGCCAACTGGCTGAGCAGCGCCGGACGATCGCGCGCGCCCACCTCGATCACGGTGAAGCGATTGGATGCCTTGTTGTCGAAGATGACGATAGGCTCGACCTCGAATGCTTCGGCGCGCGGACGGGCAGAGGGGCGGGCCGCGAGCTGGGGCAGGAGCTTGACCCGGTTGGCGAGGGCATCGGCAATCGCGGTCTTGAGGCGGGCAATCTGCGCTGGCTCGTTGAGCGGACGACCCAGCGGATCCTGCACGAGGAAATTGTCGACCGCCAGGCCATTACGCGCGGTGTGGATGCGCGCATCGATGATGTTGCCGCCGGCAAGGTGGATACCGCCGGCGATGCGGTAGAACAGGCCCGGGTGGTCAGCGGCGAGCACGGTGACGAGCGTGGCGCCGCGCGCGGCATACCAGTGCGCTTCGACTGTCAGCGGCTCGTCGAGCGATAGATCCATCTGCTGCAGATTGAGCGCGATGATGTCCTCGGGCTCGGCGATCCAGTAGGCGTCGCCCAATTGGCGGCCGACCGTGCCGATCAGCACGTCGCGCTCCTTGAGGAGAACGGCGACAGCCTTCTTCTTGGCGGCGATGCGTTCGGCGCGTCCGTGCTGCTTGTGGCCGAGGCGGAGCACTTCCTCGGCAGACGTGAACAGATCGCCCAGCAACTGGCGCTTCCACGAATTCCAGATGCCGGGGCCGACCGCGCGAATATCGACTATGGTAAGCACAAGAAGCAGGCGGAGGCGCTCCTGGCTCTGCACGCGCCCGGCAAAATCGGCGATGGTCTTGTAATCGGCCAGATCGCGCTTGAAGGCTGTTGCACTCATCAGGAGGTGCCAGCGCACCAGCCACGCGACCAGTTCCGTCTCGGCCGGTGACATACCGAGGCGCGGGCACAGCTTCATCGCGACTTCGGCGCCGAGGATCGAATGATCGCCGCGCCGGCCCTTGGCGATATCGTGCAGCAAGGTCGCGACATAGAGCACCCGGCGCGAAGCGACCTTGCCGATCACTTCGGTGGCGAGCGGATGCTGCTCGGTCTCCTCACCCTTCTCGATGCGCGAGAGCAGGCCGATGGCGCGAATGGTATGCTCGTCGACCGTGTAATGGTGATACATGTCGAACTGCATCTGCGCGACGACGCGGCCGAAATCGGGCACGAAGCGGCCGAAGATGCCCGCCTCGCTCATCCAACGCAGCGCTGTTTCCGGATCGTTGCGGCTGGTGAGCAGTTCCATGAACATGGTGTTGGCACGCGGATCGCGGCGCACGGCGGCGTCGATCAGACCGCAATCGCGACGGGCGAGGCGCATCGCTTCGGGATGGATCTCCAGCCCCTCGCGATCGGCGACCAGGAATATCTCGATCAGGCGGACAGGATCGGTCCGGAAGAAATCGTCGCCATCGGCCCCCAGCTTCTCGGCCTGGATCGGGAACGCGCCGATCTTGCGCTTGCGACGCCCCCGCAACGCCGCGAAGAAGCCGACACGGGTCTTGGCGAACTGCTCGTCGAGCTGGGCGAGGAACATGCCGGTGAGCGATCCGACCTGCGTCGCCTGCAGAAAGAAATACTGCATGAAGCGTTCGACCGCGCTCTTGCCCGGACGATCAGCGAAGTTCATGCGCAGCGCCACTTCGCGCTGGAGATCGAATGTGAGGCGGTCCTCGGCGCGGCCGGTCACGGTGTGGAGATGGCAGCGCACCGACCAGAAGAAGTTCTCTGCGCGGCGGAAAGCCCGGTATTCGGCGGCCGTGAGCAGGCCGACTTCGACCAGTTCGCTGGGATCGCGGACCTTGTGGATGTATTTGCCAATCCAGTAAAGCGTATGCAGATCGCGCAGACCGCCCTTGCCTTCCTTGACATTGGGTTCGACCACGTAGCGGCTGTCGCCCAGTTTCTTGTGCCGCTCGTTGCGCTCGGCCAGTTTCTCGGCGACGAACTGGCGTTCGGTGCCGGTGACGACTTCGGCCCAGAAGCGCCGCGCGCTTTCTTCATAAAGCGCGCGGTCACCCCAGACATAGCGGCCTTCAAGGAGTGCCGTGCGGATCGTCAGATCGCTGCGCGCCATGCGCACCATTTCGTCGAGCGAGCGGCTCGACTGGCCGACCTTGAGTCCGAGGTCCCAGAAGAAATAGAGCATGGCCTCGATCACCTGCTCGCACCAGGCCGTGGGCTTGGTCGGGGTGAGAAAGGCGATATCGACATCCGAATGCGGGGCCATCTCGCCGCGCCCGTATCCGCCGACCGAAACGAGTGCGATGCGTTCGCCGGTCGACCGGTTGCTGGCGCGGTAGACATGGCCGACCACGTGATCGTGGATCACGCGGACCAGTTGGTCGATCAGGAAAGCCTGCCCCTGCGCGCATTCGGTGCCGTGCGAGGGCTTCTCGCGCAGGCGGCGCGCGAGTTCCTCACGCCCCTTGGCAAGTGCCTCGCGCAGCAGTTCGACGATAGCCGGACGCGCCTTGTCGCCTTCCGCGCCGACGCGCTCGGCAATGGCATCGGCAAGCGCCCGGCGATCGATGATGGCGCGCTGGTTGGAAATCCGGGGGGTGATCATACCCCGCGTCTCTACCCTATCCGGCCTTGCGCGTCTCTTGCCATTACGCCCCGTAACGCTGCTTGAGGGTGCGTTTGTCCACCTTTTCGGTGCCCAGCCGGGGCAAGGCCTCGTGCTCTTCCCAGAAGCGGACGGGGATCTTGAACGCGGCGATGTGCGAGGCGAGGAAGGCACGTAGATCGTCGGCGGTCACGGTGCAGCCTTCCTTGGCGAGATAGACGGCGACCGGGACCTCGCCATAGAGTTCATCCGGCAGCCCGAACACGCTCGCTTCGGCCACGCCGGGATGCGCGTAGATCGCGTTCTCGACTTCGATGCAGGCGATGTTCTCACCGCCACGGATGATGATGTCCTTCTTGCGATCGACGATGAAGAGGTACCCCTCGGCATCGCGATAGCCAAGATCGCCGGTGCGGAAATAGCCATCCGGCATGATCGCGGCCGCAGTCGCCTCCGGGTTGTCCCAGTAGCCGATGAAGTTGGCGACGCTGCGAATCGCGACCTCGCCAAGCTGGCCCTGCGGGACCGGCTGGCCGGCATCGTCGAGGATGGCAAGATCAACCAGCGGACGCGAGGGCGTGCCGGTGCTGCCAGGCTTGGCGAGATAGTTCTCGTTGAAATTGCCGCAGCCCACGCCGTTGGTTTCGGTGAGGCCATAGCCCAGGATCGGGAACGCGTGGGGCAGCGCCTTGCGGATACGGTCGACGTGTTCGACCGGGCGGGGTGCGCCGCCCGCGGCGAACGTGACGCAAGACGAAAGGTCGTACTTGCCGTGATCCGGGTGCGTGGCGATCTCGTAGCTCATGAGCGGCACGCCGACGAAATAGGTCACCTTCTCGCGCTCGATCAACTGCATCGCGGTAACCACGTCCCACTTGGGCATAAGCACTAGCTTGCGCCCGAGCGCGTAGGACTGGAGCAGCAACGGCACTTCGCCGGTCACATGGAACAACGGCACGTTGACGAGCGCGATCGGCTGCGAATCTGCTGGCGGCGCTTCGCCGCGCGCGGTCATCAGGCCGAGCACCATGACGCTCTGAGCAAGGTAGCTGTAGGTGCCCTGCACCACGCCGCGATGGTTGGAATATGCGCCCTTGGAAACGCCGGTCGAACCAGAGGTGAACAGGATCGTCGCCAGATCGTCAGCCCCGAGTTCAGGGAGCGGCGTGGCGGCGTCGCCGCCTTTGGCGGTCAGCGCTGCGAGACCTTCGGCCGGATGGCAATCATGGAGCAACGGAATGATCTCGGCCCCATGGGTGATGCCGGTGAGGCGTTCAGCGCGCTGGCGGTCGGCGATGATCATGCGGCAGCCGACCATGTCGATGCCATGGGCCATTTCCTCGCCCTGCCACCAGCCGTTGATGAGGACAGCACAGCCGCCGGCCATGAGCACAGCCATGTAGGCAACGATCCAGTTGGCCGAATTGCGGGCGGCGATGCCGATGCGGTCGCCCTTCTGGACGCCGTGCCCCGCGACAAGGCCACCAGCCGCCATGCGTGCGGCCTCGAGCGTTTGCGCGAACGTGAGCCGCACATCGCCGTCGACGATGAACTCCTTGGCGCCGTGGAACGTGCAGAACTGCGCGAAATAGGCGGCGAGCGTAGGCGGCGCGGCAGCGATCATCGGCAGATCGCGGCCGAAGGCCTGATGCGGCGCAGTCGCAAGCATGCCATCGGGGGCGGTCAGCCCGTCCATCACGCGGGCAAGGTCCCGGTCAAGCTGGGTCAACATGGGCTAAATGACGCTCCTCTCCGCCCGATTTCGGCAATACCCCTGCAATGGAGGGCCGATAACGGGTCTATACGGTTATTCGGTTTGCCTCACCGGTTTGCCCTGTGCCAGATAGCCACGCAAGGCCGCGTCGCCAGCGGCACAAAACAAAACCGTTCGATTACAAACTCGCACCGTCACGATCTCTAGGGAGCTTGCTTCTTGCTGTCACTATCGGCCGCCGCCGCAGCCCCAGCCCTTGTCGGCGCGGGCCACCAGCCGCTGCACTGGGAGAGCCTGGGGCTTTCACCTATCGCGCTCGACCTCGGGTTCTTCGCGATCAAGTGGTACAGCCTCGCCTATCTGGCCGGCATCATGCTCGGCTATTTTCATCTGGGGCGGATGATTCGCCAGCCGGGAGCCCCCCTCGCACAGCGCCATGCCGACGACCTGTTCTTCTATGCCACGCTCGGGATCATCCTGGGCGGACGGCTTGGCTATGCCCTGTTTTATGCCCCGGAATTGCTGAGTGATCCTGCGCGGCTGGTCCGTTTGTGGGAAGGCGGCATGAGTTTTCACGGAGGCCTCATCGGCACCGTGCTGGCAATCGCATGGGTTTCCTGGCGCGGCGGGCTCAACTTCGTGCGGACCTGCGACTATATCGCCGTCTGCGTACCGCCGGGCCTGTTCTTCGGGCGCTGTGCCAACTTCGTGAATGGCGAATTGTGGGGGCGCGTGACCGATTCGAAGTTGCCCTGGGTCATGGTGTTCCCGGGTGCCGGCCCGCTGCCGCGCCACCCGAGCCAGCTCTACGAAGCGTTGCTTGAGGGCATCGTTCTGGGACTAGTGCTGTTCCTGCTGTTCTGGCGGACCCGCGCGCGCTGGCGGCCGGGCCTTCTCGTCGGCCTGTTCACGCTGGGCTACGCGCTGGCCCGCTTTACCGTGGAGTTCTACCGGGAACCGGATGCGCAACTGCTCGATTTCGCCATGCGCAGCGGGCTTTCGATGGGCCAGTGGCTGACCCTGCCGATGATGGCGATCGGCCTTGGCTTCGTGGCGCGCGCGCTGATCCGGCAGCCGCTGGCGGTGACGATCCAGCCCACCGGCCAGCCTGCCGGCTCCACAGTGGTATCCTGACAATCGGGCAGAATGCAGACGTGAACGCTGAAGCGCCGGGCGGATTGGCGACTACCTTCGCGCGGTTGATCGCGGCGACCGGACCGGTGCCGATCGCGCACTACATGGCCGAGGCGAATGCTCGCTATTATGGTTCGCGTGACCCCCTGGGCACGGGGGGCGACTTCGTGACCGCCCCCGAGATAAGCCAGATGTTCGGCGAACTCATCGGACTCTGGCTGGCAGACATCTGGCAGCGTGCCGGGCGGCCGGCGGATGTCTGCTATGTCGAACTGGGACCGGGGCGCGGGACCCTTGCGCAGGATGCCCTGCGCGCGGCGCGCCAGGCTGGATTGACGCCAGAGGTGCATTTCGTCGAGACCAGTGCCGCGCTCGGCGCCTTGCAGCGCGCCGCCCACCCCCGGGCATTCTGGCACGACGATCTGACAGGATTGCCAACGGACCGGCCGCTGCTGATCGTGGCCAACGAATTCCTCGATGCCTTGCCGGTGCGGCAGTTGGTGCGAACCGCCAATGGCTGGCGTGAACGCATGGTGGGGCTCGACGCGGAAGGCGCGTTCATCCCGGTTGCGGGGACGCGGCCGATGGATGCGGCAGTGCCCGAGGCCTTTGCCGGTGCCGGCGAGGGCGCGATCGTCGAGACATCGCCGGCGTCGGCAACCGTGCTGCAGGAAGTGGGCCATCGTCTGGCTTCGCAAGGCGGCGCAGCGCTGTTCATCGACTATGGCTACACCGAACCGCAGCTTGGCAGCACGCTGCAAGCCGTGCGCGCACACCGCAAGGTGGACGTGTTTGCCGAGCCTGGCGAGGCCGACCTCACCGCCCATGTCGACTTTGCCACGCTGGCGCGGGTGGCGGAGGAAGCCGGCGCACGGTGGCTTGGCACAAGCACGCAGGGCGTCTGGCTCGCGGCGCTGGGCATCGGCGCGAGGGCGGGTGCGCTTGCCCGGTCCGCGCCCCACGCAGCGGAGCCCATAGAGGCCGCCACCATGCGGCTGACTGCACCGACGCAAATGGGCACTCTGTTCAAGGTGATGGGCCTAAGCGCGCCTCGATGGCCCGATGGTGCAGGCTTTGCCCGGGTCAGCACCGACCTGCTCGCGCCGGGGCCCGTCACATCATCGCAAGACCCGTCTTGCAAGTGACTTGCAACAACTCTTCAAGTCTCTGTTAAAAATGCGATTAGATGCCTTGCAGCCACGGCAAAATGCTTGTTGGCAAACCAGCGGCTTTGCGTCTATCAGGCGCGCCCAAGGGGCCGGGCTCTCGCGCTGTAGCGAGGCTGGTGCGATCGGGCTGGGCGAGCGTCCCTTTGGGCACTTTCCCGCCGGATCGGTGTGGGACATTTTAGGACACGCTGTCCGCGCCCGATCCGTGGCGGCGGCAGCGGCAGGCAGGGAATGGCAATGGCTGAACAAGCAAGCATCGCTGAGGCGACCATGACTGGCGAAGGCGTCCGGCGTCGCGATTTTATCAATATCGCGGCGGTGAGCTTCGCGGGCGTTGGCGGTCTCGCCGCGCTCTATCCGTTGATTTCACAAATGGCACCGTCGGCAGACGTGCTGGCCGAAAGCTCGACCGAGATCGACATCTCGGCCATCGCGCCGGGCCAGGCGATCAAGGCCGTGTGGCGCAAGCAGCCGGTCTTCATCCGCAATCTGACGCCCGAGGAAATCTCGGCGGCTGAAAAGGTCGACGTGTCGACCCTGCGCGATCCGGAGACGCTGGAGAAGCGCACCACGGCCGGCAAGACCAACTGGCTCATCACCATGGGCGTCTGTACCCACCTCGGCTGCGTGCCGCTCGGTGCCGGTGAAGGCGAGGTGAAGGGCGAGTTCGGCGGATATTTCTGCCCCTGCCACGGTTCGGTCTACGATACCGCAGCGCGCATCCGCAAAGGCCCGGCCCCCAAGAACCTTGAGGTGCCCCCCCATGAATTTTCTTCCGACACTGTCGTGAAGATCGGCTGAGGACTGACACGATGAGCTTTCCCTGGGCGAACGAATACAAGCCGACCAACCCGCTGATGCAGTGGGTCGACGACCGGCTTCCCCTCCCCCGCTTTGTCTACAACGCGGTCGGCGCCGGCTATCCTGTGCCGCGCAACCTCAACTACATGTGGAACTTTGGCATTCTTGCCGGTTTTGCGCTGGTTCTGCAGATTGTGACGGGTGTTGTCCTCGCGATGCACTACGCCGCTAATGCCGGCGTGGCTTTTGACAGCGTCGAGCACATCATGCGCGACGTGAACTGGGGCTGGATGCTCCGCTATGGCCACGCCAACGGCGCCAGCATGTTCTTCATCGTGGTCTACACCCACATCTTCCGCGGCTTCTTCTATTCCTCGTACAAGGCCCCGCGCGAGATGATCTGGCTCTTGGGCGTGGTGATCTTCCTGCTCATGATGGCAACCGCCTTCATGGGCTACGTGCTGCCCTGGGGCCAGATGAGCTTCTGGGGCGCCAAGGTGATCACCGGCCTGTTCTCGGCGATCCCGCTGGTCGGCACGCCGCTGCAGCAGTGGCTGCTGGGCGGCTTCGCGCCGGACAACGCCGCGCTCAACCGCTTCTTCTCGCTGCACTTCCTCCTGCCCTTCGTGATCCTGGGTGTGATCATCCTCCACGTCTGGGCGCTGCACATCCCCGGCTCGTCGAACCCGACCGGCGTGGAAGTGAAGCAGGAATCGGACACGGTGCCGTTCCACCCCTACTACACCGCCAAGGACGGCTTCGGCCTCGGCATCTTCCTGATGGTCTACTGCGCGCTGGTGTTCTTTGCGCCGAACCTGCTGGGCCACCCGGACAACTACATTCCGGCGAACCCGCTCTCGACCCCGGCGCACATCGTTCCCGAATGGTATTTCTGGCCGTTCTACGCGATCCTGCGCGCCTTCACCTCGGACTTCCTGTTCATCCCGGCCAAGCTGATGGGCGTGCTCGCGATGTTCAGCGCGATCCTGGTGTGGTTCTTTCTGCCCTGGCTCGACACGAGCCCGGTCCGCTCGGGCCACTACCGGCCGCTGTTCCGCAAGTTCTTCTACCTGCTCGTCGTCGACGTGCTGGTGCTGGGCTACTGCGGTGGCGCCCCGGCGGCAGAGCCCTACGTGATGATCTCGCAGATCGCAGCGATGTACTACTTCCTGCACTTCCTCGTGATCCTGCCGGTTGTCTCGTCAATCGAAACGCCGCAGCCGCTGCCGTTCTCGATTACCGAGGCGGTGCTGGGCAAGGACGAGCACGCCACCCTCGCTCCCGCAACCCCGGCTGTCGCCTGAGCCTGCCAACCCGGCACATCCAAAGGGAAACCTCATGGTCCGTCTATTTGGCCCGCTCGTTGGCCTCTTCTTCGCAGTCGCGCTGCTCTGGTCGTTCGGTAACGGCGCCTACAACGCGGTTACCCAGCCCTCTCCGCCGACCGCGGAAGCGCTGTTCCACAAGCATCCGAAGGAAGTCGCGTTCTCGTTCGACGGCGCCTTCGGCACCTTCGACAAGGCGCAGCTTCAACGCGGCTTCAAGGTGTACCAGGAAGTCTGCTCGAACTGCCACAGCCTGAAACAGGTGGCCTTCCGCGATCTGACGCAGCTTGGCTACAATGAAGCCGAAGTGAAGGCGATCGCCAAGAACTGGGGCAACAAGGCCCAGACCTTCGATCCCAAGACGGGTGACCGTGGTGACCGTCCGAACCTGCCTTCGGATCACTTCCCGCCGGTGTATTACGCTGGCCAGGGCAATCCCCCGGATCTTTCGCTGGTCGCGAAGTCGCGTCACGGCGGAGCGCAGTACATCCACTCGCTGCTGACCGGCTACACCGATCAGGTGGGCTACAAGAACGGACAGGGCCAGGAACTGCTGAAGATGTTCCCGGATGCGAAGACCCCCGATGGGCTGTACTTCAACCCTTACTTCGCCAACCTGAACCTTGCCATGCCGCAGCCTTTGACCAGCGACGGCCAGGTGACCTACAGCGACGGCAAGGCCGCGACGGTCGACCAGATGGCGCTGGACGTGTCTGCGTTCCTGACCTGGACCGCCGAACCCAAGCTCGACAAGCGCAAGCAGACGGGCTGGCCGGTGCTGGGCTTCCTGCTCGCGGCGACCGTGCTGGCTTACCTCGCCAAGCGGAATGTCTGGGCTGACAAGCACTGATCTTCCCCACCCGGGAAACAAACAAAGGCCGCCGGCAACGGTGGCCTTTTTTGTGTGCGCGCGTATGAGAGCACACCATGACAAGGGATGAAATCAAGGCGCTGGTGCGCACGGTGCCCGACTTCCCCGCCAAGGGTATCCTGTTTCGCGACGTGACCACGCTGATCCGCCATGGCGACGGCTTTGCCGCCTGCATCGCGCATCTGGCGCGGATGGCGGAAGCGGCGGGTGCCGAGGTGATTGCCGGAATGGAAGCCCGTGGGTTCATCTTCGGCGCGGCCGTGGCGGCGCATATGCGGTTGGGGTTCGTGCCGGTGCGCAAGCCGGGCAAGCTGCCGGTCCGCACCGTGGGCATCGACTATGCGCTGGAATACGGCCGCGACCGTCTGGAGATCGATCCCGGCGCGATCGACAAGGGTGCGCGCGTGGTGATCGTGGATGATCTTATCGCGACGGGCGGTACGGCGCTGGCAGCGACCGAACTGCTACGCGGCGCAGGGGCCAGGGTCGATCACGCGCTGTTCGTGATCGATCTACCCGACCTGCATGGTGCCGAGCGCCTGCGCGGAGCGGGCGTGAGCGTGGAAGCGCTGATGGACTTTCCAGGGCACTGAGGCCCGGGCGAGGCTTTCTGACCGGCCCTGTGGCCTCTGCCGCATGTGGGGAGAGGGCGGGCCGAGCGGTCAGAAATTGGCGAGCGTCGCGCTCGCGCAGCGGACAGCCTCGGGATCGGTCCCGCCGCTACCGCCGGTCAGCATACCGGCAAGCACGAACCCACCGACAACAAAGACCACGAAGCCGATCGTAACGAGCCCGAGGTACTTGTCGATCACGCGCTTGATCGGTGCACCAAACACCTGAAACAGCCCGCCGACAATCATGAAGCTGATCGAGCGGCTGATGATGCTGGCGAACAGGAACGTCACCAACGACATCTTGATGAAACCGGCGCTGATCGTGATCAGCTTGAACGGTATCGGCAAGACGCCCTTGACGATGATGATTTCCCAGCCGTGCGCACGCAGATAGCAGGCGGCCTGCGGGAAGCTTTCAGCCAGATGGAGCATCGTGAGCAACTGCTTGCCGACGCTGGCAAACAGGAAATAGCCGATCGCATAGCCAAGCAAGCCGCCCAGCACCGAACCGGCGGTGGCGACTGCGGAGAAACGGACCGCCTTCTTGGGTTCCGCAAGGCACATGACCCCGAGCAGCGGGTGCGGCGGAACCGGGAAGAAGCTGGCCTCCATCGCCGAAAACAGTGCCAGCCAGACTTCGGCGAGCGGGTGCGTGGCCTTGGCCATGGTCCAGTTGTAAAGGCGGCGAAGCATCGGGCAGGGTACTCGTTTGGGCGATCGTGCGCCTCAGGACGGGATCGGGACGTGTCCCGCTCAAGCTCCCTATCAGCGCAATGCGAACAATCCCTAAGCGAGCGAGGATCAAAGCGCTAGTAGGTGCGCCATTAACCATATCGGTACAAAATACTTGACAGCGTGACGCTGTTTGAGTACATATCAAGAACATCGCGATGGACCGAGTCGCTGCCACCTCGCAGCGGAGAGCTTCACGCTTCCCCCTCCCCCAGCGACGGAAAGCCCATGGCACAGCGACCCAATGCGCCGCGGCCGCATCGCGCCGCGACCCATGAGCACACCCATGCGGAAACCGCGACGCACTGGATGGGCGAGTTTCTGGAAGCCCTTGCCGATACCTCGAACGTCTCGGCGGCAGCGCGCAAGGCCAGCATCGATGTGTCCACAGCCTATCAGCGGCGACGGCACGACCACGAGTTCAACCGTCGCTGGCAGATCGCGCTCTGCGAAGGGTATGACAACCTCGAGATGGAGCTGCTCTACCGGCTCCGCACTGGCGAACTGAAGCCGGTGACGAGCACCAAACGGGCAAGCCGAACGTTTGACAATGCCACCGCTTTCCGGTTGCTCGCCGCGCACCGCGAATCGGCGGCGCGTGAACGGGCACGGCGTGATCACGTGAGCGCGGAGGAAATCCGGGCGGCCATTGACCGGAAGGTCGACGAATTGCGCAAGCGGGTGATGGACGCCAAGGCCCAGCGAGAGGCTGCGGCTCTGGCACCGGCCATCCTGCCCAAACCCAGGGACCCGGCGTGAGCCAGGACCGGCTCGACTTCCTGCGGCACGATGAAGAGCAGCTTGCTCATGAACTGCCCGACATGCTCGACCCGAGCGAGCGGGATGCGGTGTTGTGGAACTGGCCGATGTGGGCGCGGGCATCGCAGCTGCCGCCGCCAGGCGACTGGCGAATCTGGCTGATCATGGCAGGCCGCGGGTTCGGCAAGACCCGCACCGGTGCCGAATGGGTGCGCATGGTGGCCGAGAGTGACCATTCTGCGCGAATTGCTCTGGTGGGATCCTCGCTCCACGAAGCACGCAGCGTGATGGTGGAGGGCGAAAGCGGGTTGATGGCAGTGAGCCCGCCCCACCTGAGACCGCGCTACGAGCCATCGCTGCGCCGGATCGTGTGGCCGGGCGGGGCGCAGGCCCTGCTCTATTCGGCTGCCGAGGCCGAAGCCTTGCGCGGGCCGCAGCACAGCCATGCCTGGTGCGACGAGATTGCCAAGTGGGACGACAACCAGGGGCAGGCCCGGCGGTGCTGGGACAACCTGCTGCTGGGCCTGCGGCTGGGCGACTTGCCGCAGATCGTGGCGACCACGACGCCGCGCGCAATGCCGCTGGTGCGGCGGTTGATGGCGCAAGTCGGGGCCGAAGACGATGTGGTGCTGACGCGCGGCTCGACGCTGGAAAATGAAGCCAACCTGCCGGGGCGGTTCATCACGGATGTGACGCGCGAGTTTGGCGGGACTCTGCTGGGGCGCCAGGAACTGGACGGCGAACTGATCGACGACCTGCCCGGTGCGCTGTGGACCCGCTCGCGGATCGAGCAGTGCCGCGAACCGATCGGGACCACGGCCATGACCCGGGTGATAGTGGGGGTGGACCCGCCGGCGAGTGCCGAAGGGGATGCCTGCGGGATCGTTGTCTGCGGTCTTGGCGAAGACGGTGTGGCACGGGTGCTGGCGGACGCTTCGGTCGAGAAGGCAAGCCCCGAGCGCTGGGCGCGTGCCGTGGCCGAGGCAGCGCGGGCCTGGTCTGCCGACCGCGTGGTTGCCGAGGCCAACCAGGGCGGGGCGATGGTGGAAGCGGTGCTGCGCGCTGCCAACGCCGCGCTGCCGCTGCGACTGGTGCACGCAGTGCGCGGCAAGGTGGCCAGAGCAGAGCCGGTCGCGGCGCTCTACGAGGCTGGACGGGTACGCCATGCCGGACTCTTCACCCGGCTCGAGGACGAGCTGTGCGGGCTCCTGCCGGGGGGGACCTATCAGGGTCCCGGCAGATCACCCGACCGGGCCGATGCCTGCGTCTGGGCGCTGACCGAGCTGATGCTCGGCCGTGCCGGGGAGCCGCGTATCTGGATTGACTGAGGGACTGGTGCCCACCCGGAACTCATCCCGCATGCGGGAGGGACGGTAACCGCTTCGAGCGATTTGAAAGGCTGGACATGTCGATTTTGCAAAGCCTGGCGGCGGCCTTCAAGGGCGCTGCCGTATCCGACCGCGCGCCGCTGGCACGCGGGTTCATCTCGCCATGGGCAGAAGCCTTCCAGTGGAGCGGGGGCGACGCGCGAGGCCCGCTCAACTACCCTGCGGCCATCCGCGAGGCATACCTCAAGAACCCGGTGGCACAGCGCGCGGTGCGGCTGGTGGCCGAAGGCGTGGGCAGCGCCCCGATCAAGGCTTCCGATCCGGAACTCGTTCGGTTGGTCAGCGCAACAAGCGCGGGCCAGGCCTTGCTCGAGACGCTGGCGAGCCAGATGCTGCTGCACGGCAACGGCTATGTGCAGGTCTTGCGCGATGCCGACGGCCAGGTCGCCGAACTTTTTGCACTGCGGCCGGAGCGGGTGCGGATCGTGCCAGATGCGAAGGGCTGGCCTGCCGCCTTCACATATACGCTTGGCGACACGGCGCTGCAGATTGACGCAATAGACGAGTTCGGTCGGCCCAATCTGATCCACATGCGCGCGTTCCATCCCCTGGACGACCACTATGGGGCGGGCTGCCTCGAGGCGGCGGATGAAGCGGTGGCGATCCACAATGCTGCGGCACGGTGGAACAGGGCGCTGCTGGAAAATGCCGCGCGGCCTTCGGGAGCGCTTGTGTATGATCCGGGAGAGCCGGGTGCTGCGCTCAGCACCGACCAGTTCGAGCGGATCAAGACAGAGCTTTCCGCCGCGTTCTCCGGCGAGAGCAATGCCGGGCGACCGATGCTGCTGGAAGGCGGGCTGAAGTGGCAGACTCTGGCGCTGAGCCCGGCGGACATGGATTTCGCGACGCTGAAGGCCGCCGCAGCGCGAGACGTTGCGCTCGCATTCGGGGTGCCTCCGATGCTGCTCGGCCTGCCGGGCGACAACACCTATGCCAACTACCGCGAAGCCAACCGCGCCTTATGGCGGCTCACCCTCCTGCCGCTGGCCGGCAAGATCCTTGATGCGCTCGCCGAAGGACTGGCCCCGTGGTTCGCCGAGGCGAAGTTCTCGGTCGATCTCGACCGGGTGCCGGCATTGGCGGAGGACCGCCAGGCGCTGTGGTCGCAAGTCTCGGCGGCCGACTTCCTGACCCCGGCCGAAAAGCGGCAGATGCTGGGCCTGGCGGAGAAACCAGCATGAGACGCGAAGACATGCTGGCCGGGCTGCTTGCCCAGGCCGGGAGCGAAGGCTCTGAACTCATCACGCTACGCGCGGTGGTCGAGGAAGCAAGCGAGCTCGGTGCGGCGCGGGCGCTCGAGCAAATGGGACTTGCCGACGACACGGCGCATGAAGACCTCGCCGAATTGCGCGAACTGCTGCGCGCCTGGCGCGACGCCAAGGCCAGCGCATGGAAGGCCGTGGTCGGCTGGGTGGTTCGCGCCGTGCTGGCGCTGCTGCTGCTCGGAATTGCGGTGCGGCTTGGCTCGAAGGATGTGCTGTAATGGGCGCTGAACCGGGGACTGCCAACGAAGTACTCCGTTTTGCCGGCTATGCGGCGGTATTCGGCAAGCGGGACAGCGGCGGCGATGTGATCGCTCCGGGGGCCTTTGCCGGGACACTGGCTGCCCGCAAGGAGGCCGGACTGCGGCTCCCACTCCTGTGGCAACACCGGGTTGGCAATCAAATCGGCTGGGTCGATCTCGCCGAAGAGGACCGCCACGGCCTTCGCGTGATCGCCTCGCTCTCTCCCGACGCGGGACCTGCCGCCAAGGCCTTGGCGGACGGCGCCGTGAACGGGCTCTCATTTGGATACCGGGTCCGCGATGCGGCACCCCAGGGCGGTGGCCGCGAATTGCGCGCCGTCGACCTGATCGAAGTCAGCCTGGTGACCCGCCCCATGCAGCAGCTGGCGCGAGTCCACTACGTCGACAGCAAAGGCGGCCGATTGGCGCCGGCGTAACCCCCCACGTTTTGTGACCCAGAAAGGCCGCAGTGGCGGGCCAGCCCACCAATGACGGTCACCATCAAGAAAGGACGTTCGGTTCCATGGACATCAACACCCCCGAAAGCGCCATTACCGGTGCAATCGAGACCAAGGCCGACGCGTTCGACGCGTCGTTCGACATCGTGACGCGCCAGGATGAGGCCACTGCGGCCATCGAAGCGCTGCGCGGTGACATTGCCGAAGTGAAGGGCCGGCTCGACAAGGTGAACCGCGCGGTTGTCCGCCCGGTGATCGGCGGCGCCGAGGCCGCAACCGAAACCTCGCCCGAACTTAAGGGCTTCGTCGACGGATACCTGCGTTCGGGCCGCGAGACCGAGCTCAAGTCGCTCTCGATCGGTTCGCCTGCGGACGGCGGCTTTGCCGTGCCTCGCCCGATCGATGCCGAAATCGCACGCCGCCTGGTGCGGCTGAGCCCGGTTCGCAGCGTGGCGAACGTGGTGCAGACCAGCACGAGTGGCTTCCGCCGCCTGATCTCGATCGGCGGCACGGCTTCGGGCTGGGCAAGCGAAACCGGCTCGCGCATCGAAACGGCCAGCCCGAAACTTGCCGAAATCGTGCCCCCGCTCGGTGAGCTCTATGCCAACCCCTCGGCCACGCAACAGATGCTCGACGATGCGGCGTTCGATGTGAGCGGCTGGCTGGCGAGCGAGATTGCCACCGAGTTTGCCCGTGCCGAGGGCGCCGCCTTCATCAATGGCACTGGCACCAACCAGCCGCGGGGTTTCCTCGCTGGTCCGACCGCGGCTCAGAACGACGCTGCGCGCCCCTTCGGCACGCTGCAGTTCATCGCCTCTGGCAATGCCACGACCTTCGACACCGCGCCTGAAGCGAAACTGATCGACCTCGTCTTCTCGATGAAGGCCGCGCTGCGCCAGGGCGCGGTATGGATGATGAACTCGGCGACGCTTGCGGCTGTGCGCAAGTTCAAGGCAGCCGATGGTTCGTTCCTGTGGCAGGCGGGCATCGTCGATGGTCAGCCGAGCCGTTTGCTCGGATACCCGGTGATCGAGGCGGAAGATATGCCCGACATTGGCGCCGGCAACTTCCCGATCGCGTTCGGCAACTTCAAGGCCGGCTACCTGATCGCCGAACGAACCGCCACGACGATCCTGCGCGATCCCTACACAAACAAGCCGTACGTGCAGTTCTACGCGACGCGCCGGGTGGGTGGCCAGGTGCTCGACAGCGACGCGATCAAGCTCCTCAAGATCTCGACCTGATCCGGATCGGGCAGGCGCGCGCTCCCCTGGCGCGCCTGCCCCGCGCCCGCGGTGGCCCCCCTCACGCCGCGGGCGCTCTTCTTTCCTGCCGAGGATGCTTTCATCCCCATAACACCGGAGATTGCCATGAAGCGGGCAATTACCGCGCCGCCGACGCTGGCACCGACGGCGCTCGCCGAGCTCAAGGCATGGCTTGGCATCAGCACGACCCGCGAGGACGCGGAGCTGACTGGTCTGATCAGGGCCGCGCTCGAGCTGTGCGAAGGATTTATCGGCGCAATGCCGCTGGCGTCGGGCTGCGAAGAGATTCTGCCAGCGATCGGCGAATGGCAGGCGCTGGCAACCCGGCCGGTACTGACGATCTCCGGCATCCTTGCGATTTCAGCGGACGGTACGCGCAGCGCGCTGGGCGTGGCCGACTACGAGATCGACATCGCCGCTGACGGAACCGGCCGGGTGCGGATCGCCAGTCCGCTCGCTCAGACACGCGTGGCCGTGAGCTTCACCGCCGGAATGGCGGAAGGGTGGGACACCCTGCCCGACGCCATCCAGCAGGGCCTGGTGCGCTGGGCCGCGCACCAGCACCGGACGCGCGACAACGACAAGGCCATGGCCGGAACGCCGGCTTCGGTGGCTGCCTTGTGGCGACCCTGGCGGCGGATGCGCATCGCATGATGCGTTCGGACAGCAATTTCGCCGAAGTGCAGCGGCAACTGCTCGCCGCCGCAAGGCGCATTGCGGAAGCGCGGGGTGCCCGCCGAGCCGCGCCCGACAATACCACCAACTGGCGATCCGCAAGGTGGCTTTGGCCGCTGCTGTGACGGGAGTAAGCGATGGAACTGGCTTTTCGCGCCGTAGTGGTGTCCTGGCTCGCGGCTGACGCGACGCTTGCCGCCGGGCTGAATGCGATCGTCGAGGAAGCACCTATCAGGACGGCGCTGCCATGGCTGGCGCTTACGGCAAGCGCCAGCACCGACTGGAGCACCAAGAGTGGGCGCGGGCGCGAGATCCGCGTGGCGCTGGAACTCAACTATCGCGGTTACGAGCAGGTGGCCGAAGCCGGGCTGATCAGTGCGATCGAAGCACGGATGGAAAGCCTGCCGGCAGATCAGAGCGCAGCCGGTTTCCAGATTGCCAGCCTGAATTTCCTGAAGGCCCGCGCCGAACAGCGCGGCGAGGCGTTGCGCTCGCTCGTGCTCGAATACCGGGCGCGGGTTCTGGCGGCCTGACCGCCGGACCGCGCATCTGCCCCCGACATCGTCCTTTCAACCAGGAGAACCGAGATGCCCGCACAGAAGGGAAGCGCCTTTCTGCTGAAGATCAGCGATGGCGCGGCGACGCCGACCTACAACACCGTGGCCGGACTGCGCACCACGCAGATGTCAATCAATGGCGAGCTGGTCGTGGTGACGAGCAAGGATTCGGGCGGCTGGCGCGAACTGCTTTCCGGCGCCGGGACGCGCTCGGTGAGTGTGAGCGCGGCCGGAATATTCCTTGGCAGCGCAGCCGAGGGCCAGGTGCGGGGCAACGCTCTGGCAGGCACGATCGCCGACTATGAGCTTTCGTTCGAGGGCGGCGAGAAGATGCGCGGCAAGTTCCTCGTCCAGCGGCTCGACTACGCCGGGGATTTCAACGGCGAACGCAACTACACCCTCTCGCTCGAGAGTTCTGGCGTGGTGGTGCAGGTATGAGCGCGACGCCCATAGCCCCTGCATCCGCCAATCCGCATCGCGGCGAGGCGGAGTTGCTGCTCGACGGCGTGCGCCACGTGCTGCGTCCGAGCTTCGCGGCGCTGGTGGCTGCCGAAGAAGAGCTCGGCCCGCTATTCGCCATGGTCGAGCGGGCCAGCGGCGGCGAGCTCAAGCTGGGCGAGATGGTGGCGCTGTTCTGGCATTGCCTGGCCCATCCTTCCGACCAGACCCGCGAAGCATTTGCCGAGGCTGTGACCCGCGCCGGCCTTGCTGCATGTGCGCCCGCGCTGCGCAGTTTGCTTGTGCAAGTGCTGAAGGGCGCAGGATGAACGAGCGCTTCGGCGAGGCGGCTACTCGGCTTGCTGGCCAGGCGGCCCTGCTGATCGGCTGGACACCCGATACCTTCTGGGCAGCGACGCCCGCGGAACTGGCAATGATCGTGGAGGCCGCCGCACCGCCGCCCGCAGGCGGGATCGACCGGACCACCTTGACCGCGATGATGGAGCACGACGCGCATGGATAGTCTTTCTACGCTGGTCGTCGATGTGCGGGCCAGCACCGACGGGTTTGCCGCGGACATCGGCCAGATGCGCAGCAGCTTCGATTCGATTCTGGTCGATGGGTTCAGCCGTGGCGGCGATGTGCTGGAACGCGGCCTGCTTGGCGCGATCCGGCGGGGAAGCCTCGGCTTCGAGGACCTGCGCCGCACCGGCTTGCGCGTGATCGATGACATCGCCGCACAGGCACTGCGCGGCGGCCTTGCCTCGATCGGCATCGGCAGCGCGGGTGGTGGCGGCCTTGGTGGCGGCGTTCTTGGTCTGGGCAGTCTGATCGGCTCGATCTTCGGGCTGCCGGGGCGGGCAACGGGCGGACCGGTCGCGCCTGGGCGCCCCTATCTCGTCGGCGAGCGCGGTCCCGAACTGTTCGTGCCGACTTCTGCCGGGCAGATCGATGCCGGGAGCGGCGGCGGTGCCCGCTCCGTCAACGTCTCGATCCGCGTTGTGGCGCCGGAAGGCAGCAGCAGTCCGGAAAGCCTGCGCCGGTCAAGCCGCCAGGTAGCGCAGGCTGTGCGCCGCGCGTTGACCGAATACTGAAGAGGAACGAGGGGTCATGAGCTTCTGGTTGGCAAGCCGCCGCACCGTACAGACGACCGATACAATCCAGCGGTTCGATCCGCGCTTCTGGACTGTCGACTTCCCGCGCCCTGCGATGGCTGCAGTCGTGACCACAGCGGCCGACGCATTGCGCGTAGACGCTGTCTTTCAAAAGACGGACGATCTCATCGGGCTGATCTGGGAGAGCGCCGACCGCTGGGACCATCCGCTGCTCGCTTATGACACCGACCGCGACTACGCGCGGCTGACACTCTCGTTCCGCTGGCGCTCGAGCGGTGTCCTGCCACTCGATGCGGTGAATGGGCCAACCCTGACAATCGAAGGCCGCGATGCGGCGGGCAACCCCAGGGGCTGGTATGTGCGCCTATGGAACTATGCCGTGGGGATCCCCACCGATGCGGTGATCACGCTGCCGTTCTCGTCTTTGTCGGGTGGCTTCCTGCTGCCGGGCGAGGCAGATCCGGTCTATCCTTCGGACATCGACCGGATGTTCATTTCGCTTGTGGCGCCGGGCTATTCGGCCAGCACAGCGACAGCCTTCTCGCCTGCGGCAACAGGTTGGGTCGAACTGACGGCGATGCGTTGCAGCGGCCACAAACCCATGCTGACCATCGGTGATGTGATGGTGCCGCCACACGGGATCAGCATGGCAACCGGGTATGACGATGGCTATAACCAGACTCCTGCGCGGCTGCTGCGCTCGATCCGGGGGCTCGGCTACCGTGGCAGCATCAATCACTATCTGGGGATGAGCCACTTTTTCCCGCTGGCACCCGACGGTGCCGGCGGGCTCATCGTCGATCCCGCTCTGCCTGCGCTCAATGCGGCGGCGGAGCGTTGGCATGCTGCGTACCTTGCGGGCGCGAAGGCCATGGGATTCACCGTAATCCTCTCGCAATCCTATGAACTGCTGGCGCAGCACTGCCCGCCTGCCTGGCAGCAGCGCGCAGCAGACGGAAGCCCGGCGCGCACAGGCTGGTCACCACCATCGGCGCTGCTTTCACCCGCCAGCACCGCGGCGACGGGCTGGCTGCGCAAGGTGGCAACGCGGCTTGCCGGTCTGCTTGTCGAAGCGGGTCTGCCGGTGCGCTACCAGGTGGGCGAGCCCTGGTGGTGGGTCACCGCTGACCGGAAGATCTGCCTCTACGACGATGCCGCCAAAGCGGCGCTGGGCGGCAGTCCGGTCGTGATCCCGGACCTTGGCGGCACCTTGAGCGCCGCGCAGAAGGCATTGCTCGATGCAGCAGGCGCCTTGCTTGCAAACTCGACGGCGACCCTGACCGCTGCGGTGCGATCGGCGGCGGGGAGCGCGCCGTGCGAAACGCTGCTCCTTGCATTTCTGCCGACGGTGCTCGACCCTGCCATGCCCGAAGCCCGGCGAGCCAACCTGCCGGTGGGCTGGGCTTCGCCGGCATTCGATACGCTGCAGATCGAGGACTACGACTGGCTGACGGCGGGCTTCGAAGCGCGCCGGACCAGGGGGCGAGCCGAAGCCGAAGCACGGCTGGGTTACCCGCGCAATCGGCAGCACTACCTCTCGGGCTTCGTGCTGAATGCTGCCGATGCCACCGCGATGTGGTCGCTGATCGATGCCGCAGCGAGCGAGGCGCAACTGCAGGGCGTTGCCGAGACTTTCATATGGGCGCTGCCCCAGGTGGCGCGGGACGGCTTTACCCGTCTTCCCTCTGCGGCAGCGGGGGCAGCCAGCGAGGACGACATGATGCAGCCTTTTGACGACGTGCTCTTCCCCATCGCGATAGGCCGGTCTGCGACGGTGACGCCCGAATTCTCGACCAATGTGACGATCACGGCATCGGGGTTCGAACGGCGCAACAGCCTCTGGGCCGACGCCCGCCTGCGCTTCGACGTCGGCCCCGGTGTGCGATCGGAAGCGGAACTGGGTGAACTTATCGCATTCTTCAGAGCAAGGCGCGGACAGGCGCGCGGCTTTCGCCTGCGCGACCCTTCGGACTACAGTTCGAGCGCGATGACGGGTGTACCCAGCGCGCTCGACCAGGTCATCGGGACCGGCAACGGGGCGACGGCACGCTTTCCCCTGGTCAAAGCCTATGGCGCGGCGGCCGACGCACAATTGCGGCGGATTACGCGGCCGCGCCCGGAGAGTTTGCTGGTGAGCGTGGACGGCGTGGCCGCGACGGGCTGGACGCTCGACCCGCTGGGCGAGATCGTGTTTGCCGATGCGCCAGCGGCAGGCAAGGTCATTCGTGCAGGCTACCTGTTCGATGTACCGGTGCGCTTTGCCGAGGATCGGCTGGATGTGTCAGGCGCAGCCTTTGCGGCGGGCGAGGCCCCTAGCGTGCCGCTCATTGAACTGCGTGAGGATGCCTGACATGGCCGAGAGCTCGCGAACCTGGTTTAGCCAGCCACTCGAGACCGTGGCAATCTGGTGGCGGCTCGAACGACGCGACGGGGTGACGCTGGGCTTCACCAGTCACGACCGGAACCTCGAATTTGACGGGCTGGTCCATCGTACCGCGCCGGGCATGGTGCCTTCCGCCATCCGGCGAACAGCCGACTTCGAGGCCGATAGCGCAGAAGTGGCCGGTGCATTGAGCCACGATTCGATCCGCGAGGCAGACCTTGCTGCCGGCCGGTTCGACGGCGGATCAATTGCGATGGGGCTGGTCGACTGGGAGACACTCGAGCACACGACGCTCTATGCGGGGACGATTGGCGCGGTCAGCCATGAGGGGGCAGGATTTTCCGCCGAGTTGCGCTCGGTGAAGGACCTGCTCGCGCGCCAGATTGTGCCTCGCACAGCACCGACCTGCCGAGCCGAGTTCTGCGGCACCGGTTGCACGCTATCGGCAATCGGGTTCACGCATCAGGCGACTCTTGCCGAGATTTCGGCCGACGGAACTTCGGTCAGGGTGACGGGCGGGCCAGCTGCCGCACTGCTGACCTTCGGGATGCTGCGTTGGATCGGCGGCCCGGAGGCAGGACTGACGCGACGAATCGAGGCGATTGACGGGACCTGGCTCGTACTCGACCGCAGCACCTCTGCAGACGTTGCAATCGGCACGGGTATCGAACTTCGGGAGGGGTGTGACCACACTTTGGAGACCTGTGCCAGCCGCTTCGACAACGCGATCAATTTTCAGGGCGAGCCATTCCTGCCGGGGAACGACCTGCTGACCCGCTACCCAGCGGCGCAGCCATGAATGCGGCACTCGCCGCAGCTGCAACGGGTCTGATCGGCGTGCGATTTCGCCTTCACGGCCGCGATCCGGATACGGGCCTCGACTGCGTCGGGGTGGTGGCCGAGGCAATGCGGCTGGCAGCGCTCACGCCTGTCGTACCACAGGGATATCGCTTGCGAACCCTTACCATGAACGATCTGGAGCCCTTCGCGCAGGCCAACGGATTCGAGACGGTTGGCGAAGCGGATGCCGATGTTGTGCTGGCGATGGTGAGCCCGGTGCAGCTGCATCTGGCAATCAACGTGCCGGGTGGTTTCGTCCATGCCCATGCGGGGATCGGACGGGTCACCTTCCTCCCCGGCGTTCTGCCTTGGCCCGTCGCGTGCAGTTGGCGCGTGCCGATCACAATGCCAACAATCAGGAACTGACCAGTATGGCTACCTTGCTGCTGACCGCCGTGGGCACTGTTTTCGGTGGCCCGCTGGGCGGCGCGATCGGAGCGCTTGTCGGCCGCCAGATCGACACCGCGATCATCGGCGGACGCCGGGTCGAAGGACCGCGGCTGAAAGACATTACCGTCCAGACATCGAGCTATGGTTCCGCACTGCCGCTTCACTTTGGCAAGATGCGTGCGGCAGGAAGCGTGATCTGGGCGACCGAACTGGTTGAGCACAAGGATACCGCCAGCAGCGGCAAGGGCCGACCCTCCATCACCAGCTACACCTACACCTCATCGTTTGCGGTAGCCGTTGCGAGCCGACCGATCGCCGGAATTGGCCGGATCTGGGCCGACGGCAATCTCCTTCGCGGTGCTAATGGCGATCTGAAAGTTGGCGGCACCATGCGCGTCCATCTTGGATATGCCGATCAGGCAGCTGATCCGCTCATGGTTCAGGCAGAAGGAACAACGCGCTGTCCCGCATATCGCGGGATCGCTTATGTGGTGTTCGAAGATCTTGAGTTGGGCGACTACGGCAATCGCATCCCCTCGCTCACATTCGAAATTCTTGCAGACCCTGCCGACACGTCGATCGGTGCAGTGGCGCGCACAATCCTGCCAGATGCGACCGTAGGCAATCTCGATACAAGCCTTGCCGGGTTCAGCATCGATCAGGGCTCGGCCGGAGACGCCCTGGCAGTGATCGCTGATGCGGTACCTATTGCCTGCGCGGTCTCGGGCGGAACACTGCGGATCCACGCGGCCGAGCCGGACGCTGCGACCAGCACGGTGCTGCTGCCCGGGCCGGCTGCGGCGAACAAGGAAAGCCCATCATCGGAGATCAAGGCGAGTGGCTGGTCTCGAAAGCGAGAGCCGCTGCCGCGCGTGCGCCAATGTGGTGTGCGCTACTACGATGTGGCACGCGACTACCAGCCCGGCTTGCAGCGCGGCATTGGCCGCAGCGAGCAAGGTGATCTCGACGTGATCGAACTGCCCGCCGCGCTCACGGCTGGCGCTGCCCAGGCCCTTGCCGGCGCAGCGAGCCGGCGCAGCGCGCGGCCAGCGGATACGATCAGCTACCGCGTCACGGAGATCGATCCGGCTGTCGAGCCCGGCGCGTTCGTGCAGGTTCCGATCGCGTCCGGGCTTTGGCGGGTTGCCCAATGGGAGTGGCAGCAGGACGGTGTCCTGCTCTCGCTTGCGGCCTGCTCCCTATCCGGGTCATCGGCACCATTGTTCACGCCGGTCGCGGATCCGGGCCGTTTCAACGCGGCGATTGACTTGCCGCGCTCGCCGACCGCGCTCGCCGCGTTCGCACTCCCCTGGGATGGAACCGGTAGTGGGACAGCGCCTGCCGTCTTTGTTGCCGCATCCGGTGAAAGCGCTGGTTGGACCGGGGCCGCATTGCTTGCGGATCTGGGCGGCGATGGCGGCGCGCTCACGTCGATCGGCTCGACCGGGCGTACGAGGGCGCGCATGGGCAGAACACTCGGTGTCCTGCCCACAGCATCGCCGCTGCTGCTTGATAGGCGTTCCGCAGTCGATGTCGCATTGGTCGGCATCGATCAGATGCTGGTCGATGCAAATCTGAGCCAGTTGCTGCAGGGCGCGAATCGGGTTCGGATCGGAAGCGAGATTGCCCAGTATGGCACTGCCGTTCCGCTCGGAGGCGGGAAGTGGCGGCTAAGCAACTGGCTGCGCGGCCGGGGAGGAACCGAATGGGCAATCGGCACCCACGCCGTCGACGAGCCTTTCGTGCTGATCGACGACGCCCTTGTCCGGCTCGATCCAGCCACGATCGGAGATCCGGCAACAACGCGGGTCGTTGGGGTAGGCCTTGGCGACACAGCGGCCATCGGCGTGCCAATAGCAGATCCTTTGGCGACACAGCGTCCGCTCGTCCCAGTGAGCGGCAAGGCGGTGAGACAGCCGGATGGCTCGGTCTCGTTGCGCTGGACACGGCGCGCCAGGGGATCATGGCAGTGGCTCGACGGCGTAGAAACGCCGCTCAACGAGGAAGCCGAACTCTGGGAAATCACCGTCGGCGATCCCGCAGCCCCCGCCATGCGCTGGCAAACGAACAGTGCCGCACTGACAGTGACAGCAGGCCAGATTTCAAGTCTGCCGGCTGGCGCGTCGACCTATTTCGCCGTGCGTCAGATTGGCCGGATTGCTGCCTCGATGGCACTTCGTATCGATTTTCCGACCTGACCAGCCACAGGAACCGATCATGACCGATCCCATCAGTTTCTCCTCCGCCTCGCCACGCTTTGCGCTTCCGCTGCTCTTCGCCGGACAGAGCCAGAAGGAAACCACCGTCAACGAAGCCCTGCTGGCTGCTGATTTTCTGATGCACCCCGCGGTCGAAGCGGTGGTTGCGACGCCGCCGACGGCACCAGGGAACGGCCAATGCTGGTTGGTGGGCAGCAGCCCCACCGGAGCCTTCAGCGGCCAGTCCGACCGGATTGCGGCGTGGAGCGAGGGCGGCTGGCGATTCATCGCACCCCGGGAAGGCATGCGAGCCTACGATGTTACCGCAGCGGCTTATCGTCACTATGCTGGCGGGAGCTGGCACCTGATCGCAGCACCTGCAGGACCTTCCGGGGGCAGCGTAATCGACAGTCAGGCGCGTTCAGCCATTGCAGCGATCTTGGCAGCCCTTCGTAGTACGGGAGCCCTTTCCTGATTTGATGCCTCAACTGTCAAATCAGCGCAACACGGGTACATCCGCAGCCCCCTCACCTCGGGATTGTTGCTTAGGGTTCTGGTTTTAGTTGCCTTTTGGCCACACAGACCACTCACGTTTGCTTGCAAGCAAAAACGAGAGCCGCTAATGGCGGAACCACCCGAGGCATGACTTCGAATAAAGGGGAAATGAGAATGCGGAAACTGCTCGTGGGCTTGGCCCTGGCATCGACGGCGCTCGCAACGCCGGCGCTGGCCAAGAAGGATTCCTGGTACGTCGAGGTCGATGCTGGCGCGATGATCGTCGAAAAGACGGACCTGGCAATTGCTGGCGTCGCCAACGCCGCCACTCTGAAGAGTGATACAGGTTATGACGTAGGTGGTATTGTCGGTTATGACTTCGGCGGCTTCCGCCTCGAAACCGAAGTCGGCTACCGCCGCGCACGCGCTAGCCGCCTCACCGACAGCAGCGGTGCGACCGCTGACCGCGCCTCCAACACGCTGAACGGCCGCGCGCACGCACTGAGCTACATGGTCAACGGCCTGCTGGACTTCGGCAGCGACGACGGCATGCAGGCTTTCGTCGGCGGCGGTGTCGGCATCGCCAACGTCAAGTACGCCATCTCGACGACAGGCTTCGGCGGCGCAAACGACTCGGACACGAACTTTGCGTGGCAGGCCCTCGCCGGCGTGCGCGCTCCTCTTTCGAAGCACTGGGACGTGGGTCTGAAGTATCGCTACTTCAACGTCAGCAAGCTCGATCTTATCGGCAATGGCGCGCTGACCGGCAAGAACATCAACGGTCAGTGGCGCTCGCACTCGATCCTCGGCACCCTGGCTTACAACTTCGGTGGCGCCGAACCGGCTCCGATGCCGGAACCGCCGGCTCCGCCGCCGCCCCCGCCGCCCCCGCCGCCCCCGCCACCCCCGCCGCCCCCGCCTCCGGCTCCTGTCTGCAACAAGGGTCCGTACATCGTGTTCTTCGACTGGGATAAGTCGGCCATCACGCCTGAAGCGGCAACGATCCTCGACAACGCGGTTACTGCTTACGGCAACTGCGCCAACGTTCCGATCATGCTGGCCGGCTACACCGACCGCTCGGGTACGCCGAAGTACAACCTCGGTCTCTCGCAGCGCCGCAACGCTTCGGTCCGCGCCTACCTGACAGCCCACGGTATCCCGGATGGGTCGATCACGAACCAGGCGTTCGGTGAAGCCAACCCGCGCGTTCCGACCGCCGACGGCGTTCGCGAACTCCAGAACCGTCGCGTGGAAATCTCGTACGGTCCGGGTTCGGGCATGTAAGCTGCGGCATCACGCCAAGAAGAAACGGGGGGCTGGAGCAATCCAGCCCCCTTTTTCTATGGCCGCCTGCCACGGAAAATGACGCCGGACCTGAAAGTGCCAAATCAGGTGGACGTGATCAGTCCGCTCGCCACAGAGGCAAACGGCACACAACACTCCCCCGCGTCTTACCTTGCAGCCACGGCTGATAACTAAGCGCGTTCGCGGCGGATCAGATCGCGACGGCAAACCTCGAGAGCGACGAGCGCAAACGGAACGACAACCAGTATTCCGGCAAGTCCAATGCGCAAGTTCGCACCGAATGCCCCGGAGATCTTGCCAGCAGCGTATGGACCGAGCGCAAGACCGATCATCGTCGCGAAAAGGAAGAATGCCGCCGTGGCGGTGGCACGGGTCACCGCCGGCACGATGTTGACAATGGTTCCCGCAGCGCCGCCGAGTGCGCAACTTGCAAGGAACCACATGGGGAAGACGCAGAAGTAGACGACCATGACCGAATGTGTCGCCAGCATGATGCAGTTGGGCACCAGCGATGCCAGCAGCGACACGGTCACCACAAGGATGCGCCGCGAGTGATAGCGGTCGCCCGCCAAGCGATCCCCGATTGCGCCACCTGCGATCACGCCGAGCGCGCCGCCAAGGGCCGCTGATCCGCCGACGATCAGGGCCACCGCACCTGCGGAAGCGCCAAACTCTCGCATTACCAGCGACGGCCCGAACGCAGAGTTCGCATAAGTGATCACGCACATGAGGCCGTAGCCGAGATTGAGCCCCACCACCGCTTTCGAGGCCCAGATCACCTTGAAGGCTTGGAGGTCATCGTGGCGCAAAGCAACAGCCCACGAGGCGATCGCGTAGGTTCCGATGCCGAGCGCGATCCATTGCACGGGATCACCGATGAGGACCGACAGCACCGCGCCAACCGCTGAAATAGCGGCTGCGATCCCGAGATTGCCTAACATAGCCCGGGTACCACGCCGAGCTGCGGCAAGCAGGGTAAAAGGTGGGACGATGGCTGCCAAATCGCGCACGAAAGCGGCAGCCGTCGCGGGCTGAGTCTCGGGTGGTTCAGCACCATCGAGCGGCGCGACCTCAAAGCGGCCGCGCAGTGGCTCTCTCAAGCTGCGCACCCACAGCGCCAGCAGCAAACCGGGAAGACCCACGGCCAGAAAAGCCGCTTGCCACCCAGCGAGGCCGAAGGGGCGCTCGCCAAGCAGGAAGGCGTGGTTCCAGCCGCCCGCGATCGTCGTGCCGATGTAGAGGGAAAAACCGCCGCCGAGGTAAATCCCGGAGGAAAAAATCGCCACAGCGGTAGCCCGGCGGTGTGCGGGAAAATAATCACTCAGCAGCGAATAAGAACACGGCCCGGCGGTTGCCTCGCCCACACCGACACCGATCCTTGCGAAGCCGAGTTGCCAGAAGCCGCGGGAAAGGCCGGAAAGCGCAGTCATTGTCGACCAAAGCGCAAGCCCGACCGCCAGCACGCGAGTCCGTACCGCTCGGTCAGCGAGCTTGCCCAGCGGAATCCCGAACAAAGCGTAGAACACGCCAAACGCAGTGCCATAGAGGAAGCCAAACTGGGCGTCCGAGATGCCAAGGTCGTGCTTGATATCAACAGCAAGGATCGTCAGCAGTTGCCGATCCACGAAGTTGATGATGTAGACGACGACGAGGACCGAGAGAGCGTACCAGCTATAGCGGTCAACGCCGAACCATTGCTTCGGCTTATCCGTCATCTCCATATTGCGTGCCATCCTCTATCCCGGCTGCATCGAATCCCGCGCGTCGCAGACGGCAGCTGTCGCAGACGCCGCAGGCCCGTCCATCGGGCTGCGGGTCGTAACACGACCAGCTGGCCGCAGGATCGAGCCCAAGACGGGCTGCTTCTTGCGCGATTTCGCTTTTCTTGAGATGCTGAAGCGGAGCGTGCACCCGCACGGTGCCGCCCCTGTCGCCCCGCGCGGTGGCGACACGGGCCAGATTTTCGAAACCGCCGATGAACTCGGGGCGACAATCGGGATAGCCTGAGTAGTCGAGCGCATTGACGCCAATGAAGAGGTCACCCGAGCCAGCAGCCTCGGCCCATGCCAGCGCGAGCGAGAGAAACACGAGGTTTCTGGCCGGGACATAGGTGACAGGGATGTCCTCACCGAGCCCACCCTTCGGGACAGCAATATCCGCAGTGAGAGCCGATCCACCGAACTGGCGCAAGTCCAGCGGCAGAACGATATGGCGTTCAACGCCGAGCGATTGGGCTATTCCCCGTGCCGCATCGATCTCCACGCGGTGGCGCTGGTTGTAATCGATGGTAAGTGCAAGGACTCGAAAGCCCTGCTCGAGCGCAAGAGCTGCGCACACCATGGAATCAAGCCCCCCGGACAGCAGGACGACGGCAAGAGGCGGCTGTTCTGAAACGGCTTTTGCGACCATGTCGCAGAGCTATAGGGATGGATCGCCCGTGGCAATCCTCGCCGCGAAATCAGGACGGGCAGGGGCCGAGCCGACGCACCTCGGCCCGCAAGTTGAACGGCAGACTCTGGGCAATACCCTGGGTCTCCAGCTGTACCAGCTGCGCGCTCTCGAAGCGGATCGATGTCTGCCCGTAGCCATTGCCAGGACAGGTGTAGTGCACGGTCACCATGTCCGGCGTATCCTGAAGCGTGAAGCTGCGGCAGAGGTCCCGCATATGCCGGATCTGGATGAGGCGCCGACCATTATCGATGCATAGCCGTGTCCGACCGCCGGCAAGCTCTCGATCGCGTACTTCCCACTGCCCGGGCTGAAGCCGGTCGAGCATTGCCAATGCCGGACGTTGGGCTGTCAGCGCGGACGGCACGAAGCCCATAAAGGCGGCCACGGCACAGCCTGTCATCCGGCCGAACGACCATAAGTCGGGTGGAAGGAAACGACGCGGCAGGCGGTTCATCTTATCAGGCGCGTCCAAAAGTGGCCGACCCCGCACCATGCCGGACCCGCCTTCGATGTTTATACGCCGATTTCTCTTTGCGTTAAAGTGTTCTCTGGAAGCGATGAACCGAATCGGATCGATCAATCGAGGTCAATCTCGAAGACCCGCGAACAAAACGCGCAATCAACCAGTATCAACCCCTCCTCATTGCGCATCTCTTCACGTTCGGCAGCGCCGAACCGCGACAGGACTGAGCGATAATAGTCGCTCGTGCAGCGGCACCCCTTGCTTACTCTCACCCCTTGCTCGACGCGGACTTCGCGCTCCTCATGAAAGAGCCGCCAAAGCAGGCTTTCGAGATCGAGTGCGGGATCGACAAGTTCCCCGGGCGTGACTGCGCCCCCCATGATCCGCATATGCTCCCACTCCGGATGGTCTAGCTGCACGTGCAGGCGTTCGCGGCCTTCCTCGCCTTCAGGAAGATGCTGAATGAGCAAGCCACCTGCGATGCAACCGGCGCTGCCGCTGCGTACGCCAACGCGAATGAGGGTCGGAATCTGCTCGGACTGGAAGAAATAACTCTCGCACGCAGCGGCGAGCGTTTCACCTTCGAGTGGCACGATCCCCTGATAGCGCTGCCCGGTGGTTACGAGATCAAAGGTGATAGCAAGGTAGCCATCACCAAACAGCGCATGCAGCGTGGGACTAGGGCCAAGATCGTCGAGGCGTGCGCGATCGAAACGGGCATAGCCGCGCAATTCCCCAGCCCGATAATCGCAGACGAGCAGATCGACGACGCCGTCCTGAGTCTGCGCCTGCATGGTGAGTTGCCCCTGATCGTCCTTGAGCAACGACCCCAACAGCGCCGCGAGCACCAGCGCCTCGGCGAGCAAATGACGGATCGGTGCCGGATAGGAATGCGCCGCGATCACGTCGTCAAGCACGGGCCCAAGCCGCACCACACGGCCGCGCGCGTTGCGCTCTGCCACCGTGAACGCCAAGACCTGATCAAAACCGGTTGAGCTCGGCGAAGCCGCAATGCCTGCCATGGTCAGATCTGACCGAACGCCCAGCGCAGGATCGACTTCTGCGCGTGGATGCGGTTTTCCGCTTCATCCCAGACGAGCGACTGCGGACCGTCGATCACGTCATCGGTCACTTCCTCGCCACGGTGCGCGGGAAGGCAATGAAGCAGCACTGCATCGTGTTTCGCTTCGGCCATCAACGCTGCATTCACTTGGAAGGGCGTCATTGCGGCCAGCTTCGCGTCGGCATGAGCCTGCCCCATCGAGATCCAGGTGTCAGTAACTACCACGTCGGCCCCGCGTACTGCCTCCGCTGCGTTACGATGGAGCGTAATATTCGCACCCCCAGCCTGTGCTGCCGCGATGAAGCCCGCATCGCTCTCGTAGCCCTCGGGTACGCCGATGCGGACATTGAACTTCATCAGTCCGGCTGCTTCGACGAAAGAGTTGAGCACATTGTTGCCGTCGCCCAGCCAAGCCACTTCCAGTCCGGGCAGCGCCTTGCCGTGTTCCAGCAAGGTCTGAAGATCCGCCACGATCTGGCACGGATGCGAAAGATCAGTCAGACCGTTGATGACCGGCACTGTGGCGTGGTGCGACAGCTCCTCCAGCTTTGCGTGATCGTCGGTGCGCAACATGATGGCATCGGCCATGCGGCTCAGCACGCGGGCCGTATCGGCAATCGTTTCGCCGCGCCCCAGTTGCGTGGTGCCGGCATCGAGCACTATGCTGCTGCCACCCAATTGGCGGATCCCGATATCGAACGAGACCCGAGTACGGGTCGAGTTCTTCTCGAACACCATGGCGAGCACGTGCCCCGCGAGCGGCACATCGGCGTCATGCCGTCCCTTGGGATAGCCCCTGCGCGCAGCCTTCCGGTCCATGGCGTCGCCCAGAATGGCGGCAAGCGCATCACCGCCCGCATCGCTCAGGCTGAGGAAATGCCGGGTCATGCCGGCTCGGCCTCTACCGTGTAACTCGCCGTGGCGGCCGAGAGCTTCTCCATGAACTCGTCGATATGGCTATCATCGATGACGAGTGGCGGCAGGACGCGGAAGGTCATGTCGCCAGCGGCAACGGTCAGCAACTGGTGGTTGTCGCGCATGTGGGCGACGAAGGGGCGCGGCTCGATTTTCATCTTGACGCCGAGCATAAGGCCCCGGCCGCGGACGAGCTCGAACATATCAGGGTAGTTCCCGATGAACTGCTCCAGCCGACCGCGCAGGCGTTCCCCCTTCGCCTTGACCTCGGCGAGAAATGCCGGTTCGGCGACCACGTCAAGCACGGCCTCGGCAGCAGCCATCGCAAGCGGATTTCCGCCGTAAGTGCTGCCGTGCGTGCCGATGACCATGCCGCGAGCCGCTTTCTCGGTCGCAAGGCATGCGCCGAGCGGGAAACCACCGCCGATGCCCTTGGCACTCGCCATGATATCCGGGGTCACGCCATACTGTTCGTAGGCGTAAAGATCGCCAGTACGGGCAACGCCGCACTGCACTTCGTCGAAAATCAGCATGAGGTCATATTCGTCGGCCAGCGCGCGCAGACCCTGCAGGAACTCTGGCGACGCATCGCGAATGCCGCCCTCGCCCTGGATCGGCTCGACAAGGAAACCGGCCGTGCGCGGCCCGATCGCCGCGTTCACGCCTTCGAGATCGTCGAACTCGACATAACGGAAGCCCTCGAGCAGCGGCATGAAGCCCTTGTGCATCTTTTCCTGATTAGACGCGCTGATCGTTGCCATCGTGCGGCCGTGAAAGGCATTCTTGAACGTGATCAGCTCAAAGCGCTCGGTGTTTCCGGCATGCTGGTGGTAGGCGCGCGCGGTTTTGATCGCGCATTCGACCGCTTCGGCACCGGAGTTGGTAAAGAACACCGTATCGGCAAACGTGAGGTCGACCAGTCGCTGCGCGAGGTGCTCGCCCTGCGGGCTACCGTAAAGGTTGGAAACGTGCATCAGCGTAGCCGCCTGATGTTGGATCGCGCCGATCAGATGCTCATTGCTGTGGCCGAGCAGATTCACTGCAATTCCGCTGGCGAAATCAAGGTAGCGCGTACCGTCTTCGCTGATCAGGTGACAATGCTCTCCGCGCACCGGACGCACGCCACACCGGGGATAGACGGGCATCAACGGGGTGATCGACATGACACGGTTCCTTCCTGCTAGAGCTCCCGTTTCTGTGGGAGTATTGTCGCAAACGACAAATGGCGACCCCTGAGGGCCGCCACTTGCGGTTCTATGGAGACACAGGCCATCGGCACGCGGCCGATGGCGCTCTGCCAGTCTCAGTCTTGTCGCGGTACCAGGTTCACGGCCGAATACTTGCCGCGACGGTCCACTTCGAGATCAAACTCAAGCTTGTCGCCCTCGTTCAACTCGCGCATGCCTGAGCGCTCGACTGCGCTGATGTGCACGAACGCATCAGGCTGGCCGTCATCGCGCGTGATGAAGCCGAAGCCCTTCATGGCGTTGAAGAACTTGACTGTTCCGGTCGCCTTTTCGCCGGTCAGCTGGCGCTGCGGCGCGGCAGGCTTTGCCGCAACCGCAATCACATCGCCAACCACCTGCAGGTCTGCGGCCGAGACCTTCCCGCCGCGATCCACGAGGTTGAACTCGAGTTGCTGCCCCTCGGCCAGACCTTCAAGGCCTGCCCGCTCGACCGCGCTGATGTGAACGAACACGTCTTCGCCGCCGTCTTCACGCTGAATAAAGCCGAAGCCCTTCTGCGAGTTGAAGAACTTAACGACACCCTTGCCAGTGCCGACGACCTGGGCCGGCATACCGCCGCCAGCGCGCGGGCCGCCGAAGCCGCCGCCACCACCGCCGCCCCGCGGACCACCGCTGAAACCTCCGCGATCGCCGCCGCCGAAACCGCCACGGTCACCGCCGCCAAATCCGCCGCGATCACCGCCGCCGAAGCCGCCGCGACCACCACCGCCGCCAAAACCGCCACGGTCGAAGCCGCCGCCGCCGAAACCACCGCCGCCGTAAGGGTCGAAGCCGCCCTCGTCACCGAACCCATCGCGCTTGTCGCGTCCGCGACCCCGCCGCCCTCTGTCAAAACCCATAAAAACCAATAAACCTTCGTTCCGCCCCTGCTTTCCTGGGTGCCGCAAGCCGGACGCGGCTGCCGACGGCACAACAAGGGAAATACGCGAGACTCCGCTCGCCTGATCCTCTGCATCTAGCACTATAACCAACAAAAGCATCCAGCGCGAACGGATTCGTTGTTTGCTGAAATGGCCCGGTCCATGAGTGTGGCCATTCTACCATGATTGCGCGGCTCTTGCCCTTGGCAGAGGCTTTGGGCAAAGCTGCCGCAATGCACTTGCTATCCCTTCTGGCAGACCCTGCGGCGTGGGCGGCGCTTGTCACGCTCGTCCTGCTCGAGATCGTGCTCGGCATCGACAACCTCATCTTTATCGCGATTTTGTCGAACAAGCTGCCGGCTCATCAGCAAACCAGAGCACGCCGTATCGGTCTGCTGCTGGCGCTGGGCTTGCGGCTGGGGTTGCTGACACTTGTGGGCTGGATAGTCACGCTCACTACACCGCTGATCGATCTGGGCCTGTCCGGCGCTGTCGGCGAACATGGCGAGCCGGTATTCGAGACGGCGCTGTCCGGGCGCGATCTCATCCTGATCGGCGGCGGCCTGTTCCTGCTCTGGAAGGCGACCAAGGAAATCCATCACACGATCGACCCCGAACCCAGCGGCGAACTGCTCGATCACAAGGGCCATGGCAAAGTTGCTGCTGCCAATTTCGGCACCACAATCGCCCAGATCATCGCGCTCGATCTCGTGTTCTCGATCGATTCGATCCTCACCGCAGTCGGCATGACCGACGAGATCGCGATCATGATCGCTGCCGTGATCCTGACCGTCGGCCTCATGATGATCGCGGCCGATCCGCTTGCGAAGTTCATCGAAAAGAACCCGACGCTGGTGATGCTGGCGCTTGCGTTCCTGGTGATGATCGGCCTCGTCCTACTTGCCGACGGCTTCGGGATGCATATCCCCAAAGGCTACATCTATGCCGCAATGGGCTTCTCGGTCTTCGTCGAACTGCTCAACATAATCGGCCGCAACCGGCGTGCGCGCCGCAATAATGCCTGACGCACAGGTGCCAGAGGAGAGTTTGTCTATGTTCCGCCAGATCGACGAAACGACTTATGCCAGCCCGCAGATCGAGGTGGCCGACGTGGCTGAGGCACACGCGATGGGCATCGGCATGATCATCAACAATCGGCCCGAAGACGAGTCGCCCGATCAGACACCCGGTGCGGAAATCGAAGCAGCAGCGAAAGCCGCCGGCATTGCCTATGTCGCGATACCCGTGACTCATGCCGGATTCTCGATGCCGCAAGTCGAGGCCATGCAGACCGCCCTTGCCGAAGCGGGTGGCAAACCGGTTTTGGCCTATTGCCGCTCGGGCACCCGCTCCACCCTGCTATGGGCGCTCGCGCAGGCCCGCAGCGGGATGGCGACTGATGCCATTGCAGCCCATGCCGCCGGTGCCGGCTACGATGTGGGGCCGATCATGCCGCAGCTCGATTTCCTCGCCGCGCAGGCAAACTGAACCGGGATTCGAAGCCGTGTCTCCGCTCACTGCCCTCCTCGCTCTGCCCGGTGCGGCCATTGCCTTGCAGGCTGCGGGCTCGCTTGTCGCCGTGCTGCTCGTTTTCATGCTCGTCAATGCGCTCGACTTGGGCGGCGATGTCCGGATTGCCGATGAGGCGGAAGCGCGGGCTCTGGCCAACCAGGCAAGCTGCGGCTTCGATCCGGTCGATGTCGCACTGGACCGCGCGCGGATCGGCGCTCTCCTGCGCAACCGCGCGGGGGAAGTCATGTTGATCCGACGCCATGGCGCCCGCTTTGCCGCTCGTGTGCTGACCTCGCATGCCGGGGCTCGTCTGGACCGCGGTTTCCTGACACTGTCGACCGACGATACTCATTTCGGCAGCATCACGCTGGATCTTGGTGACAAGGCGCAGGTCTGGGCTGCCAGTCTCCGCCGGCTGGGAGCCCGGGCATGAAGGCCCTGCTCGAGCCCGTCATCACGGCACTTAGCCAACCGATCACGCACCCGATCGATGTGATCGCCTATGCGGTGCCGGCCTTTGTCGCGCTGATCCTGATCGAGATCGCGTGGGCCCGCCGTCACGCCCCCGCGGCGTACGAGGCGCGCGACATGCTGACCTCGCTACTTATGGGTCTTGGCAGCACGATCGCCGGGGCGTTGGTGGCTGGCGCAATCTATGCGGCAGCCACATGGCTTTTCGCGCACCGTGTTGCGACGGTACCATTTGCCTGGTGGTCATGGATCGCGGTGCTGCTGCTCGATGATTTCAACTATTACTGGGCGCATCGCACCGGCCACCGGGTGCGCTGGTTCTGGGCGGCACACGTCAACCACCATACCAGCCAGCACTACAACCTCAGCACTGCGCTGCGGCAGACATGGACAGGCTTCTTCGCGCTGTCATTCGTCTTCCGCATTTGGCCTGCTTTCATCGGCGTGCCGCCCGAGATGCTGTTGACCATCGGTGCGGCAAACACGGTGGGCCAGTTCTGGATCCATACCGAAGCGGTCCGCCGCATGCCGGCCTGGTTCGAGTGGGTGTTCAACACGCCTTCGCACCACCGTGTCCACCATGCGACGAACCCGCTCTATCTCGACCGCAATTACGCGGGCGTGTTCATGTTCTGGGATCGGCTGTTCGGCACCTTCCAGCCTGAACTCGATGAGGAGCCGGCTAGCTATGGCGTGATTCGCCAGCTCGGCACCTTCAATCTGCTTCACAGCGTGTTCCACGAATGGAAGGCCATGCTCAGGGATTTCGCCGTCGCTCCCTTGCGCTACAAGATTGCCTATCTGGTGCGCGAACCTGGCTGGAGCCACGACGGCAGCCGCGAAAGCAGCGATACAATCCGGTCTCGCTGGCTGGAACGGAACACCGCTTCAGCGCCCGATCAGGCCCAACGCATGGCGAATGAAGGCATCGCGGTCAGCCACCCATAACATTTGCTGCGGCAGGCTCGGGTCCGCATAGGTCCAACCGTCAGCCGAGTAGACTTTGCCGAACGTCCCGTGGGTGTCGAACGCGAGGGAGACTGCGCGCTGTTCGGATCGTGTGGTGAGCCCTTCGCCCAAGATCGTCGGTGTGCCGGGCTGGAATCCCCGCCCCCAGGGTCGTAACGCGAAAACGTAGGGCTCCTTGCGGTAGCTCAGCACCGAAGTGTTGAAGAACACGGAGAGGTATACCTTGTCGAGCACGGCCAGCGGTGCGGGCGGCATGCTCCACGCGGATGTGGCAATCACCGGCCAGGGGTAGTGCTGAGGTGCGCCGTAAAGAATCTCGCTGCGCAGATCGACCAGGGCATCGCGCGGCTCCTGCGGCGAAGGAACGCGTTCGATCCGCAGATTGTTGGACCAGGTGAAGCCGAACGAGGAGGCATCGATGAGCGGCATGGCCGAGGGCGGTCCGCGTCCCGGCGCGTTCGACGCCGTGACGTTCTCGTATATCCGCAGGTAGGCCTTGTCCTTCAGCTGATGCCCGCTTGCGATGTTGCTCCAGCCTTGCTGGCCCTGCCAACGCGAGTTGCGGAAATGCGAGACCAATGTGCCGTTGATATAGCTGCCGTGTTCTTGATCGGCATTGGTGCCGACATTGCCGGTGATCTCACTGTCCTCGACATAGAGCATGGTCTCGCCGCCCGGCACGAAGATTGCGTTCTTCCCGCCGAATATCTTCGACCGGCGCACGACGGCCGTGAACAGTCCCGGCGGTGTGCCCCCGAAGGTTTCGAGATGAAGGGCGCCCATCGGCTGGATCGCGCCGGGAAAATCGAGCTCGATGTCGCGCATCTCGAAATGGATCCGTGCCCGGCCCATCTCGAGTGCCCGCATCCCGAGAACGGCCCACTGGTCGCCGCTGCGGAAGGTCACACGCTCCCCAGGGACAGACGAGCGGAAGATGTACTGCGTGCCGTCGAGATTGCCGACAATGTCCGGCAGGCTCGGCGCGAAGGGGTAGACGCAGGGCCGCCCCGCCCGGTCCCGCGCCTCGTAGACGAATTCCATCCCGCCCTCGGCACGGCCATAGAGCGAGCTGACATCGTTGCCCTGATAGACCTCGCGGCCAGCCTCCTGCGAGGCATCACACTTCACGAAGAAGCGATTGGCGGGCCGGCGCAGCCCCTGCATCGGCATGTAGAAGGGATAGCTCGCATCGTGCGCGGCATAGCCAGCCGGTGTTGTTGGTGGCGGCAAGTCCGGAGGGACCACGGGCTGCAGCGGCGGCACAGCTGGCGGCTGCCCGGCACCCGCACCGCGCGCTGCGGTTTGCGCGTTGGATTCGCTGTCCAATCCGCTGCAGCCGATCATGCCAAGGACCGCGAGGCCGGCGGCCAGCCAGAGGGGGAATCTCATGGCGATCTTTCTGGCCACGGGCAGGCTCGCCCGCACGCGCTCAGCTGGCGAGCCGCAGCGCGGTGCCGGCGGTGTCCGCGTCCGGCTGGTCTGGCCAGATGCCGCGCGTATCGTAGACCACCTTGCCGCTGCGTTCAGCCAGCGGGACGACCTTGAACACATCGTGATCGACCAGCACGATCAGCAGGTCGCAGGTCTCGAGTGCATCGTCGAGGTCGATCAGGTCCGCGCCAGTGTCGGTGAACTCGACGGGCAGCGCAATGGCGTAGGGCTCCACGATGCTCACGCGGTTGCCATACTTGCGGGCGATCCGCGCCGCAACGAAGCGCGCCGGGCTCTCGCGGAAGTCGTCGATATTGGCCTTAAAGGCGAGGCCGAGGCAACCAATCCGCGCATTGGGGTGGGCTTCGATCAGATCGGTGGCCCGCGCGATCACGTGGTGCATTTTCTGGTCGTTGACCCCCCGCGCGGTGCGGATTAGCGGCGTATCCTCAGGCGCGCTCGCCACGATGAACCACGGATCCACAGCGATGCAGTGACCACCGACACCGGGACCTGGTTGCAGGATGTTGACGCGCGGGTGGCGGTTGGCCAACCGGATCACTTCCCAAACGTCGAGGCCCATGCGATCCGCCACGATAGAGAGTTCGTTGGCGAAGGCGATATTCACGTCGCGGTAGGCGTTCTCGACGAGCTTGGTCATTTCGGCACTGCGCGCGTCGGTCGTGACGCAAGTCCCGCGCACGAAGCGCTTGTAGAAGGCCAGCGCCTTGCGGGCGCAACGCGGGGTAATGCCGCCGATGGAGCGGTCGTTGTTGGTGAGTTCCTCGAGAATGCGGCCCGGCAGCACGCGCTCGGGGCAATAGGCGATCGAGACGTCCGGCGTCTCGCGGGTGAGGCCCGGAAACTTCAGGTCGGGACGCAAGCCCGCCATCAGATCGCGCATCGCATGCGTGGTACCGACAGGGCTGGTTGATTCGAGAATGACCACGTCGCCGGGCTTGAGAACGCCGGCCACTTCGCTCGCGGCGGCCTGGACATAGGACACGTCGGGGGTGTGGTGGCCGTCCTTCGCAAACGGCGTCGGCACCGCGATGACAAAAACGTCGGCGGGTTCGATCTGGGTCGATGCGCGCAGCAGGCCGCGCTGGACAACGCCTTGCACCAGCCCGTCGAGATCGACTTCCTCGATATGGATTTCACCGCGATTGATCGTGTCGACCACGCTCTGCGTGACATCGAGGCCCAGCACCGGGCAGCCCGAACGAGCGATGATCGCAGCCGTGGGAAGTCCGATATAGCCGAGGCCGACAACGCAGACCTGTGGCTTCTGATCGCCGTTTCCGATTTTAGCGGACATTCCCCAAGAGCTCCACGATACGCCGCGCGGCGCGCCCATCCCCGAAGGGATTGTGCGCGCGCGCCATGGCCGAATAGGCAGCCTTATCGTCGAGCAGGGTAAAGATTTCGGAAACTATGCGGGCTGTTTCGGTGCCGACGAGCTTCGCCGTGCCCGCCTCGACACCCTCAGGCCGCTCGGTCGTCTCGCGCATCACAAGAACGGGTTTGCCGAGGGCAGGCGCTTCTTCCTGAACACCGCCGCTGTCGGTCAACATGATCTCGGCAAGGCCGAGCAGGCGGGCAAAGTGCGGGTAATCAAGAGGCTCGATCAGCGCGACATTGGGAAGGTTGCCAAGCGCGTTTTCCATGACCCTGCGGACATTGGGATTGGGGTGGACCGGGAAGATCAGCGCCACATCCTCGCGCGCGGCGATCTGTCGGATTGCCTCGGCAATGGCCTCCAGCCCGCCACCGAAGTTCTCGCGCCGATGGCTGGTCACGCCGATGATCCGCTTGCCCGCGAACCGTGCTTCGAGCTCGGCCAGGCCGCTCGCCAGCGAAGGCTCGGCGACAATCCGGTCCGAAACCCACTGCAGCGCGTCGATCACCGTGTTTCCGGTCACGTGGATCGCATCTGATGCGACGTTCTCCGCGCGGAGTGCCGCAGCAGACGTCTCGGTCGGCGCGAAGTGCAGGGCTGCAATCGTCCCGATGATCTTGCGGTTCACCTCTTCTGGCCAGGGGTGATAGATATTATGGCTACGCAGCCCCGCCTCGACATGCGCGACCGGAATCTTGCGATAATAGGCTGCCAGTGCCCCGGCCATCGCCGTTGCCGTATCGCCCTGGACCACAACCCAGTCAGGCTTCTCGGCATCCATCACCCCGCCAAGGCCGGTGAGCAAGGCGGCGGTGAGGCCATCGAGAGTCTGATCGGGCTTCATCAGATCGAGATCGTGATCCGGCACGATCCCCGCTATCGCGAGTACCTGATCGAGCATGCCGCGATGCTGCGCCGAAACGCAGGTCACCACGCGAAAGCGCGGGTCGGCGGCAAGCGCATGCACTACCGGAAACATCTTGATCGCTTCCGGGCGGGTTCCGAAAACCACGAGAATTGTCTGGGTCATGCACTGCCCCATACCATCAGCGGGTTAAGGGGCACATAACCGGGTTTGGCGGTTCAGGCCGAAGGCATCTGCTGGCTGGAGCAATGGAAACCACCGCCGCCCGCGAGCACCGCATCGGCTATGAGCCCGATGACCGCGCGGCCGGGGAAGAGTTCGGCAATCGCTGCGACGCCATCTTCGTCGTGCTGGGTTCCGAACACCGGCACAATAACCACATTGTTGGCAATAACGAAGTTCATGTAGCTCGCCGGCTGGACCATGCCGCCCCATTCCACGAGGCCGGGCGAGGGCACTTCGACCACCTCCACACCGAAATCGCGCGCCCGTGTCGCTGCATCGGCATAGATCGCGGCATTGGGATCGCCTGGTCCCGTCGCACGCGGCAGTGCCAAGCGGTTGGGTGCGACAAAGCGCGCCAGATTGTCGACATGGCCATCGGTATGGTCGTTGATAAGGCCATCCCCGAGCCACAGCACGCGGTCAAACCCCAGATCGCGTGCGAGCCGCTGTTCGAGATCGGCTTTGGCCAGCGCCGGATTGCGATTGGCATTGAACAAGCATTGCGCCGTTGTTGCGACCAGCCCTGTTCCGTCACCATCAAGTGCGCCGCCTTCCAGAATCCAGTCGCTGCGGTCCGCCTCAAGCCCCGCACTTGCTGCCAGATCAGCGCCGATGGCCTCATCTCCCGGCATCAGGTACTTGCCGCCCCAGCCGTTGAAACCGAACAGCCGTGCGCGGCGCTCCCCGCTGCCACAAACCACCAGCGGCCCCGTATCGCGCAGCCAGACGTCTCCATAGACCCGGCGCTCCAACGTGACGGCGCTAGAAACCAGGCTGCGTGCGCGCGCCTCGTTCGCCGCATCGCGCACGATCAGGCGCACCTGCTGCCCGCTATCGGCAACGGCGCTCGCAAACGCGGCAATCTGCTCCTGCGCGGTATCGATCACGCCGGACCATTCCTCCGCAAGATGCGGAAAGCCGATCCAGAGCCAGTCCTGCGGATGCCATTCAGGGGGCATACGCAGCGTGGTGTCGGTCATGGGATTATTTGCCCTTCGCTTCGGCCAGGCTCTTGTCGCGGATGGCGCGGAATTCGTCGTTCGGGTGCCAATTGGGCCAGACGGTGCTGTCGGCCAGTTCGCGGCCAAGCCGGTAAAACAGCTTCACATCCTGAACCATGCCCGAAATGTCCCAGCTTTCCTGATACTGGTCGCTAGGCTGGTGATAGCGGACATTGACGTAGTCATCCGCAGCAGCCTGGCCTGCAGCCTTGCCGCCCACCACGAGATCGGTACCGCGACCGAGATCGAACATCGGCACACCGCGCTTGGCCAGGCTGAAGTGGTCCGAACGGTAGTAGTGCCCGCGCTCGGGATGTTCCTCGGGCGCTTCGCTGAGGCCCATATCGCCCTCAACCTTGCGCAGAATCGTGGTTAATTCGGACTTGTCACCGCCGGTCACCGTAATGTCTTTCGCGGGGCCGCCGACAGCCAAAGCGTCCATGTTCACGCCCCCGACGGTTTTCGCCAGCGGATAGACCGGGTTCTGCGCGTAATATTCGGATCCGAGCAGACCGGACTCCTCGAGCGTAACAGCAAGGAACACCTGGCTGCGCGCGGCGGCGCCCGCTGCCTTGTTCATCTTGGCGAGAGCCGCCAGCGCGGCAACGCCGGTCGCGTTGTCGACCGCGCCGTTGCAAATGTCATCACCCGTCGCGTCGGCTTTGCAGTGGCCGAGGTGGTCCCAATGCGCGCTGTAGAGCACGTATTCATCAGGCCGCGTCTTGCCAGGTAACACGCCGATCACATTGTGCGAGTTGGCCTTCTCGATCGTGTTGTCGAACTTGAGGCTGGCTTTTAGGCCCAACGGCACCGGCTTGAAGCCCTTCGCTTGCGCAGCGGCCGTCAGTACGGCGAGGTCCTTGCCCGCAGCCCTGAGGATCGCTTCGGCAACCGGCTTCTGGATCCAGCCATTGGCCACAGTCTGATCAGCGCCATCATTCGCGGTCTGCACGAAGTGCTGCGCTCCTGACCAGCTCGATTCGACCACCTGCCAGCCGTAGGCCGCAGGGAACGTATCATGGATGATGAGCGCCCCGGTCGCGCCCTGCCGCGCGGCCTCCTCAAACTTGTAGGTCCAGCGGCCGTAGTAGGTCATCCGGCGCCCCCGGAAGAGACCGTTCTCGCCTTCCAGTGCATAGTCCGGATCGTTGACGAGGATGACGGCGGTCTTCCCATGCATGTCGAGGCCGGCGTAATCGTTCCAGCCCAGTTCGGGCGCATTGATTCCATAACCGACGAATACAAGTTCACTATCCTTGACCGCTGTGTGCGGCGTAATTCGATAGCTGCCCGCCACGAAATCGGTTGAGGGTTTGAAGGTGAGCGTCTGTGCGCTGCCCGTAATAGTAAGCGGGCTGCGGTTGATCGCGGTGATTGTTGCAGTCGGGACGTCCTGCAACCACGTCGGTTTGCCCTCCGGTCCCTTGTTGCCGGGACGAAGACCCGCTGCCTCGAACCGAGCGATAATTGCATCGAGTGTCTTTGGCTCGACAGCAGTCCCCGGCCCACGCCCCTCGAACGCGTCCGAAGCCAGCGTGCGAATGGTGTCACGCATCAGCCCCTCGTCTACCGGGGGGACCGCAGGCGTGGCATGGCCGGCGGCCAGCGGCATGGCTAAAACAGCACCGCTCAGCAGGTTTAAAACCTTGCTAACGAACGATTTTCTGTTCTTCATCCTAATTCTCTCATCATGTTTGCAGACGCCGCGTGCGACCATACGCGCACTCGTGGCAGACCCCCTGCCCGCTGACAAGACGAACGCTTGCGCTTGATCGCCCGCGGCCATCCGGGCATCGCAGCAGGATGACCGCCAGCTCCGCAGCTCCGGACTGGGCAAGTGCCCTCCACCGCGCCCGCACGGAAGCGCCGTTCCTGTGCCGCGGTCTCGACCGCTTGCCCGATCTTGCTGCCATTCTCGAAGCCGGCAGGATCGAGGAAGCCCTTGCAGTTGCCCATACTGCCGGCTCGAACGAACCTGACGCCGGCATCGCGCTGCGCCGTGAACGATTTGCGCTCGCCGTGGCCCTCGCAGTCGGCGATCTTGCTGGCGCGCTGCCGCTTTCCCGCGTCATGACCGAACTTTCCGTCTTTGCCGACCGCGCACTCGACACGGCCATTTCGGCCGCCATGCGCCGCCGTGTGCCAGATGCGCAGCCGCAGGGATTTTCCGCTATTGCTTTGGGAAAGCATGGCGCGGGCGAACTCAACTACTCGTCCGACATCGATCCGATCCTGCTCTACGACCCCGAACTGTTGCCCCGCCGGGAGCGCGACGATCCCGCCGAAACCGCACAGCGGATCGCGCGTACCGTGGTCGAACTCATGAGCGCCGTCACCAGCGAAGGCTACGTGTTTCGCATCGACTTGCGCCTCCGCCCCGCCGCCGAAGTCACGCCGCTGGCGCTGCCTTTTGCCGCGGCGATGGCGCATTACGAATCAAGCGCCCTCGCATGGGAGCGCGCCGCCTTCATCCGCGCTCGTCCCGCCTCCGGCGACATCGCGGCGGGCCAGGTATTCCTCGATGCCATTCGCCCGTTCGTTTGGCGCCGCAGCCTTGATTTCGGCGCGATTGCCGAGATCGGGCGCCTCACAACCCGCATTCGCGAGCACTATGCCGGTGGACAGTCTGTCGGCCCGGGATACGACCTGAAGCGCGGACGCGGCGGCATCCGCGAGGTTGAGTTCTTTGCCCAGACACACCAGCTGATCCACGGTGGTCGCAATCCGGCACTGCGCCAGCGCGGCACGCGCGCAGCGCTCGATGCGTTGGCAGAAGCCGGCATCGTTTCGACCAGCGACGCAGAACTCCTAGGCACCAGTTACGACCGACTGCGCACGCTGGAGCACCGCCTCCAGATGATCGCCGACCAGCAGACCCACAGCCTTCCGACTGATCAGGCCCTGCTGGAGGCGGTCGCCCGCCTCGATGGCCTCCCCTCAGGCGCTGTGCTCGTGGAAGAACTTGCGCACATTTCCGATGCCGTTGGGAGCCGCTTCGACACGCTGATCGCTACATATGCTCCGACCGGCGCAGTCCCGGTCGCGACCCACCCACTAGAACTGGAACTGAAGGCACTCGGTTTTGCCGATCCCGGCGCACTCGCGACACGCATAGAAAGCTGGGACAATGGTCAATACCGCGCTCTGCGCAGCGCAGAAGCCCGCTCGGCCTTCGCGCGCCTGCGCGACACTCTGCTCGGCGCGCTCGCCGCTGCGCCCGATCCGGAGCGAGCCCTGCTGCGCTGGGAAGGCCTTCTCGCCGGGTTGCCGAGCGCAATCAACGTGTTCCAGCTCCTCGAAGCCCGCCCTGCACTTCTCGGCGTGGTGATGCGCGTACTTGCCCATGCCCCCACCCTCGCAGACGAGCTAGCCCGCCGCTCGGACCTCCTCGACACGCTGATCGACCACAGCGCCTTCGAACTCCCTGGCAGCGCAGAAGACCTCGCGGCCGAATATCGCTGTGGAGAGGCGGGCGATGACTACCAGTGCCTGCTCGATGCCGTACGCCGCAAGGTAGGCGAATGGCGCTTTGCTCTTGGCGTCCAGCTGATCGAAAGCCAGGCAGGCAAAGCATGGCGCGATCCGCTCGATGTTGCGGCAGCCTTGTCGCGGATCGCCGAAGCGGCGATCGCGGTTCTCGCCGAGGCAGCGCGCGACGAGTTTGTTCGTCCACACGGCCAGATTTCGGGCAGCGATCTCATGATACTCGGGCTGGGCCGACTAGGCGGCGGCGCGCTGACCCATGCCTCGGACCTCGATATCGTGTTTCTATTTAGCGGTGATCATACCGGCGAGTCCGACGGAGCCCGCCCTCTGGGCAGCACGCTTTACTACAATCGCCTCGCACAACGTGTGATCGCAGCACTTTCTGTCCCCACCGCTGCAGGTGCGCTCTACGAGGTCGACGTGCGCCTGCGCCCGAGCGGCGAGCAAGGACCGCTTGCCGTGAGCCTTGAAAGTTTCGCGCGCTATCAGCGCGAGGACGCCTGGACCTGGGAGCATATGGCGCTGTGCCGGGCACGGCCCTTGTTCGGCAAGCCGGCAGATTGCGCCCTGCTCTCGGCCATCATCGCCACTGTACTGAACCGTCCGCGCGATCCCGAGAAGCTCCGCGCCGACGTGCTCGCGATGCGCGCAGAGATGGCCCTGCACAAACCGCCAGGCGGACCGCTCGATGTGAAACTCGCACGCGGCGGGCTCGTCGATCTGGAATTCCTCGTCCACTACCTGCAGCTATGCGAGCGCACAGCGCTTGATCCCGATCTCGGCTGCGCCCTTGACGGACTGATTGCCAGCGGCGTGCTGACACCGCCCTTGCGCGCAGCGCACGATCTGCTCGCGCGCTTGCTGGTTGTGGTGCGTCTGGTTGCCCCTGACGGACGCTTTCCGCCCGAGGCGAGCCGCGTTATCGTTGCGCGTGCGTGCGGCCTTCGCGACTGGACGGGACTGCAAGCGGCCGTGCTGGCAGCGCGATGCGACATCGCAGCCTGCTGGCGCAGCGTGTTTGGCGAAGAACTGGAGATTTCTGAATGAGCGAGACCATCGGCGCGGGCACTAAGCTGCCGGATGTTGCCATGACCACACCCGAGGGCGGCACCGTGAAGCCGTCTGATTTTCTCGGCCGCAAGCTGGTGCTGTTTTTCTATCCAAAGGACGACACGCCGGGCTGCACGACCGAGAACAAGGACTTCTCGGCTTTGGCTGCCGAGTTCGAGGGAGCAGGCACGGCGCTGCTCGGCGTGAGCAAGGATCCGCCGAAGAAGCACCTCAAGTTCATCGAGAAGCACGGCCTTGCCGCCCCGCTCGCTACCGATGCCGAGGAAGGCGGCTTGTCCGACGCGCTTGGTATATGGACCGAGAAGTCGATGTATGGCCGCACATACATGGGCATGGAGCGCACCACGTACCTGATCGGAACGGATGGGAAGATCGCGCAGGTCTGGTCCAAGGTGAAGGTCAAGGACCACGCGGAAGAGGTGCTCGCCGCCGCCAGGTCGCTCTGAGCGATCGATGACCTACCCTTCTGTTGCCGCAGCGATTCGGGCGGCGATGCTGACCGCCCAGCCTGCGGCCAAGGCTATGGCGGCGCGCTCAGTTCGGCGGGACTGGGCAGCCGGACGGCTGACCTTTGCATTTGATGTGACCATGCCCGAAGCGCCGGCGCGTCCGGCGCGACCTGAACTGCTGCCGCCCAATGCTATGCCAAAGCGCGGGCGCGGAGGATCGGAGCGCGGACGGATCGCGCTGCTCCATGCGCTGGCACATATCGAGTTTGTCGCGATCGACCTGGCGCTCGATGCTGCGGGTCGTTTCGGCCGCGAACGCGGCGCGCAATTCGTAACAGACTGGCTTGATGTTGCAGCCGACGAGGCGATGCACTTCTCGCTGCTTGCGCGCCGCCTGCTCACGCTTGGTTCGAATTATGGGGCGCTGCCGGCCCATGATGGGCTGTGGGATGCGGCGCGAGAGACGGCTCATGATCTTGCTGCGCGCCTTGCCGTGGTTCCGATGGTGCTGGAAGCGCGCGGACTGGATGTTACACCAGTAACTATCGAGCGTTTTATGGCTGCGGGAGACCTACGCTCGGCGCGCATTCTCGAACGTATCCTGACCGATGAGATCAGGCATGTGCGCTGCGGCACAACCTACTTCCTTGCCCTGTGCGATGAACGCGGAGAATCGCCCCCGGCGCTGTGGGGAACCCTTGTCGCGCGGCATTTCCGCGGGGCTGTTAAGCCACCGTTCAACGACTCGGCGCGTCGTGCAGCCGGTTTATCGTACGAATTGATGACAGGGGTTGTCTGATTAAGACACTTCCCACTAACCGATTTCGGTCGGGGTTGCGGGAAGGATTTCCGCTTAGGCCTCAGGGAAGTTACCAGGCAGACCGGAACGATCCGGCAGGTTGTTGGCAGCTTTCAAACGGTTTGCCGGTTGGTCGAAGCTGCACGGATGATGCTGCGGACCGAAGGCGAAAAGGGGTTAGCGGGTCGTAATGCTCAACAACAGAATTTTGAAACTGGTGCTCGGCTCGATCAGTGCCGCCGCCTGTTTCTTTTCGGCCCCCGCCATGGCCAACAGCGCTGCTTCCGCGGATATTGCCGCGCCGCTACGCGCTGCCGAGGCTGCCCGCACCGGCACGTCCGCCACGCCCGCCGATGATGAATTCCACAAGCTCTTCGCCAGCTGGAAGGCGCTTGAAGGCAGCTCCCAGATTGCCGCAGCCGCTTCGTCGCAGCGCAGCAACGGTGTTTCGATCCCCTCGCTGGTCCCTGTTACATCGAACCGCGCCATGAGCAGCGGGTTTGGCATGCGCGTCCACCCGGTGCTCGGCGGTCTGCGCGCCCACAAGGGCATAGATCTTCCCGCCACCACCGGCACCCCGATTCACGCCTCGGCTGATGGGGTGGTTGGCAAGGCTGACTGGTTTGGCGGCTATGGCCTCTTTGTCGAGCTTGAGCATGGCGGAAGCATGGAAACCCGTTACGGCCACATGTCCCGCATCGCCGTTGCCGAAGGCCAGCACGTTCGCAAGGGCGACGTGATCGGCTATGTCGGTTCGACGGGCCGTTCGACGGGATCTCACCTTCACTACGAAGTGCGTATTGGCGGTGAAGCCGTCAATCCTATTCCCTACATGCAGACTGTTGCCCCCGGCATCGCGACCGACACCGTGCTGGCGCAGAGCGATGCGCCGGCCGCATTCGTGCGCTGAGCGGCTGCAGCACCCACATCTTGGAGAGGATGGGAAGAAGGCGGCGGAAACGCCGCCTTCTTCTTTTATGGCATCCGGAAACCGCCACAGCTGACGAATCCCGTTGCGCACTTTAATCGAGCGGTTAAACTCAGTGCGAACGCGGCCTGATCGAGCCGCCGATCCTGAGAGGATGCGCATGCACTACCACCCAAGTTTCCACGCGCGGACCAATCCCGAAAAGCCGGCCGTGATCATGTCCGGCAGCGGCGAGGTGGTCACCTATGGTGAGCTGGAAGCGCAGAGCAACCGCTTCGCCCAGTTGCTCCGAGCACGTGGGATCGGGATCGGCGATACCATCGCACTGTGTTTCGAAAATCATCCCGTCTTCTTCTCGCTCTGCTGGGGCGCGCAACGTGCCGGCATCGTCTATGTCGCCATCTCGTCGCGCCTTGCTCCGCCCGAGGTGGCCTATATTGCGCGCGACAGCGGCTCCCGGCTCCTCGTGGGCAGCGGCACGCTCACACCACTGCTCGATGCCGTGGCCGAAGCGGCACCCGAAGTGCCGCAATTGCGGCTCGGTGGATCGGGTGACCATGATCTTGCCGCTGCGCTGGGCGCCATGCCGATCGAGCCCATTGCCGATGAACGTGCCGGTTGCGACATGCTCTATTCCTCAGGCACCACCGGCAAGCCCAAGGGCGTGCGTGTACCCCTCCCTGAAGATCCGGCGATCGGCGGTGCCAATTCGCTGATCATGCTCGCTGGCGGACCGTTTGGCATCCGGCCCGATGCGGTCTATCTCTCACCCGCGCCGCTCTATCATGCTGCACCGCTGCGCTGGTCAATGACGATCCACCGGTTTGGCGGCACTGTCGTCTGCATGGAAAAGTTCGATGCCGAGAAGGCGCTGGAAGCCATCGAACGCTACAAGGTTACCGATAGCCAGTGGGTGCCAACGCACTTCGTGCGCATGCTCAAGCTGCCGGAGGAGGTCCGCGCGCGCTACGATCTTTCGTCGCTCCGCGGCGCGATCCATGCGGCCGCGCCCTGCCCTGTACCGGTGAAGCGCGCGATGATCGAATGGTGGGGGCCGGTGCTCAACGAGTACTACGCCGGCACCGAGGGCAACGGCTTCACCTTCATCTCGAGCCCGGAATGGCTGGCGCGACCCGGCTCAGTCGGCCGCGCGCTGCTCGGCACGATCCGCATCTGCGACGAAAACGGCGATGAAGTGCCGCGGGGCACCGAGGGTCAGGTCTTCTTCGAGGGTGGCAATCCATTTGCCTATCACAACGATCCGGACAAGACGCGCGATGCCACGAACAAGCATGGCTGGACCAGCCTTGGCGATGTGGGCTGGGAAGACGAGGACGGCTACCTGTTCCTCACCGACCGCAAGAGCTTCATGATCATCTCGGGCGGGGTCAACATCTACCCGCAGGAGATCGAGAACCTCCTGATCACCCATCCGAAAGTGGCCGATGTGGCGGTTATCGGCGCCCCCGATGCTGATATGGGCGAGCGTGTTGTCGCCGTTGTGAAACCGCATGACATCAGCGAAGCGGGCCCCGAACTGTCCGAGGAACTCACCGCCTGGCTCGCCCCCCAGCTTAGCCGCGTGAAACTGCCCCGCCAGATCGATTTCCGCGCGGAGCTGCCGCGCGAGCCGACCGGCAAGCTGTTCAAGCGCCTGCTGCGCGACGAGTACAAAGCCGCAGCAGCCTCTGCCGCCTGATTCCCATTATCAAGGACCCTCACCATGGCCGCTACTGCTGACCGCGTCGTTCCAGAGGAAATCGGCCGGGCCGTGATAGATCCCGCCGCCTATGCTGCGTGGGATCCACTGCTCGACCAGTTCGATACGCTGCGCGAGGAAGGTCTGCAGGTCGCACAGGTCGTGTCGTCTGCAGATCTCCACGAACCGTTCTGGCTGGTGAGCGGGTTCGATGAAGTCATGGCTGCGAGCAAGGACAACGCGACCTTCCTCAACCACCCGAAGCCGACCGTTTTCACGTTGCGCAGCACCGATGTGCTGGCCCGGGCGATTACCGGGGGCAGCCCGCACCTCGTACAGTCGCTGGTCCAGCTTGATGCGCCGCTGCACCCCAAGCTACGGCGACTTACGCAGGACTGGTTCATGCCGAAGAACCTGCGTACGATCGAGGAGCGCACCCGAAAGATTGCCGAAGCGACCGTCGACCGCCTGCTGGCGGCGGACGGTGAGGGCGATTTCACAAAGCTGGTCTCCTCTCCCTACCCGCTCCATGTCGTGATGCAGATCCTAGGCGTACCGGAGGAGGACGAGCAGCGCATGCTGGTCCTGACCCAGCAGATGTTCGGCGGGCAGGATGAGGATCTCAACCAGTCGGGCATCAAGGACTTGCCGCCCGAGATGATAACCCAGATCGTTGCCGGCGCGGTCAGGGACTTCGAGGCCTACTTCGCCGCTCTCGCGGCAGAACGTCGCAAGAACCCTACGGATGATGTGGCAACCGTGATCGCTAACGGCACGATCGACGGCGAGCCGCTCGATGACGTTGTCACCGCCGGCTACTACATCATCACAGCGAGCGCCGGGCACGACACCACTAGTGCCTCGACCGCGGGAGCGATGCTCGCCCTCGCACGTGATCCCGCGCAGTTCGCTCGCGTCAAGGCTGATCGCAGTCTGCTGGCTGGCATTGTCGAAGAAGCGATCCGATGGACCACGCCGGTGCAGCACTTCATGCGCACCGCTGCAGCAGATACCGAGCTTGGCGGGCAGAAGATCGCCAAGGACGATTGGCTGATGCTCAACTACGTGGCAGCCAATCACGATCCGGCGCAGTTCCGCGATCCGCGGCGGTTCGACGCGGCGCGCGAGGGCAATCGCCATCTAGCCTTCGGGGCCGGCGCCCACCAGTGCCTAGGCCTTCATCTCGCGCGACTCGAGATGCGCATCCTGTTCGAGGTACTGCTTGACCGGTTGGAGAGCGTGGAGCTCGCCGGAGACCCGGCGCGGGCCAAGTCGACCTTCGTAGGCGGGCTCAAGCGCCTCCCGCTGCGGTGGAAGGCGTCCTGAACCTAACTGTTATTGGGCTAGCAGTCGGCGCATGATGGCGCGAACGTCGTCCGCCATGTCGGGCCGTTCAAGCGCAAGCGCAAGCGTCGCCTCGACGAAGCCAGCCTTGCTGCCACAGTCGAAGCGTCGGCCGGTAAAGGTCACTGCGTGGAACGGCTGGCTACCGATCATCCGGGCCATCGCATCGGTCAACTGGATTTCACCGCCTGCTCCCTTTTCCTGGCCTTCCAGGGTGCGCATCACTTCCGGTTGCAGAATATAGCGCCCGGAAATGATGAGATTTGAGGGTGCGTTCTCGCGCTTCGGCTTCTCGACCAGTCCGGTGACTTCGGTGAGCTTGTCCGAAACCCGCGCGCCAGGAGCGATCACACCGTAGCTGGAAACCTCCTCTTCCGGTACTTCGAGCACACTGATCAGATTGCCCCCCACTTCATTGTAGGCATCGACCATTTCCTTCATGCAGCCAGGCGTGCCGATCATCAATTCGTCCGGCAGGAAAATAGCGAACGGCTCGTCGCCAACGATCGCGCGCGCGCACCAGATCGCGTGACCGAGACCCATCGGAACCTGCTGACGGACAGTCACAAGATTGCCTGGAAGGATGCGGGTCGGATCGAGAATCGAGAGATCCTTGCCACGATCGCTGAGCGTGCGTTCGAGTTCGAATGCCGTGTCGAAATGCTCGACGATCGCGGTCTTGCCGCGGCCGGTCACGAAGATGAGCTGTTCAATGCCTGCCTCGCGCGCTTCGTCCACCGCGTACTGGATCAGGGGGCGGTCGATGATCGGCAGCATTTCCTTGGGAATCGCCTTCGTCGCGGGAAGAAAGCGCGTGCCCATGCCCGCAACGGGAAAGACTGCTTTGCGGATAGGCTTGCGAAGCGCCTGCCAAGCGGTGCTGACGGTCATTTGGTGTATTGTCCCCTCGATATCCGGTCGGGCTTTGTCCCCGGTTGCACTGTGACATAACGTAGGCCTGTTGCGCCATCATTTCGACCCTGTTGCGCCGCATGGCAAACAAGCTAAACGACCGCGATGGACAAGATCATTATTCGCGGCGGCAATCGCCTTTCCGGCACGGTTCCAGTCTCTGGCGCCAAGAACGCCGCCTTGACCCTTCTGCCATGTGCGCTTCTGACCGAAGAGCCGGTCACCTTGCGCAACCTGCCCCGTCTTGCCGACATCGACGGCTTCCAGCATCTGCTGAACCAGTTCGGCGTCTCCACTTCGATCGCCGGGGCAAGGCCGGAGGATTTCGGCCGAGTGATGACCTTGCAGGCCACCCGGCTAACTTCGACCGTCGCGCCCTACGACCTGGTTCGCAAGATGCGCGCCTCAATCCTAGTGCTCGGACCTCTACTGGCGCGCGCAGGAGAGGCCACAGTTTCGCTGCCTGGGGGCTGTGCAATCGGCAATCGTCCGATCGACCTCCATCTCAAAGCACTTGAGGCATTCGGCGCCCATATCGAACTCGCCGCCGGATATGTTCGCGCCATCGCGCCGGATGGGGGATTGCCGGGTGGTGCCTACAGCTTCCCCGTCGTCTCGGTCGGCGCGACAGAGAACGCCTTGATGGCAGCGGTGCTCGCACAAGGCACCAGCACTCTTCACAACGCCGCGCGCGAGCCCGAGATAGTCGATCTGTGCAATCTGCTTGTCGCCATGGGCGCGCAGATCGAAGGCATCGGCACATCCGATCTCACCATTCATGGCGTTTCCCGCCTGCACGGGGCGACCTACATGGTCATGCCTGACCGCATCGAAGCCGGCAGCTATGCCTGCGCTGCGGCCATCACCGGAGGCGACATCACCCTCGCGGGCGCACGCGCGGAAGACATGGCTGCGACGATCCAGGCGCTGCATGATGCGGGAGTGTTGGTTGAACAAGTGCGCGGAGGCATCCGTGTCGCAAGCGATGGGCAGCTGCGCCCGGTCACCCTCTCCACCGCTCCCTATCCGGGCCTTGCAACCGATATGCAGGCACAGCTCATGGCGATGCTGTGCCTAGCCAACGGCTCGAGTGTCCTGACCGAGACGATCTTTGAAAACCGCTATATGCACGTGCCCGAACTCAACCGGATGGGCGCACATATCGAGACAAAGGGCCGCACGGCGATCGTCCACGGTGTTGATCGCCTCACCGGAGCCCAGGTCATGGCCACAGATCTGCGAGCTTCCATGAGCCTCGTGATCGCGGGGCTTGCCGCAGAAGGCGAAACGACCGTGCACCGGCTCTATCACCTCGACCGCGGCTACGAGCGGCTTGAGGAGAAGTTCGCACTGATCGGTGCGGACGTGGAGCGCGTCGGCGGCGACTGATGGCTACGCCGATGCTGGCGGAGCTGACGCGGGTCGCGCGGCGGGCACTGGGAACCCGCTTCAAGCTGGCGTTGGCGGGTACTGGCCGCACGTGCCTGGGCCTGCTGCACACGCTCTTCCCGCCGGTGATCCTCGGTGCTGGCCTGATCGGGGCAGCAGCTGCCAAGTAGTCGCGCAGTGGCTCGGCGTGCATCATGCCGCGTCTGGACATGGCCCGCTTCCGGCGGCGGGCGCGCTTGCCGCTCTGCCCGTCCGAACCGTCGCACTGTGGCTCCTCATCTGGGCGCTGCCGCTCGTGATGGTATTGGTCGCACTCGGTCCAGACCACGTGCTGTGGCAGATCGGCCTTTTTTTCTCTCGCATCGCCGTCGTGACCTTCGGAGGAGCCTGTGCGGTGCTCGCCGACATGACACAGGAAGCCGTCGGCGGATTTGGCTGGTTGTCGCCCGGCGAGATGGCCGACGGCCTCTTCCTCGCCGAGACAACCCCCGGCCCGCTAATCATGGCAACGCAGTTCGCAGGCTTTATCGCCGCTGGGAGCCATCCGGGCAGTCTCTCGTCGCATGCGGCTGGCCTCCTCGGTGCGGGCCTGACGACGTGGGTCACATTTGCACCATGTTTTCTGTGGATCTTCGCCTGCGCACCATGGATGGAGCGGTTGGAGCGGGCCGAGCGTCTTCAGGGCGCACTTGCGGCGATAACGGCCGCAATCGGCGGCTTGATCGCCAATCTCGCGCTATGGTTCGCGCTTCACGTGCTGTTCCGCAGCGTTTCGGTGGCAGGTCTGCCCGTGCTCTCCAGCCTTGATTGGCGAGCGACCGTGATTGCTGCCGGCGCAGCGCTCCTGCTCTTCCCTCTGAAGTGCGGGATCATGCCAACCCTCGCCCTGTCCGCAGCGGCGGGTCTGGCCTTCTCAGCCTTCTAGCGCACGCGCCGCCAGCCAGAGCCGGATCGCCCCGGCGAGACCTGGTGGCGTTTCGGCGCGGATGCGCTCCGCATCGATCCGCGCCACCAGAGCGTTGATCGGCACGCCCTCGTCTTCCGCAACGCCCCGTAGCATGTCCCAGAACAGCGGCTCGAGGCTGATCGAGGTCTTGTGCCCCGCGATCTCGACCGAGCGCTTGACCGGAGGGTGATAGGGCGAGTTCATTCGGACAGGGTACGAGAAATTCGGGGTGGCCCGCAAGTTGGACGGATCCTACAGCTGGTGCATGACCGGCAAATACCAGGCGCTGAGCGAAAAGGAAAAAGAGACGCTGCGACTGCTGCTGGCCGGCCATGACGCCAAGTCGATGGCTCGCCACTTCGGGTTATCTGTGCACACGGTCAACGAACGCCTGCGGGAAGCGCGCCGCAAGCTCGCCGTTTCGAGCAGTCGCGAAGCTGCGCGCCTGTTGCACGAGATCGAAGGACAGGCCCCCGAATCGCTCGGGGACAAGGCTTTGGGGGCTGTGGGCGTGATCGATCAGGCGCAACCGTCTGATCCACCAGCCCAGGACAGCGGCCGTCGGGGCCGTCCCGGCTGGATTGCAGGAGGAATTGCCATGTTCTTGAGCCTGACTCTCGCCGGTGCACTTGTCGCCGCCGGCGGTACCGATCCGATTCCGCAGCCGACGTTTGCCGCTGCCAACGCAGCGCCGCACAGCACCGCCGAAACCGAAGCCGTCGCCGCCGCACGCCACTGGCTGGAACTTGTCGATGCGCGGGACTGGACGACAAGCTATGATCTTACCACCCGCGCCTTCCGCACCAGCAATACGCTCGACGGTTGGACAAAGGCCGCGCTTGGTGTGCACGGCAAGTTCGGACCGGCCAGCAGTCGCGAGCTGCTCTCGGCCGAGCAAACGCCTGCGCCGCCCGACGGCAACGTGGTGGTCAAGTTCCGCGCCCGTTACGCCAATCATCCAGAAGGCTCTGAACTGCTGACGCTCGTGCGCGAAGACGGAGTCTGGAAAGTGTCGGGGATCTACATCGGCTGATCCCGAAAGGCAGGCCCGCCGCATTGCGCGGCGGGCCTTGCAGATCAATACATGTGCTGGCCGCCGTTGATGCTCATGGTCGAGCCAGTGACGAAAGCGCCGTCTTCAGAAGTCAGGAACGCCACGCCGCGCGCAATCTCGTCGGCCTGGCCGAGGCGGCCGACCGGGATCTTGGCGACGATCTTCTCCAGCACCGGCGCTGGCACGGCGGCGACCATGTCGGTGTCGATATAGCCCGGCGCGATCGCATTCACGGTGACCCCATACTTGGCACCTTCCTGCGCCAGCGCCTTGGTGAAGCCGTGAATCCCGGATTTCGCAGCGGCATAGTTGACCTGACCATACTGGCCTGCCTGACCATTGATCGAGCCGATGTTGACGATGCGACCCCAGCCGCGTTCTCGCATCCCCGGGAACGTGGCCTTCGCCATATTGAAGCAACCGCCGAGATTGATGCGCATCACTTCGTTCCAGTCTTCGAAGCTCATCTTGTGGAGCACACCATCGCGCGTGATGCCGGCGTTGTTGACGACGATGTCGATCGGGCCGACTTCTTCGGCAATCTGCGCGCACCTGGTAAGGGTTGCCTCGTGGTCGCCGACATCCCAGCGATAGGCCTTGATCCCGGTGCGCTCCGTAAAGGCGCGCGCCCTCTCATCGTTACCTCCGTAGTTGGCAACAACCGTGCGGCCTTGCGCCTGGAGAGCGAGGGAAATGGCTTCACCGATACCCCGGGTACCCCCGGTCACCACTGCAACGCGCGTCATCCTCATCTCCCTCGCCAGTCTATGTGGAAGAGCGTAACGGCAAGGCTGCTGACGGACAAGCGGTTAGGGCACACTCAAATGACTGCACCGCACCGACTAAAGTTAGAAGGAATTCAGAACCGGAACTGGGTCCCGACATAGACCGCCTGGCTATCCTTCTTGCCGTCGGTCAAAGGACGGAGGCGATCACGCTCGGGCGAATAACGAACACCTGCGGTAACATCGAGGTTGCGCGTCAGGCTATAGCTGCCACCCAGATCAACCTGATAATCGGCCTGGCCTTCGAAAGTGCGCGGCGCATGCCCCATACGGTCACGCGTATCAAGTTCAATCCGGGGAGCAAGCCGCGCGGGGGCGCTCGCTGATGAAGCAGCGAAGCTATCCTTGCTACGTCCGATCGCACGCAGATCAGGCATCTCGAGCCGCTGAATATCCATCCGCGGGCTTTCACGGACAAAACCAGGCGTAGCTGCGAAGCTCTGGTAACCACGGGCAAGGCCAAGGTTATAAACCGTCGGCGCAATACGGATCGGCGCGGCACCGGGCGAACCACCCGCAACTGCAGTCCGCACCACAAGATTTTGCGAACCAACCTCACCGACGCGAACGGCGACCGTCACTGCACGATCAGGGCGGTTGTCCATGCCGGCAGGCGTAAAACGGAACAGGCGGACGTGCCCTGGCTTGTGGCCTTCGATCTGGGCGGCGAGTTGCGACACAAGCTGCTGATCAATCGACGCGGGCGTGAACGAACCGACCCCACCACGCGCTGAAAGGCTGACAGGAACATTATCAAAACCAAGGGAGATCGCACCGGCAAGCGCAGGCGCCGCCGCCAAGCCAATTAGCGCGCAGCCAATCAAAGGCAGCGCACGCGTGCGGAGCGAACCGCGCGACTTGCCTCCCTTGACTGCCTTCCCACTCATGGCCAGCATTGACTTTCTTGCTGTGGAACCTCGGGAACATAAATTCCCCGCGGCTCCAAATGTTTCGACTCTGTACGCAAGGCATACGGTGGCCCTGCGATAATTTCCAGTCACATAACGATTTTCCGATCATTTCCACACCGGACACGCAAAACCTGTTGCGCACAGCCCACAGGCTTGCATGGTGCGCGAGCCGCAGTTGGGCAGTGCCGGTGCGTCAAGTTCGCTGGATGGCCCTTGCAGCGCGCGGCGCCGGGGTGATAGAGCCCGTTCTTATATCGCGCGACCGGCGCGGAATTCATCGGCAGTTCGAGCGGCGCGGCCGCGCGGAAACCCGCCAGTCAAGGACAGTACGCAAGTGACGACACACCCCCGTATTTTCAGCACGTTCGCCCGGGGTCTTGCAACCGCCGTGCTTGCCCTTGCAGCGACTGGCTTGGTGGCGGGCTGCTCGCAGAAGGCACGACCCAAACTCGATCTGGCCGCCAGCAAGGTGACGACGATCGGTGTCAACGCCTATCTGTGGCGCGCCACGCTGGAAACGCTCTCGTTCATGCCTCTTGTGCAGACTGACAGCAATGGTGGCGTGGTCGTCACCGACTGGTATGCCAACCCGCGCAATCCGGGTGAGCGCATGAAGCTGACGGTCTCGATTCTCGATCAGGACCTGCGCGCTGACGCATTGCGCCTCGCAGCAAGCCGTCAGGTAAGTCAGGGCGGCAACTGGGTCGATGCCCCGGTTCAGGCAGCCACTGTGCAAAAGCTGGAAGATATTATTCTGACCAAGGCGCGCGATCTGCGGCGCCAGACGCTGGTCAAGGGCTGATTCCAGGCACGTTTGCCATCGCCTGACAGTTGCACCGGTTCGCGCCGCTCCCTAGAGGGGGCGGCATGACCGCCGACCGACCCGAACCCAACCGTTTCGCCCCTGCCACCGCCGATCTGCGCTGGCAGCAAGCCTGGGACGAGCGCCAGACCTTCCGGGCTGACGACACCTCACTGAAGCCGCGCAGTTATGTGCTTGAGATGTTTCCCTATCCCTCGGGGCGCATCCATATCGGCCATGTGCGCAACTACACGATGGGTGACGTCCTCGCGCGCTACAAGCGCATGCGCGGATTTGAGGTGTTGCATCCGATGGGCTGGGACGCCTTTGGCATGCCCGCCGAGAATGCTGCGATGGAGAAGGGCGTCCATCCCGGCGGCTGGACCCGCGCCAACATCGCCAACATGAAGGCACAGCTGAAGCGCCTCGGCTTTGCGCTCGACTGGAGCCGTGAGCTGGCGACTTGCGAGCCTGACTATTATGGCCACGAACAGGCACTGTTCCTCGATCTCTATGCAGCAGGCCTCGTCTATAGAAAGGAGTCCACGGTCAACTGGGACCCGGTGGACATGACCGTACTAGCCAACGAGCAAGTCATCGACGGGCGCGGCTGGCGTTCGGGCGCTCCAGTCGAGAAGCGCAAGCTGAGCCAGTGGTTCCTCAGGATCACAGAGTTCGCCGATGAGTTGCTTGAGGGCCTCTCCGGCCTCGACAAGTGGCCCGAGAAAGTGCGGACGATGCAGGAAAACTGGATCGGCAAGAGCCAGGGCCTGCAATTCCGTTTCGCGCCGCTAGCCCCGCTGGCGGAACCGGTTGAGGTCTATTCGACTCGGCCAGATACGCTGTTCGGTGCGAGCTTCGTCGCCATCGCGGCGGACCATCCCATCGCGCAGGCCATTGCGTCGCGCTCGGCCGAGGCCGAAGCCTTCATTGCGAAGTGCAAACAGGGCGGGACGACCGCTGCGGAGCTTGAGACCGCCGAGAAACTGGGCTTCGATACCGGCTTCAAGGTCGTCCACCCGCTGGATCCGACGTGGTCTCTGCCGCTCTACATCGCCAACTTCGTGCTGATGGATTACGGAACCGGCGCCGTGTTTGGCTGTCCGGCGCACGACCAGCGCGACCTTGATTTCGCGCGCAAATACGGACTGCCGGTCACGCGTGTGGTGGCGGAGGGCGACAGCATCGCCCCGTTGTTCGAGGGCACCGAAGCCTACACCGGGCCAGGCCGCATCGTGAATTCGCGCTTCCTCGACGGGATGGATGTGACCGACGCCAAGGCCGCAGTAATTGCGCGCGCCGAGGCGGAAGGCTGGGGCGAGGGCAAGACCGTATGGCGCCTGCGCGACTGGGGCGTCAGCCGCCAGCGCTACTGGGGCACGCCGATCCCATTCATTCACTGCCAGGGTTGCGGCGTCGTGCCGGTACCCAAGGCGCAGCTGCCAGTAATACTGCCCGAGGACGTCACCTTTGACGTGCCAGGCAATCCGCTCGAGCGCCACCCGACGTGGAAACATGTCGATTGCCCGATGTGCGGCCAGCCCGCACAGCGCGAGACGGATACGCTCGACACATTCGTTGATTCTTCTTGGTACTTCCTGCGCTTCGCAAGCCAGCCGGGAGACGCCCCCTTCGACGCGGAGGCGATCAGGAAGTGGCTGCCGGTGGAGCAGTATATCGGAGGTATCGAGCACGCGATCCTGCACCTGCTCTACGCCCGGTTCTGGACCCGGGCACTCGCCCGCATCGGCAAGCTCGAGGTGAAGGAACCCTTCGCCAGCCTGTTCACGCAAGGCATGGTAACGCACGAGACCTACGAACGGCGCAACCCCGAAAACGGCCAACCAGTGTTCTTCTCGCCCAGTGAAGTCGAACGCACGGCGGACGGTGCGACGCTCAAGACCGATGGTGCGCGGGTCGAGGTTGGCCGCGTAATCAAGATGTCGAAGTCCAAAAAGAACGTGGTCGATCCGGACGAGATCGTTGCGCGCTATGGTGCCGATGCGATCCGCTGGTTCATGCTCTCCGACAGCCCGCCCGAGCGCGACCTGCCGTGGTCCGAAGCAGGCATCGAAGGCTGCTGGCGGTTTGTTCAGCGGCTCTGGCGCTTGTTCGGAGTGGCCGATGCGAGCGCGACGGGTGAAGATCTGCCCCTGCGTCGCAAGGCGCACCAGACCATCCATGCGGTAGCGCTTGATATCGAAGCGCTCAGCTTCAACAAGGCGGTCGCCCGGATCTACGAACTGACCGGCGCGACTGAAAAGGCCCTGCCGTCGGCCGACCGGACAGCTGCAGTTCGCACGTTGCTGCTGCTCGTCGCGCCGATGATGCCGCACCTTGCCGAAGAGGCCCATTCAGCCTTCGCCGAAGGTCTTGTCGCCGATGCTTCGTGGCCTGAAGTCGATCCCGCGCTGCTGATCGACGACGAGGTTACCGTGGCGGTCCAGGTAAAGGGCAAGCTGCGCGATACACTGACTGTCGCAAAGGGTACCCCCCGCGAAGAACTCGAACGGCTTGCTCTCGCATCGGACAAGGTGCAGCGTGCGCTAGACGGGGCTGAAGTGAAGAAGGTGATCGTTGTGCCAGATCGGCTGGTGAACCTTGTCGCATAAAATTCTGCTCGCCGCTTTTGCCGCAGGGGTGTTGCTGGGCGGCTGTGCCTTGCAACCTATGTACGCGGGCGGTGGAAGCGGGAGCGTTGCCAGAGCACTCGCTGGAGTGGACGTATCATCGATCGAGGGCAAGGCGGGCTGGCTTGTCCGTGCTGCGCTTGTGGGCCATCTTGGCGCTGGCGCACAAGCTACTCCGCGCTACCGCCTCGATGTGCGCCTTGATGAACAACTTCAAGGGCTCGGCCTCCTCTCCAACGACGCGGTTACGCGCGAGAGGCGGACGCTGCGGGCGCGCTACCAACTGGTCGACCTTTCAAGCGGCAAGATCGTTCTCGATGCCACCGCAGGCGCGGACGCGGGCATCGATATCGTCTCCAGTGAGTATGCCGTGATTGCGGCCGAGCAAACTGCGCTCGAGAACCTCAGTCACGAGGTCGCGGACCAGATCGTGACCCGCGTCGCCACAAAGCTGCGCCAGACAGGCTGATTGCGCCGTGAAGGCGACCCAGAAAAACTTTGCCAGCCAGATGACGCGCGCCGCGGCCGACGCCTCGCTGTTCTATTTCTGCGGACCGGACGAAGCCGGGGCGGCAGATGCGGCAGCGCGCTTGGCCGCGCACATTGCGACGAAGCAAGGGCAATACGAGCGGATCGAATTATCCGGTGCGGAGTTACGCCGTGACCCGGTGCGCCTTGCAGACGAAGCACGGTCGGTTTCTCTTTTCGGCGACCAGCGTCAGATCCACGTGCGCTGCGCAGGAGACGAAGCCTACGATGCGGTCGAAACGCTGCTGACGAGCCCGGTGAAGGGCTGGCCCGTGTTTGTTGTTGCCACATCAGCGACAGACAAATCGCGCATCGCCAAACTGCTGGCGGATCGGCCCGATGCCCTCGTGACGATGTTCCATCCGCCCGACATTGCGTCCGTGACGCGCGCGGTGCGCGAGATGGCAGGCCCGGCAGGGCTGCATCTGACCGACGAGTTAGCGGAACGGATCGCGCGCGGAGCGGCGCTGGATACGCGTATGGCACGCAGCGAAATCGACAAACTGGCGCTCTATCTCGACGCGAGCCCCGAATCGCCACGCCGAGCAGACGCTGCATCACTCGATGCAATCGGCGCGGTCAGCGAAGACGACAGCTTCTTGCCGCTTCTGAACACTGTCCTCGCCGGAGATACAGCACGGCTGGCAGCCGAGTTGGCACGGATGCAGGAACTGGAACTCAATCCTGTGGGTGTTCTGCTAGCTTTTGAGCGGCGTGCCGCACAGCTTGTCCAACTAGCCGGACGCATGCGTGGGCGCAGTGACATCAACGCATTCCTCGAGCAGGAGATGGCCGCGCGGCGTGTTTTTTTTCGGGACAAGCCCGACTTGTCTCAACAGCTAAGACGGTGGCGCGGCCGCAAGTTGGCGCGTCTCGTCGAGCGACTAACGATCCTTCACCGTCAATTGCTGGCCGACAATCGAAATGGCGAAATCGCTCTCTCTCAAGGACTTGCGGATATCGCGAGAGCCGCGGCACGCTGATCCCCTACGATCTGCCGCAACGGTCGGATTGGCTGAGCGCCATGCCTGAACGACTCACTTGTTTTTACTCTGCAACGCTGTACGTATTGCAACGCAGCATTCCTACCGATATCGAGGTAGCTGCTAATAAGAGCTTTTGTCGTCCGGGTCGCACAACCGGAGCGCTGATTCCAAGCGGTTCATGAAGGTGCATATGCGATGACGACGTTGCAGCGAGACAAGGATATTGTCACGTCGCTCACCGGGAAGGGGGGCGATGGAACGGCTGGCGTAAAACGACAGCTTAAGCTTCCGCTTGCACCTTCGCTCGAGAGGCGTCGGCTTCAGGCCTACCTCCTGCTGATGCTGACCGATGGTCTCATCATCGTCGGTGCGTCTTTGCTGGTCAGCCTGCTCTACCTGGGTCACGCTTACGATCCGCAAACCATCCAACAGATCAATTTGTGCGTTCCGCTGTATTGGGGTGCGGCCTTGATGACCCGCACTTACTCCATTCAGGCCCTTACATCGCTTCGCTTTTCACAGGCGCGTTCCATGCTTGCCATGGCGATCGCACTGACCATGTTGATCTTCATCGCTTTCTTCACGCGATCGAGCGAGCAGTTTTCACGCGTCTCCACCGTTGGCAGCCTCTTCGTCATTGCCTGCATTATGGCGTGGGCGAGAGCGATGGCGCAGCCTCTCATTCGGTCAAGCTGTGGGCCGACAGCGCAGAATGTTCTGGTCATTGATGATGGGGGCAGCCCGGTTCGGGTGCCTCATGCATGGCATATTGATACGCGCGAACACCGTCTGCGTCCTGATCGCAGCGACCCGCACATGCTCGATCGGCTTGGCATGTTCCTGACCAACATGGACCGGGTGATCGTCACATGCCCGCAAGAACGCCGCAAGGACTGGGCGCTCGTGTTCAAAGGATCCAATATCTGCGGCGAGATCGTGGACCCCGAAGTGCAGGAACTTGGGGTGCTAGGAGCCGGTCGCGGAAATGGCTTCGGATCGCTTGTCGTATCCGTCGGTCCGCTCGGCCTTAGGGCACGGGCAGTCAAACGCGTGATGGACCTTAGCATTGCCGGCGGCGCGATCCTTGCGCTGGCACCACTGCTGATGGTCGTCGCCTTGCTGATCTGGCTAGAAGATCGCGGCCCGGTGTTCTTCCTTCAGCAACGGCAAGGTCGGAACAACCGCCTGTTCTGGATCTACAAGTTTAGGTCAATGCGCGTCGAGAAACTCGATGCGTCCGGTACCCGCTCAGCCAGCCGGGATGATGATCGTATTACCCGAACCGGACGCTTCATTCGGAGAAGCAGCATCGATGAGCTTCCCCAACTGCTAAATGTACTGCGCGGCGACATGAGCATTGTCGGCCCGCGTCCACACGCGATCGGGTCGCTCGCTGGGCAAAAGCGGTTCTGGGAAGTCGATCCGCGGTATTTGTTGCGGCACTCGCTGAAGCCTGGGCTCACGGGCCTGGCCCAGATTCGCGGTTTGCGCGGCGCAACCGATTCGGAGCAGGACCTGGCCAGCCGGCTTCAGGCGGATCTCGAATATCTCGATGGCTGGACAGCCGTTCGCGATATGAAGATCATTTTTGCGACGTTTGCTGTTTTGGTACATGATAGAGCGTTTTGAGATAAGCTGGTTACGCAGCGCGGCAAACCGTTTGCAGATGCGAATTTGCAGCAACATTGAGTGCGATACGCTTAAACATACGGAATTTTTTGCGCTTCGCTGGCGCAGCATAAAGGTTCGCGCGGGACAATATTCGGGTTGAACGAATCACTAAAGTTCACTAAACGACATCCTGTAGAGTTAATGGAGTGTGGGACAATGAGCCTGTTTAAGATCGCCTTGGCCAGTGCGGCCACGATTTGCGTGGCGTTTGCCGGCACCGCCGCGAACGCGGAGCCCGTGCGCGCCGCAGCCGCAACGCCGGGTGTCATCTCGGTAAAGAAGGTGAAGGCAGTGCGGACCACCGCGCCGGTGTCGCGCGAATCTCGCGAAGTCAGCGGGGCGGACATTGGCCTCTCCATTCTGGCTGCCGGCGCTGGTGGGTTCGCGCTTTACGAAGCTACCAAATCGGATAGCACTGGCGGCTGAAGGTTTATTTCCCAGATTTGATCTTGAAGGGCCCGCAATTTTGAGTTGCGGGCCCTTTTCGTAGGCTCCGTTTTCCCGAGTATCTTCGCCAAGCTCTGCTGTTGGCGCAAGCCTCTGGTAGCACCAGATATTTGGGACTCCCTCTGAATCGCTCAAAATCGGGATTGCTTGTGGGAGTGGGTTTGAAATGCCGGGTGGGTTGAATTCCATGGCAATCGACGGCGGGCGTCAAATCGAAAAGCGGCGTAATCCTGCTACGGTTGCCGATATCGTGCCAGCCCTGAACAAGCGCTGGCTCCCCGGTCCAGCACTTTGCATGCTGATATTGCTGCTCGCGATGATGCTCGGCGGCGGCGGGACAGTAAACCCGCAGACCGAGATGGTTCTGCAGGTTCTGATAGCATTGACAATGATCCCGCTCGTGGGGTCAGTGAGATGGCAGCACGGCCTCGGTCCAGTCCATCCTGGTGCATGGCTTCTCGCAGCACTCATCCTTGTCCTTCCGGTGGCCCAGCTGATCCCGCTACCACCATCGCTCTGGCAAGCTCTGCCAAATCGGTCGATTGAAGCGCAGGCACTTGCGGCAGCCGGTGCCGTCGGGGTTTGGATGCCGTTGAGCATGGCTCCTGCCAGGACATTCGCGTCGCTCATCGCTATGATTTGCCCTGTGCTGGTGATGATTCAGGTCTCCCGGCTTTCGTTGCAAGGGCGTACCCTGCTCTGTGCCGCAATCATCGGCGGAGGCATCCTTTCGCTGATCCTCGGCGTCCTTCAACTTTCGCAGACAGGTGGCTGGAACTGGTCTCTCTACAACCAGTACAGCGAAGGCTTCCTCGTCGGCTTTCAGGCCAACCGCAACGCGGAATGCGATGTTCTGATGATCGCCTTGCTGGCGATTGGAGTGCTTGGCGCAGTCCGGCTCGACGATGGTCGCCAGCATCTGCTGACTATGGGGGTAGTCGCCCTCGGGTTACCAGCTTTCCTCGTAGGCGTATTGATGACAGGATCAAGGACCGGCATCGCCCTGCTCCTGCCTGCGGCTCTGGTACTTTTCGGAATATTTTGGCCAGTCCTGCATCGGCGCATCAACATGCTGCGGTGGTTTGGGGGGGTGCTCATTTTACTGGCCCTCACAGCGACGACATTGGCCCAGTTGCAATCTGTTCAGAAGGTCATCGCGCGCTTTTCGATAACCACTGAGGCAAGATGGGACCTATGGGCGGACACGTGGTATGCCATCGGGCAAGTTTGGCCTTTCGGCAGCGGCATTGGCACAATTGTGCCAATGCTCGAAGCGGCTGAAAGACTAGATGTGGTCGATATGACATCACCCGTCCGCGCGCACAATGATTGGCTCGAATGGACCCTGGAAGCCGGTCTCCCAGGGCTTGTCGTTCTTGGAATTGTCATCCTTGTTATCGGCTGGTTTGCCGTGCGCGCCATAATCAGCTCAAACCGCGCGGGGGTCGCACCGGCGAGACGTGCGCAGGTTGCCTTTGGGACCGGCGTCCTAATCATTGAGGGGCTTCACGCGATCGTCGATTATCCTATGCGGAGTATGGCCTTGGCGATCCTTTCCGCAACAGCGTTGGCATTTCTATTTGAGCCCACCGCATCGCAGCGAAACGAGCCATGAGAGCGAGGTTTCCTGGGCCGCGATCCGATGTTGCGCTCCGCCAGAGAAGCTGGCATCGTCGACAACACAGGGCAGGCTATCGCTTGAGAGGGCATTGTAAAAAGTGAAAAAAATAGCGGCCCACGTCCTGCTTTCGGTCAGTCTGGCCATCACCGGATGTTCATCCCAGTTGTATAGCGCATTGCCGGTTCGAGACGCGGCGTATGCCATCATGCCGCCGATCGACAAGGCGACTGCACCAGATCAATACCTTATCACGCCCGGTGATATCGTTTCACTTGCGGTGTTCGGCGAACCCGAACTAACACTCGAAAAGTTGCCAGTCGACGATGCTGGCTTCATTCAGGTGCCTCTCATTGGCCCGGTTGCAGTCGCGAAGTTGACACCGGCACAGGCTTCAACTTTGATCGCCACAAAACTCGGCGCGCGATACCTTCGCAATCCGGGTGTGACTCTGAACGTCGTCGAGCAAACCGGGCAGGTGGTGACCGTCGAAGGCCAGGTTTTGAAGGCTGGCTCTTATCCCATTGATGGTCAGACCACGTTGCTCGGTGCCATCGCTCTGGCACAAAGTCCGACCAGGATTGCAAAGCTAAATGAGGTTGTTGTGTTTCGCACGATCAACAACCAGCGCATGGCGGCACGCTTTGACTTGGCTCGAATTCGCGCGGGTCGAGATCCCGACCCACAAATTCTGGGTGGAGATGTTGTCGTGGTTGGCTTCTCGCAGGCGAAATCGATCTACCGCGATGTCCTGACGGCGGCGCCTTTGTTCAACGTCTTCACTCGGTTTTAACCACGGCGGTATTGTGCAACAGATCACCTCATCTTCAGATCGCGCCGAGAACGCACTCGTTCCCGAGCAGGTTGCATCGTCTGCTAGCTACGGCAGTTACGGTGACGTCAGTCCGGATGCGGATAGCGAAATGTCATTCGATATTCGCGAGATCATTGCGATCATTCGCGCAAATCTTGTCGTCATTGTCATCATCGTCGCTGCCTCACTTACGATCGCAACCGTTGTGACGATGCTGCAAACGCCGCGCTATACGGCCGAAACCACCATCCAGATCAACGACCAATCGGCGCAGGTTCTGGGTAAACAGAATGACACCATGCAAGATCCGGTGGTAGTGGCATCGGATACCGAGCGCTTCCTCCAAACCCAGGTCGACATTCTCAAGAGCCGCGCGCTGGCCGAGCGGGTTGCCCAGAAACTCCGACTAATCGGGAATCCAAAGTTCTATGACGCCATGGGAATTCGGCGTCCGAGTGGAGACATTTCCAAGGAAAAGCTCGAAGACGTCACTATCAATGCGATTGATGCTGCGCGTGGCGTGGATCTTCCGCGCAAGACCCGCCTCGCAACTGTCAGCTTTAACAGCACGCAGCCCGAATTAGCCGCGCAAATCGCGAACGCGTTTGCATCGGAATATATTCAGACCAACCTTCAGCGGCGGTTTGACAGCTCGGCCTATGCGCGGGAATTTATTTCCGGACAGCTTTATGAAGCACGAGCGAAGCTAGAGCAATCTGAGCGCGAACTGAACGCATACGCCAGAGAAGCGGGCATTATTCGTGATCGTGACGGATCTAGTGACGGTTCAGGCAGTGGCGGAGCAGGAAGCTCTGTAACCACGAAAAGCCTTTTGGAGGTCAACACCGCGGCCAACCAGGCCGAGGCCGCCAGGATCGCGGCCGAACAACGGTGGCGACTGATCTCCGGATCATCGGCGCTGAATTCGACCGAGGTACTCGCAAATCCTGCCATCACTTCGCTGTTGGCTGATCGTGCTCGCGTGACCGCCGAGCTTGAGAAGCAGCGCGCCAGTCATCTTGAAGACTATCCTGCAGTACTGCAACTTAAGGCCCAAGTCGGCGTTATCGATGCGCAGATCAATTCACTGGCACACAGCATAAGCCTCTCAGTGAAGCAGCAGTACGATGCTGCGCGGCAGCTTGAACGCAGCCTCAAAAGCGAAGTGATGCGGCTCAAAGGGTCTTCACTTGAGGAGCAAGATCGCTTGGTGCGGTATCGTATCCTTGAGCGCGAGGCCGACACCAACCGGACTGTCTATGAGGGTCTTCTGCAACGATTCAAAGAGCTCAACGCGGCGGCCGGGATCAGTGTCAGCAATATCTCGATCATCGACCCTGCCATTGCGCCGATCCGTCCGACGTCGCCCAATCTGTTCCGCAATCTTCTGCTCGCGATGCTGGCAGGCCTGAGCATTGCTGCGGTGTTCGTCTATCTTCGCACCCAGCTTGATGACACGGTCAAGGTACCCGAGGACGTCGAGGGCAAGCTGCAGATGCCGTTGCTCGGCGTCATTCCGCTTGTCCCGGAACTCGACCTCGACCTGGCGATGCTCGATCCAAAGTCGCCTATCAGCGAAGGCCACAACTCGCTGCGGAGCGCTTTGCTCTACTCGACCTCGTCTGGCCTGCCCAAAACCATGCTGATTACCAGCTCGCAACCGTCGGAAGGCAAATCGACCACTTGTTATGCTGTTGCAGCAGGTATCGCCCGTCTTGGCCGACGCGTTGTTCTGCTTGACGTCGACCTTCGGCGACCGGCGCTACATCGTTCTATTGCGTCACTCAACGGCGACAACAGCCAGGGCGTTTCTAGCATTCTGACGGCGCAGTGCTCGATCGATGACGCCATCCGCAAGACTGATGTCGAGAATTTGGATGTGGTAACGTCAGGCCCAATCCCCCCGAGCCCTACAGAACTGCTTAGTTCGATCGCGATGCATCAGTTGATCGATGATCTTTCTAAACGCTACGATCTCGTATTGATTGACAGCCCGCCGGTTCTCGGTCTTGCAGACGCGCCCGTTCTCGCGGCGCTGGTCGAGAGTGTGGTCGTCGTAATCCAGTCAGACCGCAGCCGCCGTGGTTCCCTCAAGGCCTCGTTGCGCCGCCTGAGGAGCATGCGTTCCAATATCATAGGTGGTGTGCTGACCAAGTTTGACCCAACTGATACGGGCAACCGTTACTCAGAATATTACGGGTACAGCTACTACCAGTACAGCAACTCCTCGACGAGCTGAGCCGAATGCGGGAGCAACGCGTCTCCGGTGCCATCGCGCGCCTTGGCAGAGCAGCAGCGGTGGGAGGTCTGATCGGACTTGCCATTGTGGCTCTACTGAGTGGTTCGGACCGGCAGGCGCGGGAATTCCCAAGCTCTCCGAGCTATGTCGGCTGGCCGTATGATACTGGTGCAGCGCGGGCAAAGGCACTGCTTGCCTTTGTGAGGACAGGGCCCGCGAGCGCGATACCCTATGCGCGCCGCGCGATCTTGTCGGACCCGATTTCGGCGCAGGCGGTATCGATACTCGGTCGTTCGCAGCTTTATGCACAGCAGTTTTCTGCAGCCAATAGGAGCTTTTCGGTCTCAGGCCAACTAGGTTGGCGCGATACAATGACCCAGATCTACTGGCTGGATCAGGCCCTTCAAGGCGGCGACTATCAGATCGGTGCACAGCGGCTGGACGCCATTCTTCGGCAAGCGCCATTGACCGAAGAGCGCGACCGCTTCGTGTCCGCCATCGCGGCCACACCCGAAGGACGCGCTGCGCTTGCGGATCGGCTGAAACTGGCTCCGATCTGGGCGAAGCCGCTTATGAGCGAGGTGTGGCACTTACCGGCTGATCAGGTGCTACAGCGCGTCGACCTCATGCGCCGGACAGGCAAGGGCGTTTGGGCCTGTGCGGACTCGGAGAAGATTTCTCAACGCCTCATTGATCTTGGATTGATCGATGAAGCACAGTCAGTTTGGCGGCTAAACTGCGGAACGTCGCATTCTCTGGTGTATGACGGCAGCTTCGAGCACTTTGACACGCTCAAAACGACGACCGCATTTGACTGGCAGCTATTCAACCGAGGCGATGCCAACATCTCGATCGCTCAGGATCCATCGGGAAATCGGAGCCTCGCCCTCGAAGTGACCGCATCGATTACCCTGCCGATCGTCCGGCAGTTTGTTGTTTTAAAACCCGGCCGATATCGTCTGGTTTGGCACACGCCTGATACACCGCAGTCGCAGACGAAGGGCTTGCGCGTTTCCCTCACCTGCAAGAGTGATCTGAGCTTTGCGTTGGGTGGGATGGTCATCGCCGGAGAGTCCGACGCTTGGTACCAGGATTTCTCGATCGGTAATGACTGTGCGGGGCGCCAACTAATCTTCTGGCTGGCCCCGCACCTGCCCGTCCATCTTGATGATGTAAGTCTCGACGCCATCGGCTGACGCGTGGCAGCCCGACTGGTTGTGTTGAATTTGCAGCTGCGGCCAGCAGGAAAGGCCGCACTGACGTCTCAGCAACGCAGCGGGCTCTTTGGCACGGCCGTCCCCACTTCGCCCCCCATCGCACCGGGAGGTTACTGCGCCGAGGACCCGAGCTCTACTTGCAGCTTAGCACAAGCGGTTCCTCGAAGATTTTCGGTGGACGGGCGCACATACACACCGTGTGTGCAGCGTGGCTCATGAAGTCAGCTTTTGCGCCAATATGCTGGCCAAAGGCGGTCCTGTGGTCACCCAGGTCCAGCATCTGGGACTCTCATTGGGCGCAGGTTCCACTCTCCTCAAGTAACCAAATAGGTTGTTTTCTGTTGACTTGTAGGAATGCTTTTGGAACAAACAAAGAACACCAAGCGAGCAATTTCCACCATTTGTCCGGAACTCCATCGACCCGTTCCGACAGGAGTCTGCCATGCCAGATTACACCTACACAACCATCGGCAACCGCCAAAAGCGGCTCATCGACATGGGCGACGACACTTTCGCCGAAATCACGGCACTTCCAGCGATATTGCCAAGTTCGTGGGTGCCCACAACGGCATTCAACGCACGCATGTACTCCGAAGTCGAAATACAGATCGTCGGAGCGCCGACGACACCTTACGTTTTTCAGGACAGCTTCGACGGCGTCAACTACAATGACTGCAATCTCTGGGACAAGAATGGCTTGTTGCTGACGCAGGCAAACGCCCCCGGCCGCTATCGCTTGCCCGGTGGTTGCTTCTTGCGCTCGCGCCAGGGCGCCGGCGCTACCCTACTCATTCGCGCAGGGAGTTGAGCATCATGCCAACGGACAATTTTGCCCGCACCATCGCAATGCAGAGCCAGCGGTTCTGCAACGACGTCGGCTCCAACGTGGCCGGGAAGGGCGCGTCGATGATCGGCGTCGCCAATGGCGGGACGGTCGAGGATGTGCTTGCCACGCTCAAGGGCTATGCCACCGTAACTGCATTGCGAAATGCACCAACCCAGTTCTTGAAGGACGGGGACATCGTAGCCACCGAAAGCGCCCTCAACAGTCTTGACACCAAAGGCGGCGGTGACTGGCGCTGGGACGCCACCGACAGCACATCGCTCGACAACACCGGCACCGTCCTTGCACCGGCATCCGGAGGCGCGGGACGCTGGAAGCGGATCTTCAATGGCCCCATAAATGCAGCCTGGTTTGGTGTCAGCCCGCTCAATGTGGACAATACGAGGGCCCTTCAGAACGCCGTGGATTTCGTCGGGACCGGCGCTTACAATCCAAACGGCGGCGGGATCCTGTTTATCCCGGCTGGATATTACCGGTTCAAGTTCGGCGCAGGCACCTCTGGGCTGAACACGATCTCGGTACCGTACGAGAACGTCCTCATCGAAGGCGAGGGTCGCGCCACGATCCTGCGCGTTGATCTGAGCAGTGGAACGGCAGCACGAGGAACCGCCTCAATCAGCGGAACTACGATGACGGTTACCGGCACGCCTACCGGCACGTTCGCGGTCGGCCAGACGCTCACTGGAACCGGGTTGGCACAGGGCACGCAAATCACCGCGCTAGGTACTGGCGCAGGCGGTGCGGGTACTTACACGGTCAATTACGCGCAGACAGTCGCAAGCACGCAGATCAGCGCAGCCAATCTTGTAGACTATTTCTTCACATGGAGCGAGACTGGCATCCGCGGTCAAGGCGGCGGCATTCGCAACATTCGCTTTGACGGCAACGCACAGCTCAAATGGTGCGTTTTTCTCGACTCTTGGCGCTTTTGGGCGATGGAGGACGTTGGCGCTCTGGACATCTACGGCGGACTGCTCGACGTCTGCAACAATCAGACGACTTTCGGCGAAAACATCCACGTCAATCGCGTAGACTACATCAGCAGCAGCGGCGCGAACTCGTGCTTCGCGCAGTATGGCGTGCGGTTTCGTGCCGGTGCGGTTGGTTCTTGGTCGGAATGTTCGATCCGCAACGCCATGTTCGTCAACTGTTGGGATACGGGCGTCGTGCTGGATGGATGCGTCCGCTTTACAGTAGATCAGATCGCGTCCGCCTGTGACACCACGTCGGTCAACACAATCAACGGCACCAGCAAATCGGGTTGCATGCGCGCCCTCTTGATCACCAATACCGTGGTCAACAGCTCGACTGTTGATGTGGGCCACCATACGTGCCGGAACATCTACCTCGAGTCCCATACCGGACTGGAAAACGCCAACAGCTACCAGGCCGTTCTGATCGATAGCGGGATCGGGCAGACAGGCCTGAACCGTTACAATCGGATCGAGAACGTCGATATCGATTCGATGCTGGGAAAGGCCGCGATCGTTATCAATAATTCATCCGGCGTTTTTGGTCTGGTCAGCAGCACAACCTTTATCGGCAATCGCCGTGCCTACACAAGCAATCAAGTGCTCATCGGCGCCAATGTCACCGACACCTATCTCTACCTGACGCCCAGCTCAGGCAACCTTTACGCAGTTTATGATCAGGGCGTCCGCACCTTTGTGAACGGTGTGACCGAGTATCAATACAGTACCGGTCTTTATCCGGACTCCACCCCCGCTCTGGCAAGGATGGACGTCGGCCATATCTCCCGAGACATCAACACGGGGCGCGTCTGCTTGCAGGACAAGGACAATGTGCCCGTCCTGATCTATGGCCGTCCCGGTATCGATGAGGTTTCACCGTATGGCGCGCAGCGCATCCGCGCACTGGGAACGCCTGCCGCACCGACGATCACGCGAAACGCAACGGGAACCACCACCTATACCTACTACTGGGTTGCCGTCGACAAGGACGGCAACAAGACGCCACCCAGTCCAGCTGCCACGATCGCAAATGGCCCTGCCTCGCTTGCTGGCTCCTCGCGCAACCTCATCACCGGCATGCCGGTGGACGGCGCTGTGACATATGACTTGCTGAAGGGAAACACCACGACTTCGGTAGCGACCGGGCTCGTCTCGCCATTCTTCTACGACAGCGGGGGTGCAACAGCTGCCTATACCCCTTCAGCGAGCAATCCTCCGGGTACCTTGATCGTGGACGGGCACATGATGCTTTCCGCGTTAGCCGTTCCCACGATTGCCGCCGGTACAGCAGCTGGCACCAGCCCGACGGTGTCGATCACCGGAAACGACCAACATGGCGTGATCAGCATCACCACCGGCACCGCACCGACAACGGGCATCCTTGCGACCATAACGTTTGGTAATGCCTGGAGCAGCTCGCCGCTCACTCCGGTGATCGGACCAGCGACCGGAAACGCCGGCGGTTCAGGCGTATTTGTCGATCCGGCCGATGTCGGGACGACAACCTGGAAATTGCGCACCAGCGCTGCACTGAGCGCTGGGACCAGCTACAAGTTCGCCTACCACATCGGATAGCTGCGGGGACGTCTAGACCGCACGGGACGGATGTGCCCGGGCGCTGCTTCCCTTGACACGGCCTTCCAGAAACGCCCGGTAGGCATCCTCAATGCCTTCGCGCAGGGACAATCGCGGCGACCAGCCCATCGCCGCGATTTTCTCGCCACTCATGAGCTTGCGCGGGGTCCCGTCAGGCTTTGACGTGTCTAGCTCGATGGTGCCGCCAAAACCGACAATCTCACATACGAGAGCAGTGAGCTCCGCGATCGTGACATCGGTTCCCGAGCCCAGATTGACGTGCTCCGCATCCGAATAATGCTTGAGCAAGAAAATGCACCCATCCGCCAGATCGTCGGCGTGCAGGAACTCGCGCCGCGGAGTACCGGTGCCCCAGATCTCGATACTGGCGAGGCCCGCCTCACGCGCCTCATGCGCCTTGCGGATAAGCGCCGGCAAGACGTGGCTGGAATTGAGGTCGTAGTTGTCACCCGGCCCATAGAGATTGGTCGGCATGGCCGAGATGAAATCGGCACCGTATTCCTTGCGATACGCCTGACACAGCTTGATGCCGGCTATCTTCGCAACGGCGTACCACTCGTTCGTCGGCTCTAGCGGGCCAGTCAGCAAGGCATCCTCACGGATTGGTTGCTCTGCAAACTTCGGGTAGATGCACGATGATCCGAGAAACAGGAGCTTCTCGGCCCCGGTGCGATAGGACGCCTCGATGAGGTTCGCCTCAATCATGAGATTATCATAGAGAAACTGTGCAGGAAGGCTGTCGTTCGCCAGGATTCCACCAACCTTGGCCGCAGCCACTATGACGACGTCCGGACGATGCTCCGCCATCCAGCTTCGCACGGCGGCTTGCTCGCGCAAGTCGACTGAGCGATCCGAGGTCAGGATTTCGCAATTTTCGCCGGCCAGACGGCGCACAATCGCCGAGCCGACCATGCCCTTGTGTCCGGCGACATAGACACGTTTGCCAGCTAGCTTGAAAAGCTTGGACGTCACGGGATCAAACCTCCAGAAGATCGGTACGCGGATCAGCCTCCCTTGCTGATCGGTGCATCCCGCATCACTTCAAGATCGGCAAAAACCATCTCGCGCGCCAGTTCACGCGCGGATGTCTCGTGCGTCCATCCCAGTTTCTGGTGCGCCTTGGTAGGGTCACCGATCAGCAGATCGACTTCCGTCGGTCGGAAATACCGTGGATCGATCTCGACAATGACCTTGCCTGTCTTCCGGCAAATGCCGCGTTCCTCGACTCCGCTGCCCTGGAAGTCCAGCGCGATACCTGCGTCCTCAAACGCCCAGCGTACGAACTCGCGCACCTCGGTGGTCTCGCCGGTCGCGAGCACGTAATCGTCGGGCTCGTCCTGCTGCAGCATCATCCACATGCCAAGGACATATTCGCGCGCGTGCCCCCAGTCACGCTTTGCATCGAGGTTGCCAAGATAGAGCTTTTCCTGACGGCCAAGAGCTATCGCAGCGGCGGCGCGGGTGATCTTGCGGGTCACGAAAGTTTCACCGCGCAGCGGACTTTCATGATTGAACAAGATGCCGTTTGAGGCGTGAATACCGTATGCCTCGCGATAGTTGACGACGATCCAGTACCCATAGAGCTTGGCAACGCCATACGGCGATCGCGGGTAGAACGGGGTGGTTTCCCGCTGCGGCACTTCCTGTACGAGACCATAAAGCTCGGACGTAGAGGCCTGATAGAAGCGGGTCTTGCGCTCAAGGCCGAGAATGCGAATCGCCTCGAGCAGGCGCAGCGTACCGATTGCATCCGCGTTGGCGGTATACTCCGGGGTTTCGAAGGAGACCTGGACGTGGCTCTGCGCCGCAAGGTTATAGATCTCGTCCGGTTGAACTTCCTGCACAATCCGGATCAGGTTGGTAGAATCCGTTAGATCGCCGTAATGCAGATGGAAGCGCTGATGCTCAACATGGGGATCTTCGTAAATATCTTCGATGCGACCAGTATTAAATGAAGAAGAGCGCCGCTTCATACCATGAACAATGTAGCCCTTATCGAGAAGTAGTCGGACTAGATAAGCGCCATCTTGGCCCGTTACGCCAGTGATAAGTGCCACTTTAGCTGCGGTATCAGTCATGTGGGCCCCAAACAGTATTGTGTGCAACTGCAAAAATGCTTTACCCCTCTCACGCTGCAATGCAATGCCAATTTGCGGTGTCGGGCCTTCACTCTGCCTATTTGCGGACCAGCTCGGATAGTTCGCAGGCAGCAGAGAGGGGCGACTGGAGCAGAATGGCGCTGCGGGCGCCGACGATTCGGGATACCATGCGCCAGCGAGGCACATATCCACACAAACTGAGGATTTGCGAGGCCCGGACTGATGCAGTACCCATAGCCTAAGAGTTGCCCCTACGCGGCGACCACGACCCGAGAGCCAAATGCGCGGCCAACGGACCTGTGGCAGGGCGTGCTCACATCAGTTTCCAATTGCCAGATGCTGCATTGCAGCTTAGTAAGATCCAGTATGGATCTAATTGACTGAAGCGTCAGCGTTTGATCGCAGGCATCGTTTCACTGGAGAATAACAGTGGCAGTGATATCTTTGGAGCTCAACGAGCTTAATTTTCACTTTATCAAGAAGTATACTGCCGAAGGAAAGCTACCCGGTTTCAACCGTTTTCTCCAGAATCATGTCATTTTCGAGACGGTTTCGGAAAGTGGCTATCCCTATCTTGAGCCCTGGATTCAGTGGCCGACAGTCTACACCGGACTGACCTACGATGAGCACCGCATTTTCCGGCTCGGTGATGCGGTATATCATCCGCAGCTGCAAATCTGGGAGAAGCTGGAGGCAACCGGGGCCACGGTTGGCGCCATTTCCCCCATGAATGCGGTGAATGCCTGCAAGAGTCCGGATTTCTTTCTGCCCGATCCGTGGACAAACACCGAGATCACTGCCGATCCTCGTGCAGATAAGCTGTTTCGCCTCATTCGCGATGTGGTCAACAACAACGCGTCGGCCAAACTTTCCACTATCGACCTTGGTCGTCAGATCTTGCCCTTGGCGTTCCCTTATCTCAGCCGCACCTCCATCTCGCGTTATCTGCGGATCATGCCAACGGCGCTCAAGTACAAGTGGGCCAAAGCCTGTATTCTCGACAGCCTGCTGGCGGATCTGTTTCTCCACCTCATGAATCGGCACCACACGGATTACGGGTCGCTGTTCCTCAATGCCGGTGCACACATCCAGCATCACCACATGTTCGAGAGCAAGGCCTACGAGGGCGATTTCCAGAATCCGAGTTGGTACAGCACGGCAGGAGAGGCCAACGTCGATCCGCTGCTGTTCATTTACGAGATCTATGACGGCATCGTGAGCCAGTTTCTTGCCCGGCCCGACACGCACCTGATGATCACGACCGGCCTGAGCCAGGTGCCGAACTCCAAGATGCATTATCAGTATCGCATCGTCGACTTCGAAGCCTTTATGGCAGGGATCGGAATTGTGCACGCGACGATCAAGCCTCGCATGTCGCGCGATTTCCTTCTGGCCTTTTCAAGCTCCGAGGCCGCCCAAGACGCCGCGGCTCTGCTCGCGTCGGTACAACTCGGAGGCAAACCGCTGTTTTCCGTCGAAGACCGCGGCGATACGCTGTTCTGCCAGGTCGCCTACTATGGGGCGCCCGAAGGCTTGGAGAACGCGCTGGTGGGCGAACGGCAGACCGACCTGCGCGAGCATCTGGCGCTCGTATCGATCGAGAACGGCATCCACCAGACCATCGGCTATCATTTTGACAGCCACATCCGTGGCCGGGGCGAAACGGTGCGCATTCCGCTCACCGAAGTTCATCAGCGGTTGATGGATGCTGTGGCTAAGGATGCCAAGCCGCAGCAGCGCGAACCTGTAGCAGCCTGACGGTCGCTCCGCACGGGGTCAATATTGCCGGCGCAACACGGCAGAGCCTTGCGCCGGATTGCCACGATCGTCCGTCAGGGTCGCCAGGGTTCCGGCGGCCTTGATGCCGCGTCAGCCAGACGCGGCGGCGCGTGTGAACAGCAAGTCCGTCTGCACGTTCGTACCTTCCGGCGAATAGCTTGGGTTGTAGACACCGGTCAGCTCGAACCCGTTCCGGTTCAGCCAGACGACAATCTCGTTACCCAGCGGTTGGCCGACATAGAGACTGGTGAACGAAGCCTCGAGGTAGACCCAGCGCGCGCGCTCGAGCACCTTGGGCATGCCTTTGAGCGCCTCGAGTTCAAAGCCCTGAACATCCAGCTTGACCAGGATCGGCTCCGCCAGCGCCGCGACGTTCAGCACATCGTCGATCCGCTCGACCCGGACCTGTTCGACACCCGCCTTCTCGGTTCCTGGAAACAGCGTTGATTGCTGATCCGAAATGGGCAGCATCGAAGAACTGTCGGGCTGCTTCGACACATTAAGCTCGCTTGTAGACGCGCTGGAGCCAGCAGCATAGCGATGCAGCGCGACGCGTTTGTCATCGCGGAACAGCTTGGCGTAAGTGTCCGCCATTGCTTGCAGCGGCTCGAAGGCATGGATCATCGCATGCGGATGGATCCCGCGGGTCATCAGCGAGAACTGCCCGATATTGGCACCAACATCGATGACCGTCGCGGCGGGCATCGAGCGCATGGCGCCGACATGTTCGACTGCTGCGGCCACGCCGAACTTCAGGCCCCTGCGATACACCGACACCGGGAACAGTTGCCACAGCTTGCGAGCGCGACGTGGAAAATATCTCAGATTCACGACGCCACTCCTTGTTGGGGCGATTGAAGATACGCTGTCCCAGCCTGCGCGCGCCGGCAACGACCCTGAGTTGCGCTCGCACAGCCCCAAGCGAAACTTGCCGTCTGGCCCATCACTTGATGCCGGCTTGCGTTGGACGGTCGCCCGCAAACGTGCAGGCGTATGTGAAACCGGGCGCACCGCCGCGCGCCCTGGGCAAGTCGGCCGGACAGGTCATCCTGATCCGGCTGTTGCCAAGTTTGGTGTTTTCCAAAATCCGCAGATATCCTGCTTCGTGGACATACATGGCTTCTGCGGTCGTCGTTCCGATCCTGTTGTTGATGAAGGCGATGCCGGTGCTGCCACGATCCGCATAAAGGCCCCAGCCGCCATAGGCCCGCGCGCTGCCGTTCGCGATCGCGTTGCCCCGCACCACCGTGCCGAACTGCCGCCCCAGTGTATAGATCCCGCCCATGTCGGAGAGCATGCCCTGTCCGTAGTTTTCGATCCGGTTGCCCTCGATTAGGTTGTCATGGACCGGGCTGAGTTCGTCACTCCAGACCCACCCGACCGATATGCCCGAGTAGTAAAGATCAGAGATGCTGTTGCCGCCAACCGTTGCGTGATCCGCCAAGCCAACCCAGACCCCTGTTCCAGCCAGATGAATTCGGCCGAGCGCCTCGATCGTATTGTGCAGGATCCGGATGTTAGACGTCGGCGACTTCGATATTGCCCCCCCCTCCCAGTCAGTGCCGGGCATCGGCTTGCGCAGGGCAGCCCCGATGAGGACACCGCCACCGCCAAGGTCGATCAGCCGACTGTTGGCGAGCTCCACGTTCGAACAGCCCTTCCCGATCTCGATGCCCTGCGCGCCGGCATGAACGATGCCGATCTTCCGGAATGCAATGCCCTGGCAGTTGTCGGCCTGGATCGCAGCCGGAAGACCGATCTCGGACTGCATCGCCGACCATCCTGTCGGGGGCATGATCCATGCAGCGTGCGCGAAATCGATATTCTGGATCGTCACGTCATGCACCGGATCGCCGCTCGCCCCTCGCAGATACAGCAACGTCGTGAGTTTAGGCACAATGGCTTTGAGGCTCTTGGCACTCTCCCTCGCCATCGGATGATAGCGGATCTGCGACAGCGCCGCCGTGCACTGCCATTGCCCGGGGGCCAGCCGTTCAACCGGCTGGTTCTCGATGTAATAGGCAAGGCCCGCTTCGAATTTCGGCCTGCTCTTGCGTCCACGATACTCGCCTTCCACCCGGAACTTGGAACTATCTGGCGAGAAGCCGACCAGCCTCATCCGTCCCGCAGTCCAGGCGTCGATAATGACGATTTCGGTCTCGCTGGAAACCTGGAAACCGGGCGGAAGGTCCCCCTTGCCCGCAGTGAATTGTAGCGAAGACGGCGCATTTTGAGCATCAACGGGATCGACATCAGCCATGCTGAGTGTGCCCGCTTCGGGAAAACGCGGGCGCGATCGCCGCACGCTATTGACGAACAGCTGGTTCGGGCAGACGCCGCCGTAAGGCGAGAGGTCAATCTTCGCAACAAGCTCGCCATGGCTACCGGATTGCCAACCGCTGATAGGCTGGCCTCCGCTGATAACCACCTTTTGGCCCGCCGCCCCGTAAAGTCGCAAGGGTGCCTCCGGTGAGCCTGAATCCGCCGGAGTGAGCAGCAACGGGCGATCGAGCACATACTCGCCGGCGGCCAATTCGATCCCGATCGACGCTCCCGCTTGGCCGGCCCGGATGCCCCGGACAATGGCCTGCGCCCTTGCGATCGTCCGAACAGGACCTCCCTTGCCACTGCCGCTTTGGCTTACCGAGCCGTCATTGTCGTCGGTGCCAGCGGGCGAAACATAGATTGTCTCGGCATGCACGGGAGGCGATGAACAACCCGTAACGGCAATCACGGCGAAGAGACCAAAGGCGATCGTGCCCAGAAGGTTGCGGCCAGACATGCCGACGCGCCGTTCCATCACGGAAACACGTGTGCTGCCAGCGCGGGGATCCGCGCCGCAAGGAGCTTGGCAACCAGCGAGGCGATGTCGTCGGCTCCCCTTGCATTAAGATGCAGGTAATCCGCCTGATTGCCCAGCTTGCTGCCGCCTTGACGCGCAGCCAGCGTGGTGCCGGCTTTCGCCGCCGCGATCTCTTGCTGTGTCAAGGGTCGCCCTTCGAAATCCATCGATCGCACAGGACCAAGCCTGGCAAACAACTGCTCGCTCGCCTTGTTGAGATCTAGCACCAGCGTGTTCGTCTGGCTGGCAACGTTGCGAACGACTTCCGCCCAGGGGATCATGGAATCAGCGAGTTTGCCGCCGGAGAAATGCCGCGTTGACAGTGGCGTAACCAAAACGGGAATGGCTCCGCGATCACGCACATCACGAACCATTCGAGTTAGGTTTGCCGGGAAGTCGGTATACAAGCCAGTTCCGACCGTCGGGTTCATCGACTTGTCATTGTGCCCCATGTCGATAAGGACATAGCGAGCGGGATACCCAGCAGTGCTCGCCTCGTCTAGGGCAAGTGTCCACGCCCCCTCGCTGCGGTACGTCTTTGTGCTTCGGCCGCCGCGCCCCATCGGTACACAAGCGACGTACTGCGTGACATGGAGATCGCAAAACGCGCCGCCCCAACCGGTCTGCTGAGCGATGGTCGAGTCGCCGACAAGAACAATCTTCACCGGCGTATCCGGCGTGGCAGCAGCAGCCTCCGGTACCGCATGCGACAGCATGGCGAGTCCGGGCGCAATCACATTCAGACAGCGCATCGTTTCGTCTCCAACTAGGCTGTTGTGGTGGGCGATTGCCCCCTGCCCCCCTGCTTGCGATGGATCGGTTCGTTCAAAGGTGTAGAAGCAAACCCGAGACTGTCAGAACTTGTCGAAACTGACCCCTTCGCCCTTGAGACGCCGCTGCCAGCGCTCCGGATTCTCGGTCAGGCGGCCTACCTGCGTGGCCGGGTTGCCGACGAAAATCGAATCCGATGGGATATTGCCACGCACCACGCTGCCCCCGCCGATAATCACATTGTCGCCGATGGTCGTACCGGGCAAGATCATCACGTTCATCCCGATGAAGACATTGTTGCCGACCGTGATCGGCTGCCGCACCGCAATGTCTGTTGGCGGCTGCAAACCGTTAGCGATCAGTGCAGTGGTAATCGAGTAGTCGTGTGTCAGGAAGTTGACATACATTGAAACAACCGTGCGGTCGCCCAATGTGACCAGCTCGAAATCGTCGAACTTCGCCCTGGTCGAGATGTAGCGCGGCTTGCCGGTCATCTTGAGGCCAAGACGCCGCAGCAGCATGCAATATGCTGTCATGTAGACTCTTGGAACGAAGAACTCCAACGGAGAGATCAATATCTTAGTCCCATGGAACACTATTCTCTCGATGAACCGGATGATCTTTTTCATAGGCCCCTCTTTGCCGCAGCGGCAATGATGTCCTTGTATGCCTGGGCGACAACTTGAGGTGTCATCGCCTCCATCCGTCGGCGAGCATGGTCGAGAAGTGCGGTGTTATCTGGCGCCTTGAGCGCTTTCGTGACGGTTGCGGCAACCGCAGCAGGATCCATGCGATCGGCAACGTAATAGGGGTAATCCGGGCCGTACAACGCGCGATGTTCCGGGATATCCGAAACGATCGCCAGTCGGCCCGCGGCCACGGTTTCGAGCAGCACGTTTGGCATCCCCTCGTTGTGGCTCATGCTGACGACAACCGTGGATCTGGACAGCTGGTCGGGGACATCCTTGCGGAACCCTAGAAATGCAATTCGCTCCTCGCACCCTGCGCGGGCGATGATCGACCGGAGCGCCGTTTCCTCTGTACCAGCGCCAATCACTGCGAAATCCAGCGCGGGATTGTCGCGGGCCAGCAAGGTGAAGGCAGCTGCAACTGTGGCAGGGTTCTTCTGTGGCTCCAGGCGCCCAACCGTCACGATGCGGGGCTGCACGGGGAGGCTCGTCGCGCCGGTGCCCATCACCGGAACGATGTTGGACACCGTGCGCACTTCGCATCGAGCCCCGTTGGAGCGCCAGTAGGCGGCGCCTTTTTCCGAGTTTGCGATGATGGTATCCGCATGGCAGCCAAGCCTGCGGCGCAAGTTGTAGCGAAGCTCGTTCGGATAAGCCGAATCGCGCTCGGTCATGAGCCATGCCACGCGGGGCAGGGTCTTGCGCAAGACATATCCATAGACGTCGCACGCATGCAGCCATGTCATGAGCACATCGGGCCGATCGCGATGGAGCGCACGCCACACGCGCAGCAGATTGCGCGGATCGTAGTTCGAGGTGCTGTCAAAGCGCTGGATCGCAAGCCCTTCCCGGTTCAGCAGCTCAAAGTGCACCCCGTCGTAGAAATGAATCAGTCGCAGCTCGAGATCGGGATCGTTCCGCAGCGCATTGAGCAGGAGGATACACTGCCGCTGCGCACCGCCATCCGCGAAGCCGGGGATCAGGAAAGTAACCTTGGTCGGCATGGGTCAGCTGGGCCCGACCGTCGATAGCTGCTCTGCAGGTGGCTCTCCGCGGAGAGGGGGATACCGGCCATTGACCGACGCCGGTCGCGGCTTGAGCCGTTCTGCCCGCTTCGCCAATCGAGCAGCCGGATTGATGCGCGCATAGAGCCAGAAGATGAGGTAGCCCCAGACGACGATACGCACTGGAAAGTCGACTGTGTAGCGCGGGACTTCGCTCATCATCGCGAGGGTCACGATGTACAGGAACATGCGTGGCGACGATGGCCCCTTGCGCGCGATGAAATTGCGCACGGCAGCGGCAACATACCCGAACAGGGCAAACCCCAGAACGACGCCGATCTGTCCGAAATCGAAATAGAGATCCGATAGTGGGTTGGAACCGAGGCTCCATGTCGCTTCCGGTCCGATGATGTAATAGGCGAGGACTTGCGACGTATCGGTAAAGCCACTGTTCTTGCCGATCAGGACACCCCGGACCAGCGGCACGATACCGCCGAAGCCGATCAGCTTGTAGTAACCCCAGGCGTAAGGTTGGGGCTTGGGCGCGATATCGAACGTCGCCCTGACGGTGAGAGTGGTCAGCGCGAAGCTGCTGGCATCGGCTTCTCGGTCGTTCGCGGCGAAGTAGGCCTCTTCCAGACCGGCCAGACTGCGGTCAGACGCCTGCCGATAGATCTCGACCGTGTTGTAGACGATCAGCGCGGGCACGACTGCCGCGACCAGCACCGGCAGACGAATCTCGCGAATGAATGCAGCAACGCCCCCGACCGCTCCCAGCGCAACGACGAGAAAATTGTTGCGATCACCACCAATCAGCATGAACAACATCCAGAAGCCGGTGGAACCCAGGATGATCCAGTGCCGCAAGGCGGGCCGCCGGCCGAAATAGAGATGCGAAACGAGGCGGGAAATGCCGATCAGGCAAAGCATGATCGTGAGGAGATACAAGCCGTTCACGACGGGGCTGGCGAGTTCCATCGAATCGTCGCGCTGATAGCGCCCAAGGTCATCCGGGCTCAGACCGAGATAGATGAACGTGGCAAAGAATGCCGGCATGATCGTCGCGAGCGCGAGATCGAAGTGAAGGTAGGCGTTGGTCGGCTCACGCGGAACATTCCGGGTCGGCTGCGCAACCGGAGCGATGGTGTTGCCGAGATGGAAGGCCGCCAGGCCGGCAACGGCCAGCAGCATCGCCTTGTTGGCACCGTCGGCATAGCCATCCTGAAAGAAGTAGCTATCATAATAATGCATGCCAATACCAAGCAATTCCTGCTGATAGGGCCAAAAAAACAGCAGGTAATAGAATATTACGAAGCCGAACTCCACCGTAAGGCGAATCCGTATTCCGGGAACAACCCGGATCAAGGCGACGCTGTAAAACGCAATGTAACTGTAGGCAGCCAGCAAGCTCAGCGCCGCGATCCATGGCGTGAAGCCGTATTCAACGATGTTGAACAGCGTCAACGCCGCAGCGATCACGAGGAGATCGGCAATGAGAGCCAGCCTCTGCTTGCTGGCGCGGATGCGAATCATGGCGCGGTCCCTTGCTGGAGGCGCCCTTTGACAAGGGCCACGATCTCGCGGCGCGATGCCGCCGTCAGGACGAACTGGAAGGCCGCGAAGCCGCCAAGAAGAAGCGCGAGCGCAGCCGATGCGGCAAATCCTGCCCAGCCGCTGAAGTGCCATGCCTGTGAAAGGGCGAAAGCCGCGGATACGGAAACCATCATCGCCACGGTGCCCCTCAAGTGCCGCTTGTGTCCGGGTATGACCCTCGCGACCAGCCGAGGAAAGATCATGTTCAGCGGAATGCGTCCGATCAGGATACCAACGAACAGCATGGGAAGCCAGCCTGCCATTCGATAGAGGACCGCCCCGGTGATGATCGCGAGAACCGACGAAAGCCCGGTCCAGAGCACTTTCGGACCGATCCGCAGGCTGATGTCCTGGATCTGGAAATCGAAGCGGATCAGCGCATGCTGGATCATCACCGCAACGATCCCGAGATTGGCGAGATCACCCATGTAGAACGCCGAACCGACCCAACTTCCCAAAAATGCCCCGTTGCACAGGATCAGTCCGACGGCGCCAACCGTCACCAATGCCAGCAGCATCTCGCGCGTCCGATCCTGCAGCGCTGCGGCCTCCGTGAGGTCGCCGCGGCCGATCATTGCGCCCAGCTTCGGGGTGACCGCCGTACCGGTCATCAGGCAAATCGAAAGCACGAAAGTCGAGACATACGACGTGAACACATAGCGGCTCACATCGACCGGACCGCTGAGATATCCGATGACCAGCACTTCCGACGAGAGCATCAGGGACTGGAACAGAATCCCGACCATCGTCAGGTTGCTAAACGAGAGCACTCGCATCACGTCGCTGCGGCGGGGCCAGGCAATTCCCCACCACTCGACGTGGCGCCGAGCCATCGACCAGGTCGCAAACCCGTTGAGGAACGAGCCCAGGACAGCAGCCGCACCGACACCGATAAGGCCGAAACCGGTGCTGGCAGCCACGAGCATCGCGATGTTGGAAAAGACGAGGAATGCCGTGGACAGCGAATAGGATCGGAAGCCCTGGTTCGTGCCGACGAGCGTCGCATCGGAAATCCCCAGCAGACCGCTCAGCACGATGTTGAAACCGAGCAGGGCTGCCAGCCAGCGCGCATCGGGCAGGTTTCCGACGGATATCTCCGCAACCAGTTGCGGCAGGAGCACGACTATCGCGGTCACCACAAGGGCCAAGACAGGGATCCACATCAACCAGATCACCAGCGCAGCCCCGACGTCCCGCTGCTTCTCGAGCTTTTCTTCCTCATGGTCCCGATGCGCGACAATCCACTTGAGCGCCTGCGAGGCGCGACCGTCCGCGACGGCTGTCAGGTCAAGCAGGCGAAGACAGGCCTTCCAGATGCCGAAGGCTTCCATACCCAGCGCTCGCACCATGAGCGGATTGATCACAAGGCCAATCAGCGCCAGCACGATAAAATTGGCGTAAAGCGCCAGCGCGTTGAGTTTTGTGTTGCTCATCGGCTTGCGCCATCCGAAGCGATTGCGTCTGCGCCGGACCAAGCTGTGGCAAACAACGCCTCTGCTGCCTTCCGCGCAGCGCGATGATGTGCTGCATAACGGCTGCCTGTCGCTTGCCGCTCCGTCCGGGCAGAAGCACCATTTTGAAGCAACCATTCGCGGCACCTGGTTACGAAATCACCGCCCTGCGCGACAATGAGGCCGTCATCCGCGCCGACCTGTTCAGGGATGCAGCCACGTGCGAAGCTGACAATCTTGCAACCAGCGGCCTGTGCCTCGAACAGCACGGTCGGCTGGGCCTCATGCACATACTGCGTCGGAAAAACGAAGACATCGATATCGCGATAGAATGCGTTCTTGGCTTCGCCGTACAGCGCGCCCCGGTATTCTAGCCGCCCCCCCAGTTCCTGCAGCGCGGCCTCGATCAGCGCCTTGTCCTCCGGCTTGGCCGCAGGGCCGGCGAGAATGCCGCGAACCGGCACTTCCGCAGCGGTCATGGCGCGAAGCAGATCCAGGAAGATGTGCAGACCCTTTTCCTTTGTCAGGTTGCTCAGATGGCCAAGCACGAGCGGGCCGGTTCTTGTCGTTTCGCCGGATGACGGATCAGGTGGCACGAAGGCGGCGTTGCTGAGGACAAGTCCGGCGAGGCCAGGCGACGGGTAGGTTTCCCTGAAGCCGTGATCCTGCGCCGCGCCAAGGAAGACGTGCACTAGCCGCCGGCCACCGGCAGCAACGATTGCGCGCATCAACAGGTTCCTGCGGGTGATGTACGCAAAACTGTGATGGTGCAGGAGGATACGATACCCCGCCAGGCGGGCACAGCCAACTGCCGCGAGAATGTAGATCAGCCCGAGCTCACCCTCACAGGCGACGTAGCACAACCGCCCCCGCACATTTGCGCGGCTCAAGACCCTTAGGCAGGCCTTGGCGGTCGCGAAGATGCGCGAAGGATGCCTGAAAACACCCGCGGGCCCGGAGATATTGTTGACGACGAGCTCGGCTGCACCGACCCGCGCTGTTTCGATTGTCTGCTGCGTGATGTAGGACAAGCCGTTGATCGGGGGCGGCAGCTGCCCCACCGCCACGACAAGAGGCGCTTTCATGCCATGCACCTCTTCATGCCGCAAACCACCTCGGCCGTACCTGCGGAAAAGCTACCCAGCATCGCGCCTGACAGACGACGGCTCGAGAAGGCTGCGGAATGAAAGCGCCGCCGCGCTTGGCAAGCAGACCCCCGAAAGGAAAACGACGTTCGGGATTGGATCTTCCGCATCATTAGCATTGAAAATCCATGCCCCGTTCGCAGCCGCACAATCAACGTGACCCCGCACACACAGCCGCAGACAAGATCGCAACGGCGGATGGTCTGATCGCAGCCCATCCGAGTAGTCAAAGCCAGTTGAGATCGATGTTTTTGATGTTGTTGCTGGCAATCGTCGCCTGCAGCGCAGCATGCTTGGCCTTCAGTCCCATGCTGCGCTCGTGGGTTTCTACGACAATGTAATCTATTTTCTTGTGCAACCCTGCATCGATCATGTCGGGCAGCACGTCATACTCTGCACCCTCAATGTCCATCTTGAGGAAACGTACATGATCAAGCTGTTTGATGAATTCGCTCAGCCTGACTGCTTCGACTTCCACATAGCGATCCGTCGAGACGTTGTCCTTCTCGGCCATGAGCGAAGATGCCTGGACAGCGCCCATCGAGTCGTCGTCAGGGGATAGGTAGAGCTTCAGGATGCCGGCCTCGCGGCTGACAGCCTGATTGTAGCAGTGCACCCGCGGTTCGTTGCTGAAGCGGCTGGAAAGCCGTGCATAGGCTTCAGGATGCGGCTCGAATGCATGGACGACTGCGCCGCGATCGAGGAAGCATTGGGTGATATCGCCGATATGCGCGCCGCAATCGATCACCACATCTCCGGGGCGCACCTTGGCATAATAGCGCGGCGCGACAACGCGATGGAACCACATGTTTTTTGCCCGGATCCGGATGTGGTCGGCAAGTGAGAGTTTCTGCATGTGAGCGCCTATCCAATCGTAAAGGGGAAGAGCGAATTGAGCGCCCGCGACAACATTGCATAAGACTGATGCGATTTCTTTGCATCGTCACAAGCAGTTTGCTCGGTCGTAAAGAATGCCGAAGGAAATGCCGCCGCGTGGCGCACGTGTGGTCCAACATTCGGACGCTGGCGCAAACGCCCCTTGGCCCTTCGGTCAGACATCAAACGTAAGGTCACGCTTTCCATGAACCGGCAGCCCATCTCACCGATCCTAAGTAAGTAGCTTTTAAAGCCAATACGCGCGCCTTAGCAGGCGCACAAGTGGGTCGCTGCAGTGCAAACAAACCGGGTGATCCCGTTTGGGGCAAGGACGGAAACAGCATGTGGTGGTTCTGGAACGACCCGATCCACTTCGCTACAGCCATGTGGCGTGTATTATACGAAGCGGGCATCGGGGGACTCAGCCTTCCACTCTTCCAGAGCTGACACGATATCCGTGCGGAAGGGGAAGCCATTTTCCTCAAGCCACCGAGGCACGATATTGGTGCTCTCGTAGAGCTTCTTCAACCGCTTGCGGTGAATGGGATTCTTGATGCCAATCGCATTGAGTGCTTCGAACGGGAGGGCTGCAGCATTCAGCAACCAGGGCGGCAGAACCAAGCGGACACGCGGGTAGCCACCAACCAGGCAAAAGGCATCGACAATCCGGCGGATCGTAAGACGTTCCGGGTAGGCGAAGTTGTAGAGAATCTCGCGTGCTCCGGTTTCGGTCATCCGGTCGAGTGCAAACAGGAAGGTGTCGGCAAGATCAGTGACGTATCCAGCGCTCTTGATCGTGTCGGAACGGCCTACGAACACAAAGTATCGGCTGCGCAAGGCATTGGCGAGGCGGGTGAAGTTGCCATTGTCGCGATAGCCGAAAATAACGGCCGGGCGGCAGATCACCAATCGGCGATCGGGCGCGCCCGCCAGCCATTGCCGGTGGAGTGCCTCGCCCTTCACTTTTGATGCGCCATAGGCATTGCCAGGATCGATCGGGCTATCCTCGGTCTTGGGCTCATCCCCTGTCGCATAGACCGACATCGTCGAGGTAAAGATGATCGTCCGCACGCCAGCAGCTTCAGCCAGCTCGATGATCCGCTCGGTGGTGCCATAATTGGTTTCAAAGTATTCGGCATCCGGATGACCTGGAAACGTCCGCAGAGCCGGAAGATTATAGATTTCCGTGTCGGGATCAGCGAGCTCCGCGGGGATCGGCTGACGGCAATCATGAATGCGATACTCGACCCCGTCGAGCTGCTCAACAGGTTCGGAGATGTCGAGCGAGATCACTCTCGAATAGCGACCGTCCCGCTGCAAAGCCCGCAGTGTATGCATGCCTATAAAGCCGCTGCCACCGATCACGAGTGCCTGGCGCACCATCACCTGCCCCCCTTATCTGCGACTGCCTTTTCAAAAATGGCCTCGAACCGTGCGGCAACCCCGTCGATTGCGAAGTGGGTTTCGGCATAAATCCGCCCCCGACCGCCCATCTCGGCAAGGTCCGCACTGTCGAGCAACTTTGCTGCGGCTGCCAAGAAGCCTGCTTCGTCTTCCGGTTGGACGACCAGCCCGGCGCCAGACTTGGTGACGATCGAGGTCGACAGGTTGTCGGCCGGAGCAGCAAGGAGGATCGGCCGGCCTGCACACAGGTAGGACAGCACTTTGGAAGGCACGGAGAAGGTTCCGGCATCCGGTTCGATCGTAGCGACCAGCACGTCGGCCGCAGCCAGCATGTCCGGCACGTCGCCGAAAGGCTGAAGCGGCAGGAGCCGCAAGTTGTCCAGGCCCAGCTCCGCCTTGCGCCGCTCGAGGTAAGGGACGCTCGCCCCCTGGCTCGTCACCGTAACGGTGGCACGGTTGCCAACCATTTTGGCAAGCGCGGCCAGAAGTTCAGGGTTGTGCTTCAGCCCCAGTGTACCCGAATAAAGAAAATTGAATGTTCCCGAGATGCCCATCCGGCGGGACCATGGGTTGTCATGCGGTCGCTGCGGCAGCTCATCCAGTGCACCCCAGTTGTGCACCACATCGATGTTGTCCGCACGACCGGCCCATTCTGCGGTGAGACCACGGAAATCGTCGGTGATGAGCACGATCCTGTCACTGGCCTGCAGGTGCCTGCGATCGAGGAATCGCCAGAAGCCGCCGATTGCCTTCCCGATGAAGCCAAGCCTCCGGCTGAGCAGCTTTGTCGCTGCGATCGAGTAGAAATCCTGCATCCAATAAACAAACGCAGTGCCGACTTTTCGACATGCGCCGAGGACGTAACCCTGCACCTCGGTCGGACAATTGCCGCTGAGCAGAACTTCAGGCTTCAGTTTGCGGATCAGGGCATGGATCTGACGCGCATAATCAAGATCGAAATTGCGCCGACTGAGGAAGGCGTCCTTGCGATAGGTGCCGTCGATCGCGAGCCCGTGCAGCCTTGGCGGTCGTGGCTGGGCTGCGGCCCGAGCGAAATCGCCCTTCGGCCCGGTTTCACTCGCGAAATACACATAATCCACCTCATGCCCCCGCGCTGCAAGTTCGACTGCGAGGGCGAGTGTGAAGGGATGCCCGCAAAAATCATGAAGCAGGATGTGCATGAATTCTCACTTTGCAAATCCCGGCCTGCGACATCGCCACCCACCCGAGAACCCACACAGCCCGGGGCTGGGATCACCAGCCCAAGGGCTTGGCACGATGCAGACCTCTCTGGCGCCGGGAATGGCGGCGATATAGGACCGGACCGGTAAACAAACGCTAGGTGCTGGATCCCACAGCCAAGCGGGCGACTGTCCCGATTGCCCTGATTTGGGCTTTCAGCCAGATTGCGCATCTGAGGTTCTGCATCAAGGCGCCCATCCCGTACCAAATAACGAATGATCCGGAGGGATCGAAAAGCTGTACCGCATCCGGCCTTGTAGGTAGCAATACGCTTTCGTTAGCAACCGCACAAGGGCATGCCGCAGTGCAAACGCACTTACCTTGGTCGGTGCGGATGCAAATCCGGAGGGGGCTAGTTCTTCGGAACCGTGAAGCTGCCACTTACACGGCCAGTGCCGCGCGTTTCAGCGCCACCACCCCCGACCGAACGCCCGTCGATGTTCGAGATACCCGTATTGAGATCAATCACCAGTCGACCGCCGCTGAGGGTGTCCGAACCGCGGCGGAGCGCAACATTACCGGCCATCGTGATGATCTTGCGATCGAAATCATATACCGCAACATCGCCGGTCGCGCGTTCACTGCCCCGGGTCACGACCACTCCGCCGGTTGCATCGATGCGCTGGATCTGCAGGCTACCTGCATCGGTATAGGCCACGGTGGTCCGCGAGGCGCGCATCGTGAGATCGGCCTGCGATATGTCCACATTGCCCAACAGGACAACGCGGTTCTGCTTGTCCTGCAACTCGATCCGATCAGCGGCGTAGTTGACCGGAGCCTTGCTGTTGTGCGCTGCGATTGCCTGCGCGCCAAGATGCTCGGCGCCGGCAACGAGTGCTGCAGATGCAGCAAAACCAAACGCCAGGGAACGCATAGGGCGGCTGGCGCGCAAGGCGTGGATCAGCGTGGTCATGGCATCTTCAGCTTGCCGGGTTCCATTGTCAGGCGGGCGTGACCATCAAGGGTGATCGTTCGCGCCTCAAGGTCAGCGTTTATCCGGTCGGCCGAAAAAGTGCCAGCAGGAATGCGGCCCTCGGCTCGGCCCTGACTGATAAGCCGGCGCTTGCCGATGTCGATATCGGCACCGCCCGTCACCATGCGGTAGCCATCGGATGTCGCGAAATTGACCGGCGTCGGCACGGTGATCTTCTGCTTTGCAAAGTCGTATATGCCGGCACCCGTGGTCAGACTGGCAGGCCCGTTATTGAGCATGACCCGCGCCGTGATATCGCGCATCTCCACCTCGTCGCGCGTTTCCGAGTGTTGCACCGCGCTTCCTGCGGTCACCGAGAAATTGCGGCCGGAATCGTCCTGTCCGCGGTACATCGCGCTGATGACACGCAGCCGGTCTTTGACCATGGCCACCTTGTTCCGGTCGAGCAGGAAGCTGATCTCTCCGCGCTGTGAAAACGGCGAGATCACCAGCACGGCCAGCAGCACGCCGATCAGGGCGGGCAGGCCCACCGCTATCAAGCGAACCATGCGGTCGTGAAAGCCTCCCGGTGCCGCAAAGTGCTGTCGCCGCCCGCGCAGATTGTCGGCCTTGACCGTCATCGGGGTGGAAATCCGGCGCGTGTCACCTCCAAGCCCTCATTCGTGGCTGAAGATGTCGCGCTCAGCCCATCCGGCGATGTCGAGCAGGGCCCGGGTCGGCAGGAACTCGAAGCAGGCCTGCGCCATATCTGTTCGCCTCTCGCGGGCCAGGCGCTCGACGAAGATGGCATGCATAGCGTGGAGATAGCGTACATCGGAGGCAGCATATTCTTGCTGCGCGTCGCTCAGCGTCGGTGCGCCCCAGTCGCTGGATTGCTGCTGCTTTGAAATCTCCTTGCCCAGCAACTCGCGCACAAGTTCCTTGAGGCCGTGGCGGTCCGTGTAGGTGCGGACGAGCTTCGAGGCGATCTTCGTGCAGAACACCGGCGCGGCCATCACCCCCAGATAATAGTGGATCGCCGCCAGATCGAAACGCGCAAAATGATAGAGCTTCACCCGTGATGGATCGGCCAGCACGGCTCGCAAGTTGGGCGCTGCATAGTCGCTACCTGCAGCAAAGCGCACGAGATGCTCGTCACCCTGTCCATCGGAAATCTGCAACAGGCAGAGACGGTCACGCGTCGTGATCAGCCCCATCGTTTCGGTGTCGACAGCAACCGGGCCCGGCGCAAGTACGCCCTCGGGCAGGTCTTCTTCATGAAGGTAAACAGCCATGTGCCCCGCTTAGGCTTTCGCTGCGGTGGCGGCAAGCGGGGGAATCAGCCCCGCCGCACCCCTTACTGCCGACCGATGCTGCTATAGTGCCATCCGGCGGCGCGCACTTCCTCCGGATTGTAGACATTGCGCAGATCGACCAGCACGCGGCTCTTGACCAACTGCGCGACGCGATTGAGATCGATACCACGAAAAGCGTCCCACTCGGTCACGAGCACCACCGCATCCGCCCCTTCGGCGGCCTCGTACGCGCTCGACGCCATGGTGATTTCAGGCATGAGCGGTGCCGCCGCTTCCATGCCTTCGGGATCGTAGGCCACGATTTCCGCACCAGCGTCGAGCAGCGCCCGGACGATCGCGATAGACGGCGCGTCGCGCATGTCGTCGGTATTGGGCTTGAAGGTCAGGCCAAGCAGCGCGATGCGCCGCCCGCGCGGTTCACCGACGCCCGCGTCCGCCATGGCCTCGATCACCTTGCGGCCCATCGCCCGCTTGCGGCTGTCATTCACGCGCACCACCGCCTCGATGATCCGCACGGGGCTGGCATAGTCTTCCGCAGTCTTGAGCAGCGCCAGCGTGTCCTTGGGGAAGCAGCTGCCACCATAGCCGGGCCCGGCATGGAGGAACTTGGAGCCGATCCGGTTATCAAGTCCTATCCCGCGCGCGACATCCTGCACATCGGCGCCAACCTTCTCGCACAAGTCCGCCATCTCGTTGATGAAGGTGATCTTGGTGGCCAGGAATGCGTTGGCGGCGTACTTTATCAATTCGGAACTGCGGCGTCCGGTGAACAGCAGCGGGGCCCGGTTGAGAAACAGCGGGCGATAGACCTCGCTCATCACGCCGCGCTCCCACTCGCCCTCGGCTCCGACAACGATGCGGTCGGGCCGCTTGAAATCGCCGATGGCAGCTCCCTCTCGCAGGAACTCGGGGTTTGAAACGACGGCGAACTGCGCGCCCGGCGCACGCTCGCGGATGATCCGTTCAACCTCGTCGCCGGTGCCCACCGGCACTGTCGACTTCGTGACAATGACCGCTGGGCCGGTCAGCCCGTCAGCGATTTCCTGGGCCACTGCATAGACATACGAAAGATCAGCATGGCCGTCTCCGCGCCGCGACGGAGTACCCACCGCGATAAAGATTGCCTGAGCGCCAGCGATGGAGACGGCGAGGTCGGTCGAGAACGAAAGCCTGCCGGCCTTGACGTTTGTCTCCACGAGTTCGGCAAGACCAGGTTCGTAGATCGGCATGACACCGGCAACAAGCCGGTCGATCTTGCTGGAATCCTTGTCGATGCAGACCACATCGTGGCCGAAGTCAGCAAAGCAGGCACCAGACACGAGCCCGACGTAGCCCGAGCCTACCATTGCAATCTTCATACCGACATCCCCATCTTCACAATCAAAGATACGTAGGGGCGGATAGCAAGCGGAGCCTCACCCATGCAAATGGTATTCCCGCACTGCAGCAAAGGCTCTAGACCGGATGTATTATGGCAACTGCAGCTATCCCTGAAACCTGGCGCTCCGTGCTGGAAAACGTGCTAATGAGCCAGCCGTTGCGCGCGTTGGGCGGCTATCTCCGGTCTGAGGAAGCAGCCGGCAAGGCGATCTATCCGCCGGCTGGGACGCGCCTTGGCGCGCTTGCCCTCACCCCGCTCCCGGCGGTCAAGGTCGTGATCCTCGGCCAGGACCCCTATCATGGTCCGGGCCAAGCTCACGGTCTCGCATTCTCGGTCCGCCGCGAGATACCGACCCCGCCCAGCCTGCTGAACATCTTCAAGGAGCAGGAAGCCGATCTCGGTTTGCCCCGGCCCGCCCACGGTCATCTCGAAAGCTGGGCGCAGCGCGGTGTGCTTCTTCTCAACACGGTGCTCACGGTCGAAGCGGGGCAAGCCGGCTCGCATCAAGGCAAGGGCTGGGAACTGTTCACCGATGCGGCGATCCGCGCTGTGGCCGAGCGCCCGACGCCGTGCGTCTACCTCCTCTGGGGCAGCCATGCCCGTGCCAAGGCGGCCCTGATTCGCGAGGCGAGTGGCGGGCCGCACCTGATCCTCGAAGCACCGCACCCCAGCCCTCTTTCCGCTCATCGCGGCTTTCTCGGTTGCCGCCATTTCAGCCGCGCGAACGCGTTTCTGGAAGAGCAGGGCGCCGGCGCGATCGACTGGCGGCTACCGGCCTAAAGCCATCCGATCCGGCGGAAGCGCCACAGCAGGCCACCGCAGATCACCAAAATCAATCCCCAAACCATCGGATAGCCCCAACGCCAATGGAGTTCGGGCAGGTAATCGAAGTTCATACCGTAAATGCCGGCAATCGCGGTCGGTACTGCGAGGATCGCCGCCCACGCCGCCAGTTGCCGTGTGATCACGCCCTGCCGATGCTGCTCAAGCAATCCCGCTGTCTCGACGGTCGCCGCCAGCGTTTCCTTGAGGCCCTGCATCCGCGCCATCGCGCGGCGTACGTGATCAAGCACATCGCGGAACCAGATTCTCGCCGAAGGATCGATCACCGGCAGGTCCGCCTCCGCCAGGCGCAAGGTCAGTTCCTCCATCGGCCCGATGATCCGCTCGAAGCGCCTCAGTTCACGGCGCAGGCGGAAGATCCGCCGGATCGTGGCTGGATCGGGAAACCGGTCGATCGCGGCTTCCTCGATGGCGTGCGCCACCTCTTCGAACTGGTCGGAAATCGGCAGATAGCCGTCGACGATGAAATCGAGCACAGCGTGGAGCACATAGTCCGTTCCCTCGGCGAGGTGCTCGCTATCCGCTTCAAGCGCTCGCCGCAGGTCCGTGTGCGCCCGGGCCGAACCAAGCCGCACCGTCACGATGAACCGCGCCCCCAGGAACACCGCGGTCTGGCCGTAGGTGATCGAATCCTCCACCTCGCCCTTCATCGCGGTGCGCGCCACCACGAAAAGCTGCTGGCCATAGACATCGACCTTGGGCAACTGGCGCGGGTTGAGCGCGTCCTCCACCGCCAGCGGATGCAGCCCGAACTGCTGCGCGACGCGGGCCATTTCCTCGTTCGTCGGGTCGGCCAGACCGATCCAGTCGAAGCACCCGCGCGGCACGGCCTCCTCCGGCTCCGGGACACCGGTAAGCGCAATCGCGCCGTGATGGGCCTTCCCCTCGGTATAGCGGCGCGCGGCGATGATCGGCATGGCACCCTTTCTGTCGCTGCAGCGGGCAAAGCGCAATCGTGCCGTTTAACCGCGCGATGAAACAGACTCGCAATCACGCGCACGGCTGTTATCATGCGTGTCAATAACGATGGAGAACGGCATGGGTTTCGAGGGCACGCGGCGGAGCGAAGAGCCAGACATCGACGTTGCGATCATCGGTGCCGGGCTTTCAGGCATCGGCATGGCGGCGCACATGCAAATGCTCTGCCCCGATCGCAGCTATGCCCTGTTCGAACGCCGCCCTCAACTCGGCGGAACCTGGGATCTGTTCCGCTACCCCGGCGTCCGCTCTGACAGCGACATGCACACGCTGGGCTTCATCTTCGAGCCGTGGAAGCACGAGAAATCCATCGCCGATGGCCCTGCAATCCTCGAGTATCTCAACCGCATCGTCGACGAACGCCGCATCCGCCAGCACATTCGCTTCGAGACCAAGGTCGTCTCCGCCAATTGGGAAAGCGCCCATGCCTGGTGGGTGATCACGACCGAGGCGGCCGATGGTCAGCGCAGCCGCACCACCGCGCGGTTTCTCTATCTCGGCTCTGGCTACTACGACTACGACACGCCCTATGATCCCGCGATCCCGGGACGCGAGGACTTTGCCGGCACGATCATCCACCCGCAGTTCTGGCCGGAAGACGTCGACTATACCGGCAAGCGCGTGGTCGTGATCGGCTCGGGCGCAACCGCTGTCACCATTGTCCCGGCGATGGCGCAGAAGGCAGCGCACGTCACCATGCTCCAGCGCACGCCGACGTGGTACGCGATCCGCCCTGCGCGCGATGCCATCGCCAACACGCTGCGCAAGTTCCTGCCTGAAAAGCTCGCCTACCGGATCACGCGCTTCAAGAACGTGTTCATGCAGGACATGGTGTTCAAGCGCGCCCGCAACGAGCCGCAGAAGGTCAAGGACTTCCTTACGAAGAAGCTCCAGGAGGCGCTTGGCCCCAAGTACGATCCGGCCACCTTCACTCCGCCCTACAACCCGTGGGAGCAGCGCCTGTGCCTCGTGCCCGATGGCGATCTGTTCAAGGCGATGCAGGCGGGCAAGGCCGACATCGTCACCGATCACATCGAACGCATCGATGCCGCCGGCATCCAGCTCAAGTCCGGCAAGCGGCTCGACTGCGATGTGATCGTCACTGCCACCGGTCTCGCGCTCGCGATGGCGGGCAAGATTGCGCTGGGCATGGACGGCCAGCCGGTTCGGATGAACGAGCGCTGGTACTACAAGGGCTGCATGTATTCGAACCTGCCCAATCTCGCGCAGGTTTTCGGCTACCTCAACGCCTCGTGGACCCTGCGCGCGGATATCGACGCCGACTTCGTGTGCCGCCTGCTCAACCACATGAAGACGGTGGGCGCGGACAGCGCGACCCCGGTCCTCACCGACGAAAGCGCGCTCGAGGCCGACACGCCGCTCGATCTCTCCTCCGGCTATATCCAGCGCGGCCTTGCGATCCAGCCGAAGAACGCGAAGGAAATGCCCTGGCGGCTCAATCAGGACTATCTGTTCGACCGCAAGTACCTGAAGGAGAACCCGCTCGACGACGGTATCATGCGCTTCGCCAAGGCGGCCGGCGCGGTACCTGCAAAGTCTGGCGAAGTGGTCGAACGGGCAGAGTGACCGCCCTCGAGGTTGACACGGTTGACACAGTCCAGAAGAGAAAACCACGCCCTCCGGCAAAACTACTCTATCGTATTGATTTTAAAAGATAATCGGCAGGCCTTCTTTCCAACCTGCCGCGAGATGGGCTGACACGCCGTCGGTTGGTCCTCTGCCGGACACGACGCGACAGCCTCCTGACCACGATGGCAGCAGGGAGGCGGACCGCGTGCGGCTCTGCATGGTTGCACGGTTCAAGGAGCGAATGCCTTCATGCGCCTCATCGAGGCGTGTAGGAAAGGCGTTTGTGGTCTGCACGGGCGCGGCCCGGCAGGCACGGATGCCGATGAGAATCGGTCTCCTCGAGATTGGTCGCAATACCTCGCTTCGCGCTGGACTTGTCGGGGCCACCGTGGAACGAGGGCGGCGATGGCGGTTTGGTCATCGGGCTCTTGATGATGCGGTCGGATCAGATGGCGCGGATATCGGTGAAGGACTTGATGGCCGAAAGCGGCGTTGCTTTCGGAACCAGCGGTGCGCGCGGGCTCGTTTCGGCGATGACCGACCGCGTCTGCTATGGCTATGCGACAGGTTTCCTGTCCTATGTGCGCGAGCTGGGCGAGTATCCGGCCGGAGGGCGTGTCGCGATTGCAGGCGACCTTCGCCCGAGCACACCGCGCATCGTGGCGGCCTGCATCCAGGCTGTGCGCGACCTAGGCGGCGAGCCGGTCTTTTGCGGATTTGTGCCGACACCGGCGCTGGCGCTCTACAGTTTTGCCGAGCGCATTCCGAGCATCATGGTGACAGGAAGCCACATCCCGGCCGATCGCAACGGGATCAAGTTCTACCGGCCCACCTCGGAAGTGCTCAAGGACGACGAGGCCGGCATGGCCGCGCAGATGGTGGCCTTCGGAGACGACACCTTCGACGCCAGCGGTGCGCTTCGCGAGGCACAGGCGCTGCCCGCAATCGTCGACGTGGAAGCGGCTTATCTGGAGCGCTATGTCCAGCACTTCGGAGCGGGCGCGCTGCGCGGCAAACGCGTCGGGGTCTACCAGCATTCGGCGGTAGGCCGCGATCTGCTGGACCGCATCCTGCGCGGTCTCGGCGCCGAGACGGTGCTGCTGGGGCGTTCGGATACCTTCGTTCCGGTCGATACGGAGGCCATTCGCGACGAGGATGTGGCCCTGGCGCACGAATGGGCCAGCGGCATGGCGCTGGATGCGATTGTTTCTACCGATGGCGATTCGGATCGTCCGCTGCTGGCCGATGAGGCCGGCACGTGGCTGCGGGGTGATGTGCTGGGCGTTCTGGCGGCAAGGCGGATCAAAGCCGAGACCGTTGTCACGCCGGTCAGCAGCAATACAGCGCTCGAGCTTTCCGGCGCGATCCCCCGGTGTTTCCGCACACGGATCGGCTCGCCCTATGTCGTCGCGGCGATGCAGGAGGCGTCTCGGACCACCTCAGGGCTGGTTTGCGGATATGAGGCGAACGGCGGTTTCCTGCTCGGCTCGGACTGCTCCGGCGTGGGGGGCACCCGAACGTCCGCGCTCCCGACACGCGATGCCGTCCTGCCCATGCTGCTGGTGCTGACGGCGCATGACGGGCCCCTGTCAGCCCAACTGGCCACCCTGCCGCCCCGCTTTACCTTCAGCGACCGGCTGACGGATTTTGCGTCCGAGCTGGGCACCCGGCTCTTTGCCCTGCTCGAGGCCGGCGGCATGGATCAGAGGCTGGCCTTGCAGAACGAGTTGTTCGGCGCGTTTGCGGGCGTGGCGGTAACCATCGACGATACCGATGGAATCCGCACGACCTTCGATTCGGGCGAGATCATTCATCTGCGGCGATCGGGCAATGCCCCGGAACTGCGCTGCTATGCCGAGGCGGACACCGCTGAGCGTGCCGCAGCGCTGAGCAGGCTGGCGTTGCCCCGTGTCATGGCGAAGCTGGGGATTGCAGCGGGCGCGGATTGACCGCCGGGCGCGGTCAATCCGGAGCACAGGGAAACGAGGCGCGGCGCGAACTGCAAGCAGCGCGAAAGGCCCATTGCGCCTGACCCCGTTTGCGCTATCGCTGCGCGCATGACCGACCAAACCCGTATCTGGACCGCCGCGCTGATCGTCGTGGGCGACGAGATCCTTTCCGGCCGCACGCATGACAAGAACATCGCGCAAGTCGCGACCTGGCTGGGGGTACAGGGCATCCGCCTGCGCGAGGTACGCGTGGTGCCGGATGACATGGCGGCGATCATCGAGGCGGTGAATGCGCTGAGGGCGCGCAACGACTACCTGTTCACCACGGGCGGGATCGGGCCGACACACGATGACATCACGGTGGACGCGGTGGCCGAGGCGCTGGGTGTGCCGGTGGTGATCCATCCCGAGGCAGAGGCGATGCTCACGCGCTATTACGAAACGCGCGGCGGGATCAATCCGGCGCGGCTGCGGATGGCGCGCGTGCCGGAAGGGGCGGACCTCATTCCCAACCGGCTTTCGGGCGCACCCGGGATCCAGGCAGGCAACGTGTTCCTGATGGCCGGCGTGCCGGGGATCACCGCGCAGATGCTCGACGGGCTGACAGGGACGCTGGAGGGCGGCCTGCCGCTGCTCTCGACCACGGTCGGCTGCTGGGTGGCCGAAAGCGAAGTGGCGGACCTGCTGCGCGAGACCGAGAAGACGCATGAGGGTTGCCAGATCGGCAGCTATCCCTTCTTCCGTGAAGGCAAGGTGGGCGCGAACTTCGTGATCCGCTCGACCGATCAGGCGGTGCTTGATGCCGTGGCGCAAGTGCTGATCGACGGGCTGGCGGCGATTGGCCGCGATTCGGTGCCGGGGGGCATCTGATCCTTCGGCTGGCAGCGGCAGCGGGCCTTGCGCTTGGGCTCGCCGCATGCGCCCCGACGCTTGCCCGGTTCGAGCAGACCCTCGCGGCGAATGACAGCGCCACGGCGGCGCTGCGCCAATGGTGCGCAGCGCGCGGGATTGCCGCGCCGGCCGAGATCGTGGCCGATACCGAACAGGGCGCAAGCGAGGCCGCCACCCCGGCAGTTCGTGCGGCGCTTGGCGTAGGGACCGGGGAGCCGCTGGCCTTCCGCCATGTGCGGCTGCGCTGCGGCGGCACGGTGCTTTCCATCGCGAAGAACTGGTATGTACCGGCGCGGCTCACCCCGGCGATGAACACCACGCTGGAGACGACGCGCACACCCTTCGGCACGGTGGTGCGCCCGCTGGGCTTCCACCGCGAGCGGCTGGAAAGCCGGCGGTGGCGGGCGGCGGAATGCCCGGCAGGAACGGTGCTGTCGCACAAGGCCGTCCTGCGGCTGGCGGACGGGCGGGGGATCAGCTTTGTCGCCGAGTGCTACACGAGGGCAAATCTGATGCAGGGCGCGCGCTGATGCGCGTGCTGCTGACGGGATCTTCAGGCTGGCTGGGCCGGTTCCTGGCCCCGGCACTGCAAGCGGCTGGCCATACCGTGACGGGCCTCGATCTGGCGCCGGGGCCGGAAACGCAGGTGCTGGGAAGCGTAGCGGATCGCCGGGTGGTGGACCGGGCGATGGGGCTGGGGATCGACGCGGTGGTCCACACGGCGGCGCTGCACAAGCCTGATATCGTGCGCTACCCCGTGCAAGCCTTCATCGATGTCAACGTCACCGGCACGCTCAACCTGCTTGAGGCGGCGAAGGCGGCGGGGCACGATCGCTTCGTGATGACCTCGACGACCTCGCTGATGATCAGCGAGGCGCTACGGAAAAATGAGGGTCGGCGCGAGGAAACGCCCGAGGCGGTGTGGCTCGACGAGCAGACCGGGCCGCTGGCGCCGCGCAATATCTATGGCGTGACCAAGCTCGCGGCCGAGGGGCTGTGCCGGCTCCATGCGGCGGAGCATGGCCTTGCGACGGTGGTCCTGCGCACCGCGCGGTTCTTTCCCGAGGACGACGACACCCTCAGTCAGCCCTCTGGCGAGAACCTCAAGGCGATCGAACTGCTGCATCGGCGGCTGACCGTGGAGGATGCGGCGGCAGCACATGTGCAAGCGCTGGCAAAAGCGCCAGCGCTGGGCTTCGGGCTCTACATCGTGAGCGCGTCGCCACCGTTCACCCGCGCGGATGCGGCGGCGCTGAAGGCAGATGCCGCCGCTCTCATCCGCGCCCGCTTTCCGGACGCCGAGACGCTGTTTGCCGCGCGCGGCTGGCAGCTGCCGAAGAGCCTCGGGCGGGTCTATGATCCCGGGCTCGCCGAGCGGGAGCTGGGTTTCCGTTGCCACACGGACTTCGCAGCGGTGCTCCAGGCGCTGCGAACCGGCGCGCCCCTGCCTTTCGCGCATGATCCGGACTACAGCTCGCCGCTCGCTCGGAACCGTTGACCGCGCCGATCAGGAAAATCGGCGCAATTTGACCGCCGCCAATTCGCTGGTCGCGGATCGGGGATAGGCCCATGCCATCACCAGCAAGGAGCGACCCCGATGCCAAGCGAAAACCGCCACGCGCCCACTCGCCCTGCCTGCCTTGTGCCGCGCCACGTGCTGCCTGCCACGCTCCCGCTGGCAGCGGCGCTCGCGGTGCTGGTCATCGCCCGCCCCGCGCAGGCTGTGCCGAGCTATGCCGAGCAGACCGGCCAGCCCTGCCAGGCCTGCCATGTCGGCGGGTTCGGACCGCAGCTCACGCCATTCGGGCGCGAGTTCAAGCTCGGCGGCTACACCTTGCGCACCAAACCCTTCAACGTACCCCTCGCGGCGATGGCGATTGCTTCCTACACGCACACCAACAAGGATCAGGTGCCCGCGCCCGATCACATCAAGGCCAACGACAACATCGCTTTCGATCAGGGCAGCGTGTTCCTCGCCGGCGGAGTGGGCCAGCATTTCGGCGGCTTCGTCCAGGTCACCTATGACGGGGTCGGGCGGGCGTGGGCATGGGACAACGTCGATCTGCGCGCGGTGACGCAAGGAAAGGTCTTCGGGAAGGACGCGGTGTTCGGCCTGACGTTCAACAACAGCCCGACCACACAGGACGTGTGGAACACCACGCCCGCCTGGGGCTTTCCCTATACCGACACCGCAGTCTCGAGCACGCCGGGCGCGGCCGCGCTGATCGACGGGGGCCTTGCGCAGAACACGCTGGGCGTTGCAGCCTACAGCTGGATCGATCACAAGCTCTATCTCGAGGGCGGTGCTTATACCTCCCCGAAGGCCGGAACCTTGCGCTGGCTTGGTGCCGACCCCGCCGATCCGGGCGATATCCATGGTCTCGCGCCCTATGGCCGGGTGGCATATCAGACGGATATCGGCGGCGGCACGCTGGAAGTGGGCGCCTTCGCGCTCAAGGCCGCGATCAATCCGGGGCGCGACCGGAGCACCGGGCGCACCGACCACTACACCGATGCAGGGCTCGACCTTTCCTGGCTCAAGCCCGATGCAAACGGCGACACATTCACTGCCGATCTGCGCTATGTCCATGAAAATGCGGACCTCCGCGCAACCTGCCTCCTTGCGCTGGCACCGGCGAACTGCGCGGGGGTGACCCTGAACGAATGGCGTGGCACGCTGGGCTACAACTGGCGCGGCAAAGTGGGGACGACGGTCAGCCTCTTCGCCAGCGGCGGCAGGCCCAACGGCTTCCTCTACGGCGGAAGCGGAAGGCCGAACAGCAACGGGGTGATGGCACAGGTGGACTATACGCCGTGGGGCGCGGGCAATTCGCCGCTGGGCCCCCGCGCGGCGCTGCGGATGGGGGCGCAGTTCACCGCCTATGGCCGCTTCGACGGCGCGCGCCGCAATTACGACGGGGCCGGGGCCAACGCTGCCGACAATAACGCGCTGCGCCTGTTTACCTGGATCGCCTTCTGAAAAGCAAAAGGCCGGGAAGGTTTCCCCTCCCGGCCTTTCGTGTTCTAGCTGTCCGGCTGGATCAGCCCCGGAGTCAGCCGCCGTGGACTTCCGCCACGTCGACCTTGAGGCCGGGGCCCATCGACGACGACAGACCGACCTTGCGCAGGTACTTGCCCTTGGCGCCGGCGGGCTTCGCCTTGACGATCGCATCGACGAACGCGTCGAAGTTGGCGCGCAGCGCCTCGTTCGAGAAGCTCATCTTGCCGATGCCGCCATGGATGATGCCGGCCTTTTCGACGCGGAATTCGATCTGGCCGGCCTTCGCCGCCTTGACCGCATCCGCGACGTTGGGGGTGACGGTTCCGAGCTTCGGGTTCGGCATCAGGCCCTTGGGGCCCAGCACCTTGCCGAGGCGGCCGACGATGCCCATCATGTCGGGCGTCGCGATCACGCGGCCATAATCGAGGTTGCCGTTCTGCATGTCCTCGAGCAGGTCTTCGGCGCCAACCTTGTCAGCACCCGCCGCAAGCGCGGCTTCGGCCTTGTCGCCACGCGCGAACACGGCGACCTTGACGTCCTTGCCAGTGCCCGAGGGCAGCGTGACCATGCCGCGGACCATCTGGTCGGCGTGGCGCGGATCGACGCCGAGGTTGAGGGCAACCTCGATGGTTTCGTCGAACTTGGTGCGCTTCAGGTCCTTGAGGAGCTGGATCGCTTCGTCGACCTTGTAGAGCTTCTGGTTATCGCCCAGCTTTTCGGCGAGGGCCTTCTGGTTCTTCGTCGTCTTCATCGGATCAACCCTCCACCTGCAGGCCCATGGCGCGCGCCGAACCTTCGATGATCTTGATCGCCGCGTCCTCGTCGTTCGCGTTCAGATCCTTCATCTTGAGCGCGGCGACTTCGGCGAGCTGCGCGCGGGTGATCTTGCCGGCCGAGATCTTGCCCGGCTCCTTCGAGCCGGACTTGAGGCCGAGCACCTTCTTGATGAGGAAGGTCGCCGGCGGGGTCTTCGTCACGAAGGTGAACGACTTGTCCGAATAGACCGTGATGATGGTGGGCAGCGGGGTGCCCTTTTCGACTTCTTGAGTCGCGGCGTTGAATTCCTTGCAGAAACCCATGATGTTGACACCGCGCTGACCGAGCGCGGGCCCGATCGGCGGCGAGGGCTTCGCTTCACCAGCTGCAACCTGCAGCTTGATGTAACCATCGATTTTCTTGGCCACGATTGGCCTCCTTTCGTCCTGTTGGGGGCCGAAGCCTCCGCAGAGTGAGCGGTCAAACGGATGCCGGGGCATCCTCCCGCACGGAATCAGGCGAGGACGAATCCCTGCCGGAAGCGCGGGCGATTAGCGGGGACGTGGGCGTTTGGCAATGGGGGCTGCCGATAGGCCGTCATTGGTGGCATCCCCTGTGCTGTCGCAACACAAGGCACCGCACCGTGTGGGCTCTGCACCGCAACATCCGTATGCGGCTCACCGGGGGCTGCCGGATGCCTGCCGGCCTGACCCGGCCATGCCTCGCATAATGGGCGCGCCGCCGGACAGGGACTGTGAATGGTGGCGAAAACAAGGTGTACCGCAACCGGGGCGGGCGTTTAGGTCGTTTTGCAAACCATCCGCAATTCTCGCTACGTAATACCTTTAGCCAACGTCCAGAAATCGCGGTGCCTGCCACGGCGCCCCCCTGTTGCGAGGTTGAGCATGAGGGTACAGTCAAAATACATGAAGGTGCGCGCGCGGACCTTGAGCCGGCTTGCACCAGCACTTGTTGCGGCGCTGGCCTACGGGCTTGGCGGTGCCCTCGTCCTCCCTGTAGCCGCGCAGGCCCAGACCGCCCCGGGGGCGACGATTTCGGCGCAGGATGCGGAGCGCTTCCTCCAGCAGGCAACGTTTGGCTATTCGGACGCGGACATCGCACTTGTGCAATCAATTGGCTATTCGGCATGGATCGACAAGCAATTTGCCATGCCGGTGCAATACTCTCACCTCGATGCATATAATAGCATCTTTCCGACTATAAAAGATTCAAACATTAACCCCATTCATCCCGGGATGTGGATTGGTTTTACAAAAGACGATCAGCTGAGACAGCGCTATCTTTTTGCAATATCGCAAATACTGGTCAATTCTACTTATGTGAATGCGACGCAGGATTATGGGCGAGCCATGGCGCGCTACGTGGATATCCTGCAGACGACAGGTCTGACGACATTCGGTGAGCTGTTGACGCAAGTGTCGCTGAGCCCGGCGATGGGTGCCTTCCTTTCCAACCTGTACAATCGCGGTGACAGCAGTTTGCCCGGGACACAGCCTGACCAGAATTATGCCCGCGAGGTGATGCAGCTGTTTTCGATCGGCTTGTGGCAACTCAATCCGGATGGAAGCCGCAAGCTCGATGCCAATGGGCAGCCCATCCCGACCTATACGCAGGCTGACGTGGTGGGAATTTCCAAGGCCCTCACCGGTTTCGGGCTGAAGGGCGCGACTGCGGATGATTGGGAATACACCAACTGCTTTTGCCAGCCCCCCGCAGAGCCGGCTGTGCAGATGAAGCCCATGGAGGGCAACAACTCGTACCACTCCTCGTCGGAGAAGAAGTTCCTCGGCGTCACGATCAAGGCTGGTGCGACCAAACCGATTACGGATCTCAAGGTCGTGATGAACCGCCTTGTGAGGCATCCCAATGTCGGCCCCTTTATCGGCCGGCAGCTGATCCAGCGCTTCGTGACAAGCAATCCGAGCCCGGCTTACATCGCCCGCGTCTCAGCCGTTTTCGACAACAACGGGGCGGGCGTGCGCGGCGACATGAAGGCGGTGATCAAGGCCATTCTGCTCGATCCGGAAGCGCGCGATCCAGCCAAGGCAGCCGACCCCACGTTCGGCCGCATCCGCGAACCGATCCAGCGCTATGCCCAGATCCTGCGCGTGTTCAACGCCAAGCCCGGCGATGATCCCAATGATTTCGGCATTCCGACCTGGGACTATGACAGCCACAAGGGCCTGTGGCAGTCGCCGCTCCATGCCCATACCGTGTTCAACTTCTACTATCCCGATTACAAACCGGCCGGGACCGAGCTTTTCAAACGCGAACTGGTCTCGCCCGAGATGCAGATCACGACCGCTGCGTCAGTCGGGGATATCGACGACTTCATGTGGAACACGCTGCTTTATGCAGGCCTGACGAAATATGTCGATGAGGCGCATCCCAATGCCATCACACTGCAACTCGATTACAGCGATTGGCTGCCGCTGGTGCGGACGCCCACAGCGCTGATCGAGAAAATGAACCAGCGATTCATGGCCGGGCAGATGTCTGCCGCTCTCAAACGGCAGATCCGCGATTCCATGGCGGCCATTACGGACGATTGGGCTCAGACCAGCGGCGGCCTTCCCCAGCTCAAATTCGCCCGGGCCATGCGGGTCATGATCGCATCCGCAGAATACGTCGTTCAGAAGTAGGAGAGGAAGTCCATGACCCACGCAGCCTCGCGCCGCGAATTCCTCCGCCAGGCCAGTGCCTTTGCTGCTGCCGGCATTGCCTCCCCATTTGCGATGAGATTTGCCGGAATTGCCGCAGCATCGGCGCAAACCGCGAGCGATTACAAGGCCCTCGTCTATGTCGCGCTGGGTGGTGGCAACGACCATCTGAGCAGCATCGTGCCCTACGACATGCCATCCTATACGAACTATGCGAATGTGCGGAAGGACCTGGCCCTTGCACGCGCCAAGCTGCTGCCGCTCACCGCAGCGAGCCAGCAAAAAGGGCTACAGATCGCCCTCAGCCCCCGCTTGACCGGCATTCGCAAGCTCTACAATGCCGGCCGTATCGCCGTCGTGGCCAACGTCGGCCCGCTGCTCGAGCCGACTACGCGCGCCGACATCGATGCTGGCCGGGCGAAGCTGCCCCGCCTGCTGGGCTCGCATTTCGACCAGAGTAACATGTGGGCGAGCCTCAACGAGGCCAGCGAATATGGCTGGGGCGGGCGCATGGCAGACATCATGGCCTCCACCAATGCCCATCCCATCGCCACGACCATTTCATCGGCGGGATATACCCGCTTCGGGATGGGCGCCAACACGTATGCCTTTGCCGTCTCGAACGATGGTGTGCCGCAGCCCTATTTCGAACCGGGATCGCCCTTTGAACGCGCGGTAACCGGATCGGGGACGCGGACCAATCTGCTCGAGAAAGCCTATGCGCAGGCCCATGAAACCCTGCGGGACGAATCCGCCATCCTGAACGGCGCCATTTTGCCGGACGCGACATTCGGCCAGACCCCCGGCGGCGGCGAGAACGAACTGGCCAACAGCCTGCGCACCATCGGCCGCCTGATCGGCGCAAGCAGCGCGATCGGGGCGCGGCGTCAGGTATTCTACGTCGAACTGGGCGGGTTCGACACCCACAGCGAACAGAACATCTGGCACCCCCAGCTGATGACCAAGCTGAACAGTGCGCTGGTCTTCTTCGATTCCATGCTCGGCAAGCTCGGGATGCGGGACAAGGTCACGCTGTTCACCACATCAGAATTCGGTCGCAACTTCGTGCCCAATGAAGATGGCACCGATCACGGCTGGGGATCGCATCATCTCGTCATGGGCGGCGCGGTCAACGGCGGGAACATCTACGGCAAGCTGCCCGCCATCAACGTCAACGGTCCGGACACGACCTATGAGGGTGGGCCGATGCTGCCTAGCACGTCGGCCTCGCAATACGCTGCAACACTCGGGAGGTGGATGGGGATCAGCGAGAGCGACCTTGCCGATATTCTGCCCGATCTGGCGCGCTTCGATGCGAAAGATCTGGGCTTCATGAAAAAGGCCTGAGGCCCGGCGTTGATGCCGAATCCGGAGCTAACGGCGGCATTTCAGGCAGCCCACAACACTTCGGGCTGCAAAGGCAGCTGGCCCTTGCAGCCCGTAAGGCTGGTTCTATCGCTTGAAGGGCCCCTTCGGTCCGCCTTTGGCGAACCACCTCGCCCAGACCTCTCCCCACCGGGGAGGGGAGCGCATGGGGCATGGTTCGTGCGGGCTGATGTTACTTGACGAGTTCGACTTCTTCGAAGCTCAGTTCGACCGGGGTGGCGCGGCCGAAGATGGAGACGGCGACCTTGACGCGCTGCTTCTCGAAATCCAGCTCTTCCACGGTTCCGTTGAATGAGGCGAACGGACCGGCGTTGACCTTGACCGAATCGCCGATCTCGTAATCGACGAGGACCTGCTTGCGCGGTTCGGCGGCAGCGGCCTCGCGCGCGCCGAAGTAGCGGGCGGCTTCCTTGTCGGAAATCGGCTGCGGCTTGTTGTTGTTGCCGAGGAACCCGGTGACCTTGGGCGTGTTCTTCACGAGGTGGTAGATGTCATCATTCATCGCGAGCTTGGCGAGGACGTAGCCGGGCATGAACTTGCGCTCGACCTGGACCTTCTTGCCGCGCTTCACCTCGGTGACGGTTTCGGTGGGCACCTCGACCGCCTCGACCAGCTGCGAGAGGCCGATGCGCTCGGCCTCGGAGAGGATCGCTTCCTTCACCTTGTTCTCGAAGCCGGAATAGGCGTGAATGATGTACCAGCGGGCCATGGGCAGTCCTTGAATTGGGTCGAGAGATCAGGCGAGCGACAGGAGCGAGCGCACGATCAGGCTGAAGATCGAATCGATGCCGAGGAAGAACACTGCAAGGATGAGCATCATGATGCCGACGAAGATTGCGGTCGTGGTCGTCTCGGCGCGGGTCGGCCAGATCACCTTGCGCGCTTCGGCGCGGACCTGGTTGATGAATTCACCGGGGCTGATCTTTGCCATCGTGTTCCTGCCAATCACATCAACTTGAGGCCGCACGTCCATCGCGCGGTTTCCACGGCTTCCGGCTAGGCCTCATCGCCGCCCCGGACAGGTCCGGGAGGGGCAGGCGAGGTTTCCGATGTCGGAAGAGCCCTGCATTTAGGGCCTAGCCCCGCCCTTGGCAAGAGCGCGGGACTCCGTTTGCGCCCCGTGCGGATGGCACGGGGCGTGGCTGCACCGGGGCAAGCCACAGCCCGGACGCCCGTTCAGCGTCCTCGCGGGAGTGGCCAGGCGGGGAATTGGCCGGTGCGCAATCCGCCCCAGCGGCTCAAATGGTCTTCGTATCGATCACGAAGCGGTAGCGCACATCGCTCTTCACCATGCGCGCATAGGCGGCCTCGATCTCGTCCATGCGAATCAGCTCGATGTCCGAGACCACGCCATTCTCGGCGCAGAAATCCAGCATCTCCTGCGTTTCCGCGATGCCGCCGATGAGCGAGCCGGCAATGCTGCGGCGGCGCGTCAGCAAGTGGAACAGCGTGGGCATCGGGTGCGGCTTTTCCGGCCCGCCGACCATCACCATCGTCCCGTCACGGGTGAGCGTGAGCAGGAAGGGATCGAGATCGTGGCTGTGCGAGACGGTGTTGATGATGAGATCGAGGCTCTCGCGGGCGGCCTTCATGGCGGCCTTGTCGGTCGAGACGACGACATGGTGCGCGCCGAGATCGAGGATGGCCTGCCGCTTGGCGGGATTGGTGGTGAAGCCGGTGACTTCGGCACCCAGCGCGCGGGCGAGCTTGATGCCCATGTGGCCAAGACCGCCGATGCCGACGACGCCGACTCGCTTGCCGGGGCCCGCTTGCCAGTGGCGCAAGGGCGACCACGTGGTGATCCCGGCGCAGAGCAGCGGCGCGACCGCGGCGAGTTGCTCCGGCTTGTGGCGGATCGAAAGAACATAGGCCTCGTCCACCACGATAGTCTGCGCATAGCCGCCGAGCGTGTGCCCGGGCGCATCGGGCGAGGGCGAATTGTAGGTGCCGGTCATGCCGCTGGCGCAGAATTGCTCCAGCCCATCGCCGCAGGCCGCGCAAGTCCGGCAGCTATCGACGATGCAGCCGACACCGACCGTGTCCCCAGCGGCGAATCGGGTGACGGCGCTGCCCACGGCGCTGACCGTGCCGACAATCTCGTGCCCCGGCACGCACGGGAAGAGGGTGCCGCCCCATTCGCCGCGCACCGTATGGAGATCGGAATGGCACACGCCGCAAAAGGCGATGGCGATCACCACGTCCTTCGGACCGGGCTCGCGGCGCTCGATGACGAAAGGGCCGAGCGGCTGGTCGGCGGCGTGGGCGGCATAGGCCTTGACGTTCATGGCACGGAAACTTTCGGCAGGAGGAGCGGCACTGGCGCGCACCATGGCAGCCGGCGCGTGGCGCGACAAACTCTCGAAAGTGGGAAGCGGGCGCCAGGTCCTTCAGCAGGACCTGGCAGGAGTGGAGGGACTCGAACCCCCGGCCCTCGGTTTTGGAGACCGATGCTCTACCAACTGAGCTACACTCCTGTGCCGGAGGAGTGCCCTTAGTGGGTTGCCGCGCGCAGCGCAACTGCAGATGCGCCAACTGCTCCGGCATGACGGATCGGCGCCATGCGATCAGAAAAAGAACGGCGGGACGACCGAAAACAGGCTGAAATCGAGCAGTGGGTGGTGATCATTGCCGACAATCGCGAACTGGACTGCCGCCTGCCCACCCGCGCCGTCCGCATCGAAATAGAGTGCGCCGGTCGCCGTGTCGTAGACGATGCGATCCGAGGCGTCGTGCGCCTGCGTCGCACCGTCTGCGGCGTAGAACTGATCCGCCTTGAGGGCGCCATTGGACATGCCGACAAAGGCGGATCGGGAAAGACGGATCGTGTCGCCCTGGCCGGCGCGCATGTCCACAATCGTGTCGATCCCGGTGCGAATATCGGAAAACCCGAACATGTCTGCACCGGTACCGCCGATGAGGATATCGCTGCCTTTCCCGCCGACCAGAAAATCATCGCCGGCACGCCCGTCCAGCCGGTCATTGCCAGCAAGCCCGCGAAACTCGTTGGAGCCGTCTGTGCCGGTGAACCGGTCTCCAAAGGCGCTGCCTTCGATGTTTTCGACAAGAACTAAGGTATCGCTGCCAATTCCGGTAGCCTGTGCGCGCGTCAATGCGAGATTGACCGTGACCCCCGCCCGGGCGCCGACGAAATGGACGGTGTCGTACTCCGCCCCGCCATGGAACAGGTTGTTGCCCTCGACATCATAGAGATCATCGTGGCCCGGGCCGCCGTAGAGCTTGTCGTTCCCCGCTCCGCCGTAGAGCGTATCGTAACCGCCCCCGCCGCTCAGTCGGTCGTCCCCGGCGTACCCGTTGGCGACGTCGGCATTGTGGCCAAGTTCGATATCGTCATTGCCCGAAAAGATGCGCGCGGCGAGCGTGGCATCGGGATTGGACGACTTTTGCGCGGCCGCGATGTCTGCCGCGGTCAGGGAAAGGCCGGACAGCGTGTACGCCTCCGACGCATAGTCGCCCCACGTGACATGCAGCGCACTGATGGTTCCCGCGGCAAGGGCGCTTGTGCCTGAGGCAAAGGCAAGGCCTGTCCCGCCGAAATGAAAGTCGTAAGGCTCGGTCACGATATCAGAAAGGGGAATCATAACACGAAAGCTCGCGACATCGGGAAACGTTTCGGTCCCGATCGTGAGATCGCCGTGCGTAATTTTCGGTTCGAGCCCGGCGCTGAAATAGGTTGCCACCTTGAACTGGCTCAACTGGAAGTTGCCGCCCCAGCTGGTATTGAGCTTGACCATGGCACAATTCTCCTGCTTCTGATTCATAACAATGCTTCATCTTCAGACCAACCAAGAATTGGGTGATGAACACCGGATCGGACCCAGCCACGCAGGCGAGGCTTGACGCAGACACAGCAAGCGGCAGAAGCTGCGTGTGCCGATGAAGAGCGACACCTCGATCATCCCGCCCGAGCTTTTGCTGCAGGCCTATCGTGCCGGCATTTTCCCGATGTCGGACAGCCGGGACGATCCGGACGTCTATTGGGTCGAGCCGCGGATGCGGGCAATCCTGCCGCTGGAGGGCTTCCACCTCTCGCGCAGCCTGGCGCGCACCTTGCGGCGGGGGCGCTTCCGGGTGACCTGCAACGAGGCGTTCGATGCGGTGATCGATGCCTGCGCCGCCCCGCGCCTCGATGCCGAGGACAGCTGGATCAGCCACCGCATCGCCGCAAGCTACCGCGAGCTGCATCGCCAAGGACACGCGCATTCGATCGAAACCTGGCAGGATGGGCCCGGCGGCACGGAAATTCTGGTCGGCGGGCTCTATGGCGTCGGATTTGACCGGGTGTTCTGCGGCGAGAGCATGTTCAGCCGCACCAGCGACGCTTCCAAGGTCGCGCTGGCATGGCTCGTTGCGGCGCTGCGGCGCGCCGGGGCGGAACTGCTCGATTGCCAGTTCACCACGCCGCACCTTGCTTCGCTGGGCGCGGTGGAAATCACCCAGGCCCGCTATCTCGATCTGCTCAAACGGGCGCTGATACCGGCGGCCCGGCGTCAGGCCGGGGGCGAACCTTCGGCGGCGGCCGGCGCGGCGGCAGCCGGAGCAGACGTAACGGCCGCGGGCGCTGGCGGCTTGCCCGCCGGCTTTGCCGCGCTGCTCGTCGATGCGGCGGCGGCAGGGCTATCCTCCTCGCCGGGGAACTTCATCGCACAGTCCTTGACCCACACGTCGTAGACCGGATGCTCGACCACGTTGAGGGCGGGGGCATTCTTGAACAGCCAGCCCGAGAAGACCTTGTGCCAGGCGAGCCGTTCGCGGGTCGTCGCGCGTTCCTCGACGAAGAGCTGGACAAATGCGCCCGTTTCCGGCGGATCCTCCCACGGCGCGGTCCGCTCGCAGGTGGCCAGCTTGATGATCGCATTGCCGATGCGGCGCGATTCGCCGCTCTTCAGCTGGACGATCTGCGTGATGTTGTTGCGCTTGTTCAGGAAACCCAGCGTCGCGACGCGGTCCTTGACCGGTGTGCCGAACTCGCTTTCGACCACGCCCGATGCATTGGCAGCCGGGCCGGCGCCTTGCGTTGCCTCGCTAGGCGGCGGGGCTTCGGCGTTCTTGTTGCCGCCGCATGAACCAAGCGCCAGCAAAGCCGGCGCCAGCAGCAGCGGTGCGAAGCGGCGCATCAGCCTTCGGGCGACCAGGCTTCGTAGTCACCCGTGGCGCGGGCGCGCTTGCCACCGCGCTCGAGCGCACCCTGCGGGCGATAGGCGGCCGAGGTACCGGTAGCGTTGGGCGTGAATTCCACTTCCCAGATACGCGGCGCAGGCAGGTTGCTTTCCGGCGTGCCATCGAAATTGCCATGGAGCCACCCGTGCCATTCGGCAGGCACGCGGCTGGCATCATTTGGGCCGTTGTAGATCACCCAGCGGCGCTCGCTCCCCGCGAAGGGGTGGCCCTTGGGATAGGGTTTGCGCGAGCGGTAGTAGGTGTTGCCCTGCGCGTCCTGGCCGACTTTCACGCCATTGCGGGCGCTGTCGAGCATGGTGCCGAAGGTGGCGCCGTCCCACCAGGTGAAGATCTTGCCGAGGATGCTCATGGGTTGCGCGCTTAGCGTCTCAAAGGGGGTTTGGGCAAGAGGGGGTTGGGCTGGCGATGGATGGATCGTTTCGGTACGTTCGCACGGCATAGGGGATTGCATTGCCGCCCTGCCCCCATAGTCTGACGCGGCAACCCCTCGCAGCGGGACAGACACATGGCCTGGCAGCATATCCGCATCAGCCACTTCGGAGGGCCGGACGTCCTTGAACTGGCAACCGAGGAAGCCCTGCCCGAGCCCGGGCCCGGCGAAGTGCGCATCAAGGTGCTGGCGGCGGGAACCGGCTTCACCGACACGTTCATCCGCATGGGCCGCTATCCCGATTTCAAGGGCCCGCTGCCCTTCACGCCGGGCTACGACCTTGTCGGCACGGTCGATGCGCTGGGCGCCGGCGTGACGGGGTTGACCCCGGGCCAGATGGTGGCCGACCTGACTGTCGTGGGCGGCTATGCGCAATACGCAGTGCGCCGGGCTGCCACGCTGGTGCCGGTGCCGGAAGGGATCGATCCCGCCGAGGCGGTGTGCCTGCCACTGGCCTACATGACGGCCTACCAGATGCTGGCGCGGGCGGCGGGCATTGAGGCTGGCGCCACGATCCTCGTGATCGGCGCTTCGGGCTCGGTCGGCTCCGCCCTGCTCGATCTGGCACGGGCCATGGGACTGCGCGCGATCGGCACCTGTTCGGCCGCGAACATGGCGGTCGTCGAAAGCCACGGCGCGGAAGCGATCGACTACCGCGCGGAGGATTTCACCGCCGCCGTGCTGCGCGCGACCGGCGGGCGCGGGGTAGATGCCGCATTCGATGCCATCGGCGGCGCGCATTTCAAGCGCACCTTCGCCGCGCTGGCGCCGGGCGGCGTGCTTGTCGGCTATGGCTCGCAAACCATGGCGACCGGCGGGGAAAGCCTGATTGCGGCGGGGCTCGGCCTCCTGCGGCTCAGGCTGTGGACCCTGCTGAGCCCGCTTTGGGGCGGACGACGCGCGGTGTGGTATTCCATCACCGACCGCCGCAAGGCCCATCCAGAGCAGTTCGCCGAGGACATGGCCAAGCTGCTGAGCTGCTTGAAGGATGGCAGGATCCGGCCGGTCGTGGCAGCCCGTCTGCCCCTTTCCGCCGCCGCCGATGTCCACCGGCGGATCGGAAAGGGCGGTATCGGCGGAAAGGTCGTGTTACTGCCCTGGTGATGGCGCCGGGGGCTTACCAGGTGACAGTGTCGCCCGGTTTGAGACCGATCTGCGCCGCACGGCCACCGTTCAGTTCGAGCACGCCCGAGGCATTGCCGTCCGACGGCAGCGGGGTCTCGTCATAAGGTACCGCATTGGCCGCCACGTTGAGCACCTTGTGGTCCGGGCCGATGAAGATGATATCGAGCGGAATCACCGTGTTCTTCATCCAGAACGCGATCGGCCGGGGCGCAGCCATCGGGAAGATCATCCCCTCGTCCGCACCCATCTTCTCGCGGAACATGAGGCCGCGCTCCTGCTCGGCAGGGCTGGCAGCGACCTCGACCTGGAAGACGTGCGGGCCGCCGGCGGTCCTGACGGTGAGCGGCACCACAGTGAGGCCCGAAACCGGATGGACCGGAGCAGCAGCTGCAGGAGCGGCGCTGGCCGAGCCCTGCGCGCTGGTCGATCCGGCGGCGAGCGGCGAGCACCCGACAGCAGCAATCAGGAGGGCGAGACCGGCAGCTCTATTCCACGGCATCTTCAGCATGTTCATCAGCCCATTCTTCCAGTTCGTCCAAACCCTGCGCATCCATCACCCGGCGAACATGGTCAAGCCCGTGCCCGGCACGCATGTAGGCAGCCAGATGCTTGGCACGCATGGCAGGATCAAGACACGGCCCGGCTGAATAGGGCCAGAACCGCTTGCGCCGGGCAAAGGCCAGCACGGCGCGGCGCCGCTCGGTCTCGCTACCACGCACTGCGCTGCGCAAGGCCGGCGCGATCCCGTCGTGATCCAGCGCCGTCTCGATCCGCCGCACGCCGTATCCGCGCCGACGCAGACCCTCGCTCTTGGCCGCGGCATAGGCGGCATCATCAAGATAGCGGCGGTCTGCCATGCGCGCGACAATGGCCGCGACATCCGGGGGCGAATCCCCGGCCCAGCCACGTTCGCGCAGTTTACGCCCGAGATATGTCGATAGGCGCCCGGAACTCGTGGCGAAGCGGGCCACATAGGCGAGCGCCAGTGCATCGAGCGCGGGCTGATCGAGCGGTGGCGGCGGTGTTTTCTGCCGTGTGCCGCCGGCTCGGCCCGTCGTGCGCCCGGAACTGGTAAACGCCATGCCACATTCGTGCCACAGTCCCGCGCAAATGGGAACATCCCGCAAGATTTGCGGGGACAGAGCAGGCCGTTAGGGCCCCATTTTACGTTTCAACAAGACCAAAAAGACGGGGTAACGCAATGACTGTCCTGGATACCGCCGCCCGCCCGGCGCTGGTTCCCACGCCCAATGACGATGGGCGCCCCCGGCGTTTTGCCGATTTCAGCACCTTTTGCGAGGCGCTCGATTTCGCCGCAGAAGGGCCATGCGGCCTCAATTTCCACGATGCGCGCGGGACGCTGGTCCGCGTCTACCCCTTTGCCGAACTGCGCGGCGATGCGCTGATCGCCGCACGCCGGCTGATCGCGATGGGTGTCCAGCCGGGTGACCGGATCGCCCTGATCGCCGAGACCGGTGCCGATTTTGCCGCGCTGTTCTGCGGCGCGATGTATGCGGGCGCGTGGCCGGTGCCGCTGCCGCTGCCGACCAGCTTCGGTGGCAAGGAGAACTACATCGACCAGCTATCGGTGCAGATCACCAGTTCGGACCCCGCGATGCTGATCTACCCGGACGAGATTGCCGCGATCTGCGCGGCGGCCGCGGCACGCTGCGGCTGCAAGGGGCTGACCTGGCAGGAGTTTGCGGCGGCGGCGGAGCCGGCGGATACAGCGCTGCCGACGCCGGACCCGGACGCGATTTCCTATCTCCAGTATTCGAGCGGATCGACCCGCTTCCCCCATGGCGTGGCGGTGACGCACCGGGCGCTGATGTCGAACCTCGCCGGCCATTCGCACGGCATGAAGTTCCAGCCTGGCGACCGCGCGATCAGCTGGCTGCCCTGGTATCACGACATGGGCCTTGTCGGCTGCTTCCTCTCGCTCATCGCCAACCAGGTTTCCGCCGATTACCTCAAGACCGAGGACTTCGCGCGCCGTCCGCTGGCGTGGCTGGATCTGATCAGCCGCAACCAGGGCACCTCGATGTCCTACTCGCCGACCTTCGGCTATGACATCTGCGCGCGCCGCATCTCGAGCCAGAGCAACGTGGCCGATCGTTTCGACCTTTCGCGCTGGCGCATCGCGGGCAACGGGGCGGACATGATCCGGCCCGACGTGATGCAGAACTTCGTCAACGCCTTTGCCGATGCCGGCTTCAAGGCTGCCGCCTTCCTGCCGAGCTATGGCCTTGCCGAAGCGACGCTGGCCGTCACGGTCATGCCGCCGGGCGAAGGCATCCGTGTCGAACTCGTCGAGGAAGAGCGTCTTTCGGGAACCCCGCGCGATCTGTCTCGCCCGGCGCGCTACCGCGCCATCGTCAATTGCGGCAAGGCGGTGCGCGGCATGGAAGTGGCCGTGCGCGGCGAGCAGGGCGAGGCGCTGGCCCACCACCATATCGGCAAGGTGTGGTGCCGGGGCTCCTCGGTGATGCATTCCTACTTCCGCGATCCCGAGGCGACCGCAGCCTGTATGGTGGATGGCTGGCTCGATACCGGCGACATGGGCTACCTCAACGAGGAAGGCTACCTGTTCATCGTCGGCCGGGCGAAGGACATGATCATCATCAACGGCAAGAACCACTGGCCGCAGGATATCGAATGGGCGGTGGAGCAGCTACCCGGCTTCCATCAGGGCGATATCGCGGCATTCTCGGTGGAAACCGAAAACGGCGAGGAAACGCCCGCCGTGCTCGTGCACTGCCGCGTGTCCGATCCCGAAGAGCGTGTGAAGCTGCGCGATCAGATCCGCGAGAAGGTGCGCGCGATCACCGGCATGAACTGCGTGATCGAGCTCGTGCCGCCGCGCACGCTGCCGCGCACCAGTTCGGGCAAGCTGAGCCGAGCGAAGGCCAAGAAGCAGTACCTGTCAGGCGAGATCGAGCCCTACAGCCTGGCGGCGTGAGCCGAGATCCAGTCCCTCCTGCTGCGTCATTGCAAGGAACGCAGTGACGGAGCATCAAGAGCGTTAGTGCACGTCGCTCCGGATTGCTGCGCTGCGCTCGCGATGACGAAGGTAGACCGAGAGCGCCCAGGCCCCTACCCCACCAGCTTCTCGCCCTTTTCCCGCACGGCGGCTTCGATCATGCGGCGGGCAAAGCCGGCACCGGCGGGGATCTCGACCTCGAAGTCGAGCGCGGTTTCGGCAATCGTGGCGGTACAGGGGATCGTGTAGCCCATCGCGCTGACCATGAGCCCGAGGGTGTCTTCGTCAGTCCAGCTGGTTTCGACAGTGGCAAGGCCGCCCAGCATGCCCCTGGCCTTGTCTTCCGCCTCGCCCAGCCTGGCCGCCATGCGGCGGCGCAGTTCGTCCTTGCCGAGGGTGTGGGGGATCGAGACGCGCATCAGTTTTCGGCCTTCGGAGCGGCGAGTTGCGGCGCGGCCTGTTCGAGCCCGTCGCCATACTTGTAATCGAGGAAGCGGCCGCGCACGGCAAGGGCATCGAGATCGCCCGCCGCGAGCTGACGGGTGACGGCGTCGATCTCCGCGCTGATCTTGCCGAGGCCGTCGGCCAGTTGCTGATCGGCGGTGCGCCCGTCGCGCTGTTCGCGGCGCAAGTTCGCCGGGATGCGGCGATAGGTTTCGACCATGCCGGGCAAGTGCTCGCCCACCAGCTTGCGGACTTCCACGACGGCGGGCTCGGCGGGATCGACACCTTCGAGTTGGAGGCCAAGGCTATCGAGCTGGACGCCGATCTGATCGACGAGGGTGACGGCCGGCACGGGCAGCGCGGGCCGCTGCGCTTCAAGCCACAACTCGGTGCGCGCGACCATCGCGCGCACGTCGCCGCGGTTGAGCGTGCCGAGTTCGGGCACTTTCATGCGAGGGTAGGTGCCCAGCAGGGCGATCGCGCCGACGATGGCGAGGAAGGTGAGCACGATCCCGGTGAAGCCGATGCCATCGATCACCAGCCCGGTGACGAGCGCGGCAAACAGGATGGCCATGACCGCGAAGGCCATGCGTGCGGCCTTGCGAGCGAAGTGCAGCCGTTTCAGTTCGGCAGAGCGTCGCCCGATGGACCTGCCGCCCCCCAGAGTCACAGTGGCGCGCCGCCCGCCCGCCTGCTGACGCTGCAGGCTGGCGCGCGCCTCCGCGAGGATGCGGCTGCTGTCGGTCGCGGATTCGGCCATGGCGAAATCAGCCCTCGATGCTCAGCAGCGGCGAGGTGGCGTCCCCCTCCAGCTTGGCCTGCGCAGCGCCTTCGGCACGCGCGATATAGCCCTTGGACTTCTCGACCTCGCCCGAAAGCGTATCGACCGTCTGCTTCATCGCATCGAGCGCCTTCAGCTTGAACGTATCGATGGTGTCCATCGTCTCGTAGATGTTCTGGAACGCGCGCTGCAGCGTTTCCAGCGGGATCGTGGAGGAGGCAGCCATCTCGTGGATCTTGCCGGTCTGCTCGCGCAGCAGCTTGCCCGTGGAATCGATGATGTTCGCGGTCGTCGTGTTCAACGCGGTGATCTGCGAGAGCACAAGGCGCTGGTTGGTCATCGCCTGCGCGACGGTGACGGCGGTGCGCAGGGCGGCAACAGTGGTCGTGCTGGCGCGGTCAACACCCTTCACCAGCTCGACGTTGTTCTTCTTGACCAGATCGAGCGCGAGATAGCCCTGCACGGTGACAGCCATCTGCGTGAGCAGATCCTGCGTGCGCTGGCGGGTATAGAACAGGGCGCTTTCGCGGACCGCCTTGGCCTTGGCCGGATCGGTGTGATCGAGATCCGCCGCGGCATCCTCCAGCTTCTGATCGAGCACCTTGGAGATGTGGATCATCTGCTCGAGGTTGCCCATCGCTTCCCAGAGCTTGCCGCGCTCCACGTCGATGGCGGCATTGTCCATCAGGAGCTCGTCCTTGCCCGAAGCGAGGCGATCGAGGATCGCCTTGATGTGGCCCTGCGAGGACTGGTAGCTGTCGAAATAGGTCTTCAGCCTGTTGCCGAAGGGGATGATGCCGAAGATCTTGCGCGGGCCGGAGAGCTTGCCCTGCCGGCCGGGATCAAGCTCCTCCACCGTGCGGCGCAGCGCGGCGAGATCGGCGCCGACACCGCTGTCCTTGTCCATCGCGCGGACCGGTCGATCAAGGAAGCGGTTCGACATGCCGGCGGCGGCGACGATTTCCTTGCGGCCCATGTTGGCGAGCTGATCGACGCGCTTGCCGAACTCCGGGCTTGCCGCATCCTGCGCGACGAGATCGGCAACGAAGGCATCCGCGCGGGCTTCAAGCCTGGACTTGGTGTCATCCGTGACGGGCACCAGGCCGGCGGCCTGGGTTGGCGCGACCACGGGCACCGGATCGGGCGGGGTCAGGGTGATCGGAGTTGCGGTATCGGTCGGGTTACTGGCCATGGCTGTGCGTCTCATTCCCCCTGCGGGCGCCTGATATCGCAATGTGGCGTGCCGAGAGCCGGTTCGCAAGCTGTATTGGTGAGATAATACAGCATGGATCCGCCCCTTGCCTGAAGGGCCTGCCTTGATGGCCTGCCTTTAGGGTCTGCTCGACACCGGCGGCACGAAAGGCCAAGCCGTAGCCATGAGTTCGACTTTCCCCGCCCTGCGCTGCGCCGTATTCGGTGCATCCGGCGGCGTGGGCGGCGCGCTCGCCGCAGCGCTGGCGGCCCGCGACGACGTGGCCGAAGTCCACGCCGGATCGCGGCGCGGCGATGGACCGAGCGGCGGAAAGCTGCGGCCTTTCACATTCGACTTGCAGGACGAGGCCACAATGGCTTGCGCCTGTGCCGCCATTGGCGGGCCGCTCGACATCGTGCTGATCGCTACTGGCCGCCTCACCCGTGCGGACGGGACGGGGCCGGAAAAATCCTGGCGCGCGCTCAGCGCGGATGGGATGGCGGAGCTGTTTGCCATCAACACGATCGGCCCTGCCCTGATCGCCAGGCACACACTGCCGCTGCTGCGGCGCGACGGACGGGCGGTTTTTGCCGCACTTTCCGCGCGGGTCGGCTCCATTTCCGACAACCGGCTTGGCGGCTGGCACGCCTACCGTGCGAGCAAGGCCGCCCTCAACATGCTGGTCAGGAACCTTGCGCTGGAGCTGGCCCGCACGCACCCGCAGGCCATCGCGGTGACGCTCCATCCGGGAACGGTGGACACGGCGCTTTCCGCCCCGTTCCAGCGCGGAGTGGCAGCGGAGAAGCTGTTCACGCCGGCGTTTTCGGCAGCGGCACTGCTGGGGGTGCTGGACACGCTGAGCCCGGCGGACAGCGGCGGGCTGTTTGCGTGGGACGGGGCGAAGATTCCGTTCTGACGCCCTCCACCCGTCATCGCGAGCCAGGTGAAGCAGCTCAGAACGCCCGGACAACCTCGAGGAACCGATCTCCGTAGGCCTCGAGCTTGCGCGCGCCAACGCCGCCGATGGCACCGAGTTCCTGCAACGAACCTGGTCTGCTCGCGGCCATGTCTCGCAGAACGGAATCATGGAAGATGACGTAGGGCGGCACCCCGGCCTCCTGCGCGAGTTCGCGGCGCAGCGCGCGCAGGGCCTCGAACAAGGGATCGCCGATGGGGTTGGGCTCACCTTCCGCGGCGCGGCGGCGGCGGGAGGTGCGTTCGGCCTTGGGTGCGACGACGAGATCGAGGCGGCCCTCTCCCTTGAGCAGGGCGCGGGCATCACCGCCAAGCATGAAGCCGCCGTGTTCGTTGGTGACAAGCGTGCCGCGGGCCTGCAGCGCGCGCGCGACAGGGCGCAGCAGTGCGGCTTCCTCTCCCGGGACGATGCCGAAGACGGAAAGCTGATCGTGGCCGCGATCGGTGACGCGTTCGTCGGCCGCGCCGGTGAGGACCTTTTCGAGATAGCCAAGGCCGAACATCTGGCCGGTGCGGTAGACCGCGGAGAGCAGCTTGCGGGCGAGTTGGGTCGCATCCGTCACGCCCGGGGCGTGAAGGCAATTGTCGCAATTGCCGCAGGTCTCGGGCGGATGCTCCCCGAAGTGGCGGAGGAGGACAGCGCGGCGGCAAGTCGGCGTTTCGACGAGATTCGCCAAGGCATCGAGGCGGGCGCGTTCGCTGGGCTGGCGGTGCTCCTCCACTTCGCCGATACGCATCCGCGCGCGCGCGAAATCGTCCGCACCCCAGAGCATAAGCGCGACCGCGTCATCACCGTCGCGGCCGGCGCGGCCGGTTTCTTGATAGTAGCCCTCGATCGACTTGGGCAGGCCGGCGTGGGCCACGAAGCGCACGTCGGGCTTGTCGATCCCCATGCCGAAGGCAACGGTGGCGACCATGACCATGTCTTCCGAGGCGACAAAGGCAGCCTGGTTGGCAGTGCGCAGTTCGGCGGGGAGGCCGGCGTGGTAGGCCAGGACGCGGCGACCCGTTTCCGCCAGCTGAGCCGCCAGCTTCTCGACCCCGTTGCGGGTGGGCGCATAGACGATGCCGGGGCCGGGCTGCTCACCCAGCAGAGCCCTGAGCTGGCGCAGCGCATTGTCGCGCGGGGTGATGCGGTAGCGGATGTTGGGCCGATCGAACCCGGCGATGACGAGGCCGTCTTCACGAATGCCGAGCTGGGCCAGGATATCGGCGCGGGTATGCCGGTCTGCCGTGGCGGTAAGCGCGAGGCGCGGCACCTCGGGAAAGGCATCGAGCAGCGGGCGCAGTAGGCGGTAGTCCGGGCGGAAATCGTGGCCCCATTCGGAGACGCAGTGCGCTTCGTCGATGGCGAAGAGCGCGGGCGGCGAACGGGTGAGCAGCTCGCGGAAATGGGGCTGGCTGGCACGTTCGGGGGCGACGTAGAGCAGATCAAGCTGGCCGCTGCGGAAGCGCTCGATGGTAAGCTCGCGGTCCATGTCGACGCTGGTGAGCGCAGCGGCGGCGAGACCATTGGCGTTCGCCGCGCGCAGCTGATCGTGCATGAGCGCGATGAGCGGGGAAATGACCACGCAGGTGCCCGGGAGCATCGCGGCCGGGAGCTGGTAGGTGAGCGATTTGCCGGCGCCTGTCGGCATGACCGCAAGGGTCGACCGGCCCGCTAGGACGCGGCTGACGACCTGTTCCTGCACACCGCGGAAGCTCGCAAAACCGAACACCCGGGACAGGGTTGCGCGGGCGTCCTCGAGGGTTTCGGGGATTGGCATGATCACGCCCCCGCCATGGCAGATCGCGCCGCCTTAGGAAAAGCCCTATTGCCTCCGCGCCGGTTTATCCCCGGTCAATTGAACACATCCATGACCCGGTCGCCCTTGAGATCGATGAGTTCGCCGTAGATCGCGACGAGCAGCGCCTGGATGGTGAGCAGGGTCAGGATTGTCGCGGCCACAATGCCGACGAGAAGCGCGATGGCCCCGTAGAAGCCGGCATTGCTCAAGGCATCGGCCCACAGGAAGGCCAGGGCCGCAAACCCGAGGTACATCGCGACAATCGCCAACAGCAGGGCAAGGAAGATCTTGAAGCGAAAGCCCTTGGTCAGCGTGCGGCTGCGGGCGAACGCGCCGAAGACACCGGCTTCCTCGGCCACCAGCGCGGGCACCGATACGCTCCACGCGGCCAGCAGCATGCAACCGGGCACGATAAGCAGGATGAAGCCCAGATAGACCCCTATGAACCACAGTATGGTGAGGCCGAGCACCGGCAAGGTCATCTGCGCGGCAGCGGTGACGCTGTCGCCGACGGTGACATCCTCACCGCGATCGGCCTTGAGCAGGGCACCGGTGACACCGGCCATGCCGGCAGCCATCGTGAGCAGGTAAAGCGCAAGGAACCCGAAGACCACGCCAGAGATCAGCGATATGCTGCCGGCGATGTTGTGGCTGAAGGTGGCCGAAACGCCGAGCGTGGCAATGAGCGCAAAGCTGGCAGCATAATTCACCATCTGGACAAGCAGCAGGAAGATCCCGGCGCTGCGCCAGGTCCGCGCCACAAGACCAGCCGTCCGCGCAAACGTACTTCCGATTTCAAATGATCTCACCGGCTGACCCCATGTCCCGCTTATGCCGCGAGACTAGGGGCATGGCCGGGCCCTGCCAAGGCCTGCTCCTAAGGACGGTGCGCCCGCGCGATGACCGCCTCTTCCGCCGCGGTGAAGGCGCTTCTGCCCTTGGCCGCGTCATCGGGGACGGCGGTGGTGAAGAAGGCGATGCCACGCCCCGTTCCGGGATCGAACCACAGACCCGAGCGCAGACCATAGGCCTCGCCGGGGTGGCCGAGGCGGGAAATGCCATCGCCGAAGGGATCATCGTGGCAGCCCTCGCCTTGGGTGGCGGTGTGCTGGAGGGCAAGCGCGTATGTGCAGAAAAAGCCGTCGGGCTCACCATTCTCGCCGACGCCGTTGCGCCCGCCAAAGCGCCATTCGGGGGTAACCAGCGCGGCGAAGCTGGCGGGCGACAGGAAGCCCTCGCCCCCGCGCGCCAGCATCTGGCCGATGCGGGCAAGGTCCATCATGGAAATGCGCAGGCCGCCTTGCGGGGAGAACAGCGCGCCATTCCAGCCAGGGATATAGGCGGCGAGATCGCATGGGCGGCCGGGCAGGACGACGACCGGGCATTCCGGCAGTCTGCCGTCCAGATCGTCACGGGCGATGCTGCCGTCGGCGCGGTAGAGCACGACGACATGGTCAGCCGCATCCGCATCGCAGCCGGACCAGTTGTAGCAGGCCTTGAGCCCAAGCGGCTGCAGCACGAGGCGCTGCATCAGGCGGTCGAAGCGCTCGCCCGTGGCGGCTTCCATCACCGAGGCGACGACGGGGAAATTGAGATTGGTGTAGTGGAACCAGTCCTCAGTCCTTTGGCCACCGGGTCCATGCGCCGGATCCCACGCGCGGGGGTCGGCAAGGCGCTGGCGCAAGGTTTCGCCAAGCGGGATGATGTAGTCCGCCCCGTCGGTCAGGCCGGTGCGGTGGGAGAGGAGCAGGCGCAGCGTGATCGGCCGCTCCGGAAACTGCGGGTGGCGCAGCGGCCAGCCGAGATAATCCGACACGTCGCGATCAAGATCGAGCGTGCCGGCATCGACCAGCCGCATCACGCCGAGCGCGGTGACGAGCTTGGAGATCGAGGCGATGCGCACCGGATCGCTTGCTGCAACGGGGCGGCCGGACCTCAGATCTGCCGTCCCTTCTACAAGGACGGGGTGGATATCCTTCCGGTCGAAGGTGACCGCGACGGTGACGGGAAATATGACCGGCGTCTGCGCGTGAGCCTCTGCAGCCGGCAGCAGCAGTGCGGCGAGAAGGCGGAGTACCGGCCTCACCCCAGGCCCAGCCTTGCAAGGCGCGGGCGGACATTTGGCACGGTGAGCATCGTGCTCGCGACCGCCATCAGCAGCATCGCGGTGAAGGTTTCGGCGGTGATGATCTGCTTGTCGAGCAGGACGTTGACGAAGATGATCATGATCAGCGCCTTGGTCTGGAGCATCCAGCCGATCACGGCGGCCTCTCCCTTCGGCCAGCCGAGCAAGCGGCCTGCGAGATGGACACCGGCCATCTTGCCGGCCACCGCCGCGACGAGGAACAGCGCCGCCGCGCCGAACACCGCTGCACCGCCGACGCCCCAGTTGGTGCGCAGGCCGGTCGAAAGGAAGAACACCGGCATGACCGCAAGCAGAAGGAAGCTGCGGAAGCCGTCCAGCCGCTCGCGGCTGTACCACTTCGCATCGAGCACCGCGCCGGCAAGGAAGGCACCGACCATGAAGTGGAGGCCCGACCAATCCGCCGCGAAACCGCAGGCGGAGAGCCAGATCAGGCTGACGTACCAGCGATCATTCTCTTCGATCCGCGATACCAGTCGCCGCACCGCCCAGGCCGCGACGGCGAAGATGGCGAGGAACAGTCCCTGCCGCCCAACCCGCTCCCAATCGAGCAGGATGAGCGCGAGGACACCCCAGATCAGCACGTCGTCAAGGCTGGCGTAGCGCAGCAGACGCTGGCCAAACGGCGTGCGGAAGATTTCGAGTTTCTCCATCAACAGCACAAGGATAGGGAGCGCAGTGACGGCGCAGGCCATGCCGATGCCGAGTACCGCCTGGCCATAATTACCCTTGGCCCCGATCCAGCCCGGCTGCTGCAGCAAAAGCGCCGCCGCACCCGCGCCCAGAAGCAGCGGAAAGAGCAGCGCGCAGCCCGCCGTGATGGCCGTTTCGCTCCAGTTATCGAGCGCATCGCCGAGATCGAGTTCGAGCCCGGCGGTGAAGACGAACATCATCACCGCCCACCACGCGACGCCGTTGAGCGCACCGATCACCTGCGGGTTGAACACGAACGCATAGTAGCCCGGAAAGGCCGCGCCGAGCACGCCAGGGCCAAGGATGATGCCGCCGACGATCTGCACCACGACAAGCGGCGCATAATGGTCGGTCCGCAGCAGTCGCCAGAAGGCATAGGGCACGGCGAGAATGATCGTCAGCGCGATCAGGAAGATTTCGGAGGTGCTCATCGTGGGCATAGGAGCAGGATTAGTGCCTTCGGCGGGGAAGGGCCACTGCCCATGTTCTCGCACTCCACAGCATCGTCATTGCGAGCGCTGCGAAGCAATCCAGAGAGCGGGCCGGCATGACGCTCTGGATTGCTTCGCTACGCTCGCAATGACGAAAGGGGGTAGGGTGCGAATAGCCCCTTCGCTCAATCCAGATTGGGGCGCAGCCAGCGTTCCGTGGTCGCGAGATCGAAGCCGCGGCGGACGGCGTAGTCCTCCACCTGATCGCGGCCGATGCGGGCAACGCCGAAGTATTCGCTTTCGGGGTGCGCGAAATAGAAGCCCGAAACGGCAGCGGTGGGGAGCATGGCCTGCGATTCGGTCAGCGTGATGCCCGTGTTTTCGGTGGCATTCAGGAGATCGAACAGGATTGGCTTCAGGGTGTGGTCCGGACAGGCGGGATAGCCGGGCGCGGGGCGGATGCCGCGGTATTGCTCCCTGATCAGCGCCTCGTTGGTGAGCTGCTCGCCAGGGGCATAGGCCCAGAGCGTGGTGCGCACGTGCTGGTGCAGACGTTCGGCAAAGGCTTCGGCGAAGCGGTCGGCGAGCGCCTTCAGGAGGATGTCGTTGTAGTCGTCATGCGCGGCCTGGAAGCGCGCGAGGTGCGGCTCGATCCCATGGATGCCGACCGCGAAGCCGCCGAGCCAATCGCCTTGCGGATCGATGAAATCGGCCAGGCACATGTTCGCGCGGTCGCGGCTCTTGCGGATCTGCTGGCGCAGGAAGGGGAGGCGCACGTGGCGCTCTTCCTCGGCGAGATAGAGGACGACATCGTCTTCCTCGCGGTGGCAGGGCCAGAAGCCCGCGACGCCCTTTGCGGTGAACCACTTTTCGGCGATCACCTGATCAAGCATCTTGCGCGCGTCGGCATAAAGCGAGCGGGCACTTTCGCCGACGATCTCGTCATCGAGGATGGCGGGGTAGTTGCCCGCAAGCTCCCAGGCGCGGAAGAACGGCGTCCAGTCGATGCATTCTGCAAGGTCCGCGAGATCCCATTCGGGGAAGACGTGGAGGCCAGGCTGTTCGGGCGGCGGGGCCTTTTCCGAAAGATCGGGCGCATAGGCATTGGCGCGGGCATCGGCGAGGCTGAGGAGGACCGAGGCCTCCTTGCCGGCGCGCAGATCGCGCACGTGCTGGTATTCGCCTGCCGTCGCCTCGACAAAGCCGTCACGCTGGGTGTCTGAAAGAAGCTGGCTGGCGACACCGACCGCGCGGCTGGCATCGAGCACGTGGACGACGGGTCCATCATAGGCCGGGTCGATGCGCAGCGCAGTGTGCACCTTGCTGGTGGTCGCGCCGCCGATGAGCAGCGGAATGGTGAAACCTGCGCGCTGCATTTCCTCCGCCACGGTCACCATCTCGTCGAGCGAGGGGGTGATGAGGCCGGAAAGGCCGATCATGTCGACATCCTCGGCCTTGGCGACTTCGAGGATCTTCGACCACGGCACCATGACGCCGAGGTCGATCACTTCATAGCCGTTGCACTGGAGCACGACGCCGACGATGTTCTTGCCGATATCGTGGACGTCGCCCTTGACTGTGGCCATGATGATCCGGCCCTTGGGACGCGCGCCTTCCTCCTTCTCCGCCTCGATATAGGGGATGAGGTGGGCGACGGCCTTCTTCATGACGCGCGCGGATTTCACGACTTGCGGCAGGAACATCTTGCCCGAGCCGAACAGGTCGCCGACGGTGTTCATGCCCTGCATCAGCGGGCCCTCGATCACTTCGATCGGGCGGCCGCCGCGCGCGAAGATTGCGGCGCGGGCTTCCTCGGTATCCTCGACGACGTACATGTCGATGCCCTTGACGAGGGCATGTTCGAGGCGGCGGACAACATCCCAGCCGCGCCATTCCTCGGCGGCCTTTTCGGCGACGGCGTCCTTGCCCTTGTAGCTCGCCGCAAGGTTGATCAGCCGCTCGGTCGCATCAGGATGGCGCATGAGGAGCACATCCTCGCAGGCCTCGCGCAGCACGGGATCGATCTGGTCGTAGATATCGAGCTGGCCGGCGTTGACGATGGCCATATCCATGCCGGCGGGGATCGCGTGGTAGAGGAACACCGAGTGCATCGCGCGGCGGACAGTCTCGTTACCGCGGAAGCTGAAAGATAGGTTCGAGAGGCCACCCGAGATATGGACGTGCGGGCAGCGGGCGCGGATTTTGCGCGCGGCCTCGATGAAATCGAGCGCATAGCGATCGTGCTCCTCGATGCCGGTAGCGACAGCGAACACGTTGGGATCGAAGATGATGTCTTCGGCGGGGAAACCGATGCCCAGCAGCAGGTCATAGGCGCGGGCGCAGATTTCGACCTTGCGGGCCTTGGTATCGGCCTGGCCCTTCTCGTCGAAGGCCATGACGACGACGGCAGCGCCATAATCCATGCACTTGCGCGCGGCGGCGAGGAAGGCTTCCTCGCCCTCCTTCATCGAGATCGAATTGACGATGGGCTTGCCCGAAACACACTTGAGCCCGGCCTCGATCACCTCCCACTTCGAGCTGTCGATCATCACCGGCACGCGCGCGATATCGGGCTCGGCGGCAATCAGCTTGAGGAAGGTCGTCATGGCGTGGACCGCATCGAGCAGGCCCTCGTCCATGTTGACGTCGATGATCTGCGCGCCGTTCTCGACCTGCTGGCGCGCCACTTCGACCGCCTTGGTGTAGTCGCCCGCAAGGATCAGCTTCTTGAACGCGGCGGAGCCGGTGACGTTGGTGCGCTCGCCAACATTGACGAAGGAAGAACCGGTGGGGCGGGTTTCGGTATCGGTGGTCATGAGCTGCTCCCCCCTCCCGCATGCGGGAGGGGTCGGGGGTGGGTTTGTTTCGAAGGGGCGGTGCTTGGGTCGGCCCACCCCTAGCCCCTCCCGCGAGCGGGAGGGGGACTGGTTATGCCATCACGAAGGGTTCGAGACCGGCCAGCGCGGTGGCGGTCTGGTGCTGCGGCAGCACGCGCGGAGGCAGGCCCTGCACAGAGCGCGCGATGGCGGCAATATGCTCCGGCGTGGAGCCGCAGCAACCGCCCAGCACGTTGACCTGCCCGTGCTCGGCCCATTCGTGGACGAGGCCGGCGGTGGTGGCGGGCAGCTCGTCATACTGGCCGAGTTCGTTGGGCAGGCCTGCGTTCGGGTAGACCATGATCAGGGTATCGGCGATCTGCGAGAGCGCGCGAACATGCGGGCGCAGCTGCGCCGCGCCGAAGGAACAGTTGAGCCCGATGGTGACCGGGCGCGCATGGCGGACGGCGTACCAGAAGGCTTCGACCGTGTGGCCCGAGAGATTGCGGCCCGAAAGATCGGTGAGCGTCATCGAGAGCATGATCGGCACTTCGCGGCCGAGCTGCTGTTCGAGCACGCGGACGGCCATGATCGCGGCCTTGGCGTTGAGCGTATCGAACACGGTCTCGACGAGGATGAAGTCCGCGCCGCCTTCGACGAGGGCTTCGGCTTGCTCGCGGTAGACTTCCACGAGGAAATCCCAGTCGATCTCGCGGAAGCCGGGATCGTTGACGTCGGGGGAAAGCGAGAGGGTCTTGTTGGTCGGCCCGATCGCACCAGCCACGAAGCGCGGGCGTCCGTCATCGGACTGGAACTCATCCGCCACGCGGCGAGCCAGTTTCGCGCTTTCGAGGTTGATTGCGCGCACCAGATTTTCGGCGGCGTAGTCAGCCTGGCTGATGCGGTTGGCGGAGAAGGTGTTGGTCTCGGCGATATCCGCGCCTGCCGCGAAATAGGCGCGGTGGATCGATTCAGGCACATGCGGTGCCGTCAGCGCGAGGATATCGTTGTTGCCCTTCTGGTCGCGCGAAAGGCCGAGTGTGCCGGCATAGTCGGGCTCGGTCAGCTTCCAGTTCTGGATCTCGGTACCGAACGCGCCGTCGGTGATGAGGATGCGGTCCTTTGCCTGCGCGAGGAGCGCGGCGCGGGCTGCGGAGGGAACCAATGTCATGCGGCTTGTTCCATCAATGGGCGTTCGGGGCGCAGGCCAAGCAGGTGGCAGATCGCGTAGGACAACTCGGCCCGGTTGAGGGTGTAGAAGTGGAAATCGCGCACGCCGCCCGCGTAGAGGCGGCGGCAGAACTCGGCGCAGACCGTGGCGGCGACGAGTTGGCGCGAGGCGGGATGGTGGTCGAGCCCTTCGAACAGGCCGTCCATCCACGCCGGGATATGCGCCCCGCAGGCGGCGGCGAACTTGCGCGTCTGCGCGACATTCGAGACGGGGAGGATGCCCGGAAGGACCGGCGCGGTGATCCCGGCAGCAGCGAGCTTGTCGCGGAAGCGGAAGAAGGTTTCCGGTTCGAAGAAGAACTGGCTGATCGCCCGGGTGGCCCCGGCATCGAGCTTGCGCTTGAGGTTGTCGATATCGGCCTCGGGGCTCGCGGCATCGGGGTGGGTTTCGGGATAGGCCGAAACCGAGATCTCGAACGGCGCGATCGCCTTGAGGCCCGCGACAAGATCGGCGGCGCTGGCATAGCCATCGGGATGCGGCGTGAACGGCACGCCGGGGGCGCCCATATCGCCGCGCAGCGCGACGATGTGGCGCACGCCCGCTTCCCAGTAGCTTTCCGCCACCTCGCGGATTTCGGCCTTGCTCGCCTCGACGCACGTGAGGTGCGCGGCAGCGGGAAGGCGCGCTTCCCGGATGATCCGGGCGACCGTGCCGTGGGTGCGGTCGCGGGTCGAGCCGCCAGCACCGTAGGTCACGGAAACGAAGCTGGGGCGCAGCGGAGCCAGCGTGGTGACGACATCCCACAGCTGCTCCATCAGCGGGTCGGTACGCGGGGGGAAGAATTCGAAGCTGACCCGGATATCCCCCGGCAGTCCGGCAAACAGCGGGGTATCGAGCGCGGTGCGCGCCTCGCGCAATTGATCGAAGGTGGTGGTCATGCGGTTACCAGTCTTGGAAAGTCGGCCAGCGCGGTACGGCGGACTCCGGTCCAGATCTTGACGATGAGTTCATGCCCCGGAAGCGCGCGATCCCCGGCGGGATCGAACCCGGCGGCCGTGAGCAGGCCCGCGATCTGGGCGTCGGAGAAACCGAGGCGTGCGTGGGCATGTGCGGTGCGCAGTTCCTCGCGCTCGTGCGGGGCAAAATCGACGATCACGATGCGCCCGCCCGGCGCGGTAACGCGTGCGGCCTCGGCCAGCACGGCTTGCGGCGCGAAGGCATAGTGGAGGACCTGATGGAACAGGACGGTATCGAAACTGGCATCGGCGAGCGGCAACTGCGCGAAATCGCCCTGAACCAGCGTGACGTGGCCGGCGGGCAGGTGCTGCAGGCGGGTGCGGGCAAGACGCAGCATTTCCGGGCTCTTGTCGAGTGCAGTGATCCGGGTGGCGCGTGCGGCGAACAATTCGGCGATGCGGCCGGTGCCGGTGCCGACATCAAGCAGGCGCCCGATCTGGCCGGACAGCATCTCGCCGAGAGCGGCTTCGACCGGGCCGTCGGCAATATGAAGGCTACGCAGTTCGTCCCATTCGGCTGCGTGGCGGGAAAAATAGTCCGCAGCGCTCGCCTCGCGCGCGGAGCGGATCACGCCGAGATGCTGGCGATCCTCGGCGCACTGGGCCCCGAACGCGGTATCGGCGGCTTCGGCATTGACGAGGACGCGCGCCAGCGCGGTGCCGAGATTGTCCGGCGCACCGGCATCGCTGACAGCGGCGCGCAGGAACACCCAGCCGCCTTCGCGCCGCCGCTCGGCAAGGCCGGCATCGCAGAGGATCTTGATGTGACGGGAGACGCGTGGCTGGCTCTGGCCAAGGACTTGCGCCAGTTCGCCGACAGCAAGTTCCATGCTGGCAAGCAGGCGCATGATTCTCAGCCGGGTAGGGTCGGCCAGGGCGCGAAGGGCTTCAAGAATAGACATCGGAAACATCATATAAAGCATTCTTTATATGATGCAAGGCATATAAGGCTTTCTTTATATGCTATAACAGTCGCGGGATAACGGTTCCGCCTGCGGTTTGAGATTTGCCATGGACATTGGGCCGCTCTAGAACGCCCGGGCGCAGCGGCCCTGCCACGCGAGTGGGGCTGCCGGATTGCACCATACCGATCATCCTGAGGGACTACCATGACCAAGACCAACGAGATCAAGCGCCTCGCCACCGTGCTGGCCTGCGCCGCGGTTTTCGCGCTCAGCGCCTGCGGCAAGACCGATGATGCTTCGGCCGGCGCGACCGCGGACAACGTTGAGATGCCGGCAGACGAACTGCCTTCGGCCGAGCCTTCGGCGGCGGCTCCCGCCCCGGCTGCCGATGCGTCGCAGGCCGCGCTGAGCGCCGAGGACGCTGCCAAGAGCGCGGCCGACAGCGCCGTTTCGGCTGCCGAGGAAGCCAAGGCTGCCGCTGCGGCCGCCGCCGAAGAACAGAAGCCGCAGCAGTAATGACCGGTGCGTGGAGTCTGCGTGCGGCGCATGCCGCGCTCGCGCTGCTCCCCGCAGTCCTGTGCCTCGGCGGCTGTCAGAAGGACACCGACCCGGGCCCAGGCGGCGTGACCGTGGGTGAGGCCCGCGCGCTCGATGAAGCGGCAGAAATGCTGGAAAAACGTCCTGCCCCGCCGCTGACCGACGCAACGGTGCCGGCGGACCTCGCGACGATCCCCGCTTCGCAGGCGGCGGCGGAACCCTCCGGGAAGCCCTAATCCAGACGGACTTTGCCGCGGCCGGCCTTGATCGCGCCGCGGTTCTTCTTGGTCTGCAGCCTTTCAGCCTTGCCGACGCGGTTGAGCCGGGATTTGGCACGGCGGGCGGGCAGCGTGGCCGCCTCGCGCAGCAGATCGGCGAGGCGTGTTCGTGCATCCTCGCGGTTCTGTTCCTGCGTGCGATAGCTGCGCGCCGTCATCACGATCTCGCCGCGCGCGGTCATCTTGCTGCCGGCAAGGTCCTTCAGGCGGTGGAACACCTCGGGCGAAAGCCGCAGCGCGAAGACATCAAGGCGAATCTGGACGGCGGTCGCCACCTTGTTGACGTTCTGCCCGCCGGGACCGGCGGAGGCGATGAAGCTCTCCTCGATCAGCCCCAGCGCGCGGACGATCAAGTCGTCGGCAGACACGAGAAGCCCAGCGCGGCGAAGTCGGCGGGAAACGGCGCGGCGGCCACGATGGGCGGCTTGCCTTCGCGCGGAACGGTGAGCGCGGCGGCGTGAAGCATGGTGCGCCGTGCCGGCGCATCGGCCACCGGGCCGCCGCCATAGACCGGATCGCCGAGCAGCGCCGCACCGAGTCCGGCGAGCGCATGGACGCGAATCTGGTGAGTGCGGCCGGTTTCGGGATGGAACTCCACAAGGGTGAGTCCATCCCTTCGCTCGACCACGCGCCAGTGCGTGACCGCCGGCTTGCCGGCGCGCGCGGGGATCATCCGCCAGCCCTTCTCCGCACTGCTGATCTTGGACAGGTTGAGCGCGATCGTGCCTTCATCCTCGGCGACCGGCCCGGCGACCACACCGAGGTAGACCTTCTCGACCTGCCGCGCCTCGAACGCGGCTGCGAAGCGCTTGTGGGCCTTGGCGTTGCGCGCGAGGAGCAGGCAGCCCGAGGTATCCTGATCGAGCCGGTGGACCGCGAGCGGCAGGCGCTGGAAGCCGAGGCGCAGGGCATCGAGATAGTTCTCGAGGCTGGTGCCGCCGGACCGCGGACGATCAATCGGGAGGCCGGCGGGCTTGTCGATGACCAGGGCCTCGCCGTCCTCGAACAGGATGGGGAGGGTGATCATGCCGGAATGCTCATGTCAGTGCCTTGGCGATGCGGGAGAGGGCTTCGGCAAGGCGGGCATCGTCTGCCGCAAAGCTGATCCGGAAACCGTCCCTGCCGCCGAACGCGGACGCGGCGACGACCGCAACGCCGTGATCGAGGAGGTGGAGCGCAAGCGCCTCGTCATCGCCGAAGCGCGCCATCAGCGGGGCGGCATCGGCGAGGCAATAGAATGCGCCATCCGGCACAGGCGTGGAGAGGCCCGGCACCCTGTTGAGTGCGTCAACCGCGATGTCGCGGCGGACGCGAAAGCGCTCGCGCCAATCGACGAGGAAGTCCTGCGGGCCGCAAAAGGCGGCGACGGCGGCGGCCTGGCTGATCGAGCAAGGGTTGCCTGAAGCGTGCGACTGCAGCTTGGCCATCGCACCGATCAGCCAGGGTGGCCCGGCCGAGACGCCGATGCGAAAACCGGTCATGGCATGGCTTTTCGAGACGCCCGAGACGGTGAGAACGCGGTTCGCCAGATCGGGGCAGACGACGGCCAACGTGGCGTGCGCACCTGCCGCGTAGCGCAGCGGTGCGTAGATATCGTCACTGAGGACAAGCACCTGAGGGTGACGGCGAAGCACCTCGCCGAGTGCGGCGAGATCATCGGCGGAATAGACCGCGCCGGTCGGGTTGCCGGGGCTGTTGAGCAGGAGCCAGCGCGTGCGCGGGGTGATCGCGGCAGCGAGCTGGTCGGCGCTGATGCGGTAGCCGTCTTGCGGTGTAGTTGGCATGGCAACCGGTTCGGCGCCTGCAAAGCGGACGATTTCGGGGTAGCTGACCCACCACGGCGCAGGGATCAGGACTTCATCGCCGGCGCCCGCTGTCGCGGCGATCGCGAGGAAGATCGCCTGCTTGCCGCCCGCGCTGACAATCACCTGGGTCGGCGGCACTTCGATGCCGAGATCGCGGACGAAGTGGAGCGCGGCGGCTTCGCGCAGGGCCGCCGTGCCGGGGACAGCGGTGTAGCGCGTATCGCCCGCATCGAGCGCGGCCTTGGCGGCTTCGATCACATGCGGCGGGGTGGCAAAATCGGGCTCGCCCACCGAAAGCGAGATGATGTCGCGGCCTTCGGCGCGCAGGGCGATGGCGCGGTCGGTCATCACGGTAGTGCGCGAGGCGGTGATGCGCTGGAGCGCGGCGCTGGTGTGCGGCTCGCTCATGCGCCGAGCAGCCTCGCCGGCATCAGCCCGCGCAAGGCGTTGCCGATGAAGAAGCTGGCTTCGAGATCGGCCATGGTCACATCACCTTCGATCGCCCGGCCGCTTTCGAGGAGGCTGCGGCGCAGGATGCCGGGGAGCAGGCCCAGCACGGCGGGCGGCGTGACGAGCACATCGCCGCGCGGCACGAACAGATTGGTGAAGCTGCCTTCGGTGAGGCGGCCATCATCCCGCAGGAGCAGCGCTTCGTGCGCGCCGGCGGCCTTGGCAGCCCGCAGCGCCCCTTCATAGAAATTGCGGTCGGTGGTCTTGTGGCGCAGACGCCAGTCACCCTCTGCGACCGGAAGCGGCAGCACGGCACAGATGGCGGGATCGGGCAGCGCGGGCGGCAGCGGCGCGGCATCGAGCGCATGGGCGCCGGCTTTCGAGACGAGCAGGCGCACGCGCGAAGGCACATCGAGATCGAAGCACAGCACATGGATCGCATTGCGCAGGGCGTGGCGATCGAACTCGAAGCCGAGCTCGGCGGCGCTCGCCTTCATCCGTTCGAGGTGCAGTTCCAGCAGCGCAATGCCCATCGCGGGATCGAACGCCATCGTCTCGATCAGATCGGCGCTGCTGGCCTCCAGACGCAAGACATCCCCTTTCACCAGACATTCGCGCCATTCAGGCAGTGCCGCCGAATCCGCAACGACCGCCGAGCCCACCCCCATGGTGGCGCGCCCCCGGCCCGCCCCCGGAAAGTCCGGGAGCAACCGCACCGTGCGGATTGCCACATTGAAGGCGGCCTCACCAGCCTGTTGATCCGCCCCATCGTCATCCAGAGGCGCATCTATCCGCCCTATCGCACCGCAGTAGAGCCCGCGCGCATCGCGCTCGATCTCGTCGATCAGTTCCATCGCGCGGATCTTGGGCGCGCCGGTGATCGAGCCGCAAGGGAAGATAGCGCGCACGAGATCGCGCGCATCGGCGCCCGGTTGCAGCCGGGCGTGGACCGTCGTCACCATCTGGTGGACGGTGGGATAGGTCTCGACCGCAAAGGGTGCCTCGACGCGCACGCTGCCCGGCTCGGCGACACGGGCGAGATCGTTGCGCATCAGATCGACGATCATCAGGTTCTCGGCGAGGTCCTTGACGCTCCCGGCAAGCGCAGCCTTGTAGGCGGCATCTTCCTCTGCCGTCCGGCCGCGCGGAGCCGTGCCCTTCATCGGGCGGACTTCGGCGCGGCCTTCTTCCAGCGTGAAAAACAGCTCGGGCGAGACCGAGAGGTGCCAGTGCGCGCCGTCCCAGATGATGGCACCGTAGCCGGAGCGGGCATCGCCGCGCAGCGCGCGGTAGATGGCGAGCGGATCGCCCTCCCACGTGCCGCCGAGTTCGAACGTGTAGTTGGCCTGATAGATGTCGCCGGCGCAGATGGCCGACTTGAGCCGGTCGAAGCCCTGCGCATACCCGCCGGGGGAAACCAGCGGATCGAGCGGACCGAGCCGCCCCTTGCCCGCCACCGCCGCATCGAGCCAGGCTTCCGCTTCGGCTCCGGTCATTTCGCGCATTTCGGCAAACCGCGCGAACCAGACGAGCGGGCCGGCCGCACCGGTGCGCGCGGGCAGTCGTGCTGCGAGGCGCGGCTCCAGCGCAAGACCCGCTTCATAAGCAATCATGCCAGCCCAGTGGCCGGGTGCGGCGCCGATCCGGGCCAGCGCGGAATCGACCTCGTCCAGCCGGCGCGCAACGACGATCTCGTCGGGCACCGTGTAAAGGCGCGCCGGTGCAGTCCGGGCGTTACGGGCGCCTTCGACACGGGCATCGTCCAGCAGGATGAAAGGCGTAGCAGTCATGATGAAGAGCGCGCTTTAGCGGCGGTCCGTCCCGGATGCAAAAAGCGCTTTCCTACTTTTTCATTCCGGAGGACAAGAACAGCGGGATCAGGTTTTGACGAAAACACAGGTGGAATTGCGGCTTATGGACGATATCTACATTGGCCTTGGAGCGACTGGCGAACGGCAGGTACTGCGCCTTGACCGCGCCAACCGCCATGGACTTGTGGCGGGAGCGACCGGCACCGGCAAGACGGTGACCCTTCAGGGCATGGCCGAGCAGTTTTCGGCGCGTGGTGTGCCGGTGTTCCTGGCCGATGTGAAGGGAGACCTTGCAGGCATCGCGATGCCGGGCAGCCCGACGTTCAAGCATGCTGATGCGATCGAGGCGCGCGCCAAGCAGCTGGGGATCGACCCCTTCACCTATGCCGACAATCCGGTGGTGTTCTGGGACCTCTATGGCGAGGCCGGCCACCCGATCCGCACGACGATTTCGGAAATGGGCCCGCTGCTGCTGGCGCGCCTGATGGGCCTCAATGAAACGCAGGAAGGCGTGCTCAACATCGCCTTCCGCTATGCCGACGACAACGGCCTGCTGCTGCTCGATCTGCCTGACTTGCAGGCGACCCTGATGGCCTGCGCCGAGAACGCCAGCGAGCTTGCCGGCAAGTACGGCAATGTCTCCAAGGCCAGCGTCGGCACGATCCAGCGCCAGCTGCTGGCATTCGAGAGCCAGGGAGCCGACCGGTTCTTCGGCGAGCCGGCGTTCGAGATCAACGACTTCATCAAGATCGATGATCAGGGGCGCGGCTTCGTCAACGTGCTTTCGGCCGAGAAGCTGATGCAGAGCCCGAAGCTCTATGCCACGTTCCTGCTCTGGCTGCTGAGCGAGCTGTTCGAGGCGCTGCCCGAAGTGGGCGATCCCGAAAAGCCCAAGCTGGTGTTCTTCTTCGACGAGGCGCACCTCCTGTTCGACGATGCCCCGCAGGCCCTGTTCGACAAGGTGGAGCAGGTCGTGCGCCTGATCCGTTCGAAGGGTGTGGGCGTCTACTTCGTCTCGCAAAACCCGATCGACATTCCGGAAAAGATCGCCGGCCAGCTGGGCAACCGCGTGCAGCATGCGCTGCGCGCGTTCACCCCACGCGACCAGAAGGCGATACGGGCGGCGGCGGATACCTTCCGAATCAATCCCGATCTCGATGTCGAGAAGGTGATCACCGAGCTGAAGGTCGGTGAGGCGCTGGTCTCCACGCTCGATGCAGAAGGCGCCCCGGGGATCGTGCAGCGCACGCTGGTGGCACCGCCGCGCTCGCGGCTGGGGCCGCTCGAGCCCAAGGAGCGCGCGGTGATCCAATCCACCAGCCCGTTCGACGGCAAGTACGATACCGCCGTGAACCGCGAATCCGCAGCCGAAGTGCTGGCGCAGAAGGCAGCCGATGCGGCTGCCGCCGCGCAGCAGGTCGAGACCGAGGGGGCCGCTGCCCAGCAGGCTTCGGCGCGGCAAACGCCCTCGATGTGGGGCAAGGCCGGCAAGGCCGCCGTCGGCGCGATTGCCGCTTCGGCCGGTTCGATGATCGCGGCGGAGATGATGGGCAAGAAATCGCGCTCGTCGCCGGTGGCATCGGGTGCCAGTGCCATCGTCGGCACGATTGCGACCCAGATCGGCGGAGCGGCGTTCGGACGGTTTGCGCGCGGTCTGCTGGGGGGACTCCTGCGCTGAGAGCCAGGGGGCCGGTACGGACGAACTGCCCCGATCTGTCGTTCGACGACAGGAACAGGCGGTTCGTCGATTCCGGTTGCGAGTGAAACAGGATCGGGGCAGGCAAGCGGGCTTCCATGCCGGGCAAGACCCGGCTCGACCTGAAAGGCTTCCATGCGTTCGATCCTGCCCTCTGCAGCTCTTCTGGCTGCGACGCTGCTCGCCGGCACTTTCCTTTCTGCGCCCGCTCAGGCGCAGACACCCGCAGCCGAGGCCGCGATCCCCGCCGAAGCCGGCCCGATGCCGGCAGGCAAGCTCGAGGGCGCGGTCGTGCCGCAGGCCTACCGGCTTGACCTGACGGTCGATCCCGCAAAGGAGCGCTTTTCCGGCCATGTCGAGATCGACGTCGACGTAAAGAAGGCTGGGCGCTTCGTGTGGATGCACGGGCGCGACCTCAAGGTCGGCAAGGTGACCGCGATGGTCGGCGGCCAGCCGGTTTCCGGCACCTTCCGCCAGGTCGATCCGACCGGGATCGCGCTGGTGACTTTCGATGCCCCGCTGCCGGCGGGCAAGACCACCTTCGCCTTCGATTACGACGCGCCTTTCGGTGAAGGGCCGGCAGGCATGTTCAGGGTCAAGGTGGGCGAGGACTGGTATTCCTGGACCCAGCATGAATCGATCGATGCCCGCGCCAGCTTCCCCTCGTTCGACCAGCCAGGCTTCAAGGTGCCGTGGAACGTCACCCTGCGCACGCCCGAGGGCCTCAAGGCAGTGAGCAATGCGCCCGAGGTGAAGACCGAGACGGCGGGTGGCATGACCGTCCACACCTTCGCGCAAACGCTGCCGTTGCCGAGCTATCTGGTAGCGTTGATGGTGGGGCCGTTCGTGACCGTGGAAGGCGTGGTGCCGCCGACCCCGCAGCGCAGCACGCCGCTGCCGATCCGTATCGTTTCGACCAGACAGAACGCAGGCAAGCTCGATTTCGCGCTGGAAGGCACGAAGGGCGTGGTCCAGCACCTCGAGGCCTATTTCGGCCAGAGCTTCCCCTATCCCAAGCTCGACCAGATCACGACCCCGATCCTGCCCGGCGCGATGGAGAATGCGGGCGCCGATCTCTATGCCGACAGCATCCTCGTCATGGATGACAAGGCCTCGACCGCGCAGAAGCGCACCTTCGGCATGGTGGTAAGCCATGAGCTGGCGCACCAGTGGTTCGGCGATCTCGTCACCCCGGCATGGTGGGACGACATCTGGCTGAACGAGAGCTTCGCCAACTGGATGGGCTTCCGCATCGGCAACGAATGGCGGCCCGACCTCAACATCGGCGCAGGCGCACTGGCCGAGGGCTTCAGCGCGATGGGTATCGACGCGCTGGTCGCAGGGCGGCCGATCCACCAGCAGATCGAGAAGAACGCGCAGATCGACGCGGCCTTCGACACGATCACCTATGGCAAGGGCGGCCACGTGGTCGCGATGATCGCAGCCTTCATGGGCGACACCAAGTTCCGGGACGGCGTGCGCGGCTACATGGCGGCGCACAAGTATGGCAACGCGACGAGCGCCGAGTTCTTCAAGGCAATGGCTGAAGCGGCGGGCGATCCGCGCATCCTGCCCGCGATGCAGAGCTTCACCGATCAGCAGGGCGTGCCGCTCGTGACGCTGGAGCGGGCCAAGGGCAAAGACGGCGCGCAGAGCTGGAAGGTGACCCAGAGCCGCTATGTCCGCTATGGCATGAAGGGCCCGCAGACGAAGTGGGGCATTCCGCTGTGCATGCGCCAGGGCGATCTGCGCCAGTGCACGCTGCTCACCGACACATCCGCCACGGTGACGATCAAGAGCGCCGGGCCGATCATGCCCAACGCGGGCGGCACCGGATACTACCGCTTCGAGCTGCCCGCCAAGGAGTGGGACGCGCTGATCGCGGCGACGCCGAGCCTGAGTGGCAGCGAAGCACTGGCGGTGGAAGACAGCCTCAACGCCAGCTTCTATGCCGGGCGCGTGACCGCTGATCAGCTGATCGCCGGATCGCGCGCGCTAGCCGCCAATCCGGACAGCTATGCCAGCGGCGATGCCGTGGGCCTGCTGCAGGCAATGGCCGACCGGGGCGTGATCGCCGAGAGCGCCAAGCCCAAGTTCCGCGCTTTCGTCGACGGGCTCTATAGCGCTCAGCTCAAGGCGGTCGGCCTCGATCCGCGGGCCGGGGCCCATGCCGGAGACGATCCGGAAAAGCAGCAGCGCCGCGTCCAGCTGGTCGAGCTCATCGCCGGCACCGCGCGCGATGCCGCGCTGCGCACCCGGCTGGCGACAGCCGTCGATGCCTACCTCGGCGGCGACCAGTCCGCGCTCGATCCTTCGCTGTTCGGCGCAGCCTTCGATGCCTGGCTGGGCGCGCGCAAGCTGGATGGCGCAAAGGTGCTGATGGACAAGGCGCTCGCCTCGGAAGACCCGCTGTTCCGCCCCGCCGCGCTGGGGGCAATCGGATCGAGCGGTGATGCGGCGACGGCAAAGTGGCTGCTGGACGAGTTTCAGGACAAGCGCCTGCGCCAATCGGAGAAGCTCAATTTCGTGCGCTATGTGGTCTACACGCCCGAAACGCGGGATTGGGGCTACAGCTGGATGAAGGCGCACCTCGACGAGTTGCTGAACGGCGGCGCGGGCATCTTCTTCGGTGCGCGGCTGCCGCAGATCCTCGGCAACTTCTGCTCGGTGGCACAGGCCGACGAGTTTGACGGCTTGCGCGCGAAGTTCGCGGGCAAATCCGGCGCGCTGGAGCTCGAGCGGACGATCGAGCGCGTGCGCGCGTGCGGCAAGCTGAAGGACGCGCGCGGCGCCGAACTGACCGCGGCGATCACGAAGCTCAGGTGAGCGGAAGACGGAGCGTGGCGGTGAGGCCCCTAGTCTCGCCGCCCTCGCTTCGGTTCGCGAGTGTAAGCGAACCGCCGTGCTGGTCGGCAATCGCGCGGGCGAGCGTGAGGCCAAGACCCGCGCCGCCGGTCGATGAATTGCGCGACGCTTCGAGCCGGGTGAACGGTTCGAGCATCCGCGCGATCTCTTGCTCGGGAATGCCGGGGCCATCGTCCTCGACCACAAGCACGGCCTCGGCGCCATCGCGCCGCAGGGTGACCCGGGCGCGGCTGCCATAGCGCAGCGCATTCGAGACGAGGTTGCGCAGAGCGCGGCGCAGCCAGGTGGCGCGCAGCGGCATGACGATGCGCGTCGCATCGCCCAGCGTGACGTCCTCGCCCATGTCCTCGTACTCGCCCACGACATCGGCAACGAGCGCGGAGAGTTCGGTCTGCTCGAGCGGATCGGAAGGGCGCCCCACGCGGGCGAGGCTCAGGATATCGTCGAGTGAGCGGTTGATGTCCTCGATCCCCGCCGCCATCCGGCCCCGCTCGGTGTCGTCCTCGACCGCCTCGATCCGCACGCGCAGCGCCGCGAGCGGGGTCTTGAGATCATGCCCGATCGCGCCGAGCATCACGTCCTTCTCATCGAGCAGCGCGCCGACGCGGCGCTCCATCGCGTTGTGCGCGATGATGAGACCGCGGATATCGTCCGGCCCTTCCGGTTCCAGCTGGCCGGCAAGGGCGCGCGAGCGGGCAAAGACTTCGACTTGCGCGGTAAGGGCCTTGAGCGGCCGCGCGATGCGCCGCAGGATCAGCGCTACGGCACCGACAAGAACAATGTAGATGAACACCGTCTGGAGCACGAGCGTGGTCAGCATTGCGCGTTCGGTGCGCGGAGCGAGCAGGCGCGCGGTGAGCCAGGTTCCGTCGGTGCGGCCGATTGCGGCGATGATCAGGCGCGGGCGCACGGCGCCGGGCGAGCGCGGCATGCCCGGTCCGCGCCGGGCCAGCCACTGCGCGATGACAGGATCGCGCGCGGGATCGCGCTCGGCCACGAAGAGCCGCGCGGCATCGACACCTTGTGCTTCGAGCACCTGGCGCAGCGCTTCCTCGACGTCTGGACGGCGGCGGTCGCCAGCCATCTGGGGCGCGCGGGCCTCTTCCTGCACGCGCAAGGGGCGCGGCATGCGCAGGCCGATCTCCGGCCCCTCGCCATCGGGCGGGGGCGGCGGACCGAATTGCGCGCGCGGACTGCGGCCGAGCAGGCTGAACGCGGCATAGTTGACGAGGCCGGCAAAGTGCCGCTCGTGCTGCATGCGCCACATCAGTGCGGCGGAAAATGCCTGCGCCACCATCAGCGCAACTGCGATGGCAAGCAGCATCTGCCCTTGCAGGCTGCGTGGCCAGAGGCTGAAGCCGCGGCGAGCAGGCTCAGCCATCGGCAGGCACCTTGCGCACTTCGGCAGCGAGCATGTAGCCCCCACCCCAGACCGTCTGGATCAGTTCGGGATTGCGGCTGTCACGCTCGATCTTGCGACGCAGGCGGCTGATCTGGTTGTCGACTGCGCGGTCGAACAGGTGGGCCTCGCGGCCCTGCACCATATCGAGCAGCCGGTCGCGGTCGAGCACCTGGCGCGGGTGGTCGAGGAAGGCGACGAGGAGGCGGAATTCCGCCGATGAAATGGCCACGACCGCGCCTTCGCTGTCGGTGAGGCGGCGGCGCAAAGGATCGAGCCGCCAGCCTTCGAAAGTGTAGTGGTGCTGATCGGCCGTATCGGCCGCCGCTTCAGGCACGCGCCCAATGCCCTTGGCCGCGCGGCGCAGCACGGAGCGGATGCGCGCGACGAGTTCGCGCGGATCGAAAGGCTTCACGACATAGTCATCCGCGCCGATCTCGAGCCCGACGATGCGGTCGGTCGCCTCGCCGCGCGCGGTGAGGAAGATGACGGGAAGGCCGCGCGCTTCGATCAGGTGGCGGCAGAGCGAAAGGCCATCCTCGCCGGGCATCATGATATCGAGCAGGACGATATCGAACATTTCCGCGGCCAGACGCGTGCGGGCCTCGGCCGCGCTCGCGGCTTGGCCCACCGCGAACCCCTGGCGAACGAGATAGTCCGCCAGGGGTTCGCGCAGCGCTGCCTCGTCGTCCACCACCAGGACACGGGTCGTGACCGGGATCGGGGCGGGGGCTGCAGCCATATCAGGCACCCGGCGGGGGCGGGGGCGGCGGCATATCGCCCATATCCCCGTGCATGCCGTGCCGGCGGCCCCAGCCGCCGTGTTCCTTGTGCATCGCCATCCATGCGGCGCGGCGCTCGGCGGACGTCAGCTTGCCATCATGGTTGGTGTCAGCCGCATCGAAGCGGGCCTTGGCAGCGGCATCGAATTCGGCGCGGGTTATGGTGCCATCATGGTTGGTATCAGCCTTTTCGGCCATTTCGCGCATCATGTGCGCGCCGGGGCCCATCATCATGGCCATACCGGCACCGGGAGGCGGCGGCGGCATCATGCCGGGCGCGCCATCGCGGCCCCTGCCGCCCATCGCACCGCCTTCCATCATCTTCTTGTGGTGCTCCATGAATTCGGTCTTGCTGATCGCGCCATCATGGTTGGTGTCGATCATGTCGAACATTTCGTTCATCTTGGCCTCGCGGTCAGCATCATTGAGCACACCGTCCTTGTTCACGTCCAGCTGCGCCCATAGCATGTCGGCCTTGGCCTTGGCATCGGCCCAGGTCATCGTGGCATCGCCCATGGGATCGCGGCCAGGTTCGGCAAAGGCAGGGTAGACGGCATAGAGCGCCGTCGCCGCCGTAAGCGCGACAGCCGCAGAGGCGGCGAGCGTGGATTTCTTCATGGATCTCGGTCCTTGTTGCAGGCGGAACGGGGGCTATCCGCTGTCTGCCATCTAGACCCGGGTTGTCGCAGGCTTATGCCGCCGACGCGGCGTTTTGTCGCACTTTGTCGCGCGGATTTCAGCGCGGGCGATGTTCCGTGCCGAGGCCCGCCGTGATGAACAGGGCCGTGGCCTCATCGGAGATCAGGTCCATCGTGTGCCATGCGCCGGGCGGATTCACCGCATATTCGCCGGCTGCGAGGCGTACTTCGGCCTTCGTGCCGTCAACCAGCTCCTGATGCATCACGGCCTCGCCGGTGAGCAGCAGCACCACTTCATCGCCCACCGGGTGCATTTCCCAGCTGTCCCAGCTTTCAGTAAAGCTGTGCTGGCTGACAAGGCGGCCTTCCGCCCCGTCAGCCCCGTGGCGGGCGATGTAATCGCCGTACCATGCCATGCCGGTGAACGGTGGCTGCGGAACGGCCTTCGCACCGAGCCCGATATGGATGGGGTTTGTATCGAGCCGGTGCGCCATTGTTTCTCAGTTCCCCATCACGAAAGCATTGAGCTTGTTGCCATCGGGATCGCGGAAATAGGCGGCATAAAACCCGCCTTCGCCGCGCGGTCCCGGAGGGCCTTCGCAGGTGCCGCCATTGGCGAGCGCGGCAGCGTGAAGCCGGTCGACCTGCGCCGAGTCCTTCGCTTCCAGTGCGACCATCACGCCGTTGCCGACGGTGGCAGGCTCACCGTTGTAGGGCTTCATCAGGCCGATGCCGGCCGCGCCGCCCGCCTCGCCCCAGGCAATCGCACTGTCCCATTCGTACATGCGCTTGGTGCCCATTTCGGCCGCCAGCGCATCATAGAATGCAGCGCCGCGCGCGAGATCGTTGGTCCCCAAAGTCACGTAGCCGATCATTCATGCCTCCTCTTCGCCGAGTCGCGATTGAAGGAACATAACACGAACATGGGTGCTTACAACGGGGCGCAGGCAGCCTCGAGCCAAGCCAGATCCGCACCCTCGAGCTGCGGTGCCAGCAGCACGCGAACCTTGGCGTGATAGGTGTTCCACCAATCGCGTTCGTGCGGGAGCAGCAGCGCTGGCTCGACGAGCGTGCGGTCGATGGGCGCGAAAGTCAGCGTCTCGAAGCCCATGAACCGGCCCTCGGCGCCGGGGATAGCGCGCTCTTCGACGAGCACGAGGTTCTCGATCCGGATGCCGTATTCGCCTGCCTTGTAGTAGCCGGGCTCGTTCGAGAGGATCATGCCGGGGAGCAGCGGCTGGCCCGTCCCCGCCTGGCCGCCCGCCGCCTTGGCGATACGCTGCGGGCCTTCGTGGACGGCAAGGAAGCTGCCGACGCCGTGGCCGGTGCCGTGGGCATAATCGAGCCCGGCGACCCACAGGAACTGGCGCGCGAAGCTGTCGAGCTGGCTGCCGACGGTGCCTTCGGGGAACACCGCCTGATCGAGCGCGATGTGGCCCTTGAGCACGCGGGTGAAGCGGTCCTTCACTTCGGCTGGGGGCGCATCGGGGCCGATCCAGACAGTGCGGGTGATATCGGTCGTGCCATCCAGATACTGGCCGCCGGAGTCGACGAGATAGACGCTGTTCGGCTCGATCTGGCGGTTGGTGTGCTCGTCCACCTTGTAGTGCGGACTTGCGCCATTGGGGCCGGCAGCTGAGATCGTGTCAAACGAGAGGTCGCGCAGAAGGCCGGTCTTTTCGCGCTCGGCGCGCAGGGCTGCGGCGGCGGAGAGTTCGGTTTCAGTGCCGTGCAGCGCGGTGTTGGAGAGCCAGTGGAGGAAGCGGGTGATTGCAGCGCCGTCGCGCGCCTGTGCGGCACGGTGGCCGGCCTGCTCGACCGGATTCTTGCAGGCCTTGGGCAGGACGGTGGGATCGGTGAGCGAGACCGCCTCCGCGCCAGCGGCCTCAAGCTCGGCATAGACCGCCGCAACCGCGCGTTCCGGATCGACCGCAACCTTCTTGCCGGCAAGCGCAGCAAGCGCGGGGGTGAAGGCCGCGCGGTCTTGCACCCGCACGGCATTGCCGAGGTGCTGCGCGAGTTCGGGCGAGACCTTTTCCGGCGCGATGAAGAGGTCGGCGGTGCCATCGGCATGGGCGAGCACGAACGAGAGCGCGACGGGCGTGCAGTCCACGTCAGAGCCGCGCATGTTGAGCAGCCATGCGACCGAATCGAGCGCGGAAATGACCGCGGCATCAAGCCCGCGTGCGGTGAGCCAGGCCGCGACTTCGGCGCGCTTTTCGTGGGCGGAAGCGCCGGCGTACTCATCCGGGTGAACGAGTGCGGGCGCGGCGGAGGGAGCGGGACGGTCCTGCCAGATCGCGTCGACGGGGTTCTGCGCCACGGCCACGAGCTTGGCATTGCGGGCCTTCAAGGCGGCGGTAACGCTATCGGCCCAACCCTTGCCATGGAGCCATGCGTCATAGCCGATGCGCGCGCCTTCGGGGGCGTGTTCGCCGAGCCATGCCGCGACCGAAGTCTGCGGGACCGACTGATAGCTGTAGAGCCGCCCATCGACCTGTTCGCGCACTTGCAGCGTGTAGCGCCCGTCGACGAAGATCGCGGCTTCATCCCTGAGCACAACGGCGGTGCCAGCCGAGCCGCCGAAGCCGGTCAGCCAGCCGAGGCGCTGGGCATAGGCGCCGACATATTCGCTCATGTGTTCATCGGAAATCGGGATGACGAAGCCATCGAGCTGCTGGCATGCGAGTTCCTTGCGCAGCGCATCGAGGCGGGCTTCATGGGTGTTCATCAGCATGGGTCGCGTCCTGAAGTCTGTCGCCCGCCTTGCGGGACCATGCTGCGCACCATAGATGCGGGGAATGACAGAGACCACCCCCAAGGACCAAGGCGCTGCGCCTCCGGTTGCGGCCAAGAAGCCCCACACGTTCACCCATCACGGCGTGACGATCGAGGACCCGTACAACTGGCTGCGCGATCCGGGCTATCCCGAGGTGACCGATCCCGAAGTGCTGGGGCATCTGGAAGCGGAAAACGTCTGGTTCGAGGCACGAATGAAGCCGCATCAGGACACGGTGGAAACGCTGCTGGCCGAGATGCGCGGGCGGATCAAGGAGGCTGACAAGTCGGTTCCGCAGAAGGACGGCGACTGGCTTTACTGGATCGAATACGAGGAAGGTGCCGAGTACAAGAAGTGGTGGCGGCGGCCGGTCGCGGGTGGTCCGGACGAGCTGATCCTTGACGAAGTGGCGCTGGCGGAGGGCAAGGAATACTTCCGGCTGGGCGCGCTCTCCGTGTCCAGTGATGGCCGGCTGCTCGCCTGGGCGGTGGACGACAACGGTTCGGAGCGGTTCACCGCGCGGATCAAGGTGATCGCGACCGGCGAAGTGCTGCCCGATGTGATACCCGGCACGCTGTCGGCGCTGGTCTGGGCGGCGGGTGACAGGGCGCTTGTCTACAGCCTTGCCAATGCGCAGTGGCGGACGGACAACGCGCGGCTGCACTGGCTGGGGACACCGGTGGAAAGCGATGTCGAGCTCTATCACGAGGATGACGAAGGCTTCAGGGTCTCCGCCGGGCTTTCGGCGAACGACGAATGGCTGGTGATTTCAACCGGCGACCACGAGACGAGCGAAGTGCGGCTGGTGCCTGCCGCCGATCCTTTGGCCGCGCCGCTGCTGGTGAAGGCGCGCGCGGTCGGCGTGGAATACGATGTGGATCTGCGCGGCGAGACGCTGTTCATCCACGCCAACGACACCCACGAGAACTTCCGGCTGGCCACCGCGCTGCTTTCGAGCCCGCAGGAATGGACGACGCTGATCGAGGGGACGGACGACTTCTACCTGACCGGCTTCGACCTGTTCCGCGACTTCTACGTGGTCGAGGGGCGCGTGCGCGGGCTCGACCGGATCGAGGTGCGCTATTACGACGATCCCGCGCGGATCGAGCCGATCGTGTTTCCGGAAGCGAGCTATGAAGCCTCGCTGGGCGACAACCCGGAATGGGCGATGGACAAGCTGCGCGTCAGCTATGAGTCCATGACCAGCCCGGCTTCGGTCTATGACTTCCACGTGGCCGAGGGGCGGCTGGAACTGCTGAAGACGCAAGAGATTCCCAGCGGCTATGATGCCTCGCTCTATGAGACGGCGCGGTTGGAGATTGCAGCGCGCGACGGCACCCTGGTGCCGGTCTCGGTGGTCTGGCGCAAGGGGCGCGCGCATGGCGGACCGCTCTATCTCTATGGTTACGGGGCGTATGGCATTGCCATCGGGCCGGGCTTTTCCACGACACGGCTGAGCCTGGTCGACCGCGGCTTTGCCTATGCCATCGCGCATATACGGGGCGGCGACGATCTTGGCCGACGCTGGTACAAGGACGGCAAGCTGGAGCAGCGGACAAACACGTTCCACGATTTCGTCGATGTGGCGAAGGGGCTGATTGCGCAGGGCTTCACCGCTGCGGGCCGGATCGCGATTGCTGGCGGCTCGGCGGGCGGCGAACTGATGGGCGCGGTGGTCAATTCCGACCCCGACCTGTGGGGCGCGGTGGCGGCGCATGTGCCCTTCGTCGATGTGCTCAATACGATGCTCGACGAGGACCTGCCGCTCACCCCGGGCGAGTGGCCCGAATGGGGCAATCCGATCGAGGACAAGGCCGCCTTCGACCTGATCCGGTCCTACTCCCCCTACGATCAGGTGCAGGCCCAGGCCTATCCGCCGATGTTGGTGACGGCCGGCCTCAACGATCCGCGCGTGACATACTGGGAACCCGCCAAGTGGGTCGCCAAACTGCGCGAGATGAAGACCGACGGAAATGAGCTGCTTCTCAAGACCAACATGGGCGCGGGACACGGGGGCAAATCAGGGCGGTTCGAGGGTCTGCGCGAGACGGCGGAGGAGTTTGCCTTCATGCTGGCGCAGCTCGGGGTCGCGGTCTGACCATGCACACCAGAACCTTCACTGCGGGGCCGGAGCACATCGACGTGCTGGGGCACGTGAACAACGCGGTGTGGGTGCAGTGGATGGAAGCCGTCGCCACATCGCACTGGGAAGCGCTGGCCCCGGCCGAATGGCAGGAGACCCATGTCTGGGTGGTGACGCGGCACGAGATCGACTACCGCGGGAATATCGCGCTCGGCGAAAACGTGACGGCGGAGACCTTCGTGCCCGACCCTCCGCGCGGGGCGCGGTTCGACCGGCGGGTAGATTTCCGCAATTCTGCCGGCAAGGTGATCGTCAGCGCGCTGACGCAGTGGGTGTTGATCGACAAGGCCAGCAGGCGCATCCAGCGGGTGCCCGCGGACATGGCGGCGCTCTTTGCCGGTTAAGCCGTCCGCGTCTGGAAATCGGGCGTGAAACCTGTCAGCCGTTCACGCATCGTGCGGTTGCGGCCGAGGCGCTTGGCTTCGTAGAGCAGACGGTCGCAGTGGCTGTAGAGCACAGCGAACTCGACATCGAGCGTGCCGGACAGATCGTGTTCGACAAGGCCCATGCTGGCGGTGACGACATGGCCCAGACCGGGCACGGCTGCGGCGAGGCGCGTACTGACCGCCCGGCGACATCGCTCGGCGCGATCTGCGGCGCCCGGGCCGCGCAGCAGCAGCAGGAATTCCTCGCCGCCCATGCGGATCGCACAGGCATCACCATCTTCGGCAAGCACGCTGGCGACGACCTTGAGCACTGAATCCCCGACCGAATGGCCGTGCCGGTCATTGATCCGCTTGAAGTGATCGAGATCGATCACCGCCATCGTGCGGTAGCCAAGCTGGAAGAGGTCGTTGAAGCGCCGCTCGATCGAGTGGCGGTTCCACAAACCGGTCAGCGCATCGCGCCCGGCCACGCCTTCCAGTTCGGTCGCGCGGGCATTGGCAAGGTCGCGCTCACGCCGCAGTTCAAGGAAACGGATCACGATGCCGAGCGAATTGGTCAGCACTTCTGCGGCTAGCGCGAGCTGGAACACGACCACCGACTCGGTTGGCCGTGCATGGGGCAGGAGGTAGCAGCCAATCCGATAGACCCCGACGGTCAGCGTCGGAGCCCAGCCGACCAGCAGGAACAGCACGAGCCGGCTGCCGCGCCTCCAGGCATCGGCAAGGCCGCACAGGATGAGCACGATGGCGAACAAGATCGCGGCATAGATCCCCAGCGCGCTCCATGGGCGCAGTGCTTCGATCGGCAGGGTCGTGAACACGCCGCCGGCGAGCACAAGCGGTGTGCTGCCCACGATCAACCGGCGCAAGTACGGGGACAATGCCTCGGGTTCGAGGAATGTGACCATGAACATGAGACCCGAGGCGGCCACAGCGCTGAAGCACAAGCTGTTGATCGCGATTTCGGTCGCCGCGTCGAGATTTGCCGCGATATGGATGAAGCCGGTGCCGATCACAGTCTGGACCAGCATCAGCCCGACCATGACGATATGCCACAGCACGAAGGGCCGGCGCAGCACGAGGTAGAACCCGAAATTGAGAAGCAGCGGCACGATCAGCATGCCGCAGATCATGGCCATGGCGACGACCACGCTGATGTCCCAGCCGGTCCCCTCGGTCGCGCTGTCAAGCCGTGCCTCGCTGGCAATGGTCTTGTTCCAGGGCCCGTCAATGCGCGCTGTGACCAAACGGGGACGAGCAGGGGTCTGCGGCAGCGGCAGGACCATCATCGGCCCGGTAACAAGATGGCGGACTGCCGCGGGAGCGAAGCGAGCCACCCGCACGGCGCCACGTTCGTCGACGACCCGGATCGTGATAGCCGCAAACGGCGAGGCATGGGTGACAAGGCTCTGCGCGCGCGGCTGCACGGGATCGGTGAGGCGGTAGAGCAAGAACAGGCTCGCCGACCCGATGTCATATTCGGAATCCCTGCAGATCCAGCGATCCGGGGCACGGCGCAGGGCGTCGTCCGTTTCGCCGGAATCTGCCGCAGCGTGGCAGGTCTGGCTCGCCGCGATCGGCGCGGCGGCCGCAGGCATGCCGAACAGGCCGGAAAGCAGCGCCACCAGCCCGAACAGCACAACCTCGCGCCAAACCCGGTCCATGACGCCGGTTCTAGCGAAAGGGGCTTAGAGCCAGGTTAACCTAGGCGAGGAATTCCCCGACCTGTCGGTAGGCATAGCCAAGCTCGCGCGCTACGGCTTCGTAGGTCACTTCACCAGCGTGGACATTGAGCCCGGCGGCAAGATGCGGGTTGGCGGCCAGCGCTGCCTTCCAGCCGAGATCGGCGATCTTCATCGTATGCGGCAGGGTCACATTGTTGAGCGCGTAGGTGCTGGTGCGCGCGACACCGCCGGGCATGTTGGCGACGCAGTAATGAACGATGCCATCGACGACGAAGGTGGGTTCGGCATGGGTCGTCGCCCGGCTCGTTTCGAAACAGCCGCCCTGATCGATCGCGACATCGACCAGCACCGCACCGGGCTTCATCGTGGCGAGCATCTCGCGCGTTACGAGCTTGGGCGCGGCAGCACCCGGAATCAGCACCGCGCCGATGACGAGGTCCGCCTCGGCAACGCAGTCCGCGAGGTTGGCGCGGTTCGAAAAGCGGGTCTTGGCGCGGCTTTCGAAGTGGGTGCCAAGCCGTTCCAGCACTTCGGGATCGCGGTCGAGGATCGTGACATCGGCCCCGAGGCCGGAGGCCATCTGCGCGGCATTGAAGCCGACGACACCGCCGCCGATCACGGCGACCTTGGCGGGGAGCACGCCGGGCACACCGCCGAGCAGCACGCCGCGTCCGCCATGGGCCTTCTCGAGCGCGGTAGCACCGGCCTGGATCGACATGCGGCCGGCGACCTGGCTCATCGGTTTGAGCAGCGGAAGCTGATTGCCGGGGCCGGTCACGGTTTCATAGGCGATCGCGGTGACGCCGGATTTGACGAGATCGGCGGTCTGCTCCGGATCGGGAGCGAGGTGAAGGTAGGTGAAGAGGATCTGCCCCTCGCGCAGCTGCGCGCGCTCGACGGCCTGTGGTTCCTTGACCTTCACGACCATCTCGCAGCTGGCGAAGATCGCCGCGGCATCGGGCTTGATCACCGCACCGGCCGCTTCGTAATCGCGGTCTGCCGCGCCGATGCCGAGCCCGGCGCCGGCTTCGACCCAGACTTCGTGGCCGTGAACGACCAGTTCGCGCACGCTCTCGGGCGTCAGGCCGACACGGTATTCGTGGTTCTTGATTTCCCGGACAGTACCGACACGCATGACAGGCTCCTCTGGTTCACCGCTTGGCGCAGGATACGCCCGATGATGCGCGTTGTTTCACCTGATTGCGGGTTTGCGGGCCGCCGGGATGGTGATATTTCCTGCATCAAATGCTTATAGCGGGAAATTATTGCGTGGATCGGATTGACGCCGCGTTGGTTGATGCGCTGCAACACGACTCGTCGCGGCCCGTTGCGGTGTTGGCAGACGCTGTCGCACTGTCCCCTTCGGCCTGCCACCGGCGCATCCGCGCGCTGGAGGAGGCGGGCGTGATCAGCGGCTATGCCGCCCGGATCGACCCGCGCAGGATCGGGCTTGCAGTGGAAGTCTTCGTCGAGATCACGCTGACCAGCCAGAGCCGCGAGGCGATGGACCGCTTCGAGCGCGCGGTGGGCGATTTCGACGATATTCTGGAGTGCCACCTGATGTCGGGCGGGGCGGACTACCTGCTGCGTGTGGCCGCAGCTGATCTTGACCAGTACGACCATATCCACCGCGATTGCCTGGCGCGGCTGCCCGGGGTGTCGTCGATGCGGTCGAGCTTCTCGCTGCGGCGGATCAAGCGGTTCGCGGGGTACCCGGTGCCGCGCGCGGTGCGGCCATAGGGGGCGCCTTGCGCGGACGCTCAGCCTTCTTGTCCGCGCTGTCGAGCAGGGTGAGATCGCTACCTGGCTCATCCATGCCATAGCGTTCGCGCAGTTCGGCCTTGAACGCCTCGATCGCCTCTTCATCGGGCAAGTGATCGACGGTGAAGCGGCGCACGACGAACTCGTCGGCGCTGTCGAGCACGGTGAGGAAGCGCCCGGTGACCGTTTCGGCAAGGTGCGACATGTCGAGCCCGTCGGCAATCGACCAGCGGTGCCGCCCCCAGGTCACGATGCGGCGGCCGCAATGCCGGCAGATGCTGTAGATCCCGCCATCATCCTCGTGCGCACGCCAGGCGGTCGGCTGATGCGCCCTCGTGAACCAGCACTGGGACAAGGCTACGTAGGGCACGCCATGACCTTTCTCGCTTGTTGGACGCCATCCCGGGTGGGGTCCGGGAACCGGCGGCAGCGACCATGGGCAAAGCGCCGATGCCGGTCAGAAAGGAGGACGGCGGCGCTCGGAAAGGATTAAGCGGTCTTCGGCAAGATTGCTTCCGTCACAGCGGATTGCCGTCCTTGTCGCGGTAAATCTCACGGCGGCCGACGTGGTTGGCGGGGCCGACGAAGCCATCGGCTTCCATGCGCTCGATCCACTTGGAGGCGGTATTGTAGCCCACACCCATCTGGCGCTGGACCCAGCTGGCCGAGGCCTTCTGGCTTTCGAACACGAGCTGGCAGATCTGGCGGTACTTGCGCTCCTCCGGATTGTCCGAGGCGGTCGCGTCGAGGTCGTCGAAGCCGAAGCCGCCGTCCTCGGGCTCCTCGGTGACCGAATCGACATAGTCCGGCGCGCCCTGCCCGCGCCAGTAATCGGCCACTCGCTCGACTTCCTCGTCGCTGACGAAGGGACCGTGGACGCGCGCAATCGCGCCGGTGCTGGGCTTGTAGAGCATGTCGCCCTTGCCGAGCAGCTGTTCGGCGCCCTGCTCGCCAAGGATCGTGCGGCTGTCGATGCGGCTGGTGACGGCGAAGCTGATGCGGGTCGGCAGGTTGGCCTTGATCACGCCAGTGATGACGTCGACCGAGGGGCGCTGCGTGGCCATGATGAGGTGGATGCCCGCAGCGCGGCTCTTCTGCGAGAGGCGTTGGATCAGGACTTCGATTTCCTTGCCGACGGTGACCATGAGGTCGGCGAGTTCGTCCACGATCACCACGATCTGCGGCAGGACCTGGTAATCGAGCTGCTGTTCCTCGAACAGTTCCTCCCCCGTATCGGGGTCGAAGCCGACCTGGATGCGGCGACCCAACGGCTTGCCCTTGCTGGCAGCGGCGCTGACCTTGTCGTTGAAGCCCGAGATGTTGCGCACGCCGACCGAGGACATCATGCGGTAGCGCCGCTCCATTTCCTCGACCGCCCACTTGAGCGCGCGCACCGCCTTCGAGGGCTCCGTCACGACGGGCGAAAGGAGATGCGGGATATCGTCGTAGGACTTGAGTTCGAGCACCTTGGGATCGACGAGGATCAGGCGGCACTGCTGCGGGGTCAGCCGGTAAAGCAGCGAGAGCAGAATGCAGTTGAGCCCCACCGACTTGCCCGAGCCGGTGGTGCCCGCGACGAGCAGGTGCGGCATGGTCGCAAGGTCCGCCACGATTGGCTCGCCCGCGATATCCTTGCCAAGGATGATCGGCAGCATGCCCTTCGAGTTCACGAACTTGTCGCAGGAGACCAACTCGTGGAACGAGACCATGTCGCGCACCGCGTTGGGCAGCTCGATGCCCATGACGGTACGGCCGGGGATCGAGGAGACGCGCGCTGAGATCGCGCTCATGTTGCGGGCGATATCGTCGGCGAGGCCGATGACGCGGCTGGCCTTGATGCCGGGGGCGGGCTCCAGTTCGTACATCGTAACGACGGGGCCGGTGCGCACCGCGGTGATTTCGCCCTTCACGTTGAAATCGTCGAGCACGTTCTCGAGCAGGCGTGCGTTGCGCTCGAGCGCGAGCTTGTCGATCTTGGGGCCCGAGGCAACCGGCAGCGGCTCGAGAATGTCGAGGCCGGGGAGCGCGAACTGCGACTGGTCGAAGAGATCACCCTGCCGCGCCTTGCCTGCCGTCTGCGCCTGCGCGGGTGGGCGCGAGGGATCGGTAATCTCGGTCGGCCGGCGGCGCTGCGCCGGCGCATCGGATTGCGCGGCGGCAGCGTCCTCGCTCGCGGCTTCGGCGCGCGGCCTGGGCTGGCGCTTGGGGAGCAGCGCGGCGACTCCGCTGACCGCTTCCGCCACCGGGCGCTCGCCGCGCCGCAGGAAGGCGGGCATGCGCGGCAGGCGGTGCCAGTCGAACGCGAAGACCTGCGCGGTGGCGACAAGCCCGGCAAGCGCTGTGATGACTGCGGCGCCGCGCACGATCCACAGCTCCGCATCCGGCAGGACATGGGCGATGCCGCGGATCGCCGCGGCGCCCAGCAGACCGCCGAGACCGCCGGCGCCGGCCGGCAACGTGCCACCCGGTCCGGTCAGCATGAGCGCAAAGGCCGTGCCGATCAGCGCCATGGCCAGCACGAGCATGACCGCAAGGCTCCACCACGCCGGAAGCGGCTGGACGTCATCGTCCTCCTCATCAACGTCGATCAGATCGCCGGCTGCATCCCACAACCGGCGCGCAAAGACATAGAGCAGCGGCAGCAGCAGCACGCCGGGCAGGCCAAAGAACAGGAGCACGCGCTCCGCTGCCCAGGCGCCGGGCAGGCCCATCCAGTTTTCGACCGGGCTGCCCGAGGCCGTGCTGCCTGAAGGATCGGTCTGGGTATAGGTCGCGAGCGCGAGGCCGAGCGCAACCATTGCCGCAAACAGCACCGAGGCGCCGATCAACTCAGCGCTGCGGCGGAAGCTGCGCCGCAGGATGGCGCGCCAGTCCGCAGCCTTGGCCGTGCGCCCGCCGGCAGGGGAAACGAGTGCGCGAGATGCCATCAAATCTGTCCCTTCTGGGGCGCACCATGCGCCCGAAGAGGGGATGGCGTCAAGAATGCATGGCAAGCGAAACCCTAGGAATCCCGGCGAGTCGTAGGTTTCTGCGGGGTTCAGGCGAGCCCGTCGATGGCGGCCCAGCCCCACACTGGCAGGCGCGCGGCGCGGCGTCTCGTCATGCCGCCGAGCGCGATGACCGGAAGCGGTGAGCGCCGCGCGAGGGAGAGAAACCGCAGGGAGCCCAGAACCGCCGCACCGGGATGTGAGCGGGTGGGATAGACCGGCGAGAGCAGAATCGCGGACGCACGCGCGCGGACCGCGGCGCCGATCTCGGCCAGCGAATGCGCCGTGGCAAGACGCAGGCCCGGAGCACGGCCAAGGTCGTTTGGGGCCGCATAGCGCCCATCCGCCCGCAGCCCTCGCGCCTCGCCCGCGGTGATCACAATGACGCCGCGCCGCGCGCAGAGCCGCCGCAGCCTTGCGAACCGGGCGCGCCGGGCGGCGGGCGGCAAATGATAGTGCCGGAACACCAGCGCACTGCCCGGTGGCAGGCGTGAAATGGCGGATTCCAGCCGGCCATCGTTGCGCGCATCGCTCAGCAGGACGACCCGCGGGACAGGATGACACCGGTGCATCACCGGCCTATAGCACCGCTCCATGACCGATCCAGAGGCCCTGCAGGCCAATACGCCGCTCGCCGCGATCCAGGCGCGCATCGCCCACACCGCCACCATCGCCCGGCGCAAGGCCGCGGAGGTGACCCTCGTCGCCGTCTCGAAGACCCATCCGGCCGAAGCGATCCTGCCGCTGATCGCCGAAGGGCAGCGCGTGTTTGGCGAGAACAGGGTACAGGAAGCGGATGCCAAGTGGCCTGCACTGCAGGAGGCCCATCCCGATATCCGACTGCATCTCGTCGGCCAGTTGCAATCGAACAAGGCCGAGGATGCCGTGCGGCGGTTCGACTGCATCCACTCGCTCGACCGCCTTTCGCTGCTCACCGCGCTGGCCCGCGCGATGGACAAGGTGGGCCGGCAGGTACCGCTGTTCGTGCAGGTGAACATCGGCGACGAGCCGCAGAAGGGCGGCTGCGCGATTGGCGACGTGCCCGCGCTGCTCGCGGAGGCACGGCGCGCCGAACTGCCGGTGATCGGCCTGATGTGCGTGCCCCCCGCCGGGATCGAGCCGGCACCTTTTTTTGCGCTCCTTGCCAAACTGGCGGATGAAAACGGCCTTGCCGGACGTTCCATGGGCATGAGCGACGATTTCGAAACAGCGATCATGCTGGGCGCGACACACGTGCGGGTCGGTTCCGCGCTGTTTGGCACAAGAAATTGACGTGAAACAATTTCTGATCCTGTTGGGCGCGTTCCTTGCCCCGGAAACGTGCATCGCCCAGATGGACCACAGCACGATGGACCACAGCACGATGGACCATGGTGCTATGGACCACGACTCCATGGGCAACAGCTCCATGGATATGTCGTGGATGTCGATGAACGGCACGGGCTCGGGCACGTCGCGCCAGCCGATGAACGAGCCGATGCGCGGGTTGCACCTCATGCCGAGCGCGCGCGACATGGTGATGATCCAGGCAAACGTCTGGCCGGTCTATACCGATCAGGGCGGGCCGCGCGGCGGCACCAAGTTCTACAGCCAGTCGATGGCCATGGTGATGTGGCTCCACGATCTTGGCGGGGGCGCGAAACTCACCGGGCAGGCCATGCTGAGCCTTGAACCGGCGATGCGGCATGATGGCTATCCGCTGCTCTTTGCGACCGGCGAGGAAGCCTATGGCCGCCCGCTGGCTGACCGGCAGCATCCGCACGACCTGTTCATGGAGCTTTCGGCGCGGCTTGATGTGCCCGTGGCGCCGGGGCTCAAGGCCTTCATCTATGGCGGGCCGGTCGGCGAACCGGCGCTCGGGCCATCCGCGTTCATGCACCGCGCGTCTGCCCAGTATAACCCCGAGGCACCGATCACCCATCACTGGTTGGATTCGACGCATATCACCTACGGCGTGGTGACAGCCGGCTTCTACGGCACGAAGTGGCAGATCGAGGCGAGCGCGTTTCGCGGCGAAGAGCCGGACGAGAACCGCTGGGGCATCGAACGCGCAAAGCTAGACAGCTGGAGCGTGCGAGCGACCTTCATGCCCTCCCCCGCCTGGTCGCTGCAAGTGAGCCATGGCCGTCTGAAGCAGCCCGAAGCCTCGCACCCCGGCGAGAACGAACGGCGCACCACGGCCTCCGCGCATTACAACAGCGGGCGCGGGCTATCGGCGATGGCGGCATTCAGCGCCAAGCAGCGCGTACCGGGAAAGACCCGCACGGCCTGGCTCGGCGAGGTCAACTGGGATGCGAACGACCACGACACGCTGTTCGGCCGGATCGAGAACGTGAACAACGACGAGCTGTTCCCCGATCACGCCGATCCATTGCACGACATGGCCTTCCGCGTGACCAAGTTGGAACTGGGCTATGCCTACCGCCTGCGCATCGCCGGGCCGCTGCAGGTGGCCGTCGGCGGAACCGGGGCGCTGTTCGCCAAGTCGGCCGCGCTGAGCGCCGCCTATGGCAAGAACCCCATCGGTGCGACCGTGTTCGCTAAATTCAGCCTGATGAACTAGCCTTCGAGGACTCGGCCCCGAAACCCTAACCGCTATGCTTGGCGAGTTCGTCGCCAGTCAGCGTCACCATGTGTAGCAGGTTGGTCGAGCCCGGCGTGCCGAAGGGTACGCCGGCCAGCGCGATCAGGCGCGAGCCCGCCGTGCCGAATGCATGGCGCAGCGCCATGCGCTTGCCCTTGGCGATCATCTCTTCGAAGCTGCCGATGTCCTTGGTGGCGACCGCGTGGGCACCCCAGAGCAGGCCGACCTTGCGCGCAGTGATCACCGAAGGTGTGAGCACGAGCATCGGCGCATCGGGCCGCTCGCGCGCGACGCGCCTTGCGGTCGAGCCAGAGCCGGTGAACACGATGATGCCGGCAATCGGCACGGTGCGGGCAATGCTGGCGCAGGCCTCGGCCAGCGCGTCTGCCGTGGTGGGATCCGGGCGGGTTTCGATGAAGTGGACGCGCGCCGCATAGCCGGGATCGTTTTCGACTTCGCTGGCGATGCGGTCCATGATCGTGACCGCTTCCTCCGGCCAGGCACCGGCGGCGGTTTCGGCCGACAGCATCACCGCATCGGCGCCATCATAGACCGCGTTGGCGACATCGGACACCTCGGCACGGGTCGGCGTCGGGCTTTCGATCATCGATTCGAGCATCTGGGTGGCGACGACCACCGGCTTGCCCTCGCGCCGCGCCTTCTCGACGATGCGCTTCTGCAGCGGCGGGACCTGCTCAGGGTTTAGTTCGACACCGAGATCGCCGCGCGCGACCATCAGTCCGTCGGCCAGTTCAAGGATCTCGTCCAGGCGCGAGATCGCCGCAGGCTTTTCGATCTTGGCCATCAGCGCGCCGTGCCCGCCCATAAGGCGGCGTGCTTCGGCAACGTCCTCAGGCCGCTGCACGAATGAGAGCGCAATCCAGTCGGCCCCCTGCGCAACCGCAAAGGCGAGATCGCGGCGGTCCTTTTCGGTCATCGCAGGAACAGGGATCACTGCATCGGGTACGTTGACACCCTTCCGATCGGAAATCACGCCGCCGACTTCGGCCGAACAGAGGATTTCGTTCTCATCGGCGCGGATCACGCGCAGGCGCAGCTTGCCATCGTCGATGAGGAGGCGCTGGCCGGGCCTCAGAATGCCGAACAGCTCGGGATGCGGGAGCTGGACGCGGGTTTCATCGCCCGGTTCCGGATTGCGATCGAGCGTGAAGTGGCCCGAATGACGAATGACGGCGCGGCCATCCTTGAACTTGCCGACGCGCAGCTTGGGGCCCTGCAGGTCGCACAGAATGGTGATCGGCCGGCCCGTCTTGCGCTCCAGCGCGCGGATCGCCGCGATCGTCTCCGCATGCACCGCGTGTTCGCCATGGCTCATGTTGACGCGGAAAGCATCGGCACCAGCGCGGAACAGCTTTTCGAGCATCTCCGGCGACCGGCTGGCTGGCCCAACAGTGGCGAGGATTTTCACCTTGCGGCCACGGGGATCCAGTTTTGCCACGTCCATCACCTCGAATTGAATGCGCCCGCCCTATGGCCTACCTACCTGCAAAACCCAAGGACGAACCCAATGGATACGAATGCAGAATTGACATCACCCGATGCGCTTGACGCGTTGCCCGATGCCATCGCGGCGGCGGCGTTCCGCCGTCTCGTCAGGCACTTGCGCCACCGGCATGACGCGCAGAACATCGACCTCATGGGCCTTGCCGGGTTCTGCCGCAATTGCCTTGCAGATTGGATCAACGATGCCGGCGCGGGGCTCGACAAGGCCGCGGCGCGCGAGGTGATCCACGGCCTGCCAGCGGCCGAGTGGAAGGCACGCTACCAGACCGACGCGACCGAGGAGCAACTCGCCCGCATGGCCGAAAGCGTCAAACGCAACGCTCCCGGGCACTGAGACCGCGCCAGACGCAGGACGGCCCGCTCTCCCCCCGGGGAGCGGGCCGGCGCGCGCACATTGCCGAAAGACGGGTTGTCAGGCGACGATCAGGACGTCGTGGTAGCTGAAACCGGCCGTGGCGTAGGACTGAAGCGTCGCGATCTGCACCGCGTCCACTCCGCCGGCGCCGTCCGCGTCGTAGTAGAGGTTGCCGTTGCTGGTATCGTAGATGAGCCGGTCCGTGGCGTCATGCGCGGTAGACGCACCGGCCGCAGCATAAAACTGATCCGCCGTGATCGCACCGGTCTCGTTGAAGCCCGTATAGTCGGCGAGACTCAATGCGATCTTGTCACCCTGCGAGTGGGCAAAATCGGTGATCGTATCGACGCCTGCGGTGCTGGGCGGCAGGTCAAATACGAACAGGTCGCGGCCCAGACCGCCGGTGAGGATATCGTGACCCTCGCCGCCATAGAGCCGGTCGTTGCCCAACCCGCCGCTCAGCGTGTCGCCACCAAGACCGCCATAGAGCTGGTCGTTGCCCGCGCCGCCATCGAGCGAGTCGTTGCCCGCAAACCCGTAAAGCCGGTCCGCGCCGCCGGCACCGGTGATGGTGTTGTCGGCCGTGGTCCCCTTGAGGATCTCGTTGGTGACATTGCCGAGGGTGATGTGAAGGGTCTGGGTGTCGGAGAGCTTGCCGTCACTGACCCGGACAACGATGTCGTAGACGCCATCGCGGTTCGCATCGTTGGGCGCCTCGTAATCGGGAGCGGCTCGGAACAGCACCTGACCTGAGCGCGAGCCGATCTGGAACAGCGCCGCATCAGCGCCACCAACGATGGCATAGCGCTGATAGGCGCCGGCATCGACATCGCTGGCAGTAACCGTGGCCACGGTGCGGCTGTTTTCGAAAACCGTGTAGCTGGCTTCGGCACCGCCGCCGCCCGAAGTGATCACCGGTGCGTCATTCACCGCCCTGATCGTTAGCGTGAAGCTGTCCGAAACGGTATATTCGCCATCGTCGGCAGTAACCTTGAGCGCAACCTGGCCATTGTAGTCCTGCGGCGGCGTGCCGGAAAACGTGCCGGTCGCCGCATCGAAGGTGATCCACGAAGGCAGCGGGGAACCGTCAGCGAGCGTGGCGGTCAGCGTAAGCGCGTCGCCATCGGGATCGCTGAACGTGCCGGACGGCACCTTGAAGCTGAGCGCGCTGTCCTCGTTGATCGCCGTATCGCTGATCGGGCTCGCAACGACAGGAGCCCGGTTGAGCGGAAGGGTCATCGTACCATCGGCAAACTGGATGGTGGGAACACCGATCAGGGTATCGGTGCCGTCGTCACCGTCGGCCACGTTGGTGTCGACAACCTGCCAGATGCTGCCTCCAACCTTGGTCACGGTGTAGTCCGCCTGGTTGCCGGCATAGACGACGGTGGCAAAGTGCGCGACGCTGATGAGCGTGTCATCGCCCGCGCCACCGATCAGGGTATCGGCCCCGCCCGTCGACTTCAGCGTGTCGTTCTGGGCCGAGCCGGTCAGCATGGTGGCCGCGCCGGTATTGGTTACGGAGTAGCCGTTACCGCCACCGGCAAGGGTAAGATCGACCGCAAACCCGTCGGTGGTGATATTCACCGTACCGTCGTTGATCGTGGCGGCAGTTGCGGTCCACGCCGAAACCACGGTCGCGTTGGCGGTGGCACCCGGCCCGACGCTGAGGATGTCGTTGCCGTTGCCGAGGTCGGTGATCGTATCGGTATCGTCGTTGACGGTGAAGGTGTCGCCGCCCGTGCCGCCGGTCAGCTGGTCGTTGCCGAAACCGCCATCGAGCTGGTCGTTGTCCGCGCCGCCATCGAGCTGGTCATTGCCGTCCTCGCCGAAGAGGTTGTCTTCGCCGTTGCCACCGAAGAGCTGGTCGACTCCGCCGCGCCCGTGGAGTTCGTCGACGCCGTCGAGGCCGTAGATAATGTCCTCACCATTGGCCGTGACGATGTAGTTGTTGGTGGCGTCCCCGTAGAAGATATTGGGCATCTGCGTGCAATCCCGTAGCCTGTCTTGCGCAAGCCTTAACCCATCAACCCTTGCCATCCGGTAACGACGCTAGTTAATTCTACGGCGCTGGCGGTTAACCTTTCGGCAGGGTGGCCCGCACGCGCTGCCTGTCCGCAGCGCAGATCGCGCGTACGGACAGGCTTG
>NZ_KQ954244.1:441423-451120 GCF_001519075.1 Novosphingobium fuchskuhlense
CCCAGTCCGCCGGACAGCACGTCGTCACCCGCGCAGCCATTGAGCACGTTGGCAGCCGTGTTGCCCCGCAGCGTGTTGGCGTTGCTGCCGCCGGTGCCGTTGATCGCATCACTGCCGGTCAGGTTCAGCGTCTCGACCTGGCTCGAGATCGTGAAGGTCACCGAGGCGTTGACCGTGTCGCTGCCCTTGCGGAAGTCCTCGACCACCCGGTCCCCTGCGTTATCGACGAAGTAGACATCGTCACCCTCGCCACCAACCATCTTGTCGGCACCAGTCCCGCCGTCAAGCACATCGTTGCCGGCATCGCCGAACAGCGTGTCGTTGCCGCCAAGGCCCAGCAGCGTGTCGTTGCCGCCCTTGCCTGCGAGCGAGTCCGCTTCGTCATGGCCGGTCAGGCGATTGGCCAGATCGTTGCCCACGCCCTTGTGCTTGACCGCGTTCGTGAAGGTAAGGTTCTCGACATTCGCGCCGAGAGTATGGGACGAGGCGCTCGCCAGAACCGTGTCGGTGCCTTCATTCGCCAGTTCGGTGACGACATCGGCCGTGCTGTCGACGACATAGGTGTCATTGCCCTTGCCGCCTGCCATCCGGTCGTTGCCCAAGCCGCCGTCGATCGTGTCGTTGCCGTCGAGCCCGGTGATCACATCGTTGCCCGCAAGGCCGAACATGTAGTCGTTAGCGACCGTGCCGGTAGTGGCCTTGGTCCCGCTGTCGGCAAGCGCGGTGCCGTAGATGAAGCGCCGCACTTCGATGCTCAGTGCCTGGGTATCGCTCAACCCGCCGGCGTCGCTGGCCTTCACGATGACATCGTAGATATTGTCGCCGCCAGTATCGCCTGGCGTCTCCACATTGGGTCGTGCCTTGAACGTGAGCTGGCCCGTGGCGGCATCGATATTGAACAGGGCGGCATCCGCACCGCCCAGCGAATAGGTCAGCGAGGACCCCGCGTCGGGATCGCCTGCGACGACCGTGGCGATCGTCGCGACCTTCTCGTCGACAATGAGGCTGGCCGCGTTCCCACCACCATTCGACGTGATCACCGGCGCTTCGTTGGCATTGGTGACCGTGACCGCGAGGGCCTGGGTATCGGTCAGCGTGCCGTCGCTGGCCTTCACGATCACGTCATAGACATTGTTGCCGCCCGCATCGGTCGGTGCCTCGAAATTGGGCGCCGACTTGAAGGTGAGCGCGCCGGTGGCGCTGTCGATATCGAACTTGCCCGCATCCGCGCCGCCGCTGATCGAATAGACCAGCGTGGTCCCCGCATCCGGATCGCTCGCCTGCACCGTCGTCACGCTCGTGCCATTCTCACCAATCGACACGGCGCCGTTCGGGCTGCCGCCGTTGTTCGTGATCGCCGGCGCTTCGTTGACATTGGTGACCGTGACCGCGATCGCCTGAGTATCGAACAGTGTGCCATCGCTCGCTGTCACGATCACGTCATAGACGTTGTTGGCGCCGGCATCGGTCGGCGCTTCGAAGTTCGGTGCGGTCTTGAACGTCAGCACGCCGGTCGTGCCGTTGATATCGAACTTGCCCGCATCGAGGCCGCCGCTGATCGAGTAGACTAGCGTGGTGTTCGGATCCTCGTCGGTCGCGTTGACGTCGACGACGAGCGTCCCGTTCTCGTTGACCGAGGCGGTTGCCGTGCCGGCGCCACCGCTGCTGGTAATCACCGGAGCATCGTTGGCGTCCGTGACCGTGACCGCGAGGTTCTGGCTGTCGGTGATGGCGCCGTCCGAGACGGTGACGGTCACGTCGTAGACATTGTTGCCGCCATTGTCGCCCGGTGCTTCGAAATTCGGCGCGTTCTTGAACGAAAGCGCGCCGGTGCTGCTGTTGATCGAGAACAGCGACCGGTCCGCGCCGCCGGTGATCGAATAGACCAGCGTGGTACCGGCATCCGGATCGCTGGCCTGGACCGTGGTGACGCTGGTGCCGTTCTCCGCAACCTGAACACTGCCGGCGGGGCTGCCGCCGTTGCTGGTGATCGCTGGCGCTTCGTTGACGTTGGCCACGGTCACCGCGATGGTCTGTTCGGTAAACAGCGAACCGTCGCTGGCCTTGACCTTCACGTCGTAGACGTTGTTGGTGCCATTGTCGGTCGCCGCCTCGAAGTTCGGCGCGGTCTTGAACGTCAGCACGCCGGTCGAGCTGTTGATGTCGAACTTGCTCGCATCAGCACCGCCGCTGATCGAGTAGCGGACGGCGCCCTGCGTCTCGGCGTCGGTCGCCTGGACGGTGGTAACCGCGGTGCTGTTTTCATTGACCGTCAGCGAAGCGGTCGCCGCGCCGCCGTCGGACGTGATTGCCGGCGCGCTGTTGTTGCCGAACAGCTGGAGGCGGATATCGAAGCTGCGGGCGTAATCGAGCTGGCTGGCGCTGTCGTCCTGCCAGGCGACCGCGAAGGTCCCGTTGGCGAGGCCGGTGACAGATGGGTTCTGCTGCGTGAACGTCGTCGAGGTGTTCGCCGTGAACTCGGTGCCGAACTTGCTGCCATCGGCATGGAACACTTGCGCCGAAACGCTCGTACCGTTGCCATCGTTGGCGGTGTTCCAGGTAACGACGAAATCGCCGTTGGCGAGCGCTGCCACCTTGGGTAGGCGCTGGTAGTCAGGCGTAAAGGTGTTGACGAGAATCTCGCCGCCAATCTTGGTGCCGTCGGCCTCGAACAGCTGAGCCTTGATGCCCGAACGGCTGCTATCGCCGCCGACGCCGCTTTCATCTTCCCAGACGACGACGAAATGGCCATCCGGCAAGCCGGTGACCTCGGCCTTCTGCTGGGTGCCGCCATTGGCCGTGTTTACGAGGAATTCGCCGCCGACCTTCACACCGGTCGCGCTGTAAACCTGTGCCTTGATCGCAAGATCATGCGTCGGCCCGCTGGTTCCTTCGTCCGAATTCCACGTCACGACGAAACCGCCATTGGACAGGCTGGCGATCGAGGGTTCGAATTGACTACCCGCCGTGACAGTGTTCACACGGAACTCGCTGCCGACCTTGGACCCATCGGCCGCGTAGATCTGGGCCTTGATGCTGTCGACAGAATCGCCGCCCGTGCCGCTGTCGGCATCCCACCAGGTAACCACGAAACCGCCGCCGGAAAGCCCGGTGATCGTGGGCGCATACTGACTGCTGTAGGGCGGAGTCGCGGGATTAACCGTGAACTCGCTGCCGACCTTGCCGCCCGACGCATTGAAGACCTGTCCCAGAATATCGAAGCCATCGTTCGAAGGGCCCGACCAGGTGACGGCGAACCCGCCGCCCTTGAGCGCGGTGACCGTGGCATCGATCTGGTTGCCGGGGGTGAAGGTGTTGATCAGAAACTCGCTGCCCACGGCCGTGCCATCGGCCGCATAAAGCTGCGCCTTGATCGCGCCGGCGTTGGTGTCGCCCAGGGTCTTGGAATCGAGGTCCGTCCAGACGGCCACGAACCCGCCGCCTTCAAGCCCGGCGAGCGAGGGGGTGTACTGGCGGCCCGAGGTGTTGGTGTTGACAAGCGTTTCCGCGCCCAGCTTGCCGAGCGAGGTGAAGGCTGGACCTTCAGCGACATCGGTCACCGTAACCGCGATGTCCTGCGTGTCGGTCAGGCTGCCGTCGCTGACGCTGACCGTGACGTTGTAGACGTTGTCGCCGCCGGCATCGGTCGGCGCCTCGAAGTTGGGCACGGCCTTGAAGCTGAGCGCGCCGGTTGCCGCATCGATCTGGAACTTGGCCGCATCCGCACCGCCGCTGATCGAGTAGGTTTGGGTCGCCCCGGCATCGGGATCGGTCGCCGTGACCTTTGTGACCGCCGTCGTGTTCTCGCTGATCGAGATGCTGGCCGCCACATCGCCGCCATTGCTGGTGATCACGGGCGCTTCGTTGACATTCGTCACAGTGATCGAAAGCAGCTGGAATGAGGAATTGTTGGCCGAATCAGTGGCAGAGACCAACACCGAATAGACGTTGTCGCCGTTCGAATCGCTCGGGCTTTCAAAGTTGGGCGCGGCCTTGAAGCTCAGCGTGCCGGTTGCCTGATCGATGTTGAATTTGAGCCGGTCGGTGCCGCCCGCAATGGCATAGGTGACGCTTTCGGATTCCGGATCGGTTGCCGCCACGACAGTGACGCCGGTGCCGTTCTCCGCCACCGAGATACTCGCCAGATCGCCGCCGCCATTCGAAGTAATGACAGGGGGTTCGTTCACATTGGCCACGGTCACCTCCAGCTGCTGGGAATCGGTGAGCGTGCCGTCCGAGGCTGTCACCGTCACGTTGTAGACGTTGTCCGCGCCGGCATCGGCGGGCGCTTCGAAATTGGGCTTGTTGATGAAGGCCAGCGCACCGGTGCTGGCGTCGATCTGGAACTTGGAGGCGTCCGCGCCGCCGGTGATCGAATAGGTCAGCGCGGTGCCCGCATCGGGGTCTGATGCCCTGACCGTGGTTACCGCCTTGCCGTTTTCGGAGATCGAGACGGTGCCCGCCGGGCTACCACCATCGCTGGTGATGACCGGTGCCTCGTTGACATTGGTGACGGTCACCGCGATCGCCTGCGTATCGGTCAGTGTCCCGTCGCTGGCGGTGACGACGACGTCATAGACATTGTTTGCGCCCGTATCGGCGGCCGCCTCGAAATTCGGCGCGCCGACGAACACCAGCGCACCAGTTTGCGCGTCGATCTCGAACTTTGCCTTATCCGCACCGCCGGTGATCGCGTAAGTCACCTTATTGCCATCGTCATCACCGGCGATGACAGTCGTGACGGCCGTGCTGTTTTCCGCAATCGATACGCTCGCCGACGCGCCCGCTCCATTGCTGGAGATGACAGGCGCGTCGTTCACATTCCCAACCGTAATGGCCAGCGTCTGCGTATCGGTTATCACGCCGTCGCTGGCGGTCACGACCACATCATAGACATTGTTGCCACCCGCATCGCCGGGCGCTTCGAAGTTGGGTGCGGTCTTGAAGGTCAGCACGCCGGTTGCAGCGTCGATATTGAACTTGGACGCGTCGGTGCCACTTACCGAATACGTCAGCGTAGTGCCCGCATCCTGATCCGTGGCCAGTACCGTCGTCACGGCGGTGGTGTTTTCCGCGATGGAGATCGCAGCGGTATCCCCGCCACCATTCGAGGTGATCACCGGTGCATGCGGCGCGCTGAAAATCCGCGCCTCGATGCTGGACAGGCGATCATCCTGCCACGTGATCACGAAGTCCCCGTTGTCGAGCCCGATGACCTTCGGCAAAGTCTGATTGCCGGCACCCTTGACGTTGACGAGGAACTCCGTGCCGATCTTGGCGCCGGCGGCGCTGAAAATCTGCGCCTTGATCGCGGCGCCCTCGCCGTCACTCGCCCCCTGATCGTTGGTCTGCCAGGCAACCACGAAGCCGCCGCCGGCCAGACTGCTGACAGCAGGATTGACCTGATCCAGCGCGGTCTGGGTGTTGACGAGGAACTCGCCGCCCACCTTGGTGCCATTGGCGCTGAAGATCTGCGCCTTGATCCCTGCGTTGCTGGCATCGCCTCCGATGCCGCTGTAATCGATCCAGCTGACGACGAAGCCACCGCCTGAAAGGCTGGTGATCGTCGACATGTACTGCTGGTTCGCAGTCTGCGTGTTGGCCAGAATTTCACTTGCCACTTTGACGCCGGCGGCATCGAAGATGTTGGCCTTGACGCTGTATCCGTTGTTGTCGCCGCCCTGTCCGCTGGCATCGGACCAGGCTATCGCAAACCCGCCACCCTCAAGGCTGGTGATGACCGGATAATACTGATCGCCGAACGTCGTGGTGCTGGCAACGAATTCGCCGCCCACCTTGACACCGTTCGCGCTGTATATCTGCGCCATGATGCTCGTACCGCTGCCATCGCCAAGGCCGCTCACGTCATTCCAGGTGATGACGAAGCCGCCGTTCGAGAGGCCCGTGACCTTCGAATCGAGCTGATGGCTGACGATCTGCGTGTTGACGAGGAACTCGCTGCCCACCTTGGCGCCGAGCGGGCCGAACACTTGCGCCTTGACGCCCCAGCCATCGGCATCACCGTTGCGGTCGGTCCAACTGACCACGAACCCGCCGTTTGCCAACGCGCCGACCGACGGCTGATTCTGGATGCCGAGGGTCGAGGTGTTGACCAGAAATTCGCTGCCGATCTTGTTGCCGGCCGGGCCGAAAATCTGCGCCTTGATGCCGGAATCGCTGCCATCGCCATCGGTGAACGAAGCATCCCACGTGACCACGAAATAGCCACTGGCGAGCTTCGTGATCGCGCCCCCGGATTTCCCCGAGCCTGGCTGGACCGAGGTGGGAACCTGGAACTGACCCGTGCGCGGGGTTTCGTCGTCGTTCACGATCGTGATGGCAATCGCCTGCGTATCGGCATCGGTGCCGTCGCTGGCAGTCACCACCACATCATAGACGTTGTTCGCGCCGCTGTCGGCGGGAGCCTCATAATTCGGCGCGGTCTTGAAGCTGAGCGCGCCGGTGCTGGAATCGATATCGAACAACGCCGCATCTGTGCCGCTGACCGAATAGGTCAGCGTCGTGCCCGCGTCGGGATCGGTGGCATGGACCGTGGTGATGGCCTTGGTGTTTTCGACGATCATCACCGCGGCGCTGGCCCCGCCATTGCCGGAATCGATCACCGGTGCGGAGTTTGCGCTGCCGCCGCTGTAAATCTGGGCCTTGACGCTCCAGCCGCTGCCATCGCCGGCAGGGTCGGAATCGGTCCAGGTGACGACGAACCCGCCATTGCCGAAACCGGCGATCATCGGATCGTACTGCACGTCGGCGGTCTGCGTGTTGACGGTGAATTCGTCGCCCTGCTTGTGGCCGCTGGCATCGAAGACCTGGGCCTTGATGTTGGAGTCTCCGGGGCCGTTGAGATCGGCACCATTGTCGTACCAGGCAACGACGAAGCCGCCGTTGGGCAGGCCGGTCACACGCGGGGTCCACTGGTCGCCCGCCAATTCCGAGTTGATGAGGAACTCGCCTCCCAGCTTTGTCCCGTCGGCTGCGAAGATCTGCCCGCTGAGCTCGGTATAGTTGCTGGTTGCGGCGTAGTCGCCGTTGGTCCAGGTGACGACGAAACCGCCCCCGGCAAGGGCAGCGATGCGCTGCTCGCTAACGCCATGGTTTTCAGCCGGAACGATCTGGATTGCCGCGCCTGCCGGGGTACCGTCAGCCGCAAATCTCTGGACTTCGATGTGGCTCGCCGAGCCTGCGCTGGAGTAGGACTGCTGGTACCATGAGATGACGAACCCGCCATCGGCGAGCCCTGCCGTGACAGGGTACCGGTGCTGGTCGGTGGTGTCGGTGTTCGCCAGGAACTCGCTGCCGATCTTGGTGCCCGCCGCGTCGAAGATCTGAGCCTTGATGATGGATGGCCACGTGCTGAAATCCATCCAGGTGACGACAAACCCGCCATTCGCAAGCGCGGTGATCTCCTGGTTGGACTGTTCGCCCTGAGTGACCGTGTTGACGAGAAATTCCCCGCCCACCTTGGCACCGTCGGCGTCATACACTTGCGCCTTGATGCCGCTGCCGTTGGCATCGAGGCCGGTCCCGCTGAAATCCGTCCAGGTGACGACAAAACCGCCATCCTTCAGCCCGGTGACCACGGGCTGGATCTGGCTGCTGGCCGTCGTGGTGTTGACCAGAAATTCGGGGCCCACTTTGGCGCCATCAGCGCCATAGATCTGAGCCTTGATGCTCGTGGGGTCGCTGTCGCCCAAGGTCCCGCTGAAGTCCTGCCAGGTCACCACGAAGCCACCATTGGCGAGCCGCGCCACCGCGGCTTCGAGCTGGTCGGCAGCAGTCGCCGTGTTGACGAGGCCTTCACCGCCGAGCTTGCTGATCGGCACCGGCGGTTCCTTTACGTCGGTCACCGTGACTGCAATCTGCTGGGTATCGGTAACCGTCCCGGCGGTTGCCGACACGATCACATCATAGATGCCGTTCGCGCCGGCATCACCGGGGATCTCGAAATTCGGCGCGTGCTTGAACGTGAGCGCGCCGGTCTGCGCGTCGATCGCGAAGAGCGCGGCATCGGCCCCGCCGCTGATCCCATAAGTCACGGTGGCGCCGATCGGGACATAGCTTGCCGTGACCTTGGTGACGGCGGTGTCGTTTTCGGGTGCCAGAACAGAGGCCGTGTCGCCACCGCCATCCGAGCTGATGCGCAAATCCCCCGCGCCATACATCTGCGCCTTGATGACCGATGTGGGGTAGGCACCCGGGTAGCTCTCGAAGCTATAGTCGGCCCAGCTCACGATGAAACCGCCGCCCGGCGCGGCGGTCACGGCCGACACCTGCTGGTCCAGCGCCGTGGTGGTATTGACGAGGAACTCGCCGCCTGCCTTGGCGCCGGTAGCCGTGAAGACCTGCGCCTTGATGCCGTTGCCGCTGGCATCACCGAGCGTATGGCTGTCGTCGGTCCAGGTGACGACAAAACCGCCATCGGACAGGCCGGCAACCGTGGGGATGAACTGGGTGCCGTTGGTGTTGGTGTTGACGAGGATCTCGCCGCCTACCTTGGCGCCATTGGCACTGAAGATCTGGGCCTTGACGCTGCTCTGGCTGTTGTCGCCGAGCAGTCCGCTGTAGTCATACCACGTGACCACGAAGCCGCCACCGGCGAGCCCGGTGACAACCGGCGCATTCTGGCTGCCTTGTTTGCTCGTGTTGACGAGGAACTCGCCGCCCCGCATCGAACCGTCGGCGTTGAAGACCTGTGCCGCAATGCTGTTGAAGCTGGTGTCGCCCAGGGCCTGGCTATCGTCGTTCCAAGTGATGACAAAGCCGCCATCGGCAAGCCTGGCGATCGTCGAACCATATTGGGAGTTGGCCGTCGTCGTGTTGACGAGGAACTCGTCGTGGATGACGGCTCCGTCGGAGGTGAAGATCTTCGCCTTGATGCTGTTTCCGCTGGTATCGCCCAGCGTGCCGCTGCCGCCATCTGTCCAGGTGATCGCAAATGCGCCACCTGCGAGGGCCGTTACGCCGGGCTGATACTGGTAGCCGTTCGTGATCGTGTTGACGATGAACTCGCCGCCGATCTTGGCGCCGTCAGCACCGTAGATCTGCGCGCTGATCGAACCATCATAGTCATAACCCGGACCAGTGCCGAAGTTCGGAGTGGCCCAGGTCACCACGAAGCCGCCGTTCGTCAGCGCGGTGATCGCCGGCATGCCCTGATTGTAAAACACATTAGTGTTGACGAGGAACTCGTCTCCCACCTTTTGGCCGGCGGGATCGAAGATCTGGGCATTGATGCCGATGTCGTAGTCGCCGAGCCTGCCGCTCGTATCCGTCCAGGTAGCCACGAAGCCGCCACCGGCGAGATAGGTGATGGCAGGTGAATTCTGACCGGACGCCGTTTCCGTATTGACCTGAAACTCGCCGCCAACTGTCGCAAGAGCCACGCATTATTCTCCCGGCACGCGCCCGGGCCCCTAGGCCGAGAGAATCGCGTGTTACCTAAGTAATAATACGTTGTTCAGCATATATGGCGAGTCTGGTTCTTTAATTGGGACGAATATCGCCAAAATAAGCTGGAGTTGTTCGCAGATTTTGGCTCCATTTGGGACAAATCCCGGTCAAGATGACAGTATTTTGACTTTTATATTGCATGCAGTTGGACAGATTGTCGCTCTGCGAAACGGATAAGGGCCCGCACGCGCTGCCTGTCCGCAGCGCAGATCGCGTACGGACAGGCTTT
>NZ_KQ954244.1:451933-1667990 GCF_001519075.1 Novosphingobium fuchskuhlense
CCGCCAAGGCCCAGTTTGATCTGGCCAGCAGACGCACGAAATGCTGCGATAAACGGATACCTGAAGTCTCGCCTCCGCCCATGGCCACCCGTCGTCCGCAACGAAAAAGGGCGCGAGGTGTGCCCCGCGCCCTTTTTCTGAACCAGAACGGCTTGTTGCCGATCAGCGCTTCGCTAACTAGTATCTCTGCATGCTATTGAAAATACGTGTTTTTCGGCATTGTAGATTCATTTGTCCAAAAAACGTACACACCACTCAGTCATACGTTCCAGTTAGCCTGCTCCGGTCTTGGCCTTCATTGCCAGCAGCACAGCGCGATCCAACTCGCCGCCGTCCGTTGCTGCCCTAAACGCTTCCAGCACCGCAGCCACCTCATCAAGCTTGTTCACGAACACCGCATTGTTGCGACCGCTGATGGCAAGGATGCGCGCCCCGTAGCGGCACTGCACATACCAGCCATTGTCTTGCTGGAAAAACCACGGACGGACGCGCTTGGGAACTTCAACAAGTGCCTTATCGCCGTTGCCATCCTCGCGCCAACGCTTGATCTTGGTGATGTAGCTCTCGCCACGCGCTGTGGCATCCAACACCAACCGTTGCTCTGCAATGCCAGCCAGCAACTTGTCGCGCCGGGCGATCACCGGGTCTCTCTGCACGACGCGCTGGACGGTCTTAAGGTTGAGCTTTGCAAGGAATGACATAGCGTTTCTCCATCGTTTGATAGCGACACGCTGTAGCCAAGGCATTGTTATGTCTACCTATTTCCTTTTTCTTGGCAGGAAAGAACGCTCCATGATCTTGAGTGGCTCAAGATCGCAGCCGTCACAGGTCCGATCTCACGCGCTCAGCCGCGAGCCTAATCGCGCGCCTTCTCCGATCCTCGGCCAGTCGTTCTGCCCATGCGTTAAATTTGTCGTTTCTTTCGATGGCCGGGAACAGTCCGAGTTCGACGTAATGGAGGATGGCATCGATTTTTTTGCGATAACGGCTTATAATGGCCGACTTTGAAGCCTTTGACGCTACATCGTTTTTTACTTGGCCAAGTTTTCCCTGCAGAAAGTCATATAGGTCATAGTGATTGAGGTCGGGGCGTTCACGTTGTGCGCGGTGAACCTTCAAAAAGGTATGCAGCGCGCTCAGGGCGGGGTTGGTAACGACAGGATAGCGGGCTCTGCTGGGGCCCTCCTCGGCTTTGAACTTGGCCATTTCGGGCTTTAGGAGCAGCCGCAACTCGGCAACCGCCTGATCAAGATCGCCCTTGAGCGGAATGGAGAATAGGACACGATCCTCGAAGCCAGCCACAGGCACGGGTGGTGTTTCAATCTCGACGCCGCTTTTGCGTGGCTCGCAGAACAGCTTGCGACCATCGAGTGTCCACCATTCGCGAAAATTCAAATCAAACACGCGCTCGAAATCTGGAAGGATCGAGCCGATTGGGTAATGCCCGGACGGCCGATCAAGCTTTTCCCGCAGATTTGGGATCTCGCGGACAAATCGCCACCAATAATAGTATATCGAACATTTCCAGCCTTGCGCCCCTGTATATGGAGGCTGGGGCCGATCGCCGCTGTACGCATCTTCGGGCTGTGCCCGTTCCAAATGCGGGGGTGCATCGCGGAAATAGTAGATCTGATTTTTGCGCCTTAGCAGATCGGCCTGTTCGTACATCGCTCCCCCCAACGCCCCTTATCGTGACCGCTTGCGGGCCAAATGCATCTTAACAGCACTGGGTCCCGGGGAAAAATGCAATCAAATTTGGGGTGGTGTGTGAATTAGGTGCGTTCCCCTGCGTGGCAGATGGCTGCCTCGCATCCTAGGAGAACGACCATGAATACCGTTGCAAACATCGCCCTGCCCAAGCCCGTCACCGTTGACGAGCTCAATGCCTATGTCGCCGCCGCCGAACTTGAATATGGCAACTACAAGTCTAGCGCCATGAAGTCTGCTGCGAACGCATACCTCGTTTGGCATCATGGCGAGTCCGTGAACGCCGAACCCACTATGCGCACGTGGCTCGATGGGCAGATTGCTGCTCGCAATACCCTGATTGATGCCCACAACAAGGCCGTCGACGATGCGAAGCGGCGCGCAAAGGAATGCGCCGAGGGCAAGATCAATGACCCCCTGACGGAAGAAGCTACGGCGGTCCTGCTGGCTATGCACAAGCGCAAGCCCTCCGAATGGGCTGCGCACAAGCAGGTTAAGATCGAGGGTCGCGATGGTTCAAGCAATTTCACACGCATTGTCAAATTCGTCTTTGGCTTCAAGAAGCCTTCTGACGCATCGCATGTCTCGCGCTATGCCAAGGTGCTGGAATATATTGAGCAGCACAAGAACGAGCTTGGTGGAGACTTCTCGGTTGACGCAATCGTGGCACTTTTGAACGAGGTAGGCGGTTTCGAGGCGGCAATCGACAAGGTGCGCAACCCCGAGGCTGCAAACGATGATAATGTGCGTGCTGCGACCCTGACAAAGATCAAAGAAGCCGTGGATCGCGCAGAAGGTGGTGAAGAAATTGCCTTCACGCCCAAGTACGAACAGAACGGCTACGTCTTCCTTGTTGGCCGCCCGAGCGCAAATGGCGTCAAGCTCTGTGGCGAGCTTGCGATCAACGACAACGAGGCGAACGACCTCATGTTCAAGGTCGATGCGGCAATCATTGGTTCTGCAGACCCTGCCGTTGAATTCATTTCGCGTGTTGTCAGCATCGGCGATCTGGTGCGTGAAGGCCGCGAGGGCAATGCCGTAGACACTGCTGGAACGGGGAAGAGGTTCAAGGTTGCTCGCACCTTCTCGCTGACCGATCTTGGCAGCAAGACGCAGGTGGTCGTCTCTGCCCGCTACACCGAGGCATCTGTGGTCATTCACGCCGCCCCCAAAGCCAACGTGAACATCGGCAAGGTTGAACCAGATCAGGCCGCGCTGCTTAACTCGGAAGATGCTGCTTACATGGCCAAGCACTTTAGTAGTGCGGCTCGTTGCCTGCTAATGACGATCAATGCCTCGCAAGGCGACAGCGATATTCCCGTGCGCTGGAACGTCACTACCGCTCTTGATGGAAAGGATCAGAATAAGGCAATTGTCTGGTCGTCGATGTACAAGGAGGCGCACTGCCCCGTGGATAAGCGTCATTTCGATCCAAAGTGCTCGATGACGCTGACGCAGGAGCAACTGCGCTTGGTGTACAATGATTGCCTGCGCGACTGGGGCAAGAACAAGCAGGATGATCAGAAGGCCAACAAGCAGCTCACTGTCAAGTTTGACGGTGTCACGCTCACAGTCGGGCACGTGGTCTACGGGATTAAGTCATATCCTCTGGGCGATAAGCTGGGATCGCCTGTTTCCCTCGACATTCGCCCGCGTGACATCGTGGACCTGTTTGCAAAGCTGATCGAACTCAACGTGCCGTTCTGCACTCTGCACGGCGACGCTGATGGGATGTTGGCGATTAGCTGGGATGACGAGGTTGGCGACTACACCGTTTATCAGCCGGTGGTCGACATGCGCGGCGGCCTGAGCAAGACCTGCGTCGGGTACATGAAGGTCAGCAAGTAAGCACTTGCCGGGTGGCGCGCAGCTAAACGCGGGCCACCCACCCCCGACATCTTGAGCAACTCAATATCTGGAGAAATTCAATGGACGCAATTTTCCATAATGGCGAAGCTATGCCCTACCCCAAGGTCCCCAACCATATTGTCGACGACCCCACCCCTCGTGATCAGGCAATCTATGTGCCGTCGATTTCGCCGGGTTTTGCCACAGCGGTTCATGAGGGGCAGTGGTCCCGCGCACTGCCCCAGGGTGTTAGCGCAAGCGATCTGAACTTCCTTGACCCTGCAAATCCCTTGATGCGCCTCAGCCACGCCATGACCTCTGCGGGGCAGGCGTTGAAGCAGGCCAAGCCCTGCATCATTACCGAACGTGATCGTTCGGGCACACTGATCGTGGGCGACAGCGGCGGCTATCAGATCGCCTCCGGCCGCCTCACGATCAATGGCAATGCGGATCGCTTGCGCATCCTACGCTGGCTTGAAGCAACCGCCGATGTAGCAATGACGCTGGATGTACCTACGTTCCCCGTGATCAAGAACCCTGCGCTTTACCGTTTCAAGAGCACGGCGGACTGTCTCACGGAAACGCTAGATCACCTCAAGTTTTTCGCTGCGAACCGCAATCATAACTCCGGGACTCGTTTCCTTAACGTCCTTCAGGGCAACAATCAGGCAGAGGCAGACACATGGTACGACCACGTTAAGACCTTCGATTTTGAAGGCTGGGCGTTTGGCGGCGTATTGCGCAACAATTTCTATGAGGTGTGCCGCCGCATCCTGATCATGGCGCGTGAGGGACAGCTTCAGGGCAAAAGCTGGATCCACATCCTCGGCACGTGTGAATTGGATACCGCCGTCCTGCTGACTGCGCTGCAACGTGCCATCAACACGCACATCAACCCCAACCTGCGGATCAGCTATGACACCAGCAGCCCGTTCCGCATGTCGGCCTATAACTCGGTCTACACGCTACCTTCGTTCACCGCGAAGGAGCTGACAATGGGCGCGAAGGATACGCCCGATGATATGCGTTTCATAGGTTCGCAGGTGCGTTGGCCGTGGCCTAGTCCCATTGGTGATCGCATGGTTATGGCGGATTTCTGTGTTCCCGGCCATCGTCACACGCGGCACTACCGTGATCAGCTCAGCGAAACCTATGCAGCGCACCACAATCTCGGGGCACTGTGCTGGGGGATCGCCACGGCAAACCGTGTGTTCGATGCCGAATGCCTGAACCACGACCACACCATTGCGCTTCCGGTTGGTGCCGCAGCCGAGGCCATCGAGAAGGTGATCTCTTCGGGCTCGATGCAGACGCTCTCCAGCTTTGCCGGAACCTTCGCCAACCTCCGCCACGGCAAGCTGCCCGACAGCGGTGACGAGGACCGCGCCTACTGAACCATAACATAAGCCCCAACCGTGCAGCCGCCTACCGCTGCATGGTCCCCTTGATGGCATGGCGCTTGGGAGCATTGCGCCATGCCATCTTTTTAAGCAGCTTAATGTTCAGCTTTTCGTAGTTGCAGCACACTCCAACCCCCAGCGACTATCTCACCATAAAGCGAGTAGTGGCCTGATCCAAGTTTGTCTTCCTGAAATATACCTCATAGCCCAGTTCGGTCAGTTGCTTGAACGCAGCGTCATTCTTCATAGCCGCTGCGCACTGGCTTTGGATGGCCTGATGACTTTGCATAAAAGCGTTCAATTGTGCGCCATCCCCCGACCTGGCCACATTGTCATAGCCCCCACGATACCGCGCAACCTCGCGCTGGTGGCGATCTAAGGCTTGATCGTAGGTGAGGCCCATTTTGTGGCCAGCAATTCTAGCAGAATAGCTCAGAGCCTCAGCTAGTTGCTGGAAGGTTTGCCAACTGGCCTCCCCCCTTGCCTTGCCTTCGACAGCCGTCAAATTAGCCGGGCCTGCGCACTTAAGCGACAGCATGAATATGCGATTAAGGTTCGAGGAAGGGGCAGGCGCACTGCTTTGGGGTGGCGACGCTTGTGCTACACCTCTAAGCTGCGCGATGCGACTGCGATACGCAGACGTGAGGCACGCCTTGTCCGAACAAGTCCGAAACGAGTTCCTCAGCCAAACTCTCTGACCATCAATCACTACCTGCCGATCAGGAGCACTGTCTCGTGCCATCCTGAAAGCCTGCATCATGGCGACATCGAGCCTTGCCAGCTCATCGTCACCGCATACCAACCGTTCTTGAGGAGTTGATGCTTTGGAGCAGTCAAAGCTCGGGCTTGTGATAGGGCCAGCATGTGCCGGAGATGGCAATGAGACGACGGAACACAGGCCTGCGGCAAGCGACAACACAGGCAATGCCAAGAGTTTCTGAATGGCTTTCATTGTGAAGCCCCCTTCTTTTTTCGTGAAATGTTTAGGCTCAGAATTTTACCGAGCCATCTTCGTTGCAAAGGTTTGCCGCCCCTAGGCCTGCGTTCCGTTCGTCAGGGCCAAGTGCCATGACCATGCGCGACGAAACGCATTGGTCGTAATTGTTGCCCGACACGCATTCGAGATTGGCGCTAGCCCACGCCTTGCAAACTCTGGCTCGCCAAGGTTTGCTGCCCGGTCCTGTGTCGGCTGTTTGCGCAGATGATTCTGATTTCTCGCTGTTAGTCGCCCTAGCGGCTAAGGCTTGCTCATCCATCCATTGGCCAAGCGTCTTTCCATTTGAGGATGACGCAGCCTCTTCCGCCGACCTGTTTTTTGCCTCTTGAGCTTTAGCAGCCTCGGCAGCCTGCGCTTGTGCGGCAACATCAGCCAAATGCTTCGACCAAGACGCCTTGTCGTGGAAGCCTGCCTTGTCGGCCTCGCGCATCTCTGCGACTGATGCGAAGCCGAGGCTCTGAGCCTGGTCCTTGTCACGATGACCGGTGATGCCTGCGATGACGAACAGGATCGCCAAGGCCGCTAGGACACCAATTTTGCCGCGCATGCCAAGTTTGCCCCAGCCGCGCCAAGCAAGCGCCAACCCGTTAGCGATGCCGGAAACCGCATTGCGGAGTAGTTTGAACCACCATCTGCCCGAGATGGCTTGTTTCTCGTTGCCCTGCATTGCGCCCTCCGCTTTTGGGGAGGTCTTTGCGATCAGGCTAGCCTCACCTTTTTTGAGAGGCACCGGCCAAGCCGGGTGTTGGAAACCCTGCGTGATCACAAGGCGCTGCCGCTTTTGGGCAGAGCCTTGGACATACGCGACAGCCACCCGGCCAGAGAATCTCTGACCGGCGATCACGTATTTGAGGTTTCCACGCCTCACAGCCGGGACTGACCGGACTGCTCCAGCACAATGCGCGAAATGGCCTGAGAGGGCAATGGGGGTACCGGATAGGATAACTTGAGGGCTTATGGTGATGGCTCAGCCGCCCCCCCCTCATCGCTTTAAGCCGGGTCTGTTGGCTAGGGCGAAGCCTTGCCTGATCATGTCGTACCCCATTCCAAAGGCGGGAAGACCACCATCGCCAACAGACAAGCTGCCTGCCCAGCCTGCAATCTCGCCAACAGCGGAAAGACCCGAGCACCGCTGTCCGCAGCGATCTTGAGCCATGCAAACTAGCTCATTTGCGCTCCAAACCTCCTGTTTTTTGGTCAATCTCTTGCGTTTCCGCACGAATCGGAACGGCAAAACACATTTATCGTAGAGCAAAATGTATTTTTGGTAATGACATACCGCTTGACCGATTAGCGAATCAGGTTCAGATGGAGCGCATGGAGGCGATCATGCAAACCACGGTTCATATTCAGCAGAGGATGTCCCAGCGCGGCATCAATGGCAAAATGCTCGACATCGTTCTCGAACATGGTCGCTTGGACAAAGATAAGCATGTCTTGGGCCGCAAGGCCGCGATCCGGCTTCTTGATGAGCTTCGTGCGCAGGAAATTGCGGTCAAAAAAATCATCGACAAGGGCGGGATGGTTGTCGTGTCTGACAACGGCGCCTTGATCACCACATACAACTACAGCGGGCGTTACTGATTTTATGGAAACCCAACAGAAAATTTTTGACCAGATCGTCGACAGCCTGCGCGAGACAGGCATGACTGACGAGCGGGTAATCGAACTAGCCCTTCAGGTGATCGTATGGGAGAAACTCTCCCACGACGGCGCTCTGCCAGAGGAACTTCAGCTTCAACAGAAGTATGCGGACAACGCTCAGCGCGGTGCCCATGCGATGTCGAAGCTGGCGGAGCTCGATGGAGTAATTGGCGAAGCATTCGCTACAGCCAATATCAACACCCTGATTGTGTCCGCCGACAATCTCTTCAATCATCTGCGCCGCGCGATTGAAACGCTCCTTCGCCTTCGTAAGTCGGGCATGTTGGAACAGAGCTGGTCGCTGGATGTCTTTGAGGGGCTGAATAGCCGGACAGGCAGCTTTGCACTGCCGCCCGAGCTCGCCGAGTTGATGGTTGCGCTTGCGGATGTGCAACCAGAGGAGTCCGTTTATCTGCCTTGGGATGCCACGGCACAATGCGCAATGCGAGCTTCCCAGCAAGGCTGCGATGCGCTGATCGAGACTCCCATGCGGACTTCGGTCCCAGCTCTCATAAATCTGCTCATGTCGCGCCAATTCGATGTGATTTATGGCGATCCGATCCGCCAGCCAGGTGCGATTGGAGGTGGTAGGCTTCGCAAATTCGATTCCGTAATTGCGTTCCCACCTTTTGGTATGCGCTATGATTTTTCTGCGGTTGAGAGTGATCTTTGGGGGCGCTTCCCTGAACGAACCCAGTCGGGTTCCGTGCTCGCGATCCGCCATGCGCTCGCCCAGTCTAAGGGACGTTGCGTCCTTGCTGTACCTAACTCATTTCTCTTTGGCTCAGGTCCAGAAACAGTCTGCCGTCAGCAGCTTATCGAGCGAGGGCAGATTTCTGCTGTCATTGCTTTGCCACCGATCCTTCCGCATGCGCCGACATTGCCGTTCTCATTGATGCTGCTCGATGCCGCTGGTGGGTCGGAATTCATTCGCTTTATCGGTGCTGATGATGACCGCTTCCGCTCCATGGTGTCGCGGACGCGGGCGAAGCTCACGGATGTTCAAAGCCTTGCGGCCCAAGCTCTGGTCAGCGAGCCGTCCGATGTCATGCGTATGGTTTCGATCCACGAGGTTCAAGCTAACGACTACAATCTGGAAGTCGGTCGTTACCTGCTCGATCAGGCCGCTCAGCGCCTTCAGCAACGGCTCCAAACCGCCGAAACCATCGTGCTTGGTGACACGGTAGAGCTGATCCGGTCGCTTCCTTTGCTCCGCGACGGTGAAGGCCTGAGTGTTCATGAAGTTGGCGCAGCGGACCTGCCGCCCTTCGGTTACATCGAGAGCGCAAGCCGTGAAGTGACTGTTGAAGGGGGAATTGCAAAGCGCAACGCTCACCAGTTTCTCAGGCCATTCGATGTGGTGCTCATCATCAAGGGTAGCGTCGGCAAGGTTGGCATCGTGCCTGCCAGCTGCCCGTCTGCCGGAGAAGGCGGCTGGATCGCGAGCCAATCCGCAATCGTGTTGCGGAGCCGGCGGAAAGATCCACTCGAAGCCCACGCTTTGGCTGTCCAGCTGCGTTCGCCTGTCGGGCAAGAGTTGCTGAAAATGATCACGTCTGGCGCTTCCATTCTCCTCATTCAGGTGCGGGAGCTTCAACAGATGCGGCTCTTTGCCTTTGACACGGTGACTGCAACTCAAGCGCAGAACGCGATTGCGGCAGAAACTGACATTCAGGCCCAAATTATTGCACTTGGCGAGCATCAGGCTTCGGTCGCAGCCGACCTGTGGACCCGCGTCTAACTCGCACTCGCACTTAATCATCTTGAGATACTCAATGTGCTTGACCCAGTGCGCTGCGAGAAGGACAACTTGAAAATGGACAAGAAGGCCCTATCCGAGCGCGATATCTGCACAAAGTTCATCACCCCTGCCGTAAAGAAGGCGGGCTGGGATGAAATGACCCAGATCAGGGAGGAAGTAAGCTTCACCAAGGGCCGCATTATCGTGCGCGGCAAGATGGTCAGCCGTGGCCAAGGCAAGCGAGCCGACTACATACTCTACTATAAGCCGAACATTCCCCTCGCGATTATCGAAGCCAAGGACAACACGCAGGCCATTGGCGCAGGTATGCAGCAGGCACTGGAATACGCCGAAACCCTCGACATCCCGTTTGTCTTCGCCTCGAATGGCGACGGCTTCGTGTTTCACGACCGGACCGGCAATGCGGCCAATGTCGAAACGACGCTGAGCCTCGATAACTTTCCATCACCGGATGAGCTTTGGCGGCGATATGCTGAAGCCAAAGGGCTGACTGCCGAGGCGGAAGAGATCGTCCTTGAAGACTATTACGACGACGGCAGCGGCAAGACCCCGCGCTACTATCAGGTCAATGCCGTCAACGCTGCCATGGAAGCCATAGCCAAGGGGCAGAACCGCATCCTGCTCGTCATGGCCACGGGCACGGGCAAAACCTACACCTCGTTCCAGATCATCTGGCGGCTGTGGAAGGGTGGGCACAAGAAGCGCATCCTGTTCCTCGCCGACCGGAACGTGCTGGTCGATCAGACGATGGTCAACGACTTCCGACCCTTTGGCCCCGCCATGGCCAAGCTGTCCGCTAACGCCAAAACCATTGAACGCGATGATGGCAGCAAGATTGAGCTGCCCACTGCCGTGGATAAAAAGCGCCGCGTGGATACAGCCTACGAGGTCTATCTTGGGCTGTATCAATCCCTGACCGGCCCTGAGGAACGGCAGAAGCTCTACAAGGAGTTCTCGCCCGGTTTCTTCGATCTTATTGTGATCGACGAATGCCATCGTGGCAGTGCCAGTGAGGACAGCGCATGGCGGGAAATCTTGGAGCATTTCTCGGAAGCAACGCAGATCGGTCTCACGGCCACGCCCAAGGAAACCGAGTACGCCTCCAACATCGCCTATTTCAACGAGCCGGTTTATTCGTACACGCTGAAACAGGGCATTCGCGACGGCTTCCTCGCTCCCTACAAGGTTATCAAGGTCCACATCGACCGCGACGTTGAAGGCTATCGCCCCGAGAAAGGGCAGGTGGATCGCGACGGGAACGAGATCGAAGATCGCATCTACAATGCCAAGGACTTCGACCGAAATCTGGTTCTCGACGACCGCACCAAGCTCGTCGCCAAGAAGGTCACTGAGTTCCTCAAGGAAAGCGGCGACCGCTACCAGAAGACCATCATCTTCTGCGTCGATCAGGAACATGCTGCCCGGATGCGGCAGGCGTTGATCAACGAGAACGCCGATCTTGTTGCCGAGAACCACCGCTACGTCATGCGCATCACCGGCAATGACAAGGAAGGTTTGGATCAGCTCGGCAACTTCATCGATCCCGAAGTGCGCTACCCCGTGCTCGTCACCACCTCCCGGCTGCTTTCAACCGGGGTGGATGCTCAGACTTGCCGGCTAATCGTGCTGGACCGCGAAGTGGGTTCGATGACCGAGTTCAAGCAGATCGTCGGTCGTGGCACCCGTGTCCATGAGGACACCCAAAAGTTCTTCTTCACGCTCATGGATTTCCGAGGCGCGACAAATCACTTTGCTGACCCAGACTTCGATGGCGAGCCGGTCCAAATCTACTCACCTGGCCCGGACCAACCGATGGTGCCACCTGACCCCCCGGAAGGTGGTGACGAACCGCAAGGCGGCGAAGGCATCGACGGAGCGGATGGCGGCGAGACCGTTCTCATCAACCCGCTTACAGCGCCGGGTTCAGGGGCGCCCTCTGATGGGTCTCGCAAGATCTACGTCGATGGTGTTCCGGTCGTCATCGTCGCTGAGCGGATCGAGTACCTCGACGAGAACGGCAAGCTGGTCACGGAAAGCCTGCGCGACTTCACAAAGAAGGCACTCCGCAAGCACTTCGCTAGCCTCGATGAGTTCCTCAAGCGCTGGAATGATACCGATCGCAAGCAGGCAATCGTTGATGAGCTGGCTGCCGAAGGCCTGTCGCTAGACGTGATCGCGGAAGAGCTGGGCAAAGACCTCGATCCCTTCGATCTCGTTTGCCACATCGCCTTTGATCGCAAGCCGTTGACCCGACAGGAACGGGCCGAGCAGGTCAAGAAGCGCGACATTTTCGGCAAGTATGGCGATCAGGCGCGGTCCGTGCTCGATGCCTTGCTCACCAAGTATGCCGACGAAGGCATGCTCAACCTCGACGATACCAATGTGCTGCGCATTCCGCCGTTGAATACGCTCGGCACTCCCATGCAACTCATCAAAGCCTTTGGGGGCAAGGCTGGCTTTGAAGATGCCGTCCATGCCCTTCAGAACGAACTTTATCAGGAAGTCGCATAACCTATGTCAGTGAGCACTCTCGTCAAATCTATCCAAAAAATCATGCGGAAGGACGATGGCGTCGATGGCGACGCTCAGCGCATCAGTCAGCTGTGCTGGTTGTTTTTCCTGAAAATCATCGATGATCAGGACCAAGATTTCGAGCTCACCCGCGAAGGATATCAGTCGCCTGTGCCCGATCGGTTCCAGTGGCGGAATTGGGCTGCTGATCCTGAAGGTCTGACAGGTGAGGCTCTAATCCGGTTCGTGAATGACGAACTGTTCCCGGCAATGAAAGCACTGCCGGTGATCGGTGAGGGCCTCAACCGTAAGCGGGTCGTACGTAGCGTATTTGAAGACACCTACAATTTTATGAAATCAGGTCAGGTCCTGCGTCAGGTCATAAACAAAATCAATGATATAGACTTCAATAACCTGACCGAGCGTCAGCACTTTGGCGATGTGTATGAGCATCTGCTCAACGACCTGCAATCCGCTGGCAATGCCGGGGAATATTACACACCTCGCGCCGTCACCGCGTTCATGGTGGATCGCATTGACCCTAAGCCCGGCGAGATCATCTTCGATCCATCTTGTGGCACGGGCGGTTTCCTAACCTGCGCAATGAAGCACATGCGAGATCGCTATGTGAAACGGCCCGAGGATGAGAAACTGATGCAGGCGTCATTCCGGGCAGTGGAAAAGAAGCCGCTGCCGCACATGCTCTGCGTTACCAACATGCTGTTGCACGACATTGAAGACCCCAGTTTCGTGCGTCACGATAACACGCTTGCCCGCCCTTACATCAGTTGGGGGCAGCAAGACCGTGTAGATGTCATCCTTACAAACCCCCCGTTCGGCGGGCAGGAAGAGGACGGCATCGAGAGCAACTTTCCGGCACATTTCCGCACTCGTGAAACTGCAGACCTGTTCCTCGCGCTGTTCATCCGCCTTCTTCGGTCTGGCGGTGTGGCGGCAGTGGTGCTCCCCGACGGCACCCTGTTTGGCGAAGGGGTGAAGACCCGGCTCAAGGAGCAGCTGCTTGAAGAGTGCAATCTCCACACCATCGTTCGCCTGCCCAACAGCGTGTTCAAGCCCTATGCCTCTATCGGCACCAATCTGCTGTTCTTCGAGAAGGGCGAGCCGACCAAGGACATCTGGTACTACGAGCATCAGGTGCCGGAGGGGCAGAAGGCCTACTCCATGACCAAGCCGATCCGGTTTGAGCATTTCCAGAACTGCATCGACTGGTGGGGCGGCGCAGCTCGTGCAGGGCGCGAGGAAGGCCCGCAGGCTTGGAAGGTCAGCATCGACGAGGTCAAGGCTCGCGGCTTTAACCTCGACATCAAGAACCCGCACAGCGTCGAAGCTGATCACGGTGATCCGGCGGAACTGCTTGAGGCACTCAATCGGTCGGAGGCGAAAACGGCAGAGCTGCGCGATCAGCTGAAAGCCATTCTGGCTGAGGCGCTTGCACGATGAATGCTGCGCTATTGCTGGAACACTATCAGCACATTGCTGAAGCGCCTGATGCCATTGCGCGGCTGCGCCGGTTCATTCTGGACCTCGCCGTGCGTGGGAAGCTGGTTGAGCAGGACCCGAACGACGAGCCTGCTTCTGAGCTGCTAAAGCGGAGCCAAAAAAGGGCGCTGACCGGGCGCAAAGCGGCCATGCAAGATGTGATGGCTGAGGCGCCCTATGACCTGCCTTCATCATGGAGTTGGGTGCCTGTCAGTGCCGCATTCCAATATGATGCTGGGCGTAAGGTGGAACCGAAAGCATTGCGATCCGACGCTTGGCTTCTCGAACTTGAGGATATTGAGAAGGACACAGGCCGATTGCTTAACCGGTCACTGGTCTCCGAACGTTCACCTCAAAGCACAAAGTCTGAGTTCACGGCTGGCGACATTCTGTATGGGAAGCTGCGCCCCTATCTGAACAAAGTAATCGTTGCCGGTGAAGGGGGCTATTCGACAACCGAGATCGTCGCCCTGCGCCCTCTCGTGGATGCATATGCACCATATTGCGCATTGGCCTTTCGCCGCCCCGATTATGTCGACTACGTATCGCGGCTTGGGCAAGGCACAAAGATGCCTCGATTGCGCACTGAAGATGCGTTGATCTCACCATTCCCCCTCCCGCCCCTTGCTGAACAGCATCGCATCGTCGCTAAAGTCGATGAACTTATGTCACTGTGCGACCAGCTTGAGGCAGCGCGGGCAGAGCGCGAAACGGGCCGTGACAAGCTCACGCTGTCCACCTTGGCCAAGCTCAACCAACCCGACCCCGAAACCTTCGCCGCCGATGCTAGCTTTGCGCTCGAACATCTTGAGCCACTCACGAAACGCACCGATCAGATCAAGCAGCTCAGGCAGACGATCCTGAACCTTGCTGTGCGGGGAAAACTGGTGGCGCGGGTTGCTGGAGAAGGTAGTGTCAGTGAGCTGCTTGACAGCCTGCGCGATATTGGTCCTTTGCAAGGACGTGGACGTCGCGCCCCTTCCGGTGGGCGGCTTGAGACATCTGAGTTTTATCTGGATATTCCCCCTCATTGGAGCTGGGCTCGTATCCATGAGCTTGGCATTACACAAACCGGCACTAGCCCCAGCTCCTCAAACGCTGACTTGTTCGGGAATTTCATCCCGTTCGTTAAACCGGGCGATCTCGACGGGGCATCAATTTCGTACGATGGCCCCGGACTATCTGAAGAAGGCGTCGGTCATTCTCGTCTTGCACCAGCTGGCACCGTGATGATGGTTTGCATTGGTGCGACACTGGGAAAAGTGAATGTCACTGACAGGGACGTCTGCTTCAATCAACAAATCAACTCTGTCACCCCGCATGTTCGAGACATTGCACGTTTTCTGGCCATCGCGTTCAAGGCCTCAGGTTTCCAGAGCTTGGCTTGGAGCAAAGCCGGGACGGGCACATTGCCCATCATTAGCAAAGGCAAGTGGGAGGTCTTGCCGGTTCCCCTCCCGCCGTTAGCGGAGCAGCATCGCATCGTGGCCAAGGTCGATGAGTTGATGGCACTGTGCGATCAGCTTGAAGCCAGCCTCACCGAAGGCGAGCAGACCCGCTCCAAACTGTTAGAAGCGGTGCTGCATGAGGCTTTGGAGCCGGGCTTGGCCGCATAAACCGATGTTAGTTTTCACTATCGAGGCAGAAAGGATTGACTGTGATCCATAAGGTTTCGGTACAAAATTTTAAGAAATTTAAGGCGGCAAGTTTCGAATTGCGCCCAGCTGGGTTGTCATTTTTGGCCGGTGGGAACAACTCTGGTAAATCAACTTTTCTGCAAGCGTTGGCGGTCTGGGATTTTTGCCGCACGGTACTCGAAATGGAGCGTGGTCTCGAAAGCTTGCTTCCAGGATACACTCGGCAAGGTTTGGGCCTATCTGATGATGAGTTCTCGCCTATCTCTTTGCCAAGCCTCAAGCACCTTTGGACTAATCTAAAGACTATCGAGCCCGGCGCTAGAGATGGCTATTCTCTGGAAGTCCGATGCGACTGGGTGGATGCCGCTGGGGTAAACAAGCATCTAGCTTTAGCTCTCGCGTTAGCAAACGATCGTCTATTTTTGAGAGCATCTAGCTCAAACCTTGCCGAAGGTGATCTGCTTCCGCCGCTTGCTTATCTCCCCCCATTTGCGGGAATTAGCAGCAGGGAAAATCGGATGTCTGGGGCAGAGCGTCGGGCGATGACCGGCCGCGGTCTTGCCGGAGGTGTGATCCGCAACATACTGCACGATCTGCACCGAGACAATGAGCGCAAGCGAGCCAAGCTCAAAGAGGGAAGGACAAAGATCAAGGGATCGGACTTGGAAAAACTCCGGTCTGAAGACCCGTGGGAAGTGCTACAAACCACCTTGGCTGAAGTCTTTGGCCTGCAACTTGAAGTTGCCCCTTTCAACGATCTATATCACACGTATATCAAAGTGAACACGATCAAAGGTAAGTTGGAAGGCAGAAAATTTGTACGCCATAGCGGTTTCAGGCCGCGAGATTTAATGGCCGAAGGCAGCGGCTTTCTGCAGTGGCTGAGTGTTTATGCGCTGGCAGTATCGCCTGAAGTTTGCACCTTGCTGCTCGACGAGCCTGATGCTCACCTCCATCCGTCTCTACAATCGCAGCTGGTCGAAAAGCTTGAAGCCATTGGGCAACGGCTCCATAAGCAAGTGCTTCTTGCGACGCACAGCACGGAAATTTTGCGGGGTGCCGACCACCTTCAGGTGATGCATTTTTCGGGATTGGGCGCCAAATATCTGCAAGAAGCTGATCAGAAGATTGGGCTTTTTCTCGGTTTGGGCAGTGACTATGCGCCCAAGCTTGATCCTTTGCGTAAGGCGAAGCGGCTTCTCATAGTGGAGAATCTGAGCGACAGTCGGATGCTGCGCATATGGGCTGAGAGACTTGGACTGGCGTGGCCCAAAAATCTGGTGGAGTGGCCATGGAATGGAGGTCATGCCGAAAGGAAGCAACTTTTTTTACAACTCCAGTCCGAGATTCCCGAACTTAAGGCATTAAGCTTAAGGGATCGCGATGACATGGAATTGAATCATGTCGATCAGGAAACTTTGCGGGACAAGTCCATTCAAGCTCCGCACATAAATATGGTGCTGAGGGTTTGGAGGCGGCGTCATATCGAGAACTACGTCTTGTTGCCCGCAGCAATTGCCCGAGCTTCAGGGCGAGATATAGCCGAGATTGAAGCGGCTATTGCTATTCATGCGCTTATAGTCCCGGCAAATTTTGCTGCAAAGGATGTCGCTCTAGCGATGTTGGATGCCCGAGGCAAAGAGATTACCCAAAAAGGCGCAGGCTCTATGAGGGCTTTATACGGGGTGTCACCAGAGGATATTGCTAAGGCTATGGAGCCGAATGAGATCCCAGAGGATGTTAAAACCTTGCTGAATCAGATCTCAAACATGTGCGCTGATTGACGTTAAAATGCGTTGGCCGCGCTCCTGAGCTGCTCATCGGATAGGTGGCAGTAGAGCGCAGTGGTCTGAATGCTGGAATGCCCCATTAAAATCTGGATCGTTGCCATCCCGATCCCGATTTCATTCTTCCTTGTGGCGAATGTGCGCCGCCCTGCGTGGCTGCTAGTGTCGATGCCTGCTGCGCGGTAAATGGATTTGAGCCTTGTCGACAGCGTGACCGTGCACATGTGTTTGCCCGTTCGCGAGCTGGCGATCAGGGGCCCTGAATCGGTCAGTTTTTGTGAGTTACTCAAGAAGTTGGTCAAAACCCGGCGCAGCTCGTCACCGACAAACACACGACGAGAGCGATTGCCCTTGGTCTGGTGCTTGGCAAGGTGAATGACCTCAACCGCTCTGCCGTACAAGCCTCTGACATCACCGATCTTGAGCGCGGCGATCTCTCCCACCCGCATGAAGACCTTGCTGGCATAGCAAAATCGTTCCTGCGTCATGCCACCTTTTTGTGTCGGGGCGCTTAGCCCGAGGAAAGGTGAGCTGATGCCAGAACGGCATCGGCAATGCCGACATAATCGGACCGCAGTTCGGCGGGGCCCTCTATCACGATGTCACCGGCCCACATGCACAGGTGCTGCGCAAGTTCCCGCATGCCGCCAGCCGCGAACTGTATCCGCAACGAGCCATCGGCCATTTCTTCGACCATCTGATTGCGATGGAAGCGCCAATGCCGTGCACGTTCCGCGGCATGGGTCAAAACCTTGAGTGACACAGGATAAATCTCGCCCTGCCAGATGCCGAAACTGCGGGACATCCATTCGTCCAGATCAAAGCCCGAAATGTTCTCCGCTATCCGATCTGACAGGGCAATCTCGCTCATGCGGTCCAATCGGTAGTTCACCGGCTGCATATGCTCGCCCGGCACTTTGGCAATCAGGTAGCTTAGCGGCCCCTGTACCAGACCGTATGGTGTAACCCTGCGCCACTCCGGCTTGGGTTTGCCATCAGCCTGATATTTGAACTCCACCATCACACCCGCCATGATCGCGTTCTGAATGACGGCGAAAACCTCTCCCGCGACTGGAATGCATGGCCCGGCAGGAACGAACATTCTCTGAGCGATGTTAAGTGCCTCAATATCCGGCGCGATGCGGGTGCGTGCTGCCAGGTCCAAGGCACTTTGAACCTTGGCCTGCAAGCCAGCGAGAACGTCGGCTCTGGCATCCTGTCTGCTGGCACGAAGCGCTGAGACTTCCTCTGCAAGTGTCGCTAGTTCAACGGCATTGGGCTTGGTGAACATGCGTCCGAGCTTGCCCGCGATCCGCCAGCTTCTATTCCGACCGTCCTGCAACACTTCCAAATCAAAGTGGGCGGCAATGACATCACGCATGCGCTCTGCGGTTCGGCGGTTCACTCTCAGCAATGCCGCCATTTCATTTAGGCTCAAGCCCTCATTATGTTCCACCAATGCGTGGGCTAAGGTTAGTAGGCGATCTAATTTTGGCATACGCACTAATACTTACTCCTTTTAGCCTAGCGCTTCCGTTTGGTCATAGCAAAGTAGAGTACCTACGACAAAGTCGGCCGTATCTCTCCAAAATCACTTTCCCGAAGCTGCGAACCTTGCCATACCAATCTCGCATACACCGTTTTGCGGCGTTGAGTGGCGTGCCGCTAGACCGATATTAGACCCGTCTAAATGGGCTTTTTTTGGAGATTTTTTGTTTATGGCCGATGAAAAACATCTCTACGAGACGCTGCTTGAAGACACCATGGCTGCATGGCTATGGGAGGATAAAGTAGAATATGATGAGGATGGAAATTATTATCATATTGGAACGCCATATACCATCGACGGTACATCGAGCTATCGCATGTTCATTGAGGCGCATGTAGACTCTGCCCTTATAAAGTTCTATGTTTATTCGCCAATAAGCATGCCTGAGAAGCGGCATAAAGACACCTGCGTGGTCATAAACCGACTGAACAAGAACGTATATTGCGGCGCGCTTGATATTTCCGGCGATAATGTCCGTTATTGGCAGGTTGTTGATGTTGAAGGGTTCAACCCTGAGGTCCAGCTAATTACCAACATTCGTCAAGCGGCGGGCGCTGCATTCCGGGCAAAAGTCACTGAAGCTATAGGGTCGCTTGCATTCACTAAGCTATCCGCTGAAGATATCATTGCTCAGTACGAAGCTCCCGAAGATGATGGTGCCGATGGAGATGAAGTGCCTGATGAGCTTTAACGCTCAATAGGCAACGCATTCACTCAATCGGGACTTTCTCAATGTCTTCACCGGTAGCGCGTGTATTTTTGTCCTCCACGTTCCGGGATTTTGGTGAAGAACGGGATCTACTGGTTCGACGAGTGTTTCCGGCATTACGGGCGCGGTTGCGGGAACGCTTCGTCGAACTGGTCGATGTTGATTTGCGTTGGGGCATTACAGCCGATCAGGCCGAACGTGGCGAAGTTCTGCCGATATGCCTTGCAGAAATTGATCGCGCTCGGCCATGGTTCGTGGGTATGCTCGGGGATCGATATGGCTGGGTACCGAAGCCCGATGCATATGATGCTGGCCTTATTGAAGAGCGCCCCTGGCTGAATGAGCATCGAGGCGGCAAGAGTGTAACTGAGCTAGAGATACTGCACGGCGTTCTCAATGATCCTGCGATGGCCGGCCGCGCGCTGTTCTATTTTCGTGATCCCGCTTATGCGCGTAAGAAGGGCGGCGACTATGTTTCCACTTCGGCTGAGGACAGCCAACATCTTGAGCAACTCAAGGACCGTATCCGGGCCAGCAGCTTCCCGGTAGTCGAGAGCTATGTTTCGCCTCAGGCACTTGCCGAGCGGCTTGAGGCTGACCTTTGGGCTTTGCTGGATGAAGCTTTCCCGGCTGAGGATGTGCCCGATCCCTTTACCCGGGAGCAGCGAAAGCATGAAGCCTATGCCGCACCACGCCGCCGCCTATATCTCGGTGCTAATCGTTACATGGCCGCGCTCGATACGGCTCTGGGCGATAATGCCCAGCGTGTTCTGATCACCGGCCAGTCAGGTGGCGGCAAGAGTGCGCTCATCGCTAACTGGCTGGAGGGATATCGAAAGGCGCACCCACAAGATCGTATTCACAAGTACTTTCTTGGCGGCAGCGCCGATGCGGCAAACCCGGCGGCTATGGTCCGGCACCTTGCCGAACACATCAAGCGTGAAACCGATAGTGCAGATGAGATTCCTGCTGATCCCCAAGCACTCTTCGACAGCCTGCCGACTTGGCTGGCTTATGCCTCCTCGCATGCGAGCAAGGAAGGCTACCGCTGGGTGATCACGCTCGATGGCTTGAATGGCCTGACTGACTTAAGTGATCTGCGCTGGTTCCCAACATTTCTGCCCGAGTGCGTGCATGTGGTGATCTCATGCTTGCACGGAGAGGTTCTTGAGGCACTCAAGACCAAAGGTCAGTGGCAGGAAATCGAGGTGGCCCCACTGGATGCCGAGGCATCACGGGAATTGCTGCGTGTTTATCTGGCCCGCTACAACAAGGCGTTGGCTACAGATTTGGAGGCGCGAGCACTCGCTCACCCACAAGCCACCAATCCTCTCTTTTTGCGCACACTTGCCGAAGAACTGCGACTGTTCGGCAGCCATGAGGAACTTTCGGACCGCCTTGACCATTATCTCACCAGCATCACCGTTGACGACCTGTTCGAGCGGGTCTTGGAGCGGGTAGAGGGGGATTGCGGCAAGCGTCGGTTGCAGACGGTCATGACCGCGCTATGGGCAAGCCGTGCCGGCCTCACCGAGCAGGAAATCCTCGAATATGCCAAGCTGGTGCCCGCGACCTGGGCGCCGATCCGCTTGGCGTTGGATGAGGCGCTCATTGAAAGCGGCGGGCGGATCACGTTCGCACACGACTACATGCGGCTCGCCGTCTCGGACCGCTACATGGCTGGCAACAACGAACTGGGAGATGAAAACCAAAGCCTGGAAGCTCTCGCCCTGCGTCGCAAGGCGCATGCGAAACTGGCGAGGTGGTTCGAGGCACATGCGTTCCAGGATGGCACCGAGGGCGACGTACAGTCCCCAGCGCACTTTACCATTGATGACGCTCGTGCCGCCGAAGAAATCCCTTACCAGTGGAAGGCAGCGAAAAACTGGCACAAGCTCCAAGCCTGTCTCACTAAGCGCGACATGTTCGAAGCCACCTATGCATGTCGCTCCAACGAGGAACTCCTAGGTTATTGGCTCGCTGTCGAGACCAACACAAGCACATGTTTTGAGAACGCCTATGCCAAGGCCTGGAACCAGTGGGCGCTCAATGAAACCGCAATCGAAATCGGAGACCTAGCATCCAACCTTCAGATATTCCTGTCCTTTTCAGGAAAATTTTCGCCCTTTACACTCAAACTTGCGCATCTATCGCTCGAACTTGATGAAAAATTAAGGGGATTTGAAACTCCAGCGGTTGCTGTATCTCTCAACAACCTAGCTGCTCTGCTTCGGGACATGGGTGACTATGCTGCGGCAGAGCCACTGTTTCGCCGCGCGCTGGCGGTTGCTGAGAAGGTCCTAGGGCCTGAGCATCCCGAAACGGGGGCCTCCTATAGCAACCTCGCGGGTCTTCTTTACCACATAGGTGACTATGCGGCGGCAGAGCCACTATTTCTCCGCGCGCTTGCAATTGCTGAAAAGGCCCAAGGGCCTGAGCATCCCTCCACAGGCACCAGTCTCAACAATTTGGCCGTCCTGTTACGTGACATCGGTGACTGCGCTAGAGCTGAAGCGCTGTTGCGCCGTGCGCTGGCGATTTATGAAAAGACTCTAGGTCCTAACCATATCAGCACGGGTGGCTCACTCGATAATCTAGCTATTCTGCTAAAAAATTTGGGGGACTATGCGTCGGCTGAACCACTGTACCGCCGCGCCCTCGCCATTGCCGAAAAGTCCCAAGGGCCCGAGCACCCCTCGACAGGCACAACGCTCAACAACCTGGCGGGGCTGCTTTATGCCATGGGGGACTATACTGCATCAGAGCCACTGTTTCGCCGCGCGCTGGCGATTGCTGAGAAAACCCAAGGGCCCGAACACCCCGATACAGGCAATCGCCTCAACGGCCTGGCTCTCCTGTTGAAAAATTTGGGGGACTACGCGTCGGCTGAACCACTTTATCGCCGCGCCCTTGCCATCGCTGAGAAGTCTCAAGGGCCCGAGCACCCCGATACAGGCAATCGCCTCAGTAACCTCGCGGGGCTACTTTACGCCATGGGTGACTATGCCGCAGCAGAGCCTCTGTTTCGCCGCGCGCTGGCGATTGCTGAGAAAACCCAAGGGCCCGAACACCCCGATACAGGCAATCGCCTCAACGGCCTGGCTCTCCTGTTGAAAAATTTGGGGGACTACGCGTCGGCTGAACCACTTTATCGCCGCGCCCTTGCCATCGCTGAGCAGTCTCAAGGGCCCGAACACCCCGAAACAGGCACGAGCATCAATAACCTCGCGGGGCTACTTTACGCCAAGGGTGACTATGCCGCAGCAGAGCCACTGTTTCGCCGCGCGCTGGCGGTTGCTGAGAAGACCCAAGGGCCTGAGCATCCGCAAACCGGCACGAGCCTCAATAATCTTGCACTCATGCTGAAGATCATGGGGGATTACGCTTCAGCTGCGCCTCTTTATCGCCGCGCCCTAGACATCGCTGAGAAGTCTCTAGGACCCGAGCATCCTGCGACAATCGCAAAGCTCACCAACCTAGCTTACCTGCTTCAAGAAATGGGAGACTACGTTGCAGCCGAGCCGTTGTTCCGTCGTGCGCTGGCGATTTCTGAAAAGTTGCGAGGTGCCAATCATCCAGAGGTAGGCAACATTGTTTATGGTTTGGGAAACATCCTTGTCGCACTGGGTCGCTTTGATGAGGCTGAACTGCTCTTCCGCCGTGAAATTTCCATCATTGAAAAATCAGAGGGGACGGATTGCGCATCGGTTGGCATTAGCTGCCACCAATTGGGAGTTCTATTACGAAACGCCGGTCGCCTTGATGAGGCCGAAGTCGAACTTCAAAAGGCTTTAGTGATACGCGAAAAGCTTGATCCGCACAGCGCTGACCTGAGCTATACCCTCAGTGCGCTGGGAAAACTCTACGCCCTGCGTGGAGACATGCTGTCAGCTCACTCGTACTATGACCGGAGTCTGACTATCCTGCGCGCGCAGGCCGATCCTGACGAAAACGACATTCGCGATGTCGAGCAGCGAATCGCGGAATTGGGCGGGGATTGATTGAATGGCGCCCAACATGACATCTCAAGCGTTCATTCCCTTCGCCATAGGAATCACCGGCCATCGAAATATCTCACGCGTTGAAGAAGATCGGGTCCGTCCGGCTCTTGATGCCTTCTTTTCTAATCATGCGCGAGCCTATCCCTTCGTTCCGCTGCGCCTGCTTTCGGGCCTAGCCGAAGGGGCAGATCGGATCGTTGCCAGGGTCTTTCTGGAGGTAAGATCGCGTTTGATGGCCGAAGGCCGTGATGGCGTGGCAAATTGGGAGTTGGTTGCAACTATTCCCTTCTCAGAACAGTCCTACAAGGACGATTTCCCTGAAACCCAAGACGAGTTCTACGAACTCATGGCGGCGGCTTCGGACGTGGTCGCCGTTACCCAAACGCCTGCTGAGGCACTGCGGCGCGAACCATCGCTGCGAGACAATGGATATGAGGCGCAAGGCTATTACATGCTGCGCCATTCCAACATGATCATTGCGTTATGGGATGGTATCCACCTCGAACTACGCGGAGGCACCTCTCACGTTGTGCGTCTAAAGCTTAACGGCCATGAGAGCCCCGATAACCCCTTCTCGGTGCATGATTGCGGATCGGTCTTCCATATCCCTGTGCAACGCAGTGAACCATCAAATTCACATGCGCCAATGGCACCTCGGCATCTGTTCCCGGCAGCCCATCCAAACGGGGAAAAAGATCTTGAGGAACTCAAGATTGCCATTGGCCGTTTCAACCAATCTGCCCATCTAACTGTCCAACCGGACGATATAGCGCAATCGCTGCGTTATCTATCGCCATCGGACGAGGATGGAACGGCAGCCCATCAGCATTGGCTTGACCGCGCCTCCGGGCTCGATCTGACGGTCATCAATGCTTTTGCCGCTACCGATACCATGGCGAGCTGCCTCGACAAAAAGCGCATCCGCTTCACGCGTGTGCTCTATGGCGCCGGAATGATACTCGCATTAGCCCTTTGGATTGGCCTGGATAGAATTGCCCAGGGCTGGATGGTCGGGCTCTATCTTTGTGCGTTGGGCTTGATTGTCGCCCTGTACAAACGGCTCAAACAGCGCGATCTTGCTATCGATCGGTTGGACTATCGTCTGCTTGCAGAGGCTTTGCGAGTACAAATTTATTGGCGCATGCTCGACGGCATGAAGTCCGAGCATGAAGCGCCTGATGATCAGCCTGAGGCAGAGTTTCTCCATGCCATGGTGCTGGATGGCTTGCTTTCGCAACAGGCTTTGGAAATGGGATGGCTTCGGGAAGTTCTGAGGCTGTGTGGTATGGATCGAAATCCTACCCGACTGTCACGAGCGGATAGAGCACTACACCTTCATCACTGGATCAGCGACCAAAGCGGCTACTTTGCGCGGACCGAGCGCCGATATGACCGCCAGCACTCAATTCTTCGCGGAATGACATTGGCGGCGGCTGTCTGTGGCATTTTGGCAGCAGCCTGTGTGGTGTGGATTGATCAGCATGATCTCCCGGAATCGCTCCGACATTACGCTTCGATCGCCGCCGCGTCATTGCCTGCCGCCGCCCTGCTTTTGGAATCCTATAAGGATCGCATGGCAATTGAGGAGCAGGCCAAAAATATGGCGCGCATGAAGGGCGTCTTTCATCGAAGTCGCGACCGACTAAAGGGAATGAGCACCAGCCACATGCCCCCACTAGGCCTCATTCGCGCATTGGGCCAGGAAGCCTTGGCCGAAAGTGCCAATTGGTTGATTTTGCGCCGATCAAAGCCGACTGTCCTTCCAACCTGACGGTTTGGACTATCGTATATCGTAGCGCAGATAGAAAGAGTTCAACATGGCTTCAAAACTCATCGAGACTGCTTTTTTCAAGGCGGCTTTGGGCTATGCGAAAGCAATTGCCCGTATGCGAGGCGAACAGGTGCTCACGCCACTCACAATGCTGGGAGGCTTACTAAAAGCATCAATCGAAGCCGATGACGGCGATGACGCCCAAGGGGTGGCCAACAATTCCGACAGCATCAAGGCGGCCCTTCATGCTCATGGTTTTGAGTTGTCTGAAGGCGATATCGAACCACTCGATGACAAAATCCAATTGGCAGATGATCTAAAGAACTCCCTCAATTCGAACGGCAAGGACCTTGCAAAGTTTCTGGATGCGCTTTTGAACAGCGTTTCTCCCGTCTCGCTCAATGGCAATCCCCTTGCCTCTATCATCTCCCCATATTTAACTGATTATCTAGGTGAAGGCGATGAGCCAACGATTGGCGGCGACGCATTCTCTGCCGCAGCGTTCTGCGCCTTCGAGAAGGGCGAGTTCAAGGATTACGCGGGGCTATCATCGTTCTTTTCCGCTAACCGCCTGTACCTTTTGGCGCTGATCGACAAGGTGTTCGGCGGCAGGCGGAGCGCAAAGCGAGAGGCTCCCGAAAACAGCAAACTTTCTTCCGACCTTGAAGCCGCTCTCCGTGATCGGGACGATGGGCATAGTGCGCGTTTCGTGTCAGCCCTTGATGTTGGTCTCACAACAGGTGTGAACATTATCGCTGACCGGATTACCGCTTACCATGAGGCCGGGCACGCCATAGTTTCATCTGTTTTACGACCTGAAATTCCAGTGAACCGTGTATTGGTCAAGCGTGAAAAAGGTTATCTAGGCGTCACAATGTACGACGGCACTGCTCCTCAGCGCAACCTTTACCGGCGTGAGGATTATCTGGTTGAACTCTGCGTTTGTTTGGCGGGACAGGCGGCACAAGGCATAAAATTTGGCCCTGATTTTATGGATGAAGGGGTTTCGTCCGATATTGAGAGAGCCACAAAGAGAGCATGGAACAGCATTGCTTATTATGGGTTAGACCCTGAATTTGGGCCAGTTGACCTATCGATCTTCAAGCAAAGTTCCGGCTGGTTGTTCGATGAGGCGCAAAAGCGATTGCAGGCCGTTATGAAAGAGGCTGCTAGCCGCACGGACAATATTCTCAAGGAGAACTGGATCAAGCTCGAAGCCATAGCCGCAGCCCTGATCGAAACCGGGGATGTAGATTTTGAGCAATTCGTCGCTGGCCTGAAAATCAGCGGGTTAGAGCAAGTCCCAGGTGTGTTGAGGGCTGAGAATGTGCCGGTTACTCGGGCTGTCGCATTTACCAGCCAACCCGGTTCACACCAGACCCCCGAAGGTGCCGTTCGGTATGAAGCTGGGGATGCCATCGTCACTGGTGAAGATGGCGATAGCTGGCCTATATCACGCGCCATTTTTGAGCAGTTTTACCAGCCCGAGAACGCTGAGAGTTTTGGTGGCGATGGTCTTTACGTGAAAATTCCAAAGCAGGTTCTGGTTTTACCGCTAGGTGAAAGATCACGGGTTGATATGTCAGGGGGGCGCGGCGTCCTTCTCGGAAATAGCGGTGATTGGATAGTTGATTATGGCTGTGGCGACATGGCGATAGTGTCAGGAGGCGTTTTTGAGCGGCTCTATCGGATTTGCGATTAAGCGCCAGGCGCTTGCAATTTTTATCTGATGAATTTCTCTTCGAAAATTAGGATTGATCATGTCATTCGCAATCAATCAGCAGCACTATGGCCAATTTCTCACGCTCGCGCATCAAACCGGTTGGCCAGCAGCCCGTAAGCCGGCTTCCTGGGCCAAGCGTGTGGGCGCTGAAACGCACTTGGTCGATCTGCTAAGCGATAAGCAGGTAGAGCGTAACTATCTGAAGGAAATTTGCGCAAATTCATCGGTATCTGATGAAGCATGCTTTTTGGCGATCATGGCATGGGGTGGCATGAAATATGATCATGGACGAACCGCATGGGGCCTACGTGAAAAATGGTCGCCTATCATAGCCGATATACGCGAAGGCCGGTTAAGCCGTGTCCAAGCGTATGAATGCTTCCGCAAATTTAGAATTTCAAATCCTCGATGTGGCTTTGGACCAGCCTATTACACAAAGCTCATATTTTTTGCGTCTTCGGAGCATGATGGCTACATTATGGATCAGTGGACATCCGTTAGCGCCAATCTTCTGCTAAGCTATAATAGCCATCCAATAGTGGATTTGACCGCGGCCACCTCTCGAGGGCAAACTTCTCATTCAGTGTCCGATAGAAACGCTGAAGATGTTTACGAAACTTTTTGTAAGGGCATTGAATTTCTAGCATCCCAAGACGACCTTCGACAAGGTCTTGGGATCACGTCAGCTGAAGAGGTGGAGATGCGGATGTTCTCATATGGCGGACGGCATCCCGCGGCATGGCGCCAGTACATAAAGCGACAGCCTCAACCCCCAAAACGATATTTGTAGCTCCCCGCGATAAAATCAGAAATTCTCATTGGGAGGAAGGCCTCACCCAGCGTTCGCGGCGTTCCTGAGCTGCTCATCGCTCACGTGACAATACAAAGCGGTTGTTTGGATCGATGAGTGGCCCATGAGCTGCTGGATCGTGGCCATACCAATGCCAATCTCATTTTTCCGCGTGGCGAATGTACGCCTGCCCGCATGGCTTGATGTGTCGATGCCTGCTGCGCGATAAATGCCTTTCAGGCGGGTACTCAGTGTCACGGTGCACATGTGCTTGCCCGTGCGAGAACTGCGGATCAGCGCCGCGCCATCCGGCAAATTTGTTGAGTAACTCAAGAAGTGGGTGATGTGTTTGCGCAGCTCGTCACCCAGGAACACACGCCGCGATCGATTGCCTTTGGTCTGATGCCGGGTGAGATGGACGACCTCGACAGCTCGGCCATCAAGCCCGCGCACATCACCGATCTTGAGTGTGGCAATTTCGCCTACGCGCATTCCGCCAAGGATGCTGAGTGCCAGTGCCAGTTTATCCCGTTGGCCGTGGCTGCTGGTTTCCGCAATGCGCAGGACACGCTTCGCTTCGTCCTTGCTTAACACCTTCGCCTTGGCCATCTGAACTCGCCTTTGATTAAGAAATATTGTCATAAACACATATATTCACCATGCTCGGTGGCCAACCGGAATGAATGGTAGTGCTTTTCCATAATATTCAATGCGCTATCGGTTCGTGATTAAGTTTTGTGTATTTCTTTATATATGGGATGTGTCCTGTGTATGGACTGTGTCGTGCTTTGTGTTCGTTGTGGTGTGTTCATAGAACTGTATAGGTGAGTGTTTGTTTTATGTATAACAAGGACGAGCTGCGGAAAGCTCCGCAACCCTGACCTCGATGCCTGCCGTGATGTGCCATGATGAAGACTGTGCGAGCGTCGTATGCCTAGCAATTCGACCTCTTCCATTGCCATGATGTGAGCCAGTGCGTGTGCCGCTGAATGCCTTGAAGATTGAGCCTAAGTTTGCCGTGATTGAATGAATTGCCTGAATGAGGACGGTGCGGATGCCATGCGCAGATTGCACTGCTTGGCCGCCTCTCGCTCCCGTTCTTCCATGCGCTTGCGGATGATAATCATATGGACCGGGATCAACGCCATGGCCTCTTCCAGCGTGTCCGCGTCAACACGGTTGGCAATGCGCTGTAACCGAGCCTCGGGATCGAAAGCCGCATAACGCGTCAAACCACTCAGGCCGTGGTCGCAATCCAGAACATGTAGGTCATCGCGAAAACGCCAAATCTCTTTGGTCACATATGCGGCGATTGCTGGCTTGCTGTGGATTGGCGTGATCCAGTTTTTGCGAAGCTCGGCTGTTTGGGGGTTGAGGCCATTCCAAAGCACATTGAGGATCGCGGAAAACGTGACGGGATCGAAGGGTGACTGCGCCACGAAATGTACGTGAATGCACCTCTGGCTCTTCCCGAACTCCAAAAAGCACCGGCGGTTTATGCCGAACCCTTGGTCGGCCGCTTGCCCGAAGAAGATGCGATCCACCTTGTGCCAGAATGCGCTGATAAGCTTGATGGCGATAGCGTGATCCATGCGGTCGCCATCCTTGAAGGCCAGCACTCCCGTCACGTCATATGGACCAGCCATGATCTCCGAGATGGATTTGGCCGCGATCTTTTGGCCCCAGTTCATGACAGCGCCCACTCAAGTGCTGTTTGTCGATTGTTCCTTCTCCGTCCCTGCATCCTGCTTCCTTGATAAATATGCAGGAAGAGACGCGCTGCCAGCCCATCCCATCCCACGCGTTTATTTATCAACGGGAGCAAAAAACATGGATAAAACGGTTTTGAATGAGGTGTTTGAACTCCTCCGCACCATCAAGGCGGTGGACAGCGAAAGCGAGTTTAGTAGGGATTGGCTGGGGCGCGGCGAATGTTATCTGCGCACATTACGGTTCAAGAAGGCTAAGCCATCCGTGGCAACCATCGCCATCTGCGCCAGCAAGCTACAGCACTATGGCAACCAACTGGTCCACGATGGCAAGCATCATTGGATCGGGGAGCGTTTCCTGACGTTGAGCCAGGAGTGCCATGCGCAGATCAACCAGCAGAGCATGGCGAAGTGGCTCTAAGGAATCAGCCCAAGGGTCCATTTTAACATATTAAAATCAGATATTTGAGGCCGCAACCGGAAAAACATATGCGCTCGTGAAAATCTGCGTGGCGATTTCTGGGCAATGCAAAATCTAGGCAGGGCCAATCTTACAGGTCGTGGGTCCCCGCGTTTTTGCGAAAACGGGCTAGGTGCGAAAATCTGCAAAAACCCCGCAAGCCCGAACGATTTTTAGGGCCATGTAAGAACCGTTCGCGGCCGGCTCATGCGCTATGCGCGAAAAGCTGGATGCGCACCTATTTCAATTTTCGGCGTTCATGATGTAGCAATGTTGCCAAGAGCAACGACGAGGAGGGTGGCATGAAGGCAATTTGGGGCAAGGATTGTTCTGGTGACACCATCGCGCCCAATGCTTCCGCAGAGGTGAAAGCGCACATCAGCAGCATCGTGAAAAGAGTAAACAAGGCGTGCGGTGGAAATGCCTTCATCGCCCTTGAACGTAATGATGGCGCGTGGATTTTTGTCCCGATAATGGGAAATCAGGCCAACCGAAGCCTATGCTCCCTTTGGCCAGCTGGTGAAGCGTTGGACTATGATGTCCGCTCCGAAACGGAAGATAAGTCGAATCGGCGGAAGTTCGATAAAGATCAAGTTTTCACCCTCTTCACCGGGATTGATAAGCGTTATCAGCGCATTAAGGCCGCGTGTGCAAAAAAGCTGGGCTTCACAGCCTAACCGGACTTGCGCAGCTTTTTCCAGTGCGCCTCCTGCTCCCGCTTACGCTTCTGCGCATCCTTCTCGCGCTTGAAGGCAACTTTGGCCTGATCGACCTGACGCTTCTTGGCTGCAATGGCATATTGCGCCGGGCTCAAGGGCTTGATGGGCTTGAGGGTGGAAAATTCGTAAAATCTCATAGCCATATTTAGCCGCCGAACATCTTGAGTTACTCAATATTCCTCGGCCAGCATCACCGTCAGCACACGCGCGGTGACAGCCGGATCGCTGGGATCGGGCGAGCGCATGAGCAAATCGAGGTCGTAGTAGTCGAACTTCCAGAACACGAGCTTGCCCGCAAACTCGAAGCTGCCGAAGTCATGTTCGCCATGTGCATCGTTGCGTTCATTGAAATCGGCATAGCTGCACACCTGCTCGAAAATTTCGCCTACGTCGCCCAAGTCGGCAACGCCGGGCGTTATAACCACACGGCAGCCAGTCAGCTTCGTTCGAGCCGCATCATTGAGTGCGGCAATCTTTGCGGCAGTCATCAAGCGCGCCAGAACGCAAGCAAGTTGACGCGCCCGAACATTGCTTCGCCAATCTGGCGGGCTGCAATGTCGTTTTCTGCGCTGATGTATGTGTAGGTGGTGTGGCTGGGGGAGGTGCGTACCCAGAGCCTGTAGTGTTGCATGGCCTGCTCCTGCATCGTTGTTGATGCAGGCATCATATGGTCAGGCAACCCTGCGGCCTACCGGAAAGGCGGAATAAATGTCATAAAAACAGATATTTAATCTTCGTTCTGAAGGAAAGCATCTTGAGCGACTCAATATCCCCTACGCTCCCGACGCTCGATTTCCTTTTCCTTTTCCTCACGTGCATTGGGACCTTCAGGACCTTTGAAACTGACAAGCCCATGGTTCGCGATGAGCGCATCGGCATCGTCAATAATCCCCCGGCGCACATAGTGCTTTTCCAAGCTCTGCCTGCCCGTGCCCATGTTGGTGCCGATGAGATCGTAGGCGATGGGATTGAAGCCAATGGCTGCAAATCTGCCCTCGGCGTAAACATGGCGGAAACTGTAGGCGCTGCGCCTATCCCCGCGCTTGTCCTTCAGCACGCCAGCTTCTTCGAGCATGATGGGAAGGGTCTTGAAAAAGCCTGTAGCCTGCTTGCCCTTCTGGTCGCAAAACAGCCAATCGGTAGGATCAGTGTGACCGGTTAATGCGCAAAGCTCGGCATAGGTGGCGAAAACCGAGGGATTGCTGGTGACCGTGCGGGCGCCGGTCTTGGTTTGATCCGAGACCGAAATTTCAAGCACTATCGTCTCATACAAATCGGTTCTCGTGCTCATTATGTCGCCATGCTTGAGCAGCAGCACCTCTCCAGTGCGCATGCCGGTGCCTTCGATGAACTGGATGTAGAGCTGGAGTAGCTTACGCTGATACAGGTGGCGGGAGTTGATGAACGCCCCGGGCAGCTTGTCATTGTCGCCCTCGCCCAGAACCCACCTGTCCATGTAGCTGTGCAGCTTCTTGAGTTCGCCAGCATCGAAGCTGGGGCGACGCTTGACGGCAATGCCTTTGCGCGAAAACGGATGGCTGATGATGGGCTGAAAACGAAACAATCTATGCGCGATGCCGTAGGCGAACACCTCTTTCAGCGCACTCTGCTCCATGTCCAGGGTCTTTTTAGACGGCGTGATCTTGTGGTTGCCGTAGCGCCTGCGCTCGTTCTCGTCCTGATTGGACCAGTAGGCATTGCGCCACTTCCAGTAGCCTTCAACCACCGCCTGCGTCATGTCCTCCATCTTGTGCTTGCCAAAGTAGGGCAGCCAATACCGGCCGCTCTGCTTCACAAACCAAGCGACACGTTGGCTGACGCCCGTGCGCCCTTTGGCGCTCCAAGTGTCGTGAAGCTCTTGCTCACGCTTGGCCCACCACAGCGCGTACACATCGGCAAAGGTGATGCTCTTGGCTGGTTCCTTGTTGCGCGCTCGGATCCTGAGATCATCATAGCGTTCCAGCGCAACCCGCTTGGCCTCGTCTAAATCAAGCTCGCCTGTGGTTTCCTGAACGTGGCTGAACTTCGTCCCGTTCAAATCGGTCATGCCGCGCACATGCAGGCGCATATGCCATATGGGCCGCTTTGCACCCGCTCGATGGAACAGGATCACTTCACCGTCTTTGAGTTCGACCCTGTTGTTATACCGCTGCGCCATGCCTGCTTACGCTCGCTCACTATTCTTTGTACAAGAAGCGTACGCGGCGAGATGTGTTTCGTCTATTGAAAGAGTGCTTGTACCATTTTTGTACGTAGCCGAATATGAAAAAGCCCGGGAAAAATCCCGGGCTTTCCAATAGTTTAAAGCAGATGCAAGAGGCGCGGAAATTAACGCTTCGAGAACTGGAAGCTCTTGCGCGCCTTGGCCTTGCCGTACTTCTTGCGTTCGACAACGCGCGGGTCGCGGGTGAGGAACCCGGCGGCCTTTACGGCGCTGCGCAGCGCGGGCTCGAACTTAGAGAGCGCCTGCGAGATGCCGTGCTTGACCGCACCGGCCTGACCCGAAAGCCCACCGCCCTTGACGGTAGCGATCACGTCGTACTGACCTGAACGATCAGCGACCTCAAATGGCTGGTTGATGACGAGACGCAGGGTCGGACGTGCGAAGTACACTTCCTGATCGCGGCCGTTGACGGTGATCTTGCCCGAACCAGGCTTGATCCACACGCGGGCAACGGCGTCCTTGCGGCGGCCGGTGGCGTAGGAACGACCCTGCGCGTCGACTTCACGCTCGCGCAGCGGCGCGGCAGGGCCGGTCGGGGCACGGGGCGCTTCGGGCGAAGCCGAGACGGGGGCAGCGGGAGCAGCCGAGGTCAGATCCTTGAGATCCGCGAGGCTGGAGACGGTATCGGTTTCAGACATGTCTTACGCACCCACCTTGTTCTTGCGGTTCATCGAAGCGACGTCGAGCGGCTCGGGCTGGGTCCCGGCGTGGGGATGTTCAGCGCCGGCATAGAGATGCAGTGCACGCATCTGCGCACGGCCGAGCGGGCCGCGCGGGATCATGCGCTCGACCGCCTTTTCCAGCACGCGCTCGGGGAAGCGACCACCGAGGACCTTGTCCGCGGTGACTTCCTTGATGCCGCCGGCATAACCGGTGTGCTTGTAGTAGATCTTGTCCTTGAGCTTGTTGCCCGTCAGCTTCACCTTGTCGGCATTGATCACGACGACGTGATCGCCGCAATCGACATGCGGGGTGTAGCTCGGCTTGTGCTTGCCGCGCAGGTGATTGGCGATGATCACCGCGAGACGACCGACAACGAGGCCATCGGCATCAATGAGATGCCACTTCTTCTCCACCTCGGCCGGCTTGATCGACCGGGTGACTTTCGTGAGCGCCTTCATGGCTGAAACCCATCCTAGGATAGTGGTACGCCATGAACGAGCCGAAGCCCGACCGATGGCGAGGAAGCGCGCCTTTGTTGCAAACGGCGTGAAGAGTCAAGCAAACGGCGGGTTTTGAGAGAGGTAAAATAATACCGCTCCCTCAAACCTGCTTCCCGAGCTGGTGCGCGCCCCATGCCGTGCAGACCACCAGCAACGCCCCGGTGAGCTGGTGGAGCACTGCGATCCAGATGGTCACTCCGCTCATGACGGTCGCGATGCCGAGCACGATCTGCGTGCCGAAGGCAGTATGGATCGCGACCGATACAGGCCGATGGCCGGCACGACGCAGCTTGCGGCCCATCACGACCAGCACCCCTACAACCGCCCAGGCCCACCAGCGGTGGATGAAGTGGACGAGGTAGGGATCGGAGAACAAGGCGTGCGCCGCGCCCTGCGACCATTCGATGCCAGCCGGGAAGAACGCGCCCTGCATCAGCGGCCAGACATCCCAATTGAACCAGCCGCCGCCCGCCACAGTGCCCGCGCGCATCCCTGCGAGCAGCGCGCCGTAGAACAACTGCACCAGCAGCATGCCAAGGGCCAATGCCGCAAAGCCGGTGAGTCTCGCGCGGGGTTCACCGCGGGACAGTGAGCGCAGATCCAGCATGGTCCAGACGACGCCGGACAGGGTGGTCAGGGCCACCAGCAGATGTGCGGCCAGCCGGAAGTGGCTGACCTTCACATCATGGACGATGCCCGACTTGACCATCCACCACCCGACGGCGCCCTGCAGCGCTCCAAGCGCGAGAAGCGCGAGAAGCCGCGGCTTGTAGCCTGTCGGAATTTGCCCGCGCAGCCAGAACCACACCAGGGGCAGCGCAAAGGCCATGCCGATCGCGCGTGCCAGCAGGCGGTGGACCCATTCCCAGAAGAAAATGAACTTGTAAGTGGCGAGCGTCATGCCCGCTGGACCGTTGACCAGCACGTATTGCGGGGTCTGGCGGTACTTGTCGAACTCGGCCTGCCAGTCCGCATCGGTCAGCGGCGGCAGGGTGCCCGAGACAGGCTTCCACTCCGTGATCGAGACGCCCGACTCGGTCAGCCGGGTAATGCCGCCAACCACCACGATGGCGACGATCATCATCGCGACGATGAGCAGCCAGCGGGACAGCGCAAGCGGCGCGGGAATGGCGGTGCGGTTACGGACTGGGGCCATGGCTACTGCATCCATGGCCGCGCCTCTGCTCGCCGGGCCGCCGAAACGCAAGCGCCAATGGGGGCATTCCGATAGGTGTTGCGCCGGAGCTCAGCTTGAGCATTGCGTTATGTGATACTATTACATATAGCGACCGCCATGACTGATCGCCCGGACTCTTCGCCTGCGATGCTGCGCGGCCGGTTTGACCGGCTGGGTGTGCTGATCAGCGGGCTTTGCATGGTGCACTGCGTGGCCGGGCTGTTCCTGATCGGCGTGTTGGGACTGGGCGGCGGCGTGCTGCTCAATCCGGCGATCCATCGCTTCGGACTGGTGGCGGCCTTCCTCGTGGGCATGTTCACCATCGGGGCGGGCGCACTGCGCCATGGCCACCGCCTGCCGCTGGCGCTCGGCAGCACCGGCCTCGCGCTGATGGCAGCCGCGATTGCCAGCGACCACGGCACGGGCGAGGCGCTGCTGACGATCTGCGGCGTGGTGCTGGTCGCCTCGGCCCATATCGTCAACATGCGGCGCAACACCTGCTGACAGCTTGCGTGCGCCGTGGCGCGCGCTAAAGCCCGTCGCATGTCCACCGATACTGCAGCATCTCTCACCCTCACCATCAATGGCGAACCGCGCCGCGCCGCGCCCGGCACGATCGCCGATCTCGTCCGCAGCCTCGAGCTTGATCCCGCCAAGGTCGCGGTGGAACGCAATGGCGAGATCGTCCCGCGCTCGACGCTGGGAGCCGTGGCCGTCGCGGACGGCGATGTACTGGAGATCGTGCATTTCGTGGGCGGTGGGCAGGATGATGATACCTGGACCGTGGCAGGCCGCACCTTCCGCTCGCGCCTGATCGTCGGCACCGGCAAGTACAAGGACTTCGCGCAGAATGCGGCGGCGGTCGAGGCTTCGGGCGCGGAGATCGTCACGGTGGCGGTGCGCCGGGTCAACGTCAGCGATCCCAAGGCACCGATGTTGACGGACTACATCGACCCCAAGAAGATCACCTACCTCCCCAACACCGCCGGCTGCTTCACGGCCGAAGACGCGATCCGCACGCTGCGCCTCGCGCGCGAGGCGGGCGGCTGGGACCTCGTGAAGCTGGAAGTGCTGGGCGAGGCGCGCACGCTCTACCCGAACATGGTCGAAACGATCCGCGCGACCGAAGTGCTGGCCAAGGAAGGCTTCCTGCCGATGGTCTACTGTGTGGACGATCCCATTGCAGCGAAGCAACTCGAGGATGCCGGCGCAGTGGCGGTCATGCCACTCGGCGCGCCGATCGGCTCCGGCCTCGGCATCCAGAACCGCGTGACCATCCGTCTGATCGTCGAAGGTGCCAAGGTTCCGGTGCTGGTCGATGCGGGCGTTGGCACGGCGAGCGATGCCGCGGTGGCGCTGGAACTCGGCTGCGACGGCGTGTTGATGAACACCGCGATTGCCGAAGCCAAGGACCCGATCCGCATGGCCCGCGCGATGAAGGCGGCGGTCGAAGCGGGGCGCGATGCCTATCTTGCGGGCCGGATGGGCACGCGCAAGTATGCCGATCCCAGCAGTCCCCTGGCGGGCCTGATCTGACATTTCATTTGCGCTGAGGCGCACCATCGGATCAACCTGCGCTCCGGGGCCAGACGGAGCGTAGCGTGGGAGACAGCGGTGAAGCAGGCGTAGCGCGCCGCGCCATGAACAAGGCGATGCTGCGCATCGTTCCGTTTCTGCTGCTGGCCTACATCATGGCCTATGTCGACCGCGTCAACGTGAGCTTTGCGGCGCTGCAGATGAACGCCGATCTCGGCTTCAGTTCGACGGTCTACGGGTTTGGCGGCGGCCTCTTCTTCATCGGTTATGCGCTGTTCGAGATCCCTTCGGGGGCCATGGCCTCGCGCTTTGGCCCGCGCCAGTGGCTGGCACGGATCATGATTACCTGGGGCTTCATCGCCATGGGGATGATGCTCATCCGAACGCCTACGCAGTTCTATCTGATGCGCTTCCTGCTCGGCGCCGCAGAGGCAGGGTTCTTTCCGGGCCTTGTCTACTACCTCTCGCACTGGTTCCCGAAAGCCTGGCGGGGGCGCGCCGTCAGCCGGATCTACATCGCTCCGGCGCTGGCCGGCGTGTTGATGGGGGCGACGGCTTCGCCGTTGCTCGGGCTGGACGGCCTTGCCGGCGCGCGCGGCTGGCAGTGGATTTTCCTCGCCCAGGGCCTGCCCGCCGTGCTGGTAGGCCTTGTCCTCCTGCGCTTCCTGCCCGACAAACCGGCGGACGTGCGCTGGCTGGCGCCGGAGGAGAAGGCCTGGATTGCAGCAGAGTTGGCGCGGGACGCGGCGCTGATCGGCCATTCTAAGAACCACGATCTGCGCACTGTTCTGGCCAATCCGACGGTCTGGCTGCTGGGCTGCACGGGGCTGCTGCTGAACGGCGCGATGGGCGGCTTTGTCCTTTCGGCTCCGGCCGTGTTGGCGGCGAACGGCGGGCTCGACACGAAGACCATCGGCTGGCTGGTCAGTCTCGGCGGCTTCAACGGGGCGGTGGTGATCCTGCTGGCCGGCTGGCATTCCGACCGTCACGGCGACAGGCTGCGCTATGCCGCCGCGCTGGGCAGCATTGCCGGTCTGGGCCTGTTGCTGATCGGCCTTGCCCCCTCGCCGGGCGCCGTGGTGACAGGCTATCTGCTCCAGACTGCGGTGAGCTTTGCGGCGGGAGGGCTGGTCATCGCATCATGGCCTGACGCGCTGCCGGTCCGCCAGCTTGCTGTCGGCAGCGGCGCCATCAACACCTTGTGGCAGCTGGGCTCGTTCGCCTCGCCCTACGCCTTTGGCGCGATGCGCGACGCCACCGGAAGCTACCACGCGGGACTGCTTGGATCGGCCGCACTCGCGCTGATCTACGCCGGATACGTGCTCTTCGTCCGCGCGCGCATCCGGCACATGCAGAGCCGCGCCGCCGCAGCCTAGCTCATCCCGCAATCCCCGCTGCCGCCAGCACCGCCAGCGTCAGGATATCCGGCGCGATCGAGGTCATCGCCGCGATCTGGACGGGCTTTTCCATGCCGATCAGCATCGGGCCGATCACCGCGTTGCCGGCGAGTTCGCGCAGCAGCTTGGCGGAGATGTTGGCCGATTGCAGGCCGGGCATGATCAGGACGTTGGCAGGGCCGGAAAGGCGGCTGAACGGATAGCTCGCCATGACCTTGGGATTGAGCGCGGCATCGGGCGCCATTTCGCCCTCGTATTCGAAATTGGGCTTCTGTTCGTCGAGGATCGCGACCGCGCCGCGGATCTCGTCGAGCCAGCGCCCGCTCGGATTGCCGAAGGTGGAGTAGGACAGGAACGCGACGCGCGGCTCATGCCCCATGCGGCGGGCCACAGCGGCGGTCTCGGTCGCGATATGCGCCAATTCCGCGGCATTCGGGCGCTCGTTCACCGTCGTGTCGGCAAGGAACACGGTGTAGTTCTTCGCGATCATCATGTGGATGCCGAAGGGCAGGTGGCCGGGCTTGGGATCCAGCACCTGGCGCACTTCCTTGATCGTCTGCGCGAACGTGCGGGTCATGCCCGAGATCATCGCATCGCCATGGCCGAGCGCGACAAGCAGCGAAGCGAACACGTTGCGGTCCTGGTTGACCATGCGCCGCACGTCGCGTTCCAGAAAGCCGCGCCGCTGCAGCCGCTCGTAGAGATAGGCAACCATTTCCGGCACGAGCGGCGAGACGGCGGAGTTGTGGATTTCGAAGCTGTCCGGATCGCCGACGCCGAGTTCGGTGAGCAGATTGTGCACCGCCTGGGTGCGCCCGACGAGCACGGGCGTGCCATAGCCGAAATCGCGGTACTGGATCGCCGCGCGCAGCACGACCTCGTTCTCCGCTTCGGCGAAGACGACACGCTTGGGATTCTCCTTGACCCGCTGATAGACGCTGGTGAGCGCGCTTGTGGTGGGATTGAGGCGCGCCTTCAGCTCGGTACGATAGGCGTCGAAATCCTCGATCGGCTTCTGCGCCACGCCCGAATCCATCGCCGCCTTGGCGACGGCGGAGGAGACGACTTCCATCAGGCGAGGATCGAACGGCGCGGGGATGATGTAGTCGAGCCCGAAGGTGTGGTTCTGGCCGTAGGCGGCGGCGACTTCCTCGGGCACCGGCTCGCGCGCCAGTTCGGCGATGGCGCGGGCGGCGGCGATCTTCATTTCCTCGTTGATGGCCGTCGCCCGCACATCGAGCGCGCCCCGAAAGATGAAGGGGAAGCCGAGCACGTTGTTGACCTGGTTCGGATAATCCGAACGGCCAGTGGCGACGATGCAATCGGGCCGCGCCGCCTTGGCTTCGGGCGGGGTGATTTCGGGGTCCGGGTTGGCCATCGCGAAGATGATCGGCTGCGGTGCCATCTTCTTGACCATTTCCGGCGTCACCGCGCCCTGCACTGAGAGGCCGAGGAAAATATCCGCGCCCTCCATCGCCTCTTCGAGCGTGCGGTGCGGCGTATCGATGGCATGGGCAGACTTGAACTGGTCGATGCCGGCGCGGCCGATGTAGATCACGCCCTTGCTGTCGCACATGGTGACGTTGGTATGGCGAACACCCATCGCCTTGATCAGCGCGGTGCAGGCGATCGCCGCAGCGCCCGCGCCGTTCACCACGACCTTCACGTCTGCCAGGTTGCGGCCAGTGAGGAAGCAGGCGTTGAGCAGGCCAGCCGCGGAAATGATCGCGGTGCCGTGCTGGTCATCGTGCATCACCGGGATCTTGAGACGCTCTTTCAGCGCCTGTTCGATGATGAAGCATTCGGGCGCCTTGATATCCTCGAGATTGATCCCGCCGAAGCTCGGCTCCATCAGCGTGACCGCATCGATGAAGGCCTGCGGGTCCTCGGTCGCGAGTTCGATGTCGATCGAATCGACGTCGGCGAAGCGCTTGAACAGCACCGCCTTGCCTTCCATCACCGGCTTCGAGGCGAGCGCACCGAGATTGCCAAGCCCGAGAATGGCGGTGCCATTGGAGATCACCGCAACGAGATTGCCCTTGGCCGTGTAGTCATAGGCCGTCGACGGATCCTCGGCGATGGCGCGCACCGGGACGGCGACGCCGGGCGAATAGGCCAGGCTGAGGTCGCGCTGGGTCGCCATCGGCTTCGAAGCGATGATCTCGATCTTACCGGGGCGAATCGTGTTATGGTAGAACAGCGCCTCACGTTCGGTGAAGCGGACATTGCTCTCGTCGGTCATGTATTCCCCCTTGGCGCGTCCGTTGCTGGCCCGCCAGCCCCCCCTCAGACATGAGGCGCGCGCCGCGGGTACGGCCTGATTACAAGTCCTTAGTGCGCCAGTTCGGAAAACCCAAGGGCCGGACGGCGAAAAGCAGACTGCGGCCTTCCTGCCAGACGAGCTGGAGCCGCGAATCCGGGCGGCGGGGCATCCCGGTATCGATCAGCCATACATAGTCGACGCGTTCGATCGGCGCATATTTGAGCGCGGTATCGACGCTGCGCATGCGGCCACCCTGGCACGCCGGCGACCACACGAACTCGGAGGGATCGGCTGTGAAGTTGCGGCCCGGGCGGAAGCGCGGAATGACCATGTGCAGGCCCGGTACCGCCCAGTTGTCGTTGACCCAGGCCTGCCGGTAGAGGCTGGCAAGGCTGGCAAGGTGATCCCGGCGGGTGTTGCGCCAGGATTCGGAGAGGCACGAATGCTCGACGAAGGCGAGGACGCGGCTGCCGGGCTCGACGTGGTGAAGCGCCGAAAGCTGCTTGCGGTAGTCGTCCGCGTAGTCTGCAAAGCTGGCGGCGGTAACGACAAGCCGCGTGCCCAGCAGGAGCACACCGGCCAATGCGATCATCCTCGCCCGTTCGAGCGGCACACGGCTCCAGTCCTGAAGGCCGAGCGCCAGCATGCAGGCGACCGGGAGCAGGCGCACATCGACGAACGCACTGCCATTGATGTCGCTGGGAATGGCCATGAAGAGCAGGAAAACGAGCAGGCCCGGGAGGCCGAGCTGCCACTTCCAGCGTGCGCCAAGCAGCCAACCGAATAAGATCAACGCGAAGCAGGCTATCGTCGTCGCGCCATCAAGCAGGAGCGATTGATCACGCAAGGTGAGGATGAAGTACCAGGCCTTCTGATCCCAGCGCCAGCGGTTCATGCTGCGCGCGGGTTCGGGCGAGAGGTACTTCCACAGAATGATCGTGACCACCGTCGCCACAAGCGGCCAGCACAGGATGAACAAGCGCTTGGCGATCGCCCGCCAGTCCTGCTCATCACGCAGGCGGCGCCATTCGGACGGATGCCACCAGCCGGCCGGGAGGCGATCAAGCTCGCGCCCTACCGCGTTCGCGCCGACCAGCAGGCCAAGCAGCAGACCGCCGATGGCATGGCATAGCATCGCAACCGGCTGCGCCGCGATCAGCAGGGCGGCCCGTTGTTTCGGCTTGTCTTCGAGCCAGACGGCGGCGGCGAAGGCCATCAGCGAAAGGCCCGTTGCCAGGATATAGTTGAGGAAGCCCGTCAGCAGCGGGAAGCTGAACACGAACATCAGCGCCCAGGGCGCGCCGTGCCCGCCCTTGGGATTGAGCACGCGGATCGTGGCGAGGCAGCCCCCGGCAAACAGGCCGGTCGCCAGCACCGTACTCCACCAGCCCGCGGCAAGGATGCCAAACTGCGCGCCGATCAGCTTCGCCAGCACATCGCCGCCGATGTTGAGCGTGAAGACCCACTTCCATGAAAAGTACTTGAGCAGCGGGTTGCCCGGGCGGGCGGCTTCGATCGCAGCCGCGCCCATGTGGCCCGGCACGTCGATCAGCGGCGGCACTTCGACCAGCGCGAAGGGAAGGCACACGAGCACGACGATGATGGTAATGCCCGGCAGGCTAAGCCAGGGCAGCGCGACCGCACGTTCCCACAGTGCGCGCAGGCTCATCGCAAAGGTCTTCTCGCGGACTTGCATCAACCCCAGTTCACTTTCGCATCGGCGTCAACCGGGATGGTCGATCTGACCATCTCCAAGACCCCCGGGGGCACTCGCCCCCCAAGAACCTCCGCAGCATCCGCCCAGCCTATGCCCGGAAATGTCGATATCCGGTGTCGATCGTTTGAGAAACCCGCGGCGCTCGTCTAGCCACAACCGCTGTGAGCTCCCATGCCCCAACTCCGATGATGGCGCAATATCTTGCGCTGAAGCAGCAGGCTGACGGCTGTCTGCTGTTCTACCGCATGGGTGATTTCTTCGAACTGTTCTTCGAGGACGCGAAGATCGCCGCCAGCGTTCTCGATATCGCGCTCACCAGCAGGGGCGAACACGGCGGCGTGCCGATCCCGATGTGTGGGGTGCCGGTCCATTCGGCGGAGGGCTACCTCGCCCGGCTCATCCGCGCCGGGTGCCGCGTCGCGATTGCCGAGCAGACCGAAACGCCGGAAGAAGCTCGCAAACGCGCGGGGTCAAAGGCGCTCGTCGCGCGCGACATCGTCCGCTTCGTGACGGCGGGGACGCTCACCGAAGACGCCCTGCTCGAACCGCGCCGCGCCAACGTGCTGGCGGCCGTCTGCACCGTGCGGGGGATGGCGGGCATTGCTGCCTGCGATATCTCGACCGGGCGGATGGAGCTTGAGGAATGCGCGCCCGAAGCACTGGCCGCCGCACTGGCGAGGCTCGGCGCGACCGAACTTGTCAGGGCCGAGGATTCCGCCGTGGAGCTGCCCGAGGCCGCCGAGCGCCCTGCCCGCGCCTTCGATTCGCAGCGCGGCGCGGATCGGCTCATGGCGCTGCACGGCGTCGCGACGCTTGATGGCTTCGGAACTTTCAGCCGTGCGATGCTGGCCGCTGCGGCGGGGCTGATCGACTATCTCGAACATGTCGGGCGCGGGAACCTGCCGCTGCTGCTGCCGCCGGTGGTGCGCGAGGCAAGCGCCTTCATGGCGATGGACGAGGCGACCCGCGCCAGCCTCGAGATTCTCTCAGGGTCCGGAGGAGGTCGCAAGGGCAGCCTGATCGAGGCCATCGACCGCTGTGTGACGAGCGCGGGCGCGCGGCTGCTGGCAGAGGATCTTGCCGCGCCGCTGACCGACCTCGCCGCCATTCGCGCCCGGCTCGAGCTGGTGAGTTGGCTGCATGATGACCCGCTGCTGCGCGGGGACCTGCGTGCCGTGCTGCGCGCGGCCCCGGATATCGGCCGCGCGCTGGGGCGGATCGTGGCAGGCCGGGGATCCCCACGCGATCTTGGCCAGTTGCGGGACGGCCTTGGCGAAGCGCAGCGGGTGCAAACGCTGCTTGCCGCGCGCACTGACCGGCCGGCGCTGGCGGATGGCCTGATCCCGGCGCTGGGCGGCCACGGCGCGCTGATCGATCTCTTTTCCCGCGCGCTCGTCCCCGCACCGCCCACCGAGCGGGCGAGCGGCGGGTTCATCGCGGGTGGCTATGACGCGGCGCTCGATGCCTTGCGGGACGCCGCCGGCAATTCGCGCCGCGCCATCGCCGCGCTTGAGGCTCGCTACCGCGAGGAGACGGGCACCCCTTCGCTCAAGATTCGCCACAACGGCGTGCTCGGCTATTTCATCGAGGTGCCGGCGCGCCATGCAGACCGGCTGATGCTGCCGGACAGCGGCTTCACCCACCGCCAGACCATGGCCGGCGCGGTGCGCTTCAACGCGCTGGCGTTGCACGAAGAAGCGAGCCGGATCGCCGAGGCGGGCGGACACGCGCTGGCGGCGGAGGAAGCGCATTTCGAGGACCTGACCGCCCGTGCCGTGTCGGCGCGCGAAGCGATTGCGCAGACCGCGGCGGCGCTCGCGCGGATCGACGTGGCCGCCGGGCAGGCCGAGCGGGCGGCGGAAGGCGGCTGGTGCCTCCCGCATCTCACCGAAGACACCGCGCTTGCGATCCGCGGCGGGCGGCATCCGGTGGTCGAGGCGGCGCTGGTGGCGCGGGGCGAACGGTTCGTGGCCAACGACTGCACGCTCAGCCCGCGCGACCGGCTGTGGCTGATCGGTGGCCCCAACATGGGCGGTAAATCGACGTTCCTCAGGCAGAACGCGCTCATCGTGATCCTCGCCCAGGCAGGTGGCTTCGTACCGGCGGAGGCGGCGGACATCGGCGTGGTAGACCGCCTGTTCAGCCGCGTCGGCGCAGCGGACAATCTTGCGCGCGGGCGCTCCACTTTCATGGTCGAGATGGTCGAGACCGCCGCGATCCTCGCGCAAGCAGGAGAGCGCAGTTTCGTCATTCTCGACGAGGTAGGGCGCGGCACCTCCACGTATGACGGCCTTGCGCTTGCCTGGGCGGTGGCGGAGGCGGTGCATGAGGTGAACCGCTCGCGCTGCCTGTTTGCGACGCACTACCACGAGCTCGCCCGCCTTGCCGAGACGTGCGAGGCGCTGTCGCTCCACCATGTCCGCGCGCGGGAGTGGAAAGGCGATCTGGTGCTGCTGCACGAGCTGGCCCAAGGCCCTGCGGACAAGAGCTACGGCCTTGCCGTGGCGCGGCTCGCCGGGGTGCCCGCGCCGGTGGTGAAGCGCGCCAAGTCGGTGCTCGACCGGCTGGAGAAAGGCCGCGCCGCGACTGGCGGGCTGGCGGCGGGGCTGGATGACCTGCCGCTGTTCGCCGCAGCCATCGAGGCGGCGGAAGAGAAAGTCGATGCGCTGCGCGAGAAACTGGGCGCCATCGACATCGATTCGCTGAGCCCCCGCGCGGCGCTCGATCTGCTCTATGACCTGAAGCACGAGCTGTGAGGATGTGGCGCGCCCTGCTGCTGGCTGTGTTGGCCTGCCTTGCAGTGCCGCTGGCAGCGAAAGCGCCCGGCAAGCCCATCCAGCTCGATCAGGAACTCTACCGCACCGTGGTCGAGCGCGTGCGCAGCGGCGAGAATTTCTACCCGGCAACAATGGATGCGCAGCGGGAACGCTCCTACCCGGTGCAGCCCGCGCTTGCCGTTCGCCCGCCGACGATGACGTACTTGCTGGCGCTGCTGCCCAGCACGGCGACCCGCACCGCCGCGCTGATCGCGCTACTGTTTGGCGCACTGATCGCCATGCGGCAGAGCCTGTCGGACCGACCCCCGGCCGAGGCGCTGGCGATGGTCGCGCTGGCCGTGGCGGGGCTGTTCGGTGCGTTCTTTCCCGACAATGTCTATCTGCACGAGCAGTGGAGCGTGCTGCTGGTGATGCTCGCGCTCGCGGCGCATCGGCGGCCGTGGCTTTCGGTGGGCTTGGCGCTGCTGGCCGTGCTGATGCGCGAGACGGCGCTGGCGTGGCTCGCAGCTATGGTTCTGTACGGCCTGTGGCAGCGGGACTGGAAGCGGACTGGTCTGGCGGTGGCTGCCATAACGCTGGCGGGCGGACTGTGGGTGCTCCATGCGCAATTCGTCTTCGCGCAGGTTCAGCAGGACGACCTGATTTCCCCCGGCTGGGTGCGTTTCGGCGGGCTGTCGCTGGTGATCGACGCGCTGCGCCGCAATCTGGTGCTGACCGGCCTACCCGGCCCGCTGATCCTGGTGGCCGTGACCGCCTCGCTCGCCGCGATGTTGCGCTGGGGCCGGGAGTTCGAGCGCATCGCCGCCATCGGCAGCACCGGTTTCCTCGCCGCGCTCACCGTGTTCGGGCGGCCCGACAACGGCTACTGGGGCTTCATGGCCGCGCCCTTCGTGCTGCTGGGCTTGCCGCTGCTGCTGCGTGAGGGACGCGAGCGCCTCAGACGCTGAGGAACATCCCCGCCAGCGCGGCGCTCATCAGGTTGGAGAGCGCTCCTGCGGCCAACGCCTTGAGGCCCAGCTTCGCGATCACCGGGCGCTGGTTTGGCGCAAGGCTCCCCGAAACCGCCATCTGGATCGCGATCGAACTGAAATTGGCAAAGCCGCACAAGGCAAAGGTCACGATAGCGACGGTATGGGCGGAAAGGTCCTTCGCCGCGCCGAGATCGATGAAGGCGACGAATTCATTGAGCACGATCTTGGTGCCGAACAGGCCACCCGCCTGCGCCGCCTCGGCCCAATCGGGCGCGCCGAGGAGGAGGAAAACGGGGGCAAACACCGTGCCAAGGATCTGCTGGAAGGAAAGCCCCGGATAGCCGATGTGCGCGCCAAGCGCGCTAAGCAGGCCGTTCGCCATGGCGACCAGCGCCACGAAGGCGAGCACCATAGCACCAACCGCAACCGCCAGCCGCACGCCGGTCTGCGCGCCCTGGCTGGCGGCCATGATGAGGTTGGCGGGGCGTTCCTCCTCCGGTGTGGATACCGCAGCATGGGGCCCGAGGTGCGGATTGTGCAGGGGTGTTTCATCGTGTGCGTGTTCGGGCGGCGGCACATCGGGCATGATCAGCTTAGCCATCAGCACACCGCCGGGCGCGGACATGAAGGCGGCGGCGACAAGATAGTCCACGCGTATGCCCATTGCGGCGTAGGCGGCAAGGATTGTCCCCGCGACGCCCGCCATGCCCACGCTCATCACCGTGAACATCTGCGAAGGACTGAGCGCGGAGAGATAAGGCCGAATGACCAAGGGCGATTCGCTCTGGCCGACGAAAATGTTGGAGGCAGCGCACAGCGCCTCGACCCTGCTGATGCCGGTGATCTTCTCGAGGCCTCCGCCGATCCAGCGGATTACCAGTTGCATGATGCCGAGGTAGTAGAGGATCGAGATCAGCGCCGCGAAGAACACGATCGTCGGCAGCGCGGCAATCGCGAAGCTGCGACCGCCGATGGCAGGATCGGCGAGCGGGCCAAACAGGAAGGCAACCCCCGCCTTCGCATAGCCGAGCAGCCCTTCGACCACCGCCGCCCCCCCCTGCAGCGCGGCTTTTCCCGGCGGGAAATAGAGCACCAGCGCAGCAAACCCGGCCTGCAGCGCAAAGGCCGGCACCACCACCCGCAGCCGGATGGCCCGGCGATTGGACGAGAGAAGAACGGCGGCCAGAAGGATCAGCGCCATGCCGGCGAGGCTCATCAAAACGCGCATCGCGGGCCCGCCGCTCCCCTTACAAAACCCTGCCCAAAACCCTGTGCATCATGGCTTAAACGGGATTTGGCGCAGGGTCAAAATCCCGCTAACCACCGGCAATGCAGGATCACGACCCGGCCCCGGCCATCCCCCTTTCGCTCTTTGCATTCTCCCTGCTTTATGGCGGCCTTGTCGTGCTCGCCGGCGTGCTCGGGACGAAGATTGCCGCGCTGGGGCACTGGCCGCTGGTGGGCGATCTCGCGGTCGAGAGCGGGATCTTCGCGTTCCTGTTGCTGGTCGTGATGGCAAGCGCGGTTGCCGAACTCTACGGGCAGGATGCCGCCAACCGCCTGGTTCGCTTCGGTTTCGTGCCGCTTATCGCCTCGATGCTGCTGCTGACCTTCGTGATCAACGTCGTGCCACCCGCGCCGTTCTGGGGTGATCAGGACGCCTATGCCCGCCTGCTTGGCCAGGGCGCGCGCATGCAGTTCGCGGGGCTCATTTCCTATGGCACGTCGCAGACGCTCAACGTCTATGTCTTCTCGCGCCTTGCGGGCGGACGCGGGCGGCTGCTCATCCTGCGCGCATGGATCGCCAGCCTGCTCAGCCAGATGGTCGATACGCTGATCTTCATCACCATCTCGTTCGCCGGCGTAAAGGATGCGGCCGGCGTGCCGCTGCCCATCGGCGAGATCATGGCGGGGCAGATCGCTGCCAAGCTGCTGCTTTCCACGATCATGGTTCCGCCGCTGATCTGGGTCTTCGTCAAGCTCGGGCGCTGGATGGACGGTCAGCGCTAAATATTGCGCCGCCGCGCCGCTTGGTCCAAAGCGCGGGGCATCATGGCAACCACGCACGATCCCGCAGAAGACGACGCCGCCCACCACAAGGCGATGCTCGCCAAGGCCGAAACCCTCACCGAGGCGCTGCCTTATCTGCAGCGCTATGCAGGCAAGACCTTTGTTGTGAAATATGGCGGCCACGCCATGGGCGATCCCGATCTTGCGCAGGATTTTGCCGAGGACATCGTGCTGCTCAAGGCGGTGGGCATCAATCCGGTGGTGGTCCACGGCGGCGGCCCGCAGATCGGTCGGATGCTGAAAGCGCTCGGCATCGAATCGAAGTTCGTCGATGGCCTTCGGGTGACAGACAAGCAGACCGCCGAAGTCGCCGAGATGGTTCTGGCGGGTGCGATCAACAAGGAACTCGTCAGCTGGATCGCACGCGCCGGGGGCAAGGCCATCGGCATTTCCGGCAAGGACGGCGGCATGGTGATCGCCCGCAAGGTCGAGGCGAAGAAGGCCCCCAAGGCGATCAACGACGCGGAAAGCGGCGAGACCATCGTCGTCGACCTCGGCTTCGTGGGTGAGCCGGCGCGGATAGATACCACGGTGATCGACACCATTACCGGCGCCAACATGATCCCGGTGATCGCCCCCATCGGCGTCGGCGAGGACGGCGAGACCTACAACATCAATGCCGACACCATGGCCGGCGCGATTGCCGCCGCGCTCGGCGCGGCGCGGCTGTTCCTCCTCACCGACGTGCCCGGCGTGCTCGACAAGGAGCGCCGCCTGCTGACCGACCTCACCCCGGCAGACATCACGCGCCTTGCAGAGGACGGCACGATCAGCGGTGGCATGATCCCCAAGCTCGAAACCTGCGTCCACGCGGTTGAGGCGGGGTGCGAAGCGGCGGTCGTGCTCGACGGGCGCGTGCCGCATGCCATGCTGATCGAGATTTTCACCGCACGCGGCGCCGGTACGTTGATCCGCGCCTGAAGGGGCCTCCCAACTTTGCGAACTTCGCGGGTGTGAGTACTGGACAAATTTGTATGCAACACATACAAGTTTGTCCATCGCTGACGGCCGTTCGGCGATGGGGCCCTTGTGGCTTCGGGAGAGGGTCGGCTAGGAGCAGGGCTCCTCGCTGACATAGGGAATGCATGATGCTGTTCTACCAACTGATCAATGCCATACTCCTGCTCATTGGCATCGTTCGAGCAGTCGTCATCGTTCAATTCATCCTCTTTTTGCTTGTCGCATTCAATGTGATCAGCATGCGCAACCAAGTCGTCTCCGCTCTCAATACTGCGCTTAGCGCAATTCTCGACCCGATTCTTAATCCTATCCGACGAGTAATGCCTAATACTGGCGGAATCGACTTTTCACCCATGGTTGTGATCTTTGGCCTAAGCCTATTGACCGAGCTTATCGGCTTTATCGGTCAATTGGCGCTGCAGATTTAAATTAACCATTAAGAGAGTACCGACATGACTGCCGCGATTATCGATGGGAAAGCCTTTGCCGCGACCTTGCGCGCGAAGGTGGGAGAACTGGCCGCCGCGTTTGAGGCAAAGGCGGGTCGCAAGGCAGGCCTCGCTGTGGTGCTGGTAGGCGAGGATCCGGCGAGCCAGGTCTATGTCCGCTCCAAGGGCAAGCAGACCGTGGAGGCCGGTATGGCCAGCTTCGAGCACCGCCTGCCCGCAGAAACGGCAGAAGCCGAACTCCTCGCGTTGGTCGAGCAGCTCAACACCGATCCCGCCGTCGACGGCATCCTCGTCCAGCTGCCCCTGCCGAAGCACATGGACGAGCAGAAAGTCATTTCCACGATCAATCCCGACAAGGACGTCGACGGGTTCCACGTGATCAGCGCGGGCCGGCTGGCAGTCGGACAGCAAGGCTTCGTGCCCTGCACCCCGCTGGGGTGCCTGATGCTGCTGAAGGACCGGCTGAGATCGCTTTCGGGCCTTGATGCCGTGGTGATCGGGCGTTCCAACATCGTCGGCAAGCCGATGGCACAGCTGCTGCTGGCGGAAAGCTGCACGGTCACGATCGCGCACAGCCGCACGCAAAACCTGCCCGAGGTGGTGCGCCGCGCCGATATCGTCGTGGCGGCGGTGGGCCGTCCGGAAATGGTCAAGGCGGACTGGATCAAGCCCGGCGCCTGCGTGATCGACGTCGGCATCAACCGGGTGCCTGCCGCCGAAGAAGGCAAGACGCGGCTGGTCGGCGATGTCGACTATGCCGGTGCGATGGCCGTGGCAGGCGCGGTCACTCCGGTGCCCGGCGGCGTCGGCCCGATGACCATCGCAGTACTGCTGCGCAATGCCCTGGTGGCGGCCTACCGCAATGCCGGGCTGGCACTGGCGGCGGACGCGATCTGAGGCGCGTCCCCCACAGGCCTGCCTTTCTATTGCCGCCCGCCTGCTCTAGGCTCAGCGCCATGAAGCGTTTGATCCCCCTTGCCTTGCTGGCCTTCGCGTCGCCCTTGGCCGCACAGGAAAGCCGCCCGGCCGTCACGCCGGCGGGCAATCCCAGCGCGCTCATCGCAGCAGAGAGCGCCTTTGCCCGGCTGGCTCGCGAGAAGGGGCAGTGGACGGCCTTTGCCGCGACCTCGGCGGACGAGGCGGAAATGTTCGTGCCGCAGCGCGTGCTCGCCAAGATCTGGCTCAAGGGGCGCGCCAACCCGGCCGAAACCGTGCAATGGCAGCCAAACCTGGTCTGGATGAGCTGCGATGGCAGCGCGGGCGTGACGTTCGGCGGCTATCATGCAGGGACCGCGAGCGGCTGGTTTTCCACCGTGTGGCAGCGCCAGAAGAAGGGCGAGTACAAGTGGGTGCTCGATCAGGGCGGCGACCTCGCCGCGCCGCTTTCCGGCGCCGATTTCATCACCGGCAAGGTGGCGGACTGCCCACCGCGCCCGCACCGTGATCCGCTCGCCGACGAGCCGCCCCGCCCCCGCAAACACGACAGGAACGCACCGCCACCCTTGCGTCCGCTGGCCGGACCGATCCCGGCGCTGGCCACCGTGCCCGGTGCGGACAGCGCGGACGGCCGATCGATCGACGGCACGCTGGCCTGGCGCTCCACCGTGCTACCCGGCGGGACGCGCGAATGGACTGTGTGGCTGTGGCAGGACAGCAGGATGAACGAAGTGCTGAAGCGCACCGAAATCGCGAAGAACGAGGGGTAAGGCGATGCTGGCGCTATTCCTTTCCGCCTTCACGACGCTGTTCGTGGTTATCGACCCGCCCGGCTGCGCACCGATCTATGCGGGCCTCACGGCTTCCGCCACCCCGCGCCAGGCCTTCGGCATGGCGGTGCGCGCCTGCCTCATCGCCAGCGGCATTCTGGTGGTTTTCGCGCTGTTCGGCGAGGACCTGCTGGGCGCGCTGCATATCGAGCTCGACAGCTTCCGCATCGCGGGCGGGATCATGCTGTTCATGATCGCGATCGACATGGTGTTCGAAAAGCGCACCGAGCGGCGCGAGGAGCGGGCAGAAAAGGTGCGCAACGCGCAGCCGCATGTGGAGGACGTCTCGGTCTTCCCGATGGCCATGCCGATGCTGGCGGGGCCAGGCTCGATCGCCTCGGTCATGCTGCTGACCGCGCGGGCGCATGGCCTGCCCGAGACGCTGGTAATCCTCGCCGCGCTCGGCGCCGTGATGCTGCTGAGCTTCTTCGCGCTGGTTGCCGCGCGGCCGATCATCCGCGCGCTGGGCTCGCAGGTGGAAGCGGTGATCACCCGGCTGCTGGGTGTGCTGCTGGCAGCGCTGGCAGCGCAGTTCGTGATCGACGGGCTGCGCGCGCAGTTTTGATTTACTGAAGCGTCACCCGGCCATCGTCCGAATCGCGGCGGCCGAAGAACTGCATGAGCTGGACGAGAAGTTCGCAGCGCGCGGCCAGGCTGTCTGCCTCGAGCAGCGCCTGCTTGGCGGCGGCATCGAACGGGGCGATCTGCGAGACACCGTTGATCAGCGAGACATCATCGAGCCGGCCCACCGATTCCCAATCGACCGAATAGCCCTGCGCTTCGGCAAAGCGGCGCGCCTCGCGCTCGAACGAGGCGCGTTCGACCGCGCTGAGGCTGGCGCCCGCATCATCCTCGATCAGTTCGCCCTCGACCTGCCGGAACGGCGTGGTCACATCGAGTTCGCGCAGCAGACGGAAGCGGGCGATCCCCTGGAGGATGACGTTGTAGCGCCCGTCTTCCATTGCCTCGACTTCGCCGATCTTGCCGACGCAACCGATGTGGAACAGCGGCGCGCCATCGTACTGGCCCTGGGGCTGGATCATCGCGATGCGGCGGTCGCGCACCAGCGAATCGGAGATCATCGCACGGTAGCGCGGCTCGAAGATATGCAAGGGCAGCTGCAGTCCGGGAAACAGCAGCGCCCCGGTGAGCGGGAAAATCGATAGGCGCACAGGCCGGCTGTCCTGCCCCATCGCGTCAACCGAACAGCACGGTGGAGAGCTTGCGGCGCGTGGCGGCGACCCACGGATCCTCAAGGCCGATGGCTTCGAAGATCTGGAGCAGGCGGGTGCGCGCGGCACCTTCGTTCCACGCCCGGTCCTGCGCGACTATGGTGAGCAGCAGGTCGGCCGCACCATCGCGGTCCCCGGCGGCATAGAGCCCATTGGCGAGCGCAAGCTGCGCCGCCATGTCAGCCGGATCGGCGGCGACTGCCGCGCGCAGCCCGTCAAGCTCGCTTGGCTCGGGCGCATCGGTGGCGAGCGCAAGGGCGGAACGGGCCTGGGCCAGCGCCGGGTCTTCGGCGAGCGCGGGATCGAGCGCAGCAAGAACCTCTTCCGCAGCCGCCTTGTCACCCACCACAAGCAGCGCGCGGATCAGGCCGGACTGGGCGGCGGCGCTGTCGGGCGCGATCTCGGCGATCTGGGAAAAGATGCCGACCGCCCGTTCGCCGTCACCGGCTGCCAGCACTTCCTCACCCATCGCCAGCAGCGGGGCGATATCCTGCGCAGGAGCATCGCCCGCCTGGATCGGCAGGCGCGCCAGCATCTGGTCAAGCATCTGGCGCAGCTGCGATTCGCTGCGCGCGGGCGTGAGATCGGCCACAGGCTGGCCCTGGAACATGGCATAGACGGTGGGAATCGAGCGCACCTGGAACTGCGCGGCGATGAATTGTTCCTCATCGACGTTGATCTTGGCGAGAAGGACGCCCCGATCCGCATATTCGCCGCAGACCTTTTCGAGCACCGGCGTGAGCGCCTTGCACGGCCCGCACCATTCGGCCCAGAAATCCAGCACAACCAGCTTGGTCATCGAGGGTTCGACCACGGCCTTGCGGAAGCGGTCCACCGCTCTCTGTTCATCGAGATTGAGGCCAAGGCTTGCCACTGGAAGGTCTCCGCACTGGAAATGGTGGGTCTGTTCTCACCCCATGTGGGAAGCGAGGGCGGTTCGGCAAGGGCATTTGCGGGCAAGCGGACCGCACCGTATGCGGCAAGCGCATTTTTGCTGTTGCGCAGCCCCCGCCGGGAAGCTAATGGCGCGCTTCACCCCGGTCGAGCCCTTCCAGAGAGCCCGGCCAGAAACGCACGAGCGGGCGTAGCTCAGGGGTAGAGCACAACCTTGCCAAGGTTGGGGTCGAGGGTTCGAATCCCTTCGCCCGCTCCAGTTTCTCTCCAGTGAAATCCGATATTCGAAATCCGCCCCCCCTGGGGAAGACGGGCGTCAGTTCGCGTTCGCGAGTCCCTATACGGAACAGGTTGACACAGTTGACACAGTCCTAAGGGGAAACTCGCGAGGGGGCCGCAGGGTATCCTTGCCGAGGTGTTTTCACGGGAAGGATGCAGGCCAGCGGGCATGGCTGCAGTGTACCGCAGACGCCGGGCTGTAGGACAGCTGCCTAGGCGCGTGCCTAGCTGGCAGCGTTACCGGCGCGCCGCCGACGCGCGCGGATGCGGGCGGGTTTCATCGGCCTGGCTTTCAGAAACCAAGGGCGGTGAGGCCGGGATGTTCGTCGGGGCGGCGGCCAAGCGGCCAATCAAGCCTGCGCTCGCCCGCCGCGATGGGGTGCTCGTTGATGCTGGCAAGCCGGCGCTGCATGAGGCCCTGTTCGTCGAACTCCCAATTTTCGTTACCATAGGCCCGAAACCACTGGCCGCTGTCGTCATGATATTCGTAGGCGAAGCGTACCGCGATGCGATTGCCCGCGAAGGTCCACAGTTCCTTGACGAGGCGGTAGTCGAGTTCGCGCGCCCACTTGCGGGCGAGGAACGCTTCGACTGCGGCGCGGCCTTCGAGAAATTCGGCGCGGTTCCGCCAGCGGGTGTCCTCGGTATAGGCCAGCGCGACGCGCTGCGGATCGCGGGTGTTCCAGCCGTCTTCCGCCATGCGCACTTTCTGCGCGGCGGTTTCGGCGGTGAAGGGCGGGAGCGGCGGACGCGACATCACAGGGCCTTTCGTGAGGCGTGCGTGGGAGGGGACGCCCCCAGGCTGCGAGAAAGAGGGTGGCACCCGGGCAGGGGTGCGGGGGGATGGGTCCTGCCCGGGTGCTCTTGGCTCTGCGCGACCGAAACGGCCACCAGAGCGCAGAGGGCCGCCGGGAAGGGAGGGGGGAACCGGCGGCTGCTGCTTATACGTAGGAAGCCACTGGCGGCTCCGGTAGGGGTATAATCCCGATTATCATGTTCCACTTTCCGAAATGGCGGCAAGCTGTGCTTCGAGCGCGGCAATCCGCGCATCACGCACAGCCAGCGCCTCGGCCACCTCTTCGGCGGGCAGAAGCTGCGGGATGTGCTGCGGGCAATTGATGTCCCACGCGGTGATCGTGAAGACCATCGCCTGTTCGGGAACGCCGCGATAGCCGGGCATGGCAAGCGCGGCCTCGAGATCGGCATCGCCCTCGATCACATCGAGTTCGCCCCAGAGCTTGATACGGCGGCGGTTCGCGTAGTCCATCAGGAAGAGGAACGCCTTGCGGTTCTCGGCGGCGTTGCCGGTGGAGATGTACTGCCGGTTGCCGCGATAATCGGCAAAGGCGAGGCGCCGGTCATCGAGCACCTTGAGGAAGCCCTTCGGCCCGCCGCGATGCTGGATATAGGGCTGCGCGCAAGGGTGTCCTGCGGTTGGGGCACTGGCGGTGCCGAGATAGAAGCTGCGTACCTCGGCCACGAACGCGACGAGGCGGGCATCGATCCGGTCGGCCATGATCATGCCGGCATAATGGGGCCGCGAACCCTTGCGGATCTGCGCGGCCTTTACGGAAGGCGTGAAAGCGTAGTCGACGGCATCGGGCATGACGGGTGACCTTGGCGGGCTGTTGGCCGCGTTGTAGCGCGGCGGCGCGCAGCCACCAGCCCGGCATGGCGCAAGGCACCCTTGCAGAAAATGGACAGGTGGCGGGCCGCCCCGCGCGCCGCTCTGCCCGCTGCCCTGCTCAGGCGATCAGCGCGATATCGGTGTAGGCCAGCACGGGATGGCTGGAGGTGCCGAGCTGGATGATCAGGATCGGCGCTGCCACGCCATAGCCGTCCGCATCGTACCAGAGATTGCCGGTCGTGGTATCGTAGAGGAGCCGATCAGTGGAATCGTGGACCTGCGTTACGCCGGTACCCGACCAGAACTGGTCTGCGCTGATCGTGCCCAACACGCGCCCGAGGCCGCGGAAGGCATCCTTGTCGAGCTCGATCCGGTCGCTCTCTCCCTGATTGAAATCGACGATCACATCGACCGGACCGCCCGTGACGGGCTTGTCGGCAAACACGAACACGTCGGTTCCGCTGCCGCCCTGGAGCGTATCGGCACCCTGCCCGCCGATCAGCCGGTCGTTGCCCGCGCCGCCGATCAACACGTCGTCACCCTTGCCGCCATCAAGCAGGTTGTTGCCGAGATTGCCGGTGATCGTGTTGTTGTCCGCGCCGCCGGTACCATAGAGATCGGCGCTGCCGGTAAGCACGAGCGCTTCGACCGACTTGGCGAGCTTTACGCTCACCGTGGCGTAGACCGTGTCATAGCCCTGCAGCGCGCGCTCGATGACACGGTCCTTCGCGTCATCGACATAATAGGTGTCATCGCCGAGGCCGCCGGTGAGGGCATCGGCGCCTAGCCCGCCGTCGATCGTATCGCCGAAGGCTGTGCCGGTGATGCGATTGCTGCCCGCGTTACCAAGGATGATCACGGCATTGAGCAGCTTGGCTGCGGACACCGCCACGGCTGCCGTACCGGTGCTGTCGGCTACTGCGCCGGTGCCAGTGCCGATCACGATGCGCTCGATCCCTGTGTCCTTGTCACTGAACACCGAGTAGCCCGAGGTGGTGTAGCTGAGACGCACTTCGTCAGTGCCGGTGGTGCCGGTATCCTGGATCTCGCCCTGGAAGCCGTCACGCGTGTTGCTGACCACATAGAGATCGCTGCCATCGCGCCCGTCGAGCGTATCCTTGCCGCCGCCGCCTTCGATCACGTTGTTGCCGCTGTTGCCGGTGATCACGTTGCCGATCACGTTGCCGCCTGCGCTGAGATCGGCAGTGCCGGTCAGCGTGAGGTTGTCGGCATAATCGGTGAGCTTGAAGGAAGCGGATGCAATGACGAGGTCGGTGCCGCCGCCCTGCGCGGTCTCGATCGCCTTGTCGGCGGAGTTGTCGACATAATAGGTGTCGGCCCCCGCGCCGCCAATCATCGTGTCGGCTCCGGCACCGCCATCGATGACGTTGTCGCCGTCGTTGCCGGTGATCACGTTGGCCTGGGCATTGCCGGTGGCGTTGATCGCGGCCTTGCCGGTCAGCGTGACATTCTCGAGGCTGGCGGCAAGGACCCAGGTGATCGAGGACTGCACGGTATCTGTACCGGCGCTGTCGGTCACCGTGTCGCCGGCATCGTCGACGATGTAGGTGTCGTTGCCCGCCCCGCCATCCATCGCGTCGGCACCCTTGCCGCCGTCGATCGTGTCGTTCCCGCCGAGGCCGGAAAGCGTGTTGGCGCCATCGTTGCCGACGATCACGTTGTTTGCATCGTTGCCCGTGCCGGACAAGTCGGCAGTTCCGGTCAGCGTGAGGTTCTCGACATTGTCGACCAGCGTGTAGCTGACGCTTGCGGTGACCGAATCCGCGCCTTCATCGGCATTTTCGACAATCAGATCGCCGATGGAATCAACGGTGTAGCTATCGTTGCCGGTGCCGCCGATCAGCGTGTCGACGCCCGCGCCGCCATCGAGGGTATCGTTGCCGCCGTTGCCCAGGAGCGTGTTGTCGGCGCCGTTGCCGATGAGGATGTTGTCCGCCGCCGTGCCTGTGCCGTTCACCGCATCGCTACCGGTGAGGGTGAGGTTCTCGAAATCGTCGCCGAGTGTCCAGCCGAACTTGGTGACGACGGTGTCGACACCCTGGTTGGCTTCTTCCACGATGACGTCGTCCACGCTGTCGACATAATACGTGTCGTTGCCGGTGCCCCCGATCATCGCGTCCCCGCCGGCGCCGCCATCGAGAATGTCGTTGCTCGTGCCGCCGATCAGGGTGTCGGTGCCGTTGCCGCCATAGAGCGTGTCGTTGCCGTCTTCGCCGGAAAGGATGTTGTTTCCATCATTGCCGGTCATCACGTTGCCGAGGATGTTGCCGACGCCCGCGTAGTCACCCGTGCCGGTGAAGACGAGGTTCTCGATGTTCTTGCCAAGCGCGTAGGAGAAGCCGGCGCGGATGGTGTCGGTGCCTTCGAACTCGGATTCGATGACCACATCGCTGACGGCACTGAGCACGTAGGTATCATCGCCCTTGCCGCCGACCAGCGTATCGGCACCGGCCAACCCGTCGAGATAGTCGTTGCCGCTTCCGCCGTTGAGCAGGTTGCCGCCCGAATTGCCGATCAGCACGTTGTCGAGAGCATTGCCGACCAGGTTGATTGCGCCGCTGCCGAGCAGGGTAGCGTTCTCGACATTGGCCGAAAGCACCACGCTGGCCGTGGCGTAGACGAGATCGGTGCCCGCATTGGCCGCCTCGGTGATCGTATCGCCGGCGTTGTCGACATAGTAGATGTCGTCGCCGAGGCCGCCGGCCATATCGTCTGCACCGGTGCCGCCATCGATCACATCGTTGCCACCGAGGCCACTGATCGTGTCGTTGCCGCCGAAGCCGCTGATCGTGTCATCGCCTTCGGTGCCCGTCAGTACGTTGGCGGCGCCGTCGCCGTTGATCGTGTCGAGCGTGCCGTGGAAGGCGGCGAACGCCAGCGAGTGGGCCTCGATCGCGCCGCTATGGGCCTCGAGCGTCCAGTTGCCGCCAAGCGCGGCTGCCCCTGTCACGTCGGTGCTGGCGGCAATGTCGGCATGGGTCAGCGCACCGAAGGAATCGATGAAGGCCTGGCCGGCATCCCCTGCGGCGACATTGCAGCCATAGAGCAGGATATCGCCGCCGGGCGCGAGATGGCGGCCGATCGTGGCCAGATCATCGGCATGCGCAGCGAGCGCGGCGGTATCGACCAGACCATTGCCCAGCACCAACGCGCCGGCGCTGCCGTGGCCGACGATATGGAGCGCGCTGATCCCGTCCGTACCGGCAAGCAGCGCGGCAATCTGGCCAAGCCCGTCCTGGCTGTCATCCAGCACGAAGACGGCCTCGCCGGCGGGCAGGCCGGCAACCACTGCGGCGATATCGCCGACGCGCGGATCGATGATGGTGATGGAACGGGCGGCGGACATGGCGAATCTCCCGGGGTCATGCCCCTGAATGACGGTCGACCTGCCCTTGCACGCGCCGATGACGGTTTGGTGTCCAAAGCATTAAGCCGGGGTTCAGGCTGGCCGCACCCAGTGCCGGCCCCGGGCGGCCATGTGCTTGAAGCCTAAGATAAAATCACCGAATCCGGACGGCTGCGACGCGGTTGCCCCGCGATGGCGACCACCGCGCCGAAACCCGCGATTGGACCATGCGGGGGTAAGGACCCGCTCGGGGCAAACCCGAATCGGTCCTTTCTTGCGGCATCATTCAAACCACCGACGGCTTCGCCACGGGCGTGGTCAGGCTGCTGCCGCTGTCGAAGGTGTAGTCTCATCCGTTCCGGGTAGACCGCGCCGGATGCGATCTGAAGCGTATCGCCCGCCGCTTTGTCGGCGCTGCCCGTCCCGGTCTCTGCGCCGCCCGCGCGGAAGGACAACGCGACCGTCGCACCTGCCCAAGGATCGCAGCGACATCTGGCCCGGCTTGCCCGCGCGCAACAAGAACTCCGCTCATAGCGCAACGATCTACGGCGGGGTCTACTAGCGCCTGCTACTGGGCGCCTGCTACTGGGCGCCCGCCGGGCGGGCTTTGACCCGGGCATGACGGTGATCCCGGGCATGACAGGCGAGGTGGCGATCCGTTCGGGCCGCCAGACGATGCTCAACTACGTGCTGGGGCCGCTCGTCCGCATCTCGCAGGAAGCCCTGCATGAGTGACGCTACGTTACGCAAAAGCCCAGCAAAAACGTCTGTGGCAGGCCCGCACCGGCAATAGCAAAAATGTCACACTGGCGGCGGTTTCGCGCATCGGGGGCCCGGATTGCCCCGCAAATCTGTTTACACTTTCAATCGAAGGAATATCCACGGCGCCATCAACCGGAGGCAGATCGGGGGGCTCTTCATGCCCGGCTGCTCATTTCAGGGGGTATTCAATCCGTGCGAAATCTTTCCAACCTCGCGCTGCGCGGCGCTCTGCTGGCGTCTGCCGCTGTCTTTGGCGGTGTCGCCGCTCCTCAGGCCGCATTCGCGCAGGCGGCAGCTGCTGCTCCTGCTGACGATGCCGCCGCCGCGCAGAGCATCGTCGTCATCGGCACGCGCCGCACCGACCGCACCGTGGCGGACTCGGCCTCGCCGATCGACGTGATCAGCGCCGCCGACCTCACCACGCAGCCGACCGCGAACCTGCTGGACTCGGTCCGCAACCTCGTGCCGTCTTTCTTCGTCGGCCAGAACTCGATCTCGGACGCCTCGACCTTCGTGCGCGCGCCTTCGCTGCGCGGCCTGCCGGGCGACCAGTTGCTCGTCATGCTCAACGGCAAGCGCTACAACCGCTCGGCGCTGGTGCAGGTCTACAACGGTGGTGACACCGGCCTGTCGTTCGGTTCGCAGGGCCCCGACATTTCGGCGATCCCCGCGATCGCGATCAAGGGCCTCGAAGTGCTGCGTGACGGCGCGACCGCCCAGTACGGTTCGGACGCCATCGCGGGCGTGCTGAACTACGGCCTGCGCGACAACGGCGGCTTCGAACTGATGGGCCGCTACGGCCAGTTCTACAAGGGCGACGGCAAGAGCTATCAGGTGGCGGGCAACGCCGGCCTGAAGGCGGACCGCGGCTTCATCAACGTTTCGGCCGAATACAACAACGATGGCCGCACGAGCCGCGGCGTGACCCGCCCGATCGCCGCGCGCTTCGCCGCCGAAAACCCCTCGCTGGCCGACAAGCTGCCGTTCTACCCGCTGCCCGCGCAGATCTGGGGCAACTCGCCGAGCGAGGGCTGGAAGGCCGTCGTCAACGCCGCCTACGAAGTGACCGACAACAGCAAGGTCTATGCGTTCGGCAACTTCGCGCACAGCAAGGCCGAGCAGAGCTTCAACTTCCGCTCCTCGTACCAGGGCTCGAGCACGTTCGAGTATGACGATGGTTCGGGCACGAAGAAGACCGGCACGATCGGTGGCCGCTCGTTTTTCCAGGCACCCTACTACAAGACGGAGTGCCCGGCCGGCAATCCGACCTGCCCCGCAGGCGGCTACGTCAAGGACGGCAACGTCTTCAACCTGACCTCGCTCTACCCGGCCGGCTTCACCCCGATCTTCGTGGGCAAGACCGATCAGGCCTATGGTACGCTGGGCTGGAAGGGCAAGACCGACGGCGGGTTCACCTACGACCTCTCGGCCTCGCTGAGCCGCAACTCGCTTGACCTGTCGATGTACAACTCGATCAGCCCCTCGTTCGGCGGCGCTTCGCAGACCAGCTTCGAGTTCGGCAAGCTGATCCAGAAGGAATTCGATGCCAACCTCGACGTGACCTATGCGGTCGAGGCCGGTCTCGCCAGCCCGATCACGTTCTCGGGCGGCGCTGAGTTCCGCCGCGAAAGCTACACCGCCACCGAAGGCGACTTCCAGTCCTACGGTGCGGGCCCCTACGCCATTGCGCACGACCTCTACACCGAGACGGCCCCGGGCGTGTTCACCCCGACCGGCGAGAAGACCGCGGTCTACGATCCGGCCGCCAGCGGCTACGGCGGCACCGCGCCGACCTATGCCGGCACCAACAAGCAGAAGAGCTACGGCTTCTATGTGGGCGCCGAAACCGACGTGACCAAGGAGCTCACGCTCGGCGCGGCCGGCCGCTACGAGCACTACGATTCGTTCGGTGGCCGCTTCGTCTACAAGTTCAACGGCATCTACCACGTGACCGACGAGTTCGCGCTGCGTGGCACCGTCGGTTCGGGCTTCCACGCCCCGACCCCGGGCCAGAACAACACCCAGGTCCTGACCACCAACTTCCTCGCCGGCCAGTCGGTGCAGGTCGGCACCTTCCCGGTGACGAGCGCGGTGGCCCAGTACTTCGGCGCGAAGGCCCTCAAGCCCGAGAAGTCGACCAACTTCGGCTTCGGTTTCGTGTTCCAGCCGACCAGCGCGCTCACGCTGACGGTTGACGCCTACCAGATCAAGGTCACCGACCGCATCTTCATCTCGAAGTCGTTCGTGGTGGGCGCATCGGATATCGCCAAGCTGGCCGAGCTCGCCTCGGTGGGCGTTGGCGGCAACGTCCAGTACTTCACCAACTCGCTCGACATCCGCACCCGCGGCGTCGACGTGGTGGGCAGCTACCGGACCGACCTGGCTGGCGGCAAGCTCAACCTGACGCTCGCCTACAACTACAACAAGAACAAGGTGACGAAGTTCGACTCGGCCGCGATCGGCCCGGCCCAGATCACCGACGCCGAGAACCTGGCACCGAAGCACCGCCTCAACCTCCAGGGCAACTGGTCGATGGGCGCGTTCTCGGTCGGCGCTGCGGGCCGCTACTTCGGCAAGTGGCGCGCCGAGACCGACTACCCGGGTCAGGAATTCGGCGCGAAGGTCACGGCCGACGTGGACGTGACCTACACCTTCATGGACAACTTCAAGCTGACCGTGGGTGGCAACAATATCTTCAACACCAAGCCCGACCGGATCAAGGCTTCGTCCTCGAACCCGATCTACACGCTGACGAACAGCACCGGCGATGGCCAGATCTATCCGCGTAACGGCGGTCCGTTCGGCTTCAACGGCGGCTTCTGGTATGTCCGCGCGAGCGTGAAGTACTGAGTTCGGCCGCGCTCTCCGAAAGGAGGGGGCCAGACAGAATGGGGCGGGGAAGTTTCGGCTTCCCCGCCCCTTTTCTTTTGGGTCCGGCGGGGGCACAGGAAGGGCCGAGAGGATGACAAACATGACCCTGCGCAAGTCCGCCATCGCCGCCCTTTCCGCCTTCGCGCTGACCGCCACCAGCCTGCCCGTCCCGCTCATGGCCGCATCGCAGGTCCCGGCCGGCGCCGAGCACGGCATGGTCGTCTCCGCGCACCGGCTGGCGAGCGACGCCGGGGTCGAAGTGCTCAAGGAGGGCGGCAACGCGGTCGACGCCGCAATCGCGGTCGCCTACGCGCTGGCGGTGACCTTCCCGGAGGCGGGCAATATCGGCGGCGGCGGGTTCATGACGGTGCGGCTGGCCGATGGGCGCACCAGCTTCATCGACTTTCGCGAAACCGCGCCCGCTGCGGCGACGCCAACGATGTATCAGGACAAGGCCGGCAAGGTGATCCCGCTGCTCTCGACGCGCGGGCACAAGGCCGTTGCCGTGCCGGGCACGGTCGCAGGGCTTGAACTGGCGCGCGCGAAGTTCGCCACCCTGCCCCGCGCGCGCCTCATGGCCCCGGCGATCAGTCTGGCCCGCGACGGCTTCGTGATGGACCAGGGCGATGCCACATTCCTCGCCGAGGGCGCGGAGGACTTTGCGAGAGATCCCGCGAGCGCGGCGATTTTCCTCGATTCGGGCAAGCCGTTCGAGAAGGGCCACCGCTTCGTGCAGGCCGATCTCGGCCGCATGCTCCAGCTGATCGCCGACAAGGGGGCGGACGCCTTCTACAAGGGTGAGATCGCCGAGAAGATCGCGGCCTCAAGCAAGGCCCATGGCGGCATCCTGACCAAGGCCGATTTCGCCGCCTACCGCGCCATCGAGCGAGCGCCCCTCGAATGCGATTACCGCGGCTATCACGTGATTTCCGCCCCGCCGCCAAGCTCGGGCGGAGTTGTGGTGTGCGAGACGCTCGGCATCCTCTCGGCCTATCCGATGGGCGAGCTCGGCTGGCATTCGGCGCAGAACATCCACTACCTGACCGAGGCGCTGCGCCGTGCCTTCCATGATCGCAACGTCAACCTCGGCGATCCCGGCTTCGTGAAGGCAGACGTCGCCAAGCTGATCTCGCCAGACTACGCCGCCAGCCTGCGGACGGGCATCAGCGCCGACAAGGCCACCCCCTCGGTCTCGCTCGGCGTGCCGGGGCAGAGCCACGAAGGCGCGAGCACCACGCATTTCTCCATCGTCGATGCGCAGGGGAACGCCGTCAGCCTCACCTACACGCTCAACGACTGGTTCGGCGCGCGGGTGACGGCAGACGGCACCGGCATCCTGCTCAACGACGAGATGGACGATTTCTCTTCCAAGCCTGGCGCGCCCAACATGTACGGCCTTGTCGAGGGCACCAACAACGCCATCGCGCCGGGCAAGCGGCCGCTATCGTCGATGACGCCGACAATCGTCACCAGGGACGGCAAGCTCTTCATGGTTGTCGGAACGCCCGGCGGGAGCCATATCCCGACCGGCGTGCTGCAAGTGATGCTCAACGTGATCGATCACGGCATGACCGTGACCGAAGCGACCGACGCCGCGCGCATCCACGCCCAGTGGCTGCCCGATGTGATCTTCATGGAGCCCAATGCGCTGAGCGCGGAAACGCGCGCCGCGCTGGAAGCCAAGGGCCACAAGCTGGAGCGGATGGACTACTGGAACCAGGTCGCCGCGATCCTCGTCGGCGGCCCTGCGCTGGGCAAGCCGCCGGTGGGCAAGGACAGGCTCTATGGCGCGATCGATCCGCGCCTGCCGGTGGGCAGCGTCGCCGGATACTGACGTGAGCGCGTTCACTCACGCGCGCGCGACCGAGGCCGATCTGCCTGCCCTGCGCGCGCTGATGACGCGCGCCATCGAGGAATTGCAGCACGGCTTCCTGAGCCGGGAGCAGGTTGCCGCCAGCCACCAGATCATGGGGCTCGATACCCAGCTGGTGAAGGACCGCACCTACTTCATGATCCTGAATGAGGGCGCGCCCGTCGGCTGCGGCGGGTGGAGCTTTCGGGCGACACTGTTTGGCGGGGATGACAGCATCGTCGCGCGCGAGCCCTTGCCGCTCGATCCCGCGAAGGATGCGGCGAAGATCCGCGCGATGTACGTCGATCCCGCGCACGCCCGGCGCGGCATCGGCAAGGCCATCATGGCGCTGTGCGAGGACGCCGCGCGCGCGGCCGGATTCGCCCGGGTGGAACTGATGGCGACCCTTGCCGGCCTGCCGCTTTACAAGGCCTGCGGCTATCGGGCGATCGAAGCCGTCGAGGCCACTTCGCGCGAGGGTGTGCGCGTCCCGATCGTCCGCATGGGCAAGGTGCTCGATAGCACGAGGCCCCATTGAAGGAGTGAGCGAATGACCCGGTCCTGCGCGCTGTTCCAGCAAGCCTACTTCGTGAAGAGCATCGACGCGGCGGCAGAGAAGTGGTCAAGGGCGTTCGGCGCCGGACCGTTCTTCATGGCGCGCCACCACCGCTGCGACGAGTTCACCTATCGCGGCACGGCGGTGGAGGCCGACGTTTCCTACGCTTTCGGCTATCTGGGCGACACGATGATCCAGTTCATCGAGCAGCATGACGACCAGCCTTCGATCTATCGCGACATGTACCGGGACGGCGAGGAAGGCTTTCACCACATCGCCTACCTCGTCTCCGACTTTGCTGCCGAACGCCAGCGCTGGCTCGACATGGGCTATCCGCTCGCGACCGAGCTCTATGCCGACGCGGTGAACGCCGCCTATTTCGACACCCGGTCGCTGAACGGCGGCTTCACCGAGATCCACGGCGATCCGCCGCACATCATGGGCATCTTCGGCATCTGGAAGCGCGCCCACGAAGCACGCGACGCGAACACCCCTGCGACGATCGAGAGCGGGCAGATCAAGACCTACCAGCGCGCACCGCTGCTGCCGAAGTAGGAACATCTTGCGCTGCAGGCGCCCGGCGGAGAAGCCGCGAAGGGGGGATCGCGAGGTCCTGGTGCACCCGACAGGATTCGAACCTGTGGCCTCTGCCTTCGGAGGGCAGCGCTCTATCCAGCTGAGCTACGGGTGCGTGGGAGAAATCGCCTAGCAGCGTGACGGCCGGCTTGCCAGAGGTTTGTGGCTTAGCAATTTGGTAGCGGGCAGTGGCGTATCTGCACGCACATGTCTCTGCGTTCTCCCCCTGCTGATCCGAATCGCGGCAACGGCCGTCTGGCCGCGAATGCCATGGTCATGAAGTGGACCGCCGTGCACGAGGCCGCGGCGGCCGTGGCGGAACTGGCAGGGCTTGCCCCCGAATACCGCACGCCCGAGATTCGAAACTTCCCGGCGATCATGCGCGATACCGGAGGCTGGCGGTGCCGGCTTGCCGCGCAGGGCGTCGACGATCTGGCCGCGATACTGGAGCCGGGGCTGGCCGCGCTGCTGACGCTCCAAGGCAGCGGCGCTTGCGCAGCTGCGGCGGCGCAGGCGCTGTGGCAGGAGTTTCACACGGCGCGGGCGGGCCTGCTGAGCCTGATTCCTCCGCTGGGGATCGAGCGGCAGGCCTGAGGCACGCCGACGCCCTCTTTTATTGTTCCATTTTTGTTCTTATGCTGGAGGCATGCCTGATTCGGCCCTTCCCGCGCAGATCATTCCTCCCGCCGAGCGCGAGGCAAAGGCGGTGGCGCGCGGAATCGGGCGGCTGTTTGCGCGAAACGGCATCTGGTGCCTCGCTGAAATGCCGCTGCGCTCCGGGCGACGTGCCGATCTCATGGGCATCGACGCCAAGGGCCGGATCGTGATCGTCGAAATCAAGGTGGCGCGCGGCGATCTGCTTGGCGATGCCAAGTGGCCCGACTATCTTGAATACTGCGACCGCTTCTATTGGGGCCTTGCCCCGCATCTAGACCGCGCATGCCTCGAAACGCCCGCGTTCCGGCCTGACCTGTGCGGCGTGATTGTGGCCGACGGCTATGATGCGGAAATCGTGCGCCCTGCGCCCAGCCTGCCGCTCGCGCCCGCGCGCCGCAAGTCCGAGACCGAGCGGCTGGCGCGGGCAGCGCTGCGGCGGCTGGTGGTGGGCGCCGATCCGCTCTGCGCCGGGTGGGGCGATGAGGCCTAGGGTCAAGAACCCTAGAGCACGCCCGCCGTCGCAAGCAGCAGCAGCACGCCGAGCACCGCGAAAAAGAGCGCCGCGACCACGCGCACCACGCCGAGCGGCACGCGCTTCACGATCTCTCCGCCCAGCAGCACGGCCGGCACATTGGCGAGCATCATGCCGAGCGTGGTGCCGGCCGTAACGGCCAGCGCATCGTGGAAGCGCGCACCAAGCGCGATCGTGGCAACCTGTGTCTTGTCGCCCATCTCGACGAAGAAAAACGCAACGAGCGTGGTGAGGAAGGCACCGCCGCGCGAGACGGCGGGGGCCTCGTCGTCGTCGAACTTGTCCGGCACGAGAGTCCAGGCCGCCATCGCAAGGAAGCCGGCCGCGATGGCATAACGGAAGGCCGGGCCATCAAGCCACCCGGCGGCGAGCGAACCCGCCAGCGCGGCGAGGAAGTGGTTGGCGAGCGTGGCCACGAGAATGCCGGCGATGATCGGCAGGGGCCGCTTGAACCGGGCGGCGAGCACGATGGCGAGAAGCTGCGTCTTGTCGCCGATCTCGGCAAGCGCGACGATCGCGGTGGAGGTGAACAAGGCTTCGAACATGGACAGGTTCCTGTGGCCGGGCGAACGATCGAGACAACGACACGCGCTTTCCCCGCCCGGCCGGGCAGGAAAGCAGGTGCCATTGGTCTCGCCCGGCAGGTGAAGGCTATCCGCCTGGTATCTGCCGCTTGCGCCATGGCCTCTCGGCCAAGCATGTTGACGCGCCAGAGCAATCTGGCAGGGGACTGCATCAGGCGATGCAGCGGCTACTCCCCAAGTGACGCGTGCGCCCTAAGGCGATCGCGGCGACGACGCAAGGCATGACTGTACCGCCTATCTGACCGCCGTATTTCATAATGCAGAGCACCATGACGCCGACCCGACCTCGGGAGGCGGTGCGAAGCAGACCTGTGGAAGCGACTTTGACCAGAAGAGCTTTTTCCCTGGCAGCGATGCCTGCACTTGCCGTTGCCGTGCCCGCTTTCGCCAGACCACCAATGCCTACAGCGGCGTGCATCTCGAATGGGCCACCCAGGGCGGCACGCGTCTGCAGGCGCGCTGGACGATGCCGCAGATTCGCCGGCCTGAGGATGTGCAAGGGCTGCGGGACAACACGGTAAAATTCGACCTGGAGACCACGCGCGTCCAGTTTTTCGGTGCGCATGGCAGCCTGCCGCAGGTGCTGGGCGAGACGCTGGAGACTTACGGCTTCCGGCTTGCCGAGCAGGATGGCGACAACCGGCTGACGCGCAACCGGCGGCTGTGGACCGTGGGCGGGCGGGCTTTTGTTCGGCCGGCGGCGGGCAAATGGGACCATGACGTGGAAGGCGCCTACCAGTTCGGCACTGCGCGGCGCAGCACGGCGGCAGCGGACACGGCCGACCTCGACGTTTCGGCGTGGTTCGCCCATGCCGAGGTGGGCTACACCCGCAGGACCGGATGGACGCCAAGCCTCGCCGCGATGTTCGATGCGGCCAGCGGCGATGGCGGCAAGGCGGGGCACTATCGCCGCTTCGACACGCTGTTCGGCGCCCGGCGCTTCGATTTCGGGCGGACCGCGCTTTACGGCGCCTTGCAGCGAACCAACATCGTCTCGCCCTGACTGCGGCTGGAAGCGGTGCCGGACAAGCGCACCGAGGTGACGCTCTCCTACCGCGCGCTGTGGCCGGAGAACCCGCGCGACGCCTTTGCCACGAACGGTGTGCACGATGCGAAGAGCGCTGCAGGGCGCTTTGCCGGGCATCAGGCCGAGGCGCGGCTGCGGCACTGGCTGGTGCCTGCGCTGCTGCAGGCCGAATCCGGGGGCGCTGTGCTGTTCAAGCAGGGGTTTCTGAAGGGGGCGCACAACGCGCCCGGCAGCGGCAACACCCTTTACGGCTATTTCGACCTGACGCTGACGCTCTGAAGCCGTTCGCTCACCGCGCCGAGGATCGCATGCTTCGCTTGCGCCGTGGCGCTGGGCCAGGCCATGATTTCCTCGATCGTACGCGCGCAGCCGCGGCAGAGCTTCGTGAACGGATCGAGCGTGCAGGTGCCGGTGCAGGGGCTGGGCGGATGGTCCATCAGCGTTTGTCCGCCGCCAGACGGCTCATCAGCAGCGCGGCGCGCTTGGCCTGCAGGGTCAGGCTCTTGAGATCGACGGTTTCGGCCGGGGTGTGATCCCCCGTGCTGGCGGGGCCAAGGCCGACGAGGCCCGGCACATCCGCGGCGACGAAGCTGATATCGCCAGCGCCGCGTTTCAAGGGATCGAGCGGTGCCATGGCGGGCAGGCCGAGCGCGGCGTTCACGCCGTTGAGCCGGGCGAGCAGGGCGCGGTTGGCGTCGGTGGGGGCCATCGGCGGGTAGCCATCCTCGAACACGATCCTGGCCGTAGCGCCGGGGAAGGCGCGCGCGACGATTTCGGCCATCTTGCCTTGCGCGCGGGTGTTCTGTTCGGGCGAAAGCGTGCGCAGATCGCCGCGCGCGACGGCTTTCGCGGGGATGATGTTGGTCTTGCCGGCAGCGCTCACGTGCGCCTGATCGGCCGCGAGCGCGGCCTCGGCACCGCCCGCGATCATGCCGACGTTGAGCGTCAGGTTGGGCTCGGGGACCTCGGTGCGGATCGCGGCGAGCATCCGCGCGAGGGCGTAGATCGCCCCGTCGCCATCGGCGCCGAACACGCCGCTCGAATGGCCGGACTTCGCGGTGACTTCGATGGTCCAGCTATAGGCCGAGCGACGGGCGATCGAGCCCATGTCGACGAGCGTGCCATCGGGCCCAAGATCGCGCGCAAGGCCCTCGAAATCGAGCGCGATGTCCGCCTTCCTGCCTTCCGAGATCAGGTCGGCCCGGGCGGCGGACTGCGGATCGCCGGCGTCTTCCTCGTCGCCGGTCAGATAGGCGACCACGTTGGCCCCCTTCAGCGTGCCCGCCGCCGCCATCGCGCGCAGCGCGGCGAGCATGGCGACCACACCGCCCTTGTTGTCCGCCACGCCGGGGCCGGTGGCAAAATCGCCGCGACGGGTGAAGGTCTGGAACGGCGAATCCGCCTCGAACACAGTATCGAGGTGGCCGATCAGCAGCAGGCGCTTGGCACCGGGCTTGCCGGTGTGGGTGGCGACGAGATGTCCGGCGCGGCCGGTCTGCTCCATCGGCAGCCACTTCACGGTGAAGCCCAGGGCTTCGAATTCAGGGCGCACCATCTGAGCCACGGCCTTGACCCCGGCGATGTTGCGCGAGCCCGAGTTCTTGTTGACCAGCTTTTCGAGCAGCGCGAGATCGCGCGCCTCGTTCGCCTCTACCGCAGCCACCATGCGCTGTTCCGGCGCGGTGAGCACGGGTGCGGCCTCGGCGGTGCAAGAGAGCAGGAGCGAGGCGGCTGCGAGCGCGATGGCGAGGCGGATTTGCATGGCGACGTGATAGAACCACCAGAGCGCATTTGGGAAGCCTGCAACCATCCCGCGCAATTTCCTTGCTTTTGCGCGCAATTGCTTATAAGCAGTCTCCCAGCAGGACTGGCGAGCGGGCATTCCGCCGCAGGCCCGGGCAAGCGTGAGGTCCGCCGTTTCAGGGCGTGTACCCGCCCCGGCTGAACAGCTGCTTCGCTTGGCTTCCCCTTCACGCATGGGTCGCATGGTCGACCACTTGCCTTGCGCGCGGCATCGTGCCGTGCGCCCAAACACCCGATTGGATTCTTCATGTCTTATTTCCGCGATCTCGGCCTTGCCGAGCCGATCCTCCACGCGCTCGAAACCAAGGGCTATACCGACCCGACGCCGATCCAGCGCCAGTCCATCCCGGCGCTGCTCGAAGGCCGCGACCTCCTCGGCATCGCACAGACCGGCACCGGCAAGACCGCCGCTTTTGCGCTGCCTTCGCTCCACCGCCTTGCGGCCGACCCCAAGCCGCGCAAGCCCGCCTCGTGCCGCATGCTGGTGCTTTCGCCGACGCGCGAACTTGCCGCGCAGATTGCCGAGAACATTGCGGCCTACGCCAAGAACCTGCGCCTGACGGTTGACTGCGTGTTCGGCGGCGTGCCGGTGGGCAAGCAGGCCCGCCGCCTCGTGCCGGGCTGCGACATCCTCGTCGCCACGCCGGGCCGCCTGCTCGACCTGATCGATCAGCGCGCGCTGACGCTGAGCAAGGTCGAGATCTTCGTGCTCGACGAAGCCGACCAGATGATGGACCTCGGCTTCATCCATGCGCTGAAGCGCGTGGCGAACCTGCTGCCGAAGGACCGACAGAGCCTGTTCTTCTCCGCGACCATGCCCAAGGCGATCGCGGACCTCGGCAAGCAGTTCATCAACAACCCGGTGCGCGTGGAAGTGACCCCGCAGGCAAGTACTGCCGAGCGCGTCGAGCAGTTCGTGACCTTCGTCAACCAGGCCGAGAAGCAGGCGCTGCTCACCTTGCGCATTCGGGCGCTGCTTGCCGATGGCAAGCTCGACCGCGCGCTGGTGTTCACCCGCACCAAGCACGGCGCTGACCGCGTGGTGCGCCACCTCTCCGCCGCCTCGATCAGCGCGCGCGCGATCCACGGCAACAAGAGCCAGGCGCAGCGCACAGCCGCGCTGGATGCGTTCCGTCAGGGCTCGTGCCCCATCCTCGTCGCCACCGATATCGCCGCGCGCGGGATCGACGTGAGCGGGGTGAGCCACGTGTTCAACTTCGAGCTGCCCAACGTGGCCGAGCAGTACGTCCACCGCATCGGCCGCACGGCACGGGCTGGCGCGGACGGCGAGGCGATCAGCTTCTGTGCGCCGGACGAAAAGCCCTACCTCAAGGATATCGAGAAGCTGACCGGCATCAAGCTGATGCCGCTGCCGCTGCCCGAAGGCTTCCTGGCCGAGGCTGCGAAGCTCCCCGCCGTCAGCCGCAAGCCCGAGGAAGCCGAGCGCGATGCACGCCGCGACGACCGCGATGCCCGCGGGCGCGGCGGGAATCGTGGCGGTGGCCAAGGGCGTGGGGGCCAGGGTCATGGTGGTCAGGGACGTGGCGGCGAAAGCCGCGGCGCCGGCCACAATCCCAATCGGCGTGACGACCGTTCGCCCGGCGGCCGCGCGCAAGGGGTCGATGGACGTCCCCGCGATGCCAACCCGCGCAAGACCGATGATCGGGGCCCCGTGGGCAATCCCGTCCGCGCCGACCGCGGTGATGCGCCGCAGGGCGACAAGCCGCGCACCTTCCGCCCGCGCGGTGGTGGCGGTGCTCCCGGCGTCGGCCAGCACCGCAACAAGGTTCGCCGCGCAGTCTGACCGGCATGCGCGCCTTGTGGACTGACCCAACTGGGGTCTGTCCACAGGCGCGCCGCCTTGGCATACTGGCAACCGTGAACCCGCTGCCCATCCCGCGCATCCCAGGAGCTTTCGCCTCATGACCGAGCTGTGGCTTTCCGCGCTGGTCATGACCGCGATTGTCGCCGTGCGGTATCTGGCGGTGAGCGGCCTGTTTGCCTGGCTGACCAAGCTGGTGCGCCCCGGCCATTACAAAGGCCTCGCCCGCCAGATGCGCAGCGAGATCACGTGGAGCCTCGCCTCCGCGGCGATCTATGGCGTGCCGGCAGGGATCATCGCCTGGGGCTGGCAGCACTATGGCTGGACCCGGGTCTACACCGACGTGAACGCCTACCCGCTGTGGTGGCTGCCGGTCTCGCTGTTCGTCTACCTCGCGCTCCACGACACGTGGTTCTACTGGACGCATCGCTGGATGCATCGCCCGCAGGTGTTCCGCGCCGTCCACGCCGTCCACCATGCCAGCCGTCCGCCGACCGCATGGGCCGCGATGAATTTCCACCCTGTGGAAGCCGCGATTGTCGGGCTGTTCATCCCGGCGCTGGTTTTCGTGGTGCCGATCCACGCCGCAGTGCTCGGCTTGGTCCTCATGGTCATGACCATCATGGGGGTAACCAATCACATGGGCTGGGAAATGTTTCCGAAGGCCCTCGTTCACTCAACTGTAGGGCAATGGGTGATAACAGCGAGCCATCATCACCGGCACCACGAGCTTTATCGATGCAATTACGGCCTGTATTTCCGTTTCTGGGATCATGTCTGCGGGACGGACAAGGGACTTTCCGCGCCATGAGGCATCTGGGCGCCGTGGCCGGGCTCGCGGTGTTTGCCGCGCCGCTGATGATGGCCGCGATGCCGCTGCCGCAAATCCAGGCGCATCCGCAAGGAGCCGCAGCGGCCAGCGCCGCCGTGCCGAGCACGATTTTCGTCGAGATCGACGGACTGCGCTCCAACCGCGGGCAAATCATGGCCTGCATGACGGCGAACCCCAGGACCTTCCCCGATTGCCAGAAGGACCCCAACGCGCGGCACCTCACCGTGCCGGCGGTGAATGGCGAAACGGTGCAGTTCAGAGACGTGCCACAGGGCCGCTATGCCATCGCGCTGTTTCATGACGAGAACGGCAACGGGCGCATGGACAAGATGATGATGCTGCCCAAGGAAGGCTTCGGCTTTTCGCGTGATGCGCCGCTGGAGTTCGGCCCGCCGCATTTCGGTGCGGCGTCGTTCCAGGTTGGCGCGGCGCAGATGCGCACCGCTATCAAGGTCCGCTACATTCTGTAGCATCCCCCTGTAACACCCCCTTGCGCTGCGGCGCGGCTTGGGGAATGGGCTGGCGCCATTCCTTCCCGCTGGCCGGAGACGCTGCTTGCCCGAACCCCTGATCGAGGCGCAACCGCTGCGCTCGCTGCTCTACATGCCTGCCAGCAACGCCCGCGCCGTGGACAAGGCAAGGGCCTTGCCCTGCGACGCGGTCGCGCTCGATCTTGAAGATGCCGTCGCGCCGGACATGAAAGACGAGGCGCGCAGCGCGCTGGTGCAGGCGCTCACCGCCGGCGGCTTCGGCCACCGCCAGATGATCGCGCGGATCAATCCGCTGGGCTCGCCGTGGGGCAAGGCCGATCTGGCAACCTTGGCGCCGTGCCCGCTCCACGCGATTCTTGCGCCCAAAGTGAATGCGGCAGCCGATGTCGTCGCGCTTTCGGTCGCGATGGACGGGGCGGGCTTTGATCCCGCCGTCGGGCTGTGGGTGATGATCGAGACGCCGCAGGCCGTGCTCGCGCTGGAGCGGATTGCCGAGACGGCGCGCATCTCGCGCCTTGCCGGCTTCGTGCTCGGGCTCAACGACCTCGCCAAGGAAACCGGCATGGCGCAGCGGCCGGGCCGAGCCGGATTCGTGCCGGTGATGGTACAGGCGCTGATGGCCGCGCGCGCCTACGGCCTCGTGCTGCTCGACGGGGTGTGCAACGCAATCGACGATCCCGCGCGGCTGGAGGCCGAATGCTTTCAGGCGCAAGAGCTCGGGCTGGATGGCAAGACCCTGATCCATCCCTCGCAGATTGAGATTGCCAACCGCGTGTTTGCGCCGGACGAAGCCGAAGTGGCCGAGGCGGCCGCGATCGTGGCCGCCTTTGCCGATCCGGCGAACGCAGGGAAAGGCGCGCTCAAGGTCGGCGGAAAGATGGCCGAGCTGCTCCACCATGACATGGCCGTGCGTCTGCTGGCCAAGGCTGCGGCCATCGCGACAAGGTAATGCCATAATCGAGCTATTGTGCCGTTACACGCGGCGCAACTTAAACACATCTTTACCATGTTGCGCCATGACGGGCCCCATCGGACGACCACGGGGACGGGTTCATGGATACCTATCGCGGCATCAGCACGGACGGCACTGAGGGTGAAGAGCCCCTCGATTATGCCACGGACTATGCCGGCTACGAGGAATCGATCGACGAGCAGGGCGCGGTTGCCGCGCCGCCGCCGTCCATCGGGCAGGATGAGCGCCGCATGCAGGTGCGCGCCTACAACTTCTGGGCCAGCCTGCTGGATCAGGGCCAGTTCCCGCAGGTGCAGCCGCTGCTCGACGGACATCTGCCCGACTTTGCCGATCATTCGGTGCTGCTGCACTTCGATAGCGGCATCGAGGATCCGGCGATCCCGTTCCTCGGGCAAGTGCTGGCCGATGAATGCGAGGCAGGCAGCCCGCTGCGCAGGTTGAGCGACATCCCGGGCCGCTCGCTGCTTTCGCGGATCACCGACCACTATCTGCAGATCATCGCCAATCAGGCACCGATCGGGTTCGAAGCCGAGTTCGTCAACCAGCGCGGCCGCACGATCCTCTATCGCGGGATCCTGCTGCCGTTTTCGACCGACAACGAGACGATCGACTACATCTACGGCGTGATCAACTGGAAGGAGCTGGCCGACCAGCAGACCACCGACGCGCTGCTGCTCGAGATCGACCAGGCGCTCGACCAGCGCGTGGGCCCCGCCTCCCTTCCCCCGCGCCGCACGGCCGAGGTATCGCTTGGCGGCTGGGCTGATGGACCAGACACTGCCCCCGGGAGCGATGACGAGCGTGCGCCGCTCGATCTGGCCGAGATGGGCGCCGAGATCGTTGGCGAGATCGCTGCCGAGATCGTGGCGGGTGCCCCTGCCACTGCCCTCCCCGACCTTGCGTTCGGCGACCCGGAGCCGGCCTGCCTTGCCGACTGGCTGGCCTCGGCCCGCGATCTTGCCCATATCGCCCATGCGAGCGAGGACCGCACCCGCGGCGCGCTCTATGCCGCGATCGGCCGCGCGTGGGACTTCGCACTCGCCGCCGAAGAGGCGCCCGACGATTACGCCGACATGATCGCGGATGCAGGCCTCACCATGCAGGCGCGCGCGCCGCTGACGCCGCTGGTCAAGCTGGTATTCGGCGCGGACTACGACAAGACGCGCATTGCCGAATACGCCACTGCGCTCGCCCACGCCCAGCGCCTCGCGCTCGGCTACGGCGAACTCGGCGGCTATCTGGCCAAGGCCCCCGGCGGGCTCAAGGGCGTGGTTGCGCTGGAGCGCAAGCTGCGCCGCGAGGAAACCGGGAAGACCGCGCCAAAGCCGCGCGCGGCGCTGGTCGAAAGCCTGCGCGCGCTCGATCACAAGCCGCTCTACGCGCTGGAGCCGGAAGGGGCCGAATTCGCTCTGGTGCTCGTGCGCCGTCTGGCCAGCGGAACTGCCGTGCTGCTGGGCGAGATCGCCGACGACCAACCGCTGCTGGAGCGCGCCGCGCGCCACCTGCTGGGATGAAGGGCGGCTTTCGCGCCTGAGCAAAACCGTCTAGCCATACGGCATGGCAGATGTTTCGATCCTCCCGGGCGCGCCGCGCAAGCCGCGCCGCCGCTGGCTCCGCTGGGTGCTGGCCGTGCTCGCTGTGCTCTGCGTCGGTGGATACCTGATGTATCGTCAGGCCCTTGCGACCGAGGCAGTAGCCCTGCTCGACACCGCCGACCGCATGCTGCGCGGCGGTGATGGGTCGATCCGCGAAGTCGCCGCCGTCCGCTATGGCAGCGATCCGGCGCAGAAGCTGGAGATGTTCCTCCCCGCCGATGCCATCCCGGTTTCCGCGACGCGCACGAACCCGTTGCCCATCATTGTCTTCATCCACGGCGGCGGCTGGCGTTCGGGCGATCCGCATGATTACCGGTTCATGGCGCGCGCGCTGGCCCCGCAAGGCTATGCCGTGGTGTTGGCAGGGTACCGGCTCTATCCCAAAGCGCAATATCCGGGGATGCTGGAGGACGGCGCCGCCGCGCTGCGCTGGGTGGCAGATCATGCACGCGGCCTCGGCGGCGATCCCGACCGTGTGGTGCTGGTGGGCCACTCGGCGGGGGCCTACAACGCAGTCATGCTCGGGCTCGACCAGCGCTGGCTGGCGGCAAAGGGCCTCTCGGCCACCGCGTTGCGCGGTGTGGTCGGACTGGCCGGACCCTACGATTTCTACCCCTTCGAGAACGAGGCGACGAAACTGAGTTTCGGCAGGGCGCCCAATCCGGAAGAGACCCAGCCGGTGGTTCATGCCCGCGCCGGGGGGCCGCCGCTGCTCCTCGTTCACGGCACCGCCGACACCCGCGTGCGCCCGCGCAATTCGGTGGAGCTTGCCCGCACCATGAGCCGGGCCGGAGCGCCCACTCGCGCAGTGCTGCTTGATGGCGTGACGCACGAAGGCCTGATCATGATGTTCGCGCGGCCCTTCAGCCACGATCCCCGCGCGCTCGATGCGGTGCTGCCGTTCCTTGCCAGGGTCACCGCTTCACCGCCGGTTCAGGCGCATGGCGGATAAGCTGCGCGCATCGTGACACGGCCCCTTCCCCGCCGCATCGGCCACGCGCTGGCGGTATCCTTCGCACTGCTGATCGCGCCCGTCCCGGCTTCTGCGCAATCGGTGCTGCGCGACGCCGAGACCGAAGCGTTCTTCCAGGACATGGCCGCGCCGATCGTGGCGGCGGCAGGTTTCAATCCGCACGCGATCGACCTCGTGCTGCTCAACGACCCCTCGATCAACGCCTTCGTCGCAGGGGGGCAGGCCGTCTATATCCACTCGGGCCTGATCAGCGCGGCGGACAACGCGCAGGAAGTCCAGGGCGTTTTCGCGCACGAACTGGGCCACATCACCGGTGGCCACGTGATCCGCGGCGACGAGGGCGGCAAGCCCGCCACCGGAATCACCCTCCTCAGCCTGCTGCTCGGCGCGGCAGCAGCCGCCGCCGGATCGGGCGACGCAGGCATCGGGATCATGATGGCCGGCCAGCAGGCCGCGCTTGGCAAGTACCTCGCCTTCAGCCGCGCACAGGAATCCTCTGCCGATGCGGCCAGCGTCAGCTTTCTCGCCAAGGCCGGTATCTCGGGCAAGGGTTCGGTGGACTTCTTCAAGAAGCTGCAGAACATGGAGTTCCGCTATGGCTTCAAGCGCGATGCCGATGCGGAGTTCTATTCGACCCACCCGATGACGGCAGACCGCCTGACCACCCTGCAGGACAGCTTCTCGCAGGATCCGGCATGGAACCGCCCGCCAGACCCGGCGCTGCAGGCGCGCTTCCTGCGCGTGAAAGCCAAGCTGGTGGGCTATCTCTCGGAACCCGCCGCCACGCTTGCCGCCTATCCCGACTGGATGCAGGATGCGCCCGCGCACCTCGCCCGCGCCTACGCCTTCCACAAGGAAGCGCTGATGGATAAGGCACTCGCCGAAACCGACGCGCTGCTCAAGATGGATTCCGACGATCCCTATGCGCTCGAACTCAAGGGGCAGGTGCTGCTCGAATCCGGGCGGCCCAAGGACGCGATCGAGCCCCTGCGCCGCGCGACCGAGCTTACCCGCAACACGCCGCTGATCGCGACCACGCTGGGCCACGCCCTAATCGCCACCGAGGACAAGGCTAACTTCGCCGAGGCCGAACGCGTGCTCAAGACGGCGGTTGCGCGCGATAGCGACAACCCGTTCGCGTGGTACCAGCTCGGCGTGGTCTATGAAGCGCAGGGCGACATTCCGCGCGCCCGGCTGGCGAGCGCCGAACAACAACTGGGCGAATTTCGCCTGCCCGAAGCCTTGCGCAGCGCCGAAGCGGCCGAAGGCGCCCTGCCCAAGGGCTCGCCCGACTGGCTGCGGGCCCAGGATATCGCGATGTCGGCACGCGCGATGATTGAGCGGATGAAGAAGTCGCGGTAGGCGGGATCGGCATTTCAGGAGCATCATTCATGCGTTTCAGCCCGTTCCTCGCGCTTGCTCTGGTGATCGGCGCGGCCGGTGCCGCCGGCGGCTGGTGGGCGATGCATGGCCGCAGAGCCGAGGCGCCGCCGGCAGCGCAGGGCGCCAAGCTCGACAGCCAACTGGCCGAAGCGGGGATCGATACCCGCCAGCGCGGTGCGATCGAAGCGCTGGTGCGCGCCTATATCCTCGACCACCCCGAAATCCTGCCCGAGGCGATGGACAAGCTGCAGGCGCGCGAGGCTGAGGCCCGGCTCGCCCCCTTGCGCGGCGCGATCGAGACGCCGTTCCCCGGCGCCGTGCTCGGCAATCCGCAGGGCAAGGTCACGCTGGTCGAGTTCACCGACTTTTCCTGCACCTATTGCCGCAGCAGCGTGAAGGATGTCGAAGCGCTGGTGAAGGACAACCCCGATCTGCGCGTGGTGGTGCGAGAGCTGCCGATCATCGCGCCGGAAAGCGAGCCTGCCGCGCGCATGGGCCTCGCCGCAGCTGCGCAAGGCAAGTATGCCGCATTCCACAAGGCGATGTTCGCCGGCGAACGGCCGAGCAACACGAGCATCGCGGCAGCCGCCAACGCCGCCGGCGTGGACGGCGCCGCCGCGAGCGCCTTCGCCCAGCAAACGGGGGTTCGGCAGGAACTGGAGCGCAACCTCGGTCTCGCCCGCCAGCTCGGCATCAATGGCACGCCGGCCTGGAGCATTGGCGGCAAGCTGCTGACCGGCGCTGTGGGGCGCGAGGCGCTGCAACAGGCGGTCGACGCGGCCCGGAAGGGCTGATGCGCCGCCCGACGGCGTTCCTGGCGGCAGCGCTCGCCTGCGCACCGCCGTCCGCCGCGCAGCCCGTCGATGAACTCCAGCAGGCCGACGCGCTGGTCCAGACCATCGGCTGGCGCCTGAGCCATGCCAATGCCGCCTATTGCCCGCGCGGTGCGCCGGGAATCGGCCTGCTGCTGGGCGATGTACAGACGTTTGCCGATCCGGCGGTTGCCCGTGAGGCCTATGGGCTTACCGGCGACGTGGCCGTGGCGGCGGTTGCGGCGGGCAGCCCGGCGGACGCGGCGGGCCTCGCCGCCAATGCCGTGGTGACCGCCATCGATGGTATGGTGATCGGCCCGGCACCGCGGCGCGGCAGCTGGGCCCGCGTGTGGGCGCTGCAAACGCGCCTTGAGCAGGTGGCCGCGCGCGATGGCAAGGTTGCGCTCACGCTCGACGGCGGCCGCCTCGTGACGGTTGCAGCCGCGCCAACCTGCGCGGTGCGCTTCATCCTCGACGACGGGAAGGACAACGCCGGGGCCACCCGCAGCCAGGTGCGCATCGGGCGCGAGGCGCTTGCGCGGCTGGGCGGCGACGAGGCGATGATCGCGGCGGTGCTGGCACATGAACTGGCCCACGCCGCGCTGGATCATGAGACCCTGCTCGGCCCGGGCGCTCGCACGACGGCGGCGGTGCGCCGCACGGAGCGCGAGGCGGACCGGCTCTCGGTCTGGATCATGGCCAATGCGGGTTACGATCCGGCGGCGGCGCTGCGCATGATCCACCTGATCGGTCCGCGCGGCCTTCTCGTCATCCCCGGCGCCAGCCACGGCAGGGCCAGCACGCGCGAGCGGGAGATGGCTGATGAGATCACGGTCATGCGCGCCCAGCCCGATATAGACTGGGCACACAGATTCCGGCGCGAGCCTTAGGCTGTGGCGTCAGCCTTCACGGCAGTGGTTTCCATCGCCGAAATCGACGTTTCATTACGCGGCCGCGCCATCACACGGCGCACCATCGGCTCGAAGAAATCGAGCGGCAGCGTGTCGTAGTCGGGATCGAACGCGGCCTGGTCGTACTTGGCGCAGAATTCGGCGCAGGCGTCGAAATGGGGATTGTCGCGGTGCTTCTCGCGCACGTTCCGGTCGATGCCTAGGTAGTGGAAGTAGTAATAGCCCTGGAACGCGCCATGGTTGCGGCAGATCCAGTGCTCTTCCTCGCTCACGAAAGGCTGGAGGATCGCGGCGGCGATTTCGGGGTGGTTGTAGGACCCCAGCGTGTCGCCGATATCGTGGAGAAGCGCCATCACAACGTAGCTTTCCGGCCGGCCGTCGCGATGCGCGCGGGTCGCGGTCTGGAGGCTGTGCGTCAGGCGATCGATCGGAAAGCCGCCGAAATCGCCGTCGAGCAGCTTGAGGTGCGCCAGCACACGATCCGGCAGGCCGGCGGCAAACCCGACATAGTCGCGCGCGATGATCGCCCAGTCTTCCTGCGTGCCTTCCTCCATCGAGTGGAACTGCGCGCGCGCTTCGGAATCGCCGTGATGATCCATTGTTCTCTCCCTTTTGCGCCGGAGAGTAACCGCTTTGCGCGCCCAGGCAAAGCCTGCCTGTGGCGCGCGGCGCTCCAACACGTTACACGTGCCTCATGGCAATGAAGCTGCCGCTGCGCCCCACGCCGTTCTTCGGCAACAAGAACCGCGCCTTCTGGCGTTTGCAGATGCTCGGCTGGGGCGGCGCGATGCTGCTGCGCGCGCTCTCCAGCCTGGCGAATGCGCAACCCTGGTCGTTCCTCGTCATCGTGCTGATTGCCTCGATCACAGGCTTCTCGATCAGCCTCATCCTCTCGGTCATCTACCGCGCGCTGATCAACCGCACGCCGCTGATCACCTGGGGCATTACATCCGTGGTGCTCGCCATCGCCGTCGGGCTTTATGCCTTCATCGATTCGTGGGTCATCAGCCTCTACCGTTCGGGCGGCGATTCCGGCTTCGCGCAACTGTTCCTCGGTGTGTTCTACCTCGATCTCACGCTGCTCGGCGCGTGGTCGGCGCTCTATTACGCGATCAACTTCTATGTGCAGGTTGAAGAGCAGAACGACCAGCTGATGCGCCTCGAAGCGCAGGCGACCTCGGCACAGCTCGCCATGCTGCGCTACCAGCTCAACCCGCATTTCCTGTTCAACACGCTGAACTCGATCTCGACGCTGGTGCTCTTGAAGCAGACCGAACCCGCGAATGCGATGCTGAGCCGCCTCTCCTCATTCCTGCGCTATACGCTGATCAATGAACCGACGGGCCGCGTGACGGTGGCGCAGGAGGTGGAGACGCTGAAGCTCTACCTCGATATCGAGCGGATGCGCTTCGAGGAGCGGCTCGGCACCGAATTCCGCATCGACGAGGACGCCTCGCCCGCGCTGATGCCTTCGCTGCTGCTCCAACCGCTGGTGGAGAATGCAATCAAGTACGGGGTCAGCCCGCTCGAGGAAGGGGCCACGATCACCATCGCGGCGCAACTCGTCGGCCCGGTGCTGCGGGTCACCGTGTCCGACACCGGGCCGGGGTTGCAACCGGGCACCGACCCCTCGACATTGTTCGGTGTGACCAGTTCCCATTCGGACTCCACCCGGGTTGGCCTTGCCAATATCCGCGACCGGCTTGCCCAGGCTTATGGCGAGAACCAGCGGTTTGAAATCGGCGAGCGGCCGGGCGGTGGCTTCCAGGTGGTGATCGAATTGCCCTTCGAAGCACGGGAAGCACCCGCAGCCGTCCAGTCCGCCTCCCTCCCCGCACAGCAAAGGTAGCGCATGACCATTCGCACGATCCTCGTCGATGATGAGAAGCTCGCGATCCAGGGCCTCCAGCTGCGGCTGGAGGCCTTTCCCGATGTCGAGGTGATCGACACCTGCTCGAACGGGCGCGAGGCGATCCGCAAGATCAAGACCGAGAAGCCCGATCTGGTGTTCTGCGATATCCAGATGCCCGGCTTCGACGGATTCAGCGTGGTCAGCGGGGTGATCGAGATCGATCCGCCTCTGTTCGTTTTCGTGACGGCCTATTCCGAACACGCGATCCGCGCCTTCGAAGCCAATGCGGTTGACTATCTGCTGAAGCCCGTCGAACCCGCCCGCCTCGCCGATGCGCTCGACCGCGCGCGGACCCGCCTCGCCGAGAAGCGCGGACTGGAAGAGGCCGAGAAGCTCAAGACCGTGCTCGCCGAGGTCGCGCCCGACGCGATGGAGGCCATCCCCGACGACAGCGAACCGGCAGTCGGCCGGTTCGAGAAGCTGATCAACATCAAGGATCGCGGCCAGATCTTCCGTGTCGATGTCGACACGATCGAGCGGATCGAGGCGGCGGGCGACTACATGTGCATCTACACCGGTGACAATTCGCTGATCCTGCGCGAGACGATGAAGGACCTCGAGCGCCGGCTCGATCCGCGCGTGTTTCAGCGCGTCCACCGCTCGAAGATCGTCAACTTGGACCGCGTGCGGCAGGTCAAGCCCCACACCAACGGCGAATGCTTCCTCGTGCTCGACAGCGGCTCCGAGGTAAAAGTATCTCGCTCCTATCGCGATGTGGTGGCGCGCTTCGTGCATTGAACTGTCTGACGCTCGACAGCGGGACCAGCCGTAGCTAGTCCCGCCAACATGACCGATTTCTCCCTTCCCGGCTTCGACCTCGACGCCTTTGTAGCCGCCACGCTTGCCGAAGACCTCGGCCACGGCCTCCCGGGCGGCGGGCATGATGTGACGAGCGAGAGCGTGATCCCGGCGGCGGCGCGCTTTGCCGGTGTGATGGACAGCCGCGATGCGATCACCGTCTGCGGGCTGCCGATTGCCGCCGCGTTCTTCCGCGCGCTCGATCCGGCGATGGAGATCGAAGTGCTGGTTGCCGAAGGCGCACAGGTCGCGCCCGGATCGGCACTGATGCGGCTGACCGGCTCGGCACGGGCCATGCTCACCGCCGAGCGCAGCGCGCTCAACACCGTGCAGCACCTCTCGGGCGTCGCCACGCTCACGCGCCGCTATGTCGATGCGATGGGCGAGACCAAGGCGAAGCTCCTCGATACGCGCAAAACCATTCCCGGCCTGCGCCATCTCGAAAAGTATGCCGTGCGCACCGGCGGCGGGGTGAACCACCGCATGGGGCTGTGGGACGCGGCGATGATCAAGGACAATCACGTCCTCGTCGCGGGCGGTGTTGCCCAAGCCGTGCGCAGCGCGCTCGCCGCCGGTGTGCGCGAGGTGATCTGCGAGGTTGACCATATCGACCAGATCGAACCCGCGCTGGACGCCGGCGCCACCCGTCTGCTGCTCGACAACATGGGCCCGGACTTGCTGCGCGAGGCGGTCGCACGTGTCGCGGGCCGGGTTCCTTGCGAGGCTTCGGGCGGGGTGCGGCTCGAAACCATCGGCGCGATCGCCGCTGCGGGCGTGGACTACGTCTCGGTTGGCAGGCTCACGCAAAGCGCCCCCGCGGCCGATATCGGGCTCGATTTCACGCCACTTTGAACCCTGAGGGCGATTGCCCGGCTGTGCCGGCGTGATAGCTTCCCCCGCACGCAGCGAGGGGACCCCACCATGCGACCACTATCGATCACGCGATTCGAGCAGCTCTATCTCGGCAGCACGGCCATCGGGATGATCAATCTGATCGGAAGCTGGTCCCGGCTGACCGCTGCGGGTGGCCCGATGGTCATGCTCGGGCTGGCGATCGGGGTCGGTCTCGGCGGGCTGATGGTGCTGGCCTTCTGGTACCTGATTGCCCGACGCGCCAGCAATATCGCCAAGTGGGTGCTGGTTGTGCTGACCGTGCTCGGGCTGATCAGCACCGTGACCAGGGGCGGCCGTTTCGTGGAACTCGGGATGTTCTACACGGTCTTGCTCGTGCTCACCAACCTGACCCAGATCGTTGCCATCGCATTCCTGTTCCGCCGCGACGCCGCCGAATGGCTGCGCAGCCGGGGCCAGGTGGGCGTGATCGACGTGACGACCTTCAACTGATGCGCCTGCGTGCCCTCGCGGTCGCGGCGCTCGCTCTGCCTGCCCTGGCGCATGCCGAAGTGCCGCAGTGCCGCCTGCCGCCGCAGGTCTCCGCCCCGGCGCTGCCCACCCCGGATGGCCCGCGCCGGGTTCTGCCCATCGCAGGCTACACGCTCGCGCTCAGCTGGTCGCCGGAATACTGCCGCACACGGGCGCGCGATCCGGGCTCGGCGTTCCAATGCGGCGGCGAGCTCGGCCGCTTCGGCTTCATTCTCCACGGCCTCTGGCCCGAATCCTCGCCCGGAAACTGGCCGCAGTGGTGCGAAGCGCGGCCGGTGCCGGCCGAAACGGTACGGCGCAATCTCTGCATGACACCCTCGCCCGGCCTCATCGCGCACGAATGGGCCAAGCACGGGGCCTGCATGGCGCGCACACCGGAGGGCTATTTCAAGGCCGGCGCGGCCCTGCTGCGCTCGCTGCGGTTTCCCGACATGATCGCCCTCTCGCGCCGGCCCGGCCTCACCGCCGGAGATCTGCGCGGCGCGCTGCGCAAGGCAACGCCGTTCCTCCCCGCCGCCGCGATCCGGGTGACGGCAAACCCGCGCGGCTGGGTGGAGGAAGTGCATATCTGCTACGGCAGGGACTTCCTGCCCATGCCTTGCGCGAACCGGGGCGCGGCCGATGACGCGCCTGTGAAGATCTGGCGCGGGTCCTAGCGCCGTTCGCGGAAGAAGGTCCGCAGCAGGTCCGCCGCCTCGCCCTCGCCGATGCCGGAATAGACCTCCGGCCGGTGCAGGCACCCCGGCGCATCGAACACCTTGGCGCCGTGCTCCACCGCGCCGCCCTTGGGGTCGCTCGCGGCATAGTAGACCCTGTCCAGCCGGGCATGGACGATCGCGCCGGCGCACATCGCGCAGGGCTCCAGCGTGACCCACAAGTCACAGCCCGTCAGCCGCTCCTGCCCGAGCGCGGCGGCGGCGGCGCGAATCGCGAGGACCTCGGCGTGGGCGGTGGGATCATGATCCTCGCGCGGGGAATTGTGCGCGGCGGCAATCACCACGCCCTGCTTGACGATCACCGCCCCGATGGGCACTTCCCCCGCTGCGGCCGCGCATGCGGCGGCTTCCAGCGCCATGCGCATGGGTTCGGGAAGGGGCCAGCGGGTCATGTCCTGCGGGCTAGCGCGCCTTGGGGTTCGCTTGCAACGTGCGAATCCTTGACTTTGCCCCCCGGATCGGCAAGAGCGCGCCCTTCCCGATCCATGATCGTTCAAATCCAAGCGAGTTTTCAGCCATGTCGCGCATCTGCGAACTGACCGGTAAGGGCCGCCAGGTCGGCCACAACGTGAGCCACGCCAACAACAAGACCAAGCGTCTGTTCCTGCCCAACCTGCAGAACGTCACGCTTATGTCGGAAGCGCTTGATCGCAGCTTCAAGTTCCGCGTCTCGACCCACGGCCTGCGCTCGGTGGAGCACAACGGCGGTCTCGACAACTGGCTGCTCAAGGCTGCTGACACCAAGCTGAGCCCGCGCGCGCTCAAGGTGAAGCGCGAGCTGGTCAAGGCGACTGCCGCCTGAATACCCTGCCGGGCGGGCCTCACTCAGTGAGGGTGCCCCGCCCGCGCTGAACGGGCCGGAGCCGATTGCGGCTCCGGCCCGATTCGCAGCTTGAGCAGAAGCGTTCGCTGCGCCCAGACCATCTCGTTGCTGTCAGAGATCAGCCAGATAGCTTGGCTGCCGTCCTTTTCGCGCGTCACGGTCATCCCTTCATAGTTCTCGCGGATGCGCGGATCGTCGATACGGGCCAGAACCTGCGGCGTGATCACTGCGCCGGGATGGACATCCCGGGCTGCAAACCAGGCAATCACCGACCGGAAGCCGGTCAGGCCGAAATGGCGACCCAACACCAGCAGCCGGCCATCTGGCATCTGCGCCAACTCGCTGGGCCGATAGCCCGCCGGCATCACCAGTTCGAATCGCCCCGGAGACTCGCCAGGCCTCGGCGTACCCGGAAAGATCAGGCCAGGATGGCGTGTGCGCTCAAGCCAGCGCGAATAGGTCTCCCCCGCGATCACTGTGCGCCCATCGGCGAGGCGGGTCATGGCCTCTGGCCCCTGGTTCTCGGGCCATTGCGCCAGCGCGGGTAGGGGTATCGCCCTGCGCCGCGACAGATCGGGGCTGAACACCTCGAGCCCGCCCGCATCTTCGTAAGCTACGATCAGGTTTCCGCCCGGCAATTCGACAAAGACGGCTTCTGCATCGGTGTGGAAGCGATACTTGCGCCATGCGAGGTGGATCAGGTGATCCAGCCGCGTGGTCCAGGGACCCGGCTGATCGGGCCGCGCGAACCACAGGACGCCGCCGCGATCGCCCACCGCCACGAAGCCGGCGCGGGTCTGCGCCAGCCCGGAAAGCGTGCCGAGATCGCGGGCGCGCCCGGTGATCCGCCATGCCCCGACGAGTTGCGGCCCGCCAATGTCCGGCAGCGCGCCGCGCAAGGTCGGCATGAGGTCCTGCAGGGCAATCGGTGTATCCGACCTCGGAGCCGGTCTCGGCTCGCGCAGCCATGTCACCGGCACGAGCGCGAGGATCAGCAGGGCCAGTTTGAGCGCGCGCATCACGGCGGCGCTTGCCACAGAGGACCCAGCCTGACCAGCCGCAGCGCCGTCTTCAGGCGGGCACGAACTTCAGCGCATCGCCATTGATACAGTAGCGCTTGCCGGTGGGCGGCGGACCATCGTCGAACACATGGCCGAGATGGCCGCCGCAGCGCGTGCAATGGACCTCGGTACGGCTCATGCCGAACGAGGTGTCGGTCGAAGTGCCCACACCGCCCTTGATCGGCGCCCAGAAGCTGGGCCAGCCAGTGCCACTGTCGAACTTGGTGGAAGAGGCGAAGATCGGGTTGCCGTCCGCCGCACAGGTGAAGGTGCCCTTGCGGTGCTCTTTGAGCAGCGCGGACGTGAACGGGCGCTCCGTGCCTTCCTCGCGCAGGATGAAATATTGCGCGGGTGTGAGCAGCTTGCGCCACTCCGCTTCTGTGTGGCGCAAAGGAAAGGCGCCCTTGCGCGTGGCCGCAGCGGGCGCGCCGCAAGCCGCCGCTGTCATCGCGGCGGTGGCGGTAAGGAAGGCGAGGAAGTTGCGGCGGGAAGGTTTCATGGGCACCGGTTCGGCAAGAGCGCGCATGTGGTTACATTCCCTGTCTTGCCATGGAGATCAAGCCGACCATTCGAGCAGGAAGACGAGGCTGAAGGGGGGGAGCGTCCCGCCGTGGGCCGGGGAGGGGGCGGGGTAACCCACCGGCGGGACCCCCTTCTCCTAGCCCCGGCTAGATGAACCGAATCTGACCGAATCGGATAGGAACCGTTCAGCGCTTTTCCAGCACCACTTCCAGCTTGCGGAAGCCGTGGACGAAGTTGGCCCGCACGCGCTGCACATTGCCCGCAACACGCACCCGCATCTTGCGCTCGTGCATTTCCTCGAGCAGCACGCGCAGCTGCAATTCGGCAAGGCGCGCACCGACGCAGCGGTGAATGCCGTGGCCGAACGCCAGATGGCGGCGCGCATTGGGCCGGTCGACGATCAGCTTGTCCGGATTCTCGAACACGGTCTCGTCGCGGTTGGCCGACAAGTACCACATGATCACTTTGTCGCCGGCCTTGATCTGCTGGCCAAACAGCTCGTTGTCTGCCGTGCAGGTGCGGCGCATGTGGGCCAGCGGCGTCACGAAGCGCAGGCATTCTTGCACAGCGTTGGGGATCAGCGAGGGATCGCTTTCAAGCAACGCGCGCTGATCGGGGAACTGGTCGAGCGCATGGACGATGCCCGACATCGTGTTGCGCGTCGTATCGTTGCCGCCGACGATCAGCAGCACGAGATTCCCCATGAATTCAAGCGGGCTCATGGTCGCCATCGCGGGCGAGTGGATCATCATCGAGATGAGATCGGGGGTGGGCGCCTTGCCCATCCGCTCCATCCACAGCCCCTGGAAATAGCGGGCCATCTCGGAGAGGATTTCGAAGCGCTGGTCGGCAAGATCGGGCGCCAGCGTCAGTTCCACGTCGCCGGCCCAATCGGACCAGAAGGTCAGAAGGCGGCGGTCAGCCCAGGGGAAGCCGAACAGGATCGCCAGCATGCCGGTGGTGAGCTCGATCGAGACTTTGTCGACCCAATCGAACTTTTCGCCCCAGGGCAGGCTGTCGAGCACTTCGCCGGTGCGCTGCCGGATCTCGGCTTCCATGCGCGCGATTTCGGCGGGGGTAAACGCCGGGGCCACGGTGCGTCGCTGGCCGGTGTGCTGGGGCCGGTCCATCGCGATGAACATCGGCATCTGGCGCTCGGCCAGCTTGGCAGGATCGGTGCCTTCCGGCGGATCGCCGATGGTGATGCCGCCATGCTGCCACGAAGAAGAAAACAGCTCAGGCAGCGATTCGACGTGCTGGATCGCCTTGTGCGTGGTGACGTTCCAGAAGTCGCCGTAAGGCGTGCCGGTCACCTTGTTGATCGGAGCCTTGGCGCGCATCTCGGCGAAGATCGGGCCCCAGCGGTCCTCCACATAAATCGCAGAGGCGCTCACGTCCCAGGGCTGCGTGTGGTGCGGCGCAGCCTGCGGATTGGCAGCGAGCCATGCCTCGAATGCCTCGTTCGCGGTGGGCGCGGTGCGGTAGGTAAACGGGGCTTCGGGCGCGAGCTGGGTGGCCATGGCTATCCTTCCGATGCGGACGGCTCTTGGGCGGCCGCCCTGTCAGTCGGACAATACTATCCTTGCAACCTACATTGCTGTCAATAAGCGATTGCCTGCTCGAAGCGCTTATCGAGCGGTGGCCGCAACGGGACGGCGAAACCAGCCCCGACGCCCCCGCGCCGGGCCCGATTTCATCACCGTCCGGCGGAACAGCTGCGCCCCCACGCGGATGATCACGCCGACCCACACCGCCTGATAGACCAGCGCAACCAGATGCGGCCAGAGCACCGGCGATTGCGCCGCCTGCGCGAGCATCGCGAAGGGTGAACTCACCGGGAAGACCTGGCTTGCCGTCTCGATCCAGGTGCCGGGCCGCGCCAGCGCATAGCTCGCGAAGAAGAACACCATGAGCTGCATCATCGTGACCGGCATGGACAGCGTCTGCACTTCGCGCACCGTGGTCGCCATGCCGCCGATCGAGAGGAACAGCGAGCCAAGCAGGAGGTAAGCCATTGCAAAGTAGAGGAAGCCGAGCAGGCAGAACATCGGCCAGCCGACCGACGGGGTGGCTAGCAGCGGGATCGACTTCATGCCGGCGAGCATCAGCAGGCCATAGACCGAACCCCAGACCGCAATGCCGACAAGGCTGACCGCGAGCATGGCGAAGAGCTTGCCGAGGAACAGCGCGTCCATCGGGATCGAAGCGGCGAGCACCTCGATGATCTTGTTGGCCTTTTCCTCGACGAGGTTGGAGAGCACCATGCCCGCCAGCAGCATCGTCAGCAGGAATAGCAGAACCTGCCCGGCCTGCGCCGTCACCGCGAGATCGACGTGCTGCTTGGCCGCGGTGGTGGCGATCTTGTCCTCGATCACGTCTGGATAGGTGCGCGGCCCCGGCGCACCGGCCTCCGCTGCGATCAGTGCTAACTGGCCGCGCCATTGGTCGACGCGTTCGGAGGTGGCGGTGAGCACCGGCTTGTCCAGCGTTCCGGTCACCACTGCGGCAAGCTGCGGCGCGCCCTTCACGCCCTTGCTGGCGAGCACGGTGCGCGCATCGAACGTCTCGCCCGGGGCGAGCCGCGCGAGGACCGTGTATTCCGGCACGAAGCCAGCCATCCTGGGGGCAAGGCCGGCCCGCGCGGCCACCAGCAAATCGCCCTGGTGCGCCGGCATGGCAATGCCGACCACCGGCCGATCGATATCGCGTGAGACCTGCGAGCCGACCGCCGCCGCCATCGCACCGATGAACACCGGAAACAGCGGGCCGATCAGGAAAAAGATGAAGGTCTTCGAGAAGATCACCGCGCAGAAATCGCGGCGCGCGATCACCCAGGCGGCGGCAAGATGGTGGCGGAGCATCAGCGGCGACCCTTCTTTTCAGTGGCGCGTTCGGCTGCCTCCTGCGCGGATTCCTCCAGCGCGCGGGCAGCCGCTTCGCCGGCGATGGAAACGAACGCGTCGTGCAGGCCCGGCCGCTCGATCGAGAGGCTCAGGATACCGGCATCGCCTTCGATGAGCGCACGCAGCAGCGGCTCGACGCCGCTTTCGGGCAGGGTGAAGAACCAGAAGCGCCCCTCGTGGCGCGCATCGGCGGGAATGGCGGCGCGCCACGGCCCATCCTGCGCGCGGGTTTCGAGGCGGACCTGCGGACGCAGCCGATCGCGCGCGGCATCGACCGGGCCTGCGAACGGCACCTTGCCGCCCGCGATGATGGCGATCTGGTCGCACAGCCGCTCGGCATGGGCGATGACGTGGGTGGAGAAGATTACCGTCGTCCCGCGCTCCGCCAGGCTTCGGATCATCCGTTCGAGCTTGCCCTGGTTGAGCGCATCCAGCCCTGAAAACGGCTCGTCGAACACCACGAGATCGGGCTCGTGCACCAGCGTGCCGAGCAGCTGCACCTGCTGCGCCATGCCCTTCGAAAGCTGGCGTATCTGGCGATCAGCAGCATAGCCAAGCCCGTGCTGCTCCAGAAGGTCGCGGCCCCGCCGGCGGCCCTCCTTGAGCGGCACACCGCGCAGGGCGGCGAGGAATGCGATGGCTTCGCTGGCTTTCATCGCCGGATAGAGCCCGCGCTCCTCGGGCAGATAGCCGATGCGCCGCGCGACTTCGGTGGGCCGTTCATGCCCCAGCACGCGGCGATAGCCCGAATCGGGATCGATGATGCCAAGCAGCATGCGCAAGGTCGTCGTCTTGCCCGCGCCATTGGGGCCGAGAATGCCGTAGATCGAACCACGCGGCACCGAAATGTCCACCCCGTCGACAGCGGTGAAACCGTCGAAGCGCTTGACGAGGCCGCGCGCCTCGATTGCGAGCTCAGCAGAAGGAACGTTGTCCGACACGGGCGTCCCGGTAAAGGAGGCAAAGGGTTCGATCTTCATGCGAACCGCCGTTAACCGTAAGGCATGAACGATGGGCGCAGCAAGTATGGTTAACGGCGCGGAGACCACGCTGGAAGACCGGATCAGGGCCGAGGCGCACCGGCTCGGCTTTGCCGCCTGCGGGATTGCGCCCGCAGCAGATGACGCGCTGCGCGCCGCGCGGCTGGAGCAATGGCTTGCCGAAGGCAACCACGGCTCGATGGAGTGGATGGAGACCCGCCTCGAGCACCGCCGCGGCCCGCAATCGCTCTGGCCCGAGGCGAAGAGCGTGATCGCGCTTGGCATGAGCTATGCCCCCGCCGCCGATCCCATGGTGCTGGCCGAAGCGAAGGACCGGGCGCGCATCTCGGTCTATGCGCAAGGGGCGGATTATCACGACGTGGTGAAGCGCGCGCTGAAGGCCTTGGCGCGCTGGATCGTGGCAGACGTGCCGGGGGCCGAGGTCAAGGTTTTCGTCGATACCGCGCCGGTGATGGAAAAGCCGCTGGGCGAGGCGGCGGGGATCGGCTGGCAGGGCAAGCATACCAATCTCGTCAGCCGCGGCCACGGTTCATGGCTGTTCCTCGGCGCGATCTACACCACATTGGCGCTGGAGCCCGATGCGCCCCATGCCGATCGCTGCGGCAGCTGCACGGCCTGCCAGCGCGCCTGCCCGACGGACGCCTTCCCGGCACCCTACCGGCTCGATGCGCGGCGCTGCATTTCCTACCTCACGATCGAGCACAAGGGGCCAATCCCCGATGCGTTCCGGGCCGCGATGGGCAACCGCATCTATGGCTGTGACGATTGTCTTGCGGTCTGCCCGTGGAATCGCTTTGCCAGCACGGCAGCGACCAACAAGGCCTTCCTGCCGCGCGCCGAACTGGCCGCACCGCGTCTGGCGGAACTGCTGGTGCTGGATGATGCGGCGTTCCGCGCGCTCTTCGCCGGCTCGCCGATCAAGCGCATCGGGCGTGACAGGTTCGTGCGCAATTGCCTCTATGCTGCGGGTAACAGCGGCGATCCCGGCCTGCTGGCCCCGGTGCAGCGCCTGCTGGCCGATCCCGATCCCGCCGTGGCCGACGCGGCGAGCTGGGCGCTGGACCGCCTAGCAGAAGCTATGCCAGTTCCTTGAGCGGGGTGCCCGCATCGGCCAGCTTTTCGGGTGCGATCACGGCACCGGTCTCCACCAGCTTGCGGCCCTGCACATAGTCCTTGACCATGTTGACGCAATCGAGCGCGACGACCTTGCCCGCCTTGAGGTAGATCACCGAAAAACTGCGCGTGGCCGGATCACCGCGCGTGACGACGGCGTCATGCCCGGTCGAGAGGCCAACGGTCTGGAGTTTGAGGTCATACTGGTTCGACCAGAACCACGGCACCGCGTGGTAGCTGGCTTCCACGCCACAGATCGTCTTCGCCGCAACCGTCGCCATGTCATTGGCGTTCTGCACCGATTCGAGCCGGATTACCGCGCCATCCGCGAAGGCATTGGCGTGCGCGGCGCAATCGCCGATCGCATAGACATCGGGCAGCGAGGTGCGGCATTGGCTGTCGACCGTCACGCCATTTGCGCCTTCCGCGCCCGCCGCCCGGAGCGGCTCGACACACGGGATAATGCCGATGCCGACGATGACGAGATCGGCGGGCAGCACGGTACCGTCGGCGAGCTTCACGCCGCTCACCTTGCCGCCTTCACCAACCAGACAATCGACCATCACGCCGGTCCGCAGATCGACACCGTGGGCGCGATGATCGGCTTCGTAGAACGCCGACAATGCCTCACCCGCGACGCGCGCCAGCACGCGCGGCAGGGCTTCAAGCAACGTGACATGGCAATCGAGCTTGGTCAGCACGGCGGCCGCCTCCAGCCCGATATAGCCGCCGCCGATCACCACGGCGCGGCGCGCGCCGGCATCGAGTTCACCCATGAGCCGGTCGACATCCTCACGCGTGCGAACGGCGTGAACGCCGGCCAGATCGGCACCGGCGCAGGTCAGTTTGCGCGGATCGCCGCCTGCCGCCCAGATAAGGTGGCCGTAAGCGAGCTTGCGGCCATCGCCGAGCGTCGCGACGTGCGCAGCGGCATCGAGCGCGGTGACTTCGGTGCCGAGCAGCATGGTGACGGCCTTGTCCGCCCAGAACGCCTCGGGCCGGATCATGATGCGATCGAAGGTTTTGTCGCGCGCAAGGTATTCCTTGGAGAGCGGCGGGCGTTCGTAGGGCAGCTCGGGTTCGCGACCCACGACGAAAATCGTGCCGGCAAACCCGTTCTGCCGCAGCGCTATTCCGGCCTGTGCGCCGCCGTGGCCCGCACCGACGATCACCACGTCTACCGAAAGATCCGTCCCGCTCATGCCGCGCTCTCCTGTTGTCGGCGCGGATTTGGCGAAATTGCGCGCCGCGTCAACTGGCCGGAACGCAATTGTCCGCCCCGGCCGGGCAGATCAGCGCGCCAGCAAGGTCCGCGCCTGGCTCGCCAGCTGCGCCAGCATGGCCGGGGCGACGCCGCCTGCCCCTTGCGCGCGGCCCGTCAGCGCGCGGAAATTGCGCACCGGGGCAGCGTGCGCCTCGAGCCACTGCGCGACGGCGCCGCCCGGATCCTGCCCGGCAGCGCGGGCGAGGAAATCGAGCCGCATCTGCTGGAAATCACGCGCAAGGCCCGCAACGAGCAGACGCTCCCACGGATCGGACGGGTTCATCCTGCTGGCCGCCTGCTGCGCCCAATCGAGCCCGAGCGCCGCACCAAGCGCCGAGAATGCCACCGTCAGCGACGCCGGATCAATGGCCCGGGTGGCAGCGAGGTGAGCAAGGCCGATGGCCCCGTCCATATCGACGAGATGGGCGATGCGTTGCGCCACGTTGGGCGGCACCCCCTGATCGGTGAGTTCGGCCAGCAATCGCCGCGCCTGCACCTTGGCCTCGCCCTGCAGCAGTTCGCCGGTCGAGGCTGAGAGCTGCGAGACGCCTGAGGACAGCTTGCCGATGAGCGTGCCCGGCTCGAGCGAGCCGCGCCCTGCACGCAGGACATCGGCGATATGGCCGCGCAGCACCTCAGCAACGCGGGCATAGAGCGAGAGGCGCAGCTGTTCGGGCATAGCATCGCCGTCCGGACCATCGAGCAGCGCCCAGATACCCTTGAGATCGAGCAGCTGCGCCGCGACCACGAAAGCCGCCGCGACTTGCGCCAGGCTGACGCCCTCTTCCTCGACGAGTTCGAAAGGATGCACGGGGCCGAGATCGTTGACGATGCGGTTGGCGAGCTTGGTCGCGATCAGTTCGCGGCGCAGGCGGTGATGGCGGATATCCTCGGCGAATGCTTCCCGCATCTGCGGCGGGAACGCGGCGAAGAGATCGGCCTCCAGCACCGGATCATCGACCACCGGGCTCTCCTCCAGCGCGCGCTGAAGCACCAGCTTGGCGCTGGAGAGCAGCACCGCGAGTTCGGGCCGGGTGAAGCCATGGCCACCGGCCGCTCGGCGCAACATGTCCTCGCTGCTGGCGAGCCCCTCGGTCTTGCGGTCGAGGTCGCCGCCTTCCTCGAGCACATCGACCAGACGTGCATAGGCCGGTGCCGCGCCCGGCCCGCCGCGCTCGGCGATCGACAGCGCGAGGGCCTGCAGCCGGTTGTCCTCCAGCACAAGGCCAGAGACATCATCGGTCATCGCGGTGAGCAAGGCGACGCGGCCCGGCTCGTCGAGCCGCCCGGCACGCTTGGCCGAGGCGAGTGCGATCTTGATGTTGACCTCGTTGTCCGAGCAATCGACCCCGGCCGAGTTGTCGATGAAATCGGTGTTGATCCGCCCGCCGCGCCCGCTGGCGCCGATGAGCGAATATTCGATGCGCCCGGCCTGTGTGGTGCCGAGATTGGCGCCCTCTCCGATCACGCGCGCACGCACGTCCGCACCGTTGATACGCAGGGCGTCGTTGGCGGGATCGCCCACCGCGACGTTGTTTTCGGCGGAAGCCTTCACATAAGTGCCGATGCCGCCGAACCACAGGAGGTCGACCCGCGCCTTGAGGATCGCGGCGATCAGCGCTTCGGGATCGAGTTCAGCGGCCTCGACACCGAGCAATGCGCGGATCTCGTCCGAGAGCGGGATCAGCTTCATCGTCCGGGCGAACACGCCGCCGCCCTGCGAGATCAGCGTCTTGTCGTAATCATCCCAACTGGAGCGCGGCAGCGCGAACAGCCGCGCGCGCTCTGCCCAGCTGGCAGCCGGGTCGGGCGCGGGATCGAGGAAGATGTGCCGGTGATCGAACGCCGCCACCACCTTGAGTGCTTTCGAAAGCAGCATGCCGTTGCCGAACACATCGCCCGACATGTCTCCGCAGCCCGCGACCGTGATCGGCTGGGTCTGCACATCGACGCCCAGTTCCTTGAAGTGGCGCTGCACCGAAAGCCATGCGCCCTTCGCGGTGATGCCCATGGCCTTGTGGTCATAGCCCTTCGAACCGCCGCTCGCGAAGGCATCGTCGAGCCAGAAACCCTTGGCCTCGGCGATGGCATTGGCAATGTCGGAAAAGGTCGCGGTGCCCTTGTCCGCCGCGACGACGAAATAGGGGTCCTCGCCATCGCGGATGATCACGCTTTCGGGGTGGACCACCTGGCCGTCGACGATGTTGTCCGTCACCGAAAGCAGCGTACGGATGAACACTTCGTAGCTGGCGCGGCCCTCGGCCAACCAGGACTCGCGCGCGCGGACCGGATCGGGGAGCTGCTTGGGATAGAACCCGCCCTTGGCGCCGGTCGGCACGATCACCGCGTTCTTCACGCGCTGCGCCTTCATCAGGCCGAGCACTTCGGTGCGGAAGTCGTCGCGCCGGTCGGACCAGCGCAGACCGCCGCGCGCCACGGGTCCGGCGCGCAAGTGGATGCCCTCGACGCGCGGGGAATAGACGAAGATCTCGCGCCACGGCACCGGGCGCGGCAGGCCTGGCACCAGCGCCGAATCGATCTTGAATGCCAGCGCTTCGCCCGCCGCCGGGCTGAATGCATTGGTGCGCAGGATTGCCTCGGCGAGCGCACGGAACTGGCGCAGCAGGCGGTCGTCATTGATCGCGGCGACCCCGGCGAGTCCGGTGCGAATCTGCTCGGAAAAGCGCGCTTCGGCCTCGGTGCGGTCTTCGACAAAAGCGGGGTCATGCCGCGCGAGGAACAGGCCGATCAATCCGCGGGTCACCATGGGCGCGCTGCGCAGCGCCTCGACCGCGGTGGCAATCGAAAAGGTCATTCCGGCCTGGCGCAAGTAGCGATACCAGGCGCGCATCCAGTTCGCCCCGCGCGCGGTGAGCCCGGCGGTAACGATCAGGCGGTTGAACGCATCATCCTCCGCGCTGCCGTTGAGCACCGCCGCCAGCGATTCCTCTATCGCCTCCTGGCGCGCGAGCAGCGCTTCGCCCTCGATCCCTTCGGGGAGCGCGACGAGGAAATCATGAATGAAGCCGAGCCGCCCCTTGTCGAGCGCGGTCGGCACTTCCTCGAGCACGCGGAAGCCGAAGTTCTCGAGCACAGGCACTGCGTCGGACAGAACGATCGCGCCTTCGCGCTGATAGAGCTTGAGGCGCAGGCCTTCCTCACCCGGCAGGCGGTGGAGCCGCACCGCGCGGCGCGGGGCAACGGCCCCAGTCCCGCTTGGCGTCATCGCACGCAGCACACGGATATCGCCCGCCGCCTCGGCCGGCCCATAGGCGCTGCGGTAACCGATGGGAAAGGCATCGGCGTAGCGCGCGGCAATGGCGGCGGCGCGCGCCGGGTCCTCGCCCTTGGCAAGTTCGGCCTCCACGGCGGCACCCCAGCCGCGCACCATGGCCTGGAGCGCGGCATCGAGCGCGGCTTCATCGGGAAGAGCCGCACCATCGCGGATGTCGATCACGAAGCGCATTAGCGCAAGCGTACGGCCCTCGACCGAGAGGCTCCAATCGAGGATCGGCGCGTCGGTCGCTGCCACCAGCATGGCCTGCACACGCAGCCGCAGTTCGGTGGACTGCACATCGCGCGGCAGCCAAACGAAGGCGAACAGGTGGCGCGCAAGCGGCGCGGCGACAAGCGCGAGGCGGGGCCGCGGCCGGTCGATCAGCGTCATCATCGTTGTCGCGACGCGTTCGAGATCGGCTTCATCGAAGCTGATCAGGATATCGTGCGGCAGCGCGGTGAGCGCGTGCGCCAGCGCCTTGCCGGCATGGCCATTCGGGGCAAAACCAAACTTCACCATCAGTACATCGAGCTGGCTGCGCATGCGCGGGATGCGGTCGGGCGTCGCGGCAAGCGCAGCGCTGGTCCAGACGCCGGCATGGACCGACAGCGCGACGACCTTGCCGCCTTCGAGCACCGGCACGATGAACAGATCAAGCGGCACGCGCCGATGCACCAAAGCGATGCGGTTGGCCTTGATGATCAGCGGGGCGCGCGGGACCTCGGTGCCCCGTTCGCCCAGCCGATCAAACCACGCGAAGGCGCGGTCGTAGCTCGCTTTGGCGAGAAGCGGCGCATCGCTGGCCCGGCAAATGCCGAGCGCCTCGCCATGTGTGCCATCCCGATGCTGGACGACATGGCCAAGCTGGGTGAGCATCCCGTCCGCCAGCCAGCGCAGCAGCGCCGCGCCTTCCTGATCGGGGAGCGTGCGCGCGTCGTCCTGCATCGCGGCCTGCATCCTCGGCCAATCGGCCACGGCGGCGTGGACATCAGCCAGGGTGGCGCGCAACGCGGCATCGAGCGCGCGCCGCTCGCGCGCATCGACGCGCTCGGTCTCGAGATAGACCATCGATTCGCGGCGTTCACCCACCGCATCGCCTTCGGGCAGGCCGAGCAGATTGCCATCAGGATCGCGCCGCACCGCCACGACCGGATGCACCAACCGGTCAATCGCGAGCCCTTGCGCCGAGATCGCAGCCGCAATCGAATCGACGAGGAAGGGCATGTCGTCGTTGATCACCGCGATGCGCAGATAGCGCGAACCGCCGCCGGTGCCCGACTGGCCACCAACGCTCTCGATGGCGATCCCAACGTCCGCGCCGGTGCGCTTCGCCGCAGCCTTCAGGGTGAACCGGGCCGCCCCGGCGAGTCGCTCCGTCTCGAAATCCGCGGCCTCTGCGGGCAGCAGCGAGGCTGCAAAACGGGAAGCGAGCGCTGTCGCGAGTCCTTGGGCAAGAATCGCATCGGCGCCGGTTTCGGCGGACTTCGTGGCCATGGTCGCTCCTGCATCCCGGGGCTGTCACCCCGCCGGAACAAGGCCCAGCGGAGGCGCGCCTTCCTGTCGTTATAAGTGCGTAATATTATGTCACACTCATGAATTAATAATGCGCAGCCTACTCCGGCAAGGGCGCAGAGGCAAGCGGGAGGACCCTTAAGTTTTAAGCAGCATTGCCTATCAGGCGGCGACTGCGACGTCGGCCTGAAGGGCCTCCATCGTCAGCGCCAGACTGCGGTGACGCAAGGCCGGATCGAACGTTGAGCCGGACACGATCAGCTCGTCAGCCCCGGTCCGCGCCTGAAACGCCGCGATGCGCTCGCGCACGGTCTTCACGCTGCCGATGGCGCTGACCTGTCGCATGTGATCGAGCATGGCCAGCGAGGAGGGATGCAGACTTTCGCGGTAGCCCGGCACTGGCGGCGGCAGCTTGCCGGGCGAGCCCGTGCGCAGCCGCACGAAGGACTGGTCCATCGAGGACGCGAGCAGCACGGCTTCCTCGTCCGTATCAGCGGCAATCACGTTGATGGCGGCCATCACGTAGGGCTCGGCCAGCCGCTCAGAAGGCTGAAACCGCTCGCGGTAGAGGGCAAGCGCGGCATCGAGATGATCGGGCGCGAAGTGCGAGGCAAAAGCGTAGGGCAGGCCCAGCATTCCCGCGAGCTGCGCGCCGAACAGGCTGGAACCGAGGATCCACATTTCCGGTTTGGCGCCTAGGCCCGGCGTGGCCTGCAACGGCAGACGCGGATCGCCGGCGAAATGCAGCTGCAGCTCCACCACGTCGTTCGGGAAGCTCTCCGCCGCCTGATGAATGTCCTTGTGCAGTGCGCGCATGATGCGCTGGTCCGCGCCAGGCGCGCGGCCGAGCCCTAGGTCGATCCGTCCCGGAAACAGCGCATCGAGCGCGCCGAACTGTTCGGCAATCACCAGCGGGTTGTGGTTGGGCAGCATGATCCCGCCCGCACCGAGCCGGATGCGGCGGGTCGCATTGCCGACATGCGCAAGCACGACCGAGACCGCTGCCCCGGCGATCCCCTCCATGCCGTGATGCTCGGCCACCCAGAAGCGGTTATAGCCCAGCTCCTCTGCCGTGCGCGCGAGCGATGCGGCCTCGGCCAACGCCTCGCCCACGGTGCCGCCTTCGCGCACGGGAACGAGATCGAGGACGGAGAGCTTGAGCTTGGCCAGAGTCATCGCGAAGTCTCCGGTGGAGGAGCGGCAGGGGCTGCCGGTGCTGCACTCGATGTAGGCGCTGGTCCGATCTGGTCAAGATAACCCTTGGCCGTGGCCGCCTCCGCGCTGCCGGGCGCCAGCGCGAGAACCGATTGCCACGACTTGCGTGCGGCGTCCTCGCGGCCCGAGAGCATGGCGATGACCCCGGCCTCAAGGCCGATCTGGCCGGCCAGGGGATCGCCGTTGGCGACCAGGCTGGCGGCGACCTCGATATCGCGCTGCGCCCGCTCCAGATCCTTGCCGCGCCGCGCGAGGGTGGCGGAAAGCAGCCAGCCTTCCGGGTCGTTCGGGGCGAGCCGGTGCGCTTCTTCCAGCGCACCGCTGGCCTCGGGAAGGCGCTGAAGGGCAACAAGGGCACGTGCGCGCCCGATCTGCACCGCGCCGCGCACCGCATTGTCCTCGGCGCTGGGGGCGGCGGCCGGCGGGGGCGAGAGCGCCTTGTCATACCACGCGAGTGCGGCTTCGGCGCGCCCTCCCGCAAGGGCCGCATGGCCCGCCATCGCCTGCAGCGCGGCGGTTGCCGCAGGATCGCTGGCCGGCACTTGCCCGGCGCTTTCGATGAAGGCCGCTTCCGCGCCGGTGGAATCGCCTTGCTGGAGGAGAAGCTGGCCAAGACACTGCGCGGCAGCGCCATGTGCGGTGCTGGGCGCGGTGCTCGGTCCGGCGGCCTTGCTCACTTCGGCAAGCCAGGCGCGGGCGGCGGCTATCCCCGAGGTCAGATCCTTGTCACCCGCAGCGAGGCAAAGCGTGTAGCGGGTTGGCCTTGGCCCGGAGGTGGGCGCTGGTGGTGCCGGAACGCCGGTCTGCGTTGCAGGCGGTGTCGCCCCCGGCATCGGCGGCGGCACTTCGGTCGCGCGCTTGCGGCGCGGGATCGGCAGCGGCGAGACTTCGAACGGCCGCGGATTGGGGCCAACCTGGTGCCAGACATCCGCCGGAAGCGGGGCATGGGCAGCCAGCAGGGCGGGAATCAGAACAAGCATCTAGGATCCTTCAGGCCGCGAACAGTGCGTCCAGTTGGCCAAGCAGTATGGCGATGTCAGCCCGGCGCGAGAGGCGATGATCCCCGTCCTTGATCAGATGGACCTGCACATCGGCTGAACGCAGCGCCGCTGCGAGCCTGATGGAAATGTCCCACGGCACGTCCCGGTCCGCCTGCCCATGGATCAGCCGCACCGGCCCATCGAACGCGACACCGCGCGCAAGCCGCAGGCATTCCATCCCTGCCGCCCAGAACTTCGCGTAGGTCGGCGTCGGTTCGGGACCGTAGATGTTTTCCTCGTAGACCGGCTCGCCGCGCGCAAAAACGGCCTTCTGCGCCGCATCGAAGCCCCATTCGCAAAAGTCAGGCGCGGGGGCGAGACCGACCAGCGCGGCAACACGCGTGCCAAGCGCCTCGGCCAGCAGCAGCATCAGCCAGCCGCCCATGCTGGAGCCCACGAGGATCACGCGCTCGATCCCCAGCCCGTCCAGCAGCGCGATGACCTCCTCGCGCCACAGCGGCAGCGACTTCTCCGCAAACACGCCTTCGCTCTGGCCGAGGCCGGTATAGTCGAGCAGCAGGCAGGCCCGCCCCTTGGCCTCGGCATCGGCAATCACCGCTTGCGCCTTACCCCCGCTCATGTCGGACATGTAGCCGGGCAGGAACACGATAGTGGGCGTCGGATCCGGCTTTGGGCCCGGCAGGAAGCGGTAGGCCATGCGTTCGCCCGAAGGCAGCGTGAAGTGCTGGATCATGCCGCCCTTTTGGCCACGGTGCGCGCGACGGTCAAACGGTCACAATCGCACGTGCCATGCGAAGGGCGGTCTCTGCCCCCTTCCGGCGCGCGCTCGTTTCTGCCAAAGCGCCCGGGATCGCTGCACCCAGGCGAAACGAGCGAGAGCGTCCATGTCCGAAATGTTCAAGATAACCCTGCCCGATGGTTCCGTCCGCGACGTCGCGCCCGGCACCACTCCGGCAGACATCGCCGCCGCGATCGGCCCGGGCCTCGCCAAGGCCGCCATTGGCGCGCGCGTGGATGGTGAGCTCTTCGACATCACCCGACCCTTCGAAGGCGATGCCGCGCTGGCGCTCATCACCGCACGCGATGAAGCTGATGCGCTCGAACTCGTGCGCCACGATTACGCCCACGTGCTGGCAGAAGCGGTGCAGGCGCTGTTCCCCGGCACGCAGATCACCTTCGGCCCGAGCACGGACGACGGCTTCTATTATGACTTTGCGCCGAAAGACCGCGCGTTCACCGAGGACGACCTGCCGGTCATCGAAGAAGCGATGCGCAAGATCATCGCGGCGGACAAGCCGCTCCGCCGCGAGGTCTGGAGCCGCGAGCAGCTGATCAGCCGCTGGCAGCAGCAGGGCGAAACGTTCAAGGCCGAATGGGCCGCCGAACTGCCCGGCGACGAGGCGCTGACGGTCTACTGGTCGGGTGACGACTGGCTCGACATGTGCCGCGGCCCGCACCTTGCCTCGACCGGCAAGCTCGATCCCGCGGCCTTCAAGCTGACGCGCGTGTCGGGCGCCTACTGGCGCGGCGACCAGTCCAACGCGATGCTCAGCCGCGTCTACGGGACCGGCTGGCTCAACAAGAAGCAGCTCGATGCGCACCTCACGCGGCTGGAAGAAGCGGCGAAGCGCGATCACCGCAAGCTGGGCGCGGAGATGGACCTGTTCCACCTCCAGGCCGAAGCGCACGGCAGCGTGTTCTGGCATCCCAAGGGCTACCGCATCTGGCGGGAGCTGGAAGCCTACATGCGCCGCGCCATCGACGGTGCGGGCTACAAGGAGGTCAAGACGCCGCAGGTGATGGACGCGCGCCAGTGGGAGCAGTCCGGCCACTGGGGCAAGTACCGCGAGAACATGTTCGTCATCCCCGACGAAGTGCCCAACACCGAGGACGAAGGCCCAATCGTCTCGGACGATGCCGAGTGGATGGCCTTGAAGCCGATGAACTGCCCGGCACACGTGCTGATCTTCCGGCAGGGCCTCAAGTCCTACCGCGAGCTGCCGCTGCGCCTCTACGAGAACGGCTGCTGCCACCGCAACGAGCCGCATGGCGCGCTCCATGGCCTTATGCGCGTGCGCCAGTTCACGCAGGACGACGCGCATATCTTCTGCCGCGAGGACCAGATCGTCTCCGAGGTCCGCGCCTTCTGCGAACTGGCGGACCGGATCTACAAGGACTTCGGCTTCACCTATTCGATCAAGCTCGCACTGCGCCCCGAAAAGCGCTTCGGCACCGAAGAGATGTGGGACATGGCCGAGACGGAGCTCCGCAATGCCGTGACCGAGGCCGGTCTCGCGACGCCGGAATACGGCTGGGAGGAACTCCCCGGCGAAGGCGCGTTCTATGCGCCCAAGCTCGAATGGCACCTGACGGACGCCATCGGCCGCACCTGGCAGGTCGGCACGATCCAGTCGGACCGCGTCCTGCCTGAACGGCTCGACGCGGGCTATATCGCCGAGGACGGCGAACGGCACCGTCCGGTCATGCTCCACCGCGCGATCTTCGGTTCGTATGAACGCTTCATCGGCATCCTGATCGAACACTTCGCCGGTCGCCTGCCCGCATGGCTTGCCCCGGTGCAGGCCGTGGTCGCGACCATCGTCTCGGATGCCGACGACTATGCGCATGAGGCGACCACCGCGCTGCGCGCCGCCGGCATCCGCACCGAGACCGACACGCGCAACGAGAAGATCAACTACAAGGTGCGCGAGCATTCCTTGCAGAAGGTCCCCTACCTGCTAGTCGTCGGCAAGCGCGAGGCGGAGGAAGGCACTGTCGCCATCCGCACGCTGGGCGAACAGCACCAGAAGGTGATCCCGCTGGCCGAGGCCATCGCGCTGCTCAAGGCTGAGGCAACCCCGCCGGATCTGCGTTAAGGCGTAGAAGGGTAACGCCAAATAAACCCTCTCGGGTCCATACGTGTGTGCCACAGCACATGCGGACGGACTGCCGATGACGATCAATTTCCCCGAGCTGGCGCGCCAGGCGGCTGCCGATGGCGCGATTTCCGCCGGCGAGGTGCTGGCGCTGCGCCGCACCGCATGGCCCGACGGGCGGATCGACCAGACCGAGGCGGAGGCGATCCTCGCGATCAACGACGTGGTCAGCAGCAAGAGCCCCGAATGGGTCGACTTTCTCGTTGAAGCGGTGGGCGAATATGTCCTCAATGGAACCGAGCCGCGCGGCTATGTGTCCGACGCGACCGCCGACTGGCTGATCGCAAAGCTGGATCAGGATGGCCAGCTCGATTCGGTTGCCGAGTTGGAGCTCCTCGTCCGCGTGCTGGAAAAAGCGCTCGGCACGCCGGACCGCCTCAAGGACTACGCCCTCGCCCAGATCGAACGCGCCGTGCGCAGCGGCGAGGGCCCGACCCGCGACGGCGGCAGCCTGAGCCCCGGTTCGATCACCGAAGCAGAATGCAAGCTGCTGCGCCGCGTGATCTTCGCCAGCGGCGGTGACCGCCCGGCGGCGGTCAGCCTGGCCGAGGCCGAGATGCTGTTCCGCCTCAAGGATGCCACCCTTGGCGCGCCCAATGCCCCCGAATGGCAGCGCCTTTTCGTGCAGGGCGTGGGGAGCTACCTGCAGGGCTGGACCGGCGGCCGTGCGATCAGCCGCGAGCGCGCTGCCGAACTCGAAACGTTCATGAATGACAGAACGAGCAGCCTCGGCCGGTTCTTCGGCCGCATCAGCCGCGTGAGCGCGGGCGATCTGCGCTCCGCCGCACAGGATGTGCTGGGTGGCGGCCCTTCGGCGCGCGACTTTGCCGGCGAAGCGGATGCCGATGCCACGCTGACCTCTCCCGAGCAGGCGTGGCTAGAAGGACACATCCAGGCCGACGGCAAGACCGACCCGCTTGAGGAGGCGCTTCTCGCCTTCCTTGCTGAAGGATAAGCCCTCTCTTCAGCCGGCGTTAGCCATTGCCATAACAGGAAGCGTTTACCCGCCGACCTGCATAAGTGCCTCATCGCAATGGGGAAGCGTATGCACATGCCGGCGAGAATGCTGTCGCAAGAAGTCGCGGTCGACAACCGGCGCGTGCAGCGCATGCAGGCCGGTGCGGCATCGTCCGGCCGCGTGCAACGCATCTTCGATATCTCACGCTATGGCTGCCAGATCGAATCGGGCGACCTTGCCGACGGGGCGAATGGCCAGTTCGTCGAGATCGACTTCGGCAGTGTCGTCACCCGCGCGATCATCCGCTGGTCAGACCGCGCGCGACTTGGCCTCGAATTTGCCCGGCCGCTCGGCTCGCGCGAGGTCGATACCCTGCTGGCCGAGCCGGCTCCGATCCGGCTGCGGCGGCTTTAGAAACAAGCGGCGGACGCTCAGTCCCCCAGTTCGGCGAGCGTGTGCGCAACGATGGCATTGGCATGCCCGTGCCCCATCCCGTGCTTTTCCTTGAGCATGGCGACAAGCTCCATGTGCCTTCCCGGAAGTGCCGCACGGATGAGCTCTATCCACTCTGCAATCGGGCGACCGTAGGTCTTCTCGATCGAGGGGAAGTAGGAGGCCGGGCCCTTGATCTTGGTATCGCTCATAGGCCGCGAAGGATCGCAGGATCACCCCGCCCCTGTCAACGCAAGGCTAAGCTGCGGGCTTGTACTTCGCAGCGTCCGTGGTGAACTCGGCGTGGCCGAGGCTGCCGAGGTATTCGCGGACCTTGCCCACAAGCCGTTGGTCAGCCAGACGCCGGACGCCCGGGGTCTTCGCGGCGACGCCGTAAAGCCGCATCTGGCCCATGAGGCCGACGCCGACAGCCGCCGCCCGCATCCGGTCGATCGCACGGATTTTCACGCCGAAGCGCGCCGCCGTCTTCTCGCTGCCGTCGCAGAAGTTCTGCATGAAGTAGACCTTGGCGAACGACCGTTCGAGGCGATCACGAACCTGGCCTTGCGGCGTCGAGGTGTCGACGAGATCGGCTTCCAGTGTTGCGCGCAGCAGGCCGCCGCACGTCGCCTCGTCGAACCCGGCGCGCAAGGTGAGCGCGCGAGCGTTCCATGCATCGACGATCCCTCGCGGCGTATCGGCCAGCAGATCCTCAGGCAAGCCCAGCAGGAAGCAGCGGTAGCGCGACAGCTCGATCTGCGCGCGTTCCTCGGGGGTGAAGTCGATGCGCCCTTCTTTCAGCACCTTCGACGAGATCAGGAAATCTGAGATCAGCCCCGCCGGCATCTGATCGACTTGCGGGATAGGAATGCCGTAGACCTGCTGATCCCATTTGCTGCCCGACAACACGTTGAAGCGCACCATCGAATGCATCAGCCGCACCATGGCCGCCGCCTTGAAGCCGGGGCCGAAGCGGGCGAGCGCGCCGGGCAGCACTGAAGTGCCGAAGAAGGTCGCGGTTTCCTTGATCCGCCGCGCGGCGGTCTTGTTCGAAAGCGTGCCCGTCAGCGCCATCGGCAGCGCGGCATACTTGTTCATGAAGGTGGCGATGAACGCACCCCGGATCGCCCACGGTGCCACATTCGCAAAGGTGACCCGCTGGAGCCGCGCGCCTTCCTCGACCATCTTCATGTCCACCCACGCGGGCGTGGCTTCCATGCTGCGGATGAAGGTGCCGAGCTCGGGCGGCGCGCCCTCTACCTTGTTAAGGCCCTTGTCGCAGGCCTCCACCAGCATATCGACCAACCGCTTGAAGCCATATTCCGGCATCAGGGCGGCATAAGGATCGGCCACCGCGTCGCCCATCATGGTATAGGCGGCCATGCGCTCCATGAGATCGCGGTTCTCGAGCAGCCCGGCCGCCACCTTCGGGTAGCTGCGCAGTTCACTGCCCGCCACGTTGCCGTCGGTCAGCAGCCGTTCGGGATGGATGGAAAAATCGACCGTGCCGTACATCGCCGGATTGTTGGTGCGCTGCGCGGCGACCCGCGCGCGCAGTGCGGCGATGGCTGTGGGCACTCCGGTCAGACCGTGAAGCTCTCGCCGCAGCCGCAGGAGCCCTTGGCATTGGGGTTCTGGAACACGAAGCCGGCGGCGAAGTCATCTTCCTGCCAGTCCATCGTGCTGCCGATCAGGTAGAGCACCGAGGCCCCGTCGATGAAGAAAGTTCCGCCCGGCGTCTCGATCCGCTCGTCCATCGGATTGGCCGCCTCGACGTAATCGACCGAGTAGGCGAGGCCCGAACAACCCCGGCGCGGGGTGGACAGCTTGACGCCGATTGCCCCTTCCGGCGCGCTCGCCATGAGCCTGGCGATCCGTGCCTCTGCTGAAGGCGTGAGGATCACCGCGGCGGGGCGCTGGCGGATGCGGGTGGGGGCTTCGGTGGTCATGGCTTCACCTATATGGGGCCGAATGCGGAAACTGTTAGAGCATACCAAGTTCGAGCTTGGCGTCATCGCTCATCTTCTGCGGGTCCCACGCCGGATCCCACACCAGATTGACCTCGGCATCGCGCACGCCGGGCACCGCCTCGACGCGAAGCTCGACTTCGGCGGGCATCGATTCGGCAACCGGGCAATGCGGGGTGGTCAGCGTCATCGTCACCACGACCGAGCCCTCGGGGCTGACGTCGACACCGTAGATCAGGCCGAGATCATAGATATTGACCGGAATCTCGGGGTCGAAAATATCCCGCAGCGCAGCGATAACGCCCTCGTAGATCTCCCCGCCCGGCTCACCCGGCGCGGCATCGACCGGCTTCTCCGCAAGGAAGCCCTCCAGATAGTCGCGCTTGCGCTCCAGCTTTTCGGCGGGCGTTTCCCCATGGGGTTCATGCGCATCCTCGACGCGCGCCCGGCGCGGCGGTTCTACGCCTTCGACTTCCTCGATCTCGATCCGGTTCATCCGAATATCCTTAGGGTCCGCTCGATGCCGCGCACCAGCGCCGCAACATCGCTTTCGTCGCTGTAAATACCAAAACTCGCGCGCGCCGTTGCCGGCACGCCGAGGTGCTCCATCAGGGGCTGCGCGCAGTGATGGCCTGCGCGGATTGCCACGTTCTCTTCGTCGAGGATCGTGCCAAGATCGTGCGGGTGCACGCCTTCGAGCGCGAAGCTGACGATTCCGGCGCTCTCTTCGGGCCCGAACAGACGCACCGCATTGAGTCGCCCCAGCGCCTCGCGCGCCAGGGCGACCAGCCGCGCCTCATGCGAATGGATCGCCGCGAGCCCGGCATCGTTCAGGAAATCCGCCGCTGCGCGAAAGGCAATCGCCTCGACAATGGCGGGTGTCCCGGCCTCGAAACGCTGCGGAGCGGGGGCCCAGGTCGACTGTGCAAAGGAAACGCGGTCGATCATCGAGCCGCCACCCTGCCATGGCGGCATCGCCGAGAGGATCTCCGCCCGGGCCCAGAGCGCGCCGATGCCAGTCGGCCCGTAGAGCTTGTGTGCGGAAAAAACATAGAAATCGCAGCCCAGCACCGCCACATCCACCGGCAGGCGCGCCGCCGCCTGGCAGCCATCAAGCAAGATCTTCGCGCCGACCGCATGGGCCAGCCGCACCGCGCGCGGCGCATCGAGCACCGAGCCGAGCACATTGGAAACATGCGCGAAGGCCACCAGCTTGTGGGCCGGGGTGAGCATCCGCTCCGCCGCGTCGAGATCGATCTGGCCGTCCTCGGTCAGCGGGCAAACGTCGATCTCGATCCCCGTCCGTTCGCGGATCAGCTGCCACGGCACGATGTTGGAATGGTGCTCCAGCTGCGAAAGCAGCACACGGTCGCCGGGTTTCAGATTGCTCACGCCCCACGATTGCGCGACGAGATTGATCGCCTCGGTCGCGCCGCGCGTGAAGACCAGCTCTTCCTCGCGCCCGCCGATCAGCGCCGCCACGGTGCGCCGTGCGGCTTCGTAGGCCAGCGTCATCTCTGCCGAGCGGGTGTAGACCCCGCGGTGAACCGTCGCATAATCGGCACCCATCGCCCGCGTCATCGCATCGATCACGCTGCGCGGCTTCTGTGCGGTGGCGGCCGTATCGAGGTAGTGCCAGCGCTTGCCCTCGGCGTTGAGAAGGCCGGGCCATTCGTCGAGGCGGGAGAGGGTCTGGGTGCTCACAGCAGGTTCTCCAGCCCGGCCAGTGCCGCCTCGGTCAGCGCCTCGGCCTCCGGCGCGCCGACGAAGGCTTCGGCGATGAAGGCATGGAGCATCAGCTTCTTGGCCTCGGCCGGCGGCAGACCGCGCGATTGCAGGTAGAACAGGCCTTGCGGATCCAGCTCGCCGACCGCGCAGCCATGCGCGCACTTCACGTCGTCGGCGTAGATTTCGAGTTCGGGCCGCGCATTGGCGGTCGCTGTACGGTCGAGCAGCATGGCGCGGATCGACTGTTCGCCATCGGTGCCGATCGCCCCGCGTGCGACGTGGACCTTGCCGAGGTAGGTGCCCGTCGCCTGTCCGCCGAGGACCGAGCGCACGACCTGCCGGCTGACCGCATCGGGCTGCAGATGGCGCACTTCAGTCACGATCTCGAGCGTCTGCGTGCCCGCGCCCATTTGCGCCGCACCGAAGTGGAACGACGCACCCTTGCCGAGGACGGCCGTCACCGCAATCCGGCCATAGGCACTGCCCGCATTCAGCACGCGCAGGTCAAAACTCGCGCCGTCTTCCAGCGTGATAAGGAGTTCGCGCGCCTCGGCGCGGTCGGAGCGCGCGGTGATCGCCAGCGCATCGCTCGCGCCGGCGGCGACGCGGATTTCCTGCACCGCCAGCGGCCAGAGCGGCGCCAGTGCGGCCAGATCGGCGTAGCGATAGGCCTCATCCCGCTTTGTGGGCAAGGGGCGGGTCGGGAGCGCGAGACTAGCCACGGGCCACCTCGCAGCGCACCATCGGGATCGGGGCTTCGGAAACCTTGACGCCGCCGCGCTCCAGCACATGGAGCACCAGCATCTTGCCATCGGGGCTCAGCACATAGTCCGCCGTCAGCGCCACGCCGAAATCGTCATCGCCTTCGCGCACCACGATGTGCCGTTCGCCCAGCGTTTCGATCGCCTTGACCACACCCCAGTAGTCACCCTCGGTGTTCATCGAGGCTGTCAGAATGCGGCGCGCATATTTGTCACCGCACAGCGCTGCAGAAGGTGCCCACTCACCGAGGAACGCCGAAGGCATGACAGGAGGGGGTGCGGCAGGGGGCGGCGCGGCGGGCGCGGCAGGCTCTGCCGCCTGCGCCGCCATCGCCAGGGCGAACAGCAGGCTCATGCGGCCACCGCCTCGTAGCCTTGCTCCTCGAGTTCAAGCGCCAGTTCCGGCCCGCCCGACTTCACGATCCGCCCCCCGGCAAGCACATGCACGAAGTCAGGCTTCACGTAATCGAGCAGGCGCTGGTAGTGCGTGATGAGGAGCACGGCCTTGCCGGGCCCCCGCATGATCGCGTTGATGCCCTCGCCGCAGATGCGCAGCGCGTCGATGTCGAGGCCCGAATCGGTCTCGTCCAGGATCGCCAGCTTGGGGGCGAGAATGCCCATCTGCACCATCTCGGCGCGCTTTTTCTCGCCGCCGGAAAAGCCCACGTTCACCGGGCGCTTGAGCATGTCCATGTCGAAACGCAGAAGACCCGCCTGTTCCTTGGCGAGCTTGATGAAAGCCGCGCCCGAAAGCGGCTCTTCCCCATGCACCTTGCGCTGCGCGTTGAGCGCCTCGCGCAGGAACTGCAGGTTGGAAACGCCGGCGATCTCGACCGGATACTGGAAACCGAGGAACAGCCCTGCCGCCGCGCGCTCGTGCGGATCGAGCGCGAGCAGATCCTGTCCGTCGAAGTCAACACTCCCGCCGGTCACCTCATAACCCGGCCGTCCGCCGAGCGTATAGCCGAGCGTCGACTTGCCTGCGCCGTTCGGCCCCATGATGGCATGGATTTCGCCCGCGTTGATCGTGAGAGACAGGCCCTTGAGGATCGGCTTGTCCGCAACGGTAGCGGAGAGGTTTTCAATTCTGAGCACTACACTTTCCAGTCTAATAACCTACCCGTACTTCAAGCCGGATACGATCCACAGGATAAATACTGCAAATGAAGCCAGTATGCCCCACATAATTGCTTCTTCCAGTTTACCTTTGTAGATCGAATAAAGCAGCATTACTGGGATCAGGATCATTGATGCAGTAAACAGATAGCTCATCGCCGTGGCCTTTGGGTCCGCTTGGACCGGCGTTCGGTGTGGAGGCTGCGCATGATGTCGGAAATGCGCTGCGCGGCGGCATCAGCATCGGCGAGCACAGCGGAGGCGGCGATCCGCTCCACGCGGTAGCCCACTTCGGTCAGGCTCTTGTCGCGCGCGGCGGTGAAGGCCGCATCGGCATCGCCGTCGATCTCGATCACCAGCATCAGCTGCTTGCAGGCAAAATCGACGATGGCAGAGCCGATCACCGCCTGGCGCTTGAAGCTGTAGCCGCCGGTTTCGACGCGGGTCAGCGCATCGGCCAGAGCTTCCAGCGCAGGACCGGGATTGCGGCGCATCTCGCGCGCGCGCTCGTGCAGGGCATCAAGCCGCGATTCGGAAATCGCCCAGCCGCGTCCCTTCTTCTGCAAAGTCGGCGCGTCATCCCCGCCAAAACGCAGCGAGAGCTTGCGCTTCGCCGGAGCTTCCGCTGCAACGTCCCGCACTGGCAAGGTAAACCGCTTGTGCACGCGGTCCACCAGCGTGCCATCCTTCAACGGCACCCCCGGCGTCACGCCGAGATCGACAAAGCCCTGCTTGGCGTAGAACGCGAGGCCGCCGGCGTTGTCACCCCGGATCGTCGCGTTGATCGCGCTGAGGCCGAGTGCGGCGGCGCGCTTGGTGGTGGCGGCAAACAGCGCCGAACCGATCCCGCGCTGCGTACTTCCCACGCGCGCGAAGGTGGCGATATCGCCGACATCCTCGGGCAGGCCTGGATAGCGCCCCAAGGTCTGGAAGCCGAGCAAAATGCCGTCTGCATCCTCCGCAACGAAACAGCAGTGGACATTCGGCCCGGTCAGATAGGCTGTATCGAGCGCCTCGGGCATGAACGGCTCCTGCAGCGCGGTCGTTCCGCCTGCCGCGATCACCGCGTTCAGCAGATCGGCCAGCGCAGACGCGTCGTCTGCCATCACTGGGCGCACGATGAGAGTGAGCGTCATTGCGAGTCCTTCCTGCCATTGCAGTTGGCGAGAAAATCCGCGCGCATTTCATCGAACAGCGCCCGCCACGACGTTTCCACGGCGCGGGCATCGTCGAGTTGCTTCTGGCGCCCATCCAGCTGACCGAGAGCGTTCGCAGTGTCTGCCTCTCCTGCGGGCGTGCCTTCACCCCGGTCAGCCGACGGCGCGGCAAGCAAGGTGGCGCGCTCTCGCGCGATGGCACGTTGTTCGGCATAGGCGGCAGCGGCAAATTCGGTGCGTCGATGCGGCTCGCCAGCGATCATCTTGCGCATCTCGACGCGGTCACATGTCTTCACGGCGTCAAGAGCGGGCGCCGGATCGGGCACTTGCAAGCCGCTCAGCAGGAGCATGGACAGGATCATCCGACAGACCCCTCAAGGCTGATCCCCAAGAGCTTCTGGGCCTCAACGGCAAATTCCATCGGCAATTGCTGCAGCACTTCGCGGGCAAAACCGTTCACGATCAGCGCGATGGCGTCTTCCTGCGCGAGGCCGCGCTGCATCGCATAGAACAGCTGATCGTCCGAAATCTTGCTGGTGGTCGCCTCGTGCTCGATCGTCGCGCTCGGGTTGCGCACCTCGATGTAGGGCACCGTATGCGCACCGCAGTCTGCGCCCAGCAGAAGCGAATCGCACTGTGTGAAGTTCCGGACGCCCTCGGCCTGCGGGGCGACGCGCACGAGGCCGCGGTAAGTGTTGTTCGAATGGCCCGCGCTGATGCCTTTCGATACGATGGTCGAACGGGTGTTCTTCCCGTTGTGGATCATCTTGGTGCCGGTATCGGCCTGCTGGTGGTTGTTGGTCACCGCCACCGAATAGAATTCGCCGACGGAAGCCTCGCCGTTGAGAACGCAGCTCGGATACTTCCACGTGATCGCGCTGCCGGTTTCAACCTGCGTCCAACTCACTTTGCTGCGCGCGCCCTGGCACAGCGCACGCTTGGTGACGAAGTTGTAGATGCCGCCCTTGCCGTCCGCATCACCCGGGTACCAGTTCTGCACGGTCGAATACTTGATCTCGGCATCGTCGAGCGCGACCAGCTCGACCACCGCCGCGTGAAGCTGGTTTTCGTCGCGCTGCGGAGCGGTGCAGCCCTCAAGGTACGAGACGTAGGCGCCCTTGTCCGCCACGATCAGCGTACGCTCGAACTGCCCGGTGTTCTCGGCATTGATGCGGAAATAGGTCGAAAGCTCCATCGGGCAGCGCACACCCTCTGGAATGTAGACAAAGGTACCGTCCGAAAAGACCGCGCAATTGAGCGCGGAAAAGTAGTTGTCCTGCATCGGCACGACGCGGCCCAGCCACTTGCGCACGAGATCAGGATATTCGCGGATCGCCTCGCTGATCGAACGGAAGATGACGCCCGCCTGCTCCAGCTCCTTGCGGAAGGTCGTCGCCACCGAGACGCTGTCGAACACCGCATCGACCGCGACCTTGCGCGCGCCTTCCACGCCAGCGAGCACCTTCTGCTCCTCGAGCGGAATGCCGAGCTTTTCGTAGATGCGCAGGATCTCGGGATCGACCTCGTCGAGGCTGCCGAGCTTGGGCTTCACCTTGGGCGCGGCCCAGTAGTAGGATTCCTGATAATCGATTGGCGGAATGGAGAGCTTGGCCCAATCGGGCGTCGGCATGGTCAGCCAGTGGCGATAGGCCTTGAGCCGCCACTCGAGCATCCACTCCGGCTCGTCCTTCTTGGCCGAGATAAAGCGCACGGTGTCTTCGGAAAGGCCCTTGGGGCCGTATTCCTGCTCGATATCCGAAGACCAGCCATGCTCGTAGTCCGCGACGCGGGCGGCTGCATCGCGCGCGGCCTGATCCTTGATCTCCACTTCACCCTCACTCATGCCGAAGCTCCTGCCACCACTCCCGCAGGCACCGGGCGGGTGAGTTGGGTCAGCGTCACACCCGCAAGCGCCCCGCGCAGCGCCGCATCGACCTCAGGCCAGTGCGGGCGCACCGTGCAATCGGCTTCCAGCGTGCAATCATGGCGGCCATGCACGCTGCATGGCGCCATCGCAATCGGGCCCTCTACCGCCTCGACAATATCAGCCAGAGAAATCGCCGCTGCCGGGCGCGCCAGCTTGAGCCCGCCGCCCAGCCCGCGCACCGACTTGAGCAGCCCCGCAGCCGCCAGCTTGCTGACGAGCTTCTGCACGGTCGGCACCGGCAGCCCCGTCTCGTCCGCCAACTGCTGCGCCGAAACCCGTGCGCCGCCAGCACCATGGCGACCGCAATGACGCGCGGCGGCGGTCATGGTCACCACGGCATAGTCGGCCATGCTCGAAAGTCGCATTGCAGCGGGTCCCGGAAAATAGATCCGACATAAAATCGGACTGATCTGTTCCAGTTATCTAGGCGATGGCCGCGATCAGTGCAAGCCGCACGCCTTGCCCCAAAATGCCACAACCTGCCCGAAGCGACGCAGGGTGGTGCCGCAACGCGTGCAACTTCGCGCGCCGCCTGCAAGCAGATAAAAAAAGGCGGCTTGTGCCAGGGCACAAGCCGCCATGAAGTCGAGAACTCGAATGCACTGATGCACCGAGCCCTTCGGGTCGCACGCCTTAGGTACGACACCGCCATGGCTATGAATTGTACGGATTCGACAAAATCGGTGGCACGCTTGCAACAAGCGCGCTAATTCAATGCTTAACAGACGGTTAACCAGCAATTTGGTTGCAATTGGCGCTTGGCGTCGATGCGCGGGGCGGCAATAGAATCACTGACCCGTAAGCGGGCCGGAGGGAAAAGCCCAAGCATGCTCTATTCGATTTGCCGTCCTTTGCTGTTTCGCATTCCCGCCGAATCTGCCCATCGCCTGACCATTGCCGCGCTTGCCCACGCACCGCGCACCGCCCGCACTGCGCCGCAGCCGCTGCTTTGCCAGCGAGTCGCTGGGCTGGTGTTCCCCAATCCCGTTGGCATCGCCGCCGGCTTCGACAAGAACGGCGAAGTGCCCGACGCGCTGCTCGGACTCGGTTTCGGCTTCGTCGAGGCCGGTACCGTCACCCCCCGCCCGCAAGAAGGTAACCCGAAGCCACGGCTGTTCCGCCTCGTCGAGGACAACGCGGTGATCAACCGAATGGGCTTCAACAACGCGGGCGCCGACGTCGTAGCCGCCCGGCTTGCGAATCGCCGCGGCCAGCCCGGCGTGGTCGGCGCGAACATCGGCGCCAACAAGGATTCACTCGACCGGATTGCCGACTACGCGAAGATGACGCGGATCATGGCCCCGCTCGCAAACTACCTCACGGTCAACATCTCGTCGCCCAACACGCCGGGCCTGCGTGCCCTGCAGGACCCGGCGGCGCTGGCGGACCTGCTCGATGCGGTGATCGAGGCGCGCGGCGATCTGCCCACCAAGCTGTTCCTCAAGCTGGCGCCGGACCTGACGTCGACCGACATCGACGCCATCTGCAGGATCGCGCTCGACAAGCGGCTCGACGCACTGATCATCACCAACACCACGATCACCCGCCCTTCTCTGCGCTCGCCGCTTGCAGGCGAGGCCGGGGGCCTTTCGGGCGAACCGCTGCGCCCGTTGGCGCTGAAAGTTCTGCGCGAATTCCGCAGCGCCACCGGCGGGGCCATTCCGCTGATCGGCGTGGGCGGAATTGCCAGCGTAGAGGACGCCTGGGCACGCATCCGCGCCGGGGCGAGCCTGATCCAGATCTACAGTGCGCTGGTCTATGAAGGCCCGGGCCTCGTCCGGCGAATCGTTGATGGCCTTGCCCGGCGTGTTAGCGCCGAAGGCATGAGCAGCATTGCCGAGGCGGTCGGCAGCGAATAACGCTGGCCGCATGGATCTTCGCATCGTCCGCTCGCTCGCGCCCGCCGCGCTCTTCGTAATGGCGCAGGCCTGCGCGCCGCTGCCCAACGCGGCACCGGCCAGCACCCTTGCACCCACGCCCGAAGCCGCGCCGCAGGATCCCGGCGTCGTCACGGCTGCCGACCCGCGCGCAGCGGCCGCCGGCGCGGAAATGCTGCGACTTGGCGGCTCGGCGACCGATGCGGCGATTGCCGTGATGCTCGCGCTGACAGTGGTCGAACCACAAAGCTCCGGCATCGGCGGAGGCGGCTTCCTCGTTACCGCCGATACCACCGGCACGGTCGAGACGTTCGATGGCCGCGAAAAGGCGCCCGCAGCAGCCACGCCCGACTGGTTCAAGGTTGATGGCAAAGTGCTCGATCACGCAGACGCTGTCCCGGGTGGACGCAGCGTTGGCGTGCCCGGCAATGTGCGCCTCGCCGCCATGGCGCACGCCCGCTTCGGCAAGCTGCCGTGGCGCGTGCTGTTCGGCCCGGCGATCCGCCTTGCCGGCGATGGTTTCGCGATCACTCCCCGCCTCGCCGCCACGCTGGCCATGGCGCCCGACATCGCCGGGCTCGACCCCGCCGGCCGCGCGCTATTCTTCGGTGCGGACGGCACCCCGCTTCCGGTCGGCACCGTGGTGCGCAACCCTGCCCTCGCCGCCACGTTCGAGAAGATCGCCGCGCTGGGTGCGGACAGCTTCTATCTGGGCGACAATGCAAAGGCGCTGGCCGCCAAGGTCGGCACTGCACCGCGCAATCCCGCACCGATGAGCACCGCCGATCTCGCCGCCTACCAGGCGAAGCCGCGGGATCCCGTCTGCGGCCGATACCGCGTCTGGCGCGTGTGCAGCATGGGCCCGCCCTCGGCCGGCGGCGTGACGGTCCTGCAAACGCTCGGCGCACTCGAACGCTTCGACCTCAAGGCCATGGGCCCCGCCTCGCCCACCGCATGGCACCTGATCGCCGAGGCCGAGCGGCTCGCCTTTGCCGACCGCGATGCGTATCTCGCCGATCCGGATTTCGCGCCCGTGCCGACTGTCGGCCTTATTGACCCGGGCTATCTCGCCGCACGCTCTGCGCTGATCTCGGAATCCGCGACGATCGGAACGGCAGCCCCAGGCAAGCCCGCCGGCGCAACGGACCGCTTTGCCATGGCCGGCCCGGTCCACGAGAACGGCACGACCCACTTCGCGGCCGTCGATCGCTGGGGCAATGCCGCCAGCTATACCTCCACGGTCGAAAGCGCGTTCGGCTCGGGGCTGATGGTCGGGGGATATTTCCTCAACAATGAACTGACCGACTTCAACCTCGACCCAGAGCGGAACGGCAAGCCGACCGCCAATCGCGTCGAGGCTGGCAAGCGGCCGCGCAGTTCGATGAGTCCGGTGGTGGTTTACGGCCCGGACGGCCATTTGCGCCTCATCGCGGGTGCGGCCGGCGGCTTCACTATTCCGCCGCAGGTGATCCGCGTGATCATCGGCACGCTCGATTGGAACCTCTCCGCGCGCGACGCCATCGCGCAGGGCATTGTGATGCCGGCCCCCGGTGCGCTGGCAGTCGAGGCCGGTACACCGCTGGCCGGCATGGTTCCCGCGCTGCAGGCCCTTGGCCACGACAAGGTCATCGCCGTGCCGATGCGCCTCAAGGCCAATGCCATCGAATGGGTTCCGGGCGAGAACGGCAAGAACCACTGGGTCGGTGCCGCCGATCACAGGAGCGAAGGCGCCACCGCCTCGCCTTGAGGCGCTATCCACAGCCCGCCTTGCCCTTCCGCTACGGCACTCCTAGTTTCCCGGCCAAACAGAACATCGTTGGGTCAGGGGATCATCGCACCGTGCAGCTTTCCGATTTCGCGTCCTATCCGAACCTCGTCGCCATGTTCCTCAACCGGGCCGAGTTCTTCGGGGATCGTCCGTTCCTCTGGGCCAAGCGTGGCGGGGCCTGGACTTCGCTGAGCTGGCGCGAAGCGGCTGCTCAGGTCTGTCTGCTTGCCGAATCCCTGCGCAGCCTCGGCCTTGATCCCGGCGACCGCGTGGTGCTCGTCTCGGAAAACCGCCCCGAATGGTGCATCGCCGATCTGGCCATCATGGCGGCGGGTCTGGTCACCGTGCCGGCCTACGTCACCAACACCGAGCGCGACCACCTCCACGTCCTTGAAAACTCCGGCGCGCGCGCGGTCATCGTCGCCAATGCGAAGCTGGCCCAGCCGCTGCTTGCCGCCTGCCTCAGCGCGCGCGGGGTGGGGCACGTGATCGGGATCGAGCCTTTGCGCCGCATCCAGTCCGACCGGCTGGCCTTTCATGACTGGTCCGCGCTCACCAGCGGCGATGCCGCCTCCGCCCGCCTTTCGGTTGCCGCGCGCATTGCCGCCATCGGGCGGGGCGAGACGGCCTGCATCATCTACACCAGCGGCACCGGCGGCGCCCCCCGCGGCGTGTGCCAGCACCACGGCGCGATCCTGTGCAACGTCGACGGCGCCGCGCATATCCTTGCCGAGGATTTCGGCTGGGACGCGGCTGGCAAGGAAACCGAGGTCTTCCTCTCGTTCCTGCCGCTCAGCCACGCCTACGAACACACCGGCGGTCAGTACCTACCCATCGGCATGGGCGCGCAGATCTACTACGCCGAAGGGCTCGAGAAGCTCGCCAGCAATATCGAAGAGACCCGGCCGACCCTCATGGTCGTCGTGCCCCGCCTGTTCGAGGTGCTGCGTGCGCGGATCATGAAGCAGGTCGAAAAGCAGGGCAAACTGCCGAACTATCTGATGGCCCGCGCTCTCGCGATCGGCGCGCGCAAGGCGGATGGCAGCGCCAGCAATATCCGCCGCATCATCGACGCACCGATGGATTTCTTCATCGAGCGCACCCTGCGGCCCAAGATTCGTCAGCGCTTCGGCGGACGATTGAAGGCCCTCGTTTCGGGCGGCGCGCCGCTCAATCCCGATGTCGGCCTGTTCTTCGATGCCATGGGTCTCACCATGCTGCAGGGCTACGGCCAGACCGAAAGCGGCCCGGTGATCAGCTGCAACCGCCCAAGTGTCGGCCTTGCGATGGACACTGTCGGCCCGCCGCTGCGCGGGGTCGAGGTCAAGATTGCCGACGACGGCGAGATACTCGTCCGCGGCGAACTCGTCATGCACGGCTACTGGCAGAATGATGCCGAAACGCGGCGCGCCATCCCGCGGGACGGGCCGCAGGCGGGCTGGCTCCACACCGGCGACATCGGCTACATCGACGAGAAGGGCCGGATCAAGATCACTGACCGCAAGAAGGACATGATCGTCAACGACAAGGGCGACAATGTCTCCCCCCAGCGGATCGAGGGCATGCTCACGCTCCAGTCCGAGATCGCGCAGGCGATGGTCTCGGGCGACAAGCGGCCCTACATCGTCGGCCTGATTGTCCCCGATGCCGAATGGGCGATGGAATGGTCCCGCGCGCAGGGCGAGAAGTTCGACATGGCGGCGCTGTCCGATCTCCCCGCCTTCCGCACCGCGGTCCGCGCTGCGGTCGACCGGGTCAACAAGGACCTCTCGGTGATCGAAAAGGTGCGCCAGATCGCTCTGGCGGACGAGCCTTTCACTATCGACAACGAGGAAATGACCCCCTCGATGAAGATCCGCCGCCACAAGATCAAGGAACGCTACGGCACCCGGATCGACGCGCTTTACAAGGGGTGAGGTCCGCTGCGAGGCGCGGCGAGGTAGCCGTCTTCAGTGGCCCTGCAACACCGCAAACGCGGCAAACGGCGCAAGCGTGTTGCCCGGCCGGGTCGAAACCGGCCGCCCTGTCAGCAGATCACGGCCCTCGACTGCTGGCATGGCGTCTACGGGTATAGCCATTTCCTGCGCCGCCATGTTGACGACGACGAGCAGGCACTCGCCGTCCAGTCTCCGCTCGTAGACAAACAGGCTGGCATGGTCCGGTTGCAGGAGCCGGAAATCGCCGTGGCGGATGATGGCGTGGTCGCGCCGCAGCGCGATCAGCCGGCGATAGTGCTGGAACACGCCATCCGGATCGGCGCGGTCGCTTTCGGCGTTGAGGCGGGGGAAGTTCGCGTTGACGGCGATCCAGGGTGTGCCTGCGCTAAACCCGGCTTGCGGCGCTGCAGACCACTGCATCGGCGTGCGCGCATTGTCACGGCTGTTGGCGCGCGCGCCGGCCAGGAAATCCGCTTCAACGATGCCTTCGGCCAGCTGGATGCGATGGAAGTTGAGCGTCTCGACATCGCGGTACTGGTCGATGCTGGCAAAGCCGGCATTGGTCATGCCGATTTCCTCGCCCTGATAGACATAGGGCGTGCCCTCCATCAGATGCAGCGCGGAGGCGAGCGCCTTGGCCGATGCAACACGGTGTTCGCCCTCATCACCATAACGGGATACAGCACGGGGCAGGTCGTGGTTGCCCCAAAACAGCGAATTCCAGCCCTTGCCGTGCAGCGCGTTCTGCCAGGTGGCGAACGTTGCTTTCAATGCGGGCCAGTCGATGGCCTTGGGTTTCCACTTGCCGAGCTTCTGGTCCCAAAACCGGGTGACGTGGCCAAACTGGAACACCATGGACACTTCACGCCGCTCTGGCGCGCTGTAGAGCGGCGCGTTGTCCGGCGTCGCGCTCCACGCTTCACCCACTGTCACCACATCGCGCCCGGCGTGCGTCGCCTCGTGCATTTCACGCAAGTAGTGATGAAGCATGGGACCATCGGCGACGATCCCCGCCTCGGGCTGCTTGCCGATCAGGTCGATCACATCCATGCGAAAGCCCGCGACGCCCTTGTCCAGCCACCAGTTCATCATGGCATGGACTTCGGCGCGCAGCGCGGGGTTTGCCCAGTTGAGGTCAGGCTGCTCCGGTGCGAAGAGGTGGAAGTACCAGTCACCACTCTGCGCATCGCGGCTCCACGCCGATCCGCCGAACGAGGCCTCGATATCGGCCGGAGAGCCCTTGGCGGGCGGTGCGTCACGCCAGATGTAGTAGTCGCGATAAGGAGACCGGCGATCAGCACGGGCAGCGCGGAACCACGGATGCTGGTCGGAGGTGTGGTTGACGACCAGATCCATCACGATCCCGATCCTGCGCGCCCGTGCCTCGGCAATCAGGCGGTCCATATCGGCCATAGTGCCGAAGACGGGATTGATCGCACGGTAGTCGGCGATGTCATACCCGTTGTCGACCATCGGCGAGGCATAGACCGGCGAAAGCCAGATGAATCCGATGCCGAGGTCGGCGAGGTAATCCAGCTTGCCAATGATGCCCGGAATATCCCCGATGCCATCGCCGTTGCTATCAGCGAAGCTGGCCGGATAGATCTGGTATCCCGTCGCGGATTGCCACCAGGACGTATCGGACTTCATATGTCCCTCACCTCTTACCCATCTTCAACAATCGATTGCATGACACAGCCAGCGCCGTTTCCAAGCGGAATTGCTATGCGCGCCCGCGCCCTCAGGGCTCTGCGATGTTGAACGCCCCCGGCATCGGATCGAGCGCGTCGAGCCACGCTTCCACCGCCGCACGGTCGCCATCGACCTTGAGCCCGGCCATTTCCAGCTTCGCCAGCGGCATTTTCAGAAACAGCAGGCCCAGCAGGAGGCGGCGCGGCGCGGTGAGCGTCGCGGTGGCGCCCGGTGCCGCATTCATCCGCGCCAGCATCGCGGTGCCGGTGAGTTCGATGCCCGCCGTCTCGCCGCGCTCGGGCATCACGAGGTTGATCGCCGTCTGCCGCCCCGCCAGCTTTGCCGGATCGATCCGCGTCGCCACGGCATCCAGCAGCAGCTGGGTGGGCACGGCCGCGATCATGTCCTGGCTCTGGCTCGATGTGGCGGAGCCGACCCGTCCATGCCTGAGCTCGCTCGCCGCGGCGAGGAACTGGTTGCGCCAGATCGCACTTTCCGCCTGATAGCCCTGCTGCTCATAGCTGTCCGCCAGTGCGGCGCGCGCCGCCTTGTTCGCCGGATCGGCAAAGACCGCCGCGCTGAGCAGCTCGGACGCCCAGCGATAATCCCCCGCCTTCATCGCGGCGCGCCCCTGCGCGATCACTTTGGCCGGCCCGCCAATCGCCCCGACCAGTCGCTTTGCGCGCTCCACCGGCGGCCACGGGTTGAGGTTTGCCGGCACCGCATCGTACCAGCCGAGGTAGAACTGGTAGACCGCTTTGGCGTTGTGGCTGTAGGTCCCGTAATAACCGTGGTTGAACCAGTCAGCCGCCAGCGCGGCGGGTTGCACCAGTGCTTCGGCGATCTCCGCCGGGGTCTCGCCCCGGTTCATCAGCCGCAGCGTCTGATCGTGGAGCACGCGGTAGTTGTCGCGCTGGCTCGCCAGCATCCGGCTCACTTCGGCCTGCCCGAAGCGCGGCCAGCAGTGGCTGGAAATCACCGCCTCGCTGCGCCCGCCGTAAAGCTGCAGCGCCTCGTCGAGATAGCCCGCCCAGGCGCGCGCATCCCGCACCTTCGCTCCGCGCGGGGTGAGGATGTTGTGGAGCGAGCAGGTGCTCATCTCCGCTGAGAGCAGGACCTTGGGCCCCGGCAGATAGACGTTGAGCTCGCTCGGTGCCTCGCTGCCCGATACGATCTGGAACTCCAGTGGCACGCCATCGACGACCCGCGTCTCGCCGGTCTTGCTGACGGTATCGGTCGGCGCGATCAGTGTGATCGTGCCGGAGGACACGCCGAGACCGATACCGCTGCCCATCTGCCCCTGCGCCCCCGGCGCCAGGCCCCCGCCAAACTGGTACTGCGCCCGCCGCCCCATTGCGGAGCCGGCGAGGATGTTCTCGCTCCCCGCCTCTTCCACGAAATGCGCCGGCGCGATGACCGGCACCCTGCCCGCCGTCACCTCCGCCTCGGCGACCACTCCGCGCACGCCGCCGAAGTGGTCGGCATGGCTGTGGCTGTAGATCACCGCGGAGACGGGCCTTGTCCCCAGCTGGGCGTTGACCAGCGCCAGCGCCGCCGCCGCCGTTTCGCTCGTCGTCAGCGGATCAACCAGCACCCAGCCGGTCATGCCGCGGATCACGGTCATGTTCGACACGTCGAAGCCGCGCACCTGCCAAACGCCATCCGCCACCCGGAACAGACCATGCTTTTTCAGCAGCCCCACTTCGCGCCATAGCGAAGGGTTGACGCTCGCCGGAGTAGCACCGTCGACCCAGTCATAGGCCCCAAGGTTCCACACGACCTTTCCGGCAGCATCGCGGATCAGCGGATCGGATGCGCTGGCGACAAATCCGCGCGCGGCAAACCCGGCGTCACGTCCGTCTTCCTGCGGCAGCGCCGCCGCCACGGCCTGCTGCGCCGCGGCGGTTGCCGCGCTCGCCGGCTTGGGCGCCAGCGCCGGATCCGCCGCCGGTGCGCTCTGCGCCAGAGCGGGCGCAGTCCATACCGCAACGGCCGCCAGAACCAGCCGGCTGACCCGACCTCGCATCATGGGGCGCATGTTTGTCCTCTCCTGTTTTTGTCTTCTGCGCCCAGCTTGTCCGCCTGCGCGCCACCTGACAAGAGGCGGGAAATCGCGAGGCCCCTGCAAACAACACAAGCCAAACCGCTCGAATTGCTCTATGGGACCCGCTTCTCCCGGCGTGGAGGCGGCGCGTTCCGCCCGCCACCGCGTGCCCGGCCAGCCGTTCTTCCCCCGAAAGCCCTATGCCCTTTTCCCAGCTCCCCCCCGCCCTCGGCTCCGCCGTGGCAGCTCGCGGCTATGCCGCGCCCACTCCGGTCCAGGCCGCCGTCCTCGAAGCGGAAGCACATGGCCGCGATCTCGTGGTCTCGGCCCAGACAGGCTCGGGCAAGACGGTCGCCTTCGGCCTTGCCATGGCCGCCGAACTCCTTGCCGGTGAAGACCGCATGGGCCCCGCCGGTGCGCCGCTCGCGCTGGTCATCGCCCCCACCCGCGAACTCGCGCTGCAGGTCAGCCGCGAGCTGGAATGGCTCTACGAACAGACCGGCGCGCGCATCGCCACCTGCGTCGGCGGCATGGATGCCTCGCGCGAACGCCGTGCGCTCGGCTACGGCACGCATATCGTTGTCGGCACCCCCGGGCGCCTGCGTGATCACCTCGAACGCGGCGCGCTCCAGCTCTCCGCACTGCGCGTCGCCGTGCTCGACGAGGCCGACGAAATGCTCGACATGGGCTTTCGCGAAGACCTTGAGGCCATTCTCGACGCAACGCCGGACGAGCGCCGCACGATGCTGTTCTCGGCAACGATGCCTGCGCCGATCGTCGCGCTGGCCCGCCGTTACCAGAACAACGCTCTGCGTATCTCGACCGTTTCCGAAGAGCGCGGCCACGGCGATATCGACTATCAGGCGATGGCTGTCGCGCCCGCCGATATCGAGCACGCCGTCGTCAACCTTCTGCGCTTCCACGAGGCGGAGACAGCGATGCTGTTCTGCGCCACGCGCGACAATGTGCGCCGCCTCCACGCCAGCCTGACCGAGCGCGGGTTTGCGGTTGTCGCCCTGTCAGGCGAACACAGCCAGAGCGAGCGCAACCATGCGCTGCAGGCCCTGCGCGATCGCCGTGCGCGGGTGTGCGTTGCCACCGACGTCGCCGCGCGCGGAATCGACCTGCCTTCCTTAAGCCTTGTCGTCCACGTTGAGATTCCGCGCGATGCCGAAACGCTGCAGCACCGTTCGGGCCGCACCGGGCGCGCGGGCAAGAAAGGCACAGCCGTGCTGATTGTGCCCTATCCGCGCCGCAAGCGCGTCGAGGCCATGCTACGCGGCGCGCGCATCCCGGCGCAGTGGGTGCCGGCACCGTCCGCGGCCGATATCCGCGCCGCCGACAATGACCGGATGATGGCGGCACTCCTCGCGCCTGTCGAAGCAAGCGAGGAAGACCGCGCGCTCGCCGCCCGGCTGCTGGCCGAACGCAGCCCCGAGGACATTGCTGCTGCGCTCGTGCAGGTCCACCGCGCCCGACTGCCCGAACCCGAAGATCTGCTGAGCGGTAACGATGCCGGCCCGCCCGCGCAGCGCGAGCCACGCGCCGGGTTTGAGCAGAGCACCTGGATGCGGCTCAACTTCGGGCGCAATCAGAACGCCGATCCGCGCTGGATCCTGCCGCTGCTGTGCCGCCGGGGCCATGTCAGCCGCAGCGAGATCGGCGCGATCCGCATCACGGCGCAGGAAACGCTGTTCGAAGTGCCCACCGCGATTGCGGCGCGCTTCATGGATGCCGTGCGCCGCACCGCCGAGGAAGCCGACGAGTTCGAGATCATGCCGATGGATGGTGCCGCGCGTGATGACGCACGCCGGCATCGCCGCGAAGGCAAGCCGAACCACGCGCCCAAGCCCTATCGTCAGACCGGGCGGCCGGAAGCGCCGAAGAAGCCGCACCGCAAGGGAACGTGGCGGGCCAAGCCGGACCGCGCGAAGTAGGGAACAGGACGAGCCATGGGACAGGGCGCCGAACGGCGCGCGGTCCCTCAGGCCGCGTCTTCAAGCTCAACGTATTCCGGGAAGAACCGCGGCGCGCGCATCGACCAGCCCGGCGCGGTAGCAGCGGCTTCGCTGATCGACTGCAGCAGTTCCTTGCGCCGTTCCGGGCGGATGTGCGGCAGCGCCGCCGCACCGCAGAACGCACCGGGCAGCCACGGGCGCACTTCGGCGCCGAGCAGGCGCTCATAAAGAAAGCGGTAGGCCGAGAAACTTTCGAGGCGCCCTTGCGCCAGATCGAACGTGGTAACCCGCAGCAGCGGACCCATCACTGTCTCGAGATCGTCGAGACCGGCGCGATCGACGCAGTCGGATTCATTCTTCAGCAGGCCGCGCAGCAGCTTCATGTCCTGATAGATCACGTACTGGGTGCGGATCGAGGCAGCTTCGTGTGGGCCCCGCGCCCAGCGGCGAAAGGCGTCATGGCGACCAAGGCCGACATCAAGACTGCGCCGGATATAACGCTGCTCGCATGGCGAAAAACCCGCAAACTCCCGCATCTCGGAAAAAATGGTCTGCGCCGTCTCGGTCGTGGCCATGGGCCCATGCTCCGCTCATCGTGCCGGACGACCCTGTTCCCGTCCGGCGGTCAGGCAGACGCTACGCCCGCTTGGTTAGGAAGAGGTTAACTGGTTAATGCGCAGCGGGGCGGGCGGCCCCGGCAAGGCATTGCAAAGCATGATCCGGCAGTGGCCGAGGCCTGGGGGCGTTGCCCTCAGCGGCGGCGATAACGGAAGTACCAGACCTCGTGCCCCTGCGCGCGGGCCTTGGCTTCGTAGCGCGTCTCGGGCCAGCCGCCCGGACGCTTCTGGAAATCGAGCGGCTTGTGCGCGAGCCATTCGAACTGATCGGCATGACGGCGCATGATCATCAGCGCGTGGCGCAGATAGACCGGATGGTCGGTGCCGAAGCGGAATTCGCCGCCGGGCTTCAACTTGCGCGCAATGAGATCGACCGGCCCGTCGTTCATCATCCGGCGCTTGGCGTGGCGCGCCTTGGGCCAGGGATCGGGATGCAGGAGATAGACAAACGACAGCGCGCCGTCCGGCACGCGGGCAAGAACCTCCAGCGCATCGCCGTGGTGGATGCGCACGTTGCGGATCGGCATGCCGGTGGCGCTGCCATCCGAACCCCGCCCGCCGTCGACATGGACAAGCGCCTGCGCCACGCCGTTGAGGAACGGTTCCGCACCGATGAAACCGTGATCGGGCAGCATGTCCGCGCGGCCCGCCATATGCTCGCCGCCACCGAAGCCGATCTCGAAGTGCAGTGCGCACGTCCGCCCGAACAGCGCCTCGGCCGTAACGGGGCCTTCTTCCGGCACTGCGATCTGCGGCAGCAGCGTATCGATCAGCGCCTGCTGGCCGGCACGCAGCGGCTTGCCCTTGGCACGGCCATAGAGACGGTTGATGGTGAGCGGATCGCCCGGCTTGTGCGCGGTCATGGTGCGGGCCTGTGGCAGCGTGCTCCTGCCGGGTCAACCGGGCAGTCAGAACCCGCGCTTGATCCCGATGGTCCAGCGGCGCGGCGCGCCCGGGCCCAGAAAGCGCGGCGACGCAGCACCCGGCGCCTCGGCCAGCGGCACACCCCCGATCTCGCCAAATGTGCCGAAGGTCGCGTATGCATGGCCAAGCAGGTTGCGCACTTCGGCGAACAGCACGAAATCGCGCACCAGTTCGATCCCTCCGCGCAGATCGATCAGCAGATAGCCCGGCAGAGGTGCCGCGCGGTTGGTATCGTCTCCCGCCAGCAACTGGCTCGACCGCGCTGAAAGCGTGATGCCAAGGCTGAACCGCCGCTTCGTGCCCGCATTTCCGGCATAGTCGATATTGAGGTTGGCGCTGTGCCGGGGCACGCCGGGCAACCGGTCGCTGGGGTGCACCGTGATCGCCCCATCCCCGTCAGCCGCCGGATTGCCCGGGCTGGCGATGCGCACCAGCGAACGGTTGGTCGCATCGGTGAAGGCGTAGGTGGCGCCCACAGACAGGCCGCCGCGATCGGCGGTCAACGAAAGCTCCACCCCCTGCCGCCGCGCATTGCCGAGGTTCTGAAAATAGGCCCGGCCCCGCACGCCCGAAGCGACGCGGCGGATTTCGTCCTGGCTCTCCGCGCGGTAGGCCGACGCGAGCCACGAAACCCGCCAGCCGTGCGCGCTCAGGTGTCCCGCCGCCCCCAGTTCCCAGGTCCGCGCGATGACCTGTCGCAAAGGCGGATCGGCGACGAAGAAGTTGGCAAGGCTGCATGGCGCTTCCGGATCGGCGCAGGACAGTTCGGCCGGGGTGGGCGCGCGGTTGGTCTCGGCGTAGCCGGCGCGGAGCGAGAGGCCAGGTGTGGCATTCCAATCGAGCTCCAGCCCGGGATTGAGCCGGGTGAAGAAATGCCGCCCGGTGAGCGCGGTGCCCAGCCGGTCGTCGAGCCGGATCGCGGCATAATTGTAGCGCATCCCCGCCTCAAGCTGCAGGTGCGGTCCCAGCGGCAGTGTTTCCGCCGCGAAAAATCCGGCGTAAAGATTGCGCGCGACGACCGAGGCTGGGGCGATGGCCTTGTCTGTTTGCGCGATGACCGGCCCGGCAGCCTGCACACCGCGCGTATCATCCAGCGTGCCAAGCGCGGTCGTGGCAACAAAGGAGCTGCGCCCGTAATCCAGGCTGGTGCCGAGCGTGAGCACATTGCCGCCGCCCAGCAACGGGCGTCGGTCCGTGATTTGTGCAAGCAGCCCGAACGCGCGCGACCGGAGCTCGCCGCGATTGAGCACGGCGTAGATCGGATCGCCCGTCAGTGCGTGGATCGGGCGGCCCAGTCGGTCGGTAAGGGCCTCGGCACGCTTCTCGCCTTCGCTGTCCGCTTCGAGGCAGAGCTGGCCGGGTTCGTCCTCGCAACGTTCAATATCGGCAGCATCGCCGTTGAGCATGCGGCTCGACTGCCACAGCGCATAGAACACCGCCTGGAACCGCGTGGTCGGGGCGAGATCGGCCCAGGGGTGAAGGCTCAGGCGCGCGAACCGATTTTCGGTGCGGTCGGGATGGGTGAACACCGCCGCGCGGCGAACCGCCAGCAGGTCCTCTGGCGCGGCGCCATTGCCGCTAAGCCCCGTGCTCGCCAGAATGAGCTTGGCGTGAAGCCCGGCCGCAGCCCCGTCATAGCCAAGGTCCGCATAGCCGCTGGCTAGGCGCGAGCTGCTGAAATCGCGCCAACCTGCCTCGCCGCGCGATTGCAAGGCAACGAATCCGCTAAAGTGGCCCGCCGTGCCGCCTGCCGCAAGGCTGGCGTCATGCGCACCGTAGGCGCCGAGCGATGCGCTGCCGGCCACGCCCGGCGCGCTGCGCCCGGTCGCGGTTTCGAGCACGAGCGCGCCGCCCAGCGCATTGAGGCCATAGACCGGGCTCGAATCGACGAGTTCCACCGAGCGGAGTGCCGCATCGGGCAGGAGATCGAGCGAGACGGTATCGCCGAACGGCAGATTGAATCGGGCGCCGTCAAGGTAGGCGGCAAGGCCCTGCGATTGCCCCTGCGCACCGGAGGCGGTCTGACCGCGATAGACCAGCACCGGCTGCCAGGGGTTGCCCTGCGCATCCTGCAGGGTGACCCCGGGAAGCTGGCGGGTCAGCGCGCCAATCAGATCAGGCCGGCCGTTGCGAGCAAGGTCTTCGCGCGAAAGACCCAGCGCATCATCGCTGTCCACCCCGGCGCCGGGGGCCGTTACGAGGATGGTCTGCTCCGGTGCCTCCGCGCGCGCGGCATGCGGCACACTGCCGGCCAGCACGGCAGCGAGAGCCATGCAGCCGCCGGAAACAGGCAGGGCGATAGGTCCTTTCATCGGTGAGGTCCGGTATTCACTCAAGGCACGCCGGACAAGAAATTTGGGATGGACGCCCGTCAGCCCTTGTGGTCACTGCGTGGCCATGTCGGCGATGGAACGTCTGAGCGGTGCAGCAGAGCAGGGGGCCGGTCCGCTTGCGGACACGCTGACCGTGCGCGAACTCGAAGTGCTGCAGCTGCTGGCCGAGGGGCATACGATCAAATCGATCGCGGCTCAGCTCGGCAGGACCGAGGCCTCAATCAACGAGCGGCTGCGCGATGCCCGGCGCAAGACCGGCGTGGGCAGCAGCCGCGAACTGGCGCGGCAGGTGGGTGCCCAGAAAATCTGGGACAACAATCCTGATCTGGCAATGCCTTCCTCCGCAGCAGAGGGACCGGTCCAGCCCGCACGGAGCGGGCTGCGAGGATCGAAAGGAAAGATTGCCATGCTGATCGCCATGCCCCTCATCGCCGCAGGTTCGCTGCTCATGTCGGTGGACGTGCCCTTCCATGCGGCGCGTCCGCAAGCCGCCCCAACCGCCACGGGCACGGCACGCGCCTCGCCGCTGGTCGGCCGCTGGGCACTGGACGTCGCCGGCGTGCCGCCTGCGGAGCGGCCGAAGAGCGTCACCATTGCTTTCAGCATCGCGCCCGATCAGCGCTGGACGACCAAGGTCGAGATCGTGAACCCGGATGGTGCCGCTCTGCACGCGGAATCGACGGCGGCGCTCGATGCCGCACCGGTTGCGGTCACCGGCAACTTGGCCTTCATCGACAGTGGCTCGCTGCGCCAGCCCGCACCGGGGACGCTGGTGATGACGCTCGGCAAGGACGGCCAGCCTGTCTCGACCCGCGTCTATACGGTCTCGCGCGATCGCAAATCCATGACCGAAACGATCATCTGGGCCGGTACCGCGATGCCCAAACTGGAAACGAATACGTTCCGCAGGATCGGCTGAGGCCCCCCAACGCAGACGGCCCGCCATTGCTGACGGGCCGCTGCGCACGGAGGCCGAGGACCGGGGGGATTGTCGGCCGATCAGGCCGCTTCGACGTCCAGCTTGTCATCCGGATCGCGCAGGACATAGCCGCGGCCCCAGACGGTTTCGATGTAGTTCTCGCCGTCGCAGGCATGCGCCAGCTTCTTGCGCAGCTTGCAGATGAACACGTCGATGATCTTGAGTTCGGGTTCGTCCATCCCGCCATAGAGATGGTTGAGGAACATTTCCTTGGTCAGCGTGGTGCCCTTGCGCAGCGAAAGCAGCTCGAGCATCGCGTATTCCTTGCCCGTCAGATGAACGCGGGCGCTGTCGACCTCGACCGTCTTGGCATCGAGATTGACCGAAAGTTTACCGGTGCGGATGACCGATTGCGAATGTCCCTTCGAACGGCGCACGACGGCGTGGATACGGGCGATGAGCTCTTCGCGGTGGAACGGCTTGGTGACGTAGTCGTCGGCACCGAAGCCGAACGAACGCACCTTGGAGTCCATCTCGGCAATGCCGGAGAGGATCAGCACCGGCGTCTGCACCTTGGCGACGCGCAGCTTCTTCAGCACGTCGTACCCGTGCATGTCGGGCAGGTTGAGGTCGAGCAGGATGATGTCGTAATCATACAGCTTGCCGAGATCGAGGCCTTCTTCCCCGAGATCGGTCCCATAGACATTGAAGCCTTCGGTCGTGAGCATAAGCTCAATCGCCTTGGCCGTGGTCGGCTCGTCCTCGATCAGCAGCACGCGCATGGATTAGCCCCTTGTTGCCATTCCCCGGTGGCGGTCCGGCCCCACTCATCAGGGCCTTCACCGTCATTAACCATATGACCAATGAACATGAAAGGTTAATTTATCGTAAGCGCAATCACCCGTAACGTGCATAGCCGGTGCGACTGCCGATCATCTGCATCGCGCCAGATTCTCTCTTCGAATCAGTGTTTAAAACCACTAACAAGCGATAACCATGATGCCCGGGAGCGTAGCTGCGCGAGAATTCTTTTTTAAGAGACGGGCCCTATCGCGCCGCTGAAGCACCCGGAACACCGATCGCGCTTGCCGCTTCCCGCAGCTTGCGCGTGGCCGAAAGATCGTTGCGGAAGGCCTTAAGCCCCCCTTCAAGCGCCTTGGCCGCCTTGCCCGGCTCGCCAAGTTGCATGCGGCTGCGCATCAGCATGATCCAGCCATCGGCGTTGCCAGGGTCCTTCGCGAGCTTGGCCTCCAGCCCGTCGACCATGCCGCGGATCATCGCTTCCTGCTGGCCTTTGGGCAGCGAAGTGGCGGCCTTGATCTCGGCCGAGGAGGGGCCGGGAATGGCACCTGCTGCCACGGCAGCACCATTCGTCGCCATGCCGCCGGCAGGAGGCGCGAACTGCGCGGCGGCGAGACGGTCCGCGTAGGGGACCTTGTAGCGATCACCCACGTTCCTGATAACCGTGCGGATATCCTCGGCATAGGGTGCGTCGGACGGCGTATCCTTGAGGAGCGCGAACCAGGCGTCGATCGCCTTGCGATGCTTGCCCGCCAGATCCATCGCGACCGCCCGGAAATAGCGCGCGCGCGCGTCCTTGGGATCGAGCTTCAGGGCCTTGCTGAAGGCAGCCTGCGCATCGACCGGAATCCGCCCCTCGGTCTTGCTGGCCAGCACCAGGGATTCGCCAAGGAACGAAAACGTCTCGGCATGGCTCGGATCGAGTTTGGTCGCTTCCTTGAGCGCGGTCGCCGCTTCGGCATAGCGCTGGGTCTGGAAATAGGACCAGCCAAGCATGCGCCAACCGTCGGCATCCTCGGGCTTTGCCTTGAGCCGGGCTTCCAGTTTGGCGATCACGTCGTCAACCGAAGGCGCCTGGCTCTCGGTGGGCGCGGGCGGCCGGGCGATGATCTCGGCATCGCGCTGGCCGCGCCAGACCGCAATGGCGCCGGCGGTAAGTGCCACGACGGCAGCCAGGACCAGCACCACCCGGCCACCCCGGCCAGAGGTGGATGAGCCGTTGGAACCGGCTGCAGAGGGCGGGACCTGAGACGGCCGTGCAGGGTCTGTGCTCGGCGTAGGTTCGGCCTCGGTCATCACATGCTCCCCGGCGCGCCGCGATCGGTGCTGCCACTCGGGGGGGCATATCCTCTGCCCCGGGTACCTTGCAAGCGGCGGCGCGATAGCGGGAGACCGTGCGCCAGGCGCACCAAAGCGGCACGACCCACAGCGCTGACCCCGCCAAATTGCGGCTGGCAAAGCACGGCGGTTCAGCTAAACTCGTTATCAAACGAGGTCGCAAATCGGAAAAACAAGGCGCAGGGCCTGCGGACAAGGGCTCACGCCAAGCATCGCGGGGGCATGCACCGGTGAGCGAAATCTATCAGGTTGCAGTCATCGGATCGGGCCCGGCGGGAATGAGCGCGGCGAGCCGGGCGGCAGAACTGAAGCTCGCCCACGTGCTGCTCGAGAAGACCGACCACCTCTCCGACACGATCTACAAGTACCAGAAGGGCAAGCACGTGATGGCAACGCCGTCACAGCTGGTCCTTCGATCTGATCAGGAGTTCGACGCAGGCAAGAAGGAAGACATCCTCGGCCGCTGGAACCGCCGCACGGCCGACCTCGGCGTCAACGTCAAGTACAACGCCGAGGTGAAGTCTATCAAAGGCACCGGCCCGGCGATTGAAGGTTCGATCCAGAAGATCGTCACCCGCGCGCGCGACGGATCGACCACCTCAACCGAACTCCAGCGCCATGCCCCGCCATATGCGATCACGCTGACCAGCGGCGAGGTCATCATGGCCGAGACGGTCGTGCTCGCCATCGGCACGCAGGGCAACCCGAACCTGATGCGCTGCCCGGGTGCGGACCTGCCGCACGTGACGTACCAGCTCGACGATCCCTATGCGGTGCTCGATGAGCATATCGTGGTGGTGGGCACCGGCGACGCTGGGATCGAGAACGCCCGCGGTCTTGCCGAGGATCCGGCACAGGGCAACGTCGTCACCGTGCTCAATCGCTCGCCCAAATCGGCAAACGTGCGTGAGAGCTTCGCCACCGCCAAGGAGCCCAACGCCAAGGCGCTGGTGGAAGACGACGCGGCCGGCAAGCTGACAATCCGCTACGAGACCGAGACCAAGGCGATCGAGCCTGGCTGGATCACGCTCAATACCCGCGACGGCGAGGAACGCATCCGCTGCGACCGCATCATCGCGCGCATCGGTTCGGCCCCGCCGCGCGGCTTCGTCGAAAGCTGCGGGATCGAGTTTGCGTCAGGCGACCGGCTCGCGTTCCCGACGCTGTCGCCGCAGTTCGAATCGACCGCGCCAGGCATTTTCGTGATCGGTGCACTGGCGGGCTATCCGCTGATCAAGCACTGCATGAACCAGGGCTACGACGTCATCGAGTTCATCAACGGCAACACCGCGCTGAAGCCCGCAGACGAGCCGCTGCTGGAAGCCAAGTTCGCCGGTCTGCCGGGGCGGCGCAGCGTGGCGGAATGGCTCGAATTGCTGCGCACCCATATCGCGATCCTGAATGGCATGACGACGCTGCAGCTGCGCGAGTTCATGCTCGATTCCGATGCGCGCTTCTACAAGGCGGGGGAGACGATCTTCGAGAAGAACGATCCGGGCTCCTCGCTGTTCGCGATTGCCGATGGCTCGGTCGCTGTGCGGATCGACGCCAACGATCCGAGCAAGGTGGTCACCATCCCCAGAGGCTCGATCTTCGGCGAAGTGGGCCTGATCTCCGGACGGCGGCGCGGTGCCACCGTTGTGGCGGGCAGTGACTGCATTTGTGTTGAGATCAGCCGCAATGCCGCGCTCAAGCTGCAGAGCCAGGTGCCGAGCGCACGCCGCGCGATCGAGCGCATCGGAATCGAGCGGCAATTGCTGCAGATGTTCGGATCGGGCCTCACCCCCGAGGATGTGCGCGAAGTGGTCGACACCGCAAAGATCATGCCCGTCCGTGCGGGAGAGGCGATCATCACCGAAGGCGCGGACGACAAGGACATCTATGTCATCCGCGTCGGCTCGATGATTGTCGAGAAAGTCGTCGGTGGGAAGCCGGTGTTCCTTTCTTACCTCCCGGCCGGTTCCTATGTCGGCGAGATGGCGCTGATCGACGGCGGCCAGCGTACAGCGACCGTGCGCGCGGCGATCAAATCCGAAGTCATCAAGATTGATGGCGAGGCGTTTGCACGTGTGCTGGAGGCCAAGCCCGCGCTGCTTGCCCGCGCGCGCAAGGACATGGAAGCGCGCCGCGCCACCAACGCCTTCGTCGAATCGAAGAAGGACGGCTTCTCCGGCGTCGTCGATCTCTATTCCGAGCAGGCCAAGTTCCTTGTCAGCCAGGGGCTCGGCGAGGCGACCGACGTGCTGCTGATCGACGAGCGGCTTTGCGTGGGCTGCGACAATTGCGAGAAAGCCTGCGCCGACAGCCATGATGGCCTCTCCCGGCTAGACCGCGAGGCGGGAAAGAGCTTTGCGCACCTCCACGTGCCGACCTCGTGCCGCCACTGCGAACATCCACATTGCATGGCCGATTGCCCGCCTAACGCGATCCACCGCGGACCGGATGGCGAGGTCTTCATCAACGACACCTGCATCGGCTGCGGCAATTGCCAGCGCAACTGCCCCTATGGCGTGATCCGCATGGACAAGGTGCCGCCCAGGAAGCCCTCGCTGCTCTCATGGCTGCTGTTCGGCAGCGGGCCGGGGCCGGGCGAGCCGCCCAGCAAGTGGTCCAAGAAGAACACCAGGTACACCGGCGACCCTGCCATCGACGAGGCGCTGGACCGCAAAAAGGCAATCAAGTGCGACATGTGCGCGGGGATCGAGGGCGGCCCCAGCTGCGTGCGGGCCTGCCCGACGGGCGCTGCCATCCGCGTCTCGCCCGACGAGTTCCTGACCGTCGCGCGGCTCGAAAACGAGGGGGCTTGAGCCATGGCGACAACCCCTGCTCCAGCACCCCGCCGCCGCACCGGCGCGACCCGCGAACGGCAGAGCACGCATGAGGGCTTTCTCGTCCACAAGAACGGCAAGTGGATCAAGATTTCCGCCGCCCTCGCCGCCGCGCTGATCCTGCTCTACATGGTCGTGCCCTTGCCCCCGCACCACTTCGGCTCGAGCTGGCTGGGCTATACCCTCGGCACAGTCGGCGCATTGCTGATCCTGTGGCTGACGGCTCTGGGCATGCGCAAGCGCGCGATCACGCCGGGGCGCTGGTCGCTGAAGGCGTGGACTTCGGCTCACGTCTGGCTCGGCGTGCTGCTGATCGTGATCGGCACACTGCATTCAGGCTTTGCATTCGGCTGGAACGTGCACACGCTGGCCTGGGCACTGATGATGATCGTGATCATCTCGGGCATCTTCGGGGTGACCGCCTATGCCACGCTGCCCCGCGCGCTTTCGGCAAACCGCTATGACGCGGAAGGCGCGATCACCGAGAAGCAGATGGTCGAGGCGCTGCGCTCGCTCGACCGGCAGCTCCACGATGCGGCGCAGCCGCTCGACCCGGAATGCGCCATGCTGGTGGGCCGCAGCCTCGAACAGGACCCTTTCACCGGCTCGATCATGAACCGCCTCACCGGGCGCTACCCCCGCGATGCGACGCGCGAGGCAGCGGGGGAACTGCGGCGCCTGCGCGCCCACCGGCCGCGTATCGCCGATGATCCGCTGGACAAGGTGGACGCGCAGCTCACCCGCAAGGAAGCCATGCTGGCGCGGCTGAGGCGCCATCTCAGGATCAAGGGCTGGCTGCAGGCCTGGCTCTACGTCCACGTCCCCATGACTTTTGCGCTGATCGCCGCGCTCTCGGCGCATATCGTCAGCGTGTTCTTCTACTGGTGAGCGCCATCATGAGCTTTGTCGTCCGCCAGATCGCGCTCAAATCCAGCGGGGAGCAAATCGTCCGCCGCTCGGTGGTCGAGAGCGACGTCCTCGTCATCGGCCGTGACGGGTCCTCGGGCATCCACCTGCCCGACCTCGCCGTCGATCCTCGCCATGCCCGCATCCGCGCGATCGATGCCGCTACACTGCTGATTGAATCGATCGGCGAGCAGCCTTTCACGGTCAACGGCCGCTCGGCCACCTCGAGCGAACTCGACATCGCGACCGGCGCCGAACTCGCTTTCGGCGGCCACCGCATCACCCTCGCGCGCGAAGCGGAAAGCGGTCTCCCGGCCTTCACCGTGCGCCGGGTCGAGGCCGTGTCGGAAAGCGCCGAGGCCATCGACATCGGCAGCGCCTACACGCTGCAGAAGCTGCTGCCGGGCAAACGCCTTTCGGCCTGGGGCTTTGCCGCGCTGATGCTGCTGGCGTTCCTGGCGGTGCCGATCTGGTCGTGGGCAACCTACCAGCCGCTCGCGCTGCACAAGGAGGCGCGGCGGCCGGCGGGCCTCCATGGCGACCTTGCCTGGTCGTCGGGCAATCTGAGCCTGGCGCACAAGAACCTTGGCGGCGATTGCCAGGCCTGCCATGTTCAGCCCTTCGTGGCGGTGCGCGACAATGCCTGCATGACCTGCCACAAGGAGGATGCGCACCAGCATATTGCCGACGGCGCGCGGCTGCTAAAGGCGCGCGGGGAGCCAGCGGGGTTCGCAGGTTTCCAGCGCGCGGTGGCAAATGCCTTCAACAAACCCGCCGGCAGGTGTGTCGATTGTCACACCGAGCACGAGGGCGCGGGTGCTATGCCTGCGACTCGGCAGCAGTTCTGCACCACCTGCCACGATGGATTGAAGACGCGCTTGACCGACACGAAGATCGCCGATGCCGCCGATTTCGGGACGGCCCATCCCCAGTTCCGGCCGATGCTCCTGGCCGGGATCGGCGGGGACGGAAAGCCGCTGTTCCAGCGCGCCGTCTGGCAGGATGGCATGAAGGAGAACACGGGGCTCAAGTTCACCCATGCCCAGCACCTCTCAAAGGCCAACGGCATCGCGCAGATGGTGCGCCGCCGTCCGGGCGAGTTCGCCGCCGCCGATTCGCTGAGCTGCAAGGACTGCCACCAGACCGACAGCGGCGGCGCGCGGTTCAAACCGGTCGAGATGGAGAAGGCCTGCCAATCGTGCCACTCGCTGACCTTCGACGAGATCGGCGGCACATTCCGCACCTTGCGCCATGGCCAGCCTGAACAGGTCGTTGCCGATCTGCGCGCGGCGTTCCGGGGCGGCATGCCCCCGCGCCCTGCCAGCCTTTCGGGCCTCGCGCGGCGCATTCCGGGCGCAGCGGCACAGCAATCGACCGCGGCAGACTTTGCCCGCGCGGTGCACTTCCGCCCCGTGCAGGCCGACGAGGCGGTGACGCAAGTCTTCAGCAAGGGCGGCATGTGCTATGATTGCCATGTGATCGGGCGCAGCGGCAGCGCGACGACGGCCGGCTTCAGCGTGCAAAAGCCTGCGCAGAACGGGCGCTACTACAACAAGGGCTGGTTCGATCATAAGGATCACACGAAGTCCGAATGCGTGACCTGCCACGTCAAGGCGACCACATCGAACGATGCGGATGCCGTGCTGGTTCCCGGGATCGACGGTGCCGGGGGCTGCCGTTCCTGCCACGTCGGCGAAGGCGGCGCGAAGCTCGCCAGCGCGCATGTGAAGGAACCGGTCGCATCGGGCTGCGCGATGTGTCACGAGTATCACATGGACAATGGCGCGCCCTGGAAACCGGCCGACAAGCGCAAGGGCCCTGCGCTGCTCACCGCAGCCTGGGGCACCGGTCGAGATTGGCCACGCCACCCGTCGGCACCGCGCTGACGCAGGAAGGCTCGGGAACCGCCGGATGCTGATCGCGCAGATCACCGATATCCATCTGGGCTTCGAGCCCGACAGCCCCGGCGAATTCAACCGCCAGCGGCTCGACCGGGTGGTGGCGGAACTGGCGAGCATGGTTCCGCAGCCGGACATGCTGCTGGCTACGGGCGACCTCATCGACCGGGGTGATCGCGCCAGCTACGAACGGCTGGACGAAGCGCTCTCGGGCCTCCCCTTTCCGGTCTACTATGCGCTCGGCAATCACGACGAGCGCGCCAATTTCGCCGGCGTTTTTCCGAAGGCCGAATTCAATGGCGGCTTCCTGCAATATGCGATCGAAACCCCGGCGATGCGCATCCTCGTGCTCGATACGCTGGAAGAAGGTCGCCACGGCGGCGCCTTCTGCGAAGAACGGGCGGCGTGGCTCACCGCGCAGCTCGATGCACAGCCCGCGCGCAAGACGCTGATCGTCCAGCATCATCCGCCGATCGAGGTGGGCATCGCATGGATGAATACCGATCCCGCCGAGCCATGGGTCGCGCGTCTTGCAGGCTGCCTGCGCGGGCGGAACAACGTGATCGGCCTTGTCTGCGGCCACATCCACCGCGCGGTGACAGCACATTGGGAAGACCTTGTCGTCGCCACCTGCCCTTCGACCGCCCCGCAGATCGCGCTCGATTTGCGGCCCATCGATCCGGCCCATCCCGACCAGCGCCCGCTGATCGTCGCCGATCCCCCCGCCTATGCCCTGCACTGGTGGAACGGCCGCGAACTCGTCACGCACTGGCAGACCGCAGAGGAGCACAGCGTGCTCGCGCGCTACGACGCTGGCCTGCAGGACATGATCCAGCACATGCTGGCAGAGCGGCCGGGCGCCACCGGCGAACGGTGACGGCCCGGGCCGGCGCGGTCAGTCCGCCTGCTTGACCGCGGGCGGTGCGGCGAACGGCTTGATCCCCAGCTTGGTGTAGATCTCCGCCGGATAGTAGAAGGTGCCGTCCTTCACCACCATCGCGATGGACTTGATCGCCTTGAGGTTCTGGACCGGATCGCCGGGCACGAGGAAGAAGTCGGCCAGCTTACCCCGCTCAACCGAGCCGAGTTGCTGATCCTGATGCAGATAGGCGGCCATTTCCAGCGTCGCGCGCGAGAGCACCTGCGCCGGAGTCAGCCCCAGCCTGGTAAAGAGTTCCAGTTCGCGGTGATAGGTGAAGGCACCGCCGAGATCGGTGCCGGGTATCAGGAGGATACCCTTGCGGTTCATCTCGGTCAGCGTTTCGAGCACCTTGGCATAGGCGGCGACATATTCTGCGCGCTGCTGCGGGGTGTCGGTGCCGAACAAGGCCTGCTTGAGCTGCCGCTGCTCGGCCGGCGGCATGTGATCGATATAATCGCGCGCGCCCGGATTGGGTTCACCGTCGAGCGCGGTCAGGCCCAGTTCGTGGATGCCGATCGTGGGTTCGTGCGCAACGTGGCGCGCCACCATCGCATCAAGTGTCGCCTGCACTTGCGGCGACGTCACCTCGATCGAGGGGAAGCGACGCATCGCGGTGAAGCGGAACAGCGTGCGGGTATCTTCGCCGGGTTTCAGCACCCAGCCCAGCATCAGCTGGTTGACATGGGTGAGTTCGTCGAAGCCGGCCGCGATCATCGCATCGGCATTGGAGAACGCCGGAATGTGCCCTGCCACGCGCATGCCCAGGCGGTGCGCCTCGGCCGTGATGGCCGGGGCCCATTCAGGCTTCATCGAGTTGTAGAGCTTGACCTGCCAGAATCCGCGCGCCGCATACTTGCGCACCGCGGCCAGCGCCGCATCCTGAGTGGCGACGACAGTGCCGTTGCGCGCCGAATAGGGGCTCTCACCCTCGATGAAACCGGAGCGTACGATGCGCGGCCCCGCTAGTTCGCCCGCCTCGATCCGCGCATTCAGCTGATCGAGGACGTCGTCGCGGTTGCCCATGTCGCGCACCGTCGTGATGCCCGCGAGCACGTTGAGCAGCGCGTCCTGCTGCGCGAGGTGCGCATGCATTTCGAACATGCCAGGCACGAGCGTACCGCCGGCGCCGTCGATAGTGGTCTCGCCCGGAACAGCGGGGCTGCCTGCGGGGACCACTTCGCTGATGCGCTTGCCGAAGACGACGACATCGCGCGGCTCGGTGAGCGCCTTGGCGGCCGGATCGAACAGCCGGACATTGCGGATGCGCACGGGTCCGGCATAGTGCTTCGCGTAATCCTTCTGCAGCGCGGTGAAGCGCTCCGCGCCCAGCCGCTCTGCCTCTACGCGCAAGGGCTCTACCGCAGTCGCCTCGTAGCCCTTGCGGACCAGCACCTGATCGGCAGCAGATACGGCAAACAGGTCGCCGGAGGCATCGAGCGCGATGTAGGCGGGATCAAGCGCAAGCCCACTCAGTTCATAAGTCGTCACGTCCAGACGGCCATCGGGTCCGTCGAACACGTGACGGCCCTTCTCGGTCAGCTTCGCAATGCCGGACGGCGCCACAGCCATCGCCATGCAGGGCGCCGAGCGAAGGGCCTTGGCCATGAGCGCGATGTCGCTCACCGAGCCGTTCTGTGTTGCATAGTAGCGCGGGGCATCTGCCCCCTTGATCAGGCCGGGCCCTGCCAGATCCTTCCATTTCGCGCCCGCAGCCGTGCGCGAGAAGCTCTCGTTGACCGGGTTGCCGAAGGTGGTGCGGCCCGTGATCGTCCAGGTCATCGGCGTACCATCCGCCGCGAGTACGATCTTCTCCTTGATCGTCGGCCCGCGCCCGTTCTGCTTGATATCAAAGTCGACCGTGATCGTGCGTCCGTCCTGATCGGCGATATAGTGTCCGATGTCAGCCTTGTCCGAGATCATGCGGTATTCGATCGGACGCGCAGCGAGCGGCGAGGCGGCGCAGCACAGCAAGGCCGCAAGCATCAGTCGGGATTTCATCGCATCTGTCTCCGATCCTAATTGGCCCGGGCCAGCAGCGCCTGCCCGGTGCATTTCCCTTGTCATCGCACCCCTGCGAGCGCCTTCTGACGCCGCCGCTGCACCGAACTGCCCAGCCCGATCGCCTCGCGGTATTTGGCAACGGTCCGCCGCGCAAGGTCGAAGCCACGCTGATTGAGCAGGTCCACCAAGGCATCGTCCGAAAGCACGGCCTTGGGATCCTCGGCATCGATCAACTGGCGGATCGCCGCCTTGACCGCTTCCGCCGAAACCGCGCCGTCCCCATCCGCCGACGCGACGCCAGACGTGAAGAAGTACTTGAGCTCGAAGGTGCCGCGCGCGCAATGGAGGTACTTGTTCGAGGTGACCCGGCTGACAGTCGATTCATGCATCGTGATCGCCTCCGCCACCGTGCGCAGGGTCAGCGGCTTCAGGTGGGCGACGCCTAGCCGGAAGAAACCCTCCTGCTGCTTCACGATCTCGGCGGCCACCTTGAGGATGGTCTTCTGCCGCTGGTCGAGCGCCTTCAGCAGCCAGTTTGCATCGGCCAGCCGCTCGCCCAGCCAGGCCTTGGCATCCTTCGCAACGCAGGCATGGCGCATCTCCACATAGTAGCGACGATTGACGACAAGGCGCGGCAGGGTGGCGGGATTGAGAGCGATATCCCAGCCGGGAGCCCCATCCTCGCCAACGACGGCCTCGACAAGGATATCGGGCACCACCGCTTCCGCCGGCCCGCTGCCAAAGCGCAGGCCGGGCTTGGGATCATAGCCGCGCAGTTCGCGCAGCATGTCGGCAAAGTCTTCGTCGTCGACCTGACAAAGGCGCTTGAGCCGCGCGATCTCGCCGCGCGCAAGCAAGTCGAGGTTGTCGATCAGCCGCGCCATGCACGGATCGTAGCGGTCCGCCTCGCGCGCCTGCAGCGCAATACATTCGGAAAGATTGCGCGCGCCGACCCCAGTGGGGTCGAGCGACTGCACAAGGCCGAGCGCCTGCTCCATCGCCGCCGGCGAGAGGCCGAGAGCCTCGCGCGCGTCTTCCAGCGTTGTAGTGAGATAGCCCGCCTCGTCGATATGATCGATCAGCCAGCGCGCGGCAAACAGCAGTGCCGGTTCGGAGGTCACCGCGCCGATCTGGGCATGGAGGTGCTCGGCCAGCGTCTCGCCCCCGCCGCCGCGCTCGTCGATATCCGGGCCTTCGCCACCCGCCCCGCTGCCGCCGAAATCACCGAGACTGTCAGTGAAATCGCTTCTCGGGCCGTCTCCGGTATCGCGGTCCCGGTCGAGGGCGCTGGCGTCGATATCGAGCGGACGGTCTTCCGCCGCGCGGCCCTCGCTGACCAGCTGATCGACCGGCGAGGTTTCGAGCGTCGTCCTCCGCAGCGCCTCAGGCTCGCCCTCGAAAGCAGAATCGAGCCCGGCATCGGGCGCGCCCTCGCCCATTTCGAGCAGAGGATTGGCATCCAGCGCCTCACCGATGAATGCCTCGATCTCGAGGTTTGACAGCGCCAGCAGCTTGATCGCCTGCTGGAGCTGCGGTGTCATGACCAGTGACTGGCTCTGGCGGAGGTCGAGCCGCGGACCCAACGCCATGTCTGCCTATCCTCCGGGTCGCGGCGGCGTCATACCCTGCAGCATCACAGAGTGAAGCCCTCGCCCAGATAGAGCCGGCGCACGTTGGGATCGGCGACCAGCGCCTCCGGGCTGCCTGCGAACAGCACTTGCCCGCCGTAGATGATGCAGGCGCGGTCGACGATATCGAGCGTCTCGCGCACGTTGTGATCGGTGATGAGCACGCCGATTCCGCGATTTTTGAGATCGATCACGAGATGCCGGATATCGCTGATCGAGAGCGGATCGATGCCCGCGAACGGCTCATCGAGCAGGATGATCGACGGATTTGCCGCCAGCGCCCGCGCGATCTCGCAGCGGCGCCGCTCGCCACCCGAAAGCGCCATCGCAGGCGATGCTCGCAGGCGGGTGAGGCCGAATTCGCCCAGCAGCCGGTCGAGAGCGGCTGCGCGGGTTGCCTTGTCGGGTTCGACCAGTTCGAGCACCGTGAGGATGTTCTGCTCGACCGTCATGCCCCGGAAGATCGAGGTTTCCTGCGGCAGATAGCCAAGGCCGAGGATCGCGCGGCGGTACATGGGAAGGCGCGTGATATCGACCCCATCGAGCAGGATTCGCCCCGAATCCGGCCGCACCAGCCCCATGATCGAATAAAAGCAGGTCGTCTTGCCCGCACCGTTGGGCCCCAGCAGGCCGAGCACTTCGCCCTTGCCGACCGAAAGCGAGATATCAGTGAGCACGGCGCGCTTGTCGTAGCTCTTGGCGATCGAAACCACTTCCAGCCCGCCCTTCTCGAGGGTGGCTAGGTTGGTCGCACTGGCGGGCATCTCGTCCATAAGCGATTAGGCTCATAGCCCGGTCCGCGGCGCGGGCAAAGCCCGTCTGCACGGCTTTGGCAGGATTTATGCATGTCTGGCCGCATGGTAGCGTGCGGCAGACCACCGGTATTACCAGCAGGCGGTAATATTGCAGTGCTTGAAACATCGCCGCAGGCGTGTTCTACTCCCCAGTGGAGAGTGAGCAGATACAGGGGCACATGTGATGCGCAAGGGCATTGCCGCAAAGGCGGGAAGCGAAGGTGCAGCCATGCAGGGTCATGCACTCGATTGGCGCAAGCGGATGAGCGACACCGTCGCTTACAGCCTCTTGGTCTATACCAGCCTCCAAATCTTCGTGACTTTGCGCACCCTCGAAGGCGAAGGCGGCTCAATGCTGCCGATGATTGCGCTGATCATCCTCGTCGCAGGGGTGATACCGATGTTCCGCCATTTTGAGCGCCGCTGGGAAGCGCTCAGTGATCTCGAAGCTGCCGATCTCACGCTGCAAGGCGATTTCCGGCGTGACCAGCTGGCGACGTGGGCGGTCGCGATCGGCTTGCCTTTCCTGCTCGCCGCGGTGTTCCGGGTTCTCGTCACGAACTTCTGAGCAGCAGTCCAGATTGCGGGAAACGCTGCGGCGGTCTAGATCGCGCGGCGTTGGCTTCCCATGTCGGAGCCTGTCAAACTTCCGCGTGAAAGGCCCCTGCCAAGATGCTTTCCCCCAAAGAGGCCCAGGAGCGCTGCCACGCCCTGATCGAGCGCGCCATCAAGGCTGGTGCCGAGGCCGGTGACGCCGTCTATATTGCCGACTCGTCTGAGTCTGTCTCGGTGCGGCTGGGCGCGCTCGAGGATGTCGAGCGGTCTGAATCCGAACATATCGGTCTGCGTGTGTTCGTTGGCGGTGCCTCGGCCTCGATCGGATCGACCGACCTTGGCGACGAGGCTCTCGACGAACTCGCCAGCCGCGCGGTCGACATGGCCCGCGCTGCTCCGGCCGACAGGTTTGCCGGGCTTGCCCCGGAAGAGTTGCTGCTGCGCGCCGCGCCGCCCGAACTCGACCTCGTCGATGCCGAAGAGCCCGATCCGCTGACGTTGCGGCGCTGGGCGGAGGAAGCCGAAGATGCCGCGCGCGCGGTACCCGGCGTCACTAACAGCGAAGGCGGCAGCGCCAGCGCGGGCCGCGGCGTCGTCGCGCTGGCCACCAGCCACGGCTTCAGCGGAGCCTATGGCGCCACCAGTCACGGTCGCTCGGCCAGCGTGCTGGCCGGCACCGCGAACGGCATGCAGCGTGACTATGCCTGGCGCAGTGCACGCCACGCCGCGGACCTGCCCTCGCCTGCCGCTATCGGCCGCGAAGCCGGTGAGCGCACCGTTGCCCGCGTCGATCCGGGCCGGGTAAAGAGCGGGACCTATCCGGTCGTGTTCGATCCGCGCGTCGGCAGTTCGCTGGTCGGCCATCTGCTCGGCGCCATGTCGGGCGCGGCGATCGCGCGCCGTGCCAGCTTCCTGCTCGACAAGGATGGTCAGAAAATCTTCGATTCATCGATCACCATCAGCGAAGACCCGCTGCGCCCGCGCGGCCCTCGTTCGCGCCCTTTCGATGGCGAGGGGCTGCCCACTGGCGCGCGCAACCTCGTCGAGAACGGGCACCTTACCGGCTGGCTGATGGATGCCGCCGCCGCGCGCCAGCTGGGCGCGGTGCCCACCGGCCACGCCTCGCGCGGGGGATCCGGCGCGCCGCACGTGACGGCCGGCAATCTCGTGCTTCAGGCGGGCACCGTCAGCCGCGCCGCGCTCCTCGCCGACATCGCTGATGGCATCTATGTGACCGAGTTGATCGGCCACGGGGTCAACGGCGTGACAGGCGACTATAGCCGAGGCGCTTCGGGCTTCCGCGTCGTCAACGGTGAGATCGCCGGACCGATTGCGGAATTCACCGTGGCCGGCAATCTGATCGATATGTTTGCCCGGTTGGTCGCGGCTGACGATCTGGAACTGTGGCGCGGCATCGACGTACCGACGCTCAGGATAGACGGCATGAGCGTCGCAGGGGATTGAGCTTCGAAAAACGGTTCAATGCCCCGCTCACCCTGAGCTTGTAGAAGCATGCTCAGGGTGAGCGGAATTGTGAAAGACCTTACTTTGCAGTCTTGGCGCGCTCGATCGCCTCGACCGTGATGCGCTTGGCGTCGTCGGCCCCGCCCCACTTGCCGACACGGACCCACTTTTCCTTTTCGAGGTCCTTGTAGTGGGTGAAGAAGTGCTCGATCTGCTGGAGCACGATCTCGGGCAGGTCGCTCTTCTCGGCGACATCGCGGTAGTAGGGGAAAGTCTTGTCATCGGGCACGCAGACGAGCTTCTCGTCGCCGCCATGCTCGTCCTCAAGGTTCAGCACCGCGATTGGGCGCACGCGCACGACCGAGCCGGGCACGAACGGCGAGCGCGCGATCACCAGCGCATCGAGCGGGTCGCCATCGGGCGAAAGGGTGTGCGGCACGAAGCCGTAGTTGGCCGGATAGCGCATCGGCGTGTGCAGGATGCGGTCCACGAAGAGCGCGCCGGAAGCCTTGTCGAATTCGTACTTCACCGGCTCGCCACCAACCGGGACCTCGATGATCACGTTGAGCGTTTCGGGCGGATTTTCGCCGATGGGGATCATGTCGATGCGCATGGGATGCCTTCGCTGGGCCCGGGGGCCGGTGAACTTCGCGAGGGTCTCTAGCGCCGCACCTTGTGCACTGCAACATTCACGTAGGGTGAGGGTCTTCAGATCCCGCCAATACCGTTGATGGTGAACGCGATCACCCCGATGTTGAACACGAAGGCAGCGAAGGAATGCAGCGTCACAATCCGGCGAATTTCGCGCGAGGAAATTTCGACATCAGAAGTCTGGAACGTCATCCCGAGCGTGAGTGAGAAATAGGCGAAGTCGAGATAGTCCGGATGCCCGCTGCCGGGAAATTCGAGGCCACCTGCATCCTCACCGGGAACCGCACTCGCCCGGTAATACTCGTGGGCGTAGTGCAGCGCATAGACCACGTTGGCAAAGAGCCAGGTCAGCAGCAGCGTGACAATCAGCCGCAGCAGCGCGCCCGGCTCGCCATGCTTGGCCGCAGGCAGTTCGCCCGCGATCGCGGCCAGGACCACCAGCGTGATCAGCGTGCTGACAGCAAGCACGATCAGGCGGTTGGCATCGTTTTCCTCCGAATGTCGCCGCATGGTTTCCATATCACAGGCGCGCAGCAGCGGTATCAGCGAGAGGAGGAAACCGGCGACCGCAAAATCGAACCCCACCACGAGAATATCGGCGATATCGCCAAAACCTGTTATCCAGCCGCGGATGATGGCCCCGGCAATCAGCAGGACCAGAAACAGCACGAAGCGGGGCGGCGCGAAGCGCTGACCGAACCGCCGGCGGGTCTGGTCAGCACCGGTGCCGCCGCCGCTTTCCATTTACTTCGCGGCCAGCTTCTTCGCGGCAGGTGCGCGGGGCGCGAGCAGCTTGTCGAGCCCGGTGGGCGCGGTCCCCGGCACGGCACGCTCCAGCCACGGCCAGCGAAGCCCATCATGGTAGGATAGCTGGACCGTCCGCACCACATCGTCACGCTTGACGATCAGCTCGATCGGCGCGGTGTTCCCCTTGGCCGCCGTGATCGCCGCCCTGATCGTGTCCTGATCATACGTCTTGCCGTTCACCGAGAGGATCTGCATTCCCGTCACGATCCCGGCCGCGAAGCCCGGCCCGTTCCAGAGGCTGGCGGTCACCTTGCCGTCGCTGTCGATGGCGAGGCCGATCGAGTGGTAGAGCGAGATGTATTTGGCGGCAGCCATCCGCGCCTTGTCGTAAGGATTGGGCTCTTCCTTCCACACCAGCCGGTATCCGCCGCGCTCGATCCCGCCGAGCGGCGAAGGCTGGCCTGCGGTCTGGATGCGGGTCTTGATGAAGCCCGCCCAATCGTAAGGGTAGACGGCGTTCAGCGTCTGCACCACCTCGGGGAGCTCGTAGGTCAGCACGCCCCAATCGCCGTCCTTCATGCCGAAGAAGGCCTTGGCGAAATCGTCCATGCCCTTCCTGCCGCCGGTACCTTCGCGGATGATCGCCTCGGCCTCGAGCCAGATGAGCGCGCCTTCGGTGTAGTACTCTTCGTTGCGGGCGAGCGAGGAGAACGGCTTGGGCTTGCGGTTGGCGATGATCGGATCGTGGGTCGTATCTTCGACCGAGCGCCACTCGCGCCCCGGATACTGCGTGAACACCCCCGCGTAGTTGGCAAACTGGCCGAGCACCTGCTCCTTGCTCTGCACGCCCGAACGCGCGGCGAGGACCAGGCCCCAGAACTGGTTCTGCCCTTCGTAGACCCACAGCAGGTTGTCCTGCATCGGCACGCGGTAGTCCGGCGTCCACAGCCTGGCCGGGCGGCGGTACTTGCCATCCCACGAATGCGAGAATTCGTGGGCGATGACGTTGCGATCCCAGTCGCCCGCCGCCCAATCGACCAGCGTGCGCGGCTCGTACTGGTTTTCGCTGGAGCGGTGGTGCTCGAGACCAATGCCGCCCATGCGGTCGGTCAGCGCCAGCAGCAGGTCATAATGGTCGAAGTGTTTCGCGCCGTAGGCCAGCAGCGCCTCGTCCACCAGATTGCGATAGGTGGCGAGGTTTTCGGGCGCGATCTTGAGGAGTTCGGGCTTGTCGGCCACGATATCGAGGAAAACGCCCTTTCCGAGGTCGTGCCGGTCGGCATAGGCACCGGCAAAGATCGGCGAATCCACAAGGGTTTCATAGTCCGTCACGGCCCAAGTCACGACGCTTCCAGTGGCAGCCTTGCCATCGAGCGCCGTGAACACCTGCCAGCCCGCCGGGAAGGTCACCGTCGGCTGGACCTTGATCTGCCGCACATAGTATCCGGCGGGATAGAGGCTCATCTTTTCCCATTGCAGATTGAGCATCTCGCGCGTCATCGTCACGCGCCCCTCACTTGTGCGCAGCGGCGAAGTGTGGATCAGCCGGGCGGTGATCTCGGACGTGCCCGCGGGTAGGTCGACATGGAACGCATAGACGTCGACCGGATCGCGGCTCCAGGTCAGAGGCTTGCCGCCCGCATAGAAGCGCACATCGACCAGTTCGGCGATCGGGCCCTCGGGGCCATGGTTGCCGGGCAGCCACTTGGGATAAAGCAGCGTGAGCCTCGACTGGCCGGCGGGGACCGGGATCGTCTCGGTCACACGAAAGGCACCCGTGGTGGTGTCGCTGGCATCGATCGCCAGCTGGATCGTGCCGGGGAAAGGCTTGTCCTCGGCATCAGGGATCGACTGCGTAATCGGCACGGCCATCGGACGGGTGTTCGTCGGCGGCTGGACCTGCGCCCGGATCGGGCCAGCAGTGGACAGCAGGGCTGCTGCGAGAGTCAGCAGGGCGGCAGGGCGCGTGGAACGCATCGGGGTCGTGAACATAGGCGTCTCATGGCGCGAAGCGCTGAGGACTGCAACTGGCCCCGCCCTTTGGGCAGTTCCGGCAAACTGGCCGCGCCCCTTTCCCCATGGCAACATTCCCGCTAATCGCGCGCCTAGGTATGAGCAGCGACAAGAACCCATCCGCCCCGAAATCGGGAACCCCGACCCCGCAGGCCATCCGCGGCACGCAGGATATCTTCGGCCCTGATGCCGAGGCTTTCGCCTTCGTGGTGGAGACTTTCGAGCGTGTGCGCCGCCTCTATCGCTTCCGCCGCGCAGAGTTGCCGGTGTTCGAGAAGACCACCGTTTTCAGCCGCAGCCTGGGGGAGACGACCGATGTCGTTTCCAAGGAAATGTACAGCTTCGAGGACCGCGGCGGCGAATCGCTGACACTGCGCCCCGAATTCACCGCCGGGATCGCGCGCGCCTACCTCACCAACGGCTGGCAGCAGCACGCACCGCTGAAACTGGCGACGCACGGGCCCCTGTTCCGCTACGAGCGCCCGCAGAAGGGCCGCTACCGCCAGTTCCACCAGATCGACGCGGAGATTCTCGGCGCTGCCGAACCGCAGGCGGATGTCGAGCTTCTGGTGATGGCGGATCAGATCCTCAAGGAACTCGGCATTGCCGATGGCGTCACGCTCCAGCTCAATACGCTGGGCGATGCCCCCAGCCGCGAAGCCTGGCGCGCCGCGCTGGTGGACTACTTCCGCGCTGTGAAGGACGACCTTTCCCAGGATTCGCAGGAGCGGCTCGAGAAGAACCCGCTGCGCATCCTCGACAGCAAGGACCCGCGCGACAAGGTTTTCACGGCAGACGCGCCGATGATTGACCAGTTCCTCTCGGACGAGGCGCAGGACTTCTTCGCCAAGGTCACGGCGGGGCTGGATGCCGCCGGCGTCGCCTGGACCCGCGCCCCGGCACTGGTGCGCGGGCTGGACTATTACCGCCACACGGCGTTCGAGTTCGTGACCGACCGGCTGGGCGCGCAGGGCACCGTGCTCGGCGGAGGGCGCTACGACGGGCTGATCGAAGCGCTGGGCGGACCGCATACGCCAGCGGTCGGCTGGGCCGCGGGGATCGAGCGGCTGGCGATGCTGGTGGGGGATGCGGGGAATCTGAAGCAAGATGGCTTCATTGCGGTAGTTGCGGAAAACAGCGCTCGCGAGGATCTGGCCGCACGTGTGGTCAACAGCTTGCGGAAATCGGGAGTAGCTGCCGAGCTATTTGCCACGGGTTCTCCTCGGAAGCGCTTTGATCGAGCAATCAAGGCCAACCCTGCGGTTGCAATCTCAATGGATGTTCGCGACGGGGTACCAAGCGTAGGCATGCGGCTTTTGAACGGAGATGGGGTCGCTCTCGACAAGGTCCAAGCTGTTTATGATCGGATCGGGCTTGATCCCGAATTGTCCTGAATGACCGTCTCCGACACCCGCCTCGCCCAGATCGCGTCCCGATTCGCCGAACTCGAAGCCCGGCTTGCATCGGGTACGCTGGAAGGCCCCGCCTTTGTTGCTGCAAGCCGGGACTATGCCGAGCTTGAGCCTGTCGCCCGCGCTGCCGCCCATGTCAGCACGATGCGGGGCGAACTGGCAGCGCTCAGCGCCAGCAGCGATCCCGATCCCGAGATGCGCGCCCTTGCCGAAGAGGAAATCGCGCACCTGCGCAGCGCGCTGCCCGAAGCCGAACGCGCCCTCGCCATTGCCATGCTGCCGCGCGACAGCGCTGACAGCCGCCCCGCCATGCTGGAAATCCGCGCCGGGACCGGGGGCGACGAAGCGGCGCTCTTCGCCGCTGATCTCTACCGCATGTACGAGCGCTTTGCCGCCGAACAGGGCTGGCGGGTCGAGATGGTATCAGCCAACGCGAACGAGATCGGCGGTTTCAAGGAAGTCGTCGCCAATGTGGCAGGGCAGGGCGTGTTCGCACGGCTCAAGTACGAAAGCGGCGTGCACCGCGTGCAGCGCGTGCCCGTGACCGAAAGCGGCGGGCGCATCCACACCAGCGCCGCGACAGTCGCCGTGCTGCCCGAACCCGACGAAGTCGATGTCGCGATCGAGGACAAGGACCTCAAGATCGACATCTACCGCGCGTCCGGCGCGGGCGGGCAGCATGTGAACACCACCGATTCTGCGGTGCGCATCACCCACCTGCCCTCCGGCATTGTCGTCACCTGCCAGGATGAGCGCAGCCAGCACAAGAACAAGGCCAAGGCGATGCAGGTCCTGCGCGCGCGGCTTTACGAGAAGATGCGGGATGAAGCGCAGGGCGCGGAAGCCGAGGCGCGCAAGGCGATGGTCGGCAGCGGCGATCGCTCGGAGCGCATCCGCACCTACAACTTCCCGCAAGGCCGGGTAACCGACCACCGCATCAACCTCACGCTTCACCGCCTGCCCGAGATCCTCGAAGGCCCGGGCCTTGGCGAACTGATCGATGCGCTGGCCGCCGAGGATCAGGTCAAGCGCCTCGCGGCGCTCGATGCCTGAAGCGGATGCCGCAAGCGGATGCCGGACACAGATGACTGACCTGCGAACCGCGCTGCGCGAAGCGGCCGAGCGGCTTGCGGCGACAAGCGACACGGCCCGGCTCGACGCAGAATTGCTGCTGGCTCATGCGCTCGGCGTGTCTCGCAATGATCTGCTGCTGGGCCGGGCCCAAGGCGAAGTGCCCACGCAGTTCGAAGCCCTGATCCGGCGGAGAATCGATCACGAACCGATCGCCTATATCCTCGGCACACAGCCGTTCTGCGACCTCGACCTCGCTGTCAGCCCCGCCGTCCTGATCCCCCGCGGGGATAGCGAAACGTTGATCGAAGTGGCCCGCGCGGCGCGTGAAGGCCGTCCTCCAGCCTGCATCCTCGATCTCGGCACAGGCTCGGGCGCGCTGCTGCTCGCCGCGCTTTCGCTCTGGCCCGAGGCGGAAGGGATCGGCCTCGAACGTTCGGCTGACGCTCGGGCCATCGCTTCCCGCAATGCGACTGCACACGGCCTGGCCGCGCGTGCCCGCATCATCGCGGGTGACTGGACGTCCGCGGGCTGGACGGATGGGCTGGGACGGTTCGACCTCATCCTCGCCAACCCGCCCTATGTCGAAGACAATGCCGAGCTGGCCCCCTCGGTGCGCGCGCACGAGCCCGCCGAGGCGCTGTTCGCCGGGCCGCAGGGCCTTGACGATTACCGCCGCCTGATCCCTGCCATACCGAGCCTGCTCGCACCCGGCGGCACCGCACTTTTCGAGATCGGCCACAGGCAAAGCGCAGCCGTCGCGGCGCTGGCCGAGACGGCCGGCTTGACAGTGAAGGTGCATCAGGACCTCGCAGGCAGGCCACGCTGCGTCGAATTGGCATAAGCGGGGCAAACATTTCGCTTGGCAAGGCGGCAGCGCCTCACTAATCAGAGCCGCAGGCACGGCGACGGATGAAGGCTTCCCGTCTCGGCTTACTCCACCATTTGCAGCGATGGCCGGCAGGGCAGGCTGGCAGCGCGCAGATGCTGGGAACCACGAACACACCATATCGTGGTTGAATATGCGCGGCGGCGGGTTTGGCCGGACTCGACCCGGGAGCCACGCCACGTCGGGCCCAAGTTGAACGCAGAGTTTAACAAACTTGGGTCAAGGTTGCACCGAAACAGGAAAGTGCCTCACTTGAACAACAATCGTGGGAACAACCGCCGGCGCGGTCGCGGGAACAACAACCGCCCGCAGGGTGGCGGCCAGCAGCTCAACCGGATCGACAGCCGGGCGCGGGGCAATGCCCCCCAGATGCTCGAGAAGTATCGCAAGCTGGCCCAGGACGCGCACCTCAATGGCGACCGTGTCCAGGCAGAATACTACCTGCAGTTTGCGGACCATTATTTCCGCGTGATCGCCGACAGCCGTTCGCGCACCGACGAGCAGCGCCAGCGCCAGTCGGGGGAACGCTGGAACGAGCCCGAAGCCGAGGACGAGGGTTCCGACTTCTCGATGGACAGCGACTTCCCCGCCTTTGATCGCCCGCAAAGCCGCCGCGACGAGAGCCGCGAGTTCCAGCAACGGGAAGGCCGCGAGCCGCGCGAAAACCGGGATCAGCGCGAGCCGCGTGAACAGCGAGACAATCGCGAACCGCGTGAAAGCCGCGAGCCCCGCGAGAACCGCGAGCCCCGGGAGAACCGTGAGCCGCGCGAGAATCCGCGCCCTCGCTTCGAAGCAGCGGTCGTGCCGGAAAGCATGGAGCGTGCAGACGAAGGGGAGCCCGTTGGAGAGACCAGCGACAATCCCTTCGTGCGCGAGAGCCGTTCGCAGCGTGGCCTGCGTCCGCGTACCGATCGCCGCCCCCGCCGCGAGGCCGAGGACGCCCCCGCAGCAGCGCTCGATCCGCTGAGCCTGCCGCCGGCGATCGGCGTCCGCGCAGCGCCGGAGACCGCTGAGGAAACCGCAGTCGCTGCTGAAGCGCAGGCTTCCGAAGCAGTGGCACCCAAGCGCCGCGGTCGTCCCCGCAAGAACCCGCTACCCGAGGCGGCCGAAGGCTGATCGCGGTCGTTCGTCACGCCTGACCGGGGCCGCCGCGTGCACAGACTCGCGAAACGTGACGCACCGCACATGCTGATCGCGGCCGGGTTGCTGGCCGCGACAGGCTTTCAGCCGCTGGGTTTCTGGCCGCTGACACTGGCAGCGCTGGCTTTCCTGATCGACCGGATCGGACATGCCCGTTCGGCTGCCCGCGCGGCATTGGCGGGATGGCTGTTCGGGCTCGGTTACTTCTCGCTCGGCAACAACTGGATCGCGACGGCATTCACCTACCAGGCCGCCATGCCGGCGTGGCTCGGCTGGATCGCGGTGGTCCTGCTTGCTGTCTATCTCGCGGTCTATCCCGCACTGGCGGCGTACTTCGCGGCCTGGCTGGCCCGCCGCTTCAAGGCCGCGCTCGTCCCGGCCCTAGCCGGTGCCTGGATCATCACCGAATATCTGCGTGCCACGCTCTTCACCGGATTTGCCTGGAATCCGCTTGCGATGGTCGCGCTCGGCAGCTTCGCCCGCCCGGGGCTTGCAATGATCGCGCCGTGGACGGGAACCTACGCCCTGTCCGGGCTGGTGGTGCTTCTCTCCGGCGTCTGGCTGCTCGCCGGGCAGATGGCGCGGGCCGGCCGTCTGCACGCTGCCGCGATGACGGCGGCGCTGCCCGCCGGGCTCATGCTGCTACCGCTCCACGGCGCGGGCGCCGAAGGCCGGCTTGGCTACACGCTCGTCCAGCCGAACATCGGGCAGGACACGATCAACGACCCGAGCCTCTACGAGGGGCAGTTCCAGGGCATTGCGCGCCTTTCACTCCCGCGTGTACCGGGCGCGAGGCGCATCGTGCTGTGGCCTGAAGGCGGTCTTCCCGATTATCTGCGCCCCGGCTATCCGCAGTACTTCTACAACGCCACGACCTTCGGTGCCGACCCGGCCCTCGCCCGCGCGCGAATCGGTCGGGTGATAGGCCCCGGCTCCCTATTGCTCACAGGCGCGACGGACCTTGTGGTGCAGGGAGACACCGTCACCGCGGCGCGCAATGTCGTGACCGCGCTCGGCCCCGATGGCGCGATCCGCAGCAGTTATGCCAAGGCGCACCTCGTGCCCTATGGCGAGTATCTGCCGCTGCGCGCGTGGCTTGCACCACTCGGCCTCTCCCGGCTGGTTTCGGGCTCGCTTGATTTCATCCCCGGCCCCGGCCCTCGCACGCTCGACCTGGGACCGCACGGCAAGGCCGGCCTGCAGATCTGCTACGAGATCATCTTCTCGGGCGAGGTGGCAGACCGGGCGCACCGCCCCGATTACATCTTCAATCCCTCCAATGACGGCTGGTTTGGCGCATGGGGTCCGCCCCAGCATCTCGCGCAGGCCCGGATGCGCGCCATCGAGGAAGGTCTCCCCGTGCTGCGGGCCACGACGACCGGGATCAGCGCGGTGATCGATGCCGACGGCGTGGTGCGCCAGTTCGTGCCGCGCCTTGCCGCCGGGCGGGTCGACGGCATGGTGCCTCCGGCCCATGCACCCACCCCGTTTGCCCGGCTGGGGAACCGGCTGGCGCTGGCATGGGCGCTGTTGCTGCTCGGCACGTCGCTCGTTGTTGCAAGACGGCGCGGAGACCGCTAGGGAGACGACATAAAGGAATCTTTATATCATACGGGAACACCACATGCGCACTGATTATCTGTTCACGTCCGAAAGCGTTTCCGAAGGCCATCCGGACAAGGTTGCCGACCAGATCAGCGACGGCATCGTGGACCTGTTCCTGTCCAAGGACCCCGAGGCCCGCATTGCCTGCGAGACGCTGACGACCACGCAGCTTGTGGTGCTGGCCGGCGAAATCCGCTGCAAGGGCGTCTACGAAGATGGCGAATGGGCCCCGGGCGCGCAGGCCGAAATCGAGGCAACCGTGCGTGAGACGGTGAAGCGCATCGGCTATGAGCAGGACGGCTTCCACTGGGAGAAGTTCGAGTTCATCAACCGCCTCCACGGCCAGTCCGCACACATCGCGCAGGGCGTCGACGCGGCAGACAACAAGGACGAAGGTGCGGGCGATCAGGGCATCATGTTCGGTTATGCGACCGACGAGACGCCCGACCTGATGCCCGCTACGCTTTACTACAGCCACAAGATTCTCGAGCGCATGGCCGCCGACCGGCATTCGGGTGCTGCCCCGTTCCTCGAACCTGACGCCAAGAGCCAGGTGACCCTGCGCTACGAAGGCTCGCTGCCCGTCGCCGCGACCGCAGTCGTCGTCTCGACCCAGCACGCGCCTGGCTACGACAAGGGCGAGAAGGAAGCCGAACTCCACGCCTATGTGAAGCGCGTGATCGCCGAAGTGATCCCGCCGGTACTGCTGCGCGAGACCAAGTACTACATCAACCCGACCGGCTCGTTCGAGATCGGCGGCCCTGACGGCGATGCGGGCCTCACCGGCCGCAAGATCATCGTCGACACCTATGGCGGCGCGGCCCCGCATGGCGGCGGCGCGTTCTCGGGCAAGGACCCGACCAAGGTCGATCGCTCGGCCGCCTATATCACGCGCTATCTCGCCAAGAACGTGGTCGCCGCTGGGCTTGCCACGCGCTGCACGATCCAGATCGCCTATGCGATCGGCGTTTCGGAGCCGCTTTCGCTCTACGTCGATACGCACGACACCAGCACGGTGGGCGACGACAAGATCGAGCAGGCGATCCTGGCGATCACGCGCCTCGGCGGCCTGACCCCGCGCGCGATCCGCACCCACCTCGGCCTCAACAAGCCGATCTACCAGCCGACCGCGGCCTACGGCCACTTCGGGCGCAAAGCGGACGGCGACTTCTTCCCGTGGGAACGCCTCGACCTCGTCGACGATCTCAAGGCGGCGTTCGCCTGAACAAGACAAAGGGCCCGGGCACCATAGCACCCGGACCCCTGAGATGCATGAGGCGCAGGAGCTTTCGGCTCCTGCGCCTTTTTCCTTAGCCGAACATGCCCTTGCGCGGCCCGAGATAGCCGAACAGGTACGCGCCCACCTTGCGCATCTGGATTTCCTCCGCGCCTTCGGTGATGCGGTAGCGGCGGTGGTGGCGGTAGATGTGCTCGAACGGCTTGTGCCGTGAATAGCCGATGCCGCCGTGGACCTGCATCGCTCGGTCAGCCGCTTCGCAAACCAGCCGGTTCGCCCAGTAGTTGCACATCGAGACCTTGTCAGACAGCTCGCGCTCGATGCGTTTGTGGCCGCCCTCCTCCGCTTCGAGCCGGTCCATTTCCCATGCCGTCTTGCGGATCAGCAGGCGCAGCATCTCGCACTGGGTGGCAAGCTCCACGAGCGGGAACTGGATGGCCTGGTTGCGCGCCAGCTCCTCGCCGAAAGGCTTACGTTCCCGGGCGTAGCGCACCGATTCCTCGATGCAGAACGTTGCCGCACCGAGCGACGAGGCGGCCTGCCGGATACGGTTCTGGTGCACGAAGCTCTGCGCGATGGCGAGGCCGCCGCCTTCGGGCCCGAGCATCGCGCTCTCCGGTACCCATACATTGGTGAGCGAAAGGCGCGGGTGGTCCGTCGGCATATTGAACGTCCACATGTATTCCTCGATCACCAGCCCCTCGGTGGGGTTGGGCACGAGGAGGCAGGTGATCCCGCGCGCGTCACCGGGCTCGCCCGCGGTCCGCGCAAAGACCGCGCAGTGGCTGGCGACATGCATACCAGTGATCCACATCTTCTCGCCGTCGATCCGCCAGCCGGGGACGCCATCACGGGTTTCGCGCACGGCGCGGGTTTCCATGTGCGTCGCATCCGACCCATGGCGCGCTTCGGTGAGGCCGAAGGACACGCGCCGCGTCCGCGCGAAGCCGCCGAGAATGAATTCCTCCTGCTGCTCCGGCGTGCCGAAGTGCTCGAACATGTTCACGAACGGGAAGTTCCCGACGATCGAATGCTCGTTCTGCAGATCGTTATGGAGGCCGAGGCCCTTCTGCGTGAAGTGATCGCGGATCACCGCCATCCAGAGATTCTTGCCATCCTTGCCGCCGTACTTCTTGGGCGCAGAAAAGCGCCAGTGCCCCGCGGCATCGGCACGGCGGGTGGCCTCGATCAGAAGAGCTTCCCATTCGTGACGCGGAAGCCCGTCATTCTCGAAATCGGTGCGGGCCCATTCGCGCCGATGGTCGAAGAAGCGGATGTTGTCGTCCGCCTGTTCGAGCGGCTTGATCTCGGCATCGATGAAAGCATCGAGTTCGGCGAGGTAGTCTATCAGCTCCTGCGGCAGATCGAAGTTCATGTCTGGCTCTCCCAAAGGCGGCGCGCTTCGCTGAGCGCGGGGTATTTCGGCATGTCGGCAGCGAGCGTATCCAGCACGCGGCGGCGCAGGTCTGCGAGCAGGCCGGGCTGGGCCAGTGTGGTCTGCCCGGCAAGGATGGCCTCGCACAGCGCCTTGTCATGCGGGTTCGGACGGCCGGCGAGTTCGCGCCGGACGATGCCCAGCGCGTTCTGCGCAACGGCCAGTTCGAAGCGTTCGCGCGAGGTTGCCATGTGCGGCTTCACCGTGGCGGCAAGCCATTCGGATACGGCAGTGAGCACTTCAGCGGCACTGGGCTCACCTTCGCCCTGTGCCGGCGGGGGCGGCGATGACGGCAAAGCGCGAGCGCGCTCGACTGCAGGCGCATCGGTCTCAAGCAACAGGAGCAGGTCCAGATCCTGCTCCGCCGCACGCCGCGCCACCACGACCCGTTCCAGCGAGCGGTCTGCGCCGCTGCGCCAGCCCTTGCCCATCGAAAGCGCGGAGAGCGCCCACCACACAGTGCGATAGACCAGCCAAAAGCGGAAGCGGGTGGGATCGAACGTGGTCCCGCCCGCAGCCTCATAAGCGCAGGCAAGGTCTTCGATACTGCCGAGGCCGAAGCCGCGCTTGCCCAGTCGCCCGAAGCGCCAGACGGTCATGCAGCCGAAGGCAAGGTCCTCGTGGGGATCGCCGAGATGGGCGAGTTCCCAATCGAGCACCGCCGAGAGGTGCCCCCTATCGACCATGATATTGCCGATGCGCAGATCGCCGTGGAGCACCGTGAGCGGCGCGGGCGACGGAAGGTTGGCGCGCAGCCAGGCAAGGCCCAGCGCAATGGGCGGTCGGTCTCCCCCGCTCTCAACGAACTGTGCTGCCAACGCTTCGACTCCGGCAGCCGGTTCGAGCACGGGCAGGAACCGCAGCATTGCCGGATCGAGCGCGTGGACACGCGCCATGGCATCGGCGATCTCGTCTAGCAGTTTTGGCGGTGAGGACAGCGCATTTTCCGGATCGGGCGAGCCCGACGCACAGCGCATGATGAAACCGAGGCCGATACCATCTTCCGGTGCCAGTTCGGCGATGACTTCGGGTGCGGGCACGCCGCCGGCGCGCGCAGCCCGAATCACAGCGGCTTCCTTCGCCATATCGAGCGCGCGACCGGCAACCCACTCCGCAGAAGGCGCTCGGCGAAGCACGAAGGCTTCTCCGCCAAGTTCGAAGCGCCAGCTTTGCATGTTGGCACCGCCGGACAGGCGCAACAACCCGCCGACCGGCCCATGCCGCCCGGCCCGAGCCATGGCATGCCCGAGGCCTTCGGCCAGGGTTTGCTGCGCCTCTGCCGTCATCCGCTCCTCTTGCCCGCTTTTGCCCGGGCTATGCGCTTTGTCTGTTACCGCGCCACTATCATTAATCGCGCGGTTAATGTCCAGCGCCGGGTTTGGCGCGCCAGACCGCGCCAGACGAGCGACCACTTGCCCGTCGCGCCACTTGCTATTGAATCACAAGTATTTACGCTACTAATGAATCCTAAACGGATTGAGTGCTAGGGGGGGATATGGCTTCCGGCGGAAACAGGATGGGCAATTGGCTGGCGGCAGCGCTGTGGTGCGCCGTGCCGTTGCTGCTTGTTGCTGCTCCGGCAGAGGCGCGGTCCGGCAACAGCCTGCAGAGCGCGCGCGATGCGGCAATCGAACAACAGGTGGCCGCCATCGTCGCGCAAGGGCGTGGCCGGGTCGGCGTTGCCGCGGTGGATCTCGACGGCGGCGGGCAGATCATGATCAATGGCGACATGCCATTTCCGATGGCCAGCACAGCCAAGATTGCCATCGCCGCCACCTATCTGGCCGGTGTGGAACAGGGCCGCCTGCGGCTCGACCAACAGTTTCCGATGATGGTTCCGGTTGCGGAATCAGCCGAATCGCGCGGCACGGTCGCGGCGGTCCGTCCTGGCGAGGTGATGACGGCGCAGAGCCTCATGGAGCTTTCCATCACCCGCAGCGACAACCACGCCACCGATGGCCTGATTGCAGCAGTCGGCGGGATCGGCGCGGTCAACACGTGGCTCAGCCGCATCGGCGTTTCCGGGCAGCATCTCGATCACACGATGGCGACGCTTGTGCGCGACGATGGACGGGTGAACCCGGTGACCACGATCGACACCCGCACGAGCAGCACGCCGAGGGCGATGGCCCAGTTGCTGACCGCGATCGATCGCGGCGGCGCGCTGAGTCCGGAGAGCCGCGCAGTGCTGCTCGATACCATGACCCGCACAAGCACCGGCCGAAACCGCATTCGCAGCGGTCTGCCCGAAGGCGTGGTCTTCGCCCACAAGACAGGCACGCTGGCCGGGGTGACCGACGATGTGGGGATCGTGCGCCTGCCCGATGGCCGGCATCTCGCCATCGCCATTTTCGTGACCGGCCCGGAGGGGCACACCGCGCATGCCAGCATGATCGCCCAGATCGCCCGCGTGCTCTATGACGGCTACAGCCAGCCCCTGCTTCCCAGCGGGATGGAAACCGCGCGCCGCTGATCACCCGATAGCGAGAAAGGTCTGCCGCGCAGCCCGCGCGCTTCTTTCTGCCGCCCCCAAAAGAGAAAGGGCGCGGTCACTGCAGTGACCACGCCCCTCTATCTTTATCAAACCCTTGCGGGGTTGATTACATCTTCGGAGCTTCGCTCGAAGCGTCAGCAGCCGGAGCCGAAGCGTCCGAAGCGTCAGCAGCCGGAGCCGAAGCGTCCGTTGCGTCGGTCGATTCCACGGCTTCGGTCGGAGCGGCTTCAGGAGCCTTTTCCGAGCAACCGGCGAGAGCGAAGGCAGTGCCGGCGACAGCGGCGAGGAGGAGCTTGCGCATGCGTTACAATCCCTGGATTGAAGTGGACCGCGCCGGGCCCGCAGCCCGCCGCAAAGCCTACTCTGGCGGTAGACTTCTCGCCCCAATTAATCGGCAATTCACCTGCTTGCAAGTCTTAGGAGCAGTAAAGCCGTCATAGAGCGGTTATATTATTGAATAATCGTCTTTTTTGCAGCCCGATCACAGGCCTGTCAGGCCGATTCCATGCCCTTGAATCGCCCATTCATGCTGCACCGCCGCAACGCGAAGCGCTTCCGCTGGTGCGCCCCAGGCGCTACCACGGCATGCATGGACACCATCTCACAGCCCGCCCCGTCGCAGTCGGCGTCGCCCGAAACGGCCAAGCGCCACCTCTATCTGATCGACGGTTCGGCCTATATCTTCAGAGCCTATCACCGCCTTCCACCACTGACCAATCCAGCGGGTGTCCCGGTGGGTGCCGTCTATGGCTATACCACGATGCTGTGGAAACTGGCCGAGGACCTGCACAAGGCGGACGGGCCAACCCATCTCGCGGTGATCCTCGACAAGGGCTCGATCACCTTTCGCAACGCGCTCTACGACCAGTACAAGGCCAACCGTCCGCCCCCACCCGAGGACCTTGTCCCGCAGTTTCCGCTGATCCGCGATGCAACGCGCGCGTTCAGCCTGGCCTGTATCGAGGAGGAGGGGCTGGAAGCCGACGACCTGATCGCCTCCTATTCGCTCGCCGCGGCGGAGCGTGGCTGGAACGTCACCGTCGTCTCGTCCGACAAGGACCTGATGCAGCTTGTCGGTCGGCCCTACCCGGGTGGTGGCTATATCGACATGCTCGACACGATGAAGAACCAGCGCATCGACCTGCCCGAGGTGATGGAGAAGTTCGGTGTGGAGCCGGAGCGGGTCGGCGACGTTCTGGCGCTGATGGGCGATGCGGTGGACAACGTGCCGGGTATTCGCGGCATCGGCCCAAAGACCGCGACAAAGCTGATCCAGGAGCACGGTACGCTCGAAGGCGCGCTGGCCGCCGCGCCGGCGATGAAGGCCGGAAAGCTGCGCGATAGCCTGATCGAGCAGGCCGACATGGCGCGGCTTTCGCGTCAGCTCGTCCAGCTGAAGGAAGATTGCCCCCTGCCGCTGCCACTTGATTCGTTCGAATTGACCGCGATCCCGCCCGATCCGCTTGCCGCGTTCCTTGCCGAGCATGGCTTCACCAGCCTGCTGCGCAAGCTGGGCACCGCGCCGGTCGAAGCGCCAGCGGCATCCGGTGCGCCAGCAGCACCCGGCGGCGCGGCAGAGACGCGCCAGAACCTTCCCGAATGGCCGGCTATCGACACCGGCGGCTATCGCTGCCTGCAGACGCTGGAGGATATCGCCGCATGGGCCGCGCGGGCGCAGGCTGCGCGCGTCGTGGCGGTCGATACGGAAACCAGCGCGCTCGATGCCATGCAGGCTGACCTTGTCGGCGTGAGTCTCGCGCTTGGCCCGGGCGATGCCTGCTACATCCCGCTCGGACACCGCGGCAGCGACATGTTTGCCGAAGCACCCGTGCAGGCCCCGCGCGAGGCAGCGCTGGCGCTGCTGAAACCGCTGCTGGAAAGCGACGCGGTCCTCAAGATCGGACAGAACATCAAGTACGATCTCAACGTACTCGCCCGGTACGGGATCACCGTCGGCCCCATCGACGATACCATGGTGATGAGCTTCTGCCTCGATGCCGGACGCAGCGAAGCCGGTGTGGGCGGGCATGGCATGGACGAACTCGCGGAGCGCCTGCTCGGCCACACCACGATTGCCTTCAAGGATGTCTGCGGCACCGGCAAGAAGGCGATTTCCTTCGCCGAAGTGCCGCTCGCAGATGCGACCCGCTATGCCGCCGAGGATGCCGAAGTCACCTGGCGGCTGCACCGGCTGCTCAGCCCACGGCTTGCCGAGGAGGGCGGCACGCGCATCTACGAACGGGTCGACCGGCCGCTGGTGCCAGTGGTCGCGGGCATGGAGCGTGCCGGCATCCGCGTCGACCGCGAACGGCTGGCGGCGCTGTCATCGCAGTTTGCCGAAACCATCGCACGGCTGGAAACGGTGATCCATGAGAAGGCCGGACAGCCCTTCACCATTGGCAGCCCCAAGCAGCTGGGCGAGATCCTGTTCGACAAGCTGGGCTACAAGGGCGGGAAGAAGGGCAAGACCGGGCAGTACTCCACCGACCAGTCGGTGCTTGAAGGGCTTGCTGCGCAAGGGGCCGAAGTGGCGACCCTGGTGCTCGAATGGCGCCAGCTCTCGAAGCTCAAATCGACCTATACCGATGCGCTGCAAGCCGCGATCAACCCGGCGACGGGCCGCGTCCACACCAGCTACAGCCTGGTCGGCGCGCAGACGGGGCGGCTTTCCTCCAATGATCCCAACCTCCAGAACATCCCCATCCGCACCGAGATCGGCCGACAGATCCGCGAGGCTTTCGTTGCCGAGCCGGGAAATGTCCTGCTGGCGGCAGACTATAGCCAGATCGAGCTGCGCCTTGCCGCGCACATGGCCGATGTCCCCGCACTGAAAGAGGCTTTCGCAGCCGGCGAGGACATTCACGCGCGCACCGCGCGCGAACTGTTCGGCACGGTGGACCGCGATACGCGCGGGCGGGCCAAGACGATCAACTTCGCCATCCTCTATGGCATCAGCCGCTGGGGCCTTGCCGGCCGGCTCGGCGTGACGGCGGAAGAGGCGCAGGCCATGATCGACCGCTACTTCGAACGCTTCCCCGGCATCCAGCGCTATATCCACGAGACGCTCGAAAGCGTCCGCGCGCATGGCTATTCGGAAACGCTGTTCGGCCGCAAGACGTGGTTCCCCAGGATCAATTCGAAAAACCAAGCCGAGCGGCAGGGCAGCGAGCGCGCCGCGATCAACGCCCCGATCCAAGGCACCAGCGCCGACATCATCAAGCGCGCGATGGCGCGAATGGGCCCCGCGCTTGCCGAGGCCGGCCTAGGTCACGTGCGGATGCTGTTGCAGGTTCACGACGAACTGGTGTTTGAACTGCCCGAGGCCGATATCGCGTCGGCGCGGCCGGTGATCGAAGCGGTAATGGCCCAAGCGGCCGAGCCGGCTGTGAAGCTCACAGTTCCGCTCGGTGTCGAAATCGGGACCGGCTCAAGCTGGGGAGCGGCACACTAAGGCTGCGGCTGCTCCAACGCCACAAAGGGGACGATGTCCTTGGTGTGCAGCCAGAGCATTTTCTCGTTCGGTACCGAATTGGACAGGGTGTAGAGCCCTTCTGCCTCCACGGCGCTGAGCCCCATCTCGCGGTAGTAATCGAGGTAGGCCTTGTTGGCAGGCGCATCGGGCGCGAAATCGCTCGGTTGATGGCCGTCCTCGTCCTTCCAGGCATGGACACCGAACTGTGCGTCGGGCGCGGCGTAACGGGTCGTCCCCGCAAGGAATATCTCCAACCCGCCCGAGCGCACCGACCCGACAGACGGCACTTCGGTGGCGAGGCCCTGCGAGCGGATCAGGCGCCCCACCTTGAGGTTCGCACCGTCGTCAACCGTGCCGGGACATTCGATCAGTTCGAGCTTGCGGATGCCGGGATGGGCCTTGAGCATGGCGATGAACGCAGCGGGAGAGTCCGCATCGATTTCGCCAACGAGCGCCGCGACCGACGAATCGATCACGGCAAAAGGACCGAAGCGAGGCAGGCCGGCAATCGCATTGGCGACACGCTCGCTCAGCGGCTCTTCCACCACGGTCTGGGTTGTGGTGACTTCGGTCCAGGTGGTGCCGTGAGAATCGACAATCGTCCGCGTCACCACTTGTTGCGGGCTGGCCTGCGCGACAGCTGGCTCGGTAACCGAGGCCGCACTGGCGAGGCTTAGCAGCAGGAGCCAGATGATTCGCTTCATGGTAAAACCATAATCGCCGTTTGATTTCCGCTTTTCCAGTGAAACGCGGTAAATCGAGTTTTACGCCTTTCTCCTCCAAATTGGCGAGATCGGCGGACAGCCCCTATGCTGTATTTATACGGAGCCTTAGGCTAGGTTGTCTATCTGGGGTCTGACATGGTCGCGCTGGTATCCACGGTTGCCTATCTGGGACTGGAGGCACGGGCCGTGGAAGTGCAGTGCCAGATCGCGCCAGGGCTGCCCGCCTTTCGCGTCGTCGGCCTGCCCGACAAGGCCGTGGGCGAAAGCCGCGAACGCGTGCATTCCGCTCTCGCCGCGCTGGGATTGGCACTGCCACCCAAGCGCATCACGGTGAACCTCTCGCCGGCAGACCTGCCGAAGGAGGGCTCGCATTATGACCTGCCGATCGCCCTGGCGTTGCTGGCGGCGATGGGCGTGGTCGATCTCGAAGCGATTGCCGAATTCGTGGCGGTTGGCGAGCTGGCTCTGGATGGCCGCGTGATCGCAAGCCCGGGCGTGCTACTGGCCGCGCTTCATGCCAGCGGGATCGAGAAGGGGCTGATCTGCCCCGCCGGGCAGGGCGCGGAAGCGCGCTGGGCCAGCGGGGTGGAGATCGTCGCCGCACCCGATCTGATCAGCCTGCTCAATCACCTGAAAGGCACGCTGCGACTGCCCGTGCCAGACCCTGGCGAAGTGGCTCCGCCCGAGCGGAGAGCGGACCTCAGGCAGGTCAAGGGCCAGGAAACCGCCAAGCGCGCACTCGAGATCGCGGCGGCCGGTGGCCACAACCTGCTGATGATCGGCCCGCCCGGCGCGGGCAAATCGCTGATGGCTTCATGTCTGCCCGGGATTCTGCCGGAGTTGACGCCCGCCGAAGCGCTCGAAACCTCGCTCGTGGCATCGGTGGCCGGTCTGCTTGAGGAAGGGCGGATCAGCCGGGCGCGGCCGTTTCGCAGCCCACACCATTCCGCCTCGATGGCGGCGCTGACCGGTGGCGGTCTGAAAGTGCGGCCCGGCGAGGTGAGCCTGGCGCATCTGGGCGTTCTGTTCCTTGACGAGTTGCCCGAGTTCCAGCGCGCGGTGCTTGATTCGTTGCGGCAGCCGCTGGAGACGGGCGAAGTGACGGTTGCACGCGCCAATGCGCATGTGACCTTCCCGGCGCGGGTGCAGCTGATCGCGGCCATGAACCCGTGCCGCTGCGGGCATCTGGGTGATCCCGCATTAGGCTGCAGCCGCGCGCCGCGCTGTGCGGGGGATTATCAATCCAAGGTTTCGGGCCCGCTGCTCGACCGCATCGATCTCCATGTCGAAGTCGATCCCGTCTCCGCGGCAGACCTAGCCCTGCCGCCGCCCGCCGAAGGCTCGGACGCAGTCGCCGCGCGCGTGGCGGCGGCGCGGCGAGTGCAGACGGCAAGGCTGGACGGCAGCGGGCGGCGCACCAATGCGGAACTTGAGGGCGACCTCCTCGAACGCCACGCCACGCCGGACGAGCCGGGACGCAAGCTGCTGGCCCAGGCGGCGGAGGCGATGCGGCTCTCCGCGCGCGGCTATACCCGCATGCTGCGCGTGGCGCGCACGATTGCCGATCTGGCAGGCGCGGAGACAGTGGGGCGGGTTCATGTCGCTGAAGCGCTGAGCTATCGGCGGATCGCGCCGCGAGCCTGAAGGCGCGCCCGAAAACGCGCCTGAAAGCGAAGCTAGCGCCCCGCCATGGCCTTGGCTTTGGCGAGATAGGTCCGCCCGATCCGCAGCAGTTCGCCATCCGCCAGCTGCGCCGACCACACCCCGAGGCCGTCGTGCTTCAGCCCCGCGATACGGTCCCGCCGGATGATCGTGGAGCGATGCAGGCGGATGAAGCGTTCGGGGTCCAGCCGGTCTTCGAGGCGCTGGATGGTGTGGAGGAGGAGGTAGCTGCGGGCTCCCACATGGAGCCGCACATAGTCGCGCTCGGCGTCAATGCGGTCGATGTCGCCTGCGGCGATGCGGATCAGTTCGCTGCGGTGGGGGACCCAGAATTCCTCGATCCACGGGCTTTCGGCAGGCGCGGCTTCTGCGGGGGCGGCCGTGTCACGACGCACCAGAGCCCGGTCTACCGCGCGCTCGAGGCGGTCCTGTGCCACAGGCTTGAGGACATAGTCCACCGCATCGAGGTCGAACGCCTCGACCGCGAAGTGATCGTGCGCGGTCACGAAGATCACCCCGGGACGCGGCGACATCCGTGAAAGGCCACGCGCGACCCCGAGGCCATCGACTTCGGGCATCGTCATATCAAGCAGCACGAGTTCGGGCGACAGCGCCTCGCACAGGCGCAACGCGGCTGCGCCATCGCTAGCGGTGCCGACGACATGGAGCGCCGGAATGCGTGCGCAAAGGATCTGCATGCGCTCTACTGCGAGGGGTTCATCATCGACGATCAAAGTGCGCATTTGCCCTCCAGTCCTAATCGCAGCCCGACCGCACCAGCGGGATCGTGAGCACCGTGGCATAGCCACCTGCCGGCAGGCTGGCGCTTTCCACCCGAGCCTCGTCGCCGAAGCGGGCGGCAAGGCGATTGCGAACGTTTTCGAGGCCGATCCCGGTTCCGCCATTGGCACTGGTCTTGCCCGGGCCATCATCGGCGACGGTAAGCACGAGTTTGCCGCCGGCTTCCTGCGCGGCGATGCGGATGGTGACGGGCCGGGTGCTCGCCGAGACGCCGTACTTGATCGAGTTTTCCACCAGCGGCTGCAGGATCATGCCCGGCACGCAGGCGTTTTCCAGCCCTTCAGGCACATCGAACTCGCAGGCGAGCCGCTCCGGAAACCGCACCGCCTCGATTTCCAGATAATGCCGCTGCAGCGCGATCTCGTCTGCCAGCGCGACATCGGCAGTGGGATCGCCGGCAAGGCTGTGGCGATAGAAGGTGGATATCGTCTGGATCATCTTTTCCGCCTGCTCGGTGCGACCGACCATCACCAGAGCGGAGAGCGAGTTCAGCGTGTTGAACAGGAAGTGCGGATTGACCTGATAGCGCAAGCTCCGAAGCTCGGCCGCCTTGGCCGCACGCCTGTATTCTCCCTCGCGCCGTTCGGAGGCACGCGCCATCTCGGCATTACCGAGCGCGATATAGAGCCCGGCCCATGCGATCAGCAGGAAATAGCGGCCGAGCGCGACATCAGTGAGCTGCTTCCACAGGCCCTCATCCTCCACCATCTTGCTGATGATCGCACTGTGGAGCTGGCTGTCACTGTCCGTCGCGGCGGGGACCGGGGATGGCGATCCGCTCACCTTCGTTACAAGCGACGGATTGGGCATGGGGGTAGACACGCTCGCAGGCGCACCGCTTACGAAGGGGGCAGTGGCAGGCCGAGGCTGGCGTGGACCCGCCTTGTGGTCCTTTGCGCCGCGCGCGCGGACCTCCTTGACGGCCGCGCCCACCGGGCCGGCGGGCGCGGGCGGGACGTCCTTCTCCGCAATCAGGCCCGCGTCGGCAAGGCCGCGCAGCACGTTCCAGCGGACCGCATCGATCCCCGCAAGGCGCGCCTGCGCCGCAGACTGCTGGGCCTCCTTGCGCGCCCGCTGCATCTCGCGCTGCGCCTCGGCGACTTCCCGCTGCGCTTCGTCCATTTCGTCGGCCAGTTCATCGGCATGGTCGGCGTCGGTGATGATCCGCCGCGCGCCAACTCGCACTTCGGCCGAGCCATCGCTGCGCTTGATGATCGCGACACCGCCAGGCGCGGAAATCACGGCCTCTTCATCGCTGTCGCTGTCGGGATCCTCCGTACCGTCGTCAGGCAGTGCTGACGGGGCCTTGGCCCCGCGCGGCGGGGCAGGAGGGGCGGGCGGCGCTGGCAGCGCTGGCGGGGCGCTCGGCGGTAGCGGGGGGTCCGCCACATCGATCAGCACATTGCCCGAAACGTCATGCCGCACCCGCACAGTCGGCATCGGCGGGTCGGGCGGCATCGCGTCAGGCAAGGCACCCTTGGCATCGCGGATCGCTTTGGCCGCTGCCTCGGCCTGCGCCTGCGCCGCGCGCGCTTCCCGTTCGATCAGCTTCTTCTCGACCGGCGCGAAGCACTGCTGGTTGATGGCCGCGAGCGCCAGCGCGGCCGGCAGCATGATGATCAGCGCCGCAGCAATGCGCACGCCGTTGCCGCGCCCATCGAACCGCCGCAACACGGGCCAGGCCAGCAACGTGACGGCGATGCCCGCGAGCGTGACGACCGCACGGCGCCACAGCAGTTCATTGAACTCGCCCAGATCGACCACGATGCCGCGCAAGGTGATCAGCAGGAAATAGGTGAGCCACAGCGCCGCCGCGGACAGGAACACGGCCCGCGCGGGCACGTGCGGTCTTTCGGCGGCGATGTCGGCAGGAAGCGTGGCCATTGGCATGCTTCTAGGCCCAAAGCGTGCCAACGCGCCAGCCGGACGGTCGACCCCGGTTGGCCGTTGGTCGATTGTTCGCGAAGCACGCGGAAGAGCGCACTTCGAGGCGGCACCAGCCCGCTCCCCCGCCCGGCCACCCATTCAGGGTACTCTCGTGGGTGGCCGGGCGGGGGAGCGTGCTGGTGCCGCAACCAGTCGTCAGGCCGGCAGCAACCCCTCGTCGGCGATTTTCTTCTTCCACACCAGCGGGGCAAGCTGGTGCACGTTCTGCCCGGTCGAATCGACCGCGACCGTCACCGGCATGTCCTCCACAGTGAATTCGTAGATCGCCTCCATGCCGAGATCGGCAAAGCCGACGACCTTCGACTGCTTGATCGCGCGGCTGACGAGATAGGCAGCGCCGCCCACCGCCATGAGATACGCCGACTTGTGCTTGGCGATGGACTCCGTCGCCGCCACGCCGCGCTCCGCCTTGCCGACCGAGGCAAGCAGGCCGAGATTCAGCATCGTATCCGAAAACTTGTCCATGCGCGTCGCGGTAGTGGGACCGGCGGGGCCAACGACTTCTTCGCGCACCGGATCGACCGGGCCGACATAGTAGATCACCCGGCCCTTGAAATCGACCGGCAGCTCCTCGCCCTTGGCGAGCATGTCGGCAATCCGCTTGTGCGCGGCATCGCGGCCGGTGAGCATCCTGCCGTTGAGCAGCAGGCGGTCGCCCTGCTTCCAGCTCTGCACGTCCTCAGCCGTCAGCGTATCGAGGTTGACTCGCTTGGCGGCGACGTCGGGCGTCCAATGCACGTCGGGCCATTCATCGAGCTTTGGCGCTTCAAGGAATGCGGGGCCCGAACCATCGAGCGTGAAGTGCGCGTGGCGGGTAGCAGCGCAATTGGGGATCATCGCCACCGGCTTGCCCGCCGCGTGGCACGGCGCATCCATGATTTTGACATCGAGGATCGTAGAAAGCCCGCCGAGGCCCTGCGCACCGATGCCGAGCGCGTTGACCTTGTCGAAGATCTCGATCCGCAGCGCCTCGATATCGGTCTGCGGCCCGCGCAGCTTCAGCTGGGCCATGTCGATCGGCTCCATCAGCGCCTGCTTGGCGAGCAGCATGCAGTGCTCCGCCGTGCCGCCGATGCCGATGCCGAGCATGCCCGGCGGGCACCAGCCCGCGCCCATCTGCGGCAGCATTTCCAGCACCCAGTCAACGATAGAATCGCTGGGGTTCATCATCTTGAACTTGGACTTGTTCTCGCTGCCGCCGCCCTTGGCCGCGACATCGACCGAGACCTTGCTGCCCTTCACCATCTCGACGTGGAGGACGCAGGGCGTGTTGTCCTTCGTGTTGCGGCGGGTGAAGGCGGGGTCCGCCAGCACCGAGGCGCGCAGCTTGTTATCGGGATCGAGATAGGCCCGGCGTACGCCTTCATCGACGACCTCCTGAAGGCTCTTGTCGCTTTCGAGGCGGCAATCCTGGCCCCACTTCACGAACACGTTGACGATGCCCGTATCCTGGCAGATCGGCCGATGGCCTTCGGCGCACATGCGGCTGTTCGTCAGGATCTGGGCGATGGCGTCTTTTGCCGCCGGGCCCGCTTCCGCCTTATAAGCCTCGCCCAGCGCGCGGATGTAGTCCATGGGGTGGAAGTAGCTGATGTATTGCAGCGCATCGGCCACGCTCTCGATGAGGTCTTCCTCCCGGATCGTTGTCATCTCTGCCATCGCTCGTTCCTTTGCGCTGTCTTTCACCCGCTCTCGTGCAGGTCCCTATCGATGAACTGCCGTTTAGCCATCGACCAGCGTCATGCAAAGCGCTTGGCGGGCCGAACACGATATTCTAAGGCCTTGGCTTGATTTGGTCGCTGAAAACGGTGCGGCCTTCGGTCTAGATTGCAAAGGCTGGCCCGGCGGCGCCGTCCGGCCCCGCAAGTGAGGGATTTCATGACGGTAGTGGAAGAACGCGCGAACATTGCAGATGCCGGCAGCGAGGCTGCACGCCGCGCGATGATCGACAGCCAGCTGCGCGTGAGCGGGATCAACGACCCAGACATTCTTGCCGCCTTCCTGGCCGTGCCGCGTGAAGACTTCCTGCCCGAAGCGCGCCGCGCGGTGGCCTATGCCGATCGCGCCGTGGCACTTGGCGATGGCGCCGTGCTTTCGCCCGCCCTCACGTATGGCCAGATGCTGATCGCAGCTGAACCTGCTGCCGAGGACAGTGTGCTCGTGATCGGGAATCCCGGCGGCTACCTTGCCGCGCTGGCCGCGCAGCTGGCCGCCAAGGTCACGCTGGTGGCAGCATCGGGAGACTGGGCAGGTGCCGGCCAGCACACGCTGGTGCTCGTCGATGGCGCAATCGAGGATATGCCCGCCGCCCTGGCCCATGTGCTGACGGAGGAAGGTCGCCTCGTCACCGGTGTGGTCGAGCGCGGCGTCACCCGCCTTGCCCTTGGCCGCAAGGTCGCCGGCGCGCTGGCGCTGACCGTGCTGGCAGAAGCCGACTTCGCAGCACTTGCCACGTTTGTGGCAAAGCCGAAGTGGAGCTTCTGAGCACCATGATCCGGCTCATTCGCGCTGCGTCTGCGCTCGCTGCGATCGCCGTTGCCACGGCAACCGCACCGGTTCGCGCGGATGATCTGCAAGGTGCGCTGGCCGCAGCCTACGCCACCAATCCCGATCTGGCAGCCGCTCGGGCGAGCCAGCGCGCGACCGACGAAGGCGTGCAGATTGCCCGCGCGCCGGGCCTGCCCAGCCTGAATGGGACAGCGACCTACACGGAGTTCCTCAAGCAGGGGCCCAACTCCTTTCTCGCGCCCCAGCGCCTGCTCACCGTCGATCCCCAGCTCAGCGTGCCGATCTATTCGGGCGGGGCCGTAAAAAATTCGCTCGCTGCCGCCAAAATCCGCGTCGAAGCCGGACAGGCGGGCCTGCGCGGCACCGAAGCCGGCGTGTTCAGCCAGGTCGTCGCCGCCTACATGGACGTGATCCGGGATACCGCTACTGTCGGGCTCAACCGCAACAACGTCCAGGTGCTTGAAGTCAACCTCAAGGCCACGACCGACCGATTCGAGATCGGCGACGTGACACGGACCGATGTCGCGCAGTCCAATTCGCGCCTCGCCCTTGCCCGCGCCGATCTGCGCAGCGCCGAAGCCGCGCTGGTCGCGAGCCGCGAGCGCTATATCCAGATCGTCGGGCAGGTTCCGGCCGATTTACAGCCGCCGCCGCCGCTTGCCGGGCTACCGACCACGCCGGACGAGGCTGTCCAGGTCGCGCTCGACAGCAACCCCGACCTTGAAGCCGCGCGCCAGCGCGCCAAAGCAGCGGGTTACGACGCCAAGGCCGCCGGAGCAGGCCGTCTGCCGACGGTCTCGCTCTACTCCTCGGGCGAGTATTCGACCTACTTCAACTCGCTTGGCGGCGGTGCGGGCAGCGGCAGCTTCGTGCAGAGCCAGACAACGGCACAGGCTGGTGCGCGCATCTCGATCCCGCTGTTCCAGGGCGGCCTTCCCGCCGCCCGCCAGCGTCAGGCTCAGGCGACCGCAAGTGCCGCGCAGGAGCAGGAAATCAGCGCCGAGCGACTCGTGATCGCCAACGTCCGCTCTGCCTTCACCCAGTGGCGCGCGGCGAACGACGTGATCGCGCTCAACCAGACCGCGGTCGATGCCGCAGCGCTGAGCCTTGAAGGGGTGCGCGCGGAAAACACCGTGGGTAATCGCACGATCCTCAACATCCTCGATGCCGAGCAGGAATTGCTGCGCGCGCAGGTCGGGCTAGTGGCCGCGCGCCGCAATGCCTATGTCGCCGCGTTCAACCTCCTTGCCGCCATGGGCAAGGCGCGGGCGGCCGATCTCGGCTTCGATGCTGCCTCGCTCTATGACCCCGAGGTCAACTATCGCCGGGTGCGAGGGCGCGTGTTCGACTGGGCACTCGATGCCCCGGCACAGCCCAAGTCAACCCGCACGGTTGACACTCCGGCGCAAACTGCAACAATTCCTGCACAAACCGTGCCGTAATGGTACAGGCGTGTGGGGTGGTCGTGTGATTCGGCCAGTGGAGTTGTGTGGGGATCATGATGCGGCAGGCTTCCGAACCTTCGGTCGAGGAAATCCTTGAATCGATCAAGAAGGTGATCGCGCGGGACAATCGCGCGGACGCCGCGCGTGAACGCAGCCGCCGCGATGCGGCAGCGGACGTCGCTCCCGCTCCACGCGTCGCCGCCCGTCCCGCCCAACGCAGCGAAGGCCGGCCTGCAGCGTTTCCAGCCGATGTGCTCGACCTCAGCGAAGTCGCCGCGCAGATTCTCGGCGAGGAGCGCGCACGAAGCCAGCAGGACGTCGAAGTCGAAGAGGACGAGGTAGCACCACTCCTCGCTGAAGAGGCAACAGCATCGATGCGCGATTCGCTGGCCGCGCTGGCGATGCTCTCGTCGCCCGGCGCCACACCCCAGATAGTCCGCTCCGGCGAGACTTCGCTGGAAAGCCTGGTTCGCGAGATGCTGCGTCCGGCCCTGGCCGAATGGCTTGATCGCAACCTGCCGCCGATGGTGGAGAAGCTGGTAGCGGCAGAAATCACTCGAATCGTCGGCCGGAAAGGCTGATCTCGTCTTTTCTGGCGTGCTAGGGGCCAAGCATGGCGAGACCTGATCCCGCGTTGCTCGACCCTGCGCGCTACCCTTTCGCCAATGCCGTCACCACGCGGTTTGCCGATCTCGATCCCAACGGGCACATCAACAACGTGGCCATGGCTGCGGTCTTCGAGGATGCGCGGCTGCGCTTCATCACGGCTGTCGGCATGCCGAAGAACACAGATGGCGCCCGTTTCATGGTCGCCAATGTGACCATCGATTACCTCGCGCAGGCGTATTACCCGGCAGGCCTCGAATGCTGCGTCGGCGCGCTCCCTGGCGGGCGCAGCAGTTGGAGCCTGCGGCAACTTCTGCTGCAGGATGGCCGTCCGGTGGCGACCGCGCATGTCACCATCGTTTTCACCGATGGCGAGAGGCCGCAGCCGATCGCCGCTGATCTGCGCGGAAGGCTGGATGCATGGCTGATCAGGTAGTGCCCGACGAGATCACGCTCGCCCGGCAGGCCGTGGCGGGGCTCGGCGGTTTCGCGCCGCAGCGGCATATCCTGCTTTGTGCCGGGCCGGACAAGGACAAGTGCGCCCCGCGCGAAGCGGGCGATGAAGCGTGGAATTTCCTCAAGCGGCGTCTGGGCGAACTCAAACTTGGCGGGCCGCAGGGTGTGCTGCGCAACAAGGTGGGTTGCTTGCGCGTCTGCGCGGCAGGCCCGGTCGCGCTCGTCTATCCGGATAACGTCTGGTACCATTCGTGCACCCCGGCGGTGCTGGAGCGGATCATCCAGGAGCACGTGATCGGCGGCGTGCCGGTGGAGGAATATCGGCTCACCCCGCCAGAATGATCGCCTAACTCCACCATTCCTCGACGTGCTGTTCGAGGCCGTTGTCAACGGCTTCGTCGTGCCCGGTGCCGCTCGAAAGGAAAACGAGGCCCATCAGCGCGGCCATCAGCATCATCGTGAGGCCGATGCCCAGCACGGCCGCGATATAGAGGTGGATCGAGACCAGGCCGACGGTCTCGTAAAGGTAGGCCAGCGCCAGTGCGATCACCACGAGGGTCAAGAGGCCCATCCAGCGCATCACGCGGAAATAGCGGCCCCACGCGAATGCGGCGTAGTCCGGATCATCGAGCGGAGATGGGCGCACCGGATTGGTCATGCGCTTTTCCATGCGCCGCTGGCCGGGCCAAGGCAATCGCTTTCCCCGCCTGCCCTTTGGTGGCATGATCTGCGAATCGGCAAGCATTGGAACGACTTGCCGCACAAGCGTGACCTCCCGGAAGGGAGGAAGGAGGATGCCATGTCGATCGCGCTGTTGATCGCCGGCCGCTCGGGAGAGGTGTGGCACTGCCATGCCGATGATCTCGTTGCCGACGCTGTTGAAACTCTGGCCACACGCCGCATCGGGGCTTTGCCGGTCAAGGATTCGGGCAAGGAGATTGCCGGAATCTTTTCCGAACGCGATGTGCTCTACGCGCTGAAGACACACGGAGCTGCCGCGCTGCAGATGCAGGTGCGCGATGTGATGACAGCACCCGTGATCTCGGTCTCACCGGATCAGAGCGCACTCGAGGCGCTGGCGCTGATGACGCGGCGGCGCATTCGCCACCTTCCGGTGCTGGATAACGGGCGGATGGTCGGCTTCGTCTCGATCGGCGATCTCGTGAAGTTCCGCATCGACCGGATCGAGGCGGAAGCCGAGGCACTGCGCGAGTACATTCAGACGGCCTGACTTGAGCCGGCGCCCCAAGCGCCCTATCTTGGTGACATGACCTCGCTCACCCATGAGCCGGCCCTTGCCGGTGTAACGCTCGCCCCCAGCGCGGCGGCACGCGTTGCCGCGATTGCTGCCAAGCAGAACCGGCCCGCTGTGCTGCGCCTTGCGGTGGAAGGCGGCGGCTGCTCCGGCTTCCAGTACAAGTTCGAGATGGGAGGCGAGCCCGAGGCGGACGACCTCGTTGCCGAAACCGATGGCGTGCGCCTGCTGGTCGATGCGATGAGCCTCGATCTGATCGCGGGCGCGACGGTCGAATATATCGAGTCGCTCGGCGGTGCTGCTTTCCGCGTCACCAATCCGCAAGCGGCCTCGGGCTGCGGCTGCGGCGCGAGCTTTTCGGTGTGACGATCAAGGTTGCATCCTTCAACATCAACGGGATCAAGGCGCGGCTGCCCCGGCTTCTGGAATGGCTGGAGGAGACGCGCCCCAGCGTTGCCTGCCTGCAGGAAATCAAGACGCAGGACGCCGACTTCCCGGCCGTCGAGTTCGAAAAGATCGGCTATCACGCGATCTGGCACGGGCAGAAGGGCTTCAATGGCGTCGCCATCCTTGCCGACGGCACCAGGCCGGTCGAGATACAGCGCGGGCTGGCCGGAGAACCGGAGGATGAGCACTCGCGCTATCTCGAGGCCGATGTCTTCGGCTTGCGCGTGGTCTGCATCTACCTGCCCAACGGCAATCCGCAGCCAGGCCCCAAGTTCGATTACAAGCTGCGCTGGATGGAGCGTCTGCGCCGCCGCATGGCGGAAATCGCGGCAGAGGAAGTCCCCGCGCTGGTCATCGGCGATTACAACGTGATCCCCGAGGACAAGGACGTGTGGGATGTGCGGGCCATGGCTAGCGACGCATTGATGCAGCCCGAATCCCGCGATGCCTATCGCCGCCTCCTCAATGACGGCTGGACTGACGCGCTCGATCTGCACCATCCGCGTGGCGGCCTGTGGACATTCTGGGATTATCAGGCAGGCGCGTGGCAGCGCGACCACGGTTTCCGCATCGATCACGCCCTGCTGTCACCCGAACTCGCCGATCGGCTGGTTGGTGCCGGTGTCGACAAGGCCTATCGCGGGCGAGAGAAGGCCAGCGATCACGCGCCGATCTGGGTAACCCTGCGCGAACCGGCTCAAAGCCTGCCCTGAATCAGTTCAGCACCTTCCAGAACCGGATATGCGAGCCGGGGGCGATATCCACCGGCTGGAGCCAAGCGGGCGGCTTGCGGTGGAGCAGCTGCGCCATCAGGCCCTCTGGCGCCCGTGCGGCGTAGACGGCCGGTTCATAAATATCCGGGCAGACCGCAATCAGCGTGGCGTGGCGCTTGCGGATCAGCGAATGGGCTTCCTCCGCCGGGGCCATGAAGGTGGCAATCACGTCATGCATGCCGGCAGCGCCGCGATGGTGGCCGGTGGCGACCACCCGGTCGTGTGATTTCACGATCAGATCAGGCCCGATATCGAGCGGGGCGAAGATATCGGTCGCGGGCAGCCTGTTCAGCGCCGCGCCGGCCACGTCATAGCGGCACCTGGAAATGCTCATCGCGCCCACATTGATGCCGGCGACGGACTGCACCGCGCCACCTGTTGCCGAATTCGCCAAGACCGGCTTGACTGCGGCCATCGCCATGACCACCGGCAGTCCCGGCGCTAGCAGCGAGACCACGAGGGCATAGCCGCCGAGGCGCGGGAGGATCGGCACGCTGCGCAGCTTGTAGACCCAGCCGAGGATCAGCGCAGCAGCAGGCACGGCCGCAAAGACGAGCGCAGTCGCCGAAGCGCGCGCCACCGCCACGCCGATCAGCCAGGCACCGGCAAGCAGGAGCATGTGATCGAGCCACAAAAGACGCGTGGGCGCGTCCTTGGCATCGCGCCACAGACGATAGACACCGTAGAGCCCGACCAGTGGTCCAGCGACGATCGCAGCCGCCATCGGGGCGGACGTGTGCCAGAAGGGCATGCCTTCCGCGACCGAATCGTACCAGTAGCGCTTGACCAGAGGATCGAGCATCACGAAGGCACCGCCGCGGCATTCGGGCGCAATGCCGAACAGGATTGCGGCCGCACCTGCGCCCATCACGCCAAGCCCGGCGATCTGGCCGGTGAGTGTGCGCGGCGTGGCGAAACGAAGCGCAGCCGCGCCGGCTGCAACCCATGCGAAGAGCGCGAGGTGGACCGGCGAGATCGCATCGCAATGCGTGATGAGATCATACGTGCCGCGGGTCGTCAGGAAGATCACGCAGCTGCCGAGCGCGAGGCCCAGCGTTGCAGCATGGAGCCAGTCGAAGCGGCTCGACGGCATACGCAGGCCGCGCAGCGCGCAAATGCCCAGGAATAACGCGGTGAGCGGCAGGCCCTCGATCGAAATCGCCAGCAGCGCGGCCAGCGCCGCGCCGATCACGGCTCCGCCCTTCAGCGCATCCTTCGCATGGAGCCCACTCAGCGCGACGAGCGCGAGCACGATCTGCCAGCCGTGGTGATCGATGCGCATCGGGGTGAACTGGCACAGGATCGGCGGAGAAAGCCCGATCATCAGGCACGACATCGCCACGACTTCATCGTTGAACCAGCGCGCGGCAAGGCGGCCAAGCAGCGCCATGCCGCAGAGCAGCGTAAGGAGCGGCACCGTGACCACGGTGACGAATTCGGCCCCTGCCGTGCCCAGCAGCGGGCGCAGCAGCAGGATCAATCCGGCAATCGGAATATCGACAAGCCGCGACCAGTGCATCGGCACGCCTTCCGGCGCGGCAATGCGATACTGGTGGACATCGAACCACGATTGCCCGGCAAGCAGATCGCGCACCTGCAGCAAGCGCAGAGCGTCATCCGGATCGGTGAAGCGCAGCGCGGCGATCAGCTTGAAATTGACCAGTACCATTGTCAGCGCCAGCAGCGCCCAGGCGATCAGCACCCGGGTGAACGGCCCCTTGGCTGGATCGGTCACCGATACGGTCTGCGGCGAGGCGGCCTCACCGCCGGCATAGAGCGTTGCCATCAGCGGAACACCACGCGCTTGCGAAGAAGCCATGTCACCGCAAAGCTGACCACGATGGCGCACAGCTTGGCGCCGCGCGGATCGAGGCCCGCAGCCGTGGCCCCACCGACAATCAGCGTGGTGATGCCAAGCCCGATGAGCGCCGAGACGACGAACATCGCCTTCTGCTTGGTCCGTTCGATGCCGCTCTCGGCCACCTGATCGGCAAACACCTTCCGGCTCGAAAGGATCCAGTGAACCATGATCCCGATGGCATACCCCGTGGCCGACGCAGCGACAGGAGGAACCCCGGCGGAGAGGAGGGCAAGGAACGTACCCATGTCCACCGCCAGCGCACCCACGCTGGCGAGGACATAGCGCACCAGCACGATCTGGCGGATGCGGTTGAAGGGGGCGATATCGAGCACGGTCACGGACTGATCCTGTCTAGCGGGACATCACGTAAGGGGGGGGCGCCTTGGTCAGGCTGCAGCGCGGTCCTTGCCCTCGACCTTGGCATCGACCTTGGCGGCAACGTCGTCGACGATCCGGGTCGGCACATCGCGCAGCGAGTTCAGCGCGGCGGCCTGGTCCTCGCTCACGGCGCGGGCGGGGATCGAGTTCTGCGCGCCCTCGTCGCCAGCCTCGTGATACTCGGCGTCTTCGTTCACGCACCAGATGTCGTAGACGCGGTGGCCGGCGAGGATGTTCTCGACCGTGAGCATCGCGGTCATCATCGCGTGATCCTGGTTGTTGTAGCGGTGCATGCCGTTGCGGCCGACAAGATGCAGCGTCGGATGGCTGGCTTCGAGTTCGGCGCGCATCGCGGCGACGTTGGCGGCGTATTCGTCATCATAGACCGGATAGGCCTTTTCCTGCCGGACGACCGCGCCGCCGATCACCTTGGCGGGATCGACCAGGCCGAGGATGTCCATTTCCTTCGTCGCCAGCTTGATCAGGTCCTCGTCGCTCGAGGCCCAGAGGTCGTCGCCTTCGAAGCAGAAGTATTCGAGACCGACACAGGCCACGCTCTCATCGGGCACCATTTCGGGCGACCACGAGCGGAAGTTCTGCACGCGGCCGACGCGGACCTTGCTGTCGTGGATGTAGATCCAGTTGTCAGGGAACAGGTCCTCGGACCGGATCTTCAGCGCCACGGTCAGGAAGTCGCGGTACTTGAGGCGGCTTGCCTCCAGCGTCGATTGCGGCAGCGGGTGCAGGCGCGCGGCAAGCTCGCGCATCGGTGCGGAGCTGATCGCGTGGCGGGCACGGATCACCGTCTCGCCGCCATCCTCGGCCCGCGTCGCCGAAAGGCGCCAGCCGCCCTGGCCATCACTGGCAAGCTGCTTCATCGCATGGCCCATGAGGACAAGGCTGCCGGCAGCGACGATCTTGTCGCGCGCGGCTTCCCACATCATGCCCGGGCCCTGGCGCGGATAGCGGAAGGTTTCGAGCAGGGTCTTGGTCTGCATGCCGTCGTTCGGGCGCTTGTTGAGCCCGAGGCTGCGCTTGAGGCCATCGAAAACCGCAGCGCCGAGTGAGAGCCCCTTGATGCGCTGCGCGGCCCAGTCCGCGCTCATCTCGTTGCAGGGCATACCCCAGACCTTCTCGGTGTAGGTCTTGAAGAAGATCGAATAAAGCTTCTTGCCGAACTGGTTGCTGGTCCAGTCCTCGAAGCTCTTCACCTCCTTGATCGGGAACAGCTTCGTCCACGCATAGCTCGCCATGCAGGTGGTCGAGCGCCAGATGCCGAGGTTGCGCAGCGCCTCGAACGCGCGCAGCGGATAGGAGTAGAACTTGCCCTCATAGTAGATGCGGCTCATGCGCGGGCGCTGGATGAAGTCGTCCGGCAGGATCTCGTTCCACAGGTCGACGACCTGCTGCGACTTCGAGAAGAAGCGGTGGCCGCCGATATCGAAGCGGTAGCCTTCGTGCTCCACGGTGCGGCTGATGCCGCCGACGTAGCGAGTATCCTTCTCGATGATCGCGACCTTGAGGCCCTGCTTGGAGAGGAGGTAGCCGGCCGTCAGCCCGGCAGGCCCCGCGCCGATGATCGCGACATCGACCTGAACCTCGCTGCTGTCCCCCTGAAGACCCGTGAAACCGTTACCCATCACTTGCTCCCGCTGATGCGTTCATGCCTTGGCAACGGAAGTGAACGAAAATGGATAAGAGACGGTTAACAACGGCCGCGGGAAAGGCGAAAACAGGCCTACGTCAGGCCTCGCCAGCCGGACGCTGCAGCGCCCCCGTGGCGGCCTGCTCCTCGAGCAGCTGCGCGAGCTGGAGCGGTGCCGAAATGTTCGCCAGCTGCTCGAGCCGGAAGGTATGCTCGAAGATCAGGCCGTAGCGCGGATGACTGCGCCAGCGCACCTTGGCATAGAGCGGCGGTGTGACTCCGGTATCGATGCGCACCAACTCGTTCATCAACAGCCACTTTTCGGATTCGATGCAGGCTCCCTGTTGCGAAAGATTGCGGAACGCCACCGGCACGGCCTCTCCGCCCGAATGCAGTACGCCGCCCAGCACGATCTGCAGCCGAACCTGCCGCTTGGGATACAGCCCGCGGGATTCGTCGAGCAGCTTCTCCACCTCGATTTCCTCGGGAAACCGCAACCCGGCGAAGTCATCCTTCTGCCAGACCAGAGTAACCGGATAGCGATCGCCCGTCATCATCTCGAGGATCAGTTCGCGTGACGGGGGAAGCGCGCAGAACAAGCGAATCTTGAGGCCGCTCGAGGAGGCATCGCGGATGATGCAGAGAAACTCGCGCCCGTCGGCAATGATCTTGGCAGTGCGAATCAGAACGGCGTAGCGCGGTGCGGAGCGTAGCTCCGAACCGGGTGGCGCACCGATCTCTTCCTGCCGGGACTCTCCCGGCAGCTGCTGTTCCTGTGCCAAGCCGTGTTTCCTCTTGCGCACCCCACCGGGCGATCCCGGCAAAACGCGCACTCCGCTGTGCAGGAGCGCTTCTAACGCACTGATCCTTGAGATGTTGTTACCCCAAGGTAAGTCGGTGGGGTTACCAGAGCACCCAGGCTTCGGCCTTCTCGGCCTTAAGGAACGTCTCGGCCTGCGGCCCTAGCAGCATGGCAAGAGTGGAAAGCGTGCCAGCCTGCACACAAGTTCGTGCGGCGACCGTTACCGAGCGGGGCGGACCTTCGACCGGCCATCCGGTGCGCGGATCGAGGATATGGCTGTAGCGCTTGCCATCCTTTAGCAGGAAGCGCTTGGCATCGCCGCTTGTCGCGACAGCCCCCTCCCCGATCTGCAGCAATCCACCCGAGGTCTTGGCGGGATCAAGCGATTCAATGGCCACGGCCCAACGACTGCCCGCCTTGGCGCGCGTCGTGCGCAGATCGCCACCGAAATTGACCAGCACGGGAGCATCAGCTGCCGCCAGGATCGCCATCGCCGCCCGGTCGACGGCATATTCCTTGCAGATGCCGCCAAGATCGATTTCCATGCCTGGTGGCAAGGTGAGGCGTGGCCGCTCCCAGCCCACCTTGCGCCAGCCGATCAGCGGCATGAGCGCGTCGACTGCGGGGGGCTCGGGCACGCGGTCCGATCCATCGAACTTCCAGGCCCGCCGCAGCACGCCCGAGGTTATATCGAAGCGGCCCTCGCTCAGCGCATGGACCTGCGCGGCGTAGTCGAGCAGACCAGCGGTTTCTTCGTCCACCTCGACAGGTTGGCCGCCTGCATTGTTGATCGACCAGACTACGCCAGTCGGCTTGTAGCGCGTGTATTTTTCCTCGATGCGCCGCGCCTCGGCCTCTCCGATCCGCGCGAGCCGCGCACCGAGCTTGCTGTCGCGCGTCTCGACCTGCACTTCGCAGGGGGTGCCCATCGCCGTGAAGCGGTGCTTGTGTACGCCCGCCGGTTTTGCAGTTTTGCCCAACATGCCAGGTCAGCTAGCGCCACGTATACCGCAGCCCGCTGATCAGGCTGGTCGAACGGGTACCGTTGAACAGATCGGTTTGAGCCAGAACTCCAGGCGCGCTGCGATCGAACCGCCGCCCTTCCTGCACATAGCGCTCTGCCGCACCATACAGCTCGAGCCGCGAGGTCAGGTGTGCGCCAGCCTTGAGCGAAAAAGTCCACGCACGGAAGCGGGAAAGCCGGCTGTCCGCACTCACGAAAGGCGGGGTCGGCACGTCGATGCCGAGGTAAGGCGCAAAGAAGCGCGCGGCAGTCTGCCGGTAGAACCTGAGGCCCGGTTCAACATAGCCTGCGTGGCCGACCGGCGCGTGTTCCGAAACCGCATAGGTCATCGCGTTGACGCCCCAGCTGTCGTGATACCAGCGCACGGAAGCGTCGGTGACCGCGGAGCCCAGTGCGAACTTGGTCGCACCGTAGATGCTGCTGCGCTCGCGCCGGTCGGGCCGCTTCTCATAGATATAGAAGAAGGGATCTCCGGTATCGACATCGACCAGCGTGAATATCTTGTAGGGATCGGTGTGATAGCCGCGACTGTCGCCGTAGCTGTAATTGAGCTGGATCAGCCAACGCGGGGTGAGCACTTGCGTCACCCCGACGACGAGGCTGTAGATCTGTTTCACCTTGGCCCCGCCAACGATGCGATCACCCATGTAGGACAGCGCACGGGGCACACCGGTGAACGGCCGCACGCCATCGCGTTCATAGTTGAAGCCAAGCGAGAGCGTCGTGTTCTTGCCCCACATGTCCTTGGCCAGCGAAGCGCGTGCGGAATAGGAGCTGAAATCGGTTTCCGAGGAGGCTGCGCCTCCGACGCTCAGCTTCAAGCCATCTGCCAACGGAAAGGTCACGCCAAGATCATAGGCCTCGCGGTGGTCCTTGAAACCCTTGTCCACCGGCAACTGGTTGGGTGCGACCGTGTAGCGCCCCGATGCGCCGGTATGCGTGTCAGGATTGATTCCAAGGCCTCCACCGATGAAGCGCGTCTTGCGCGGCGGCACGAAGGTCTGCTCGTAGCGTGAGCGGATCGCGCCGTTGGGTGTCGCGCCAGTCAGCGTGTCATAGGTGAACTTGCCAGAGACGATCATGCCGCTCGGCGCGTTCCAGGTCAGGCCGGTTTCCGATTCGATCGCTCGGACGCGGTGGTCGTCTTCCTGATAGACGAGCAGCGCGGTATCGGCGACAACCGAGCCGACTTCGCTTGCGCTCTGGTCATAGGCGTTGGTTGCCGAAGCAGCCTCTGCCTCAGCCGCGGCCGGCGACGATCCCAGCAAGGTTCCCGCAAGCGCTCCCAGGACCGCAGCGATACCGCTACGGTTCAATTGCACCCGCAGCCCCCGCCATCAAAGCTGCGCCCGCCCGAAGCCGCTTCCTTGCTGAAATAGGTGTGCTCGTCGAAGGCCATGATCGCCGGCTCGCGCGCAAGCTGCATCGATTTGCGTGCAAGGACGTCGCGCTCCCACGGCTGCGCACCGATGTGCGCGCAGGCACCGAGTAGAGGCAGAAGGGCAAGAACGAGGAGGCGGCGGCGCAAGTGCTTAGCCCTCCCGCACGAGCTGGGCGACATGGCCCTCGTACTCGCGCACCTTGCCCGGAAAGAAGCCCTGATGGCGGAAACGCATCACGCCCTTGCGATCGAACACCAGCGACGTCGGCATGTCGGCCACTTTCCAGGCCTGCGCCAGATCGCCGGTCGCATCATAGATCACAGGGAGGTTGGAACGGACCTGCCGCATGAAGGCATCGGCAGCGGCGCGCTGGCGATCGACATTAATCGTCACCACGGCAAGATCACTCGCCGGATAACGCGCGGCAAGCTGTTGCATGAAGGGAAACGAGAGCTTGCAGGGCCCGCACCACGAGGCCCAGAAGTCGACGTAGACGACCTTGCCGCGATACTTGGCGAGATCAAGCACGGCCGCAGCCTTTGCTGGCGTGACGCTACCTGCCAGTGCAACGCCGGCGAGGCCGCCTAGAACAGCGCGGCGCGAAGCCGGAACCGAAGCTGTCATTGCAATCATGCGCCTCCCGCGCGGAACCTAAAGAACGAAGTCACTGGATGTCAGCGTGTGGACGCCTAGAATCTTGATGCAGAAATCCGCCGTCGCATCGCCATTGACGCTGCCATAGACGTAGGTGTTTCCGCCGATAACGTCATAGCGCAACTCGCGCGCCGTTTCGATATGGAAGCGGTTGTGGTTGATGAACACGAACGACTGGTCGCCGGGCTGGTTGTAAGGCGTCGCCGTGCTCACCGCATCGACGAGGCTCAGATCGATCTTGTCGCCCGCTGTGAAGTCGACGATCACATCGGCGTTGGTTGCCGTCTTGCTGGAAAAATCACCGTCGTCGAACACGAACTTGTCGTTGCCGGCACCGCCGGTCATCTTGTCCATGCCTTTGCCGCCGACGAGCAGATCCGCACCGGCCCCGCCATCGAGGCTGTCGTTGCCATCAAGGCCCTTCAGTATGTTGGCGCCGGTGTTGCCGGTCAGGGTGTTCGCCAGACTGTTCCCGGTGCCGTTGATTGCGCTCGTGCCGGTGAGCAGCAGGTTCTCGATGAAATTGCCAAGCGTGTAGCTGACGCTGGCCTTTACAAGGTCGATGCCCTCGCCGGTCAGTTCGATCACCTTGTCGCCGGTGGAATCGACGATGTAGGTGTCGTCCCCCGCGCCGCCGTACATGGTGTCGTTGCCGACGCCGCCGTCAAGCAGGTCGTTTCCGCCAAGCCCCTTTAGAATGTCGATACCGGCAAGACCGGTGATCTGGTCGACATCCGCAGTCCCGTTTAGCGTATCGGCGTTGATCGTGCCCTTGATGACCGCCATGGCCAGCCTCCCTGCAGCTTTCAGACGCTTTGCGCCGGTTATATTAACCGGGACCGAACGGATATCCTTACGTTCGCGTAACCGTCCGCACAAGCGGCGGAGGGAGGTGAGTTCACGGCAAGTGGATGGGGATCGGCGAGATACCCCTGGTACGGACGGCGGGACTCGAACCCGCACGAGCTGAGCTCAAGGGATTTTAAGTCCCCTGCGTCTACCATTCCGCCACGTCCGCACGTCGATGGTCAGGAACGCGGCGATGGCACAGCGCCGCGCGCACGGCAACGGGCGCGGTGACCGCGGGGCCTTCAGAAAGCAGGAAGGAATGGCCGGTCGCGGAATACTTGCCGCGCCTGCCGTCCGGCACCTACTCGGCGTTGAGCCGGAGGCGCATATCCTTGCCGGGCTTGAAATAGGGCACGCGCTTGCCGGGAACCTCGACGGAATCGCCGGTCCGTGGATTGCGGCCCTTGCGGGCGTCGCGCTCGCGCGTCGAGAACGCACCGAAGCCGCGCAGTTCGACACGCCCACCTTCAGCCAGACGCTTTGCAATCTCGTCGAAGAACACGTCGACCACGCGCTCGATCTCTTCGCCGCGCATGCCTGGACTTTGTTTGGCAAGCGCCTGCAACAATTCGGATCGGATCATCCGCATCCCCCCTACTTACCAGCCGGAGCGTGCGGGCACCCTTTGGGCTTGGTCCGCACTTCCGACAACACTCCTCCCGGGCGAGTCCCGGTCCGCTGGAGCGCCGCAAGTGTGCCAGACCATTGCCGGTGCGGCAACTTATCAATCGTTATACGTCAAGGGATTGCGTGAAGGGGCGGTTCAGGCCCGCTCCGGCTCGCCAAACAGTTGTGCCGGATCGATATGGAGCCGTCGCATGCGTGCCCTGATCTCGGGCAATTCCGTGGTCAGAAATGCCTCGCGCTCACGGGCCCGCAAGGCCTCGGCTGCACCGGGGGCCACGAACATGCCCACCCCGCGCTGGACCACGACAAGACCTTCGTCCTGGAATTGCTGGTAGGCCTTCGCCACGGTGAGCGGATTGGCCCCTTCGGCTGCGGCATAGGCGCGCACGGATGGCAACATGGCCCCTTCAGCGAAGGTCGCATCCAGAATCGCAGCGGCGATCTGCTCGCGCAGCTTGAGATAGACAGGCCTTGCGGCAGTGCTGGTCGATGATGACATGTGGTGATGCAGTGCCATAATACAGCGACGCAGGCAAGGACGCGCAACAAAGTTTCGCCAAGCGGCGCGCCAGAACAATCCTCGGTCCCGCAGGCGAGGCGAGGCGCATGAAAGCGCCTTGCCCCCTGAAACACCAAGGAAAACCGCGACAAGAACCTTCCAATGGCGCGGTTAAACGCTAATCATGCCGTCAAAATCCGCGCACGATGCGCAAGGGGAGCACATTCACGTCATGACAGAACCGCTTGGTGCCGCCGCCACGGCAGCGTCGCGACAGGGCAAGACTGAGAACCTGTGGTTCGGGCATCCGGCTCAGCTCGCCCGGCTCTTCACGACCGAGGCCATGGAGCGCTTCGGCTACTACGGCATGCGCGCGTTGCTGACGCTCTACCTGGCCCAGCATTTCCTGTTCAGCGACACCACCACGACCGGTCTCTACGGCGGCTTCACCGCGCTCGTCTATCTGACCCCGCTGATCGGCGGCATGATGGCCGACCGGTTCCTTGGCTCCAAGCGCTCGGTCAAGTTCGGCGCCATCCTGATGAGCCTCGGCTACGCAATCCTCTGCGTCTCGAGCACCGGCGGCGCGGCCAAGCCCTATGCGATGATCGAGGGCACGCGTTACGAAGTGACAGTCGAGGGCAGCGGCGAGGCGCGCAAGCAGTACGTTACCGATCACGGAGCGATGCTGCGGATCAAGGGCAACGAGGACAAGAGCGTCTCGCTGCTGCGCGGGGACGGCAGCGAGGCACGTCATGTGCCGGCCGGCGGGTTCGAGGGCGGGGGGGAGCGCAATCCGCTCTACACCTTCCTGCTCATCGTCGGCCTCGCCTTCGTCACGGTCGGCAACGGCTTCTTCAAACCCAACATCTCGACCATCGTCGGCGAACTGTACGAGCAGGGCGACCGACGGCGCGATGCGGGCTTCACCATTTTCTACATGGGCATCAATCTGGGTTCGCTGTTCTCGCAGATTCTCTGCCCGCTGCTCGCGGTGGGCATGGGCTCGTGGGGCGGGCTCGGCTGGTGGGCGGGTTTCGCGCTGGCCGCTGCGGGCATGGCCGTCTCGTGGCTGCTGTTCCAGTTCGATGGCGGCAAACTTGACGGCTTTGGTGAACGGCCCGCTGGCGCAAACGCTTCGCGCGACGTTGTCGTCTATGTCGGCGCGATCCTGGCGATCCCGCTGGCCTATCTGCTGTTCGCCAACCTGATGGCCTACGTGAAGCCGCCCGCTGGCAGCGGTCTCGTCGGCTACATCATGAGCCTGCCGATCATGGGCAAGATCATGTTCGGCACCTTCATCGTCGCGATCCCGGGCATCCTCGTCTGGTCGTGGCGCAATGGCGACAAGCGCGAGTTCGAGATGATGGTGGCCGCCATCGTCCTCATCACGTTCAACACCGTGTTCTGGACCCTCTTCGAACAGGCCGGCTCCTCGCTCACACTGTTCGCCGATCGCAATACGGACATGAATGTGTTCGGCCTTTTTTCCATCACCGCCGGGCAGACCCAGTTCTTCAACGCCTTCTTCATCGTCGCACTCGCGCCGCTGTTTTCGATGCTGTGGGGCACGCTGGCGCGGCGCGGGATTGAGCCCGGGATTCCAGTGAAATTCGGCGTCGCGCTGGTCGGTGTTGGGGCGGGCTTTCTGTTCCTCGTCTGGGGCGCGCAGTTCGCCGGGCCCGACTACAAGGTCGCACTGTGGTGGCTGGCCGGGCTTTACCTGATCCACTCAATGGCCGAGCTGTGCATTTCGCCGGTTGGCCTCTCGATGGTGACCAAGCTCTCGATCGCACGGATCGTCGGCCTGATGATGGGCACCTGGTTCCTCTCGATTGCTGTTGCGCAGTATGTCGCCGGCGTCGTTGCACAGCTGGCCAATGTGGAGACGGTCGGCGGCGAAGTGACCAACCTCAAGGTCAGCCTCGACACTTATGTCGGCGTGTTCCAGACGATCGGCGAGATTTCAGCCCTTATCGGGCTCGTTCTTCTGGCGCTTTCAGTGCCCCTGAAGCGCCTCATGCATGGTGTGAAATGAGCGAAATGACACCCTTCAAGTCCGTCGGCCGCGCCATGCTTCATCTTGTGGCCGGCCTTGCGGTAATTGCCGCTTCAAGCCCGGGATCTGCGGAAACCAAGTCGGCCCCCGGGACTCCGGTCTGGCAGGAAAATCCCTTCCCCTCGACCTACACGCCTTATCCGGGCGAGCCGACCGCGATTGTTGGCGCCACAGTGTTTGACGGCACCGGCGGGGAAATCCCGAGCGGGATCGTTCTGCTGCGTGACAGCAAGGTGGTTGCAATCGGCGATGCGCGGCTGGCCGTACCGGACGGCTACCGCAGGATTGACGGAACCGGCAAATTCGTCACCCCCGGCGTAATAGACATTCACAGCCATCTCGGCGTCTATGCGAGCCCGGGTGTGCCCGCGCATTCCGACGGCAACGAGGCGACCTCTCCGACAACCCCGCAAGTCTGGGCCGAACACAGCGTTTGGCCGCAAGACCCCGGCTTCAGCCGCGCGCTCACCAACGGCGGCGTCACCACGATGCAGATTCTGCCAGGCTCGGCGAATCTGATTGGCGGGCGCTCGGTCGTGCTCAAAAACATCTATGCCCGCACCGTACAGGCGATGAAGTTTCCCGGCGCGCCCTATGGCATGAAGATGGCCTGCGGCGAGAACCCCAAGCGCGTATACGGCGGACGAAACCAGATGCCCTCCACCCGCATGGGCAATTTCGCGGTGGACCGGCAGGCCTGGATCAAGGCCGCCGAGTACCGCAAGAAGCGCGCCGATGGAAAGCTGACCGAGCGCGACCTCGCTATGGATACGATGGCCGACGTGCTCGACGGCAAGATCCTTGTCCAGAACCACTGCTATCGGGCGGACGAGATGGCGCAGGTCATCGATATGGCCAAGGAGTTCGGCTACAAGGTCTCGGCCTTCCACCACGCGGTCGAAGCCTACAAGATCGGTGATCTGCTGCGCGACAACGGCATCTGCGCGGCGATCTGGGCCGACTGGTGGGGCTTCAAGATGGAAGCATTCGATGCCATTCCCGAGAACGCGGCGCTGCTGGCCGATGCCGGGGCCTGCGTGATCATCCATTCCGACGACGCCAACGGGATCCAGCGGCTCAATCAGGAGGCCGCCAAAGCGCGCGCCGCTGGACGAAGGATCGGGATCGACATTTCCGATGGACAGGTGATCCGATGGATCACGCTCAATCCGGCCAAGGCGCTTGGCATCGACAAGCAGACCGGAAGCCTGGCTGCGGGGAAGATGGGCGATGTGGTATTGTGGAACGGCAACCCACTGTCGGTCTACTCGCGGCCCGAGAAAGTCTGGGTCGATGGGGCCTTGCTGTTCGATGCTACCGATCCGAAACGACGTCCGGTGAGCGATTTCGAGCTTGGCCTGCCCGGCGAAGGAGATGTCAAGTGAAGCGGACCGCTCTTGCTCTTGCCGCGCTGCTGCTGGCCGGGACTGCCATCCCGGCCACCGCTGCCGATGCCCCCTCCAAGGCACCACCGTCGGGCGATTTCGCAGTCACCAACGTGACTGTCGCCATAGGCGATGGTAGCGCACCCATTCGCGGCGGCGCGGTCGTCGTCCGCGGAGGCAGGATTGTCGCAGCCGGCAAGGACGTGGCTGTTCCCGCAGAACTGCCCGTGATCGACGGCACCGGCAAGTGGGTCACGCCTGGATTGGTTTCCGCGATGACCGACCTCGGCCTCGTAGACGTCGGCGCGGTCGAGGAAAGCAACGACAGCTATGCCGGCACCGCGCGGTTCTCTGCAGGGCTCGATGTCTCACTGGCGATCGACAACGATGCACCACCGGTTGCGGTGAGCCGCGCGAGCGGCATCACGCGTGCTGGCGTGGCGCCGATTGCCGCCAATGCGATCTTTGCCGGGCAGGGCGCGGTGATCGATCTCGCGCAGAACGGGCCGGACGCCGTTCAGCCGCGCGCCTTCCAGCTGGTCGAACTGGGCGAGCGCGGCGCGGATCTTGCTGGGGGCAGCCGGGTCGCGGCGCAGGCGTTGCTGCGCAATGCGCTCCGCGAGGCGCGCGAACTGGCGCAACGCAAGCCCGGCAAGGACACCGAAGGTCTCACACTGGGGCAGCCGTCCGATGCGCTGCTGAGCCGCGCCGACGCCGCCGCACTCATTCCAGTGGTTACCGGCAAGCAGCCGCTCTTCGTGCATGTTGAGCGCGCGGCAGACATTCGCGGCGTACTCGCACTGGGCCGCGAGTTTCCGGCTCTGCGCCTTGTGATTGTAGGCGCGGGCGAGGGCTGGCGGGTGGCGAACGAGATCGCCGCAGCCAAGGTGCCGGTGCTGGCCAGCGCGCTGGCCGACCTTCCCGGCAGTTTCGAGACGCTCGCCGCGACACAGTCCAATGTGGGGCGGATGACTGCCGCGGGCGTGAAAGTGGCGCTCGGCGGTTTCTACGACAACGACCAGCCGCGCTATGCACCCCAGTTTGCAGGTAATCTCGTTGGCCTGTCGCGCGTGCCCGGTGCCACCGGGCTGAGCTGGGGTCAGGCGCTGGCGGCGATCACGTCGATACCAGCCGAGATCCTGGGCGGAGGCAGCACCTTCGGCAGCCTGAAGCCCGGCTTTGTTGCCGACATGGTCCTTTGGGACGGCGATCCACTCGAGATATCGACCGGTGCGGTTACGATCTTTATCGACGGAAAGCCGCAATCGCTGGTAAACCACCAGTCACGTTTGCGCCAAAGGTATCGTTACCCGAAGGAAAGTGGACTACCCAAAGCCTACGAGTGATCACGAACCTGCTCTGCCGATCCAACGGGGGCAAGCATCACAGAAGGAACCAAACCTTGGATATGGCGACTTTGCTGCTTGCATTGGGGATGACCGCCTTCGTCGGTAGCCATCTGCTTATGTCGCACCCTTTGCGCCGCGGTCTGGTCAGTCTGTTCGGTCAGACCGGCTTCCTTGTGATGTATTCGCTGGTTTCGCTGGTCTTGTTTAGTGGAGCGGTCATCTCCTTTGGCAAGGCCTCGCCCCAGCCGCAGTTGTGGGAAGGGCAAGCGCTTGTTCCCTGGGTGATCGCTTCGTTGCTGACGATCACCGCCCTCGCACTGTTTCTGGCCTCGCTCATCGGCAATCCGGCCCTTGCCGGCACTGATGTCTCAGGCCTGTCTACTCGCCTCCCGAAGGGCGTGTTCAAAGTCACCCGGCATCCGATGATGTCCGCTTTCACGCTCTGGGGTGTGGCGCATATCCTCGTCGCACCGAGCGCAAGGACAATCATTCTGGCCGGCGGCGTGATCCTGCTGGCGGTGATCGGATCATATGGTCAGGATGCGAAGAAGGTCGCGCTACATGGTCAGGATTGGCGCGTCTGGATGAGGCGCACACCATTTTTTCCCAATCCCGCAGCATTCGGTCATCTCGGCCTTTACTGGTTGGCCGCAGTGCCGGCATGGTTGTTGCTGACGTGGCTTCATCTGCGGCTCGCGCTTATCCCGGCCGGAGTGTGGCTCTGGACCGAGCAGTATTGAGCCAGCGAAGCGGGCGCCCGGCAAACAGTCCGGTCGTCAGGCGCGCGCTTCCTGCACTCCGGCGCTGTTGTGGCGCAAGGCCTTCAGGACCGTATCGACGATCTGGGGGGCATTGAGGCCCGCGGCATCGTACTGCTTATCCGGCGCATCTTGGTCCTGGAACACGTCGGGCAGTCGCAAGGTGCGGATCCGCAGGCCCGCATCGGTCAACCCTTCGTCACTCGCCATCGTCAGCACGTGCGCGCCGAGCCCACCGATCGCGCCTTCCTCCACCGTTACGATCACATCGTGCGATGCCATCAGGCGGCGGATCAGCGCCTCGTCGAGCGGCTTGACAAAACGCAGGTCGGCCACCGTGGTCGAAAGACCCTTGGCATCGAGATGGTCTGCCGCCTTGAGCGCTTCAGCCAGCCGCGTGCCCAGCGAGAGGATGGCAACCTTGCTCCCTTCGCGCACAACGCGGCCCTTGCCGATCTCGAGCCGCTCGGGAACCTCGGGCATTGGTACGCCGACGCCGTTGCCGCGCGGATAGCGGAACGCGATCGGCCCGCTGTCGTGCATCGCTGCGGTGTGGACCATGTGGACCAGTTCGGCTTCATCTGCCGCAGCCATCACGACCATGTTTGGCAACGTGGCGAGATAGGTCACGTCGAACGAACCCGCATGCGTTGCGCCATCGGCGCCGACCAGGCCGGCGCGATCGATTGCGAAGCGCACCGGCAGGTTCTGGATCGCCACATCGTGGACGACCTGATCATAAGCGCGTTGCAGGAACGTCGAATAGATCGCGCAGAAAGGCCGCATACCTTGCGCGGCCAGGCCTGCGGCAAACGTGACGGCGTGTTGCTCGGCAATGCCGACATCGAAATGTCTCTCTGAATACGCCTTGGCGAACTTGTCGAGACCCGTGCCCGAAGGCATCGCAGCCGTGATCGCGCAGATCGTGGCATCGCGCGCCGCTTCGGCCATGAGCGCCTGGGCGAACACAGCTGTGTAGCTCGGCGGTCCTGCCGCGCTCTTGGCCTGCTCGCCGGTGATCACGTCGAACTTCTGGACGCCGTGATACTTGTCCGCCGCGTTCTCGGCCGGAGCATAGCCCTTGCCCTTCTGTGTCACCACATGGACGAGGCACGGCCCTTCGGCCGCATCGCGCACGTTCTCCAGCACCGGGATCAGCTGATCAAGGTTGTGCCCGTCGATAGGCCCGACGTAATAGAAGCCGAGCTCCTCGAACAAGGTGCCGCCCATCGCCATGCCGCGCGCGAATTCGTCGGTCTTGCGCGCCGCCTTGTGCAGCGGCTCGGGCAGGCGGCGCGAGATCGCCTTGAACATCTCGCGCAGTTCAAGGAACGGCCGGGAGGACACGAGCCGCGCCAGATAGGCCGAGAGCCCGCCGACCGGGGGCGCGATTGACATGTCGTTATCGTTCAGGATGACGACGAGGCGGTTCCCGGCCTCGGCCGCGTTGTTCATCGCCTCATAGGCCATGCCCGCGCTCATCGCACCGTCACCGATCACCGCGATGGCCTTGCCCGGCTGGTTGGCCAACTTGTTTGCCACGGCAAAGCCAAGCGCCGCCGAGATCGAGGTGGAGGAATGCGCCGTGCCGAACGGATCGTATTCGCTCTCGCTGCGCTTGGTGAAGCCGGACAGCCCGCCGCCTTGGCGCAGGGTGCGCATGCGGCTGCGCCGGCCGGTGAGGATCTTGTGCGGATAGGCCTGGTGGCCGACGTCCCAGATCAGCCGGTCGCGCGGGGTTTCAAACACGTAATGGATCGCGGTCGTCAGCTCGACCACGCCAAGCCCTGAACCGAGGTGACCGCCGGTCTGCCCGACGGTGGCGATCATTTCATCGCGCAGTTCATCCGCGAGCTGGCGGAGTTGCGAAGGCTGGAGCTTGCGAAGGTCGTCAGGCGTATCGACCGTATCGAGCAGCGGCGTAACCGGTTTGGACATTAAGGTGTCTTACACCCTTGTAATGGCTGTGTCGAACCCGTCTTGCTCAGAAAGTGATGCAGACGATCAGGTGGCGCTAGCCCCCAAACCACAGGCATCGCAGCAACCGCGGATTTCCACCACCGGGCGCACAGCGGCAAATCCGGCCCGGTGCGCCGCATCGCGCAGCGCGCCGGTCAGGCTGTCGTCGTCGAGATGAGTCGCCTCACCGCAGATGTCGCAGATCAGGAAGATGCAGTCGTGGTGGCAGCCGGGATGCGTGTTCGCGACATAGGCGTTTGCGCTTTCGACCCGCCGCGCAAGATTGGTGCGCACGAACAGATCGAGGATTCGGTATACGCTGTTGGCCGCCACCCGCTTGCCCCGACGCACACCTACGCTTTCGGCAATGTCGTAGGCCGACGCGGGCTTTTCGTGCGCCGCCAGCGCTTCGAAGACGTCGCTGCGCATATCGGTCCATTGCTCGCCGGCAGCCTGAAGCGCCCCGCGTGCAGCATCCACCAGCATGTCGCCGGCGAAATCGTGATGGTTGTGTTGGCCCGACATAGCCCGGGAAATACGCCGCCTTGCGCGCTAGCGCAAATCCGCGTGTCAGCCGCGCGTAAAATCGGGTTTCCACAGCCCCGGGAACACCCGCTTCAGGGCAGCCACCTTGGGCACGTCCCAATAGCGGATATAGGGATGGTCAGGGTTCTTCAGCGCGAAGTCCTGATGATAGCCTTCTGCCGGAAAGAAGCCGTGATCGGGTTCCACTGCCGTGACGATCGGGCGCTTCCAGAGGCCCGCCTTCCCGAGCTGGGCCAGATATCCGGTCGTTACCCGAGCCTGTTCGGGGCTGAGCGGCACGATCGCGCCGCGATACTGCGGGCCGGTATCGGGACCTTGCCGATTGAGCTGGGTGGGATCGGCTGCCACCGAAAAATACACCTGCAGCAATTGGTCAAAGCGCACCACCGCTGGATCATAGGTGATCCGCACAGCTTCGGCGTGGCCCGTCGTGCCGGTGCTGACGGTCTCATACCGCGCATCGGCCTTGCGGCCGCCCTCGAAGCCCGACACGACACTGGTCACTCCCTTCACATGGCTGAACACCGCCTCCATGCCCCAAAAGCATCCACCTGCAAGAACAGCGGTCTTGAGCCCCTTGCCCTCGCGGGCCTTCACCAGAGCTTCCGGGGCGGCAACCACAGACTCGGCCTGTGCCGGCTGGAAACAGGCCGCCACGAGTGCGGCGCCGAGCGCGGCGACAAAAAACCGGGCGCGGCTCATCGTACGGTCTCAACCGCAGGAACCGAAGCGGATGCGGCCTGCGCCGGCTGCACTCCATAGGTGAGCGCCATGGCCGCCGAGCCGAGCACAAAGCCCAAAGCCAGCGAGCGAACCAGATCCTTGCCGAAAAGCGTCATTCCACACCGTCCAATCTAGTGTCGCATCAGCGGGACCGCTTGATCGGCCAAAGCCCGACCGCGTGGTTTCCGGCCCAGTTGTGAAGATGGGCACAGAGTTGTCACGGAGCCGTCCGCTGGTGGAGGGCAGATGGTTACGGACCCGCAAAATACAAGGTACGATCCGCTGCGCAGCGACGGGCCGAAGCGTGGCTCGATTGACCTTCCAGGTCCAGCGCGCGAAGAAGGCCGCGCAGATGCCCAAGGAGAGGAATATCCCATGTTGCGCCCCACGCCGAGCCTCCTTGCCCCAATAGCCACGGCGCTGGTCCTCGCGCTCGCCGCCGCCCCGCTGGCGAGCAAGGAAACGTCCGCCATACCGAAGGATCTGCCGCCCGTGTTCGAGGCAGTGGTCAATTGCCGCACTCTCACTTCAGATAGCGAAAGGCTTGCCTGCTACGACCGGAGCGTCGCCGCACTTGCCGCCGCGCGCGACAAGGCAGACATCGTCGTCGCCGACCGCGCGACAATCCGTGAGACCAAGAAGGGCCTCTTCGGCTTCACCTTGCCCAAGCTCAAGCTCTTCGGCGCCGCCGAGAACGACGGCGACGACGTAAAGGAAATCGAAAGCACCATCACCGCGGTGCGCCGCACCGCCGATGGCCTAGCTATCTTCACACTGGCCGATGGCGCCCGCTGGAAGCAGACCGATGGCGGCGCTACCTTTGCCAAGCCCGGCATCGGCATCCGCATCAAGCGCGGCACGCTGGGCAGCTACCTCGCCTCGATCGACAAGGGCGCGTTCATCCGGGTCGTGCGCCTCGCGCAATAGGCGCCCTACTCGTGGCCGTTTATCAACTTCGGCGTCATTCTGTCGACCGTGTCGCGTGCATTCTGATTGCCCTCGAGAAACTCTTTTTCCCACTGGGCGTTAGTGTGGCAGGTCAATGTCCGCTTGATCAGCGAACCGGTTTCTTCGAAGCGCTTGCATCGAATATAGTTCGGATCCTTTTTATCGCGTCCCAAATTGAACGCCCGGATCTCCGATTGCGTCATCACGGTGGGATCTTTGTCGAACGCCGGAATAACTGTCGCAGGGGCCTCAGGACTCGTCGCGACGACAGCAAGAGCAAACAAGAATGACGCAGGCATGCGCAGTGATCCTCTGGCGATTAGGGGCTAGGTGTATCTAACTGGCCGCCGACCAGCCCGCAAGGCGGGGAAACGTGCTAACCGAGGGCAGCATCGTTTGCCGCGAAGTACGCAGAAATGGCCGCGCATTCACGCTCGGTAAGATGCGGATTCCACGTGTCGATGATCAGGACCGCGCGCCGGGCGTCGCTGTCGTTCCACGCTTCGTGCTCTATCGTGTCATCGAAAGCAAAGGCCTTGCCCTCCACCCACTCACGCATCTCTCCGCCTACCCGGAATCCGCAGCCTGGCGGCACGTCGAGCGCAAGGTGGACAATCGCGCGGGTATTGGTGACACCGGTGTGTGCCGGGATGCGGCTGTGCGGCTGCAAAATCGAGAAGAACGCATTCGGCGCGCGGCCCGGAATCCGTGCGAGCGACAGGTTTTGCAGAACCCGGGCGGTGTGCGGGCATCGTTCAACAACGGCCGCGTTGGGCACGCCATATTCCCATAGAAAGCAGGCCGACCAATCGAGCGAGCCATCGAGCGCGGTCCACTTGTTGTCCGGGCTGCCCGCCTCCATCCGCACATAGGGCCGGATCGCCTCGCCAGGTTCGGCCAGCAGCGCATCGAGTTCGGCCCGGATTGCCGCGGCCTCTGCTTCCAGCGCCGCGAACCAGGGGAAGTGGCGACGGTCGAAGAATTCATCGGCAGGCAGGAACGGATAGTGCAGCCCGGCGCACTCGTTCACGTAGATACGTCGCTGTCCCAGCGCTGCCGAGGCAAAGGCGTCGATCCGGCGCCGCTCGGTCTCGTCACGCAAATCGGCATCAGTCGCGAGCGCAGCGCGCGTGGCCGCTGCAATCCGCGCACGCAAGGCAGCGCAATAGCCCTCACCGGCAGAAAGCTCGGCGCGGACCGGGTCGGGCAGGCCAGGAAAGTGCTGCGCCAGTTGCAGCACCCCGTCCCACGCAAGCAGAGCCTTGGTCTCGTCGCCTTCGCGCTGGAGCAGTTGAGCCATGCGCAGCTGTGCCGTGAAGTCCAGCCGGTCGAGATCGAGCGCCCGCTCCAGCGCTCCGCGCTCGCCCGCGCTGTCGCCACCCATCCGGCAGGCGAGCGCCAGATTGATCCACAGCGACAACGCCTGCGGGTCAGCCTCTGCCGCCTCGCGCGCCGCCTGGATCGCGGCGGGCGCATCGCCGGCCCTGAGCGCAGCCATGGCACGGGCATTGGCGGCCTGGGCCCGGGCGCGATCGATCGGAGCTGGTGTCATCGCCGCCAGTGTCTACAGCGCCGCGCGCGTCAGGCAAGCGGCGTTGCAGGAGCGAGGCGTGCGCCCTAAGGCTGGCGGCATGGCTTCAAGGTCGTTCCAACTTGGTGATGCCGAATGGCTCGCTCACAGGCTGGTCGAAGGCACGGACGCGGTCCGCTTCGCCCACGTGCCCCGCGCGGCGCATGAAGGCATGGCCTTCCTGACCGACGAGAGCTTTGCCGCGCACTTTGGCGCCATGCCTGACCAGGTCGATGTGCCGGCTGTCGAGCTGCTCGCCGGAATGCCGCGGCGTCCTCTTGGCCTGCTGCTCCATTCCGCTTTCTGCGGCTCCACGCTGCTGACCCGCGCCCTGGCGGCACCCGGTGTGGCGATGGGACTGTCAGAACCGGTGATCCTCAACGACGTCGTCGGCATGCGTACCCGCGGCGCGGCGCCAGCAGCCGTTGCCCGTGCGGCAGACCTTGCGCTGCGCCTGCTTGCGCGACCCTTCGCGCAGGGCGAGGGTGTGGTGATCAAGCCCTCCAACCTGCTCAATCCCTTTGCCGAACTGCTGCTCGCGCTCGCACCCGAAGCGCGCGCGCTGTTCCTCTACGCGCCGCTCAAGACCTTTCTCGTTTCGGTTGTCCGTAAGGGGCTGCCCTGCCGGTTGTGGGTGCGCGAGCTATTGGAAGGCTATCTCAAGGCCGGTATCGTGGCGCCGCTTGGCATCACCCCCGAAGACGTGTTTCGCCAGACCGACCTGCAGGTTGCCGCAACGGGTTGGCTGGCACAACACCGCCTCTTCGCACTGCTTGCCGCCAAAGTGGGACCGGAGCGGCTTCGCACCCTGACCTCCGAGCAGCTTACCAGCGACCCCGCACGCGCGATTGCCGCATCCGCCGGGCATTATGGCCTCGCGCTTGAACCCTCGACCGTTGCGCGAATCGCGGCCGGGCCAGCCTTCACGCGCCATTCCAAATCCGGTGAGGCGTTCACGCCTACCCAGCGCCGCGCCGAATATGCTGCTGCCCACGCGGCACATGCCGAGGAGATCAATCTGGTGCATCGCTGGGCGCTAGACGTGGCGGAGCAGGCCGGCATCGCGATGGATGCCCCCAACCCACTGCTTCAGCCCGCGTAACCCAGTTTCTCGATCCACGGCTGGAGGATCGGCAGGACCGGCTCGAGGTATTCTGCATAAGGCTCCCACTGCCGCGTTCCATCGTAAAGCCCCCGCCGGACCTGTTTTGCACTGGCGGTCGAGACGCCCCGCGTGCGCGCCGTGCGGTCGAAGCGGCGAAGTGCCTCGGTCCACTCCAGCCCAACGAACCGGCAGATCGCCTGCGTCGTCGCATCGAAGTCCTGTACCATGCGATGGTAGGGCACTTCGTGCAGAGCCAGCGGCAACCGCGCGAGCGCAACTTCGGTAAGCTGCATTAGCGCGTCGTAGTGCCGCGCTGCGCCTTCCAGCGTGGTGAAGTCCATCGCCGCATTGCTGAGCGCGAAACTGGTGCGAAAGCAGCTCCACACCACATCGCGCGGATCGCGGCGGACCAGCAGTACCTTGGCTGATGGAAACAGCCGGGCGATCAGAGGCAAGCGAATCGTCTTCAGCGGATCCATGTCGATCAGCGCCAAGCTCGCCGGGTCGCGGCCGAGGACCTGCCCTGCGCGCTGCCAGTACGCGGAGCGGTATGACGCAAGCGCTGCCTCATCGAGCCCGGCGAACCTTGCCAGCCCGCCCGGTTCGGCCAGAAAGGCTATGTCCGCCTCTCGCAGCGTCGGCATTTCCTCGATCGCGGCGGTGCCCGGCAACGAAGCCAGCACGTTCTCCAGCAGCGTGTTGCCACTGCGCGGATAGCCCAGCACGAACACATGCGGCGGCGCGGTGGAAGTGGTGGGCGCTAGCCAGCCGGAGACGTCCATCGTCGCCAACGGCGTCGTCACACCGGCAATGAAATCACGGTGCGACTGCCGACCAGCAAACGTCCCAGCGTGGATCGCGGCGAAATCCTGCTTGGCCTTCGCATATGCGGCAAAGGCGGCGCCAAAGTCGCGCAGGCGGCCGCAGGCATCGCCCAGCGTATGCAGCAGTTCCATCCGCTCCGGCGAAGGGGCCGTGAGGCGGGCGAGCGCCGGTTCGACAAGATCGCGAGCCGCCTGCGCGTCACCCGCTTCGAGCTCGATGGCGGCAAGCGCCGCGACCGCCCCGGTGTGGCCGGGCTCGGCGGCAAGTGCTGCTAGGGCGTGCCGGCGGCCGATTTCCTCTTCGCCATCGCGCGCGGCAATCGCGGCTAGCCCCGCATGGGCCGCCGCATGGGCCGGTGCCCGTGCCAGAACCTCTGCATAGCAGCGTCGCGCCTCGTCCATCACGCCGCCCGCCGCCATGACACAGGCGCGCTCGAACCAGGCCTCCGGGTAGCCGGGCGCCACAGCAAGCGCGGCATCACAGCTGAGCGCCGCATCGCGCAGCCGACCCGCAGCGCGATGAAGCCCCGCAAGGCCAATCATGGCTTCCACGTCGCGCGGGTTCAGCTGCAGCGCCCGCTCGAACAGGGCACCTGCCCCGGCGTGATCCCCGGCAAGCGCGCGGTGCCAGCCGAGCGTGGTGCAATCCTGCGCCGTGCCGCGCCCGGCAGCGAGCGCTGCGGCAGCGGCTTGTGCGGCGGTCTCGAGGTCCTCGGCCATGCCAGGTGCCATCACCTGCGCCGTGCCTCAGGTCAACCGCTGCGGACGCGGCAGGTAAAAAAGGGGCGGGCATTGCTGCCCGCCCCCCTGTTTGGTGCCTGATCGGTAAGGATCAGAACTTGACGCGAGCACCGATCGCGAAGCGACGACCCAGCGCGTCGTACGACGACGGGAAGGTGTTGCCGCTGTTGTACGCGGTCGAACCGATGGTGTTGCCCACGATCGGCGGCTTCGTGTTGAACAGGTTCTGCACCGTGAAGGTCAAGGTGAACTGCTCGACATTGAAGCGGGTCGTCACGTCGAGGTAGTCGAACGAGTCGATCTTGCCGAAGTTGACCGCCTGGCCGCTGAGCGCGCCGCTGTCCGCCGGGATCGTGCCGTTGAAGGCACGCGTCGTGCAGGGCTCGACCGCGTTGCAGGGTTCCTGCTTCGCGCTCGACTGATGGCGCCACAGCAGCGACAGGTCCATCGCCTTGAAGCTGAAGGTGTTCTGCACCGACCAGGTGCGACGCGGCTGGATCGAGCCGGTGAACGAGCAGTTCACCGAGTAGTAGCCGACGCACTCGCGATCGAAGCCGCTCGGGGTGGCCTTGAACTTCGAGTGGAAGGTGAAGTTCGCCACGGCGTTGAGGGTCCACTTCACCGCGCCGATCGGACGCTGGTAGTTGAGGATCACGTCGACACCGTCGGTGAACAGCTTGCCCTGGTTGGTCAGGCCACCGAACAGACCCTTGGTCGTTGCGGGGCTGCCGTCCAGACCGCCGGTCGAGGGATCGCGACGGATGATCGTGCAAGCCGGATCCGTGGCGCTCGCCGCCGTGAGGTTGCCGAAGCAGGCGGAGATAAGGTCGGCAGGCAGCGGGGTACCGATCTGGTCGGTCACCTTGATGTTGTAGTAGTCAACCGAAGCCGAGAAGCCGGGCAGGAACGACAGGCCCTGAACGACGGCGCCGACGGTGTAGGTCGTTGCCTTTTCCGGGTTCAGGTTGAGGTTGCCACCGGTGGTGATGTTGGCCTGGGCCGCTGTCGGATCCTGGATCTGGCCGATCGAGTTCGCCGGAGCGCCCTGAGCAAGGCAGACAGCCTTGAGGACATCGCTCTTGAGCGGCTTGTCGCCCGAGCACGGATCCTGGCCAAGGTTGGTCAGGCCGGTGGTGTTGGGCGTGAACAGTTCGGCGATGTTGGGTGCACGAACCGCGCGCGAGTAGTTGCCACGCAGCTTGAGCTGATCCACCGGCTCCCAGCTGCCGCCAACCTTGTAGGTCCAGGTCTCGGTCTTCTTGCCGCCCTGCACGCTGTACTTCGAGTAGCGCACGCCGCCTTCGACGGTCAGGCTCTTGAAGAAGGGCTTGTCCGAAACGAGCGGCGCCACGAGTTCGCCGTAGCTTTCCCACACGCTGTAGGCGCCGTTGATGTCGGGAGCAGCACCGCCCGCGCCACCAAGCTCGCCCGGAGTCTTCGAAAGGGTGTCAGAAATCTGGACCGCCTTGTACTTGCGGTATTCCGCACCAGCCGCAAAGCCAACCGGCTCGCTCGCAGTCGGAACGGTGAAGCCGAAATCACCCGAAAGCAGGCCGCGAACCTGCAGCAGCGAGGTATTGTTCGCTGTGGTCGAAGGCGACAGCGTGTAGGCAGCCTGCTGCGGCGTGATCGAGCCGGCAGGACCGAACAGGTTGATCGGCACGCAGCCATCGTTCTGGCTGAGGCACTCAGTCCGGCTGGTCGCGAGCAGTGCATCCTGAACACGCGACTTGAGCACGTACCCGGTGATGGTCTGCAGGCGGTCGCTCTCGCCGTAGCTGGCGCGAACGTCCCAGTTCACCGTCTTCGTCAGCGCGCCGCGGAAGCCGAGCGAGTAGTCGAACACATTGGTGGTGAACTGCGAATTGCGAGTGCCGGTTTCGACGAAACGACGGCGCACCACCGTGTTGAAGGTGCGGTAGTTCGGATCCGTCGGATCGGTCGCGGCGCGGGCAGCAACGCACTGGGCATCGGTCAAGCCGTTGGCGGCGCAGAACTGGCTGGCAGCGCCGTCGGGCAGGTAGGGGTTGCTGAACGGGATCGTCATGCGCTCGGCGAACAGACCCGAAGGCGCGATGATGGTCTTGACGGTGTTCTTCGAGAACAGGCCGCGGGTATAGACTTCAACCGCATCCGAGAGCTGGTAGTTCGCCTGGGCGAAGATGTTGAAGCGCTGGAACGGCGTCTGGAAGATGTTGTAGGGGTTGAAGTTGAAGGCGTTGAAACCGCCGGTCGTCTTCAGGAAGCCCGTGGTCGGATCGATCTGGCGGTTGCCGCCGTTGATCGAGAAACGCGACGGAGCCGTGGTGCCCGAACCGCCAGCCGTGCCCGAGAAGCTGTCGAGCTGGATGTTGGAGAAGTCGCGCGCGCCCTGATAGACGGCGTTCGACTTCTGGTAGCCGAGGCTCAGCACGGCGTTGCCGCGGCCGTCGTCGAAGTTGACGCCGGTGGTCACGTCGGCGCGGAAGTAGTTGCCGTCACCCTGCTCGGTGAGCTGGTCCGAAACGGCGAGATCGACGCCGGCAAAGTCCTTCTTGGTGACGAAGTTGACAACGCCGGTGATGGCGTCCGCACCATAGGTGGTCACGGCCGCACCGGTCAGCGAGTCGACGCGGCTGATCAGGGCGAGCGGGATGTTGTTGAGGTCGACGCGGCCCTGAAGGTCGGCCGGGACGATGCGCTGGCCGTCGAGCAGGACGATGTTGCGGTTCGAACCGAGGCCGCGAAGGTCGACGTAAGACGAACCGCCGTTGCCGTTGTTCACCGCCGAACCGATGTTCGGCACGATGCCGGGCACCTGGCGCAGAACTTCTTCCGCGGTGTTCGACTGCTTGAGCGCGATCTGGTCAGCCGTCGTCACGTTGACGGGCGTGGCCTGCACCAGATTCGGGTTGCGGATGAGGCTGCCGGTAACGACGATCGCGGTGGGTTCGTTGGTCTCGGTCGCGGCGTCAGCCTGCGGAGCCGCCTGCTGCGCGAACGCGGGGGCGGAAACGAGCGCGAGCGCGACAGCGAAAGGCGCGGCACCGGCCTTCAGCACGGTGTTCTTGTTGGTCTTCACGTGTCCAGTCCCTTCAATGGGCGACCTCGATCCCCAAGGCCGCCGGAAGAAGTCCCTCGATCTGGAATGCCTCTCTCCCGGTCTGCGCCGGGCGCGACAGAAAGCATTCGATCTATGAGGAACGGTGGGGCTTACTGGTAGATTTCGCTGTGCTCTTGGAAGGAAGTTCTTAGGGCAGGCCGCAAATCGTCCCCACCATGTGGCGAGATTGCAACACCCTGTCGGCAGTCCGCAACGCCCGGAAAACCCGGCGTTCAACAGCGCAATGCTTAAAAATTACCTCCGGATCGGTGTCAGGATAATTTTTTGCGTCCGTGGCTGACTTTGGAGAAAGAAACGTACGCTTAGCGGTAAAATCAACGTTCTGGGTTTGCGAACAACCGCGGATCGAGGCGGCGGCCTCGCCAGGTCATTGCCCAGTGCAAGTGCGGCCCCGTCGCGCGGCCGGTCATCCCGACATGCCCAAGGAGCTGACCCTGCGCGACAGTGTCACCCTCGCGCACCACCAGATCGGAGCAATGGAGGAAAGCCGACGTCAGTCCCATGCCGTGATCGAGGATCAGCAGATGCCCTTCGAGTGTGAAGGGCGCGTCGCCTGCGGCCAGTGTCACCACGCCGTCGGCCGGTGCGCGGATTTCGGCGCCTGCGGGGGCGGCAAGGTCGATGCCGGCATGGTAGGCACCCGGCTCTCCGCGATAAATCCGCTGCGAGCCGAACTCGCCCGAGATGCGACCCGCCGCTGGCCAGATCATGCCCTGCCGCCAGCCACCGGCAGTGCTGCCGAGCCGGCGCGCTGCGCCGATGCGGGCAAGTTCCGCCGCGCGCCGCGCCTGAAACTCGGCGTCGGGCAGCTTGCCGGGCCGCTTGGCCACATTAATCGATTCGATCCGCCAGCTGCGCGGCGCGATGGCGAGCTCCGTGGAAAGCGTAAAGCCGTCAGACGCCGTGACCGCCAAGGCAAGACTTGCAGGCGCGTCGCGATCGAACGCGGCGAAAAATGTGCCGTCTGACGCTAGCGGCAGCGGTGTTCCGCCCAGCGTCACCGCGCGCGTTCCGTCAGGGGCCTGACCGCGGAGCCAGCCACCCTGTGTCAGGCGGCCACGGTACTGTAAACCGCCGACCGAAACGCTCGTAGGCGCCGCGGATGGTATCGGCGCGGGGGCCGGTGCAGGCAGCGCCTGAGGCGCGTGCTGGGACTTGGCGACGGGCAGCGCGGAGACCGCGGGGGCCTGGCTTGCACCGCAGGCACCGAGCACCGCCAGCGTTGCCAACGCGCCGCGTAAAACCGCGCCAGCCGGTGACATCACGGCGGTTGCGCGCCTGCGCTTCATTCCTCGCCGAGAAGACGGCGCGTCGCGATTTCGGCACTCGCGTAGGCTTCCTGCCGCTCCACGCTCCAGTAGCGCAGCATATCAAGCCCGATCCGCGCCCCGCTCACCGCGCAAAGCACGTGATCGCCCGCGCCGGTCTGGCGGAAGTGGCTGGGCAGGTAATGGAGACGCGCAAGGCGATTGGCAGGGTTCATCAGCATGACGCGCAATCTACTGCGTACAGCGGCTCAACGCAATTTGCTCTCACAGAAGTTTGGGCTGGGCATCGCCGGAGGCGGGCGGGCGCGGTCTGGCAACAGGCCTTGCAGGAGCGGGGGAGGGCGCGGGCCCCGGCACAACATCGAGCACGCCGTCGACGAATTTCAGCTGAAGCAGCGCCTGCGCAGTCGCCGCCTCTCGCGATCGGACAAGTGCGCCATCTGCACCCTTGACCAGCACATACCCCCGCGCGAGGGGCGCTTCGGGATCGAGCGACCGGCGCAGCCGGTCGAGGCCCGCGACCGCGCTGCGCGCAGCCTCGATTCGCTGCAGAACCAGCGCCGATCGCAGCCGCTGGGCCGCCAGCGCACTGCGCGCCTGCTGCAACCGGGCTGCAAGCACAGCGGGTCGCAGGCCGGCAGCGCGCTGTGCGAGCTGCGTTGCGGCAAGGCCGGTACGGTGCGCCAGACCGCGCCGCAACCGGTCAGCGAGGTCATCGAGCCGCTGCGTCTGGGCATCGAGCAGCATCTGCGGCTCAGGCAATCGCCATGCGCGCTGCTCCAGCCGTTCGCGGGAAAGGCCAAGCAGGCGCACCACCGCGCGCTGCTGCCGGGCATGGAGATCCGCCAGCCCAGCGATCAACTCCCCCCGCACCGGTACCGCCATCTCGGCTGCGGCTGTCGGGGTTGGCGCGCGGACATCGGCAGCGAAATCAGCGAGCGTTGTGTCCGTCTCGTGCCCCACCGCGCTGATCGTCGGGATCGATGAGGCGGCTATGGCCCGCACCACGTCCTCGTCGTTGAAGCACCACAAGTCCTCTATCGATCCGCCACCACGCGCGACGATGACGAGATCGGGGCGGGGGACCATGCCGCCGGGCTCGATGGCGGAAAAGCCGCGCACTGCCGCCGCGATCTGCGCTGCCGCGCCCTGGCCCTGCACGAGCACCGGCCAGACGACGACATGGGTCGGAAACCGGTCGCGCAGCCGGTGGAGGATATCGCGGATCACCGCGCCGGTGGGCGACGTCACGACGCCGATCACGCGCGGCAGATAGGGCAGGGGGCGCTTGCGCGCGAGAGCGAAAAGGCCTTCCGCCTCTAGCCGCGCCTTGGTCTTCGCCAACAGCGCAAGCAGCGCGCCTTCGCCGGCGATTTCCATCCGCTCGATCACGATCTGGTAGTTCGAACGGCCGGGATAGGTCGTCAACTTGCCTGTCGCGATCACCTCGACTCCATCTTCAGGCACGAAGCCCAGCCGCTGCGCCCCGCCGCGCCACATCACCCCGTCAAGCCGCGCGTTTTCGTCCTTGAGGCTGAGGTAGAGGTGCCCGGATGCCGCGCGCTTCACGCCCGAAAGCTCGCCGCGCACGCGCACGAAACCGAAGCGGTCCTCGACCGTCCGCTTGAGCAGCGCGGAAATCTCGCTGATCGAAAGCGCCGGGGCGTTGTCGCCTGCGGTCTGGACCGCTAACAGCCCGGCATCTGCATCATCACGGTAAGGCGGCGTCTCTGGCATGAATATCCTGCTCATCGGCTCGGGCGGACGCGAACATGCGCTGGCGTGGAAGCTGGCGCAATCGCCGCGTTGCACCACGTTGTGGGCTTCTCCGGGCAACCCGGGCATTGCCGAGGTGATCGATGAGCTGGACACACGTCGCAGCGGCGAGGTTCCCGGCGCCTGCGTGGCGATGGACATCACCGACCACGCCGCCATCGCCGCGTTCTGCGCCGCCCATGCCATCGATCTCGTCGTGATCGGCCCCGAGGCCCCGCTGGTCGATGGCCTTGCCGATTCGCTCCGCGCTGCCGGCATCGCCGTGTTCGGGCCCAGCAAGGCGGCAGCGCAACTCGAAGGATCCAAGGGCTTTACCAAGGACCTCTGCGCCCGCGCCGCCATCCCGACGGCAGGCTATGTCCGGGCGAAGAGCGCAGCCGAGGCCCATGCCGCGCTTGCCCGTTTTTCCATCCCGGTCGTGATCAAGGCCGATGGCCTTGCCGCCGGCAAGGGCGTGGTCATCGCCCAGACCGCAGAGGAAGCCACCGCTACGGTGGATGACATGTTCGGCGGCGCGTTTGGCGGGGCCGGCGCCGAGGTGGTCATCGAGGAGTTCCTCGAGGGCGAGGAAGTCAGCCTGTTCGTGCTGACCGACGGCAAGACGATGATGACATTCGGCTCGGCGCAGGATCACAAGCGCGTCGGCGATGGCAACACCGGCCCAAACACCGGCGGCATGGGTGCCTATAGCCCGACCCCGGTCCTTACGCCGGAGGACGAGGCCGCGACGCTCGAGCGGATTATCGCACCAACGGTAACGACCATGGCAGCCGAAGGCATGCCCTATTCGGGCGTGCTGTTCGCCGGGCTCATGCTCACTGCCGAAGGCCCCAAGCTGATCGAGTACAACTGCCGCTTCGGCGATCCCGAATGCCAGGTGCTGATGGCGCGGCTCGAAAGCGATCTGGTCGACATTCTCGACGGATGCGCGCGCGGCAAGCTGGCAGAAGTCGCGCCGCCGCGCTTTGCCGACGGTTTCGCGATGACCGTGGTTGTGGCCGCAAAGGGTTACCCGGCCGCGCCGGCAAAGGGCGGGCGGATCACGCGCATCGCCGAAGCCGAGGCCCACGGCGTCCGGGTGTTCCACGCCGGCACCACACGCGATGCGGAGGGCCATCTTGTCGCATCGGGCGGCCGCGTGCTCAACATCACCGCCTGCGAGCCAACGCTCGTCAAGGCGCGCCACCGCGCCTACCGCGCGCTCTACGAGATCCGCTATGCCGACGGTTTCTGGCGCAGCGATATCGGCGCAGCAGGTGGTGCGCGGCTGATGCAGGCCGCGCGCGAACGCGAGCGGAACAGCCGCCCCGGAACCGCGACCGAAGTCTTCCGCCAGCGCGGCGCCCGCCGCCTGGTGATGTTTCACTGCGATCACTTCGAACCCTGGCGCAACAAGCCGCGCACGATCGGCCCCGAGAACGCCGAGCTGATCGCGCGCTTTGCCGAGGTGACAGAGGCGCTGCCCCATGCCCGGAAGCTGACCCTGTTTTATCGACCCCACGTCAAGCCGATCGACGCGCCGCGCAAGGGCGGGCAGTTCGTGGAAGGCGATCCCCTGGGCTTCGTCCCGCTGCGACCGGTCGATCTGGACATCACGACGCCCGCGATCCGCAGGCTGGTCAGCGCGGGGCACGAAATCCAGCTACACATCCATCACGAGCGCGTGACGCGCAACACGCGCTATGCCCCTCACACGAAATGGGCAGATCACGTCGAGACCTGCGGCGATACAGCAGATTCGGCGCGCTATGAACTTCTCGTGCGGCTCAGCGTGGAAGCCGCGCGTGCCGAAACCGGGCTCCCGTTCAACCAGTGGCTGCACGTCCATGGCAATTGGGCCCTCGCCGCCTCCGATCCGCGGGTGTGCAACGTGCGCGACGAGCTGGCGATCCTGCATCGCCACGGCTGTGCGGGGGATTTCACCTTCCTCGGCGAGCCCCACGACGTGTTCTGCCTGCCGGGCTACGATTCGCCCACACTGATCCGTCCTGTCGTGGGCGAGAAGGCCTACGACCTGCCCGAGGCCGACCCGGTTCCCGCCTGGGGTGCCGGTTTGGAGGGAGCGGCCGAGCGCCTGTTCATCTGGTCCACCGCTGAAGGCCGCGAGGCGCATTCGCTGGACTATACGAGCATGCCGGTCCTGCTGCGCCGCGAGGATCCCGCGGCGTGGGCCGCCGAATTGGCAAGCAAGGCGGTGCTGCTTGGCGATACGCTCTATGTCGGCACCTACGCCCACTCGATGAGCGCGGCGCACGGAAGCCATGAGGACATGGTTTTCCCGCACGAGCAGCCGCAAGTCCGCAAGATGCTGGAAACGCTGATCGAGGGTGCCGAACGGGCAGGTCTGACCGTGATGCTGCGAACCGCAAGTGAAGTGCGCGAGGAGATTCTGGCCGGTGCATAAGTCCGAGATCGCGGCCTTCGAGGCCGAAGCCCGCACATTCCTCGCCGAGCGCCTTGCAGCCATGGGCCCGGACGAAGGCGGCCTGGCCAATTTCTACCTGCGCAAACTGGAAACCGGCCGCATCTTCAGCCGCTACGACCGGGAGCTGATTGCCCTGCTGGAAGGCGAGGCGCGGGTGGTCCATGCCGGTATCGGGATAGGCCAGCTGAGCGCGGCGCTTGCGCTGCAAGGCAGCGAAGTGCTCGGTTTCGAAGGCGACCTGCGCCGCCACGCGGCGGCCGAGGCGCTGCGTCTGCGCCTCGCGCCCGATGCGCGCTACAGCATTGCCTTCGCGCGGTTTCCCGACGGGCTCGATCCGGCCTACGATCCGTCCGGCGCGACGCTGCTCTTCACCAACGTGGCGGCCACCTGGCCGGATGAGACCTACGAAGCGATGTTCGCGATGATGCACCGCTTCCGCCGCACCATCCTCGATCTCGCCCGCTTCGGCGATGCTCGGCAGGAACCTGCCGAGCAGGCCGAGCTCGCCGAGCGGATCGCGGCGAAAGGCCTTGCCCTGACCCCGCTGAACTTCGTGGCCGAGAAGACGGCCTTCATGGAAATCCGCCGCGCCGCGTGACGGTCAGGCAAGGCGCTCTGCGGTGAGGGCGGCCAGATCGGCTTCCGGACGCGCGCCATAGTGCGAGATCACTTCGGCCGCGCAGATCGCACCGAGCCGCAAGCAATCGGCCAGGCCCTTGCCGCGCACATGGCCGAACAGGAAGCCCGCTGCGAAGAGATCGCCCGCGCCGGTCGTATCGACCACCCGCTCGACCGGTTCGGCCGGAACGGCAACGTGTTCGCCGTGCGCAACCGCATGCGCCCCGTGCTCGCTGCGGGTAACGACCAGAACAGGCACCTTCGGCGCCAGCTGGGCAATGCCCGCGTGGAAATCGTCCTCGCCGGTCAGCGCGGCAAGTTCATGTTCGTTGGCAAACAGGATGTCGATTTCGCCCGCATCGATCAGGGCGCGGAAATCATCGCCGTGACGCGCGATCACGAAAGCGTCCGACAACGTGAACGCCACCTGCCGACCAGCAGCACGGGCAGCCGCAATGGCACGGCGCATGGCATTGCGCGGCTCCTCCGGATCCCACAGATAGCCCTCGAGGTAGAGGACCGCAGCGTCTGCAATCGTGCTGTCATCGAGCGCGGAGGCGGGCAGAAACTGCGATGCGCCGAGATAGGTGTTCATCGTTCGCTGCCCGTCGGGCGTCACGAAGATCAGGCAGCGCGCCGTCGCGGGGTCCTCGCCGCGCGCTGGTGTGTCGAAGGCAATGCCGCCCGCACGGATGTCATGCGCAAAGACTTCGCCGAGCTGATCATCCGCCACCTGGCCAATGAAGGCGCACTTCGCGCCGAGCGCCGCGAGACCGGCCAGCGTGTTCGCCGCAGACCCGCCGGAAATCTCGCGCGCCGGCCCCATCGCCTCGTAAAGTTCGTGAGCGCGCGCGGTATCGATCAGGGTCATCCCGCCCTTGGCGAGGCCGAGCTCCACGACGTCCTCCTCGGCCGCAGGTGCCATCACGTCGACGATCGCATTGCCGATGGCGATCACATCGAAGCGGGCAGGGGCAGGGCTCATAGGGACACTCCAGCTCAGGGAAGACACTTGGCGCGGCCTAGCGGGGGCGGCGGCCCGGTGCAATGCTGCGTTGCAGCGTACCACGAAACGTTGACACCGCGCGGTGCAGCGGCGATTCACGCCGCCATGAATGTGCGTCACCTGCTTGCCCTGCCCGCGCTGCTGGCCCTTGCCGCGTGCGGCGGCAGCTCCGATGCGGTGCGCCCGCTGCCGCCACCGCCCGCACCCAAGGGGATCCATCCGGCACCCCCTGCCGTCATCCAGACGCAGCGCCCCAAGGCCCATCTGCAAGTGCTGCCCGGACTTGAAGGCGTGATCGGCGCAGATGCCGATGCGCTCACGCGGCAATTCGGCACCCCGCGGCTGGACGTGCGGGAAGGCGATTCGCGCAAGCTGCAATGGAGCGGCGTGGCTTGCGTGCTCGATGCCTATCTCTATCCGCCAGACGGCGGCGGCCGTCCCACCGCGACGTATGTCGATGCGCGACGCGGCGATGGCCGCGATGTCGATCGGGCGGCGTGCGTGGCAGCGCTACGACAATCGCCGCAGCGCCGCTGAGCCTTACCCTTCCACGGCGAAGGCGATCTCCGCGTGCGCGCGCAGACGCTCGACCAGCGCCTCGCCCAGCAGCGCGCCCGGCGTCGCGATTGCTCCTTCCGCCTCGCATGAGAGGAGCGCAATGCCGGTCTCGGCCAGCATGCGGCTGGTCGAGCCATAGCCCGGATCATACCGGCCCTTGACGCCATAACGGATCTCGCGCCCATCAGGCATCTCGCCGATGAACAGCACGTCGTAGTGCCCGTTCTGCCGTTCTTCCGCGCTCGGGCCCTCGCCGGGCTTGGGATCGTTCGGCCCGCCGATCATCGGCGTCCTGGCGACGTGCTCGGCAATTGCCTGGCCCTGCTCGCCCGGCCCGGTCAGCACCATCTCGTCATAGACGAAGTCCGCGCCATAGGGATGTCCGCGCAGAAAATTGGTGCGGTGGACGTTCTTGGTGTTGATCACCGCCATGATGAACGGAGCGGCCCAGCTGCCGGTGGCGTCATCAAGGAACGGCTTGTCGCCCGCCGGCTGCTCCGGCCCCTCGAAGCCTGGTGTGAGACCGAACGGACTGGTCATGATCGGGATCAGCGAAGGGTTCGCCCCCAAAGCCTTGAGCGTGGCGCCGAGGCTCGCCGCCGTGCCGCCCGAGAAACCGCCCTGCATCGCCCGCACGCGGCACTTCACGCGCGGTGCCGGGACACCGAAACGCGCCTTGGCTTCCTGCTGGAGCATGAACACGCCAAGATCGAACGGAATCGAATCGAAGCCCGAGGAAAACGCCACGCGCGCCCCGGTTTCCTTCGCCTGCTCGTGCAGGGCATCGACCATCTGGCGCATCCACACCGGCTCGCCGCAGAGGTCGGCATAGTCCGTACCCGCCGCGACGCACGCGCGCAGCACCGGCTCGCCATAGAGCTGGTAGGGGCCGACGGTCGTCACCACCACGCGGGTCTGTTCCGCCATCGCAGCAAGGCTGGCGGGATCGGACGAATCGGCGACCACCAGCGGCGTATCAGCCGGCGCGCCGATCAGATCGCGCACTTCCGCCAGCTTTTCGACGCTGCGCCCGGCCATCGCCCAGCGCGGACCATCCTTGCCATAATGATGCGCCAGATACTCCGCCACCAGCCGGCCGGTGTATCCGGTCGCGCCGTAAACGATCAGATCGAATGGCCGTTCGGCCTTGCTCGTTGCCATCATTCTCTCCCGTCAAATCGTTGTTTTCAGAGCCTCGGCAGGGTCACCCCGCGCTGGCCCATGTACTTGCCCGCGCGGTCCGCATAGCTCACCTCACAGGGCTCGTTCCCCTGCAGAAACAGGAACTGGCACGCGCCTTCATTGGCATAGATCTTCGCCGGCAGCGGCGTGGTGTTGGAAAACTCCAGCGTCACATGGCCTTCCCAGCCCGGCTCCAGCGGCGTGACGTTCACGATGATCCCGCAGCGCGCGTAGGTCGACTTGCCGAGGCAGATCACCAGCACGTCGCGCGGCACACGGAAGTATTCGACCGTCCGGGCCAGCGCGAAGGAATTGGGCGGGATCACGCAGACGTCGGTCTTTCGATCGACGAACGAGTTGGAATCGAAATCCTTGGGATCCACCACCGACGAATCGATGTTGGTAAAGATCTTGAATTCATCCGCCACCCGCGCGTCATAGCCATAGGAGGAGAGGCCGTAGGAAATGCAGCCCTCGCGCCGCTGACTCTCGACAAACGGCTCGATCATGCCGTGTTCCATGGCCTGCGTGCGGATCCACTTGTCGGAAAGAATGGCCAAGGCGGCGCTCCGGTATGCTGGAAAGGGAAGGAAGAGGTTCAGGCCAGATTGGCCGGTCCGAACGCGTGCGGCAAGAGGGCGGAGAGCGGCATTCGGGTCAGGCCCCTTTCGGAAGCCCCGATGATCTCGGGATCGCTGCCGCCGAGCGCTGCGAGTTCATGCAGCATCTGCCGGCAGCGTCCGCAGGGCATGACCGGCTCGGCACCCGGCATCACCACACCTGCCGCATCGGGCCGCCCGCCCACGATGACCACTGCAACCAGTCCGCCACGCCGGCCCTCGGTCATTGCGCGGACGACGGCATTGGCCTCGGCGCACAGCGAGAGCCCGTAGCTGGCGTTCTCGACATTGGCCGCCGGAACCACCGCGCCATCATCGAACAGCAGCACCGCGCCGACATGGAAACCGGAATAGGGCGCATAGGCACCTCGCGCCGCCCCCATCGCCGCTGCGACAAGTTCGTCAATCTCGGCGCTCATCGATGCACCGCCACCCAGCGCACCGGGCCCGCCAGACCCGCGATGCGCAGCCGCGATGTCGCGGTCCACATCACCCACGGCCGCCCGGTGTAGCTCGGGTCCAGAAAGTCTCCCGCGACCCAGAGATTGCGGTCGATCCGTGCGGCAAGGTGATAGTGCGCCTCGAACGTACGCGAAATCATCAGGATGGCCGGGCGTTCGGTGTGCTTCTCGATCTGGTTGAGAAACGTCGTGAGCTCGCTCTGCATCGCCGCCTCGCCCGGCGGCTCGGGGCACGAGCGCGAATCGAGATCAAGCGCTACGGCCGGGGGGAGCAGCGCATCATCGCGCGGCACCACGGTGACGAAGTTTGCCGCCTGCGCATCGGCGGGTGCACACAAGTCGTACACGTGAACCGCCCCGAGCTGCAAACCTGCCTTGCGCGCGGCCGCAAGGCCCGAATCGAACGCTTCATCGCGCCGTCCGGCCCCCTCGCTGGCGCTGAGATAGACAAAATCGGCTCCGTGCGCCTTGAGCATGGACCAATCGGCTGCACCGTCATGCGCATCGAGCCAGGCCCCCTGCACCGGAAAGCGATTGCGATCGGGTTCCCACCGCCGCGATTCCCACCAGACGAACGCTGCTGCTCCCGCGATGAGCAGGACAGCCCACAGGATCCACACGCGCCGCCGCGCCGGCTTTCCGGGCTTGCTCACGATGGGTTCTCTCGTCTGTTGATCATCCCCTGATATGCAGGACGCAGATCAGGGTGAACAGTCGACGGGCTGTGGCAAAATCGGTCTCAATCTTGCCTTCCAGCCGCTCGAGCAGCATTTCCGCCGCTTCGTTATGGACTCCGCGGCGGGCCATGTCGATCGTCTCGATCTCCTGCGCAGTCGCGCGGCGGATCGCTTGATAGTACGAATCACAAATCGCGAAGTAGTCGCGGACCGGGCGGCGGAACCGGCCAAGCCCGAGCACGATCGTTTCGAGCGGACTTCCGTCTTCCGTCGAAATCGCCAGGGCAAGCCGACCATCGTCGACTGAAAGCCGCAGACGGTAAGGCCCATTATGGCCGGCCGCAGCCGCACGCAGCGGGCGGAAGGTGTTTTCCTCGATCAGATCGAAGATCGCGATTCGGCGTTCCTGCTCGATATCGGCATTGCGCCACACGATCGTCGCCTCATCGAGCTCGATATGCGAGATGCGCGGGTCGGCCATGGTGGCCAGTGTCTTGCAGACGGATTCAACGCGGGCAAGCCATTTGCGAGAGGAATCCGCGCTCTTTCCCTATCCCTCCCCGCTATCCACAGGCGGTGTGGCATCTGCGCCGCTTGCCGCGAGGGCACCGCTCCTCCACAAGGAAGGGATGTCCGCTGTCCAGCCCATTCCCCTGCGCGAACCCGAACCAACCGGGTCCTCTGCCGCCTCCCTCCCCGCTAACGTCGAGGCGGAAGCTGCGTTTCTGGGTGCGGTGCTGATCGACAACCGGATTCTGGAAGAACTGCCCACCCCGCTGCGCCCGGAGCACTTCTTCGCGCCGGTTCATGGCCGCGTGTTCGAGCGCATTCTCGCCCTGATCGACCGCAAGGCAGTGGTCACCCCGGTCACCCTGAAGCCCTATTTCGAAGCAGATGACGGCCTCAAGGAACTGGGCGGCACGGCCTATCTGGCACGGCTCACGGCGGACGGTCAGGGCCTCCTCGCGCCAAAGGAACTTGCCGAGCAGATCTACGACCTTGCCTTGCTGCGCGAACTGATCACCGTCGGGCGCAATCTCGTCTCCGGCGCGATGGACACCAGCGAGACTGTCGCGCCCCTGAAGCAGATCGAGCACGCCGAAGCCGCGCTCTATGCCGTCGCGGAAGGCGCGCAGACCGGAAACGAGGCGCAGAGCTTCGGCACAGCCACGCGCGTCTCGCTCGAGATGATCGAGAAGGCGCTGCTGTCCGGCGGCCACATCTCGGGCAAGACCACCGGCCTAACCTCGGTCAACGAGAAGATCGGCGGCTTGCACGATAGCGACCTCATCATCCTTGCCGGTCGCCCCGGCATGGGCAAGACCTCGCTGGTAACCAATATCGCGTTCAACGCGGCAGATCGGCTGCGCCGTGACATGGCGGATGGCATCCCGGTCAAGGATTCAGTCGGCGCGGCGGTCGCGTTCTTCAGCCTCGAAATGAGCGCGGACCAGCTCGCCACGCGTATTCTTGCCGAGCAATCGGGCATCAGTTCCGAGGCGCTGCGCATGGGCCGCATCAGCCGGGAGGATTTCCAGCAGCTATCCTTCGCCAGCCAGCGGCTCGCCGAGCTGCCGCTCTACATCGACGACACCCCCGCGCTCACCATCGGCGCGCTGCGTACCCGCGCACGCCGGCTCAAGCGCCGCCACGACATCGGCCTAATCGTCGTGGACTACCTGCAGCTGCTGCAAGGCTCGGGCCGCGCCAGCGACAATCGGGTAAACGAAATCTCGGAAATCAGCCGCGGGCTCAAGACGCTTGCTAAGGAGCTCGCAGTTCCCGTGATCGCGCTCTCGCAGCTCAGCCGCGCGGTCGAGCAGCGCGACGACAAGCGCCCGATGCTCTCGGACCTGCGCGAATCGGGCTCGATCGAGCAGGACGCCGACATGGTCTGGTTCGTATTCCGCGAAGATTACTATGTCGCCGCGCGCGAACCCAAAGTCCCGCAAGGCACCGACGACGCCAAAGTGCAGGAAGCCCACGCCGCCTGGCAGGCCGAAATGGAGCGCGTGTTCGGGCTTGCAGAACTGATCGTCGCCAAACAGCGCCATGGCTCAACCGGCAAGGTCCGCCTCAAGTTCGAAGCACGGATCACCCGCTTCAGCGACCTCGCGCCAGATCACATGGCCTACGACTATGGGGACGAGTAACGCGGGACGCGACTCGCGAACTCCGCATTTTCTTGACTTTCCGGCAGGCACGGCCTAGCTCGCCGCTCTTTCATCCATTCCTGTTTTGTACGGAGTGCCCCATGGCGCGCGTTACCGTCGAAGATTGCGTCGACAAGATCCCCAACCGCTTCGATCTCGTGCTGCTCGCTGCAGAGCGCGCGCGCGCCATCTCGGGTGGCTCGGAGCTGACCGTCGACCGCGACCGCGACAAGAACCCGGTCGTCGCGCTGCGCGAGATCGCCGAAGGCACAGTGCGTCCCACCGTGCTCAAGGAAAATCTGATCCAGTCGCTGCAGCGCGTGCTGCCGGATGACGATGACCAGGTCGACGAGATCGGCTCGCTCTCGCAGTCGGCCGAAGCGCTTCGCATCACCGCCGCGGCACCGGTGCGCAACACTTCGCTCGGCGCCGACTACGACGGCTGAACCTTGATCCCCCTTCCCGTTTGCGGGAGGGGCCGAGGAGGGTCGGTTCAACGTCAGCCTCTGGATAACACACCAAAGGCCGCTTGCGCCCGGCAGGCGGCCTTGCCACATTCATTGGCATGGCCAGCTTCATGCCTTCGCGCGCTGACCGCGACCGTGCTCCGGTCAAGGCCGTGCTTGGCCCGACCAACACGGGCAAAACCCACCTCGCCATCGAACGCCTATGCGCCCATTCCTCGGGCGCGATCGGCTTTCCGCTGCGCCTGCTGGCACGCGAGGTCTATGACCGCGTCTGCAAGATCAAGGGCGAGGCCAACGTCGCGCTGATCACTGGCGAGGAACGGATCGAACCGCCGAACGCGCGCTGGCATCTCTGTACGGTCGAGGCCATGCCGAGTCGGCCGGATCTGGCCTTCGTCGCACTCGATGAGGCCCAACTCGCCGCTGATCCGGAACGCGGGCACGTGTTCACCGACCGCCTGCTCCACACGCGCGGGCGTGAGGAGACCATGTTGCTGGGTTCCGCCACCCTCGAACCGATGGTCCGGGCGCTGGTGCCGAATGTGGAAGTCGTCAGCCGACCACGTTTTTCGACGCTCAGCCATGTCGGCGCTAAGAAACTCAGCCGCATTCCGCCCCGCAGCGCCATCGTCGCTTTCTCGGCCGAACAGGTCTACGCCATGGCCGAGATGCTGCGCCGGTTCCGCGGCGGTGCGGCGGTCGTGATGGGTGCCTTGAGCCCGCAGACGCGCAACGCGCAAGTGGCGATGTATCAGGCAGGAGAGGTGGACTATCTGGTGGCGACCGACGCCATCGGCATGGGGCTCAATCTCGATGTGACCCATGTCGCCTTTGCGGGCCTCTCCAAGTATGACGGCCACCGTCACCGGAGGCTGACAACCGCCGAAATGGCCCAGATCGCGGGCCGCGCGGGGCGCCATCACAAGGACGGCACGTTCGGAACTCTGGCGGGCATGGGCAGCCGATCTTCGGACTCCGGCCCGGAGTTCGCGGACGAGGAAGTCTATGCGATCGAGGAGCACCGCTTTCCGCCGCTCACCCGCTTGTTCTGGCGTGAGGCCGAACCGAGGTTCGATAGCCTGACGACGCTGATCGAGGATCTAGAACGCCCGCCGCCGCGTGCGGAACTGGCCAGCGCACCGCCAGCCATCGATCTCGCCGTGCTGAAGCGCCTCGCCGACGAAACTGATGTGACCTCTGCCGTACGCGGCCGTGCGTCGGTCCAGCGTTTCTGGCAGGTCTGCTCCCTCCCCGATTTCCGTCAGCAAGGCGCCGAAACGCATGCGCGCTTCGTTGCCCGCCTCTGGCAGGACTTGCGCCAAGGTTATCTCGGTGCGGACTATGTCGCCCAGGCCATCGCGCAGCAGGACAATCCATCGGGCGATATCGACACCTTGCAGGGGCGCATCGCCGCAGTGCGGTCCTGGGCCTACATCACCCAGCGGCCTGACTGGGTGATGGCACGCGAGGAAATGGCCGCACGCGCACGCGCGGTCGAGACCCGCCTTTCCGATGCGCTCCATGCGCGCCTCACCGAGCGCTTCGTCAATCGCCGCACCACAGTGCTGATGCGCAAGGCGGGGGGCGATGCATCGCTCCTGCCGGTGCGGATCAGCGAGGCTGGCGCGGTGCTGGTGGACGACGAGCCCATCGGCCATCTCGATGGCTTCCGCTTCGTGATCGATCCGCTAGCCCGCGCTGCCGATCGCAAGCTCCTGCTTGCCGCTGCCGAGCGACACTTGCCAGGCATTCTGACAGCACGGGCCGACGACCTGATCGCCGCCGCGGCACAACCCGCAGGCCTTGCTCTGGAGAACGCGGCGCTGACATGGAACGGACTTCCCGTCGCGCGACTTGAGCCGGGCAAGTCGGTGCTCGAACCGCGCCTGCGCCTCGAAAATGCGCTGGGCCTGCTGCCTGCTCGCCAGCGCCCCCTCCTGCTCGCGGCGCTTGATGGCTGGTTGGCCGGGCGCATCGGCGCCGACCTCGGTCCTTTGCTGCGTCTCATCGAGGCTGCTCGCGCCACCGAATCCGGGCCCGATCTGCGCGCCCTACTCCTTCGCCTTGTGGCCGGCGGGGGCGTTCTGGGGCGCGAAGAAGCCGCACTCGAACGGCTCGATTCCCGCCAGCGCGATATGCTGCGGCGCCTCAGCGTGCGCACCGGCGCGCTCGACTTGTTCGTGCCGGCCATCCTCAAGCCCGGCCCGATCGCGCTCTGGTGCCGCCTCGTGGCCTTGCGCGGTGAAACCCCCGCGGCACCACCACATCACCTCCCGCCTGTGGTAGCGGCCAAGGTCCCGCCGGCGGGCTATCGCCGCGCCGCCGCACAGGCCATCCGCGTCGACATGGCCGAGAAGCTGCTGCAGACAGCACACCGCCGACGCATCGCTGCGGCAGGCAAGCGCTATCCGCTCGATCCGGCCCTGGCCCGCTCGATGGGCCTTGCCACGGCAGGCTACGCCGCGCTGTTGCGGGCGGCAGGCTTTCGCGTCCACATGGCGCGGCCGCTCGCAGAGGCAGCGCACGGTCCGCCCGCCCCGCCGATGTGGGACTGGCGCCCGCCACGCGCAGCCCCGGCCCGGCTGCCGACAGCGCTTTCACCGCCGCCCAACGGCGCGTTCGCCGCACTTGCCGAGCTGATGCGCTGATGGCCGCCGAAGGCTCGCTGCGTATCGACAAGCTGCTATGGTTCCTGCGCTTTGCCAGTTCTCGCAGCCTTGCCCAGGACTGGGTCGCCGAGGGCCACATCCGCCTGAACGGCCGCCGCATCGAACGCGCGAGCACGGCTGTGCGCTGCGGCGATGTTCTCGTCCTGCCGCTGCGCTCCGGGGTGAGAGTGATCACCATTGGGCAGCTGCCTCGCCGGCGCGGACCGGCCGAAGAAGCCAAGGGTTGCTATGAGGTGCTTGACGCAGCGGCCTTGGCCCCTCTAGCACGGACCGAAAGAGACACACCCATAACCGAACCTGAGGGATTGCCACTGCCATGACCTATGTCGTTACCGAAGCCTGCATTCGCTGCAAGTTCATGGATTGCGTCGAGGTTTGCCCGGTGGATTGTTTCTACGAGGGCGAGAACATGCTTGTGATCAACCCCAGCGAATGCATCGACTGCGGCGTGTGCGAACCGGAATGCCCGGCAGAAGCCATCCTGCCCGACACCGAAAACGGCCTCGAGCAGTGGCTCGAGCTCAATGCCAAGTACTCGGCCGAGTGGCCGAACATCACCACGAAGAAGGATGCGCCTGCCGACGCAGACGACCACAAGGGCGAGGAAGGCAAGTTCGAAAAGTACTTCTCGGCCGAAGCTGGCGAGGGCGACTGAGCTCTGCATCAAGCGTGCGCCCATGCGCACGCCCGCATTTGCTGCATTTTGGCGCACGAACTGTGCCCTTGCCTCTGGCATTTTTGTGACAGAGCTGCTATATCCCTTGGCAAGCGCTGGGCGGAACGATCCGCCCCGTCGCCAACAACACGCTAAGGCAGGACAAACGGCAAACGGATCGCAGTGCTTGTAGACCGCGTAAAGACGGTCGTGTTTGCCGGACCTCTCCCCAAAAGGGCCCGGACTGCTGTCCGGGGGCGTTTCTGCCCCACCTTGCTCTCGTCCCTGCTGCGCCGAAAGGATAAGCAATGGCAACCAAGGCACTTGCCTTCGATGTTGGGGATTACGTCGTCTACCCGAAGCACGGCGTCGGCCGTGTAGTAGAACTTCAGAACGAGGAAATCGCAGGCATGAAGCTGCAGCTCTATGTGCTGCGCTTCGAGAAGGAACGCATGACCCTGCGTGTGCCCGTGAACAAGGTCGAGGCGATCGGCATGCGCAAGCTGTCCTCGGACAAGACGCTGCGCGAGGCGCTCGATACCCTCAAGGGCAAGCCGAAGGTCAAGCGCACGATGTGGTCGCGCCGCGCTCAGGAATACGAAGCCAAGATCAACTCGGGCGATCTCGTTTCTATCGCCGAAGTTACACGCGATCTGTTCCGCGCCGATGACCAGCCGGAGCAGAGCTACTCGGAACGCCAGATCTTCGAAGCGGCCTCCTCGCGCCTCGCACGCGAACTTGCAGCCATGGAAAAGACCGACGAACCGGCTGCGCTCAAGAAGATCCTCGCGATCCTCAATGAGCATGCGCCCAAGTACTACGAAACGGCTTGAGCCGGACGTGCCTGCGGGGAGGCACAGAAGAATTGAGGGCCGCCGGATCGCTCCAGCGGCCCTTTTTCTTGCCCGCACCTCCGGCGAACCCCCAACAGGGATCGGCGAGCGACTTGGCGGCCAGTGCCACAGTGCATTATAGGGGTAACACACCAGGCCTCGGGCCAGACCTTAGGAGCACCCCATGATCAAAGATCTTGCCCGCACGCTGGCCGGAATTGCCGCAGCCGCCACCGCCCTTTCGCTCACCGCCTGCAGCGGCGCGACCTTCGAGATTGATGGCATGAAGGGCGTCCCCCTGGCGGACCTCAACCTTTCAGCCACGGCGCCTGAAGAGATTACCCTGCTCGGCCCCGATACCGTGCGGGTGGTCCAGGGCGACAAGCTCGCGATTAGCGTGGAAGGGAGGCAGGATGCCAAGGATCGCCTCCGCTTCGTGCTCAAGGACGGCAAGCTGGCGATCGGCCGCGAAGGCTGGAAGATCGGAGGCAGCGATGATCTCGCCACGGTCCAGATCACGGTACCTGCGGCCAGGCGCCTCGTGATGGCGGGTTCGGGAACGATGCATGCCGATACCCTTCGCGGCGAAACCGCAAGTGTCAGCATTGCAGGCTCGGGCGACATCGAAGTCCCGGCAGTAGAAACGGGCGAGTTCAAGGTCGAAGTGATGGGTTCGGGTGACGTGAAGGCTGGTGGCAAGGCCCGGTCCCTGAAGCTGGCGATTGCAGGCTCTGGTTCGGCCAATCTCGAAGCCCTTTCCGTCGAAGAGGCCAAGGTCGATGTAGCCGGATCGGGTGATGCGCGCTTCGCGTCTGACGGGCAGGTTGCAGCCAATATCATGGGTTCGGGCGAAGTCCACGTGAAGGGCCGGGCGCAATGCAAGGTCAAGTCAATGGGGTCCGGAACGCTTGTCTGCGAACCATGACAGCAAAAATAATTTGTCGTACGACAAGATGAATTGGGGTAGGCGCTGTATTTCTTTCAGAAAGGGCTTGCGCTTGTCCCGTTTTATTTTCCTGCTCGCTCCTTTAGCCGCGCTTTCGCTTTCGGGCTGCCTCAGCACTGCTGCCAGCATTGTCACGGCGCCAGTTAGAGTCGGCGCCAAGGCGGTGGATCTCGCCACGACGAGCCAATCAGAAGGTGACCGGAATCGTGGCCGCGCGATGCGCAAGCGCGATGAGAAGATCCACAAGCTGGAGAAAAAGTACAATCGCCGGCTGGAGGCCTGCAATCGCGGCGAAACCGCCGCCTGCGCCGAAGCCAAGGACTTGAGCAGCGAAATCGAACAGCTTCGCGCCAAACGCTAGGACTGGATACCTGTCACACGGCAGCGCCGTGATGGCGTGATCTGGCCCTAGACCGCAGCGCGCCGCAACCTGTCATTGATGGCGATGCCGATGCCCTGCTCCGGGATTGGCGCAACCGCGATGCGGGGTTCATCTGCTGCAGCCGCAAGGTGGAGGCAGGCATAGAGCCGCGCAGCAGCCTCGGCGAGATCGCCCGATGCTGACAGCGAGATCGCCCCGTGCACATCGCCGAAACCGATCAGGAATTCACCGGGCTCGGCCGTCAACGCGTGCAGCCGCACCGGCTTGCCCGGTGCGTAGTGGCTGGCAAGTTGTCCCGGTGCCTCGATCCCGCGCTCTTCGCCGGGCGAAGCTGCCGCTCCCAGGAGCGCCGAAATGGCCGCTCCAGAGACCGGGCCGGGCCGCAGGATCTGCCAGCCGCTACCGGGCCGGACCGCAACAATCGTCGATTCAAGACCCTGATCGGTTGCACCTCCATCGAGAATGAGATCAGCCCTTTCGCCCAAGGATGCCGTGACATGTGCTGCACACGTGGGGCTGACGCCGCCGCTGCGATTGGCCGAGGGTGCTGCCAGCGGGAGGTTCGCGGCCTTCAGCAGCGCGCGCATCACCGGATGGTCCGGCACACGCAGCGCAACAGTCGGCAGCCCGGCGCTGACCGCAGCTGCGAGGGGCGCATCGGCGCGCAGCGGGAGGACCATCGTCAGTGGCCCCGGCCAGAAAGCGGTCGCCAGCGCGCGGGCGTGACCATCAAAATGCGCGAGGCGCTCAGCCGCAGCGAAGTCCAGCACGTGGACGATCAGAGGATTGAAATCAGGTCGCCCTTTCGCGCGGTATATACCAGCCACGGCCTCTGCCTGATCCGCACGGGCGGCAAGGCCATAGACCGTCTCCGTCGGCACAGCGACGGTTCCACCGGCCGCCAGCACACGCGCGGCCTTGGCCACGGCTTCGGCGGTTGCAGCCAGCACATTCGGGGGCGTTTGCGTGCTCATGCCTTGCCGCTATAGCCCTGCGCAAAGGCTGCCAAGGAAAACAGCGCATGAGCTTTACTGCACCCACTCAAGACCAGATTCTCGCGATGCGCGTCTGCGCCGGAATCGAGGAGCTGGCCAGCGATGAACGCTACGGCGCGGCCACTCCCGATGTGGTCGAAGCGATCGCGGAAGGCATTGGCGCGTTTGCGGCAGGCGAGTGGGCTCCGCTCAACCGAATCGGCGATACGGAAGGCGCGCATTGCAAGGATGGCGTGGTCAGCTCGCCCGCCGGCTATGCCGAGGCTTACAAGGCGTTCGTCGAACAGGGCTGGGGATCGATCGCCGGCCCGGCCGCATTCGGCGGTCAGGGCCTGCCCTTCACGCTTGCGACATGCGTGCTCGAGACGCTTGGCGCAGCCAATATGGGCTTCACGCTGCTGCCCATGCTGACCGTGGGGGCGATCGAAGCGCTCGATCACCACGGCAGCGATGCGCAGAAGGCGATGTACCTGCCCAACCTCATTTCCGGCGCATGGTCGGGAACCATGAACCTGACCGAACCGCAGGCCGGCTCCGATGTCGGCGCGCTGCGCAGCACTGCCGTGCCGATCAGCGATGGGCCGCATGCAGGCAAGTACCGCATCGCCGGCACCAAGATCTACATCACCTGGGGTGAGCACGAACTGGCCGAGAACGTGATCCACCTCGTGCTGGCCCGCACCCCCGGCGCACCTGCCGGCTCGCGCGGCATCTCACTGTTCATCGTGCCCAAATATCACGTCAACGCCGATGGCTCGCTGGGTGAGCGCAACGACCTGCGCGCGGTTTCGATCGAGCACAAGCTCGGCATCAACGTCTCGCCGACTTGCGTCATGTCGTATGGCGACAACGCAGAGTGCATCGGCGAGCTCGTCGGCCACGAGAACGAAGGTCTCAAAGCGATGTTCACGATGATGAACTCGGCGCGTATCAACGTCGGCAGCCAGGGCGTACAGATTGCCGAACGTGCATTGCAGCAGGCCCGTGGCTATGCTCGCGACCGAATCCAGTCCGCCCGCGCCGGGTCGCCCGACAAGAACCCGGTCGCGATTATCGAGCACCCGGACGTGCGCCGGATGATCCTGCGCATGCGCGCGCTTACCGAAGGCTCGCGCGCGCTGCTGTATTACACGGCCGGGCAGGTCGATCGCGGCCTGCTGGGGGACAAGGCGGCAGGAGCGCGTGCAGAACTTCTCGTGCCGCTGCTCAAGGCATGGGGTACCGATGTCGGCTGCGAGGTGGCCAGCCTCGGCATCCAGATCCACGGCGGCATGGGCTTTGTAGAGGAGACCGGGGCAGCCCAGCACTATCGCGACGCGCGCATCGCCCCGATCTATGAAGGCACCAACGGCATCCAGGCGGCCGACCTCGTCACGCGCAAGCTCGGCATGGAGCAGGGCGGAGTGCTGCAGGCGCTGATGGCGGACATCTCGGCCGAAATGCAGGATGTGCCCGAAGTCGCATCGCTCGCCAAGGATTCCGCCGCCATCGCTGCCTGGATGGCAAGCGGCGATGCCAGCCTTGATGACCGGCTCGCCGGCAGCGTCCCGTTCCTCACGATGTGTGCGGTTGCGGTGGCCGGCTGGCAGCTTGCCCGTCAGGCCCGCGCGACAGGCTCGGCGGAGAAGACCGCCGTAACGAAGGTGTTCAACCGCACCATCGTGCCCGAAGCGCGCGGGCTTGGGGCAGCAGCGATGGCCGGCGCGGCGCTCTATTACGAGCTGGAATCCGAGGCTCTCACCGGATGAGCGCCGACGAGCCTCTGCTCGCCCGGATTGCCGCCGCACTCGAACGGCTCGCCCCGCCTGCACCGATCACCACCGATTGGCTGGCCCACCCGGCCTATGTCTGGACCGGCAACAGTACCCGGGCGGTCGATCCGCTCGAGGCGCCTGCGCTGAGCCTGATCAAGGGTGTCGACGCGCAGAAGGCCGCAGTTGCCGAGAACGTCCTGCGCCTTGCCGCGGGTGCAGCAGCGCACGACATGCTGCTGTGGGGCTCGCGCGGGATGGGCAAATCAGCCCTCATTCGCGCGGCGGTCCGTGCGGCGCAGGATGCGCATGCGAACCGGATCGCTCTGGTCCAGGCCTCGCCCGACGAAAGCCTTGCCGCACTCCTCGGCCAGCTGCGCGAGGTCGACCGCCGCTTCCTCATCCTGCTCGATGATCTCGGCTTCGATGCCGGGGATGCGGGTTCGGCGCGCCGCCTGCGCTCATGGCTCGAAGGGGGTGTCGAGGCGCGTCCTGCCAATGTCCGCCTCGCCGTTACCTCGAACCGCCGCGCCATCGTCGAGCGGCACATGGCCGAGCAGGACGATCCCATAAATCCGCGCGACGTGGTGGACGACCGCCTTGCGCTGGCCGACCGCTTCGGGCTCTCCCTCGGCTTCCATGCCTGTTCGCAGGACGACTACCTTGCGATCATAGCCGGCTATGCCGCGCACTATGGCCTCACCTTCGCCGAGGAAGACGCGCTGGCGTGGTCGAAACAGCGCGGCGCGCGTTCGGGCCGCGTGGCGTGGCAATTCGTCAACGAGCTAGCAGGCCGCGCGGGGCGGAGCCTCTAAGCGGGTATCCCGTTCCGGCGGACCGTGCCGAAAGGTGCCAGCGCGCCTAGTTCTGCGGTTTCGTCAGATCCGAATCCATCGTCGGCTTGACGATGAACTTCGTGCCCAGCTTGGGCGCAGGCGGCATCGGCGTCGCCGGAATCGGGGCAATGGCGGCCGCAGGCTTGGCGCCCGGGGCGACCACGCGCCAGATCACGCCGCCGGTATCATCGCTCACCAGCAATGCGCCATCCCTGGCAAAGGCAACCCAGGTCGGCCGGCCATGTGCCTTGTCATCCTTGGTCAGGAACCCGGTCAGCACCGGCACCGGTGGCTTCGGCACCGCATTGCCGTTGTTGTCGAAAGCGACGAAGACCACGTCGTAACCAGACAGCGGCTTGCGGTTCCACGAACCGTGGCGCGCCACGAAGGCACCGCTGGCGAAGCCTTCGCCCATCAGATTTCCGCCACGGGCGAACACAAGGCCAAGCGGCGCGACGTGCGAACCGAGGCCATATTCCGGCTTGCGGACATAGGAGAACATGTCGCGGGGCATCGGGTCGTTGACGCGCCAATCGATGTTCTTCTTCCAGTAGACCCACGGCCAGCCATATTGCGCGCCGACCGGCACATTGGTGAGGTAGTCGGGAACGAGGTCAGAGCCCAGCATGTCGCGCTCGTTCACCGTGGTCCACAGTTCGCCGCTGCGCGGGTTCCAGTCGAGTCCGTTGGGATTGCGGAGGCCCTCGGCATAACGGCGCGAACTCTTGCGGACGAAGTCGTACTCGTAGATGGCAGCCCGGCCCTTTTCCGCGTCGAGCCCGCGCTCACCTATGTTCGAGGCCGAACCAACTGTGATGTAGAGCAAGTTGCCATCTGGGCTAAGCAACAGATTGCGGGCCCAATGGTTGCCGCCGCCAGGCAGGTCCATCAGCTTCTCGGGCTTGCCCTCCAGCGTCGTCTGCCCCGCCGTGAAGGGCCATGAGACGACGGCATCATGATTGGCAACATAAAGCCGGCCCTCGCGCAGAACCATGCCGAAAGGCGAATTCAATCCCGGATTGCTCATCTCGAAGCGCTGATCCGCCAAGCCATCGCCATTGCTGTCGCGTAGCACCACGATCTTGTTGGGCGAGGCCTCGCCTGCACCGGCCGATGACATCAGATAGCCCATGACAAGGCCCGTAATTCCGCCCGGGCCCCGCTGCGCAGGACCATTCGTTTCGGCAGCCAGCACATCGCCATTGGGCAATACGGTGAGGGCGCGTGGATGGTCCAGCTGATCGGCAAACCGCGTCACGACAAGACCCTGCGCCGCCACCGGCTTCTCACCTGCCGCCCAGCCTACCGGCTTGGCGATACCGATCGTTGGGAACCATTGCGGCGCGGCCTCGACCAGTTCGGGCTTTGGACCGGTCGTCTTGTCAAGCGCGAGCTGCGCGGTATCGCCGCGCAACAACCAGATGGCACCAAGGCCAAGCACGATGAGGACGATGATGAGCCCGATCAGGGCTTTGCGGATGGTCAACATAGTTGTTTGTCTAGAAGCCGCGCGGCGGTCTCGCAATGGTCCTCGCGATCCGTGCGGGAGGCTGCTAAGTTCGCATGATGTACGATTTTGCCCCCGTCCCCGGCCAGTCCAAGCCGTCACTCTACGCCGATCTGATCGAAGCCGCCCGTGCGATCACCCACGGCGAGCCCGATACCGTGGCCAACATGGCCAATTGCGCTGCGCTGATCGGGCTGTTCCTGCCCGATCTGAATTGGGCAGGGTTCTACCGCATGGTCGGCGGCGAGTTGGTGCTGGGGCCCTTCGTCGGCAAGCCCGCTTGCATCCGCATCGGGCGGGGTCAGGGTGTCTGCGGCACGGCTGCTGCCAGCGGGGAAACACAGCTCGTTCCCGACGTCCATGCCTTCCCTGGCCATATCGCTTGTGATGCTGCCAGCCGGTCCGAACTGGTCGTACCAGTGCTTCGGGCCGGCGAGGTCATCGCCGTGATCGACCTCGACAGTCCGCTTCCGGCGCGGTTCGATGGCGAGGACGCTGCCGGAATCGAGGCCCTCGCCGCAGCGCTTGCCGATTGCATCTAGGAGCTGCCCTGCCCCGTTTCGGCACATCGATGCCGCAACCCTTGGTCCGCCGCGGCGCACGATGCTAAACAACGGATTAAATCCGCGCGCGGCCCGCTTTGCTCGCACGGATTTGATGCTCGGCACACGTTGACAGGGGAACACAATGGCCAGACTCTTCCTTGCCCTCACGGCTGCCGCGTTGGCTTCCGGTTTTTCCGCGCCAGCGTTGGCACAGGCGCAGCAGGCACCGGCAGGGCAAGAGTCTTGGCAGTCAGGCTATCCTGGCGCGTATCAGGGCACCTGGCAGGGTCAGTATCAAGGCCAATATCCGGTCATGCCGATGCCCTATGCCTACGGCGCGCCGGTCTATGCTGCGCCGATGTATTCGCCGCCGGTGGTCTTCAGTCCGCCGGTATACAACAGTCAAGCCCCGCAAGGTTATATGCCGGCGCAGCAAGCCGCACCGGAGGCCGATCCGCATTACCGCGAAATGGTCGAGAAGTGCCAAGGCGTCGCCCGACGTAACAGCGGCACCACAGGCGCCGTGATCGGCGGCCTCGTCGGGGGCGTTGTGGGCAACCGGATAGCCTCCGGCAATCGCACCGTAGGGACGGTCGCCGGGGCTGCGCTGGGTGCTGTCACAGGCGGCGTTATCGGCAAGTCGGTCGACAAGAACCGCGAGAAGGAATGCCAGGAATTCTTCAGCAGCTATGCGCCGCCTGCTCCGGCCTACTATGGCTACGCTCCGGTGCCTGCCGGATATGCCTACAGCACGCCTGCCTACGGCTATGCCCCTCCGATGACGGGAGCGCCGATGGGCTATGTCATGGTGCCAGCCGGTGCGCCGCAGGCCGCTCAGCAGGCGCAGACACAAGGCCCTTGCACCGAGACACGCACCGTCTCCTATGAATACGTGCCAGTAAAGCGGCGCTACATCGGAACACCCCCGCGGCGCGCTGCAGTGCATGACAAGCGTGTGAAGCTGCAGGCTGGCAACTGACCCGGCCTAGTTCCCGCCAGCCGCCTGGGGCAGGAGCACCACGACGACGCCGACTTCGTGGACTACGCCGGACGGGAGGCGGATGGAGACCCGGCCCCCGTAGTCTACGTCGAAGCGGATGCCATCCGTCCGGAACGCCCAGGCATAGTCAGCGGAGCTGGGCAGGCTTTTGCGGCCTACCGGTCGGCGTGAACCATCGTAGGCATCTATGCGCCCGCCCTTGGTGATGTAGTAGTCGTTGGGATCATCGTAGAGGAGGATCCGCGCCACCAGCGACAGATTGGACGCTTCCGCGTCGTCACCGTCAGGATCGTAGCGCTGCTGTCGCATGGGTACGAGCCCACGATCATGGCGGGCCTGCGTCATTTCCGCGCTGACCATCGCTTCAGCGTTCTGCCAGCCGTGTACGATCGCGGCAATACGATCCTTGCGGCCGGGATGTGTTGGTGTGGCCTCATCGGGCAAGATGCTGGCCGCCGCCGAGGTGGTCTCTTCAAGCGTGGCTCCGAGCCGTGCCAGCACGAAGCCCGAAAACTCGTCTGCCTCAAGCTCATCCCTCCATGGTTCCGCTGATTGGCGCAAAGTGTGGCCGGCGAGATGGTGCCCCACCTCATGCGCAAGGATGCTCATCGCACCCCAATCCGGACAGATACGGTCCGCCACTTGCGCCATGAAGCGCGGATCGAACAATATCACGCGTCGGCCGTTGATAATTTCCGCCGCGGCCGGAGTGGTGGGATCGACAATCAACTCGAAGTTCATTTCCAGCCCGCTGACACGAACCACGCGTTCTACCTGCCTGCGAGCCTCGGCAAGGTCGGCGGCCTGAGAACTGTCGGCTTGCCCCATGTAACCCAGAGATCCATGGCCCTGCACTTGCCCCTCAGTTGGCCAGTATTCATGCAGCCAGGCCTGAGACCATGCCTTTTTGACCTCGCACTGCCCCATCTCGCGCTTCGGCGCGGCCGAACCGGCAGCAGCTGGGACTCCTTGTGAGTGATCGTCAGCGCCGAATTGGGCACTGGCCGGATTGAGGGCGGCTCCTAACAGCCCGAATGCCATGGCGGCTCTGAAGCCTGCTCTTCTCATGCTGATCAGTGGTTCGAAGAGCTGTGCGAAAGCCTTCATGCTGCACGGCATGCTAATTGGGAGTCGGTGCACGCATGCATGAGGGCTGCCTCGCCGGCCTTCCTTGCACAGGCCGACATTCCATTTCGACCTAGGCTTAAGATTATAAGCTAAAGCCCTACGGTGAAATACATATATCTACTGAGGTAACAATTACGGTTTACGTGCGACGGTGCGATCATCACTCAAAATTCTAGTCGGTGATGCGAAAGGCGTAGGTGTAGCTACTTTTCGGTGCGCCACGAATGCCGTTGATTGTCACGTGATAGGTCTTGCCCGGAACAATCCCATCGACTCGCCACGACAGACAATTGCTGACGCCGAATTCCTCATTGTCCCACCGCTGATCACGGACCGGCAGGCTCCGCTCGAGATCGCTAATAATGACCTTGGCATCGGCAAAGTCCACTTTGGCCAGCACGTCAGCGTCCTGACTGGCAGAAAAGGAAAGACGTGCGTGTGGCGAAAAGAAATAGGCGGGATAGTCTCCCTGTGGCCACGCCACGAAGCTCGGTGCCGCGGTCTGTGCATGGTGGCGCTCCGCAGTCTCCTGAGGAAAATCGAACACCTTCATGGCTGCGGAATCAACCCGCACACCGCCCGGCTGAACAGTGATCACGCGCCCAAGGGTCGTTTGATCCAGATAGGGGTCCAGCAGCCAGCGGCGATGACCGAGTTCGTCTCCGTCACCTTCGATCAACCATTCGGCCAACATCGCCGTGTTGTCTTCATAGGCAAGATAGGGAGATGAGACACCTCCAAGAAGGTTGGAACTGCCTGCAGCCGCGGCCCCTGCCGCCGTCCAGCACGCCCAGGATGGCGGGGGATCATGACTCAAGGCATTGTTAGCTGCCATCAACAGGGCGGCTTCGGCGACAGCTTGATCAGCAGACGCGTTGTAACGGACCGGGGCGAGCCCATGCAGCGCACGCAAGGCATTGAAGGCGTTTAGGAAATCAATCTTGACATGGGCGCGCAGGATGCCGGGGACGCAACGTGCCGGATCAGGCAGCTCTGCATTGAGCGATTTCGTGTTTGCCCAAGGCCCCTCATTGATGGGCAGGGCCACCTCCCGGGAGTTTCGCAGGAGGGGCTCTGACGGTTCCTGCGTTTCCTCAATCACGATATCATCAGGTTCGGGCTCATACTGGGCCGACGCCTGCGCTGCGGCTTGCCCGAGGAAAAGCCACGCTGCAGAGGCCAAAAGCAGGCGATGCGCGGGTGGTGTCCGGGTGGATGCCCCCCGCGCCCGCATGGCCAAACCTTTCACTTGCAGTCGTTTGTCATGATCGTGCCGATCAGAGCTTGCGGCCGATCAGCTCCTTCATGATTTCATTCGTGCCGCCGAAGATGCGCGTCACGCGGGCGCCACGCCAAGCGCGGGCGATCGCGTATTCATTCATGTAGCCGGCGCCGCCATGGAGCTGGAGGCACTTGTCCATTACCTCCCACTGCAGTTCTGTGTGCCACAGCTTGGCGGCCGCGCCTTCCTCGGCAGTCAGTTCGCGCTTGAGATGCCGTGCCAGCGCCCAGTCGAGATGCGCCCAGCCCACCTGCAGCTTGGCCTTGATATCAGCCAGCGTGAAGCGGGTGTTCTGGAAGTCAAGGATCGGCTTGCCGAACGCCTTGCGTTCGCGGGTAAACGCCACCGTATCGTCAAAGGCCTTCTGCGCCGACGCCTGCGCGCTGACCGCAATGGAGAGGCGCTCCTGCGGCAGCTCGCTCATCAGGTAGATGAAGCCCTTGCCTTCTTCGCCAAGGCAATTGGTGATCGGCACGCGAACGTCTTCGAAGAACAGCTCCGAGGTGTCGGCTTCGTCCTGGCCGATCTTGTCGAGGTTTCGGCCACGCTTGAAGCCCTCGCGATCTGCTTCGACCAGCACGATCGAGACACCCTTCCAAGCGGGTTGGATTTCGGTATCCGTCTTGCAGCAGACGAGGATCAGGTCGGCATTCTGGCCGTTCGTGATGTAGGTCTTCGACCCGTTGATCACGTAGTGGTTCCCGTCCTTCTTGGCGCTGGTGCGCATGCCCTGAAGGTCGGAACCGGTGCCCGGCTCGGTCATCGCGATCGCGGTGATCACTTCGCCCGAGACCATTTTGGGCAGCCACTTGCGCTTCTGCTCTTCCGAGCCGTAGGAAACGAGGTAGTTCACTACGATGTCAGACTGCAGCGAGAAGCCGGTTGCAACGCGGCCGTAGTACGCGCTCTCTTCATCAACGATCGCGTTATAGCCGAAGTCGAGGCCAAGGCCGCCGTATTCCTCGGGAACGGTCGGGCAAAGCATGCCAAGCTCGCCCGCCTTGGGCCAAATCGACTTTGGCACAATGCCCGCTTCGGCCCATTCGTTGGCATGGGGCGCGATTTCGGTTTCAAGGTAGCGGCGCACCGTCTGGCGGAACGCCTCATGATCGGGCGTGTAGGCAGTGCGAGGAATCAGATCGAGCGACATGGCAGGCTCTCCGGCTTTGGGTCTCTTATTGCCAACAAAGATAGGCAAACCCGTCCGGTTCGGTCAATCGAAATTAATCGACCGGTTAAGACGCCTGTACTTCCGGGCAGGTGGCGTCAGATCGTGCCGCCCGTCAGGCGCTGGCAGATCAGGTCCAACTGATCGAGTGTCTTGTAGCGGATCGTAACCGAGCCCGTACGTGGGTCGGCATCTGCCTGGATCGTGACCTTGAGGCCGAGAAATTCCTCCAGGTGAGCTTGGACTGCTGCTATATCCGCAGAGCTCGCCGGGTCGCGCTCCGCCCGGGCGCGTCGAGGCGCGATATCAGGCCGCATGGCTCGTTTTGCAAGCCGTTCGACATCGCGAACCGAAAGCCCCTTGATGGTGGTTTCGCGTGCCAGCGGCAGCGGATCGGGCAGTACCGCCAGCGCCCGTGCGTGACCCATCGAAAGCTGCGCGCGCTCGACCATGTCGAGCACTTCGACGGGAAGGGCGAGCAGCCGCATAAGGTTCGCAACATGGCTGCGGGACTTGTCGACAAAGGTTGCGATTTCCTGCTGCGTCAGACCGTCCTGCTCCGAAAGCCTCTGATAGGCCCGAGCCTCCTCGATGGGATTGAGATCCTCCCGTTGGAGGTTTTCGATCAACGCCAATGCGGTCACTTCGCGATCGTCAAGTTGTCGGACGATTGCGGGGATTTCGTGCAATCGGGCTCGCTGAGCAGCGCGCCAGCGCCGTTCGCCCGCCACCAACTGGTAGCGCCCAGCGCCGAGGGGACGGACGACGACAGGCTGGATCACTCCACGCGCTGCGATCGAGGCAGCAAGTTCTTCCAGGGCGTCCTCATCAAAATGCCGCCGGGGCTGTTCTGGATGCGGCTCGATCGAAGCAACAGTCAGTGAAGCCAGTCCACTCGCCACAGCCTCGCCTGGTGTGGAAACAGAAATGCGCGAAACCGCCTCCTCACGCCGCGTTTCGCCGAGCAATGCACCAAGACCTCGGCCCAGCGCAGGCCGCTTTGCCGCCTTCACGGCCACGCCACTGTCTGCGCTGCCCTCGCTTGGACCGCTCATGCTGCTTTCCTCCGCTCCGGCAGGCGACCGATCAGCTCGCGTGCCAGCTTCATGTAAGCCTGCGACCCAGCGCAGGCGTGGTCATAAATCAGCGCCGGGAGCCCATGGCTCGGCGCTTCCGAAAGACGGACGTTGCGCGGGATCACTGATTCGAACACCAGCCCGTGCAGACAGGAACGCACGTCGTCAGCAACCTGATCGGTGAGCCGATTGCGGCGATCATACATGGTCAGCACGATACCAAGGATGCCAAGGTCCGGGTTGAACCGCTCCTGCACGCGCTCCACCGTCTGCAGCAGCTGACTGAGCCCTTCAAGCGCGAAAAACTCGCACTGCAACGGCACCAGCAGCGAATTCGCCGCCGTCATCGCATTGAGTGTCAGCAGCCCCAACGACGGCGGGCAATCAATCAGGCAAATCTCGTGGCCAGCATCTTCGGCGAGGGCCGTGCGCAGCTTGCTCGTGCGATCAGTCTCGCTGACAAGTTCAACTTCGGCGCCGGACAGGTCCACGGTGGCCGGGATGAGGTCAAGCCCAGGAATCCGGGTCGGTATCATACAGGACGCCACGCTCGCCTGCTCGATGAGGAGGTCATAGGAGGACCGCTCACGCTCGGATGCGGAAACCCCGATCCCGGTAGAAGCATTTCCCTGCGGATCGAGATCGATCAGCAGCACTTTCCACCCAGTGGCCGCCAGCGCCGTGGCAATATTGATCGCCGTGGTGGTCTTGCCCACCCCGCCCTTCTGATTCGCGACGGCTATCGTAATCATCGACGTGAACCCCGCTTGCGTGATGGCGTCTTATCCGTGCGCCCGATCAGATGGCCAACGATGATACCAGCCGAAGGATCGGTCAACGACTGTTCCACGTGAAACACGCGATTCCAGTCTGCGCCAAGCTCATTCAGTTCATGCTGTGCCCTGGCACCCTTAGGCAACAGCCACAGCGTCTCCGGTGTGGAAAAGCGGGCAGCAACATCCAGCAACCGGTCCAGCGGTGCAAAAGCTCGCGCCGAGATTACCGACCACCGCCGATCGGGCAGATCCTCTACACGAGAGAGGATCACCTCGACATTCGCCAGGCCCATGTGCGCCGCTGCTCGCACAAGCCACTCCGTGCGCAGCCGCCGCGAGTCCACCAACGCGACGGGACGCTCGGGCTGCAAGGCCGCGATAACCAGGCCCGGAAATCCAGCTCCACTGCCCAAATCCAACCATGAACCTGATGGCACCGTTTCACGTGAAACATGCAGAAGTTGCGCGCTATCCAGGATGTGGCGTTGCCAGACCGCCTCGAGCGACGGCCGGGAAACAAGATTCTGACGAGCATTCTCATCAACCAGCGCGTTCACCAGCAGCTCGAGACGAGCCATGGCCTCGTGGTGCCGGGACGTCAGCCAGTCGTGCGCCGCAGTCTCGCCGGGCGTCATGCCGATACCCGCCGGCGTGCCGCTACCAGCAGGCTGGCGAGCGCCGCTGGGGTAATGCCCGGAACCCGCCCGGCGGCAGCCAAGGTATCAGGTTGCGCTCGCTCAAGCCGCTCCACCATTTCACGCGAGAGCCCCGGCACTTCGGCATACGGAAATTGATCCCCGAGCGGAACGCCCTCGCTCGCACGCAATTGCCTGAGTTCCGCCTCCTGCCGAGCAAGGTAAGGTGCATAAGCTGCATCTTCCGTCAGTTCCTCGGCAAGGTCCGGCGCGACTGCCTCGTTACCAAGCCAAGGAGACAACGCGGCCAAATCAACTTCAGGAAAGCGCAACCACTCACAAAGCGGTCGCCGCACGCCATCTCCACGCACCATGACGCCGTGGGCATTGAGATCACCTGGAGAGACGGTCTGCAGCAGCAACGCTGCGAGACGTCCCCGAACCTCTTCCCGCTCGGCAAACCATGCGGCGCGCGCCGGACCTATGCACCCGAGCTCGATACCCATGGAGGTAAGCCTGGTGGGCGCATTGTTAGCGCGTAACCGCAGGCGGTACTCGGCACGTGCGGTTAGCATGCGGTATGGCTCCGTAACGCCATGCAGCGTGAGATCGTCGACCATGACAGCCATGTAGCTTGTTGCACGATCAAGCGCAGGTCCAGCAAGGCCTAGCACCGTAGCGGCCGCGTGCATCCCGGCGATCAGGCCTTGGGCCGCCGCCTCCTCGTATCCGGTGGTCCCATTGATCTGGCCCGCGCAATAGAGCCCCGGCATGTCCCGTAGCTCCAAGGTGCGCCGCAACGCTCGTGGATCGATGTGATCGTACTCCACCGCATAACCGGGGATGAGGATATCGACCGCTTCCAGCCCCTCCATCGACCGCATCATCGCCACCTGCACATCAGTGGGCAGCGACGTCGAAACGCCATTCGGATAAATCACATGATCGTTGAGCCCCTCGGGCTCAAGGAACACCTGGTGTCCGTCACGGTCGCCGAAACGGTGGATCTTATCCTCGATCGAGGGGCAGTAGCGCGGCCCCAGCGCGTCGATGGCGCCGCTGAACAACGGGGAACGATCCAGCCCCGCGCGAATGACGTCATGTGTCTGTGCATTGGTGCGGGCAATGGCACAAAAGACCTGCGGCTGCAGGCGCGACCTCGTCAGGGCGGACATCGTCCACAGATCGGCATCGCTGGCCTGAACCGGGAGCCGCGACCAATCAATGGTCCGCCCGTCAAGGCGCGGCGGCGTCCCCGTCTTGAGCCTTGCCATAGGCAATCCAGCCGCTCGCAACTGCGCTGCAAGGCGATGGGCAGCGGTTTCGCCAATTCGGCCGCCCTCCATCCGCTCCTCACCTCGAAACAGGCGTCCACCCAGAAACGTCCCTGTACACAAAACCACGGCCCGCCCAGCGAGGGCAGTTCCATCCGCGAGATCAACTCCCGACACAGCACCGCCAGTATAGCGAAGTGCAGCCGCCTCCCCGGGCACCACGGTCAAACCGCGCTGGGCTGCCACCATGCGCTGGATCGAGGCGCGAAAGAGCTTGCGATCGGCCTGAATGCGAGGACCCTGTACCGCACTCCCCTTGCTGCGATTGAGCATTCGATAGTGGATCGCAGCCTCATCTGCGGCTCGCGCAATCAACCCGTCCAAGGCATCAACCTCGCGCACGAGATGACCCTTCCCCAGCCCGCCGATGGCAGGATTGCAAGACATGGTTCCGATCATTGCGGGGTCGAAACTGACGAGCGCAGTACGCGCACCCATGCGGGCAGCGACGGCCGCCGCCTCGACGCCGGCGTGCCCGCCGCCGACCACGATGATGTCGAACTCCTGCATGCAGGCGGCGATACCGAATTCGGAGGTTACCGTCAAAGCGCGCCTGGCACTCGCGGGTGTTTCACGTGGAACATCACTTGCCGATGCAGAACCGTCCGAACAGCGTATCAAGCATGTCTTCTGTTCCGGCCCGTCCGACCAGGCGATCGAGCGCGATGCGCGCCAGTCGCAGCGATTCGGCCGCGAGAAGGGGATCAAACTGCTCCGATGCCTCCCGCAGCGCAGCCGCAACATCCGCCAATAGCCCGTGCTGGCGTGCGTTCAGAGCGACTTCCCCGGGTACTGGCAGAGATGACCTAGCATGTTCGATCAGCGCGGCCCGCAGTCCATCAACGCCCTCACCCGTATGCGCGGATAGGACAAACTGCGCTGCCCGCTTCAACGGGGCATCGTGGCGATCGCACTGTGGTGCGATCTCCCAGACCGGACCCTTGCGCGGGCCTTCGCCCTCGGGCCCAAGCCATAGCACCAGATCGGCGCGCGCTGCCTCAGTCCGCGCCCGAACGATACCGATCTGTTCAATGGCGCCCGCCCCCTCGTCGCGGAGGCCTGCCGTGTCGACAAATGTGAACGGCACACCGCTCATTGCCACGCTGCGCACGAGCACGTCGCGCGTAGTCCCCGGTTCGGGGGCGGTAATCGCGGCTTCGTCATCAACCAAAACGTTGAATAACGTTGATTTTCCTGTATTTGGCGGCCCGGCCAAAACCACCCGGAAGCCGTCGCGCAATGGCTCGGCGCGCGGTCGGGCCAGCCATACTTCCAACTCCCCAGCCAGCTTGATGCAACCTGAAGCAAACTGCGCTGGTAAGCCACCCTCAGACAGCCGATCGTGAGCGTCATCCTCGTCTGCAAAGTCCAGCACCAATTCAAGCGCAGCACTAAGACCGAGCACACGGGCATGCCAGTCTGCCACAGTGCCCGAAAATGTGCCGCCCAGCATGGCCATTGCCGCACGCCGCTGCAGTTCCGTCTCGGCGGAGAGCAGGTCGGCCAGTCCCTCGGCTTCGGCCAGATCAATACAACCATTGGCGAAAGCCCGCCGTGTGAACTCCCCTGGCTCGGCCCGGCGCACACTCGGCAGCGCCGCGAGTGCCGTCTCGACTGCCGCAACCACGGCGCGCCCACCGTGCAAGTGCAGTTCTGCGCTGTCCTCGCCGGTAGCCGTTCCAGGTCCCGGCAGCCACAGGACCAACGCCCGATCAAGAATTTCGTCTACAGCATCCCGCAGCACGGCAAGGACCGCACGGCGCGGGGGCGGGAGCTTTCCGGCCAGTGCTTCCAGCGCCGCACCAGCCTCGGGTCCGCTCAATCGAACCACGGCAATTGCCGCCGGCGGGGCACCGGAAGAAAGCGCAAAGATCGTGTCGGTCACTGGCAAACGTCGTTCAGGTCTTGGGCTTCTCGCTGCCCGAGGCACCGGCCTTGAACCCGGCCATTGCCGCGCCTGCGCCCTGCTCGACAAACTGCTGGAACAGCTTGAGACCCATCTCGCCCATCGGCGCAATCTGCTTGGCAAAGCCCTGGAGCTGGTCGACGCTGTTCATGCCCTGCATCGCCTTCGCGATTGCATCGACATAGACATCGTTGGCCCGCGTCACATCAGGCAAGCCCAGAAAGCGGCGCGCCTCTTCAGGCGTGCATTCCACCTCGACGTTGACTTTCATGGCCATGCCTTTCGCTCTCTCGCATCAACACTGTCATGGGCTCTTGGCAAAGTCCATGGACCGCGCCAATCAAGGCCTCGACGAACAAACATCGGAACAGGATCAGCACCATGGGCGAGAAGACGACGATCCCCACCCTCAATGGCGACAACGAGATTCCGGTCTATATCGCCACACCCGAAGATCAGACTGAAGCAGCCATCATCGTAATCCCGGAAATCTTCGGCGTGAACGCCGGTATCCGCAAAAAGTGCGACGATTGGGCGGCCCTCGGTTACGTCGCGCTCGCGCCCGATATCTTCTGGCGTTTTGCGCCCGGAGCGGAACTTGATCCTGATGTGCCGGAGCAATTCCAGACCGCGCTCGGCTATTTCGGGCAGTACAACCCGGACCTTGGCGTGCAGGATATCGAGGCGGCGATCCATTGGCTCCGCAATGAGCAGGCTATCGACAAGGTTGGCCTCGTCGGGTTCTGTCTGGGCGGGCGCTTGGCCTATATGGCGGCTGCGCGCACTGATATCGATGCCTCGGTTGGCTACTACGGCGTGATGATCGACCAGATGCTGAACGAGGCTCATGCCATCGCCAATCCGCTGATGCTGCATATTCCGACAGCCGACCATTTTGTTGGCCCGGAAGCGCAGGCGGCCATCCACGCAGCGCTTGATTCGCATTCCAAGGTCGTGCTGCATGACTATGTCGGGCTGGATCATGGTTTCGCGGCTGAAATGGGCTCGCGCCGCAATGAGCCCGGTGCGCAGCTGGCAGACGAACGCACGCGCGATTTCTTCAAGGCTCACCTGACCTGAGCGGCGCTCAGGCTGCCGTTCCATCATAGCCCGCAATGCCTTGGAGCAGCCGGGCTATGGCGGCGCGATCCTCGTCCGGGACTTCAGGGCGCCATATCTCGAAAAGCAGCACCGTGCGCGTCTCGGGGCCAGCGTTGCGGGCTTCGTGCTCCATCGAATCGTCGAAGATCAGCGGAACCCCCGGTTCCCATCTGCGAATTTCGCTACCCACCCGCAGCATGCAGTCCGGTGCGGTGTGGATCGGCACATGGCAGATCAAGCGCGTGTTGAGCATGCCGGAGTGCGGCGCAATGTGCGTGCCGGGTCTGAGCCGCGACCACAGAGCATTGGGCGCCCGGCCGGGGATCTTCGGCATCGGCGCCTGGGCAAGCGCCGCCATCGTCGCCGGACAACGGGCGGCGTTTGCCGCCACAGGCGCTCCATCCTTCCAGAAATAGAAGGCACCCCAAGCCGGATCCCCGAGCAGGGGATTGTTGGGCGCCGGCCTGTTCTGAGACGCAGTCACGTAAGGCGCAAAGGTGTCGTGCGCTTCCCTGCCCGTCACAGCGGCAAGCTCGGCCTGCATTTCTGGCAGAAGATCCAGCACACCCTGCATCCAGCCGAACTCTGCCGGATCGTAGAAACGTTGCTGCGGTAGACCGGGATAGTAGAATAGCGAAGGTCGTTGCAGATCGATCTCGCGAGTGCCGCGCAGCAGTCCGAGCGCTTCCTCCATGGCAGGGGTCAGCCCGCCATCCATCACCGCATCAAGGTGGCGCTGGAATGCCCCTTGCGCTTCGGCAATAAAGTTCTGCGCACCTGCTGCCACACCTTCCAAACCGCGCGGAATGCCGCTGACGGCTGCCTGTGCCAGCGCTGTGCTGTAAAAGCTGACCGCCGCCCGGTCATCGCCCGCACGCTGCCGCAGATTTCCCTTGGCCAGCAGAGCGCCAACATCGCGAGGAAAGAGCTGCAACTGCCGATCGAGCGCAGCTTCACCTGCTGCAAGGTTGCCCAGCGCCAGCTCCGCATTGGCAAGCGCGGCCCAAGGCATGCGCTCTGCGGTCGCTACGCTGCTGGCCTCGCGCAGCAACGCCACCGCCTGCTTGGTATCGCGCACCTTGAGCGCCGCAAGACCTTGCTCGATCAGGCTGTCGGGCGAAACGGTTGTCATGCAGCAACGACTAGCGCAAACCTGCGCTGGATCAATGGCAGGCGCGCTCTAGCGTGCCACAGGGCTGCCGCACCACAAGGAGAGAACCACCATGCACACCGGCCTCGCCGCCTGGCACCGCTACATGCAGACCGGGGATACTGCCTTGTTGGCCGAGTTGATTGCGCCAGATGCTGTGTTCCACTCGCCGGTTGTGCACACGCCCCAGGTCGGCCACGCAAAGGTGTTGATGTATCTTACAGCCGCCGGGCAGGTATTCGCCGACACCAGCTTCACCTATGTCCGCGAACTCGTCGACGGCCCCGAAGCGCTGCTTGAATTCACCGCGACGGTCGATGGCATTCACGTCAATGGTATAGATCTGATCCGCTTCGATCTCGATGGAAAGATCATCGATTTCAAGGTGATGGTCCGCCCGCTCAAGGCTATGAACAAACTGTGGGAGATGATGGCGGCGACGCTGCAAAACACCTGACTGCCGCAGATCAGCCCGGCAGAGCGTCCGGATGAAGGTTATAGTCACCCCGCCCTTGCGGATTGACATGCACCGCCAGCAACGAGAGCTCGGCTTCGACCATCATGATCGCCGGCACCTCGGAACCCAGCAAGAATGGCAGAACAATCGCCGCCTGGAGCCCGCCCCACAGGCCGAGAAACCGGAACATGGCTCGACGCAGACCGTAGGAGAAAGCCCATTCGTCCTCGCCTAGAACCTCTATCAGCAGTGCCGAGGCGACCTGGTGCGCGGACGCGGGAATCCACAAACCGTGCCCACCCAATGCAAGCGAGTTGACCGCGACCTACGCGTGCGCAGAGCCGCCCACACAAACCGGAATTCCATGATCCTCGAGCATCGACGCCACCACGAGCGCTTCCGGCCGGGAGACGAGCACCGCCAGCCGGATCATCGCATCCGGCGCGGCGGTGCCATCGATCATTGGTTCATCGTGGCAAAGAAATCCTCGTTGGTCTTGGAATTCTTCATCTTGTCGAGCAGGAACTCCATCGCATCGATGGTGCCCATCTGCATGAGAATCCGGCGCAGCACCCACATCTTGCTGAGCTGATCGGTCGGCACGAGCAGTTCTTCCTTGCGGGTACCGCTCTTGCCCACGTCGAGTGCGGGGAAAATGCGCTTGTCGGCCACCTTGCGGTCGAGCACGATTTCCGAGTTGCCGGTGCCTTTGAACTCTTCGAAGATCACTTCATCCATGCGGCTGCCGGTATCGATCAGCGCAGTGGCGATGATCGAAAGCGAACCACCTTCCTCGATGTTGCGCGCCGCGCCGAAGAAGCGCTTGGGGCGCTGCAGCGCATTGGCGTCAACGCCGCCTGTCAGCACCTTGCCCGAGCTTGGCACCACGGTGTTATAGGCACGGCCGAGGCGCGTGATCGAATCGAGCAGGATGACGACATCGCGCTTGTGCTCGACGAGACGCTTGGCTTTCTCAATCACCATTTCGGCGACCTGGACGTGGCGGCTGGCGGGCTCGTCGAAGGTGGAGGAAATCACCTCGCCCTTCACCGAACGCTGCATGTCGGTCACTTCTTCGGGGCGTTCGTCGACCAGCAGCACCAGCAGGAACACTTCCGGGTGGTTGTCGGTGATCGCCTTCGCCATGTTCTGCAGCAGCACGGTCTTGCCGGTGCGCGGCGGCGCCACGATCAGCGCGCGCTGGCCTTTGCCCTGCGGGCTGACGAGGTCGATCACGCGGGCCGATTTGTCCTTGACCGTCGGATCGAGCGTATCAAGACGCAGCCGTTCGTTGGGATAGAGCGGTGTCAGGTTGTCGAAGTTGACGCGGTGACGGACTGCCTCGGGATCGTCGAAGTTTACCTTGATCAGCCGCGTGATCGCAAAATAGCGTTCCCCGTCCTTGGGGGCGCGGATCTCGCCTTCCACGGTATCACCGGTGCGAAGACCCCATTTGCGGACCTGGTTCGGCGAGACATAGATGTCATCCGGACCGGCGAGATAGTTCGCCTCGGGGCTGCGCAGGAAGCCGAAGCCATCGGGCAGCACTTCGATCGTGCCTATCCCGAGGATTTCCTCTCCGTCCTCGGCCACTTCCTTGAGGATGGCGAACATGAGGTCCTGCCGCCGCAGCGTGCTTGCGCCCTCGACATCGAGCTCCTCGGCCATCTGGACGAGTTCGGCGGGCGTCTTCTTCTTCAGTTCCTTGAGATGCATCTGTCGTATCCGAAAAGGGGCAATGGCGCGCGCCGGATGGTCATGGGGCTTGGGGAAAGCGGACCTTGGAGGGCAGGGCAAGGAGGCGCTGCCGAAACCGGATTGCAGCCGGGGCATAGGCTCCGGCGTCCGGTGCGTCAATCCGGCAACCGGCCAGCCGCGAAAGCCATCGTCAGAACGGTTTCACGATCACCAGCACCACGATCAGCGCCGCCGTCACGCCCGGAATCTCGTTGAGCAGGCGTAGTTGCCGACCGGTGAGTTGCCGCTCACCCCTTGCCAGCTTGGCGGCATAGGTTGCCAGCCACAGATGATATGCGCTCAGCACCAGTACCAGCGCCAGCTTGGCGTGGAACCACCCCTGCGTGTACCATTCCCCGCTTACTGCAAGCGCAAGGCCGAAGCCCCAGACCACGAACAGCGAGGGCCACATGATGATCTTCATGAGCTTGCGCTCACGGTCGATCCAGATCGCGTTCTCGGGAGATCCTTCCAGCGCTTCCTGATGGTAGACGAAGAATCGCGGCAGCATGAACAGCCCTGCCATCCAGAAGATCACGAAGATGACATGGCCGGCCTTGAGCCAGAGATAGAGCATCGCGAGCACCTGCATCATGCTGTCCAGACTAGCGCTTTGACGGCCAGACCGGAACTTGGGATTTGGGGCGGATCAACCCGCCCCATGGATGGTTCAGCGCGACCAGCCTCGCACCACTTCCAGCAGCCGCTCGACATGCGCGATTGGCGTGAACTGCCCGATACCGTGGCCAAGGTTGAACACATGCGGCCGATCGGCAAACACGTCGAGCACGCGCCGTGCGCCGTCTTCCAGCGCCGGTCCGCCTGCCAGCAGCAGCAGCGGATCGAGATTGCCCTGCACAGGAAGGCCTGCGGGTAGCGACTTGGCCGCCCAGACAGGATCGATGGTTTCGTCCACACCGATGGCATCGACACCCGTGCCCTCGGCATAGGCGACCAGCTTTTCGCCTGCGCCCTTGGGGAAGCCGATGATCGGCACGTCGGGATGCAGCTTGTGCATGGCCTGGGTGATCCGCGCATTGGGGGCGATCACCCAGCGGTCGAACTCGCTCGGCGCAAGGCTGCCTGCCCAGCTGTCGAACAGCTGCAGGCCTTCGGCACCTGCTTTCACCTGTCCGCTGAGGTATTCCACGGTCACATCGACGATGGCATCGATGATTGCCTGAAATGCGCCCGGATCGCGGTAGGCCAGCGCGCGGGTGTCGTGCTGGTCACGGCTGCCCTCGCCCGCCACCATGTAGGTCGCGATAGTCCAAGGGCTGCCGGCAAAGCCCAGCATGGTCGCCTCTGGAGGCAAGGCAGCGCTCACCTGAGCAACGGTCTCATAAATCGGCGCAAGGCGCTCAGGGACGCTCCTGAGCGTCTCCAGGCCCACATCCAGCAGACGGGGCGAAAGCGCGGGGCCTTCGCCGGCTAGGAACTGGAGATCCTGCCCCATCGCATAAGGCACGATCAGGATGTCCGAAAACAGGATCGCTCCGTCGAAGCCGAACCGGCGCAGCGGCTGGAGCGTGATTTCGGCGGCGGCCTCGGAATCATAGACCAGCGCGAGGAAACCGCCCTTTTCAGCCCGCAGTTCGCGGTATTCGGGAAGGTAGCGTCCTGCCTGGCGCATCAGCCAGATCGGACGGCGGGAAAGATTGGCCCCCTTGAGGGTGGCGAGAAGCGGCTTGTCTGCAGGGCTAGGCATCAGTGCGTCTGTCCAAGTCTAATCTATAGATTCTTTTGAATCAGATTGGGGTAGTTAGTTGGCCCTGTGGAAAGCGGGGACGACATGCATCTGCCCGAATTGTCCCGCCGTCTCCACAAGAAAGTGTGTCAGCGACTCTCAACACTTTCGGGGGCAAGGGAAACTTGTCCCCGATGTCCGCTCCCTGTGGAAAGTTTCGCGCACCTGTTCGCATAATGCCGGTCTGCAGGCCGACACCGGGGCCATGATTGCACCGCAAACTTGTCGCCGGTTTCATCCCGTGGTTTATCCTACAGCTTTCCACAGCCCTCTCCCGGGGCGGATCAGGAACCTTGATGGCGCGGCTGCATCTGCACTTGTTGTCGGACTCGACCGGTGAAACGCTCGAGATGATCGCCAAGGCCGCGCTGGCGCAATTCGACGATGCCGACGTCGTACGCCATTTCTGGCCGATGGTCCGCTCCCAACAGCATCTGGACCGGATCATGGGCGAGATCACCGCCAATCCGGGCCTCGTCCTGTTCACGATGGTCAATGCCGAGACGCGCGAACTTCTCCAGAGTCGCTGCGCTGCGCTCGGGCTTCCAAGCGTACCTGCGCTCGATGCCGTCACCCTGGCACTCGAAGCGCAGCTTGGCCAAGCGGCCAAGGGGAGGCCGGGCCGTCAGCACGCAATGGACGAGGCGTATTTCCGCCGTGTCGAGGCGATCCAGTTCACCATAGCGCACGACGACGGCATTGCATGGGAAGACTGGGAGGCAGCGGATATAGTCCTTGCCGGTGTGTCGCGTTCATCCAAGACACCTACGGCAATCTATCTGGCCAACCGCGGCTACCGCGTCGCCAACATTCCCATCGTTGTGGAAAGCCCCCCGCCGCCGGCCCTGTTCAGCTTGCGGCGTCCGCTCGTCGTCGGGCTCACCACCAGCCCCGAGCGGCTTATTCAGGTGCGGCGCAACCGGCTTCTCTCGCTCAACCAGGCGCCGGAGACGGCTTATGTTGACAGTGATCACGTTGCGCGCGAGGTGCAATATGCGCGCAGGATGTTCGCGGATAACGGCTGGCCGGTGATTGACGTCTCCCGGCGTTCCATCGAGGAAACAGCTGCCGCGGTGATCAATCTCTACAACGAGCGCCGCCCTGATGGTGGCGCAAGCGGCGGAGGTCACGCGCTGTGAAGGTGAGGGAATGCTGATACTGGCGTCACAGAGCTCAAGCCGGAAGGCCATGCTCACCGCGGCTGGCGTGCCGTTTGAGGCTCGCGCTTCCGACGTTGACGAAGCCGAGATCAAGCGAGAGCTGATCGGTGTACCCGGCAGTGAAGTTGCCATGATTCTGGCCGAGGCCAAGGCTCTTGGCGTTTCGGTCGGCGCGCCGGGGCGACTGGTGCTGGGAGGGGATTCGCTGGTCGAAGTCTGTGGCCGCCCGTTCGACAAGCCGGCAAGCCGGGCTGATGCGGCAAAGCATCTCGCATTCTTCTCGGGTCAAACGATGCACCTCCATTCGGCAGCTATTCTGGTGCGCGATGGGGCACCGGTGTGGCGTCACTGTGAAACCGCACGGCTGCGCGTGCGTACCCTTTCGAGCGATTTCATCGAAAGCTATCTGGCCGAGGAATGGCCGGCCGTCGGCGGTTGCGTTGGCGTGTTTCGCATCGAAGCATTGGGTGTCCAACTTTTCGACCATATCGAAGGGAGCCACTTCACTGTGCTTGGCATGCCCCTGCTCGCGCTTCTGGGCGCCCTTCGTACGCAGGGTGAGCTCGCTGCATGACGCGTCCCTATGCAGAAGTGATTGGCGATCCGATCGCGCAATCCAAGTCTCCCGCCATACATGGTTTTTGGCTTCAAAATCTTGATATAAAATCGAAATATCAGGCAACACATGTTCACTCGCGCAACCTTGGCGAATTTCTGAATACGCGCAGGACCGATCCCTTGTGGCGCGGCTGCAATGTCACCATGCCGCACAAACAGGCTGTCATTCCCCTGCTGGACCGCCTCGACCCGCTTGCCGCGGCAGTTGGTGCCGTCAACACGATCATCCCGGAGGGCGGCGCTCTCGTCGGCTACAACACCGACGTCCCGGGCTTTCTCGAACCGCTGCGTCCGATGTTGAACCGAGTGCACTACTTCCGCATGGCCCGCGTTTTCGGCACGGGGGGCGCGGCGCGGGCGGTTGTCAAAGGGCTCGCCGACGAAAAGCTGGTAATCGTCCTTGCCGGCCGGAACCCCGACAAGGCCCGTGATTTGCTCCGCGAGCTCGATCCGACCGGTGAGCATCATGCCGTTGATATCGCGCACTTCGCTGATCCGACTGACTTCGACTTCGATGATCGCGAGGGTTGCCTCGATCTGATCATCAACGCATCCTCGCTGGGAATGACGGGACAGCCCCCGCTGCTGCTCGATATGAGCCACGCCCCGCCAAACTCGATCTTCTATGATATCGTGACCAGTCCGCTCGAAACGCCCTTTCTGAACGCGGCCAAAAACGCCGGGTTTCGCACGATCGATGGCTTGTCGATGCTGATCGGTCAGGCCGATCATGCGTTCCGCCGGTTTTTTGGTGCTATCCCGCCGCGCGACAAGGATTCCGATCTCCGCAAGATGCTTGCCACATGAGCCGTCCGTTTATCCTGGGTCTCACTGGTTCCATCGGCATGGGCAAGTCTGCGGTCGCTCTGATGTTGCGTGAGCTTGGTGTCCCCGTTTTTGACGCCGACGCCACAGTTCACCGCCTGCAGGGTCCCGGCGGTGCGCTGCTCCCTGCGATCGAAGCGGCATTTCCCGGCACGACTGGTCCTCTTGGGGTTGATCGTCCCGCGCTCGGAGGCCAAGTCTTCGGCAATCCGGAGGCTCTCGCACGGCTTGAAGCCATCGTCCATCCTGCAGTGGGTGAGGAACGGGGGACGTTTCTGCTTGAGCACGGGGGCGAGTCGCTCGTGGTCTTCGATATTCCGCTCCTGTTCGAAAAGGGGCACGGCACTGGGCTTGATGCAGTCGCAGTCGTTTCCGCGCCCGATGACATGCAGCGCGCGCGCGTGCTGGCGCGTCCGGGGATGACACCCGAAAAGTTCGCGCAGATTCTTGCCCTGCAGGTTCCCGATGCCGAAAAACGTGCCCGGGCCGACTACGTTATCAACACCGGTTTGACTCTTGCTGAAACCCGCGAACATGTCGCCGCACTGGTTGGGGCCCTACGGCAAAAAAACCCACGATGAAGCCTTGCCAGCCCCCTTGGTCGGGTCCAGACTACAGCAAATGCGTGAGATCGTTTTCGATACAGAGACGACCGGCCTCGACCCGCAGAGCGGCGATCGGCTGGTGGAGATTGGCTGCATCGAAATGATCAACCGTGTGCCTACCGGCGCGGTCTATCATGCCTATTTCAATCCGGAGCGCTCGATGCCGGCCGAGGCTGAGGCAGTCCACGGCATTTCCAGCGCGTTCCTTGCCGACAAACCGCGCTTCGCCGAACGCGCCGAGGAATTGCTCGCCTTCCTTGGGGATGCGCCGCTGGTTGCCCACAATGCAGGGTTTGATTTCGGCTTCCTGAACGCGGAACTTGCACTTTGCGCGAGGCCTGCAGTCGACCGGGCGCGGATGGTCGATACCGTTGCAATCGCGCGCCGCAAGCATCCGGGCGCCAAGTTGAGCCTTGATGCGCTCTGCTCGCGGTATGGAATCGACCGCAGCCATCGCGTGAAGCACGGCGCTTTGCTCGATGCCGAGCTGCTAGCGCAGCTTTACGTCGAGCTAATGGGCGGCCGTCAGATCGGTATGGAACTGGCTGCCGAGGTCGAGGTCAAAGCGTCGGTTACCGCAGCACCGAGCATTTCTGCATCGCCACGCGTCCTGAGACCCGCGCGACCTCATTCACCGAGTGCGGAAGAAAGCGCGCGGCATGCCGCATTTGTCGAAGCAATCAAGGGAGCCATCTGGTTGCAATGACACTGCCCTGTCCGGTCGTCGCCGGCCAGCTGATCTAGCGAAGGAGAGTGGACGTATGGATATTCGCGTTTCGGGCCACCAGGTCGATACTGGCGCTGCCTTTGAAGCCCATGCCGAAGAGCGCCTCTCCACGATTGTTGACAAGTACTTCTCGCGCGCGCTGACATCGCACGTCACGCTCGGCAAGGCTCCACACGGCGGTTTTCGCTGCGATATCGTAACTCATGTCGCGCAGGGCCTGATTCTGAAAGGTAGCGCGGTCGCACAGGACGCCCACGTCGCGCTCGATCAATCAGCTGAGAAGATCGACAAGCAGCTGCGCCGCTACAAGCGACGGATCACCGCGCGGCAGGACGAGGCGGATCATGCCCGGCGCGAGGAAGATGCCGCCTATACAGTGTTCGTCGTCGAGGAGACTGAGGCGGAGGAGCCTGCCGATGCGCCATTGGTAATCGCGGAAACGCGGGTCGATGTGCCGACCGCCAGTGTCTCGGACGCGGTGATGATGCTTGATCTGCGCAACACCAACGCTCTCCTGTTCAAGAACGCAGGTACCGGCGTGCATAACATGGTCTATCGCCGCGGTGATGGCTCGATCGGCTGGGTTGAACCGGCCAAGTAACCGAAACGGCAAGATTGCGCGGCACTCTGATGTCCGGCAAGTGGATCGGTGGTCCGGCGAACGCGATTCGGCGCTTGCGCCGCGTCGCGTTCAGGCGCATTGGCCGCTCCATATCAGGCGTGCGAACGCGTTTTCCGGCATCACTGTTTCCATGACTGCTCTTTTTTCGATCGATCTTCAGGCGGTGCGTATCGTACGTGCCGATACCAAGACGCAGATCCTTGGCGCGCTCGCGGATTGCTTTGGCGAGGTCTACGCACTTGACCGCGCCACTGTGCTCGAACGCATCGAGGAGCGCGAAACGCTAGGTAGCACCGGATTCGGACGCGGCGTTGCCATTCCCCACGCGCGGCTTGATGGTTTGGCTCGTCCCGTGGCCGCGTTTTTCCGGCTGGAAAGCCCAGTGGACTTTGCATCATCAGACGGCATGCCTGTGGACTGTATTTTCGGGCTTCTGTCGCCCGAGCAGGCCGGGGCTACGCATTTGCAGGCTTTGGCCGCGATTTCCCGCCTTATGCGCGATGAACGCATGCATGAGCGGCTGATCGCTGCCCCTGATGCCGACGCGATTTATGCTCTGCTCGTCAATGTCATCGACCGCGACGCGGCTTGATCCTTCAATCGTTGGCGGCGACGGCCAACAAATCCGTTCCATTGCCAGCATAATGCCCGAGCCACAGAAGAGGCGAAGATGAGCGCCCCGCGTCTGGCATCTGCCCTGGAGGTGGCCGCACTGATTCGCATGGCCGAGGCGGGCGGCGGCTTTGGCATGGTATTGCACCGGGGCGAGCCGGATAGCGGCTCGATTCTTATTGTTATCCTAGATAATCAAGGGTTTGGCCAAACCCATGCGCGAGCGTTCGAACGCCTGCCCACAGCATCCGGCAGCCGAAGCTGGAGCCTCTCACGATCACAAGACCCTGAAAAAAAAGAAAAATTTGATACGTATCTGGCTCGTCGGATAGAGCAGGATCCGGATCTGTGGATCATTGAACTGACTATCGCTGAAGGCGAGCAGTTCATCTAGAATCTCAAAGCTCACGAGAACAAAACCAGATTCATGGGTTGACTTGAAACGCCCAGAGAATAAGGGGCGCCACTCAACCACGCGTAGGCAGCGTCGGGACGGCGCACCCGCCATCCCCGCCAGCACGCAGACGGGGGGCAGACGCCAAGGCCTTCGGCAGGTTTTCGATATTGCAGGGCTTCCCTGCAACTTGGAGCCATCCGCGCCTTGTGCAGACGTTCACCGCCCAATGACGAAGTTGAATGAGCCGCCAGTTTCGCGTCGCGAGTGCCGTGTGCATTGCCGCAAGTTTTGCTACGATCCTGTTCAGCACAGGCGGATCCGGTGCCAAAGCACAGGATATCCAGATCCCGGTCGCTCAAGCACCTGGATCATCGGCCATAACCGTCGAACCTCGACAGAGTGTGTTCCGGCCGGCCGAACAGCCTCTCAACCAGCCCGAGAGCACCACTGCAGAGGGTGATTCTGCGGCAGTGGATCCTTTAGCCGGGGTAACCTCACTGGCCGATCTGGTTGCGCGGACCCCGATACCGACGTCGATATCACGGGAGATGGAATGCCTAGCCGGGGCAATCTATTTCGAAGCCCGCAGCGAGACGCTGGACGGCCAGCTTGCTGTCGGGCGGGTGATTGTAACCCGCGCAGCGTCCGGGCGCTTCCCCAATTCCTATTGCGGTGTCGTCTATCAGCCCTCGCAGTTTTCGTTCGTGCGTTCCAACGCGATGCCGGCCATCAATCGTGAGAGCGCACTGTGGCAGCGAGCTGTGCGGATCGCGCTGATCGCGCACGCCGGCGCCTGGCGTAGCCCGGTGGAAGGTGCCATGTTCTTTCATGCGGCGCATGTCTCGCCGTCTTGGGGCAAGATCCGTATGGCGCGGGTAGATAACCACGTATTCTACCGCTGAATGATTCCGGTCGGGCGCCCCCAAAACTGCAGGCGTCCGGCAACCATCTGCCAAGATCAGTGTCTGAAGTGACGCATTCCAGTGAATACCATTGCGATGCCGGCGGCGTCTGCCGCGGCAATCACTTCGTCATCCCGGATTGAGCCACCCGGCTGGATTACAGCCGTCGCGCCGGCCTCGACAGCACTTATGAGGCCATCGGCGAAGGGGAAAAAGGCATCGGACGCGACTGCTGAGCCGACGGTCCGAGGCGCCCCCCAACCGTGAGTTTCTGCAGCCTCTTGGGCCTTCACTGCAGCGATACGCGCACTGTCGCGCCGGTTCATCTGGCCTGCCCCAATGCCGGCGGTCACGCCGTCACGGGCATAGACGATGGCGTTTGATTTGACATGCTTGGCAACGGTCCAGGCAAAGCGGCAGTCGGCAAGCTCCTGCGACGTTGGCTGCCGCTTGGTAACGACGCGCAGCATGTCGTCGGAAAGGGTGCCGTTGTCGCGGTCTTGGACGAGCAAGCCACCTGCGATGGGAATCGTCACAAGACCGCTCCGGTTGGCGGCAGGCAGTTCGTCGATAAGCAGCAGCCGCAGATTTTTTTTGCGCGCAAACGCAGCGAGAGCGGCATCATCGGCGCCGGGAGCGACGACGACTTCGGTGAAGATCTCGCAGATGGCCTCTGCAGTCTGACCATCAAGGGGACAGTTAAGTGCCACGATGCCGCCAAACGCCGACACTGAATCGCAAGCCAATGCAGCCTTCCAAGCCTCGAGCGGCGTCTCTGCGACCGCCACGCCACAAGGGTTGGCGTGCTTCACGATAACCACGGCGGGCCTGTCCGAGCCGAACTCGGCGACTAGTTCCAGTGCTGCATTGGCGTCATTGTAATTGTTGTAGGACAGCTCTTTGCCCTGCACTTGCCGTGCTTGCGGCAGGCCAGGCACTGCCGCCCCCTGAGCCGGTACGTAGAGCGCCGCGCTCTGGTGCGGGTTCTCACCGTACCGCAGGGTAGAGACCAACTGGTTTGCACCGAGCAGAGTCGGTGGGAAGTGGTGCTGCTGATCAGCAACTGCGAACCACTGCGCGATGGCCGCGTCGTACGAAGCGGTGGCGGCGAAAGCCTTTGCAGCCATCGCCTTGCGGAAATCTAGGTTGGTGGCCCCGTCGTGCTGTTCCAGTGCGCTTACCAGCGCGGGATAATCGGCAGGATCGGTGATGATGGTCACATAGTGATGGTTCTTGGCAGCGGATCGGACCATTGACGGCCCGCCGATGTCGATGTTCTCTATGATTTCATCTCGTCCGGCACCCTTCGCAACGGTTGCTGCAAACGGGTAGAGATTGACAACCACCAGATCGATCGCACCGATTGCATGCTCTACCATGGACGCGGCATGGGCCGGATCGTCACGAACCGCGAGGAGGCCGCCGTGGACCTTGGGGTGAAGCGTCTTGACGCGGCCGTCCATCATTTCCGGAAACCCGGTCAGATCGGAAATATCCTGCACGGCAAGTCCAGCTTCACGCAGCGCTGTAGCCGTGCCGCCGGTCGAGACCAGCTCGACACCATGAAGGGCGAGGGCGCGACCAAGATCCGCAAGGCCGGACTTGTCGGACACCGAAAGCAACGCCCGCTTGATCATCACGTCTGTCACTTCGAAAATCCTGTCTAGCGCATCTTTTTCAGTAGCCACGAGAACGACTCGCCGCTGCGTGGAATCTTGGCTGAAACCACCAGCTGACGCGTCGCCAGCGGTCGTCCAAAACCGTCCGCCCAAATGCTCTCTTCAAGCGTGATGGGATCACGGCCCGACCGGAACTGCCATAGGCTGCCGTCGGGAAGAGCAAGCGTGACGCCAAGGCCATCCCGTCCTTGAGCAAGTTCGATATGGGGGCCGAGGTGAAAGCGCAAGGCAACTGCGATCATCCCGCGCTTGCCTCGCCTTCCGGTCGGCAGCAGCAGATCCTCTCCCCGCAGCTCGCTGCCATCGTCCCGGATGATCAGGATGCGCCTATGAGTGAGCCCGTAACGCGCTACATAGCCGTTGTGGCTCGCCTCGATCCGCGTGGCTCCCGCGCCTTCGCCACTGAGAATCTTGCGATCAACCTCGACCTCGGAAACGCCCGGACCCAGCTTGCCATTGATGAGTACGGCGGTCGAGTTGAAGTCGTCGATGGCGAGGGTTGAATGAGCAGCGGTGGCGCGTAGACCCTGTGCGAGGCGCAATGGGATCAGCCCGCCGGCAAATGCAGCACCGCCGCAGCTGACAATCACCCGTTCGCTGCCATGGCTGAATTCAAAGGCTAGCGTCGAGGCGCAACCATCGCGGGCATGCCGAGCGAGCGGCGGTGGAGCGGCATCGAGCTGCAACACTCCTTTGCCCGCGCTGACCCGTTGGTAGCCCCAATGCCGCGCGTCGCGCAGCGGGCGGGTACGGACGCCGCTTGCTTTTATCAAGGCCTCGATGCGATCTGCAGAGATCGCCCCTGCACCTTGCCAAGAAGCGAGACCACCATCGCTGTGCAACAATGTTAGAAGTGGCGGAACCAGCATCTCGAGTATCGCATCGAGTTGTGGCGGAGGAGAGGTCCGCACTGCAGCGTAGCAGGCCCGCAACTCGACAAGCAGTTCTATGGCTTCGATCTGGCCAAGCGGACTGCGGGAGAGAACGCCACCGTCATCGCTGACCAGATTGCCCAGAGCCCGGATCAGGCCGCCTTCGCCGTAGAGCAGCCGAGCCCGTCCCTCGGACAGCAGCAGCCCCGCAGCGGTAATTGCTGTCCACCCGGCCACTTCGGCAAGCGTATCTTCGGCGCGACCGACGTACCGGTCCAGCCACCGGGCCGTTTCGTCAAACGTCGTCAGGACTCTTGCGCGTAGTTTGCGATCCTGGCTCGAGAGTAGCAGCGGCGCATGCACTAGCCAGGAGAGCAGCCGATGGCCGGCATTGCCCACAGCCCATGCTGGGCCAGCGCCGGGCCGCGGATTGGCAGCGAACCAGGCCGCAAAGATCCGCTCCGCAACAGGCGCGCACTGAGGACGAGGAGCGCAGCTTGCGAGATCGCGCAGCCATCCGAAACCATGCACCAGCCGTTCGAACGGGGGTGACAGACGCGGCCCGGTGAACTCGGTATCAGCGATAGGCAGTTTGACGCCATGCAGGAGAAAGTGACCAGCGCGCAGAGCCGTTCCTGATGCAGCGTCCCCGGCAAGGGGACTGACGACTGTTGCGGTCAGGCGCGGCCGTGCTCGCTTCCGGAAAGGATTGAAGGCCGAAGGCGGCATGCCAAGTCCGTATGCCAGCCGAATCAGTCGCTCTCCGGCGCTGACTTGAGGTGGCGAGAAATCCGCCAAGGCCAGTGCGCGATTGGGCTCCAACGGCGTCAAATCGGCGTCGGTGGGGGTGGCAGACTGTCCTTTTGATACAGAACTTGCCCGCGTCTGGGCCTCGGCGACCACGAGAGGCTCAGGGCTCGGTCTGAGCGGCAGGGCCTGCCGCAGCTGATCGCGATCAAGTGCCGGGCCGGGTGCTGACCCCCGCATCGAGCCTTCGCCCGAGGCTTCACTTGATCCAGCGAACAGGCGGGCCATCGTTTCAGTCAATGCCCTTGAGAGCGGTGATGTTGGCCGCGTATTGATCCGGACCACCTCTGAACGATGCAGTTCCGGCTACCAGAACGTCGGCACCAGCCTCGGTGCACTGGCGCGCGGTCCCGACATCAATGCCCCCATCCACCTCCAGATGGATGGATCGGCCGGCCTTGTCGATCATCTTGCGAACCGCCTCGATCTTGCGGAGCTGGCTGGCAATGAAACTCTGGCCGCCGAAGCCCGGATTGACGCTCATCACCAAAACGAGGTCAATCTCGTCAATCAGGTAGTCTAGCGTCTTCGCCGGTGTGGCGGGGTTGAGCGCGATACCAGCCTTCTTACCCAGTCCTCGGATGGCCTGAACTGTGCGGTGGACATGCGGTCCCGCTTCTGGGTGCACCGTGATGATGTCGGCACCCGCCGCTGCAAAAGCCTCCAGGTAGGAATCAACCGGAGCAATCATTAAATGCACGTCGAACGGCTTGGCACTATGCGGCCGCAGTGCCTTCACGACGCCAGGTCCAATCGTGAGATTGGGAACGAAGTGGCCATCCATCACATCGATATGGATCCAATCTGCCCCCGCCGCGTCAATCGCACGAACATCCTCACCCAGCCGGGCAAAATCGGCGGAGAGAATCGAAGGAGAAATCAGCGGCGCTGCCATCACGGAAACTCGCAATCAGGTAACGGGCGGCACATGGCGCTTAACACGCACAGCGGCGACTAATTCCACGCGATTACCGGTGCCGAATCGGTGGAACAAGCGGGACTGGATCGCTTTTCCACACGCTATGTCCCTATTCGCGGCCGTTTCGGCGCAAACCCATCTCGCGATCCGAATTCAATGTCCCCAGTCAGCGGTTGCAGGGCAACTAGCAGGATGGCCTTGCCGAATGGGGGCAAGCCCGACTATCCCCCCTTGCGACAGAGTGGCTCTGCCAAAGGGCTTCCGATTCCGGGAAGATTGTCATGAATTTGCCTAAGTGGTGCCATGCCCTGGCCATGAAGCTGGGGCTCTTCATTGCGCTGCCAGCGATACTGGCATCCCACGCGCATGCCGCCCCTGCCTGTATCGGTCCGGCAAGCGATACCTGGGTTAATCTTACCGTTGATCGGGTGCACAATAACAGGGGCCTGATCACCGCCACGCTTTATCCCAACGAGCCCAAGCGTTTCCTTGTGAAGAACGGTTCGCTTTACGTCGCCAGTACGCCGGCGAAGGCAGGGCAGACCCGCTTCTGTCTGTTCGTGCCGCGGCCGGGTAGCTATGCCATCGCGATCTATCACGACGAGGATTCTTCGGGCACCATCAACCGTGGCGGTCTTTTTGGCATTCCCAGCGAGGCCGTCGGCTTCTCCAATAATCCACTAATCTTCCTGGGGCCTCCTTCTTTGCGGTCAGTTCTGGTGAAGATCGAACAGGCCAATCAGGCGATGACGATCACTCTCAAGAAGTTCTGACTGCTGTCCTGTCAGGACGGCGCGAACGCACTCGCAATCCGCTGCGGCGCGAGCTCTTCGGCCAATGCATGTGCGCGCGGATCATCCACATCCATCCACCAGGCCCCTCCGATCTCGCACGTGGCAGCTCGCCCGCGATCGGCCAGCCACTGCATACCATCGGAAAGACTACCCGATTTGCCGGCGGCGATCGCAGCTGCGAGCGCTTCGGCCAAACGAGGAGTTGCGAGGAAGGCACCGCAATCGACCGCATTCCAAGTTGTGATCGACTTGCCGATGGCTGTGATGAAGCCACCTGCATCGGTCTGCACCCACGTTGCATCGTCGGGATCGACCAGAGGGTTGTCGGTCCATCGGTCAATCGCAAGTGTGACGTCGCGTGTTTCGCTGCCGGCCGCGAGCAACGCGGAAAGGATCGAGCTATCAAACATATGGTCCGCCATCATGAGCAAATAGTCGCCTGTGCAGCCCGATGCGCCGGCGATCACCGAATGGCCATTGGGTTTGCTCCAGTCTTCCACCCGGATCGGCTCGATCGCGATATCCACCCGGAGCGCGAGCTGTGTCAGGAACGCCTCGACCTCGTCCGCACGATGACCAGTCACCACCACCACGCGCGTGACCCCCGCACTGACGGCCTGGCGAATGCCGATCTCAATCAACGGCACCCCGCAGACGGGCGTCAGTGGTTTCGAGGGCGATAAGGAAGCAAGCCGGCTACCGTAGCCGGCTGCAATGATCACTGCATCCATGTGGTCGCCTCTTTCCTCGCTCCTTGCGTCCCACAACGCAGACGGCGCCGATCCCGTCATGGGACCGGCGCCGCCTGCTTGCTGAGTGCGGAACGATTACTCCGCAGCCAGTGCGGTCTCTGAGATGTACTCATCCACCAGCTGTGCTGCGACATCATCGTTGAACTGCTGCGGCGGATGCTTGCAGAAGTACGCCGACGGACCGATCAGCGCCCCGCCCTCGCCGCGTTCCAGCGCGACCTTGCAGCAGCGGATCGCATCCATAACACAAGCGGCCGAATTGGGGCTGTCTTCAACCGAAAGGCGCAGTTCCAGGTTCATCGGCACGTTGCCCCACTGCGTTCCCTCAAGGCGAAGGAAGCAGAGCTTGTTGTCCTTTTGCCACGGCACATAGTCCGAGGGCCCGACATGGATGTTCTCGTCGGCGAGACGCTGGGCCAGCATGGCCTGCACGGCTTCGGTCTTCGATTCCTTCTTTGAGCCGAGGCGCTGGCGGTCCAGCATGTTCATGAAGTCGGTATTGCCGCCGGTGTTGAGCTGATAGGTCTTTTCGACAGTCACGCCGCGTGCGCCGAAAAGGCTGGAGAGAACGCGGTGCACAATCGTCGCGCCAACCTGTGCCTTGATGTCGTCACCAACGATCGGGATCCGCTTGGCGCGGAACTTGGCCTCCCACTCGGGACGGCTGGCGATGAACACCGGCATGCAGTTGACGACGCCGACGCCTGCTTCGAGAGCGCATTCCATGTAGAATTCGGTTGCCGTCTGCGAACCGACCGGCAGGAAGTTGAGCATGACTTCCGCACCGGATTCGCGGAGCGCAGCGACGATCGATTCGTGCGTGGCCTCGGGCGCATCTGCAAGAATGAAGCCGCGCTCGCCCATGCCTGTCATGTGGTCGGCAACACCGTCCAGGATCCTGCCCATCATGACCTTGGCGCCAGTGTCGGGAACATCCTCCTGGAAGACAGCGGTGCAGTTGGGTGCCGCAAATATAGCCTCGGCGATATCCTTGCCGACCTTGCGGGCATCGACATCGACAGCCATGACGAACTCGACGTCGCCGGCGCCATAGCCGCCAATCCGCTCATGGATCAGACCCGCCGCGGAGTTGGTGTTGCGGTAGAATTCTACACCCTGCACCAGCGAGCTAGCGCAGTTGCCCACGCCGATCACTGCGACCTTGATTGGCTTCATTTAACCCGATCCCCTTGGACAAACGGAACGCCGTTGTAACTAAACTGCCTCACTCCACAGAAACACCGCAGATTGCAAGGATATTTCCGCGGCGTCACGCTTGGATGGGCGAGCGGGCAAACCCCCGGACCATCCCACGCCTTTTTGCGACAGCGTACGACTTTAAGCAGGCCGTGGAAGAAATTGAGGCGAAGCGCTTGATTTATTGACCATGCTGGCTTGTTCCGGTCTCCGTTCTGCGACTAAAGGCGCTTGCTGCAGTGCAAACTATCTATGATATTTCGAGGCCTGCGCAACGGATGTGAACACGGTTTCTGGGCTCGCGAGCCTGTCAAACTTGGTCACGAATCAGCGGGTGACACTCTCGCTCAACCTGCCCAAGAGAAGCGCCCCGGCAATCAGCACCATGCCGGCGGCGTCGAGTGCACCCATGGTCTCGCCAAACACCAGCCATCCGACCAATATTGATACTGCGGGCTGGGTCAGGAGCACCACGCCAATGATCAGCGCCGAGAAATGGCGCAAGGCGAAGACGATGAGGCCCTGCCCGACAACCTGACTGCACAGAGCGAGCGCAATGAGTGGCCACCAGGCGTGGGGCCACACAGGTTCGCCAAGCCAGATCGCGATACCCAGCATGACCGGAGCGCTTGCCAGCGTGGAGAAAAAAAGCAGTCCCCAGCTTTCGAATTGGCCGCGTGCTCCTTGGATAAGCAAGATATAGCCAAAATAGAAAACGCCCGCGAGGATGCAGAAGAGATCGCCGACAAGGGTCGAGTGATCGATTTCCATCGACCGGCCCAAGAGGATGGCTGCACCCGAGACGGCGGCCGCGATCGCTGCCAGTTCGATCGGGCGTGGGAGGCGACGAGCGGCAACCAGACCCCAGACCATCAGGATCAGGCTGCCCGAGTTGCCGAACAGCGAGGCATTTCCCAGGCGCGTTGATGCAATGCCGATGTGCCAACTTGCGAGATCGAGCCCAAAAAGGATACCAGCCGCGACGATTTGCAGCCAAGTCGCCGGCGTGGGCATCGAGCGCAGTCCGGGACGGCGCTGATGTGCGGCCAACAAGGCCAGCACCGGCAAGGGCAGAAACAGTCGCCAGAAGCCTGCTGAAACCGGTCCGGAATCCGCAAGCCGAACAAACCATGGTCCGAGTGCGAGGGCAAAGTTGCCGCCAAGAAGCGCGACGAAATGCCAAGGGTTGGGGCGCACGCCTGCGCGCTGGTCGTCAACGCTGGTCATGGTCCGCTGTTCAACTCGCGCTTGTCATGCGGACACCGGTATCCTAGCTGGGTTGCAAATGGAAACCCTGTCAGGTGCGACGGGGGCTTGTTATCGGGTTGGGGGCATTCGCCATCTCGGTGCTGTCCCAACATTCGACTGGCCCATAGAGCGACTGTTCGGGTTTCCCAAGCCCCTCGTTCCGGGGGCCACCGCCGCGCGACCCTTTCTGATGTATCCAGTACCGCAAATCCGTGAAGGAGCCCAGTCGATGCACGAATCGCTTTTTCGGCCCATACAACTTGGTGCGATCACTTCGCCTAACCGCATCATCATGGCGCCTTTGACGCGTGGCCGTGCCGGCCCCGATGGCGTGCCGACCGAGATCATGCAGACCTATTATCGCCAGCGGGCGGATGCGGGGCTCATCATTAGCGAGGCGACCGGTATCAGTCGCGAGGGATCCGGCTGGCCGAGTGCGCCGGGCATCTGGAGCGACGCGCAGGTCGAAGCATGGAAGCCGGTCACCGAAGCTGTCCACAATGCTGGTGGCCGTATCATCTTGCAGCTCTGGCATATGGGGCGTGTTGTCCATCCTTATTTCCTTGGCGGTGAGCTTCCCGTTTCGGCTTCGGCGACCCGCGCGCCCGGTCATGCCCATACGCCTGAAGGTCGTATGGAAAATGTGGATGCGCGGCCGCTTCGCCTCGATGAAATGCCGCGTATCGTCGACGATTACGGCCACGCAGCGGAAAACGCGAAGCGCTCAGGCTTTGACGGTGTGCAGCTGCATGGCGCCAACGGCTATCTCATCGACCAGTTCTTGCGCAATTCCTCGAACTTGCGCGATGACGACTACGGCGGCTCGCCGGAGAACCGCGTCCGCCTCATGCGTGAAGTTATGGAACGGCTCGTTGCCATTTGGGGGGCCGACCGGGTCTCCATCCGCCTTTCGCCCAACGGAGAGAGTCAAGGCGTCGACGACAGCGATCCCGCCTCGCTCTATAGTGAGGCTGCACGTGTCCTTGAGGCGCTGCAGGTGTCGTTCGTCGAGCTGCGCCAGCCCGGACCGGACGGCACATTCGGCGCGACGACCGTGCCGCCGCAGGACCATCTGATCCGCGCCCATTATTCGGGACCGCTTGTGCTCAACAGCGACTACACGCCCGAAGGCGCTGCCGCTGACGTCGCGTCTGGCCGCGCAGACGCCATCAGCTTCGGCCGTCCGTACATTTCCAATCCCGACCTTGTGGAACGAATTCGCCTCGGTGCCGAGCTTGCCCCCAACGTGGGGGTCCCGCAAACGTGGTACTTCCCCGGCGAAGCTGGCTATATCGATTACCCAACCCTTGCCGAGGCGCAGGCCCGCGCGGCGGGATAAGGCGCTTCCGGACAGGGCGAGGCCATAGGAGCAAGACATGCGTACCATCCCGCGATCCTGGCTCTTCGTGCCCGGCGACAGCGAAAAGAAGCTGCTCAAGACGCCAGAAACGGGTGCCCACGCACTGATCGTCGATCTGGAAGATGCGGTGGCGCTTTCCGCCAAGCCTGCTGCACGTCGCCTGACCCGGGATTGGCTGGAAGCGCACAAGCGCCAGATCACGATGCGCAAGCAGGCGCGGTGGGTGCGCATCAATGCGGTCGACACGGGTATGTGGCGAGAGGATCTCGCCGCTGTCATGCCCGGTTCTCCTGAAGGTATCGTGCTGCCAAAGGCGGAAGGGCCCGAGCAGATCCGGCAGGTCGCGGCGGAAATCTACGAACTCGAGCAACGCCACGGCATTCCCAACGGCCATACACGTTTGTTGCCCCTCGTTAGTGAGACCCCGCGAGCAGCCCTTACCATTACAGCCTATGTGGATGCATCGATGCCTCGCCTTGCCGGACTGACCTGGGGTGCCGAGGATCTTTCGGCCGAGCTTGGCGCTTTACGGAAGCGAGATGCCGGCGGCGAATGGACGGATGCCTTCCGCTTTGTCCGGGCCCAGACCTTGCTTGTCGCTCACGCGCGCGGCGTTTGGGCGATCGATACACTTTACGCCGATTTCCGTGATGCCGAAGGCACGCGCCGCGCAGCAGAAGCGGCGCGTGCTGACGGATTTGCAGGCATGCTTGCCATTCATCCGTCACAGGTCCCGTTGATCAACGCTGCATTCACTCCCGGGGAGGCTGAACTCGCTCAGGCGCGGGCGATCATTGAAGCATTCGCTGCCAATCCGGGCGTCGGTGCTATTCAACTTGACGGCAGGATGCTTGATCAGCCTCACTTGCGCCAGGCAAAGGCATTGCTCGGTATCGATTGATACCGTGCCCTATCAGGGCGTCATGGCCTTTGCTGCGTTGGTGGCTGTCGGCCGAGACGTAGATTGCTCACCGGGGATCACATCGGTGGTTGTTTCGGGTTCCTCGGCAGCTTGCGACTCTAATGTAGCGCTGCTTGCATCGACCTTGGACACAGCGCTGTGCGCGACTGGTGCGAGCGCAGCCTGTGCTCGAGACTGATCGGTATCGAGCATGGCATCGGTCACGGAACCCGGCAGGACTTCTCCGCCTGCTGTGGAACCAGCCTGTGGCGCAGAAGATTTGCTGCAGCCGTGCAAGAGCAGCAGCGGTACAAGCACAACAGCGATAAAGATCGACGGAAGCCTGCGTTTCATGGCATTTCCTTAGTAGCTGGCGCCGCATCAATGCTTGGAGCAAGCCGTTCGAGGAAGGCTTCGGTCCGTGCGAGCAATGCCCGATCCCATTCCTCTGGTGCAACTGAAATGCCAAGCGCGGCGAGGCTGGTGATGCCGTACTCCTCAATCCCGCAGGGAACGATCCCGCCAAAATGGGATAGGTCCGGGGCCAGATTGACCGAAAAGCCATGCATCGTGACCCAGCGGCGGATGCGGATTCCGATCGCGCCGATCTTCGCTTCCCTTCCGTCGTTTCCGCGCGTCCAGATGCCGACACGCCCCGCAGCTCGCCAAGCCCCTACGCCGAAATCACCGAGAGTATCGATGACCCATTCCTCGACCGCATGAACGAAGCCCCGCACGTCACGCGCGCGCTTTCCAAGGTCAAGAATCAGGTAGCCGACCCGTTGCCCTGGACCATGGTAGGTGTATCGGCCACCTCGGCCGGCTTCGACGACATCAAAGCGCGGATCGAGCAGCTCGTCGGCGGCTGCGCTTGTTCCAGCCGTGTAAACAGGCGGATGTTCCAGCAACCATATCAGCTCACTGGCCATGCCTTCAGCGATGGCAGTATTGCGGGCCGTCATCGCCGTGAGCGCTTCCCGGTAGGGCACGAGGGCCTCGGCCTGCCTGATCTCGATCTGATCCGAATTTCGCATTGCGATATGCGCATGAACGCGGAGAGACGCGCTGACAAGGGTCAGGGCATGGACAAGTGCGCTGCCGCAGGGGGTGCGTATCCATTCCGGTCCTGCTAGGGCTTGCGCCGAAAGGGACATGACTGCCGTGACGACATTGGACAGCAGTGCCGCTTGGGCCAGCGCAACGCGTATGGTGGCCGCCAACCGCGACCTTCTCACGGCCATTGCCGGAGTTTTCTATCTGCTCCCGGGCATTGCGGGCGCCGTGTTCGCACCTGCGCCTACGATGACTCCGGGAATGTCCGGGGAGCAGATACTGGCAGTCATGCAGGACTATTACACTACCGCCTTCCCGATGCTGTTTGCGCTTTCGCTGCTGCCCATGGCCGGCATGCTAACGATGCTCGTTGCCATGCTGGATACAGCGCGACCGACGGTCGAACAGGCAATCAAGCAAAGCCTTCGTGTCCTGCCGACCTATTTTGCATCTCAATTGCTTATTGCACTTGCGATTGTCCCTCTTTCTATGGCGCTTGCCAGCGTTTTGGTCCTGTTTCTTCCGGACCGACTTGCCGTGTCGGCGGCATTGGGTTTGCTCCTTTATCCGATCATGCGCACGATGCTCGTTGCACCGGTCGTTGCCGGACAGACGATCCGCAATCCAGTTAGGGCTATCCGGGAAAGCGTTCGCATGACCCAGGGGAATGCGGGACGCATCCTGCTGTTCGTCGGCCTTGCCGGGGTCGTTTTTCTGGTCATCTACGGGCTGTTGATGATGTTCGTCGGGGTCGTGCTGGTCCTTTTGTTCAAGGGCGAGCCCCAGCGTCTTTTGGGTGAAGCCATGGCAGGCGCTGTGCTGGCCTTTGGCTATACCTATTTCGTGGCCATGCTCGCTGCCATTTACAACCAGCTTTCCAGCAATGGATCCGGAGCCGTCTCCTCGTGACGGAAATGGAAGAGACCACTGTCCAACTGCCCCGCAGCCGAATGGTGCTGCTGTTCATGGTCATGCTTGTTACCGCGGCGGGCAACACGGCTATGCAATCGGTCATGCCATCAATCGGGACGCATTTGCACATCGCCGATGTCTGGGTAAGCCTTGCGTATAGCTGGTCGGCGCTGCTCTGGATGCTGCTCGCGCCGTTCTGGGCGCGTCGCTCGGACCGGCGTGGGCGTAAGGCGATGATGGCGCTTGGCCTTGTCGGCTTTGCGATTTCATTCGCACTCTGCGGGGCTGCTCTATACGCCGGCTTGAGCGGAGCCGTCAGCGGCCTTACGGCAATTCTCTTCTTCGCCGCCGCCCGGTCGCTCTATGGGGGTTTCGGTTCGGCGGCACCGCCAGCGGTGCAGGCCTATGTCGCTAGCCGCACAAGCCGGGCAGAACGAACGCAAGCCTTGTCGATGGTCTCGTCGAGCTTCGGGCTTGGCACTGTCCTCGGGCCTGCCCTCGCCCCGTTGCTTATCGTACCCGGTCTTGGCCTCATCGGTCCGTTCGTTGCATTCACGCTCGCGGCTATGGTGGTGCTCGTGCTGTTGCGGCTTCGGCTGCCCGACGACGACCCGCGCTATGCCGGCCGGGGCGAGATTCTTGGCGAGCCCATGAGCGCGTCGTCAAGTCCGCGGATGGGCGACGCGGGTCAGGCCTCGAGCGACCACTTCCACGGCGGCGTGGAAACAGATCGTCATTCCATCGACTCAAGGGTCGAGAGGCTGCGCTGGCAAGACCCGCGTCTGCGTGCGTGGCTCGCGGCAGGAACTCTCGGCGGACAAGCACAATCGATTCTGCTCGGTGTTGTCGGGTTCCTCCTACTGGACCGACTGGGATTGAGGCATCAGCCCGATGCCGCTGCCGGGCCGATCGGCCTCGTTTTGATGTGCGGCGCAGTGGCAACCCTTTTGGCCCAATGGGGCCTTATTCCAATGATGCGGCTGGGACCTCGTACTTCCACGCTATGGGGCATGGGTCTCGTCGCGGTGGGGACGTTGGGCATGGCAGCTGGCCGGGACCTCCATGCCATCGCTACTGGTTTTGCTATCTGTTCGCTCGGTTTTGGCCTGTTTCGTCCAGGTTTCACATCAGGCGCCAGCCTTGCCGTTACTCCGGTCGAGCAAGGCCAGTCGGCTGGTATCGTCGCCGCCGTCAACGGCTCGGCCTACATCATCTCTCCGGCCATCGGAGTCTGGCTCTACAACCATTCGAACTGGCTTGCATGGGGGGTCGTCGAGCTGCTTGCGATTGCCGTGATCCTGATTTGCCTTTTTGGCATGCGGCGCGACGCCGCGGCGTGAACAGGCGTCAAGGCAGCTCCAGTCGGGAGACAATGCGCGCCGCTGCTGCGTCGTGCAGCCGTACAGAAAGCATGAGGAGAAGATTGAGGGCGATCGAGAGGTACATGAAGTACCAAAGCGGGCTGCCCGCGATCATTGAGAAACCAAGCAGGATCGCACGCGGATTCGGACCGAGATAGCGCAGCAACTTCAACAAGGGACGCTGCTCGCGCTGTACTTCTTCACGGATCCGGGCAAGCTGGACCGGGTCCCGCGCTATGGCATTGGTCACGGCGGCATCAATCCGCAGGGCATTCGGGCTCATACCGGCAGCCAGGCGAAGATAGCCGGCGACAGCCACCCTTAGTAGCCAACCGATCCCCCCTTTGTCCTTGAACAGCGCAGGACCGCTTTTACTTGCGTTATGGAGCCAGGGCGTTCCGTAGGTCCAATGTTGATAGAACCGCCGCTGCACCTCGACATGGTTTGCCTGCACGATATGGCCGGCCCCGGCAGCCAGCGTCCAGAACCATGCCCAGCCTGAGCCCAAAGTGCTGGTCAGAACAAATGCCAAAAGAACATAAAGAACGATATGGCTTGTGTAATCGCAGATACCATCAACCAATTCGCCTAGGGGACTTGATCGCCCTGTGATACGCGCCAAATCTCCATCCGCGCCATCGACGACATGCCACGACATGTGGAGCATCATGCCAGCCAGCGCCCAATATGGCCCTGTCGTGTTCGAGTAGACCAGCCCGGCAGCAATAACGAGCAGTCCTCCGGCTATGGAGACCATGTTTGGTGTGATGGGAGTTGGCGCCAGTGCGCGGGCGAGCTGCCATGCCAGCGGATGGTAGATGTAGTGATTCAGCGAATCCTGCAATTCCCGCGCGCGTACGGGGCGTTTGATCGGCGTTTTTGCGGGAGCTGGAGGCGAGGATCGCATACTGTGCGAGAAGTTCTATCTGCGCGCGCCGAGATCGCCTTGTCCGATGGTGCTGCTGGCCATCGCCAGCATCGCATCGAGGCTCCTTTTGGCATTCACACGAAGCGTTTCCTCGATCTCGATCCTGGGTGCGAGGTCCAGCAGCGCCAAGTAGAGCTTCTCAAGCGTATTGAGCGCCATATAGGGGCAGATGTTGCAATTGCAGTTCCCGTCGGCGCCTGGCGCGCCGATGAATATCTTCTCAGGCAGCGCAAGCTGCATCTGGTGGATGATATGCGGCTCGGTCGCGACGATCAGCGTGTCACCCGGGAACGAACGAGCAAACTGCAGTATCCCGCTCGTCGAACCCACGTATTCTGCGTGTTCCACAATATTTGGCGGACATTCCGGATGCGCTGCAACGGGTGCGCCAGGGTGTTGCGCCATCAGCTTGAGCAACTCGGTCTCCGAAAACGCCTCGTGGACGATGCAGACGCCGGGCCAGAGTAGCATGTCACGTCCGAACTTGCGGTTGAGGTAGCCGCCCAGATGCCGGTCGGGCCCGAAGATGATCTTTTGCTCAGTCGGAATCTGGGCAAGAATCGTCTCGGCGCTCGACGAGGTGACGATCACGTCGCTCAACGCTTTAACCTCGGTCGAGCAGTTGATGTACGTAAGCGCGATGTGGTCAGGGTGCGCCTCTCGAAAGGAGCGAAACTTTTCAGGCGGGCACGAGTCTTCCAGGCTGCAGCCTGCATCCATGTCTGGCAGTACGACAATCTTCTCGGGGCTCAGGATTTTCGCGGTCTCCGCCATGAACTTTACACCACAGAACGCGATGACGTCTGCATCGGTGGCGGCAGCCTTTCGCGAGAGCTCAAGCGAATCGCCGACAAAATCGGCAAGATCCTGAAGTTCGGGCTTCTGGTAATAATGCGCAAGGATCACGGCGTTGCGGTCCTTGCGCAGCCTGTCGATCTCTGCGCGAAGGTCGAGGCCGGAAAGATTTGTGGGCTGGGCAGTCATCGCTCGGAATCCCCTGGTCGGAAGGGAACTTTTGCCCCCATGTCCATCCCGGGCACTTAGGCAGCGCCAGCGCCGTGAGCAATAGCCTCTGCGTACGCGGCAAAACCTGCGATGCCCGCCTGCGCCGAAATCGAGGCGTGAACCACTATCACCAGCGCCATTCCGGCTAGGGTTGCCATCGATCGCAAACTTCGAGATATCGCCATGCTTTCGCGTTGAGCTTGCATTGCTTGCCTCAATATGGGGGCTAGGGATTGGAAGGCTCGCCATCAATTGAAACCGACAGCTTGACGTCGCCAAATCCAGCCATCTGCAATGGGATCGCCAGGTTTTGGCGGATCGCATCTTTTGCGGCCGAGCGAGCCAAACTAAGCAAGACCGGATTTGCCGCCTGTTCGACGGCAAGCCGTTCAGCTAGCCGCGTGTTGTCGCGTGTCAGCTTGTCCTGCGCAGCACGCGTGATCCATACGCCTTCGCGCAGATACTGCGCGCGTGCTTCGTCTAGATTAGGTCGCGAAATCTGTAGCGCCGGCAATCGCACGGTGAGCGTCCGGTTCGCCATGTCCCATCGCATGCGTTCTCGACCGACCTTGCCAAGGTCGATGGCATAGTCGACTCTCGCGGGAATGACAGCGACCTGGCGAGAGGTGACCAAGCCGAAGAGCCTGCTGTCGTCGCTTGCCACCACTGGTGCCAACTCTGCGCTGAACACGGTCAGCCGGTCCTGCTTGTCGAAAGCGACGAGACTTGTTGCCAGCGGATCGCCGAACGGAGCCGGGCGCCAGATTTGCCAAGCAAACGCGATCGCGGCGGCTGCGGTCGCTATAAACAGCAGCCACGGCAGCACTACTAAGCGCCAACTCGCTGGTTCCCTTAACTTTTGCCCCAAGGGTTGTGGGGTTAGGCGATCAGGGTCCATTGGTGCTCCGGCGCTTCCAGCTCTCGTGCAATGCGGCCCTGCGTCTCCAAATCTATAAGGTGCGCCAGAACCGAACGACCGGCTGCGCCGGCGAGCCGCGGATCAAGCCCTTTGTACATCTGCGCCACCATCTGCGGGATCGTGCAGGAGGTCTCGCCCAGTAGACGCAGGATCTGCGCCTCCCGTTGGCGGCGATGCCCGATCATTCCGCGCACCAGTTGTTGCGGCTTGGTGACTGCAGGGCCGTGCGCGGGGTAATAGATCTGATCGTGGCGCGCCTGCAGTTTCTGCAGAGAGTTCATGTAGGCGTTCATGTCGCCGTCCGGTGGCGACACGACAGTGGTCGACCAGCCCATCACGTGATCCCCGGTAAACAGCGCCCCGCTTTCGAGAAGTGCGAAGCACAAGTGATTGCTGGTATGGCCAGGCGTTGAAACTGCCTCGAGAGTCCAGCCGTCGCCCGTTAGCTTTTCACCGTCATTCAGAACGCGGTCCGGCAGGTAGTGTGGATCAAATTCGGCATCCGCCCTTACGCCGATGCCTGCACCGCTGTCATCGATGGTCAACATGGCACATCCGATGATCGGCGCTCCTGTGGCCGCTTGAAGCGGTCGTGCCGCGGGACTGTGGTCGCGATGTGTATGCGTACACATGATCGCGACGAGCCTCTGGTCGCCAATCGCTTTAAGGATCGCTTCGACGTGGCCATCGCCATTCGTGTCGGCGTGTCCGGCAGGCCCGGTCCCGGTCGGGCCGGGATCGATCACGACCACGTCCCGCTTATTGCCGATCAGATAGGTCTGGGTGCCGTTGAAGGTGTAGGGTGAAGGGTTGGGTGCCAGCACGCGCCGCACGAGCGGCTCGAGTTCGACAGCCAAACCGGTATGCCACTCAGACTGATTCGGCATGCTCGCGCCTGGCGGAAGATTGGTCGAAGTCATCCACTAGGTATGGGGATTTTCGAAGTGGTGTGCAACTTTGTGCCTGCCATCTTCAGACCAAGGTCGGAACGGCTGCTGCCAGCCTCTGTCGCAACCGCTCAATCGCGCCGCCGGACGGTTCTGTTTCTCCGCGCCATGCGCTCTCCAGCCTCTGGATGCGAGCGTAAAGGCGTTCGCTTTCCTGCACGCAACGCTGAGCTTCTTTGGGAAGTGCCAATGCGTGGACAGGATCGCTGAGAGGGAAATTGGCAATAAGCCGGCCATGGCGACGCAGCTGCAATTCGCTGAGCTCGCCCGCGAAGTGGGCGCGGTGATTGAGCAACCATGCAAGACAGTGCATGATCCGTGTTGTGGTGCGAAGCGCTTCACAACTGACCTGCACGTGGGCAAGATCTGCAGCAGGATCGTCATTCGCTCCCAAGAGCGCGCGCCGGTCCTGACCTTGGCGGAGTCGATCGAACACTGCACGTGCTTCTTCCGCCAGCACAAGCGCCTCTGTGTATAGCGCCTCGACGATGCGCGGATTGAGGTTGGGCATGAGAGGCATGATAAGCGCATAGTCCCATCGCTGCTGGCCGCTCAACACATGCACGGCAGCACGTTCACCACGTTTTTAAACTGTGCCGGAATGATACGATTGGCTGCAGGAGACTGGGCTCGTTCGGGTTCAATCAAGAATCTGTAATCAGGCAATAATGTCCGGAATGAGGTAGTCCTCCAGCAAAGCGATCTGATCCTTGAGGCGCAACTTCCGCTTCTTCAGTCGAGCGACCTGCAGTTGATCGTGCGCACCGGTCCCGGACAAAGCCTCGATCGCCGCATCGAGATCTCGATGCTCGACCCGCAGCATTTCCAGCCGCTTGCGCATTTCATCTTCAGTCAAACCGGCCACTCCTAAACTTCACCCTGGTCCACCAGATTCACATAGAGGTTTCCGGCACATTGGCCGGGCAAAACGCGTTCCAGTCTCGCTGCCATCGCAATACGCATAATCTCTATAGTTGGACATCCCGGCGCAGATTGACTTGCAAGATACGGCGATTGTGGGAGCATGACAACGCGCCCGCTCGGATGAGTCGAGGCCGACACGTCCATGCCGGCGCAAACCTTCGGCCCAATCGTCCAGCAGCTATCCTGCTGCCGGAGTTGGCCGAGGTTGGTATCCTGAGGAGGTTGCCGCATGGAACTGTCGCACAAGAGCGCTCTTGAATCCAAACACGCCGGGCTTGAACGTCGCATTGCTGAAGAGCGAGGCAGACCTTCGCCGAACGATGTGTTGATCAAGGAACTCAAGAGGCGAAAACTGCGAATCAAGGAAGAGCTCGCGCAAGCGCTAGACGTGCACTGAAAATCACCCGATCGCGAAGCGCAGCTGGCAAGGCCGGTATATCCGGCCTGCCAGCCGCGCCTCCCTTCAGGCGCGAGATTTCAAGGTCCGATTTCGCGAAATCTAGACGGATACGAATTCATAAGCGCTCCGGGCACGGTTGTTTGCAAACCGTCGTCGCTGCGCTAGGCCTTCACACATGATCACTGCAGCCGCCGCCGCCCGAGCGATCCTGACTTCATTGCATGAGGTCATGGCCTCTCGTGCAGGCGCGCAAGCCAAACTCAACCAGATCGTGGAGATCATCGGCGACAAGCTGAACAGCGAGGTCTGCTCTATCTACCTGCTGCGTGAGGGCATGCTGGAGCTGTTCGCCACTAGGGGCCTCAACCAAGCTGCGGTCCACGTTACCCGAATGGCCATTGGCGAAGGTCTTGTGGGAACGATTGCAGCGAACATCGAGACTTTGAATCTCGCCGAGGCAGCCGCCCATCCAGACTTCGCTTTCTTCCCTGAGACGGGCGAAGAGCGCTTCCATTCGTTTGCCGGCGTTCCAATTGTGCGGCGTGCTCGCGCTGTCGGTGTACTCGGCGTTCAGCACGTCGAGCCGCGCCGATACGAAGAGGTGGAGATCGAGGCTCTGCAAACCGTGGCGATGGTGCTTTCCGAGCTTATCGCAAATGCAGACCTGATCGACGAAGAAGATGCTCTCGGCGCCGATGCCCAACTGACCGGCCACGATCGTATTCAGGGCCTGACGCTCGTTAAGGGGCTTGCCAGCGGGGTGGCCGTTTTTCATCAGCCGCGAGTGATGATCGAGCATGTCGTTGCCGACGACACCGAGGCTGAGCGTCAGCGCGTTTATCTTGCGTTCGACAAAATGCGCGAACAGATCGACCGCATGGCCAGCCAGGCCGAGTTCGGCATGGGCGGAGAGCACGAGGAGGTCCTCGAGACCTATCGCATGTTTGCCTATGATGAGGGGTGGAGCCGCCGGATCAATGAGGCGATCGATTCCGGTCTTACCGCAGAGGCAGCAATCGAGCGGGTTCAGCAGCGCACGCGCATGCGGATGCGCCAGATCGACGACCCATTGCTGGCAGATCGGATGCATGATCTGGAGGACCTCTCCAACCGCCTATTGCGTATCGTGTCGGGTCAGCTTGGCACTGCTGCCAGCCTCGGCCTCAAGGGCGATGCAATCCTGATTGCGCGCAATCTCGGTCCTGCCGAACTATTGGAGTATGACCGCCGCCGTCTGAAGGGCGTCATTCTGGAAGAAGGTTCGCTTACCGCGCATGTCGTCATTGTCGCACGTGCGATGGGCGTACCTGTTGTGGGCCGAATTCGGGGGCTGCGCGCGAAAGTGCGTGAAGGCGACCAATTGCTGCTCGACGGCGATCAGGGCGTGGTAGATGTGCGCCCGGCACCAAGCCTGATCGAGGCGTTTGAAGCCCGCTTTGCACGCAATCGTGAGCGGCAGGCCGTATATGCGGCGATGCGCGATGTCGAACCGATCTCTGCAGACGGTCAGCGCATCCGTGTCATGATCAACGCCGGCCTGCGTGATGATATGCCAATGCTTAACCTTACCGGGGCTGATGGCATTGGCCTATTTCGCACGGAGTTCCAGTTTCTGGTCTCCGCGACACTTCCCGCGCGTGAGCGACAAACACGCCTTTATCGCGATGTTCTCGATGCAGCCGGGGATCGCCCTGTCGTTTTCCGCACCGTCGACATAGGCGGTGACAAGGTGCTTCCTTATCTGCGCCACAATGACGGTGAGACCGAAGAAAACCCAGCTATGGGATGGCGGGCATTGCGGGTTGCGCTCGAGCGAGATGGTCTGCTCAAGGTTCAGGCGCGCGCGTTGCTCGAGGCAGCTGGCGGGCGAACGCTCAACGTCATGTTTCCGATGGTCACCGAGCCTTGGGAGTTCGATGCCGCACGCGCTGTGTTCGAAAGTCAGCTTGCCTTTCTGAAAGGGCAAAAGAAGCTCCTGCCCGAAGCAATCCGCTATGGTGCGATGCTGGAGGTGCCAGCACTGGCCGAATGCCTCGACATTCTCGCACCGCGACTTTCTTTCCTGTCCATCGGAACAAACGACCTTACCCAGTTCCTCTTCGCTGCGGATCGCGCAAACCCAAAATTGGCTGAGCGCTACGACTGGCTGTCGCCGGCCATCCTTCGGTTTTTGCGGCGGGTTGTTCTCGCTGTCGCCCCCTTTGGCACCGACGTTACCGTTTGTGGCGAAATGGGGGGGCGCCGGCTGGAAGCCTTGGCGTTGCTGGGGATCGGGATCACGCGGCTGTCGATCACGCCTGCGGCTGTCGGACCGATCAAGGAACTTGTGCGCAAGGTCGAGTTGCCGGTGATCAAGGCTGCCATGGCGGGCTGGCTAGCCGATCCGCCCATTAACCTTCGCGCCGAAATCGGCGCATGGGCGACGGCACATGGCATCGATTACGATTGAACTCGTCGCACCAGCGGGTCGTACTATGCTTTTGCCAGCTTAAAGACATTGACATTAACAGACTGACCATGCTGCGTTCTAGAGGGGTTCGCATTCAGTCCTGAGAATACCTTTACAATGATGAACGACGGGAGCTACGCCGTGACCGAGGACGGCGAACGCGACATGATTGTTACAGATTCGACAGACGGCTCGGACGCACGAGTTCGTCTGACTGCAGATGTTGGCGATTATCGACCTTTGAGTGTCGCCGAGCGGCTTGTCGAAGCCCGACGCAGCCTCGGCCTGACAAATGCCGAGGTGGCGGTGCGCACCCGGGTTACCCTCCGTCACATCGAGGCTCTCGAGGCGGGGGACTACAGTGCGATGCCCGGGCGTCCATACGCCATTGGTTTCGCTCGCGCCTATGCACGAGCAGTTGGGCTGCCAGACACAGAGATAGTTTGCGCTGTGCGTTCCGAGCTAGAAGGTACGTCACCGCGCCCTGAGTCCGGAGCCCTCAACCAGTTTGAAGTTGGCGACCCGGCCAAGACTCCGTCGCGGCTGATCGGCTGGTTGGCGCTCCTCATGGTCGGCGCCCTTCTTGCGATGGGCGGTATCTTCTGGCGTAGCTATTACGCTCCCTCTGTCGCTTTGCCTTCGCTCGTTCCCGATAGAGATCAAAAAGCAGCACAAGTGATCCGCAACCAGCAAGCCGCGCAACCACAGATGGCTGTCCAACCGCATGCCCCGTCAAACGGACCTGTGGTGTTCGTTGCGATGGAGGAAGGTATCTGGGTTAAGTTTTACGATGATCGAGGCAAGCAACTGATGCAGAAACAACTCGCAAAAGGCGAATCCTATACGGTGCCAGCCGATGCATCAGGACCCAAACTGTGGACGGGTCGACCTGACGCGCTTTCGATCACGGTCGGTGGCACATCTATTCCGCGCTTATCAGATTCCGAGCAGGTGATGAAGGATGTGCCGGTCGATGCGGTCAGCCTGCGCACCCGTTCGCTCACCGTGCCAAGTCAGGCGGCCCCGAAGCCAACGCCTGCTCCGTAGTTCTTTTCGTATTGCAGCGAACTGTGTGAAACGTTCGAATCGGGCTATCAATTCACGTTCCGATGCTTGCGCGTCCACACAAAGGCGGCGCATGGAAGTCCCGATGATCCGACGGGAGTGACGATGAAAATCATGACTGGCTCTGGACGTACAGGCTCAGCAATTGCCCTCACCCTGATCGGCATGACGGCAACAGTTCTACCTGCTGGTCCCCAAACTTCGGCCCGCGCACAGGTCGCGCCGGAAAGCGCCGAAGTACGGCTTCGCCGGATCGAGGCTGAATTGCGTGCCGTCCAACGCAAGGTGTTTCCGGATGGTGCTGGCAAGGCGTTTGGGCCTGAAATAACACCCCCTGTCAGCGGCCTGGCGGGGTCCCCGCCGACCCCGACTGCAGTGACGGATCTCCTCGCACGAATGGAGGCAGTCGAGGCGCAATTGCAGCGACTGACCGCGGCCAGCGAAGAGACTCAGAATCATTTCGCAAAGCTCGAGACTCGTCTGGCCGCCCTTGAAGCGGCCGGCGCTCCCAACGCACCTGCGACGTCCGCAGTGCCGTCCACTTCAGGCACAACCTCAACGCCTTCAGTTCCACCCATAGAGCCGGTAAAATCAGTCAAGCCCTTGCCAAAGCCTGCGCCCGTCAAGGTCGCTGGAGCTAAGGGGGAGGCCTCGCCTGACAGGATGGCAGCTGTCATGGCGATTGAGAAACCGTCCACGGATGACAAGGGTGAGGACGAGTACACCTATGGCTATCGCCTGTGGGAGGCGAAGTTCTTCCCGGAAGCACAGCAGCAACTGCTGCGGGTGGTCCAACAGTATCCGCGCCACGTCCGCATCAGCTACGCCCGCAATCTACTTGGGCGCGCGTATCTCGAAGATGGCAAGCCTGGTACGGCTGCGCAGTATTTTCTCCAAAATTATCAGGCAGATCGGAAGGGGGATCGTGCTGCTGACAGTCTCCTATACCTTGGCGTCGCAATGAGCAGGCTCAAGGAAGAGAAGCGCGCCTGTCTGGCCTTTGCCGAGTTTCGTCAGAATTATGCAGCTGAACTCGCGGGACGTCTGAAATCGCAATACGAGGCGGCGACCAAGCCGGTAACCTGCAATTGATAGGACGCTTGAAGAACGGTTTGCCCAAGATTGGGCAGCAATCTGGCCGAACACGGCGCCAGTAGGCCTGGCGGTTTCTGGCGGGCCTGACAGTCTTGCCCTTTTGCTTCTGGGGCATGCCGTTTTGCGGGGTAAGTTCAAGGTTGCGACGGTAGATCATGGTCTGAGACTTGAAAGCGCAGCCGAAGCCCGAACCGTAAGCCTCTTGTGCGAGGAGCTCGGTATTGTGCACCAGACGTTCCGCCTTGGATTGCAGCCTGGCCCTGCTCTGCAGGAACGCGCCCGGGCAGCACGCTACAATGCTCTTGGCGAATGGGCAGCCGAGACTGGCCTCGCTGGGATCGTCACCGCTCACCACGCTGATGATCAGGCGGAAACGCTGCTGATGCGACTTGTGCGAGGTGCTGGTGTCCGCGGACTTGCCGGAATGCGTGAGCGTTCTCCCCTGCCGGGATGGCCGAATTGCATCTTGATCCGTCCTCTCCTGCAATGGCGGCGAAGCGAACTCGCCGCTATCGTGGCCTCCGCCGGGCTCTCCCCAATGCAGGATCCCTCCAATGCCGACTTGCGCTTCGAACGCGTCCGGATTCGCACTTACCTTGCAAAGTTACCTGAAGTCGACGCACTTATGCTGGCTTCAAGCGCAAGCCACCTTGCAGAGGCTGACGCCGCAATCGAGTGGGCGGCCGAGCGCGCGCTCCGCTCTGTTGAAAGAAACGGAGCCGCCTTTCTCTGGATGCCAGGCGAGACCCCACGGGCCATCGTTCTTCGGGTGCTCGAACGGATCATCGCGCAGATCGGAGGCCCTGCTCCGCGAGGAAAGGCTCTTTCGCGCTGGCATGATCAGCTGGCGGCTGGAAAGGTAGCGACGCTCGCGGGCGTTCGCGGTGATGGAAGTAAAGCGCAATGGCGTTTCATGCTTGCTCCACTGCGACGGCAAGCGTCCGACCGAGGCACCAATGGTCCCTAAGGGTAAGAAATTCGCGCTGTAGGTTATATTGCCATTCACCGAGGGCGTCCTACATTGGAGAGAGTCTAGTCCTTATCGATTGAAAGCTGCGCTATGAATGACGACCAGCCGCAGGGGAATCCCTGGATCAAAAGCCTCCTGATCTGGGGTGGCATTTTTCTTGCGCTGCTGCTGGTGGTCTCGATGTTCAACACGCGGACCGACCCTGCCGGGACTGTCATCCCCTATTCCGATTTTCGCGCAAGTGTTGTGCAGGATAATGTGCGTGAGGTACAAGTCGGACCGGATCGCATAACGGGCACGCTCAAAAACGATCAACAGTTCGCCACCGTCCCAGTCCCCGGAGACGCGGAACTCACCAAGCTCCTCCAGGAGCATGGCGTGAGGTACGCGGGTAAGGCTCAGGAGGAACCCAATCTCCTGCTCTATATTCTTGCACAGTCCTTGCCGTTCCTCCTGATCCTCGGCGTGGCATTTTTTGCCCTTCGTCAGGTGCAGAAAGGTGGCGGATCAGGCGCGATGGGCTTTGGCAAATCCAAGGCCAAGCTTTTGACCGAGCGGTCCGGCAAGGTGACCTTCGATGATGTTGCTGGTATCGACGAAGCGCGTGAGGAACTTCAGGAAATCGTCGAGTTCCTGCGGGATCCAAGCCGCTTTTCGAAACTTGGCGGCCAGATCCCGAAGGGTGCGTTGCTGGTTGGTTCGCCCGGAACTGGCAAGACCCTGCTCGCCCGCGCCATTGCTGGCGAGGCGGGCGTTCCGTTTTTCACAATCTCCGGCTCGGATTTTGTCGAGATGTTCGTCGGCGTGGGCGCGAGCCGTGTGCGTGACATGTTCGATCAAGCCAAGAAGAATGCGCCTTGCATCGTGTTCATTGACGAAATTGACGCCGTAGGTCGTCATCGTGGACATGGCCTTGGCAATTCGAATGACGAACGCGAGCAGACGCTGAACCAACTCCTCGTCGAGATGGACGGCTTCGAGGCCAACGAGGGGATCATCATCATCGCGGCGACCAATCGCCCTGATGTGCTCGATCCCGCGCTGCTTCGTCCCGGCCGCTTTGATCGGCAGGTTGTAGTGCCGATCCCCGATATCGATGGGCGCGAAAAGATCCTCAGCGTGCACATGAAGAAGGTTCCGCTTGCGCCAGACGTGCTCCCTCGTGTGATCGCCCGTGGCACCCCCGGGTTCTCTGGCGCGGACCTTGCCAACCTCGTCAACGAGGCAGCATTGCTGGCTGCCCGCCGTAACAAGCGGCTGGTCGCGATGCAGGAGTTCGAAGACGCCAAGGACAAGGTCATGATGGGCGCTGAGCGCAGATCGATGGTCATGACCGACGACGAGAAGAAGATGACGGCGTATCATGAGGCGGGGCACGCAATCGTGTCGATAAACGAGGCAGCCTCGGACCCGATTCACAAGGCTACGATCATTCCGCGTGGTCGCGCACTCGGCATGGTGATGCGGCTGCCGGAACGCGATAGCTATTCTTACCACCGTGACAAGATGCACGCCAATCTCTCTGTAAGTATGGGCGGCCGCGTCGCTGAGGAACTGATTTTCGGATACGATAAGGTCTCTTCCGGTGCATCGTCGGATATTCAGTACGCTACCAGCCTGGCGCGCAACATGGTGACCAAGTGGGGCATGTCCGACAAATTGGGCCCACTTCAGTACGAAGAGGCGCAGGAAGGCTACCTCGGTATGGGCGGTTCGCACCGCACGATGATGTCTGACGAGACCAACAAGCTGATCGACAGCGAAATCCGGATGTTGGTCGACGGAGCACACGCCCGTGCAACCCAGATCCTCAAGTCAAACGAAGACAAGCTGCACATGCTGGCTCAGGCGCTGCTGGAGTACGAGACTCTCAGTGGCGACGAGATCCGCGTTTTGATGGAGAACGGCAGGCTCGACCGGCCGGAGCCCCCGATCGGGACTTTGCGGCCGGTGACCAGCCAGGGCGCTACTGTCCCGCGTGCGGGACGCCGTTTCTCTGGCTCTGGCGATCCACATCCGGCTGGGGCTTGAACCAAAAAAGGGCGGGCAACTGTGGAAGTCAGCGAAGCAATCGTGATCCGCGCGTATGGCGGACCAGAGGTCATGGAAATTGAACGGATAGAGGTCGCTGCCCCCGGTCCCGGCGATCTGCTCATTCGCCAGCATGCTGCGTCTGTCAATTTTCATGACATCTATGTGCGCTCTGGTTCCTATCGCACGCTTGACCTGCCTGGGATTCCGGGACTTGAGGCCGTCGGCACTGTTGAAACGGTTGGCGCCGACGTCACAGATTTCAAGCCAGGTGACAGAATTGCATACATTGCTCGCAATTACGGGGGCTATTCCCGGTTGCGCGTGGTCAGTGCTACACTCGCCGTGCCGGTTCCGGCGGGCATAGATGATGCGATAGCAGCCGCTTGGTTCCTGAAAGGGCTCACTGCGCAAGCGCTAGTTGACGAAGTGGAGCCAGTCCGCCCTGGCATGGCTGTGCTGGTTCAGGCTGCTGGAGGCGGCGTAGGCCAACTGGTCGCTCGGATGGCGCAGCTGAGAGGCGCCAAGGTAATCGGCACTGCGGGATCGCCCGAGAAGGCAGCCATCGCGCGTGTCGCGGGCTGCGATGAGGTCATTCACTATCGCGACGAGGATGTGGCTTCCCGCGTCTTGGCTTTCACAAACGGCGCAGGTGTTGCGGCGGCTTATGATGCAGTCGGCGGGGATACGTTCGAGGGTTCGCTCGCCTCACTTGGCGTAAAGGGACATCTCGTTCACTATGGGCAGGCTTCAGGCCCAATCCCCCCATTTGATCTCTCCCGGCTAGGCGCGAAATCTGCAAAGGTTTCGCGACCTTTCTTGTGGCCTTACATATCTACGCGAGAAACCCTGCTCGCCGCGGCTGAATCATTGTTTGTTTCGATCGCGGCCGGTGAGCTGCCGCTGAGCTTGGGCGGCAGGTTCGATCTGGCAGAAGCGTCCAAGGCGCATGTGGCGCTCGAGGCGCGTGCAGCGGGTCCGTTTGTGCTTGATTGCTAGAGGCCGAGCTTCAGCCTGCGCCTGCTTCTGCCGCTATGGCGATGAGGTAGATCGAAAGTGCGATTGTCGCAAAAAGAAGCAAGGCGAAAGTGCGCAGCACCGCGCCCATGCGAGCAATACCGTAAGTTCCACGCACCTGCTTGTACATGTGCACTGGCGGTATCAGGGTCATTATGCTGGCAAGAATATCAGCACCAACGTAGCCAGCAAGCATCCCGGCTGCGAACAGAAGTGTCATGAAGCTAAGAGAATACGTCACGAAAACGGTGTGATCATAGAGGTGAAAGCGCCGGCTGAAGGGGAATAACAGCCAAAGGAACGGGATCGAGATGGGTACCAGTGCCCAACTATATTTATATGCGTGGCTTTGCATCTTGTAGAGCACCAGCTTGGGGTTGCTCTGGGTCTCGTCAATCACCTGGTCGAGAATGGAGAAACCGGTTGAGGAGAGCTTCTCTCCACCGATTCGACGCATTGTAGCCAGCGCGCGCTTCTGCTGCGCAATATCAACGTCCACGTCGTCGGTATCTCCACCAGATGCCTCAATCGCAGTGCGCTTGGCCAGCGACGCCTGAAGAGCTTTTTCGACTTCAGCCGTGCTCTTACTCATCCCGGCGGTGATTGCCGTTTCGCCACCTTTGCCAAGATCAAGTTCGCCTGCCGTTTTCTGAAAGACGGCAAACATAATAAAGACACTGAACAAGAACAGTGCAAGCGGTGAAACGTACCGCGCGCGGCGGCCATCGATGTATTCGCGGGTCAGTTGACCGGGGCGTAGTGCGAGCATCGGCAGTGTTCGCCAGACCTTGCCCTCAAAGTGGAAGACACCGTGAAGGAGATCATGGAAGAATGCGCCGATTGTGCGGTGCACGTGCGCTGCTTGCCCGCAGCTATGACAGTAGCTGCCTACCAACTCAGTACCGCAGTTGAGACAGGCACTCTCGTGCGTGTGCCCTCTGTCGCTTTCCCCTGCTTTGGGCTCGATCGTGCGGGCTGTTAGTCCGGCGCCGATGGCGTCTCCCAATACTTGTGCCTCACTCATGCTTGCAATGCTTCCGAGATAGTTCGTCAAGTCGCCGAACATGTTAGCCAAAAGTGCCGAACCTGGCCATGCCTCGTAACTGATCGGTTCGCGCCGTCCCTTTCCTCACCGCGTGCACGCGGTCCGCACGGGTTTACGCCGAATTAACCTTGCAGGTGCAGGAAATCGGCTTCGGTGGAACCGTCTGCGCTCGGCTGCCTAGACCGGTCTCTCAGCGGAAAGGAAGACTACTAGGGTGTTGGGCCCACGCGAGGAACTGGGGCTGGCCGGAGGGGCGACCTTTGGGCGCGCGCGCTCTTCAGCCGCGCCCGCTCGCCGTGCTTCCCTCTTGCCATCGCCCGTTCCGCAACCACTGCCAGAGCCTGCTTTTCGGGACAAACCGCATCCATTTGCAAGGCAATGGGACGAGGTGTGCCGCAGAATCGAGCGCTGGGCGGCTGTGCGCAGCCTTGCCCCAGATCTAGCCGAGAACGTTGGCAGCCTAGGTTGGTTTCGTGGTCTCGCCTTGTTCATCAGCCTTATGCTGATCGCAATTATGTTCTGGCCCCGCTTCGCCCCACTTGAAGCGGCGCCATTGGTCGCGCTCGATGAAGGTTCGCAGGCCGAGTTTGGCGCTCAAGCAGTGCGAGCATTCGCCCTGGGTTCCACACAAGGGCGACACTTCGCAGCCACAGACGCCGTCTCGCGCCTTGCAGCTGCGCCCGAACGCCCGGAAATTCAGCTGACCGCTACAATCGGGGAGAACGATAGCTTGCCTAGCATGCTGCAGCGGGCAGGTGTCGGCAGCGGTGATGCAGGACAGGTCGCTGTTCTGGTTGCAAATGCTTTCCCTTTGACTGAGATTGCAACCGGCACTCGCTTTTCCATCACTTTGGGCGCGCGCAGCTCCCCGTCGGATCCGCGGCCTCTGGTTGCGATCGGGTTCCGTCCCCGTTTCGATCTCGCGCTTGCAATCACTCGGCAGAACGGAGGCCTCGTCCTCTCCCGCAAGCCAATCGCTGTGGACTCTAAGCCGCTTCGTGTTCAAGGCCTCGTCGGCGATAGCCTCTATCGTTCTGCTCGTGCGGCAGGCGCGGCGCCTGGTGCCGTACGGGACTATCTGCGGGCCATTGAGCAAGCACTTCCGTTAGAAGAGATCGCGCCAACTGACACGTTCGATCTTGTCTTATCCTACAAATACGCCGCTGATGGCGAAGGCGAGGCGGGCGACCTGCTTTACGCAGGTGTGGTTCGTGAGGGTCGGCCGCGCGCACAGTTGCTGCGTTGGGGAACAGACCGCGGGTTTGCGTCGCTCGCTGACATTACCGGGGCGGGACAGTCGGAAACCGGCATATTTGGCGCACCGGTCGCGGGGCATATGACCTCAGGTTACGGTATGCGGCGTCATCCGATCCTCGGCTATGTTCGTATGCATTCGGGTGTGGATTTCGCCGCTTCCTGGGGCTCTCCGATCTACGCAGTAACCGATGGCCATGTGCAGTATGCCGGTTGGCATGGTGGGCACGGCAATTACGTCAGGCTCGAACATGGCGGCGGAATCGCCACAGGCTATGGTCACATGAGCCGGATTGCGGTGTCTCCGGGCGCAATGGTTCGCCGAGGACAGATCATCGGCTATGTCGGATCGACAGGCCTCTCCACCGGTGCGCATCTTCACTATGAGGTTTATCGGGGTGGCCAGACCGTCGATCCGATGTCGGTGCGAATGATCCAGCGCCGACAGGCGGCCGATCCCAGGCAAGTGGCCGCGTTTAGGGCACGGCTGCAGGCACTTTTGGCGGTTCGACCCAGTGCCATTCTGGGCCCCCAACGGTAGCTGAGCGCTCCGACCTGTTGCCCTTGGAGACGGTAGAGCCTAAAAAGCCTCCATGTCTGCCGGCTATCCCAACATCCGCCTCCGCCGTACCCGTGCCACTGCATGGAGCCGCGCCCTTCACCGTGAAGTGCTGGTGACGCCTGCCGATCTGATCTGGCCACTGTTCGTGACGGAGGGACATGGCGTAGAGGAACCAATTGGATCGCTGCCAGGCGTGTCGCGCTGGTCGGTCGATCTCGTGGCCGAACGGGCACGCGAAGCCGCCGCTGCTGGCATTCCTTGCATCGCGCTATTCCCCAATACTCAGGCTGAGCGGCGCAGCGAAAATGGCGCTGAGGCGTTGAATCCTGATAACCTCATGTGCCGCGCCATCAAGGCGATCAAGGATGCCTGTGGAGAATCCTTGGGCGTCCTCACCGACGTGGCTCTCGATCCCTATACCAGCCATGGCCAGGATGGCTTGATCGATGACGAGGGGTACGTTCTCAATGACGCGACGGTTGACGTTCTGGTGGGTCAAAGCCTTAACCAGGCTGCCGCCGGTGCTGATATCATCGCCCCGTCCGATATGATGGATGGTCGTATCGGCGCGATACGCGAGGCGCTCGAAGAAGCTGGCCACATCAACGTTCAGATCATGGCCTATGCCGCCAAGTACGCCTCCGCTTTCTACGGCCCGTTCCGTGATGCTGTGGGGTCCCGTGGTCTGCTCAAAGGTAACAAGAAGACCTATCAGATGGACCCTGCCAACGCCGACGAAGCACTGCGCGAGGTCGAACTCGACATAGCCGAAGGCGCGGACAGTGTCATGGTCAAGCCGGGCCTGCCTTACCTTGATATCGCTCTGCGCGTAAAAGAAACCTTCCAGGTGCCGGTTTTTGCCTATCAAGTCAGTGGAGAGTACGCGATGATCGAAGCTGCCGCATCGGTTGGAGCCGGTGACCGCGATGCTCTGGTCTTGGAAACCCTTCTTGCTTTCAAGCGGGCGGGCTGTTCCGGCGTTCTGACATATCATGCTCTTCACGCTGCACGTTTGATGGGGGCCTGAAAGCGGCATGCTCGCACTCGTGCGCGAGCATGCAATGTCTCCTTGGTGCTAGAGCGCAAAGTGGAAGATGCCTTAGCCGTATTCTGCGGGATGCTACCGCCCCGTTTGCTGATCTTCGTATACGATATCGGCCGGTATCTCGCTCAGCGCTGCTTGGGGCTGATGGAGCGGATCGGCGTAGTTCATGATCCTGACGAGAATTTCGATCACCCCGCTATTTGCTAGGGCAAGCAAATGCGGCCCGTTATCCTGTATCGCAATTATCGACCAAACCTCCGGGGCGTTTGAAGGAAGCGCTATGCATCAAGATGTGACCATTGCCGCCATTCACGGCAAAGCCCCACGCATTCATCCGAGCGCGTTCATCGCGCCGGGCTGCAGGATCATCGGCGATGTCGAGATCGGACCAGAGGCCTCTGTCTGGTACAATTGCGTGCTGCGCGGAGACGTGAACCGGATCGTGATCGGCGCGCGCAGCAACATTCAGGACGGGACCGTGATCCACTGCGACAGTCCGGATCCACGCACTATACAGGGCTTCCCGACCTTGATCGGGGATGACGTACTCGTCGGGCACATGGCGATGTTGCATGGCTGCACGCTCGAGGACCGCGCGTTTGTGGGCCTTGGTGCTGTGGTGATGAACGGCGCGGTTATCGAAGGCAATGGCATGCTGGCGGCGGGCGCGCTGCTTACCCCGGGTAAGCGTATCGCTTCGCGCCAGTTGTGGGGTGGTCGGCCTGCCGTTTACATGCGCGGTCTGACTGACATGGCGATACATGAAATGCAGTTGGGCGTCGCCCATTACGTCGACAATGCACGTGCGCACCGCGCCGCCCTGGCGAACAATGGCGCGTCCGAAGACTGATTTTCCTTCTGCCGAGGCGCTGCGGTCGCTTGCAGATGCCGAGGGCCGACTTGCCGTTCGAGTAACGCCCGGTTCTCGAAGTCAGGGAGTGGAAATCCAGTCCGGTCGCGTCCTAATCAAGGTGAGAACGAAGCCTGAAGACGGCAAGGCGACGGCTGATGTCATCGAACTCCTGGGGCAGGCGCTGGCCGTTTCACCATCTCGGATTGCCTTGTTGCGCGGCGCAACTTCACGGGAAAAGCTGTTTAGGATTCCGCTGGAAGTCTGACCGCAACCAGCGCCATTGTCGCTGCCCAAGCTGACGCGATCCACAGGCAGCCGAATGGCAATCGGCTTTGCAAGAGCCCACCGAGGACGGCGCCTGAAAGCAGGCCGGTCCAAAGAAGTCCCCATTGGATCCAGCCTGGCTCGGCTTTGCCAACAAGCCAAAGCGCGAGCCCTTGTCCCAGTCGGACCAGTGCGCCAGTCATATAGGTCAAACCCACTGTAACTTCGCCGCCGCGCTGAAACGTGTTGTTGATCGCTCCCATGGCAAGAACGGCGGTGGCCAGCATTGCTGTCTCGTGCCCGAGCGCGCGAGCCGTCGCACTGATCAGCAAGAGTAGAGCGACCAACCCCAGAATCGCTGGCTTGCGGCGCCCGCCGGCCCGAAGGGCCACCAATGCGCCGAGAGTTACGCCGCAAAGAAAACCTGCGATGAGTGATGCAGGTATCAGAGTTGCGCTGGCCGATGTGCCAAGCGCTACCCCCAGCCGTGTCGAGTTGCCAGACATGAACGAGATGAAATAGCCATTGGCCGAAAGAAAGCCGATGGCATCGACAAACCCGGCAAGCCCGGAAAGCGCAATCGCCAGTTTGCGTCGGCGGAGATCATAGCGCAGCATGCCGTGATCCCATCCAGTTTTGCGATCCTCGCGAATCAGGCCTTGGCCATCCCCCGCGCCATTCTGTCGAGCACATCTGCCAGCGCCTCGGCGATGGCCGCATCTTCGGGCGCAACATCGGTAATGGCCTGTCGCATCGCGTCTGCCCATTGGTTCGCAGTCGCCTTGTTGATGCCGAAGCGCGTATGCATGCTGACCATGCACTTGCCGGGATTGGCGTCCCACCATGTGCGCGGTCCGCCGCTCCAGCCGGCGAGGAAGAGTGGAAGCGATTCGCGCATCGGTGCCAAATCGAATGAGTGCATTGCCCTCAGTTCCGCAAATCCAGGCTCGGTCTCCATGAGCGTGTAAAAGCGGTCGGTTATCTGGCGCAGGACAGTCAACCCGCCAATCCGGTCGTATGGGCTGACAGCTTGGGTTTCGATCGTCATGGCCAAGAGCGCTGACTCCAGAAGAATATTGCGGCAAGCCTTCCTCTGCCAGTCCGCTGCGCCAGCTACCTTGATTGAAATCAAGTTACCATAGCCCGTAAGGTTTCGAGCCGATCCGCTTCGTGTGCAGGCTTGTCCTCACGGATACGGTGAATCCGGGGGAAACGCATCGCGAGTCCGGACTTGTGCCGCTTGCTCAGATGCACCGAATCGAACGCCACTTCGAACACCAGACTGCGGTCAGTCTCGCGAACGGGGCCATACTTTGCGACTGTATGTTGCCGCACATGCCGATCGAGGAATCGGAGTTCTTCGTCGGTAAATCCGAAGTAGGCCTTGCCGACAGGCAGCAGGTCTGCGCCTGTATCCGGATCGCCGTTCCAACAACCGAAAGTGAAATCTGAGTAGAATGATGAGCGCTTGCCCGAGCCACGCTGCGCATACATGAGCACGCAATCGATCAGCAGCGGCTCGCGTTTCCATTTGTACCAGAGTCCAGCTCGGCGTCCGGCAACATATGGCGATTGGCGATGCTTGAGCATGATGCCTTCGATTGCCGAATCGCGCGCGCCCGCGCGAATCTTGGCAAGTGTCTCCATGTCGCTCACCGGGATCGTTTCCGAAAGGTCGAAACGGTCTGGTTCGAGCCTCGGGATCAGCGCTTCCAGTCGGGCTCGGCGCACCGCCCAGGGTTGCTCGCGCAAGTCCTCGCTCCCATCGATCAGCAGGTCGTATAGCCTGACGAACGCTGGCGCCTCTGCTAGCATGGCTTTCGAGACGGTCTTGCGACCCAGGCGTTGCTGCAAGGCGTTGAAGCTGGCGGCACCCCCGGTATCGCCGCCTTGATCACTCCCGCGAACCAGCAACTCGCCATCAATTACAACCGGGAATGGAAGCGAAGCGGCAATTTCCGGGAAGCTGGCCGAAATCTCGTCCCCGCCACGCGAATAAACGCGCGTCTCACCCCCAACATGGACGAGTTGCACTCGAATGCCGTCCCATTTCCACTCCGCGACATAGTCTTCAAGGCTGATCTTCTCGTCCCCCAGCGGGTGTGCCAGCATGAACGGACGGAAGAGCGGCAGTAGATCGGTTCGAGGCGGCGGTGCGGCACCGGTCGCCCAAGCAAAGAGCGGCTGATATGGTGGGCTTTGGCCATGCCAGTACTCTTCCACATCTTCTATCTGCACTCTGAAAGCCTGCGCGAACGCGACCTTGGCCAGCCGGGCCGAAATACCGATTCGAAGCGCTCCCGTTGCGAACTTGATCAGGGCATAGCGGCCCGCCGTATCGAGCCGGTCAAGTAGACCTGAGAGCACTGCAGGAGCCCCAGTCTTCGTCGCATTGCTGAGCGCCGCCACGACTTCACTCAAGGTGGGTGGCGGGGCCAGTGGAGCCTGGTCGGGTTCGGGCCAGAGCAAGCTCGCTGTTTCTGCCGTATCACCCACGAAGTCCCGTGAGAGTGTCCACAACACGGGGTCGACCCGATCCGCCATCAAGCCACGGATGGTTCCGGCTTTGACTGCGGGAAAATCGACCGCGCTTGTCAGTGCAGCCAAAGCCCAGCCGCGATCCGGATCTGGCGTCTCGCAGAGATAGGCGGAGATCAGCTTCAGCTTGCCATTGCGGGAAGATGTAAGCAGCAGCTCATCGAGTAGCTTGGCAAGGCGTTTCACCAGTGCGTCCTGCAACTGCTGCGCATCAGGTTAGTCATCTTCGTCCTCGTACCCTGTCAGCGCTAGCGCGCGGGCTCGTCGCTGGCGCAGTTCGCACCAACGCAGGAGGGCTTCCTCACGGCCGTGTGTGATCCAGGTTTCAGCCGGGTTCACCTGCGCAATCGTTGTGGTCAGTTCGTGCCAGTCCGCATGATCGGAAATGATCAGCGGCAGCTCGACCCCCCGCTGCCGCACACGTTGGCGCACGCGCATCCAACCTGATGCCATGGCGGTTATGGGATCAGGCAGACGGCGGCTCCAGCGATCATTCAGTGCAAATGGTGGACATATCACGATGGCACCAGATAGATCCGCCTTGGCCGCGCCTACAGCGGGGCGAAGGTCGCCCAGGGGCACGCCTTGCTCTTCGTAAAGTCGGCACATGGTTTCCATCGCGCCATGGAGATAGACCGGTGCATGCCACCCGGCTGCGCGCAGTTCTGCGATAACACGCTGCGCCTTGCCGAGCGCGTAGGCTCCAACAAGCACGCAGCGTTCGGGGTTCGCGGCACGAACCGCCAAAAGGCGCCCGATCTCTTCGGCTATCGGAGGATGGCAGAACACCGGCAGACCAAACGTTGCCTCAGTGATGAAGAGATCGCAGGGGGTTACCGCAAACGGCGGGCAAGTGGGATCCGGGCTGCGTTTGTAGTCGCCAGTAACGATGATCCGCTCGCCGGCGTGCTCCAGCAGAATTTGCGCTGAGCCCAGTACGTGGCCCGCAGGCAGAAACGTTGCCGTAACCCCACCACCAATTGTGATCTGTTCGTGATATTCGACCGGCACTGCGCCCTCCGCCAATCCGTAGCGGGCTGCCATGATCGCTATAGTCGCAGGCGTGGCAATCGTCTGACTGTGCCCGCCACGCGCATGATCAGCGTGGCCATGCGTGATAAGCGCCCGGTTCGTTGGGCGCGCGGGATCGATCCACGTATCGGCAGGAACGATCCGGATGCCTATTGGCTCTGCTTTGATCCACGTGAAACATGCAGCCATATCCATGGAATGCCGCGGACACTGCCGGTGCGCCAGAGGCAATTGGGGCGGAAACGCGAAGGCTCCGCCCCAATTCATTCAACCGTGATGTTGGAAGGCTTCATGCCTCGTCGGCATTCGGCTCCTCGGCTGTGGCCGAACCGCCCTTGCCCTTCCTGGCCTTCTTCTTGACGAGTTTCGGTGCGGCCGGAGTCAACTCGAAGGAGAGCGCGGTTGGCTTGCCTTCCTCTTCCTTAAGGCTGACATGGACTTCGCCGCCATTTGCGAGCTTGCCAAACAGCAGTTCCTCCGCGAGCGGCTTTTTGACCTTCTCCTGGATCACGCGGCCCATGGGGCGCGCGCCATAGAGCCGGTCGTATCCTTGCTTTGCCAGCCATGCGCGGGCATCGCCATCGAACTGGATATGTACGTTTTGTTCGGCCAGTTGCAGTTCAAGCTGTAGGATGAACTTGTCGACGACGCGGCTCACGACTTCCGGTGGCAGGTAGGAGAATGGAACGATCGCATCGAGCCTGTTGCGGAATTCGGGGGTGAACATCTTCTTCACCGCTTCGTCGCCTGCATCCGCCTTCGAAACATCGCCGAAGCCAATGCCTTGCCGCGCCATATCGCTGGCTCCCGCATTGGTTGTCATGATCAGCACGACATTGCGGAAATCAACGGTCTTGCCGTGATGATCGGTAAGCCGACCGTTATCCATGACCTGCAGCAGGATATTGAACAGATCAGGGTGCGCTTTCTCAATCTCGTCGAGCAGCAGGACGCAGTGCGGCTGCTGGTCGATCGCATCGGTCAGCAAGCCGCCCTGATCGAACCCGACATAGCCTGGAGGTGCACCGATCAGGCGGCTCACGGAATGACGCTCCATGTATTCTGACATGTCGAAGCGTTGCAGCGGAATGCCCATGATCTGTGCCAGGCTGCGCGCGACTTCGGTTTTGCCAACGCCTGTGGGGCCCGAGAAGAGAAACGAGCCGATCGGCTTGTCCGGATCGCGCAGGCCAGCGCGGCTGAGCTTCATTGCCGAAGATAGCACCTCGATTGCTTTGTCCTGGCCGAACACCAGCCGCTTCAGGTCACGATCAAGGTGCTCGAGCACCTTCTTGTCATCGCTCGAAACGGACTTGGGAGGGATGCGCGCCATAGTCGCAATAACCGCCTCGATCTCCCGCGCCGTGATTACCTTTTTGCGCTTCGACGGCGGCACCAGCATCTGCATTGCACCAACTTCGTCGATCACGTCGATGGCCTTGTCCGGCAGCTTGCGGTCGTTGATGTAGCGTGCCGAAAGCTCGACGGCCGTCTTGATCGCGTCGGGCGTGTAGCGAACCTTGTGGTGCTCCTCGAAGGCGGTGCGCAGGCCCTTCAGGATCTTGATGGTGTCCTCGATCGTTGGTTCGTTCACGTCGATCTTCTGGAACCGGCGCAGCAAGGCTCGGTCCTTCTCGAAGTGATTGCGGAACTCCTTGTAGGTTGTCGAACCGATGCAACGGATCGTTCCGCCGGAGAGGGCGGGTTTGAGCAGATTGGACGCGTCCATCGCACCGCCACTGGTCGCGCCTGCGCCGATCACAGTGTGGATCTCGTCGATGAAAAGGACAGCGTGCGGCATCTTCTCAAGCTCAGAGACGACCTGCTTGAGGCGCTCCTCGAAGTCACCGCGATAGCGCGTACCCGCAAGAAGTGCACCCATGTCGAGAGAATAGATGACGGCTTCGCTGAGGACTTCAGGAACTTCTCCCTCGACGATCTTGCGTGCAAGCCCCTCGGCAATCGCTGTCTTGCCCACACCGGGATCACCAACATAAAGTGGGTTGTTTTTTGAACGACGGCAAAGAATCTGGATTGTGCGGTCCACTTCCGGGCCGCGACCGATCAAGGGGTCGACCTTGCCGCTCAGTGCTTTCTCGTTGAGATTGACAGTGAACTGGTCAAGCGCAGAGTCTTTCTTTGTGCCGCCCTTGGAATCAACCTTCTCTTCCTGCGGTGGCTGCGATTCCTCGCTGCCCTTCGGGCTGCGGCTTTCGACCTGGCGCCCACCTTTTCCGATGCCGTGACTGATGAAGCTGACTGCGTCGAGGCGACTCATGTCCTGCTGCTGAAGGAAGTACACTGCGTAGGAATCGCGCTCGGAAAACAATGCCACGAGCACATTGGCGCCCGTAACCGTATCCTTGCCGGATGATTGCACATGGAGAATGGCGCGCTGGATCACCCTCTGAAAGCCTGCGGTTGGCTGAGGATCGGCCTTGTCCTGCGTCTTGAGCGACTGGTACTCTTGGTCAAGATACTGTCGCACCACTTCTCCGAGGTCACCCAAATCGACACCGCAGGCCTGCATGACCTGCGCTGCGTCTGGGTCATCGATCAGCGCCAACAGGAGATGCTCCAGAGTCGCATACTCATGGCTGCGTTCCGCTGCATTGCTCAGTGCAGAATGCAGTGTTTTTTCAAGACTTTGCGCGAAACTGGGCATGACACTTCTTTCCTGCCGGTCGTGGAGTGACCGATCACTGCTGGTTCCCTTGCGGGAGATGAACATGCTTGCGCTTAACTGCGGTTAAACCGAAGCTGCGCAAAAGGGACATCAGGTCGAGCGCATGGCCCGACACTTCGACAATATGGGTATGCCGCCCACCAACGTGAAGGGCGGCGGATATCACGATCCGCTGTCCGACGATGATGGGGACCCAAACAGTGCGTCTGCAGCCCTGCGATGAGCGGCAGCCCTGTCGCGCTCCGCCGTCACACGGGCGATCTCACCCTCGAGCATGGCGATGCGTTCGTTCAATTCGAGGATGGAATAGCTGCCAAGCGACTCCGAGGCCAGTTGGCTGGCCAGATCGCCTTTGGGGCGCGGGCGCTCATCAGGTTCCATCGTGGCTTACTTTGTGGCCCGTTGAGCCTTGCTGTCAACCGGCTCCGTAGGTACTTGGCGCAGGGAATTGTTTACCACTCTGCGGCGCATTCAGCTAATGGGCGTTCGCACGGCTTCAGGGGGCATGGCATGGACGCAATACCGGCGACGATGACCGCCATCGGATTTGATTCGCCGGGTGGACCTGAGGTGCTGCATCCGCTTTCAATGCCGGTGCCGATGCCCGGTGCCGGGCAGGTCCTTCTCCGCGTTGCCTTTGCAGGGGTGAACCGCCCTGACGTGATCCAGCGTCAAGGGTTTTATCCGCCTCCGCCTGGCGCTTCGCCTATCCCCGGCCTCGAGGTTTCCGGGCAAGTCGTTGCCATGGGTTCTGGCGTCACGACGCCATTTGTCGGCCAAGCTGTCTGCGCTTTGGTTGCGGGTGGCGGCTATGCGGAATACTGTCTTGCCGAGGCGGCTCACTGCCTGCCGATCCCGCAAGGTTTGCTTCTCGAGCAAGCGGCAGCCATTCCAGAAACTCTGTTTACGGTATGGCACAACGTGTTTGAGCGAGGCTGGGCAACCGAGGGTGAGCGCATGCTTGTCCATGGTGGAACCAGCGGGATCGGGACGATGGCGATCCTTCTCGGCAAGCTGTTTGGCCTTGAAGTCATCGTCACCTGTGGTGGCCCCGAGAAGTGCGCGGTTGCTTCCGCGCTCGGCGCTACGCATGCCATTGATTACAAGTCGACGGACTTTGTCGAAGAGGTTGCCCGTTTAACAGACGGTGCTGGCGTTCATTTAGTCCTCGACATGGTTGCTGGTGATTATGTTGCACGGAATCTAAAATGCCTTGCCGATGATGGTCGGCACGTCACTATTGCTGTGCAAGGTGGTGTGCGGGCGGAACTCAACATGGCAGAGGTAATGCGGCGAAGGCTGACCCTGACAGGATCTACACTTCGACCAAGGTCAAATGAATTCAAAGGTCTACTAGCAGACGAGATTCATCAGACTGTCTGGCCATTGGTTGCAAATGGCCTTCTTCGCCCGGTGATGGATCAGGTATTTCCGTTGCATCAAGCGTCGGCGGCTCACGCGCGGATGGAGGCGGGGAACCATATCGGCAAGATCGTGCTGGCAACTGGTCAGTAAGGCTCACAAAGCCGCAGGCACCCGAATCATCGGGAATGGGCTTGCCGTAAGAGGCCCCGTCGCCTACATCATACGTGATACGGCCGCTCCGCAAGGGGCGGCCCTTATTGTTTCTGCTGTCCGGAGAGGCTCCCCTTGAGCAACCAGTCAACCTATCCGCTTATGCCTCATGCCACGGCATCCTGGCTTGTCGACAATACCGCGCTGACCTTCGAGCAGATCGCCGAGTTCTGCGGGCTGCATATTCTTGAAGTGCAGGCGATGGCTGATGATCTGGCCGGTGCCAAGTATACCGGTCGCGATCCAGTCCATTCGGGTGAGTTGACCCAGGTCGAGATTGAGCGAGGGCAGGTCAATCCCGAGTATCGCCTCAAGATGCAAAAGGCACCGATTTCGGTGAGCCGCACGAAGGGCCCGCGCTATACGCCTGTGTCCAAGCGGCAGGACAAGCCCGATGGCATCGCCTGGATTCTGCGGCACCATCCGGAAATATCGGATGCGCAGATTGGCAAGCTGATCGGCACGACCCGCAACACGATTGCCGCAATCCGCGACCGCAGCCATTGGAACATTTCCAATATCAATCCTAAAGACCCCGTTACGCTCGGGCTGTGCTCGCAACGCGAACTCGATGCACTCGTGGCCAAGGCTGCCAAGCGCGCTGGCATCGAGGAAGACGACTCCGCCAGCAACCTGCGCCTCGGTAGCGATCGCGAAGCACTGATCGAGGAACTGCGTGCCGAGCGTGAGGCGCTGGCCAAGGCTGCATCACAGGCTGCGCAGGAAGCTGAGGCGGCCGCATGGCTTGAAGCGCGTCGAGCTGAAGGAATCTCGGACAGTTGAGCGCCGGTACACCGCCTGCGCTGGTTTCAATTTCTCACAAGGCTAAACATCGCCGTCGCAGGCGGTGTTTAGCTCAGTTGACCAACGCAAGCGTATTTTCGCTGTCTACCGGTTCAATCCCATGGGTGAGTTTCCCATCGATTTGAGCGCCTTGCTCAATGGTAAGTGCGTCGTACTTCACGTCGCCCTCGATCCGCGCCGTTTTCAACACCACGAGCTGCCCGACCTCGATTCCGCCGCGCACAGTTCCTGCCAGTCGCGCGGTTTGTGCTCGGATGGCGCCGCAGATTATACTGGCCTCGCCCTGCACGAGCCCCGCGCAGGTGATATCGCCTTCCACTTGGCCGTCGATGTGTAGCTCGGCGCCAGCCGTGATGTCGCCTTTAACTGCTAGATCTGCCCCCAGAACGGAAAATGTGGGCGTTGTCATAGGGTTACCCTGCCCTGTTGACCGGCCGGCGGTATCCCCGCCCGGTATTGGCTTCTTTGAAAACATGCGGCATTGCCTCCAGGAACGGTCGCGGATCGACGGGACGGTCGGCGATCCGAACTTCAAAGTGCAAATGGGGTCCGGTCGAACGACCCGTGCTACCGATCGCTCCGATCTTTCTGCCGGGACGAACAACTTCGCCGATGCGGACCGCAATTTGCGACATGTGTGCATAGCGTGTGAGCAGGCCGTTACCATGGCTGATCTCGACGCAGTTGCCATAGCCTTGCTTTACGCCGGTGAAGCTAACGGTTCCTGCGGCAGCCGCCAGGATTGGTGCACCAATCGGTCCACGAAAGTCGAGGCCGGCATGGAACGCGCCGCCACCCGTGAACGGATCAACGCGGTATCCAAATCCGCTTGAGATATAGTCCATGTTGGCGGGCAACGTGTTTGGAATTCGGACAAGCGCTTGTTCCATTGCACTCATATGCGCCAGGCTGGCACCAAACCGGGCAAAGCGAGGGTCCAGGCTGTTGCCGGGCCCAGTAACCAGGGGGATTAGCGGACCACCCATCGCGCTCCGATCAGCTGCCGTAACCGTTTGTGGGTTTAGACCCAGTCTCCGGATAGCGGATTCAGCCCGCGCTGAACGAGCGTCCGCGTACCGGGTCATCGCCTCGATAAAGGCCAATTGGCGAGCTTCCACCTTCGCGAGGCCAGTCGCCTCGGGCAGGGCCATGGACACCTTGCGAACCGTCTTGCCCGCTTCCTCGCTACTGTCTGATACGGTCCCCGAGCGTGTGGCTTTGGGCAAGGGGCCGATCGCGCCCTGCACGCTCCTCTCGATGAAGTCCTGACGTTTCGCGAGGTCATTCGCAACGTTGCCAAGGCCAGAACGATATTGCGCCACCCGGCTTTCTGCTGTCGCGACAGCCGCCTCTCGCTCCAGCAATGACGCCTGATCATAAAGGTCAATAGCCTGACTGACGATCATCCACCCCAGCATCAGAACCCAAAGAAGTACTGCGCCGGTAATGGCGCCAACCACGCGCATCTGAAGTTGCGAGGACACCCGTATGAACCGCACATGCCCATTTGAGCGCATGAAGAATTCTCGGTCGGGGAACCAGCCGCGGACCCGCGCAACAAGCGTTCGCCAACGGGACGGCGAGCGAACGCCGTCATCTGCCGGACCCGCCTTGGACCGAGTTGTTACAGGCAGAATGGCGACCCCCGTCCCGACGTGCTTCTTTGACTTCACGAGGTGGCGGCGCTTAGTCATACCCCTGAGGACCGTCGAATCTCTTGCGTGATGCCCAAGATGAGCTGTGCATTACGGACGATGAAACGTGCTGACGAGCGTTCAGGTGACGCTTTCACCGCCTGAATAGCTCTGCGCATCGGGGATCGACAGTGTCTGTTCCCGACTCGCGACTTGCCCGCCGAAGGCTCCATTCCGGCTGACAGGGTCTGTGTGGGATGATAAAGGCACCGCATGGACGCTGTTTCAACTTCTGTAGAATACGCTGAATCCGGCGGTACGGTCGATCAATTCGTCGATCCCGCAGTGCTGGTCGAAGGCCTTGCTCGCGCTGGCCGTGCCGCTCAGCGCCAACTTGCAAAGATGTCGACGACGACGCGCGCCGAGGCTCTACACCTTGGTGCAGCTGCGCTCCGCAGGGCGGCCCCGGTTATCCTCGAAGCCAATGCAAAGGATGTGGAGGACGGCGAAGCTGCTGGCCTTTCCGCAGCCATGGTGGACCGCTTGCGTCTTGATCCCGCTCGGATTGAGGCGATGGCTGCGGCAGTTGATCAGGTCGCCGCGTTGGACGATCCGGTTGGCCGGATCATCGACGAATCCAGTCGACCCAACGGCATGGTGTTGCGCCGGGTGCGTGTGCCCATTGGCATGATCGGCATTATCTATGAAAGCCGACCGAATGTCACCGCTGATGCTGCTGCGCTGTGTGTGAGGTCCGGAAATGCGGTCTTGTTGCGCGGGGGGAGCGAGGCGGCCCGGTCCAACCGGGCCATCCATAGCGCTTTGGTTGGGGGACTGGCCCAGGGGGGGGTACCTGCTGAGGTGGTTCAGTTCGTGCCGACACAGGACCGTGCAGTTGTGGGCGCCATGCTTGCTGCTAGCGGCTTGATCGACATGATCGTACCACGTGGCGGAAAGAGCCTCGTCGCGAGGGTTCAGGCCGATGCACGTGTGCCTGTCCTTGCCCATCTGGACGGGATCAATCACACGTTTGTCGATCGCGATGCCGATCCAGCCATGGCGCGTGGCATCGTACTGAACGCGAAGATGCGGCGCACAGGAGTTTGCGGCGCCATGGAAACACTTCTGGTCGACGTGCTGTTTCCCGACCCGCACGGGCTTGTTGAGCCTTTGCTCGAAGCGGGCTGCGAGCTACGCGGCGATGCGCGTACATGCTCTATCGATCCGCGCATAAAGCCAGCCGAACCAGCCGACTGGGATGCTGAGTATCTCGATGCGGTCCTGTCTGTTGCGATCGTCGATGGTCTGGAGGGCGCCTTGACACACATAACCCGGCATTCATCTGGCCATACTGACGCGATCGTGACCGAAAACGGTGATGCCGCGTCACGGTTCCTGTCCGAAGTCGACAGCGCAATCGTCATCCACAACGCATCGAGCCAGTTTGCCGACGGTGGCGAGTTCGGGCTTGGGGCCGAGATCGGTATTGCGACGGGACGACTTCATGCGCGGGGGCCGGTCGCTCTTGAAGGCCTCACCACCTACAAGTGGCAGGTCTTGGGCTCCGGGCAGATCCGCCCCTGAAACCTGTGTTTACCGGCCTTCTGGGGGGGAGCTTCAATCCGGCGCATGGGGCGCATCGCCGGGTGAGCCTCTTCGCCTGCGCTTCGCTCGCACTAGATGAAGTTTGGTGGCTTGTCTCTCCCGGCAACGTGCTCAAACCAGAGCTCGGTATGGCGCCTTTGCCGACTCGATTCGCATCTGCACGCGACATGGCCCGACGGGCCCGAATTCGCGTGACGGCGGTGGAGAGAGAGATTGGTACGCGTTACACCTTAGACACACTTCGGGAGCTTAAGCGGCGCTATCCTCGCCGCCGCTTTATCTGGTTGATGGGCGCTGATAATCTTGCGCAGTTCCATCGTTGGAGAGGGTGGCGGCGGATTGCTCGCGAGATGCCGATTGCTGTCGTCGCGCGTCCGGGGTATGATGCACAGGCTATGGTGAGCCCCGCCATGGTATGGCTGCGCCGTTGGCGCCTGCGGCATGGCCAGGATTTGTTAGGCGCAAAACGGAGCGCCCCGGCGCTGGTCATTTTGCGTTTCGACCCTGACCCTCGCTCGGCCACGGATATTCGTTCTGCCGATCCAGATTGGTATAGGCGGATTAAGCGCGCCCATCAGCGCGATATGCTCACTCATCGGCCGATCGCAATCGCACGGCAGGTCGACAAAAGTTGAACATTGCCACGTCCTTTTTCGGCTTCGAAGCCCCCGCGCGCAGAACGCCGCACTCTCGCCCGATGTCATTGCACCGTCAGTCACGGAGACCATCTACACGCTCATGACAAGCCTTCAGTCTTTGCCGGTCGATACCGGCATCACCCCCGCTTCTGCTTCTGCCTCCATCTCGGCTGCCCCCGGCTCGCTCCTCGAGTTGGTTCTGCGCTCACTCGACGATGATCAGGCGCAGGAGATCGTCGCTATCCCCCTGGAAGGGAAGAGCTCGGTAGCGGACCATATGGTTATCGCGTCGGGCAGATCGACTCGACAGGTCGCCGCCATAGCCCAGAAGCTCGCAGAGCGAATCAAACAAGGCGGTTTCGGCAATGTCCGGATCGAAGGTTTGCCTGCCGCAGACTGGGTACTGATCGATGCCGGCGACATCGTGGTGCACCTGTTCCGTCCCGAAGTGCGCAGCTTCTATAATCTCGAGCGCATGTGGGCCTTTGGAGATCAGGGCGTGGCCTGACTTCGGCGGTTTCGCTCCACAGGTCCGGATACGCAGGGATTCATTGCGCTGATTTTCTGGGCTAAGGCGTCACTATGCTTTTGCATGTCATTGCCCGTGGGAAAATCGGCCGTTCGCCGGAGGCCGAGCTCGTCGATCGCTATGCGCGTCGTATCAGTTGGGGTTTCAAGATCACCGAACTGCCCGACCGAGGCGGCTTAGTGCCTACGGTGGCGGTAAACCCCCTGCGCACAGTTGTGCTTGACGAGCGCGGCGAGCAATTGCCTTCTATGGCTTTTGCCTCACTCCTCGGCCGCTGGCGAGATGACGGGGTGCGCGAAACGCGTTTCCTGATCGGTGCCGCGGATGGTCACGACACAACATTGCGCGCCTCGGCGGATATGCTCCTCGCGTTTGGTGGTGCAACGTGGCCCCACATGCTAGCCCGCGCCATGCTGGTTGAGCAGCTTTGGCGCGCAACAAGCATTCTGTCTGGTCACCCCTATCACCGCGATGGGTAAGGCCATGACGTCGCGCCGCGCACTTGTGATCATGGGGTTGATGCTTGCCTGCTTCGCCGGTTGGCAAGGCTTTGCACAAGATGCTCGCTTCGAGAGTGCCGACCAGGCGGGCGATGCCCTGCGAGCGGCGACGCATGCACTGGCTGAGGCCCGTAAGCGAGGTGATGCTCTCGAAGCGGCTGCAGAGCGAGCGACAGCGGCCGCAGACCGCACGGCCAGCGAGGCAGCTGCAGTTGCAGCGCGTATCCAGCAAGCTGAAGCCGAGATCACGCTGGCGCAGGGCCGCATTCGCGAAATTGACCGCCAGCGGGCTGACCTCCGCCTGCGCATTGCCGTTCGTCAGAATCCTGTGGTTCGCCTCACTGCGGCTTTGCAGTTGATGTCGCGGCGACCTCTCGTGTTCAGTCTGATGCGAGCCGATACCTTGCGCGAGACAGTTTATCTGCGCGCTGTGCTGGAAACGATGCTGCCAGAGGTCCAGCGCCGCACGGCGGGTTTGCGCTCGGAGATTATCCGAGGGCGCCAGTTGCAGGACAGGGCCCGCCACGCCGCTACACAACTTCAGGCGAGCGAGGACGCTCTTAGGGTGCGCCGACAGCAACTCGCAGCAGTTGAAAGCCGACAGCGCATCGCGTCTCGCAGCGCGCAAGGCACAGCAAGTCGAGAGGCAGATCGGGCGCTGGCGCTGGCGGAAGACACACGTGATATCGCAGCGCTTGTTGAGCGCCTTCGGGCGGACGGTGCGTTGCGCGGACAACTGGCTGCTCTACCTGGACCAGTTCCCAGACCGGATCGTCCTTTAACGACGCTGGTGATCGATGATCAGGCACCCGCCCGCGAAGCTGCTGCTGAACTGTCGTGGATCATGCCTGTTAGTGGCCGAATTGTGACCGGGTTTGGTGACGTCACTGGTGCCGCGCGCTCGATCGGTGTCACGCTGGCTCCGGTTGCGGCCGCCCAGGTCGTCGCACCGGCGGCAGGGCGGATCGCATTCGCCGGCGACTATCGTGGATATGGCCGCATCGTGATCATTGACCACGATGGCGGTTGGACTTCACTGATCACCAATCTCGGACGGCTCGACGTTGCGGTGGCGGCAAACGTGGTCCAGGGCTCGCCTCTCGGACTTGCAGGCCCTGGAAGGCCGACCGTGACGATCGAACTGCGCAAGGACGGGATCCCGGTCAATCCGCTTGGGCTGATCGGCCGCTGATTGCCCTTTCGGCAAGGGGCGGGCCCATCTGGCGTTAATCGTCGCGGCTCTATAGAAGCTGCTCAAGGCGTTGCTCACTCAGTCGAAAGACGACCATGGCGTTCAAGTTTGTTTCTTTGCTCCGGGCTTCTGCGCTGGTCAGCGCTGTCGCGCTTATTCCAGCAGCAACTGCCGGACTTGCCGCAGTCGACGCACGATCTGGGCCCGAGTTCAGCAAGCTCATGGCCGTCTACGAGCGGATCAAGACGAGCTATGTCGAACCCGTCGACGACGACAAACTGATCAAGGGCGCTATCAATGGCATGCTCGCCGCGCTTGATCCACACAGTTCCTATCTCGATGCGCGCGATTTCGAGAACCTTCGCACACAGACCGATGGATCCTATGGTGGCCTAGGGCTTTCGGTGACCATGGATGATGGAGCGGTCAAGGTCATTGCGCCGACAAAGGGCAGTCCGGCTGATGCGGCTGGCGTGAAGGCCGGCGACTACATCACGCATATCAACGGCAAGCTGATCTTCGGGGGCACGCTTGATGAAGCGGTCGATCAGATGCGCGGCCCGCCGGGCACGACGATCAGCCTCACGCTCTTCCGTTCGGGCCGCGACGAGCCGATCGACGTCAAGATTACCCGGCAGGTTATTGAATTGAAGCCGGTCGACTGGAAGGTTGAGGGCAACGTCGGGGTAATCTCGGTTTCCAGCTTCAGCGCGAATGTGGGCAGTGAAGTGCTCGACGCGTTCAAGCAGGTCAAGACGAAGACCGGCGGTCGGGTGACCGGGCTGGTCCTTGATTTGCGGGGCAATCCGGGTGGTCTGCTGGATCAAGCGGTAGCTCTTTCCGACCTGTTCCTAGACCACGGTGTGATTGTCTCACAACGAGGTCGCTATCCGCGCGACAACGAGACCTACAATGCGGAATCAATGACGCCGGGCGATATTGCGAAGGGCATCCCGATGGTGGTGCTCATCAATGAGGGTTCGGCTTCCGCCTCTGAAATCGTTGCAGGGGCTCTTCAGGATCAACATCGCGCTGTTTTGATGGGGCAACGCAGCTTCGGGAAGGGCAGCGTTCAGACTCTGATGCCTCTGACCCGCGACACGGCTCTCAAGCTGACAACGGCGCGTTACTACACGCCGTCTGGTCGCTCGGTTCAGGAGGGTGGGATCGACCCCGACATTGCCGTCCCGCAGATTTCGGATCCGGATCTTCGCAAGCGCGCGCAGCGGTTCTATCGTGAAAGCGACCTCCGTGGGCACCTGATCAACGAAATCAAGGATGACAAGGACCTTGAACGCGACAGGGTGCAGGATCCGCGGTTCAAGATGACACCGGATGAGCTCAAGACCAAGGGCATCGACGATTTCCAGCTATACTACGCGCTGCAGACCCTTGGCCGGACTGTTCCTCAATCACTCGCAGCTAGGAAGCGTTGAACCAATGGCCCGTTTGGCACCAAGTCCCCGCAACTGGGCTTACCTGCTAGCGCTTGCGGTTCCGGCGTCCCTGATCCTCGCTGTCTACATCGCGCAATACGGTTTTGGTCTCGCGCCCTGCGAGATGTGCTGGTGGCAGCGCTATCCGCATTTCGCTGCGATAGGTCTGGCCCTTGGAGCCCTTGCAACGCGCGGCACGAGGCTAGGCGTGGCGCTAGTCTGGTTTGCTGTGTCGGCGATTGCGATCAGCGGGTTGATCGGGGCCTTTCATGCCGGTGTCGAGTATGGCTGGTGGGAAGGCCCGACCGCTTGCTCGTCAACAAAACTCGGTGATGATCCCCTTGCCGCCATCATGAACGCCCCCCTGATCCGCTGCGATACGCCTGCCTGGACCATGTTTGGTGTCAGCCTCGCTGGCTACAATTTTCTGGTTTCTATAGCCTCTGCCACGCTGATCGCAGGGTTGCTTGGGCGCCACAGCAAGGGAATGGGGTAATGAGCGAAACGCGCGAGGCCATGGTCAGGGTCAACCAGGCCGGCGAGTTCGGCGCAATCCGCATCTATGCCGGCCAATTGGCAGTGATGGGTGATCGCACATCTGTGTCCGGCGAGATCGCCACCATGGCGCAGCAGGAGGCAGCGCATCGTGAGCGCTTTGATGCTCTGCTCGTCAAGCGCGGGGTGCGCCCCACTGCGCTCCAGCCGCTCTGGTCTGCCGCGGGGTTTGCACTCGGCGCGGCGACGGCTTTGATCGGCCCTGAGGCGGCGATGGCATGCACGGCCGCCATCGAGACCGAAATCGACCGGCACTACACCGAACAGCTGGAGCAACTGGGCAGTGAGGACCCAGAGCTTTCGACAATGATCCGCGAGTTTCGTGATGACGAACGCGAGCATCGCGACACGGCGCTGGCATCGGGTGCCGAACGCGCGCCCGCCTATCCACTGCTGTTCAACGCCATTCGCATCGGATGCCGTGTGGCTATCGCAGTGTCGAAGCACATCTGATCGAGGATCGCTTGATTCACCGCAAGGCACCGACTTCAGCTATCGTTCACCCCGTACAGGCCTTATGTCACCTGGCACGATCACTGCCGGAGTTCCTTGCGATGAAACGCCATTTAGTCGACGCCCTTATCCCCGCGCTGGCTTTTGCCGTGCTGCTCGGTGCGCCATTGGCTGCAGGGGCGCAAACTGCCGAAAATCCTGGCGAAAAGATCAACCAGCTGATCGTCTATGGCGATGACCCCTGTCCGGCATCGACCGATGGCTCGATCACCGTCTGTGCTCGCAAGGATGAATCAGAACGGTTCCGGATTCCGAAGCCGCTGCGCGACAACCCCAACGATTCGGTCAATCAAGGCTGGACGCAGCGGGTAAAGGCCTACGAGCGCGTCGGTGCATTCGGCGTCAATTCCTGCTCTCCGGTCGGCGCTGGCGGTGCCTCGGGCTGCATGGCGCAGCTAATTGACAGTTCCTATGCCGAGAAGAAGCAGGCCAGCGATGTGCAGTTTGGCAAGCTGATCGAGGAAGAGCGTGCGAAACGCCTCAAGACAATCGATACGGATTCAGCCGCTGAACAAGCACGGGTCGAGGTGCTCGAAAAAGAGTATGAGGCCAAGCTCCAGCGAGAGCGCGACGGTACTGCGCAGACGGGAGCGCCAAACCCGTCCTCGCCCGGCGCTCCTTGGGCAATCCCTCCGCGGCCCTGATCTCTTGGGCCGGGGCACTCAGCCCAGAGCGATATCCGGAGCGTCTTCCTGCTTCATGCCGACCGTATGGTAGCCTGAATCGACGTGGTGCACTTCGCCGGTGACGCCCGATGAGAGGTCCGACAGCAAATAGAGCCCCGCACCACCGACATCGTCGATTGTGACATTTCGGCGCAGCGGCGAATTCAGTTCGTTCCACTTCAAAATGTAGCGGAAGTCGCCGATCCCGCTTGCGGCCAGCGTCTTGATCGGTCCGGCAGACAACGCGTTGACGCGAATGCCTTGGGGCCCGCAGTCGTTGGCAAGATAGCGCACGCTCGCTTCAAGGGCGGCCTTCGCCACGCCCATGACGTTGTAATGCGGAACCACCTTCTCGGCACCGTAGTATGTCAGCGTGAGGATCGAGCCACCGCCGCTCGTTCCGCCGCTGCCATCCTCGACGAGTGGCATCATGGCGGCCGCGCGCCGCGTCACCGCGACCATGCTGTAAACCGAAATATTCATGGTCATCAGGAAGTTGTCGAGTGACGTATCCATGAACTTCCCGCGGAGTTCGGTCTTGTCGGAGAAGCCGATGGCGTGAACAAGGAAGTCGATTGTGGGCCAGCGCGCTGCGAGGGTGTCGAACGCGGTGTCCAGCGCGGCCATGTCGGAGACATCGCATTCGATCAGGAAATCACTGCCGAGGCTCGCAGCCAGCGGACGCACCCGCTTCTCGAGTGCTTCACCCTGATAGGAAAAGGCGAGTTCGGCGCCTTGTTCGCTCAGTTTGCGGGCGATCCCCCATGCAAGTGATTTGTCATTGGCGAGACCCATGATCAGGCCGCGCTTTCCTTCCATAAGTCCCGTCATGCGACCCCTTGCTTCAATCACGTTGTTGCTTCCGCACGGTCGCGCCTGCTTTCGCGGCGCGAGCCCGGTTGTCAGCTTGCCCAACCAGATCCTGTTCTTCTGGCGTTTCGGCCAGAGCAGCGTTCAGTTCGGCTCCTACGACCATCCCTAGGCCAATCAGCCAAAAAAAGAAAAGCGTGATCATCACCCCGGCAAGGCTGCCATAGGTCAGATCGTAGACGAACAGGTGGCGGAGCAGCTTGGGCAATACCGTGGTGACAGCAATCCACCACAATGTAACGAACAGAGCACCCGGCCACTTCGGATATATTCCCGCACTGTATGCGCCCGGTGTCAGCGAGACGAACAGCAGCCAGAGCGAACCGAACAGCACGATCGCAGGGATCGCACGGGACAGCGCAAGCGCGTCAATCACGCCTGTCGCCTCAGGCAGCCACGTCGTTACCGCCTCCATCGCTGTCCCGATCACCACTTGTGCAGCTATGGACAAAAGGATGAGAACGACCGCCGCAATGATCAGGCCCGTCGACATCAGCCGGTATCGCCAGAATGCGTGGACCAGCCGGGTACCGTAGGCACGCCGCAGGATGTCGCGGATCGTCTCGACCAGACTGCCGACGGTCCACAGTCCTACCAGACCGCCTATCCACAGCAGCCCTCCCGTGCGTGCTTCAATGACGGCGTGAGCGACCGGCGACAGTACATTGGCAACGACGGGAGGCATGGCCATGAGCACTGTGTTGACGGCGGCCGTCCGGTCTTCAGCCTCTCCTAGCAATGAGAAGAGAGCAGCGCCCGTGATGAAGAAGGGAAACAGCGCGATCAGCACCATGTAAGCGAAGTTGCCCGCATGGATCGTGCCGTCATGGACCACCCCAGCCCAGACGCGCCTCAGGACCTCGAGCGACCTTGTCCGCAGTGCTTGTCGCGCTTGTGGACCCATGAGGCCTGGTCGCTGCGCTAATGCGGCCAGGCGCCGACCCTCGGGAGACAGATCTGTAACGGGCAGGCAAGGTTCTGTAGTCGCGAGCGGCATCCCGGCTTGCCCTTCGCTGATCATGTTCTCAGACGTTGAACTTGGAGCGCAAGTCGCGGCCATCGCGCCATCCCTCAAGGCGTGCCTTGAGATCAGGGTCCTCTGCCGGAATATCGATCAACAAGGTCACCAACTGATCGCCGCGCTCTCCGTTCTTGCGGGTGAAGCCGCGCCCCTTGAGCCGAAGTGTCTTGCCGCTTGTGCTGCCTGGTACCACGGTCATCATTACCGGCCCTTCGACGGTCGGAATGCGGACTTTGGCGCCGACGATGGCCTCGTCGAGCGTGATCGGCACATCCAGGCGGATATTGTCACTATCCCTTTCGAAATGCGGGCTGGGTTCGATCTCGATCGTCACGATGGCATCGCCGAAGCCGCCCGGGCCAGCCTCGCCCTTGCCCCCGAGGCGGACCTGTTGGCCATCTACCAGACCAAGGGGCAGCTTGAGATCTATGGTCTTGCCGTCCGATAGGGTCACGCGCTGGGGTTCGCGGCGGGCTGCCTGATCAAAGGGAACTCTCAGCGTGTAAGTGACGTTAGCGCCGCGCGGAGCTGGCCGGCGACGAGTCCCGGCGCCAGCACCCGCACCCATGCCACCGCGCCCGCCGAACAAGCCCTCGAATATGTCGCCAAGGTCGATGCCCTCGCCGCCGCCCTGGCCAAAGCCCTCGAACCCATCGTGGCGATAGCCGCGCTGAGCACCCGTGTAGCCTCCGCCTTGCCCGCCGCCAAAACCGAAGGGTCCGCTGGGGTTGCCATCCGCGTCGATCTCGCCGCGGTCGAACCGGGCGCGTTTGTCCTTGTCTGACAAAAGGTCGTAGGCGCGCGTGACTTCGGCAAAGCGCTCCGCTGCGTTCGGCTTTCCGGCGTTTCGATCGGGATGGAGTTCCTTCGCAAGAGTGCGGTAGGCGGACTTGATGTCCTTCTCGCTTGCGGTGCGGGACACGCCAAGGATGGAATAAGGATCTGCCATAAGCCTTAGCTAGGGTTGCTGACGCCTACCCGCAAGGCTCGCTTTGCACGCTGGTCGCACTGGGCTAGGGCGAGATGTGATCTGAAATCGACAGGACCTCTCCCGTGGCCACCGAAACGAATGAAGCTGTCAGCCTTGAGGCCATTCCCGGTGCAGATCCTTTCGGGATCTTCGAAACCTGGTTCGCCGAGGCCTGGGCGAGCGAGCCGAACGACCCCAATGCCATGGCCCTGGCAACGGCCACCCCTGGCGCTGCGCCTTCTGTGCGCATGGTGCTGCTGAAGGGGCACGGGCCCGACGGCTTTGTTTTCTACACCAATTTCGAGAGCCGCAAGGGTGGCGAGCTGGCTGCCAATCCACAAGTGGCGCTCTTGTTTCACTGGAAAAGCCTGCGTCGGCAGGTGAGGATCGAGGGTACCGTTACGGAAGTGACAGCGGCGGAGGCCGATGCCTATTTTGCCAGTCGGCATCCCGAATCGCGGCTTGGCTCGGCGGCATCTGACCAGTCACGGAGCCTGCCTTCGCGCGAAGTTTACATGGCGCGGGTAGAGGCGTTGCGGGCGCAGTTCCCCGACGGGTCTGTCCCCCGGCCAGGGCACTGGTCAGGCTACCGCGTTACCCCGTATGCCATCGAGTTTTGGCAGGACCGCGCCTTCCGCCTGCACGAACGGCGGCGCTTCGTCCGGCTCGATGGCGGCGGTTGGACCAATTCGCTGCTCTATCCCTGAGCCGGCGCGAGGCAACCCATGGACATGACCCGCAGCCCCGATCATGGCGATCTCAACCGCCGGGCAGCCTATGCCAGCATCAGCGTTGCTGCGCTGCTGTTGGCCATGAAGGCCTATGCAGTGGTGACCACTGGCTCAACCGCGATGCTGGGTAGTCTGGCCGATACGGGGCTGGATCTCGTCGCCAGCCTCGCAACCTTGATTGGTGTCTGGATTGGCGCGCAGCCTGCGGACGCGAACCATCGGTTCGGGCATGGCAAGGCAGAAGCGCTTTCCGCGATGTTTCAGGTCGTCCTGATCTCGCTGTCGGCACTTGGCCTCGCGTGGCGGGCGGTGGATGAGCTTCTGGCCGGTGGCCGGCCAGCCGAGGCCGAGGCTGGTATGCTGGTCTCGCTGGTGGCGATTGGCGCAACGCTCTTGCTTCTGGCCTACCAGCGCCGCGTGATCCGCGCGACCGGCAGCCTCGCCATCGCCACAGACAATCTGCATTATTCCTCTGACCTTGTGCTGAACCTGGCGGTCATTGCGGCCTTGGCCCTCGATCATTGGCTTGGGCTTGCGGGGGCCGATGCGCTCTTTGCATTCGGCATCGCGCTCTGGCTCGGCTGGGGGGCATGGGGGGCCTCACAAGCAGCCATCGAGCAGTTGATGGATCACGAATGGCCACTTGAGAAACGAGAACGCTTTCTGGCTGTGGTCGCTCAGCATCCGGAACTCAAAGGGCTGCACGATTTGCGCACCCGCACCAGCGGCAACCGTGATTTCGTTCAGTTCCACGTATGGGTTGATGGCCGGATGACGGTCACAGAAGCACACCGCGTGATGGACGAGATCGAGGCCAAGCTGCTCGATGCGTTTCCCGGTGTCGAGATACTGATCCACCCGGATCCAGATGGCCACGTCGATGACGCCGCGCTGGGAGCGCATGATCTTCTGGCCCCTATGCCGGATGGCACCAGCCCTGCGTTGCTGGTTCAAGGCGGGCCGATCAAGCGCTAAGCTGGTTCAGGTCGACTTTGGAAACAGTGCAACAAGATCACCCAGCCGCGCCGTCAGGGGATCAAGATGATCTTCTTGCGTCTTGCCCAGACGCACCACGACTAGTTGCCGTGACGGCGAGACCAGCACGTATTGGCCGAGGTGACCAAGGCAGGCAAACAGGTCGCGCGGGCCCTTATCCGGAAACAAGGCCGGCTTGCCTGTCGTTGGGGTGCGGTTGAGCCAGATCTGCGCGCCATATTGCGCCTCCCGCGGGGACGGCGTCACCATGAAGTCAATCCATTGGCGGGGCACCAGTTGTGCGCCCGCCACGGCACCCCGGTTGCGCAGGAACTCGCCGAAACGAGCCCAGTCACGCGCGGTGCCGTGGATCAGGCTTCCACCGATCAGGGTGCCGGAGGCATCAAATTCCGGCAGCATCGAGTGCATGCCAACTGGTTCGAACAGGCGCGTCCGCAGATACTCGGCAACGGCCCGGCGCCGGCTTTCGGGATCGGGTGCCGGGGCAAGCACGCGTGCTGCAAGGTCGGCGAGGATGACGCTGGTGGCGGTCGAATAGACCCACTTGCGCCCAGGCTCGTATTGGAGCGGCTGGTCTTCCGCATAGCGTGCCATCGCGTCCCGTCCATCGAGGAACAGCATGCGCACCTCGTCGGATTGCCATGGCGGCGAGATCGCCTCGGCATGCCGCAGTCCCGAGCGCATTTGCAGAAGCTGGCGCAGCGTAATTTCGCCGCGCGGATCGCCCGGCCGCTGCCAGGCTGGAATCGGGGCCGGTTCATCAAGCCGCAGGCGTCCGTCCGAGATCAGCATGCCGACCATCACCCCGGTGATCGACTTGGCCATGGACCAACTCACGAAGCGCGTGTTTTCGTGATAGCCTGGCGCATATCGCTCGGCGATGACCCGGCCTGCACGCATGACGACAACGGCACGACTTTCCGCCGCATCCTGCTCGCCGAAAAGGGCGTCAACCTTGCGCGCAAGCTCTTCGCGCGGCACGCCGGGATTGGCGGATACGGCCTTCAGTGCCTCTGCGGAAATCGGGGGTGGTTCGGGCGCTGTTGATGGACCGCAGCCGAACAGGGCTGGTACAAGCGCGACGGCAGCGATAAGGGCGTGGAAAGGGCGGGTCATTTGACGGCCAGCTTTTCTCCAGATCGACCCGGCATGGCAATGGCCAAACCAGCAGCTTCCCCCAAAGTCGCCCCTTCATCGGTTCAGCCGGGTTTGCGCCGCGGGCGCTGGGTGCTGCTGGGATTTGCCGTTCTCGCGGGCATGATCGTCCTGGCTTGGCCGCGTGTTGAAGGCTACGCTATGACCGGTTCAGCTTACGGCGCTCGTGTCGCCTGTTCGTGTCGCTTTGTCGGTGGAAGGCCGCTTGGCGATTGCCGAAAAGATTTTGAGCCCGGCATGGACCTCATCACCCTGTCAGAGGACACGGCAGCACGCAGTGTGACGGCGCGCTTCCCGATGGTCGCCCGCCAGACCGCCACCTATCGCGAGGGGTGGGGTTGCGTCCTTGAACCCTGGAGCAGATGAAGTCTCAGGCTTCTGCCCCCCACGCAGAGGTTTCTGCGATCCAGCCGCCGCCGATCACGCGGTCACCATCATAGATGACAGCCGCCTGCCCGGGAGCAACGCCATACTCCGGCTGGCCGAAACGGATCGTGCAGGATCTTCCCGCGCCCAGCGTTCCCTCCACGATAACGGGAACCGGCTTGGCCAGCGAACGGACTTTTGCCGTGAGAGCCGAACCATCGGGCATCAGCCCGATGCGATTCGTGTCGTCCAAACGCGCCATGCCAACGGCGAGCATGGCTTTCGGGCCGACAAGCACGCGCTTGGCTGGAGCATCCAGCGCGGTGACATAGAGCGGTTCGCTCTGTCCTCCGATCTCGAGCCCCCGTCTTTGGCCCACGGTATAGTGGATGACGCCGCGATGCGTGCCAAGTACAGCGCCCGTCCCGGCATGAACGATTTCGCCCGGCGCTGACCCTTCCGGCCGCATCTTGGCGACGATCGTGGCATAGTCGCCATCGGGCACGAAGCAGATGTCCTGACTGTCTGGCTTCGTTGCGACGCCCAGGCCGAGTGCGCCGGCCATGGCGCGCACTTCGCTCTTGGGCAGGCCGCCTAGTGGAAAGCGGAGGAACCCAAGCTGCTCGTCGGTTGTCCCATAAAGGAAGTAGGATTGATCGCGCGCGGGATCGACGGCCCGGTGGAGTTCTGGCCCCTGAGCCCCGTCAATGCGTCGAACGTAATGACCCGTGGCGAGGCAATCCGCGCCAAGGTCCCGTGCCATTGTGAGCAGGTCGGTGAATTTGGGTCCCATATTGCAGCGGATGCAGGGGATCGGCGTCCGACCGGCAAGATAATCGTCAGCAAAACGCTCGACGACATCCTCGCGGAAGCGCGATTCATGATCGAAAACATAGTGCGCGAAGCCAAGCCGGTCTGCGACGGCCCGCGCATCGCGAATATCATCACCAGCGCAACATGCCCCCTTCCGTCCGGTTGCGGCACCGTAGTCATAGAGTTGCAGGGTTACGCCAATCACCTCGGCGCCGCTTGCCACGGCAATACCGGCGACGACCGAGCTGTCGACGCCGCCGGACATGGCGACGACGATTCTCCTCGCCTCCTTCCCCGAGCGAAGTGTAAAAAGTTTTGAGGCCTCAACGGCATTCAACATAGGACCAGACACAGCCTGACCGTGCGATCCGGAGTTGAAGTTAGTGTCATTCGGGCCCGTGTTTCTCTGCATTCCAGCCCCATAGGGCCTTTCTCGGGGAAGCGGCAGGGCAAAAAACCAACGGGCTCGTTTGGACCGTTTTGGTCAAAACCTAACTCTTGGTGAAGGCGGGCTTTACCCTCCTTTATAGGACTGTGGCTTACAGCCCTGTCTATGGAGATGAGATTTTCCGATTCACGACCCCAGGCGCATGGGGATCTGAGCCGCGGTTTGCGTCCGCTTGGCTGGACCGAACTGTGCGCCCGGCTGGTAGCAGCGCACGATACGCGCGGCGTTCTCGCGGGTGCGGCACCTGGTTCCGGGATTGGACTGGTCATGGCTCAAGGTGCCTGCTTCGACAGAGATGCCGAGGGGCCCAATGCCGGCAAGGGGTTCAGTTTCCACGAATCCGCCGCCGCGTTGCTGCGCAGTGTTGAAATGGATGTTGAACGGTTTGTTAACCCCGCCTCTTCAGCGAATGGAAATGACACGGAAGGCACTAGAGCGGGACCTCTCGAAGTATCCTTCCAGCGTCGACCAGACGAGAATTGACATGATTGAGAACCAGAAAATCAAGCCGTCGCAAGTCATTGGCCCGCTCGGTGAGCCGTTGACCATTGACAGTCTGCCGCCGCCGTCGACAACGCGGTGGGTTGTCCGCCGGAAGGCTGAAGTTGTCGCGGCGGTTAACGGTGGCCTTCTTACGATCGATGAGGTCTGCGAGCGCTACAGCCTGACACTGGAAGAATTCGCGTCCTGGCAACGCGCTGTCGATCGCTCTGGCATGCAAGGGCTGCGGGTGACCCGCATCCAGCACTATCGCGATCTCTACGAACGCCAACTCAAGTTTTGATCTCGAGGCGCGACCGGCGCAGCCGGGATCGATGAGACCTGATGGCCGCCCTGCCTTGCGGGGCGGCCATTTGCGTTGACGTGCCCGAAAAGGCGGGCCTTTCAAAATGATTCCGGTTGCAACCGGGCCACGATGGAATCATTTGTTCATGCACTTCGTCGAGCCGTAATTGTCACTCGTCGGATGCGGCGCTAGTAGAGTGAGTGCGTGCGGCACAGCGAGACTCCCCGCGCTTGCGGGAAGTGATATAGTCATATAATACACTTTCGTCAGTCCGGGGTTCCCATGCTCTCCGGCAGTTCGGCGCCCGACCGGGACTAAGGCACGTGAACGACATGAATTACGAAACGACGATCAGAACCGGGCTGCGGCCTGCCAGCGAGCCGCCCGTCGGCGATGGCGGTTTCGGCTCCAGCAGGGGCGGACGGGGCCGCCTGGCGATCGTCGTGGCGGTCATCGCGCTCGCGCTTGGCCTCCTTGGCTGGTACTCCATGCATCACGCTCCGACGACAGGCGACGCAGCGGCATCGCGCAATGCGCAAGCCCAATCTGTCAGCGTGATCACGCCTGGCCTCACCAGCGTGACGGCTTCGATCACGGCCAGCGGCACCCTTGCCGCACGGCGCGAGATGCCTGTCGGTATCGCGGGTGAAGGCGGACAGGTCGTGAGCGTCCTTGTCGATGCCGGCGATTGGGTTCAGGCAGGTCAAGTCCTCGCGGTGGTTGACCGTTCGGTTCAGACGCAGCAGATTGCAGGGCAGGCCGCGAATATTGAAGTCCAGCGCGCCAATGCACGGATCGCGCAGGCCAATCTCGATCGCGCCCTGAAGTTGGTGGAGCGCGGCTTCATTTCAAAGGCGGATGTCGATCGCCTCGCCGCGACGCGGGACGCTGCCGTGGCTCAGGTCCGGGTTGCCTCGGCTGCACTTGAACAGCTTCGCGCCAGCAGTGCACGGCTCAATGTGGTCGCTCCGGCGGCTGGCCTCGTTCTCACACGCGGCGTGGAGCCGGGCCAGATCGTCAGTCCTGGAAGCGGTATCCTTTTCCGGATTGCCAAGGATGGGCAGTTTGAAATGCAGGCGCGTCTTGCGGAGAATGATCTGGCGAAGCTGGCGGTCGGCCAGTCCGCCACCGTTACCCCGGTCGGAACGAGCAAGCCTTTCACCGGCCAGATCTGGCAGCTTTCTCCCACGATCGACGCGCAGACACGCGAAGGTATCGCGCGTATCGCGCTTGCCTACGATCCTGCCCTGCGCCCGGGCGGCTTCGCCAGCGCGCAGATTCGCAGCGGCTCTGTCACCGCGCCATTGCTGCCTGAATCGGCAATCCTTTCCGATCAGCAAGGCGCGTTCGTCTATGTTGTGGGCAAGGGCAACAAAGTCGAGCGCCGCGCGATCAAGACGGGTGATGTGACCGCAGAGGGCATCGTCGTTGCCGAAGGTCTTTCAGGCAACGAACGTGTCGTGATGCGCGCAGGCGGATTCCTCAACGCTGGAGACGTCGTCCGTCCGGTCGTAGCCAATGCTGCTGCGTCCGCCGCACGCCCTGGCGCTTGAGCGTGGAGCTGCGCCGATGAATTTCCGCAACATCTCTGCCTGGTCGATCCGCAACCCGGTTGTGCCGATCGTGTTGTTCCTTGGCCTGACGCTGGCCGGGATCGTCGCGTTTATGGGCATGAAGGTGCAGGACCAGCCTGATATCGAGTTCCCGCTGGTTATCGTCACCATCTCGCAGCCGGGCGCAGCCCCCACCGAGATCGAGAACCAGATCACGCAGCGGATTGAGTCTGCCGTCCGTACGATTGCGGGCGTTGATACACTTTCGTCCACTGCGACGGAAGGCTCGAGCCAAACGATGGTTCAGTTCGTCATCGGCACTGACATCAATGCTGCGGTCAATGAGGTGAAGAACGCGGTCGACCAGGTGCGCGGCGATCTGCCGGAAGGCATTCTGGAGCCTCAGGTGGTCAAGGCGCAGACCTCGTCCGAGCCCATCGCCTATTTTGCGGTTTCTGCAGACGACATGACCATCGAGCAACTCTCGTGGTTCATCGACGACACCGTGCGCAAGCGGCTCCTGTCGGTGCCCGGTATGGCCGAAGTTGATCGCAATGGCGGCGTGAACCGGGAAATTGCCGTGACCCTTGATCCGATGCGGATGAAGGCGCAGGGCATCACTGCAACCCAGATCAATGCTGCGTTGCGTCAGGTCAATCTCAACGCCGCAGGTGGCCGCGCCGAAGTTGCAGGTTCGCGCCAGGCCGTACGCGTACTCGGCAATGCAGCCAGCGCGTTCGAGCTTTCCCGCACGCAAGTCGGCATTTCGGGAGGGCGTACCGTCCGCCTCTCCGACGTTGCCGATGTGCGCGACAGTTTCAGCGAAATTACCTCGATTGCCAAAAATAACGGCAAGCCTGTCGTTACCTTCAGCATCGCACGTGCACGCGGCGAATCCGATGTCAGTGTCTTCGACGATACAGTGAAGGAACTGGCCAAGATCGAGAAGGAGCAGGGCGGCCGCGTTCACTTCATCCAGCTGTTCTCGAGCGTCGGCTACACCAAGGACCAGTACAAGTCGTCCATGTCGGCGATGGTCGAAGGCGCCGTTCTCGCTGTTATCGTCGTGTTCTTCTTCCTCCGCGATTGGCGCGCGACGATCGTCTCGGCCATTGCGATTCCGCTTTCGTCGATCCCGACGTTCTGGCTGATGAGCCTGATCGGCTTCACCCTCAATACGATGTCGCTGCTGGCGCTGGGGCTTGTCGCCGGCGTGCTGGTCGATGACGCGATTGTCGAGATCGAGAATATCGTTCGGCACATGAGGATGGGCAAATCGGCCTATCAGGCGGCCATCGATGCGGCCGACGAGATCGGTCTGGCGGTGGTTGCCACCACCTTCTCGATTGTTGCGGTCTTCCTGCCGGTCGCCCTGATGCCCGGCGTGTCTGGCCAGTTCTTCAAGAACTTCGGCCTCACCGTCGTGATCGCGGTGCTGTTTTCCCTGCTTGTCGCCCGCATGATCACGCCCATGATCGCTGCCTATTTCCTGCGCGCGCACGGAGAGGCGGACCACGGCAAGGGACCGTGGATCGATCGCTACATGCAAATCCTCCATTGGTCGCTCGATACCAGCGGGGTTGCTGCCTACCGTGAGCGTTTCCCCCGTCGCTGGTTTCGGGCCCGGCTGCGCGATCACCGCCTGTGGATGATGGGCGTTGCGCTTGGTTCACTCGCCTTCACGGTCCTGTTGTTCGTGGTGATTCCCTCGCAGTTCTTTCCGGAAACCGATGGTGATTTCAGCCGCATCTCGGTCGAGATGGTGCCGGGAACGACGATCGAGCAGACCGAACGCAAGATCGACGAGGTGCTGGCCCTAGTGAAGGACGAGCCCGAGATCGATGTCGCGCTCGAGCGGATCAACGAGGGCAATGGCCGTGTTTTCCTTGAACTCAAGCGGGACCGCGCACGGTCCAGCATCGAATTCGAGCGCGCGCTTACGCCGCGGCTGCAGAAGGTGGCCGATGCGCGTGTCAGCTTCCTCAATCAGAACGGCGGCGGACCTGGCGGTGGTTCCGGCCGCGCCATCAGCGTAATGCTCTCGGGGTCTGATCCCGACTTGCTGCAAAAGACCGCGCAGACGCTGGTCGAACAGATGAGCCGTCTCAAGGAGGTGGTTGGCCCACGGATCAGCGCAGACTTGCGTAGGCCGGAAATCGTGATCACGCCGCACCTTGATCTGGCCGCTTCCCTCGGGGTCACGACGCAGGAACTCAGCCAGGTGATCCGCATCGCCACGCAGGGCGAAATCGATCAGAACAGCGCAAAATTCTCGCTTTCCGACCGCCAGGTGCCGATCCGCGTCAAGCTGCCGGTCGCCTCCCGCCGTGACCTCGCCACTCTCCAGAACCTGCCCGTGCCAACTGTCTCGGGTGGATCGGTGCCGCTTTCGCGCGTTGCCTCGATTGGCTTCGGCTCAGGTCCGACCAGTATCCAGCGCTATAATCAGAACCGCCGGGTATTTGTCGGTGCCGATTTGCCGCAAGGCGTGGTGAAGGGCACCGCCGATGCGGCAATCAAGGCCCTCCCAATCATGAAGAACCTGCCACAGGGCGTGTCCAACGCGCCCGCCGGCGAGGATCGCTGGCAGCAGGAAATGCTCTACAACTTCATGGTCGCTCTGGCGGCAGGCGTCCTGCTCGTCTTCTCGGTGCTGGTGCTGCTCTATCGGCGGTTCATTTCGCCTCTGGTCAACATGGGCTCTCTGTTCCTCGCCCCTCTAGGCGGCCTGCTGCTTCTCCTTGCCACAGGGCAGGCGCTGTCGCTTCCTGTGTTCATCGGCATCCTCATGCTGTTTGGGATCGTCGCCAAGAACTCGATCCTGCTGATCGATTTCGCGATCGAGGAAATGGCAAAGGGAACGCCGAAGCTCGAAGCGATCATCGAGGCGGGGCACAAGCGGGCCCAGCCCATCGTGATGACGACGGTCGCGATGATTGCGGGTATGGTTCCGACGGCGGTGTCCTTGGGCGGTGATGCTGGATGGCGTGCGCCGATGGGTGTCGTCGTGATCGGTGGTCTAGCGCTCTCCACGCTGCTGACGCTTCTGCTAGTACCTGCTGGCTTCAGCCTCGCCGACGGGCTCGAGAAGCGCGTCGGCCCCTGGATCGGGCGCCGTGTCCTGTCTTACGATCCGCGCGAAGCGGCGCGTGAGCAGCGTGCGCAGGCGGCGGGCGAGGCGTTCCCGGCGGAGTGACCAGGGCGCCAAGGCCATCTTCCGCCGGCTCGTCGACAAGCCCGTTGGGTTTCACCCTGCGGACGACAGATCCGGCGCATGGCATGCGGGCATTTGCGACTGCCCTGCTCCTGATGATGGCAGCGCTGTTTCTGCTGGCACGGCAGCTTGAGGTACAACAGGCCGGCTGGGGCTATCTGCGCGCCTTTGCCGAGGCCGCCATGGTTGGAGGCCTTGCCGATTGGTTCGCTGTTACTGCCTTGTTCCGCCATCCGCTTGGGCTGCCCATTCCCCACACCGCGATCATCCCCGAGAACAAGGACCGCATCGCGGATTCCATGGCTGCGTTCCTGCGCGCCAATTTTCTGACCCCGCCAGTGGTCGCCCGGCGGCTGCGCACGCTGAACGTGGCAGGCGCCGCCGGCCAGTATCTTGCCAATCCGCGTCCGGGTCAAAGCCGGCTCGGCGCCGGTGCGGCAAGCCTGATGGCCGACGTGCTCGGTTCGCTGGACCAGGAAAAGCTGGGGGGCATGGCCAAGGCAGCCTTGCGCAGCCGGATCGAACGGCTGGCGCTTGCACCGCTGCTTGGCAATCTGCTCGGTGCGATGATCGCCGAGGGGCGGCACATGCCGCTGATCGAAGGGCTGATGCGTCGCTCAGCCGAAGCGCTGGAGGCCAACGAAGATCTCGTGCGGCGCATGATCCATGACAAGGCCAACACACTGCTGCGCTGGACCGGGCTCGACGAGAGGCTCGCCAACAGCATTCTTGACGGCCTGTACAAGCTCCTCGCAGAGACAGTGGTGATCGATGATCATCCGCTGCGCCTGAAGATCGAGGAAAGCCTCGCCTCCCTTGCCCAGGCGCTCGTCGACGACCCTGCCATGCATGCTCGCGTCGAAGCCATGAAGCAGGATGTCCTCGCCAACCCGGCTTTTGCGGCGTGGCTCGACGGCCTCTGGGAGCACGGGCGGACACAGCTTCTGGGTGCTGTGCGCTCCGGCGGAGCCTCCGGCATCGATGGCAGCGACCGGATCGGTGCATCGCTCGCCGAACTCGGCCGTGCGCTCCAGCACGACGCCCGGCTCCAGGTCCTTGTCAACCGGTTTGCGCGCCGCACGCTGGTGGGGCTGGTCAACCGCTATGGGGACGAGATCGTCCGCCTGGTGTCCGAGACCGTCCGTCGCTGGGATGCCCGCACGGTCACGGATCGGATCGAAGGGGCGGTCGGCCGCGATCTACAGTTCATCCGCATCAATGGCACGTTGGTGGGCGGGCTTGTCGGGGTGGCGATTCACGCAGTAGACGTCGCGCTATGACAGGGCCCGAACTTTCCACCGAGCGCCTCGACTTGTGGCGGCCGGCCCCGCGCGATCATGCCGGCCTCGTCGCGTTGCTCGCAGACGATGAAGTGCGGCGCCATCTCGGCAGCCGACCGACCGGCGAGGTCGAGGAATTCAACCGGCTTTGCCGGAATGCCGGGTCGTGGGCCTTGTTCGGTTATGGGATCTTCACCTGCCGGGCTCGCGGCGAGGATGATGTGATCGGTATCTGCGGCGTGTTCCATTCGTGGCGTGGGTTTGGCCAAGGGATGGACGATACGCCCGAAATCGGCTGGATCTTTGCCCGCAAGACCTGGGGGAAGGGTATCGCCAGCGAAGCCGCACGGGCGTCGCTGGCGTGGTTTGATGCCGCCTTTCCGGGCCGGCGCGTGGCGTGCATGATCAACGACACCAATGCCCCCTCACTCGCAGTTGCCGACAAGCTCGGTTTCCGGCGCTACAGCACGCAGGCCGATACCGACTCCACCCTGATCCTGCTCGAGCGGCGACCCTAGCCGACGAAGGCGCGCTCGATTACATATTCCCCGGGGTGCGAATTGGCCCCCTCGGTGAAGCCGAAGCCTTCGAGCATGGCGGCGACTTCCTTGATCATCGTCATCGAGCCGCAAAGCATGACGCGGTCGTGGACTGGGTCGAAGTTCTTGGGCTCGCCAAGCGAGCCTTGGAATAGCGTCCCGTCGAGCATGAGGCCCTCGATCCGCTTGTTTGTGTGGAACGTCTCGCGCGTCACGGTCGGGATGTAGGTCAGCCGCTCCGCTGCCATCTCGCCGACAAGCGGATCATCCGCCAGCCGTGCTTCCAGCATGTCGCGATAGGCAAGATCGGAGACACCGCGCACCGAATGGACCACTGCGATCTGTTCGAACCGGTCGTAGATATCGGGATCGCGGATCAGGGACATCCACGGCGCGAGGCCGGTGCCGGTCCCGAGCAGGAACAGGCGCCGGCCGGGCAGCAAGGCATCTGCCACCAGAGTACCGGTGGGCTTGCGGCCGAGATAGATGTGATCGCCTTCCTTGATCTTCTGGAGGCGCGAGGTGAGCGGGCCGTCGGGCACCTTGATCGAGAGAAACTCGAGCACTTCGTCATAAGCAGGCGAAGCCATCGAATAGGCGCGAAGCAGCGGGCGGCCATTGTCGCCCATCAGCCCGATCATCACGAATTCGCCCGAGCGGAAGCGGAAGCTCGGCGGACGGGTGATCGTGAAGGAGAACAGAAAGTCGTTCCAGTGGCGCACCGAGACAACGGTTTCGACCGAAAGGCTGGGCGTGGGTTCAAGGGGAAACTGGTCGGGCAAAGGGCGGCCCTCCATAGCATGCAGCAGCGCTGCTGGATGGGTGACAATCGGGATTTACAGATAGACTGTCAAATTCATTTCACACTTGGCCCGGGCGGGCCGTGCGAGGCGGCTTGGGGTGTCAGTGGCCCGCCGGATCGGGCACGAAAGCCGGTGGCGTCGCCTCGCTGGCAAAACGCCAGGCGGAGAGATAGGCGAGCCTTACGATCTTCGTCATCTTGGGATAGTTGATCCGGTCTGCGGTATCGGTGCTGTGATGGTAATCCGGGTGAAAGCCGGTGTTGAACCACATGGCAGGCACGTCCTTCAGAACGAAGGGAAACTGGTCGCTGCGGAAGAACACGTTGAGCGCGTTTTCGTGGTCGAACCGGTCATCGAGATCGAGCCCGACGCTGCGGTTGGCGGCCTGCACCACCCGGTTGAAGTCCGGGCTGTAGGTCGCGCCGATCAGGTTGAGCCGGTTGGTGGTGTCCTTCGGAATGTCGACAAGACCGGTGGTCTGGTCGCTCGGTTCCTCGTTGCGGCCGATCATGTCGAAGTTGATCATCGCGCGCGTGGTGGCGAGCGGGCGCAGCGGATTCATGGCCATGTAGTAGCTGCCGAGCAGGCCGCGTTCTTCGGCGGCGAAGACGGCGAAGAGAATCGAGCGCTTCGGCTTGACCGGATTGGCCATAAAGGCGCGCGCGAGCGCGACGACACCGACCGTGCCCGAGCCGTTGTCATCCGCGCCGTGCCAGATCTCTGGCCCGTTGCTGCCGTCGTGATCGTGATGCGCGCTTATGATCACGGTTTCGGGCGCCAGCGTGGGGTCGGATCCGGGCAGCAAGCCGACCACGTTCGCCGAGATGCCGCGGCTGCGCGACGTGTTCTCGAGGTGCAGCGCAACTGTCGTATCGGCCAGCGTGCGCGATTGCGGCACGAGCGGCCCATCGATCGCGGCCTGCAGGGCCTCGGGGGGCATGCCGGCCTTTGCAAGCAAGGCCGCGCCGGCTGCATCGGACACGGTCAGTACCGCAATATGCAGCTCGTCATCGAGCAGCGCCTGGCCCGGCAGCGGCGGGAAGCGCTTGGCGCTGCCGCCGATGCGGTTGTAGCGCTCGAGGTTCGAGGGGTGCTTGCGGTTCGGCTCGGCCATGACGAGCACGGCGAGGGCGCCGCGGGCCTGGGCATTCAGCGCTTTCACGCGATTGGTGGCGTGGCGGGTGTTGCCGGTGCCGTTGAAGCGCGAGGCCGGATCGTTTTCCTGCGGCTCGTGCTCGAACACGAGGACGATCTTCCCGCGCACGTCGAGGCCCTTGTAGTCGTCGTAGCTCACGCCGGGCGCGGTGATGCCATAGCCTGCGAACACAAGCGGCGCGGTGATGTCGACATCATCGCGGAAGCCGCCGATGATGTCGGGCGATTTCCAGCTTTGCTCGGACGTGCCGATGCGCAGCGTGAGGGCATTGGCGGCGGGGTTCGGCCGGTATTCGATCAGCGGAACGGCCTGATACCAGCTAGGCGCCCCTTTGGCATCGGTGGCTGCGGGCTGGAGACCGGCCTTGGCGAACTCGGCGGCAATCCACTGGACCGCGGCGTCGTCGCCCGGCTGAAGCGACATCCGGCCCTGCAGCGCATCTGAGGCGATGAAGGTGAGATCCGCGCGCAAGTCCGCCTCGCGGATCCTGTCGTAGCCGGTCGCCTGCGCCGCAGGTACGGGGGCGAGCCTGACGGTCTCGGCATGTACCGCGCCGGACCACGCCAGCATTCCCAGTGCAGCACCCAAGGCCGTCTTGCGCATTGCCCATCCCCCCAAACCAGTTTCGGGGCGTAGAGCTCGGCGAGTCGCCTTGTCCATAGGCCCTTGGGGGAGTCGCGCCGAATTTAGGTCAGGTTGACACAGTTGACACAGTCCAGGGCAAAAACTCCGCCCCCTGCCCGAAGCCTGGAAATCGGGCGGAACGCCGCGGAAGATCGGCGCGTAAGCAAGGAGGTGGGCGGGTGCGGCGGACATGCCGCCAGCATAGCCCGGCCCGCCTCCTGTAGGACAGCGCCGATCAGTTCCCCGCGTCGATCAGGGCCTGGACTTTGCGGTAGAAGGCCTCGCGCGCGGCGGGTTCGGGGCCTTCGTCGGCGCGGGGCCAATCCGCATTGCTGGCGATCACCAGCCGGCGTTTGGGATCGATGAAGATGCCTTGCCCGAAAATGCCCTGCGCGGCGACCGAGCCGTCGTCATAGGTCCACCACTGGTAGCCATAGCCCTTGCCCGGCTCCCCGATGTCCTTCTGCTTGCGGGTAGCGGCGGCGAACCAATCTGGCGGCACGATCTGCTGGCCGCTGGCGCCATCCCCGCCAACATGACCGTTGGCCAGCACGAACAGCCCCATGCGCGCAAAATCGCGGGTCGCGGCTTGAAGGCAGCAGCCCGCGATTTCGTGCGCGGTCTTGCCCAGCAGCCATGTGGCCTTGGCTTCCATGCCGGCGGGTTTCCAGATTTTCTCTTCGAGATACTGTGACAGCGGCTTCTTCGTGGCGGAGGAGACGAGCACCCCGATCAGGTTGGTCTCACCGGTGTTGTAGTGCCACACGGTGCCCGGAGGATGGGCGCGGGGGAGCTTCCGCATGTAGCTGACGGTCGCGTCCATGCCCTTTTCGGGCTCGGCATTGTTGAACGAGGCGACGTCGGACCTGGGGTCCTCGTAGTCCTCGTTCCAGCGCACGCCCGAACTCATCGTGAGCAGCTGCGCGATGCTGACGTCGTCGTAGGCCGAGCCCTTGAGGTCATGGATATATTGGCTGACCTTGTCGTCGAGGCTCTTGATATAGCCGTCCTTGATCGCCGCGCCGACGAGCGTGGAGGTGAACGACTTTGCCACCGAAAAGCTCGTCCAGCGGCCCTTGGCCGTGAAACCGAGGCTGTAGCGCTCGAGCCGCACCTTGCCGTCCTGCACGATCACGAGGCCTGCCGCGCGCTGGCTTGCCATGTAGGCATCGAGCCCTGGCACAGTGAGCGGCTTGCCGGCCGGCAGCGGCAAGGGATGTTCGGAAGGCTGGACTTCGCGCGCTTCGGCGAGCACCGGCAGGCGGTCCATTGCCCGGAACGCGGCATCGCGCTGGGGGATCGTCCACATCAGCACATCGCGGTTGGTGGGCAGCGCGGCCAGCAGCCCCCGCGTTTCCGCATCGAGGCTGGCATACCAGCCGAGCCCGGCCAGTGCCGCCAAGGCCGCCGTGCCTAGTGCTATTGTCCGTTTGCGCACCCCATCCCCCGCATGCCGTTGATTTGTGGAGCAGTTTAACGCGGTCACCTGGCCTGTCCAGCGGGCACAGGTGCGGGTGGCAGACCTGTCTTGCCATTGCGAAGCACGCCTCAGCGTAGCATGCAGATGACTGTGGCGGAACGTTGGCAGGGGGGGCGAGCATGCAGATCGAGACTGCAGCTGTGAGCCGCAGCGATGCCTATCGACCCGAGGTCGACGGGCTGCGCGCGATCGCGGTCTGTGCGGTGATCCTCTACCACGCCGATCCCAGCCTGCTTCCGGGCGGCCTCGCCGGTGTCGATGTCTTCTTCGTGATCAGTGGCTACCTGATCACCGGCAAGATCCTTGGCGACATCGATCGTGGGACCTTCTCGCTCGCCGGGTTCTGGACGCGGCGGCTGCGGCGCATCGTGCCGGCTCTGCTCGTCGTTCTGTTGGTGTGCGCTCTTGCGGCTTTCCTGCTTCTGCCGCCGGACGAACTGGCGCAATTCGGCATGGCGTTGGTGGCGAGTGTTCTGCCCGTCTCCAACATCTATTTGCACTATCAGCCGGGCGGCTAATTCGCGCCGGATACGCGCACCAATCCTTTGGTCCACATGTGGTCACTGGCCGTGGAGGAGCAATTCTACCTGCTCTATCCGGTCGTGCTGCTGGCCATCCTGCGGTTCCGCCCGCGCGCGCTTCCGCTGCTGTTCGGGCTGGGGTTCGGGCTTTCGCTGGTGCTGGCGGGCGTGCTCATGCGGTTCAGACCCGACATCGCGTTTTACTATCTGCCGCCCCGGGCTTGGGAACTGATGCTAGGCGGTGCGATATCCTTGCGGGAACGCCGCGCGGGATCGCTGCGGGCAGGGCGCTACACCGGTCCGGTGAGCGGGCTGGCTTTGGCCGGCTTGCTGGTGGCTTTCCTGCTACCCGGCGATAGCGGCTCTTTTCCCTGGCCTGGCGCCTTGCTGCCGTGCCTGTGTACCGCGACGCTCCTTGCGGTGCTGCGTTCCGAATACCGGACGGCCGGGCTGCTCGCTGCGCGTCCGATCGTTCTCGTCGGCCTTATCTCCTACAGTCTTTACCTCTGGCACCAGCCGGTCTTCGCCTTTGCCCGGAAGATCGCGCTGAATGCGCTGACACCGGCAAACTACGTGGTGATGATCGGAGGAGTCTTCCTTGCGGCCTGGGCGACCTGGCGTTTCATCGAGCAGCCGCTGCGGCGGTCAGACGGGCTTTCAAACGGCACGGTGCCCGGGTCTTGCAACACTGGCGGCCTTGCTTGTCGCCAGCGGGACCGCGGCATGGCAGGCCAGAGGCTGGCCCTCGCGCTTCTCGCCGCAAATGCTCGAACTCATGACGATGGCGCTCGATTCCCGTCACCGCAGCAACGATGCCAGAGTGATGATCAGGCCAATCCGCGCTGCTCCGTCGTCGCGCACTGGCCATGACCCGGCGCTTGCAGATGGCCGGCAAGCAGGTCGTGATCGTTGGGCCGGTGCCAGAAGTCGGCTGGACTGTTCCGGAATACATCTGGAAGGCGGAACTGATGGGCAGAGCGGTGCCGCTGAACACGAGCTATGCCCGGTTTCGCGCGCGGCAGGTCCGGACTTTCGGGATGCTGGCCGGCGTGGCGGCGCGCGCGAGCGTTCAGGTTATCAATCCCGACGCTATGTTCTGCAGCGCTGCGAGCGGACGCTGCACTGCAACGGTGGGGGCCCTGCCCTTCTACTACGATGACGATCATCTCAGCCCCGAAGGCGCAAGGCGGCTGACCCGGCACTTTGCCGGGCCCCTGCTCCATTGAGGCCCAGCCATCAGCATAGAAAAAGGGCCGGAAGGTTTCCCTTCCGGCCCCGTTTCTCGTGCGTGCGATGCGCGTCGGACTTAGAAGTCCATGCCGCCCATGCCGCCCATGCCGCCACCCATCGGGGGCATCGCGGGCTTGTCTTCCGGCCGCTCGATGATCGCGGCTTCGGTCGTGATCAGCAGACCGGCAACCGAGGCAGCGTCCTGAAGCGCGGTGCGCACGACCTTGGTCGGGTCGATGACGCCGGCGGCCTTCAGGTTCTCGTAGGTGTCGGTCGCGGCGTTGAAGCCCTGGGTCTCGTCGCCTTCGCGCAGGAGGTTGCCCGAAACGACCGCGCCATCATGACCAGCGTTCGCGGCGATCTGCCGGATCGGGGCGAGGATCGCGCGGCGCACGATGTCGATGCCCTTGGTCTGGTCGTCGTTGGCACCCTTGAGGCCGGCGAGAGCCTTGGTTGCGTAGAGGAGAGCGGTACCGCCGCCGGGGACGATGCCTTCCTCGACCGCAGCGCGGGTCGCGTGGAGCGCGTCATCGACGCGGTCCTTGCGCTCCTTGACTTCGACTTCCGAAGCGCCGCCGACCTTGATCACGGCCACGCCGCCAGCGAGCTTGGCAAGGCGCTCCTGGAGCTTCTCGCGGTCGTAGTCGCTGGTGGTGACTTCGATCTGGGCACGGATCTGCTCGACGCGGGCCTTGATCTCGTCAGCCGAACCGGCGCCGTCGACGATCGTGGTGTTGTCCTTGTCGATGGTGACCTTCTTGGCCTGGCCGAGCATCGGGAGCGTCACGCTCTCGAGCTTGATGCCGAGGTCTTCGGAGATCATTTCGCCGGCGGTCAGCGTGGCGATGTCGCCCAGCATGGCCTTGCGGCGATCGCCGAAGCCCGGTGCCTTGACGGCCGCGACCTTGAGGCCGCCGCGCAGCTTGTTGACGACGAGCGTGGCGAGCGCCTCGCCCTCGATGTCCTCGGCGATGATTAGGAGCGGACGACCCGTCTGCACCACGGCCTCGAGAACCGGCAGCATCGCCTGGAGCGACGAGAGCTTCTTCTCGTGGATGAGGATGTAGGGGTTGTCGAGCTCGACCGTCATCTTGTCGGGGTTGGTGATGAAGTAGGGCGAGAGGTAGCCGCGATCGAACTGCATGCCTTCGACGACATCAAGTTCGAATTCGAGGCCCTTGGCTTCCTCGACAGTGATCACGCCTTCCTTGCCGACCTTGTCCATCGCCTCGGCGATCTTCTGGCCGACTTCGACGTCGCCGTTGGCCGAGATGATGCCGACCTGGGCGATTTCCGCAGAGCCTGCGACCGGGGTCGAACGGCCCTTGAGGTCGTCGACGACCTTGCTGACCGCGAGGTCGATGCCGCGCTTGAGGTCCATCGGGTTCATGCCGGCGGCAACCGCGGTCATGCCTTCGCGCACGATCGCCTGGGCGAGCACGGTGGCGGTGGTGGTGCCATCACCGGCGAGGTCGTTGGTCTTCGAGGCGACTTCGCGCAGCATCTGCGCGCCCATGTTCTCGAACTTGTCCTTGAGTTCGATTTCCTTGGCGACGCTGACGCCGTCCTTCGTGATGCGGGGTGCGCCGAAGCTCTTGTCGATCACAACGTTGCGGCCCTTGGGGCCCAGCGTGACCTTGACGGCATCAGCGAGGATGTCGACGCCGCGCAGAATGCGCTCACGAGCGTCGCGGCCGAACTTTACGTCCTTGGCAGCCATGGTGGTTTCCTTTGAATGAGATGGAGTTGGAAAAGAAGGACAGCTGCGATCAACCGATCACGCCGAGGATATCGGCTTCCTTCATGATCAGCAGATCTTCGCCGCCGACCTTGACTTCGGTGCCCGACCACTTGCCGAACAGGACGCGGTCACCGACCTTGACGTCGAGCGGGGTGATCGTGCCGTTTTCGGCGCGGGCGCCCGAACCGATCGCCACGATCTCGCCCTCGGCGGGCTTTTCCTTGGCGCTGTCGGGAATGATGATGCCGCCGGCGGTCTTTTCCTCGGCTTCGACGCGGCGCACGAGCACGCGGTCGTGCAGCGGACGGAAGGTCATGGGTATCTCCCTTGTTCCATGATACAAAAATGGCACTTGGCACTCTCGGACGGAGAGTGCCAGCAGGGCGCATATGGGTGGGGGGCGATGGGAGGTCAACCTCCTACGGCCAAGTTTTTTAGGCGGGGAGGAGTCCCAGCCGGGCACGGCGGTGCCAGCGCCAGAGGAGCAGCGCGGCGACCACGATGAGCCCGACGGCAAGCCCGATCCAAACGCCGAGCCCTTTGAGCGGGGTCATCTGGCTGAGCCAGAGCGCCGTGCCGATACCCGGAACCCAATAGCCGAACAGCGCAATTCCCATCGGTACGCGCGTGTCCTGCAGGCCGCGCAGCAAGGCCGCACCGACCGCCTGCGCCCCGTCGAAGATCTGGAACGCGGCGGCGACGACCATGTATTGCGTTGCGAGACTGACTAGGCGCGCATTGGCGGGATCGGCGGGATCGATATAGGCGGCGAGAATCAGGTTGGGAAACACCAGCATGAGCGTCGCCATCGCGGCCATGAAGCCTACGCCGAGCGTTACCGCAACCTGGCCCGAGCGCGTGATCGCGGCGTTGTCGCGTGCACCGTAGGCCAGGCCGACGCGGATCGTGGCGGCCTGCGAGACGCCGAACGGAACCTGGAACGTGAACGCGGCGAACTGCAGCGCCACGGTGTGTGCGGCCAGTTCCACCTCGCCGATGCGCCCCATCAGGAAGGCCGCCCCGTTGAACATGCCGGCCTCGGCGATGATCGTGGCGGTGATCGGCATGCCGATGCGCAGCACATCGACGAAGCGCGTCCAGTCCGGCCGCCACCAGCGCCCAGCAAACCGGTAGCGGCGCAGGCGCCGGTCGGTACGGATGACGATGGCATACGCGCCGAGCATGAAGACGCTGGTGACGATGCTGGACAGCGCCGAGCCGGTGAGGCCGAGCGCCGGGGCCCCAAACTTGCCGAAGACAAAGGTGTAGTTGCCCAGCGCGTTGACGCCGACGGCAAGGCCGTTGATCGCGGTGCCGATATAAGGCCGGCCGAGGGTCGAGACGACCGTGCGCAGAAGCGAGGCGAGGACGGCGGGGACCGAAGCCCACATCAGGACATTGAGGAACGGGACCGCGAGCGCGATCACTTCCTCGCTCTGGCCGGTCGCGCGCATCACCGGGCCGCCGAGTTGGCAGACGCCCATCGCACCAATGCCGGCGATGACGCCGGCCCAGCCCGTCATCCGCACGGTGCGGCGCACTTCGCGCACGGCGTGGCGGCGTGCGCCGATTTCGGCGGCGATGAGCGGGGAAGCCGCGCCGACCAGCCCCGAAAGGCTCCAGATCAGGAGCCCGAAGATCGAGACCGCGAGCGAGGACGCCGCGAGCGCCGCTGGGCCGAGCCGCGCGACGAAGATCACGTCGACCGCGAAAACCGCCATTTGCAGCAGGCTCGCGCCCACGAGCGGCGCGGCGAGGCGCAGCATGGCACGCCATTCATCGATCCAGCGGGTGGGGGGGCTTTCGAACATGCGGTCGGCCATAGGGGGAGGGCGGCGACAAGGAAAGGTGCCTCCGGCGGGCAAGGGTTGCCACCCATGCATCCCGTCAGCATTTGCTCCTTTTGTTCAACGCAATCTTATCGAACGGGCTTTAGAACGCGTTTGTTGATCAGTGCTCCGCAACTTTGGAAAATATGCGCATGGCAGGATCCCAGCCTCCCTCTGATCCCGGCTTTGCAGAGACGGGCGTATCTGACGACCTCATCGATCCACGCTTCGTCATGGTTCCTTATGAGGCCGGTTCCATTTCGATCGGCGGCTCGGGTTGGACAGACCGGCGAACCGGTCTTTCCTTCAAGGTGGAAACTCGTCGCCGCGAAGATGGCGGCGCAGAACATCTGACTGTTTACTCCGACAGAATGCCGCGATCATTGGTCGTCTCGGCCAAGCTGTATTGCATCGCCAGCGAAATCCATGGCGACAGGACGCATCTGACCGATCAGGTCTCCCGCGCCGAAATGCTCAAAAGGATAGCGGGTTGGCGGCGTTCGGCAGCTGCGTTCGAACCAGATCGACATTTCGCACGGATCGATCGGCTGGCAAGACTGATTGATGCAACCGGGCCGGACTTGACTAACCGCGTTCCGCGAGCCGAATTGCTCCATAGATTTGAAAGCCTGCTGGGTGCTGCACCCGAGTGGGAAGCCGCGGAGCGCCTTGTCGCGGAGCAAGGCGGCGAAGACGGCTTTGTCGCACTGTGCCTCGCAGGTGCGATTGCCTGCCATGTGGACCTATTCGTTCCCGATGAAGGCAGGCCAGCGGTTAAGCTATACAAGCGTCAGGCGCAGTCAGTGGAGTTTGAGCTGCTGGAGTGAATGCAGTCCTGTTGAGGCCAGTTTCATTAGAGCATTGACAATTAATCGGTTTTTCGCCCGATGTGGCTATGCCGCTACCGTTCATTTTCATCAGTCTGCGTGCGCCTTCAAGGTGGACTGACGTCAATCTTGGATCCAGCGGGCGCGTCCGGGTCAAAAGGAAATGGAAGGGTTTGGGGGCTGAAATTTCCCACCGGGTTTGGCGAGTATTGGCCCAGCGGCGAGCTGGAAGGCGATGGTCCGCGCAACAGCTGCCTTTGGCAAGAGCGCCTCGACCGCTTCATTCAGAAGCAGCCGGCCGAAACGCGGGCGTCGATACCGCCAGCGCGTCACCCAAGAGCAGTTCCTGGTCAGCGACCGGTTCTGGAATGCGCTCAAGGCCGCCGGCTGTGCAGGCTGGCGCCCCGCCAGCTTCCAGCGCAGCCATCGGATTCCGGAAGTGTGATATGGGCCAGAGTGCGGGCGAGGCGTGCGGCACCAAACAAAAAGGGCAGGCCTTGCGGCCCGCCCTTTCCGTACCGCGGATGCTTCAAGACACCCGCGAAACCGGGAAATCTTACTTGATCTCGACGGTGCCGCCAGCGGCTTCGATCTTGGCCTTGATGTCCTCGGCCTCGGCCTTGTTGACACCTTCCTTGATCGCCTTCGGAGCGGCTTCGACGAGCGCCTTGGCTTCGGTCAGGCCGAGTGCGGTGATGGCGCGCACTTCCTTGATGACCTGGATCTTCTTGCCACCGTCGCCGGTCAGGATGACGTCGAATTCGGTCTTCTCTTCGACCGGAGCAGCGGCTTCGCCGCCACCGGCGGGGGCTGCCACGGCAACAGCAGCAGCGGCGCTGACGCCCCATGCTTCTTCGAGGGCCTTGGCGAGGTCAGCGGCTTCGAGAACGGTGAGCTTCGAAAGTTCTGCAACGAGATTGGCGATATCGGCCATGATGATAACTCCTCAATGTGGTTTGCCCGAACGGGCGAAAGTTTAGGAAAAACAGGTCTGTGATTGCTGTCGCGCTTACGCGGCGTCCTTCTCGGCGTAGGCAGCAAAGACGCGAGCCAGCTTGGCCGCCGGAGCGGTCGTGAGCTGGGCGATCTTGGTCGCCGGAGCCTGAATGAGGCCGATGAGCTTGGCGCGCATCTCGTCGAGCGAGGGCATCGTGGCGAGAGCCTTGATACCATCGGCGTTGAGAACGACGCTGCCCATTGCACCGCCAACGATTTCGAGCTTGTCGTTGGTCTTGGCGAAATCGACGACGACCTTGGCGGCCGCCACCGGATCCGCCGAGGCGGCGATGCCGGTGGGACCGGTGAAGAGGTCGATCATGCCCTCGTACGCGGTGCCCTTGGCGGCAATCTTGGCCAGACTGTTCTTCGCAACCTTGAACGAAGCGCCCGCCTCGCGGACCTTGATGCGCAGGGCGGTGGACTGGGCCACCGTCATGCCGAGGTTGCGGGTGATGACCACCGCGCCGGCCTCGTTGAACACCTCGGTCAGGAAGGCGACCGATTCGGCTTTCTGCGAACGATCCATGCCATACTCCTTCACTTGTCCGGCCAGAGCAGAGCCCGACCGGACGGCTACGTTTGTCCATGGCACGCAAGGCACCACGGGCGAGTCCGTTGAGAGGGGAAGGAGCGTGCGGAAAACCGCACGAATGGCTGGCGTTCCGCATGGGAGCGGACCATCAGGCCGAGGGCGCCGAAGCGCCCGAAAACTCTTTTCCCCGTCTAGGCTGGAGATTAAGCAGGAAGCCTGCACCAGCTGTCTCGGACGGATGAACTGCCGAGCAAGCCCCGCAATTCGACATGGCCGTTGGCGGAAATGAAGGGCAGAGTCAAGAAAACAGAACTCTCATGGGCCGTATCGATTGCGCACAGCTTTCAAAGGCCATATGCATAAGCATAAATGCGGAGTTCTTATGGCAAAAAAGAGATTCGGCGTTCAAAGTCTGAAGATTTTGAAATTATTGAGGAAGAGGGTGGGAAGGTTGGGACCGTCCGGATCAAGCCCAGCGGAATCCTTTGGAAGCCGAAGGGAAAGCATAAGTGGTTGGGTGTCTCGGTCGAAGAATTCGCGGAATTTGCTGAGAAGAACGGAAAAGAGCAAACGAGGTAAGCGGCCCGGCTTGGCTTTTGCGCTTCAGCCTGCCCGGCAACCTTGCTGCCGTTGACAAAGTGCCCCGGTCCGCCTAATTGATTGTACTTGCCCACCGCTTCGAGCAAGGCTGTCCCATACGCGGGGGACTGCCAAGGAAGGAAGCGGTTCGGGTTTCGTCTGACGCGCTGATGCCATTTGCCACCGGGAATCCAGCTGGAATCCATGGGTGGCGTTTGGCGTTACGGCTTCAGGCTCCACACGCCGCGTGTGGATTTCGCCGGGTGTCCTGCCCGGTACGCAAGTACAGACAAGAGGCTGACCCTTTCATGGCTACCAAGGCAACTCCCTCGGCCAAGCCGGCACGCGCCGGTTTCAAGAAGCGCATCCGCAAGATCTTCGGCGACATCCACGAAGTGGTGCAGATGCCGAACCTGATCGAGGTCCAGCGTGAAAGCTACGAGCAGTTCCTGCGCTCCGATCCGGCTACGGGCTATGTCTCGGGTCTGGAAAAGACGCTGCGTTCGGTCTTCCCGATCCAGGACTTCGCCGGCACCGCCAGCCTCGATATCAAGGAGCGCGACGGCTATGTGCTCGAGGCGCCGAAGTACGACGTCAACGAGTGCCGCCAGCGCGGGATCACCTATGCCGCGCCGATGAAGGTGACGCTCAAGCTCGCCACCTTCGAGGTCGACAGCGAGACCGAGACCAAGAGCCTCATCGATATCAAGGAGCAGGACGTCTACATGGGCGACATCCCGCTCATGACCGACAACGGCACCTTCATCATTAACGGGACCGAGCGCGTCATCGTCAGCCAGATGCACCGTTCGCCGGGCGTGCTGTTCGACCATGACCGCGGCAAGACGCACTCCTCGGGCAAGTACCTGTTCGCCGCGCGCGTCATTCCCTATCGCGGGTCGTGGCTCGACTTCGAGTTCGACGCCAAGGACATCGTCAACGTCCGCATCGACCGCAAGCGCAAGCTGCCGGTCACGGCGCTGCTCTATGCGCTGGGGCTCAACGGCGAGCAGATCCTCGACTTCTTCTACGACAAGGTCGTGTGGGCGCGGGCCGAAGGCGGCTGGAAGGTGCCCTTCGTGCTTGACCAGTGGCGCGGTTCGAAGCCGGCGTTCGACATCGTCGATGCCGCCTCGGGCGAAGTCGTGTTCCCCGCCGGCACCAAGATCAGCCCGCGCGCTGCCAACAAGGCGGCGAAGGACGGCCTTCAGAACCTGCTGATCCCGACCGAGGAAATCTTCGGCCGCTATGCCGCCAAGGACATGATCGACGAAAGCACTGGCCGCATCTGGATTGAAGCCGGTGACGAGGTTTCGCCTGAGAACCTCGAGGTGCTCGACAAGGCCGGCGTCGACGTGCTTGAGCTGCTCGACATCGACCACATGAACACGGGTCCCTGGATCCGCAACACGATGAAGGCCGACAAGGCCGAAGACCGCGACCAGGCGCTCTCGGACATCTACCGCGTGATGCGCCCTGGCGAGCCGCCGACGCGCGAAACCGCCGAAGCGCTGTTCGACGGCCTGTTCTTCGATCCGGACCGCTACGACCTTTCGGCCGTGGGCCGCGTCAAGCTCAACATGCGTCTCGGTCTCGATTGCCCCGACACGATCACCACCCTGCGCACCGAGGACATCCTCGCCGTGGTCAAGGAACTGGTGAACCTCAAGGACGGCAAGGGCGAGGTCGACGACATCGACAACCTCGGCAACCGCCGCGTCCGTTCGGTGGGCGAGCTGCTCGAGAACCAGTACCGCGTCGGCCTGCTGCGCATGGAACGCGCGGTGAAGGAGCGCATGAGCTCGGTCGACGTGTCGACCGTGATGCCGAACGACCTCATCAACGCGAAGCCCGCCGTGGCCGCGGTGCGCGAGTTCTTCGGCTCGTCGCAGCTCTCGCAGTTCATGGACCAGACCAACCCGCTGTCGGAAGTCACCCACAAGCGCCGTGTCTCGGCGCTCGGGCCGGGTGGTCTGACCCGCGAGCGCGCCGGCTTCGAAGTGCGCGACGTCCACCCGACGCACTATGGCCGCATCTGCCCGATCGAGACGCCGGAAGGCCCGAACATCGGTCTGATCAACTCGCTCTCGACCTTCGCGCGTGTCAACAAGTACGGCTTCATCGAGACGCCGTACCGCAAGATCGTCGACGGCAAGGTGACCGGCGAGGTCATCTACCTTTCGGCGATGGAAGAGCAGAAGCACACCGTGGCGCAGGCCTCGGCCGCGCTCAACGTGGACGGCTCGTTCGCGGAAGAGCTCGTCTCGGCGCGGCAGAATGGCGAATTCGTGATGAGCCCGCGTGAAAACGTGACGCTCATGGACGTCAGCCCCAAGCAGCTCGTCTCGGTGGCCGCCTCGCTCATTCCGTTCCTTGAAAACGACGACGCCAACCGCGCGCTGATGGGCTCGAACATGCAGCGCCAGGCGGTGCCGCTGGTCAAGGCTGATGCGCCGTTCGTGGGCACCGGCATGGAAGAGACCGTGGCGCGCGATTCGGGCGCGGCGATTTCGGCGCTGCGTTCGGGCGTGGTCGATCAGGTTGACGCAACCCGCATCGTGATCCGCGCCTCGGGCGATATCGAGGCCGGTCAGTCGGGCGTCGATATCTACCGCCTGCAGAAGTTCGAGCGTTCGAACCAGTCGACCTGCATCAACCAGCGTCCGCTGGTGAAGGTGGGCGATCTGATCGAGAAGGGCGATATCATCGCCGACGGTCCGTCGACCGAGTTTGGCGAGCTTGCGCTCGGCCGCAACGTGCTCGTCGCATTCATGCCGTGGAATGGCTACAACTACGAAGACTCGATCCTGATCAGCGAACGCATCGTGAAGGAAGACGTCTTCACCTCGATCCACATCGAGGAGTTCGAGGTCATGGCCCGCGACACCAAGCTCGGGCCCGAAGACATCACCCGCGACATCCCGAACGTTGGCGAGGAAGCCCTGCGCAACCTCGACGAGGCGGGCATCGTCTACATCGGTGCCGAAGTGCACCCGGGCGACATCCTCGTCGGCAAGATCACGCCGAAGGGCGAAAGCCCGATGACCCCGGAAGAGAAGCTGCTCCGCGCGATCTTCGGTGAAAAGGCCAGCGACGTGCGCGACACCTCGCTGCGCCTGCCGCCGGGCGTCTCGGGCACGATCGTCGACGTGCGCGTGTTCAACCGCCACGGTATCGAGATCGACGACCGTACCCGCGCGATCCAGAACGAGGAAATCGAACGCCTCGCCAAGGACCGCGAGGACGAGCGCGCGATCCTCAACCGCGCCACCTTCAACCGTCTGCGCGAAATGCTGCTCGGCCAGGTTTCGGCGGCAGCGCCCAAGGGCGTGAAGAAGGGCGAAGAGATCACCGAGCAGGTGCTCGCCGACGTCGAGCGTCATGAATGGTGGAAGTTCGCCCTGGCCGATGACAGCCGCCAGGCGCAGCTCGAAGCGGTCAAGGCGCAGTACGACACCGCAGTGAAGGCGATCCAGGAGAAGTTCGAGGACCGCAAGGAGAAGCTCGAACGCGGTGACGAACTGGCGCCTGGCGTGCTCAAGATGGTCAAGGTCTTCGTGGCGGTGAAGCGCAAGCTGCAGCCGGGCGACAAGATGGCCGGCCGCCACGGCAACAAGGGCATCATCAGCCGCATCCTGCCGCAGGAGGACATGCCGTTCCTCGAAGACGGCACCCCGGTCGACTTCGTGCTCAACCCGCTGGGCGTGCCTTCGCGCATGAACGTCGGGCAGATCTTCGAGACACACCTCGGCTGGGCCGCGCGCGGCCTCGGCAAGCGGATCGGCGCGGCGCTCGATGCCTGGCGCGAAGCCAACCCGAACCCCGAAGCCGGTTCGCCGCCCGAGGCCGTTCGTCAGCTGCTGAGCGAGATCTACGGCGACAACTACACCGCTGAAATCGCGGCGCGCAGCGACGACCAGATCATCGACTTCGCACAGTCGGTCCGCGCAGGCGTGCCGATGGGCTCGCCTGTGTTCGACGGCGCGGTGGAGAAGGACGTGACCGACATGCTGCGTCTCGCTGGCCTCGATGAATCGGGCCAGGTGACGCTCTACGACGGCCGCACCGGCGAGGCGTTCGACCGCAAGGTCACGGTGGGCATGAAGTATGTGCTCAAGCTGCACCACCTTGTCGACGACAAGATCCACGCGCGTTCGATCGGGCCCTACTCGCTCGTCACCCAGCAGCCGCTGGGCGGCAAGGCGCAGTTCGGCGGCCAGCGCTTCGGCGAAATGGAGGTCTGGGCGTTGCAGGCCTACGGTGCTGCGTACACCTTGCAGGAAATGCTCACGGTGAAGTCCGACGACGTTGTCGGCCGCACCAAGGTCTACGAGGCGATCGTCAAGGGCGACGACACCTTCGAGGCCGGCATTCCGGAGAGCTTCAACGTGCTCGTCAAGGAAATGCGCAGCCTGGGTCTCAACGTCGAGCTTTCCTCGATCGATGAGCCCGAGGACGACGACGGCATGCCGATGGCGGCGGAGTGACAGTCACAGGCCGGCGCGGCTCTCGCCCGCCGGCCAACCGGCTGATCGCCCCACGACTGATCGACGTTAAAGTTTCCCTCCAAGTGAGGAATGAAGAATGAACGACCTGACCAAGTTCACCAACCAGATCGCCAAGCCCGAGACCTTCGACCAGATCCAGATCGGTCTGGCGAGCCCCGAGCGCATCCGCAGCTGGTCCTTCGGCGAGATCAAGAAGCCGGAAACGATCAACTACCGCACGTTCAAGCCCGAGCGTGACGGCCTGTTCTGCGCACGCATCTTCGGCCCGGTGAAGGACTACGAGTGCCTCTGCGGCAAGTACAAGCGCATGAAGTACAAGGGCGTCGTCTGCGAAAAGTGCGGCGTCGAAGTCACCGTCACCAAGGTCCGCCGCGAGCGCATGGGCCACATCGAACTGGCCGCGCCGGTTGCGCACATCTGGTTCCTGAAGTCGCTGCCTTCGCGCATCGGCCTCCTGCTCGACATGCAGCTCAAGCAGCTTGAGCGCATCCTCTACTTCGAAAGCTACGTCGTGATCGAGCCGGGCATCACCCCGCTCGAGCGCTACCAGCTCCTTACCGAAGATGAACTGCTCGACGCGCAGGACGAGTATGGCGAGGACGCGTTCTCGGCCGGGATCGGCGCCGAGGCGGTCAAGCAGATGCTGATGGACCTCGACCTCGAGCAGGAACGCAAGGACCTGATGGAGGAGCTCGCCACCACCAAGAGCGAGCTGAAGCCCAAGAAGATCATCAAGCGCCTCAAGGTCGTCGAATCGTTCATCGATTCGGGCAACCGTCCGGAGTGGATGATCCTCGACGTTATCCCGGTCATCCCGCCCGAACTGCGCCCGCTGGTGCCGCTTGACGGTGGCCGTTTCGCGACCTCGGATCTCAACGATCTCTATCGCCGCGTCATCAACCGCAACAACCGCCTCAAGCGCCTGATCGAGCTCCGCGCGCCGGACATCATCGTCCGCAACGAAAAGCGCATGCTGCAGGAAGCCGTTGACGCGCTGTTCGACAACGGCCGCCGCGGCCGCATCATCACAGGCGCCAACAAGCGCCCGCTCAAGTCGCTGTCCGACATGCTCAAGGGCAAGCAGGGCCGCTTCCGCCAGAACCTGCTCGGCAAGCGCGTCGACTATTCCGGCCGTTCGGTGATCGTGACCGGTCCCGAGCTCAAGCTGCACCAGTGCGGCCTGCCCAAGAAGATGGCGCTCGAGCTGTTCAAGCCGTTCATCTACGCCCGCCTCGATGCCAAGGGTCTCTCGATGACCCTGAAGCAGGCCAAGAAGTGGGTCGAGAAGGAGCGCAAGGAAGTCTGGGATATCCTGGACGAGGTGATCCGCGAGCACCCGGTGATGCTGAACCGCGCGCCGACGCTCCACCGCCTCGGCATCCAGGCCTTCGAGCCCGTGCTGATCGAAGGCAAGGCGATCCAGCTGCACCCGCTCGTCTGCTCGGCGTTCAACGCCGACTTCGACGGTGACCAGATGGCCGTCCACGTGCCGCTTTCGCTGGAAGCCCAGCTCGAAGCGCGCGTGCTGATGATGTCGACCAACAACATCCTCTCGCCCGCCAACGGCAAGCCGATCATCGTGCCTTCGCAGGACATGGTGCTGGGTCTGTACTACCTCTCGATGGACCGTCAGGGCGAACCGGGCGAAGGCATGATGATGGCCGACATGGCCGAAGTGCATCAGGCGCTGTTCGCCGGTGCCGTCACCATGCACACCAAGATCGTGGCGCGCGTGCCGCAGACCGACGAGAACGGGAAGCAGTACCTCAAGCGGTATGAAACGACGCCGGGCCGCATGCTGATCGGCGAGTGCCTGCCCAAGAGCAGCACGGTTCCCTTCGAGCTGGTCAACCGCCTGCTGACGAAGAAGGAAATCGCCGACGTCATCGACCAGGTCTATCGTCACACCGGCCAGAAGGACACGGTGCTGTTCGCCGACGCGATCATGGCGCTGGGCTTCCGCAACGCGTTCAAGGCGGGCATCTCGTTCGGAAAGGACGACATGATCATCCCCGACAGCAAGGACGCGCTGGTGGGTGAGACCAAGGAACTCGTTGCCGACTACGAGCAGCAGTACCAGGACGGCCTGATCACCCAGCAGGAAAAGTACAACAAGGTGATCGACGCCTGGAGCCGCTGCGGCGATCAGGTCGCGGCTGCCATGATGGACGAGATCCGTGCGACTCCGCTGGACGAGCACGGCCGCGAAAAGCCGGTCAACTCGATCTACATGATGAGCCACTCGGGCGCGCGCGGTTCGCCGACGCAGATGAAGCAGCTTGCCGGCATGCGCGGCCTCATGGCCAAGCCGTCGGGCGAGATCATCGAAACGCCGATCATCTCGAACTTCAAAGAAGGCCTGACCGTCCTTGAGTACTTCAACTCGACTCACGGTGCTCGCAAGGGTCTTGCCGATACCGCGCTGAAGACCGCGAACTCGGGTTACCTCACGCGCCGTCTGGTTGACGTCTCGCAGGACTGTGTCGTCACCATCGACGATTGCGGCACCGAGCGGGCGCTCGAAATGCGCGCGATCGTGCAGGGTGGTTCGACCATCGCCTCGCTCGGCGAACGCATCCTGGGCCGTACGCTGGCCGAGGACATGATCGAGGCAAAGACCGGCGAAGTGCTGATGCCCAAGGGCACGCTGCTCGACGAAGCCGCGATCGCGAAGATCGAGGCGGCGGGCTCGCAGTCGGCGCGCATCCGCTCGCCGCTGGTCTGCGCGGCGCAGGTCGGCGTCTGCGGCACCTGCTATGGCCGTGACCTTGCGCGCGGCACGCCGGTGAACATCGGCGAAGCGGTCGGCGTGATCGCGGCACAGTCGATCGGCGAGCCGGGTACGCAGCTCACCATGCGCACGTTCCACATCGGTGGCGCGGCACAGGTGAACGAGCAGTCGAACCTTGAATCGCTGTGCGACGGTACCGTGGTCTACCGCGACATCCCGACGATCACGGACTCGCGCGGCCGTCGCCTGAGCCTTGCCCGCAATGGCGAGATCGTGGTGATGGACACCGAAGGCCGCGAGCGCGCGATGCACCGCGTGCCGTATGGTACGCACCTGATCCACGAGAACGGCGCCACCATCAAGCAGGGCGAACGCCTGGCCGAGTGGGACCCGTTCACCTTGCCGGTGATCACCGACAAGCCGGGTGTGGTGCGCTATCAGGACCTCGTCGACGGACGCACGCTGACCGAACTGGTCGACGACGCCACCGGCATCGCCCAGCGCGTCGTGACCGAGAACCGGGCCGGCGGGCGCGCCAAGAAGGAAGACCTGCGTCCGCGCCTGACCCTGCTCGACGAGAACTCGGGCGAGACCGCGCGCTATCTGCTGGCGCCGGGCACCACGCTCTCGGTCGAGGATGGCCAGACGGTGCAGGCGGGCGACGTGCTGGCACGTGCCAGCCGTGAAGCCGCCAAGACCCGCGACATCACCGGCGGTCTGCCGCGCGTGGCCGAATTGTTCGAAGCCCGCATCCCGAAGGACAACGCGATCATCGCGAAGATCTCGGGCCGCATCGAATTCGTTCGCGACTACAAGGCCAAGCGCAAGATCGCGATCATCCCCGAGGAAGGCGAGCCGGTCGAGTACCTGATCCCCAAGTCGAAGGTGATCGATGTCCAGGAAGGTGACTGGGTGAAGAAGGGCGACAACCTCATCAGCGGTTCGCCCAACCCGCACGACATCCTCGAGGTCATGGGCGTTGAAGCCCTGGCCGAGTATCTCGTCGCGGAAATCCAGGAAGTCTACCGCTTGCAGGGCGTGAAGATCAACGACAAGCACATCGAGGTGATCGTCCGCCAGATGCTGCAGAAGGTCGAGATCACCAATGGCGGCGATACGACGCTTCTGCCGGGCGAGCAGATCGACCTTGAGGAAATGAACGAATACAACGCCAAGCTGGCGCCGGGCATGGCCCCCGCCGAAGGCAAGCCGGTGCTGCTGGGCATCACCAAGGCTTCGCTGCAGACGCGTTCATTCATTTCGGCGGCCTCGTTCCAGGAAACCACCCGCGTGCTCACGCAGGCGGCGGTCGAGGGCAAGAAGGACTCGCTGATCGGTCTCAAGGAGAACGTGATCGTCGGGCGGCTGATCCCGGCCGGCACGGGCGCGGGCATGAACCGCCTCCGCGTCGCCGCCACCAGCCGCGATGCTGCGCTCCGCGCTTCCTATCGCAAGCTGCAGGAATCGCTCATCGCCCCCGCCTCGGCGGTCGAAGAGCACGCAGCCGAGCTGGCGCAAGGGCCGGAAGCTGCTATCGGCGACGATCCGCTGGCTGCGGTCGAGGGCGAGACCCATGGTCTTGATGCCGATGCCGGTGACTACCTGATCGAGGGTGACGAGGCCTGATCCCCGGATCGGTTCCGATCTGACCTGACAGTAGAGCAAGACCCCGTCGGCCCCGGCCGGCGGGGTCTTTTCTGTCATGTCAAGCCGCTACGTAGTTTCCTGAGGGATGTCGGGGGCGCTGCGGCAAGAGCTTGTGCGGTAAGACTGCGCCTGAGGATCCGCATACCCGCGGTCCGCACCGGAGTTCCCAGAATGCCTGGCAGCGTCATGCTCAGTGACAAGGCGCGCAGCGGCGCGCGGCTTCTCATCGGATTGTTGCTGGCGATTATCGCGCTGGCCTGCTGCGTGGTCTATGCTATCCGCGCTGACGGGCCGATGACGCAGGACAGCGCACTTCAGGCCGAGATCCTCGCCGACGTGCTGCCGCCGCCGGCCTTTGTGGTCGAGCCCTATCTCAATGCCTCGCTTATCGTGCATGATCCGAGCCGCGCCGGCCCCTATCTGAACGAACTCAAGGACGAACGGGCAGAGTTCGAGGCGCGCAAGGCCTACTGGAAGACCGCGCCTGTACCCCCGCTGCTGCGCCAGCCACTGAATGACACGATCGCGGCGGCAGAGCGCTTCTGGCAGGTGATGGACAGCAAGTTCCTGCCCGCGGTGAACAGCGGCAATCAGGCTGCCATGACCGAGGCGTTCGAGATGAACATTGCGCCGATTTACCGCGTGCAGCGCGACCAGGTGCGCAGCATCGTCGCGCTCAGCCGAACCTACAGTGCCGAAACCGCGCGACGCAACGCCACGCTAACGGCGCTCTCCCTGGCTGGCTTGGCGGCGCTGGCCCTTGCCATGCTCGGCCTCATTCTCTGGAGCGCAAGGGCGACCCGCAAGCTGGTGGTCGCGCCGCTGGTGGAAACCGCAGCGGCCATGCAGCGCATGGCCAACGGTGACACGAGCATAGCCATCGAAGGCACTGACCGCGCCGACGAATTCGGGCAGATGGCGCGCGCGATGCAGGTGTTCCGCGAAGGGGAGGCTGAGCGGCGCAGGGCCCTCGCCGAACAGGAAACCGTCGTCGAGGCGCTCTCGGCGGGCCTTGCCCGGCTGGCCGCTAAGGATCTCGAGCATCAGCTCGATGTGACGTTCCCACCGGCTTACGAGACACTGCGGGACAACTACAATGCCGCAGTCGCCTCGCTGGCCGAAGCGCTGCGGATCGTGCGCATCGGTACGGCGAGCGTGCAGGGCAGCATTTCGGAAATCGGCGCGGCAGCGCACGATCTGGCACTGCGCAACGAATCCCAGGCTTCGCGGATCGCCGAGACGACCCGCGCCATGCATGCCGTCACCGGGATCGTGCAGGACACCGCCACGGGCGCTCAGGCCGTCAGCCAGACGATCGCACAGGCCGACCGCGAGGCCGCCGACGGAGGCGAAGTCGTGCGCCATGCAATCGAGGCCATGGCCGCGATCGAACATTCCGCGCAGGAAATCGGCCAGATCATCAGCGTGATCGACGGCATCGCGTTCCAGACCAACCTTCTGGCACTCAACGCGGGGGTCGAGGCGGCGCGGGCCGGTGAAGCTGGCAAGGGCTTTGCAGTCGTCGCGACAGAAGTCCGCGCGCTGGCTCAGCGCAGCGCCGATGCAGCACAAAGCATAAAGGCGCTCATCACCACCAGCGGCGAGCAGGTGGGCGCCGGCGTGGACCTTGTGCGCGAGAGCGGGACTCGGCTCGAGGCGATCGTGCGCCGGATCAGCGAGATCAGCGCGCTGGTTGGCAACATCGCGGGTTCGGCCACGCGTCAGGCGGAAAGCCTGAGCCAGATCAACACCGCAATGGACGAGATGGACCGCATGACGCAGCAGAACGCTGCAATGGTCGAGGAATCTTCCGCGGCGACCCGCAGCCTTGCGGCGGAAGCTGTCCGGCTCAACGAACTGGTCGCGACGTTCCGCACGCGGGATACTGTCAACCGTCCCGCTTCTGTGGCCGCGCCTGACAGCCTGCGGCGCACATCCTCGGTAGAGCCGCAAACCCAACCGTGGCCACTAGCGATGGCGAGCTGACGGCAGGCTGGAGCGATGCTGCAAGGCATGGCCGTTCCGCGCGGACCGCAAAGCGCAGCAGATCAGCGCATGGTCATTGCGGCTTCTTGAGCGCGGCCTCGTTGCGGGCGCGTGCCGCCAGTTCGTCGGGCGAGGGAATCTCTGCGCGCAGATCAGCGATGACGGCCTCTGCATCCAGCCACATCGGTGCAGCGATTGCCGGATCGTCCACGTTGCCGAACTGCACCAGCGCGACATCGGGCTTTTCGGTGCGGCGTAGCAGGACAAACCCCTTGAATCCGCGCGCTTTGGCCAGAAGGGCTGCATTCAGCGTCAAGGCGTCGGGCTGAGTCAGCGGTTCACCGTCAACCGTCATCAGCGTGAATTTGGAGTTCTTCAGCGGCTCCTTGAACAGGAAGCGCGGCTTGTCCGTACGCCATACCGACTTGCTCAGCGCCTCGAAGCCGCGAATCCTAGCGTAGGGAAGGATATAGCTGAACAGCTTCCTGTTGTTGGTGTCCATTTCCAGCATCTGCGCGAGGATAAGGTCGCGGCGCTTCTGCCACATGGCGTCAGCCGTGACGGCAAGGGCACCGAACAGCTGTTCGGGCTTGGCGCCGCTGCGCAGCATGGTGACGGCCGCAGAGACGGCCCCGAAGGAGGGTGCCATCCATTGCGAACGCGCGGCAAAGTTGCGCCGGGCATCATCCACCTTGCCGCTGTGGGCCAGTTGCAACGTGCTGGCAAAGTCGAGCAGTTCGATCACGGCCGAGGCATTGTCCGCCGGTTTGCCGGCTGCGGCTTGTTCGTCGAGCGTGGCTTGCGCGGCGTTCGCGCGCTTTGTCGCTTCATCCCAATGGCCGGCGAGCGCGTGGGCAATGGCGGCATAGGCCAGCAGCGCCGGGTTATCACGCTCGGTCGAAAGGGCGCGGGCAAGGGTAATCTGCGCCTCGCGCAGCCGCGCGGCGTCCTCGAAGCGGCCCACTTCCTCGAGCCGCGCGGCGTACATGCTGTTGTCGCCGGGCACCAAGCGCGAAAGGGCTTGGTAATACGATTCCTCGGCGGGCGAGAGATCGCGATTGAAGGCCGCAAACGCATTTGCCGCAATCAGCGCGTAGTAGCTGTACGGTGTCTTCGAAAAACTGCGCAGACCGGCTTCGCGGGCGCCCGCCGGATCGCCTGCGCGCAGCCGGGCATGCCCTTCGATGAGGCCGAACGACAGTCCCGCCGAACGCTCGAAATAGGCATTGCCCGAAAGCCCGGATGACTGCGCCTCGGCCCGGGCCTTGTCGACATCAGCCAAGGCCGCTGCATAGTTCTTTGCTTCGATCTGGTGGAGCGCCCGGGCGAGGATCAGCGGGATGCGCCGGACCTTGTTGGTCTCCTCCTTCGGGTCATCGAGCAGGTGGCTGCACGCTTCGACGCCCTTTGCGCCGAACAGTCGCTTGGACGGGTCGGGCGATTCGGGAGTGGGCGCGAAGAGTCCCAGCAGAGTCACCGCGCCTAGGAACCGGGCGAAGTCTTCCGCCCCTGTCACGTTGTTGGGTTCCCCGTCGCAGCGCAGGTAGTACGATCCGAGGCGCTTCGCCTCTTCGCGCTCGGCCGCGCGGGCAGCTTCGGCCGTGGCCTTCGCATCCGCCTTGCCGGCGGCGCCGTTCACGTCTGCCGCCTGTGCGAGCGGCGCCTGCAGCACGAGCGCTGCCAGTGCGGCCGCAGCCGCCATCCCTGTCTTGTTCACCTTGGCCCCCTGTTCCGTCGCCGGACACGGTAAGGGCGCCCACTTGCGCAGGCAAGCGGCCGAAGCAACCGATCCGGTAGCGGCAGTACCGGCTCAGGCGTTGGCGCAGGCCATCCGTTCCAGTGCCGCAAAGGCATCGAGTGCGCCCGGATCTGCAAACGGAGCGATCTGGGCCAGGATCACACCGGCCAGATCGCGGTCCGTATCGATCCAGTAAAAGCAATTGAAGATGCCGGCCCAGTGCAGGCTGCCGGGCGCACGGCCGGCAGGGCCGGTCTCGGTGTTGACGAGGTAGCCGCCGAGCGTCCAGCCACCGCGCTGGCCGGGGATCGGATTGAACGCCGTGGCGAAGCTGGGGATCGCCGTGGTCATTTCGCCGGCGGAGAGATGCTCGGGCAGGGCATCCTCGCGTGCGAGGCGGGCCATTTCGGGCGAGAGCACGCGCACCCCGTCGAGTTCGCCGCCGCGCAGGATCATGCGCAGGAAACGGGCGTAGTCACTCGCAGTCGAGGACAGGCCGCCGCCGCCATTGTGAAACTCGCCGCCGCCGAGCACCATGCCTTGCGTCTTGAAGCCGCCATCGGCCTCGCGGACGTGGACCTGCGCTTCGCCCGCATCCCATTCGGCGCTGAAGCGGGTCTGCGTCATGCCAAGCGGCCCGGTGATTTCGCGCTCGAACCAGTCGCCCAGCGCCATGCCCGTCACCGCTTCCACGGCAAGGCCGGCCCAATCGATGCCCGTGCCGTACTGCCACTTCGTGCCCGGATCGAACAGCAGCGGCAGATCGAGGCTGGCACGCTTGCCCGGCGCCATCTTGCCGGCGGCCATGGCATGGCGCAGCAGATCGGCATCCATGAAGGTATAGCCGCAGCCCGAGGTGTGCAGCAGCAGGTGGCGCAGCGTGACGTCGGCCCTGGCCGGACGCAGGATGGCCGTGCCGCTCTCGTCAAAGCCGTCCAGCACTTGCGGTTCCGCGAGTTCGGGCAGGATCGACCCGACCGGGGCATCGAGATCGAGCTTGCCGCGTTCGACGAGCTGCAGCACCGCCGTGCTCGTCAGCGCCTTGGTCATCGAGGCGATCTGGAACCGGGTGTCCTCGCGCATTGGGACATCAGCCACGGCATCGGCCTTGCCGAACGCCTTGATATAGCGGGTTTCCTTGCTGTCGGTGATCAGCGCGACGGCGCCCGGCAGGTTCGCCGCCGCGACCGCCGCCTCGAATTCGGCAATGCCCTTCATCTCTCTTCCCCTCTTGTCCCGCCGGCCTTCTGGTGCGGCCGGTCGGCGATCAGCGCGGCTTGCGGTGTTCGCCCTTGACCCAGCGCACAGTGCCCGAGCTGGCGCGCATGACGACGCTTTCGGTGGTCATCACGCCGCTCTTGTTGACCTTGACGCCGGCGAGCAGCGATCCGTCGGTCACGCCGGTTGCGGCGAAGATGCAATCGCCCTTGGCGAGTTCCTTGAGGTCGTAGACCTTGTTCAGATCGGTGATGCCCCACTTGCGTGCGCGGGCCTTCTCGTCCTCGTTGCGGAACAGCAGGCGGCCTTTGAACTGCCCGCCGACGCAGCGCAGCGCGGCTGCCGCGAGCACCCCTTCGGGCGCGCCGCCGGTACCCATGTAGAGATCGATGCCGGTGTCCTCGTTCGTGACCGCGATCACGCCCGCGACGTCGCCGTCGGGGATGAGGCTGATGCCGCAGCCCATCGCGCGCAGCTCGGCGATGAGGTCGGCATGGCGCGGGCGGTCCAGCACGCAGACGATGATGTCCTTCGGCTCCACGCCCTTGGCTGCCGCGACCGCCTTGACGTTCTCGCCTGGCGAACGGTTCAGATCGATGATGCCTTCCGGATAGCCGGGGCCGACCGCGAGCTTTTCCATGTAAACGTCAGGCGCGTTGAGCAGACCGCCTTCTTCGGCCACGGCGAGCACGGCAAGCGCGTTGGGACCGGCCTTGGCGGTGATCGTGGTGCCTTCCAGCGGATCGAGTGCGATGTCGATCTTCGGGCCCTTCCCGGGGGCGGCGCCGACCTTCTCGCCGATATAGAGCATCGGCGCCTCGTCGCGCTCGCCCTCGCCGATCACCACGGTGCCGTCCATGTAGAGCTCGTTGAACGCGGCGCGCATCGCTTCCACGGCGGCGGCGTCGGCGGCCTTCTCGTCGCCCCGGCCGATCAGCTTGGAGGCCCCGATGGCGGCCGCTTCGGTCACGCGGACCATCTCGAGCACGAGGACGCGGTCAAGAACCTGCGAGGCCAGAACCGAGGAGGAAGAGGGGGTGGGGCGGATGTCGGTCACGTTGACTCCTGAGGCTCGTTGGCGGAAGCAGGCTCAAGCCCTAGACGGGAGGATGTACGGTTGTCGAGGCGCGGAATTGTATACGGTGGTGCGCCGCGAGGGCTTGTCTTCGCATTCCTATGCGTAAACCTCTTTCCCTTGGCAATGGATGAGGCTCGGGCCCAGGCCGCTCCGACGGCAGAGACCGCGCAAACACCTGCCAATGAGGCGGTCGCCGCGCCTGATACGCCGCAGGCGCAGGCCAATGCGCTGATCGCTCAGCGGTTGCTGCAGGCGGGGCAGCCCAAGCGGTGCACGACGAGTTCACCGGATGGCGGCATCGTCGTGTGTGGGGGGCGCGAGGCGAACGAGAAGGAGCGGCTGCCGCTGCGCGACGAACTCGATTCGGCGCATTCGACGCGCGACGGCCTTGTGCGCGCGCCGAACGTGAGCGGGCTCCCCGATTGCAGCCGCGGCTGCATCGGCATGGGGTGGGCACCGCCGCCGATGTACTTCTTCGACATCACCAAGTTGCCGGAAGCGCCCGAAGATTCGGACGCGGCAAAGATCGCGCGGGGCGAGATCAGGGCGCCCTGAAGCGCACCTCAGTCCTCGAGGATATGCATCACCAGCGGCGGCGCGGCGAGGCTGGGCGAGCCATCGAGCAGCCGCAGCGCTTCGGCGATCGCGCTTTCCGGCCCTTCGTGCGTCACCATGGCAACGAGCACGGTTTCCGTGCTGCCGACGGCGGCGCGGCCTTTCTGGATCAGGCTTTCGATCGACACGCCGGCATCGCGCATCGCGGCGGTGATCTCGGCCAGCACGCCGGGGCGGTCGGCCACGGTGAAGCGCAAGTAGGCCTTGCCGGTGCGGTGCCCGCTGTCGGCCGGCCTAGCCTGTTCAAGCTCGGCGGCCGGGATCGAGAACGGCGCACCGATATCGCCGCGCGCGATGTCGATCAGGTCGGCCACAACGGCGCTCGCGGTCGGGCCATCGCCCGCGCCCGCGCCCTGGAAGAGCAGGCGGCCGACGAAGTTCCCCTCGGCGACCACGGCATTGGTCGCGCCGTCGACATGGGCCAGCGGATGATCGCGGTGGACGAGCATGGGGTGCACGCGCTGGAACAGACGGCGCTGGCCGGCGGCATCGAACTCGGTCTCGGCCATGCCGATCAGTCGGATATAGTAGCCCAGTGCATCGGCCTGCGCGATATCGGCAGCGAGCACGCGGCGGATGCCGGTGGCGGCGACCGGGCCGAAATCGACCGCTGTGCCGAAGGCGATGCTGGAGAGAATCGCCAGTTTGTGCGCGGCATCGATGCCGTCGATGTCGAAGCTCGGATCGCTTTCGGCAAAGCCCTTGGCCTGCGCTTCGGCGAGCACGTCGGCGAAGTCGCGGCCGGTGTCCTCCATGGTGGAGAGGATGTAGTTGCAGGTGCCGTTGAGGATTCCGTAGATCCGGTCGATGTGGTTCGCGGCGGCGCCTTCCTTCAGCGCCTTGATCACCGGGATGCCGCCCGCGACCGCCGCCTCGAACTTGAAGGCCACTTTGGCCGCCTCTGCCTTGGTGGCGAGCTCCAGTCCGTGGTGCGCGATCATCGCCTTGTTCGCCGTGACGAGCGCCTTGCCGGCCTCGAACGTGGTCCGCGCGAGGGCCAGGGCCGGGCCATCGGCACCACCGACCAGCTCGACCACAACGTCGACATCGGGACGCTCGCCGAGAATCACCATGTCGTCTTCCCAGGCATAACCCGAGAGATCGACACCGCGGTCCTTGCTACGGTTGCGGGCGCTGATCGCGCTGATCGTGATCGGGCGGCCGGCACGGCGCGCGATAAGGGCCGCATTGGCCTCGAGCAGGCGGATGACGCCGCCGCCGACCGTGCCGAGGCCGGCCAGCGCGATGCGCAAAGGTTCGCTCATGATGATCCTCGTGAAATCTTATGGAGCGCCTTAGGGGAGCTGATCGGCCCCCGCAACCGGCGGGAAAGCGTGGTCTGCGTTGCGGTTACTCGGGGTGGGGGCGCTTGCGCGTACACGGGCCGAGATCGGCCAGCACCTGTGCGTAGTCTTCGGCTGCGATTCGCCTGTCCAAGAGCGTCGCGGAGATGTTGGCGCGTTCCGGCAGGCGTCGGGGCAAGCCGCAGGCAAGCCGGTACCAGGCAAGCGAGGCGGGCAGCGGCGGACGCGCGGCCGAATCAACGATCTCGGTGAAGCTGACGCCCCATGTGGTGAGCTGTCCCGGGCGGCGCAGCACCGAAATCGAGACCGGCGCACCGGTCGCCGTGCCCAGGAAAAGCTGGGTTTCGCCCTCGCCGGCAAGGTTCCCGTTGACGTGCAGCGCCTCGCGCAGCGAGGTGATCGCGGGCGGCGCATCGGGCCGCGCGGTTTCGGTCAGGATCGCCCGCAGGGTCGCCTCCCGCGCGGGGGTTGCGATCAGCATCGCATCGGGCGCGACGAGTTGCAGCTGATCGAGCCGGCCGGGCACGGCGTGGGCGAGCACGAGCACGCGCACCTTGTTGAGCTTGATCGGTTTGCCGCGGGCGTCGAGCGGGACGTCGGCGAGAAAGCGGATCGATTCGTTGATCTCCTCGCGGACGAGCAGTGTCTCGGTGCGGGCCTCGATATAAAGCCGCGCACGCCCGGCCGGCAGGCCCGGCGCTTCCTCGGGCTTGAGACGCACCGCCTTGCGCACCTGCGCCACGGCAACCATGTTCGCCGCAAGCGAAAGATCGACCAGATCGGCATAGGCAAGGTCTGGATCGGCATCCAGGCCGGGCGCCATTGGAACGGACAAAGCCGTTTCCTGTCCGTAACTTGCAGCAGGGACGCCAAGGCCAAGCAAGGCGGCGATGGCAAGGCTGGTCCACTGGCGCGAAGCGGTGCGGCGATGAAAGAGGCGGTTAAATCGGGGCATGCTTGGGTCCTTAGAATCGCTGGTGCCGAAATCCGCTGCGGGCTGGCCCTTGACGTGTTTCAGGCAGCGAAACCGTGAATCGATGGTTAACCGATAAAGCATTTGCGCGCCTTTGGCTTCGGCGTTAAAGCTCCGGCTTGTCGGGGATTTCAACAATGAAAGCCCGCAAAAGCCGCCGCCGGGTTCCTTGCACCCGATGTCGGCGGTCCGGTTTGCCGGCAGGGTGGAATGAAATCGCTGGATTGGCCAATCGCGCCGGATGGGTGATTCCGTGCGCGATTCCGTAGTTGTCGACATCGCAATGATGTCTGTCACTTGCGGAGAATCAGGAGTTTTGGAGCTGAATGGCATACGCTGACCAACAGATGAGCGGTAACAAGATCACCGCGCTCATCATCGTTGCGATCCTTCATGTCGCCTTGGGCTACGCTCTGGTAACGGGGCTGGCCTATGAGGCGTACAAGAAGGTCAAAGAGGTGACCTCGGCGGTCAACATCGAAGAAGAGAAACCGCCGGAAACGCCCCCGCCGCCCCCACCGCCGAAGGATCAGCCGCCGCCGCCCATCGTGGCGCCGCCGCCGCCGATCTCGTTCAACGCGCCTGCGCCGCAGATCGAAACCGTGACCACGCCGCCGCCTCCGGCGCCTGTGTTCACGACCGCTGCGCCGCCGCCGCCCCCGCCGCCGCCGCCGCCGAAGTTCCAGCCCAAGGGGCCGGCGCCGAAGGGCAGCCCGGGCAACTGGGCGACGTCGAACGACTATCCTTCGCGTGCGCTGCGTGAGGAGCGGGAAGGCGTGACCGGGTTCCGCGTGTCGGTCGGTACCGACGGCAAGGTCACGTCGTGCGAAGTCACCAAGTCGAGCGGCAGCCCCGATCTCGACCAGGCAACGTGCGACAACGTCCGCCGCCGCGCCCGGTTCCAGCCGGCCACGGACGGTGAAGGCAATCCCACCACCGGTTCGTACACCAACTCGATCCGTTGGGTGATTCCGAAGGACTGACCTGACAGGCGCGGCCTTCCTGCCGGGAGGCCGCGACGCCCGAGCTCATCTTTTTTGATCCATTCTACGAAATTTTGAAGAGGAAGACCCGAATGCTCATCGAAACCCTCGCCGCAGCTGCCTCTGCCGCGCCCCAGAACAAGTTCGGTATCGCGGAAGTTCTGTTCCCCGGCGGCAAGCCTGCCTGGATCCCGCTGACCACCTTCACGATCCTCCTGATCATGTCGGTCGGTTCGTTCTTCATCCTCTTCACCAAGTGGGCTGAGCAGGCCAAGCTGATGAAGCAGTACCAGTCGCTCACCGCGTTCTGGCGCGCTGCCTCGATGCGCGACGGCGCTGCCAAGCTCGAGAAAAACTCAGCCTGGCGCCAGATCGTCGACGACGGCCTTTCGGCTGAAGACGCTGCCGGCAAGATGGACGAGTCGGAAAGCCACGACTGGATGCACAACTCGCTGGCCCGTTCGGAAGCCTCGATCAACTCGAAGCTCGCTGGCGGCCTGCCGTTCCTCGCGACCGTCGGCGCTACCGCACCGTTCATCGGTCTGTTCGGTACCGTGGTCGGCATCTACGGCGCGCTCATCAACATCGGCATCGCCGGTTCGGCTTCGATCGACAAGGTCGCGGGTCCGGTCGGTGAAGCTCTGATCATGACCGCGCTCGGTCTGCTCGTCGCGGTGCCCGCGGTGCTTGCCTACAACTACCTGCAGGCCCGCAACAAGCGCATCGCCGAACTGCTGACCGGCTTCAGCACCGACGTGCTTGCCAACCTCGCCTCGAAGGGCGTGGTCAAGCCCGCCGTGCCGGCCGCTCCGGCTGCGAAGCCGGCTGCTCCGGCTGCCGCTCCGGCCAAGAAGTAAACATTCGAATACGCGGAAAACGAAGCGGGGATCGCTGGCCCATCTTGTACCAGGCTGGCCAGCCATCCCCCTTCGGGAACAACGCGGGTTCCGACCGGGCCCCGAGAGGCCCTGAGGGACCCCAATGACCCGGTTCACCGTGGATAGATCGGATAGGAACTAACCAATGGCAATGTCTGTAGGCGGCGGGGGCGAAGAACGCCCAATGTCGGACATCAACACCACGCCGCTCGTGGACGTGATGCTCGTGCTGCTGATCATCTTCCTCATCGCGGTTCCGGTCGCGATCCAGACCGTCGAGAAGCTCAAGGTCCCTGTGCTGCCGTCCGAAGAGACGCAGGACAAGGTCGAGAACCTGCTCGTGACGGTCGTCTCGACCGACGCCGGCGGACGCAGTCCGGGGCAGGGTGGCTATGAAGGCTCGACGCGCACCGGCCAGTGCCGCGTCTACATCAACAACGTCACCCCGGTTGATAACAACGAACTCTACAAGATGGCGTTCGACCGGCTTGATGCCATCGTGAAGCGGGCCGGCGGCGCGCAGAACATGGAGCCCGACAAGATCCCCGAAGTGCACATCCGCGGCGACGTGAACGTCCCCTGGAAGTGCATCGCCGGTGCGATCTACAACGTGCAGATTGCGGGCTATCCCAAGGTCGGCTTCATCTCCACCCCGGTTGACCCGAACGGCTGATCGCCGCTTGTTCACCCGGGTAAACGATACCAGACAGGAGTACCCCCTATGGCAATGAGCGGCGGCAAAGACGATGGCTCGCCGATGATGGAGATGAACACGACGCCGTTGATCGACGTCATGCTCGTGCTCCTCATCATGTTCATCATCACCATCCCCGTGGCCACCCACTCGGTCAATATCGACCTGCCGCAGGCGACACCGCCGACGGACAAGCCGAAGATCGACCCGGTGAAGAACAAGCTGGTCCTGACCACGCAGAACCAGATCCTGTGGAACGGCTCGCCGATCAACGAAGGCAACCTTGTCTCGCTGCTTCAGGCGACCAAGGCCATGAACCCCGAGCCGGAACTCCAGTTCCAGCCCGAGGAATACGCCTCGTACGAGATCGCGAACCGCATGCTCAAGATCATCACCCAGGTGAAGGTCAGCAAGTTCGGCTTCGTGGGCAACGAGAACTTCGCGACGTTCAGCAAGTAACCGCGCGCTGGCTCTCGGCCACAAACGATCAAGGGGCGGAGCAATCCGCCCCTTTTTCATTGCCTGTTACGCCGGGCGCATTGCCGCCGCAGCCAGGCTTTCCGCTTCCAGCAGCAGCTCGTCGTCCGCTGAACCGGTTGGCACGAATTCGCGGCCGATCATCACCATCAGCGGCACCGCCAGCGGCGTGACCCGGTCCAGCTCGACATGGACCAGCTCCGCCGCCGTGCGGTCGAGCAGCGCGCCCAGCCGCCCCACATCGGTCATCCGCGCCCGGGCGTCCGCCCACGCAGCTTCAATCAGCAAGTGATCGGGCTCGTGCTTGCGAAGCACATCGTAGATCAGGTCGGTCGAGAACGTCACTTGCCGCCCGCTCTTGCGCGCGCCCGGCTGTTGTCGTTCGACCAGACCTGAAATCACCGCCACCTCGCGGAAGGCCCGGCGCAGGAGGTAGGAATTCTGCACCCACTCCACAAACTCGTGGCTGAGGATGTCCGGTGAAAGCAGCGCCGCGGGGTCCTTCACCGGCCGCAGCCCCCACACCCCCAGCGCGTAGTCATTGGCGACAAAGCCCATCGGCCCCAGCCCCGCATCCTCCATGCGCCGCGTGACCAGCATCCCGAGCGACTGGTTCGCGTTCCACCCCTCGAACGTGTAGTAAACCGTGTAGGCGCGGCCTCCGTGCGGGAAGCTCTCGACCAGGAGCTCGCCAGGCGCCGGAAGGCGGCTGCGCCAATCTTGCACTTCCAGCCATTCGCGGACGTCATCTGGGAAGCGGGCCCAGCCGGCGCGATCCGCGAGCATGGCCTGCACCCGGGCCGAGAGGTGTGTGGTGAGCGGCAAGCGAGCGCCGTTGTAGCTGGGGATCTGCCCGGCTTTCTTGGCCCCGCGCACGATCAGTTCCAGATCGCGCACGCCTTCCACCTCAAGGTCCATCCCGGCAAAGCGGAAGGTGTCGCCCGGCTTCAGCCCCGCTCCGAAATTCTCTTCCACCTTGCCGAGCGAGCGTCCGTTGCGGAAGCGGACCTCGAGCATTTCGGAATCGACAATGATCCCCGCATTCAGGCGGTGCCGTGCGGCCTGCTGCGGATGCGTCAGCCGCCATGTGCCGTCTTTCAGCCGGACGATCCGCTGGAACCGGTCGTAGGCCCGAAGCGAATAGCCGCCGGTCGCGACGAAGTTCAGGACGCGAGACCAGCCTGCCTCATCCACCCAGGAATACGCCATCGAGGAACGCACTTCGGCGAGCAAGGCAGCCTCCCCGAAGGGCCCTGCGCAGGCGATTGCCATGACATGCTGGGCGAGCACATCGAGCCCGCCAGGGCGGAAATCCTCGCCATCGCGCTGGCCCTCGTTGACCGCATCGAGCGCGGCCATGGCCTCCAGGAATTCGAAGCGGTTACCCGGCACGAGCATGGCGCGGCTGGGTTGATCGAGCCGGTGATTGGCGCGCCCGATGCGCTGAAGGAGCCGTGAGGAGCCTTTGGGTGCGCCCATCTGCACGACCATGTCGATGTCGCCCCAATCGACCCCGAGATCGAGGCTGGCGGTGCAGACCAGCGCGCGAAGCTCGCCACGCGCCATCGCGCCCTCCACCTTGCGCCGTGCTTCCTTCGAGAGCGAACCGTGGTGGATGCCGATGGGCAGCTTGTCCTCGTTGGCATCCCACAGAAGCTGGAAGATGTATTCGGCGAGGAAGCGGGTGTTGGTGAAGACAAGCGTGGTGCGGTTGCGGCGGATCGCCTCGTAAAGCTGCGGCAGGGCCCAGGCAGCGGCGTGCCCGCCCCACGGCACCCGCTGGCCATCATCCGGCAGGAGGATTTCGACTTCGGCGGGTGCGCCGGCCTCGCCCTCGACGAGCACCGTGCTGTCAAGATCGCCCCAGGGGGCGAGCCAGCCGCGAAAGGCCTCCGGATCGGCCAGCGTGGCAGAGAGGGCGGCGCGGCGCAGATCGGGTGCGAGCGCCTGCAGGCGGGTGAGCGCCAGCGCGAGGAGATCGCCCCGCTTCGACGTGGCGAAGGCATGCACTTCATCGATCACCACCCGCTGCACCGTGGCGAAGAGCTGCGCACTTTCCGGGTAGCTCAGCAGGAGCGAGAGCGACTCCGGCGTGGTGAGCAGCACATGCGGTGGCCGCGCACGCTGTCGGGCCTTGCGATCCGAGGGTGTGTCGCCGCTTCGGGTCTCGACGGTGATCGGAAGACCCATTTCGGTGATCGGCGTGAGCAGGTTGCGCTGCACATCGTGCGCGAGCGCTTTCAGCGGCGAGACGTAGAGCGTGTGCAGCCCCTCCGGTAGCGGCGCATCGCCGAGCCGCGAGGGCGTGAAGGCGGCGAGCGTGGGCAGGAATCCGGCAAGCGTCTTGCCTGCACCGGTATCAGCCACCAGCAGCGCGTGGTGGCCATCATCGTCAGCCGCCAGCATCTCCGCCTGATGCCGCCGCACGCGCCAGCCGCGGCCAGCGAACCACGTTTGGATTTCGGGAGGGATCGCGGGACCTGTCACCCCTCGGACCCTAGCGCCTTATGCCGGAGGCCGCCAATTGCGCGTCGAGGGCATCGAGCAGCCGGGCGAGGCCCTGCGCGCTGTCGCTTTCGGCGCGGGCCGTGAGCATCGCCTCCGTGTTGGAAGCCCGCAGCAGCCACCATCCGTCCGGGGTTGTCACCCGCACACCGTCGATCGCCACCATGTCGGCCCCGGCGGATTCGAGCCGTGCGCGAACGGCGTTGATCACAGCGAACTTGTCTGCCTCGGCGACGGGAAAGCGCAGTTCAGGAGTGGTGACCATGGCGGGCAGCGCATCAAGCAGCGCGGAAACCGGCCGGCCGAGCCGGACGACCGCCGCGATCAGCCTCACGGCGGCATAGAGCGCATCGTCGAACCCGTAGTAATCATCGGCAAGGAAGACGTGGCCCGTCACTTCGCCGCCGAGCAGGGCGCCAGTCTCCTTCATTTTGGATTTGATGTGGCTGTGCCCTGTCTTCCACATCAGTGCCGTTCCGCCCAGCGCCCGGACGCGCTCGAACAGCGCGCCGCTGGTCTTGATATCGGCGATAACTGTCGCTCCCGCCTGCCTTTTCAGCACGTCCTCGGCGAACAGCATCAGGAGCTGATCACCCGCCAGCGCGCGGCCTTCGCCGTCCACCACGCCCAGCCTGTCCCCGTCGCCATCGAATGCCAGTCCGAAGTCGAGCCGTCCCAGCGCGACGGCCCGCCGCAGATCGGCGAGGTTGGCGTCAACGGAAGGATCGGGATGATGGCTGGGAAACGTTCCATCGACAGGCGTGTGCAGCAGGACATGGCGTCCGGGCAATCCGGCAACGAGCCGCTCGACGATCGGGCCCGCGGCACCGTTTCCGGTATCCCAGGCCATGCCGAGGCGCTCAACGGCGTCCGGCGCGATACCCTCCAGCCCGGCGAGCAGTCGATCGACGTAAGCATCCATGATGTTGATGGGCTCGGCCGTCCCGTCTCCCTGCGCCCAATCCCCCCGGGAGGCGAGGCGGCCGAGATCGAGTATGTCTGGACCGAAGAACGGACCCCCGTGAAATACCATCTTGAAGCCATTCTGATCGGGGGGATTGTGGCTGCCAGTTATCTGAATGCCATCCTGCACTTGTGGCAGTGAGGCGACTGCATAATAGAGCATCGGCGTGGGGCCGAGGCCAATCCTGAGCACATCGGCGCCGCTCGCGCAAAGACCGGCGACCAGTGCTTCCTCAAGGATCGGGGAGCTGATCCGGCCATCGAAGCCGACGGCGACTTTGGATCGTCCCGCCCGCACAACCCGGGTCGCGAAGCTGCGGCCAAGGGCATAGGCATCCTCGGGCTCGAGCGTTTTGCCGCAGGTTCCTCGGATATCGTATTCACGCAGAATGCCGGGATGGAACTGGTGTACCATCAGGACGCCACCTTCGGCGTGCCTTGAAGCAGGCGGGTGGGGATCCCGGGCCGAGAGATGTCGCGCCGGGTTTTCAGGCGGCCATGCCTTGCGATGTGAGCAGGAGCTGCTGCGCGGTGCTGCCCGCTCGGTGCGATCGCGGTCTTCGATCCCCCGGGGTCCTTGCGGCCATCACCGGACGGAAGACCATCGCCGCACATCGGCTCAGCGATGGTCGATGCGCGCCAGCAGCAGATCGCGTGCGGCATTCGCCTCGTGCACCGCATCGGCGGTGCCACCGCGATCCGGATGAACTTTCATCAGCAGGCGGCGATGAGCGTCGATGATTTCGTCATAGCCCGCATCGGCGCGAAGGCCGAGGAGGTTGCGGGCGCGCCGCTCGGCGGCATCGCGGGCGTTTGTGCCCCACAGTTCCCACGGCCAGCGCCCTGCCAGCATCTTGATCGCGAGGCACGCAAGCGCCGCGAGGAACAGGAACTTCACAGTACCGCTTCCATGCTGATCTGGCCGCGCTCGGGGATCTTGAGCGCGAGGCCCGCGACAAGGGTGCGCAGTTCCTGCCGGGCGACAAGGTGGCTGGTGCCGAGTTCGCCAAGGTGGCCCTTGTCGAGCAGGGTGAGCCCGCTCGGGAACAGCTCGCGATAGATCACGCGTTCGGAAAGGCCGCTGGCGATGCGGAACCCGACACGCTTCGAAAGCTCGATCAAAGCCTGGTCGATGCGCTTCTGGTTGCGTGCCTCGGTGTAGCCGGTGCGGTTGCGCACGACGACCCAATCCATCTCTTTTCTGGCTTCCTTGATCGTCGCCATCGCGCGCTTCTTGCGGGCTTCCCAGATCAGTTCGGCATAGAACGAGAGGCGGCGGACCTTGAAGGTTTCGGCATCGACCTGGCCAATCAGGTCGAAATCGACGAAGCTGTCGTTGAGCGGGGTGACGAGCGTATCGGCCTGCGTGGCGACGTGGCGGGCGAGCGGATCGTCGCGGCCGGGGGTGTCGAAGACGAGGAAATCGTGGTCGGCACCGAGTTTTTCGGCCCGCGCGTCGAGTTCTTCGGTGCTGCTGCCGTCATAGACCTCGAAAGTGGCGGTGGGCAGCGCGATGCCGCGGCGGCGCATGGTTTCCGCGCGGTTCTCGAAATAGCGGTGCATCGTGCGTTGGCGCGCATCGAGGTCGATCGCGGCGACGCGGGCACCCTGATAGGCGAGCGCAATGGCGACATGGACCGCCGTGGTCGACTTGCCGGTGCCTCCCTTTTCGTTGGCGAATACGATTCGATAGGGAGCGGCGGGCACGCGATCATCCTTTCTATGAGTGGCGGGCCCCCTTGCCGCCGGGCAGGGCGCAGGGCTAGAGGGCGCGTTCCCCATCTTGGGGATTACTGGAGAGCCGAGGCGCGTGCAAATCCTGACTGCTCTGGAACCGCTGCGCATCGCGCTTGCCGCGCTGAAATCGGGGGACAATTCCCCGCACCGCACGCTTGCGCTCGTGCCCACGATGGGGGCGCTGCACAAAGGCCACCTCACCCTGGTGCGCGAAGCGAAGGCCCGGGCGGATCACGTGGTGGTGTCGATCTTCGTCAATCCGCGGCAGTTCGGCCCCAACGAGGACCTTGCGACCTATCCCCGCCAGCTCGCGGCCGATGCCGCGCTGCTGGAAGCGGAAGGCGTCGATGTGTTGTGGGCGCCGACGGTAGAGGCGGTCTATCCGTCAGGCTATGCGACCACTGTCCAGGTAGGCGGACTGGACACGATACTCTGCGGCGCGGCGCGGCCCGGGCATTTTGACGGTGTCGCGACGGTTGTCGCCAAGCTGTTCAACCAGGTAAGGCCCCACATCGCGCTGTTCGGCGAGAAGGATTGGCAACAGCTCGCGATCATCCGCCGCATGGCGCGCGATCTAGATCTCATCGAGCCACATGCGGACTGCATTCTTGGTGTGCCGACAGTCCGCGAGGCGGACGGCCTCGCTATGAGCAGCCGCAACAAGTACCTGACAGTGGACGAGCGCGTTGCCGCTCCGGCACTGCATCGGGCGATGCGCGAGGCTGCGGCGAAGATCGTGGCGGGCGAGAACGTTGCCGAGGCTCTCGCGGGGCTGCAGAGTGCGGTGCTGGCCGCAGGTTTCCGCAGCATCGACTACGCCGATCTGCGCGATGCGGCGACGCTGGAAGCGCTCACTGCCCTGGGCGAACACCCCGCGCGCCTGCTGGTTGCGGCGCATATCGGCAAGGCGCGGCTGATCGACAATATCGCGGTGGGCTAGTCCGCCGATCACGTCCGCCCCTCAGGGCTTGGCTTTCCCGCTCCGCGCGACTTCGTAGAGGAAGTCGGCAAAAAGGCCGGCCTGCTGGTCGAAGCCGAGCTCCTTGGGGTTGGTGCTGTCAATCAGGAACCACTCGTCGGGCGCATGCGCACCGCCGCCGCGGCCTGCGCCGAACGAGCCTGCCGGCAGGCTCAGCGGTGGGCCGGTGAAGATCACGCCCGGCCAGCTGCCGGCGGACCGCGCCGACATGGTCTGCGAGATCTTCGCTGCGGCCAGCGTGGCCTGCTCCGCCTTGATCAGCGCGCTGTTTTCATCGGTCTGGGTCGGGCCGTAGCCGCCGCTCACGTTGACTTCGATATCGCCAAAACCGCGCTTGGCGAGGTGGGCCTTGAGCTTCGTGACGGCCTCGTCCTTGGTCATGTCCGGCACCAGCCTGAGGTCGATCTTGGCCTCGGCTCGGCCCGGCAGGACGGTCTTGCCGCCCGGGCCCATGTAGCCGCTCACCAATCCCTGGATATTGACGGTGGGCTGCGAGGCGAGGCGGTAAGCCGCGGTAAGGTAGTCCTCACCGGCATACCACTGCTTGATGCCGAGGCTCTTCTTCTCGTCCGCCTCGTTGCCGGCGGCGACATCGGCTGCGATCAGCTGCTTCTGGCGCTCGGTGAGCGGTTTCACGTTCTCGAACCAGCCATCGATGGCAGGCGTATGGCCGTCGTCGCCAACAAGCGTGTTCAGCGCCTTGATGAGGTGCCAGGCCGGGCTATCGACATTGGCCATGAGGCTGGAATGGATGTCTTTGGTCGGGCCCTTGCCCCATTTCTCGCCGCTGGAAATGAGCTGCAGTTCGACCGCGCCCTTTGCGCCGAGTTCGAGCGTCACTTGCCCATCGACCGACTGGCCGGCGCTGGGAATGATCACGCCCACCGCCTTCTTCATCGCGGCGAGGACTTCCGGATTGCTGATGACCTGCGGGAAGTGCGGCGAGGCGATTTCTTCCTCGCCTTCTGCCACCAGCACGAGATTGACCGGCAGCTTGATGCCCGAGGCCTTGAAGGCTTTCAGGGCAGTGAGGAACGCGGTTTCCGGGCCCTTCTGGTTGACCGCGCCGCGCCCGACGATGACCCTGCCCTCGCCCGGGCGGTCAACCATGCGGCCCTCGAGCGGCGGGGAGGACCACTCCTTGGGATCATAGTGCTTCACGTCGTACATGAAGTAGATTGCAAGCGTGGTCCTGGCGCCGGCATCGAGCGTGGCGAAGACACCCGGTACACCGTCGGTCGGGATCACCTTGGCCACCTGGAAGCCGGCATCGAGCGCCAGCTGGCGCATGTATTCGGCGCCTTCCTTGTGGTTCAAACCCATGTTCGCGATCGTGGGCAGCTTGATCCAGGCGCGCAGGCGCTCCACCGCCGCGTCATGATCGGCGCGGATCGCGGCGGCAACGTTGGCCCGGTCCGCCTTTTCGGACGCTGCCGCCGGGTGGCCCGCCAGCGCGGCAACTGCCGCCAATCCAGCGAGTCCGAGCTTCAAACGCCGTGCCATGCTGCCCCCTTTGATCAACACCGATCTCCCCGCGAGTGTGTGGTTCGTTTCCCGCAATGTCCAGACGGCTTGTCAGAACAGCGAAGCCTGGCGCGCCCCGGGTGCCGGTTCGGTGATCTCGCGCATCAGCGCGTCGTCCAGCGGCAGCTGCATGGCGGCCGCGTCCACGCCGTTCACGCTTAGCCAGCGGTCGCACGGCTCACCGGGACGCAGGAGCACGGGCATAGCCTTGGGGTGGATGCGGCCCACCGTCGTGTTCGGGGCGCAGGTGAGGAAGGCGAAGCGGGGGCCGTTTTCGGTGTGGCGCCACAAGCCTGCAAAGGCGAACAGCGGGTCGTGCGCGATGTCGAACCAGTGCTTGCGTTTGCGGCCCGTCACCGGGTCGGGCGCGGCGGACCATTCGGAAAAGGCGGTAACGGGGACGAGGCACCGCTGCGCCGGATCCGCCAGCGCGCTGCGCCACATCGGCGAGGCAAGGTTGCGCACGTTGGTGATCGGGCGCTTCACATCGCCAAACGGGGGCCAGCCCCAGCGCATCATGGCGAGCTGCCGCGTGGCACTGCCGTTCACCACGACCGGCGCTTCGGCATCGGGGTAGATCTCGTCGAGCGCGGGCAGGTTGCGCCCCGCGACATCGGCCCGGAAAAGCGCCGCGATGGCTTGCGCGTTGCTGGTCATGCGATAGAGATTGCACATAACAGATGCGAGCATAGCGGGAGAGTACGCGATGGCCACCCAGATCCGTCCCAACATCCATTGCAGCGATGCCGAGTGGCAGGCGCGGCTGGAACTGGCCGCCTGCTACCGCATCTTCGACCTGCTGGGCTGGTCCGAATCGGTCTACAACCACATCTCGCTGCGGGTGCCGGACCAGGAAGGCGCGTTCCTCATCAATCCGTTCGGGCTGCTCTATTCCGAGGTGACGGCCAGCAACCTCGTCAAGATCGACATCGACGGCAACAAGCTGGATGACAATCCGCACCCGGTGAACCTCGCCGGCTTCACCCAGCATGGCTATTTCCACCGCCACCTCGATTGGGCCCACGCCATCTGCCACGTCCACACGACGGCGACGATGGCGGTGTGCAGCCTCGAGGAAGGGCTGATGCCGATCAACTTCTATGCCTGCAACTTCATGGGCCGACTGGCGTACCACGATTTCGAGGGCATCACCGTCCGCGCCGAGGAAGGCGAGCGGCTGCTGGCGAACCTCGCCGACAAGAACATCCTCATGCTGCGCAACCATGGTCCGGTGGTCATGGCCAAGAACCTTCAGGCGATGTTCGTGCAGCAGTGGGCGCTGCAGCGGGCGTGCGAAATCCAGATGGCGACGCTGTCGATGGGCCGTCCGCCGATCATGATTTCGCAGGACGTGATCAACGTGCACCAGCGCGATCTCAACTTGGCCAATCCGCCGGGCGGCGGTCCCGGCGTTGGCGATTTCAACGCCTGGGTGCGGCGGATCGACCAGATCGACCGTTCCTGGCGGGATTGAGGCCCTTGCCGGCCCGACCCCTTGCACTCTGACCGCCTCGCGCTAGTCCGGTCCGGCCATGGCCATCCTCACCGTCAACAACCAGCCGATCGAGATCAAGCTGGAGGCAGATACGCCGCTGCTCTGGGCGCTGCGCGATGCCGCCAATCTGACGGGCACCAAATATGGCTGCGGTACCGGCGAATGCGGCGCCTGCATGGTCATTGTCGACGGGCAGGCCATGCCGAGCTGCACGCTGTCGCTGGGCGAGGCTGAAGGGCGGTCTGTCACCACGATCGAGGGCCTCGCCGCCGACCGCAACCATCCGGTGCAGCAGGCTTTCGTCGCCGAGCAGGCGATCCAGTGCGGGTTCTGCACGCCCGGTCTCGTGATGGCTGCCGCTGCGCTGCTCGCGCACAATGCCGATCCAACCGAGGCAGACATCAAGGCGGCGATCACCAATATCTGCCGCTGCGGGGTCTATCCGCGGCTTGTGCGCACGATCCAGCGGGCAGGGCGGATCGCGCGGGGCATGGAGCCCGGCGCGCCGCTGCCGGTCCCGCCGACCGCGACGACACCGGGGCTTTGATCTGACCCTAGAACGCCATCCGCACGGAAAGCCGGGCGCTGCGGGGCTGGGCGGTGGTGATGTTGTTGTCGGTGTGGGCGTTGGGGAAGTACTGCTCGTTCAGCAGGTTGTTGACATTGAGCTGGACCGAGACGGCCTTCGAGAGCGTGTAGAACACCGCCGTATCGACGCGGGTCCAGGCCGGTAGCGTCACGCTGTTGCTGACCGTGGCGTAGGCCGAGGACTGGTGCGTCACGCCGAGACCGAGGCCGAGCTTTGCGTCGATGTCGTAGCGGGTCCACAGCGAGATCTGGCTTTCGGGGAGCAGCGCCAGCGAGCGGCCGGCGGGCGCGGCGGTCGTGCTCGAGCGGACCTTGCCGTCCTGGAGCGCATAGCCGAGGCTGACCTGCCACTGGGGGAGAATCCGGCCGGTGGCGGAAAGTTCGATCCCGCGCGTGCGGGTCTTGCCCGAAAGCTGCGGCAGGCCGGTGACGGGATCGTTGAAGCGCGAGTTCTCGCGGTCCAGCCGGTAGGCCGCGGCGGCAAGGGCGAGCGCGGGGGTCACGTCCCACTTGGCGCCGACTTCGAGGTTGCGGAATTCCTCCGGCGCAAGCGTTGCCTGCACGGCATCGAGCGCGCTGAACTGATCGCCGGACTGGGGGAGGAAGCTCTTCGTGTAGCTGCCATAGAGCGAGACGTTCGCGCGGGGCTTCACGATCACGCCGGCACGGGGCGACCACTTGCGGTCGGTACGCCCGGCGCTGGTATCGGTGAGCAGGTTGTCGGCCGCGATCTTGAAGCTGTCGTAGCGCACGCCGCCGACGATCTGGAGGAACGGGGCGAGCTCGATCTGGTCCTGCACATAGGCCGAGAGAGTGGTGACCTTGGCGTGTGTCGAGCGGCTGGGCGCGCCGAACGTGATCGCGGGAATGTCGAGCCGGTTCGCCAGTGTCACGGTGGCCGAGGCCTTGCCGCCGGGGAACACGCCCTCGGAGCGGGCGGCATCGGTCGCCTGATCGCCGCCCTCAATCCCGGCGATCACGGTGTGGCCGATGGGGCCGGTCCTGCCCTGCCAGGCCAGGTTTGCCTGCCCGATCCAGCTCTCACGCCGGACGGTGCTGTTGTAGGCACTGAGCGAGACAGTGTTGTCGGCCGGGTTGACTGCGGCGCCGGCGAAGATGTTGGCATAGTACTTGTCGGTGTGGCTGTACTGGCCCGCGACGGTGAGGGTCAGGCTGTCCGCGAGCTGCTGCGTGAGCCGGGCCTCGACGATATGGGCCTTCACCGCCGCGATATTGGTGTCCTTGCGGCCGAAGAAGGTGTCGCGGTAGCCTACGAGGGGCTTGCCGCCGAGCGAGGCGACGCCGCGATCGGCAGTGCGGCGGTCGTCGTCGTAGTTGTAAGACAAGTCGACCCGCGTATCGGCGGAGGGCGCGAAGGCGAGCGTTGGGTTCACGCCGATGAAGCGGCCGTGGAAGTCCTGCCGGTGGTTGTCGAACTCCTCGTACGTGCCGTTGAGCCGCGCGCCAACGGTCTGTGACAGCGGAGCATTGAGATCGGCGGCGAGTGCGAAATCGCCGAAGGTGCCAGCCGCAGCGCTGGCACCGAGGCTTTCACCCGACAGCGAGGGCGTCTTGCGGACCCGGTTGATCACGCCGCCGCCGCCGCCACGCCCGAACAGCAGCGCATTGGCACCGCGCAGAACTTCAACGTGGTCGATGTTGTAGAGCGAACGGTAGTACTGCGTGTCGTCGCGCAGGCCGTTCAGGAAAAAGTCCGCCGTGGTGTTCTGGCCGCGCAGGACGATCTGGTCGCGGTTGCCCTCGCCCTGCGCGAGGACCACGCCGGGGACATAGCGCAGCGCATCGCCAAGTTGGGTGACGCCCTGATCATCGAGCTGTTCGCGCGTGAGCACGGTGACCGACTGCGGCACGTCGATCAGCGGAGTGGGGGCCTTGGTGCCATTCGCGGTGGCGGCACCGTAGCTATCAACCTGTCCTGTCACCACGATGGGATGATGGTCGGCCGTTTCGCCGGCATCGCCCGCTTCCGCTGCCATAGGCAGGGCCTCGGCCTGCGCTGCAATCGGCAGGAGGGCGCTGGAAGCGAGCAGCAGGGCGGCGAGCGTTTTCACGGGCAAATCCTTCTTGAGAGGCATTCTCAAGAAGTTCTCTATTGCGAGTCATTCGCACATTCAAGTTTGATAATGCGAATCTTTCGCGATATGGTGCATAGCGCAAACAAGCCAGCAAGCAGCCCTGCAGGCCGCCGGTCGGGACGTCAGATGGGGAGAAGGCTTGCCGCGCTCAGAACAGCGGGAAGGCGCGGCCGGCAAGAATCAGCGCAAAGGCCGAGCCGAACACGATTGCCGAACGCAGCACTTCCGCCAGCGAGGCGGCGGGAGCAGAAGCAGCAGCAAGGGCAAGTGCGCGGGCCATTGCGAGACCATGCGCGCTGATTGCCTTACAATCCGTTAAGAGCGCTCCGGGCGCTCAGTCCAGCCATTCCAGCAGTGCGGCGAGACATTCGCGGGCGAGCAGCTTGCTCCGTTCAGGGCTCCAGCCCTGCGCCGGATCGGGCAGGTCGTCGTTGTCCTTGAACGGCATTTCGAGCGTCATCGCCACCGCGCCGAAGCGCTCGGCGATCTGGTTGGTGGCCATCGCCAGATTGGCCCTGCCGGGCCGCGCCACGGGATAGCCGCGCTTCGTCTGGAAATCGGGCGTGCGCCGCTCCAGGATCGCGCGGTAGCGGCGATAGGCCTCACCTTGCGCTTCGGTCCAGCCGGGTATGCCCTCGAAGCCGGCGAAGAACACGGCCGGGATCGCCTCGTCGCCGTGCACGTCGATCGCGAAGTGGACACCGGTCTCGTCCATCGCACCCCGGATCGCGAGGACTTCGGGCGAACGCTCGGCGCTGGGTTCGTGCCATTCGCGGTTGAGGTTCACGCCGACCGCGTTGGTGCGCAAGTGCCCGCGGCGCGAGCCATCAGGATTGCAATTGGGCACCACATGGAAGCGGCAGAGCTGGCGGAGCTTGCGTGCATGCGGATCGGCGGGATCGGTCAGCATGTCGAGCGCGCCTTCCATCCACCATTCGGCCATCGATTCGCCGGGGTGCTGGCGGGCGATCAGCCAGACCTGCTTGGCGCCCTCGCCCAGCGAGAGGCAATCGATCGGCTGGCCATCGAGGCTGGTGCCGAGCACGCGATGGGTGACGCCCTCCGAAGCGGCAATCTCGGCTACGAGATCGTGGTGCCGCTCCATCGAATAGGGCGCGAAATAGGCGAACGAGCAGGTGCCGGCCTGCGGGGTGTGGCGAATCGTCATGGTGCCGCCGTCCACCGCCGCGTCATAGTGCGTCTCTGCGCGGTACCAGGTGTCGCGGTCTTCCGAGAAGCAGGCACGGTAGCCGACCCAGCCATCGGGATAGGCCGCGGAGGCGAGGCCGGTGAGCTTCAATTCCAGGGCGCGGCCGGCGCAGCCGCTGACGCGAAAATGGAACCACTGGAAGAATTCGGACGCGTTGTCGCGCCGGATGGCGAGACGGGCGGTGGCGCCCGCGATGTCCAGAACCTCGATATTGCCGCTGTCAAAGCCTGCGTCGATGCTTATTGCGTCCTTGCTCATTTCACCGTGATAGTCGCCCCCGAGGTTCCGGGGAAGCCCGAGAACAGCGCATGGGCGAGGCGCGGCGCGGCCTGATCGACGCTGGCGGCCTTCGATTTCTCGCGTTCGGTATTGTCTGCCCGGCCTTCCCACAGCGAGAGCCCGGTTGCGCGGCTGCGGATGGTGACGACGAGCCGCGTGATGACGCGCGTTTTCGGGCCGCCGCCGAGACTGAAGCCCAGGCCGAGGCCGAAGCCGCTGTTCCACCCGCCGGTAGAACCGCCGACACCGACCGAAACCGGGCCGCGCTGGCGTTCGGTGCGCTGGACTTCGCGTTCCACGCGCACTTCCGCGGTGGCATCGGCAGCGCCGGGCGTCGCGGTACCGAACCGCAGCGCTGACAGTTCTGCCTCGACCGCCCGGAGCCAGGTGTTCGTTTCGAGGCTGGCGGCATCCATGCCCGGGGCGGCAACCACGGCGATGGCGCCGCGACCGAGTGCGGTGATGGATTCGGGCGTATGGAAGCGGGTGACTTCGACCGGAGCGGCGAGGGCCGGGGCGGCGACCAGCGCCAGCGCGGCCAGCAACAGGCGGGCCTTCACGGCGTCACCGCCGCGAGCGGCTGGACGACCTGGCCGTCGGGAAACTTCCTGAGCAGCGCCGTGGCAAGCCGCGCAGCCATCTGGCTGTTGTTGATCCCGCCGTCTTCCTCCCGTGCCTCGCCTTCGGCGCGGCCTTCCCAGAGAACGCGGCCCGTGGCCTTGTCGCGGATGCGCAGATCGAGCCTGGTGGCGATGATTGCCTTGGCCGGCTTGGTCAGATCGACCGCGAGCGCGAGGCCGAAGCCGCTGCCGCGATTGCTGACGGTGGTGCTCATGGCGCCGCTGACCTTCTTGCGCGGGGCTTCCTCGGGCACGGCCACGCTGTGGCTCACGCCGATTTCGGCGATCTGCCCCGGCTCAAGCGCCCCGATGCTCCCGACGGCGGTATCATAGCCGCGCCGCGCCAGCTCGTCGACCACGGCGGCTTCGTAGACCGGGAGCTTGTCGTCGTCGTTGTCTCCGGCATCGCTGGCCATGCGGCTGACCACGATGCGGCCCTTGCCGAGCAGCGCCCCGGCATCGGCGGTGCGCCAGGCTGTGACGTCGATCTTCTTCGAAGGCTGGGCGTTCTGACGGGGTGACGGGTAGCGCGGATCGGGGTCCTGAAGCCCGCCTTCGCCCTGCCAGCCACCGCCCCAGCGCCCTTCGCCGGGCATGCCCTGCGCAAGGACGGGCCCCGCGCTGCAGACGAGAAGCGCGGACAACAGGACGGGAGTGAACTTCATGGCAGGCCTTTCGGAGGGATATTACGGCAAGCGTAGGTCTAGCGCCCTGTCTTGGCGATGAACGCCCCTGGTGACGAACGCGCTGCCGCTGAAAGTCTTGCTCATGAACGGATCGTTTGTCGATTCCAACGCGGAACGAGCCTGCTACTGCACCTTCGGCATTTACGTAGGAGTGTGATTCGCATGGGCAAGGTTCCCGTTCTCGTTACCGGCGGTGCCGGCTACATCGGCAGCCACGCCGTGCTGGCGCTGAAGGATGCGGGCTGGCCGGTCGCTGTGATCGACAACCTGACGACGGGCTTCCGCTTCGCGATTCCCGACGGCGTGCCGCTCTACGAAGGCGATATCGAGGATGGCGCGCTGCTGGCGCGGATCTTTGCCGAGCAGAAGATCGGCGCGGTGATGCATTTTGCCGGCTCGATCATCGTGCCGGACTCGGTCGAGAACCCGCTCAAGTACTATCACAACAACACCGCCAAGAGCCGCGCGCTGATCGCGGCGGCGGTGGAGGCAGGTGTTTCGCACTTCATCTTTTCCTCGACCGCGGCGACTTATGGGATTCCGGAAGTCTCGCCGGTAACGGAGGACAGCCCGAAGGCACCGATCAATCCCTACGGCATGTCGAAGCTGATGACCGAGACGATGCTGGCCGACACCGCGCGGGCGCATCCGATCAACTATTGCGCGCTGCGCTATTTCAATGTGGCTGGCGCGGACCCTGACGCGCGCACCGGGCAATCGACCGCCGGGGCGACGCACCTGATCAAGGTCGCGGTGGAAGCCGCGCTCGGCAAGCGCAGCCATGTCGGTGTATTCGGTACCGATTACGATACGCCGGACGGGACCGGGGTGCGCGACTATATCCACGTATCGGATCTGGCCGCTGCGCACGTTCTGGCGCTGGAAGCGCTGATCGAAGAGCCCGGGCGCTCGCTGACGATGAACTGCGGCTATGGCCGGGGCTTCTCGGTGCTCGAAGTGCTCGATGCGGTGGACCGGGTGACCAACAACAAGATCGTGCGCAAACTGGAAGGGCGCCGCGCGGGTGATCCCGATTCGCTGATTTCCGACAACCGGCGGATCAAGGCGACCTTGCCGTGGGTGCCGCGCTATGCCGATCTGGATGTGATCGTGAGCCACGCGCTGGCGTGGGAAAGGAAACTGACCGAGATCCGCGGGGAGAGTTGACTTTCCCGGTCTCCGCGCATAACCGCCGCGTTCCAATTTCGGCCCGGTCGGCTCGGGCATAAGGATTCGTCATGAAGATTCGCAACAGCCTGAAGTCGCTCAAGGATCGCCACCGGGACAACCGCGTGATCCGTCGTCGCGGCCGCACCTACGTCATCAACAAGACCCAGAAGCGCTTCAAGGCGCGCCAAGGGTAATCAATCTGTTGATGCACGCGCCCCGCTTTAGCGGAGCAAGCGTGATCTACGGTCTCGAACCGGCAGAGGGCCTCCGCGATTGCGGGGGCGCTTTTGTTTGTGCGGAAGGAAACCAGAACGTGAGCGCTGACGTCGATGCGGTGGTCTGGGACATCGGCCATGTGCTGGTGCAGTGGTCGATCCGCCATCTCTACGAGAAGCTGATCTCCGATTCGGCCGAACTCGAGTGGTTCCTGGCGCATGTCACCACGGTGCCGTGGCACTTCCGACACGATGCCGGTGAACCGCTGGCGGACCTGATCGCCGAGAAAGTGGCTGAGTTTCCCGAGCACCGCGCGCTGATCGAGGCCTATGCTCCGCGCTGGCTGGAGACGATCCCCGGCCCGATCGAGGGCACCCCGGCGCTGATCGAAGCGCTGGCGGCGAAAGGTGTGCCGCAGTTTTCGATCACCAATTTCGGCGCGGACACCTGGGCGATGTTTCGCCCGACCTTCCCGGTGCTGGACCATATGCGTGATATCGTGGTGAGCGGGGTCGAACGCCTTGCCAAGCCCGATCCGGCGATCTTCCACCTGGCCGCACGGCGCTTTGGCCATGCGCCGGAGCGGATGCTGTTCATCGATGACAACGCCGCCAATATCGCCAGTGCCGGGGCGCTGGGCTGGCAGGTCCATCACTTCACGCGGGGCGCCGGGGCGCTGGAAGCGGATTTGCGGGCGCTTGGGGTGCTCTGAGCCCGGTTCCTGAGGTGGCGTATGTCGCGCTGATTTCCCGCCTTCGCGGGAATGACGCAGGGGGCGATATCGACCAAGGGGCTGGAGCGACGAAGGGGCGCTTGAGGATCAGCGCAATCCGATGAGCGAGATCTGGCGCCCGTAGCCTGCCTCACCGGCATGGGTGGAGCGGCGGAACGAATAGAAGCGGTTCGCCTGCGAATAGGTGTCCTCGCCCAGCATGGCGACGGTGCCGACGCCGAAGCCGGCAAGGCGGGCGGCGACATAGCCTTCGAGATCGAACCATGTGTGCCCGGCGCGGCCGGCGCGGAAAAAGCGGGCGTTTTCTGCACCTTCGTCCGTGAAGCATGCTTCGAAGGCGGCGTCCACCTCGTAGCTTTTTTGCGCGATGCAAGGACCGACAACGGCCGCGATGCGCGCGCGGTCCGCGCCGAGGGCCTCCATCGCGGCGACCGTGCGGTCGGTCACGCCGCCGATGGCGCCCTTCCAGCCGGCATGGGCGGCACCGATCACGCCCGCTTGCGCATCATGGAACAGGACCGGTGCGCAATCGGCGGTGAGCACGCCGAGGAGCAGGCCGGGCACGTTCGTGACGAGCGCGTCGGCCCTGGGCCGATCGGCATCCCCCCACGGCGCGGAGACTGTCACCACATCGGGCGAATGGACCTGGTAGCAGGTAAGTAGCTGCGCGCCCGGCAGCACCGCTTCGCCTGCGCGGCGGCGGTTTTCCGCGGTATGAGCGGGATCGTCCTCGCTGTAGCTGACATTGAGCCCGGCGTGGAGGCCGGTGCTCACCCCGCCGCGCCGGCCAAGGAAGCCGTGCGCAGCCCCGGCGAGCGCCGGATGGGTCAGGGCTTCGACCGGTTCGCTCATCCTTCCAGGCTCTTGCTCACTTGCTCGCGCACATCGCGCGAGAGGCCGGGAGCGGCGGCGATGCGTTCGAGTTCGGCGCGCATCAGCGCGGCGCGTGTCGGCTCGATGCGGCGCCAGCGGCCCAGCGGAGGGACAAAGCGCGCCGCGACATTGCCGTTGATCGGATCGAGCTTGAGGATGAGATCGGCGATCATCCGGTAACCCGCGCCATCCGCCGCATGGAACGCCTGCGGATTGGCGGCGAAGGCCATGTAGAGCGCGCGCACGCGGTTGGGGTTCGTCAGGGTGAAATCAGGGTGCGCGGCCAGCGCGGTCACGTGCGCGAGCGTATCGGGGTGGAGTGCGCTGGCCTGGATCGAGAACCACTTGTCGATCACCAGCGCATTGCCGGCAAAGCGCGCGTGGAAATCCGCGAGCGCCGCGCGGCGAGCTTCGTCGCATTCCGCTGTGCCGATTCCGGCGAGGACCATGAGCGCGCCCTGCCGGTCGGTCATGTTGTCCGCCGCATCGTACTGCGCCTTGGCGCGGCGCGCTGCTTCGACCGGATCGCTGGCGGCGAGGTAGACGAGCGCCTGAGTCTTCAATTTGCGCGCGCCGCGGGCTGCGGCCTCGAGGCTATAGGGCACGGCGGTGCAGCGGTCGTGGAGCGCTTGCCACGGGCCGGCAAGTTGGCTGCCGAGCCAGCGCTTGAGCGCCTCGCGCTCGGCATGGATGCGCGATGGGTCCGCCTGGGCGAGCTGCTCGGCGATATAGCCCTCGCCGGGGAGGATCAGCAGTTCGCCGCGCATGAGATCATCGAGCGCGGCATCGGCAAGCACCGAGGCATAGACATCGCGGATCGCGGCAAGGCCTTCGCCGCGCGCTTCGTCGGGGAGGTCCCCCGAGACAGCGGCAACGAGGTGGCGCACCATGAGTTGCTGCATCGCTTCGTAGCGCGCGAAGGGATCATCGTCATGCGCGGCGAGGAAGACGAGATCGGCGGTCTCCATGGGCAGGTCGATGGCGACGGGGGCGGAGAAGCCGCGATTGATCGAGAGGACAGGCGGCGCGGTAAAGCCGGGGAAGGTGAAGGTCTGTTCGGGTTCGGTGAGGACAAGGAGTTGCTCGCCACGGTGCTGGCCCGTCGCGCGGTCGAACAGCGCGGTGCGCAGCGGGATGACCATCGGCTGCTTGTCCGGCTGGCCGGGAGTGGCGGGCACGGTCTGGCTGAGCACGAGCGTGGCGGTATCGCCCGCGTGGGTGAGCGTGGCGGTGACGCGGGGCGTGCCGGCCTGCTCGTACCAGCGGCGGAATTGCCCCAAATCGAGCTCCGCGCCGTCCTCGATCGCGCGGACGAAATCCTCGCAGGTCGCCGCCTCGCCATCGTGGCGGTCGAAGTAGAGATCGGTGCCGCGGCGGAAGCGTTCGGGGCCCGCCAGCACGGTCATCATGCGGATCACCTCGGCGCCCTTATTGTAGACGGTCGCAGTGTAGAAGTTGCTGATTTCCTGATAGGCATCGGGGCGGATCGGGTGCGCGAGGGGGCCTGAATCCTCGGGGAACTGGGCAGCGCGCAGGATGCGGACATCCTCGATCCGCTTGACCGGGGCAGAGCCCATGTCGGCGCTGAACTGCTGGTCGCGAAGCACGGTGAAGCCTTCCTTGAGGCTCAGCTGGAACCAGTCGCGGCAGGTGACACGGTTGCCTGACCAGTTGTGGAAATATTCGTGCGCGACGACGCCTTCGATGGCGTCATAGTCGCCATCGGTTGCGGTTTCCGGGTCCGCCAGAATGTAGCGCGTGTTGAAGACGTTGAGGCCCTTGTTTTCCATCGCGCCCGCGTTGAAATCGGCGACGGCGACGATGTTGAACAAGTCGAGGTCGTACTCGCGGCCATAGACGTCCTCGTCCCAGCGCATCGAATCGATCAGCGCCTTCATGGCATGCCCGGTGCGCGTCTCGTCTCCGGCGCGGACGTAGATGGCAAGGTCCACACGGCGGCCCGAGCGGGTGGTGAAGCTGTCACGCGAGGCGACAAGATCGCCCGCGACGAGTGCAAAGAGATAGGACGGCTTGGGCCAGGGATCGTGCCATTCGGCCCAATGTGTGCCGTCGGCGTTGTCGCCCGACGCGACCGGATTGCCGTTGGAGAGAAGAACAGGGAAGGCCGCCTTCTCGCCCGTCATCCGCACCGTGTACCGGCTGAGAACGTCGGGCCGGTCGGGGAAGAAGGTGATGCGGCGAAAGCCTTCCGCCTCGCACTGGGTGCAGAGCATGCCGCCCGAGGCGTAGAGGCCCGAGAGCTGGGTGTTGGCAGCGGGGTTGATCTCGGTCTCGATGGTCACCGTGTGCCGTTCGCCGGGCAGGTCGATGATGAGGCTGTCGCCGTCCATGTACCAATCGTTGTGCGCAGTGCCGTCGATCAGAACGGACTTTGCCGCAATCCCGTCGCCATCGAGCCGCAGGGGACCGGACGCTGTGCCGACGCGCTGGACCTCCAGATCGGCGCGCACGTGGGTGGCGGTGAGGGAGAGCGCGAAATCGAGCGCGATTTCCGGCACGAGCCATTCGGGAGGGCGGTAGTCCGCGCGGTGGATCACGGGGGCGGGGACGGCGGGCGTGCTGGACAGATCAGTCATGGCCCCAATGTAGGGAGCCTGCGCCCGCGGGGAAGCGCAAAATCCGCAGGTCCAAAAATGTTCCCCGCAAGAGCGCTTGACGCGGCGGCGAGCGGCTCGCACCCATGCGCCTCGGTAGTTGGCAAGGGGACAGGGTCGCACACCATGCCGCAGATGAGATTGTTTCTGTTTGCTACGCTCGGGCTGCTGGGGGCCTTGCCGGGTCTTGCCCACGCCGCCGCCGCGTTTGACGTAGACCATGCAACCCGGCTCTGGCTGGCGACGCTGAGCGCGCCGGCACGGGCGCGGTCCGACGCCTACTTCGAAGGCGGAGAGTGGCTGGCGTTGTGGAACACCGTATTTTCGGTCGCGCTCTGCTGGTTCCTTCTGCGCGTGCGGCTGCTGCCGAAGGTGCGCGGCGCGATGCACCGGCGCGGGTGGCGGCCGTGGCTGGGCGTGCTCGCCTGCGCGCTGGTCTTCATTGCCGCTGATTCGTTGCTGAGCCTGCCGTGGACATTCTACACCGCGTATTGGCGCGAGCGGCAGTATGGGCTGATGAATCAGTCGGTCCTGGCCTGGCTGGGCGATCAGGCGATCGGCTTCGTCCTCGGCGCGGTACTGGGGAGCGTGCTGCTGCTGGTGATCTACGCGGTGATCCGCAAGTATCCGAAACATTGGTGGCTGATCGGGACCGGGGTGGTCGGCGCGGCGATCGCGTTCCTCGCGCTGATCACGCCGGTGTTCATCGTGCCGCTTTTCAACACCCAGTCCGAACTGCCGGACGGGGCGGTGCGGGCGCGGGTGGTGGCGATGGCGAGAGCCTACAACGTGCCGTCGGAGCATATCTATCTCGTCGACGAGTCCCGCCAGTCTGACAGGATTTCGGCTAATGTTTCGGGCATCGGTCCCACGATCCGCATCTCGCTCAACGACAACCTGCTCAAGAAAACCAGCGTCGCGGAAACCGCGGCGGTGATGGGACATGAGCTGGGCCACTATGTGCTGGGGCACGTGTGGCGGACGATCGTGGTGCTGACGCTGCTGATGGGGCTGCTGCTCTGGCTGGCCTCACGCATCGCGCCGGCGATGATCCGCTATGGCGGGCAGCGCTGGGATGTCCGCGGGCTGGCCGATCCGGCCTCGCTGCCGGTTCTGGCGGGGGTGCTGAGCGTGCTCACGTTGCTGGCGATGCCGCTGACCAACACGCTCATCCGGATCGACGAAAGCGAGGCCGATGCCTTCGGGCTGGCCGCGGCGCGCGAGCCTGACGGGTTTGCCAGTGCCGCGATGCGGCTTTCGGCCTATCGAAAGATTGCGCCGGGCCCGCTCGAGGAAATGCTGTTTTTCGATCACCCCTCGGGCCAGACGCGGGTGCGCATGGCGATGCAGTGGAAAAAGGATCATGTCCCGGGCGCGACCGAAGTCGTGCCGCCACCGCTGCCGGATCCCAAGCCGTGAAGCTCTTCATCTTCGGCATGGGATACACGTCCAAGGTGATCGCGGCGCGGCTGCGCGCGGCAGGCTGGGCAGTGGCAGGCACGGGCCGGGAGGGAACCGTGCGGTTCGAGGACCGCGACGCCGTGCTCGCGGCGCTGGCCGGGGCGAGCCATGTGCTCTCTTCGGTCCCGCCCGCACGCCAGGGCGGTGATCCCGTGCTCGAGGCCTATGGCGAAGCGCTGGCGGCAGCGCCTGCCAGTTGGCTTGGATACCTCTCCTCAACCGGGGTCTATGGCGATACCGGCGGCGCATGGGTGGACGAAACCGCCGAAGTCGGCACCGGGCGGCGTTCGGCGCGGACGGCGGCGGATCTGGCGTGGCAGGATCTGGGCGCCCGGGTGCGCGTGTTTCGCCTCCCTGGCATCTATGGCCCCGGACGCAGCGCCCTTGACCGGGTGCGCGAGGGCGCGGCGAAGCGCATCATGCTGGAGGGGCAGGTGTTCAGCCGGGTCCATGTCGAGGACATCGCCTCGGGCGTGGTCGCGGGGATGGCGGGCCCTGCAGGCGTCTACAACCTCGGCGACGACGAGCCTTCGAGCCAGAACGCGGTGATCGAGGAAGCGGCGCGGCTCATGGGTGTGGCCCCGCCGCCGCTGCAGACGCTGGAGGAAGCTGCGCTCTCGCCCATGGCGCTGGCGTTCTATGCCGAGAACCGGCGGGTGGCGAACGGCAAGGCGAAGCGCGTGCTGGGCTGGAAGCCGGCCTATCCGACCTACCGCGAGGGGTTGCGCGCCCTCAGCGCCACGACCAGGCCGATCATCGCCAGCGCTGCGCCCGAACCGGCAAGCAGCGACCAGCGATAGCCCTCGAACACGGTCGATATCAGCATCGCCACGACGGGGACGAGCACGCCGTTGTAGGCGGCGCGGCCCGGGCCGAGCGCGCGCAGCAGCCCGTTGTACATCGGGAACGTGACGACGGTGCCGACGATGGCGAGATAGGCGACTCCGCCGGCATAGGGGAGCGTCCAGTCGAAGCGGGGCGGCCCGGAAATGACCCAGGCGATGGTGCCATCGACCGTTGCGCCGATGAGCATGGCCCATGCGAGCAGGGTCGGCACCGGCTGGCCGCGCGCGGCAGGGCTGGCCTGCACGACATTGCCGACCGAGGCGAACAGCAGCGCGGTCATCACCATCAGGCCGCCGATGATCACCTTGGCGCCCATCACGGCGTTTTGGGCCAGGGCGAGCCGGTATTCGTGGAGCATCAGGAGCGCGATGCCGACAAGCGCGATGGCGGTTCCGGCGAGGAAGCCGCGGGTGATGCGCTGGCCGAGGAAGATCCGCGAGAGCACCGTGTTGGGGACCAGCAGCAGCGCGAACAGCACCGCGACGAGGCCTGAGGTGATGTACTGCTCCGAGCGATAGACGAACTGGAAATTGAGGCTAAACACGCTGCAGCCCATGACGGTCGCCACAATCAGGCCCTTGCGGTCGGGCACCAGTGGCAGGCGCTGGAGCAGGACGAGCGCAAACATGCCAAGCGCGCCGCCGGTAAAACGCCAGGTGACCGACCAGCTCGGAGGCACATCGCCCAGCTGATACTTGATCGCGATCCATGTCGAGCCCCAGATCAGCGCGGTGATCAGGAAAGGGACGAGGATGCGAGCCTCGAGGAAGCGTGCCTCGCCGGGCCTGTGCTCGGTGCTCATAGCGCGGCCAGAGCGCGGGCGAGCGCTTCCACTTCCTGCGCGGGGCTGCTCCACGCGGTGACGAAGCGCGCCGCCCCGGGGGCACCCGGCGGTGGGGCCCAGTCGTAGAAGTCGAAGCCTTGCGCGCGCAGGGCAGCCTGTTCGGCAGGGGAGAGGATTACGAAGATCTCGTTGGCTTCCACCGCATGGATGAGCCGGTCCGGGCAGGCGGCCGCGATGGCCTGCCCGGCGGCATTGGCAGCGCGGGCGTTTTCCAGCCAGAGATCGCCTTCGATCATCGCGAGAATTTGCGCGGCAAGGTAGCGGCCCTTGGATTGCAGATGCCCGGCGCGCTTGCGGCGATATCGGACGATATCGACCAGATCGGGCGCGAAGAAGACGATCGCTTCCGCGCTCATCCCGCCATTCTTGACGCAGCCGAAGGTCAGCGCATCCACGCCTGCGCGGACGGTGACTTCGGCCGGGTGGCAACCGAGATGCGCGACGGCATTGGCAAACCGCGCACCGTCCATGTGCAGGCCGAGGCCGCGCTCCTTCGCCAGCGCGCCGATTGCCGAGACTTCGCCGGGGGCATAGACCCGGCCGCATTCGGTGGCCTGGGTGATCGAGATCGCGTGCGGCTGGACCTGGTGGACGCCGGGACGGATCGCATCGAGTACGGCGCGGGTTGTCTCGGGTGTCAGCTTGGCGCCATCACCTTCGGCCAGCAGGAGCTTGGCACCGTGCAGGAAGAAGCCGGGCGCGCCGCCCTCGTCCATTTCGATATGCGCCTCGCGGTGGCAGACCACGCCGCCATGCGGGGGCACCATGGCCGAGAGCGCGAGGCAATTGCCTGCCGTGCCGGTCGCCACCCACAGCGCGGCACAGGGCGTGCCGAACAGATCGGAGAACGCCGCATCAAGCCGTGCAGACAGGGCATCGCCATCATAGGCAGTGTCGGGCGCGTCTGCTGCCTGCATCGCGGCCCAGATACGGGGGTGGACAGGCGCGGCGTTGTCGGAGAAGAACTTCATGGGCGAACCCCTTAACCGCCATGGAACCTCCGGGGAAGGGCACTTGGGGGGGGGAGGGAGCATACCCCGGGAGGCAGACAGCTATGGACGAACCGGCCATCACGCTCATCGATCACGGCGCGGAGGGTGAATATCAGGCGCGCGTGGCCGACAGCCAAGCGATCGGCCGCCTGACCTGGGTGCGCGACGGCGACGTGCTGACCGCCGAGCACACCCTGGTACCGCCCGAGATCGGCGGACGCGGGATTGCCGCCCGGCTCGTTGAAGCGCTTGTCGCCGGTGCGCGGGCGCAGGGCTGGAGGATCGTGCCGGAATGCAGCTATGTCGCTGCCGCATTCAAGCGCCATCCCGAATGGGCGGACTTGCTGGCCTGACGGGCGAGTGGATTGCCGGCGTGGCCAGCTAGGAAGGTGCCGTATGGCGATGTTTCCAGCTAGGCCGGTAAGATCTGCACAATCGATGCAAATCGGGCGTGCCGTTCGGTTCTATCGGCAATCGGAGCTACGCGCTCCTTGGGCCCAAGGGGGCGCCTTGCGCACCATTCACATGTACGCGGAATTGGCTAAGGCCTCTTTAATCAGATTTTAGTACCGGCTTTCAACTCACGGCACCAAATTCAAGCCCTCCGAACCGAGCAGCCATATGCGGACCGCATCACCGGACCTGCGAGCGCCAAGTTTCCCAAACGCCGTCATTTGATGAAATTCGACTTTGCTTGTACTGATTCCCATAGCGCGCCCGATGACCTCGTTGCTGCTGCCTTCAGACATCAGTTTAATGATTTCGGACTCCGGCGGGGTAAGCGACTTCAGTTTTCGATTGGTGATAAGCCAGTTATGTTTGAGTATGAGCAGTCTCTGGCTCAACAACGTCAGCGTCTGCAGTGCGGATTCAAAATTCTCGGCCAGATACGAGATCTTGAAATAATGCATCGCGCCCGCCTGCATTGCGATGGTGACCCGATCCAGCGCAGGGCTTTCGGAATAACCCGCGATTGTCACCGGCACGCCGCGGTCCTTGCATTCTCTGAGGGCCCGGGTGATGTTCTCAACGTCATGATCATCATGGATCAGGGCGACACCCGATGCCGGGCGATAGCTGATGAATTCATCAAGGCCAGAATAGACTTCGCAGTGGTATCCGCACGACGATACCATTCGAAAGAAGTCTGTACGGTTTGACGAATTGCAATCGACAATGTGAACTGTCGGTTTGAGGAATTTTTCATCGAAAATCCGTATGAACTCGCCCGAGCCATTGCTATAGACTTCTGGCAGACGATGCGGTTGCACCGGCCATATTGTGGCCATGTCCATTGTCCCCCCCCCCTTGCGTTCGTGTCTTTGCCCTCGTGAATTTTGTTAATTGTTTGCGCGTAATTTTCCTATCATTTCTACTGAGAATAGTAACTAAGTATAATTATATATCTCGAAAATTATTTGCGCCCCATCAAAGCGTTACGGCACGATTTTCAAAAAATCATTTGATATCAATGAATGGGGACTGTCGTGGGCGGAATTGATCAACGGCCCGGACCAAAAATCAGCCGCACCGGATTAGGAAACTTCTGGAAGCCGGGTGCGGCATCACGCCAGCCGATTGATCGACGCAGCCTGCAAGTGCTGCAGCAGTTTGCGGCAAGCCTGTCAGGAAACCGGGGCGGAGAATGGCAGTGCCCGCACTGAGGGGAAATGGTGCTGCTGGGGAGGATTGAACTCCCGACCTCAGCCTTACCAAGGATGCGCTCTACCACTGAGCTACAGCAGCACACCATTTCCACATGCGCGCCAGTGGCAAAGCCGGGGCGGGCAGGCGCGCGCTTTGGCGGCGGGGCTGGCGTTTGTCAAGGACGGGCTTGCGGGTGCGGCGCACGCACGGCAGAGAGGCGCGGCGATGACTGAAAAGACCTCTGCATCCCAAGGCAGGCCTGAACCGACCCGCGAGGAGCGACTGGCGCTTCGCCTGCGCGAGAACCTGCGGCGGCGAAAGGCGCAGGCGCGGGCGATGGCCGCGCCGGGCGAGGCGGAGGATGCGCAGCCCGCCGGTCAGTCCACTGGACAATCCTCTGGCCAACCCTGATCCGCGCCTCCCACAGCGCCTCTTTCCAAACGGACGGGCGGGCGCTAGGTCCGCGCCTTTCCTTCCTCCGCAGCATTTGAAGGACCACGATGCCCCGCCTGATCCTGATCCGCCACGGCCAGTCGCAGTGGAATCTTGAGAACCGCTTCACCGGCTGGTGGGATGTCGACGTGACCGAAAAGGGCGCGGCCGAGGCTTTTGCCGCAGGCGAGCTGCTCAAGGCCAAGGGCATTCTGCCGACGACGGCGTTCACTTCGCTCCAGAAGCGGGCGATCAAGACGCTGCATCTGGCGCTGGAGGCCGCGGGCCGCATCTGGATCCCGGAAGACAAGGACTGGCGGCTCAACGAGCGGCACTATGGCGGGCTGACCGGGCTCGACAAGGCCGAGACCGCGGCCAAGCACGGTGACGAACAGGTCAAGGTGTGGCGCCGCAGCTTCGATATTCCGCCGCCGCCGCTGGAAGCGGGGAGCGAGTTCGATCTGGCCTCCGATCCCCGCTATGCCGGAATCGCGGTGCCGAACACCGAAAGCCTCAAGGACACGATCGCCCGTGTGCTGCCGTGCTGGGACGAGAAGATCGCACCGGCCTTGCGCGCTGGGGAAACGGTGCTGGTTTCGGCGCACGGCAATTCGCTGCGCGCGCTGGTGAAGCACCTTTCGGGCATTTCGGACGCCGATATCACCGGGCTCGAAATTCCGACCGGGCAGCCGATTGTCTACGAACTCGACGACAATCTCGCCGAGATCGAGCGCTATTACCTGTCGGAGCGTTGAAGCGCTGCGGCGAAGAAGGGGTTGCAGGGGATGAGTGAAGGCGCGCCGAAAGTCGCCATCGTGATGGGCAGCCAGTCCGACTGGGAGACCATGCAGAATGGCGCTGCCGTGCTTGAGAAGCTGGGCGTGGCGCATGAGTGCCGGATCGTCTCCGCCCACCGCACGCCGGACCGGCTGGTTTCGTTTGCCAAGGGCGCCGCGGCCGAGGGCATCCAGGTGATCATCGCAGGCGCGGGCGGCGCGGCGCATCTGCCCGGCATGGTCGCTGCGATGACGCATCTGCCGGTGTTGGGCGTGCCGGTGCAGTCCAAGGCCTTGAAGGGCATGGATAGCCTGCTCTCCATCGTGCAGATGCCCGGCGGCATTCCCGTCGGCACGCTCGCCATCGGCGCGGCGGGGGCGACCAATGCGGCGCTGCTCGCAGCCTCGATCCTCGCGCTCTCCGACCCGGCGCTCAGCGAACGGCTGGTGGCATGGCGCACGGCGCAGACCGATTCGGTCGCGCAGCGGCCGGTCTGAGGCGATGATCGCGCCCGGCGAGACCATCGGCATTCTGGGTGGCGGCCAACTCGGCCGGATGATCGCGCTTGCCGCAGCGAACCTCGGCTATCGCTGCCATGTCTACGCGCCCGAGGCGGACTCCATCGCGGCCGACGTCTGCGCCGGGTTCACCTGCGCGGGCTGGTACGATGCCGAGGCGCTTGCGGGCTTCGCCCGGGCCTGCGCGGTGGTGACCTACGAGTTCGAGAACGTGCCGGTCGCGCCGCTCGCCGCGCTGGGGGATCTGGCGCTGCATCCGGGCACACGCTCGCTGGAGGTGGCGCAGGACCGGGCGGCGGAGAAGAGCTTCGTCGAAGGGCTGGGCGGGCGCCCCGCGCCCTGGGCCACGGTGGACAATGCCGAGGACCTCGCGGCGGCCATCGCCACAATCGGCACGCCGGGCATCCTCAAGACGCGCCGCGACGGGTATGACGGCAAGGGCCAGTGGCGGATCATGACGCCTGAGGACGCAGCCGGGCTCGACCTGCCGCAAGTGCCGCTCGTCTACGAAGGGTTCGTGACGTTCGAGGCCGAGTTTTCGGTGATCCTCGCGCGGGGGGCAGATGGTGACGTGCGCTTCTGGGATTCGGCACAGAATGCACACAAAGCGGGGATTCTCAGCCAGTCGGTGGTGCCGGCAGGCGATGCCGTGCGCGCGCAGGTGGATGCGGCGCGTGCGCTGGCGAAGCAGGTGGCGGACGCGCTTGGCCATGTCGGCGTGCTGACGCTCGAGTTCTTCGCCACCGCCGAGGGACCGGTGTTCAACGAGATGGCGCCGCGCGTGCACAACTCGGGGCACTGGACGATCGAAGGCGCGCTCACCTCGCAGTTCGAGAACCATGTGCGCGCGATCTGCGGGTTGCCGCTGGGTTCGACCGAGCTTTGCGCGGCGGGTGTGGTGATGGACAACCTGATCGGCGACGAAGCGCACGACTGGCCGGCGATCCTGTCCGATCCGGCCAACCATCTCCATCTCTATGGCAAGGCGGCGGTGCGGCCCGGGCGCAAGATGGGCCATGTGACGCGGCTGGTGCTGTAGATGGCGCAAATGATCTTCCTGATCGTGGCGCGCGCCAGCGACGGCACGATCGGCGATAAAGGTGCCCTTCCGTGGCGCTTGCCGGCGGACCTCAAGCGCTTCAAGGCGCTCACCATGGGCAAGCCGATGATCATGGGGCGCAAGACCTTCGCCTCGTTGCCGGGGCTGCTGCCGGGGCGGCGGCATATCGTGCTGACGCGCGATGCGGACTGGTCTGCGCCGGGGGCCGAGGTGGCACACGATGTCGCGGGCGCGCTGGCGCTGGCGGGCGAGGGCGAGGTTGCCGTGATCGGCGGCGCGGATGTGCTCGCACAGTTCGAGGCCCATGCGCAGCGCTATGAACTGACCGAAGTTCACGGCGAGTATGCGGGCGATACCGTGCTGCCCTATCCGGCGGCACCGTGGCGCGAGACGGCGCGGGAGCGCTTTCCCGCCGAGGGCGGCATTCCGGCGCATGACTTCGTGACCTTTGTGCGGGGGGCGGCCTGATGCGCCTCCACGCCAGCGAACCCATGCCCGAGGCCCTGCGCGGCGCTGTCATCGCGCTGGGCAATTTCGATGGGTTTCATCTGGGCCATCAGGCCGTGGCGGGCGAGGCGGTGCGCTGGGCGCGCGAGATGGGGCGGCCGGCGATCATTGCCACGTTCGATCCCCACCCGGTGCGCCACTTCAAGCCCGACGCGCCGCCGTTTCGCCTGACCACGCTGGATCAGCGGGAGGCGCTGTTCACCGCGGCCGGGGCCGATGCGATGCTGGTGTTCGCCTTCGATGGCGCACTGGCGGCGACAACGGCGGACTCGTTCGTGCGTGATCTGCTCAGTGCGCGGCTCGGCGCGGCGGCGGTGGTGACGGGCGAGGACTTCACCTTCGGCCGGGCGCGCGGCGGCAATATCAGTGTCCTGCGTGAAGTCGGCGCAGAGGTTGGGCTCGAAGCCCGCGCGGTCGGGCCGGTGCTGCTTGACGGCGAGGTCGTCTCCTCCAGCCGTATCCGCGATGCGCTGGTGGCGGGCGATCCGCAGGAAGCCGCGCGCCTTCTGACGCGGCCCTTCGCGATCAAAGGCCCGGTGCAGCACGGCGACAAGGTGGGCCGCACGATCAATTTCCCGACCGCGAACCTTGATATCGGCAGCTATCTGCGGCCGCGATACGGCATCTATGCGGTGACCGGGCATCTGCCTGATGGCCGCGTGCTGAAAGGCGCGGCCAATATCGGCATCCGCCCGACGTTCGATCCGCCCAAGGAGCTGCTCGAGCCGCACTTCTTCGATTTCAGCGGTGATCTCTATGGGCAGGAGATCGAGGTGGCGTTCCACCATTTCCTGCGCGGCGAGGCGAAGTTCGACAGCCTTGATGCGCTAGTGGCGCAGATGGGGCGCGATTGCGACGAGGCGAAGCGCCTGCTGGCTTAGGCCGGCGGGTAGGCGATCATCACGCTGAGGACGTAGCCGCCCCAGAAGGCGGTCGGCACGATCAGCCAGGGTGCACGGCGTGCGCGGCCGCGCAGCACCAGCATGACCGCGACTGCGACGATCAAGGTAAGCACGGTGCCCCAGAATGCGGCCGCATTGCGCTGCAGGCCGCCGGTGTAGAACGGATAGGCGATGCACAGCGCGGCGAGCGCGAAAGGCGTCCACGAGCGCCAGCCGGAATCGCCGCTGCCGCGCACATAGACCCAGCGCGCCGCGCCCATCAGGCCAAGCAGGACCGTCCAGACAAGGCCGACCACGGCGCCGGGCGGGATCATCGGCATCTGCCTGCCGGGCCGCGCCCAGCCGATGGCAAAGAGGAAGCCGTTGATCGCGATCGTCACGGCCAGCAGCAGGCCGACATGGACGGCGAGTGCCCAGGGACCTTCGGCACGGAGGAGCGGACTGCGATGCGCGTGTTGCTGGGTGGCCATGCGAGGCAGTCTAGCCCATGGCGCAGCGCTGCGCCATCCGCCGCGCCGCGAGGAAGCGTTTGACTTGCCGGCCATGCTGCGCAAGCAATGTCGGGCAAGTCCAATACAGTCTCGGGGGCGCGTTTTTCGGTGATCTGGCTTCGCGGTTTGGCGTTTTTCGGCGCTCTCGGCTTTCTGGCACTCACTTTTGTCAATGCGAGTTGGCTGGCGGACAATCCCAAGGGGCACCTGAGATTGATCGCAAATGGCGGTATTTCGCAGCAATACACAGCGGCGGGACGCAGCAGCCCTTGCCCCGCGACCGCGATCCAGCCGCCGCTGCACGACTATATCGCCGACACCGCGCGGTCAGTGCAGATGGCGCGGCGGATGGGGGCGGACCTTGTGACGCTCGATGTGGCGCGCACGGCGGACGATGCGCTGGTGCTCTATCCCGATGCAGAGCTCGATTGCCGCAGCAACGGCAAGGGTCCGGTTGCCGCGCAGCCGCTGAAGGCCGTGCAGGCGCTCGATCCCGGCTATGGCTATACGGCAGACGGCGGCAAGACCTTCCCCCTGCGCGGCAAGGCCATCAACACCATCCCGACGCTCGACGAGGTGATCGAGGCCGATCCCAAGGGCCGCTATTTCTTCCGCTTCGTGGCGGATGACGCGCAGGCGGCCAAGGTGCTCGCCGCGCGGCTCAAGGCGCTCGGGCGTGATCCGGTGACGGCGGGTGACGGGTTCAGCGGCGGACCGGCGGCGATTGCGGCGGTGCGCGCGGCCTGGCCCGGGGCCTGGGCGTTCGATCCAGCGCAGGCGTCGGCGTGCACTGCAGCCTATCGGGCGACCGGGTGGATAGGCTTCCTCCCCGGTGCCTGCAAGGGCGGCACGATGCTGGCGCCGCTTGATGCGACCTTCACGCTGTGGGGCTGGCCCAACCTGACGGTGAACCGCATGACGGCGGGCGGCGGGCAGATGCTGGCGGTGCGCACTGGCGCGGGCACCGGCGTGGGCACTGGGCTGCTCCACGCGCGCGATCTGCCCTCGATCCCGATCACCTATCGCGGCTATGTGCTGGTCGACGATTACTGGACAGTCGGGCCGGCGCTGCGCCCCACGCTCGACAAGCGCACCAATGCCGAGGCGCTGGCGGCGCAGGAGCGGGATGAAGCGGCAAGCGAATAGGCGGCGAGTGTTTGCAGGATGCCGAGCGCGGCGCTAAGGCCCGCCGATCATGACCGACGCTCCTCGCCAAGAAACCCCCGACTTTCGCTCGACCGTCTTCCTGCCGAAGACCGATTTCCCGATGAAGGCCGGCTTGCCGCAAAAGGAGCCGGGCATTCTTTCGCGCTGGCAGGGCGAAGGGCTTTATCAGCATCTGCGGGAAGCGCGGCGCGGCGCGGAGAAGTTCATTCTCCATGATGGCCCGCCTTATGCCAATGGCGACATGCATATCGGCCATGCGCTGAACCATATCCTGAAGGACATGGTGTGCCGCACGCAGAGCCTGCTCGGCAAGGACGCGCCCTATGTGCCCGGCTGGGATTGCCATGGCCTGCCCATCGAGTGGAAGGTCGAGGAAGAGTACCGCAAGAAGAAGAAGAACAAGGACGAGGTCCCGCCGGTCGAGTTCCGCGCCGAATGCCGCGCTTATGCCCAGAAGTGGGTGGACGTGCAGCGCGAACAGCTCAAGCGCCTCGGCATCCAGGGCGATTGGGACCATCCCTATCTGACGATGGACCCGGAAGCGGAAGGCACCATCGTTGCCGAACTGCTGAAGTTTGCGGAAAGCGGCCAGCTTTATCGCGGCGCGAAGCCGGTGATGTGGTCGCCGGTGGAGAAGACGGCGCTGGCGGAAGCCGAGGTCGAGTACGAGGATATCGTTTCGACCCAGATCGACGTGGCGTTCGAGATTGTGGAATCGCCGATTGCCGGACTGGTCGGCGCGCATGCGGTGATCTGGACGACGACGCCTTGGACGATCCCGGTGAACCAGGCTTTGGCTTATGGGCCGGAGGTTAGCTACACGTTGCTTCATACAGCTACGGGCCGATATCTGGTCGCGGCAGCTCTCGCCGATGACTTCATCGAGCGAACAGGTCTTGAAGCCACCAAATCAAGTTCACCTCTGACAGTCGCGAATGGAGATGAAGTCGGCGTCTTCGGCGCAGACCCCCGCTCTTACTTCACATTCCCAGGGACGGCGATTGCCGGCACCATCTGCCGCCACCCGATGCACAATCTCGGCGGGTTCTTCGCCAAGCCGCGCCCCATGCTCCCCGGTGATTTCGTCACGACCGACAGCGGTACGGGCCTTGTCCATATGGCTCCGGACCATGGCGAGGACGACTTTGCGCTGTGCAAGGCCCACGGGATCGAGCCGGTGTTCGCGGTGCTGGGCGATGGCAAGTACCGCGAGGACTGGGGCTGGCTCGGCGGGCAGGGCTCGGTGATCAATCCCAAGTTCAATGCGCCGGACGGGCCGATCTGCGAGGCGCTGCGTGAGGCTGGCGGCTTGCTGGCGGCGAGCGCGGACTACAAGCATTCCTACCCGCATTCGTGGCGTTCGAAGGCCAAGGTGATCTATCGCTGCACGCCGCAGTGGTTCGTGCCGATGGACCGGGCGGTCGATATGCCACACGCCGAAAGCCGGGCGGAAAACCGCTGGGACAACGAAGGCGGGGCGCTGGAACATCCAAACGCCACGCTGCGCCAGATCGCGGTGCAGGCCATCGCGGATACGCGCTGGGTGCCCGAGAAGGGCCGCAACCGCATCGGCGCGATGGTCGAGGGGCGGCCGGACTGGGTGCTTTCGCGCCAGCGCGCGTGGGGCGTGCCGATCACGCTGTTTGTGGACCGCAAGACTGGCCAGTACCTCGATGACCCCGCCGTCAACGCGCGGATCGTGGCGGCGGTGCGCGCGGGCGGTGTTGATGCGTGGTCCGAGGAGCGCGCGCAGGAGTATCTCGGCAGCGACTACAAGCTGGAGGACTACGAGCGCGTCACCGACATTCTCGACGTGTGGTTCGATAGCGGCAGCACGCATGCCTTCGTGCTCGAATCGGGCAAGTGGCCCGATCTGCTGCGGCCTGAGGGCTACACCGGCCCGCATGCCGATCTCTATCTCGAAGGCTCCGACCAGCATCGCGGCTGGTTCCAGTCCTCGCTGCTGGAAGCCTGCGCCACGCGGGGCCACGCGCCCTACAAGGCGGTGCTGACCCACGGCTTCACCATGGATGCCAAGGGCATGAAGATGTCCAAGTCCTTGGGCAACACGATCTCGCCCATCGACCTGATGAAGGAATATGGCGCGGATATCCTGCGGCTGTGGGCGCTCTCGGTCGATTTCACCGAGGACCACCGGATCGGGAAGGAAATCCTCGCCGGGGTGGCCGACCAGTACCGCAAGCTGCGCAATACGTTCCGCTATCTGCTGGGCGCGCTGGATGGGTTCGACTGGGACGCGGAAGGCGTCGAGGCAAGCGAAATGCCCGAGCTGGAGCGCTACATGCTGCACCGGCTCTCGGAGCTCGATGCGACGCTGCGGCAGGCCATCGCGGACTTCGATTTCAACACCTACACCCGCGTGCTGATCGATTTCTGCAACGAGGACCTCTCGGCGTTCTTCTTCGATATCCGCAAGGACTGCCTCTATTGCGATGCGCCTGCGGACCCCAAGCGCCGCGCCTATCGCACGGTGCTCGATGTGCTGTTTCACGCGCTGGTGCGCTATGCTGCGCCGGTGCTGGTGTTCACGTCGGAGGAAGTGTGGACGACGCGGTTCCCGGATCGCGGCAGCGTGCATCTGGAGGCGCTGCGCGATCTGCCGGCGGACTGGCTTGATGCGGCGCTTGCCGAGCGGTTCGAAGGCCTGCGCGCGCTGCGCACCACGGTGACCGAGGCGATCGAGCCGCTGCGCCGCGACAAGGTGATCGGATCGAGCCTGCAGGCCGAAGTTGTCGTACCGGCCGGTGTGCCTGAGGCTGATCTGGCCGAACTGTTCATCACCGCGTCAGTCACGCGCGGGCAGGGCGAGGGCGTGGAAATCGTGCCGACCTCGCATCACAAGTGCGGCCGCTGCTGGCGGCACCTGCCCGAAGTGGCCGAGGACAGCGCGCTGTGCGGGCGCTGCGACGACGTTGTCGCGGGGATGGACGCGTGAGGAACCGCCTCACGGGATTTGGCCTGGCGCTCGGCGTCTTCGCGCTCGACCGTGCGATCAAGGCGCTGATGGCGGGGCCGCTCGATCTGCAGGCCGTTGGTGTCGTCAAGCTGCTGCCGTTCTTTGATCTGCGCTGGACCGAGAATTACGGCGTTTCCTACGGCATGTTCACCGCGCAATCGAGCGAGACCAAGTTCGCGCTGCTGGCGATGACCGGGCTGATCGCCTGCGGCGTGGCTGTTTGGATGCTGCGCGAGAAAGTGCTGGGCGAGATCCTCGCTCTCGCGCTCGTGCTGGGCGGCGCGCTGGGCAATATCTACGACCGGTTCACGCGCGGATATGTGATCGATTATGCGGATTTGCATATCGGCCAGTGGCGGCCGTTCCTGATCTTCAATCTTGCCGATGCGGCGATCACCGTGGGCGTGCTGATACTGCTTGCCCGGTCGCTGCTTTCGCGCGAAAAGCCCGCCAAATCGGCGGATGCTGCCAATGATACCGCCACGGAGACTGTTTGATGCGTAAGGCCACCTCGATCCTGATGCTTGCCGGCGGTGCGATGCTGCTCGGCGCGTGTTCGCAGGGGGGCTCGTTGTTCAACCGCATCCGGCCTGATGAATTTGCGGTGACCCGGCAGGCCCCGCTGGTGGTGCCGCCCGATTTCGCGCTGATGCCGCCCAATCCCGGCGCGCCGCGCCCGCAGGACCTCGACAGCTCGAAGCAGGCGCTCGATGCGCTGTTCGGCGGCCCGGCTCCGCGCAGTGCCGTGGAAAGCGACGCGCTGGGCAAGGCCGGCGCTTCGGCTGTGGGCATCCGCAACACGGTTGGCGATCCCAAGACCAAGACCGTGGCCAAGGGTGCCGCGGTGCGCGATCTGCTGGCCGCCCCCGAGGGCGACGGGCGCGAGGCGCAGGCCAGCATTCCGGGCTGATTGCCTGATCCTCCCTGTTGTGGCGAAGCCCAAACGGGGAGGGCTCCAGCCTCAGCCGTCCAGCACCGGCGCGGCGGGGGCCGGCTTGATCCTGCTTGCCAGCAGCTTGTCGATCTTGCGGCCGTCCATATCAACCACCTCGAAGCGCCAGCCCTGATCGTGGAAGTGCTCGCCTTCGGTGGGGAGACGCTTCAGGACCGATAGCGCGAAGCCCGCAGCCGTGGCGAAATCGCGGTCTTCGGGGAGTTCGATGCCGAGCCGGTCGGCCAAGGCATCGGCGGGGAGTGCGCCCGATAGCAGCAGCGAGCCGTCCTCGCGCTCGACGATCATCGGCGCATCGCCTTCATCGCCATGCGCGACGAAATTGCCGACGATGGCATCGAGCAGGTCGGCGGGCGTGACGATGCCTTCGAGGTGGCCATACTCGTCGTGGACAAGCGCGATGGCGATCTCGGCCTGCTGGATCACGCGCAACGCGTCCATCGTGTCGAGCTGGTCGGGCACGATCGCGGGCTTCTTCATCAGCCGGGCGAGGATGACCTTGCGCCCGCGCAGCAGCACGGAGAGCACGTCGCGCACCTTGACCACGCCGACGACATTGTCGACCGAACCATCGGCCACGAGCAGGAGCGAATGCGGGCTGTCGGCAATGGCGGCGCGCAGATCCGCCTCGGGCGCGCGGCGCTCGATCCAATGGAGTTCGGTGCGCGGGGTCATCACTTCGCGCACGGGCCGGTCGGCGAGGCGCATGATGCCGGTCATCAGCGCGCGTTCGTCTTCCTCGATCACGCCGGAGCGGGTCGCCTCGGCGAAGATCATGTGGAGTTCCTCGGCTGTAACGTCCTGCTCGCTGGTGCGGTTCACGCCGAACAGGCGCAGCAGGAACGAGGAGGAGCTGTCGAGCGTCCAGACGAAGGGGGCGGTCATGCGGGCCATGAGCTGCATCGGCGCGGCGGCGACGATCGCGATGGGCTCGGCCGCGCGCAGGGCGAGCTGCTTGGGCACGAGTTCGCCGACAACCAGGCTGAGGAAGGTGGTCACCGCGATCACGAGCACGAAGCCCACGATAGGAGCCCATTCGCCGGGCAGGCCGAGCGCGGCGAGGCGCTCACCGGTCGGCCCGCCGAGGCTGGCGCCGGAATAGGCGCCGGCGACGATGCCGATGAGTGTGATGCCGATTTGCGCCGTGGAGAGCAGTTTGCCGGGGTCCGCCGCCAGTTCGAGCGCCAGTTTCGCGCCCTTGCTGCCGCCCTCTGCCGCGACTTTCAGCCGGGCTGGACGTGCCGAGACAATCGCCAGTTCCGTCATGGAAAACAGGCCGTTGAGAAGGACCAGCCCAAGAATGATGAAGGCGTCGGGCCAAGGATAAGGGGTCACGCAAAGGGCGCTAGCAGATTTGCGCTGCCGCATGAAGGCCTGCTATTCGGCTCGCGTTCAGGATGAAACGGCGATTAGGCTCGCTGGGACCGCAAGAGGCGGCAGCAGTTCAATGATAGGGGCTCTCCCGCGAGGGTCCGTTCACAGGGGAAGTACCATGAAAATCCGGCGCGTTCTTGTCTCCAGCCTTTGCGCTGTTTCGCTCGTCAGCCTCTCGGCCTGCGTGACCGACCCCAACACCGGCCAGCAAAAGGTTTCGCGCACCGCGATCGGCGCAGGTGGCGGCGCGCTGGCGGGTCTGCTGCTGGGCGGTCTGATCGGCGGCGGCACCGGGCGCATCATCGGTGCCGGCATCGGCGGCGTGGCGGGTGCGGCGGTCGGCTACACCTACGACAAGCAGATCAAGCAGCTGCGCGAGCAGACTGCGGGCACCGGCGTCGATGTCTCTCCGGTCGATGGTGGCAAGGCGATTCTCGTCAACCTGCCCAACGGCGTGACCTTCGATACCGACAGCACGGTGATCAAGCCGGCCTTCCGCGACACGCTCGACAAGGTGGCACAGAGCCTCGTGCAGTATCCGGATTCGCTGATCGACGTTTACGGGTACACCGATTCGACCGGCTCGGAAGCGTACAACATGACGCTATCGCAGAACCGGGCGCGCGCCGTGGCCGACTATCTGGCCTCGCGCGGGGTGAACCCGGGCCGCGTCCGCAGCCAAGGCTATGGCGAGTCCAACCCGGTGGCATCGAACGCAACCGAAGAAGGCCGCTCGGCCAACCGCCGCGTGGAAATCAAGATCGTGCCCGTGACGCAGGAAGACGTGGCGCGGGCGCGTTCCGGCCAGTAAAAAGATCATGTGCTTCAGCCGGGTTGACGAAGCGTCGGCCCGGCTGGCATCGCTCCGGACAAAGGAGTCCGGAGCATGACCTTTACCCGCCGCACGATTGGCGCCCACGAGACCAACCCCATCGGCCTTGGCTGCATGTCGCTGAGCTGGGCCTATGGCACGCCGCCTTCGGACGAGGACGGCAAGCGCCTGCTCGCACGCGCGCTGGACCTTGGTTATGACCACCTCGATACCGCGCGGATCTATGGCGACGGGCACAACGAGACGCTGATCGGCGAGGCGCTTTCGGGCCAGCGCAACCGCTTCTTCCTCGCCAGCAAGACCGGGATCATCGTCGACGGCAAGGCGCGGCGGATCGATTGCAAGCCAGAAACGATCCGGGGCGCGCTCGAAACCTCGCTGCGGCTGCTCAAGACCGACCACATCGACCTCTATTACCTCCACCGCCGCGATTTCACCGTGCCGATCGAGGAATCGGTCGGCGCGCTGGGTGATCTGGTGCGCGAGGGGAAGATCGGCGGGATCGGCCTCTCCGAAATGTCCGCCGAAACGGTGCGCCGCGCCCATGCCGAACACCCCATCGCCGCGCTGCAGACCGAATACTCGCCGATGACGCGCAATCCTGAGATCGCGGTGCTGGATGTGTGCCGCGAGCTGGGGATCACTTTCGTGGCGTTCTCGCCGGTGTGCCGGGGCCTGCTGGTGGACGAACGGCCCGATCCCGCCGCGATGCCCAAGAGCGATATCCGCCCCAACATGCCGCGCTTTCAAGGCGACAACTGGGCGCATAACCTGAGCCTTGCCGAAGCCTTTGCCGCGCTGGCCGCGCGCGAGGGCGTGACGGCGGCGCAGCTGGCGCTCGGCTGGGTGCTGGCGCGCGGGCCGCATGTTGTGGCGATTCCGGGCACGTCGCGGCAGGATCATCTGGCCGAGAATATTGCGCGGTGGGATTGGGAACCCTCCGCCGCGCTGGTCGCCGAGGTGGATGCGCTGATCAATCACCAGACCGTGGCGGGGCACCGCTATGGGCCGGTGATGCAGGCGACGATTGATACGGAAGAGTTTGAGGCGGCCTAACTCCACACTGTGTCATCCCCGTTTTTTCGTCATTCCCGCCTTCGAGGGAATGACGAAGGGTGCGCGCGCGGACGCTGGGTATGATGCTTCGACAAGCTCGGCATGAGCGGCGTCGGGGGTGCAGTAGAAACCGATGGCGGTGGGGTGTGGTCCGGCGGAGTTAAGCCATCCGGCTCGCGCGTTCCGCCAGCCGGTCCACCGCCGCCGCGTGAATCGCGGGCGCTGCCGCCAGCAAGCCAAACGCGCGGGGGTCGCGCTTGTTATAGGCCAGCGGCGCGCCGAAGGCGTCGCTCACCGCCGCGCCGGCTTCGCGCGCAATCAGGGTCGCGGCGGCGATGTCCCATTCGTAGCCCCAGCGCAGGGTGGCGAGGAGGTCGGCTTCGTTGGCGGCGACCATGGCGATGCGGAGCGCGATGGAGTTGGGCTTGTCGACGAGGATGAGGTCGTGGTCGACGCGGGGGAGGGCGTCTGCGGGAACGCGGGCTCCGGTGAGTTCGAGGCGGTTGCTGGCGGTCAACGGCATGTCGTTGCGGGTCGCGCCTTGTCCGGCGATGGCCTCCCAGTATTCGCCGCGGGCGGGGGCATCGAGCGCGCCGATGAGGGGGCGGCCTTCGGAAATGAGCGCGACGGAGACGGCCCAGCCGGGGCGGCCACGCACGAAATCGCGGGTGCCGTCTATCGGATCGACCAGCCAGCACAGGCCTTTGCCGAGGCGGGACGGGTCGTCGACGGTTTCTTCCGAGAGCCAGCCGGCGGAGGGCAGGAGGGCGCCCAGTTCCTGCTTGAGGTAGGTATCGACGGCGAGATCGGCGGCGGAGACGGGGTTGTTCGGGGACTTGTCCCACACTTCGAGCGCGTGGCCGTGGCCGGGCCAGCTGGCGAGGGCCAGACGTCCGGCTTCGGCCATGATGGCGCGGAAGCGGTCGAAATCGATCATCGCCGTTTGCGATGCGGGTTTGGCGGGCTCGGCGCAAGGGGCTCGTGAGGTGGACGGGCCTGTCGTGCATTCGTATTCGGTACCGCAGGCGGCGAATGCATCCCTGCAGGCGCAATTGGGGTGTGCGAACCCTTTTCAAGCCTTTAGTCGTGTGCTTAAGGCAGCGCGACCTTACGGGTTCAATCCGCAGCTCTCCTTCTCTCTGACGCGGGGATCACGCATGAACGTTCATGAATATCAGGCCAAGGAATTGCTCAGCCGTTTTGGCGTCGGCATTCCGGCGGGCATTGCTGCCCTGACCGTTGAAGAAGCGGTTGCCGCCGCGAAGCAGCTGCCCGGGCCGCTCTATGTGGTGAAGGCGCAGATCCACGCTGGTGGCCGCGGCAAGGGCAAGTTCAAGGAACTCCCCGCCGATGCCAAGGGCGGCGTCCGGCTGGCCAAGTCGGTCGAGGAGGTCGAGGCCTTCGCCAGGGAAATGCTCGGCAACACGCTGGTGACGGTGCAGACCGGCGCGGCGGGCAAGCAGGTCAACCGGCTCTACGTCACCGATGGCGTCGATATCGCCAAGGAATACTACCTCTCGATGGTGGTGGACCGCGCGACCGGCCGGGTGGCGATGATCGTCTCGACCGAAGGCGGCATGGACATCGAAGAAGTGGCGCACTCGACGCCCGAGAAGATCGCGACGATCACCATCGATCCGGCGCAGGGCTTCATGCCGCACCACGGCCGTGCCGTGGGCTATGCACTGAAGCTGACGGGCGAGCTCAACAAGCAGGCGGGCACGATCGCCAAGCAGCTCTACACCGCGTTCATGGCGCTCGATTGCGACATGCTGGAGATCAACCCTCTGGTGGAAACCAAGGACGGGAATCTCCTGGTGCTCGACACCAAGATGAGCTTCGATTCGAACGCCCTCTACCGCCACCCCGATGTCGTCGCCCTGCGTGACGAGACCGAGGAAGACCCGGCGGAGATCGAAGCCAGCAAGTACGACCTCGCCTACATCAAGCTCGACGGCAACATCGGCTGCATGGTGAACGGCGCCGGCCTTGCCATGGCGACGATGGACATCATCAAGCTGAACGGCGAATTCCCGGCCAACTTCCTCGATGTGGGCGGCGGCGCCACCACCGAGAAGGTGACGGCGGCGTTCAAGCTGATCCTTTCGGATCCGGCGGTGAAGGGCATTCTCGTCAACATCTTCGGCGGGATCATGAAGTGCGACATCATCGCCGACGGCATCGTTGCCGCCGCGAAGGAAGTGAACCTTCAGGTTCCGCTCGTCGTGCGCCTCGAAGGCACCAACGTGCAGCAGGGCAAGGACATCCTTGCCGGCTCCGGTCTCCCCATCGTTCCTGCCAACGACCTTGGCGATGCCGCGCAGAAGATCGTGGCCGCCGTTCGGAAGGTTTCCTGAACCATGTCGATTCTCGTCAACAAGCACACCAAGGTCATCACCCAGGGGATGACCGGCAAGACCGGCGCGTTCCACACGCAGGCTGCGCTCGACTACGGCACGCAGATGGTCGCGGGCGTGACCCCCGGCAAGGGCGGCACCAGCCACATCGGCCTGCCGCAGTATGACACCGTCGCCGAAGCCAAGGCCGCGACCGGCGCAACTGCCAGCTGCATCTACGTGCCGCCTCCGGGCGCGGCGGACGCCATTCTCGAGGCGATTGACGCGCAGATGGAATTGATCGTGTGCATCACCGAAGGCATTCCGGTGCTCGACATGGTGCGCGTGAAGCGTGCGCTTCAGGGTTCGAAGTCGCGCCTGATCGGGCCGAACTGCCCTGGCGTGCTGACGCCGGACGAGTGCAAGATCGGCATCATGCCGGGCTCGATCTTCAAGAAGGGCTCGGTGGGCGTCGTCTCGCGTTCGGGCACGCTGACCTATGAGGCGGTGTTCCAGACCTCTAATATCGGCCTGGGCCAGACCACGGCTGTCGGCATCGGCGGTGATCCGGTAAACGGCACCAACTTCATCGACGTGCTCGAGCTGTTCCTGGCGGACGAAGAGACCAAGTCGATCATCATGATCGGCGAAATCGGCGGCGACGCCGAGGAGAAGGCCGCGCAGTTCCTGATCGACGAGGCCAAGCGTGGCCGCAAGAAGCCGATGGCCGGCTTCATCGCGGGCCGCTCGGCGCCTCCGGGCCGCCGCATGGGCCACGCCGGCGCGATCGTTTCGGGCGGCAAGGGCGATGCGGAAAGCAAGATCGCGGCGATGGAAGCGGCGGGCATCCGCGTGTCGCCGTCGCCGAGCTTGCTGGGCGAGACGCTGGCGGAAGTGCTGAAGGGCTGAGGTTTTCTCGCCTTTGGGATAAGGGAAGGGCCGGGGGGAAGCCTCCGGCCTTTTCTGTGGTCGGGATCGTGGCGCGGGAGGAGGGACGGAGTGAAGCGGTGGCCTGACGGCCAAACTGAAATCTGATAATGATATTGTGCCAGTCGGCCATTGGGGGAGCCCGCATGTTCTTTGTTCTCGGCATTCTGGCGGCAGCCGCATCGTCAGCGAATGTTCCCGCAGACGATGCTCTCGCCAACATCACCGCCGGGCACTTGCTGTGTTCAAACCCTGATGCGACGACCCGGACGTGCACGACGATTGATACTTATTCGCTAGCTGCAGACGGAACCATCACCGACGCTGGCGAGCTGATGATCAGCGAAACGCCTCTGATCTCGCTCACGACGACTGCGATTGTGCACATAGAGAACGGGGCCATCTGCGGCACGATGCGGGAGGCCGACCTGCTCAATGGCAAGGTCCGTTTGAATGGGGAGCTCCTCCCAACGGACCGCAACGCCGCTGTTGTCGCGAAGCTGGTCGAAAAATACGGGTCCATGTTCGGCAGGCAGGCTTGCGAGACCGTCAGCCTGATTGACGGCAAGCTCTTGAAGTTTGGACAGATTGAGCGGGTTGACATCAAGCTACCTGGCAAGCCGGTGAAGTGGGTCGCGGCAGGCGATGGATACAAAGTCGGACCGCGAGCGCCGGCATCTGAGTCTCAGGCGGCTCGACAATAGGCCCGCAGGGCTACCCCTCCACGATCCGGTAGGGCACCAGATCGCGCTGGCTCGGATCGACCGCGATGGCCTTGTCGCTAGGAGGGAAGGCGCGCTGGTCGCAGGTGTCGCGGGGGCAGATGCGGCAGGAGATGCCGATGCGCGTGACCGCGTCCTCGTTCGTCAGGTTGAGGCCGTCGGCGTAGACGAATTCGTCCGCCAGCGCGGCTTCGCAGCCGAGGACCACGGCGTAGCGGCGGGGCTGGCGGTAGTAGCTGCCGCTGGGTTTGACGAGGCCCTTGGCGATCGAGACGTAGCGGATGCCGTCGGGCATTTCGGCGAGCTGGACGTGGATGCGGTCCGGGATGGCGACGGCTTCGTGGACGATCCACAAGGGGCAGGCGCCGCCGAAGCGGCCGAACTGCAGGCGGGTGGCGGAGTGGCGCTTGGTGATGTTGCCGGCCATGTCGACCCGCGCGAAGAACACGGGGATGCCGCGCGCCTGCGGGCGCTGGAGGGTGGAGAGGCGGTGGCAGCACTGCTCGAAGCTCACGTGGAAGAGCTGGCGCAGCCGGTCGATATCATGGCGCAGCTTGCGCGCCGCGCTGCGGAAGCGTTCATAGGGCATGAGGAGCGCGCCCGCGGCGTAGTTGCCGAGGCCGACGGTGAGGAGGTGGCGCGCGGCCTCCGTCTGCAGCGGCGCGGAGGCGACGATATCGGTGATCTGCTCGGAGAGCGCCAGCGCGGCGACCTGGTACGCGAGCTGGAAGCGGCTCGATTCGTTGGGCTGGGCGGAATCGAGCTGGAGGTGCCGGCGGGCCGCGTCGAAGCGGCGCAGGGCGACGCCGCTGGCCCATTCGATCGACACGCCCTCGCGGCGCAGCCATTGCTGCATGGTGCGGATGCGCGGGCTGGCTTCGTCTCCGGCGATCTGGTGGGCGAGCGTTTCGGCATCGCGGTCGATTCGGTCGACATAGTTGTTGGCGAGGTGGAACCAGTCGCGCACCTCCTCCCATGGCAGGCGGCCACCCGCTATTTCCGAACCGCCAAGATCGAAGCCTATCGCCTCGTCGAGCATTTCGAGGCGCTGGCGGCCCTTGGCGAAGAGGCCGTGGAGGGTGATGAAGTTCTCCGCGAATTGCGGGAACTGGCGAGCGAGGCGCTCGACCTGATCGGCGGGAATGCCGCCGGGGAGCTGCGGATCGGCAAGCGCCTCGCGCAGCGATTCTGCGAGCGTATCAGCATCTGGCGGGGCGAAATCGGCCCAGTCGATAGGGAAGGCGGCGCGCAGCCGTTCTGCGAGCGCGGGGGTGAGGTGGCGCTCGTCGGTTTCGAGCTGCGAGAGATAGGGCGCGCTGATGCCGAGCGCGTGGGCCATCTCCGCCTGACGCAGGCCGCGGCGCTGGCGCAGGGTGCGCAGGGCCTGCCCTGCAAAGAGCCTTCGGTTTGCCATGAACGTGATCCTAGTTTGCAAACTAGAGCTTTGCAACTTTGCTGAATTGCATTGGACAGCCGCGCTGCAATGCGGCATCCGCCTCGGCCTTGAACGCCTGCAGTCGAGGAATGCTCACGCATGTCTGCCAATATCGCCGAAATGGAAAAGCGCCGCGAGGCGGCCCGCATGGGCGGCGGCCAGCGCCGCATCGATGCCCAGCACGCCAAGGGCAAGCTGACCGCGCGCGAGCGGCTTGATATCCTGCTCGACGAGGGCAGCTTTGAAGAGATTGACGCTTACGTCGAGCACAACTGCGTCGATTTCGGCATGCCGGAGCAGACCGTGCCGGGCGACGGCGTGGTGACCGGTTCGGGCACGATCAACGGGCGCCTCGTCTATGTGTTCAGCCAGGACTTCACCGTGTTCGGCGGCGCGGTTTCCGAGCGGCACGCGATGAAGATCTGCAAGATCATGGACACCGCGCTCAAGGTCGGCGCACCGGTGATCGGGCTGAATGACAGCGGCGGCGCGCGCATTCAGGAAGGCGTCGCGAGCCTTGGCGGCTATGCCGAGATCTTCCAGCGCAATGTCCTCGCCAGCGGCGTGGTGCCGCAGCTTTCCCTCATCATGGGCCCCTGCGCGGGTGGCGCGGTCTATTCGCCCGCGATGACCGACTTCATCTTCATGGTGAAGGACAGCTCCTACATGTTCGTCACCGGCCCGGACGTGGTGAAGACGGTGACCAACGAGATCGTGACGCAGGAAGAGCTGGGCGGCGCGGTGACGCATTCGACCAAGACCTCGGTGGCCGATCTCGCCTGCGAGAACGATATCGAGGCGCTGCTGATGGCGCGCGAGTTCTTCGATTACCTGCCGCTGACCAACCGTTCCGGCGTGCCCGAGCGGCCGACGGCGGATGCGTGGGACCGGCTGGAGCCGAGCCTCGACACGATCATCCCCGCCTCGGCCAACCAGCCCTATGACATGCATGAGGTGATCGCCAAGACTCTCGACGAGGGCGAGTTCTTCGAGATCCAGCCCAAGCATGCCGCGAACATCATCTGCGGGTTCGGGCGGATCGAGGGCAAGACGGTGGGCGTGGTGGCCAACCAGCCGATGGTGCTGGCGGGCGTGCTCGATATCAATTCCTCCAAGAAGGCGGCGCGGTTCGTGCGCTTCTGCGATGCCTTCGAAATTCCGATCGTCACCTTTGTCGATGTGCCGGGGTTCCTGCCGGGCACCGCGCAGGAACTGGGCGGGATCATCAAGCACGGCGCCAAGCTGCTGTTCGCCTATGCCGAAGCGACCGTGCCCAAGATCACCGTGATCACGCGCAAGGCCTATGGCGGCGCTTATGACGTGATGGCCTCCAAGCACTTGCGCGGCGATCTCAACTACGCCTGGCCGACCGCCGAAATCGCGGTGATGGGCGCGAAGGGCGCGGTGGAAATCATCTTCCGCGGGCTTTCGACCGAAGAGCAGGCGGTGAAGACCAAGGAATACGAAGACCGCTTCGCCAACCCGTTCGTGGCGGCGAGCAAGGGCTTTGTGGACGAGGTGATCTACCCGCATTCCACCCGGAAGCGCATTGCGCTGGGGCTGCGCAAGCTGCGGAACAAGAGCCTCGAAAACCCTTGGAAGAAGCACGACAATATTCCGCTGTGAGTGAGGCTGATGGACCTGAAGCTGAAGCTTGCGAACTTAGCGATATTACTGGGTTTCCTCGGTTCGGCGGCCAGCTGGGTGATTGGCTGGAATATCGAAACGAGGGTGTTCAGCAGCCCAGTCTATGTTGTGAAGACACTGACCCGAACCGACGTAACTTGGATCAAGAGCAAGGCCTACTACCTCGAACCAGAGTATGCCGTGGCTTTCAGGACATCAGTTCTCGCGTTTCCATGGGCTATGGGTTTGGCTTTGTTAGGTGGCGGCTATGTCGAACTCCGGAAGCGGAAGAGCAAATCGGAGCAAGCCAAGTTGCTGGCGCAGTCAGCGCAGGAACGAGACGAAAGTAAGGAATAACGCGAATGACTGACATCTTCATCGTTTCCGGCGCGCGCACGGCCATTGGCACGTTTGGCGGCAGCCTCGCCTCGTTCCGTCCGGCGGATCTGGGCACCATCGTGATCAAGGAGGCGATTGCCCGCGCCGGGATCAGCGCGGACAAGGTCGAGAACGTGGTGATCGGCACTGTCGTGCCGACGCAGCCGAAGGACGCGTATGTCAGCCGCGTCGCGGCGGTGAACGCGGGTGTGCCGATCGAAAGCCCGGCGATGAACGTGAACCGGCTCTGCGGTTCGGGTCTGCAGGCGATTGTTTCCGCCGCGCAGGGGATTGCGCTGGGCGAGCAGCAGATTGCCGTCGGCGGGGGCTGCGAGGTCATGTCGAACGCGCCGCATATGGTGCTCACCGCGCGGAACGGCCAGAAGATGGGCGATCAGGTGCTGATGGACGCCATGCTCGGCGCGCTCCACGATCCCTTCGAGAACATCCACATGGGCGTGACGGCGGAGAACGTGGCCGAGCGCCACCAGATCACGCGTGAGGCGCAGGACGCGCTGGCGGTGGAAAGCCACAAGCGCGCGGCGGCGGCGACGGCTGCGGGCTACTTCAAGGAGCAGATCGTCCCGGTCGAGATCAAGACCCGCAAGGGCGTGACCGTGTTCGACACCGACGAGCATTTCCGCGCCGATGCCAGCGTGGAAGCGATGGCCACGCTGAAGCCGGTGTTCAAGAAGGACGGGACTGTGACGGCGGGCAATGCCAGCGGCATCAACGACGGCGCAGGCGCGGTCGTGCTGGCGAGCGGCGAAGCGGTGGCCGAGCATGGGCTGAAGCCGATTGCCAAGATCCTCGCCTGGGGCCATGCGGGCGTGGAGCCCAACGTAATGGGTCTCGGCCCGGTCAAGGCCGTGCCGGTGGCGCTGAAGCGCGCGGGGCTGACGCTCGACCAGATCGACGTGATCGAGAGCAACGAGGCGTTTGCGGCGCAGGCCTGCGGCGTTGCCAAGGAGCTGGGCTTCGATCCGGCCAAGACCAATCCCAACGGCTCGGGCATTTCGCTCGGCCACCCGATTGGTGCGACGGGCGCGATCCTGACAATCAAGGCGGCCTACGAGTTGCAGCGCACCGGCGGCCAGTACGGTCTCATCACGATGTGCATCGGCGGCGGTCAGGGCATCGCCATGGTGATCGAGAGGGTCTGATCATGAAGCTCGGCAGGCTCAACCATATCGGCGTTGCGACGCCTTCGATTGCGGACAGCATTGTGTTCTGGCGCGACGTGATGGGCGCGACGAAGATCCATGAGCCCTTCGACCTGCCGGAGCAGGGCGTGAAGGTGTGCTTCGTCGACACGCCGGGTGCGGATGGCGCGCTGAACGGCACGCAGATCGAACTGATCGAGCCGCTGCCGGGCAATACCGGGATCGCCGGCTTTCTGGCGAAGAACCCCGCCGGGGGGCAGCACCACATGTGCTACGAAGTGCCCGATATTCACGCGGCCAAGGCGGCGTTCGAGGCGCTGGGCAAGCGCGTGCTGGGCGAGCCGCGCATCGGGGCGCATGGGACGCTGATCTTCTTCGTCCACCCCAAGGACATGGGCGGGGTGCTGACCGAGATCATGGAGACGCCGAAAGAGGCGCATTGAACCGCTTTAGGGACAAGATCATGGCGAATATCGAAGACTGGCAGAAGGCCGCCTCGAAGGAAGTGAAGGGCAAGGACCTCACCTGGCAGACGCCGGAAGGCATTGCCGTGAAGCCGCTCTATACGGCGGAGGACGTTAGCGTCGATCCGGGTCTGCCGGGCTTCGCGCCGTTCACGCGCGGGGTGCGGGCTTCGATGTATGCGGGGCGGCCCTGGACGATCCGGCAATATGCGGGCTTCTCCACCGCCGAGGAATCGAACGCATTCTATCGCCGCAATCTGGCGGCGGGGCAGAAGGGCCTGTCGGTCGCCTTCGATCTGGCGACGCACCGCGGGTATGACTCGGACCACCCGCGCGTGGTCGGCGATGTCGGCAAGGCGGGCGTGGCGATCGATTCGGTCGAGGACATGAAAATCCTGTTCGACGGGATTCCGCTCGATCAGATGTCCGTTTCGATGACCATGAACGGCGCGGTGATTCCGATCCTCGCGTTCTTCATCGTGGCGGGCGAGGAGCAGGGCGTGGCCCGCGCGCAGCTCGACGGGACCATCCAGAACGACATCCTCAAGGAGTTCATGGTCCGCAACACCTACATCTACCCGCCCGAGCCTTCGATGCGGATCATCTCGGACATCTTCGGCTATACCAGCCGCGAGATGCCGAAGTTCAACTCGATCTCGATTTCCGGCTATCACATGCAGGAAGCCGGGGCGACGCAGGTGCAGGAGCTGGCCTTCACCATCGCCGACGGCATGGAATACGTGAAGTACGGCGTCGCCTCGGGCCTCGATATCGACAAGTTTGCCGGGCGCCTGTCGTTCTTCTTCGCCATCGGGATGAACTTCTTCATGGAAGTGGCCAAGCTGCGCGCCGCGCGCGTGCTGTGGCACCGGGTGATGACGCAGCTCGGCGCGCAGGATGAACGCAGCAAGATGCTGCGCACGCACTGCCAGACTTCGGGCGTGAGCTTGCAGGAGCAGGACCCCTACAACAACGTGATCCGCACCACGATCGAGGCGATGGCCGCGATGCTGGGCGGCACGCAGTCGCTCCACACCAATGCGCTCGATGAAGCCATCGCGCTGCCGACCGACTTTTCCGCGCGCATTGCCCGCAACACGCAGATCGTGATCCAGGAAGAGACCGGCATGACCAAGGTGGTCGATCCGCTGGGCGGGTCGTATTACATCGAGGCGCTGACGCAGGAACTGGTCGACAAGGCGTGGGAGATCATCGAGCGCGTCGAGGCCGAAGGCGGCATGGCCAAGGCCGTGGCGGCGGGCTGGCCCAAGGCGATGATCGAGGAAGCCGCTGCCGGACGGCAGGCGCGGGTGGACCGGGGCGAGGACGTGATCGTCGGCGTCAACAAGTACCGCCTTGCGAGCGAAGACCAGCTCGATACGCTCGAAGTCGACAACATGGCGGTGCGCGAGGGCCAGATCGCGCGGCTGAAGTGGGTGCGTGAAAATCGCGACGAGACCAAGTGCCGCGCGGCTTTGAACGCGCTGACCGAGGGCGCGAAGACCGGCGGCAATCTGCTGGAGCTGGCGGTTGAAGCCGCACGGCACCGCGCCACGCTGGGCGAGATTTCGGACGCGATGGAGATCGTGTTCGGCCGCCACGGCACGCATCCCACGCCGGTTCGCGGCGTCTACAGCGCCTATTATGCCGGGGATGCGCGCTACCAGCAGGTGCTGGACGGCGTGGAAGCCGTGACGCGCCGTCTGGGCCGCGCCCCGCGCATGCTCGTCTCCAAGATGGGCCAGGACGGGCATGACCGCGGCGCGAACGTGATCGCCTCCGCGTTTGGTGACATGGGCTTCGATGTGACGAGCAGCCCGCTGTTCCAGACGCCCGAGGAAGCCGCCAAGCTGGCGCTGGAGGCCGATGTCGATGCGGTCGGCGCGTCGAGCCTTGCGGCGGGGCACAAGACGCTGATCCCCGAACTGATCCGCCACCTGCGCGAGGCGGGCCGCAGCGATATCAAGGTCGTCGCGGGCGGGGTGATCCCGCCGCAGGACTACGATTTCCTGCGCGAGGCCGGGGTGCAGGGCATCTATGGCCCGGGCACCAATGTGGTTGAAGCGGCGGCGGATATGCTGCGCCTGCTGGGGCACAATATGCCGCCTGCTGGCGAAGAACTGGCGGCGGCGGAATAAGCCCGTGGCCGAGACGCCCAAAGGCTATGTCGTCGCCGAAGTCGACGTCCACGATGCGGAAGGCTTCGCAGCGTATCGCGCTGCAGTGCCCGGCGTCATCGCGCAGTACGGCGGACGCTACGTGACGCGCGGCGGCGCGATCACGGGCGTCGAGGGCGATGCGCCGACGGGCCGCATCGTGATTGTCGAATTTCCCAGCAAGGCGCAGGCCGAAGCCTTTGTGAATTCAGCCGAATATGCCCCGGTGGCGGCGATCCGCCAGCGGACCAGTTCCTCGCGCCTCTTCGTTGTTGAAGGTGTAGACCTCTGATGTTCAAGAAAATCCTCATCGCCAACCGGGGCGAGATTGCATGCCGCGTCATCAAGACCGCGCGGCGGATGGGTATCCAGACCGTCGCGGTCTATTCGGATGCCGATGCGCGGGCGCCGTTTGTGAAGATGGCGGATGAAGCGGTGCATATCGGGCCTTCGCCTGCTGCGCAGAGCTACCTGATCGCGGACAAGATCATCGCGGCCTGCAAGCAGACGGGCGCCGAGGCGGTGCATCCGGGCTATGGCTTCCTTTCGGAGCGCACGAGCTTTGCCGAAGCGCTTGCGGCAGAAGGCATCGCGTTTATCGGGCCGCCTGTGAACGCGATTGCCGCGATGGGGGACAAGATCGAATCGAAGAAGCTGGCGAAGGCGGCGGGCGTCAATGTCGTCCCCGGCTTCGTGGGCGAGATCGAGGATACCGAGCACGCGGTGCGCATCTCGGACGAGATCGGCTATCCGGTGATGATGAAGGCCTCGGCCGGCGGCGGCGGCAAGGGCATGCGGCTGGCGTACTCCGAGAAGGACGTGCGCGAGGGCTTCGAGGCGGTGAAGCGCGAGGGGCTGAACTCGTTCGGCGATGACCGCGTGTTCATCGAGAAGTTCATCCTCAATCCGCGCCACATCGAGATCCAGATCCTCGGAGATCAGCACGGCAACATCCTCTATCTCAACGAGCGCGAATGCTCGATCCAGCGGCGGCACCAGAAGGTGGTGGAGGAAGCGCCCTCGCCTTTCGTGACGCCCAAGATGCGCAAGGCGATGGGCGAGCAGTGCGTCGCGCTCTCCCGCGCGGTGGGCTATTACTCGGCAGGCACGGTGGAACTGATCGTCTCGGGCGCGGACCCCAGCGGCGAGAGCTTCTACTTCCTCGAAATGAACACCCGCCTGCAGGTGGAGCACCCGGTGACCGAAGCCATCACCGGCATCGATCTGGTCGAGCAGATGATCCGCGTCGCGGCGGGCGAAACGCTTGCCTTCGCGCAGGACGACATCGGCATCGACGGCTGGGCGATCGAGAACCGCGTCTATGCCGAAGACCCCTATCGCGGCTTCCTGCCCTCGACCGGGCGGCTCGTGCGATATGATCCGCCGGTGGAAGGCTGGACCGACGACGGTACAGCCAATGGCCGCCGCGGCGTGGACGGCGTTCGCGTGGACGACGGCGTCTATGAAGGCGGCGAAGTCTCGATGTTCTACGATCCGATGATTGCTAAGCTCGTCACCTGGGGCGAAACCCGCGACGAGGCGGCGGACCGGCAGATCGAGGCGCTCGATGCGTTCGAGATCGAGGGGCTGGGCCACAACATCGATTTCGTCTCGGCGATCATGCAGCACCCGCGCTTCCGTTCGGGCGAGCTCACCACCGGCTTTATCGCCGAGGAGTACCCCGACGGGTTCCACGGCGCGGCGACCTCTGACGAAACGCTGCGTTCGCTTGCGGCACTGGCGGGCTTCCTTGCCACGGCGCGGGCCGACCGGGCACGGCAGGTTGACGGGCAATTGGGTGATACGCTCGATCCGCCGTCCGAATGGGCAGTGCGCATCGGCGAGACCGACTTTGCCGTGACAGTGGATGAGGAAGCGATCACCGTCGATGGTGCTGAGATCGACCTCGCGCTTGAATACACGCCGGGTGACCGGGTGGTGGCCGCCGAAGTCGGCGGAAAGCCGCTGACGGTGAAGGTTGCCGCGCGCGCGGCGGGCTTCAAGCTGACGACGCGCGGCGCGAGCCACGACGTGCGCGTGCTCCCGGCGCGAATCGCGCCGCTGACGCGGCACATGATCGCCAAGGTCGCGCCCGACATGTCGAAATACCTCGTCTGCCCGATGCCCGGGCTGCTCGTGGCGCTGCATGTCGGTGTAGGTGATACGGTCGAGGCCGGACAGCCGCTCGCCGTGGTCGAGGCCATGAAGATGGAGAACATCCTGCGGGCCGAGAAATCGGGCAAGGTGAAGGCGGTGAACGCGGCGCAGGGCGAAAGCCTCGCGGTGGATGCGATCATCCTAGAAATGGAGTAGAAGCCGCGCTGATGCCCCTGCTCACATTCCTGCATGGGCTTTTGGCTAGATTGACGTTTACGTAAGCGCCACTTATGCGCGCGCCACAAGTTTGAGAAAGGCCTGACACGATGAAAGCCCTGGTCTGCGTGAAGCGGGTGATCGACTACAACGTGAAGCCGCGCGTGAAGGCGGATGGCACGGGGGTTGACCTTGCCAACGTCAAGATGAGCATGAACCCGTTCGACGAAATCGCGGTCGAGGAAGCCATTCGCCTGAAGGAAAAGGGCGTGGTTACCGAGATCGTGGCGGTTTCGGTCGGCCCGGCCAAGGCTCAGGAAACGCTGCGCACCGCGCTCGCCATGGGTGCGGACCGCGCGATCCTCGTCGTCAGCGAAGACGAAGTCGAGCCGCTGGCGGTGGCCAAGATCATCAAGGCCGTGGCCGATGAAGAACAGCCGGGCCTGATCATCACCGGCAAGCAGGCGATCGACGACGACGCCAACCAGGTTGGCCAGATGGTCGCCGCGCTGCTGGGCCGTCCGCAGGGCACTTTCGCCAACGAGATCGCGGTCGAGGGTGACAGCATTGTCGTGAAGCGCGAGATCGATGGCGGTCTGGAAACGGTGAAGTTGGCGCTGCCCGCCATTGTCACCACCGACCTTCGCCTCAACGAGCCGCGCTACGCCTCGCTGCCCAACATCATGAAGGCTAAGTCCAAGCCGCTCGCGACCAAGGCGCCGGCGGACTACGGCGTCGATATCGCGCCGCGCCTCAAGACGCTCAAGGTCACCGAACCGCCGGTGCGCAGCGCGGGCATCAAGGTGCCCGATGTGGATGCGCTGGTTGCCAAGCTCAAGGAAATGGGAGTCGCCTGATGTCGAAGACGCTTGTTTGGGTCGAACACGACAACGCTTCGATCAAGGACGCGACGCTTGCCGTCGTGACCGCCGCCGCGCAGATCGGCGAAGTGACCGCGCTGGTCGCGGGCGCGGGCTGCGATGGCGCTGCCGCCGCCGCCGCGCAGATCGCCGGCGTGAGCAAGGTGCTCAAGGCCGATGACGCGGCCTATGCCAATGCGCTCGCCGAGAACGTGGCGCCGCTCGTCGCCGGCCTGATGGCCGATTACGACGCGTTCGTCGCGCCTGCCACGACCACCGGCAAGAACATCGCGCCGCGCGTTGCCGCGCTGCTCGACGTGATGCAGGTCTCGGACATTCTCTCGGTCGAAGGCCCCAAGACCTTCACCCGCCCGATCTATGCCGGCAACGCGATCGCCACAGTCGAATCGACCGACGCCAAGCTGGTCGTCACGGTGCGCGGCACCGCCTTTGCCAAGGCGGATGCGACCGGCGGTGCGGCTGCGGTCGAAACCGTGGCGGCTGCGGGCGACTCCGGCACGTCGACCTTCCTCGGTTCGGAAATTGCCAAGAGCGAGCGTCCGGAACTGACCTCGGCCAAGATCATCGTCTCGGGTGGCCGGGCCCTCAAGGATGCGGAAACCTTCCAGAGCGTGATCACTCCGCTCGCCGACAAGCTCGGCGCCGGCATCGGTGCGAGCCGCGCAGCGGTCGACGCGGGCTATGTTCCCAACGACTACCAGGTCGGTCAGACCGGCAAGATCGTGGCACCGGAAGTCTACATCGCGGTCGGCATCTCGGGCGCGATCCAGCACCTCGCGGGCATGAAGGATTCGAAGACCATCATCGCCATCAACAAGGACGAGGATGCCCCGATCTTCCAGGTCGCGGACATCGGCCTCGTCGGCGATCTGTTCACGCTGGTGCCGGAACTAACCGGCAAGCTCTGAGCTTCGCTTCAGGACTGAAACACGGGAAGGGCTCCACCACGGTGGAGCCTTTTCTGTTTGGCTGGTGCGGGGGGTAGATATAATTTCGGCCCATGACCCCGTTCTGGCGACCCTTCTTGGCCTTGTTGGCGATCATCGCCATTTGCCCGCTATCCGCACGTGCTGCTGACACAGTGCTTGAGCCATCGGACAAGTGGGTCCTCAACTACGCTAACGATTCTTGCCGCCTCGCCCGTGCGTTCGGCACGGATGACGAAAAAGTCGTGCTGATCCTCGACCAGTACCAGCCCGCCGGCGTGATGGACCTCTCGCTTGTCGGCAAGCGTTTCAAGCGCTTCGCGGTTCCCAGAGTTCCGGTGTCCGTGACCTTCGGTCCTGGCTTGCCCGCAGGCGAACTTCGTGACGGGATTACAGGCACGCTGGGGCCCGAGAACACCGCAATCGTGATGACCGGTCCGCGCGATATTCTGAACCGGTCCACCAGTCGCCGTGCGGCAGGCACGTTTGAGGAAATGCAGCAGAGCACTGCCGAGCAGGAAGAGGCCATCACCGAGGCGCACATTGCCGTCAGTTCGATGCGCTTCTCGCTCCACACCGGTTCGATGAAAGCGCCGCTTGGCGCGATGCGGACGTGCATGGCGTCGCTGGTCAGAGACTGGGGTCTCGATCCGGCGCAGCAGTATGCGCTTGTGAGGCACGTGGCACCCAAAGGCGCGCCCGGCAACTGGCTTACGTCCGTCGACTATCCGAAGGGTGCACTTGCCAAGGGTGCAAATGCCATCGTCCGCTTCCGTTTGATGGTGGGTGCGGATGGAATGCCCTCCCAATGCTTTGTGCAGCAGGCGACGATGTCGCCCGATTTCATCAAGCTGACCTGTGATCTGCTGATGAAGCGCGCCCGCTTTAGCCCGGCGCTTGATGCATTCAGCAAACCCATCGCCAGCTTCTATACCAATGCTGTGCGATGGCTTACACCCTAGCAGTCACAGTGCCAGCGACAGGCACTGGCTGAAATCATCGACTACATATTCTGCGAAAGCAGCACATTCCTCGAAGCCATACTTGCGGTAGAGCGCCACGGCCGGCGCGAAGGCCTCGGTTCGCCCGGTTTCGAGGCTGACGCGGGTGTAGCCGCGCGCCTGCGCCACGGCGAGCAAGTGCCGGAGCACCGCCTCCCCCACGCCCTTGCCGCGCCATTCGGGGGCGGCGCGCATCGATTTGAGTTCGCCGTGGGTATCATCGAGGTGCTTGATCGCGCCGATGGCGGCGAGGGCGCCATGCATGCGGGCGGCAAAAAAGGTCACGCCGGGCTGGCGCAGCTTTTCGAGGGGAAGCGCGTGGACTTTGCAGGCGGGGCTTTCGGCGTGCATGCCGGAGAGATGCAATGCGACGAGGGCACGCACATCGTCGGCGGAGAGATCGTCTTCGGTGATAGTCAGCCCTCCGATCATGTGTCCCCCGCTGGTCTTGCCCGGACTATCTGCTATCGCGTGGACCATGACCGAGACAAGTGAAACCACAGGCCGCTGGGCCATTGCCATCCATGGCGGGGCCGGATCGATGACGCCCGAGACGATGGACGCAGAGGCTGTTGCCGCGCACGAAGCGGCGCTGGGCGTGGCGCTCGATGCGGGTCGGGCCGTGCTGATGGCAGGCGGGAGTGCGCTGGACGCGGTCTGCGCGGCGGTGGCGGCGCTGGAAGACGATCCGCATTTCAACGCGGGGCGCGGCGCGGTGTTCACCTATCACGGCACCAACGAACTCGATGCGGCGGTCATGGACGGCCGGACGCGCGGGGCCGGCGCAGTCTGCGGGGTGACGCATACGCGCAATCCGGTTCACCTCGCCCGTACGGTGATGGAGAAAAGCCCGCACGTGTTCCTGAGCGGCGCGGGAGCCGAGGAGTTTGCGCGCGAGCAGAATGTGGAGCAGGTCGATCCGGACTGGTTCGCCACCGAGCCGCGTTGGCAGCAATTGCAGGAAATGAAGGCGAAGAAACTTGGCTGGTTCGATGCGGGGCTGAAGTACGGCACAGTCGGTGCAGTGGCGGTGGATGCGGGCGGCCATGTCGCGGCAGCGACCTCGACGGGCGGCCTCACCGGAAAGCGCTGGGGCCGCATCGGCGATTCCCCGTTGATCGGTGCGGGTACCTATGCCGATGACCGCGCGGCGGCGATCAGTTGCACAGGTTCTGGCGAGCAGTTCATCCGCGCCGCCGTAGCGCACGAGATCTGTGCGCGCATAAGGCTCGGCGGCGAAGGGCCGCAGGCAGCGACCGAGACGGTGCTGGACGAAGTAGGCCTGATGGGCGGCGTCGGCGGGGTGATTTACGCGACGCCCGGCGGTGAGACCGGTTTTGCTTTCACCACACCCGGCATGTTCCGGGGGCAGGCGGACAGCGCGGGCCTCCGCGTGGTCGGCATATTCGGCTGATTGACTATCTTTCCAAAGGGGCGCAGCGTCCGCCCGCCTGACGTTGAGACAGAACGGTTCGCCCGACTTTCCGGCTGCAACCAATGGCGCACCCCGGTGCGCTGTCTCAGGAGGATATCGCATGAAATCGCTTCGTTTAGCCGCCATGGCCGCGGTGGCACTCGCCTGCGCCGCCCCGGTCGCTGTCAGCGCCCAGCAATACCCGGTCGTTCCCGGCGATTATGTTTCGGTATCGATGATCAGCGTCGATGACGGCCACGACCTCGACTACATCAACCACCTCGCCGGCATGTGGCGCAAGGGGCAGGATTTTGCGGTGAAGCAGGGCTGGATCACCGGCTACGAGATCCTCACCAACGAGTTCAAGCGGCCGGGTGAGCCGGACTACTACCTCATCACGCGCTTCGCCAAGTTTGCCGATCCAGCCGAAGAGCAGAAGCGGGAGGACGCCTACACGTCGTACATGGCGACCACGAATGCGCAGCTCCAATCGGCATCGGCCGATCGAGCCAAGTATCGCACACAGATGGGCTCAATCCTGATGCGCAGCTGGAAATGGCGCAACTGACGGCCTGATGACAGCTGCCGCGCCGTGGGACCCTCCGGCGCGGTTTTGCTTCAGGCCGCGTATTTGTCCGCCTTGCGCCTGCCGAGGCGCATTCCCTGCTCCAGGTGCGCGCGCAGCTGCAGGTAGTAGGCTTCGAGGAATACCCGTTCGGCACGATAGGGAAACGGACGACCAATCTTGCGGCTTATCGCATCGGCTACGTCGTCCAGCGCCGGGCCCCGCCCATCGCGCAGCACGCGTTCGAGCGTCTGGAGTTCATACTCCCCGTAGACCGCGAGTTCTTCGGGCGTGAACGTGAAGGCCTGATCGGCGGCGCTGGGCGGTGCGCTGACCGAGAGCGCTTCGCCCAGCTTGCGGCGCGAAGCCTCGACCACCCAGGTGCCCGCAATCACATCGCCGCAGCGCAGCGCATCGCGGTTGAAAAAGGGAAACAGCACGAAGATCGCGAACCACGCCGCACCGGCCCAGCCGGCCACGTCGGTATCGCTGCCGGCCGCAAACGCACCGCCGATGAACACGACCGGCATGAACAGTTCGATATCGCGCACAATGTTGCGGGCGATCACGGCCTCGGTGGTGAGGCGCTCGGTCCCGCGCGCCGCGATGCGGATGCCGGTCAGGCGCTTGCCGGGCGTGGCACCGCGCGGGCCAAGCTCGAAGAACAGGAACCACGCGTTGCGCAGCAGGAACATCGCGATGAGCCACACGATCACCAGCGCCTGGATCGCGCGGGACTTGCTGGCATTGATGGCTGCCCCGCCCTCGAGGCCGATACCCCGGCCGAGCCAGATGAGCGTGAGGGTGGTGACGATCATGACTGTGACGATCAGACCGAGATCGATCACCAGCGCTGCGGCCCGCGCCGTGCGGGTGGCGAGCACGAAGGGCAAGGCCACGCCTTCGGGTGTTATCACCGTGCGCTGACGTGAGGCACCGGTCCGGCGGGCCATCAGCCGATCTCCCGCGCGTTGCCGCGCCAGACGAAGAAGTAGCCGGTCCACAGCACGAGCATGAAGCCGCCGACGATCAGCCGGCCCGCCGTGTTGTTGACCATCTGACGGGCGAAGGCTTCGAGCAGGCCCGCCACGATCAGCATGAGGACGACGCCGACCATGACCTGCGCGCTCCGTCTGCCGGCAGCGGCGGCGGCATCGAGGACGGCAGCTTCGCCTGGGAAGGCCATGGCGCGCCCGATATGCAGCCCTGCCGCGCCCGCCAGCAGGATGGCATAGAGTTCGGTGGTACCGTGGACCGCGAGCCAGCCAATGATTTCCAGGGTGAGGCCCTGACCATGGTACAGCCAGACCAGCGCGCCGACCATTGTGGTGTTCTGGATCAGCAGCATCGCCGAGGGCAGGCCGAACGCGAAACCCAGCGCGAAGGCGAGGATCGCGACTTGCGCGTTGTTGGAAAACAGGAACGCGGCGAACACGGACAACCCCTGCTGGTCCTGCTGCCCGAACAGCGTGCCCATCAGCACGGCACGGCTCGCACCGGGCACCCGCGCATCGCCGACGCCGCCGGGCATAAGGGCATAGTACCAGTCGGGATCGCTCGCCACGAGCAGCCAGCCGGCGATGGTGCCGGTGACCATCAGCGCCAGCGCGATCAGGATATCGGTCCCGAGCGCGCGCACGCTGGCCCCCCAGCCGCCGCCGAAGAAGCGCAGCAGCCAGTCTCCCAGCCCGGCGCGCGGGCCATAGACGATGAACCACGCGCGGCGGGTCAGCCCTTCGAGCCACGCCAGCGTTTCGGCATCGAGAGAGGTTTCGCGCGCGACGGCAAGGCTGGAGACGGCGGTGCGGTAGAGGGCGGGAAGGGCGAGCAGATCCTCGTCGGAAATGCGGCGCAGACGCCCGCTTTCGATGCGGTTGACGATGGCCTCGAGCCGCTTCCACTCCCCTTCGCGCTCGAGGCGGAAGCGGTCAGAGCGCAGCGCCGCGTCCTCGGCGGCGGCGATTTCGGCGCTGGCGGCGGGGCTGAACCACGAGCCGAGCCGGCCGATGAGGGTCGATGCCGCCTCGTTCATCCCAGGCTCCCGGCGCGCTTCACACCCAGATAGGCATCGAGCAGGCGGTTGCCGATATGTGCGTGCGGCGCCTCGACCACGAGGATGCCGGCTCGGCGCAGGCGTTGCAGCACGAGCGTGCGCTGGTGCTGGAGGGTGGTGGCCGTCACGGCCATGGCGGCATCCTGCGCGCTGCGGATCGGGGCGCTGACGAAATCGGCAAGCTCCGAATCGGCCATGACGACGAAGATGACGCGGTGGCGCTCGACAAGGCGGCGCATCGATTCGATCATCAGTTCGGCGCTGGTAGGGTCGGTGAATTCGGAGAACACCACGATCAGCGAGCGCCGGCGCAGCCGTGCGGCGAGCGTGGACAGCGCAAGCGTGAAATTGGGCTGCTCGGCACTGTAATCCAGCGCGGCGGCGGCATCCTGCAGGCGGCGGAAGTCGCGCGGGGCGGTGACGAACGGGCTCATCACCTGCGGACGCGAGGCGAAGCCGTAGACCGCGACGCGGTCCTGCGCGCCCAATGCGATCCAGGCGGTGGTGAGCGCGGCGGTGACGGCGCGGTCGATGCGAGGGAGCCCGGCGATCGGCTCGCACATCGTCTGCCCGCAATCAAAGGCGAACACGATCTGGTTGTTGCGCTCGGTTTCGAACTCCTTGGCGTAGAGACGCGCATGGCGAGCGGACGACTTCCAGTCGATCCGGCGGCGGTCCATGCCCGCCTCATATTCGGCGAGCGCTTCGAATTCGGTGCCTTCACCCCGGATACGGCGCGCCACCATGCCGAACTGCGCGTTGCGCAGGAACAGTTGCAGCGCCGGACTGCGCGCCGGGGCCAGATTGGGGCGGATGCGGACTTCGGCGCCCAGGCTCTGGCGGACCTGGCGGGTGGCAAGGCCGAGTGGGCCATCCCAGCGCAGCCAGACCGCCTCCGCCATGCCGAGCCCGCGCCGGGTCGGGATGGTTTCGGCCGTAACGCTCCAGACGGCGCCATTGCGTGCGAGCGGCGCAACCAGTCGGCCGCCCGGTGCAAGCCGCGGATCCAGCGCGAGTGCGGCAACTGGCGCAGCGCGCGGCGCATCGACGCGGAAATCGGCGAGTACGGTGAGGTGGAGCGGCTCGCCCACTTCGCCGCCGGGCGGCACGATCACGCGCACGCCGGCCAGCACGGGCGCGAGCAGCGCATCGAGCAAAACCATGACCAGCACGGCACCGCCCAGCGCCGGCGCGGCGACCCAGGCATCAGGCCACGCCCGCGGTGCGGCGGTGGCCACGACCAACGCCACCGGCGCTGCCAGCGCGAGCAGCATCGCCGCGCGGGCGGAGGGGTAGAAGACCGGAAAGGGCCAGCGCAGCGTCAAGGCCGCTATCTCGGCGCTTCGGTGCGCTGGATGAGGTCGGCGACGATGGTTTCGGCTGCGCGGCCCTCGATCTCGGCGGCAGGGCTGAGCAGCATGCGGTGACGCAGTACGGCGATGGCAAGCGCCTTCACATCGTCGGGAATCACGTAGTCGCGCCCGTCGAGCGCGGCGCGGGCGCGCGCGGCACCGGCCAGCACGACTGCGGCGCGCGGGCTGGCGCCGGCGGCAAGGTCGGCGCTTTCGCGCGTTGCCCGCACCAGGCGGACGATGTAGTCGACCACCGTTTCGGCCATGGTCACCGTGGTCACGGCGTCCACCGCCGCCGCGATCGCCTCACCACCGGTGACCGCGCTCACGCCGAGCGCCGCCGGGCTGGGCGCGCCGCGTCCGGCGCCGAAGCGGGTGACGATCCGGGCTTCCTCCTCCGCGCTGGGATAATCGACGAGCAGCTTGAACAGGAACCGGTCGAGCTGCGCTTCGGGCAGCGGATAGACACCCTGGCTTTCGATGGGGTTCTGTGTCGCCACGACCATGAAGCGGTCTGACAGCGCATAGGTTTCGCCGTCGAGCGTGACACGGCGTTCCTGCATGGCCTCGAGCAGCGCAGCCTGGGTCTTGGGCGGCGTGCGGTTGATCTCGTCGCCCAGCAGCAGTTCGTGGAAGATCGGCCCGCGCGTGAGCGTGAACTGGCTGGTCTGGAAGTTGAACAGGTTCGAGCCCAGAATATCGCCGGGCATCAGATCCGGCGTGAACTGGATGCGCCCGAAATCGAGGCCGAGCGCGCGCGCAAAGCTCTGCGCGAGCAGGGTCTTGGCGGTGCCGGGCGGGCCTTCCAGCAGGACGTGGCCACCGGCGAGCAGCGCGATCAGCAGATGATCGACCACTTCGTTCTGCCCCACCACAGCCTTGGCCACTTCGGCGCGGATGGCGCCGGCCATGGCGCGGACGTCTTCAAGAGTCATGGTGTGAGGTCCTTTTCAAGGCGTTGCAAGGCGGCGGCACGCTGCACCACGTCGGCGGGGCGGCGGGCGAGGCGCAGGCGCGCGGCGAGTTCGGACCAGCGCGGCCCGGTGGTGGCGAGGCGGTCCTGCAGCCGGTCGATCGCGGCATCGGTCTCGTCCGGCGTCCGGCCCCGCGGCAGGCCGAGCGCATGGACGAGCCGCTCTCGCGCGGCATCGGCATAAGGCGCGGCGATCAGGCGCAGGCGGCGGGCGCGGCGGATCAGCCCGGCGGTGTTGCGCACCAGCACGGTCTTGCCGAGCGGGATCTCGCGCGTCGCCACGCGGGGCGGGCCGAAGCGGTTGAAGCCGCGCCAGCCCGCTGCCAGCAGCGCCATGAAAAAGCAAAGCGTGGCCGCAAGGAAGGGGGGCTCGAACGCGAGCGTGAGCAGGTTGCGGCTCGCCCCGAGACCGTTGAGCGTGAGGTCGAACGTCACCTCTTCGGGCCGTCCGCCAGCGGCGGCGAAGACGAGGCGCTGCGCCATCAGTCCGGTGTCGCGGTTGCCAAGGCCCCAGTTGTCGAGCAGGTCCGGCTCGAACACCAGCACGACCGGATAGCTGCGCGTGAAGGTGTCGTTCGCGTCTGCCTCGTCCGGGTCGGCAGCGGGCTGGCGTGGCATGCCGATCCACCCCTCGAGCGCGGGATTGCTGCCATCGCCGGAGAGATAGCCGGCGAGGATGTGCCCATCCGCCGTTTCGATCAGTGCCTCCAGCCCTGGCCCCGCGCCTGCCTGCACCTGGCGATCATCGGGCAGCGGACCATGGAAGGCCGACATTGTGCCGGCACCGGTCCAGCCATGCGCCGCGTCCTTGACGAAGTCGACGGCAAGGTCGTCATGGTAGCCGCGCCATTCGGGCGGGCGGGTACCGACGATCCGGGTCCACCCGCGCTTGGCGGCAGGATTGAGGAAGTCCGGCATCGTCCGCCATTTCGGAGCGATGACCAGCGTAGGGCCGAGGTTTCGCCGGGCGGAGACAATCCTGGCGATGTCGCTGCCCTTGGCCTGTGCCGGCGGCGTGAGCACGAGCAGACCCCGGGTGTTGAGCGCATCCTTGCTGCGGGCGCGATGCACGGTCACCCCGTCGGCCTCCAGCATGGCGGCCAGCGCAGCGTAGCCATTGAGCCCCCGCCCGCCGGCGTGATCGCCACCGTTGTTGGCAGCGCCGCCGCCAGTGCCGAGCCAGTAGAGCAATGTCACGAAGGCCAGCGCGCCGATCAGCACGACGCCTAGGGTGGTGGTGCGGCCGAACGTGGGGCCGTTCATGACGCACCCCCGAGTTTGCGGCCTTCGACCTGCTCCAGCGCGAAGGCGGCATAGGCGGCGCGCGCACGCTGCCAATCATCGGCGGCCAGCGCGCGCAGGGCATAGAGGCTGCGCTCGACTTCACGCGCGATCAGCGTGAAGGCCTGGCGCGCGGCAGCGGGAAGGCCGGGGATGAGGCCGATCTCGCGCGCGGTGCTCGATGGGCTGAGCCAATCGGGCCGCGCCGCGGCGATATGATGGACGCTGCGCTGGAGCAGGAGATGCACCGCCTCGTCAAAGCGGCCCGCGGCAGCGAGCGCATCGGCATCCGCAAGCAGGGCAAGCGCAGCGGCGTGATCGATCACCAGATGCTCCTCGGCCGGCCGGGTGAGCGCGCGGGCCAGCTGCCAGCGCTGGAACAGTGTCCAGAGAATCCACATCGCGCCGGCAACGCCCAGCACGGCGAGGAGCCCTTCGATCCAGCTCCAGTTGCCGCCCATCAGCCTGCCCAGCGGTTCGAACAGCCTGGCGAAGAACTTGAGGAGTTCGACCAGCCATTCGGGCGGGTCTTCCTTAGGGGGTACCGGCAGCGGTGCGTACTGGATATCGCCCATGGCGCGCGCTGCTTCCCATGCGCGTCCGCCAGCTTCGGCCTTGTCCAGTCCCGGTCCACCTGCCACGGTTGCTAGTGGTCGCATGCCGCCCGGTCCGGGGGCAAGCGATTATCGCGCCGCTTTGGTTTCAGCCCCGCACGCGCTCGAGGGGATAGGTGCCGAGAATGCGCAGGTCCTTGGCGAAGAACGAAAGCTCCTCGAACGCCCGGTCGACCGCCGGTTCGCCCGGTGCGCCAACGATATCTGCAAAGAAGGCGGTGGCGGCAAAGCTCGCGCCGCGCTGATAGCTTTCGAGCTTGGTCATGTTGACGCCGTTGGTCGCAAAACCGCCGAGCGCCTTGTAGAGCGCCGCAGGAATATTGCGCACCTCGAAGATGAAGGTGGTGATGGCGGTCCCGGTGATTGTCGAAAGGTCCAGCGGCTCACGCGCGAGCATGACGAAGCGCGTCATGTTGTCGTGCGCGTCCTCGATGTTTTCCTCGACCAGTGTGAGGCCATAAAGATCGGCGGCGATGCGCGGGGCGATCGCGGCAGTGGCGGGGTCGCCCAGTTCGGCGACGTAGGCGGCAGCGCCAGCGGTATCGGCATAGGCCATCGGCACGATGCCGTGCGTCCTGAGGTAGTGGCGCGACTGGCCGAGCGCCTGCGGGTGGCTGTAGGCGCTGGTGAAGGGCCCGGTGCCAAGTCCCATTAGACAGGCATGGATCGGCATGAAGTGCTCGCCGACGATCGACAGGCCGCTTTCAGGCAGCAGGAAGTGGATATCGGCAACACGGCCGTGCTGCGAATTCTCGATCGGGATGATCGCCTGGCCGGCCCGGCCATCCTTCACCGCTTCCAGCGCGTCCTCGAACGAGAAGCAGGGCAGCGGGAGGCAATGCGGCAATGCTTCGAGCGCGGCGCGGTGCGAATTGGCGCCGGGCGCGCCCTGGAAGGCGACCGCGCGCGCCGGATCGGAGGAGGCGGCCTCGGTCATTTCGGCAACGAGGCGTGCGGCGGGTGCGGGGTAGCTGGCCATGGAACGAGGCGCTTAAGCCGCCATGCTGGGCCCGGCAAGGCGCTTTCGCATGGCCCAAGCGGATGCACCCATGCGATTCTTGTGGCTCAACCTATTGCAATCACTCTTGCGCGGGGGCTGGGGCGTGACTAGAGCGGCGGCGAAAATTCGCGTGTGCCACGCGGGCAGCGCACTCTCCATATGGGGCTCGGAATGGACGATCGTTTCAATACCATTGCCGGTTGGACCTTGTTCGGCGGCATCGTTGCGCTGGGGCTTTCGAGCCTTTCGGGCCACTACTTCCTGGCTGACAAGGAAAACCGCCCGGCCAAGATGGGCTATGTGATCGAAGGCGTCGAAGCCGAAGGCGGCGCAGGCGCCGCGGCGGCCGAGCCGATCGGCATGCGCATGGCGAAGGCTGAAATGTCGAAGGGCGAGGTGATCTTCGGCAAGTGCAAGGCGTGCCACACGATCGCGCAGGGCGGGGCCAACGGCATCGGCCCTAATCTGTGGGGCGTGGTGGGTGAAGCCCAGGGCCAGGGCCGCGGCGGCTATGCCTTCTCCGATGCGCTCAAGGCCAAGGGCGGCAAGTGGGACTTCGCCAGCCTCGATGAATGGCTGACCTCGCCTGCCAAGTATGCGACCGGCACCAAGATGTCGTTCGCCGGCCTCAGCGATCCGATGCAGCGTGCGAACGTGATCCTCTATCTCAATTCGCAAGGCAGCAACCTTCCGCTTCCCGCCGCTGAAGCGGCTGCGGCGGCACCGGCTTCCGATGCCTCCGCTCCTGCAGCGGACGCCAGCGCCGAAGCGAGCGAAGCCGCCAAGTAAACGCTCGCGGGCGACCGCATGGCAAAAGGCCCCGCCGGCCGCGCTTCTGAAGCGCGCTCGGCGGGGCCTTTTCCGTGTTCGGGGCCGGCCAGCTCAGTCGACCATCTGCTCGACGGCCTGGCGCAGTTCCTGCGGGGTCAGCACCGGTGAGGTGCGCCGGGCCCGAGCAGGCCGTTGGTCTATCCGAGCGATCCGGCGGGCTGGCTGGAAGGTATGGCTCATCGTGTAGGCGTGCGTAGTGATCAAAATCGGTGGCATGAAAATCCCTGGCGCGCATGGCGCGCCGATGTGTTGAGAGTAAGTGTGAGCGGCGCGCGGCAGGAAAGCCTGCGCGCTTGGTTGGCCGCCCGTGTCTGGTGTGGCGCTAGCGCCGCTTCTTGAACGCCCCGCCGCCACCGCCACCCGCGACCTTTTCGCGAAAGACGATCCGGCCCTTGGTGAGGTCGTAAGGCGTCATTTCCACTTTCACCCGGTCTCCCACGATCGAGCGGATCCGGAACTTGCGCATCTTGCCTGCGGTATAGGCGATGATGCGGTGTTCGTTTTCCAGCATCACGCCGAAGCGGCCATCGGGCAGGATCTCGTCGATCTGGCCGTCGAGGGTCATCACATCTTCTTTCGCCATGGTTCAGCCCGCCATGTTGTGGGCAGGAGCGGCGAAGGGACATGAACGTTGGTCTGCGGGCATCTTGGCCCCTTTCACAAGAACAGGGTACGCGGCAGCAAACAGTGCAGCCGGTGCTGGTGGCGTGAGAGGGGAAAATTCGGCACGGATCGAAGATCCGGCTCAAGAAAATCCGTCGCAGGCGACGTTAGCCTCGTTGATATGGGTTGGCACTGCCGGAAAGTCAATGTCGCTTTCTCTTCGTGACACTACAGGCTGGTAATCTTGTAGGAGCCCTGTCCGCCGGGGACGAGCACATAGGGCGGTTTGAGCTTGGCCCGCAGGTTCGAGGCGAGGACCTTGAGGTAGTTGTACGACATCTCGTCGCCGCCATGGCCAAGCTCGGCTCTGAGCTTGTAGTGGGAAACCGGCTCGTCCAGCCGGTTGACAAGCAGCGTTAGCAGCTGGCGCTCGCGCTTGCCGAGGAGTTGCAGGTGGGCCACCCGCTCGAGTGAACTCGCCAGCTCCTGCTCGGCGCGGGCTTGGTGGGCAGCCGCCTGATAGCGCGAGAGGATCGCCGCGCAGCGGGCCACGGCTTCTTCGGGGCTCATCCGCGCGCTGTCGAACACGTCGTCGAAGCCTGCGTTGATCGCCTTGGCGCGTTTGCTGGCAAGGCTGCCATGCATGAGCGCGATCTTGACCTTTCGCGCCAGGATAGGCCGGTTGGTCCTGAGAAAGCGCGCGGCGCGCACCGGATCGTTGCCGCCGATGATCAGCGTTTCATAGTCCTGCTCGGCGATCGACAGAAACCGGGTTTCGAGATCGACGAAGGTGTGCTGCTCTAAACTGGCAAAGGCGCGTTGCAGCCAGGCATCACGCGTATCGCGGTGTAGGTCGTTCATCGAGAGATAGCGGATCTGGCTGGGCTCTGATTGCATGGAGTGCCGATCATCGGAAATGGTGGCGGTGTTGGGCAATGGGGCCTCCAACTGCGTGAAGCGCTGCGGTCGGCGGTTCCGCCGCAGACCCTCCCAAGGATGTTAACTTAAGTAATTAAATAACATATGCTTTTAGGGATTTTTGAATGATTTCGCGCAGGGGAGACCTGTTGACGATTGACTCGCTGCGAACGCCAATACCTCCGCTTCGGTGGAGAATACGCGGAGCAAGGTTGCCCGTCCCGCGCCGCGATCCGTTAAGGATGGGACATCTTTTGCAATGCAGGAATGCCGGCATTCAGCCGGATTTCGGCAGATATGGTAAAGAATCACCGAACTTCGCGTGAAGGATACCGAGTGAGGCCATATCAAACTAGATGGCAAAAATTATAACTTTAATTATAATAGCGCTGTTTTGGCTTTGGGTTCCGCTGCTTGACGCATCCGCACGGTCAACCCGACTTGATCGACGATCAATTCATTGAAGCCCGCGGGCGTCGCACGTAGGCGCTGCGAGAGCGTACCGGCGCCGATCATCCGCACGGGCCCGTGCTCGGTAGGGTGCAGGATGTCGAAAGCGTCGTGCACATGGCCTGACAGCACGCCCAGCACGCCGCGCTGCGCCAGCGCGGCCAGCGCCTGTGTGCCGCCGCGGGTGAGGGCCTTGCCACGCGTCCCGGTCTCGACCAGCGGGTGGTGACAGGCCACGAGCGCGCGGGTGCCCGGCGGCAGGGCATCGATCGCGGCGAGGCAGGCGGCAAGGCTCCGCTCGCTCACACGGCCTTTCGACCAGTTGAGCCGCAGCTGGGCGCGGGCGGTCGTTTTGAGCGGGATGATCGAAAGCCCCGGCAGCGCGATGCCGTGGTCCACCGCGTCCTGCAGCGCGCGGAAGCGCCGATAGGGATCGAGGAAGCGCTCGGCGAGGTTGAAATAGGGCAGGTCGTGGTTGCCGACCTCGACCGTGACCGGCACGCCGAGGCCGCGGATCCAGGCAGCGGCGGCAGCGAATTCCCGGTGCCGCGCCCGCATGGTGAGATCGCCGGTGATAGCGACGGCATCTGGCCGCTCGCGCGCCACGCACGCGGCCACCCAGCCGAGCGCCTCGCTGTCCTCAAGGCCGAAATGGACATCGCTGATGTGGAAAAGGCGGATCATCGCAGCGGCCTAAACCCGGCCCGAAAGGATTAGCCAAGCCGAAATCGCATTGAGCAGGCTGTAGCAGAGATAGGCGAGCGCACCCCAGACGAGCCCACGGGATACCAGGAGCAGCCCGCCGACCAAAATCAGGAGCTCCACCAGGAGCGAGAGATTGCGGGTGAGCGCGTGCGTGAGCCACGGCATCTGGGCGAGCAAGGGGTGGCCGCTGTCGAGAAGGGCGCGATGCAGCGCAAAATTGCCGACGCCAAGCAGGAAGATGATCAGAATCGCCATTCGGCGTCGAGGATAGGCGGCTGGGCCCGTGCTGTCACGCGGCCGGCCAGGGCACATGGCGACAGGACCTGTCGCTCGTGGACGCGGCTTGGCGGTTGGTCGGACGCGCGGGCGGTTGGTCGGCAGGATGGACGGCTCGGTCGAGCCTGCGCTGCGGGGCCTGCGGGAATTGCCTAGAAAGATGGTCATGCGGAGGTGGCAAGGTCTCCTGGATCGGAACTGGCCAGCCCCACCACCGCCTTACCGCCGATCCGCCCGCAGCGGCCAGGCGCAACGTGCAACCCAAGCTGAGGAAACTGCCATGCTCAAGACTTCCCTGATCGCCGCTGGCCTCGCCGGTCTGGTGCTTGCCGCCCAGCCCGCCCTTGCCCATCCCGCCGAAGCGCCGGCCAACCCCGAATTGATCGTTGCGCACCGCCTGGTGTCCTACGCAGACCTCGACCTCGCGACTGCGGCCGGACAGGCCAGGTTCGATGCCCGCCTGCGCCGCGCGGCTTCGGCCGTCTGCGAAAACAACGCCGGGCCGCACCCGCTGGCCGAGGCGATGGAAGCGCGCCGCTGCTATCGCGATGCGCTGCAGTCGGCCCAGCAGATGATGGCGGATCGCGGTTCGCACCACAGCGCGGTCAAGGTCGCCGCGCGCTGACATCTACCCATGCCCGAACGTTCGAGGCAGCCGGCATCCAGTCCCTGCCACTGCCGACGTTGAGGGTCGCCGCCTTGCCAAGCGTCTGGCCTAAGGTTCCTGCCCCCGGAACGGCCCGAGCGTTCAGGTAAAGCGGCGGCCCGCTTTTTTCAGGTGGCGGCGCGCAGCCGCGCTGCCGCATCCGTCTTGCCCGCCTCGATATCCGACCATTCGCGCCACATGAGATCTGCGCCTTCGAGCACGCGGTCGTCATGCGCACGGATGGTGATCGGCAGGATCGGCATACCATCGCGGCAATCGCACAGGACGGGATTGGCCGGCACGTTCATTTCCCATTTCTCGCCCCATTGGCGCAGCGCCAGCATGGCGGGGAGCAGATCGAGGCCCTTGGGTGTCAGCCGGTACTCGATGCGGCGGCGATCATCCGCGCAATGCTCACGCTTGAGAATGCCCGCTTCGACCAGCCGCGACAGCCGGTTAGACAGGATGTTGCGGGCGATCCCGAGCGATTCAAGAAATTCCTCGAAATGGTAGATGCCGTTGAAGGCAGCCCTGAGGATCATGAACGACCATCGTTCTCCCATCGCCTCAAGGGCGCAGGGGAGGCCGCAAGCGGCGAGATCGGCGAGGGATTCGCGAAGTTTTCCCATGACGCTTTGTGACATACCTCATTCTGCAGGGCAATGTAAGTTTCTAGTTGCAACTAGAAACCTATTGAAGTAGGTATCGATTCGCAACGGAAATCGCATCCTCTCCACCCGGCGGTTCCGGACCGGTGCATCAGGACCCTTGTGGGGCTGCACCGGTCCGGAACCGCTACCCCCGCAGTTTCCGGGCAACACGTTGTCAGACCAAGACCCAAGGGGAAAATTCATGATCGCCACCCGCCACAGCCTGTTCGCTCAGCTGCTCCCGGCCGTTCTCGCGCTCGTCGGCACCGCCACGACCTTCGTGGCCACCGCAGGACCGGCCCGTGCTGCCGATGGCTACTACTCGGTCACGCTCGCCGCACCCGTCGCCAAGCCCGCCAAGCTGATGCTGGGCGACGTGCTGTGGAACTGCGCCGGCGATACCTGCTCGGCCGGCCAGGACACCGCCCGCCCGGTCGTGGTGTGCACCAAGCTCGCCGCCAAGGTCGGCACGATCAGCCGCTTCGCCACGCCCAAGGGCGAACTGGCGGCGGAGGACATGGCGCGCTGCAACACGCCGAAGGGTTGAACGCCGCTACACGGTATCGATTTCAACGTCTCTTCAGCGCGCCTTCCACCCACACCCTTAAGCGCGCCACTCGCACGGCTGCGGCACAGTCTCCCTGGACTGCCCGCAGCCGTTTTTTTGTGCCGTCACCTTTTGGGAAGACGCCTTGCAAGGCTGCGCCTATGCTGCCGCGGATGCTGCGTTTTCTCTCCTTTGCCACCCTGATCTGCGCGTTGCTGTCGGCGCCGCTCGCGGCCGCGCCTGCTCCGGCTCGGGCCGGTATGCCGGATCCCGACCTGCGGATCGATCTGCACTGTGCCGCCGCCTTCGCGATTGCCGCGACCGAGCAGGCACGTGGGAGCGCGGCCGCGATGCGGCTGCCGCCCCTGGCGGTGCGCGGCAAGCGCTTTTTTGCCGAGGCCGGCACCCGCGCGGTCGGGCAGGGCGGGATGACGCAGGAGGCGGTGCGCGACCTCCTGGTTGCCGACGTTTCCGCGATGCAGCGCCGCGCGGCGGCTGACCCCGACCGCGCCCTCGTCGCCGAAGTCACACCGTGCCTTGCCCGGCTCGATGCAAGGGTTCCGCCGCTGAAAACGCCCGACCTTAGCCAATGCGCCGCGATTCTGACGCTGGCGTGGGAGGAAGAACGCACGAGGGCGCCCGACGGGGCCGCCGCCCGCGATCTCCAGACGCTGGCGCAGGTGCTCGCCGCGCGTGCGCATGATGCCTTCATCGCCGGAGGGATGAGCGGAGACGGTGCCGATGCGGCGATCGAGACATCGCGTGAGGCCATGCGCAAGGAAGCCGCGACCCGGCCCGGCGGGGTCGACAACTACGACATCGCGCATTGTTATGAACTCGCCGCACCGGATGCGAAATCGCATTACTAAAACGCTGCGGCTGCGGTAGGTTGCACAGCACGCAGACAAGCGTTGGGGGGACATGACGTGGAAGCGGTGCTGATCCTGATCGTCGGGCTGGCGGTGGTCTATCTGGCGACCGGCATCCGCGTTGTCCGCCAGGGCCATGTCTATACGATCGAGCGGCTCGGCCGCTATGCGCTGGCCGCGCAGCCAGGTTTGCATTTCATCGTGCCCTTCATCGACCGGGTCGGTCACAAGGTGAACATGATGGAGCAGGTGCTCGACATTCCGGGGCAGGAGATCATCACGCGCGACAATGCGATGGTCGGCGTCGATGCGATCGTCTTCTTCCAGGTGCTCGATGCGGGCAAGGCGGCCTACGAGGTGTCGAACCTTTATGTTGCCATCATGCAGCTCACCACGACGAACTTGCGCACGGTGATGGGCTCGATGGACCTCGACGAGACCTTGTCGAAGCGCGACGAGATCAACGCGCGGCTGCTGAACGTGGTCGATCACGCGACATCGCCGTGGGGTCTCAAGATCACCCGCGTCGAGATCAAGGACATCCGCCCGCCGGCGGACATTTCCAATGCGATGGCCCGCCAGATGAAGGCCGAGCGCGAGAAGCGCGCGCAGATTCTCGAGGCGGAAGGCTCGCGCGCGTCCGAAATCCTGAAGGCTGAAGGCCAGAAGCAGGCGCAGATCCTCGAGGCCGAGGGCCGCAAGGAAGCGGCCTTCCGCGATGCCGAGGCGCGCGAACGCTCGGCCGAGGCCGAAGCCCGGGCGACTGCGGTGGTTTCCGAAGCAATCGCCTCGTCCGGCACGCAGGCGCTCAATTATTTCGTTGCGCAGAAGTATGTCGAGGCGGTGAAGGAATTTGCCACCTCGCCCAATGCCAAGACGATCCTGTTCCCGATCGAAGCCACGCAGCTTGTCGGTGCATTGGGCGGCATCGGTGATCTGATCGGCGATGCGATCGGCAAGCCCGGCGGCCCCTCCGCACCATCGGCCAGCCCGCGGGTTCCGCGCGTGGCCCCCACGCCGCCACCTCCATCCAACCCGCCGGCGCCGCCGGTGCAGGGTTGAACCGATGGCGATGCTGACAGAGCTTTTCGGCCTGAACTGGGGCTGGATGGCGCTGGGCGTGGCGCTGGCCATCGCCGAGATTCTGGCGCCCGGCTATTTCCTGATCTGGCTGGCGGCAGCCGCACTGGTGACCGGGCTGGTCGCGGCGACCATGCCGGTCGGGATCGAGACGCAGGTCATCCTCTTCGCCCTGCTCTGCGCGCTTGCGCTAGCGGCGGGGCGGCGCTGGGTGCTTCGCCATCCGGTGACGAGTGCCGATCCCCTGCTCAACGACCGGGGCGGCCAGATCGTCGGCCAGAGCGCGGTGGTCACCCACGTGATCGAGGGCGGTATGGGGCGCGTGCGCCATGGTGATACGGAATGGTTGGTTCGTGGCCCCGATGCGCAGCCCGGCACGCGGATGCGCATCGCCGGGCATGACGGGACGGTGCTCATCGTCGAGCACCTCAACTAGGCGCGGGGATCAGACCGCCTTGCGGCCGAATCCGCGGTGGACCGGGGCCGGCTGCCGTTCCGGGTTCGCGACGGGTTTCGGTTCCAGCGCCTTGCGCTCCACGTAGCGGGCGAGCGCGGCATCGGCGTCGAACGAGGACGGCTCGGCGGGTTCGGCGGCAAAGCCGCGCGCAGATTTCTGCGCCGGCTTCCTAGCGCGGCCGGTCAAGGTGCGGACGATGGTCAGCCCGGCGCGGATGAACATCAGGAGCGCGACAGCCATCAGCGCGAGTGCGACCATATGGTAGGTCAGGCGCACGTCCGATCCTGCGGGCGCGAGGTCACCCATCAGCTCCGTGCGCTTGGCGAGCATGTAGGTGCTGAAGCCGCCCATGATCGCGCCAATGCCAAAACCACGCCGACCCATTCGGGACCTCCGCAAGAAGGCTCGGACCATAGGGCAAGTGCGGTAAAGTTTCGGTGCACGGCCTTGTCCCGCGCGGCGGGCGGATCCATATTGCGGAAGCCAGAGGAGATCCGATCCATGCCCGACAAGATGAACCTGACCGATGCCGAATGGCGCGCGCGGCTTTCGCCGGAGCAATATCAGGTCCTGCGGCAGGGCGGCACCGAACGGGCGTTCACCGGGAAGTACGAAAAGAACAAGCTGACCGGGCAGTACCACTGCGCCGGCTGTGGTGCGCCGCTGTTCGAATCCGCGACCAAGTACGACAGCGGTTCGGGCTGGCCGAGTTTTACCGCGCCGGTCGAACCGGAAGCTGTCGACGAGCACCGCGATGTGAGCCACGGCATGGTCCGCACCGAAGTGCGCTGCGCGCGTTGCGACGGGCATCTTGGCCATGTGTTTCCGGATGGGCCCGGACCCACGGGTCTGCGCTACTGCATGAACAGCGCCGCGTTCGAATTCACCCCCGAAGAGTGAATGCCGGCATTTCGCCGCGTGCGATATGCGCTTGTCCCCGGCCCAGACGTATCCAGCGGGTTAACCCTGTGTTCCAAATCGCCTATGCATCAGGCGCCGAGGGACGGCGTGCGCGCCGGATGAGGGAGCTGATGCAAAGCTGATGGCCAGACGGGATCTGCCCCGCCGCTCCGATCCGGAGCGCAGCTCTTCGCGCCAGCCGCGTGATCCGCAGGAGCCTTCGTTCCTCGGCCGCTGGTTGCGCCGGTTGTTCGTCTGGACCGTCGCGGCCACGCTGCTGGCGGCAATGGTGCTCGCCGTGGCGGTTTTCGTCACCGAGCGCTCGCTGCCCAGCTACGAGCGGATGAAGTCGACCCAGACAGGGCAGACCATCGTGGTGCGCGCCAGCGACGGGTCCGAGATCGTTACGCTGGGGCCCAGTTACGGGCACTGGGTGCCCTACGAGCGCATTCCGCAAGTCCTCAAGAATGCGATCATCTCGGTCGAGGATCGCCGGTTCGACGATCACTGGGGCGTCGATCCAATCGGCATTGCGCGCTCGGTGTGGGTGCGCATCCAGAGCGGCCACTGGCGGCAGGGTGCTTCGACGATCACCCAGCAGCTGGCCCGCAACATCTTCCTCAACAACAGCCGCACGTTTGATCGCAAGATCCGCGAGGCGCTGCTGGCCATGGCGATCGAGCAGAAGTTCACCAAGCAGCAGGTCCTCGAGCTCTATCTCAACAAGGTCTATTTCGGCGGCGGGGCCTATGGCGTCGATTCGGCGGCGCGCAAGTTCTTCGGCCATTCGGGCGAGGAGCTGAGCCTGCCCGAGGCGGCGATCATCGCCGGGCTGGTCAAGGCGCCCTCGCACTACTCGCCCACCGCCGATGCGGCCGCCGCGGTCGACCGCGCCAAGGTTGTGGTGCAGACGATGCAGGAAGCCGGCAAGATCACCCCGGCGGAAGCGGCGGCGGTCGATCTCAAGGGCGTCAAACTTGCCGCCGAGCAGGGCCAGAACTCGGCCCGCTATTTCACGGACTGGGTGCTGCCGCAGCTCGATCTGCTGCTGCCCGACAACGACCAGCCGATCGAGGTGTGGACCACCCTTGATCCCGCCGCGCAGCGCGCCGCAACCGATGCCATCCAGGGCAACGTGCCCAAGGGCGCGCAAGGTGCCCTCGTCAGCCTCGACCGCGACGGAGCGGTGGTGGCGATGGTCGGCGGCACCGACTATGTGACCTCGAACTACAATCGGGCGGTCAATTCGGTGCGCCAGCCCGGATCGGCGTGGAAGCTGTTCGTCTACCTCGCCGCGCTCGAGGCGGGCTATACGCCGGACGCCAAGGTACGCGACGAGCCGGTGACGATCGACGGGTGGAGCCCGCGCAATTCGGGCGGTACCTATGCCGGCGAGATCGATGTGCGCAGCGCCTTCGCCTATTCGAAGAACACGGTGGCCGCGCAACTCGGCAACGAGGTCAGCTTCGGTGCGGTCGCGCAGATGGCGCGCCGCTTCGGCATCACCACGCCGATCAACACGCTGCCCTCGATGGTGCTCGGCACATCGGACGTGCGGGTGATCGACATGGTGCGTGCCTTCGCTGCGGTGCAGGCCAAGGGCAACGCGGTGACGCCTTACGGCATTCGCAAGATCACTTCGACCGAGGGCGAGGTTCTCTACAGCCACCGGCCTGATCCGGTGCAGCAACTGGTGCCGCCTTATGTCGCGGCGGGGATTACCGACCTGCTGCAATCGGCCGTCAGCATCGGCACGGGCCGCGCCGCTCAGATCGGACGGCCCGTGGCGGGGAAGACCGGCACGACGAGCTCGAACAAGGACGGCTGGTTCCTCGGTTTCTCGAGCGGGATCACCACCGGCGTGTGGATGGGCCGCGATGACGCGCATCCGGTGCCGGGGCTGCAGGGCGGCACCGCGCCGGCCCGGGCCTTTGCCGCCTACATGAAGATCGCCACGTCCAAGCGTCCGCCGGAACGCTTCGATACCGAGGTCAAGCTGCCGCAGTGGCAACTTGAACCTGATGACGAAGTGATGCAGTCCAATCCGGACGGCTATTTCTACGCCGATCCCGATGGCAACATCGTTGAGCCGGGCGCCCAGAACCGGGCCCCGGCGGGTGATGGGGCCGTGCCAAGCGGCGAGCAAGGCATTCCCGTGCCCGATGCGCCGCCGGCGGCGGGCGATGATTTCCTGAGCCGCGCTACCGGCAAGCAGACCGAGCCCGCGCGGCCCCGTCCGAAACCGGCATCGACACCCAAGTCGAACCAGGGCTGATCGCCCCATCGACCACGGCCTGCAGCACAGGGGCCACGGACAGGCGCCAAGAGGGAAGTCTGCGCCTGCTGCGCAAGCGAGCTTCGACGCCGATCGTGGTTGCGGAGCGCCCGGCCTCCCTGACTGGATCGCCCTATCGGCACACACGCAAAGGGGCTGGCGGATGTGGTCTCCGCCAGCCCCTCATGCGTACCGTTTGGCGATCAGCGGATGCGGATCGGCAGATAGACAGCCGGCTGGCCGCGGCGCTGAATGCGCAGCAGCACCGCCTCGCGGTTCTCCGTCTTGGCCTGGCGCACCACGGCTTCGAGATCGGCTGCGCTCGCCACCGGCTTGTAGTTGGCCGAAAGCACGATGTCGCCGCGCTGGAGACCCTTGGCCGCCGCGTCCGCCGAATCGTCCACCGCGGTGATGACCACGCCCTTCGTCTCCTCGCTCGCGCCGAGCTGGCGGGCGATCTGCGGGGTCAGCGGGATCGCGGCGATGCCGAGTGCCTGCTGCACGACGGGCCCTGCCGGCTTGCTGGGCTTGCCGGAGCCTCCGAAGCCGCCATCATCACCCTGCTGCGCTTCGGGATCGAAGGTCTGCTGGGCAAGCTCTTCCTCGCTCGGGCGCTTGCCGACCACCGCCTGCACCGTCAGGCGCTGGCCGTTGCGGATGAGCTCGATCGGGATGCGCTTGCCGGGGGCCGTGTTGGCGACGATGAACGACAGGGTCTGGTCCGGTGTCACGTCCTTGCCGTCGACGCGCACGACGACATCGCCCGGCTGCATACCGGCCTTGGCCGCGCCCTGGTTGGGTTCGACCGACTGGATGAACTCGCCGCGGTTCTTGGCAAGGCCGAGGCTGGCGGCAAGGTCATCCGAAAGCTGCTGGATGCGTACGCCGAGGTAACCGCGCTCGATCGGCTGGCCGTTGCGCAGCTTCTCGACGATGGGGGCTGCGATTTCGGCGGGGATCGCGAAGCCGATGCCGACGCTGCCGCCGGTGGGCGAGAAGATCGCGTTGTTGATGCCGATCACGTTGCCGGACATGTCGAACATCGGGCCGCCCGAGTTGCCCCGGTTGATCGAGGCGTCGGTCTGGAGATAGCGGTCATAGGCCGAGCCCGACCCGGTGTTGCGATAGACTGCAGAGATGATGCCGCTGGTGACGGTGCCACCAAGGCCGAACGGATTGCCGATGGCGATGATCCAGTCACCGACCCGGGCGTTGCGCGAATCGCCGAACTTCACGAACGGGAAGGGCTTGCTGCCGGTGATCTTGAGCACGGCAAGGTCGGAGGCGGCATCACGGCCGATGAGCTTGGCCGGATAATCGGTGCCATCGGTCATGGTGACGGTGATCGATTCGATCTCACCTTGGCCTTCGGCGGTGATCACGTGGTTGTTCGTGACGACATAGCCATCGGCCGAGACGATGAAGCCTGAACCCAGGGACTGCGCCTCACGCGTCTGCGGCTGGCCACCACCCTGCCCCCCGCCGAACAGATCGCTGAACGGCGTTCCGGCGAAGGGATTGTTGTTCTGAACCTTGACGCGCTGGCGGGTCGAGATGTTGACCACTGCCGGCTGCAGCTGCTGCGTAAGGTCGGCAAAGCTGGCCGGGGCACCGACGCGGGGGACGACTGCCTGGATCTTCGCCGAATCGTTTTGCGCCACCTGGGCACCGGCAGGGAAACCCGTGGTCAGGGTCAGCGCGCTGCCAGCGAGGAGCAGCGCTGTAGTTACTCCGTAAGCATATCGCACGTGGCAATTCCTCTTCATTTCAGCGGCGGGCGGACTGCGCCCCTGATCCCCGGTTCCGATTCCGCGCGCGTTGCTTTCACATCCGCGCGCCTTAACCGGCATTGAATAACATGCACGACCCGGTTCGCGTGCGGTTACTTCACGCCCTTGAACTGGCGCAGATAGGCATTGTCGGGTGACAGCACGATCGAGGTGCTGCTGCCCTTCTGCGCGAAGGTCGCGTCATAGCTGCGCATCGCGCGATAGAAGTCGTAGAAATCCGGATCCTTGCCAAAGCTCTCGGCGTAGGTCTTGGCGGCCTCTGCTTCGGCCGTGGCGAGGATGATCTGCGCATTCTTGCGCCCTCCGGCCCGGATCGTCGCGGCTTCCTGCTGGCGTGCAGTGGTCATCCGGGTGAAGGCGGCATCGAGCGGCGCGCCATCGGGCAGGTCCGCCCGCTTGATCCGCACGTCGATCACCTGTGCGCCATATTCGCGCGCCTCGCGGTCGAGGCCCTTGCGGATGTTGACCATGGCCTGCCCGCGATCAGCGGTGAGCAGCGAGGCGAAGGTGCGCTTGCCTAGTTCCTGCCGCAGCACCGAATTGAGGATCGGCTGGAGCTGTTCGGCAACCTTGTCGACGGTCCCGGCCGTCTCATACATCTTGACCGGATCGATCACGCGGAACCGCGCGTAGGCATCGACTTCGAGCCTGCGCTGGTCCGCCGAAGTGACCTGCTGGCGCTCCATGTCGACATCGAGGACTCGCTTGTCGATCCGCACGACCTGCTCGAAGAAGGGGATGCGCAGCACGATGCCTGCGCCGGTCTGGCCAAAATCGGCGTTGGGGCGGAAGCGGTTGACGACGCGGTTGGGCTCGCCCAGCCGGACGATCACGGCCTGCTCTTCCTCGCCCACCACCGTGACGCAGCTGAGCAGCGCGATCACGGCGACTGCGAGCGCGATGATCACCGCCTTCTGTTCTTCCCAGAGTCGGATCAGGGTCTGTTCCATGTCAGCGGCGCTCCGTGCTGTCGGCGGGCGGGGTCTGCTTGATCCCGGGCAGCGGGAGGTAGGGCATCACGCCCGGCGATTCGAGAATGACCTTGTCGGTCTGGCTGAGCACGCGTTCCATCGTCTCGTAATACATGCGCCGCCGCGTCACTTCGGGCGCGAGCTTGTATTGGGCGTAGACCTTGTCGAAAGCGGTCGCCTCGCCCTGCGCGCCCTGGATGATCTGCTGGGCCCGCGCCTCGGCACGGTTGACCTCGCTGCGCGCGTCCTGCTGTGCGGCGGCCACGTCCTTGAAGGCGTCGACGACCTTGGCCGGCGGATCGGTCTTCTTGATTTCCACGCCCTGGATCTTCACGCCCGAACGATAAGCGTCGAGAACGCGCTGCATGCGCTCGCGCACGTTCGCCTCGATCGCGGCGCGGCCCGAGCCCATGGCATCGTTGAGCGAGACTTCGGCGATCGACTGGCGCATGGCCGCTTCGGCCACCTCCTTCACCGTGTCTGCAGGCTTTGCCAACTGGAAGGTGAAGAGCTTGAGGTCCTTGATGTTCCAGCGGACGAGGTAGGTCAGGTCGACGAGGTTCTGGTCGCCGGTCAGCATCAGCCGCTCGCCATCGCCTTCCGGAATGGAATCGCGGCGGATCGACGTGACATCCTCCACCGAGACTTCCTGGATCGGCCAGGGCAGAGTGAGTGAAACGCCCGAATCGATGGTGTGGCTATAGGCGCCGAACGTGGTGACCACGCCCTTTTCCTGCGGCGCGATGCGATGCACCATCGAGGTGCCAAGCCAGAGCAGAACAACGATGCCGATCACCACCGGCACCCATGAGCCGCCACCTGGCCGCTCGGGCAGCCTGAAACCGGGGCCGCCATTGCCACCCCCGCCACCGGAGCGGCGCTTGAAAAGGTCTTCGAGGCCGGGACTGCGGCGTCCGTCGCCCGAGGCAGGCGGCAGCCATGGGTTGCGCGGGCCATTGCCGCCACGCGGCGGCGGCCCATCGCCCGAGGCCCCATTGCCTGAAGCAGGACCGGCTGCGGGGCCCGAACCGCCAGGATCGCCGTCGCCCGCCGGATCAACCGGCGGTTCCCCGCTCCCCGTTTCGCCTGCGCCCCAGGGGCTCTTCTTGCCGGCCATGGCAAGGCCGATCCGCGACATGCGTCCACGATCAAAAATCATGCGTTCATCTATAGGTACGCTCGGCAGTTAAAAACAGTGTCTCCCTGCCAAAATTCATCTGCTAGGGGGCGTCCGTTAGGGCATAACCCCCGCAAGAATGGGATTACGGCATTGAGCCTCGACAAGACGGCACTCGAACAGGCGGTGCGCATGGCCGCGGGTGCACGGTTGCAAACGGCGCGGGTGGATGGCGAGACGGCTTCGGTCATCCTCGAGGTGAGCGGACTCGACCGCGCCGCGCGCGATGCGCTGGAAGCGAAAGTGAAGGACGCCGCGCGCGCAGCAGGCGCGGCCGAAGTGCGCGTGGGAATGACGGCGGACCGTGTGACGCGCCGGATCATCGCGGTGGGCTCGGGCAAGGGCGGCGTCGGCAAATCGACGCTCTCGGCCAACCTTGCCGTCGCCATGGCGCGGCTTGGGCGCAAGGTGGGCCTTGTCGATGCCGACATCTACGGACCTTCGCAGCCGCGCCTCCTCGCGACGGAAGGCCGCAAGCCCGAAGCTGAGAACCAGAAGATCCATCCGGTGCCGAGCCCGTGGGGCGTGCCGATGCTTTCGATGGGGCATCTCGTCCAGCCGGGGCAGGCGATCGCGTGGCGCGGGCCGATGGCGGGCAACGCGCTGGGCCAGCTCATCGATGCGCACTGGGGTGATGCCGAGATCCTCGTCGTCGACCTGCCGCCGGGCACGGGCGACGTGCAACTGACCATGCTGCAGAAGCACAAGCCGGCGGGCGCGGTGATCGTCTCCACCCCGCAGGACCTTGCATTGATGGACGCGGCGCGGGCGATCCGCCTGTTCGAGCAGGGCGACGTGCCGCTGATCGGCATGGTCGAGAACATGGCAGGCTATATCTGTCCGCATTGCGGCGAGAGCAGCGATCCGTTCGGGGCGGGCGGCGCGGAAGCGGCCGCGATGACGATGGGTCTGCCGTTCCTTGGGCGCGTGCCGCTCGATCTCAAGATCCGGCAGGACAGCGATGCGGGCAGCCCGCCGGCTGCCGGTGATGGACCGCAAGCCGAAATCTTCGCCACGCTTGCCAGCCAGGTGCTGGCCTGGCTGGACGCTCAGGACTGATGCGGCTTACCCGGCGCGGGCTGCTGATCGGCGCGGGCGGCGCAGGTGCGCTGCTCGTGGCTTTCGCGCTCTCGCCGCGCCGCTACACCAGCGCGCTGGTTGCTGCTCCGGGCGAACACGTGTTCGACAGCTTCATCCGCCTTGCCGCCGATGGGGCGGTGAGTGTTGCGGTGCCGGTCTGCGAGATGGGGCAGGGCATCAGCACGCTGATGGCGCAGATCGTCGCGGTGGAGCTTGGCGCGGACTGGAAGCGCGTCGGCGTGGAGCCCGCACCGCCGAGCCCGGCCTACGGCGATCCGGTGCTGGCCGCGCGCTGGGCACCGCTTTGGCAACCCGGCTATCTGCCCGCGCTCGCCGATACGCCGGACGATTGGCTGGCGCGGATGCACGCCGAGCGCGAACCGATGATGATCACCGCGGAGGGCACCGCGCTGGCGGCGTTCGAGGCGCCCCTGCGCGCGGCGGCAGCGGGCCTGCGCGCGATGCTGCTGCAGGCGGCCGCTGCAAAGTGGAATGTCGGCTGGGAAACGCTCGATACGGCGGGCCATTTCGTGGTGAACGGCAAGCAGCGGATCGCCTTTGCCGCGCTGATCCCGGAAGCGGTCGGATACGATCCGCCCGATCCTCCGGCTTTGCGTGCCGAACCGCCGCGCGAGCGGCCGGGGCAGTTCCCCGACGGTGCCCGGCCGCGCTATCCCCGGCTGGATCTGCCGGCAAAAGTCGATGGCAGCTTCGTCTTCGCGGGCGACGTGCGGGTGCCCGGTATGGTCCACGCCGCCATTGTGCATGGGCCGCAGGGCGATACCGTGCTCTCGACTTTCGATCGCAAGGCGGCCGAAACAGTGCCGGGGGTGGTTGGTCTGGTGACGGACAAGCGCTGGGTCGCCGTGGCCGCCAAGACCTGGCATGCGGCGCACAAGGCGGTCCTGGCCACGGAACCGCGGTTCCATGCGGCGGGTCGGATCGCCGATTCCTCCGCGCTTGAAAACCGTATCGACACTGCGTTGCGCAAGGGGCGGGCGACGAGGCTGATGGCGGAGGGCGATCCCGATGCCCTGCTCGCCAAGCCCACGCTCACCGCGCGCTACGACGTGGAGCCGGCGCTTCATGCCCCGCTCGAAACCGCGACGGCCACCGCGCGCCTTACCGGCGACAAGCTGGAAATCTGGCTGGCGACACAGGCGCCAGAGCTGGTGCGGCGGCAGGCGGCGCGGGCGGCAGGCGTCTCTGCGCGCAAGGTCGTGCTCTATCCGATGCATGCCGGGGGCAGCTTCGATGCCCGGCTCGACGCCCGCATCGCTGTCGAGGCGGTGACCATCGCGAAGACGCTTGGGCGGCCGGTGCAACTCACCTGGTCGCGTTGGGAGGAAGCGCTGGCCGGATACCCGCGCACGCCGGTTTCCGCGCAGCTCTCCGCTGCATTGGGACCGGACAAGCGCCAGTTGCTCGGTTGGCGCACCCGCATGGCGCTGCCGGCCACCGCAATCGAGGCGGGCGCGCGGCTGCTGGACGGGATGGATGCTCTGGGGGCACAGGCCGCGGCGAAGGGCCGCGCCGATCCGCTCGCCTGCGAAGGCGCGATGCCGCTCTATGCGATCCCCGAGCGTGCGGTTGATCACGTGCCCACCGCGCTGCCGCTGCCGACAGCGCGCTATCGCGGCAATGCCCATGGCTATAGCGCGTTCTTCACGGAAAGTTTCATCGACGAGTGCGCGCATCATGGGGGTGCGGAGCCGCTGTCGTACCGCATCGGCATGCTCACCGGGCAGCCGCGCCTCGCCGCCTGCCTCGTCGGCGCGGCGCGGCTGGCGATGTGGGGCGGCGGGGCCGATGCCTCGGGCCAGGGCATTGCCTGCCACCGCATGGACCTTGCCGCAGGCGAGGGCCTGCGCAGCGGCTTTATCGCCGTGGTCGCCACCGCGCGGCAGGAGGAAGGCGCGATTCGCGTGGACCAGTTGACGGCGTGGCTCGATATCGGACGCATCGTGAACGTGGATATCGCGCGCCAGCAAGTCGAGGGCGGTCTGCTTTTCGCGCTGTCGCAGGCCATCGGCGGCAGCACAGCCTATGCGGCGGGTCTGCCGACGGCGGGACGGCTGGCGCAATTGGGTCTGCCGCTGCTTGCCGATTGCCCGAAGGTTGATATTGCGTTTGCCGAGTCGGACGAGCAACCGTTCGATCCGGGCGAGCTTGCGACGACCGCAGTCGCGCCGGCCATTGCCAATGCGCTGTTTTCTGCCACAGGACTGCGCTTTCGTCGCCTACCCCTGCTTTCTGAAGGCCTTTGATCAGCGCATGGACCAACCTGCCGACCACCCGCGGATTCTGACCGGCAAGATCGGGGTGCTTCTGGTCAACCTCGGCACACCGGATGCACCCGATGAAGGCGCGGTGCGCCGCTATCTCGCCGAATTCCTGTCCGACCGCCGCGTGGTCGAGATTCCGCAGATCGTCTGGCAGCCGATCCTGCGCGGGCTCGTCCTGCGTACGCGGCCAAGAGTATCCGCGCATGCCTACAGCCAGGTATGGACCGAGGAAGGCTCGCCGCTGGCGTTCCACACGGCGGCGCAGGCCCGCGCATTGCAGGCCCGGCTGGGCGATACCGCGATCGTGCGCCACGCCATGCGCTATCAGAAGCCGGCCATGGCGGCCGAGCTCGACAGGTTGCTGGCCGATGGCTGCGAACGCATCCTCGTCGCGCCGCTCTATCCGCAGTATTCGGGCGCGACAACGGCGAGCGCGCTCGATGCCGTGGCGAACTGGATCAAGGACCGCCGGCGCCTGCCTGCGCTGCGCACGCTGCCGCCCTATTTCGATGATCCGCTGATGATTACGGCGCTGCACAAGGATCTTGCCGCGCAGATCGGCGCGCTTGATTTCGCGCCCGAACTGCTGGTGCTGAGCTTCCACGGCATGCCCGAGCGCACCCTGCGGCTCGGCGATCCCTATCACTGCCATTGCCAGAAGACCGCGCGCCTGCTGGGCGAGGCCTTTGCCCGCACGCATCCGCAGCTCAAGGTCGCCACCAGCTTCCAGTCGCGCTTCGGACGCGCCAAGTGGCTGGAGCCCGCGACCGACGACGTGATCAAGGTGCAGGCCGGCAACGGCATTCGCCGCATGGTCGTCGCCGCGCCCGGTTTCTCTTCCGATTGCCTCGAGACGATCGAGGAACTCGGCATCCGTGGGCGTGAGGATTTCGAAGCGGCCGGGGGCACGCATTTCGCCGCGCTCACCTGCCTCAATGCGACCGAGAGCGGCATGGATCTGATCGAGGCGCTGGTACGGCGCGAGCTGGCCGGCTGGATCTGATTTTACCGGCTTTGACTTTGCTGACACCTGTGTCATTAACCGCCCGGTTAAATGCGCAGGAAGGAGCATGGCTTTGGCCAGTCTGGCAGCACCCCCAACGCGGGCCGTTCGTCCGCACGATGCGCAGTCCGAACGCGGTAATCCGCACTGGACCCGCCTGAAGGACGAGCGCGAGCTCGATCATATCCCCGGCAGCGACGGCTGGCCGATTGTCGGCACGACCTTCCAGCTGCTCGCCGATCCGATCGGCTATGGCAACCGGATGCGCGCGGCGTATGGCGACGTCTATCGCACGCGCAGCTTCGGGCGGCGGCAGGTCACGCTGATCGGGCCCGAGGCGAACGAGCTGGTGCTGTTCGACCGCGACAAGATCTTCTCCTCCGAACAGGGCTGGGGCCCGGTGCTCAACCTGCTGTTCCCGCGCGGGCTGATGCTGATGGATTTCGCCGCCCACCGCGCAGACCGGCGCGCGCTGTCGATCGCGTTCAAGCCCGAGCCGATGCGGCACTATTGCGATGCGCTCAACGCCGATATCGCGCGCGGTGTCGAAGCCTGGGGCGCAGGGGAGCGCAAGTTCTACAGCGCGATTAAGGCGCTGACCCTCGAGACCGCGGCGACGAGCTTCCTCGGCCTGCCGCTCGGGCCCGAGGCGGACCGGCTCAACAAGGCCTTCGTCGACATGGTCCAGGCCTCGGTCGCCCCGGTGCGCCGCCCGCTGCCCTTCACGGCGATGGGCAAGGGCTATGCCGGGCGCAAGCTGATGGTGGACTATTTCACGCGGCTGGTGCGCGAGCGGCGGGCGAAGCCCGGGCAGGACATGTTCAGCCAGTTCGCGATGGCGCGGCGCGACGATGATCCGGCGGCCGATCTGCTGCCCGAGGATGTCGTGGTCGATCACATGATCTTCCTGATGATGGCCGCGCACGACACGATCACGAGTTCGTTCACGACGCTGATCTGGCACCTCGCGAAGAATCCCGAGTGGCAGGAGAAGCTACGCGCCGAGGCGCGTGCCGCCGCGGGAGGTGACGGGGTGCCGCTGGCCTACGATGCGCTCGGCAAGATGGAACTCGCCGAGATGGCGATGAAGGAAGCGCTGCGGATCATGCCGCCGGTGCCTTCGACGCCGCGCCGGGCGATGCGCGACTTCACGTTCGGCGGGTACCGCATTCCCGCCGGCACCAATGTCGGCGTCAGCGCGGCGGCGGTCCACGCCGATCCGGCGCTGTGGCCCGATCCGGAGCGCTTCGATCCCCTGCGCTTTACGCCCGCTGCGGTGGCGGCACGGCACAAGTACGCGTGGATCCCCTATGGCGGCGGCGCGCACATGTGCCTGGGGCTGCACTTCGCGACGATGCAGACCAAGCTGCTGGTGCACCACATCCTCACCCGTTACCAGGTGGAGGCGGAGCCGGGCTATACACCGGCGTGGCAGGCGTGGCCGATCCCCAAGCCGCGCGACGGGCTGCAGGTGAGGCTGGTGCGGCTTTGATCCGGGCCGGCACCGTGGAAGATGCCGCACCCGATCGGGTCCGTGCGCGCGCGCCGCACCAGACTCCCCGGTTGACGATTCGGCAGGCCGCAGCTATGGGCCGCGCTTTCCCGGGAGGCTTGCCGCCTTGCCGGGACAAATCGGATTGTTTGCGGCCCGTGCCAAGCGGGCTGCCAGAGCTCTTGAAACAGGACAGACATGGCCAATACGCCACAAGCCCGTAAGCGCATTCGTCGCAACGCCAACCGCGCCGAAATCAACGGCAATCGCCTTTCGCGCATCCGCACCTTCGTGAAGAAGGTCGAGGCCGCGATTGCCGGTGGTGACAAGGCGGCTGCAGCCGAGGCCCTTCACGCCGCCCAGCCCGAGCTGGCCCGCGGTGTGGCGCGCGGTGTGCTCCACAAGAACACCGTTGCGCGCAAGATGTCGCGTCTGTCGAAGCGAGTCGCTTCGCTCTGATTCGCGGCGGCGCTGCTCTCGGGCAGTGTTCCTATGTAATATTACGGAACGCGGCTGGTGCCTTGGCGCCGGCCGCGTTTCGTTTCATCCCCGTGACTCTGTGTGTCACAACCTCGTTGGATGGCTTGGTCAACAACAAGTCGCAGATTTCCGCCGATTCGCGAGCGATACAAAGCAAAAGGCAACGATTTCAATATATTGATTGATTTCCGCCATGTTTGCCTCGTCAAGATTCTTTATTTCAGTTTTTTTGCGGCTCGGCGCTTGCGAATCCCTCCCGAAGGCCAATAGACAAGACTTCCCGATGCGGTGCCGTGTCTGCCTCAGCAGGTCCGGTCGTCACTTCGGGGTCACGACATTCGCAAGTTTCATGGCCGGAAGCAGGGGTGCTTTCCGGCGCGGGGTAGATTTGTGCCTGCGGCAGGGGGTGCTGAAGCAGGCCTTCGGGGTGAGGATAGCGACGCGTGAAGATGGATGACTTTGTAGGCGGCGGTGGTCGGGGCGCCGCAGCCCAGGCGGCGGACGCCGCACCGGGCAGAAAAGGACGGGACAACGCAATGATCGAGGACCAGGAAGCGCTCGATCTTGCCGCGGATTGGGCAGATATCAGCCAGGGCCTGAAGAAGGATCTCGGCCCCCAGCTGCACAGCCAGTGGATCAAGCCGATCCAGGTCGGCTCGTTCTGCAAGGAAACCGGCACGCTCGACTTGTTCCTGCCGACCGAGTTCTCCGCGAACTGGGTGGCCGACCGCTTTGCCGACCGACTGTCGCTCGCGTGGAAGATCGCCCGTTCGGAAGTGCGCCAGGTGCGGATCACCGTGCACCCGCGCCGCCGCGCCATGCCCGAGTTGCGGATGGGCGGCCTGCCGGCGAACGACACCGGGCCGATGCCTGCCGCCCAGCGCCAGTCCACCGTCCCGCTCAGCGCCGATGCCGCCGTCACCGGGCTCGATCCCTCCCTGACCTTCGCCGAATTCGTTTCGGGTTCGGCCAACGTGCTCGCGGTCAACGCCGCGCAGCGCATGGCCGCGCTCGAGACTCCCCAGTTCTCGCCGCTCTATCTCAAGGGCGCGACCGGCCAGGGCAAGACGCACCTGCTCCACGCCATCGGCCACGCCTATGCGGCTGCCCGTCCGGGTGCGCGCATCTTCTACTGCTCGGCCGAGCGCTTCATGATCGAGTTCGTGCAGGCCATGCGCTCGAACGAGATGCTGGAGTTCAAGGCGCGGCTGCGCGGGTTCGACCTGCTGCTCGTCGACGACATCCAGTTCATCATCGGCAAGGCCAGCACGCAGGAGGAATTCCTCCACACGATCGATGCACTGATGAGCGCAGGCAAGCGCCTCGTCGTTGCCGCCGACCGCGCGCCGCAGGCCTTGGACGGTGTCGAGCAGCGTCTGCTCTCGCGCCTCTCGATGGGCCTCGTCGCGGATATCCAGCCGGCCGATATCGATCTGCGCCGCAAGATCCTCGAACACCGCCTCGCGCGCTTCACCGCCACGCAGGTTCCGGCGGACGTGATCGAATTCCTCGCGCGCACGATCAACCGCAATGTGCGTGAGCTCGTCGGCGGGCTCAACAAGCTGATCGCCTATGCCCAGCTCACCGGCCAGCCGGTGTCGCTCCAGCTCGCCGAAGAACAGCTCACCGACATCCTCTCCGCCAACCGCCGCCGGATCACCATCGACGAGATCCAGCGCATGGTCTGCCAGTTCTACCGCGTCGACCGCACCGAAATGGCCAGCAAGCGCCGCGCCCGCGCGGTCGTGCGGCCCCGGCAGGTCGCGATGTACCTCGCCAAGGTGCTGACGCCGCGCTCGTACCCCGAGATCGGCCGCAAGTTCGGCGGACGCGATCACTCGACCGTGATCCATGCCGTCCGCCTGATCGAGGAGCTGCGCACACGCGATGCCGATATGGACGGCGATGTGCGGACCCTGCTGCGGCAGCTGGAAGACTGAAGAAAAAGGAAAGTGCGAGGGCCATCGCCCTCGCGCTCCCGGGAGTTTGGCGCTCGGCCTATCCACCGCGCGCTATTCCAACGAAGCGGTATCAATTCTCCGGCCACGCCGGGAGGCGTGACGGCTCCGTCTTGCACCAATGATCGGGAGCGCGAGGGCGATGGCCCTCGCATTTCTCTTCCTTTCTCCCTAACTCCCCTTCCATGACTCCCGACCGCCTCGACCGCTTCGCCCGCCACATCGTCCTTCCCGAAGTGGGCGGAGCCGGGCAGGCCAAACTGGTGCAGAGCCATGTCGTGCTGATCGGCATGGGCGGCATTGGCAGCCCGGCCTTGCAGTATCTGGCGGGGGCCGGGATCGGACGGCTGACCCTGATCGACGATGATGTGGTCGAGGCGTCCAACCTCCAACGCCAGACCATTTTCGGAACCTCGGACATCGGCAGACCCAAGGCCGAGGCAGCGGCGGATTGGCTCAGGGCGTTCGATCCTGCGCTGCAGGGCACTGCCCGTGTCATCCGCCTCACCCGCGAGAATGCCGCCGCGCTGATCGCGGGCGCCGATGTGGTTCTCGATGGCAGCGACAACTTCGCCACGCGACTGGCGGTTTCGGATGCCTGTGTCGCGGCGGGCGTCCCGCTGACCAGCGCCGCGCTCGGGCGGTTTCAGGGGCAGGTCGCGAGCTTTGCCGGACACCGTGAGGCGCACGCCTGCTATCGCTGCTTTGTTGGCGATGCGTTCGATGCGGAGGATTGCGACACCTGTGCCGATACCGGGGTGCTGGGCGCGATGGTCGGAATGGTGGGCGCCTTTGGGGCGATGGCAGCGATGCGCGTGCTGCTTGAAGGTGTATCGACGCTGGGCGATCCGCAGTGGGGGCAGGTCCATGTGCTCGACGGGCTGAAGCCGGCGCTGCGCTCGATGCGCATTGCGAGGGACCCGGAGTGCCGGGCCTGCGCCTCAGCGGCCTAGCAATTCCTCGACCCACGCGGGCACAACCTCGCTGGCCGGGCCGAGGCGGGTTTCATCGAACCACTGCGAGCCTTGGGAGCGTTCGAGATTGAGTTCGAGCGTTGCCGCGCCGATCTCGCGCGCGGTGCGCACGAAGCCGGCGGCGGGATAGACCGCGCCCGAGGTGCCGATCGAGACGAACAAATCGGCTTCGGACAGGGCGGCGAAGATCTCGTCCATGCGGTATGGCACTTCGCCGAACCAGACGACATCGGGACGCAGGAAGGGCGCGCTGCAGGCGGGGCAGGGCGGGCGGTCGATAAGGGCCCCTGTCCAGCGATGGCGGGTATCGCAGGCGGTGCACCACACGGTGAGGTGCTCACCGTGCATGTGGATCACGCCGAGCGATCCGCCGCGTTCATGGAGATCATCGACGTTCTGCGTGACGAGGGTGACGCTGCCGCCGGGCACTTTCTTCGGCCATTCGCGCTCCAGCCGGCCCAGCGCCTCATGCGCCGGATTGGGCTGCTTGGTCTGGATTGCTTCGCGCCGCATGTCGTAGAAGCGCAGCACGAGGTTAGGATCGCGGGCGAAGCCTTCGGGCGTAGCGACGTCCTCGACGCGGTGCTGTTCCCACAGTCCGCCCGCCGAACGGAAGGTATCGATCCCGCTTTCGGCGGAAACCCCGGCCCCTGTCAGGATGACAATGTTGCGAATGGTCTGCATCGCGGCCATGAAGCACAGCACACGTGAGGGTAGCAATGGCACGCATAGGCATTATCGGCAGCGCAGGACGCATGGGGCAGGCGCTGGTCGACGCAATCATCGCGGCAGGCCATGAGCACGCCGGGGGGATTGACCAGGGCGGCGATCCTGTGGCGCTCGCGCAGGCCTGCGATGTGCTGGTGGATTTTTCGGCTCCGGCAGCGCTGGAATTCAATCTCGATGCGGCGATCCATGCAGGGATACCCATCGTGGTCGGCACGACGGGGCTGGCCGAGCGGCACCACTGGCTGGTCGATGCGGCGGCGGTGAGTGTGCCGGTCCTGCAGACGGGCAATACCTCGCTCGGTGTGACCCTGCTTGCGCATCTGGTGCGCGAGGCGGCCGTTCGGCTGGGCGAGGACTGGGATATCGAGATTGTCGAGACGCACCACCGCATGAAGGTCGATGCGCCATCGGGCACGGCGCTGCTGCTGGGCGAGGCGGCGGCGGCGGGCCGGGGGGGGCGGCTGGACGAGGTATCCGTGCGCGGGCGCGACGGAGTGACGGGTGCGAGGAAGGCCGGCACGATCGGCTTCGCGGCGCTGCGCGGCGGCACCGTGGCGGGCGATCACACGGTCCATTTCCTCGCCGACAATGAGCGGCTCTCGTTCTCGCACCTTGCCGAGAACCGCGCGATCTTCGCCCGCGGCGCTGTGCGGGCGGCGGCATGGCTGCTCGGCAAGGAGCCCGGGCGCTATCAGATGCCCGAGGTGCTCGGCCTTTGAAGAAGGACCAGATCTTCGAATTCTTCCGGCGCCTCGCGGAGACCAATCCTTCGCCGGAGACCGAGCTCGAATATGGCAACGTCTACCAGTTGCTGGTGGCGGTGACGCTTTCGGCGCAGGCGACCGATGTCGGCGTCAACAAGGCCACGCGGGCGCTGTTCGCCAAGGTGAAGACCCCGCAGGACATGCTCGATCTGGGCGAGGAGGGCCTCAAGGCGCACATCAAGACCATCGGCCTGTTCAACAGCAAGGCGAAGAACGTGATCGCCATGGCCGAGATCCTCGTGCGCGAGCATGGCGGCGAGGTGCCGAACGACCGCGATGCGCTGACCCTGCTGCCCGGCGTGGGCCGCAAGACCGCCAACGTGGTGCTCAATTGCGCGTTCGGGGCGGAGACCTTCGCGGTCGACACGCATATCTTCCGCGTGAGCAACCGCACGGGCCTCGCCAAGGGCAAGACCCCGCTGGCGGTGGAGAAGGGGCTGGAGAAGAAGGTGCCGCAGCCCTTCCGCGTCGGTTCGCACCACTGGATGATCCTGCACGGGCGCTATGTGTGCAAGGCGCGGACGCCGGAGTGCTGGCGCTGCGATGTGGTTGACCTTTGCGGCTACAAAGGGAAGATTCCCGAGAAGGGGGCGAAACCCGCGACTCCGGTAGGGGGGGCGCGGGCAGCCAAGGAGAAGAAGCCATGAGTGCTTTGAGGATCGCCGCCTTCGTTTCCATGACAACTGCCGCCGCGCTCTCGCTCGGTGCCTGCGCGGCCAAGGGTGGGTCGGCATGGGCCGAGAATGGCCATGCCGCCGACATCCCGGCTGCGACGCCGGCCGGCAAGGCTGTGAGCTGCATTCCGATCACGCAGATCCGCGAAAGCCGGGTGCGCGACGACTGGACCATCGACTTCCGCACGGGCGGCGATACCTGGTATCGCAACAGCTTGCCCAACCGCTGCGGCAGCCTCGGCTTCGAGCGGGCGTTTTCCTATTCAACCTCGCTCTCGCAGCTCTGCAACGTCGATATCATCACGGTCTTTCGCAATGGCGGCGGCCCGACTGGTCCGTTGGGCTCCTGCGGCCTCGGGATGTTCCAGCCGGTGAAGCTGGCGAAGGAAGCGAAGAAGTAGTCGCCCACCCAATCGCTTTTTTCGGGGAGCGAGACGACGAAGCAATCCGGAGCGTTGTTCTGAGCCGCTCTGGATTGCTTCGCGACGCGCGCAATGACGAATCCGTTCGGACTTGCGGTTACGCCTGTGGGTCCAGATGCAGACCCTTGCGCCCGTGTTCCGGCGTGTCGTGCGGGGGCATGGGCTCCGGCGTGTCGGGGTCCAGCGGCACCTGCAGCATGCCTTCCCACTTGGTGATGACCGAGGTTGCCACCGCGTTGCCCACCACGTTGGTCGCGGTGCGGCCCATGTCGAGGAAGGTATCGACGCCGAGGAGCAATGCGACGCCTTCGACCGGCAGGCCGAACTGGGCCAGCGTGGCGGCGATGACCACGAGGCTCGCGCGCGGTACGCTGGCGATGCCCTTCGAGGTGACCATCAGGGTGAGCAGCATGGCGATCTGCTGCCCGGCCGAGAGCGGGATATTGTAGGCCTGCGCGATGAACAGCGTCGCGAAGCTGGTATACATCATCGAGCCGTCGAGGTTGAAGCTGTAGCCCAGCGGCAGCATGAACCCGGAAATGCGGCGGGGCACGCCGAAGCGGTCCAATTGTTCGAACAGCTTGGGCAGCGCGCTTTCCGAACTGGCGGTCGAAAAGGCGAGCAGGATCGGTTCGCGGATATAGCGCGCCAGCAGCAGCACCCGCCGCCCGAGGAAGATTCCGCCGAGGCCGAACAGCAAGGTCCACAGGATCAGCAGCCCGAAGTAGAACTCGCCGACGAAGGCGCCGTAGGTCACGATGATGCCGACCCCGCGCAGCGCGATGACCGAGGCCATCGCACCGAACACCGCCAGCGGTGCGGCGCGCATGACATAGCCGGTGATCGTGAGCATGAGCGTGGCCAGCGCCTCGCAGCCGCGCACCAGCGGTGCGGCTTCCTCGCCCATCGCGGACAGCCCGAGGCCGGCGAAGATCGAGAAGACGAGGATCTGCAGCACGTTGTTCTTGGCCATCGCATCGAGCGCGCTGGTCGGGAACACCTCGAGCACGAAGTGGCGAAGGGTGAAGTCCGCGGTTGCCAGTTCGCCGACCGGGGTGGTGGCCGTGATGTTGAGCCCGGCACCGGGCTGGAACAGGTTCACGAGGACGAGGCCGAGCCCGATCGAGATCAGGCTGGCGGTGATGAACCAGGCAAGAGCCCGGCCGCCGATCCGGCCAAGCGCGCTGCTGTCACCCATGCTGGCAATGCCCGTCACCAGCGTCGCCAGAATGAGCGGCGCGATGATCATCTTGATGAGGTGCAGGAACACCTCGGGCAGCAGCTTCAGGAGATCGGCGATGTCCGCGAGGGTCTTGTCACCCGCCGGATAGGAAACGTTGAGCGCATAGCCCACGCCGATGCCGGCAAACAGCGCGATCAGGATGTAAAGTGTCAGGCGCGTGCCCACGGTCCGGCTACCCCAGTGTTGTTGTCGCCCGCCAGCCTAGCTGGCATGGTGCCGGGCGGCAACGGACCTCCGCCCGAAGGCGGGGCCGCAAACCGGGAGAGTTCGATGGAGCATATCACCGTGGAACAACGGGGCCGGGTGACGCGCATCACGCTGGCGCGGCCCGCCGTGCTCAACGCGATCAACGCCCGGATGCACGAGGAACTGGAAGAAGCCTTCAATGCCTTTGCCGCGGACGATGGGCAATGGGTGGCGGTTGTTACCGGGCAGGGCCGGGGCTTCTGCGCCGGATCGGATCTCAAGGCGGTCGCGGCTGAAGGCTTCAGGAGTTACCCGGCGCACGGCTACGCAGGGCTGATCGAACGGTTCGATTGCGACAAGCCGATCATCGCGGCGGTCAATGGTCTGGCGCTCGGCGGCGGCTTTGAAGTGGCGCTGGCCTGCGATCTCATCATCGCGGCCGAGAGCGCCCGTTTCGGTCTGCCCGAACCCCGCGTCGGCGCGGTGGCGCTGGGAGGCGGGCTGCACCGGCTGGCGCGCCAGATCGGGCTGAAGCGCGCGATGGGGATGATCCTTTCGGCCCGGCCCGTCGATGCGGCGGAAGGTGAGCGGCTCGGCTTCGTGACCGAAGTGGTGCCCGATACCGATCTGGAAAGCGCGGTGGAGCGCTGGGTGGAGGCCATCCTGCTGGGCGCGCCGCTCTCGATTCGGGCGTCGAAGCAGGCGGTCATGCGCGGGCTGGATGAGGCTGGCGTGGCCGCCGCAATGGCTGCCCAACCGGGCTATCCGGCCTTCGCCGCATGGTCCGCCAGCGCAGACTTGCGCGAGGGGACCACCGCCTTTGCCGAAAAGCGTCCGCCAGTTTGGCAGGGCCGCTGAACCTGATTCAGCGGCCCGTCTGCGCGCGGTGCATCAGCTTCTGATCGGCGAGCACCAGCGCCATCATCGCTTCCACCACCGGCACGCCGCGGATACCGACGCAGGGGTCGTGGCGGCCCTTGGTGAAGAGCTCTGTCGCCTCGCCTTCCCGCGTGATCGTGGGGACGGGGGTGAGGATCGAGGACGTGGGCTTGAAGGCGACGCGCACGTGGACCGGCTGGCCGGTGGAAATGCCACCCGCGATGCCGCCGGCGTGGTTGGCGGTGAACACCGGAGCCTCCTCGCCGGGCCGCATCGGATCGGCATTGCCCTCGCCGGTATTGGCGGCGGCGGCGAAACCGTCGCCGATCTCCACGCCCTTGACCGCGTTGATGCCCATCATGGCGTGGGCCAGTTCGGCATCGAGCTTGGCATAGAGCGGCGCGCCCCAGCCTGCGGGCACGCCGCCGGCGGTGCATTCGACCACCGCGCCGAGCGAGGAGCCGGCCTTGCGTGCATTGTCGACCAAGGCTTCCCACCGCGCGGCAGCCTTGGCGTCGGGGCAGAAGAAGGGGTTGCGGGTGATTTCGGCGGCATCGAAGTTGGCGGGGTCGATCGCATCGCCACCGATGGCGCTGACCCAGCCGAGCACGGCGACTTCGGGGATGACGAGGCGGGCGACGGCACCGGCGGCGACACGCGCGGCGGTTTCGCGCGCGGAGGAACGGCCGCCCCCGCGATAGTCGCGAAAGCCGTACTTGGCGTCATAGGCATAGTCGGCGTGGCCTGGGCGATAGGCCTTGGCGACATCGCCGTAGTCCTTGGAGCGCTGGTCGACGTTTTCGATCATCAGGCTGATCGGGGTGCCGGTGGTGCGGCCTTCGAACACGCCGGAGAGGATGCGGACCTGATCCGGCTCCTGCCGCTGCGTGGTGAAGCGCGACTGGCCGGGGCGGCGGGCATCGAGGAAGGGCTGGATGTCGCTCTCGATGATGGCGAGGCCCGGCGGGCAGCCATCGACGACCGCGCCGAGGGCGGGGCCGTGGCTTTCCCCCCAGGTGGTGAAGCGGAACATGTGGCCGAAGGTGTTGAAGCTCATGGCGCAGGGCCTTTGCGCAAAATGTTGCAAAAGTCACGCCTGCTGCGCCAAAGGGGCCCATGTTCCTCGTCGTCTTCCGCAACCGCAAGCGCGCCGATCTGGATGCGGCGGCCTATTCCGCCGACGCCAATGCGATGGAGGTGCTGGCAGCAGCGCAGCCGGGATACATTTCGTTCAAGAGCTACACCGCCGAGGATGGCGAAGTCGTGGCGATCAGCGAATGGGTGGACGAGGCGGCGGCGCTGGCGTGGCGGCGGGTCGCCAGCCATGCCGAAATGCAGGCCAAGGGCCGCGAGGAATACTACGAGGACTACACGCTGTTTGCGGGGACCCCCAGCCGCGTGCACCAGTTTGCGAGGACCAAGGCATGACGATCACGGTTTACGGGATTCCCAACTGCGACACCGTGAAGAAGGCGCGCGCGTGGCTCGACGCGAAGGGGATCACCTACGCGTTCCACGACTACAAGAAGGCCGGTGCGGATCCCGCCCGAATCGCGGACTGGATCGCCGCGGCGGGGCGCGACAAGGTGGTCAACCGGGCGGGAACGACCTTCCGCAAGCTCTCGCCGGAGGATCAGGCGGCACTTGCCGGTGACAGCGCGGCGGGGGTGCTTGCGGCCAACACCTCGGTGATCAAGCGGCCCATCGTCGAGCATCCCGGGGGCCTGCTGGTGGGGTTCAAGGAAGCGGAATGGGGCGCCGTTCTGGGTTGAATTGACAGGAAACGATAGGCGAGCAGCCCTGTTCAGCAGGGCTTGCCCGTGTTATCTACATGGGTGTGAATACCGCCGCACCTTTCGCCTACGCGATCACCGTCGATCCTGCCGACATCGACTTCATGGGGCACGTCAACAACGCGTCCTACCTCCGCTGGGTACAGGACGCCGTTGTGGGCCACTGGCGCACTTTCGCGCCGGCGCAGGCGATTGCCGACCATGTCTGGGTCGCGACCAATCACAACATCACCTACCGGCGGCCGACGTTCCTCAACGATCCGGTGATCGCGCATGTGATTCTGGAACGCGTGCAGGGCGCGCGGGCGTTTTACGAGACGATCATCAAGCGCGGCGAAGAAGTGCTTGCCGAGGTAAAGTCGAGCTGGTGCTGCCTCGACGCCGCCACCTTGCGCCCGGCCCGGCTGGCGCGCGATCTGGTCGAGAAGTTTCTGCCGACGGCGGCGGGGTAATTCAGCGCAGCTTTGCGATTTCCAGCCCGTCGGCCTTGGCGCGGATGCGAATCGATTCCTCGCTCCGGGTAAGCGCCTTGGCGAGGCCCTTCAGCGCCATGCCCTTTTTCGCAAGCGTGTGCAGCTTCTGCACCTCATCCGTGGTCCAGGCCTGCTTGTGCCGTTCGAAAACCTTGCCGGTGGCCATTAGGCTTGCTCCCCGTCAGCCTTCCGGGCTGTCACGATGTAGTTGAGCGAGAGATCGTCCGATAGGTGGAGGCCCTTGAGCGGGCTCCACGAAATGCCCTTGGGGTTCCCCATGGCGAACCCGGCCTCGGTGAGGAGGTCGCTGAGCTCGAGCGGGGTGATGAAGTCTTCCCAATGGTGCGTGCCCTTGGGCACCATGCCGACCGTTTCCGCCGCACCGACCAGCAGGAGGCGCGAGGCGGTGGTGCGATTGGGGGTCGAGAGGACGAGGAGGCCTCCTTCCGCCACGGTTGCCACGAGACCCGCGATGAAGGCGGCCTTGTCGGCCACATGCTCGATCACTTCCATCGAGGTGACGAGATCGAACCGGCCGAGGCCAAGCGCGGCCAGTTCGCCGTGGCGGTAGTCGATGGCGAGGCCGCCTGCTTCGGCATGGGCCTTGGCAGCGGCGATGTTTTCCTCCGCCGCATCAACCGCCGTGACGGCGGCGCCCATGCGCGCCAGCGGTTCGGCCAGCAGCCCGGCGCCGCAGCCGACATCAAGCGCGCGGCGGCCGGCGAGCGGGCGCAGGCCCTTCGGATCGGCGGCAAAGTGGGAATCGATGGCTTCGCGCAGGAACGCGAGGCGGACCGGGTTCAGCTTGTGCAGCATCGCCGAGCTGCCCTTGGGATCCCACCATTCGGCCGCCAGCTTTCCGAAATGGGCGGCTTCTTCGGGACGGATCGTCGCTGCGGTGGTTGCAATGCTCATGCGGCGACTCTAAAGCGCCGCGTCCACGCGGTCGAGGGGCCGCGGGGGAAACCTTTTTTGTTGCTGCGGGGGAGTAGACGTGGCCCGGATCGTGATGAAATTCGGCGGCACTTCGATGGCCGGGACCGAGCGCATCCGCCGCGTGGCCGGCATCGTCAAGCGCCAGCAGGAAGCGGGGCACGAGGTCGCCGTCGTCGTTTCCGCCATGGCGGGCGAGACCGACCGGCTGGTGAACTTCTGCCGCGAGGCCAATGCCCTCTATGACCGCGCCGAATACGACGTGGTTGTCGCGGCGGGCGAACAGGTGACCTCCGGTCTCCTCGCGCTCCATCTGCAGGCGCTGGGCTGCAAGGCGCGTTCGTGGCTCGGCTGGCAGCTGCCGGTGCATACCGACGATGCCCATGCCGCCGCGCGGATCGAGGATATCACATCGGACGCGCTGCTGGCTTCGATGGCGGCGGGCGAGATTGCGGTGATCCCGGGCTTCCAGGGGCTGGACCCGGAGGGCCGCGTGACCACGCTGGGCCGCGGCGGTTCGGACACCTCTGCGGTGGCGGTGGCGGCGGCGGTGCAGGCGGATCGCTGCGACATCTACACCGACGTCGATGGGGTCTACACCACCGACCCGCGCATCGTGGCGAAGGCGCGCAAGCTGAAATACGTGACCTACGAGGAAATGCTCGAGCTCGCCTCGGTCGGCTCGAAGGTGCTGCAGACCCGCTCGGTCAGCCTGGCGATGAAGGAAGGGGTGCGCGTGCAGGTGCTTTCCTCGTTCATCGATGAAAGCGCCCCGCCGGCCGACAGCATCCCCGGCACGATGATTGTTTCCGATGAGGAACTGGAAGGAACTGAGATGGAACGCCAGCTGATCACCGGCATTGCCGCCGACAAGAACGAGGCCAAGGTGACGCTGACCCGCGTGGCGGACCGGCCCGGTGCGGTGGCGGCGATCTTCGGCCCGCTGGCCGAAGCCAACATCAACGTCGACATGATCATCCAGAACATCGCCAAGGACAAGGGCGAGACCGATGTGACCTTCACCTGCCCGCAGGCGGACCTCGCCCGCACGCAGGCGCTGCTCGAGGAGCGCAAGGACACGATCGGCTACTACCGCATGATTGCCGACAGCAAGGTCGCCAAGGTCTCGGTCGTGGGCGTGGGCATGCGTAGCCACGCGGGCGTCGCCGCGACGATGTTCAAGGCGCTGGCGGACCGGGGCATCAATATCCAGGCGATCTCGACCAGCGAGATCAAGGTTTCGGTGCTGATCGATTCGGACGAGGTCGAACTCGCGGTGCGTGTGCTGCACACCGCCTATGGGCTGGACGCGGCCTGATCAGGCGGCCCGGCGGCGACGCCGGGCCCGCGCCAGCCTGAGGCTGGCCGCACCGAACAGGAGGGCCATGCCGGGTTCCGGCACCGCTACCGGGCCGCCGGAACTGCTACCGCCACCCGATGCGCCGCCAAAGAAGAAGCCGCCGATGATCGAGAACAGACCGGCCGAGCCAGCATCATAGCCGACATCGAACCCCGGGCGGACCTTGCCGAAGTCCCCGGCGATGGGAATGGCAAAGGACAACCGATCGCCACTCCCACTGCCGCTACCGTTGGGGCAGTCGAAGGCGTTGACGCAGCGATTGGCGGTCGGCCCGCTCAGCGTCCCGGTGCTGCTGTCATAGTAGTAGGGGTTCACGCCGACATACTTGAAGCTGTAGGTGCCGCTGGGAATATCGACGGCAAGCGCGCCGGTGGCCGGATTGCGCAGCACATCGAGCCCGATAATGCTGCCTGCGGCATCGCCGCCGGTTCCGCCGAGCCCTGCGTTGCCGAAGGGAGTGCTGACGGTGGCCGCGACCGAGCAGCTGCCGAGGCCGGGGCCCGCGAGGTTGAGCGAGACCCGCCCGCCGCAAGCGCTGTTGGTGAATGCGGGGGCATTGCTGTCGAAGCGGAACGTCGTGGACACTTCGGTGCCAGGTGCGATCAGATAGTCGGGCAGCGTTGCCGAGCTGAGCGTGGTCGTGCTGCCATCAGGGTTGCTCAGGCTGATGTTGTCCCCGCGCACATATTCGACCTTGCCGGTGAACTGCAGATCGACATAGTTCGCCGTCTGCGCGGCGGCGGGGGCTGAAAGGGACAGGCCGAGCGCCAATGCAGCGACAACGGCAAACAGATCGGAAGCAGTGCTGGCCACGGCCGGGATCCTCATTCTTGGCAATGCCAGAGGCATGTCGCCGCTCACAGCAGCCCGCAACCGCGCTGTTCGCGGCGTCCCGCGACAGCACGCGGCAAAGGTGGTGGTTGACAGGCAGGCAAATCGATTGGCGCGCGCAGGGTGCCGCGATGGCCGGTGTCCGCAGGCTGGACGCGGCTTTCGCGCCTGAAAAGCCAAGGGTTCCGCCTTCCGACCCCTGCGGGACCGGAAGGCGGGGTGCGACCCGGGGCCGGGCCTTGGTGGACCGGCTCTCGGCTCATGCAGGCAAGGAGGCATCACCTGATGGCCTGTTTGTACGCTGCGTGCGGAGATTGGAGAAACGGCAAGACTTGCGCACAGAGATCGCGATTGGCGATCAGCGTGAGAACTTCCCGCCTTGTTGCCGCCACGAACCGGCCCTAAGGGCGCTCCCTTGCAGGCTGCGCTAGACGGACGAGGCGTTTCTGATGACCGCATACCCCAAGACTGCCGCGCTGATGGCGCGTGGTGCCGAATTCCTTGGCACCGAACGTGCCGTGCTCTGCGGTGCGATGAGCTGGGTTTCCGAGCGCAATCTCGTGGCCGCGATCAGCAATGCGGGCGGCTTCGGCGTGATCGCCTGCGGGGCGATGACCCCCGAACTGCTCGACACCGAGATCACCGCGACGGCGGCGCTGACGAGCAAGCCCTTCGGCGTGAACCTCATCACGATGCACCCGCGCCTGTTCGATCTGATCGAGGTTTGCAGCCGCCACAAGGTCGGCCATGTCGTGCTGGCGGGCGGCATTCCGCCCAAGGGTGCGGTCGAGGCGATCAAGGCGTTTGGCGCCAAGGTCATCGTGTTTGCGCCGACGCTGGCGCTGGCGAAGAAGCTGTTCCGTTCGGGTGCCGATGCGCTGGTGATCGAAGGCTCGGAAGCGGGCGGGCATATAGGTCCAGTCTCGACCTCGGTTCTGGCGCAGGAATTCCTGCCCGCGCTGGCCGCCGAACACGTGGTGTTCGTGGCGGGCGGCATCGGCCGGGGCGAGATGATCGCGAGCTATCTCGAAATGGGCGCAAGCGGCGTGCAACTGGGCACCCGGTTTGCCTGCGCGAGCGAATCCATCGCGCATCCCGCGTTCAAGGCGGCGTTCTTCCGCGCCAATGCGCGCGATGCGGTGGCGAGTGTGCAGATCGATCCCCGCCTGCCGGTGATCCCGGTGCGCGCGTTGCGCAACAAGGGTAGCGACGAATTCATCGCCAAGCAGATCGAGGTCGCCCGGCGGCTCGACGAAGGCGTGGTCGACATGGGCGAGGCGCAGCTCGAGATCGAGCATTTCTGGGCTGGGGCTCTGCGCCGCGCGGTGATCGAGGGCGATGTCGAGAACGGCTCGCTCATGGCTGGGCAATCGGTCGGCATGGTTACCCGGGAAGAGCCGGTGAGCACGATCATGGCCGAGCTTATGGATGAATGCGAGGGTGCCCTCGCCGGGCGCTGACAGGCCCTGATCCGCGTGTTAGCGTGCCGTCCCGGCGGTGTTGGGACGCACCGCCCGAGGGAGCAGGCCGCGTGGATATCACACCCATCCGTTCGACCGGTGCCACGGCGGCGCGCGTCGATCTCGTCATTGTCGCGGAAGGCTATACGGCGGCCGAGCGGACCAAGTTCCTCTCAGATGCCAATGCCTTCACCACCTACATGCTTTCGGGCAGCAACAAGACGCTGAACGATCCCTTCGCGACGTATGCCTCGCTGGTGAACGTGAGCGCGGCCTTTTTCGCTTCAAACCAGTCCGGCTACAGCACCGACACGCAGACCGTCGATACCTACTTCGGCGCGCGGGCCTATCTGAGCGACGGACGACTGGTCTATGGCGATCAGGGCAAAGTGTACGACGCGTTCGCGCCGGTCGCCTCCGATGGCAAGGACATCATCATCGTCCTCATCAATTCCGACAAATATGGCGGCGCCGGGGGTTCGGTCGCCTGGGCGACTGCGGGCAACCCCTCGTCGTATGAAGTTGCGCTGCACGAGATCGGCCACAGCTTTGCCGGGCTGCAGGACGAATATGCCGATCCGGCACTGGTGGACAGCTTCCCGCTCGACGGGCTGCAGAGCGCGCATGTCGCGACCACCAATGATCCGGCCAAGGTTCCGTGGAAGGACTGGATCGGGTTCAAGGACGGGCTCGGCACGGTCGGCGCCTACGAAGGGGGCTACTACCGCTCGACCGGCGTGTGGCGGGCGACCGAGACATCGAAGATGCTCTATCTCGATACCGCGTTCAGCGCACCTGAGAAGGAAGCCTTCATCGACCGGTTCTATGCGGTGACGAGCGGACTGGTGGCGCTGCCGCGCCAGCGCCTGCTGACGACGGCAACCGCGGCGACACCGAACAACGCGCTGTTCGCCTTTGCCTGGACGGTCGGCGGCAAGGCTGCTGGCACCAACGCGGCCTCGCTCGATCTTCGCGGCGCGATCAAGGCGGCAGCGGACGGGGCGGTGACGCTGGATCTTGCGGTGACCATCAAGGACGCCAGCGGCATGGTGCGCAAGGCCTCCGTGCTGGCGGACAGCGAGGAAACCGCCAGCGGCCAGCTGCTTCTGACCAAGACCACGCTCGACAACGCGCACACGACCTTTTCCGCGGCTGATAGCGGCAACCACTACGTCGCTGGGAGCGGCCTTGCCGATACGATCTCGCTGGCCGGGACGCTGGGCACGCTGACATGGGTGGAGGCCGGTGCAGGCAACGACCGCGTCATCGGCAAGGGCGGAGCCGACCTCTTCGGCGGCGGCGATGGCGATGATCTGCTGACCGGCGGCGCGGGCAACGACCAGCTGCTGGGCGGCAACGGAGCCGACCGGCTGGATGGCGGCGACGGCGCCGATACGCTCGACGGCGGTGCGGGCAGCGACCGGCTGACCGGCGGCAACGGCAATGACATGCTGACCGGCGGCGCCGGACGCGACATCCTGACCGGCGGTGCGGGCAATGATCGCTTCATGTTCAAGGCCGACGATTTCGGCGGGACAACCAAGGCGAGCGCCGATGCGATCATGGGCTGGACCACCGGGGACCGGATCGACCTTTCAAGGATCGACGCCAATCCCGGCGCGGCCGGCGATCAGGCCTTCGCGTTCCTCGGCACGGCTGCGTTCAACACGGCTGACAGCAAGATCGGCGAACTGCGCTACGAGACGAGCAGCAGCGGTGTGATCGTGTTCGGCGATGGGAACGGCGACGGCGTGGCCGACTTCGCGATCCGGGTGGACGGCGTATCGAGCCTGACGGCTGGAGACTTCGTGCTCTGAGCTGCGCTCAGTTTTCGAGCTCGACGTCCCAGTAGAGCCAGTCGCGCCAGCTTTCGTGGAGATGGCCCGGCGGGAAAAGGCGCCCGCGCTCCTGCAGGTGCCACGAGGTCGGGCGGATCGGTTCGGTGATGAGGCGCATCGCCGCTTGTGCCGGGGTGCGGCCACCCTTGCGCATGTTGCAGGGCGCGCAGGCGGCGACGACGTTTTCCCATGTGGTGCGTCCGCCAAGACGGCGCGGCACGACGTGGTCGAAGGTCAGCTGATCGGGGCAGCCGCAGTATTGGCACTGGAACTTGTCGCGCAGGAACAGGTTGAAGCGCGTGAAGGCGGGAAACTCGCTCGGCTTCACGAACTGCCTGAGCGCGATGACCGAGGGGATCTTCATGTCGAGCGAGGCGCTGTGAACCTCGCGCTCGTAGGTCGCGACGATATCGACCCGTTCGAGGAACACCGCCTTGATCGCGGTCTGCCAGGGCCAGAGGCTCAGCGGATAATAGCTGAGCGGAGTGTAGTCCGCATTGAGTACCAGCGCCGGGCAGTTCGAGAGGTGGCGATCATGCCCAAGGACTGCGGTATCGCCCCCAAGAGGGCTGCCATTGTGGGGCCTGGCATTCGCCGCCCGCTCGATCAGCGCCCTGTGAAGCATGCTCCCGTTCGGCCCTTTCGCAAGAATGCGCCGATTGTCCCGCCCGGAATGGGCGCGAGGCGCCTACCGGGTGCGATTTGAGGGACGCGGATGACCGCTTCGTGACGCATGCCCGGAAAAGAACACGGGCATGACTCGCACGTCAAGGGGGAGTCCACAGTCCTGTCCACAGGTGCATGACTCTGTGGACAGGGTGGGGGCAAATCCGGATAAACCGAATGATTACAGGGAAGTGACTACTTCGTGTAGGCCTTCACAAGCTCATAGAGATAGGCGCGGCCGGTCATCAGCGACTTGATCTCGATCCGCTCGTTGAGGCCGTGCACGCCGTTGCCGTCCGGGTTGCCCCAGGCGCCGGGCACGCCGTAGGTCGGGATGCCGACCGCGGCGAGGAAGATCCCGTCGGTCGCACCGGTCGACATCGTCGGCACCAGCGGCACGCCGGGGAAGTACTTGGCGGCGAGCTTTTCCATCGGCCCGATGATCGCGGGATCCATCGGCGGGGTCTTGGCCAGCGGACGCAGCGGCGGGACCGGCGTGATCGTCACGCCCGTATCGGCGACGACGGCCTGCAGTTCCTTCTGCACCTCTTCGATCGAATGGCCGGGGAAGATGCGGCAGTTGACGTTGGCCCCGGCGCGCTGCGGCAGCGCGTTGTTGGCATGGCCGCCATCGATCAGCGTGGCGACGCAGGTGGTGCGCAGCATCGAGTGGAACGTGCGGTCGGTGTTGAGCACGGCTTCTGCCGCGCTATCCGCCGGGTTGGCGGCAATCGCCTGCATCGCCTTGCCGAGATCATCGGTCCGCGTGGCCCCGGCCTTGGCGAAGAAGGCGCGGGTCGTGTCCGAAAGCTCCAGCTTGAAATCGTAGGCCTGCAGTTTCACCAGCGCGGCGGCGAGTTCGTAGATCGCATTGTCGCGCACGGGGATCGAGCTGTGGCCGCCGGGATTGCGCGTTTCGAGGCGGAAGTTCTGGACGCCCTTCTCGCCGACCTGAATCGATTCGACGACGAGCTTGCCGCCTTCCGACACGCCCTTGCCATCGGTGCGCCCACCGCCGCCTTCATTCAGCGCGTAGGCCGCATCGATGAGGTCGCGCTTGTTCTTTGCCAGCCATTCGGCGCCGTTGAACGCGTAGGTCGTTTCCTCGCCGCAGGTGAGCGCGAGCTTGAGCGTGCGCTTGGGTTTGAAGCCCTCCTGCTTGAAGCGGATCAGGGTGTCGACCCAGGTCGCGGCCATCGCCTTGTCGTCTTCCGTGCCGCGCGCGTAGAGGTATCCGTTCTCCTCGATCAGGGTGAAGGGATCGCGCACCCAATCCTCACGCTTGGCTTCGACTACGTCGAGGTGGGCCAGCAGCAGGATCGGCTTCTCGGTTTTCGAGGTGCCCGGCATGACGGCGACGAGGCCGCCCTCCTTCGGCTTCTCGGGCGTCGCGAAGATCGTCAGCTGGTCGTCGGTGAAGCCGACCGTCTTGAGCCGCGCGGCCATGCGCTCTGCCGCCAGCGTGCAGCTGCCGGATGAGAGGGTGGTGTTGGTCTCGACGAGTTCCTTGTAGAGGCTGCGGAATGCCTCCTCGCCGCCGTAGGGATCGCCCTTGGCGGCCGGCGCGGCGAGCGCGGATCCGGGCATGGTCGAAACGAGCACGGCGGCTGAAATCACGCCGGTCAGCAGCTTGCGCATGGAGCGATAAGTCCTTTGTCTTGAAGGTTGTGGCGCGTGTTTCAGCACGATTGCGCCGCTGGTGCCAGCCCCTCAGCATGTCCGGCTCGGGGCGGGGTGTGAAAAGGGGCTCTGCCTTGTGCAAAACAGGCCGGATTCGCTTGGGAAAAGCCCGGCGAATGCCTATGTCCTGGGGATGGCCAGTACGAACGAAAATATCCCCAACGCCAACGAATATGGCGCCGATTCCATCAAGGTCCTGCGCGGGCTAGATGCCGTGCGCAAGCGCCCCGGCATGTATATCGGCGATACCGATGATGGCTCGGGCCTGCACCACATGGTGTTCGAGGTTTCGGATAACGCGATCGACGAGGCGCTGGCCGGGCACTGCGATCTCGTGCTGATCGAATTGAACCCGGACGGCTCGGTCTCGGTGGAAGACAACGGCCGCGGCATTCCCACCGGCATCCACGCCGAGGAAGGCGTTTCTGCCGCCGAGGTGATCATGACCCAGCTCCACGCGGGCGGGAAGTTCGAGAACACCAGCGACGACAACGCCTACAAGGTGTCGGGCGGCCTGCACGGCGTCGGCGTCTCGGTGGTCAATGCGCTCTCCGAATGGCTGGAGCTGACGATCTGGCGCGATGGGCAAGAGCACTGGATGCGCTTCGAGCACGGCGACGCCGTCGCCCCGCTCAAGGTCAACGGTCCGGCTCCGGCGGACGGCAAGGGCGGGGTCAAGAAGGGCACACGCGTCACCTTCTTCGCCAGCCACGATACCTTCAAGAACGTGACAGAGTTTGATTTCGACAAGCTGGAGCACCGCTACCGCGAGCTGGCCTTCCTCAACTCCGGCGTGCGCATCCTGCTGCGCGACAAGCGCCACGAGGATGTGAAGGAGCACGACCTCTATTACGTCGGCGGCATCGCAGCCTTCGTGAAGTACCTCGATCGCAACAAGCAGCCGCTGATGCCCGAGCCCATCGCAATCGGTGCGGAGCGCGATGGCATCGGCATCGATGTCGCGCTGCAGTGGAACGACAGCTACTACGAGAACGTCCTCACCTTCACCAACAACATCCCCCAGCGCGACGGCGGGACGCACCTCGCCGCCTTCCGCGCGGCGCTGACGCGGACTCTCAACGGCTATGCGGACCGGTCGGGGATGCTGAAGAAGGAGAAGGTCAGCCTCACCGGCGACGACATGCGCGAGGGACTGACGGCGATTGTCTCGGTCAAGCTGCCGGACCCCAAGTTCTCCTCCCAGACCAAGGACAAGCTGGTTTCCTCCGAAGTACGCCAGCCGCTGGAAGCCCTGATGGCCGACAAGATGAGCGAATGGCTGGAGGAAAACCCCGCCCACGCCCGCGCCGTCATCCAGAAGGTGATCGACGCCGCCGCCGCCCGCGAGGCCGCCAAGAAGGCGCGCGAGCTGACCCGGCGCAAGGGCGCGATGGATATCGCCAGTCTGCCCGGCAAGCTGGCGGACTGCCAGGAGCGCGATCCCGCCAAGTGCGAACTGTTTCTCGTCGAGGGTGACAGCGCCGGCGGCTCGGCCAAGCAGGGGCGCGACCGGCACTTCCAGGCAATCCTGCCACTGAAGGGCAAGATCCTCAACGTGGAGCGCGCGCGGTTCGATCGGATCATCGGCTCGAAGGAAGTCGGCACGCTGATCCAGGCGATGGGCACCGGCATCCGCGACGAGTTCAACCTCGCCAAGCTGCGCTATCACAAGATCGTGATCATGACCGACGCCGACGTCGACGGCGCGCATATCCGCACGCTGCTGCTCACCTTCTTCCACCGCCAGATGCCCGAGATCATCCGCGAAGGGCACCTCTTCATTGCGCAGCCGCCGCTTTACAAGGTGGCGAAGGGGCGCAGCGAAGTCTACCTGAAGGACGGCCCGGCGCTCGATCGCTACCTCGTCGAGGCAGGCCTCGCCGGCCGGATGCTGGAAACGGCGGGCGGCGCGCGCAGCGGCGCGGACCTCGCAGGCCTTGTCGATCATGCGCTGCGCTTCCGCAACCTGATGGCCTTCGCGCCCAAGCGCTATGACCCGACGATCATCGAGGCGCTGGCTCTGGCGGGTGCGCTGGAGCCGGAAATGACCGCAGCCGAGCGCGAGGCGGCGCTGGCCGCCAGCGTGCGCTGGATGGACCGCGGCGAACACGATGCGCGCTGGGTTGCCGAAGTGGCGCCGGATGGCGGCTATCGCATCCAGCGCGTGTGGCGCGGGGTGACCGACCAGCACACCATCGAACCCGGCTTCCTCTCGAGCGCCGAGGCGCGCAAGCTCGCCCGCCTCGCCGGGGAGCAGGCCGAGGTCTATGCCATGCCGGCGCGGCTGGTGCGCACCAGCGCCGCGGTGGCAGAGCCAGAACCCGAGGCGGTGCTGGAAGAGCAGGAAGGCGAGGCCGAAGCCGCCGCGCCGGTGCGGCCCGCCGCCAAGGACAGCGCCGGGATCACGCGGCCGTCGGAACTCCTTGCGCAAGTGCTGACGGCAGGGCGCAAGGGTCTTTCCATTTCGCGCTACAAGGGTCTGGGCGAAATGAACGCCGATCAGCTGTGGGAGACGACGCTCGATCCGACGCAGCGCTCGCTGCTGCAGGTGAAGATGGAAGATGCCGACGTGACGGACGAGATCTTTACCCGCCTGATGGGTGACGTGGTGGAACCGCGGCGTGACTTCATTCAGGAAAACGCGCTCAACGTGGCGAACCTGGACGTCTGATGGCTGGGGCTACTCTCGCCGAAATCCCCTGGGATCAGGCGGCCACGATGATCGATCTGGAAGGGCGCGTGCCGATCATCGGCACGATCCGCGAGTGCGCGCTGCACTTCACGCTCTACAAGCCGCACGCGCGGGAGAACGCCCGGCTGCTGCTGACCGTGCCGGTGCACCGCGAAGGCCGCGCGACGCGGACGTGGCTGCTGGAGCCGGCGGAGATCGCGGTGCTGGCGGCGAGGCTGAACGAAGAAGAGCAATAGCAGGGGCCAGCGGCCCTGCGCGCCGTTAGTCGGTGTTGGATTTGGCGGCGCCTCGGGGCGGCATCCGGGCAGGAGGAGATCGCGCGGCCGGTGCGGCGCCTGCATGACCCTTGGGAGGGACTGCGGGGCGGCACGCCATGAACTGCATCGTGTGCGAATGGCCGGATGGGGCAGGACCTGACCCGGCTCGACCTCATCCCGTCAGTGTCCGGACCCGGGGGCGGCTCGCATACCAGCCGGGCTCCTGAGGCGTGCTGCCCCTGGCACTGAACGGTGCTGGCGTGGGTGAATGCCTGGCCAAGGATTGGAGACGACAGTCCCGCCTTGAACCCGCAGCCCACACCGGCCGCGCTGGCCCCAGGCATGACGCCTCGGGCCAGAAGAGCGAGTGCGAGGCTGGCCTTGCCGGCTCCCGATCTGGGCGGGGCGTTTAACCTATTTGGTTTGTTTTGTCAAGATGGTCAGGCCGCCGCCTTGGCGGTTCGCGTCTGATCGCCCTTGCCGGCCAGCAGGCCGGCCACCGAGATATCCTCGTCGATCTCGTCCCAGTGAAGGCCGGCGCGGCTCAGCGAAACGGCAGCGCGCTGTTCGGGCGTGGCGTGGAGCAGGCGCGGGAACCATGCGAGCGGAACGCCCAGCGTGCGGCCATCATCGAGATCGACCCAGAACGAATCTGCATCGAACCGGACAGCGAGGGGTTCAGGCGAAAAAGTCATGCCACGCACTTTCGATTTCATCGCGCCGCGCTTCTATAACACGGTGGAGTTCGGAAAGCACTCGGGGCGAAAAGCCGCGATTGTAGGCGAGCGAAACCTCGGGACGGAGCCAAAACTTGGCCGTATCGCGCCCCTTGGTCACGTGAACATGCGGCGGCTCGCGCGGATCGCCCTCATTGGCGAAGAAGTGAAACCGGTAGCCATTCCAGGCGAAAACCTTGGGCATGTCGCCAGCTCCCGGGAGCGCGAGGGCGATGGCCCTCGCACTTTCCCTTGGTTCTTTACTCCGCCGCGATCCCCGCTGCCTTGAACATGTCCGCTTCGGCTTCCTCAACCAGCTCGTTCGCCGGTTCGGCCGACTTTGCCTTGCGGCGCGAGTCGAAGCTCGACCACACGGTGTTCCAGTCACCGCGGGTGGCGGCCTTGGAGTATTCGGTGGCGCGGGTTTCGAAGAAGTTGGCGTGTTCGACGCCGTTGAGCAGCGGGGTGAGCCAGGGGAGGGGGTGTTCCTCGATCATGTAGATCGGCTGGAAGCCCAGCTGGCCGAGGCGCCAATCGGCGATGTAGCGGATGTACTTCTTGATTTCCTTGGGGCTCATGCCCGGGACGGGGCCCTGCTCGAAGGCGAGGTCGATGAAGGCGTCCTCGAGGCGGACGGTCTTCTGGCAGCAATCGATGATGTCTTCCTTCACCGCCTTGGTGAGGCAGCCGCGTTCCGCCACGAAGGCGTGGAACAGCTTGGTGATGCCTTCGCAGTGGAGCGATTCATCGCGCACCGACCACGAGACGATCTGGCCCATGCCCTTCATCTTGTTGAAGCGCGGGAAGTTCATCAGCATGGCGAAGCTGGCGAAAAGCTGGAGGCCTTCGGTGAAGCCGCCGAACATCGCGAGGGTGCGGGCGATGTCTTCATCGGAATCGACGCCGAACTGCTGCAGGTAATCGTGCTTGGCGCGCATTTCCTCGTATTCGAGGAACATCGCGTATTCGCTCTCGGGCATGCCGATGGTGTCGAGCAGATGGCTGTAGGCGGCGATGTGCACCGTCTCCATGTTGGAGAAGGCGGCGAGCATCATCTTGACCTCGGTCGGCTTGAACACGCGGCCATACTTGTCGTGGTAGCAATCCTGCACCTCGACGTCGGCCTGGGTGAAGAAGCGGAAGATCTGCGTGAGCAGGTTGCGCTCGTGCTCCGAGATCTTCTGCGCCCAATCGCGGCAGTCTTCGCCGAGGGGAACTTCCTCCGGCATCCAGTGGATCTGCTGCTGGCGCTTCCAGAAGTCGTAGGCCCAGGGATATTCGAAGGGCTTGTAGGAGCTGCGGGCTTCAAGAAGGGACATGGGACGGATCCTGTGCGGCAAGAAGGCGGACGATAGGCAGGGATGGACGCGCGCGGAAGTTGCCCGCGCGGGTCAAACACTTGGGGGCGGGGGTTTTTCCACCGCCCGGAAGGGCAGAGTCGGCTACTTCCAGAACCAGCGCGGGGTGAGCTTCCGCTCCGCCCGGTTGCGCCACATCTGGATGTAGAGCCAGAGCCCCGAGACGCTGAAGAAGATCATCGCGAAACCCGACAGCGTGCCGAACACCACGCCCACGGGTCCGAAGCTCTCGCCCGAGTGCAGGTGATGCAAGAGGCCGATCAGCGCGCGCGGATCGCCGGGCTTGGGTTTGGGCCGGCACATGTAATCCGGCGGGCAGACGAAGGCGGGCTTCGCGCTCGCCTCGACCTTCGGCTTCTCCCGCTCTCCGCCCGCGAGGAGCGGCACGATTTGGCTGAGCGTGCCCGTCACGGCGATCCAGAGGAGAAAGACGCCGAATAAAACCGAAATCCAGCGGTGAAACTTGCGCACGACGATAGCCCTTATGCAATTGCGAATTATTCGCAAATGTAGCCCGGCCGGAGTGGGCGGGGCAAGCGGGTACCGTGTCGCGGATTGTAACCGTGCCGGGCAAGCCGCAATGTTTGGCTGATTGTATCAGACAGTCCGACATGGTCACGATCTCGGACGGGGATGCAGGGCGCATCCCCGGTGCTTCAGGGCAAGGCTTCACTGGCAGGCCCTACTGACAAGCCAGGCATTCCTCGTAGTCGGTCTGGCCGCCCGCGCTGAGTTCCATCACGGGCGCCGCGGCGGTGTTGTCTGCTTCGACGCCGCCAGCGAAACCGGCGCGCTGCACCGACTTCGAACGGAGGTAGTAGAGCGACTTGATGCCCTTCTCCCAAGCCTGGAAGTGGAGCATCATGAGGTCCCACTTGTCGACGTCCGCCGGGATGTAGAGATTCAGCGACTGGGCCTGATCGATATACGGCGTGCGGTCTGCCGCGAATTCGAGCAGCCAGCGCTGGTCGATCTCGAAGCTGGTCTTGTAGACGGCCTTTTCCTCCGGAGAGAGGAAATCGAGGTGCTGGACCGACCCGCCGCGCTCGAGGATCGAGTTCCAGACGTTGGTCGAATCCTTCGACTTCGACTGGAGCAGCTTCTCGAGATAGGGGTTCTTGACCACGAAGCTGCCCGAGAGCGTCTTGTGGGTGTAGATGTTCGCCGGGATCGGCTCGATGCAGGCCGAGGTGCCGCCGCAGATGATCGAGATCGACGCGGTGGGCGCGATCGCCATCTTGCAGGAGAAGCGCTGCATCACGCCCATGTCCGCCGCATCGGGGCACGCGCCGCGTTCCTGCGCGAGGAGGAGCGAAGCCTCGTCCGCGCGGGAGGCGATGTGCTTGAACATCTTGAGGTTCCACGCCTTGGCCATGGCGCTTTCGAAAGCGATGCCCTTCTGCTGCAGGAACGAGTGGAAGCCCATGACGCCCATGCCGACCGAGCGTTCGCGCATCGCGGAATACTTGGCGCGGGCCATCTCGTCCGGCGCGCGGTCGATGTAGTCCTGCAGCACGTTGTCGAGGAAGCGCAGCACGTCCTCGATGAAGCGCTCGTCCTTGCACCACTCGTCCCAGGTTTCGAGGTTGAGCGAGGAGAGGCAGCACACCGCGGTGCGATCATTGCCGAGGTGGTCGCGCCCGGTGGGGAGCGTGATTTCCGAGCAGAGGTTCGAGGTCGAGACCTTGAGCCCGAGATCGCGGTGATGCTTGGGCATCGTGCGGTTCACCGTGTCGTTGAACACGATGTAGGGTTCACCCGTGGCGAGGCGGGTTTCGACGAGCTTCTGGAACAGCGAGCGCGCATCGACCGTGCCGCGCACCGAGCCGTCCTTGGGGCTGCGCAAGTGGAATTCGGTGCCATCGCGCACCGCTTCCATGAACTCGTCCGTCAGCAGCACGCCGTGGTGGAGGTTCAGGGCCTTGCGGTTGAAATCGCCCGACGGCTTGCGGATTTCGAGGAATTCTTCGATTTCCGGGTGCGACACATCGAGATAGCACGCCGCCGAACCACGGCGCAGCGAGCCCTGGCTGATCGCGAGGGTGAGGCTGTCCATCACGCGGACGAAGGGGATGATCCCGCTGGTCTTGCCGTTGAGGCCGACAGATTCACCGATACCGCGCACCTGGCCCCAATAGGTGCCGATGCCGCCGCCACGGCTCGCAAGCCAGACGTTCTCGTTCCACGTGCCGACGATGCCTTCGAGACTGTCGGAAACCGAATTGAGATAGCACGAGATGGGCAGGCCGCGCCCGGTACCGCCGTTCGAGAGGACGGGCGTGGCGGGCATGAACCACAGCTTCGAGATGTAGTCGTAAAGGCGCTGGGCGTGGTCCTGATCGTCCGCATAGGCATCGGCCACGCGGGCGAAGAGATCCTGATAGCGCTCGCCGGGAAGGAGATAGCGGTCGTCGAGCGTTTCCTTGCCGAACGCGGTGAGCAGCGCGTCGCGCTCGGCATTGGTCGCGATCGTGAAGCGGCGCGCGTTGATCGTCTTGGAATCGGAAACCGGCTTGGCCGCTGCGGCGAGCGCAGTGGCAGCGCCTGCGGTCATTGCCGCGACAAGCGCCTCGCTACCCTTGTCATCCGCATTCATGCCAATCGCCTTTCCATTTCCACCAGCCGGGGCGGTATCGCCAGCGAGCGACAGTTCGCTCTGGCCGTCATGCTCACCCACGTTGTCTCCAGTCCTGAAATCCACGCTGGCCGTCCCCTGTTCCATCTGCCGCCTGCGATCGGACAACCCGACTCGCGACGCGAAATCCATCATACGCCCTGCGGAACAAAAGGAGAATATTCATTCTCCCTCGGGGCCCGCAGCGACGCCCGCAAAAAGGTCAAGACCAAGGTCGGCGGCAGTGCAGCCACCGTCATCGCGCGCTAACTCCGCGCAATGCCACCGAAACTAGGTTTAGAGGTTCCCCCAGGACCCGACCACTACCCATAGTGCCTCAACCGGAATCAGACACAAGAGGGTAAACACCGCATTATCGATTCGGCTCGTCGCACGTACGATTCGTTTCATCGTCATGACGACCATGCTGCAGTGCAGCGACGCGTGCGGAAAGCGGCATTTCAAGCCCAAATCTCATCCCCCCTGAAATTTTTTCGGCAGCTCCCCTGATCTTGTGGACAAGATCGCTGTCCAGACCCTTCACCAAACAAGCCCCCCGATTATCCACTGGCGCGTGGGGTATGGCGCGCGATATGACATGCCCGAAATGCCAAGGCGGAGCAGGCGCGTGTTCAAGCTCATCTCGATCATTGTCAGCGGCTTGTTTGTCGGCCTTGCCGCGCGTTTCCTTTACCCCGGGGCTGTTCCGATGGGTCTGGGCAAGACGATCCTGCTGGGTATCGCGGGCTCGCTCGTCGCGGGGTTGGCGGCAGGCTGGGGCAGCAGGGGCCAGGACAGCGTGAGCCGCGCCGGGTGCATCGCCTCGGTGCTGGGGGCGATGGTGCTGATCTTTATCGGCCGGCATCTGTAACGGGTCGGCTGTTGGCGGGTGAGCTACCATCTCACCTGAAGGTCATTGCTACGCTGCGCGCGCCATCACGGCGGCAAGAAGGCTCAGTCAGGGGAGCGCGGTAAGCCTGCCCGCCTTCAGTTTGGCACCAGCACCGTATCGCGCGCGGCGGGCTGGGTCTGCGGGTAGTCCTCGTTGAAATGGAGGCCGCGGCTTTCGCGGCGGGCGCGGGCGCTTTTCACGATGAGTTCGGCGGTCTGGAGCAGGTTGCGCAGCTCGATGAGGTCCGCCGTCACGCGGAAGTTGCCGTAGTAGTCGTTGACCTCGCCCTTCAGGAGCTTGATGCGGTGCGCGGCGCGTTCGAGGCGCTTGTTGGTGCGCACGATGCCGACATAATTCCACATGAAGCGCCTGAGTTCGGTCCAGTTCTGCTTGATGACGACTTCCTCGTCGGAATCCGAAACGCGGCTTTCGTCCCACGGGCGCAGCGGCGGCGGTGCGGCGAAGCTGTCCCACCGCGCGAGGATGTCGTTCGCGGCGGCATCACCGAACACGAAGCATTCCAGCAGGCTGTTGGACGCAAGGCGGTTTGCCCCGTGGAGGCCGCTTTCGGAGCATTCGCCGACGGCATAGAGCCCATCGAGATCGGTCCGGCCGGCGAGATCGATGAGCACGCCGCCGCACGTGTAGTGCTGGGCGGGGACGACCGGGATCGGCTCCTTCGTCATGTCGATACCGAGGCTGAGCAGCCGCTCATAGATATTGGGGAAGTGGCCGCGGACGAACTCGGGGTCCTTGTGGCTGATATCGAGGTGGACGTAATCGAGCCCGAGGCGCTTGATTTCGTGGTCGATGGCTCGTGCCACGATATCGCGCGGGGCGAGTTCCTCGCGGGCGTCGAAGCGGGGCATGAAGCGTTCGCCGCCGCCGGGAACGCCGGGGGGCAGCTTGAGGTGCCCGCCTTCGCCGCGCACCGCCTCGGTGATGAGGAAGTTCTTGACCTCCAGATTGTAGAGGCAGGTCGGGTGGAACTGCATGAATTCCATGTTGGAGACGCGGCAGCCCGCGCGCCAGGCCATGGCGATGCCGTCTCCGGTTGCGCCGCGCGGGGCGGTGCTGAAGAGATAGGTGCGGCCCGCGCCGCCGGTAGCAAGGATCGTGGCGCGTGCGGCGAAGCATTCCACCCGGCCGGTCGAGGCATCGAGGGCATAGGCACCCCACACGCGTCCACCGCCTGCGCCTTGCCCGCCTTGATCCGCGCGGTGCCGGTTCGTCACCAGATCGATCGCGACCATGTCCGGACGCAGGGTGATGTTGGGGTGGGCCTTCGCGGCGGCGATCAGCGCCTGCTGGACGGCCCAGCCGGTTGCATCATCGACGTGGACGATGCGGCGGTGAGAGTGTCCGCCTTCGCGGGTGAGGTGCAGAGCGCCGGCTTCGGCGTTGAACGGCACGCCGAGCTGTTCGAGCCGGCGTATCGCTTCCGGGGCATTCTCGACGACGAACTCCACGGTCTCGCGCCGGTTAAGGCCAGCGCCTGCGACCATGGTGTCGCGGATGTGGTCGTCGAAGGTATCGCCCTCATCGAGCACGGCGGCAATGCCGCCTTGTGCCCAGGCCGTGGAGCCGCCGTCGAGCGCGCCCTTGGCCAGCACGAGCACGCGGCAGCGTTCTGCCAGCACGAGAGCGGCAGTGAGCCCGGCCGCGCCGGAGCCGACGATCAGGACATCAGCCGGGCCATCGGGGCTGGATGGGAGGGCGGCGCTCATGAGCAGACCGGGGTTACTGCAGGGAATGGTCGGTACACCCGATCTTCTTGCCCGTGCTCAGCGCATTTGGAAAGCCTCCCCCAAGGCCTGGCGGCGCGCAAATCGCCAGAATCTGAAGGCGTAAATGCGATGTTATAACGGTATTTAGCTATGCCTGTGTGCACTTGCGAATGCTATAACGCGAAGCGGCTATGCTGCCAGCAAGGACTACCGACCATGATTTGGCGCCTGCCCTTCTGCCTGTTTGATCGACACCGCTGTGATCTCACGTCCGTGCGTTGGAACGGCACGCGCCACATTGGCGTCTGCCGCGATTGCAAAAGCGCGGTGCGACTGTCTGCTCGCGGGCACTGGAAGCGGTTCGTAGAGCGAGAAATAGGAAAAAGTCGTTAATTTAAAAACACTTCCCGGTTTCGGGAAGGGCGCTATCCGGCCGCTCCGGCCGGCGAGCTCGTCAGCTTGACGAAGACATCCTCGAGGTCCGCCTCGTCGGTCGAGACATCGACAATGCCATAGCCGAGCGACTGCACCAGCGCGAGCACGCCGCCCGCGTTGATGCGGTCCTTGTTGTAGGTCACGCGCAGCTCGCGTTCGCTTGAAATGGTGCTCTTGACGAAGGCTTCATGCTGCGGCGCAGCATCGATCGGCCGGTCCAGCGTCAGCACGACGATTTTCTCGCGCATCATCCCGACAAGCTCGCGCGTCGGCTGGTTGGTGATCAGCCGGCCATGGTTGATGATCGCGATGCGGTCGCACAGCTGTTCTGCTTCCTCGAGATAATGCGTGGTCAGGACGATGGTCACGCCCTGGTTGTTGAGATCGACCACGAGTTCCCAGAGAAGGCGCCGCAGTTCGACATCCACGCCCGCGGTGGGCTCGTCGAGCACGAGGATCGGCGGGGTGTGGACCATGGCCTTGGCAATGAGCAGGCGGCGCTTCATGCCCCCGGACAGCGAGCGGGCATAGGCATTGGCCTTGTCGGCAAGGTGGACCGACTTGAGCAGCTCCATCGAACGGCGCACGGGCGCTGGCACGCCATAGAGCCCCGCCTGGATGTCGAGCACTTCGAGCGGGGTGAAGAACGGGTCGAACACGATCTCCTGCGGCACGATGCCGATGGAGGCCTTGGCGTTGCGCGGTTCGCGGTCGATATCAAAGCCCCAGATCTCGACCGAGCCCGAAGACTTCATGACGAGGCCCGCGAGCGTGTTGATCAGGGTGGACTTGCCCGCGCCGTTGGGGCCGAGGAGCCCGAAGATCTGGCCTTGCGGCACATCGAAGCTGACGCCGCCGAGTGCCAGCTTGCCTTCGCCCGACTTGCTGCCGGCGGGGGCGTAGCGCTTGACGAGGTCGCGGATGCGGATGGCGGGGGTGGTTTCCATGGCTTCTCCCTGCCGCTTGCTTCCTCGCACGTAAAGGGGTTTGGGCAGGCACCGCGTTGTCGGCCCAGCTTGTATCACGGGCGCCGGTTTGCTACCCGCGCCGCCATGAGCACGATCAAGGCACCCGAGACGGTTCTGACCACAAGCACGCGCGTGCGCTGCGACGGCGCGGACAATATCCGCGGCGGTGCGGCGCTGGGCCATCCCCGCGTGTTCATCGAGATCGACGAGCGCGGCTTTGCCGAGTGCGGGTATTGCGACCGGCGCTTTGTCCTCAAGGGCGGGCCGGCGGACTTATCCTAATCGTTGCGGGCCTCAGTTTAGGGGAGATCGATTGTGAAGGACCGTTTCCCTCAATGCTTTTTGGCAGCGATCTTGGCTTTCGCGATTGTTCCATCCACGCCTGCGGCTGCATTGCCTACTAACGGGATTCCGACGCAGATCGGTACTTGCTCCTTTTCAGTTGTAAAATCAGTTGAGCAAAGATTGGTTGATGGTTCTACCAATAGACCCATTGCTGGTTCTGGTTCTGCCATTGAACTGGCTAATGGCGTCTATGGAGTTTCTTATGATCAGGTCGGTGCTGTAAACCGTTCTCGGCGGGGCGACCGTGTCCTCACCTGCCTAGTCAAGGTTCCCAAGGGGTGTCCTCCTGGGGACAAGCGGGGGCGGCTTTATACAACGACCAACCTTCGCACGGAGGAGTCATGGACGTTGCCTGATGCAGAGCACATGTGCGGCGGAGCATGATCGAAATGGGTTTGCTCACTTTTGGTTTGAGTGAGCGCCCTTGCTGCCTATATCCTTGGGCATGACCCATACGCCCGACGCCCGCTCGCTGCTCTATCGCCCCGGTTTGCTGACCCCTGACGAGGCCAAGCGCCTGACCGCGACAGCGTTGGGGGCCTGCGAGGATGGCGAACTCTATCTCCAGTTCATCGCGAGCGAGAGCTTCGGCTTCGATGACGGGCGGCTCAAGACGGCGGACTATTCGCGCGATGCCGGGTTCGGTCTGCGCGGCGTTTCGGGCGAGATGACCGGGTTTGCCCATGCCAACGAGATATCGGCTGCCGCCATCGCCCGCGCGGGTGAGACGCTGAAGCTGCTCGATCCGGCGAAGACCGCGCCTGCGGCCGCGCCGCGCCAGAACAACCGGCACCTTTATACCGATGCCTCGCCGCTCGATGCGATTCCCTTCGCGGCCAAGGTCAAGCTGCTCGAGACAATCGATGCTGCTGCCCGCGCGCGCGATCCGCGCGTGGCGCAGGTTTCGGCGAGCCTCGCGGCAAGCTGGTCGGTGGTCGAGATCGTGCGCGCGGACGGCTTTGTCGCGCAGGACGTGCGGCCGCTGGTGCGGCTCAACGTGTCCATCGTTGCCGAACAGAACGGACGGCGCGAGACGGGCAGCTTCGGTCTCGGCGGGCGGCGGCTCTATGATGACCTCTTCGAGGAAGGCACCTGGAACCGCGCGATCGACAGCGCATTGGCGCAGGCGCTGGTCAATCTGGAATCGGTGGATGCCCCTGCGGGCGAGATGACCGTGCTGCTCGGCCCCGGCTGGCCCGGCGTGCTGCTGCACGAGGCCGTGGGCCACGGCCTCGAAGGCGATTTCAACCGCAAGGGCACCAGTGCCTTTTCCGGCCGCATTGGCGAGCGGGTGGCGGCGCCGGGGGTTACGGTGGTGGATGACGGCTCCATTCCAGGCCGACGCGGTTCGCTGACCATCGATGATGAAGGCACGCCGACCGAGGAGACCGTGCTGATCGAGGACGGCGTGCTCAAGGGCTATATCCACGACCGCATGAGCGCGCGGCTGATGGGCCTTGCCCCCACCGGCAACGGGCGGCGCGAAAGCTATGCCCACGCGCCCATGCCCCGCATGACCAACACCTTCATGCGCGGCGGGAATGATGATCCGGCAGAGCTGCTGAGCCGCGTGAAGAACGGGATCTTCGCCAAGTCCTTCGGCGGCGGGCAGGTCGACATCACCAGCGGCAAGTTCGTGTTTTCCTGCACCGAGGCCTACCGCGTCGAAAACGGCAAGCTGGGGGCGCCGATCAAGGGCGCAACGCTGATCGGCGATGGCCCCAGCGTGCTGACCCGGGTGACCGGAATCGGCCATGACATGGCGCTCGACGAAGGCGTCGGCGTCTGCGGCAAGGGCGGGCAGAGCGTGCCGGCGGGCGTGGGCCAACCAACCCTGCTGGTCGAGGGGCTGACAGTCGGCGGCACGGCGTAAGGGGCTGATCCGAAGCTCGCCAAAGGGCGAGTTTCGAGGCGGCACCGGCCCTCCCTCGCTGTCTCGAATCGCGACAGCGAAGGCGGGGTTGGGCCGAGGCGCTGGATGTGGCCGGGATGATAGTTTATATCATCCCTAGGGAAACTACAGTCAGCAAGGGTTAAGCCGACCCGGCGCAGACTGCTCCGCATCAACCGAGAAAGGCTAGAGGTCCATGATCCGCACTGCACAACGGCTTGCGATCGTTGCCGCGGCCAGCGCGCTGGCGCTGGCTGGCGCTGCAGCCGATGCCAAACCGCGCCTCACCGGCGAGGAACAGCTTGCCAAGATGCTCGAAGGCCGGGTTGCCGGCGAGCCGGTCAACTGCATCTCGCTCCCCAACGTCCAGTCCTCGCGCGTGATCGACAAGACCGCGATCGTCTACGGCAGCGGCAGCACGCTTTATGTGCAGCGGCCGAAGTCGGGCGCGCAGTCGCTCGATTCCGACGACATCCTGGTCACCCATCTGACGAGTTCGCAGCTGTGCAGCATCGATACGGTGCAGCTGCGCGATCGCAACGGGTACTTCTGGCGCGGTTTCGTCGGGCTCGACAAGTTCGTGCCCTATACCAAGCCCGCCAAGGTCGCCCTCGCGAACTGATCCAGCGGACCCGCCTCGCACAATGGCGGGGCCGGATTGATCTTGATCGGTCCCTGGCGGTATGGGCGCGATATGAACACCGCGCCCCAACCGCACTTGCGCCTCGCCACGCCTGAAGACACTGCCGCGCTCGCCGATCTGGCGCGCCGCGCGGTCAGCGCCAAGTTCCAGCACCTTTACAAACCGGAAGACTTCGCGGCCTTCATGGAGGCCGCGCACAGCGATGCCAAGGTCGCGAAGGAAATCGCCGATCCGGGCATGCGCGTGGCGGTGGTCGAAGAGGCGGGCACGCTGGTCGCCTTCTGCAAGCTGGTGCTGCAGAGCACGCTGCCCACCGGGCACAGCGATGCGCGCAGGCCGCTTGAACTCAAGCAGCTCTACACCGATCCCGCGCGCATCGGCGGGGGGCTGGGCAAGCGGCTGATGGACTGGGCGCTGGCCGAGGCGGAGCGTGAGGTCGCGGACGAGGTACAGCTGACCGTCTACAGCGAAAACGTCGAGGCCCAGCGGTTCTACCACCGCTATGGTTTTGCCAAGATCGCCGATATCGAGTTCTGGGTGGGCAACCACTGCGATCCTGAGTTTTTGTATGCCCGGCCGATGGCTGTTCAAGGCCATGGCCTTGCCGAGGCCGAACAGGTATAAGCCCCCCATGTCATCCGTACGCCCCTGGCGCGATATCGCGCGCCGAAAGAGCCGCCAGATCATGGTCGGATCCGTTCCCGTTGGCGGCGATGCGCCGATCACGGTGCAGACCATGACCAATACCCTGACCAGCGACCCCGTCGCCACGATCAACCAGATCAGACGCTGCGAGGATGCCGGGGCGGATATCATCCGGGTTTCGTGCCCGGACGTGGAAAGCACCGCGGCGCTGGGCAAGATCGTGCGCGCGGCGCGCGTGCCCATCGTGGCGGACATCCATTTTCACTACAAGCGCGCGCTCGAAGCCGCTGATGCGGGCGCGGCGTGCCTGCGCATCAACCCCGGCAACATCGGCTCCTCCGAACGCGTGGCCGAAGTGGTCCGCGCGGCCAAGGCCAATGGCTGCGCGATCCGCATCGGCGTGAACGCGGGGAGCCTCGAGAAGGACCTCCTCGAAAAGTACGGCGAGCCGTGCCCCGATGCGCTGGTCGAATCGGCGCTCGATCACATCAAGCTGCTGCAGGACCACGATTTCCACGAATACAAGGTGGCGGTGAAAGCCTCTGACGTGTTCCTTGCGGTCGCGGCCTACATGGGCCTTGCCGAAGCGGTCGATTGCCCGCTGCATCTGGGTATCACCGAGGCGGGCGGCCTGATCGGCGGGACGGTCAAGTCCTCGATCGGGCTGGGCAGCCTGCTCTGGGCGGGCATCGGCGATACCCTGCGCGTCTCGCTTTCGGCCGAGCCCGAAGAGGAAGTGCGTGTCGGCTTCGAGATCCTGAAGTCGCTCGGCCTGCGCACACGCGGCGTGCGCGTCGTCTCGTGCCCCTCCTGCGCGCGGCAGGGCTTTGACGTGATCCGCACGGTGGAGGCGCTGGAAAGCCGCCTCAGCCATATCAAGACGCCGATCTCGCTTTCGGTGCTGGGCTGCGTGGTGAACGGGCCCGGCGAAGCGCGCGAGACGGATGTCGGCCTCACCGGCGGCGGCAACGGCAAGCACATGGTCTACCTCTCGGGCGTGACCGACCACACCGTGCAGGACGAGGACATGCTCGAGCATATCGTCAGCCTGGTCGAAGCCAAGGCGGCCGAGATGGAAGCGGCGACCACCGATGCGGGGAAGTCGGAAGTACCGGCCTGATCCGGGCAGTCTTGGCGATTTGCTAACCCCTTTGCGGGCATCTTCGCGCCTGCCATGAATCGCTTCATCGTCATCGCCGGGCTGGTGGTCGTCGGCAGTGCGCTGCTGGCGCCTCGGCTCAAGGTCGAGCCTGCCGAGGCGGGGCGGCCGGCCAGGGCCGCGCATGCCTCCCCCTGGAGCAAGGATGCCCCGACACCGCCGCGCGGGGGACCAGCCGAAATGGTCGAGATCGCGCGCGATGCGGGCGGTCAATTCCACCTCGATGTCGATGTCGGCGGCGAGCCGGTGCGCTTCCTCGTCGATACCGGGGCCGATGTCGTCGCGCTGACGGAGGACGATGCGGACCAGTTGGGGCTCAAGCCCGATCCCGGCGCCTATCGGCCGATGCTGCAGACAGCCTCTGGCACGGGCCTTGCCGCTCCGGTCGAGATCGACCGGATGACCATCGGCGGGCATGAACTGGTCGGCGTGGCGGCGGTGGTCGTACCCGATCTGCCGGTCAGCCTGCTCGGCCAATCGGCACTGCGCCGGCTGGGCAGCGTGACCTTGAAGGGTGACCGGCTGCTCATCGCAGGCTAAGGGCCTTGCTTCCGCACCAGCCGCGAGCCTGCCATGTCGCTTTCGATCCGTTTCGCCACGCCCGATGACCTGCCCCTGATCGCGCACCTGATCCGCGCGCTTGCCGAGTACGAGAAGCTGGCGGATGAGGTGCGCTTTGATGAAGCCGTGCTGGGCGAAAAGCTCTTCGGAGCCCGCCCCTTTGCCGAGGTGATCATCGGCGAGGTTGATGGTGCGCCGCAGGGTTTCGCCCTGTTCTTCCACAATTTCTCGACCTTCGAGGGGAAGCCCGGCGTCTATCTCGAAGACCTGTTCGTGCGGCCCGAGGCGCGCGGCAGCGGGCTGGGCAAGGCGCTGCTCGCGCGGCTGGCGGCCATCGCGGTGGAGCGGGACTGCGCGCGGCTCGAATGGTCGGTGCTCGACTGGAACGCGCCGGCCATCGGCTTCTACAAGAAGCTCGGCGCGCGGCTGATGGACGAGTGGACGGTGATGCGGGTGGACGGCGCGGCGCTGGTGCAGCTTGGCGCCCGATCGGCCGCGGACACTGGAAAAACGGCCTGATCAACCGTACATGGAGGACATGACGGGATTGGTGAACAGGCGCGGGCTCATCACCGGCGCGGCGGCGACCCTTGCCGCAGCCGCCCTGCCTGCGCGCGTGTTTGCCCAGCCCTACAGCGTACCCGAACAGAACCGCCGCATCCTTGCTGTCGCGAAGGAGCAGGTGGCGCGGGCGGGCAAGGTGCTGTGGCGCACCGACATCGTGGGCATTGCCGATTTCGCGCTGCCTTCGGCGATGCCCAGGCTCCACTTCGCCAATCTCGAGAAGGGCGAAGTCCGCTCGTTCCTCGTTGCCCACGGCAAGGGTTCAGATCCGGAGCACGACGGGTTCCTCAAGACCTTTTCGAACGATGTCGGCAGCCTCGCCACTGCGCGCGGGGCGTACATCACCTATGAGTGGTATGTCGGCAAATACGGCACCTCGATCCGGCTCGGCGGCCTCGACCCTGAAAACAGCAACACGCTGGACCGCGCGATCGTGTTGCACCCGGCGTGGTACGCCAATCCCGGCGTGCTGGAGAAATGGGGCAAGCTGGGGCGCAGCGACGGCTGCTTCGCGATGAGCGAGGCCGATTTCAACGAGGCGCTGTGGCACCTTTCGGGCGGGCGGCTGCTCTATGCAGACCGGCTGGGGATTTATTGAGGGCGCGGAACAGCTTTGAGATAGGGACCGACCGCTGCTCTCTCGACGATCTCCAAGCCGAAAGACTTGTCGATCACTGGATCCGTCTTGCGTATTTCATCCAACGCTGCCGAGTATGAGCTCCTGCTATTGACGCATAGCTCGCGGCCAACCGCGACAAAGTCTGCAACTGTTTCTGCCTCAGACAGCTTGGCCTTCGTAAGCAGCCAATCTTCGCCCAAGTATATACCTTCCATTTTTTGTGTAACGGCGACCCTGAGGCAGCCAACGTAACGAGCAAGCGGTACGGCGATAGCCGGGTAATCGACGGGCAAACCTTTTACGGCTGCACCACTCTCTAATCGCTCAATCAGCGCACCATCTGCAGCCCGGCGCATTTTAGCTCTCAGATTGTCAGTCGCGTTTGGCCCGGTCGCGCCAGAAATCACCGACAGCATCGATTTGACAGCAACGATTCGCTCGGTCTTACAGGCATCTTCAGCGTCCCATGAAATCTTCGGGAGATCGGTTCGATCTAGAGATGCTGAAGCGGCAAAGGATTTGGCGCAGTCAAATGCTGCCAGATAAGCAGTCGATGCAGCTTTGCCCGCAGGCGACGTGTATACCGATTGCGCGTCGTTGGTAGCCGCAACCAACAACAAGACGCTGCTGATCAAAGCGGATTATCCAGCTTGATGATCGCTTCGTTGCTCTTGCGCTGGCTGGTGTGGAGTTCGCGCGGTTTGGTGAAGCTGGCGATGACCGGGGCGTCGCGCTGGTAGATGTCCGGGAAGCTGCGCATCAGGCCGGTCACGTCGCGCGCGACGGTGAAGTAGGTGATGTAGACCGCCCAGGGCTTGGTCATCGGCACCTTGGTGTACTTGCCCGAGAGGTTGTACTGCACCGCGGTTTCGGGCGGCAGGTCGGCGCCGAGGATCGCCATCGTCATCGCGAGTTCGGTCGCGCGTTCGGCGCGGATGCAGCCGTGGCTCAGCGCGCGCGCCGGGAGGGCGAAGAGGCTGCGGTTGGGCGTATCGTGGATGTAGATCGCGTGCTCGTTGGGCATGTCGAGCTTCACGCGGCCGAGCGAATTGGTGTCGCCCGGCTGCTGCACCACGGTGATCGTGCCGTCGGCGGCCTTGGTCGCGACATAGCCTTCTCGCGCGGCCTGACGCGGGTTCTTGATCAGCCGCGCGCCAAGGCCTTCGCCGACCACGATCGACTGCGGCACCGTCCAGGTCGGGTTGAACACCACGTTCTTGACCTGCTCGGCCAGCTGCGGCGTTGCCGTCTTGCCCGGCTTGCCGACGATCGCGCGGTAGGAGCGGATGATCCTGTTGTTCACCGTCAGCCGGAGTTCCTGCTCGGGCACGTTGATGATGAGGTACTGGAGCCCAAGATCGCGCCCGAGCCAGCGCCAGCGGTCCATGTTGGCCTTGATCATCGCGATCTGGCGCGGGTCCTTCGCCTTGGACAGCATATCGCGCAGCAGGGCATAGTCGGGGTGCGTCGGCGCGAGCGAGGCGAGCACGCCGGGGATGTCATGCGTTTCGGTGGCCTGCGCGAGGAGCTGGCTGTTGGGGTGAAGGTCCTGATCGGGATCGACCGCGAACCACTGCACCCGCGCGGGCATCGGCGTGCGCCCATCGCGCATGTCCTCGGCGAGCCAGACGAAGAGGCGGCTGGCGAGCGCATCGAGATCATCGCCCTCACCCTTGGCGATCTGGGCGGCAAGCCTGGCGGGCTCGTAGTCCGCCGGGGACAGGCCTTCCTTCCCGACGCCCCGGATCGCGGCGAGCAGCGCCTGCGCATCGGCGAGGGTCCAGTGGGCCAGCGGCGGCGGGACCGGCTGAAACACCGGGGCAGGCGCACCGGTGGCGGGTCCGTTCGTTGCGGTGGGGACGGGCGCGGGCGCCGGAGTCGTTGCCGGAGTCGTTGCGGTCGGAGCGGGCTTCGGGGGCTGCACGGCCGCGGTCAGGTCGACGGGGCCCTTCTGTGTTTCCGGCTGCGCTCCCTGCGCTGCCAGGGCGGGCGCTCCCAGCACGGCCCAGCCGAAGGCCGCAGTGCAGAGAAGGCCACCGAGGCTGGTCCGTTCGTTCATGCGCATTGCCTTGGTCATTCTCTCTCTCTGCCACCCTGCTTGAGTGCGATTCCTGCCCCAAGCCGCCTTTGCAATCAAGCGAACCACCTGACTCTATGCTGAATTGCGTAATGCCGGATCAGGCGCACTTTGCGCTCGGGCTGCAGGATGGCTATGGGCGGGCGATGAAGCGCGCCGTTCCCCTCCTGCCCATTCTTTCCGCCCTCACCGGGCTGCTCTGCTTCGGTGTGATGGACGGCTTCATGAAGATCGCCTCGATCGCGGTGGGTGCCTATGCTGCGCTGTTCTGGCGCAACATGGTGGGCTCGGTGGTCATGCTGCCGGTGTGGCTCGCCCGCGGCAACAAGGACGGACGGCGCGGCCTGCCCGCATGGCCGGCGATGCGGCTGCATTTCATGCGCTCGGGCGTTTGCGGGGTCATGGCCGTGCTGTTCTTCTACGGGCTTGCCCGCACGCCCGTGGCCGAAGCCATGGCGCTATCTTTCATCGCGCCGCTGATGGCACTCTACCTCGCCGCTGTCACGCTGGGCGAGGAGCTTTCGCGCCGCGCCGTCACCGGCTCCCTGCTCGCGCTTGGCGGCGTGGGGGTCATCGCGGCCGGCAAGTTCGGCGGGACCTACAATGCCGAGAGTGTCCACGGCCTCATCGCGATCCTGCTCTCCGCCGTGCTTTATGCCTGGAACCTCGTGCTGCAGCGGCGGCAGTCGCAGCTTGCAGGGCCCGAGGAAATCTCGTTCTTCCAGACATTCCTGATCTTCTGCCTGCTCAGCCTTGGCGCGTGGTGGTTCGCGCCGGTGCCGCCGGTGCATGTCTGGCTGGTGCTGGCCGCATCGGCTGTGCTCTCGACAGGCTCGCTGATGCTGCTGGGCTGGGCCTATGCCCGTGCCGAGGCGCAAGTTTTGGTGCCGCTTGAATACACGGCCTTCATCTGGGCCGCGCTGACGGGCTGGGTGGTCTTTTCGGAGCCGCTCACCGTGCGCACCCTGGCGGGTGTGGTGCTGATCGTGGCGGGCTGTCTGATCGCGCTGCGCCGTTCGGCGCCAGCCGAAGCCGGCGCCGAACGCGCCTGACCTTCAGCCGGTGAAATAGCTGCCGAAGGCGTGCACAGCCGCGCCGGCGATGACCGCAAACGACAACGCGGCAGCAATCATCGCTGCGCCCAGATCCGACGAATGAATGCCTGCGGGTGCGGGGCGAGGCGCAATGGCCGGGTGCCGCCGGTGCGAAGACGCGCGATACGGGGGGGTGTACTTTGACATGGCAAGGGGCCCTTTCGAGAGAGCCGGCAGCGCCGGGGTCAGCCTATATAAGACACTTTCGGTGAATGTTAAGTAAAAATGCAACATAAATGTAACTTAGTGAGGGCTCGTCGCTGCAGCCGACCAATTGCCCATGCATTTCATGCGTGGCGCAAGCCTTGACGCGCGGCCCTTGACGCGCTGCGACTCTCGGCGCATCGGGCACCCATGTCGCGGGGCGGCTCCGGCGCGGCAAACGGCATCAACTTTAAGGGATTAGGTTCAGCCATGACCCAGGTCGGACAGGACACGCTCGGCGCGCGCAGCACGCTTACCGTCGGTGGCAAGGATTACGCCTACTACGCACTCGGCAAGGCCGCAGCGGCTTACGGCGATGTTTCGCGCTTGCCGTTCTCGATGAAGGTCCTGCTCGAAAACCTGCTGCGCTTCGAGGACGGCGGCTTTACCGTCTCGACGGACGACATCAAGGCGCTGGTCGACTGGCAGAAGGATCCCTCGAGCAGCCGAGAGATCCAGTATCGTCCGGCGCGCGTGCTACTGCAGGATTTCACCGGCGTGCCCTGCGTTGTCGACCTGGCCGCCATGCGTGATGCGATTGCCAAGCTGGGCGGTGACACCTCGCGGATCAATCCGCTGGTGCCGGTGCACCTCGTGATCGACCACTCGGTCATGGTCGACGAGTTCGGCCATCCCAAGGCCTTCGAGCAGAACGTCGAGATCGAATACTACCGCAACGGCGAGCGGTATGACTTCCTCAAGTGGGGTTCGAAGAGCCTCGCGAACTTCAAGGCGGTTCCTCCGGGCACCGGCATCTGCCACCAGGTCAACCTCGAGCATATCGCACAGGCGGTATGGACGAGCGAAGGCCCGGATGGCACGACCGTCGCCTATCCCGACACCTGCGTCGGCACCGACAGCCACACCACGATGATCAACGGCCTCGGCGTGCTGGGCTGGGGCGTCGGCGGGATCGAGGCCGAAGCGGCCATGCTCGGCCAGCCGGTCTCGATGCTGATCCCCGAAGTCGTCGGCTTCAAGTTCACCGGCGAGCTGAAGGAAGGCGTGACCGCAACCGACCTCGTGCTCACCTGCACCAGCATGCTGCGCAAGCATGGTGTGGTGGGCCGCTTCGTCGAATACTACGGCCCGGGCCTCGCCTCGCTGACGCTGGCTGACCGCGCGACGCTGGCCAACATGGCACCGGAATACGGCGCAACCTGCGGCTTCTTCGGCATTGACGACAAGACGCTCGACTACATGCGCCTGACCGGCCGCGACGAGAACCAGATCGCGCTGACTGAAGCCTATGCCAAGGCGCAGGGCTTCTGGATCGACCCTTCGATCGAGCCGGTGTTCACCTCGACGCTGGAACTCGACCTCGGCACCGTCGTGCCCAGCCTTGCCGGCCCCAAGCGCCCGCAGGACCGCGTCTCGCTGCCCGACGTCGACGACGTGTTCAACGCCGACATGGCGAACACCTACAAGAAGGCGCAGCAGCGCGTTCCGGTCGAAGGCATGGACTTCGATATCGGCGACGGCGACGTGACGATCGCGGCGATCACCAGCTGCACCAACACCTCGAACCCGGGCGTGCTGGTGGCGGCGGGCCTCGTTGCCAAGAAGGCCAACGAGCTGGGCCTGAAGCCCAAGCCCTGGGTCAAGACCAGCCTCGCGCCGGGCTCGCAGGTGGTGACCGACTATCTTGTGCGCGCAGGCCTTCAGGAGCACCTCGATGCGGTGGGCTTCAACCTCGTCGGCTATGGCTGCACCACCTGCATCGGCAATTCGGGCCCGCTGGCCGAGCCGATCAGCAAGGCGATCAACGAGAACGGCCTCGTCGCTGCCGCAGTGATTTCGGGCAACCGCAACTTCGAGGGCCGCGTTTCGCCCGACGTGCGCGCGAACTTCCTGGCGAGCCCGCCGCTGGTGGTGGCCTATGCGCTGAAGGGCACAGTGATCGAGGACTTCGTGAGCACACCGATCGGCCAGAGCAAGGACGGTGTCGATGTCTACCTCAAGGACATCTGGCCTTCGAACCACGAAGTCTACGAGACGATGGCCGGCTGCATGGACCGCGCGATGTTCCAAGCCCGCTATGCCGACGTCTACAAGGGCGACGCGCACTGGCAGGCGATCAACGTCGCGGGCTCGGAAACCTACAGCTGGCGCGCGGGTTCGACGTATGTCGCAAACCCGCCGTACTTCGAGGGCATGACGATGACCCCGGCGCCGGTGGGCGACATCATCGAGGCCAAGCCGCTGGCGATCCTCGGCGATTCGATCACCACCGACCACATCTCGCCGGCCGGTTCGATCAAGGCCGACAGCCCGGCGGGCAAGTGGCTGATGGAGCACCAGGTCGCCAAGGCGGACTTCAACTCCTACGGCGCGCGGCGCGGCCACCATGAAGTGATGATGCGCGGCACCTTCGCCAACATCCGCATCAAGAACGAGATGGTCCCCGGCATCGAAGGCGGCATGAGCCGCTATGGCGCGGAGGTCGGTGCGATTTACGACGTGGCGATGCAGCACAAGGCCGACGGCACGCCGCTGGTTGTCATCGCGGGCAAGGAATACGGCACCGGCTCCAGCCGCGACTGGGCGGCCAAGGGCACCAACCTCCTGGGCGTGCGCGCGGTGATCGTGGAGAGCTTCGAGCGCATCCACCGCTCGAACCTCGTCGGCATGGGCGTGCTGCCGCTGCAGTTCAAGGACGGTGAGAGCCGCCAGACGCTGGGGCTGACGGGTGACGACACCTTCACCATCCGCGGCGTGGCGGGTCTGAAGCCGCGCCAGGACGTCGAGGTCGAGGTGACGCGCGCCGATGGTTCGACGTTCACGTTCACCGCGCTCTGCCGCATCGATACCGCCAACGAGCTGGAATACTACCTTAACGGCGGCATCCTGCACTACGTGTTGCGCAACCTGGCAGCCTGACGGCTGCCAGCGGCGTCTGCGGGCGTCTCGCCGGAATCAGGAAGGGCGGCTCCTCCCGGAGCCGCCCTTTTCTTTTGTTCGCGTTCTCGATGTACGTGCCGGTCTGCGCAAGCCGACCTGCCGGCGATCAGACGATGGCAGGTGCCTTGTTGCGGAGCGCATGACGGCGTCGCGCGACGAGGCCGGCCGCCGCTGCACCGAACAGCAGGACCATCGAAGGCTCGGGAACTTCCGTGCCGCCGTTGGTCGTTCCACCGTTGGTCGTCCCACCATTGGTGGTGCCGCCGTTGGTGGTACCGCCATTGGTCGTCCCGCCGGTGGTCGTTGTTGTCGTGCTGCTGCCGTTGGAAGACGAGGAGGTCGAGCTGCTGGTGCTGCTCGACGTCGAGGACGACGTCGATGATGAGGTCGACGAGCTGCTCGTGACGTTGCCCGAGCTGGTCGAAGTCGACGAACTGGTGCTCACGTTGCCCGAAGACGTGCTCACATTGCCCGAACTGGTCGAGACGTTGCCCGAGGACGAACTGACGTTGCCGGACGAGGTGCTGACGTTGCCCGACGAGGTCGAGGTGCTGCTCGTCACCGCGCCGGAACTGGTCGACACGTTGCCGCTGGACGTGGAGGTCGAGATGTTGCCGCTCGAGGTGGACGTCGAGCCGCCCGACGTGGAAGTCGACCCGCCGGATGTGGAGGTCGAGCCGCCCGAAGTCGAGCTGCCGCCGGTCGAAGTCGAGCCGGTGCTGGTCGAGGAGACAACCACGCTGCCGCCGCCGCCACTGCCGCCACCGAAGAACCCGCCGAAGAAGCCGCCGCCGAATCCGCCGACCCCGCCGCCACCGATCACGACCGGCACCGCGCCACCACCGCCACCGGCTGCCTGGGGCGGCACCGGCGCCATATAGGGCACCGGGGCATAGGCCATCTGCTGCGGGGCCTGGCACGAGCGCGTGACGGTCGTCTTGACCACCCGGCGCATGCGTTGGACCGGACGCGGCGCGATGCTCTTCACGTAGCGCCGCACTTTGGTCTGCTTGACCTTGATCGGCTTCACGTGATGGATCTCAGCCGCCGAAGGCGCTTCCGAAACATGCACGGCGCCGCCGCCAAGCACTGCCCCGCCCGCTGCGCATGCCGCCAGTTTTGCCAATGCCATCCGAACCGACATGATAGTTGCTCTCTGTTCCCGGGGGACGAAGCCTTATCCGCACAATGGTGGACAAACCTTATCCCGACAGATTGAACAACGCAGATCGGCCCGGCTGCGGCAATCCTGTTAACCCCGTTTCAGGCCCTCACGGAGCCCCGAAATGGGCCAAAACGGGGCTCCCGGCCAAGTCTGTGCCAAACTGGAACCGAATTGCCCCGGGCGGTTACGCCATCAGCATTTACCGTTAGCCATTCTCGTCGGTCGCGAAGAGACCGGGCAACCCCTGCGTCGGGGGTGTGAGGCCAAGATGCTGCCAGCCGCGATCATTGAGGCAGCGGCCGCGCGCGGTGCGGGCGACGAGGCCGAGCTGGATGAGGTAGGGCTCGATCACGTCCTCGATCGTGTCGCGCGGCTCGGACAGGCCCGCCGCAAGGGTTTCGATGCCGACCGGGCCGCCCTTGTAGATATCGGCGATCATCGAGAGGTAGCGCCGGTCCTGCAGATCGAGCCCTAGCGAATCGACTTCGAGCCGGGTGAGGGCGCTGTCGGCCACTTCGCGGGTGATCACCTCTGCCCCGGCTACCTGCGCAAAATCGCGTACCCTGCGAAGGAGCCGCCCCGCCACGCGCGGGGTGCCGCGTGAGCGGCGGGCAATCTCGCCCGCGCCGCCCGGGTCGATCCCGATGCCGAGGAGATTCGAACCGCGCGAGACGACGCGCTCCAGCTCGGCCACGGTGTAGAACTGCAGCCGCACCGGAATGCCGAAGCGATCACGCAAGGGGGTGGCGAGGAGCCCCGCGCGGGTGGTCGCGCCGATGAGCGTGAAGGCGGGCAGATCGATCCGCACCGAGCGCGCGGAAGGGCCCTCGCCGATAATGAGATCGAGCGCGCGGTCCTCCATCGCGGGATAGAGCACTTCCTCGACCACGGGATTGAGGCGGTGGATCTCGTCGATGAAGAGGACATCGCCGCTTTCCAGATTGGTGAGCAGCGCCGCCAGATCGCCCGCCTTGGCGATGACGGGGCCCGACGTGGCGCGGAAATTGACCCCCATTTCGCGCGCGATGATCGCGGCGAGCGTGGTCTTGCCAAGGCCGGGCGGGCCATAGAACAGCACATGATCCATCGCCTCGCCGCGCTGCTTGGCGCTTTCAATGAACACATGCAGGTTCTCGCGCGCAGCTTCCTGACCGACGAATTCGGCGAGCGACTTCGGGCGCAGCGCAGCGTCTGCATCATCGGCCTGGCGGCGGGGGGTGAGGATGGGGTTGTCGGTCATTTCACCCGGTCGCCCGCTTCAGCGCCACGCGCACAAGATCGTTGAGCGGCGCGTCATCGCCCAGTTCCTTGACGGCAGCGGCCACGGCCATGCTCGCGGTGGCGGGTTTGAAGCCGAGGTTTTGCAGGGCGGAGATGGCGTCCGCGCTGGTGGAGCCGACGGGGGCGGCGGCGAGGCCTTCGATCGGGGGGCTTCCGGCACCGGCGGAGATGGGGCCGAGGCCGCCGGCCTTGTCCTTGAGTTCGTTGACGATGCGGCTGGCGAGCTTTGGCCCCACGCCCTGCGCGCGGGCGACCATGGCGGCATCGCCGCTGGCGCAGGCGCGCTGGAGGTCTTCGACCGAGAGCGCCGAGAGGATCGCGAGGGCCACTTTGCTGCCCACGCCCTGAACTGCTGTCAGCAGGCGGAACCAGCCGCGCTCACCGGCGCTGGTGAAGCCGATCAGGCGCTGGTCGTTCTCGGAGACCTGCAGTTCGGTGTGGACCACGACCCTGTCGCCGCGCACGCCGAGGCGCTCCAGCGTCTTGGCCGAACAATGGACGAGGTAGCCTACGCCGTTCACGTCGATGATGGCCCAATCGGGGCCGAAATCGTCTAGCAGGCCGGTGAGCTTGGCGATCATGGTTTGTTCTATGGCAGCGAACTTCCGGGTTCGCCAGCCCAAATGGATGGCCGGGCGGGGAAGCGGGCCGGTGCCGCCTAACCCAGGAAGGTGCTGAGCACGGCCGGGTGGAAGCTGCCGCCGAGAAAACCGTTGAGGCCCATGAACAGACCGAAGGCGCCGAACAGCCAGGCCGCGTAGAGCAGCATCGCGCTTTCGGCGAGCGCGGCGACGGCTGCCAGCGAGATCGCGGTGGAGATGGCCGCGTCCCCGGCGTCGAACTGGTCGTCGTGGACGTTGAGCGCGTCGTAGAGATCGCCTTGCGCCTTGGCGGCCCTGGCGAGATCCGGCGCTTCGGACTTGTACTTGGCGATGTCCTTGTCGAGCCGGGCGATCGCGGCAACGGCCTTGCCCGGCGGTGCGAGCAGGGCCAGTTGCTCGCGCTCGGCCTCGGCAAGGTGGAGTTTCGTCTTGGTCGCCTGATACTGGTTCCACCTATCGACCGAGGCGGACTGCGCCGCCTGCATCGCCTGCACGATATTGCCATCCTTGATGCCGCACAGGCCCGTGAAGACCGAGAGCACCACGACGGTGATCGCGACGAGACGGTTGAGCCGCTTGTCCTTGGCTTCGGCGCTGACTTCGATTTCCATGGGCGCATTGTCGCTTTGACGCGGACGCAGTCAAATGAAGGTTCGGTAAGGCCTCGCGTCAGGCCCTAACGGTGGCTGCCGATCATGTTGGCGTGGGTGATCGCGACGGCGAGCGCATCGGCCGCGTCCTCGCCCGCCAGCGTGACGCCGGGGAGCAGGACCTTGAGCATGGCCTGAACTTGCGCCTTTTCCGCCCCGCCGGTGCCGACCAGCGCCTTCTTGATGACCTTGGTCGGGTATTCGGCCACCGAAAGACCGGCCCGCGCCACCGCCAGCATGGCAACACCGCGCGCCTGACCGAGCTTCAAGGTCGACTGCGGGTTGATGTTGACGAAGACTTCCTCGACTGCCCCCGCATCGGGATGGTGCGCGGCGATCACTGCGGCAAGGCCGGCATCGAGCTCGACCAGACGCTCGGCCATCGAGGCCTTGGCGTCGGTGCGGATATGGCCGTTGGCGACATGGCTGAGGCGGCTGCCCGCCTTGGCCACCACGCCCCAGCCGGTGCAGGTGAGGCCGGGATCGATGCCGAGGATGATCACAGCCTCAGCCCGAACCTCGGCCCGATGTGCATCATGCCGAGGTAGAGCGCGACGGTGAGCGCGCAGCCTGCCGCCAGAGCGACCCAGAAGGAGACGCCGTGGCGCAGCAGCGCGGGGATCACGAGGAACATCGGCAGGCTGGGCAGCACGTACCAGAAGGTCGCCTCGGCATGGATCGCCATGTTCTCGGCATCGGGCCGCGCGCGCCACAGCAGGATCATGCCGAGCACCGAGACGAGCGGGAGCGAGGCGACGAGCGCGCCGACGGTGGGCAGCTTGCGGCCGATCTCGGAAATGAGCGCAATGAGCAGCCCCGAAAGCAGCGCCTTGATGGCGAGCGGCATCATGCTCTGTGGAGCATCAGCCCAGCTTCTCCATCACGTCGTCCGGGATTTCGTAGTTGCCCCAGACGGTCTGGACGTCGTCGTCATCCTCGAGCACGTCGATCAGCTTGAGCAGCGTTGCGGCGGTTTCCGCATCGACCGTGGTCGTCATGTTGGGCTTCCACGCGAGCTTGACGCCCTCTGCCTCGCCCAGCGTCTTTTCCAGTTCGCGCGCGACGGGGTGGAGCTGTTCGATGGCGACCCAGATCTGGTGGCTGCCAGGGTTCTCGTCGCCATCGCCCATATCGGATTCGACATCTTCGGCGCCGGCTTCGATGGCGGCTTCGAGGACCTTGTCCTCATCGCCCACCTTGCCGGGGTACTCGATCAGGCCGAGCCGTTCGAACCCGTGGCTGACCGCGCCCGAGGCACCGAGGTTGCCGCCGTTCTTGGCAAAGGCGGTGCGGACGTTGGTGGCGGTGCGGTTGCGGTTGTCGGTCAGCGCCTCGACGATGATCGCCACGCCGCCCGGGCCATAGCCCTCGTAGCGCACTTCCTCATAGCTGTCGCCTTCGCCCTTGGTGGCCTTGTCGATCGCGCGGGCGATGTTGTCCTTGGGCATCGACTGCGCCTTGGCCGCGTTGACGGCGGCGCGCAGGCGCGGGTTCATGTCCGGATCGGGCATGCCCATCTTGGCCGCGACGGTGATTTCGCGGGAGAGCTTGGAAAACATCGCCGAGCGCTTTTTGTCCTGAGCGCCCTTGCGGTGCATGATGTTCTTGAATTTGGAATGGCCTGCCATGGTCTGCCGCTTGTAGCTTTCTGGTGGGACTTTGGCGGTTCCCCTAGCCGAGACGCGCTGTGGCGGCAATCGGGTGCGCACACCCCGTTTTAACCCGCGCTGCGGCATCACGGTCGGGATGACAGCCTTTTTCGACGATTTCACCGCCTGGCTGGTGCGGCCTCGCTTGATCGAGCCCAGCGGATTGCGGGCGCCCGGTGCCTGGAAAGTCCTGCGCGCCATGCTGGCGCTGCATCTGGCGGTGCTGCTGCTCGTGCTGCTGCCGCTGCTGGGCCTGTGGCAGAAGCTGATGGACCTGCCTTCGCCCGAGGTATTCGGTGAGGTGTCCAAGGCGATGCTGGTGCCGTTCGTGGTGCTGCTGGCGCCGGTGGCCGAGGAACTGGCGTTTCGCGGCTGGCTGACCGGGCGGGCGCGCGCGGTGTGGCTGGTGCTGTGCGGGTTCGTGGCGGCCGGGTTCCTCGCGATGGTGAGCCTGCACGTTTACGAAGTGCCGGCCAGCTTTGCAGTGCTGGGCATGGGGCTTGTCGCCCCGGCCGGCTGGTGGTGGCTGCGCAAGCGGGGTGTGGTGCCGGGGTTCGAGGCCGCCTTTCCGGTTCTGGTGTGGCTGTCGATCGTGGTGTTCGGGCTCTCGCACCTCAGCAACTATCCGAGGGTTTCGTGGGCGCTCCTGCCGATGGTGCTGCCACAGCTCTGGGCCGGGATGACGCTGAGCTACACGCGCATGCGGATCGGCATTTTCGGTGCGATGCTGATCCATGCGGCGGCCAACGGGATTTCGGTGAGCCTCGCGCTGCTGGGGGTCTAGAGCACCCGCTGCCACCAGCCGACATCGCGCCAGGCACCCATCTTCCAGCCGACTTCGCGGTATATGCCCACCGGCGTGAAGCCGCAGGCCTCGTGCAGGGCGACGCTGGCGGGGTTGGGCTGGGCGATCCCGGCAAAGGCGGCATGAAAGCCCCTGGCCTTCAAGCGCACGAGCAACTCGCCATAGAGCGCGCGGCCGATTCCGGCGCGGGGGAAGTCGGCGCTCACATAGATCGCCACGTCGCAGGAGGAGGCATAGGCGGCGCGGGTGCGATGCGGGCTGCCATAGGCATAGGCGGCGACCACGCCGTCCCGCTCCGCCACGAGCCAGGCATGGCTGGCACCATACGCGCCCATGCGGCGGGCCATTTCGGCGGCATCGGGTGCGTCCAGTTCGAAGCTGACCCAGCCATCCGTGACGTGCGGGCGATAGATGGCCGCACAGGCTTCGGCGTCTTCGGGGCGGGCCGGGCGGATCAGTAGTGGCGACATGGCCCGACCCCCTTGCCCGTTCCTATTCGAGGCCGAGCGCGTTCTTGTAGGTGTCGAGGATCGCTTCCATCTCGCGGCGATCATCGGGCTTCAGCTTCCGGAGGCGGACGATCTGGCGCATGATCTTGGGATCATAGCCGACCGACTTGGCTTCGGAGTAGACGTCCTTGATATCGTCGCCGATGCCCTTCTTTTCTTCCTCGAGGCGTTCGATGCGCTCGATGAGGAGGCGCAAGCGGTCGTCGGCGGATTCGGCCATGGGGTAGGATCTCCGGTCAGAATGGGTCGCGACCGTTAGGGCCGGGATGCCGATTCGCGCAAAACTCCGCCTGTGGAAATGTCCTGATTTGTTGAAATTCACGGAAAGGCGAATTTCAAGACGGCACCGGGCCGCTTCGCCCTCCGAGATGTCAATCTCGGATCAGTTGCCTTCTTCGCGGCCCTTGAAGCCTTGCGCGATCACGTACCACTCGGACGAATCCTTGCGGCTCGCCGGCGGCTTGGCGTGCTTCACCGTCTTGAAATTGCGCTTGAGGATCGAGAGCAGTTCGCCGTCGGTCCCCCCCGCAAAGACCTTGGCGACAAAGGCGCCGCCGGGGGCGAGCGTCTGGACCGCGAAATCGACCGCCGTCTCGACAAGGCCCATCGTGCGCAGATGATCGGTTGCCTTGTGGCCGACCGTGTTGGCGGCCATGTCCGAGATCACAAGATCGGGCGCGCCGCCAAGTGCGCCGAGAAGAGCAGGGGGGGCCTCATCGGCCATGAAGTCCATCTGGAAGATGGTCACGCCCTCGATCGGCTCGACCGGCAGCAGGTCGATGCCGACCACTTCGGCCTGCGGGGACTGCTTGCGCACGACTTGCGCCCAGCCGCCCGGCGCGATGCCGAGATCGACCACGCGGCGCGCGCCCCTGAGCAGGCCGAAGCGCGTATCGAGCTCGATCAGCTTGAAGGCCGCGCGGCTGCGCCAGCCTTCGGCCTTGGCCTGCTTGACGTAAGGATCGTTGAGCTGGCGCGCCAGCCAGCGGTTGGAAGAGGCGCTGCGCCCGCGTGCTGTCTTGACCCGTGTGCCCGGGTCGCGGCCGCTGCGGCTCACGATGCGGCGCCTTTGGACGTCTGCACGGCTTCCGCCGCCCGCCGGTCGCCGAGGCCACCCGCTGCCATCAAGCTGCGCAGGATTCCCTCGCGAATGCCGCGGTCGGCAATGCCGAGCCGTTCGGCAGGCCAGATGTCGAAGATCGACTCGAGAATGGCGCAGCCGGCCACAACGAGATCCGCCCGCTCGCGCCCGATGCAGGGCACGGCGATGCGCTCGGCGGGGGAAATGTGGGCGAGGCGCTGGCTGATCTCGCGCATCGAGTCCGTGGGCACGATCACGCCGTCAACCGCGCTGCGATCGTATTGCGGCAGGCCGAGGTGCAGGCTGGCGAGCGTGGTCACGGTGCCGCTGGTGCCCAGCAGGCGCAGGCTGCCATCCACTGCGGCAGCCTCGCGCGCGGGGGTAACGCGCTCGGAAAACCGCGCGAAGCCGTCGGTGATCCGCCTGCGCATTTCAGTGTAGGCGGCGGCGCGGGCCTCTGCCGTCAGTTCGATCGGGCCGATGCTTTCGGTGAGCGAGACTACCCCCCACGGAACCGATTGCCAGTCCATGATGCGCGGCACTGCTTCGCTTGTATCGACGAGGACCATTTCGGTCGAGCCACCGCCGATGTCGAAGATCATCGCGGGACCCTGACCGGGTTCGAGCAGAATGTGGCAGCCCAGCACCGCGAGACGCGCTTCCTCCTCGGCCGTGATGATGTTGAGCCGGATGCCCGTCTCGCGGTGAACGCGCTCGATGAAGGCCTCGCCGTTGCTGGCCCGGCGGCAGGCCTCGGTAGCGACGGAACGGGCGAGATGGACGCCGCGCTTGCGCAGCTTGTCGGCGCAGATGTGAAGAGCGCCCAGCGCACGGTCCATCGCTGCATCCGACAGGCGGCCGGACTGCGCGAGGCCCTCGCCCAGTCGCACGACACGGCTGAACGCATCGATCACCATGAAGTGATCGCCCGATGGCCGCGCGATCAGCAGGCGGCAGTTGTTGGTGCCAAGGTCGATGGCGGCATAGGCCTGGCGGTGGAACGGTGGAGTCTTCTGCCAGGGCGCGCGGGGCGCCTCGATTGGCAGCGGCGGTGCGGAAACCGCCTGCGCGGGCGCGTTCATGGGCAGGCTGGCAGCTGGCCGCAAGGCAGGACTGTCAGGGCTGGTGGCCGACACTGCGGGGGCAGGACGGGCCCCCTTGGGACTGCCGCGGGACGCCGCCCTGCGTGCCCGCCGCTTTCCCGGCCGCGCCTTGCGCTGCTGCGCCGGCGGATCTAGTTCCGCCATGAGTACCAATCGCTTATGTTTTCCCGCCAAGGGTATGCCCGGCAGGTACTTGGAAGCGATACTAGCGTTCATGCGGCTCGTGGGCAAGCACGGCGGGTGCAAGGGGTGCGTTGCCTTGACTTGCGCCGAACCCGCGCTTAAAGGCGCGCCCTCACTGCCCCGTCGTCTAACGGCAAGACTACGGATTCTGATTCCGTCTATCGAGGTTCGAATCCTCGCGGGGCATCCATTTTTGGGAGATTTATCGCTATCACTCAATAACCTATGAGTGATCGTCGAATTTCTTCCCCACACTTTTCCCAACAGACGCTTCTGGCAATGGGCGCACGCTGACGCGTCTCAGCGGACCAGTGCTTCATTCTCTACCCCAGCCCCCGAGTCTTTTGCAGGCTTCGGTGCCGAATGAGATCAGGGATGCGGCGCTTCCCAGCCTCGCGCTGCATCCGCCGCCGCGTGTTCAGCCGAAACGGTAGCGCAGGCTCAGCCGCACCTGGCGCGGTTCGACCGGGTGGATATGGCGGTCCGGCACGCCATCGGCGGGTTCGCCGGGGAGGCGCGAGGGGTAGAAGTAGCTGATATCGGGGACCTTGGCGTCCAGCGCGTTGAGCAAGTCTACGCCGAGCCGGAACTTGCCGCGATCGAGGTAGGCGCCGAAATTGACGAGCGTGGTCGGCTGCGAGCGGACCGAGCCGTCCTCGATCAGCGGCGCGGCACCGAAATGGCGCAAGCGGGCGGAGAAGGTGAGGGCGCGGGTGGGCCGCAGGTTCACGCCGGCAGAGAGGACATTGCCGACGCTGCCCGGGATGCGGTCCTCGCCCTGCGCGACGCCCCTGAAGCGCGCGCGGGTGAGCGCCGCTGCGCCGTCCAGGGCGAGCCATGCGGTAGGCCGCCAGAACAGGCTGGCCTCGATACCGCTGCGGTGGCTGGCTGCGTTGGGCTCGGTCGTGCCGGCGTCGCCGACGAAGACCAGTTCCGAGCCGAGATCGAGCAGAAAGCCGACGAGCGAAGCGGACAGCGCGCCGCGTTCCACGCGCGCGCCGATTTCCGCGCCGCGCGCACGGGCGAAGACGGGCACCCGCTCGGCCGGATCGCCGCTGGCGGGATCAACCTTGATCACGGCGCCGCGCACGTCGTTGGAATGATAGCCCTCGCCGTAGTTGGCATAAATTTCGACCGGTCGCGCGGGCTGCCAGGCGAGCGCGACCTTGGGAGTCAGGATGGCCTTGCCGCCGCGCCCTGAGTTAGCGGTCAGGTCTGAGCGCACGGAATATTGGATGGTGTCTCCGCGCAGGCCGACCACCGCGCGCAAGCCCGGTGCGAGCGTGGCGGTCGCTTCGGCAAAGAGCGCGCCGCTGACTTCGTCGACGCGGTCCTCGCGCACGGTATCGACGATCGTGCCGGCAACCGTGCGATAGAGGCCGACCTGGCCGATCCGATCCCAGCGCGTCTCCGCGCCGATGCGAAAGCGCACCGGGCCAGCGCCGAAGCCTTGGCTGAGCGATCCACCGAACACGCCGCGGCGGTCGATCTGGCGGAACGCGTCGCCGCGCACCGGATCATCGAGGAAATAGGTGAAGTTGGAGGTGAGCTGGAGCCGCGAGCCTATGGCATAGGCGGTGAGGCGGGTATCGCCGCGGTGCCAGTTGAAGGTGAGCGCGATGCGGCCCGAGCGGCCGCCGAGGTCGGGATCGATATAGCCATTGCGGGGGATCAGGCCCGAGAGGATCGCGCGCTCGGGCACCTGATCGGTCGAGACCCAGCGATTGGTATAGCCCATGAGCGAGAGCGACCAGTCAGGCGTGGTGAGGCGGGCCAGCAGGTTGAGCTTCCGGAGCCGCTCGTCGAGCACCCAGGGGCCGTCGGAACGGGTGGCCTCAGCGGCGAGCAGGATGTTGCTGCTGCCGAGCCGGGTGCTGCCTGCGACAAGGCCGCGCCAATAGCCGAACGAGCCGCCGGTGACTTCCGCCAGCGGTTCGGGCAGTGACGACTTCGTCACGAACAACAGCGTGCCGGCGGCTGAGAAGTCGCCCTTGTCGGCGTGGTAGGGCCCCTTGGTGTAGTCGATCCGCTCGACGAGTTCGGGGATCAGGAAATTGAGATCGAGGTATCCCTGCCCGTGGCCGTGGCTGCGCATGTTGACCGGCGCGCCGTCGACAAAGCCCGCAAGATCGGTCCCGTGATCGAGATTGAAGCCGCGCAGGAAATACTGGTTGGCCTTGCCTTCGCCCGAATGCTGCGTGGCGATCAGGCCGGGGACGTTTTCGGCGAGTTCGGCGACGCGCGCAATCGGACGGTTCTCGAAATCGGCATAGCCGACCGTACCTTCCGATCCGCTGGTGGCCGCGCCGATCAGCGGAACGGCGCGGCCATAGACCACGATCGCTTCGTCCGGCGGCGAAGCAGGGGTATCGGCATGCGCCGCCGCCGGGACGAGCAGAGCCCCGGCGGCAACCATCAGAACATGGCGCACGGCAATCAACTGCGGCTGCGCGCCGGGGTGTACCAGATCGGCGAGGACCAGGCGCGCTGCTGGATCGTCGGCGCGACTTCCTTGGGCAGCGGCAAGCCGAACTCGAGCGCGCGCAGGGTCGACCAGCGCGGGGTGGGGATTTCGAGCACGCGGACGTAATAGGCCGCCGGCTGGTCGGCCTTGAACGTGGGATCCGTCCACACGGTGGTGAGTTCGGCCGCGCCGATCGAGTTGTCCCACTTGCCGGTCGTCAGATCGACCGTCGAGCCGACGGCGGGCAGCTTCCCGGTTGCCGGGTCGATCTTGCGGGTGCCGCTCCAGGCGACGTCGAAGATCTTCTCCTGCTGCTTGCCGTTCTCGACATAGACCTTGACCACCTGCACGCGGTCGAGATTGCCGCTCAGCGGGTCCTTGACCGCTTGCACGACAAAGCTTGGCGCGCGGCCCGCAGCGGCGGTTGGCAGATCCCCGCCCATCGGCACGCCGAGGCGGTAAGCCTCATGCACCCAGCCCGGTTTTGCGACGAAGCTGCTCGCGAAATCCCAGCCGCCGAAGAAGCGCACCTTGAGGCGGCTGCCCGAGGTGGCGTAGGTCTCCTTGCGGCGGAAGGCATCATAGATCGCCTCGCGCGTGTTCGATTCCGCCCAGACGCCGGTGAGTGCGCCGGGGCTGAGGATCACCGGGTTGAGCCCCGCCGAAAGCCCGGAGGGCTTGAGGCCGAGCGCTTGTTCCGCGGTTTCCCGGTTGAAGCGGCCACCACCGAGATTGGCCCCGGCGATGCCGCCATATTCCTGCGCGGTTGTGACCTGGAGGCCGCCGTGCAGATCGCTCGAGCCTTCCGCGCCGTCCTTGTAGGGGTTCACGCCCAGTTTCTGCTGCAGTACGAGCCCGCGCCCGAGCGCATCGCGCCAGTAGGAGCCGGCGGGCTTGCTAGGCTGCGTGCCGATCAGCAGCTTGTCGAACAGCTCGTAATTGGCAAACTCGTCATTGGCCGAAAGCGCCGGGTGCGTTTCCGAGGTGCCCTTGTTCTGCGAGACTTCGCTCAAGGGCTCGTTCGCGGCGCGCAGCTGGGCATAGGCTTCGTCGATCGGCTTTCCGTCGAGCGAGGTCCAGTCGTACATCAACCCGTTGGAGGCGTTGCCGTTGTGCGGGATCGCGATGGCCTCGAAGCCCTGCGTGCGGATCTTGGAGAGCCAGGTCCAGAGGTCCTTCGGGTCCTTCGAATCGATCGAGGTGAAGGGCGCGGGCGCGTCGCTGCCCTTGAAGATCACGTTGCGGTGGAGGTTCTGCCCGCCCGGCATCGAGGTCCATTCATAGGCGATGAACGTCGTGAACTTGCCCGGCTGGTAGAAGTGGTTGGCGGTGTCCTTCTCGCGCCTCCAGGTCGAAGCGGAGACGGCGGCGGCGTTGTCGCCCAAGCGTACGCCGTCGGTGATCAGCTTGACGATCTTGAGGAAGGCCTCGACCCCGCCCTTGCGCGCGAGCTTGCCCACCTCGCTCAGCGAGAACGCGCTTTGCGGATCGTCGAGTTGGTTGAACACGCCGAGGTTTTCGGAGTGATCGGTGATCGCCTCGAAATCGAGCGGGAACGAGCGGCGGATCGGCTGGCCGAGGTAGTCGATCGTCTGGCCCGAGGCGAAGCGGTAGGCGTCATCGGGCGTGGTGCGCGTGCCCATCAAGACATAGGCGTCGAACGAATTGGTGGTGTGGAGGTGAAGGTCGCCGAAGAAGGCTTCCTTGTCCGCGAAGGTGGGCACCGGGCCCGAGGGGTTGGTCACGGGTGCGGCGCTGACGGGCTCGGCCGCGTCGGCGGCACCGAAGCCGATCAGGACATGGTAGGCGAGCGGCAGGCCGAGAGCGGCGCCGAAAAGCCATTTGGTACGCTTGGTCATGACGAGATACCCCCTTTGGTCAGGCAAAATCGATCGCGGCGTGGAGCCGCTCGAGAAACCAGAAGAACGAGAACGAACCGATCGCGTAGCTTGCCGCCATCCAGGCAAAGCGCGGCGCGGCCGGCGGCCAGCGCAGGCGGGCGAGCAGTGCGAGCGCGGCCGTGACGGCGGCCACGAAGAGCAGCTGGCCGATCTCCACCCCCACGTTGAAGAGCAGCAGCGAGAGCGGGATATTCCCCTCCGGCAGGCCGATCTGGTGCAGCGCCCCGGCAAAGGCCGCGCCGTGGAGCAGCCCGAAACCGAAGGCGACGAGCCAGGGCTGGCGCAAGGTGAGGCCATCCTCCCCCCGCGCCTTGCGCACGAGTTCGACCGCAAGGAACAGGATCGACCAGGCGACCATCGCCTCGACCAGCCCGGGATCAAGCGCGATGATCTTCAGCGCGGAGAGCGCGAGCGTGATCGAATGCGCGGCGGTGAAAGCGGTGATCGTGCGCAGCAATTGCCGCCAGCCGGTGGACAGCAGCAGCAGCCCGAACACGAAGAGCAGGTGATCGATCCCGGTCAGGATGTGCTCGACGCCGAGCACGAGATAGGCCGGCACCGCCGCGCCGGCGTGGGCGTCGATGGTCATGGCCGGAGCGCCGGGGCTCAGGATCTGGCTCTCGGTGTCGCCATTTTTCAGGCGGATCAGCAGCAGGGTGTCGGTGATCGTCTTGTCAAGCCCGTCGATGCGCACTTCGCGGCCATTGAGGCCTTGCGAACCGAGCGGCACATTGTCCCAGTGGCGGACCTCGAAGTTCTGCGCGGTCTCGACGCGGTCGGCCTTGCGGTCGATCAGGCCCCCGGCGATGCGCGGGCGCAGGGGAACGACCAGCAGGCCCGCGCTCGGCTGCTTCCACTGCACATCGGCGCGGGCATCGGCGCGCTCGGTGATTTCGAGATAGGCGGGGCGGACTTCGTGCGCCCGGGCCATGCCCGGCAGCGCGAGCAGGAGCGCCAGCGACAGGGAAAGCAGGCGCCTCACGGCAGCGTCACGGTGTAGCGGCTGCGCAGGGCCTGCCACGCGGCATCGTTGCGGGCGCGGCGGTCGGCTTCGATCCAGTCGCGGCGGACGTCCTCGCGCGCTTCGTCAAGGCTGCGGGTCCGCGCCGGGCGGTCCTCGGTCACGCGGATCACGTGCCAGCCGAAACCGGAGCGGAAGGGGCCGGCCCACTGGCCGGCCGGGGCCCTGAACACCGCATCGCCGAAGCCGGTGCCGCCATAGATGCGCTCGATCTCGTCGCGCGAAAGGGCCACGGCGGTCGGCGGGCCGGGGAAGGCATCGCCCGCAACCTTGGCCGAAAGCGCAGTCGTCGCCAGCGCCTTGGCCGCCGCCTCGCCGCGCTGGTCGGGGGCGAAGTAGCGCTGCTCGAAGCTCACCCGGCGAGGCTCGGCAAAGCGGTCCTTGTGCGCGGCATACCATGCGGCGAGCTGCGAGGCGCTTGGCTCGCGCGGGGCGGCCTGATCCTGCTGCAGAAAGTCGAACTTCTGCGCGATGCGGCGGCGGACGATCTCGTCGTTCTTGTCGAGCCCCAGGGCGAGGCCCTCGCGCAGGTAGATTTCCTCGCGCACCGCGTTGTCCACCATCGTGCGCATCTGCTCCGGATCGGGCGGCGCGCCGTATTGCTGGGTATAGCTCGTCGCGATGCGCTGGAGGTCGGCCTCGCCGAGGTGAATGTTGTAGCGCGACTGGCGGGCCTCGATCACATGCGAGACGAGGAAGATCGCGAGGCCGATCGCAACGAAATGCGTCAGCGGCTCGCGCAGCAGGCGCGAGAGGACGCTGCGGCGCGAGGGCTGCGGTGCGGGCGGAAGCGCAGGGCCGGCGCTGTCGAGGGCACTGTCGGACAAGGGATCGAGGTACATGCAAAGTCCTTGAAAAGCGGGGCGACCGAAGGGGATCCGGCCGCCCCGCCCGAGATCAGGCAGGCTCGACCTGCTTGGCCTTTTCCTTCTTGACGGTGCGGCTCTGGCGGCCGTCGATGCCCACAGGGACTTCGCCGTTCACGGTTGCGCGGCGCAGGGTGCGGCGCTGGAGGCCGAAATCGGCGATAGCGCGGTGCTGGGTCGACTGGTTGTCCCAGAACGCCACATCGCCCGCCCGCCAGCGCCAGCGCACGACGTTTTCCGGCCGCGTGATGTGATCCTGCAGGATGTTGAACAGCCGCGCCGAATCCGCCTGGTTCAGCCCAACGAACTGCTTGACGAAGTGGCCAAGCAGCAGGCTGCGCTGGCCCGAGACGGGGTGCACGCGCACGACCGGGTGCTCGGTCTCGTAGACCGTCGAGGCGAAAACGCTCTGGTTGAACTGCGAGCGGCTCTTCTCCGCCTCGTCGTTCTTCGGCGCGTTCTGGAGCACGGCGGCATAGTCGTAGACATTGGTGTGGACGGCCCAGAGGTTGTTCACCAGCTGGCGCAGCGCTTCGGGAAGGCCTTCGTAAGCCGTTTCGCCATTGGCCCAGAGCGTGTCACCACCCGCTTCGGGAATCGTGATCGCGCGCAGGATCGAGCCCTTGGGATAGGCATCCACGAAGGTCACGTCGGTGTGCCAGCTGGAGGCGGCATAGCCTTCCTTGCTGTCGAGCTCGAGCAAGTAGCGCGAGCCTTCCGCGACCGGCACCGTCGGGTGCGCGACGGGTTCGCCGAAGCGGGCGGCGAAGGCTTCGTGACGGTCGTCGGTGAGGTCGTGCTGATCACGGAAGAACACGACCTTGTGGCGCACAACGGCGGCCTTGATCGCCTCGATCACGCTTTCGTCGAGATCATCTGCAAGGCGCACGCCCCGGATTTCCGCGCCGATCGTGCCGGTGACGGGATGGATATCGAGCGGCGAGGCCGGGTCTTTGGCATTCACGTAGGTGTTGATCGCAGTCATGGTCGTTTCTCCTGAGGGATGGAGTTATTCGGCGGGCACGAGGGCTGCGGCAGCGACGCTGTCGCGGGCTTCGAGCTGGCGGCGAATTTCGGTGTGGCGCTTGGCATCAAGCGGGAAGCCCAGCATGAGCGTGGCGGCGGCAGAGTGCGCGAGCGCGGGGCCGAGAGCGAAGACCACGATAAGCCAGCGCAGCGCGTCCGGCGTGTTGGCCGCGGCCTTGGGATCGAAGCCGAGCCAGGCGACCAGCGGCAGCGCGATGCCCACCGCGAGCGCGCCGCCCAGTTTGATCGAGATGCCGAAGACCGAGAAATAGAGCCCGGTGCGGTCCTCGCCAGTCGCGAGGCGGTGATCGTCGGCAATGTCGCTGACAATCGAGCGCAGCATGAGATTGCCCGAACCCTGGCTCAGCCCCTGCAGCGCGGCGAGCAGCAGCATCAGCCAGAAGCGGTCGGCGCTGAGGAACAGGAGGCCGAAGTTGATCGCGGCCTGGACGAGTTCGGCGAGCACCGCGCCTTGCGCCTTGCCGAGCGCCTTGCCCACGCGCTGCCAGATCGGCGCTGCAAGGATACCGAACGAATACTGGAACAGGAACATCGCCGCCGCCCACTCGGGCCTGCCCAGCGCGAAGGTGACCACGAACAGCAGCAACCCGGTGCGCACGCCTTGCCCCGCGGTGACGGCGGCATCGGCAGCGAGCACGCGCAGCAGCAGCGGATTGCCCAGCACCGCTTTCAGCGCGGCACGCGGCGAGGGGCTGTGTTCGAGCGCGGGCGGCGTGCTGTCGGGCACGGCGGTCAGCGTCAGCCACAGGCCGGGAAGCGCGGTGGATAGCACCAGCGTGCCGAACAGGGTGAGCCGCAGTTGCCCGTCGCCGGGGCGCAACTGGTCGGCAATCGCCGGGAGCACCAGCGCCAGCACCAGCGCGCAGGACGAAAGCAGTGTGAACAGCGAGGCAATCCGCGTGCGTTCGTGATAGTCGCCGCTGATCTCGCCCGACCAGGCCATGAGCGGCGTGGAGAGCGCCGATGACCCGCAATAGTAGAGCATCACGCCGAGCCCGACCCAAGCCGTGCTCACCCCGGCTGGCGGGAAAAACAGGATCGCACTGCCCGCTGCGAACAGCAGCCCGCCACCAAAAATCCACGGACGACGGCGGCCGAACCGGCTCTGCGTGCGGTCACTCAATGTGCCGATCAGCGGATCGAGCAGCGAATTGATCACCTGGCCCGCGAGGAACAGCAGCCCCAGCGTCGCGAGGGGAATGCCGTAATGCCGCGAAAGCAGCGCCGGGACATAGGCAATGACCGGCTGCGCTGCCGCGTAGAGCGGGACCACCAGCGCACTGAAGCGCAGCAGGCGAAGGGTCGACAACGAGCGGTCGGAGGCCGGAACCGCGAACGCAGATGGGAGAGGATGCATGGTCACCGTCCCGGCCTCCTTCGCTGTCAGAACCGCGTGCGCAGGGTGGCGCCGAAGGTGCGCGGTTCGCCCACCTGTCCGGTCACCACGCCGGTCGCCGCCGGGCTGAGGCTGAGGTAATAGTCCTTGTCGAGCAGGTTCTTGGCCCAGATCGCCAAGTCCCACAGGCCGCTTTCGGTGCGCAGGCCGAGCCGCGCGTTGATCAGGCCGTAGCCTTTGATTTGCGCAAGGCTGGAATTGCTCGAGGAGGTGTTGAAGCTCGAGCGGTAGGACCAGTCGATATGCGAATAGGCGCTGATGCTGCCCGTCACTGGCAGGTTGCCGTCCGCGCCGACGGTATAGGCGAACTTGGGCACGCCCGGCAGCTGCTGGCCGCTGAGGTCTGCCGCGACAAGGTTGGGCAGCCCGGCGCGGACCGGATCGATTTCGGGCGCGAGCGGGGCATTTGTGTACGTGACGTATTTGGCGTCGGTGTAGCTCGCCGAGGCATTGAAGGCGAAGCGGTCGCTAGGGGCATAGCGGAAATCGCCTTCCACGCCCTTCGAGCGGACCTTGGGGATATTGGCGATGTACTGCCGCGTGACGCCGATGATGATCGGATCGGTATCGGTGATCGCGGTTTGGTAGTCGCGGATCTCGGTCCAGAAGCCCGCAATGTTGAGCGTCGCGCGGCGATCCAGGAACTGCGATTTCACACCCACTTCGAACGAATCGACCTTTTCCGGTCGCACGCTGGGATCGGTGATCGTGATCGGCAGCTGCGTGAGGTTGAGGCCGCCCGACTTGTTGCCGTGCGAGTAGGTGCCATAGACCAGCACATCGGGAGCGACTTTCCAGCCGAGCGAGACGAGGCCCGAAAGGCTGTCGTCCTTGAGCTTCGTCTCGAAACGCGGGATCACCCGGTTGAAGTTGTTACGGATCGTCTGGATCGCGGTTTGCGCGGGCGCGGGAAACGCCGAAATGTCCGGCGCGCTTGCTACCCACTGCTCGAAAGTGCCGGTCTTCTCCTCGTGGGTGAAGCGCAGGCCCGTGGTCAGCGTGAGGGTCGGCGTGATGTGCCAGTCGGTCTGGCCAAACAGCGCATAAGACTTGGTGCGCGGCTCGGAGAACGAGTTGACCTCGTAGCCGCTAAGCGCCGCATTCGCGACCGGCGCGGGCACGGCGGGGATGAACCAGGTTGGCGCGGCAGCGCCGTAGCCGGTGGCACCATAGCCCTTGACCGTCTGCCAGAAATAGTAGGCGCCGATCACGTAATCGAGCGTGTTGCTGCCCTTCGAGGCAAGGCGCACTTCCTCGCTGAACTGGCGCTGGCGATTGGCCTGCTGCGCCTTGACGATGACGGGGAGCGAGGTGCTTTCACCGTCATTGGCCGGGTCCCAGTCCCACCAGCGATAGGCGGTGATCGCGGTCAGTTCCGAACCGCCGAGATCCCAGTTGATCTCTCCCGAAACGCCGTAGCCCTTCATGTTGGCCTGATAGTGGCTATCGGCCTCGCCCACCCGGTCGAAGGCGTTGAAGCTGGGCAAGGTGTAGCCGGGGAAGCGCGCCGTGCGGATGGAGAAGCTGTTCGGAATCGGATTTCCGTCGGTGTAAGTCGCGGTGTTCGAGACGAACAGATTGAGGACGTTGTCCTGCTTCTGGCGTGAATAGTCGCCGATCACGCGGATCGAGAGGTCGCTCGTCGGCGTGAACAGCAGCTGGGCGCGGATTGATTCGTTGTAGTAGTTCTGCGCGCGCGAATTCTGCGTCTTGTTGAAGGTGAAGCCATTGTTCTGGCTGATCGCGCCCGAGATGCGCACCGCCAGCTTGTCCGGGATGAGCCCGCCGCTTGCCGAAGCGCGCAGCTGGTAGAAGCCGTAGTTGCCGACGTCCGCCCAGCCGCTGAATTCGGGCGTGAAGCTCGGCTTGCGGCTGGTGATGTTGATCACGCCGGAGGTGGTGTTCTTGCCGAACAGCGTGCCCTGTGGGCCGCGCAGCACTTCGAGCGCTTCGAGATCGACAAGGTCGAACTGGGTGGTGCCGACGCGGCCGTAGTAGACGTTGTCGATGTAGAACCCAACGCCGTTTTCGAGCCCGTCGTTTGTCAGCGCAACGTTGGAGCCGAGGCCGCGAATATTGATATTGGTGTTGCGCGGGTTGAAGCTGAACACCTGCAGGCTGGGGACCTGCGCCTGGATCTGTGCCAGCGTGAAGTCGCCGCGGCGTTCAAGCGCGGCGGCGCTCACCACCGAGACGGCGACCGGGATGTCCTGCACCTTTTCTTCGCGGCGACGCGAGCCGGTGACGACGATGGCCTCGCCGCCGTCGGCCGAGCTTACGGCCGCTTCGTCGGGTGTGGGGGCAGGGGCGGGGGCTGCATTCTGGGCGAAAGCAGAGGGCGCAAGCACTAGCGCTGCCCCCGCAGCACCGGCCAGAAGAAGAGAACGCGTGACGAAAACCATGGGAAAAACACCTGGAAATGGGGAGGGCGTGCCACTGCTGTTCCCGCACGAGCTTTTCAGCGGCAGGCGGTGACGGGCGGCAGAAAGAGTCCGCGCTAAAGACCAGCTGACAGGTCTGTCTGCAGGGCGCGCACGGGGCGGGAGATGACCGCGCAAAAGTGCGCGCCGGGGGCCGCGTGGCATGCCCGGCAGATCGGTCAGGTCAGGATGATTGCGCTTTCAGGCGCCGCGGGATGACCCGTCCGGCAGCCAGTGCCAATCTGTGGAAGCGCGCTCAGGCGAGCGCAGGTATCATGTGCATCGTATCACCTCATCATGGAGGGGATCACGGTGCCTGGCGGTGTCGCCCCAGCATCGCGCGCTTTAGCGGTTGGTAACGCGGAGCAAGCTGCATCCCGATCAAAGGCCGCGGATCAGGACCCTTGGTAAAAGCGGCTGGCCTGATCACCATCTCCGCTCGGGTAATGTCTACTTATTGAGTTGAGTCTGGGGCGTCAAGCAGAAGCTTTTCTGTCGGTCGCAGCAGCAGGGCTTTCAAACCTGCGTCCAAGCGAGATGGATCCGGTAGACAGTCAATGACCGCAGCGAAGTTCGGAGCGGTTCAGGGCGCATTTCGCATCGCTGCAGGCCCGCGCCTGAGGGCAGCCAAAGCTCCATCGAGCCCCTCTAGCCATGAACTGACTGGTTGCCGGTCTAGGGCCTCTACATGGGCCGAAAGGAAGCGGGAAGTAGGCACACCGTACGCGACAGCGTCGCAGCAATGGAAAATAAACCATTGGGATAGCGTGAATTTGTTCCTTCTATGAAGGAGCAAGATCGATGTCAACGAATGGCCATGTGGTAACGTCAGAGGCGGTCAGGAACGCCGGATCGACTCGGTGGCGTGGAAGCAAGAGTACAAGCGAGAAGGTCAAGCTCAACGGGAACATCGCCCGGCGCAAGGTTATCGGGCAGGAGTTCTTCTGGTGGGATACCGAGTTGCCGGGGTTCGGCTTGCGGGTCTTTGCCAGCGGCGCGAAGTGCTGGTTCGTCCAGTTCCGCCAGCGCGGCAAGCAGAAGCGAGTAGCCCTCGGCAGACCTCCTGAAATGCGCGCGGAAAAGGCGAGAGCTTTGGCACGCGCACAGCTTGCGAAGGCGGCGCTCGACGGACTGCCTACTGCCCCGAAGGTCTTTGCCAAGGGCAAGGGCGGCGGCGGAATGCTGTTTTCCGACTACGCACCGCGCTTCTGGGATGACTATGCCCGGCACTGGAAGCCATCGACACGCAGGGGCAATCGGCGCTCGATCTTCAAAGAACTCGTTGGGGCCTTCGGCCGCCAGCGGATCGACGCCATCCGCAAGACGGATGTGCTGCGCTGGCGTGACAGCTGGGCCGCTCGCCCGGGTGCCTTCAACCGCACGATCCCGATCCTGTCGGTGATGATGGGTTACGCCGAGCAGCTGGGCCTTCGCCCGCGCGGCTCCAACCCATGTAAGGGCACGCCGCGCTACAAGCGCAAGCTGCTCGAGCGGTTCCTCAGCGCCCGCGAGTTCCATCGCCTCGCCGCAAGCCTCCGCGCATTCGAGGAGAGTGATCCGATTGCCGTCCAGGCGATCCGACTGCTGATCTATACCGGTGCACGCCACGGTGAAATCGTCGGCCTTCGATGGGAAGGGGTGCAGCCGCCGCGCTTGATGCTGCCGGACAGCAAGACCGGCGCAAAGATCATATACCTCAATCGACAGGCCTGCGATGTGCTCGAAGGCCTGTCGACCAAAGCCGAAGTCGGCCTCGTGTTTCCATCAGCAGGGGGCGACAAGCCGATTGCGCTCAGTGTTCCGTGGCAGGCGATCCGGCGGCACGCGGCGTTGCCTGATGTTCGTCTGCACGACCTGCGAAACAGCTTCGCGTCTGTCGCCATTGCTGATGGCATCTCACTGGTCGTGATTGGCAAGCTGCTCGGCCACGCATTGGCTGAGACAACCGAACGCTATGCGCACCTCGCCGATGAGGCGATCGCGGATGCGGCAAAGCGCGTTTCGGGCTCGCTCGCCTCGTGCCTGGGGATTGCGGCATGACCCGGGTCTCGCTGGCCGGCATCATCGCTGATGATCTTGCAACCCTGCGCCGCATTGATCCTGGCGATCGACCCCGCGGCAGGCCGCGCCGGACTGTCTGGTCTGAACGGCTTCCGGGGTTCGGCGTGCGCCACTATTCGTCCGGGCGGAGCACCTACATCGTTCAGGCACTGATGAACGGGGTGACCCGAACCATCACCCTCGGCAACGCCAACGTGCTGAGCAAGCAGCAGGCTTTGATTGTCGCCCGGCGGATCTTGCTGCGCGCTCAGGTCGGCGAAGACCCGGCAACGAAGCGAAAGCAAACCCGCAAGGTCCCGACTTTCGACGATTTCCTCTCGCTGTACTGGAAGCAGTCCGCTGCCAAGTGGAAGCCGCGCACACTCGAAACCCACAATGGCTATCGCCGGAAGCACCTGGCCGATGCCTTCAGCGGCATGTTCATCGACGAGATCGAACAAGCGCACGTGTTGGCATGGTTCAATAAGGTGTCGATCAGCAGCGGTCCGGGTGCGGGCAACCGCTGCTTTGAAATTCTGCGTTCGATGTTCAATCACGCTGAGCGATGGGGCATGCGCCCCGAGGGAAGCAATCCCTGCTCTTACATCCGGCCCAACAAGCGCCGGAAGTGCGAGCGCTTCCTGTCCAATCAGGAGATTGCCAGATTGGGCGACGTGCTCAGCCAGAAGACCCGAACCCAGCCGCTCCATAGCGCCATCATCTATCTTCTGTTGCTGACTGGTTGCCGCTTATCGGAGATCGTTAGTCTCACATGGAGCGAGGTGAAAGGTGGCAAGCTGCTCCTCCATGACAGCAAGACCGGCCCGCGCACCGTCTGGCTCGGCGACGAAGCCCGAATGTTACTCGCCTCTCTCGAACGGCGTGGTGCCAGCGATCCGGTGTTCTGGAACAAACTGACCCGGCGGCCTGTCCGCTGCATCACCCAGTTCTGGCGGGATGTGAAAGCCGAGGCCAATCTTCTAGGCGTCCGGTTGCACGATCTCCGGCACAGCTTTGCCAGCCACGCCGCCGCTCGCTCCGAAACTCTGCCCATGATCGGCAAGCTTCTGGGCCATGCCAAGTTGCAGACGACATCACGCTATGCCCATCTTGATGATGGGCATGTGCTCGATGCGGCAGAACGGATCGGCTGCCTCATAGCTGATATGATGGATGAGGATCATTCGTTGAACAGTAACACTATGTATGATACATGGTTGCCGATTCATGACCGGTAAGCTGCAAATCCGCATCTACAAGAATCGCTGGTTTGCGAAATTCGCGAGCCGTGAAGGGATCAGCGATGCGGCGCTTGTCGCGGCGGTGAACCAAGCCAATAGCGGCCTCGTCGACGCCGATCTGGGCGGGGGCCTGATCAAGCAGCGTGTTGCGCGCGAGGGCAGAGGTAAATCCGGCGGCTATCGCACGCTGGTCTTCTTCCGCCACGAGGAACGGGCCATATTCGCTTTTGGATTTGCCAAGAGCGACAAGGCCAACCTCAACGCGGTCGAGTTGCGGACCTACAAACAGGCCGCCAAGATCGTGCTCGCGCTCACACAGGCGCAGATCGATACCGAGGTGCGTGAAAAAAGACTGTTCGAGGTGAATGACGATGCCAAAGACTTATAAAAGCGAGGCGCTGTCCGCCATCCACGAGATGATGGAAGGGCTTCACGAAGGTGGGGCCATTGACAAGCGCACGTTGCGTGAGTTCGACGAGGCATGTCTTGCCCCGGCGACACCGCTAATGGCCGATGAGATCAAGGCCATTCGCGAGGCGCAGCACGTCTCACAGCCGGTCTTTGCGCGCTATCTCAACGTGTCGAAGAACCTCGTCTCCGATTGGGAGCGGGGCAAGAAACGGCCGGGTGGGCCTGCGCTGCGACTTCTCTCGATTATCCAACGAAAAGGTCTGGAGGCGGTGGCTTAGTTCCGTTGGTCTGCTGGAAGGAGAGATCAACACTTGCCAACCCCTCGGCCAGTTGCGTTAGGGCCAGAAGGAATGCGGCATCGCTATCGAGGTTGCCGATCATCATGGGGCGCACCGAGGCGTTGCTTTCGAACAGCGACCAGCCAAGCGTGAAGGCCTGCATGCTGGAGCACGCTATTCTGGCAAGATCGCGGCTCATCCCGCCCGCTTCGAGGTGGTCCAGAATGACATTGGCCACTTCCTGCTCGACGGTCTGCGAGGGCTGCACGAACGCGACGAGTCTGGCTGAATCGCGGTTGATGCGGTGACTGTCGCGCAAGGCTGTCCCGAACGAGATCAGCCAATCTCGTCCGGTTGTCTCAAGTCCGGTCTGGGCGATGACTTCCCGCAGGAATTGCTCGGCCAGCAGGCCGTAGAGCTGTGCCCGGTCGCGGACATGCCAGTAAAGCGCCGGCGTCTGCACGCCTAGCGCGTCGGCGATCTTGCGCAGGCTAAGCTTGTCGAACCCCTCCTGCTGAAGAATCTCGCGTGCCGCACTGACAATCACCTGTTGATCCAGGGCCATCCCCACCTCCGGCTGGTCCTATTGACTTTGATCAAGCGGTACGCAATCACCTTAAGGGTATTAAGGAGAGGACAGCAATGGGCATCTGCGCGATTTGCGTGCGTGGCAAAACACGCCCGAATGGGTTCGGGGACGCGCGGTGAGCACGGTTGATCAGCCTAAAGCTGGCGCAGGTTCGTTGCCGCTCCTGCTCGTGCTGGTGTTCCTGAACATCGCCGGCTTCAGCCTCATTCTGCCGCTTCTTCCCTTCTATGGACACGCATTCGGTGCAGGCCCGTTTGCTATCGCGTGCCTCTTTGCGGCCTATTCGCTGGGCAATATTGCCGGGGAGATTTTCTGGGGTCGGCGATCGGATCTGACCGGTCGCAGGCCTGTTCTGGTGCTGACCACAGCCTGCGCGGCCGTGACGTACATCGCATTTGCATTCTCGCAGAACCTTGAAACCGCATTGGTCCTGCGGGTCGTCGGCGGTTTTTTCGGTGGCACACTGGGCGTCGTGCAAGGCGTGATCGCGGACATCACGCCGCCGCGTGATCGAGCCAAAGTGATGGGGTTCTTCGGAGCGGCTTTCAATTTCGGCTTTGCGGTCGGACCCGCGATCGGCGGTCTGCTGGCTTCCCCGGAGCAAGGCCTTGCCGGCTTCCATCTGCCGATCTTTGCGGCGGCCGCGCTTGCGGCAGGCGCATCGCTTTGGGCCTGGCAGTTTCTTGCCGAAACTCGTCAGCCCGGCCCAGCAAGAACGCCACCCAGATACGGCGAGGCCGTCAGCTTCGTGAGCACGAGTCCGCTGCTCTGGCGGCTGCTCCTCATTTCCTGGTGCGGAATTGCCATCTTCGCGTCGACCGAAGCGATTTTCGGCCTGTGGACCGAGCGCGCCTTTGGCTGGACGACGCACGAGGTGGGCCTCACCTTCCTCGCCGTCGGCGGGGTCGGCCTGCTCGTCCAGACGCTGGGGATCGGCCCGCTGGTCAAACGCTTCGGTGAGGCGAAGGTCATCGTTGGGGGACTGATCCTGCTGTGCGCGGCGGTAGGGCTGCAGCCTGTTTTCCATGCGCCGGTCGCCACCGTCTGCCTCATGGCGCTAATGATGGCAGGGCATAGTCTTGCCTTTCCCAACGCGGGGGCGCTGATTTCGCGCAATACGCCGCCCGAACGCCAGGGCAGTGTCATGGGCCTCAGCATGGCATCGAATGCCAGCTCAAGGATCATTGCGCCACCCTTGTTCGGCCTCGTGTTTGGCTTGTCCGCCGATGCCCCTTTCCTGCTCGGCGCAGTAATCATTGTTCTGGTGGTTCCGGTCGCGCTGGCCGTCGTCAAGCTGACTGCACCGAGGCCCGCAACAGCATGAGCCGTCTCGACAGTTCGCGCGTGGATCGCGACATTGGCCTGCGGATCAGCCGTGCCAGCCGCGCCTTGGCCAAACACCGGATCGGCAGGCTGCGTGTTCGCCACCTGACGCCCAAGGGCGCGACGTCGCTCCTGCTGGTGGACAGTAATCCGGGGGCCACGCAAGCCGACCTTGCTCGCTATTTCAGCAATGGGCGCACCACCATGAACGGCCTTGTTCAGGAACTGCTGGGTGCCGGTCTGCTGGAAAGCAGGGCCACAATCGAACGAGGCCAGGCCCTTGCGCTCCATACGACGCCTAAGGGCGAAGCAGTTGTTTCGTTCGAGCTGGGCGCTATCGATGCGCAGTTCGAATTCTGCTGCGAGGTCATAGGCCAGGCTGCAACGGAGCAGCTCATGGACCACCTACTGAAGCTCTGCATGGCCGCCGAAGCAATCCAGCCCGGGCCTAGACTTTCGATCACGGATCAAGAATCATGAAACGGACCGTAATAGATCTGCAGGGCCTGCAGCTGGCGCTGCGGGACTTCACCGCACTGCTGGGCAAGGACCGCGTGTTTACAGCGGAAGAGGACAAAGACGCCTATTCCGACCATTTTGCCGGTGCCAATCAAGCGGCGGAGCACCGCCCTTCCGCCGCGATCGCACCGGATACCGTGGAGGAAGTGCGCGAGATCGTGCGCATTGCCAATCGGCACGGCACGCCGCTCTGGCCTATCAGCCGGGGCAAGAACTTCGGCTATGGCGGCTCTGCGCCGGTTCTCGCGGGATCGGTCGTGCTCGATCTCTCGCGCATGAAGAAGATCGAGATCGATGAGCGCAATGGCACCGTGGTTGTCGAACCCGGTGTCAGCTTCTTTGATCTCTACGATTTCATTCAGGCGAAGGGGCTCCCGCTGATCCTCTCGGTACCGGGCAACAGCTGGGGCTCCGTGGCCGGCAATGCCCTCGACCGGGGGGTAGGCTATACGCCTTATGGCGACCACGCCTCGCGCATCTGCGGGCTCGAAGTGGTGCTGCCCGATGGCGATCTGGTGCGCACCGGCATGGGCGCCATCGGTTCGGGACCAACCTGGAACCTCTACAAGCCGGGCTACGGGCCAAGCTGGGACACGATGTTCTGCCAGTCCAACTTCGGCATCGTAACCAAGCTGGGCCTGTGGCTGATGGCGGAGCCAGAATCGGTGCTCGGCCTCAACATCGATGTCGACAAGCCCGAGGATCTGGGGTGGCTGATCGACACGCTGGCCCCTTTGCGACGCAATGGCATCCTCCAGCAATCGCCTTCGATTGGCAACTGGCTGCGCGCCGCGGCCACGCTCACCACGCGCGAACAGTGGGCAAAACCTGGCGAGAAGCTTGGCTCAAGCGCAATTGCGGCCATCCGCCAGAAGTTCGGTATTGGCTGGTGGGCGGTCGCCCTGCGGTTCTATGGCCCGCTCGAGATCACCGAGGCGACGATGCGCGTTGTCGAAAGGGCGTTCGAGGGGAAGCCGGTCCAGAAGCTCGGGCGCACCCGATGGGTCAAGGGTGATCCGCCGGAAGGCTCTCCGGTTACCGGCGTTCCGCTGACCTATCCGCTCGCCAACGCCAACTGGTTCGGCGGACGGGGCGGACACCTTGGATTCTCGCCGGTGCTACCTGTTGACGGTGACGCTGCGCTCAAGCTGTTCAAACGCAACTACGAGCTGCACGACCAGTACGGCCTCGATTACCATCCTAGCTTCGCCATCGGCGAGCGGAGCATGAACAACGTCAACCAACTGCTGTTTGATCGCGACAATCCTGCCTTCGTCGCCAATGCCGACAAGCTGTTGCGCCAGCTGGTGAAGGAAGCTGCCGCGCAAGGCTATGCCGAGTACCGGGCGCACATCTCCTATATGGACCTGATCGCGGACACGTTCGATTTCAACGACCATGCCCTGCGGCGACTGAACCAGAAGGTGAAGGACGCGCTCGACCCGCGCGGCGTGATCGCGCCCGGCAAGAGCGGCATTTGGCCGGCCAATCGGCGGGAGCATAAAGCATGAGCCGCGTTCTGTGGTGGACCGTACCCTTAGCGCTTGCCGGAATGGTGAGCGGGCTCAGCGCCGCGCAGGGTCAAAGCGGCCCTGCCGCCAATGGCGAGCAGAAGGCCAACGCTGGCGCCAATGCGCAGCAGGACCGTTCGTCCCGCAGCCCCGATGAAGCGCTGTTCGTCGAGAAGTGCGCCATGTGCCATCGCCGGATGGGCATGGGCACTGTCCTGCTGGCGCGCAGGATGAATCCCGCGCTCGCTCCGTTGGAAGCACGCACCGATCTGACGGTTGATTACATCAAGACCGTCGCGCGGCAGGGCATGGGCAATATGCCGCCCGTGCGGCGCGGCGAACTCTCGGACGCGCAGCTGGAACGGATCGCGGCCTATCTTGCGAAGTCCAAGCAATGAAAGGGCCGGTGATCAGCCGCCGCAAGGCCATGGCCGGCATGGCCGGGGCCGGAGGCGCGCTTGGGGCTTCGTTCGGGCCTGTGCTGGCGCAGGACAGTCTGGCGGGCGGCCGCACGCCGACGCTGCTGCTCATTGATGCACGCCAGACCGACCCGGCGACGCTTGCGATGGTGGAGCAGCTCTACCCTGCCCAGCGCTACGAGGTGCTCGGACAAGAGCCGGTCCGGGCCTGGCGCGACGGACTGGAAGCGGCTGTGCGAAAGGCTGGGGCGACGCACGTAATTGGCCGTTGGGACACGGTCTATGTGCTCTCGATGCTGGGGCGGGAGGCGTCCCTCCGCATGAGCATCCGGCAGCTGGGGCACAGCACGTTCTGCCTGACCCTGAGCACAAAGGCCTGACACCGCACGCTCACCTTGCTTCAACTGCGGCTGGCCATGGCCAACGAAGCGACGATCCACCAAAGGCGGAACCGGCCCACTCGGTGAGAGCAGATCACGCCGTGAAAGGGGCCTCTTTTTGAGCCGCTCTGTCGCTAGCAATCATTGTAATCCTTGCCTTTGCACAGCTCAAAAACTTCGCGGAGAGATCTGGGCTTTTGGCCTGTAATGAATTCGACGTGATGTGTCAGAATGCCATGATAGCCAGCCTGAAACGCGATGTCCGCGGTCACCATCTCTTCACTGCACCAGAGATGGGCGTCGGGGTGGCCGTCCATGCCTTCGGCATATTGGCGCGGCACACCCATCGCATCAAGCAGCGCATAGCGTTGGTCGATGCTCACCGGTACATAGCGGATGGGAACACCATAAACTTCGCTAGCCATAGCGGCGATGTCACGAAAGCTGACCAGATCTGGTCCGGTGACTTCGTAGACAGCGCCATCGTGCCGCGCAGGATCGAGCATGCAAGCCACTGCCGTTCGGGCTATGTCATTCTTTGAAATCGGCGCGAGCTTGCCGTTGCCTTCAACCTGGACCCATTCGCCGGAACGCAATACCGGCTGTGCCGCTACGGTCGGGAAAACCTCTGCGTAGCAGGCGTTGCGCATGATCGTGTAGCCGATGCCGCAGCGGCGAAGGTCATCCTCGGTGACGATATGGTCGGACGCCGAAAGGGTCGGGTTCTGTGGGTGGATACCCGCTGTCGATGTGTAGACGATGTGTTTGATGCCAGCCCGCTTCGCCGCATTGATCGCGTTGCGATGCTCTGGCACGCGCTTGGTGACGGCAAGGCTGCTGATCAGCATCAGGACATCGGACCCTGCATAGGCGCGTTCGAGCGCTACAGGATCGTTGTAATCGGCGGCATGGACCGCAACGCCGCCTTGGCTGAGCGCATCCAGACTGCTGGGTGTGCGCGTGCTGACAGACAGGTTTTCAGCTGGGATTTTTTCCAGCAGCTGTTCGGTGATCTTTCTGCCAAGACTGCCGGATGCGCCGCTAATGACATACTTGGTCATGCTCAATACCCCACTGTGAAGCGTTCGCGGTGATGCCGGGGCGTGATGACCTCGTTGATCAGTGCCAACGCAAAATCCTCGTTGGAAATCGAGCTTGTCCCATCGGCGGCGAACAACATGTCATCCTTGCCGGTCCGGTATCGTCCAGTGCGCTGACCGGGCCGCAGCCAAGCGGACGGTGCCAGGAACACCCAGTCGAGATCAGTCACCGGCTTCAGCAGATAATAGAGAGCACGTGTGCCCAGGATTGCGTTGCGGTACGGATCGAACGCCTTGTCCCAATAGCTTGAATCAAGATATTCCTTGCCTTCCGGCGTCATGAGACTGGCGGCGCCGCCAACGCAGACCAGGCGCGGGACACCGGCAAGCCGGGTGGCTGCTATGATCGCTTCGTGCCCCGCTACGCATTGATCATAAACATCGGCCATGCTGGCAGCGCGACCGGGGTGGAAGGCATGGATTGCCGCGTCGTGTCCCCGTAGGGCGTCTGCCAGCGAACCAGTGTCGAACACATCGCCTTTTTTGACTGTCAATCGTTCATGCGGCGAGACGGCACCAGGATTGCGAACGATCGCTGTCACAGCGAGCTCGGGCCTGGCCAATGCCTCTGCCAGCAGGAAGGATCCTGCAAAGCCGGTGCTGCCCAGGATCGCAATCTTCACGATTTTCCCTTTCCGGCGATCATCCAATGAACCCATAAACCTCGCCGCCATGCTGGGCAGGCAGGAAAAGGGCGGGTGCCGCAGCACCCGCCTGGGTCACATCAGAACTTCTTCTTGACCGTCACCGCCCATTCGCGGGGACGACCGGGCATGCCCGAGATTGATCCCGCTCCCGCACCGGTGAGGTCGAACTTCGAAAGGAAATAGTACTTGTCGAAGAGGTTGGTCACCTCGAACGAAACGTCCAGATCCCGGCCGGCGTTGCGCCAGGTCAGCCGTGCGTTTGCAATGGTGAACGCTTCAGCCGTGGCGAACAGGTCCGAAGGCGAACCCTTCGGTGCGATCGTTGCGGTGCCGGCAATCGCTCCCTGATAGGCTGCGTCGAGGCGCGGCGTGATCGAACCGGCGCTGCCGAGATCAGCCTCATACTGGATACCCGCGCTCCACTGCGCCTTGGAGACGCCGCGCGGAGGCGAGACCAGTTGGCTGACAAGCGCCGGATCGCTGGAGCAGCCGCTGGTTGCCCCTGCGGGGTTGACCACGGCTGGAACAACGCACTTCCACTTCCAGTCCAGCACCGAGGCCGAAGCGTCGATCTGCAGGCCCTTGACCGGCTGGATGAACAGTTCGGCTTCCAAGCCCTTCACATCTGCGTCACCAGCGTTCTGCGGGACGGCGCAAGGGCCGGGACCACCGAACTGCGGGCAGGACAGCAGCGTTAGCTGCGCGCCCTTGAACTTGTTGTAGTAAGCCGAGACGTTGAACCTGACGCGGCGGTCAAACAAGTCGGTCTTCAGGCCGAGTTCGAAGGCCGTAAGCTTTTCCGGACCGAACGGCACGGCCTGTGCTGCGTTGAAGGGACGCGGCGCGATGCCGCCGCCCTTGAAGCCCGTCGAAACCGTCGCATACGCGAGCACTGCGGGAGAGAACCGGTAGTCGGCACTGACACGGTAGTCGAAACGGTTGCCATTGAACCGGCCTGTGCTGCCCGTCAGAGCCGTGCCGTTTGGACCACTGTAGCCTGCCCCGTTTGCAGCGCCGACCGGATCGAGAAAGCCGTTGATCGTCTTGCCGTCGAGATTGAAGCGGTTGAAGGTGTAGGCCTTCGACTCATTGGTGTAGCGACCACCTAGGGTGATCGTGAGTGCCGGGGCCGGGTGGATAATCGCAGTGGCGAATACGGCCTTGGACTTCGAGCGCACCGGATCGTTACCAATGAACTGCAGCGGGAACAGGGGCAGCGGGCCGGTCGGGAGCGCAATCGCCACGTACCGGATGTCCTGAAGTGTGTAGTAGGTGGTCTTCTCGTCAGAGATGAAACCGCCGACAGTCAGGTCTGCCAAATCGCCAAGTTTCGCATTGAGGCGAAGTTCCTGGCTGACGAACCAGCTATCGAGCTGGCTGATGCCAAAGCCGACATTGGCGGGCGAAAGGTCGCCATCAGGGCTGAAACCGGTATCGAACTTGCGATAGGCCGTGATCGACTGAAGCTTAAGATCGTCGTTCAGCTTGAAGTCCGCATTGGCGGCGAGGCCCCAGCCTTTGTATTCCATGCGGCCGGAGCCTTGGGTTGCCGCCATCGGCAGGCCGTTCAGCGGCGGGATCGCACCGGCAACGAAGGATGCAGCCGTGTTTCCATTGGTGCCATAATTGCAGAAGCGACCGCAGATGAAGCGCGAGTCAAAAGGCAAGCCATTCGACGTCGCGACGTTCGGATTGGTGTTGTTGGCATAGAGCAGCACTTCGGCGGAGTTGCGGCGGCTGTCGCGGATGTAATCGCCGCTGACAGTGAGATCGACGGCATCCGATGGGTTATAGCGCACGATACCGCGCAGGGCCTTGTAGCCGACGTCACCGTCCTTGCCGACGACACAATTGGTGCCGCCCGCACGCGTCGGCACGCCGCTGGCCGGGAACGCACAGCCATAGTCGATGTTCTTCACATAGCCTTCCTGGTCCGCAAACGTGCCCGAAACGCGTGCGAAGAGATCCTTGGCGATAGTGAAGTCCACGCTGCCGCGCAGGTTGATCCGGTTACGAATGCCGTATGTGGCCGAGAGATAGCCGCCAGCTTCACCAGTCGGCTTGCGCGAGATGAACTTGATCGCCCCGCCTTCGGAATTGCGGCCGGTCAGCGTGCCTTGGGGGCCGCGCAGAATTTCGATGCGCTCCACGTCGAGCAGATCGAAGTTGGCACCGACGAGGCGCGGGTAGTAGACATCATCGATATAGAGACCGACGCCGGGTTCCAGCGCCGGGTTGAAATCGATCTGGCCAAGCCCGCGGATTGAAGCCGTGATCGAGGGACCAAAGGCGGCAGTCGTCGGGCGCAGCACCACGCTGGGCGCCTGGTTGGCGACTTCAGTCAGGCTCGTCTGGCTGCGCGATTCCAGCAGCTTGCTGTCGACCGCGGTGATCGCCAGCGGCGTATCCTGGAGCCGCTGCTCGCGGAACTGCGCAGTGACCACGATCTCGTCTGTGGTGGCAGGCTGCGCCGCTTCCTGCGCCTGCGCCGCCACGCCGGTGCAGATGGCCAGCACCGAAGCGCTGAGCCCCAGACGGAGTGCTGACTGGCGGATTCTGATGGTGTTGCGCTCTCTCATATTCCCTCTCCTGCATTGCCGGATCGAAATGCGTCCGGCTGATCTGTGTGGTCTAGAAATCTGCCGCTAGCCGGCGAAGCGCGGCTCGGGCAGGCCAGTGAAACCCAGCCCGTCAATTACGAAGGTTGCCCCGTCGAGCGGGTCGTTGGCGCGCCCCATGAAGGATGGATCGAGGCTGGGAACGAACAACCGGTCCAGCCCCGCGCCGCCGAACATGACGCTACCCGGCAGACGAACCGGCATGTCGATGATCCGGTCAATCGAACCATCGGCCAGGAACCGGACCAGCTTTCCGCCCTCGCAGATCGCGCTCCATACTCCGCCGAGCGTATCGACCGTCGCGCCGTCGGGTATCCCGCCAAGCTCGGCCGTGCCGGCAAAAGGGCGGCGGTTCGAAACGGCTGCCGTCTCGATGTCGTAGTCGTAGGCGTAGATCTCGTTCCGGATCGAATCCGCGTGATAGAACGTCGCATTGTCCGGGGACCAGCAAGGGCCGTTCGACAGAGTTATGCCCTCGTCGATCACGCGCAGCTGCGAAGCACCGGGCTCCAGAACATAGAGCTTGCCCCGCGCATCCTTCATGCTCCGGTCGCTCGATCCGACGATGAAACGGCCCCGCCGATCGACCTTTCCGTCCGCCAGTTGCACCTGATCGTCGAGGTCCGGGCTTGAGGCAATCAGGGTGCATGCACCGCTATCAAAGTCGAGAGCATAGACACCATTGGCCAGCGCGACGATCGCTCCGCCGCTCTCGCGCAGCGCCATCGATCCAATGATGCCGGGAACCTCCCATGTTCTCGTAAGACCTGTGACGGGATCAAGTTTGTGGACTTTCCGCCCCAGTATATCGATCCAGAAAAGCAGCCCTGAGCCAACGTCCCACACCGGCCCTTCGCCCACAAGGCAGCGCGGCACCTCCAGCTTCGCTATCTGCATTGCAATCTCCCATCCCCGGCCTGTGACCGGTGGTTATGAGGCATAATCATTTAACACCATTAAGGAGTCAAGCGCCTTGCTCGCTTTTCTGCTCATCAGTGCGTGTGAAGGGGTGGAAGACCAACTCGAACCCGGTGGGCGCGCATGCCCTGCCGACTGCTGATATCTGCTAGCCCCAGATCATGCAGAAGAAGTGGCTATTTGCTTCCGTGGAGCGGAACATTGGCGAAGAGCGTTGAGCACAGGAGCTTCCCCTCAGGCGCCTGATAGGCTACGTATCCTGCGGGATTGAGGCCCATTTCTCCGAAAGCATTGGGCGGAATCTCTTGAACACATCGCGCACAAATTGGGAACAAATTCAAGCACACCGTACGCGACTTGTCGCAGGCTGCAAGTATACGAAACATAGCAACAAAGTGTCAGTTTCGGGCGCTTTGTCGCTTTCCCGTCACTCTGACTTACAGCGTCCCGATGCAAGTCAGTCTACCGTTATGGTATAGCAATGCCGCGAAAATTCTGACCTTGCATGTTCTTGACATGTTCCAAAGTCTGCGGTAATTTAAATGGGTCTTTCGCAGGGTGACCAGGCTCCTTCTTTTGAAGGAATCTGATAATGTTTCGATCGAGGATCTGCCAAGTTTGCAGCTTTGGCCAACTTTGCTCACTTGAGTACCATGTGGTACCCGCGAGCAGTCTCGAAGCCGTGGCCGCACTGAGTGCGGAGGCGGGCCGATGATCCGTCGCACGACAAACATCAGCACTCCCTACGGCGAACAGCTGGCCTTGCCCTTTGGTCGGCAGAAGCGCTCCGAGGCGGCCCCACTAGAACCGTTCACGGTCCGCATATCCGAGGCCATGCGCCTCACCGGGCTCCGGCGGTCCAAGGTCTACGAACTCATCGCCTCGGGTGATATCGAGGTGGTCAAAGTTGGCCGGTGCAGCCTTGTGGTGGTCGCCAGCCTGCGCGCGCTGATCGAGCGCGGGCGACAGGCTCCATCATGACGCGCTGTGCCCGAACTTGGGCCTGAGAATGGTGGCGCCCGCGCGCAACTGGTCCAGATAGTCCGACCAGTGCTGCATCATGCGGACGCGTTCATCCCAGTACTGGCCGCGCGCATAGGCACGGCGGATGGAATTCCCATCCGCGTGCGCCAATTGCCGTTCGATTGCGTCAGGGTTCCAGGTCCCCATTTCATTGAGCATGGTGGCGGCCATCGCGCGGAAGCCATGGCCTGTCATCTGGTCCTTGCTGAATCCGAGGCGCCGAAGCGCGGCGTTGATCGTGTTATCCGACATCGGGCGATCGACCGACCGCAGCGATGGAAACAGAAAATCGCTGTAGCTCGCATCGTGCTCGATCTCCTCGATGATCGAGAGGGCCTGCCGTGATAGGGGAACAGCGTGGGGCCGGCGCATCTTCATCTTGTGGTCCGGTATCGTCCAGACACGCTTGTCGAAATCAAACTCGCTCCATTCTGCCCATCGCAGTTCACCAGGCCGGACGAACAGGTGCGGCAGAAGCCGTAGCGCGATCTGAGTCAAATGGTGGCCATCGTAATCCTCGATCGCACGAAGGAGTCCGCTGGCTTCCGTGGGCGTCGTGATCGCCGCACGATGGTTGGTGCGCGGAGTGACGAGCGCACCGCGCAAGTCCGCACAGATGTTCCGATTGGCGCGGGCTGTCGCGATGGCATAGCGAAAAACCTGGCTGCAGGTGCTGCGAATGCGGTTCGCCGTATCATAGCGCTTGGTGCTTTCGACCTTCTTCAGGACGAGCAAAAGCTCGTGGGCCGTTATCTCCGAGATGGGCCGCTTGCCTAGCGCTGGATAAGTTTGCTCGAGCAGCCACCTGGCCTTTTTGAGTGTGATCGCGGCCAAGCCTTCCTTCTCGATCTTTTCAAGCCACTCTTCCGCGACGGCTTGGAAGCTGTTGCTGGCGGCAATCGACTTGGCGATCTTTTCCAGTTTGGCTTGCTCCAGCGGATCAAGGCCTTTGGCTAACGATCTACGCGCATCAAGCAGCATCTCCCGCGCTTCGCCGAGCAGCATTTCGGGCCAACGACCGAACGAGAGCGTGCGCTGCTGTCCGCCAAAACGGTAGTTCATTCGCCAGTATCGGATGCCGGTGGGCATCACGAGCAGGTACAGGCCATCGCGGTCGGAGAGCTTGTACGGCTTCGACCTCGGCTTGGCATGCTTCACCGCATTGGCGGTGAGCCCAGATTTGCGTGTTGCAGCTTCCGACATTGATGGACCTCCGCGTCCAGCATCGGGCTGTGATCCATCACCTGTACCATCAATGGTCCCGGATGCGGACGGATCGACCCACACTGACATGGAGAAGTATATCAGGAAAAATGCTGAAAAAGAGCCATTTACCGGACGTCACTGGACGTCTTCAAACGGTGAAATGGAGGCCCGAGCCGGAATCGAACCGGCGTAAACGGATTTGCAGTCCGGTGCGTAACCACTCCGCCATCGGGCCCCGATGCGCATCAGCGTGGAGGAGCGCGGTTAGCCGAGCGCTGCGGCGCCCGCAACGGGATTCTTTCGCTCGCGCCCTTCGCGGATCAGGGATCGACGAAATCGCCGGCGCGCTTTTCCATGCCGGCCTTCACCGCCTCGATCTGGTTGCGCGAATACATGAGTTCGTGCTGCGCCACGCTTTCGGCCATGAGGATCTGGTCCTCGTCCATGTGCGCGGTGCGGTTGGTGAGCAGTTTGGCCCCGCGCACGGCGGTCGGACTCTTGCCGGCGATGTCCTTCGCCAGTGCCATGGCGCGGCCCAGCGGATCGACATCGGCGTGGGTGGCAAAGCCGAAAGCCGCCGCCTCGGTGCCATTGAATTCGCGGTGGGTATAGGTCAGTTCACGCAGCACATCGTCGCGCACATTGCCGCGCCACAGCGCATAGCCGCCCATGTCGGGCACCAGGCCCCACTTCACTTCCATCACCGCGAGCCGTGCATCTGGGTGCATGATGCGGATGTCCGCGCCGCTCGCCACCTGCAGCCCACCGCCGAAACATACGCCGTGCACTGCAGCGATCACCGGCACTGGCAGGCTGCGCCACACCATCGCGGCATATTGCGCGCGATTGGCATTGCCGTGGGTGCGGTCGGTCAAACTGCCGCCACTTCCCCAGCGATCAGGGTTGCCCATGCTGGAGAGGTCCAGCCCGGCGCAGAACGACCGTCCCGCGCCGGACAGGACCACGCTGCGCACGCCCTTGGCGCTGTGCAGATGGGAGCCGGCCGCAATGATCCCCTCGAACATGGCATCGTCGAGCGCGTTCATCTTGTCCGCTCGATCGAGCAGGACATGGGCAACGTGGTCTTCGATGGTCACACTGACGCGATCATGGAACTTCATGGCTTATCCTGCTCCGAACCGTTGTCTTATGGCGCTCAGGCGGCGCTGGCGTTGACGCCCATGCTGCTAAGATACCGGCGAATGTTGCGCGCAGCCTGGCGCAGGCGCTGCTCGTTCTCCACCATGGCGATGCGGACGTAGCCTTCGCCATCCTCGCCATAGCCCACGCCCGGGGCGACTGCGACTTCGGCGTGAGTGAGGAGCTGCTTGGAAAACTCCAGACTGCCCATCTCGCGCAGCGCCGGCGGCAGCGGGGCCCAGGCGAACATCGAAGCGCGCGGGCTCGGGATCTCCCAACCGGCACGGCCGAACGCCTCGACCATCACGTCGCGGCGCTTCTGGTAGAGCAGGCGGTTCTGTTCGACGATATCCTGCGGGCCATTGAGCGCGGCGCAGGTCGCGGCCTGAATGGGCGTAAAGGCGCCGTAGTCGAGATACGACTTCACGCGGGTCAGCGCGGCGATGAGCTGCTTGTTGCCCACGGCAAAGCCGACGCGCCACCCGGCCATCGAGAACGTCTTCGACATAGAGGTGAACTCGACCGCGACATCCTTGGCACCGGGCACCTCGAGGATCGAGCGCGTCGGGTTGCCGTCGAAATAGAGTTCGGAATAGGCAAGGTCCGAAAGAATCCAGACCTTGTTCTCCTTCGCCCAGGCAACAAGACGCTCGTAGAACGCGAGGTCCACCGTCTCGGCCGTCGGGTTCGAAGGATAGTTGACGATCACCACCGAGGGGCGCGGCACGCTGTAGCGCATCGCGCGGTCGAGCGATTCCCAGTAGCGCTCGTCAGGCGTCGTCGGCACCGACCGGATCGTGGCACCCGCAATGATGAAGCCGAAGGTGTGGATCGGGTAGCTGGGGTTGGGCGCCAGCACAACGTCGCCCGGCGCGGTGATCGCGGTGGCGAGGCTGGCGAGGCCTTCCTTCGAGCCCATCGTCATGACCACTTCGGTCTCGGGATCAAGTTCCACATTGAAACGGCGCGCGTAATAATTGGCCTGCGCCTTGCGCACACCGGGGATGCCCTTCGATGCGGAATAGCCATGTGCATCGGGCTTCATCGCCACTTCGCAGAGCTTTTCGATAACGTGCGGCGGGGGCGGGAGATCGGGATTGCCCATGCCGAGATCGATAATGTCTGCCCCACGGGCGCGTGCGGCGGCCCGCATCGCGTTCACTTCGGCGATGACATAGGGCGGCAGGCGCTTCATGCGGTAGAATTCTTCGGTCACGGTGGGTTTACTCACTCCTTTGGCCCGGCAAAAGCACCGCGCCATCATGCCCCTTACGACAATCGTCGGCCCGTGGGAACCGGAAGGGATCACAACCGTCATGAAGAGCGCTATAAGGCCTCCCAAGCGCAACAGGGAAACCCACCGTCATGGCCGAAGCCGCAACGCCGCCCGAAAACCCGCTCGATACGGCGGTGATCGAGGATCTGATGCGCCAGCAGGGTGAGGCGATGCAGGCCTTGTTTGCCCCGTTCCTGCCGACGGCCTCGACCCCCCTGCCCAATCTGGCGACCGATCCGGCGGCCATGCAGCACTGGGGGATGTCGGCCGCAAAGCTGCAGAAGATGTGGCTCGATTTCGGCGCCGAGCAGGCCGGGCAAGTGGAGCCCGTGCTGGCCCGCATGGCGGACCCGGCGCGCTGGACCGCGTTGTTCAACGACTGGTATGCGGCGATGCCGATCTCGCAGACCGAGACCCAGGCCAAACTCTGGGAAGACGGGCTGGAACTGTGGACCAGCGTGCTTGGCCGCTATGGCATCGGGCCTGCGGCGCAGGCATCCAGGGAAGCGCCGCTGCCGCGCAAGGACCGCCGCTTTGCAGATCCGCGATGGGCCGACCAGCCGTGGTTCGCGCTGCTTCACCAGACCTACCTGCTGATCGCCGAAAAGCTCACCGCGATGGCCGACGAAGTCAAAGGGCTGCCGCCGGAGCGCCAGCAACAGGTGCAGTTCTTCACCAAGATGGTGGTCGATGCGCTGAGCCCTGCCAATTTTCCGATGACCAATCCCATCGTGATCGAACGCACGCTGGAAACGCACGGTGAGAACCTCGTTAAAGGCGTAGAGCACCTGCTGGCAGACATGCGCAAGGGCCAGCTGACCCACGCCGACCCGGAAGCCTTCGAACTCGGCCGCAATATCGCGATCACGCCCGGCAAAGTGGTCTACGAGACACCGCTCTACCAGCTGATCCAGTACAGCCCGTCGACCGAGACCGTCCTCGCGGTGCCGCTCCTGATCTTCCCGCCATGGATCAACCGGTTCTACATCCTCGACCTGAACCCCAAGAAGAGCTTTATCCGCTGGGCGGTGGAGCAGGGACTGACGGTGTTTGTCGTCTCGTGGAAGTCGGCCGACGCCTCGATGGCCGACATCGTCTGGGACGATTACGTGATGGCGCAAGTCGAGGCGATCGACGTTGTGCGCAAGCGGCTGGGCGTGGCCCAGACCCACGTGATCGGCTACTGCGTGGCGGGCACCACGCTCGCCGCGACGCTGGCGCTGCTGGCCCGGCGCTGCGAGGCGGACAAGGTGCGCTCGGCCACCTTCTTCACCGCGCAGGTCGATTTCGAGAAGGCCGGCGATCTCAAGTCGTTCATCGACGATCAGCAGATCAAGATGCTCGAAGGCATGGTCACCGACGGCTATCTCGACGGGCGCTACATGGCGGCCACGTTCAACCTGCTGCGCGGCACAGACCTTATCTGGAACTATGTCGTCAACAACTACCTGCTCGGTGAAGACTACCCCGCCTTCGACCTGCTGCACTGGAACGGCGATACCACCAACCTGCCGGCCAAGTGGCACAAGACCTATCTGGAAGACCTCTACCGCGACAACCGGCTCGTCATGCCGGACTCGCTGACAATCGACGGCACCCCGATCGACCTCAGGCTGATCGCCACGCCCTGCTACATCCAGGCAGGGCGCGAGGACCACATCGCGCCGGCGGAAAGCGTGTGGAAGCTCACCAGGCTGCTTTCGGGCCCATGGCGGTTCGTGCTGGCAGGCTCCGGCCATATCGCGGGTGTGGTCAATCCGCCGGACGCAGAAAAATACCAGTTCTGGCGCAACGATGGCGAGCCGACCACCCTCGCGGAGTTCGTCGCCGGCGCGAGCGAGACCAAGGGCAGCTGGTGGCCGGACTGGATGGCGTGGATTCGCGAGTCGGACGCAGAGACCTTGCCGGCCAAGGGCAAGCGCGTTCCGGGTGGGCGTGGCGACCCGGTGATCGAGGACGCGCCCGGACGGTACGTCAAGACCCGATAGGCCGCATCCGCGAAGGCAGGTATACTCCCGTCATTCCCGGCACTTCTTCTCATGGTGCACTGCACAATGGGGCTTGACGTTTCGCGCTTGCACTCCTATTTTGTGCACTGCAACACGACTTGCTGCTGATCCGCCTGGTGGATCGTGCTCGCGGGGCGTGTCCGGCGCAGGAGCAATCAGGTCATGGAAGACGGAGTCAAGGGCATCGCAGACGCCGCAATCGCAGCGCCCGTTGCCGCGGCTGAGATCGCCGCGACCGAACCGCTCGCGCAGCCGGAAGGTCCCGCAGTGGACGCCGCTCCGGCGCCCGCTGCCAAGGCCAAGGGCAAGGCCGGTCGCCCGCGCAAGGTCGCCGCGCCCGCTCCTGCAACGGCTGTGGAAGCGCCGGTGGCGCCGGCTGCAAAGCCGGTCCGGAAGGCTCCGGCGAAGCGTGCGGTCAAGGCCGCGAAGATTGCGCCGAAGCCTGCCGCGAAAACCAGCACGATCCCCGTCAAGACCAACCAGAACGAGGCGACCTCCACGAAGAGGGCGCCTGCCAAGCAGAAGGACTTTATCATCATGACCGCCAGCACCACCGAAATGACCGAGACCATCCAGACCGCGATGAAGGAAGCTGCCGAAAAGGCGAAGGCCGCGCTCGAGAAGAGCCAGGCCGCGCTGGGCGACATGGGCACCTTCACCAAGGGCAACGTGGAAGCCGTCGTCGAATCGACCAAGATCCTTGCCACCGGCCTTCAGGAAATGGGCAAGAGCTACGCCGCCGAGACCAAGACCGTGGTCGAGACGATGCAGGCCGAAATCAAGGAACTCGCCGCGGTGAAGTCGCCCGCCGAGTTCTTCGAGAAGCAGAACGCGATGCTTCGCAAGCAGTTCGACGCCGCGGTCGCCGCGACCTCGAAGAACAGCGAAGCGATGCTCAAGCTCGCCAGCGAAGCGTTCCAGCCGATCTCGAACCGCGTCAGCCTCGCGGTCGAAAAGATCAAGCACGCCGCCTGAACGGCCTCGCCGTCCGGCGCTGCGGCGCTGGACTGGGGCGGAACACGCACGCGGGCCGGATGGGTTTTGCCTGTCCGGCCCGTTGCCGTTCAGCACGGCCAGACGCGGGCTCGATCTGGACTTTGAGGCCAAGTGTTCAACCGCCTCTTGTACGCACGGGCCTGCAATGCGATATTCCGGTCTACGCCATGAGCATGAAAGCCATCCCCGGCGCCCCTGAGGGCCCTGCCGCCTATAGCGCCGCCTTCGCGCTGCGCACGCCCGCGCGCGCTGCTGGCGATGACGAGACCAAGGGCCCCGGCGAGGGCAATGGCGACGACCAGGTGGGCATCGCCACCAAGACGCGCACGCGCCCCAAGAAGCCCAGCATGTTCAAGGTGCTGATGCTCAACGATGATTACACGCCGATGGAATTCGTCGTGATGGTGCTCAAGCGCTTTTTCAACATGGACCTGGAGCAGGCCACGCGCGTCATGCTTCACGTTCACCAGAAGGGCGTCGGCGTCTGCGGGATCTTCCCCTACGAGATCGCCGAAACCAAGGTGAACCAGGTGATGGACTTCGCCCGGCAGAACCAGCACCCGTTGCAGTGCACGCTCGAGAAGGCCTGATTCGCGCCTGAGCGCCCGCCTGCATCGACGAGGCGCTTGCTCACGCCAGCATTTTCACCTTCCGCCGGCCCCGGAACCGGGCTAACCGGGACCCTTAACCCGGTCCAGTGAGCCGCCCAGCCCTTGCCTTTCATCACCGCCACCGACCGATATATTGCCCGGCTCGTGTTCGTGCCGATGTGCGCGGTTTTCGTGATCGCGGCGTCTCTGCTCGTGCTCGACAAAATGCTCAAGCTGTTCGACTTCGTGGCGACCGAGGGCGGGCCGGTGAGTGTCGTGTTCAAGATGCTGGCGAACCTCTTGCCGGAATACGCCAGCCTCGCGATCCCGCTCGGGCTGATGCTGGGCATCCTCCTCGCCTTCCGCCGCCTCGCGACCTCGTCGGAGCTGGACGTGATGCGCGCGGTGGGCCTCTCGTACACCCGGTTGCTGCGCGTGCCCTACCTCTTCACAGTTGTGCTCGCGGTGCTCAACCTGGTGATCGTCGGCTATCTCCAGCCGCTTTCGCGCTACTACTACGAGCAGTTGCAGTTCGACCTGCGCTCGGGCGCGCTCGGCGCTTCGATCAAGGTGGGCGAATTCAACACGCTGCAGGACCGCACCGCGCTGCGTGTCGACGCCAGCCGCGACGAGGGGCGCGATCTGCGCGGGATCTTCGCCCGGATCGCCACCAAGGACGGGCAGGTCCTCGTCATTTCCGCACGCGAAGGCCAGTTCTTTGCCAACAAGGAAAACCCCGATACGGTGATCCTGCGCTTGTCGGAGGGACAGATCGTGCAGGACGGGCCCGGCATCTCGTCGCCGCGCGTGCTGACCTTCGCGACGCATGACCTGCCGATCGACCTCCCCAAGATCGAACAGTTCCGCAGGCGCGGCGAGCGCGACCGGGAGTATTTCCTGCCGGAACTGCTGCGGATCGGCTGGAGCAAGGATTCAAGCCAGGCGGCGCGCTACCAGAGCATCGCGAGCCTCAACTACCGCCTTGTCGAAGTGGCGATGATGTTCCTTCTGCCGCTGCTGGCAGTGGCCCTGGCCGTGCCGCCCAAGCGCTCCAGCTCGGCGCTCGGCGTGTTCGTCTCGATCGTGATGGTCGTCGCCTACCACAAGGTGAACGAGTACGGGCAGGACGTCTCCAGCCTCGGCCGGGTCGATCCGACGCTGGCGCTGTGGGGCCCCTTCGCCCTTTTCGCGGCGCTGATCACCTCGATGTACTGGCGGCTTGCCTATGTTCCCGGCGGCCAGCCGATCGGCGCGCTGGAAACGGGCTTTGCGAAGATCAGCCGCTCGGTGATGAAGCTGTTCGCCGCGCGCCAGCCGCGCAGCGCGAAGACCCTCGCGGCGGAAGCGTCGGGAGCCGTCGATGCTGCTTGATTTCTTCCCCTCACGCACGATCACGCTCTACATCGGGCGCATGTTCGCGATGCGGATTGTCGCCGTGTTGCTGATGCTTGTCCTCGTGCTGCAGATGCTGGACCTGCTCAGCGAAAGTGGCCGCATCCTCGCCGCGCCGGGCAACGGGCAGGGCGAACTGCTCACGTATGCGGGCTTGCGGGTTCCGCAGCTGATCAGCCGCTTCCTGCCCTATTCGGTGTTGCTGGCGACGATCATCACCTTGATGACGCTCAACCAGAACAGCGAGGTTATCGCACTCAAGGCCGCCGGGCTGTCGGCGCACCAGGTGCTGGCGCCGCTGTTTCTGGTCGCCGCGCTGACCTCGCTCGTCACCTTTGCGTTCAACGAACGGGTCGTGGTGCGCTCGACCGCCACCCTGAAGGCGTGGCAGGCGGTGGACTACCGCGCGATCCCGCGTGACAGCGCGGTAAAGGCGAACGTCTGGCTGCAGGACGGCAGCAACCTCCTCTATGCGCGCGCGGTGACAGGACAAGGCGCCGCGACGCGGATGACCGACGTGAGCTGGTACCGGCGCGATCCCTCCGGGATGGTGACCGAGATCGTGCGCTCGTCCGAGGCGACCTATGCGCGGCCCGGCTGGCACTTCACCAAGCCGGCGGGATTCGACGTCCAGAGCGCGCGCAGCCTGACCTATGCCGCCGATCAGATCTTCGCGAAAAGCGTCGATCCGGCGCAAGTGGTGATCCGCAAGGCCGATGCCGATGGCGAATCGATCAGCCAGCTTTCGGCGTCCATCGCCGCGATCCGGGGCGCCGGCTACCGCACGAGCGAGCTCGAAGGCAAATGGTGGCACAAACTTTCAGGACCGCTGTCTGCGCTGCTGATGCCGCTGCTCGGCGCGGTCGCGGCGTTCGGCCTGGCGCGTTCGGGCATGCTGTTCATCCGCGCGGTGATCGGCATGGCCCTGGGCTTTGCCTATTTCGTGGTCGACAACGCCGCGCTCGCGATGGGCAATTTCGGCGGTTACCCGCCGCTGCTTGCGGCCTGGGCGCCGTTCTTCCTGTTCCTGCTGATCGGCGAAACAGTGCTGGTCAGGACAGAAGAGTAGCGTTTCAGCGCGCAGTCATCGTGCTGCGCACCAGCCGGCCAAGCAGCGGAAACAGTCCGGCGTAGCTCGAACGGGTGTAGGTCGAGCCCGTACCGAGTTCTGCGGTCAGCCGCCTGTGCGCCTCGCCCAGCGCGTGATAGGGCACGCTTGGCAGCAGGTGGTGCAGCGCGTGATAACGCAAGCCGACGGGCGCCCAGAGCACGGTCAGCCAGCCGGGCGGCGGCACATTGACCGAATCGAGATACTGCCCCGTCACCGTCATCGTCTCGCCCTCGTTCTCCCACAGGTGGGCCACGAGCGTGCGCGCCTGGTTGAGCACGGCGCCCATCGCGATCACGGCAATGCCGATCAGCAGCGGCCGCCAGCCATGCGCGCTCGACCAGCCGAGCAGGAACCACGCCCAGGCCGAAGCGCCGGCTTCCTGCCAGAACACCATCCGCGCGAAGTCACCCTCCGGCGGGCGGCGCTGGAACGAAGGGTTGATCGCCAGCGCCGAGGCACGCGCCCAGACCAGCCGACGCAGCGGCGGGATCACCGCGCCCAGCGGCACCAGCACCGCCGAACGCACCAGCAGCGCCACGGGCAGCAGCAGCGCGGTCAGCAGGAAGACCGGCAACGACCATGGCTTCATCAGCGCGAGCGGCAGATACTCGGGGTCCTCCACCGTGCCATAGCGGGTGCGCGCGTGATGCAGCGGGTGCACACCTTCATACATGAACGAGGGCGTGAGCATCGGAATGCCGACGAGCAGGTTCCACACGAAGCGGAAGCCCGGCAGCGCATTGCGGTGGATGTGCGAAAGCTCGTGGATGAACAGCAGCGCACGGTAGAACGCGAGGGCGGACAGCACGCCGCAGGCGGCTGCGAGCAACGCGTTTGTGGCAAGGATCGCGCCCGCCAGCGCGGCATAGCCGGTGAAGGCGGAGGCCAGCATGTCCGGCCAGAAGATCGCGGGGCGGGCCTCGCCCAGATCGCGGGTCAGCTCCACCGCAGCGCGCAGCATCGCCTTGTCGTCCGGCGTGCGCGCGAGGATCGCGGCATCGCCGGGCGCGGCGGCCAGCGGCTGCGGAGCCTTTTCGAGCGAGGTGGAGGCGGGCATGCGACTGTTCCTGTTTGACCTGAGGCGGCTTGTCCAGAGACCCTTTGAGACGTGTCCGGCTTGACAATCCGGCCCGGGCCAACGCAGGCAAGCCCTGCATTTTTCCCGAATACTTCCAAACAAAGGCAAGATCGTGGCCGGAACCCCAGACAGCAGCGGCGAAGTAGTCATCACCCCGGTATCCGGCAAGGCCGATCGCACTGCCTTTGTGGACTATGCCTACCGCATCAATGCCGGTGATCCCGCATGGGTGCCGCCGCTCCGGATGGAAGCGATCGAACTCGTCACCCCGGGCAAGAACCCGTTCTTCGAACACGCCGACGTCCAGCTCTTCCTCGCCCGGCGCGGCGGCAGGATCGTCGGGCGCATATCGGCGCATATCGACCGCCTCGCGGTTGCCATGGACCCGGCGCAGGGCATGGGGCCAGGCACCGGCAACTGGGGCCTGCTCGAGGCAGAGGACCAGGCCGCGGCCCATGCGTTGATTGCCCGCGCCGAGGCGTGGCTGCGCGAAAAGGGCATGACCCGCGTGCTTGCGCCGATCTCGATGTCGATCTGGGAAGAGCCGGGGCAGCTCGTGCGCGGCTTCGAACAATCGCCGACCGTGATGATGGGCCACCAGAGCAAGCGCTATCCGGCCTACATCGAGGCGATGGGCTACACCCCGGCGAAGTCGCTGCTCACTTACGAGCTCGATATCAGCAAGGAATTCCCGCCGCTGATCCAGCGCATCGTTGCATCGGGCGAGAAGAACCCGCGCATCCGCATTCGCGGCGTCGACAAGAGCAGGTTCGATGCAGAGGCAAAGCTGATCCTCGACATCCTCAACGATGCGTGGTCGGACAACTGGGGCTTCGTCCCCTTCACCGATACCGAGATCGCCTATGCCGGCAAGAAGTTCAAACCGATCGTGCGCGAGGATCTCATCATGGTCGCCGAATATGACGGCGAGCCGGTCGCTTTCATGATGACGCTGCCCGACCTCAACGAAGTGCTGAAACATATGGGCGGCTCGCTCTTCCCGTTCAACTGGGCCAAGCTGCTCCTGTGGCTGCGCAACCCCCGCGTACGAACGATGCGTGTGCCGCTGATGGGTGTGCGCAAGCGGCTTCAGGCCTCGCGACTTGCCAGCCAGCTTGCCTTCATGATGATCGAATACATCCGCCGCAATTCGGTGACGCGCTATGGTTCGACGCGCGGCGAGATCGGCTGGATCCTCGATGACAACCAGGGGATGGTCGCCATCGCTGATGCCATCGATAGCAAGGTCAACAAGGAATACGTGATCTACGGCAAGGGGCTTTAAGCGAACCTTGCCGGTTCGGTCATGGCGGAGGAGCTGGCCGGTACCGCACCAAGCGCGCTCTTTCGCGCGCTTGGCCGAAGAGACGCCTTGATCCCGCCACACGCGGGGTCCAGATAACGGCCCGAGATGGCCGATATGCCCGATCCCGATCTTGAAACTGCTGCCGCGGTGCCCCGCCTGCCCGATGAATGGGCGGGCGATACGCGCGAGCGGCTGCAATCGGCGATCCTGCTGCTCCTCATGGCCGGGCTGTTCCTCGCGCTGCCGTTCGTACTCTCCATCGGTTCGGTGGTGTTTCTGCCGCCCGTCACGGCGCTCGTCTTCACGATCATCCTCGCTCCGCTGGCCGACCGGCTGAGCCGTATCGGCCTGCCCGGCATGCTGGCCTCGCTGCTTGCCATTCTCATCATGGCAGGCGGGATCGTCGCAGCGCTCGGGCTGATCCTTCAGCCGGCTTTCGCGATGGTCGATCAGGTGCCGGACATGCTGGCTGTCGTCAGCCGCCGGTTCGCCGAATGGCGCGGCAATCTGGCGTGGATCAACGATTTCAACCGCCAGCTCGCCCGTCTCATGGGCCACAGCCCGCGCGAGGTCGTGCTGGCCAGCCCCTCGGTGATCGAACAGGTCGCCTTCGCGACCCCGAGCGTGGTCCTCGAAGTGCTCGTCACCCTGCTGATGACGTTCTTTATGATCGAGACGCGCCTGCGCGTGCAGCGCCGCCTTGCGCAGAGCGCCCACAGCGCGAATGCCTCGGTGCGCATCGCCCGCGTCATGCGCGATGTGCAGGACCGGGTGGCGGGCTACCTACTCACTGTCGCGCTGATAAACCTCGGCATCGGCGTGATCGTCGCGGGCGGCGCCTATGCCTTCGGGCTCAGTGCGCCGATCATGTGGGGCGGCCTCGCCTTCGTGTTCAATTTCCTGCCCTACATCGGCCCGCTTGCGATGATGGCGCTGCTGGGGCTGGTCGGGCTCGGAACGGCCAGCTCGGTGTCCGTGGGCTTCGTGCCGATGCTGGCCTTCCTCGGCCTTCACGCGATCGAGGCAAACTTCGTGACGCCCGCCATCCTCGGCGCCCGCCTCACGGTAAGCCCGGTCGCGATCCTCGTTGCGATCAGCTTCTTCTCGTGGATCTGGGGCGTGCCCGGCGCGCTCCTGTCGGTGCCGATCCTGCTGATCATCGAGGCGATGCTCGACAATCTCGGGCGGCCCAACGTGATCGGCTTCCTGCTGGGCGAGCCGCTTTTCCGGCCCGGATCGGGGCTCAGCCGCTAGCCGGTTCCGGTCAGAGTCTGTTCCATTTGCGTGGAAGCGGTACCAGCCCACTCCCCGCCCGGCCACCCGAGGGAATTGTACGCTATGGATGGCCGGGCGGGGGAGTCGGCTGGTGCCGCAACCGTTTCAGTGTAACTGAAACAGACCCTAGCTCGGCCGGTCGCGGCGGTCCACCGCCGCGGTCACGGCCACATCGCAGGTCACATTGCCCAAGGTGCGCATCAGATCGGGCAACACTTCCACCGCCACCAGCAGCGCCAGCGGCGCCACCGGCACACCCATGGCAATCGCGATGGGGCCGACCGAGGCGATGAAGCTGATCGTGCCGGGCAGGCTGACCGAGCTCAGCGAAACGAGGATCGCCATGATCCATCCCGAAGCAAGCATCGCGGGCGAAAGCGGCACCCCGTACCACTTCGCCACATAGACCACGACCGCCAGGTTCATCGCCGGGCTTGTAGCGCGGAACAGCGCGACCGCCAGCGGCATGACGAATTCGGAGGTCGCAGGCCGCACATCGAGCTTGCTGCACGCCCCCAGCATCGCCGGCAGCGAGGCGAGCGAGGACTGGGTGGAGAGCGCGAAGACCTGAACCGGCACCATCGCCCGCGCGAAAGCGAGCGGCGAAAGCCGCGCGAGCAGCACCGCGACGAGGTAGCCGATCAGCAGGATCGCCGAACCGGTCAGGATTACCACCAGCACATAGTGCGCCAGCGCGCCGATGGCGGCAGAGCCGGTCTTGGCCGCTACCGTCAGGCTCAAGGCCAGCACGCCGACCGGCGCAGCGGCGAGCACCCAGCCGATCACCACCAGCATGGCCGAAGCAATCGCGGCGAAGAACGTCGCGAGCATCGCGCGCTGCCGCGCCTCGATCCGCGTGCTGGCGAGCGCGAAGACCGCGACGAACAGGATCATCGGCAGCATGCGATCATTCGCCGCCGCGTCGATCACATTGGTCGGCACGATGGCCTTCAAGTATTCCGCCATGCCCGGCAGCGGTCCCGAAGGCGGCGCGGCCAGCGTGGCCCGCAGGGCCGCCCCCGCCGCGCCCGGGATCGGCATCAAGGTTAGCAGGAAAGGTGTCAGCGTCAGCGCGATCAGCGCGCTCAGCCCCAGCACCAACAGAAACAGGCCCAGGCTGCGCCGCGCCAGCGCGCCCGCATTGGCGGTGGCGACGACCTGCACCGTGCCGGTAAACAGCAGCGCCGCCACCAGCGGCACGATGGTCGCCTGCAAGGCTCGCAGCCACAGATCGCCAACCGATTCGGACACCATCAGCACGGCGGGAAGCGCTTGCGGCACCAGCAGTGCCAGCGCGAGGCCGCCGCCCAGCCCCAGCGCGAGCGAGGCAAAGGTCCACGAAGCGGGCACTTGCGCGATCGGCGGTAGCACGAAGCCCCTCGGGGCATCGTGCATCGCATCTAGGCTGGCATCGACCGGGGCATCACCCGATGAAGTATCGTTAATCAGCTGGTTCATCGGGCGGTGACATTAAGCGTGTAGGGGCATATGGCAATCCGCGCCGCGCAGGCGCACCGCAAAGGGACTTGTTTCAGGCAATGGCACGCAAATTCTTCGGCACTGACGGGATCCGGGGCCGGACCAACGCCGGTGTAATGACGGCAGCAACCGCAATGAAGGTGGGTCAGGCCGCCGGCACCTACTTCCTGCGCGGCGATCACCGCCACCGCGTGGTGATCGGCAAGGACACGCGCCTTTCCGGCTACATGCTGGAAAACGCGATGACGGCCGGGTTCACCAGCGTGGGCATGGACGTGGTCTTGCTCGGGCCGATGCCCACGCCCGCCGTCGCCCTCCTCACGCGCGAGATGCGCGCCGATGTCGGCGTGATGATCTCGGCCAGCCACAACCCGTTCGAGGACAACGGCATCAAGCTGTTCGGCCCCGACGGTTTCAAACTTTCGGACGAGGACGAACTCGCGATCGAGGCCATGCTCGAGCAGGATCTGCCTCTCGCGGATGCGAACGACGTGGGCCGTGCCCGCCGCATCGAGGATGCGCGCGGCCGCTATATCCATGCGGTCAAGGCCTCGCTCCCCCATAACGTGCGGCTCGATGGGCTGCGCATCGTGGTCGATTGCGCCAATGGCGCGGCCTACCACGTCGCACCCTCCGCCTTGTGGGAACTCGGCGCGGAAGTGATCGCCATTGGCGTCGAGCCCAATGGCAAGAACATCAACGCCGGGGTCGGCTCGACCCACCTCGATGCGCTGAAAGCCCGCGTGCGCGAAGTGCGAGCCGATATCGGCATCGCGCTCGATGGGGATGCGGACCGGCTGATCGTGGTCGACGAGAAGGGCCAGACGGTCGACGGCGACCAGATCATGGCGCTGATCGGCGGGCGGCTCCATGCAGCCGGCGCGCTGCGCGGCGGCGGTGTGGTCGCCACCGTTATGTCGAACCTCGGCCTCGAACGCTACCTCAATGGCCTCGGCCTCGAACTGGTGCGCGCCTCGGTGGGCGATCGCTACGTGCTCGAGAAGATGCGTGAAGGCGGCTACAATGTCGGCGGCGAGCAATCGGGCCACATGATCCTGACCGACCACGGCACCACGGGCGACGGCACCGTGGCGGCGCTCCAGGTCCTCGCCGCGCTGGTCGCCTCGGGCAAGCCCGCGAGCGAGACGCTGCACCTGTTCGATCCGGTCCCGCAGCTGCTCAAGAACGTGCGCTTTGCCGGTGGAAAGCCGCTCGAGGCCGAAAGCGTCAAGACGGTGATCGCCGAGGCAGAGGCGCAGCTTTCTGGCAAGGGCCGCCTTGTCATCCGCCCCTCGGGCACCGAACCCGTGATCCGCGTGATGGCGGAAGGCGACGACGCCCGTGAAGTGGAGCAGGTGGTCGACAGGATCTGCGACGCTGTGCGCAAGGCCGCCTGAGGAGATACTGCGATGCTGGAAATGCGCCCCGATTGCGAACGTTGCGGCACCGATCTTCCGGCGGAGTCCCCCGGCGCCTTCATCTGCTCGTTCGAATGCACCTTCTGCGCCGAGTGCGCCGAGGCGCTCGACGATCGCTGCCCCAATTGCGGCGGCGAACTGATGGACCGCCCCAGCCGCGCCAAGGCGCTCCACGCGAAGTTTCCGCCGTCCAGCGAGCGGAAGTTCAAGACGAAATGACGCCGCCACCACGCGTGCTGTCCATCGCCGGTTCGGATTCCGGCGGCGGTGCCGGCATCCAGGCTGACATCAAGACGATCACCATGCTCGGCGGCTATGCGATGACCGCCATCACCGCGCTGACAGCGCAGAACACCTGCGGTGTCACAATGGTCGAGGCCGCCAGCCCCGCGATGGTCGCCGCGCAGATCGATGCCTGCACCGGCGATCTCGGCGTCGATGCCGTGAAGATCGGTATGCTGGGCTCGCCCGAAATCGCCGCCGTGGTGGCCGAGCGGCTTGAGCGGCTCGCCGTACCTGTCGTATTCGATCCGGTGATGATCGCTACCAGCGGCGCTACGCTGGCAGACAACGCCACGATTGCCGCGTTCGAGCGGCTGATGCGAATCGCCACGCTGACGACGCCCAACGTGTCCGAACTCGCCGCGCTGGGCGGTGAGGCGGCGCTGCGCGCGCGCGGCATCGCCTGGTTGGGCAAGGGCGGCGATGCGCAAGGGCCGGACGTCACCGACCGGCTGGCCGTGCCTGGCGAGGACGACGTCGTATGGACTGCACCTCGCATCGTCACCCGCCACACCCACGGTACCGGCTGCACCCTTTCGAGCGCCATCGCCACCCATCTGGCGCGGGGGCTAACGCTTGCAGATGCCGTGGGCGAGGCCAGGCAGTTCGTGCGCGCAGCGCTGCTGGCCGCGCCCGGCTTCGGCGCCGGCCATGGCCCGTTGGGGCACTGCGCCGTACGCTAGGCCACATCCAGCCCGTAAAACGCGGTGATGTGGTCCCAGGCCTCTTCCGCCGTCTCCACGATATGGAAGAGGTCGAGGTCGCCGGGGCTGATCACCCCTTCCTCGGCCAGCGCCGCGAAGTTCACCACCCGCCGCCAGAAGTCTCCGCCGAACAGCAGGATCGGGATCGGCTGCATCTTGCCCGTCTGCACCAGCGTCAGCAGCTCGAACAGCTCGTCGAAGGTGCCGAAGCCCCCCGGGAACGCCGCCACCGCCCGCGCGCGCAGCAGGAAATGCATCTTGCGCAGCGCGAAGTAGTGGAACTGGAACGAGAGGTGCGGCGTCACATAGGCATTGGGCGTGTGCTCGTGCCGCAGCGTGATGTTGAGCCCGATCGATTCCGCCCCCTCGTCCGCTGCGCCGCGATTGGCCGCCTCCATGATCGAAGGGCCGCCGCCCGAGCAGATCACGAAGTGGCGCTTGCCGTCCTCCACCACCGCGCTGCGGCTGGCGATCTGCGCCAGCCTGCGCGCTTCCTCGTAATAGCGGGCCTTGGCAATCAGCCGCTCCGCGACCTTCTGCTTGTCCGGTGTCGTTGCGGCCGCGCGCACCGCATCCGCCTCCTCAGGCGAGGGTATGCGCGCCGAACCATACATCACCAGCGTCGAGCCGATCCCCGCCTCGTCGAGCAGCATCTCGGGCTTGAGCAGCTCGAGCTGGAAGCGGACCGGGCGGAGCTCCTCTCGCAGCAGGAAGTCGATATCGCGAAAGGCGAGCCGGTAGGCCGGATCCTGCTGCTGCGGGGTGACGTATTCGTGGCTTTCGACAAAGCCGGCTTCCTGCTCGGCCTTGTAGAACTTGCGGCGCGAGAGCTCGTGGGCGATTTCGTCTTCGGTCATGGCCGAAAGGTGTCGCAAGGGCTGCGCGAAACCGCAATGGGCGATGCCCGCGCATTAAGAATTTGCTACCCGCAGATGCGCCCGATGCGGTGCAATTAACGTGCTTTCGGTGGGCTGGCAGGCCGGAAATTCGGGCTGTCTCAAGCGCGCAGGCCTGCATTTTAGGGCGAATTTCACCATGATCGGTAACCCGGCCCTAACAAGAAGTTTCAACATACTCCGGGCCAATACTCAGGGGCTCCACACGAGAAGGACCCCACAATGCCGCCAATCCGATCCCTGCCCCTTGCCCCTGCGCTTGTGATCGCCGCATCGCTGGCTGCAAGCGCCGCGCACGCTGAAGCGCGCCGCTCGGCGCAGAGCTTTCCCGCACCCCGCATGAGCCTGCCGGCCTTCTTTGCCATACCCCCGCGCGTGGCGACGCCGCTGCGCCCGAGCCATGAGGAGTCCATCCGCGCGTCACTTGACCAGCCGCGCAAGCCGGAACGGGAGAACAGCTCGAAGCCGGGCATCAAGGACCACGACCGGTTTGACAACCGTCGCTACGATAACGACCGCGAGGAATACGAGCGCGCCAAGGAACGTGCCGGCCATCATTTCGGCGGGCATGGCCGGGACGACAGCCCGGGCTGCTGAACTGGCGGACCGGCCCATCCCGCCAACCCGAAGGTCCGGCAAGACCGAGCGGTGCCGAGGAATACCTGACCAAACGCGGCAGGACGGATCGCCCGCCTCTTTCAGCGCAGCACTTCTTGCCGGGTGTTGGAAAATGGATGCCCCGCGAGGACTATCACCTTCTTCCACCGACTTCCGCCACAAAATGTGGGGAAAGAAGTGGGGAAGCCATGGGCAAGCTGACGGTGTTGCAAGTCAGGAATGCGAAGCCGGGCGTCGGCCCGGACGGCAAGCGCCGCAAGCGTGTCCTTGTGGACGGTGCTGGCCTACTCCTGATCGTCGCGCCGACTGGTGCTCGCAATTGGGTCCTACGCATCAAGGACGGCCAGCGCCGGCGCGACATCGGGCTTGGTGCGGCCGACATCGTTGGCGCGGGGCGGAATAGAGGCGAGATCGATGAAACGCCCTTGATGCTTCGCCGGATTCTTTCGCCCGCGGAGGCGCGGGAGAAAGCCGCCGCACTTCGGAAGCTGGCCAAGGCCGGCGCCGATCCTATCGCGGAACGCGATCGCGAGCGGCGCGCAACACCGACATTCGGGGTTGCTGTCACCGAGGCACACGCGACGCTCAAGTCGGGCTGGTCGGATCGCACGGCCAAGGCATTTCTTGCGTCGCTGGAGGAACATGCGGTGCCCAAGCTCGGCACCGCGAAGGTCGACGTCATTGGCAGCGCGGACGTGATCGCCGCCTTGGCACCGATCTGGACAAGCAAGCCTGTGATGGCCCGCAAAGTGCGCAGCCGCATCGGACAGGTGCTGGCCTTCGCGAAGGCGCGCGGATGGCGCAGGGAAGCCCTGCCGGACGCGCGGGAACTGCGCTCGGGTCTCGCGAAGCAGGAGCAGGGCAAGAACTTTGCTGCCATGCCGTTTGCACAGATCCCCGCCTTCTTCGCGGATGAGCTCGGCAAGGAGGCCACGGCCAGCCGGTTCGCCGTGCTGTTTGCAATCCTGACAGCCGCCAGATCCGGCGAGGTGCGCAACGCCACGTGGGCACAGATCGACCTCGAGGCACGCACATGGACCCGGCCGGCCGCCATGATGAAGATGGCCAAGGGCCATGTCGTCACCCTTTCGGATGCAGCGGTAGCCTTGCTGAAGCAATGGAAGCCGGACGAGGCTCTGCGGGATGGTCTGATCTTCCCCGGTCTGAAAGAACCCGCTCTCCGATATGTCGCTCACAAAGGCGCTGCGGACGGCTGGGCGGGATGAAACGGTCCACGGCTTCCGCTCCACCTTCCGCGACTTCGCTGCAGAGCGCTGCCCGACAATCCCCGCCATGGTCGCCGAGATGGCACTCGCGCACAAGGTCGGCACCGCGACCGAGCAGGCCTACCTCCGCAGCGATCTGCGCGACCTGCGCCACGCGCTGATGGACGCCTGGGGCCGATTTGCCGCGCCCTCACTGTCGGGCGTCGCGGAGAACGTGACGGCAATCAGGAAGGCGGAGGCGGGTGAATTTCAACGGGTGCCTAGCCCAATGGAAGCGGTTCGTACGGGGAAGTGGGGCAAACCGTCCGCACCGTAAAGCAAGTCTCAAGTTCGGCCCATTCACGGGCTTCAAATGGCACGCTGTTCCTGCGTTTCGTGTTCCGGACCATGCACATTGCACAGCACTGCAAGCCCTGAAGTCACTCTACTTGAGTTGCGACAAACAGCGAGAGAAACCTGACATTTTTTTATTTTCATATTCTTAAGTCTGGCGACAAGTCGCGTACGGTGTGCTTACCTTCTCCCTTTCGATCAGCGTGGTTCCATGTGCCTGGAACGTGGACAAAACAGCTTAAGAACCTTTGGTCCGGGGGGACCTCTGGTTGCCCTCAGGCGCTGGCCCGAATGGCCATTGTGCCTGCGCCTGAGCAAACAGGACAGGAAGAGCGCTTTGGCGTCAGAAGTGCGATGCGGGATGGTGCTCTGCGGTTTGGTTCATTTCAGTGGAACGCCCGCCCAAGGGCCGTCCCAGGGGAGCATCGCAAGCGAACTGGAGCCTGCACATTGCCAATCAAGCGCAGATTGGTCCCGATCCGCGCTGCGTGTTTGCCGCTTGCGCGGAATCTCCTTGCAGCCCAGAGGCTCCCCCAAAACGGGATGACAAAACCCTTCCATGCGCGTATCGGCGGCCCCAAGATGAGCGGTTTGCGCACCTTCCTCCTTCGCTATCGGGCCATGGCATTTGCCCTGATGGCTCTGGCGCTCGCGATGAAGGCGATCGTTCCGGCAGGCTATATGGTCGGCGCGGAATCGAAGGTTCTGACAATCCGCATCTGCGACGATGCCCAGCTTTCAGCGGCAGCTCACAATGCCCTGAACGCCCGCGATATCGCCATTCCGATGAAGGGCGAACCGGCAGGCAAGCACAGCAAGGCTGACGGCATGTGCCCTTATGGCGCGCTCTCGTTCGCGGGCCTTGCCGGGGCTGATCCGATCCAGCTTGCGCTCGCGCTGCTGTTCATTCTGGCCACCGGCTTTGCCGCGCTCGCGCTGCCTGCGCCGCGCCGCATTTCTTATCTGCGCCCGCCGCTGCGCGGTCCACCAGCCCTCGCCTGACGCAACCGGGTCCGGCGCCACGCCGGACCATCGGCCTGCCCACACGCAGGCCATCCGTCAGATCCGGCCGGCTCTCTACAAACGCATGGTCTGCGTGGCTCGGGGTCGGCCCGCCCGGAAAGCTGTTCCGGGCGATTGAGGCCGGAGTGCCTTCGCGATGTACACGATTCTGCGCTGTTCGCCCGAACGGGGCCACCGAGCATGGCCAAGGGGCCAAGGCGGCATCAACACCCCTGATCCTGCAGATGCGGGAAAATCGGTCCCATCTCTCGAACGAAGCGCGCAGCGCGGTGACGGCGCTGGCGCCCTTCGCGGGAGCGATCCTCCCCGCGTTGGAGGGCCCGCTATTCGTCCCCATCGCGGCGCTCGGCGGCCTCACCGGCGGTGACTACACCATCGATCACAGCGCCGCCGTGCTGATGATGAGCGGCAAGGGCCACCTCGCCGACATCATCGGCCACGACGATCCCGACGCAGCCGCGCTCGCCAAGCTCAAGGCGCTGGCCGGCTGAAGCTTTCCCAACTCAAGGAAATCCTTACGATGAAATCTCCTCTCATTGCGCTCGCCTCCGCGCTCGTTTCGGCAACACCGGCCATGGCCGAAGATGTGCCAGCAGACAGCGCCATTGTCGTGACCGGCACGGTCGCCAAGCTCGATGTCCCGCTTGCCGAGACGCCGCAATCGATCACGGCGATCGGCAGCGACACGATCACCCGCCGCCAGGCCCAGTCGGTGCAGGAGGCGCTGCGCTATCTGCCGGCGGTGCAGGCCGAGCTGGCCGGGCGCGCCGGTTATGACGAGTTCCAGATCCGCGGGTTCTATCAGTCCCAGTTCCAGTTCCGCGACGGGCTTAGCCTCGATCCCGGCTATCTGCAGCAGCAGGAGGTGTTTGGGCTCGAACGGATCGAGGTGCTCGAGGGGCCGGCCTCGGTGCTCTATGGCCAGATCGCGCCTGGCGGCCTGGTCAATTCGGTGAGCAAGATTGCGGGGCCCGAGCGTATCCTCGCCGGAGAGGCGACTGCGGGCAGCTTCGGCCTTGCGCGCGTAGCGATCGACGCGGGCGGCAAGCTTGCGGGCGACGGCGCGCTTTCGGGCCGGATCTCGGCGCTCTATTCCCGGCGCGACGACAGCCAGGACTTTGCCGGTGCCGAGCGCGTGTTTCTGCAGCCATCGCTGACCTGGCGCCCCGGCAGCGAGACCACGCTGACTGTGATCGGCCTCTATCAGTACGACCGCTATCGCCGCACCAGCGAGCTGCCGGCGCTGGGAACCATTGTCGCGACGCCGGAAGGGACAATCCCGATGAGCCGCTTTGTCGGGGAACCGGGCCTTGGCCGTCTGTCCTCGCCGCAATGGCAGATCGGCTATCTTCTTGAACACCGCTTTTCCCCCAGCGTCCGGCTGCGCTCGAAGCTGCGCTATCTCGATTACAAGGTGACGGGGCCGATCCAGTCGACCGATTATTCGGGCGGCGATCCGAAGGTCGCCGTGCTTTCGGGCTTTGACTATCGCGGCCGGTTCAACAATCTCGCGCTCGACAACCAGGTGGAGATCACCGGGCGCAGCGGTGCGGTCCAGCACCGGCTCCTTATTGGTGTTGACTATGGCCGCTATCGCTCGTCGAGCGCGGGCGACGGGTTCGACCTGCCCCCGATCAATCCTTTCGCGCCGGTTTATGGCGGCGCGCCGACGCCGACCGGCCCGCTGTTCGGCTCCACCGGCCAGCTCGATCAGCTCGGGATCTACGGCCAGTACCGGGGGACGCTTGCCGACCGGTTCGTGCTGACCGGCGGGCTGCGCTGGTCCAGCGTGAAGAATGTCAGTACCAGCACGCTTGATGGCAGAACGTCACGCCAGCTCGATCACAAGGTGACGTGGAACGGCGCGGCGATGTGGCTCAGCCCCTTGGGGATCAATCCCTATGTCAGCTATGCGCGTTCGTTCCAGCCGCAATTCGGCTATGATCCGCTTACCGGGGGCGGCACCCCGCCGCCGGCGTTGGGCGAGCAGGTCGAGCTCGGGGTCAAGCTGGGCCGGGACACCGCGCCCTTGCGGGGGACGGTGGCGATCTACCAACTCGACCAGACCAATGTCGTGCAGAGCGATCCCGGCAATCCCGGCTTCAGCCGCGTGATCGGCGCGGAGCGGCATCGCGGCATCGAGCTCGCGGGGACCGCGCGCCTCGCCGCCTGGGCGAGGCTTTCGGCCGCCTACAGCTATATCGATGCGAGGATCCGCTGCAGCTTCAATGGCGATGTCGGCAACCGGCCCTACAACGTGCCCGAACATGCCGCGAGCGGGGAACTCGTGCTGGGCGGCGCGCCGCTCGGCCTCGCGCGCTGGAGCGGCGAGATCGGCGTACGCTATGTCGGCGAGAAGCAGGACGGGTCGGGGCCGGCCTCCCCGCGGCTGCCCGGCTATGCGCTGGTCGATCTCGGCCTGCGCTACAAGCTTGGCCCGGCCGTGCTGGGGCTGTCGGTGAAGAACCTGCTGGACCGGCGCTACTACACGGGGTTCGGGTTCGGCGGCATCGATCCCGGCGAAGCGCGCGTGGTGCAGGGCACCGTGCGGTTTGCGCTATGAGCGGGGGGCAGGTCCGCACGGTGTTGCGCAGCATCCATCGCTGGGCGTCGCTGGTGCTCGGCCTGCCGATTGCGCTGATCGCGGCAAGCGGCGCGGCGGTCGACTACTGGTTCGAGATCGACGCGCTGGCCGCGCCCTCGTTCTATGCCGGCGATAGCGCGGGGCCGCCGCTGCCGCTCGACCGGCTGGCCGAGGCAGCGCACCGGGCGGTGCCGGACGCGCGGATCGAGACCATTTTCCTCAACCAGGATGGCCGCGTCGCGATCATTTCGCTGACCGGACCCTGGGGCAATCGCCTGCGCGATCTCGCGCTCGGCCGCGCCAGCGGCAGAGTGCTTGGCGCGCGCTGGCAGGACGAGGCGCTGATCGACCGGCTCTATGCCTTCCATACCAGCCTGCTGCTAGACGATGGTGCCAGGCCGCTCGTCCTCGGGCTGGCGGTGGTTTTCCTCGCGCTGCTGGCAAGCGGCGCGGTGCTGTGGTGGCCGGCCCCGGCGCGCAGGCGGTCGGCCTTGTCGCTGCGGCTTGCACCGGGCGCGCGGCTGATCGATCTGCACGCCAAGGCCGGTATCTTCAGCCTCGCGCTGACGGTGCTGGCAGGGGTGACCGCCGTGATCCTGCTGCTGCCGCTGCAAGCGGACGAAAGCGCATCGCCGCCACCGGCTGCCTTGCCGCGATCACCCATGCAGCCGCTGCAAGGCCTGCTCGATGCGGCGCTGTCCGCCAGCCCGGGCTGGCAGGCGGTCAATCTGGTCGGGCCGGAAAACTCGGATGGCCCGCTGCGCGTGATCCTGTGGCGCCCGGCGGGGCTTATCCGCAGCGAGGCACTGCGGATCGTTACCGTGCAGCGCGGGGCCCGCGCGGTGGCCGAGTTGCCCGGCAGCGACCGCCACGAAACCGCGCGGTCGCTGCACAATGGCCGCATCGGCGGCGAACTGGGGCGCGCCGCAATGGCATTCGCCGCACTGCTGCCGCTGGCGCTGTGGCTCACCGGCGCGCTGGTGTGGTGGCGCAAGGCCAAGGCGCAGCGCAGACATAGCTGAGCTGCTAACATCAACCGGACGCATTGAGAAAACGGGATCCGGGTTCGCCAACCAGCGATCGCCAGATACAAGCTCACGATGAAGCGTTCCTGGGTCCCCTTTGTATCGATGCTCCTCGCGTTGCCGTGCCCAAGCGCTGCGCAGGAAGCCGATGGCCCCATCATCGTGACGGCGCCGGGGGACGATATCGATGCCGACGATGCGACGAGGCTCGGCGCCGCGGCGCTGGCAGGGCCCGGTACGCCCGGCGTTCTCGGGGCCATCGCGCGCAAAGTGGCTGGCGCTTCGCTTTCGGATGCGCAGGGTAACCCCTGGCAGCCCAACCTTGTATTCCACGGCTTTTCGGCCTCGGCACTACAGGGCAACGCGCAGGGGCTCGCGGTCTATGTCGACGGCGCTCGCTTCAATCAGCCGTTCGGCGATACGGTCAATTTCGACCTCCTGCCCGATGCCGCGATCGAAAGCGTAACGATCAAGGATGTGAGCCCGGTCTATGGCCTCAATGCGCTGGGCGGCGTGGTGGTGGCAGCAACCAAGACCGGCAAGACGGCCCCGGGTGTCATGCTCTATGGCGCGGGCGGGCGCTACGGCCGCGCCGAAGGCGGCGGGGAGGCAGGGTGGTCGGACGGACGGTTCAGCGCCTATGCGGCGGTGCAGGCGCGCCGCGACGGCGGTTGGCGGCGGTACTCTCCCTCGACGCTCTACAACGGCTATGCCGATGTGGGTTGGGACGGCCCGGGCGCAGGGCTCCACGCGAAATGGCTGGGCGCTGATACCGACCTTACCGGCAATGGCTCGGCCCCGGTCGAACTGCTTGCAGCCGATTACCGCGCGGTGTTCACGTATCCGGACAACACGCGCAATCGCTACCGCCGTTTCAGCCTCCATCCCTGGGCGCAGATCGGCGATCACCTGCGTGTCGAAGCCAGCCTCTATGCGCAGTGGCTCCATCAGCGCACCCTCAATGGGGATACCGCCGATGTCGCCGCTTGCGAGGATGAGCATACCGTTTTGTGCCTGAGCGGCGCGGACGACAGCGAGACTCCGCTGCTGGACCGCGGCGGCCGACGGATCCGTGATAGTCTCGGTGGCGGAGCCTATGGCCTGCTCAATCGCAGCGAAACGCGCAGCACCGCTGAGGGGCTGCTGCTCCAGCTGGTCGACCGGCGCACACTGCCCGGCGGCGACAACGAGCTGATCATCGGGCTGAGCCATGATCGCGGCACGACGCGGTTCGCCTCGTCTTCCGAGCTCGGTGCGCTGACGCCCACGCGCAGCGTCACCGGGCTCGGGCCGATCATCGCGCAGCCGGATGGATCGATCACCCCGGTCAGGCTCGCTGTGCGCACGCGCTATACCGGGCTGTTCCTTTCGGATCGGCTCCCGCTGACGCACCGGCTCGACGCGGAGCTGGGTCTGCGCTGGAATGCGGCGCGGATCGAGCTGGACGACAGGCTCGGCACGGCGCTCGACGGCAGGCACACGTTCCGCCGCCTCAATCCGGGTATCGAACTCGACTACGCGCTGTCGCCCCGCCTCTCGCTGCACGCCGGCTATGCCGAGACCAACCGCGCGCCGACGCCGGCCGAACTGTCCTGCGCCGATGCGGCAGCGCCCTGCAGCCTGACCAACTTCTTCGTGGGCGATCCGCCGCTGCGGCAAGTGGTGGCGGGAAGCTTCGAACTGGGCGCATCGGTGCAATCACGCGGGCCGTGGACGCCGCACTGGCAGATCGCGGGTTACCGCACGACGAGCAGCGACGATATCCAGTTTACCGCTGCGGCCACGCGGGGGCGGGCCTATTTCCGCAATGTCGGCCGCACGCGGCGCATAGGGTTTGATATCAATGCCGGCCTGTCACACGGGCCGTGGACGTTTCAGGTCGGCTACGCCTTCATCGATGCGACGTTTGCCTCGCCGCTCGTGCTCAACAGCCCCGACAATCCATCGGCCGATGCGAACGGCCGGATCGCGGTGCGCCCCGGCGCGCGGATTCCCGGCATTCCGCGCCATCGTGCGACCCTCTCGGCCGAATATGCAGGGCACGGCTTCAAGCTAGGCGGCGACGTGCAGGCGCAATCGGGCCAGGGCCTGCTGGGCGATGAAGGCGGCAGCCAGCCCCGGACCGACGCCTTCGCCGTCGTGGGCCTGCACGGCAGCCTGCACCTGATTGGCCCGGTCACCGCCTTTGCCGAAGTGACCAATCTGTTCGACATGCGCTACGCCACCTTCGGCACGTTTTCCCAAACCTCGGAAGTCGAACTCGCCGAGGCGCCCGGCGCCAGCAACCCGCGCAGCCTCGGCCCCGGCGCGCCGCGCCGCTGGATGGCCGGTCTGCGAACGACCTTTTGAGACCGACGCCCTAAAGGGCCTTGCCGCCGAACTTCCAGGTCAGCTGAAGGTAAAAGCTGCGCCCGCTGCTGTCGAACCAGCTGATGTCGTAATAGGGATAGCTGGCATATGTCGGGTCGCGCACCGGCAGCTGATCGAACAGGTTGGTCACGGTGAACGAGGCACGCACGTGATCGGTGAAATCGTACTGGAAGGTGGTATTGAACAAGTAGCTCGCGTGGATGTAGGCGTCCTCATTGTAGTTGGGTAGCTTGCCAAGGCGGCGACCCTCGATTGTCCACTTGGCCTTCTCGTAACTCCACGTGATGCTCGCGGTGCTCTTGTCGCGCGGGATGTCATAATTGCTGTCATAGGCGAACTTGTTGATGGTGGGATCGCCCGGATACTGGATGAACGTGTGATCGAACACATGGGTGTGCGAGGCTGACAACGCGAAAGTGCCAAAGCGTTCGGTCGGCAGGCGGGCGTGGAGCGCGATATCGATGCCGCTGGTGCGCTCGCGCGCGACGTTGACCGGATTGATCGCGACGGAATCGATCTGCCCGGCGAGCGCACCGCCCGAAAAGCGTTTGATGCGCGCGATGGCATCGAGGCAAGTGGGCGATGTGGCATCGACCGGCTTGCCCGATTGCGTGGTGCCGATGCGGCAATCCGCTTCGGTGCGCAGCAGGGTATCGATGCTGAGATCCTGCACCTGGTTGTCGAGCTGCACGCGGAAGTAATCGACCGAAATGTCGATGTTGCGCACCGGCGCGAAGACCATACCAGCGTTCAGCGACTTGCTGGTTTCCGGCTGCAGCGCGCGGTTGCCATTGCGGTTGGCGACGATGCCGGTATCGGCATAGCTGCAATCGCCGATATCGGTATCGGGCTCCTCGGTGCGGCAGAGGTAGTAGTCGTTGGCCGAAGGGTGGGTGTTGCCAGGGCCGGTAAACACGTAGTGCAGGTCAGGAGCGCGGAAGCCCGTGCCGTAGGCGGCACGCAACAGCAGCGACTGCATCGGCCTCAACTCGGCGCCCGCGTTCCAGGTGAACTTGCCGATGCGGCTGCCGGCAAAGGCGAACCGGTCGTAACGTCCGGCGCCGGAAAGCTCGAGGAACTTCGCCACCGGCACGCGCACTTCGCCGCCCAGTGCCCAGTGGGTGCGGGTGCCCTTGCCGTCGCTGTCCTTGAGGCCGTAATAGTAGTTGGTGAGCGCCTTGGGATCGGGCTTGAGATCGTAGCCCTGCTTGCCCGCCTCGCCGATCAGCGCCACGCCAACGGGGCCTGCAGGGAGGTGGAACAGCGCCCCGTTGGTAAGCGTAACCGAGAAATTGTCGTTGTAGCTGCGCGGGTTGTAGACGCTGTAGACCGCGATGCTGTCATACTCGGCGCGCGTCAGCGGACGGTAGAGCCGGGCCGGATCGGCGTTGTAAATCGCATAGCCGCTATCGGGATCCACGCCGAGCTGCGGCCCAAGGAACAGGGCATTGGCCTTGGCGGCGATGACTTCGGGGAACTCGACCACGGACTTGTATTCGCTGTGGTTGAAGGCGAGCTCATAATCCCAACCCTTCAGCTTGCCGCGAATGCCGGGGGTGATGCTGAAGGTCTGCTGGCGGTTCTTCGTCATTGTGCGGGCAAAACCGCCCGATTCCTCCGGCGTGAACTGGCGCGACCAATCATCGAGGCCGCCGCTGAAGGCGTTGTAGAACGTGGAATCGTTGCTGCCAGAAGCGTCCTGATAGGACCACTTCTGGACGTCCGGCATGAGCTCGACCCGGCTGACGCCGAACTGCGCATCGAGGAACAGGTTGGCTTTCTCCGACAGATCGAGCCCGGCCGAAAGGAAGGTGTTGAAGCCCTCGCGCCGCGAGATGATCGTGCCATAACCGATCGAGGTATTGCTGCCGCAGAAGTAGCCGGGGCCATAGTCGCCCAGCGCGTCGTCATACGCACCATAGCGCGGGCGCGAGGCATAGTAGGTCGAGCCGCCGTTCAGGCCTGACAGCGCATCACACGTGCCCTTGCCGGGATCGACGTATTCATCGGCGTCGGGATTGTAGCGCAGGAACACGCGGCGGGCGAGCGGCTTGGCGGTTGTGGGATTGTCCGCCGTGCTGTCCTGAATGCTGCGCTGGTAGGCCCAGAGCGGCAGCTGCTTCTGGTATTCAACGCCGCCGACGAGGTGGAAATCGCCCGAGGTGACGCCGCCACTCGCGGTAAAGCGGTGCGAAGCGCCGCCGCCATGCTCGGTATTGCCATAGCGGTAGTCGAGCGTGATGCCATCAACCGCTTTTGCCAGCTTGAAGTTGATCACGCCGGCGATCGCGTCCGATCCGTAGATCGCCGAGGCGCTGCCGCTGAGCACTTCGATCTGGTCGATCAGGCCGACCGGGAGGTTCGAGATATCGGTGAAGTTGCTGCGGCCCTGATAGGGCAGCGGAAAGTCCGCGATGCGGCGGCCATTGACGAGCACCAGCGTGTGATTGGGGCCGAGGCCGCGCAGATCAACCTGCTGCGCGCCGGGAGTGAAGCTGGCGCCGCTGAAAGACTGCTGGCTCTGCGTTTCGCCGCCATTCGATGTGAGCGCGCGCAGGATATCGGGCACGGTGGCATAGCCGCTGTCGCGGATCGACTGCGCGGTAAACACGGTGACCGGCGCGGGGCCTTCCTTGGCGATGCGCGGGATGCGGGAACCGGTGACGATGATCTCGCTGGCAGGATTGGCGGATGGATTGCCGGTTGTGGCGGCATCCGGCGCAGGGGTGACCTGCTGCGCCCGTGCAAGGTCCGGCAGGACCATGGCCGTGGTGGCAAGACAAAGCGCGAGGGCAAGCCTCCGCCCGTGAAATCCAGTCATGCTATCCCCCCTGTTTGACGCTCCCTAACCCTTGGTAGCGTCTTCCACCCCCGGCTCAACCCCGAAAAGCGCCTTGCCGACGGGTGGCTTTGGCGGGCATGCCAGTGTATGCCGCGAGGGGGATGCGCGAGGGATTGAGGGGGGATATCGTGGACAGGGGACTATGGATCGCGGCGATGGCCTTGTCGGGCATTGTGCTTGCCCCCGCAGACCCGGCGCGCGCGAGGGCGCTCGAGGTCTATCTCGAAGGCGATCCAACCGGCTCCGCCCCCGCGCCGGTTTCGGGCGGTCTGCTGCTGATGGGCGGCGGCGATCATGATATAGACGCGATGCGCTGGTTTATCGCCAAGGCGGGGCACGGCCATATCGTGATCCTGCGCGCCTCGCTCCACGGCGAGGCCAGCACCGAGTTCTACAACGAACTCGGTGGCGTGCTCTCGGCCGAGACGTTCGTCACGCATCGCCGCTCGGCCTCCTACAACAAGCACTTGCTGGAGGCTCTGCGCAAGGCAGACGGCGTGTTCATCGCAGGAGGCGACCAGGCCCGCTATGTACGGCGCTGGCGGGGCACGCCGATTGCCGAAGCGCTCGACGCCCATGTCCGCGCGGGCAAGCCGCTGGCAGGGACGAGCGCCGGCCTCGCGATGCTGGGCGAATATCTTTATGGCTGCATGGACGGACATAGCCTGACCGGAGCCGAGGGCCTTGCCGATCCCTATGGCAAGCGCACCACGATCGAGACGGATTTCCTCCACCTCGATCTGCTCAAAGGCGTGATCACCGACAGCCACTTCACCGAGCGTAACCGGCTCGGCCGCCTCTTTGCCTTCATCGCCAAGGCCCAGGCGAGCCGCCCGGCAGATGCCCCGCCGCTGATCGGTGTGGGGGTTGACGAAGGTGCATCGCTGGCGGTCGAGCCGGATGGGACCGGCCATGTCTATCCGACAGTGGCAGGTACGGGCGTCTCGATTGTGTCCGGTGCAGGAATCGGCCGCGTGAAAGTGGCCGGATCGTTGACAGCCGCGCGTGTGCGGGTGACTTTTGCTGGAGCGCAATCGGTCGTCCACTTGCCGGCAGGCGATGTCGATACGCCGGGCTGGGTGCGGGATTACAGCGCGGGCGGTGGGATGATCGCACAATTGCCTTGAGCGCGATCGTCAAGCGAAGCGGTTTGGCACTTCTGCATGTCTGCAACTGGCAGGAGCAGCCGCTCGAATTGACTGTTGGGAACGACCGGCAACTCCCAGAGCCTGCCAATGCGCCAAACGATTCGACCCGGAGGAAACATTCGCGATTCCGGCTTTGGGAATTGAACCCATTTTGAATTTAAGTGTGATGGACCAATTGATGGACGGGCTCCTCTGGAATCCAATAATTCGTCTTTATATCAATATAATAGATCATAGATTGGATTCCGGCTCGGCCTCCATATTTTCCATGAACACCGCGCTCTCCCGCCATCCGGCGGAGCACACCGCCGTGCTCGTCTGCTGCCGCCTGCTGGGCGGGCCATAAGGGCTAGCGCATCGTTTACCATCGCGGCTGTTCTGCTCAGGCTTTCTGCGTAGAGCGCCTGAGACAAATTTTTGCGCATATTTACGATTTGGAAGGCCCTTCGACCGCATGGACGACGCTTGGGTACCCTGCGCGTGCGAGCCTCCGGCCATTTCGGCGGAGGCGCGACGTTCGGCAAGGGCCCCGGGCCGTAGTGGGCCTGCCAGTCGAAGGAATGTCGCCACATGCCGCGCCGGCCTGAAGCAAAGGGAGGCAACCTCAGAGCCTCGATGCAGGTCCTGATCCGAAGCCTGCTGCGCGATACGGCGGGCAATACGCTCGGCATCGCGCTCGCGACGATCATCCTGCTTGTCAGCCTTGCGGGCAGCGGCACCGACATGGCGCGCGCCTACATGACCAAGACCAGCTTGCAGAACGCCTGCGACGCGGGCGTGCTGGCGGGCCGCAAGGCCATGGCGACGTCGGGCACCTATGGCACCGCGGAGACGGCGAAGGCGAACAAGATGTTCAACTTCAACTTCAACCCGAACGCCACCAACGCCAATTCGATCACCTTCAGCACCACGTCCACGGGCACCGGTTCGGTCAGCGGTACGGCATCGACCGTGATGCCCACGGTGATGATGGGCATCTTCGGGTTCAAGACGATCACGCTGACCGTGGCGTGCAGCGCCGAACTGCAGATGGCGAGCGCGGATGTGATGTTCGTGCTCGATACAACCGGTTCGATGGCGTGCAATCCCTCGGGCGCCAATTGCTACAGCGGCAGCGACTCCAAGATCCAGGGTTTGCGCGATGCCGTGCGCAACTTCTACAAGACGGTTGCCGCGGCAGTGACTGACAAGACGAATACGCGAATCCGCTTCGGTTTCGTTCCCTACAGTTCGACCGTCAATGTTGGCGGGCTGCTTTCATCTGGAACTTTGCCGAGCAGCTACCTTGCCGACAGTTCCGCGTATCAGACCCGGCTCGCCAATTTCAACACGCCAGTCTACGTGGGCACCCCTGGTTCGCCGGTTGCCAGCACGGAAACCTACGGGTCGAACATCACGCAGAGCCAATGCACAAGCTACGGCAGCAACAACTATCCGAGTGCTGGCGGCAATCCGGTAAATGGCGGCGGGCCGGCTCCGACGGCAACCACCAGCACGTCCTATTCGTACAATTCGTGGACGCTCAAGTCTGGCAGCGGGACCGGTGCGCTGGGCACCTGCGTGCGGAACAAGTCGGTCACCACCACGACGTATGCGACCCGATATCAGTTGACGAACTACCGGATGGGTCCAGCCACGATCAACGTTTCGGCGTTCAAAGGCATGGGCAATGTGACGGTTGCGGATACCATTTCCGCGACGGCGACCGTTCCCACTGCGGATACTTACGACATGACGACGCTGGGCTCCCTCGTCGGCACGGCCGGCGTGAGCGGGATCACGACGACCACGGCTACGTGGAAGGGCTGCATCGAAGAACGCTCGACAGTCCAGAATCTGGCGATGTCGCCTGTGCCCAGCGGCGCGACAGACCTCGATCTTGATACGGCACCGAGCAGCGATCCGACGCGCTGGAAAATGCATCTGCCCGGGCTTGAGTGGTTCCGTGCCTGGTACGGCACGACCGATCTCACGCCGTCACAATATGCCACCTATTCAAACTCTCCGTACAACTACGTTTCCCTGCAGACTTCCTACTGCCCGGCCTCGGCGGCGAATTTCAAGGAGGTCGATACGACCGCCCCGACCGTCGTGCCGACTTGGCTTGATACCTACGTCAACAGTCTCGTGGCCGAAGGCGCCACCTACCACGACATCGGGATGATCTGGGGTGGCAGGCTTGCCAACCCGAACGGTATGTTCGCAAACAATGTCAATGCGGATTCGACCAAGTATCCCTCCGTGAGCCGCCACGTAATCTTCATGACTGACGGTATCATGGAGCCGAATTATACCGTTTATAGCGCATACGGCGGCGAGTATTGGGACAACCGTGTCGCACCTTCAGGTACTGATAGTAACGGTCTGAAGCCTTATCACAACAATCGATTTCTGGCCGTGTGCAACAAGGTCAAAAATATGGGCTATACGATCTGGATGATCAGTTTCGGTACTTCGCTCACGACAGAAATGACGACCTGTGCAAGTGCGGGCCGCGCCTACTACGCCGCCGACACGACCGCGCTCAACAACACCTTCAAGTTCATCGCCGGCCAGGTGGCCGACCTGCGGATCAACAAGTGATGGCAAACGTCCTCCGGCGCCGCCTGGCGAGGCTGCCACTGCTGCGCGACCGGCGCGGGGTGAGCGCGGTCGAGTTCGGCATGACCGCGCCGATCCTGTTCATGGTGGTGTTCGGCACGCTCCAGGTAGCCCAGAGCTACTATGTCCGCACCGTGCTGACCGGCGCGGTCAATGCCGCTGCGCGCAAGTCCTCGCTGCAAAGCGGTCAGACCAGCTCGGCAACGCTGGACCAGCTTGTGGCGCAGATGATCAAGTACGTCATGCCCACTGCCAGCGTGACTTTCACGCGCCGGAACTACGCCGAGTTCACCTCGGTCGGCATGCCGGAAGACTTCACCGATACCAACAAGAACGGCAAGTACGATTCGACCGAATGCTTCGTCGACATGAACGGCAACGGGGTGTGGGATGCCGATATGGGCAAGACCGGCCTCGGCGGCGCGAACGATGTCGTCGTCTACACGGTGACGGTGTCGTACAGGCAGTGGTTCGGCTTCGCGAAGATGTTCGGCCTGCCCGAGTATCAGACGGTTCCGCAGACCACCATTCTCAAGAACCAGCCGTTCGCAACCCAGGCCAGTCGCACGGGGACCTCGGTATGCCCCTGATCGCGCAGACCATCGTTTCGCCGCATCGCAAGCGCCGCTCGCCGCTGCGGATCCTACGGCGTATCCTGCACAGCACCAGCGCGGTGAGCGCCGTGGAACTCGGGCTCGCCATGCCGTTCCTGATGGGCCTCGCCCTGACCGGGACCGAGGTGGTCAACCTCGCGCTGATCCACGTCCGGCTCAACCAGCTGGCCATTACCGTTGCCGACAACGCGAGCCGCGCCAAGCAGACGCAGGTCAACGGCGCGCCGCAATTTCGCGAATATGATGTCAACCAGGTGTTCCGCGCCGCCGCGCTGCAGGGCGAGGATCTTGGCATTCCGACACGTGGCCGGATCATCCTCTCCAGCTTGCAGGTCAACAGTTCGGGCGGCCAGTGGATCGCCTGGCAGCGCTGCTGGGGCAAGAACACCTGGCCCTCGCGCTATGGCCCGCAGGGCACCGGCGCTACCGGTACCGCGTTCAAGGGCATGGGCTATACCTCGACCAAGATGACGGCCGATGCCGGCACCGCGATCATGTTCGTCGAGATTGCCTATGACTACAAACCGTTCTTCCTCGGCAGCGTCATTCCCTCGAAGCTGATCCGCAAGGAAGCGGCGCTTTATGTGCGCGACGACCGCGACCTCACGCAGATCTACAATCCCGCACCGACCCAGCCCGTCGCGAGCTGCTAGGCTGTCGCGGGGGCTTCGGGAGCCGGCACGAACCGGCTGATCACCCAGGCAATCGCGGCGAACCACACCGCGCCCAGCATGATCGCGATGATCACCTGGCGGAAATCCTCGCCCGCCTGGATCACCGGCGCATTGAGCACGGTGATGAACAGCATCGTGCTCTGGTTGCAGACCAGCGCTGCGCGCCCCGCCACGACGAGAAACACGGCGCCGACCATCAGCGCGAGGGCCAGGACCACGAGCGGGGCATTGCCCGTTGCGGCACCGGTCTGAAGCAGGAAGCTCATCCCCGCCCCGGAAAGCGCGCCGATCAAGGCACCCGGCAGCGCCCTCAGCGAAAGCTCATGGAGCGCAGACCAGGCCCATAGCAGCAGAAAGCCCGCGTAGAGCGGCGTCACATGGAGCCACGCACCCAGCGCGACGAAGCCCGCGATCACGATGACGACACCCAGTGTTATGATGGCGGCCTGCCCCAAGGGCAGCTGTTTCGGCGCTGCCGCGCCGGCAGGTGTGGACATGATCTTGCTCTCCCACGGCGTCCGATGGGGCTCTCCCGCCGGATCACCCCGCAAGGCTCGCGCGTGGCGGCTGCGATGTCAACTGCAGGCCCTTTGCGCCGCTTCGGGCCCGGTGCTAGTCCGTTGGACATGACTGCACAGCTCGATCCGTTTCACGCCATCACCATCTCGGCCATTGCCCAGCGCCTCATGGCTGAGGGGCGGTCGGTTATCCGCATGGAGTATGGTCAGCCCTCGACCGGGGCTCCCGCCGCCGCGCTGGCCCGCGCCCGGGCCGTGCTCGACGAGGAGGACAAGGGCTATTGGGAGAGCACCGAGCTGCTGGCCCGGCTTGCCCGCCATGTAGAGGAAACCACGGGGGTCGCGGTTTCGCCGCAGCAGATCGTTCTGACCTGCGGCGCATCGCCGGCGCTCGTCATCGCCCTTTCGCTGCGCTTCGCCCCTGGCGCGCGCGTCGCGATCGCGCGGCCCGGCTACGTCGCCTATCGCAATACGCTGCGCGCGCTCGCGATCGAGCCGGTCGAACTGCCCTGCGGTCCGGAGGTCGGCTATCAGATCACGGCCGCTGCACTGGCCGCGCTCGACCCCGCACCCGATGGCGTGATCATCGCAAGCCCCGCGAACCCGACCGGTACCGTCATCTCCCCCGGTGAAATGGCGGCGATTGCCGAAGTGTGCCGCGCGCGCGGAATCCGCGTCGTTTCTGACGAGATCTATCAGGGCATCACCTATGGCGCGCCGGCCGGCTCGATGCTGCCGTTTGATCGCGAGGCCATCGTGGTCAACAGTTTTTCGAAGTATTTCAGCATGCCCGGCTGGCGGCTGGGCTGGCTTGTGGTGCCTGAGGACCTCGTCGATCAGGCCCGTGCGCGGATGGGCAACCTGTTTCTCACGCCGCCCTCGCTCAGCCAGCATGCCGGTCTTGCCGCGCTCGATTGCGGCGAGGAACTCGATGGGCATGTGCGCACCTACGCCCGCAATCGCGATCTCCTGCTCGCCGCCCTGCCGGCCATGGGTCTGGCCCGGATCGCGCCGCCGGACGGCGCATTCTACGTCTATGCCGACGTTGGCCATCTGACGCAGGATTCGATGGCCTTCTGCATCCGCCTGCTCGAGGAAACCGGTGTGGCCACCGCGCCGGGGATCGATTTCGATCCGGTCGACGGGCACCGCTTCGTGCGCTTCAGCTTCGCGGTTTCCACCCCGCTCGTGGAAGAGGCCATCGCGCGGATGGTGCCGTGGTTCCAGGCGCAGAGCGCGCTCGCCGAGGTGTGAGACGAAAAAGGGGCAGCCTCGCGGCCACCCCTCGTTCGTTTGCGGTGGTAGCTTGCCTTACAGCGCGATCGCCAGCGAGGCGCGAGCCGAATAGCCGGTGCCTCCGCCTTGCAGCTTTTCGTAGCCGCCGCTGATCTTCCACGTGTAATCGAGCCCGCCCTGCAGCAGGCTGACTTCGCCGGTCCACGCCGAAGGCATCTGCTGGCCGGTCAGCGTGAAGGTATCGCCGCCGCTGGTGGCGCCGCGGTTGAAGGTTGCGACTGTGTTGCCCACTTCGCCCGAAATGCGACTGCGGCGCCCGCCTTCCACTTCAATGGTGAAGGGGCGGTTTTCGTAGTCGCCGGGAGCCGCGCTCCAGCTGGCAACCAGCGTGGTCGTGCCATTGACGATCTGGCTGGTGCGCCCCGCCAGCGTCAGCGCGAGCGGTACGTTGCCGGTTTCGGTGTAGCCGTTTTCCTTCAGGCGGAAGTATTCGATCGTCGCGCGCGGCTTGAGCTTGAAGTGATCGCCGACGGGGATCGCATAGGACAGGCCGCCCGCGCCCGAGATCAGCGTGCCCTTCCACCGGCCGGCCGCGCCATAGCTGAAGGCCTGGCTGTCGACGGTGCCGGCGAAGGTGCGGGTCGAGTTGAAGGTCGGACGGCCATAGCCGACCCGCGCATAGGCATAGAGCGGACCCGAGGCGAGGCGCCAGAACGCCGCAAGCTCGATGTCGCTGACCTTGACCTTCTGCGTGGCATCGGTGGTGGAGGTGCCCGAGAAGTAGGTGAACGAGCCGCCCACATGGCCGAAGCCGAGCGCCTTTTCAAAGCCGAGCGAGAGACCGCCGCCGCTGTTGTTGTAGCCCGCCGTTGCGCCGGCCGTCTTCTTGCCCTTGAAGTAGATCGGCTCGAGCCAGGCACCCGCGCTGCTGATCGTGAACCAGCTCGAATCATCGTCGATGCGGCGGGCCGCAAGGCGGGTCCCGCGTGAGAGGAGATCGAGCGAACCGCCCGCGTAATCGGGCAGCATCTGGTTGAACTGCGTCTGCAGCGTGGCCGTATCGGCGGCCTGCAGCAGGCTGGACTGCAGCAGCGTGTCCGTGCCGGCATTGGCAAGGTTCGCGGCGTTAGCGAGGATCGCGCCATAGGCCTGGGACTGCGGCACGTTGAGCCCGATTTCGCTGGCCGACTTGCGCGCGATGGTCAGCGTCACGTCATTGCCGACCGCAGCGACCGTGCCCTTGTAGAGCACCGGCAGGTTGAGCGCGGAGCTCGCCACGTTGGTGCCGCCCGTCAGGGTGCCGGCGCTCAGCACGGTGTAGGTGCCTTCCGCCTTGGCCAGCGAAGTGACCTTGGCCGAAATCTTCGCGCCGCTGGCAAAGCTGGCGCTGTCCACGATGAGCTTCGAGGCGGTGCCGGTGGTGCCGTCGACATAGACGCCCAGCGTTCCGTTCGCGCCGACGTCGATCGACTTGATCGTGGTCGTGGTCGCCCCGTTTGCAGCGAAGGTGCCGCCATTGACCGTGACCGCCAGCTGCGAGCCGCCGGTCACCGTGCCGCGATAGATCGACTTGTCGGCAAGCGTGAGCGTGCCGGCCTGATCGTTCAGGATCAGCGTGCCGGTGAAGCGCGAATTGCCGGCCATCGTCATTGCCGCCGTGCCGGTGCCGAAATCGATGTTGCCAATGTACTTGGCGTCGTCGGCCAGCTTCACCGTGTCGTTCCCCGCGCCGAGGAAGCTGTTTCCGGTGATCTTGCCCGAACCGACGTCCAGCGTGTCGTTGCCGCTGCCGGTGTAGATGTTGCCGGTGATCGTGGTGTAGATCTTGGCGGTGTCCGGATCGTAGCCGGCCGCGTCCTTCTCGGTCTTCTGCGCGGCCGCGTCCGTGCTGTTGAGGTACTGCTTGATGGTGACGCCGGTGGTGTTCCCGGACACGTCGATTGCCGCAAGCTGGTCCTCGCTCGAGCCGGTGACCGAGATGTCGCCGGTATTGTCGATTGCGGTCAACGTGCCGGAAAGGTCCTTGATCGCCGAGGAGGAACCGATTCCGGGCTGGCTGATGACTGCGCTGATCGTGCCGCTGTTGTAGAGCGAGCCGACCGTTGAACCGGCGTTGATGAGAATGCCGACGGCACCCGAGTCTACCGTCGTCGCGGTGATGTTGCCGCTTACGCCGATGCCCTTGGTCAGCGTCACGCTGCCGCCCTTGCCGCCGATCACCACCCCGGCCGCGTTGGTCGAGCTGTAGGTGGCGTTCGCGCCGACACTGCCGTCGACGGCAAGCGAATAGGTGCCGGTGCTGCTGGTGCCGCCGCCGATGGTGATGGCGTTCGCGCCGCCGATCTGGATCGCGGGGCTGTTGCCGAATGCCTGGATCGCACCGGTGGTCTCGGTGGTCGAACCGCTGGTCGAGGCGGTTGTGACGATCACCCCGCCCGCCACGTTGCCGTTGACTTCCACCACCGCCTTGCCGGTGGAAAGCGCGCTGCGCGGCAGGGTCTGGGTCGAACCGTCGTCGGCCTTGTAGGTCGCTGCCTGCGAGAGCGAGCCGTTGATCTTCACCAGGCCGCCAACATCGCCATTCACGACAAGTGCCTGCGTGCCGCTGCCGATCACGCCGATCGTGCCGCCGGCGGCAACATTGCCCGAAACCGCGCCGGTACGGATGCCGACCGAGTTGTCACCCTTCACCTTGATCGTGCCGGTGTTGGTCACCGAACCGGTCAGGGCCGAATCCACCGCGATGCCGGCCGAGTTGAGGCCATCGACCGTGATCGTGCCGGTGTTGGAGACGGTGCCCGTCACGGTTCCGCCGGGCGCGACGCGGATGCCGTAGCGGCCGGTGGCCTGCGCGATCGGGCCTTCGGGAATGCCGTTCTTGTCGGTATCGGGCGGGGTGAAACTTTCCAGCACCTGGATCGTGCCGGCATTCGAGATGTTTGCCGTGGTGCCGCTGTTCACCACGACGCCCGCCGCGCCGTCGCCGGCACCCATGTCGAGCGTGCCGCCGTCCTGAACCGTGACATCCTTCGAAGCGTCGACCGTGACGGCCGTACCCGTGTCGAGCTTGATCGTGCCGTCCTTGGCCACCGTCACCGCACCCGCCGCTGATGTGAGCAGCGGCGTGGTCGTCGCGGAGCTGACCGTGGTGTCTGCCAGGGCTGGGCTCACGCCTGCGATCAGTGCGGCCGGGGCGGCTGCCGCAAGGAGGCGGGCCGCGTGCTTGAGGGTGCGGGCGATCGGGGCTTTGCTGTCCATCGGTATCTCGTCATCCGGCATAGGGTGCACCTGCCAGGGAGGCAGGTCGCGCCTGTGTGGTATCGTGTCCGGGGCGCCACGTCATCGCGCGCCGGGCATTCATCGGTGCAAATCGTCCGGAAACCTTCCGTTTCGGCAGGTTGCCCGTGCGATTTGCGCGCGTCTTAACGCGATTCTTCGTCATGCCTTAGCGGAAAATTTCACGCGCGCATTGCGTCCGTAAAGACCCCGTTCAGGTCGGCCGCAGTGCAGCCTCCAAAGGGGCGCTCTTCGCAGGAAACTACTTGCGAGGCGCCGTGGCGGTGGCCATGTTGCTCGCCGAAGACTTGGTTTTTGTTGCTAACATGGAAAATGCCCAGTGGCAGGACGCATTCTGCTCGTCGAGGATGATCCGCAGATCGCGGACTACATCATGTCCGGGCTGGCCGAGGAGGGTTTCACGGTCGATCGCGCCGACAACGGGCGCGACGGGCTGTTCCTCGCAACCGACAGCCAGTTCGATCTCGTCGTGCTCGACCGGATGCTGCCGGGGATGGACGGCCTCGCGCTGCTGAAGGCGATGCGCGCGGCCGAAATGACAACGCCGGTGATCATGCTGTCTGCGCTTGCCAGCACGGATGACCGGATCGCCGGGCTGACTGCGGGTGCGGACGATTATCTTGGCAAACCGTTTTCCTTTGGTGAGCTGCTGGCGCGCATCCAGGCGCTCTTGCGCCGCGCGTCGGGCGGGGTCCGGCAAGCGCAGGAAACCACGCTGCGTTGCGCCGATCTGGAGCTTGACCGGCTGACCCGGCAGGTGCGCCGGGGACCGCGCAAGATCGCGCTGCAGCCGCGCGAATTCCGCCTGCTCGAATACATGTTGATGCATGCGGGCGAGGTCGTCACCCGAACCATGCTGCTCGAGGCGGTGTGGGACTATCACTTCGATCCCGGTACCAACGTGATCGACGTCCACATCAGTCGCCTGCGCCGCAAGATCGATGATGGTGAGGAGCAGACGCTGTTCCACACCGTTCGCGGGGCGGGCTACCGGCTCGCGGCCGACTGACCCGGCGCATGGCGCCCCGTCCGTCCCGCCGTCTGCTGCGTCGCGGTCTTTCCCCGACGATGCTGCGGGTGGTGAGCGCGATCTTCCTGTTGCAGCTCGTCTCCAGCGCGCTGGTGATCGTGTTCCTGCGCGGGCAGATGCTCGATGTGGTGCGCCTCGATCGCCAACGCCAGGTCATCGACGTGCGTGACGACCTGCTGGCCGCCTACTATGACGGTGGGCGCGAGGAACTGGCGGAGTTCATTACCGCGCGGCGCGGCAGCGCAGCCGATCCGGCGGTGTTCATTGCCCTGATCGGCAAGGGCACACCCGTGCTCAGCAACCTCGTGCGGGTTCCGGCCATACCTCTGGCGGCGCGGCCGCAGCCTGTCGTCGTCCGGCGCGGGCCGGACCAGCCGCCGAGCGAGGGGCTGGCGCTGGTCGGCCAGTTGCCCGATGGCGAGCGTCTCGTGGTGGGCGTTGTCAGCCTCACCGAGCACCGCATCGATGTCGCTTTCGCCGCCACCGCCGAACTGACCATTGCCGTCGCCGTGCTGATGGCGCTGCTCAGCGCGGCTGTCGTCGGGTTCGTGATCAGCCGGCGCACGCACCAGATCGCCGAAACCGCGGCGGAGCTCGCCTCGGGCAACTTCGGCGCGCGCGTGCCGATCGAAGGGACCGGCGACGGCTTCAATCACTTGCGCCAGCAGATGAACCTCATGGCCGAGCGCATCGGCGAACTGGTCAGCCAATTGGGCGCGGTCTCGGGCGCCCTGGCCCATGATCTGCGCTCACCGGTCACCCGTCTCTCGGCCGCGCTCGATCTTGCTCTGGCGCGCGTCGAAGAGTCGCGTGCGCTCGAGGCGCTGCAGGCTGCGCGCGCTGATGCCGATGCCTTGCGCGCCATGCTGGAAACAGCGCTGGAGATCAGCATGATCGAAGGCGGCGCGGTGGAAGACCGTCGCTGCCCGCTCGATCTCGCGGCGGTGGCGGAGGATCTTGTCGAACTCTACGATCCGCTCGCCGAACAGTCCGATGTGCGGCTCGAAACCCGGCTGGAGCCGGTGACTGCCGCTGCCGACCGCGAACTCGTCTCGCGTGCGCTGGCCAATCTCATCGACAATGCGCTCAAGTATGGCGGCGACACCGTCGTCGTCAGTACCCGGCATCGACTGGATGCTGACGGCGAGAGCTGGGCAGAGATTGCCGTGGAGGACAACGGCCCGGGTATTGCGCCCGCCGACCGGGCCCGCGTGGTCGAGCGCTTCGTGCGGCTTGACGATGCACGGACCCGGCCGGGCGGAGGGCTTGGGCTGGCCATGGTCGCCGCAGTTGCGCGGCTGCATGGCGGCCATTTCGTGCTTGGCGATCCGGTCGAAGGCGGCCCTTCAGGCGGCAAGGGCCTGGTCGCCACCCTGCGCCTTCCCGTCTGACGCCCGCCCACCTGAAACCTGCTCGCCCGAGACCTCACCGCCTGAAACTTGACCGGCCGAGACGCGGCCCGTCCGCTCCAGCTTGCCCCAGCCGATGCCGAGGCCCTGCAGCGCCGCGCCCACCGCGCGGATCACCACGCTGTACATCAACTGGCGGTAGACGAAGCGCTGGCTCAGCAGCAGGATCGGCGGGAAGCGCTTCTCGCGCACGTCGAGCCGGTAGGCGACCCAGCCGCAAACAAGGTCGATTGCGGTGAACACGGCCCAATAGGCACCCATGCGCAGCACGTCGGTCTGCGTCTGGGCCCAGCCATGCTGCATGATCCTGAGCGCGGTTCCGGCAATCGAGACGCCGAGTGCCAGATCGATCAGCGGCGAGATGAGCGCAAAGAGGATCTGGAACAGCCAGGCTTGCGGCATGCCGACGAACGCGAGACCCACAGGCTTGCGCTGCCACAGCACCGAGCGGTGCTTCCACAGGCATTGCAGCGTGCCGAAGGCCCAGCGGAAGCGCTGCTTGGAAAGCGCGGCCAGCGTTTCGGGCGCTTCGGTCCAGGCAACCGCGTCTTCGTCGTAGCACACCTTCCAGCCCTTGCGCTGGATGGCGATCGTGAGGTCCTGATCCTCGGCCAGGGTATCCTCCGGATAGCCGCCAACATCGTTCAGCGCCGCCCGCCGCCATGCGCCGACCGCTCCCGGTACGACCATGATCGCCCCGAAGCGGGTGAGCGCGCGGCGTTCGATGTTCTGCGCGGTGATGTACTCGACCGCCTGCCAGCGGGTGACGAGATTGACCCGGTTGCCGACCTTGGCGTTGCCCGCCACAGCGCCCACGCGCCCGTTCTCGAACCAGCGCACCAGCCGCGCGATCGTCTGCGGTTCGAACTGCGTATCGGCATCCAGCGCGACGACAATCTCGCCGCTCGCCACCGCGAGCGCGCGGTTGAGCGCCGAGGCCTTGCCGCCGTTCGCCATCGTCATCAGCCGCACTTGCGGGTGGTCTCCGAAGGCGGCGGCAACGATCGCGCTCGTGCGGTCCTTCGAACCGTCGTCCGCCACGATCACTTCCATGTGCGGATAATCGCTGGCGAGAATGCGGTGGATCGAGCTCTCGATCACACGCTCCTCGTTGTAGGCGGGGATGATCACGCTGACCAAGGGCTGGTAGCCGTTGTCGAGTGCCGGGACTTTCCGCCGGTCAGGCACGAGTGCGAGGCCGGTCAGGCCCAGCGCCCGGATCACGCCCAGCGCAATCGCGAAGAAGAAGCTCCAGTTAAGCGCGGCCAGGAGCACGGCCAGCACCGAGAAGATGGTGACATCGACACGCACGGCGGCAAGGTCCCAGCCCTTGACCTGCGGCATCACATCGTCGCGCTTGAGGCCGGCCAGCGTGGATGCCGGGACGAGCCGGTAGCCGTCGGCCTCGAGCCGTTCGATGATCCGGGGCAGCGCCTCGACAGTCTGCTGGCGGTTCCCGCCGCCGTCGTGGAGCAGCACCACATTGGCGCTGCGATCGGGCGTGGCATGTTCGACCGCGTCCACGGTGCGGTTCACGATGTCGTCGGCGCTGCGCTTCATCCAGTCGCCCGGGTCGGCGTGCAGGCCGACCACGGTGTAGCCCTGCTGCTGTGCGATCAGCGCCGGTCCGATCTCGTCCGAGGTGGTCGGCTCGGCGTCGCCGAAATAGGGCGCACGGAACAGGCGGGTGGAGCGACCGGTATAGGCCTCGATCAGGCGCTGCGTGGCATTGAGTTCCAGCTTCACGCCAGTTGTGGAATCCTCCGCCATGTTGGGGTGCGTGTAGCTGTGGTTGCCGATCTCGTCCCCGTCGGCCACCATGCGCTGCAAGGTGCTGCGCCCGGCGACACCGTTCTCGCCGATGATGAAGAACGTCGCGGGGACATGGTACCGCTCGAGCACCGAAAGGATTTCGGGCGTGTACTTGGGGTCCGGCCCGTCATCGAATGTCAGCGCGACGAGCTTCGGCCGGTCGCCGGTGCGGCGCACGACATAGGGCGTCGGCAGGCTGGCATACCGTTCGTCGTCGATCAGCTGGGGCTGGCCGATTCCGGCCGCCGGGAAGTGCAGTTGGCGCGAGCCTTCCTGCGGCGTCGCATCGATCCGCAGGATCTCGCCGTTGCCTTCGACGTCGACGTTGTTGGCCTGTGCGATGCGGCCAAGGTCGGGGCGTTCGCCATGCCCGTCGCGCCAGGCCTTGAGCACATTCCAGAAGCCGGGATCCTCCGAGCCAAGCCGCCACAGCGCGACCGACCCGACGCCAAGGCGCGAGAGCATCTGCATCTGGTTCCAGCTGGAAGCGGCGTCCAGCATCCACACCTGATGCCGGTCCGGCGGTGTTGCCGCATTCTCGTCCGCGTCGTCGAGATAGCCGAAGCCGGTGTTGCCGCTGGCCTTGTCCCACGTCGGGATCGTGCCGCTGTCGTGCGCGGACAGCCATGCTTCCTCGACGGTCTGCACATCGGCATGGTTGCCATGCCAATCGTAGGCATAGTTGCCGAGCGCGACGATCACCTTGTTCGCGGCCAGGCCCTTGAGCTGCTCTGCGAGATGGCCCGCGAACCAGCCGTTCGAGGCGATCGGCCCTGGCTCGCCGCCCTGCCAGTGCTCGTCATAGGCCATCAGCACGACCTTGTCGGCCACGCTCGCCAGCCGCTTTGCCGACCATTCGGCATCATCGATCGGCATGGTCACCGCCACGACGCGGTGCTTGGGCGCGAGGCGCGCGTGGAGATCCGCCACGAAGCCCTGCAGCGCGGCGATGCCGGGCTTCGGGAGGTTCTCGAAGTCGATCATCACGCCGCCATCGCCCGACCGGTCGAGCGCGGCATCGATCTGGCCGACCAGCGCCGCGCGCCGCGCCGCATTTTCCATGACCGCGGTCGCGCCGGCGCCGTCCCACTTTGCGTTTGCGGCGTTCTGGAGCACCGGCACCACAAGGGGCCGGTGCAGGGCCGAGGCTAGCACGCGGCGCATCGGCGCATCGTCGGTGACCACCAGATTGCCGCCATTGCCGAGCGAAAACAGGGTGGGCGCCACCCAGTCGAGCTGGCCGATATGGCGCTGCAGCGTCTGCGCGCTGCCATCGCTCCACGATGTGTAGAATCCCACGGCGAGCGCCTGCCCGCCACTGCGCGGTGCCGGCGCGCCGCGGCGGCCAAACAGCTGGCCAAGCCGCTGCGAAATGCGGCTAACCTGTGTCTTCAAGGGGAACGGGGCCTGGCGTTCGAAGCCCAGCGGGAGCGGTGCGGCGGGCGGAACCGCCACAACCGTTGTCGCGAAGACAACGGCCGCCAGGAGCAGCACGACAAGCCCTGCGAACGCGCCGCGGCGTGTCAGGCGGCGGCGGCGGCCGGTGGGATCGAAGAAGATCGGACGAGACACCTTGCGTTTCCCCAAAATGCGCACGGCCGACAGCAAGTCAGCGCGCAAGAGGCAGTGCTCATGCGCGGGCTGGGTCTGCGTCAGCCGGCTGGGTGACGATGGGTGCCGGACCGGAAATCGGAACAGGGGACCGTCACGTCACGTTTCCCGTGACAGGCACCCATCGTCGAGACCCCATCTAGGGCTGCGCGTCCGTCCCAGGTGTGAGCAGAACATTACGCTTTGGCCATTTTCGCTAAGTGCCCGGACCACAAGGACTTGCCCGCATGACCATCTGGGCCGCACGGCTGCACGCCGCCAAGGGCAGGACCATGCTTCCTTCTCCCACACGCCGGGCTTCCCTCGATCATCTGCGCCGCTTCGTGCCGCGTGCCGGTGCGTCCTACGCTGCCGGGCGCAATACTGATCCGGGGCCGGGGCGGCCCACCGCAGTGTCGCGCCTTTCGCCTGCCGTGCGCTACCGGCTGGTGACCGAGCAGGACGTGGCGGCCGAAGTGCTCGGACGCCACAGCTTTGGCGCAGCGGGCAAGTTCATCCAGGAAGTCTGCTGGCGGACGTACTGGAAGGGCTGGCTCGAATTGCGGCCCTCGGTCTGGCGTCGCTATCTGGTAGATCTCGATGCGGCGCGCGATGCCATGGGCGGCAGTGCCGATCTGGCCCACGCCGTGGAGGGGCGCACCGGCATCGATTGCTTCGATGCCTGGGCACGTGAACTGGTGGAGACGGGCTACCTCCACAACCACGCGCGGATGTGGTTTGCTTCGATCTGGATCTTCACGCTGCGCCTGCCGTGGGCGCTGGGCGCGGATTTCTTCCTGCGCCACCTGATCGACGCGGATGCCGCCAGCAACACGCTTTCATGGCGCTGGGTGGCGGGGCTGCAGACGGCGGGCAAGACCTATCTCGCGCGGGCGGACAACATCGCCCGCTACAGCGAGGGACGCTTTGCGCCGCAGGGGCTTGCACAGGAAGCCGCAGCGCTGACCGAGCCGCCGGTCGGGCCGGCCGGGGTGCTCGCCGCACTTGCCCCACCCGATGGCGCGGCGCCCAGCCTGCTGCTGGTGCATCACGAGGACTTGAACCCCGAATCGCTGTTTGCTGCCGATGCGCCGGTGCGGGGCGTGCTCGCGGTGTGCGATCCCGCGCTGCTTTGGGGCGAGGCAGCGCGCCGCTATGTGGGGGAAGCCGCTGCCGACGCCGCGCCGCGAGCCGCTGCCCATCATCGCTGCAGCAGCATGCTGGCGGACCGGTTTGACGCCGAAACGGTGATCGCGGCTGCGCAGGCGGCTGGCGCGCGGCAGGTGCTGACACCCTATGCCCCGGTCGGTCCGGTCGCCGATGTGCTTGCAGCGCTGGAGCCGGAACTGGCCGCCGCTGGCCTCGTGCTGCGTCCGGTGCGGCGGCGCTGGGATGCCGCCCTGTGGCCCCATGCGCGGCGCGGCTTCTTTGCCTTCGATGCCGAGATCGAGGGGCACCTGCGCGCCGAGGGCATGCTGTGACAAGGCCGCTGCAGGTCGTGTGGTTCAAGCGCGACCTGCGCATCGCGGATCATCGTCCGCTGGCTCTTGCCGCAGCGCAAGGACCGGTCCTGCCCCTGTATATTGCCGAGCCGGGACTCTGGGCCGAGGAGGATGCCTCCGCCCGGCAATGGGCCTTTGCCGCTGAAAGTCTGGTCGAATTGCAGGCAGCTCTGGCCGCGCTCGGTCAGCCGCTGAGTGTGGTACGGGGTGACGCGGTTTCGATCCTGCGCAAGATCCACGCACGGCATGGCATCGCCGCGCTGTGGAGCCACGAGGAGACCGGCAATGGCTGGACCTATGCACGCGACAAGGCGGTCTCGGCATGGGCGCACGAAGCCGGCGTTCCGTGGCACGAGGTGCCGCAGACCGGGGTGATCCGCCGCCTCAAGTCCCGCTACGGCTGGGCGCGGGCATGGGATCGCCGCATGGCCGAGCCGTTGACCGCGCCGCCAACAGCGTTGGAGCCGCTTGGCCGAGAGTGGCCCACCCGCATTCCCGCGGCGTCCGATCTCGGCCTCGCACCCGATCCCTGTCCCCACCGCCAGAGCGGTGGACGCGCGGCGGCCCTCGCCACGCTCGCCAGCTTTCTCGAAAAGCGCGGGCGCGATTATCGCTGGCAGATGTCGAGCCCGGTCACCGCCTTCGATGCAAGTTCGCGCCTTTCCCCGCACCTCACGTGGGGCACGCTTTCGATGCGCGAAGTGGCGCAGGCCAGCCAGGCGCGGCTGGGGGGGCTGCGCGCAGAGGAGAGCGCAGGCGCGCGCAGCTGGCGCGCTTCGATGATCTCGTTCACCGGCCGCCAGCACTGGCACTGCCATTTCATGCAGAAGCTGGAGGATGAGCCGCGCCTCGAGTTTTCAAACCTCCACCCCGCCTACAATGGCCTCCGCCCCGATCTGCCCGATGCCGAGCGGCTGGTCGCCTGGTGCGAGGGGCGCACCGGCTATCCCTTTGTGGATGCCTGCCTGCGCGCGCTGGATGCCCACGGCTGGCTCAACTTCCGCATGCGTGCGATGCTCGTCTCGTTCGCCAGCTACCAGCTCTGGCTGCCCTGGCGCGCGACCGGGCTGCATCTCGCGCGGCAATTCGTCGATTATGAGCCGGGCATCCACTGGAGCCAGGTGCAGATGCAATCGGGCACCACGGGGATCAACACCATGCGCGTCTACAATCCCGTCAAGCAGGGCCACGATCAGGATCCGGAAGGGGTGTTCGTGCGCCGGTGGGTCCCTGAACTGGCGCAGGTGCCGGCCCCGCTGATCCACGAACCGTGGCGGTGGGACGGCGCGGCGGGCCTCGCCTATCCGCCGCCGATTGTCGATCACGTGAAGGCCGCCGCAGCCGCGCGCGAGGCGCTGCATGGCGTGCGCAAGGGCGCGGGCCACCGCGTGACGGCCGGCCGGATCGCCGAGAAGCATGGCAGCCGCAAGGCCGGGATGCCGATGACGGGTCAGAAGTCGCGCCGCCGCGCGGCTACTTCGCAGCTGGCGCTTGATCTGTGAGCCGGCTCATTCTTGTGCTGGGCGATCAGCTCAGCCCTGCGCTGTCCTCCCTGCAGGCGGCGGACAAGGCGCGCGACCGCGTGCTGATGGTCGAAGTCAGCGAAGAGGCGACCTATGTCCGCCACCACAAGAAGAAGATCGCCTTCCTGTTCAGCGCCATGCGCCACTTTGCCGAGGAACTGCGCGCAGGCGGCTGGACGGTCGATTATGTGACGCTGGACGCGCCCGGCAACACCGGCAGCTTCTCCGGCGAAGTTGCCCGCGCGGTGGCGAAGCATGGCCCCGAACGCATCCTCGTCACCGAAGCGGGCGAATGGCGCGTCGCGCAGATGATCGCAGGCTGGGAAGCGGCGCTGGGTCTGCCGGTAGAGGTTTTGCCCGATACGCGCTTCGTATGCCCGCTCCCGGTGTTCCGCGACTGGGCCGAAGGCCGCAAGGCCCTCAGGATGGAATACTTCTACCGCGAGATGCGGCGGCGCACCGGGCTCCTCATGGACGGCGACAAGCCCGCCGGCGGCGAGTGGAACTACGATGCGGAAAACCGCAAGGCCGCCGCGCCCGACCTGTTCATGCCGCGTCCGCCGGTTTTTGCGCCAGATGCGATCACGCAGGAAGTGATTGCGCTGGTCGCAGGCCGCTTTGGCAACCACTTCGGCGATCTCGAACCTTTCCAGTTCGCTGTCACCCGCACCGATGCCGAAGCCGCCTTCACGGCCTTCCTGCAGCGCGCATTGCCTCGCTTCGGCGACTATCAGGACGCCATGCTGGAGGGCGAGCCGTTCCTCTATCACGCCGTTATCGCACAGTATCTCAACTGTGGCCTGCTCGATCCGCTGGAGGTGTGCCGCGCGGTCGAGGCCGAATGGCGGGCAGGCCGTGTCCCCCTCAATGCCGCCGAAGGCTTCATCCGCCAGATCATCGGCTGGCGCGAATATGTGCGCGGGATCTACTGGCTGACGATGCCCGGCTACGAGAAGCGCAACTTCCTCGAACACACGCGCCCGCTGCCGGCCTTCTACTGGACGGCCGAGACGGATATGGCCTGCGTCCGCGCCGCTGTCACGCAGACGCGACAGCACGCCTATGCCCATCATATCCAGCGCCTGATGGTCACCGGCACGTTTGCGCTGCTCGCCGGGATCGACCCGCACGAACTCCACGAATGGTATCTCAGCGTCTATGCCGATGCCTATGAATGGGTAGAGCTGCCCAACACCGTCGGCATGAGCCAGTTCGCCGATGGCGGCCTGCTTGCTTCCAAGCCCTATGCCGCGAGCGGGGCCTATATCAACCGCATGTCGAACCACTGCGGCACCTGCCGCCATGATGTGAAGCAGCGCACTGGACCGGATGCCTGCCCGTTCAACCCGCTCTACTGGGACTTCATCGCGCGGCATCGCGAAAAGATCGGCGGCAATCCCCGTATGGCGCAGATGGTGCGGACGTATGACAAGTTCGCCGATGCGGAGAAGGCGCGGATTGCCGAGAGCGCGAAGGCGGTGCTGGCGAAGCTCTGACTGTTCGAAATTATCGAACACAGGCCCGCACATCTTCTGCCTGTTGCGAAAGGTCATGACCCCCTAAATTGGGTGCATGAAACAGCCCGTCTTCTTCCTCTCGCATGGCGGCGGCCCCTGGCCGTGGCTCGATGGTCCGTTCCGCGAGGGCTTTGCCTGGCTCGAGGCTTCTTTGAAGGCGCTCCCGGCGCAGCTGCCTGAACCGCCCCGTGCGGTGCTGGCCGTCTCGGGCCATTGGGAGGAGGCGGAATTCACCGTGTCCAGCGCCGCGCAGCCGGGCATGGTCTATGACTATTACGGCTTTCCCAAGCACACCTACCACATCTCCTATCCCGCACCCGGCGACCCGGCCTTGGCGGCGCGGGTGCGCGCGCTGGCGGCGGCTGCCGGGATCACTGTGGGCGATGACCCTGCGCGCGGGTTCGATCACGGCACCTTCTCGATGATGCAGCCGATCCGCCCGCAAGCGGACCTCCCCGTCGTCAGCCTCTCGATGAAGGTGGGCTACGATCCCGCCGCGCATCTGGCGCTGGGCCGCGCGCTCGCGCCGCTGCGCGAGGAAGGCGTGGTAATCATGGGTTCCGGACTATCCTACCACAACTTGCGCATGTTCGACGCGCGCGCCGCCGAGCCTTCGCGCCAGTTCGACGGCTGGCTGCGGCATAGCCTGCTCGATCTGGACCCGGAGGCCCGCGCCGCTGCGCTGCTGCGCTGGGAACAGGCCCCCTATGCCCGAGTGACCCACCCGCGCGAGGATCACCTGATCCCGCTGATGGTCGCGGTGGGCGCCGCGGGCGGCGATCCGGGCGTGTGCATCTATTCCGAAAACGACCTGCGCGGCGGCATCACCGCCTCGGCCTATCGTTTCGGCGAGGACGTGACGCCGACGGGGTTCGACAAGCTCGCCGCCTAGGTTTTGTTTCTAGGGCCAGTGGTTAGGGCCAGAGGCTAGGGATTGCATGCCTCGCAGTGCATCGGATCGGCCGTTGCAGCGCGGACCGGGCGCTCCTCGGTGTATCCGCAGCCTTCGCAGGTCCAGACCTCGGCGCGGGTCTGCGGTGTCGGGCTGGCGCACCATGCACAGGGCAGCCCAGCGGCTCGTTTCGTGATCGCGAAGCCGGGCCAGGCGCAAATCGGGCAAAGGCTGCGCGAACGGCGCACAAGATCGAGCATCGCGCGCCTGATCGCGCGCATGCGGCGCGGATTGCGGTGTGCGCGCATGTCGGTCTCGATATGCGCCTCGCCTGTCAGCGCGAGAATGCGGCCCAGTGCGGTGCTGAGGCTGGCCTCGGTGTCGATGGCCTTGAACAAGCCAAGCTGCGGCGCGGGCTTCCCGTCCGACACGCCCATCACGATCACGCCATGCGCGGGAAATCCGGCGCGTGCCGCAAAGGCGAGACCCGCCTCGATGTCAGCCACTGTCCGATGCGCGAAGTTGGTGGCCATCGTCGCGTGATGGCCAATCAGTTCACGGCCGCTCGCCCGGTCGATCAACAGCACGAGTTCCCTGTCCAGCGCGGCGAATGGCAGGCCCGGATGGGGGCCGAAGCTGCCTTCGCTGGCGATCCCCACCCGCGCTTCGGGATGCAGCCTGAAGGCCGCTGCAATCTTTGCGCGCGCCGCATCGCGCGGCGTTCCAGCCCGCTCGATCTCGCGGCTGAAGGTGCCGAAGGCATCGGTATCCAGCCCCGTTGCCACCGCCACATCGAGGCCCAGGAAGCGCCCGGCAAGGGGAGCGATTGCCCGCTCCTTGCCGTGCATCGTGGCCAGTATGGCTTGTGCCCCGTTGCAGAGATCGCCCCAGGGTGGGGGGAGGACCGCCATGGCTCAGTTCGCCAGTTCTGTCGCCGCCTGGGCTGGTACGGCCTCGCCCATCGCTTCCCACTGGAGGTCGCCGGCATAGCGCCATGCCAGCTTGCCCGCGTCGTCGATGGCGAAGAGGTGCAGCCACGTGTTGTCGAACAGTGCGCGCACCCCGGCGTGCTTCTGGAGCACGGCGGTCATCGCCTCGCGCGGGGCCTCAATGCAGACCGAGAGGCGCAGCGGCTCGTGCGTCAGCTTGTGCCCGTCGTGGACCGATTGCCACGGGAGCCCTGCCCGCAAGGGGCCGCCGTTGCCCTCGATCACGCCGATCCCGCCGACCACGTTGTGCAGCAGCTTGTTGCCGCCGCCAAACTGCTGCGGTGCCACGCTCGAGCCATAATACTGCAGGCTGATCCAGCTCGCGACGACGACCGGCGCGGTCATGATCAGCTCAAGCACACCGAAGCCCTCGTCGCGCCGCCAGACGTAGTCGTGGAGGAAGGCGCGGCCTTCGAGGTTCCGGCCTGCCGTGCGCATGCGCGGCGCGGCGATGAAGGCCTTGCACCCGGCCAGCGCCCATTCCGCCCGGGTTTCCGACCAGTCGCGGCTGCGCTTGATCACGCTCGCATCATCCTTGGCACGCGGAAGGCGCAGCGCGCGTTCGCTGCGGGTGAGCACGGCGGCGGCGGCCAGCCACTGCTCGGCCTGCGCGATGGCATCGCGGTGCGCGTCGGTGGACTGATCCTCGGTGTAGAGCGTCACCGCATCGGTCGTGGTATCGTGCAGCGCGGCGATGAACAGCGTCGTCTGCGGGATCACGATTCCCTTGTCGACGAGTCCGGCACGCACTTCGGGATCATTGAGCAGCCCGGCCAGCAGGCGCGCGTTGACCTCGCCCGAATAGCCCCCGCAGGCGCCGCAGTGAAGGCCGCTGGCGTGCGGATTGTTGACGACATTGGCGCCGTGGCCAGCCAGCAGCACCAGCGGCGCGAAATCCGCGGTGAGCGACATTGCGCCGAGGATAGAGGCGGCCATGCCGACGCGGGTCGCCGCATCTGGTGCGGGATCGGCAAAGGGCTTGGGATCGCGCGGCGGCTTGTTGGCCTTGAGGCCGAGCGCGTCCTTGAGCAGCTTGCCGATATAGATCGGGCCCGCCGCCTCGACGAAGGCGAACGAGGAAACCGCCGCCAGCTTGAAGCGGCCCCAGGCCCGCGCCGCGCGGGCAGTGTGGCGGGCATCCGTGGCCCCTTCGCCGCCGGTGCGGCTGGTGAGCCCGGCATTGAGCAGCACCGGAAGGCGGTGTTCCCGGACATCCGAGGCAAAGCGCTGGTGCGAGGCAGTGAGGCCGAAGAACCCGGCAAAGCCCAGCGTCTGGATGCGCCGGTCGAGCGATTCCAGTGCGCGGCGGAACACCTCGGAGCGCACGTCGATGCAGAAGGCGGCCTGCAAGACAGGAGGCTGGCGTTCGAAGCCCTCCAGCGGCGCTGCCAGCGTTTCCGCCAGCGCCGATTGCCCGGCGCGTTCAGTCGCTTCCTGCAGGACCGCGTCGATGATCTGGTCCGCCGTCGGCGAGACCGGCTCTTCATGTGCAGCCAAGGCGGCGAGCCAGCCATGGCCGATCTCGGCGCCATATCGGGCGAGCAGGGCCTGTTCCCACAGCAGGCGGATGGTGAGGAAATCGGTGGTCGTCTGGTCGCTGCGTCCGGCCAGCTCGGCCTGCCACAGTTCGTAGCGCGCGACATGGGCCCAGCCGCCGAGCGTGACGAGCAGGCTGTGGAAGTAGGTTGCCAGAGCGGCGGTCGGCAGTTGCATCGCGGCGACCGCGCTTGCGAGCGCTTCGGCCGCGCGTTCAGGGGCATCGGCAACGAAGCTGCCGAAGCCGGCGAGGCCGGCGATCTCTGGCGTCAGGTCGTGGCTGGCGACGGCCTGCCACGCGGCATAGGCACCCTTGCCGCGTGGGGCGGCCCACAGCGCCTGGCCCTTGTCGAAATAGCCGCCCGCCCAGGCGCCGAAACGCTCGGCGATCACGCCGGGCCAGTCGATGCCCGAAGCCTTGGCGGCAAGGTCAGCCACCGTCGGCACAGCCGTGGCTGGTGCCGGATCATGGGCGATGGCGGCCTGCAGCGCCGCCAGCGAATGCGGCTTGCCAGCGTGGGGCGAAGCGGCGAGGGCGGCGGCGAGATCCGCGTCGGTGATGGCCCCGCTGGCGATCCGGTCGCGGTACCACCGGCGCGGCATCGTCACCGGGGTGCCCGAAACGCGCGCCATGAGCGCGGCGGTTTCGGCAAGGGTAAGGCCGGTCTGGCCGAGCCAGGGGTTGACCGCGACGCTGGAGGCCAGCGGCCAGACCGGGGGAATGGCGCGGGCGGCGCCATCGGCGGCGACCTTGAGCTGCGCGAGCGTCTGGCTGTTGTCGGTGGGGATCAGGAGCATGGGAGTGATCCTTCGGGAGAGAGTGTGCAGCTCACGCAGGCCGCTTGAGAGTCCAGCCGCCGAGCATCCGGTCGAACAGGGCGTTGGCGTAGAGGCCGTTGGAGAGGTGGACGCGCAGGCCCGCTGCCGCCGGGTGGTAGGCCCACAGCGGGAACATCGACTGCGCCACCGCGACAAGGCCGAAGCTCAGCACCGAGAGCACCATCAGCGTCCATTCGAGCGGACCCGGTGCGGGCGTGGCAGGCAGCGTCCCGGCGGTGAGCCAGAGCGCGAGGCCATGGAGCGTAAAGTAGCCGATCGAGGCGGCGACTGCGTAGACAGCCATCTTGCGGGTCAGCGCGCGCGGCGCGCTGTCGGCGAGGCCCTGGGCGAAAAGGTAGGCGACGCCGAAGATCAGGATGGCACCCAGTGCGACCGCCTGCGGCGACTTGTGGTGGAAGCCCGGAACCGCGTCGAAAGCAAAGCTCATTACCGTGTAGATGGCGAGCGCCGCCAGGAACGCGCGGCCGACCGCCGCGGGGCGCGGGATGGCCACCGGCCCTGGGCGCCGCGCCGCCGCGATCTGCTCGACCGCACCGCCCGAGGCGAGGAAGGCATGCGCCTTGTAGAGCGAGTGCAGCACGATGTGCAGCAGCGCGAGGGGAAACAGCGCGAGGCCGCACTGCATGATCATGAAGCCCATCTGGCCGACGGTCGACCAGGCGAGCGAAGTCTTGATTGCCGGCTGCGTGAGCATGACGAGCCCGCCGAACAGCGCGGTGAAGCCGCCGATCATGACGAGGACAGCAAGGACGCCGGGGGCAAGCAGCATGACATCGGCAAAGCGGATCAGCAGGAACCCGCCCGCGTTGATCACGCCCGCGTGGAGCAGCGCGGAAACCGGCGTGGGCGCTTCCATCACTTCGGTGAGCCAGCCGTGGAGCGGGAACTGCGCGGACTTGAGCAGGGCGGCAATCGCCAGCAGCCCGGCTGCGCCCATCGCGGCATATCCGCCCATGCCGGCATGGGCGGCGGCAAGGATCGCCGGCAGATCGGTCGTGCCATAGGCCTTGAGCATGAGGAGCGCGGCACCCAGCAGCGCGGCGTCACCGGCACGGGCGGTGACGAACTTCTTGCGCGCGGCGCGCTGGGCGGCGACCCGTTCCGGATAGAACAGCAGCAGCTTGTGGAGCGCGAGGCTGGTCGCGATCCAGGCACCGAGCAGCTGGACCAGCGAGCCGGCCGTGACCAGCAGCATGACCATGGCGAGCGTCGTTGCCAGCCAGGCCATGAACACGCCGTAGCGCGTCTCGCCATCGAGGTAGACGCGGGCATAGCGCACCACGATCCAGCCGACGAAGCTGACCAGGAGCAGCATCACCCCGCTGATAAGGTCGAGCCGGAAGGCCAGCAGTGGCAGCGCGGGGCTGGCCGCGAACAGGGGCAGCGTGGTCGCTCCGCCGCCGGCGAGCGCCACCATCGTGCCGCAGGACAGCGCCGCAGCCAGCAGGGCGAGCAGTTCGATTGCGCCAAGCGGGGCGCGACCGATGCGGCCGGGCCGCGCAAAGCCGAACGCAGCCGCGATCAGCAGGAGCGCGGGTGGGGCAAGGACCAGAAGGGGAAGGGACATCTTCGGGGCTCCACTGGAGGGGCACGCTTGTTGCCCCTCACCTAGCGAAACCGCAGATCAGCAAAAAATTCATTGTTTAGCCCATACCGTTCGTTTTAAGTGAACGATATGGGTGAGCTCAATTACAACCATCTCCGCTATTTCTGGGCCGTCGCGCAGGACGGCAACCTCTCGCGGACGGCGGAACGGCTCCATGTCTCGCAGTCCGCGTTATCGGTGCAGATCCGCAAGCTCGAGGATCGTCTCGGTCATGCGCTGTTTGAACGTCGGGGCCGCGCGCTGCACCTGACCGAGGCGGGCCGCATCACGCTCGATCATGCCGAAGCGATCTTCGCGACCGGCGATGAACTGCTCGGCACGCTCAAGGAAACCGGCGCGGCGCGGCAGGCGGTGCGGATCGGCGCGCTCGCCACACTTTCGCGCAATTTCCAGATCAGCTTCGTGGAACCGCTGCTGGCCCGCGCCGATATCGAAGTCGTGCTGCGCTCGGGCAGCCAGGCCGAGTTGCTCGGCGCTTTGCAGTCGCTCGGGCTCGATGCCATTCTCACCGATCAGGCTCCCGCCAGCGATGCGCTGACCCCCTTCATCGTCCATCGCCTGTCGGAGCAGCCGGTCAGCCTTGTCGGCGCACCGGCGTTGCTGGGCGAGACGCGCGCCGTGGCGGAGTTGCTGCGGGTGCATCCGGTGGTCCTGCCGGCTGCGGGCAGCGGCATGCGGGTCGGCTTCGATGCGCTCGTCGACCGGCTCGGCCTGCGCCCGCAGATCGCCGCGGAAGTGGATGACATGGCGATGATGCGCCTCATCGTGCGTGAGGGTCATGCGCTGGGGGTGCTCCCCCCGATCGCGGTGCGCGACGAACTCGCCGACGGCACGCTCGCGGAGGCCGAAGCACTGCCGGGGATTGCCGAGACGTTTCTGGCCGTCACCACCCAGCGGCGGTTTCCCAATCCGGTGGTGCGTGACCTCATCGACCGGGCCATGCGCGACCGGTTCGACAACGCTTGAACGCGGCAGTGCTCCGCGATTCTCACACAGCCCCTGTCTATAATTGCAAATTCCGTTCAAGTTGACATTGATATTTATCAAAATAAAAATAAAATAAAAAACACTTAAATTAGATTAAATATTTCCCATCTCCTGCAAAGGAGGTGAGCCAATTATGGCTTTTTATGATGTGAAGAGTGAGCAGTCTTCAGGTCTTGGCAAGCCGATCATGACGCTGGATCGAGGCGCTCTGGCCGATCTGCTGATCGGTGACCGGGATTGGCTGCTGACAAGGCTTGAAGACATGGAAGTTATTGTCGTCCGGCAGGCGTTCTGTCCGGAGCGGCCGCTGCGTTCGTTTGCAGACCGGCTTGATGCCATGCTCCACGGACCGCTTGCCCCAGCACGCCTTCCAGTCCCCGAGGACTACCTCATCGTCGGCGATCCCAAGGTGTCCGCGCTCGCTGAATACGTGCGCAACGGCCACATCTCGGAAAGCGATCATGTGCTGGGCCATGCGCCCGGCGGCGTCTCCATCATGGCGATCCCGGGCATGGGCAGCAGTGCGGCACCGACCGAGTTTGCCTGCACGGCAGCCGCGTGGGACGGCCTGATGCCCGCCGAACAGCGAGAGCTTGCGTCCCACACCGTGCTGCATGGTTTCTGGCACGACCGGCTTTACCACGAGCGGGAGCCGCGCCACGAGGCGCTGATGCAGTGGATGGCCCGGCAAAGCATGGAGTTGCCGCTGGTCCAGCCGCTCCCCGGCGGCCGCCATGGCCTGCTGCTCGATGATACGGCGATTCAGATCGCGGGCATCGAATTCCTGGAAAGCGAAGCCTTCCTCGGCGGTCTGCGTACGTGGGTGACGCAGCCTGCCTTCGTCTACCGGCACACTTGGCAACCGGGTGATCTGGTCATCTGGAACAGTGCTTCGGTGCTCTACCGCCAGCTTCCGCGTCCGGATAACCCGATGTGGAAGATGGCGCAGGGCCGGCGCTGAAGACGCCCTGATCCAGCGGAGGAGGCGGCAGCCCGGTCGGCCCTGAACCGACCGGGCGCTTTTTGTTGTCATTTCGGTACCAACGGATCGGCACTTGTCAGCAAAGCTGCATCATTCGGAGTCGGAGAATCGGTCAGACTCTGCTCCTAGCCGTTACTAGACGGCTGCTTGTTTCAGGCCTGTCCAACCCTTCGCACCGCGCCGGAAGACCACTGCCGATGAATGCACTTGCCCTCCTGCCTGCCGTACCCCCCCGCCAGGCCTGGATTCAAGCGCAGCTTGCTGGCGTTGTGGACCTGGTCGCGGATCATGTGCCTGAACTGGATGTGCGCTATCGCGATCTTGCGGGCCTCAAGGGGGGCGAAGTGGCCTGTCCGGACACGCTGGTGCGTGAGCTGGAGGAGGCTGAATTGCTGGTCATCGGCGCGCCAATTGGCCACCATCCGACGACGCCGGCCCTTGCCGAATGGTATCGCCGCAGCCGCGCCAGCAAGGGCTTCGGCGCGCCGCTCTATGCGATGGGCCTGCATCCGGGATTGCAGGCCTGGTTCGCACAGGTGATCCGCGCCGACCGGACGTTTCGTTACAGCGCGCGGGGCCCTGAAGGCCTGCTTACTGGCAAGAAGGCCATTGTGCTCGCCGCTCAGACCGGGCCCTGGCACAGCGAGGCGCTGACCACGCACCAGGTTCACTGCATCCACACCCAGCTGCGCTTCATGGGTATCGATGAGATCGCGACTATCGCATCCGACCGCGATGCCGATCCGGCGCGTCGTCCCCGCCGCTGGCAGGCGCGCCTGCCCCAGGCGCTCGCGGCCTGAGGCAGCGCGCGCGCCTGATCCGCAGCGCGATCACTCCCACTCGATCGTGCCGGGCGGCTTCGAGGTGTAGTCGTAGACCACGCGGTTGATGCCCTTGACCTCGTTGACGATGCGCGTCGCCACTCGGCTGAGAAAGCCTGCATCGAAAGGATAGATGTCGGCGGTCATGCCATCGGTCGAGGTGACGGCGCGCAGCGCACAGACGCTATCATATGTGCGGAAATCGCCCATCACGCCCACGGTCTTGACCGGCAGCAAAACCGCAAAAGCCTGCCAGATCGCATCGTAAAGCCCGGCGCTGCGGATCTCCTCGAGATAGATTGCGTCGGCCTTGCGCAGGATATCGCATTTCTCGCGCGTCACTTCGCCGGGGATGCGGATGGCCAGGCCCGGGCCGGGGAAAGGGTGACGGCCGACGAAGATTTCCGGCAGGCCCAGTTCGCGGCCCAGCGCGCGGACTTCGTCCTTGAACAGCTCGCGCAAGGGTTCGACGAGCTTCATGTTCATCCGCTCGGGCAGTCCGCCGACGTTGTGGTGGCTCTTGATCGTCACCGAAGGTCCGCCGGTGAACGAGACGCTCTCGATCACGTCGGGATAGAGCGTGCCCTGCGCAAGGAAATCGGCGCCGCCCACCTGCTTCGCCTCGGCCTCGAACACGTCGATGAAGGTCTTGCCGATGAACTTGCGCTTGGCTTCGGGGTCGGTGACGCCCGCTAGGCCGCCCAGGAACAGCGCCGAAACGTCCTTGTGGACGAGCGGAATGTTGTAATGATTGCGGAACAGGCTCACGACCTGCTCGGCCTCGCCCATTCGCATGAGGCCGTGATCGACGAAAACGCAGGTGAGCTGATCGCCGATCGCTTCGTGGATGAGCACCGCTGCAACGGCCGAATCGACACCGCCCGAAAGTCCGCAGATCACGCGGCTGTCGCCCACCTGCTCGCGAATTTCGGCGATCTTGGTCTTGCGAAACTCCGCCATGGTCCAATCGCCGGCGCACCCGCAGACGTGGCGCACAAAGTTGGCGATGAGTTTGCCGCCATCGGGCGTGTGGACCACTTCGGGGTGGAACTGGGTTCCGTAATAGCGCTTCTCGTCGTTCGCGACGACGGCGAAGTGCGCGCCATCGGACATCGCGACGGTGCGGAAGCCGGGCGCGAACTGCGTCACCTTGTCCTCGTGGCTCATCCACACCTGGTGGCGCTCGCCAACGGCCCAGAGCCCGTCGAACAGCACGCAGGGTTCGGTCACCGTCAGGAAGGTGCGACCGAATTCACCGGAGTCGCCGGGTTCGACCGTGCCGCCAAGCTGATGGCTCATCACTTGCTGGCCGTAGCAGATGCCAAGGATGGGCAGGCCGCTGTCGAACAGCACCTGCGGCGCGCGCGGGCTGCCTTCGGCGGGCACGCTGGCCGGGGAGCCGGAGAGAATGATGCCCTTGGGCTTCATCCGGTGGAAGGCGGCTTCGGCCTGGGTGAACGGGGCGATCTCGGAGTAGACACCCGCCTCACGGACACGGCGCGCGATCAACTGAGTGACCTGGCTGCCGAAGTCGACGATCAGGATGGACTCCGGCAGGCTCGATTCTGAAGGCTGTGTGCTCATGACAGGCGGATAATGGGCAGCGCCGCACCTGTCCAGCGAGGGCGGAAAAAAGGCGGAGAATGCGATTGCGCACTGTGCATCTGGTTTATAAAATGTTTTAGTATTGAAATATTCGTGCTTCCCCAAAGGGCATTGGATCGGAAAAGCCTGATATTTCAATATATCAGTAGTGAATCAGGATTGGTTGCGTATATTGCAACTGTACTTGCCTCGTTCGCACTTGCAGCACGCGTCGGAAAGGCTATTTGCGCCCTCGTTCCAAACGCACTGCGCAATCCACCACCCTGCCGGCGCGAGAAGAACGGGAGAGGTCCCCTGAAAGAGCCCAAAACAGGAGGACACTATGCGTAATATCACTTCGGCCATCGTTTCGCTCGTTCTGGCTGCTGGCATCAGCGGCATGTTCTTCGGCGCCACGCTCGTCTGAGCGCGTTGACGTGAGCGTTATCCCGCAGGACGGGATTCCACCGGAAAACGGCTGCCTTACCCTTTAAGGCAGCCGTTTTTGTTTTCGGGCCGTGCGGCTAAAGCTGGCGCGCATGACCGGTCCGATCATCACCCGCTTTGCGCCCAGTCCGAATGGCCCGCTGCATCTGGGCCATGCCTATGCCGCCATCGTCGCCCACGATCGCGCCGCGCAGTCAGGCGGGCGTTTTCTCCTGCGCATCGAAGATATCGACGGCGCGCGCAGCCGATCGGAACTCGCGGACGAATTTCGCGCCGACCTCGCCTGGCTTGGTCTGGCGTTTGAGGAGGTCCCTGCCCAGTCGACCCGTATTGAACGCTACCGCGAGGCAGCAAACAATCTGCGCGCGATGGGCCTCCTCTATCCGTGCCGCTGCACCCGCGCCGAAGTGGCCGCTGCCGCCACCCTCCATGGGCCGGACGGGCCGATCTATCCCGGCACCTGCCTGCGCAATCCGCCTCTGGCGTGCCCCGATCCGGTCTGGCGGCTCGACGTCGAGCAGGCGTCCGAACTGGCGGGACCGCTAACCTGGTTCGATGAACGCCGCGGACCGCAGGGTGCGCGTCCAGCCATGCTCGGCGATGTCGTGATCTGGCGCCGCGATGCGCCGGCCAGCTATCATCTTGCCGCCACGCTCGATGATGCCGAGGACGGCGTGACCGTGGTCACGCGCGGGGCCGACCTGTTTGCCGCGACGCATATCCACCGTCTGCTGCAAGTCCTGCTCGGCCTTCCCGAGCCGCGCTGGCATCATCACCCGCTGCTTACCGGCCCTGATGGCCGCAAGCTCGCCAAGCGCCGGGACGCACCCTCGCTCGCGGATCGCCGCCGCGCCGGGGAGGATGGCCGCGCGCTGGCGGAAGCCCTGCGCGCTACCCGCTTTGACACTGGTGTTTCGCTCGATGACAGCCTAGACCTTGCGCCATGACATTGCTCCTTGTTCCCGTGATCCTCATCCTGATGGGGCTTACCGTCTGGTCACTCCTGCGCGGCATCGGCGCTTTCCTCAGCACCACCAAGGCTGATCTGGAAGGCGACGGCACGCGCGCAACCGAAATGCAGCTGCTGCAGAACAAGATGATGTTCAACCGCATCAAGTATCAGGGTCTTGCCGTGGCCGTGGTCGCGGTGCTGCTGCTGTTCACCCACGGCGGCCGCTGAACCCACCCGTCTCGTGGTCAAGCTCAACAAGATTTACACGCGCACCGGCGATGACGGCACGACGGGCCTCGTCGACGGCTCGCGCCGCGCCAAGCACGATCTGCGGCTCGAGGCGATCGGCGAGGTGGATGAACTCAACAGCATGGTCGGTTTCGCCGCGCTTGCGCTCGAGGCCGATCGCGCTGCCCCGCTGCGGCGAATTCAGAACGACCTGTTCGATCTCGGCGCCGATCTTGCGACACCGCTGGGCGATATCGGCGGGGCCGATTTCACGCCTTCCGAAATGGTGCTGCGCATCGTCCCGGCCCAGCCCGAACGGCTCGAGGCGGAAATCGATGCGCTCAACGCCCAGCTTCCGCCGCTGACCAGTTTCATCCTGCCCGGCGGCAGCGAAGGCGCGGCGCGCGTCCATCTCGCCCGCACCATCACCCGCCGCGCCGAGCGCGCGGCCACCGCGCTTGCCGCTTCGGAGCCGGTGAATCCCGCGGCGCTCGCTTATCTCAACCGGCTTTCGGACTATTTCTTTGTCCTCGCCCGCGCGATCAATGCCGGCAAGGATCCGCTGTGGGTGCCTGGCGCCTCGCGCTAGCCGATCCTCTCAATTCCGCAGCTTCCCTCGCGCGCCAATCCCCACTAGTCAGCGCGCAAAGTGCATTCACGGGGGGTTCGTTTCATGCAGACAATTGCAGTCATCGGCGCAGGGCAGATGGGTTCGGGCATCGCCCAGGTTGCGGCCGCCTCGGGCAAGAGCGTGCTGCTTTCGGATATCTCGCTCGCCGTGGCAGAAGCCGCGCACGGCAAGATCGAGAAAGGCCTGATGAAGCTGGCCGAGCGGGGCAAGATCCCTGCCGAAGACGCGGTCGCCACCGTATCGCGGATAACCCCTGTCGGCGACTACGCCCGCCTTGGTGAGGCTGATCTCGTGATCGAGGCGGCGACCGAGCGCGAGGACATCAAGCACAAGATCTTCGAGGCAGCGGGCAAGCATCTCGGCGCCAGCGCGATCATGGCTACCAACACTTCGTCGATCCCGATCACCCGCATGGCGGTTTCCTCACCCGATCCCGCGCGCTTTATCGGCATCCACTTCTTCAATCCCGTGCCCCTGATGAAGCTGGTCGAAGTCATCCCCGGCCTTGCCACCTCGGTGAGCACGATCGAGGCCGTCCGAGGCTTCGTCGCCGATATCGGCAAGGAAATCGTGCTCTCGCAGGATGAGCCGGGCTTCATCGTCAACCGCATCTTCGTCCCCTTCATCAACGAAGCGGCTTTCGTGCTGGGGTCTGGCACCGGTTCGATCCTGGATATCGACAAGGGTGTGAAGCTGGGGCTCAATCATCCGATGGGCCCGCTTGAACTGGCGGACTTCATCGGGCTCGATACCCTGCTCGAGATCATGAAGATCTACCTCGCCTCGACCGGGGACCCGAAGTACCGCCCCGCGCCGCTGCTGCAGAAGTATGTCGAGGCCGGCTGGCTCGGCCGCAAGTCGGGCCGCGGCTTCTACGACTACAGCGGCGAGGTTCCTGTCCCGACCCGCTGATCTGCCGGATCGGCGTTACGGGCTGTCGGCACCGTCGGCAGGCGCATCGTCGGTGTCGTCCGCCGCAAAGGGGGCAGGTCGGCGCGAAGGGTCTACCAGGTCCTCGCGTCCCGGCGTGCCGTCGCGCACGCGGTCCGGGCTGGAAGGATCGTAGCCCTGATCGTCGATGCTGCGGCGGCGGTCGTCTTCCGCCCATTTGCGGAATTGGCCTTCGCGCGCTTCGCGGCTGGTCTGGCTTTCGCTCTGCGTGCTGGTCAGCCATGCACCGGCGCCGGTGGTGGTGAACATGATGGCGCTCGCCGCCATGAACAGGGCCCAGATCAGGGCGTACCAGCGGCTGCGGAAGAGCAGTTCGTACACGGTTCGAAGATCCGTCCAGTTGCGCCCGCGTGGTGTACCGACCGCGTGGTTAAGGAAGATCAAAGCGGTCCGAAACGGATGTAAATACCCTATGATATCTCACTAAGATATTGTTCTGTAGGTAATTTTCGGAATAGAACAAAGCGGGAAAATAGACCACTCCCGGGGCATGACGCACAAGCCTCACGCCCTCCCGCTGGCCGTACTGGCCGCCTTGGTCCCCGGCAGTCTCGCGCTGCCCGCATGGGGCGCCGCCTCGCCTGCACCGTCTGACCGCGAGGCCGCGATCTTCTCCCGCTGCGAGGGGCCGGCGCGGGTCACCTGCGTCGTCGATGGTGACACGTTCTGGTACCGCGGCCTCAAGATCCGCATTGCCGATATAAACGCGCCCGAACTGGGGCATCCCTCCTGCGCGAGCGAAGCGCGGCTGGCGGAAGCGGCGACGCGGCGGCTGACCGACCTCCTCAATGCCGGGCCCTTCACTCTTGCGATCGATGGGCGCGAGACGGATCGCTATGGCCGCGCGCTGCGCGTGGTGCGGCGCGGCGGACGCAGTCTCGGCGAGGTTCTGGAACGCGAAGGCCTCGCCGAACACTGGCACGGCCGCCGCGGGGACTGGTGCGCGGTCTGATCCGGAAGGGTCGCTTCGGTTACAGCACCGGCCCGGTTTCGCCTCACAGCGCGCGGGGGCCCTGGCGCTGCAAGCTAGGCTGCGCGCAGTCCGCTGACCCCCATTGCACCGCGATCCTGCGCCGAAAGCCCGTCGAATGCGGCATCGATGATCCGCGCCAGTTTCTCCTCGGTCAGGCGATCCATCAGGATGCCCATGACGCCGATATTGCAATAGGGTGCGACCATCTGGTTGATCAGGCTGAGCGCCATGTCGATCTCCAGCCCGGCAAAGAAGCCTTCGCCCATCGCCTCGGCAATGATCATGCTGAGGTAGTGATCGGCAAGGTCGACATAGCTGCGTACCTGCTCGAAATATTCGTTGCCCAGCTCGACGTACATTCCGTGCGCCACCGGGTCGGCCCGATAGGCATCGCGCATCATCACGAAGCGGCGTGCGAAGAATTCGTACATCTTGCGGCGGGGCGGGAGATCGCAGGCGACCACGTCCTCCATGATCGCAACCTTGGGCCGGAACCAGTATTCCGCCACGGCCTCCAGCAGCGCCTCGCGGCTTTCGAAATAGCGTTGCACTTGCGCGGGTGACATCCCCGCCCGCAGCGCGACTTCCTGCATCGTCAGCGCCTGCCCGCCGCGCTCTTCGATCAGTGCGCAGGTCATCTCGACCAGGCGGGCCCGTGCGGCTTCGATATCGGACTGCGCGGGGGGCATGTTATGATCCTGTCGCCGGGAAGGCCTAAAGGTCATACTAGGCATTGCCCCGGCCGGTTTCAATTCCGCGGCGGGCAATTGATCGAGTCCGGATCGGCGCTGGTCGGGGCGGAAGGAGAACGAACAATGGCACTGCCGGGCAACCTCCAACCCTTGCGCGTGCTGGCCGCCTCGCTGGCGCTCTCCATGCTGCTGTCCGCCTGCGCCGCGCAGCGTGGGGGCGCGGGCGTGGCTTTCGCTCCGGCACCGGGTCCGGGGCCGGCCGCGCCGGTCGAAGTGGCCGTGCTCGCCTTCAACGACTTCCACGGCAATCTCGAACCGCCGCGCCAGAGCGTCGGCATGCCCGACGGGCAGGGCGGCACGGCGCAAGTCCCTGCCGGCGGTGCGGCCTGGCTCGCCACTGCGCTGGATGCCCTGCGCGCCCGGCACCCCCTCTCGCTCACCGTGGCGGCGGGCGATCTCATCAGCGCCTCGCCGCTCGCCTCCTCGCTGTTCCTCGACGAGCCGTCGATCGAAGTGCTGAGCCGGCTCGGCCTCGATTATGCAGCCGTCGGCAATCACGAGTTCGATCGCGGCACGCGCGAGCTGCAGCGCATGCAGGCGGGCGGCTGCGAGAAGCTCACCGCGCGCGAGCCGTGCCAGCTCGAACGCTTCGCGGGCGCGCGCTTCCGCTATCTCGCTGCCAGCACTTTGACCGCCAGCGGCACCCCGCTCTTTCCCGCCAGTGCGATCCGCACGTTCGGAAGCGGTGCGGCACAAGTGAAGATCGGCGTGATCGGTCTGACGCTGCGGGGCACGCCGATGCTCGTCAATCCGGCGGGAATCGCCGAGGTGACCTTCGCCGACGAGGCGGACACCATAAACGCCGAAGTGCCGAAATTGAAAGCGCAGGGTGCCGATGCCATCGTCGTCTTGATCCACCAAGGCGGCAAGCAGACGGGCGCACCTGATCCCAATGGCTGCACCGGGTTGGCCGGAGAGATCGAGCCGATCCTCGCCCGCCTTGCGGCCGGGGTCGATCTGGTCGTCTCCGGACACACGCATGCCGACTATATCTGCGAAATGCCGACCGCAGATCCGGCGCGTCCCGTCCTCCTCACCAGCGCGGGGCTCTATGGCAAGGAACTGACCGAGATCACGCTCAGCATCGATCCAGCCGCCCACCGCGTGATCACGCGCCATGCGCGCAACCTGATCGTCCAATCGCAGGCCTTCACCTCGGCGAGGGGGCCAGTGGCGCTCTCGCCGCTCGTTCCCGGCTATGCGCCGCGCGCGGATATCGCGGCCTATGTCCAGCGCTATGTCGATGCCTCGAAGGCCTACGCGACGCGTCCGGTGGGCAAACTTTCTGGTCCGGCTGACCGCGGCGAAGCGCCGGCCGGCAGCACCGGCGGGCCGCTTGCCCATCTCATCGCCGACGCGCAATTGGCTGCAACCAGGAGTGCGGGAGCGCAGATCGCGTTCATGAACCCCTACGGCGTGCGCGCCGCGCTGGTCCCGGCGGCAGACGGTACGATCACCTTCGGCGACCTCTATCTCGTCCAGCCCTTCGGCAATGCGCTTGTCACCGAAACGCTGAGCGGGGCCGAAATCAAGGCCGCGCTTGAGCAGGGCTTCGATGCAGTGGGTCCGGAGCAGGTTCTCGCGCCCTCTGCGGGGCTCGTCTATCGGTATGATCGCCGCCAACCGGTGGGCAGCCGCATCGTGGCGATCACGCTAAACGGCAAGCCGCTTGATTCCACCGCCAGCTACCGGGTGACAACGAACGGCTTCCTCGCGCTCGGTGGCGACGGTTTCACGGTGTTCAAGGCGGGCCGCGGTCAGGTCACCGGGCCAAGCGATATCGAGGCGTTCGAAGCTCTGTTCCGCAGCAAGACGATGATCGATGTGCCAGGTGATGCGCGGACCATCGACGCGGGCGGTTGAGGCCTAGCCGAACAGCCAGCGCCCGAGCAGGCGATGGAAGGGAAAGGTCAGCGCGCCTGCGGTCAGCAGGCCGCCGATCACCAGCCCGCGCACGGTCCTGCGATGTGCGGCATGGTTGTGCGCGCGCGCGGTGATAACGAGGCGCGGGGTCTGTACCGCCACGAAGGCGGAAAGCAGATGGATCACGCTGAAATGGCCGTGGTTGGTTTCGAGGATCCAGAAGCTGTCCACCGCCGAAATGAACATCGCTCCCGCCCAGATATATCCCAGCCGTCGATGCAGCCGCGTTCCCCGCCTCTGCCACAGGATCACCGGGGTCAAGGTGAGGGCGATGATCACGGTCAGCAGATGGAGCCAGACCGCCGGCGGCACCATGCCCCAGCCGGCATGGCCGCGCGCGATGGCGGCCAGTGCGGCGGCGAGCAGGGCGAGCGCGGCCCAGCCGAGGGCGCGCTCCAGCCGGTCCGGGGAAAGCGGCTTGGACGGTTTCAGCGTTTGGGAGGCCATGGAATGAACCCTGATGTGCGGCGGACATATTCGGCATAGTCGGGTCGGCGCTGGACGAGGCCCTTTTCGAGCAGCGGCTTGCCCGACCAGCGGGTGAGGGTGAACGTCAGGAAAACCGGCCCCGCCACCGAGGCCAGCGCCACCGGCAGGCCTGCGTCGCTCGCTGCCAGCCAGATTCCCCACCACACGCAAGTGTCGCCGAAGTAGTTGGGATGGCGGGTGTAGCGCCACAATCCGGTATCAAGCACTTTGCCCTTGCTGGCAGGATCGGCGCGGAAACGGGTGAGTTGGGCATCGCCGATGGTTTCGAACGCGAAACCGATCAGCCACAGCGCGCCGCCGGCGAGGGCCAGCGGGCCGATCCCGGCATTGCCGGAGGCCAGCACACCGAGCTGCGCGGGCAGGCAGGTTACATAGAGCAGCACAGCCTGGATCGCGAAGACCTGCGCTGCAGCCCGACCATATTTGCCGGCCTTGCGCGCCTTGCCGAGCATCCGGGCATAGCGCACGTCCTCGCCATGCGCGCGCCAGCGGGTATAAAGATGCCAGCCCAGCCGCGCCCCCCAGATCACCGCCATCGCCGCGATCAGGCTGGCGCGCGGGCCCTTTTCCGCCGCCTGTGCCCAGGCCGAAGCCGCAAGCACGGCCATCGCCGCGCCCCACACCGCGTCGATGAAGCTCACGTCGCCAATCTTGGCGGCCGTGCGCGCCAGCAGCGCCATCATGACCGCCAGCGCGATCGCGTTGATCAGCAATCCCTCAAGCATCGAACATCCCTGCAAAGTCCTTGATTCCGCGCTCCGGATGCTTCGGCGTCACGCTCTGGTAGATCTCGGCCACTTGCTGCATATCTGCCTTGTAATCCCCCGTTGGCATGATTGCCGGGCCCAGCCCGCCAACCTTGCGGCCATAATCCATCAGCCCCACCACCATGGGAACCCCGGCGCCGAGGGCAATGTGATAGAATCCCGTGCGCCACTGGTTGACCGCGCTGCGCGTCCCTTCGGGCGCGATGGTGAGGGCAAAGTGCTCGCGCCGCGCGAACTCGGCGATCATCGCATCGACCACATTGTGCCGTGCCGACCGGTCGATCGAAATGCCGCCCATGTCGTGCATGAAGCCGCCCATCGGCCAGCGGAACAGGCTGTCCTTGGCCATGAAATGCGCGTCGATCCCCAGTTCGTTGACGAGGCCGAGGAAGTAGACGAAATCCCAGTTCGAGGTGTGCGGCGCGGCGATGATCACATAGCGACCGCCTGCCGGAGGCGCGCCAATCGCTCTCCAGCCCTGCATCCGGTAAAACCCGAGGAGCGCGCGCTTCACCACGCGCGAGGGCAGGCTCGCCTGCCCGCTCTCCCTGTCCCGCGCAACCGTTCCTGCGTACATCCGCCGCTCTCCCCCAAGGCTTTGTCTAGCGAGGCGGAGAGAGCTTGTCGAAGGGGAACCAGCCCGGAGCGGACTTGCCCTTTTGGCCTGCCCTTATAGGCTGCATTGACTATAATAAGCACAGTTATTATGTGCGTGCCTATGCAGAACAACATCGCTTTCCTGACCTCCGATGTCAGCCGCCTGCTGCGCAAGCGCTTCGACGTGGTCAGCCGCCGCTTCGGTGTCACCGGCCCGCAGTGGCGCATGCTTGCCGCGCTGCGCCGCACTCCCGGAATCAACCAGGGCGCACTCGCGCAGTGGCTGGAGGTGGAAGCGATCACCGCCGGTCGCATGATCGACCGGCTGGAAAAGTCCGGCATGGTCGAGCGCCGCGCCGATCCCAATGATCGCCGCGCCTGGCGCCTGTTCCTCACCGATGCCGCCACGCCCCTGCTCGACGAGCTGTTCATCTGCGCTACCGATGTCTTCGAGGAAGCACAGCAGGGCTTTACGCCTGCCGAGCGCGACCTGCTGCTGGCGCTGCTGGAGCGTGTACGCGCCAACCTGCTCGAGGAAACCCCGCTCGAAAAGGTCCCCGAAACACCACTGGCGGAAGGAGCGCTTGCCCATGGCTGAGGCCGATCCCTTCAAGCCCGTCGAGGCGGAACGCAGCGCGAGCGAGCGCCGCCGGGCGACCCGCAACAAGCGGCTGCGCCTTGCCGCCATGCTCGTCGTGCCCGCGCTGATCGTGGGCGGTGTGCTGTTCTGGTGGTTCGGCAGCCCGGGCGAGGTCTCGACCGACAACGCCTATGTGAAGCAGGACATTGTCTCGATCGCGGGCGAGGTGAACGGCCTCGTGGTCGCCGTCAACGTGCGCGAGAACCAGCCGGTCAAGGCGGGGGACGTGCTCTTCCGCATCGATCCCGCCAGCTATGAGGTCGCCATCCGCCAGGCCGATGCGCAGATTGCCAGCGCTCAGGCGCGGGTGACGGCGCTGCAGGCCGATGTTGGCGCCAACGCCGCCGATGTTGCCGGTGCGCGCGATGATCTGGCTCTCGCCGAAGCGCAATATGCACGGGAGAAGGCTCTGCTCGATCGGGGTTTCAACACCCGCGCGCGCATGGACGAGGCGCAGCACGCTGTTGCGGCCGCGCGCGACCGGCTCGCCTCGATCGGCGCCGAAGTCGAAAAGGCGCAGGCGCAGCTCGCCACTGGTGCGCAAGTGCCGGGGCTCAATCCGCAAGTCGCCGCCGCGCAGGCCCTGCGGGCCAAAGCATCGGTCGATCTGGCACGCACCGTGGTGCGGGCGCCGGTCTCGGGCCGTGTCACGCAAGTCTCGCGTCTGCAGATCGGGCAGATGGTGTTCACCGGCGTGCCGATGCTCTCCATCGTGCGCGAAGGCGGCGCGCGGGTGGAGGCGAACTTCAAGGAAACCGACCTTGCACGCATGCGCCCTGGCCAGCCTGCCGAAGTGAAGCTCGATGCCTATCCCGGGCTCAAGCTCAAGGGCCACGTTGACAGCATCGGTGCGGGCACCGGCTCCGAATTTTCGGTTCTCCCCGCGCAGAACGCCACCGGTAACTGGGTCAAGGTTACCCAGCGCGTGCCGGTGCGCATCGCCATCGATTCGGCCAGCGGAGATCGTCCGCTCATCGCCGGCCTCAGCGCGAACGTGACGGTGCATGTCGGCAGCAAGTAACGCCCAGCAACCCACGATGCGGGTGAACCATCGCCCGCTGCTGTTCACCGCGGTGATGGCGGCGATGGTGATGCAGGTGCTCGATACCACCATTGCCAACGTGGCGCTGCCCCACATGGAAGCCTCGCTCTCGGCGACGCAGGAAACCATCAGCTGGGTGCTGACCAGCTATGTGCTGGCCTCCGCCGTGGCGCTGCCGCTCGGCGGCTGGCTGGTTGATCGGTTCGGCATCCGTGCGGTGTTCACGCTGTCGGTCGTGGCCTTCACGGTTGCGTCGATCCTCTGCGGCCTTGCTCAAAACCTTGGTCAGATGGTGGCGTTCCGCATCATCCAGGGGATCGGTGGCGCGTTCCTCTCGCCTTTCGCGCAGACCGTGATGCTCAATGCCAGCACCGCGCAGGAACGGCCCAAGATGATGGCGCTGTTCACGCAGGGCGTGATGCTCGGCCCCATCGCCGGGCCGCTGCTCGGCGGCTACATCACCGAAAGCTATTCGTGGCGCTGGGTGTTTTTCATCAACGTGCCCATCGGCATTGCTTCGGGCTGCGTGCTGTGGTGGCTCCTGCCGCGCCAGCCCGCCATCCGTCGCCCGATCGACATGACCGGCTGGGTGCTTGTCGCGCTTGCGCTCGCCTCGTTCCAGCTCATGCTCGATCGCGGCCCCTCGCAGGACTGGTTCGGCAGCGGCGAGGTGGTGACCTACGCCGTGGTCTGGGCCTGCACCGCGTGGATGGCCACGGTCCACCTCGTCACGGCCAAGCGCCCGCTGTTTCCGGGCCGCCTGTTCGCCGACGCCAATTTCGTTGCCAGCCTGATCTTCATGTTCCTCATCGGCTGCGTGATGATGGCGGTGCTCGCCCTGCTGCCGGGCCTGCTCCAGGGCATCTATGGCTATCCGGCGGTTGATGCCGGCTGGCTGCTCGCACCCCGCGGCCTTGGCCTTCTTGCCTCGATCACGCTGCTCGGGCGCTGGATCACGAAGATCGACCCGCGCATCGCGCTCACCATCGGCATGGGCCTCTCGGGCTGGTCGCTCTGGCTGATGGCCGGTTGGTCGCCCGATATGCCGATGACGCCGATCTTCCTGACCGGATTGCTGCAGGGGGTGGGCATCAGCTTCACCATCATGCCGGTCAATCTCATTGCGTTTGCCACCCTGCCACCCGAACTGCGCACCGACGCGGCGGGCCTCACCAACCTGATGCGCTCGATCGGCGCTTCGATCGGCATTGCCGTCTGCACGTTCATGCTCGCGCGGGGCGTACAGGTTAATCACGCAGAGATGGCGGCGCGGGTCACGCGGATGAGCGTGCCCTTCGATCTCGATCGCATCACCACCTTTGGCGGCGTATCCGAGGCCGGGATGCGGGTAGTCGATGGCATGGTCAACAAGCAGGCGGCGATGATCGGCTACCTCAACGATTTCTACATGATGGCGCTGCTGTGCTGGGCTGCGATCCCCGTGCTGTTCTTCGTCAAGGCCGGCCAGCCCGCTGCGCGAGGCGCGCCGCAGATGGCGCCGGCCTCCGATCACTAAGCGGTTGCTGGCGGGGCGAGCGAGGTCTATCGGCGATGGCATGGCGCTGATTTCGAACCCGAAGCTCGCGTGGATCTTGCGCTGCGGCTGGCAGGGCAAGTGCCCGCGCTGCGGCAAAGGACATATGTTCGCCGGATGGCTGAAGCTCGCCAGAACCTGCGGCCATTGCGGCCTCGACTACAGCTATGCGCAGACCGACGATGGCCCCGCCTTTTTCGCCCTGTGTATCACCGCGTTCCCGCTCGTCTTCGTGGTGGTTTATGTGCAGGTCAAGTTCGATCCGCCGTGGTGGGTCCACGTGTTCACCTCGCTGCCGATCCTGCTGCTCGGCTGCATTGCCTCAATGCGGCCGTTCAAAGGCTGGCTCGCCGCCTCGCAATATGTGAACAAGGCGGTCGAGGCGGGCACCGAAGGCCTCTGGGCCGATCTCAATGCGCGCGAAAAGACGGACGATCTGGCTTAAGCCTTGCGATAGTCCGCCGTAATCGCGCCGCAGGAGAGCAGCTCTTCCTCGTGACTCACCTCACGCCAGGTCTCCGCCAGCGCGGCGGTTTCCCATTCCTGCATGGCAGGGTGGGCGATCACGCGATCCACCCATGCCCGACCCTCACCCACATCAAGGCCATAGGTGCGGATGCGGTATGCGACCGGCGCATAGAAGGCGTCGAGCACGCTGAGCGCCTCACCCGCCAGCCACGGCCCGCCAAAGCGCGCAAGGCCCTCCTCGAGGATCTCGCGCACGCGTGCCACGTCGCGCACCAGCGCCTCGCGCATCGGGCGCGGCTGGACGCGCACGCCCACGTTCATCGTGCAATCATTGCGCAGCGCCGAAAAGCCGCCGTGCATCTCGGTAACGGCGCTCTGCGCAAAGGCGCGCGCGGCGGGATCCTGCGGCCACACGCCCTCGTGCCGGTCCGCAAGGTACAGCACGATGCCCAACGAATCCCATACCTTCGTCTCATCGTCGAGCAGGACCGGTACCTGGCCCGTGGGTGAGAACGCGCGGAACTCATCATAGTTCGAAGGCTTGGTGAACGGCTCGATGCGGTCCTCAAAGGGAATGCCCAGCCCCTTCATCAGCACCCACGGGCGAAGCGACCAGCTCGAATAATTCCGGTTGGCGGTGATGAGGGTATAGCTCACGGCGCTACTCCGCGTAATGCGCCGTGGTCTTGGCGCGCAGGTCCTCGGCGCTCACGCCCGGCGCAAGCTCGATCAGCTTGAACGGCGAGGCGTGGTCCGCCCGCGCGAAAACGGCAAGATCGGTGATCACCATGTCGACCACGCCCTTGCCGGTCAGCGGCAGGGTGCAAGCCGGGATGAACTTGGGGCTGCCGTCCTTGGCGCAATGCTCCATTACCACGATGATCTTCTTGACGCCCGCGACAAGATCCATCGCGCCGCCCATGCCCTTGATCATCTTGCCGGGGACCATCCAGTTGGCGATGTCGCCGTTCTCGGCGACTTCCATCGCGCCCAGCACGGTAAGGTCGATATGCCCGCCGCGGATCATCGCGAAGCTCTGCGCGCTGTCGAAATAGGCCGATTGCGGCAGTTCGCTGATCGTTTGCTTGCCCGCGTTGATGAGATCGGCGTCTTCCTCTCCCGCGAGCGGGAAGGGCCCGATACCGAGCATGCCGTTCTCGCTCTGCAGCGTCACGGTCATGCCTTCGGGAATGTGGTTCGCCACCAGCGTCGGGATGCCGATGCCAAGGTTCACGTAGAAGCCGTCCTGCAGCTCACGCGCGGCGCGGGCGGCCATCTGGTCGCGGGTCCAGCCCGTGGTCAGTCCATCATGCTTGGTCATCAGCCGACATCCGTGTTGCGAACCGTGCGGAACTCGATCTTCTTCTCATAGGGCGAACCCACGATCATGCGCTGGACGTAGACGCCCGGCAGGTGGATCGCATCGGGATCGAGGCTGCCGGTCGGGACCAATTCCTCAACCTCGACCACGCAGACCTTGCCGCAGGTTGCCGCCGGCACGTTGAAGTTGCGCGCGGTCTTGCGGAACACGACATTGCCCGTCTCGTCTGCCTTCCACGCCTTCACCAGCGCCAGATCAGCGAAGATGCCTTCCTCGAGGATGTAGTCCTGCCCGCGGAAGCTCTTCACTTCCTTGCCCTCGGCCACCAGAGTGCCGACGCCCGTCTTGGTATAGAAGCCCGGAATGCCGGCGCCGCCAGCGCGCATGCGCTCGGCGAGCGTGCCCTGCGGGCAGAATTCCACCTCGAGTTCGCCGGCAAGATACTGGCGCTCGAATTCCTTGTTCTCGCCCACATAGCTGGCGATCATCTTCTTTACCTGCCGGGTGCGCAGCAGCTTGCCGATGCCTTCGTTGTCGATCCCGGCGTTGTTGCTGGCGAACGTGAGGTCCCTGACCCCGCTCTCGCGCACCGCATCGATGAGACGCTCGGGGATGCCGCAAAGGCCAAAGCCCCCGCAGGCGATCAGCAGGCCATCCTTGAGCAACCCATCAAGAGCGCTGGCGGCATCGGGATATAGCTTCTTGGCCACGCGAATCCGGCTCCTTCTGTCAGTCACGCTTCTCTAGCGAACGGACGCGCGATGTCACCCCAGCGCCAGCCCCAGCAGGGCCGAAAGATCGCCAAGCGCCTGTTCGCCGCTCGTCACCTTGATCGCGTGCATGCCCAGCTTTGCCGCCGGTTTGCAGTTCACGCCCAGATCATCGAGGTAGACGCAGTCCGCCGGTTCCAGCCCCAGTTTCTCGCACATCATCAGATAGATGCGCGGATCGGGTTTGCGCACGCCGGCCTTGCTGCTCTCGATCACATGCTCGAAGCGGGCGAAGATCTGCTCCAGCGCATCGCTGTGGTCATCGCTGCGGGCAAGTCCGGCTCCGTGGCCCGTCGGCACGTTGTTGGTGATGCAGGCAATCCGGTACCCGGCGGCTGTGAGCTGATCCAGCGCGCGCACCAGTGCGGGGCGCACCGTGCCTGCCAGCACCGCCAGCACATCCGCGCCCGCAAGGTCATGCCCCGCCGCGCGGGCTTCGGCGGCAAACAGCGCATCGAACTCCGCCGCGCCGATCTCCGCGCGTTCGAACTTTGCCCAGGCATTGTCGTCAGGATTGGCCGCGTTGACCCGGCGGACGAAATCCTGCGGCAGGCCGCGCGCCGCCTCGAGCCGGTTGAACGATTCGAACGGAGACGAGGTGATCACGCCGCCAAAATCGAAGACCACCGCTGCAAAAGTCCGCTCCGTCACCCTCTCCGCTCCCTCATCCTCGCGCCCTTTCGCGCATAGCGGTCGCCGCGCCGCGCGCAAGGGCGGGGATTTGACATGGATCATTGGGCTTCGGTCCGGATCGGGTCTAGTGGTATCCGCGTAGCCAAGCCCAAGGAGAACCCCCATGCGCTCCATTCTTTGCCCAGCCGACACTGCCGAAACGCTCGACGACCGGGTTGAAACTGCGCTTGCGCTGGCGCGGGCCCTGCGCGGCCACGTCACGTTCCAGATTGCGACTCCGTTTGCCCAGATGGCGCTGTGGGAGCCTTTCGGCGGCGCTGCGCTTTCGGCCGAAGTGATCAATGAAGTGCGTGCGGCGGATGAGCAACTCGCCAGGGACCTCGATGCGCGGCTTTCCCGTGATGACGTTGCGTTCGATGTCGTCCTCACCGATCAGGGTCGGGTCGAAGGCGTGGCCGCCGCCGCGCGCTTCACCGATCTGGTCGTTGCCAGCCTCGATGATCCGGCGCTCGAGGAAATCGCGCTCGGCTCGCGCTGTCCGGTGCTCGCGCTGCCGCGCGGTGTCCCGCTGCTCGCGTTCGACAAGCCGGTGCTCCTGGCCTGGGACGGTGGGCACGAGGCGGCCGCCGCGATGCGCGCGGCGCTGCCGCTGCTCACACTCTTCAGCGCGGTCCACATCCTCATGGTCCGCGAACACGAGGACAGCTTCCCGGCGCGTGACGCGGCCTGCTACCTCTCGCGCCACGATATCCATGCCGAAGTCCATGAAGTGGAACGGCACGGTGCGATTGCCGCCACGATTGCCGAAACGGCGCAGGAACTCGGCGCGGGGCTCATCGTTATGGGCTTGTTCGGCAAGAGCCGCCTGCGCGAATTGCTTCTCGGCGGCGTGTCGCGTGCGCTGCTCGACAGCTCGAAGGTGCCCCTGCTCCTCGCGCATTGAGGCCGTCGGCCTTCCCCTTGGGGCATGCTGCAGTGCAATGTTCGGGGTCACCAGGTTTTGGCATTGCGGGTGCGGCAAGGAGTCATGGCGCTGTAATGACGGCCAAACTTCGGGTTTCTCGGCTCTGAAGGCCATGCCTGTTGCAAAAAGTGCAACCGTTGTGGCCCATTTCGCACTTGCGAACAGGGGGTGATGGTTGCATATCAAAATGGCCTTTCAGGCATCCTCTCCCAAAACTTTCAGGCCCGGTTGGCAACGACCGGGCCTTTTTTCTGTCAACGCTATCAGGTTGGGCTGGGCCGGAAAGCCCTCACCACTGCCGCAGAGCTTGACTGCGAGAGCCTCGCAGCGTATCGGCCCGCTCCTGATTCCGGGCTGCGCCATGCGCTGGCCTCGGGCAAACCGATTCGAACGAAAAGAGCAAACCGATGAAGCGCACTTTCCAGCCCAGCAACCTCGTGCGTGCCCGCCGCCACGGCTTCCGCGCCCGCACGGCCACTGTCGGCGGCCGCAAGGTCCTTCGTGCCCGCCGTGCGCGCGGCCGCAAGAAGCTGTCGGCCTGATCACTGAGGCACCTGCCGCGCCCGCAGCACCTGCGGCGGGCCAGCGGCTCGGTATCATCGCGAAACGCGCCGATTTTCTCGCCGCGAACACTGGAATCCGGGTCGCAAGGCCCGGTTTCGTGCTTTTGGTGAACCCGCTGGCGCGGCCTGATGGCTTGCAACGCTTCGGGGTCACTGTCACCAAGCGCATCGGAAACGCGGTCGCGCGCAACCGTATGAAGCGGCGCCTGCGTGCGCTGGCCCGGGACGTGCTGCCATTGCGGGGTATCGCCGGAGCAGACCATGTCCTGATCGGCCGGGAAAACGGGATCGAGCGTGACTTCGACCTGCTGCGTCAGGAGCTAGAGGCGGCCCTCGGCCGCGCCGCTGCGGGCAAGGGCGATCCGCCGCGCAAGCCCGGTACCAGAGGCAAGCCGAAGGGGCGCGGCAAGTGATCCGCCGCCTGCTGATCATTCTGGTGCGGCTCTGGCAGCTCGGTCCGTCCGTGCTCCTGCCGCCGTCCTGCCGCTTTAGTCCGTCCTGCTCGCACTATGCGATCGAGGCGCTCGGCCGGCACGGTGCGATTAAGGGTGGTTGGCTGACGGTGAAGCGGCTATTGCGCTGCCATCCCTGGGGCGGCCACGGCCACGATCCTGTTCCTTAGGCCGGTGCCTCAAGGCGCATTCGGCACCAAAGATTTACGACGCGAGGCAGAGTGGAAAATCAGCGCAATGTGATCCTGGCGATGGTGCTCATGGCCCTCATGCTCGTCGGCTGGGACTTGGGCATGCGGTACTATTACCCGCCCGCGCCCAAGCCTGCTGCCGGCGCCACCGCCGCAGCGGCGCCCGGTGCCCCTGCGCCCGCGCCCACGCTCAAGCCCACCCGCGAAGGCGGTCTGCAGGCCCCCGCTGACATCGCGCTCGAAAAGCATGAACTCGCAGCCGCGCTTGCCGCCGGTCACCGCGTCACCGTCGACGCGCCGGGGCTCAAGGGTTCGATCAATCTCGTGGGCGGCCTGGTCGATGACCTCACGCTCGCCCGCCACCGCGAAACGCTCGACAAGAACAGTCCGCCGGTGCGTCTGTTCTCGCCCCCCGGCACGCCGGAACAGCACTATGCCCAGCTCGGCTGGGTTGGCCAGAACGGCGCCGCCGCGCCGGGGCCGGACACGCTCTGGCAGGCCGATGGTGCGAAGCTCACCCCCGCCACGCCGGTGACCCTGCGCTGGACCAGCCCCACCGGCCAGACTTACGCGCTGCGCTATGCGATCGATGCGGACTACATGATCACGGTGACGCAGTCGGTCAGCAATGCCGGTACGGCTCCGGTGCAGATCAAGCCCTTTGCGCTCGTCAACCGCACTGATCGTACCGCGAGTATCGACACGTGGAACGTCCATTCGGGCCCGATCGCCGCGTTCGATGGCGCCGTGACGTTCGCCAACAACTATTCCGACGTGAAGACCGCTGGCACGGTCAGCCCGGCAGGCACGGCGAACTGGATCGGCTTCACCGATATCTACTGGCTTTCCGCGCTGATCCCCGACACGGCGAACGGCGCCGCGCAGCCCAAGGGCGATTTTCGCAACGTCGGCCCCGATATCTTCCGCGCCGATCTCATCTATCCGGTGGCCACCGTCGCCCCCGGGCAGACCGCGACACAGACCGTGCGTCTTTTCGCCGGTGCCAAGGAAAACAACGTCCTCGAAGCCTATGAGAAGCAGGGCGCGACCAACCTTTCGCTCTCGATCGACTGGGGCTGGTTCCGCTGGTTCGAGAAGCCGATCTTCTGGCTGCTCGATTCGCTGTTCCGCGCGGTGCACAACTTCGGCCTCGCGATCATCCTGCTCACGCTGATCGTGCGCGGCATGATGTTCCCGGTGGCACAGCGCCAGTTCGCCTCGATGGCCGCAATGCGTGCTATCCAGCCCAAGCTCAAGGTCATCCAGGAACGCTTCAAGGACGACAAGCAGAAGCAGCAGCAAGAGATCATGGCGCTCTACAAGGCGGAAGGGGTCAACCCGCTCGCCGGCTGCCTGCCGATCTTCCTGCAGATCCCGGTGTTCTTCGCGCTCTACAAGGTGCTCGTGCTCACCATCGAGATGCGCCACCAGCCCTTCGTCGGCTGGATCAAGGACCTGTCCGCACCTGATCCGCTGCATGTGCTCAACCTGTTCGGCCTGCTCCCGTTCACCCCGCCGGCCTTCCTCGCCATCGGCGTGCTGGCGATCCTGCTCGGCATCACGATGTGGGCGCAGTTCAAGCTGCAACCTGCGGCGATGGACCCGGCGCAGCAGCAGGTCATGGCGCTGATGCCGTGGATGATGATGTTTGTGATGGCGCCCTTCGCGGCGGGCCTGCTGATCTACTGGATCACCTCGAACCTGCTCACCATCGCGCAGCAGAAGTATCTCTACAGCAAGCACCCGCAGCTTAAGGCGCAGGCCAGCAAGGACCAGCTCGATATCGACCGCGTGGTTGCCCGCGAGCAGAAGGCGCAGGACCCCAAGGGCGGGCCGCGCAAGCCCAAAGCGCGATGAGTGAACTGACCGAATCGGAGGCCGCAGCCCGCGCGGAAATGGAAGAGCGTGCCCGGCGGTTGTTTGCCGGGCCGATCACCTTTCTCAAGTCCGCACCCGCCCTGAAGTTCCTGCCCGATCCCACGGTGCCCGAGATCGCCTTTTCGGGGCGCTCGAACGTGGGCAAGTCCTCGCTGCTCAACGCGCTCACGGGCCGCAACTCGCTGGCGCGCACTTCGGTCACGCCAGGCCGCACGCAGGAACTCAATTTCTTCGATGTCGCCGAGCCGGTCCAGATGCGGCTGGTCGACATGCCCGGCTACGGATTTGCCAAGGCGCCGCCGAGCGTCACCGAGCAGTGGAAGCGCCTCGTGCGCGATTTCCTGCGTGGCCGCGTCGTGCTCAAGCGCACGCTGCTGCTGATTGACGCGCGGCACGGCATCAAGCCGGTCGACGAGGACATGATGCAGATGCTTGACGAGGCCGCAGTCGGTTACCGCGTCGTGCTGACCAAAGCGGACAAGATCAAGGCCAGTGAACTTGCCGCCACTGTCGCCGCGACCGAGGTGGCCGCGCGCAAGCGCACTGCCGCCTATCCGCAGATCCACGTCACCTCTTCGGAACTCAAGATGGGCATTCCCGAACTGCGTGCCGCCATCCTGGAAGATGCGGCGATCTAGGTCCCGGCTCTAGGCCGCCCGGCTCGATTGCCGCTCCAACAACACATCCAGCGCCACTGGCCGCTCGATGAAGTAGCCCTGCGCATAGTGGAAGCCCGCCAGAGTCGCTTCCATCAGCTGCATTTCGGTCTCGATCCCCTCGAACACGCATTCGAGGTTGAGCGAACGCGTGAGGTTGAAGATCGCGCGCACCAGCCGCCGTCCCTCCGCATCATCCAGCCGCAGTGCGAAGCTGCGGTCGATCTTGATGATGTCGATGGGCAGCATGTGCAGCGTGCTGAGGCTGGAATAGCCGGTCCCGAAATCGTCGAGCGCGATCTTTGCCCCGCAGGCGCGCAATTGCTCCAGCGCGGCACGAGCCGCATCGAAATCGCAGATCAGAGATGTTTCTGTGATCTCGAACACTAGCCGCTGCGCATCAATACCGCTGCGGGCAATCCGTTCGATCAGCGCGGCCACCGTGCCGGGATCGGTGATATCGGTCGGGGCCAGATTGAATGACAGCCGCTGGTCCGATGGCAGGCGCGCGAAGTCCGTCAGCACCCGGTCGAACGCCGCGAGGGTCACAGTGCGGGCCATGCCGAGCCGTTCCGCGGCCGAAAACAGCAACTCCGCCGGTACCGCCCCGATCATCGGCGATTCCCAGCGCGCCAGCGCTTCCACGCCCACCATGGTCAATGAACGGGTGCGCATGATCGGCTGGTAGACCATCGCCAGCTCGCGCTTCAGGTCTGCACTGTGGAGGGCCGCTTCCAGCGCCTGCTCGGACCGGATGATGCGCTCCAGTTCCGAGGAAAAACGCACGATGCCTCCGCGCCGCGCCTTCTTGGCATGATAGAGCGCAAAGTCGGCGCGGTCGAACAGGTCATGCGCCGAAGTCCCTGCCTCGGGCCAGGCGGCCAGCCCGCCCGAGCAACCGACCGAGACGACAATGTCGCCCAGCGGCACCGCTTGCTGCACGCGCTCGCACAGCCATGCACCCTTCGCTTCGGCCGTTTCCAGTGATCCCTCGATGATCAGCCCGAATTCGTCGCCGCCCAGCCTCGCGATCACGCAGTCGGGACCGCTTGCTGTCTGCAGGCGCTCGCCGATCACCTGCAGCAGGCGGTCGCCTTCGGCGTGGCCATGGACATCGTTGATCGGCTTGAAGCGGTCGAGGTCGATCACGCCGATCGTGAAGGGCGACGCCGGTTCGCCGCGTGCAAGCAGCGCATCGAGCCGCGCGAAGAAATAGCGGCGATTGGGCAGGCCGGTCAGTGGATCGGAATGCGCGAGCCGCGCGTTCTCTTCCGCCAGATGCTGTGCCTGTGCCCGCTCGTGCTGAAGCGCCGCGCGTGAATCTTCGAGCGCGGTGAACGATCCGAAGGAATCGCGCAGAACCTTGAGCACGACCACGCCGACCATCAGGATGTTGAGCGCCATCGAACCCATGGTCACCGTGCCGCGCGCCAGGCAATAGGTAAGAAACACGCCCAGCACCGTGTAGCAGACAAGGTGCGCCGCGCGTGGCAGGTAGGTGAGGCAGAAGATGCAACCCATCACCGTGATCGCCACGAATACCGTGACATGGCCGTGCTGGTCGCCGGTGCCATATTGGTCAAGCGCAAGCGCCCACGTGACGAACAGGACCGACAGCAGCGTTGCCATGATCTCGGTCCGCCGCAGTATCCGCCGCGCGCTTTCAAGCGTGACCGCGCCCTCGTCGACCGGCTGCAGCCAATGCATGAGCCGGATCAGGCAGGCACCGATCAGGATCACTGGAAGTTCAACCGAGAGCCAGCGCGGCGCACTCACGTGATGCGTATAGGCCAGCGCTGCCGCGTTCATCGTCAGGATGAGGTACATCGGCGGCATCTGCTGGCGCAGGCGGAGAACCTGTTCAACAGGTAGCGGCCGCCGTCCGGCCGCCTCGCCGGGAAAGCCGTCATGCCCGCCGGGCCGTTTTTCAGAGGCGTGTGCCTTCAAACCCATGGGGCCTTATGGCCTGCCCGGCCTTGTCCCCGCGTTGCCTGCACCCTCCGCGCGAATGCGCCGGGACCCACTAGAAAAAACTAACCTTCCCGCCCGCCTCGACACCACAGCGGCGACGGCTTAGGCATACCGGTCATGAAGCTCGTGATCGGCAACCGTTCTTATTCCAGCTGGTCGCTGCGCGGCTGGCTGGCAGCCCGCCAGTCCGGTCTTGCCTTCGAGACGCAAGTGATCCCGCTCTATGGCGAGGGCTGGGAAGCAACCAAAACTGCCATTCCCGAGCTGGCCCCCGCGCTAGGCAAGGTGCCGGTGCTCTGGGACAACGATGTCGTGGTGTGGGACAGCTTCGCCATTCTCGAATACCTGGCGGACAAGGTGGGACGCGACCGGTACTGGCCCAAAGCGGACGATGCACGCGGCATGGCCCGCGCGATGGTCGCTGAAATGCATGCGGGCTTTGCCGCTATGCGCGGTGAACTGCCGTTCAACTTGCGCATGGCGCCGACCGCCACGCCGCTCACCCCCGCCGTGCGCGCCGATGTCGAACGCATCCTGACCCTTTGGGCGCAGGCCCGTGCCCGCTTTGCGCAAGGCGGGCCATTCCTGTTCGGCACTTTCAGCGCGGCGGATATTGTGTTTGCGCCAGTCGTGGTGCGGCTGCGCCAATATGGGGTGCCGGTGCCGGGCTTCGCCGCGACCTATATGGACGCGGTGTGGGAACACGAATGGCTCGAAGCCTGGCGCGCCGCTGCCGAAGCAGAGCCATGGGCGATCCCGCATTTCGATGCGGCGGCAAAGACCTGAGATCGGTCCGAATGGTCAGCGGATTCTGTCGCTCTCATAGGGCGTGCCGTCCTTGCGGAAATAGCTGTCGCCGGTGAACATCATGTCGATGTCGGAATAGCCGCCGTTGCCGTCATGATCGCCCGCTGCCGCTGCGATCAGCACGCAGTCCGCAGTTGAAACGTTGCGCAGGCAGTGCCCATTGCGCTCGCCTGCCGGAAAGCTGGCGCAATCGCCCGCGCGCATCAGATGCACCCCACTATCGTCGACAAGCTCGGCCTCGCCCGAAAGGATCACGACGAACTCGTCCTCGGCGTCGTGCCAGTGGCGCTGCGATGACCATGCGCCGGGCTTGAGCACGACATGGCTTACCCTGAGGTGCGTCAGCCCGCTCGCCGGGCCGAGCCGCCGATACCAGCGCCCCTGAACCTGCTCGTCAAACGGGGCAGGATAGCCGGTGCGGTTGGTCTGGGGAATGACATCCATGTCGAGCCTGGGCATTCGGGGTCCTTTCTTCGTCGCAGTCTCTGGTCTAACGCGGCTCCATGTCCATGCCCAGCGATGTCCTTGCCCGCACGTCCGCACTGATCGAGGCGCCCAGTGTCACCCCTGCCACCGGCGCAGTGTTTGATGATCTGGAGTCCATGCTCGCACCACTCGGCTTTGCCGTTCACCGCTTCATTGCAGGGGAGCCGCCTGAAGGCCCGGTTGAGAACCTGTTCGCGATCCGTCAGGGCCCGCCAGGCAGCCGCCACTTCGCCTTTGCCGGGCACCTTGATGTCGTGCCGCCGGGCGAGGGCTGGTCGAGCCCGCCGTTTGCCGCCGAGGTGCGGGAGCTTCCCGGCGGGAGGGTGCTTTACGGGCGCGGCGCTGTCGACATGAAGGGCGCGATTGCGGCTATGGTCTGCGCTGTGGAGCAGATCCCCGTCGAGGCCGGAACGGTGAGCTTCATCATCACCGGCGATGAGGAGGGCCCCGCCAAGTACGGGACGGTGCCGCTGATCGCGCATATCCGCGATCTGGGCGAAGTGCCGGACTTCTGCCTGGTGGGCGAGCCGACTTCGGTGCACCGGCTGGGCGATATGGTGAAGATAGGGCGCCGCGGCTCGGTCAATATCTGGCTGACGGCCAAGGGCGCGCAGGGCCATGTCGCCTATCCGCACCTTGCCGACAATCCGATCCCGCGCCTTGTCGCGCTGCTCGCGGAACTCGATGCGCTGGTGCTCGACGAGGGGAGCGCGTGGTTCCAGCCCTCGAACCTCGAGATCACCGATCTCGAAGTCGGCAACCGCGCCACCAATGTGATCCCGGCGGAAGCCCGCGCGCGGCTTTCGATCCGCTACAACGATCACCACACCGGGCAGGCGCTGGTTGACCGCGTCACAGAGATCGCGGCCAGGCACCGCACCGAAGTGCGCGCGACCCTGCACGGCGAGGCCTTCATCACGCTCCCCGGCGCGCAGTCCGCACTGGTTGCAGCGGCGGTCGAGGCCGAAACCGGCATCAATCCCGAACTCTCAACTACTGGCGGCACGTCCGACGCCCGCTTCCTTCGCGCGCTGTGCCCGGTGATCGAGTTCGGCCTCACCAACGCGACGATGCACAAGACCGACGAGGCGGTGGCGGTGGAGGACCTCGAAGTCCTCGTGCGCATTTATCGCCGCATCGCCGAAGCGGCATTGCGAAGTTAGCGGGCGTGAAAGTGGCCCGATACCTGATCCTCATGGCGCTGGGCCTGCTGGCTGCCTGCGATGGCAAGGTCGATGCCGTGCGCTACCGCTTGACGGTGATGGTGCAGACCCCCGAAGGCGTGCGCACCGGCTCGGGCGTGATCGAGACCGGCGTTCAAAAGCTGGCTGTGGGTACAGGGTTCGAAGGCATCGACTTTCCGCTCAAGGGCGAGGCTGTTGCGGTAGACCTACCCGACAGCAGAGTGCTTGTGGCACTACTTGCCGGGGCGCAGAATCCGTACGCCGGCACCAAAGACTACTTTCGAGACGTTTTTGCGAACGCCATGAGGCACGGCGCGGCTTCCACGCCGCCGCTGCCGAGGCAGTTTGGCGGTTGGGAAACGGCCGAAGCGCACGCGGCCCTGCGTGGCATCAGGCCACGGCTGACCCTGCCGGTCGAGGACTATCCACTGCTCGTCACGTTTGGTGATCCGGCCGACCCGAGAACCGTTCGCCGGGTCGCGCCCGATGATTTCACCTCTGCCTTCGGCCCGGGCTACGCGCTGCGTTCGATCACCCTCACGGTTACGGACGAACCTGTTTCGCGCGTGCTGGTGAAGCGGCTGCCGTGGGTGCCTGAGGCTAACAAGCGGGTGAATGCGGACGCAGGGCTCGGGGCGGGCGATTTCCAGCCGCTGTTCACGGCAGACTGACGCAGCTGCGTTACCGCGCTTTCCTCAGCACGATATAGACCGCGCCGTCGCCGCCATGGCGCGGCTGGGCTGGTCGCACCGAGGCGATGCGCCCCGCTTGCGGGCTTGCGGCCAGCCAGTCAAGCAGTCTGGCACGGATCGCACCGCGCTTGTCGCCCGGTTCCAGGTGGTTGGGTAGCCCGTTTTCCGCCACCGGGCGGTGCTTGCCCGCGATCAGCAGGATCACCCGTGCGCCCATCGCCAGGGCCTGCTCGATCCCGCCGTTCAGTCGGCTGTGCGCCAAGGCGATGGAAAGACCGTGAAGGTCGATTGTCACATCGGGCTGGAGCGGTCCGCGCGTCAGCTTGCGCTCCCAGCTCGAATCGAGCCCGCCAGCGGTGAGGGGACGCACCGGGGTGGCCGCCGCCACCGGCTCCGAGCGCGGCGGGGGCACGCGGCCTTTGACGCGCTTGGGCGGCAGGGGCGGCGGCTCGTTCTGCGCCGCAGTTGATGCGATGGCAGGCACGGGACGTTTGGGATGGATCGGGGTTACCGTCGCTGCGACCCGCCGCCACAAGGCGGCTTCCTCGGGGCTCAGCCCTCGTGGGGGCGCTCTCATTGCCTGCCCAGGCGGGCCAGAGTGCCCTTTGGCAGCAGGATCAGCGCTTGCCCCTGCGCACGCATGCCGCCGGCGATGGCGCGCGCTTGATCGCCCGCACCCCAGAAGCTGTCGAACCGGTTGGGCCCCTTGATCGCCCCGCCGGTATCCTGCGCCACCCAGAGCCCGCTGATGCCGCCATCACCCTGCAGCCAGACGGGCGCGCCCAGCGGCACGAAGGCCGGGTCGGCCGCCAGTGTGGTGCGCGGGGCAATCGGCACGCCCAGCGCGCCCACCGTGTCCTGCCCCGTCCGCTCGCGGAAGAACACATAGCTCTGGTTCTGCCGCATCAGCGCGGCCCCTTCGGCCGGATGCTCGTGAATATAACGCAGAATGCCCTGCATCGAGCCGGGATACTGCCCCGGCCCGCTGCCGATCAGCCCCTGCGCGCGCATCACGCTGCCGATGCCGGTATACTGGTACCCGTTCTGCCCGGCAAAGCCGAGCCGCAGCACGGTGCCGTCCGGCGCGCGCAGGCGGCCCGAACCCTGCACTTGCAGGAAGAACAGTTCGGCCCGGTCCGCCACCCAGGCAATCTCCAGCCCCTTGCCTGCCAGTGCGCCGTTCTCGATTGCGGCGCGATCGAAATAGGGCACGAAGCGCCCGGTCTCGTCATAGCGGCCAAGCGGCATCGTGCCATCGGGCTGCGGCGGCGCGTCGCCGGGGCGGGCGCGGACAAGATCGGGCGGCAGGGCGAAGACCGGCACGTCAAAGCCCGGCTGGCGGGTACGCACGCCGGCGATCTCGGGCTCATAGTAGCCGGTGACCAGCGCCTCGCCGCGCGCCACGGTTGCGGTCTCGAAATAGCGGGTGAAGAAGCCTCTGGCGTCCTCCGCCGGCCATGCAGCGGCGGCCGCGCAGGCCGGGGCCCAGTCTTCCGGCCGGGTGAGGCCGCTCGTATCGCTGCGCCGGATCAGGCGCGGACAACTTGCGGCAAAGGCACTCAGGGCGGTGCGGGCATTGCTCTCGCTGAAGCCGAGGCCTGCTGCCATGGGGCCCGGGCGCGTGCCGATCAGGGCCGCATTGGGCGCCCGGGGCGGCACCGGTGGCACCGGGGCGCCTTCTGGAATGAGCGGAATGCAGCCCGAAAGCAGCGCGGGTGCCAGCACGGCGAGCCAGGCCGGCGCACCGGCCCGTCGTGCCCGCCTTACCGTCACGGTGATCAGCCCTCGTCGGTCTCGTCGACGACCCAGTCCGGATCGCGCGCGGTGAGATCGCGCGAGAAGGTCCAGACGTCGCGGGTCTCGATCGCATCGTCGAGCGAGCCTGCCACCACGGCGCCGCTGGCATCACGGGTGACCGAGGCGACATCGGCGACGAAGCTGACGGTGATGCGGGCCCGCGGCGCGGTGTAGCTCGCATCGACGATACGCGCTTCCTCGATGCGGATCAGCTTTGCCGTGATTGCCTCGCCAGCAGCAGCGCGCGCGTCGATGGCTTCGGCAAAGCCGGCATAGACGTCGCTGTCGCACAGCTGCGAAAGGTCTTCCTTGTCGCCGCGCCAGAAGGCCTCAAGCACCATGCCATAGGCACCGCGCGCGCCGGCCAGGAACTGGCCGACATCGAACCGGCGGTCCGCGCCAATGATCGCCCGTACGCCGGCTTCGGCGCGGGAATCGAGTTGGCTATCCTGCGGCAGAGGCAGCGCGCGGGGAGCAGTCGCGGTCTTTTCGGGCAGACGCGGCGGCAGGCTGCGCGGCGTGCTGGCGGGATCGGGCTGCTCTACCCGGCGACGCAGTGGCTCCTCGTTCTGTTCGGGCCGGCGGCCGAGCACGGCATAGAGTCGCAGGCCCAGGAATGCTGCGATCATCGCGAGAATCACAATTTCAACAATCACAAGGCCACATCCTGCTCAATCGGGCGGCATCGGGGCTGCGGTGTCCCGGTCGCTGCCAAGTCATCATCGTGCCCTATGTGGTTACGAAATACAAATGAACAACGCGTGGATGGCACCCGGTTTGGGTTCCGGAGACGGATTTTCGCCTGCCTATTGGTGCACTGCCCGCCACCGGGGCCCGGCCGCACTGCTACGCAAGCGCGATTGCCCCATTCCCCGGCAGATGCTAGGCGCGCGCCAATCCGAACCGACCCGTTCCAACCCATCCGCATGAAAGCACCATCATGGCCGAAGAAGGCGATATCATCACCCCGCTCGATCTCGATGCAGCCCCTGGCGCAGACGGCCCTGCCCCCAACGGCGAGGATACCAGCCCCGCGATCGGCCTGATCTCGCAATACATCAAGGATCTCTCGGTCGAGAACCCCAACGCGCCGGAGAGCTTCAGCTGGGCCGAAGCGCCCGAGGTCTCGGTCGATTTCAACATCGGCGCGCGCCCGGTCGGGCCCGATCTCCACGAGATCGAAATGAAGATCACCGCCACCTCGCGCGCGCCGCAAGGTATCGTGATGGCGATCGAGCTGGTCTACGGCGCGCTGATCGGCATGCGCAATGTGACCGAAGACATGGCGCACCCGTTCCTCTTCGCCGAAGGTCCGCGCCTCGTGTTCCCGTTTGCCCGCCGCATCATCGCCGACGCCTCGCGCGATGCCGGCTTTGCGCCGCTGCTGCTCGAACCGATCGATTTCAACGGCCTCTACCTTGCCCAGCTGCAGCAGCAACAGGCCGAGCAGCTGGCCGCCGGCACGGCCGGGCAGGCCTGATCCGGGGCACGGTCATGGCATTCCGCGCCATGAAGCCGCGGCCATGAACCTTTTGAAGGCGACCGGCACGATTGGCGGGCTCACGCTCGCCAGCCGTGTTCTGGGCCTGGTGCGCGACAGCCTGTTCGCCCGCTATGTCGGGGCAGGCTTTGCGTCCGATGCGTTCCTCGTCGCCTTCCGCCTGCCCAACATGTTCCGCGCCCTCTTTGCCGAGGGCGCGTTCGCCTCGGCCTTCATTCCGATGTTCAACCGCAAGGTGGGCGATCCCGAAGGGCAGGGCTTGCCCGACGGGCTCGATTTCGCCGAGCGCGCGCTTGCCGTGCTGCTGCCGGTGCTGATCGTGATGACAGTGCTGCTCGAGGTCTTGGCCTGGCCCGTCACGCTGGTTCTGTCAGGCCAGTTCAACGGCGTCAGCGCCGATCAGTTCGCCTTCGCGGTCTCGCTCTCGCGCATGACGATCCCCTATCTCATGCTCATCAGCCTCGTTTCGCTGTGCGGGGGCATCCTCAATTCGCTCCACAAGTTCTGGGTCAACGCGGCCGCGCCGATCCTGCTGAACCTGACGCTGATCGCGGCCCTGCTGCTGTTCCATTCGGCTGATCCGATGGTCACCGCGCGCAATCAGGCCATCGGCGTTTCGGTTTCGGGCGCGCTCCAGCTCGCGTGGCTGGTCTGGGCCTGCCGCCGCGCCGGGGTCAGCCTGCGCCTGCGCCTGCCGCGCCTCGATGCCGACGTGAAGCGGCTGATGGCGCTGATCTGGCCTGCCGCTGCCGGGGCCGGTGCCGTGCAGATCAACCTCGTCATTTCCACCGCACTCGCGGCCTCGCTCCTCGCGCATGGCTCGGTGACCTACATCTACATGGCGGACCGGCTGAACCAGCTCCCGCTGGGCCTCATCGGCATCGGGCTTGGCACGGTGCTGCTGCCCACGATCTCGCGCCAGCTCGGCGGTGGGGATGAAGCGGCCGCGATGGAGACCCAGAACCGCGGGCTCGAACTCGCCCTGTTGCTTACGCTTCCCGCCACCGTTGCGCTCGTGCTCTGCGGCGAACCCATCGCGGCCGCACTGTTCGGCTATGGGCGCTTCACGCCGCAGGACGCGCACTTCACCGCGCAGGCGCTCGCCGCCTTTTCGATCGGCCTGCCCAGCTACATCCTCGTGAAAGTGCTCACGCCGGGCTATTATGCGCGGCAGGATACCGTCACCCCGGTGCGCTATGCCACGATCTCGATGGGGGTGAACCTTGTCCTCAATCTGGCGCTGATCCTGCCGCTGCAGCATGCCGGGCCGCCGCTCGCGACGGCCATTGCCTCCACCGTCAACGTGGCGATGCTCTACCGCACCCTCGTGGCGCGCGGGCAGTTCACCACCGATGCGCGCCTGCGCCGCCGCGTCCCCCGCCTTGCGCTTGCCGCGCTGGCCATGGGCGCCGTGCTCTGGGCCGGGCAGGGCCTTCTCATGCCCTATGTCCACGGCACGTGGCTCGTACGCTTCCTGACGCTCGCGGTGCTGGTCTCGGCGGGCGGGCTCGTCTATGGGCTTGCCGCCATCCTGCTTGGCGCCTTCTCGAAGGCCGATCTTCAGCTTCTCCTGCGCCGCAAGCGCGCCCCATCAGAGTGAACCCGTCCATGCGTATCGTCTCGGGCATCCAGCCCACCGGCAATCTCCATCTCGGCAACTATCTGGGCGCGATCCGGAACTGGGTGGCGATGCAGGACGAATGGACCGCGCAGGGGCACGAATGCCTCTATTTCCTCGCCGATCTCCACGCGATCTCGATGCCGCACGATCCTGCCGCGCTGACGGCGGGCACGCGCGAGATGGTCGCCGCGCTGGTGGCTTGCGGGATCGATCCCAACCGGTCGATCCTGTTCAACCAGACGCAGGTTCCCGCCCATGCGGAGCTGCAATGGCTGCTCACCGGCACCGCCCGCATGGGCTGGCTGAATCGGATGACGCAGTGGAAGGACAAGGCCGGCAAGAACCGCGAAGGCGCCTCTGTCGCGCTGTTCACCTATCCGGTGCTGCAGGCGGCGGACGTGCTGCTCTATCAGGCGACACACGTGCCGGTGGGCGAGGACCAGAAGCAGCACCTCGAACTTGCGCGCGATATCGCACAGAAGTTCAACAATGATTTCGCTTCCGAGGATGCCCCCGTCTTCACCCAGCCCGAGGCGATCATCCCGCCCGAAGCCGCCCGCATCATGAGCCTGCGCGACGGATCGGCAAAGATGTCGAAGTCCGATCCTTCCGACATGAGCCGGATCAACCTGACCGACGATGCCGACGCGATCATGCAGAAGGTGCGCAAGGCCAAGACCGATCCCGAGCCGCTGCCGGGTGAGCTGGATGGCCTCAAGGAACGGCCCGAGGCGGCGAACCTCGTCGGCATCTATGCGGCGATGGCCGGAATCTGCCAGGCCGATGTGCTCGCGCAATTCGGCGGGCAGGGCTTCGGCGCGTTCAAGCCGGCGCTGGGCGAACTGCTGGTGGAAAAGCTCGCCCCGATCACCGCGCGCTACCGCGACCTGCGCAGCGATACCGCCGCGCTCGATGCCATTCTCGCCGATGGCGCGGCGCGCGCCCGCACGCTTGCCGCACCGACCCTGGCACGCGCCTATGCCGCGCTGGGGCTGCTCAGGGGGTAGTCCCCTCTTCCCGTGTGAGCGGTGTGCTGCGGGGGTGTAACAAATTGCATCAGATTGGCCCTTTTGTGCTGAAATCGCCCGCAATTGCGGGGTTTCTGCTCCATCGTTCAACGGCCATTCAGCACCTGACGCGCAACCCATTCCCATGCTACCAATGCGCCGGTGCTGGCTGACAGGGGAGCCGGACCCGCACCTAGGAGTCGCCGGATATGAACTTTGATCCCATGCGCAATCGCTTCGCCATGCTGGCAGCACCGCTGCTGCTTACACTCGGCGCGTGCGCTGCCCCCTTCAATGCCAACGTCTCGCGCTTCCAGGCCGAATTGCCGGCGCCGGCTGGCCAGAGCTTCGCGATTGTCCCGCAGGACCCGCGCAACGCCGGCGGCCTCGAATTCTCGCAGTACGCCAGCCTCGTCGCCGCCCAGCTGCAGAAGGTGGGCTATGTGCCCGCCACCAGCCCGCAGGCGGCCGATCTTGTCGTCCAGTTCGACTACGGCGTCGACAAGGGGCGTGACAAGCTGCGCACCACCGGCTTCGGCGATCCCTACTGGGGCGGCTGGTACGGTCCGGGCTGGGGCCCGGGCTATGGTGGCTGGGGTCCGGGCTGGGGTGGCTTCGGCCGCCGCGGCTTCGGCGGCCCCTGGGGCTACGGCTTCTACGATCCGTTTTTCTATAACGGCTACAACAACGTCGATGTCGTGACCGTCTACACCAGCGGCATCGATATGAAGATCGACCGCCGCGCAGATGGCAAACGCCTGTTCGAAGGCAAGGCCGAGGCGGCTTCCACCTCGAACCGCCTGCCCTATCTCGTGCCCAATCTGGTCGAGGCGATGTTCACCGGCTTCCCCGGCCACAGCGGCGAGACGGTCAAGATCTCGATCGCGCCTGAAAAGAAGAAGAAGGGCTGATTGCCCGCAGCGGTGGGGTTCAGCCGGGCAGGGCCGCCAGCCCGCCGGTTGAGCCAAACCCGCCTTCTCCGCGCGCGGTCTCGTCCAGCGATTCGACTTCCAGCCAGCTTGCCCGCGTTACTGGCGCAAGCACGAGCTGCGCCACGCGGTCGCCCCGGCGGATGGAGAACGTCTCCGCGCCGAGATTGATCATGATGACCTTGAGCTCGCCGCGATAGTCGCTGTCGATGGTCCCAGGCGTGTTGGGCACCGTCACCCCGTGCTTCAGCGCCAGCCCCGAACGCGGGCGCACCTGGATCTCGAAGCCTTCGGGAATCGCCATGGCAAGGCCCGTCGCCACCGCATGGCGCGCACCAGGTGCAAGATCGACATCCTCCGCCGAGACAACATCCATCCCCGCCGCGCCCGCCGTCGCGTAAGCGGGCAGGGGCAGGTCCTCGTTGCCCGGCAGGCGCTTGACCATCACGGGCACGGGTTCAGCTGAGTGCATCGGCAATCCTCTCGACCAGCGCGGCAGCGACCGCGTCCTTGGGCATTTCGGGCAGGCTCTCCACCCCCTCCGCGCGCACGATGTGCACTGCATTGAGGTGGCCCCCCATGACATCGCCCGAAACGTCGTTCGCCACGATCCAGTCCGCACCCTTGCGGGCGAGCTTGGCCTTGGCGTGCGTGACCACGTTCTCGGTTTCTGCGGCAAAGCCCACCAGCAGGCGCGGGCGTTCGGGGGACGCGCCCAGCCGCGCCAGAATATCCGGGTTCTCGGTCAGGTGCAGCGGCGGCACCGCGCCCGAACCATCTTTCTTGAGCTTCTGGCCGGCCTCAGTCGCAACCCGCCAGTCTGCCACTGCGGCCACCATCACCGCGACATCGGCGGGCAGCGCGGCAGCGACAGCTGCGGCCATTTCGCGCGCGCTTTCCACATCGACGCGCGTCACGCCCGGCGGTGTCGGCAAGGTTACCGGCCCCGCGACCAGCGTGACCCGCGCGCCCATCCGCGCCGCCGCCGCTGCAATCGCGAAGCCCTGCTTCCCACTGGAGCGGTTGGCGATATAGCGCACCGGATCAATCGGTTCGTGCGTTGGCCCTGCCGTCACCAGCATGTGCTTGCCGGCCAGCGCCCCGGTCGGCCCGCCGCCCAGCTTCGCGGCAATCGCCGCAAGGATCGCAGGCGGTTCGGGCAAGCGCCCTGGGCCGAATTCGCCGCAGGCCATGGGCCCCGCATCGGGCTCGATCACGTCGATCCCGTCGGCGCGCAAAGTCGTGACGTTGCGGCGGGTCGCGGGATGCTCCCACATCCGCACGTTCATCGCCGGCACGGCGAGCACCGGCTTGTCGGTCGCCAGCAGCAGCGTCGTTGCCAGATCATCTGCGATCCCTGCCGCCATCTTCGCCATGAGATCCGCCGTTGCCGGGCAGACCACCACGAGATCGGCATTCCGCGAAAGCTGGATGTGGCCCATCCTGGCCTCGGCATCGAGGTCCCACAGCGTGGTGTGGACCTCGTTTTCGCTCAGCGCGGCGAGCGTCATCGGGGTCACGAACTGCGCCCCGCTCTTCGTCAGCACGCAGGTGACCGCGCCGCCCTCGCGCCGGATCAGGCGCACGAGTTCGCTGGCCTTGTAGGCCGCGATGCCGCCGCCGATGATGAGGAGGATGCGCTTGCCGAGCATGGCCGCGCTTGTGCAATGGCGCGTGTCCTTGCGCAATCGTTTTGCTGCACTGCCCTTGCGTCCGCACGTCCACTGGCCCACGCTGGAACAAACACAAGGAACCCCGAGCGATGCGCCTGATCCTGACTGCTCTGATCTTCCTCGTCGGGATGTTCGACCTCTCGATGGCGGGCTCCTTCCTGCTTACCCCGCAATCCACCGCGTCGGGCGCGGTCTTCGGCGTTGCCCCCATCGGCACCGCCGGCCTCTCGACCATTCGCGGCGACATGACGTCGTTCTTCGGCGTCGGCGCGGTGTGCATGATGTGGGGGGCGTGGCGGCGCAATGCGGATTTGCTGCTCGTCCCTGCGCTGCTCTTCGGCACCACGCTGTTCGGCCGTGCGGTCAATCTGGCCGTGGTTGGTGCCTATCCCGGCTGGCCGATGCCGATGGCGGTCGAGGCCGGACATGTCGTTCTGGCGCTCGCGGCGTGGCGCCTGCTGCCGCACCACAAGATCGCCGAGATCGCGGGTTAGGCCGGGGCAGTACGTCCCGCCCGGCCTTTGCCCGCCAGCTTCAGCACCAGCTTCTGCGCCGGCCGCTCGAACCAGCGGTGCGAGGCAAAGCCTGCCAGCACGCTGAGGCCGACAAAGAACAGCAGGAACGCGGGCTGCCGGGCGATCCCGCGCGAACCCAGCATGCCATCGATCAACAGCACCAGCGCGAGCTGGAGCGGGAAGTGCCAGAGGTAGACCCCGTAGGACGCATCGCCGAGGTGCCGCGCCGCCGCCAGCTTGTCATTCCGGTCCGCCGTGTCGATCGCCAGCACGGCCAGCAGCGCCGCAAACGTGCCCAGCAGCGTTGCCGCATCGCCCCAGTGCCAATGGAGCCCCAGCCACAGCGCCGCCCCGGTAAGCAGCCCCGCGAGCGCCGCGAGCACGCCCGCGCGCAGCCCGCCCTTCAGCGCCGCGCCATAGACCGCCGCGCCGCCGAAGAAGTACCCGATGCAGGTGAACACGGGGCCGTCCGGCGCCTTCAGGAAAAACAGCGCGAGCGCCATCACCGCCGCCGTCAGCGCCAGCACGGTAGGCGATTTGCGCAGGCCCGGCAGCAGCAGCCAGAACGCCGCATAGGCCAGGATCTCGGTCGAGAGCGACCACGATGGCCCGTTGAACGATTGGTCCGCCTGCCAGCCCCAGTAATGCGCGAGCCCCAGGCTCAGCAGGAAATGCTTCAGGTCCTGATGGTGGTAGATGAATTCGGTGCCGTTCACCCCGCTGTAGGCCGCCTGCAGCACGGCCACGAGCACCAGCGTCAGCAGGTGCAGCGGCCACAGCCGCGCCACCCGTGCCAGCCAGAACCGCCCGCGCGCGCCTGCGTCCGCAAGGTACACATGCGCGAAGACAAAGCCCGAAACCGCCCAGAAATACTGCACCGCGACGTGGCCATAGTCGAACAGCCACCACAGCTCGGGATAGAGCGGCGAGACCTTGGGCCGGTTCACATGGAACTGGTAGTCCACCGGGGGCACGAAGAAATGCTGGTAGTGCCAGAAGAGCACCGCGCAGGCCGCCAGCAGGCGCGAGAGGTCGAGCGCGTTGAAGTGCCGCTTGGGCAAGCGCAGGCCGGGCAGGGGAGGGGACTTCGCCACATCAGCCCCACGGGCCAAGCAGGATCACCCCGGCGCTCGCAGCTGCGCCGATCACGGCGGCAGCACCATAGCCCAGCCACTTGAGCCCGCGGCCATCCCCGATCAGTGCGATCGGCGGCAGCGGCGGATCCTCCGGCGCGCCGCCCTTGGGCGGGAAGCGTTCCTCCACGCGGCGCACCAGATCGGGCAGGCCGAGCAGCGTCTTCACGTTGGCGCGGATGCGCTCGGCAATCGCGGCTTCTGGCCCCAGCTCGTCGCGGATCCACTCGCGCACATAGGGCGCGGCGACTTCCCACATGTTGATCGAAGGGTCGAGCTGGGTGGCGATGCCTTCGACCATCACCATCGTCTTCTGCAGCAACAGCAGGTGCGGCTGGGTCTGCATGTCGAAATCGCGGGTGATCGCAAACAGCCCGTCGAGCATCTGGCCGACCGATAGCTCACTCACCGGCTTGCCGCGCATCGGTTCGCCCACCGCGCGCAGGGCCGTCGCGAACTCGTCGACTGAATGATAGCTCGGCACGTATTGCGCCTCGAAATGGATTTCGGCGACGCGGGTGTAGTTGCCCGTGGTCAGGCCATAGAGGATTTCCGCCAGCCATTGCCGTGCGCGCCGGTCGATCCGGCCCATGATACCGAAGTCGATCGCGGTGATCGTGCCGTCGGCTTCGATGAACAGGTTGCCCTGGTGCATGTCCGCATGAAAAAACCCGCCGCTGATCGCCTGATTGAGGAAAGCGAGCACCAGCCGGCTCGCAAGCGCCTTACGATCATGGCCGGCAGCATCGATCGCCGCGTTGTCGCTGATCTTGATGCCGTCGATCCAGTCGAGCGTCATCACCCGGCCGTTGGTGCGGTCCCAGTCGATCGAGGGCACACGGTAGCCGGGAAAGGCATGCATCTGCTCGGCAAGTTCCGAGGCCGAGGCCGCCTCGCGGCGCAAGTCCAGCTCGCGCAAGGTCCAGCGCTTGAAGTTGGCGATCACCATGCGCGGCCTGAGGCGCGAGGCCTCGCCGCCGAACGATTCGAGATGCGCCGCCGCCCATTCGTATGTCGCGATATCGGCGGCGAACTTCTCGCGCACGCCGGGGCGCAGCACTTTCACCGCCACCTTGCGCCCGTCGGTCGTCACCGCGCGGTGGACCTGCGCCACCGAAGCCGCGCCCACGGGTTCTTCCTCGAACGCGCGGAACAGCGCTTCCAGCGGACGTTCGAACGTCGATTCGATCTCGTGCCGAATCTGCGAGAACGCTACCGGAGGCAGCTTGTCCTGCAGCTTGAGGAGGTTTTCCGCCGGCCCCGGTCCGACCAGATCGGGCCGTGTCGCCAGCGTCTGCCCCAGCTTGATTGCTGCCGGGCCAATCGCGCGAAAGGCCCCGGCGTAGTCCCGCTCGCGCCCCTTGCCGGTCAGCGAAATCCAGCGCGCGACCTTGACCAGCCGGCGCACCGGTGCGGGGGTATTTGCATCGTTCTCGATGCCGATCAGCGCGCCATGCCGGGCAAGCGTGATGCCCCAGCCCAGCAGGCGGCGGATATGGGTGATGTGCCGAGCCAAGATGTGGGCCTTAGATCTTCCAGCCCGAATGGATGGCCACGGCCCCGCCCAGGATCGGCTCGACCTTGGTGTGGCGGAAGCCGGCGCTGCGGATCATCCCCTCGAACTCGCGCATCTTGGGGAAGCGGCGGATCGATTCGATCAGGTAACGGTACGATTCCGAATCGCCTGCAATCATCTGCCCCAGCTGCGGCACGATCCGGTGCGAATAGAAATCATAGACTTCGGCAAATCCCGGCCATTCGGTCGTCGAGAATTCGAGGACGAAGAACCGCCCGCCGGGCTTCAGTACGCGGTGCGCCTCGGCCAGGGCCTTGTCGATCCGCGTCACGTTGCGGATGCCGAAGGCAATCGTATAGGCGTTGAATTCCCGGTCGCCGAAGGTCAGTTCCTCGGCGTTCTGGCGCGACCACGCCAGCCCCTGAATGCCCTGCTTTTCCGCGCGCTCGATGCCCACATCGAGCATGTCTTGGTTGATGTCCGAAACCGTGATCGCCGCACCATGCCGCGCCATGCGGAAGGCGATGTCGCCGGTGCCGCCCGCCATGTCGAGGATCGTTTCGCCCTCGCGCGGCTTTACCCGGCGCACGAAGCGGTCTTTCCAGAGCCGGTGCATCCCCGCCGACATGGCATCGTTCATCCGGTCGTAGCTCTTGGCGACGGAGGAAAATACCGCGCCCACGCGCTCGGTCTTTTCCTCGGGGGTTACCTCCTCATAGCCGAAGGAGACGGTTTCGGGCTCGCCAGCGGTTGCGTCAGTCATACTTCGCGCCTTTACGGGGGAATTGCCGCAACCGCAAAGCCTGTTAGGGGCAATCGTATCATGCCCGAACTGCCAGAGGTAGAAACCACCGTCCGCGGCCTTGCCCATGTCCTTGATGGACAGGTTATCGCACGTATCGAGACCCGCCGCGCAGACCTGCGCCGCCCGTTTCCGCCTCAATTGGTGCAGGCACTCACTGGCGCGCGCGTCACGGGCCTCTCGCGGCGTGCGAAGTACGGCCTCATCCACGTCGATCGCGGGCAGACCATGGTCTTCCACCTTGGCATGAGCGGGCGCTGGCGAATCGATCCGGACGCAATCGGCAAGCACGACCATCTCGTGCTCGAAACGGGCGCGGGGCGAACGCTCGCGCTCAACGATGCCCGCCGCTTCGGCTCGGTCGATCTGGTTGATACCGATGCACTGGAGGCATGGCCGCAATTCGCAGCGATGGGTCCGGAACCACTGGGCCCCGGGCTGACCCCCGGCCACCTCGCCAAGGCCTTCGATGGCCGGTTTGCCGCCGTGAAGCTGCTCCTTCTGGATCAGCAGATCGTGGCGGGTCTCGGCAACATCTACGTCTGCGAGGCGCTCCACCGGGCGAAGATCCACCCCGAGCGCGAGGCGGGCAAGGTCAGCCGCGCTGCGCTGACCCGTCTGGTGCCGGAAATCCGCGCGGTGCTCGAAGAAGCGATTCGCGCCGGCGGCTCCACCTTGCGCGATTATGTGCGCCCTGATGGGGAACTCGGCTATTTCGCCAAGGACTGGCGCGTCTACGGGCGCGAAGGCGATCCCTGCGCTTGCGGTAGGCCGGTGAACCGGATCGTGCAGGGCGGGCGCTCCACCTTCTTCTGCGCGCGCTGCCAGAAATAGCAGGAAGGGAAATCGGCCTCTTGCGCGCCGTCGCTGGGCTGGCCAATCTCTCCGCAAAAGGGAGAGAACGCACATGAAGACCCGCATCACCGAATTGTTCGGTATCGAGCACCCGATCATCCAGGGCGGCATGCACTATGTCGGCTTTGCCGAAATGGCCGCCGCCGTCTCGAACGCGGGCGGGCTCGGCATCATCACCGGCCTCACGCAGAAGACCGCTGCCGATCTCGCCAACGAAATCGCGCGCTGCAAGGACATGACCGACAAGCCCTTCGGCGTGAATCTCACCTTCCTGCCCACGGTCAACTCGCCCGATTATCCGGGCTACATCCGTACGATCATCGAAGGCGGGGTGAAGATCGTCGAAACCGCGGGCAACAACCCCGCGCCGTTCTTGCCCTATTTCAAGGACGCCGGGATCAAGGTGATCCACAAGTGCACCTCGGTGCGCCACAGCGTGAAGGCGCAGAACGTCGGCTGCGATGCGATCTCTGTCGATGGCTTCGAATGCGGCGGCCACCCGGGTGAGGACGATATCCCGAACTTCATCCTGCTTCCCCGTGCGGCCGAAGAGCTCACGATTCCCTTTGTCGCCTCGGGCGGCATGGCCGATGGCCGCAGCCTCGTCGCCGCGCTGGCGCTGGGCGCGGAAGGCATCAACATGGGCACGCGCTTCATCGCCACCAAGGAAGCGCCGGTGCATGAAAAGGTGAAGCAGGCGCTTGTTGCCGCATCGGAACTCGACACACGCCTTGTCATGCGCCCGCTGCGAAATACAGAGCGCGTGCTGACCAATGCTGCGGTCGAACGCCTGCTCGAAAAGGAACGCCGCCTTGGGCCGGACATCAAGTTCGAAGACATCATCGAGGAAGTCGCGGGCGTCTACCCGCGCATCATGATGGACGGGGAAATGGAAGCTGGCGCGTGGAGCTGCGGCATGGTCGCCGGCCTGATCCACGATATCCCGACCTGCAAGGAGCTGATCGACCGGATCATGGCGCAGGCGAACAGCATCATCCGCGAGCGACTGGCGGGGATGGTCTGACACGAAAAAGCCCTCTCCCCGCCGAGGGGAGAGGGCTTTTTCGTCCCGCTGTCCGGCAGCCTCAAGCCGCCAGTGTCAGGTCCTCGAACCGGCCAAGGTGGAAGTCCGCCGAGCCGAACTGGTTCTCGATCATCGTGCCGCGCTTGAAGTAATGGCCGATGGCGAGCTCGACGGTGATGCCGATGCCACCGTGGGTCTGGATCGCGTTCTGCCCCACGAAATTGATCGAGCGCGCGACTTTGGCCTTGGCGAGGCTCACCGCCGCCTTGCGCTCGGCCGCCGGCAGATCGAGCTTGAGCGTGCCCATCAGCGCCATCGAGGCGATCTGTTCCATTTCGACGAACATGTCGGCCATGCGGTGCTGCAGCACCTGGAACTTGCCGATCGGCTGGCCGAACTGCTTGCGCTGCTTGATGTAGTCAAGCGTGCCCTCGTGCAGCTTGCGGCTCACTCCGCAGGCCTCGCCGCAGATTGCCATGGTGGCTTCGTCGGCCAGCAGCTCGATGAGGTCGATCCCGCCGGGGACATGCGCGTCACCCGGAATCGCCACGTTCTCGAAGTAGATTTCGCTGGCCTGGAAGCCGTCGACGGTGGGGTAATCCCGCCGCACAATGCCGGGCAGGCTGGCGTCGATCAGGAACAGCTCCACGCCATCGCGCTCCCGCACGGACCCGCCGGTGCGCGCCGTCACCAGAAGATGCGTCGCCCACGGCGCGGCATAGACCACCGCCTTATGGCCAGAGAGCACATAGCCCGCGCCGTCCGCCTTGGCGGTGGTACGGATGTTGGCGAGGTCATAGCGGCCCTGCGGTTCGGCATAGGCGAAGGCGAGCACGGCATTGCCCGCGATGATCTCGGGGATCACGGCATCGGCCATGGCGGCCGGCGCACGCTTCATCGCGCCGCCGCCGATGACGACGGTCTGGAGGTAAGGCTCGATCGCGATGACCTTGCCCAGCTCTTCCATCATGATCATGTTCTCGAGCGCGCCGCCGCCAAGGCCGCCATGCTCTTCGGCGAAGGGCGCGCCCAGAATGCCGAGCTCGGTCGCCAGCGCGCGCCAGATGCCCGGATCGCGGCCTTCGGGGCGCAGCAGCATCTTCTTGCGCGTCTCGAAATCATAGGTGTCGGCCAGAAAGCGCGCGAGCGTGTCACGCAGCATGTCCTGCGTTTCGGTGTAGCTGAAATCCATTGTCCTCAAGTCCCGCTTCAGGGCCGCCGCGTCGTTATCCCCGCGCGGCGGCCTCCCTTTTCACTCAGAGCCCCAGCACCATCTTGGCGATGATATTGCGCTGGATCTCGTTCGAACCGCCGTAGATCGTTGTCTTGCGGGTGTTGAAATAGGTCGGTGCGGCGCGGTGCGCGTAGTCCGGCCCGATCGGGTGCTCGTTATCGCCATCGCCAAAACCACGGAAATAGGGCGCGCCATAGTGGCCGACCGCTTCCAGCGTCAGCTCGGTCAGCCGCTGCTGGATTTCCGAACCCTTGATCTTGAGCAGGCTCGATTCCGGCCCCGGGCCCTTGCCGGCACTTTCGCCTGCAAGGCTGCGCAGCTCGGTGAACTCAAGGGCAGTCAGGTCCATCTCCAGTTCGGCGATCTTGCGCTTGAAGAAGGCGTTGGCGATCAGCGGCTTGTCGCCATCCATCTCGGCCCGCGCGATGGTTTTCACCTTTTCGATGCCGCGCTTCGAGGCTGCCACGCCCGCGATCCCGGTGCGCTCGTGCGCCAGCAGGAACTTGGCGCAGGTCCAGCCCTTGTTCTCTTCATAGACGCGGTTCTCGACCGGTACGCGCACATCTTCCAGCCAGACTTCGTTGACTTCGTGCTCACCGCCCAGCGTGATGATCGGGCGCACGGTGATGCCCGGCGTCTTCATGTCGATCAGCAGGAACGAGATACCCTCCTGCTGCTTGGCATCGGGATCGGTGCGGACGAGGAAGAAGCCCCAGTCGGCATGCTGCGCCATCGTCGTCCAGGTCTTCTGGCCGTTGACGACATAATGGTCACCATCACGCACTGCCTTGGTGCGCAGCGAGGCAAGGTCGCTGCCCGAACCCGGCTCCGAATAGCCCTGGCACCACCAGTCCTCGCCCGAAAGGATGCGGGGGAGGTACTTGGCCTTCTGCTCTGCCGTGCCGAAGGTGTAGATCACCGGGCCGACCATCGAGAGGCCGAAGGGCATCAGGCGGATGCAGTCCGCGCGCGCGGTTTCTTCCGACCAGATGTAGCGCTGCGTCGCGGTCCAGCCGGTGCCGCCGTATTCCACCGGCCATGCGGGGGCGACCCAGCCCTTCTTCGCCAGCACCTTGTGCCAGGAGAGGAAGTCTTCCTTCGAAAGCTCGTCGCCCTCGTCCTGCTTGCCGCGCAGTTCAGCCGGATAGTTCTCGGCGATGAACGTACGCACTTCCTGCTGGAAGGCGAGGTCCTCGGGGCTGAAATCAAGATGCATGGTGCTCTCCCTTTTCAGTTCAGGGGCTTGGCTGCCCGTGATGTGGCGGGACTCGGGCGCGCGCGAGGCGGAACCGGTCTGCTCACCCCTCCATCCTTCCACTTTACGTAAACGTCAAGAGGCGCATTGTGCCGCTCCACCGTGTGCACTTCCCCCCTTCACCTGCCATCCCCTGCCAGTGGCTGCGGCCCAGGGCACTGCGGCCAGAAAGCCACGGTCCTGCCTTGAGGGGCAAGGATCGATTCAATCGCTTGCATTTCTGCTTGCAGTTCACCGCGGGTTTTGCCAGAGCAGCAGGACGTAAGCGGGTCGGTCTATCGATTCGCGGCGTCCGCACGCACAAAAGTGCTCGCAACCGGGGAGGAAGACCTGTGAAGCCATCCGTAATTCAATCGTGTGCATCCGTCCTTGCGCTGGCCGTCGCCGGCCTCGCGGCGCCCGTGCATGCGCAGTCCGCCGCGCCTGCCGCCGCTGCCGCAACCGACGCGCCGGCCGATACGCTGAGCGAAATCGTCGTTACCGCCTCGACCGGCACCAAGAGCAAGCTCGACAGCTCGGTCTCGATCTCGTCGGTCGATGCCGCGATCATCAACAACTTCCGCCCGATGTCGGAAGGCGATCTGCTTCGCCTGCTGCCGGGTCTTCAGCCCAACGTTTCGGGCCCTGGCGGTAACGGCAACTTCGCCGTGCGCGGTCTGCCTGTCGCCACCGGCGGTGCCACCTTCGTCCAGCTGCAGGAAGATGGCCTGCCCACCGTCCTGTTCGGTGATATCCAGTTCGGCAACAACGACTACTGGACCAAGTCGAGCCCGATCGACGCGCGCGTCGATGCGATCCGCGGCGGCACTGCCGCGACGCTCGCCAGCCAGGCTCCGGGCGCGGTGATCAACTACATCAGCAAGACCGATCGCAGCGAAGGCGGCTACATCCAGGTCGAGCGCAACCTGAGCTACGACTACACCCGCGCCAGCTTCCGTTTCTCGGCCGGCATCGACGACAAGACCCACCTCAACATCGGCGGCTACTACGGTGCCGGGGATGGTCCGTGGCACTCGGGCTACAACCTGTCGAAGTCGTACCTGATCAAGGGCAACGTGACCCGCGAATTCGATGACAACCGCGGCTTCTTCCGCCTCTATTTCAAGGCGCAGGACACGCAGGAGCCCAACACACAGGGCGGCATCGCCTGCGGCAATCTCAGCGGCGGCAAGGTTTCCGGCCTCTCGGCCTGCCCGGGCTTCGATCCGCGCCGCGCGTCGAACTTCTCGGTCTACAACACCAACATCAACTACGTCGATTTCGACAGCCGCGGTCTTGCCAGCACGCCGCTCAACGGCATCACGACCAAGGCCCAGTCGCTTCAGGCGCAGCTGCACTACAAGTTCGACAACGGCATCACCGTCGACAACAACGCCCGCTACACCAGCATGAGCGGCGGGTTCTCGTCTAACTTCCTGAGCGTTGCTCCGCTCTCGGGCCTGATCGGTTCGACCAAGAACGGCAAGACCGTGGCCCGTGCGGTCTACGGCGCCGGTCCGGACAAGGGCAAGGATGTCGCCGAAGCGTTCTACAACAACAACGTCTCGGTCTACACCCGGATCCGCGATGTCGGCAGCTTCGTCAACGACGCCAAGCTCAACTGGCAGGGTGATCTTGGTGCGGTGAAGGCCAACCTGACCGCCGGCTGGTTCTACATGAACCAGAAGATCGCCATGGATTGGCATCCGAACCAGTTCAACGCTTCGCTGACTCCGGCTGCTGCTCCGATCGATCTGCTCGATTCCGCCGGCAACCTGCTCAGCGCGAACGGTTTCACCGGCTACAACAACAACTGGGGCGGCTGCTGCGCCCGCACCTACGACTACACGTTCACCGACAACGCGCCCTACGCTGACTTCATCTTCGACGTGGGCAAGTTCGAGCTCGACGCCTCGGTCCGTCACGACATCAACAAGGGTTCGGGTTCGGGCATCAACGCCAATCCCGTCACCGGCGATGCCGTCACCAACTTCATCACCACCAACGCGGTGAACCCTGTGACCGGCGCATCGCAGTCGGTGACCCTGCCGTACTACCTGCCCGATGGTGCGCGCGAGAACATCAACTACACCAAGCAGACCACCTCTTGGTCGGTCGGTGCCAGCTTCAAGCCGGCGGACAACCTCAACCTGTTCGTCCGCGCCTCGAAGGGTGTCCGCGCCAACGCCGATCGTCTGACGTTCAACGGCTACTTCAACGCCAACGGCACGCTCAACGACAAGGGCAACGCTGCGGTCTCGAACAACGTCTATCAGTATGAAATCGGCCTGAAGAACCGCGGCGACATCGGCGGCGCGCGCTACACGGTCGAACTGACGGCGTATCACAGCCACTTCAACATCACGACCTACGAGCTCAGCCAGACGATCTGCCCGATCGTCACCGGCAGCCCGACGACCTTCACCTGCATCGTCTCGGACAAGTACAAGACGACCGGCGCGGAGTTCTACGGCACGCTCAGCGCGGGCGGCTTCAGCCTCCTTGCGAACATGACCTACAACAAGTCGAAGAAGCAGCCCTCGGCTCCGGGGTCGGTGTTCTCGCGGTCGAACAACATTCCCGACCTCTCGTACACCTTCGCTGCCAACTACGACTTCAGCGACTTGGTCTCGCTCGGCGCCAACATCACCGGCGTGACCAGCACGCTGGATGGTGCTGGCAACGAGTGGCCGGGTGGCAGCGTGGTCGGCGCGAACATCAAGGTTCGCCCGCTCAAGAACCTGGAGTTGGGCCTCAATGCCTACAACCTGTTCGACAAGCTGACCCCGCTCGGGCCGGCCGGCACGGACTTCAACGCGGGTGGCGGCAAGTTCGTCGGCGGCATTTCGCCGGTGCTCGGCCGCAACATCAACGCTTCGGTCCGCTTCAGCTTCTGACCGCTGAAGCCTGCCCGAAAGGGTGAGGTGACTGACAAATGGGGTGGGCGCGGCAAGAGTTCCGCACCCACCCCTTTTTGCGTAAGGAATGGCCCATGCCGGCAAACGGCAGGGCGCAGCGGAAGGGAATGCTCTGGTGAACGAAGGCGATCGTCGGATCCGTTCGGTGCTCGTGGTTGGCGGCGGTTCGGCCGGCTGGATGTCGGCGGCCATGCTTGCCACGATGCTCAAGCGCGACTGCAGGATCACGCTCGTCGAATCCGACGAGATCGGCATCGTCGGAGTGGGCGAGGCGACCATTCCCCCCATCCGCCTGTTCAACGAAACACTCGGCATCAGCGAGGCGGATTTCATCCGCGAGACGCGCGGCACCTTCAAGCTGGGTATCGAATTCGTCGACTGGGGTTCGGTCGGCAGTCGCTATTTCCACCCGTTCGGCCCCCACGGCCGCAATTTCGATATGGTGCCGCTGCACCAGTACTGGCTGAAGACGCGCGAGGAGCCGGGCGCCTTCCCGCTCGACGAGCTGTCGATGGCCTGGCAGATCGCGCGCGCCGGCCGCATGGCCCGGCCCGTGCCCGATCAGCGCTCGCTGCTGTCCACCTTCGATTATGCCTATCACTTCGACGCCTCGCTCTATGCGGCGTTCCTGCGCCGCCATGCCGAGGCGCGCGGCGTCACCCGCGTCGAAGGCAAGATCGGCGACGTCACGCTGAACGGCGAGACCGGCATCGTCGAAAGCGTCACCCTCGAAGACGGCCGCACGCTGGAGGCTGATCTCTTCATCGACTGCTCGGGCCTGCGCGCGCTGCTCATCGAAGGCGCGCTGAAGACCGGGTTCGAAGACTGGAGCCACTGGCTCCCCTGTGACCGCGCCGTCGCCATGCCCTGCGCCAATGCTGGACCGCCCACGCCCTATACCCGCTCCACCGCGCGCGAGGCCGGCTGGCAGTGGCGCATCCCGCTCCAGCACCGCATCGGCAACGGATACGTCTATTCCAGCCCGTTCCTCGAGGACGACAAGGCTGCGGAGCTTCTCACCTCGCGTCTCGATGGTGAAGCGCTCGGCGACCCTCGCTTCGTGCGCTTCCGCACCGGGCGGCGCAAGCTCCACTGGAACCGCAATGTCGTCGCCGTCGGCCTTTCCAGCGGCTTCCTCGAGCCCCTCGAATCGACCTCGATCCACCTCATCCAGGCCAATATCTCCAAGCTCATCGGCCTGTTCCCGGACCGGGATTTCGATCCCGCCACGATCGATGAATTCAACCGCATCGCCCATGCCGAGACCGACCGCATCCGCGATTTTCTGATCCTGCACTACAAGCTCACGCAACGGCAGGACCACGAACTGTGGCGCTACGTCTCGTCGATGGACGTGCCTGATACGCTCGCACTCAAGCTGGAGCATTTCCGCCGCCACGGCCGCCTCATCGCGCGCGAGATGGACCTGTTTGCGCCCGCTTCGTGGCTGGCGGTGCACATTGGCCAGCACAACTATCCCGAAGGGCTCGATCCCCTCATCGCCCACCGCGGGATCGACGCGCGTGATTACCTCGCCAAGCTGCGAGCGGGCATGGCGGCCGAAGCAGCGAAGCTGCCCAGCCACGAGGCCTATATCGCCGGCCTGATCGGCGCCCCCGCGGCGGCCTGAGGCGCATGGCGGACCCCTTCGATGCCGAACTGTGGCGCGACAAGGCACGGGGTCTTCGCGCGGCGCAGGATATGCTCCGCGCGGATAGTGCTATCCAGGAAGCGGCGCGCCTTGCCCCGTCCGATCCGCTCACCGCCTTCCTGCGCGCCCAATCGGCCTACGAGCTCGGCCATCCTGCTGCCGCCCTCTTCGCCGAGGCGGTCCGGCTCTGGCCGGAAAACCCCGATGTCCTGCGCAACCACGCGCTCGCGCTCGCCGCGGAAGGCCGGCAGGTCGAAGCGGAAGCCGTGCTGGCGCGCGCGCTGGCGGCGCGGCCCGATTGGCTTGATGGCCAGCGCGTGCTTGCCAGCCTGCGCTACAGCCACGGCGATGCGGAGAGCTACGATGCGGGCTTTGCCGAGGCGGTCCGCGCGCAGCCGCGCCATCAGGGGCTCTGGCTCGGCTGGTTCACCTTGCGCGCGCAGCAGCGCGATTGGCCCGCCGCGCTGCGCATCCTCGATGAGGCTGCCCACCACCTTGGCGAGACCCGCCAGCTTGCCGTCGCCCGGGCTTTCCTTGCCAGCGAGAGCGGCGATCTGGCCGAGGCGCAGGCGCAGCTTGCGGCGCTGACCGGCGCTGACGACGCGTTTCTCGTCCTCTGCCGCATCCGCACAGCTCTGCGTGCAGGCCAGCCGGAACGCGCCCGCGATCTGGCCCTGCCGCTCACGGGCACTCACCTTGCCGGGCAGGTCTGGCCCTATCTCTCGACCGCTTGGCGGCTGCTTGCCGATCCCCTGGCGGCATGGCTCGACGGGGATCCCGTGCTTCACGGCGTGCTTGATCCCGGCCTCTCCGCGGCGGAACTCGGCGAACTCGCCATGCTTCTGCGCCAGCTGCATACGGCATCGCTGCCCTATGCCGAACAGTCGGTGCGCCATGGTACCCAGACCGACCGCTCCATCCTGCTACGCCATGAACCGCTTCTGGGCAGCGTCCGCACCCGGCTGATGGAGGCGCTGCGCGATCATGTCGCTGCCCTGCCGCTGCCCGATCCGCGCGGCCCCATGCCCCATCCAACCCTCGGACGCCCGCGTGGCGGCTTGCAGATCTCGGGCAGCTGGTCGGTGCGCCTTGGCGCTGGAGGCTTCAACGTCACGCACAGCCACCCGGTCGGCTGGCTCTCGGCGGTGCTCTATGTCGCGCTGCCCGGGGATCCCGGCCCGGCTCCGGCTGGGGCGCTCCAGCTCGGCGCGCCGCCGCCTGAGCTCGGTGTCAGCCTCCCGCCCTATGCGGTCATACCCCCGCGCACGGGCCAGCTTGTGGTCTTCCCCTCGATCCTGTGGCATGGCACCTATCCGTTCGCAGCGGGAGAACGGCTCAACATCGCCTTCGATGTGGTTCCCACCTCCGCCTGAGGACACCGCGAAACCATGAACGCCCCGAAGACTCTCAAGGAACTCGCCGAGATCGCCGGTGTCACCAGCGGCACGGTCTCGCGCGCGCTCTCGGGTTCGAACCTCGTCACGCCGGCCACGCGCGACATGATCGTGGCGCTCGCCCGCCAGCACGGGTTCACTCCCAACGCCACCGCACGCAACTTGCGCATGCGCAAGACCAACACCATCGGCGTGGTCATTCCGCTCGGCCACGAAGTGCGGCAGAACATTTCCGATCCGTTCTTCATCACCCTGCTTGGCCTGCTCGCGGACAAGCTGACCGCGCGCGGCTACAGTCTGCTCCTCTCGCGCGTGGTGCCCACGGACGAGGACTGGCTGCTCAAGCTCGCGCGGTCCGGCCAGTCGGACGGGATCATCGTGATCGGCCAGTCCGACCAGTCCGCCGTACTCGACCGCGTGGCCGAACTCTATCGCCCGCTCGTCGTCTGGGGCTCGCACATTGCCGGCCAGGCCCATTGCTCGGTGGGGTCGGACAATTTCCGCGGCGGCGCACTTGCCGCGCAGCATCTTATCGAACGCGGTTGCCGTAACATCGTGTTCTTTGGCGATCCGCGCGCGATCGAGATCGGCCAGCGCCTCGAAGGCTGCCGTTCGGTGGTAGAAAAGGCCGGCATTCCCTTCGGCATTGTGCCCACGCATCTTGTCGCGGACGAGGCCCAGAGCGAGATTGGCAAGTATTTCCGTGCGAAGGCTCACCGTCCGGACGGGGTCGTCGCCGCATCCGACGTCATCGCCGTCACTGCCCTACGCGTCCTTACCGAACAGGGTCTGTCAGTGCCCGCTGACGTGAAGGTGATCGGCTACGATGGTCTGCAGTTGGGCGAGCACACCATGCCCCCGCTCACCACGATCGCGCAGGATCTGGAGCAGGGCGCCGATAGCCTGGTGAGCAGCGTGGTCCAGCGCATCGCGGGGGAAGAGATCCACTCTGTCATCCTCCAGCCCCGCCTCCTGGTGCGCCAGTCTACCTGAGGTCGAGGGCGAGGGCGAGGGCACCCAGCAGGCCCGCGTTGTCACCCAGCCCGGGCGGCACGATCAACTCGTCGATCTTGCCCACGGTATAGCCGCCGTTCGCCGTCTGCGCCTCGGTGCGGATCAGATCGAGCAGGCCTTGCGTTGCTGTCACCCCGCCACCCAGCACGATGCGCGCGGGCTCCATGATGGTCTGGAACGTCGCCAGCGCGCGGCCGATATACCACGCGATGATGCGCTTGCCGGGATGCCCCTCGGGCAGCTCCGAAAGCGACTGGCCCCACCGCGCGATCACCGCCGGGCCGCAGGCAAGCCCTTCGAGGCAATCGCCGTGGAACGGGCAGGTCCCCACAAAGTCGAGGTCCTCGGGATGGCGCGGCATCCGGATATGGCCCATTTCCGGGTGCGAAAGCCCGCGCAGCAGATGTCCATCGCTGCAGAAGCCCCCGCCGATCCCGGTGCCGATGGTGAGGTAGAGCACTGAACCTAGATCGGCGCCCGCACCCCACAGTGCTTCTGCAAGCGCCGCGCCGTTCACGTCGGTATCGATCGCCACCGGCACGCCGAAGCGTTCTTTGAACGGCGCGATCAGGCTTGCCCCGCTCCAGTGCGGCTTGGGCGTCGGGCGCACACAGCCGAAGGCGGGTGAGCCCGGATCTAGATCGAGCGGCCCGAACGAGGCGATCCCGAAGGCGGCGTAGTCTGCGCCCTGTGCGGCAAACCATTCCACCGCCGCCCCCAGCGTTTCCGCAGGCGTCGTTGTCGGAATGCGTTCCCGCGCAAGGATCGTGCGCTCGGTATCCGCCACGCCCAGCACGAACTTGGTGCCGCCCGCTTCGATCAGGCCATAGCGCGGCGCGCTCATGCGGCGACTTCCGCGCGGGTGCCGTCCAGCACCAGCCTGAAGGGCTCTGCCGGAACCCCGGCGAAATGGGCGCGCCGCCAGGCCGCATCGCCATGGTCATTGCCCTTCAGCGAACCTGGATAATCGACAAAACCATGCACGGTCAGTTCGTGCGTCACCCACCAGCTGTAAGTCTGGACCGGTGCCTCCGGCGGATTGCCGGCAACCAGCCCGCTGCCGTTGAGCGGCAGCCAGGGTCCTTCCATGCGCTCCGCCACCATGCCGTAGAGCCCGTTCGGCCCGTTGGGCACGCCCGGCGCGAAGACCTTCCGCTGCGTCGACCAGAACAGGTAGTAGCGTCCCGCATGAAACACGATGTGCGGCCGCTCCTGCTCGTTGTTGAGTTCGTCCGCGCTCAGCAGGGGCGGCAGCACCGCCCAGTCGTCGCCGTCGCGTTTCAACAGGCCGATGCATCCGTTCCACGGGCTCGTCGACCCTTTCAGCGATCCGGTGAACAGCAGGTAGTCTGCCCCGTCCACAGGATCGCGGAAATGCGCGGGATCGCGGAAGCCCTTGATCATGCCTGGCACACCTTCGGCGGCGGTCACCAGCACATAGTGGGGGATCGGCCCCCCCGCGATTTCGCGCGGTGCACTCCAGTCCTCGACGAACAAGCGATTGGCGTCGCCGGCCAGCGTGCCCGTCGTCTCGAACATGCGCTGCGTGAAGGTGCGCGGACTTTCCCCGCGCAGCCCCGATGCGGTCCAGTAGAGCGTCACGGCAGCAGTTTCCGGATCATAGAGCGCCGAGCCCGCCCATTCACGGCTTCCGGGATTGAGGTCGCCTGGCAGGGCATAGCCATGGTCGCGCCATTCGCTGCCGCGCGCCGACATCAGGCGGATGCGCACGATGTCGTGCCGCGTTTCGGGGTCTTCACCGGCGGGGGCCGACAGCACGAACCACAGCGTCCAGCCGTCCACGACCGCGGTGCTGCCGTCCGCAAGCTGCAGCGGCCAGAGATCCCACAGGTCGAAGCCCGGCAAGGGATGATGGAGCTGCGCGCCATCGATCAGCGGGATCTGGTGGCAGTGCCCGAATTGCAGCGCGCTGAGGTGCTCGCCGGTCCAGAGCGCGGTCGGGGAAGTGCATACGGCCATGAAGGATCGGTCCTGAAATAACAATCGATTGCGGCCGAGGCCGCCGGAATGGGGCGAAAGATCGCTGTACTTACCGCATGACGAGGCCAGCTCCGTCGCAGGCGGTTTCGCGCAGCACCAGCGGCGGCGTGCCGTCGGGTTTGCGATAGGTGAGGGCGCCGAGCACTGCGTCGGCACGGTCTGCTGCACACAGCGCGACGACCGCGCCGCCGAAGCCGCCGCCGGTCATCCGTGCGCCGCCTTCGGGCCCGATCAGCGCCTGCAGTTCAGCCACCAGCGCGTCGACTGCGGGCACCGTGATCTGGAAATCGTCACGCATCGATGCGTGCGAGGCGGCCATCAGTTCGCCCATCGTCACAAGGTCGCCTGCCGCGAGTGCCGCCGCCGCCGCCTGCACGCGCGCGTTCTCGCTCACCACGTGGCGCGCCCGCGCCAGCGTCAGCGGGTCGAGCCCTGCGCCTTCCAGCATCGCCATGTCGGCATCGCGCAGCGCCTGTACGCCCATCGCCGCGGCGGCCGCCTCGCACTGCGCGCGCCGCTCGTTGTAGGCGCCCTCGACCAGCCCGCGCGCCACGCCCGAGTGCACGATCAGGATCTGCGCGCCCGGCGGCAGCGCCACCGGCTGCACGGCCAGCGAGCGGCAGTCGATCATCAGAGCGTGACCGGCCACGCCGCACGCAGAGGCCAGCTGGTCCATGATCCCGCAGCGCATGCCGACATGGTCGCACTCGCCGGCCTGCGCCAGCCGTGCGATTTCGGCGGGCGCCAGGGCGAAACCCGAAAGGCTGGCCAGCGCCGTGCCGATGCCGACCATCAGCGAAGCGGATGACGAAAGCCCTGCGCCCTTCGGCACCGTGCCGCTCACGGCGATGTCGGCGCCGGTCAGCGTGTGGCCGCGCTGCGCCATCGCGCTTGTCATCCCGCGCACATAGTCCGCCCAGGGCTCGGCGGGATCAGCGGCATAGTCGGCTGCGAGCGACCACTCGGCCAGAGCCCCGCCGAAATCGCTCGCCATGACGCGGATGCGCCCATCGCCGCGCGGGCTGGCCGCAATCCGCGATTCCACGCTGATTGCCGCCGGGAGCACGAAGCCGTCGTTGTAGTCGGTGTGCTCGCCGATCAGGTTTACCCGCCCGGGTGCCCGCACGATGAGGGCAGGGGGCGTGCCGAAGGCTGCCGCGAACTGCTGCGCAAGGGTCATCGCGGGCTCCGGTAGTGCGGACCGCCGCAGGCGCGCAGCCGCTCGGCGGCCTGCTCTGCCGTCAGGTCGCGCTGGGTTTCGGCCAGAATCTCGAACCCCGCCATGAATTTGCGCACCGAGGCGGAACGCAGCAGCGGCGGATAGAAGTGCGCATGCAGCCGCCAGTGGGTGCTCGGCTCATGGCCAAACGGCGCGCCATGCCAGCCCATCGAATAGGGGAAGGGGCACTGGAACAGGTTGTCATAGCGGGTTGTCAGATCGGCGAGGATCACCGCGAGGTCGCTGCGCTGATCGTCCGAAAGGTCCGGTAGCCGCGCCACGTCGAAGCGCGGCAGCAGCAGCGTCTCGAACGGCCACACCGCCCACCACGGCACGATGGCAAGCCAGTGCCGGGTCGCGCAGACCACGCGCGGCCCATCGGCTTCGGCCTCCGCCAGCTCCGCCAGCATGGGGCGGCCCTTCTCGGCCAGCCAGGCCGCCTGCGTGCGGTCCTCGGTCGCGATCAGCTGCGGCACATGGCTTGTCGCCCAGACCTGCCCGTGCGGATGGGGGTTTGAACACCCCATCATAGTGCCCTTGTTCTCGAAGATCGAAACCACCGCATGGCGCTGGCCCAGATCCGCCGCCTGTTCGCACCAGCAATCGATCACCGCGCGCAGTTCAGCCTGGGTCAGCTCCGGCAGTGTCCGGCCATGGTCGGGGGAAAAGCAGATGACCCGCGCTTCGCCGGTCGCCTGTTCGGCGCGGAACAGGCCGACGCCGGTTTCCGGCGCGGGGGTATCGGGCAGCAGCGCCGCAAAGTCATTGGCGAAGACATGCGTACCGGTATAGTCCGGATTGCGCTCCCCGTTCACTCGCGTGTTGCCGGCGCAAAGATAGCAGGCGGGATCGTGCGCCGGCGGGCGCGCCGTATCGGGTACATCCTCGGCCCCCTGCCACGGTCGCTTGGCGCGGTGCGGCGATACCAGCAGCCACGTGTCGCTCAGCGGATCATAGCGCCGATGCGGATGCTCGGCCGGATCGAAGCTCATGAACGTACCTCAAGCACGAGAACGGCCTCGCCGGGGAGCGGCGGGACGGCGATGCCTACCCGCGCGAGCCAGCCGCCGTCCATCTGCGTCAGTGCCCCGCTCTCGGACGCAATCGTATACGTGCGCCCCGGCAGCGCCATCGGCAGCCGGAGGTTCGGCTGATGCCGCATCGTGGTGGGCTGCGTGCGCGTCACCAGCACGACCATGTCCTGCTCCGAACCATGCGCCTGCCAGACAACGCCATCGCCCACGTCGCCCATCCACACGCGGCCTTGATGCAGCCGCTCCCGCAGCGCCTTGTAGCGCGCGATCCCGTCCATCAGCTCCTGGCGCTCGGTATCGCCCAGCTTGCGGGCATCGAGCTCCACACCGAAATGCCCAGGCAGCGCCACCCCGCAGCGGAACGCCATCGACTGCGACCGCCCGGTCGAATGCGCCGGGCTCGCCCCCACGTGGCTCCCCATCACTTCGGGCGGCATGAACTGCAGGAATCCGCGCTGCATCTGCGCGCGCGAAACCGCATCGATGCAGTCACTCGTCCAGAACCGGTGTGTGCGCTTGATGATCCCGGCGTCGATCCGCCCGCCGCCGCCGGCGCAGGCCTCGATTTCCACCTCGGGGAAGGCGGCCCGGAGGCGATCCATCAGCGCATAGGTTGCCAGCACTTGCGCGCGGTAGTGCGGCTGGTTCCCGGCATGGACGAGATCGCGGTTGTGGTCCCACTTGAGGTAGCCGATCGGCAGCTCGCGCAGCAGCGCGGCAATCGCGTCGAACAGATAGGCGCTGACGTCCGGCTTCGCGAGATCGAGCACCAGCTGGTTGCGCGCCTCGAGCAGCGGCCGCCCGTCGACGTGCAGGGCCCAGTCGGGATGGCGGCGGTAGAGCTCGCTATTGCGGTTGACCATTTCGGGCTCGACCCAGAGGCCGAACTCCATGCCGAGATCGGTCACCGTCTTCGCCAGCGGCCCCAGCCCGCGCGGATACTTCCGCTTGTCGACCGTCCAGTCGCCCAGCGAGGAGGTATCGTCGTCGCGCTTGCCGAACCAGCCGTCGTCCAGCACGAAGCGCTCGATCCCGATGCTGGCAGACGCCCGCGCCAGATCCATCAGCGCGGCTTCGTCGTGCTTGAAGTAGAACCCTTCCCAGGTGTTGATGTGCACCGGGCGCTTTGCCGCACCGGCTTCGCCCCCCGGCCAGGACATGCGGGCGCGAATGCCCCGGTGGAAGGCATGCGCTACGCCGTTCGGCCCTTCGGCCGAAGCCGTCGCCAGCACCTCGGGGCTTTGCAGCACCGCGCCGGGGGCAAGAATCGCCTCGCCTGGGGCCAGCCATTCACCGAGCTGCCACTGCCGGCGCCCGTCGTCGATCCATTCGATGGTCTGGACGTGATTGCCTGACCACGCGATCTGCGCGCCATAGGCACTGCCGTCCGCGCACGTCACCACCGCCCCGGGGAAGCAATCGTGCGAAGTGAGCCCGCGCCGGTTCTCGCGCCGCCAGATGCTCCGGGTGAGGGGATCGCGCACGGGGACGAATTCGGAATTGTGCCGTCCGGCCAGCGAATGGACCTCCGCCGCATCTTCCGGCAGCGGCAGCGCGGCCGCCGCCAGCCAGTGCACATGGAGCGGCGCGACGCCTTCGTTGGAGAGCGCGGTGCGTACGGTCATCACGTCGGTCGCGGGATCAAGCGTGTAGCTCGTCGTCACCGCGATCTTCGCCACCGCATCGTGCAGCACGAAGCGCACCGTTTGCGCATCGGGCTGCTCGACCTTGCAGTCGGTTGCCTGAAACGACCAGTCGTGCCCGCCGCGATCCGCCAGCAGCGCGCTCTGGCCGAACCAGCCCATGCCGAAGCCGGGGAAAACCGTCAGCGGCTGGTCGAACTGGAGCGAGAAGCTCGGTTCGGGCCGTTCGCTGCGCAGCGTGGCGGATGGCCGCGCCCCGTCCGGTAGGCGCGGTCCCCAATAGCGCCACAGCGGCGCCTCGCCGGCGGGCAGCTCCCACACGGCGCTGCAGCCCGGGCTTTCCAGCGCGATGATCTGCGGGGCGGTCATGTCAGGCATGGGCCAGCCCGGTCGCCCGGCGCGGATCGGGTACGCGCAGCATGGTGATCGCCGCCATGACGAGCAGCGCGCCGGCAAAGCTCAGCGCGTTCCTCGGGTCTGCGCCCAGCACGTGGTTGTAGATCCAGCCGAACGTCACCCCGTTGAGCAGCATCGGGATCACGATCATCATGTTGAAGATGCCCATGTAGACCCCGGTCCGTTCGGGCGGGATCGAGCCTGCGAGAATGATGTAGGGGTTGCCCATGATGCTTGCCCAGGCGAGGCCCAGCGTTAATGCGATGAGCAGCAGCGGGGTGTGGCTGCCAAGATCGGGCATGGCCAGCGCCGAAAACACGGGGCCGGGCGCAGAAGGCGCGCTTGCCACATGGGCGAGGCCGATCATGCCGATCCCCCCGGCGGCGAGGCAGGCCATGTGCACGCGCGAGGCGCCCAGTGCGCGCGAGATCGGCACCATCATGAGCGCGGCGGCAAAGCCGATCAGGTTGTAGAACGCGCCCAGCTGCTGCGTCGTCAGCACCGCCGCGCGGAAGGCCTCGCTGGCCTTGTCTGCGGTGCCGTAGATCGAGCGCCCGATCGAAAGCGCGCTGTACGACCAGTAGATCGAGAAGCCGTACCACTGGAACAGGCTCATCCACGCCATGCTGCGCATGGCCTGCGGCATTTCGACGATCGCGCGGCCAATCTCGCCCAGGGTTGCCCTGGCGGAGCGCGGCGCGGCGGCAATGCGCGCCGTTTCGTCCTCGCTCAGCGGCAGTTCGGGTACGCGCCAGATGGACCACAGGATCGTGGTGACCGAAAGCACCGCGCCGACCATGAACGAGATGTGCGTGATCGTCGGAATGTTGTGCGCGTCCACCGCATTGCGGTCGATGCCCACCCAGTAGACGAGGATCGAAGGGGAAAGGAACGCAAGGCACTGGGCAAGACCGGTGAACGCGCTCTGGCTGAGGTAGCCGATCTCGTGCTGGCTCTCGTCGAGCCGGTCGCTCACATAGGCGCGGTAGGGCTCCATCGTGATGTTGTTGCCCGCATCGAGCAGCCACAGCAGGCTCGCTGCCATCAGGATGCTCGCCGAAAACGGCATGAACAGCAGGCCGAGGCTGCACATCACCGCACCGATCAGGAAATAGGGCGTGCGGCGGCCGAAGCGCGAATTGGTGCGGTCGGAAAGCGCACCCACCAGCGGCTGGATGAGCAGGCCGGTCATGGGCCCCGCCAGCTGCAGGATGGGGAGATTGGATTCATCCGCGCCGAGCCAGGAATAGATCGGCACCATGTTGCCCTGCTGCAGGCCAAAGCTGAACTGCAGGCCAAGGAACCCGAGGTTCATCTCGATCACGCGCAGCAGCGGCAGGATCGGCTTGTGCTTCGCTCCGCCCGGCGCGCTTGTCTGGGGCTTGGTCAGGTCCAACGGCTCTCTCCCGCACGACTCTCGAAGGAGCCTTTGTCCCTCTGCTTACCCTAAGGTTTGCCTTGATTCAATCGAGTGAATCACTTTGTCTGAAGCGTTCACTCCGCCTCCTCGATCCACGCCACCGGCGGCTTGGCCCGGCGGTCGACGGTGAGGCGGAACACATCGGGCCGGGCATAGTGTCCCACCGGATCGAAGTCGTAGCGCGCCCGGGCGATCTCCGCCGGGTCGATCTCGGCATAGAGCACCGCTTCGCCGCTATAGTCAGGCCCTGCCAGCACCTCGCCCAGCGGCCCCAAGATCAGGCTGCCGCCGCGCATCAGCACGGTCTCGGGATCCTCGCCCAGCACGCATTCCTGCCCTTCGGGAAGATCGCGCCGCCGCAGGAACTGGCAGGCGGAGAGCACGTGGCAGCGCCCCTCCAGCGCGATGTGCCGCATGGTCGAAACCCAGCCGTCACGGTCGTCCGCCGTCGGCGCGCAGTAGAGCGTCACGCCCTGACCATACATCGCCATGCGCAGCATCGGCATGTAGTTTTCCCAGCAGATCACCGCGCCCACGGTGCCGAGCGCTGTCTCGACGGCCGGCAGCGTGGAACCATCGCCAAAGCCCCAGACCAGCCGCTCCGCCGCGGTCGGCATCAGCTTGCGGTGGTGCGCCATGGTCCCCGCCGCCCCGTCGATGATCAGCGCGGTGCAATAGAGCGTCGAGCCCAGCCGCTCGATCACCCCGATGACCACGACCATGCCGGCGGCCTCCGCCGCCTCCCGCACCAGGGCGATCTCCGGTCCGCCCAGTGCCACCGACGCGGCATAGTAGCGCGCATAGGCCTCGCGCCCCTCCGGCAGCCGCAGCCCGATCGGCGCGCCGAACCGCGCGCCCTTGGGATAGCCGCCGATGAAGGCTTCGGGAAACACCGCGAGCCGCGCGCCGGCGGCACCCGCTTCGGCGATCAGGCGGGCGGCCTTGGCAGCGGATGCCGCGCTGCCGGCCGGGTCGGACGCTGCCTGCACGACGGCGGCGCGAAAGGATGCAATGCTCATGGCGCGCCAGCCTAGCAGCGCCGTTTCGCTCCGGCGATTGCTAACTGCACGGTCCGCGCGCTACGAACCGGCAAACGACATGGCAGGGGAGAAGGCATGAGTGAACCAGCGGCATCTGGCGTCTGCCTCGTCATCGGCGCGGGCGACGGGCTTGGCGGTGCTATCGCGCGCGCCTTTGCACGCACTGGCCTCACTGTCTGCGTCACGCGGCGCGCCCGCCATCTCGATCAACTTGAAGCCCTCTGTGCCGAAATCCGCGCCGGGGGCGGTCAGGCCCATGCCTTCGGTGTCGATGCCCGATCCGAGGAGGAAACCGCGCTCCTGTTCGACCGGATCGAGCGCGAGATAGGCCCCATCGCGGTCACTGTGTTCAACATCGGCGCCAACGTCCACTTCGGCATCCGCGAGACGACCGCGCGTGTGTTCACGAAAGTCTGGGAAATGGCCTGCTTCGCCGGCTTCCTCGCAGGTCGCGAAGCCGCGCGCGTGATGGCCCCGCGCGGGGCGGGTACGATCCTCTTCACCGGCGCCACCGGCTCCTTGCGCGGCGGAGCAGGCTTTGCCGCGTTTGCTGCCGCCAAGCATGGCCTGCGTGCGCTTGCCCAGTCGATGGCGCGCGAACTTGGCCCCGAGGGCCTCCACGTCGCCCATGTCGTCTGCGACGGCGCGATCGACGGCACCTTCCTGCGCTCGCGGGTAGAGGACGTCGCGCCGCTCCTCGCCGAGAATTCCGTGCTAAAGCCCGAGGATGCCGCAGAGGCCTTCGTCTGGCTGCACCAGCAACCCCGCTCGTCTTGGACGCACGAGCTTGACCTTCGCCCCTGGCAGGAGCGCTTCTGACATGAAGACCATCGAGTTCATCTTCGATTTCGTCAGCCCCAACGGCTACCTCGTGTGGAGGCCGCTGCAGGAGATCGCCGCGCGCAAGGGCGCCACGATCACGCTTGTCCCCACGCTGCTGGGCGGCATGCACAAGCTCACCGGAAATGCGCCGCCCTTCCTCCGCGATGCCGAGATCAAGGGCAAGAACGCCTATGCCCAGCTCGAGATGCAGCGCTTCATCACCCGCCACGGCCTCACCCGGTTTCGCATGAACCCGGCCTTCCCCTTCCGCTCGGTCGAACTTCTGCGCATGCTTCTTGCCGCCATAGACCTCGGCTGCGGCGAGGCCTTCGCCGAGGCTTTCCTGCGCGCGATCTGGGAAGAGGGGCTCGATCCGGCTGACAGTGCTGCGGTCGACGCCGTCATCGCGGCCGCCGGCCTGCCCGCCGCGGCGCTGGCCGAAGGCGCGCAGTCCGCCCCGGTCAAGGATCGGCTCGCCGCCAACACGCAAGCCGCCGTCGAGCGCGGAGCGTTCGGCATCCCCACCTTCTTCGTGGAGGGCGAGATGTTCTTCGGCAAGGAACGCCTCGGCCAGATCGAGGAATTGCTCTGACCCTTAGGGTGCGCCGGCCAGCAGGATGGCCAGCCCCGAAGCCTGCGCCGCCGCACCCACCTGGCCCGAGCCTCCCGTCCAGACGCCATCGATAGGGCCTGTTCCGCACGCGCTCAGCCCCCACACCACCTCGCCGTTGCGCTGCGCCCACGCCTGCAGTTCCGCGCGGTCCGGGCCCTCCGGCATGCCCGCGATCAGATGGCCGAGGTGCAGCGCGAACACGCCCTTGAACATCGGCCCGTCGCGGCCCAGCGCGTCGGACGGTTCGGTCAGCAGCCCGGTTTGCGTCACCAGCCGGCGCGTCGCGGCCAGCGCCGTACGCACCGCTGCGGTGCGGTACTGCCCATCGCCGGTGATGGCCGCCAGATCGTTCAGGCCGCCCAGCAGCACGCCCTGATTGTAGGTCCAGCGCGGCGCACCGTTGTTGCGGCACTGCGCGTCGAGCCCATCGTTGACGAGGCCGTCGGCCCCGATCATGCCCGAGCCGGCAAACCAGCTCCAGGTCCGCACCGCCCAGTCGCGGTAGACCGCCTGTCCCGTTGCCCGGTAGAGCTTCGTCGAGGCCTGCAGCAGCAGTTCGTTGGTGATCGCGTTCTTGTAGCTGTGCTGCGGGTCCCACCACAGCCCGCCGCCGCAATGGTCGTCCCAGTGTGCTGCGACAATGCGTGCATACGTCGCCGCCGCCCACGCCAGCAATTCGGGATCGTGATCGATCTCCCACGCGTTGATGTGCGTGATCACGGCCCACAGGTCATCGTCGTTGAGGACAAGTCCTTGCCGGTTGCGCACGGCTGCCGCGATCTTCGCATGCCACCGCGCGTCCCCGCTGCGCCGCTGGTAGTCGATCAGCACGTCGATAATCGGAAAGCGCTGCCAGTTCTCGCTCGCCTTCCAACCGTCAGGTTTGCCCCATGTCTGGTCGAGATAGGTCGCAACGGCCCCGGCCCGCGCCTGCCAGTCCGGCGTCTCCAGCGGCATCTCCGCCCGCGCGGCAGCACTGCCGAACACGAACAGCAATCCAGCCAACGCGGCGCGCACCATTGCCGATCGCAGTTTTGGCCAAGGGCCTGACATGGTGGGTAGCATCTCCACGCCGATCAGCCGCCTGTCCCCTTCGGCAAAATCAGAGCATGGATGATGGCAACATCGGGTAGCGGAAACCATTCTCACTACTTGACTGAGAATATTCTGCGGGAAGGCATCTGTGATGCCCGCGGCCCCGCACGCAGCCCCGAAAAAATACGGAAAGTATTGCTTCTAGACATTTTTCGGGGACCGGAATGATGCTGGTCGTCTGATGCTGTAGCTATAGATGATACCAGAACCGCTACTTGATGTCATCAATTGTCGATGGATCGCACAGCGATGCAAGGCTGGCGCTGGCCAGGCCCCCTCAGCGCTATTGGGTCGGGCTTATCCCTAAGGTGTCTAGAAAACTACAGGCAAGAGAGCGCGTGCAACACCTCCGACAACCGGGGTTCGACAGCAAGTGTCCAATCAGCCCGGTCATTTGAAAGTATCGCTGGGATGGTGGCGATCCGTTTTGTCGCCCTGTCTCCGACGACCGCCACTGCCACGTTGCCATGTCTATGACCCCTCTCAGCCTGGATGCCGATCTCAACGGGAGCGGCGTCCACATCGGCACGGCCAATGAAGGTTCTGCGAGCAGACCAAACTTGAAGATCAGTGCACTACAGCCAGCTGCGCCATGTCCGCCTCGTAGCCAGCGCTGTGGGGGTCATCGAAAGCCTGAATGAAGTGAAGTGCTGCGCCAAATGCTACGCTGAACAGCATCACGGCATAGGCGCAGGCAACCCGATTGCCGCTGTGGGAGAAGCCTATGGCGATCTGGGTGAGAAAGCCCATCAGCAGCAGAATCATGAAATGGCGCTCTGGAATGCGGCTGTGACTGAGTTCAAGCCTCTGGATGCGTGAGGCCCGTACCGCTTCAAGAGAGGCGAGATAGCTGGCGTTGACGCTGCTATTTCCCTGGAACGCTCCGGGACGAGCACCGATTGCATAGAGGCGTTGAAGGCCGGCTGGGGGTTCGGCTAGCGCATTCGATGAGTTTGCTTCGGTGAGTTCATGGGCGCGAAGCTCGATGACGTATTCACCAACCGCCCCCCTGATCTGAAGGCCTTCCTGTGGTTGCGTTTCAGCGATGCGCAGCAGCGCCCGCAGATCGCTGACTTCAGTCGCGAGGGCGAGCGAGGTCTTGTTCATGCGCTGCCATGCATCTGTTGCGGCGAGGCTGGCGAACAGTCCGAACAGCAAGGCAACCGATGCGAAATAGGACGGGCTGATCCCATGCACCCGATATCGGGTACGCTGGAGTCGCTCGAGGCCGAGGACGACGCCAAACCCCATCAGCAATGGCACGCAAGCCAAGAGCACGGCAGGCGACATAAATTATCCCTCTCCCTTCACCTCGCGGGCCATGTGGTATCCGAAAGGGCGGAGCAATGGTCGCAGCGAACGGCAAGGCTGCGACCTTGGGCTGCAATGTCATCGACATCGCAGAACTAAGATATTGCTATGGTGCAATATTATGCTGAAATTCGGGGCCGCTTCAGTCCGGCGAATATTGGCACCAAATTGATAGCGAGTGCTGCCAACGGTGATCGCTGTGGCCAGCGCCCGTCCTCGCCGGCTCGCGCAGTCGAGGGCCGTGGCAAGGCGCACCGGCCGTAACGGCTGAGCTCCAATAGCCAGAGTACCGTCGCAGAAGTTTGATCTCGGTCCGCCGCCGAAAACGTTTGCCAAGCATCGTTGACGGCGCAGCGCATGGCAAGCTGAGCGCGCCAGCTGCAGGTCGTTATCGGGCGAAAGTCCGCGCCAGGAGGGCCCCGGCCACGAGCCAGGCCAGAACCAAGGGGGGCCACAGATTGCCTGGCCATGCCGGGACCGGATAAAGGGAGTTGTACAGCGGCCAGATCAGCACCGCAGTGCCGGCCCAGCCGGCGAGGAAGGCGGCCCTACCGCGGCGCGATAGGGCAAAGGCAGACTGCGCCAGCGTCACGCCAATGTAGACCAGGATCAGCGCCAGGCTTCCGATCGTGCCGAGGTAGCCGTAAATGTCCGCTGCAGAGGCCCGAGTGGCCCATATCAGCACCAACGTCGTCATCACGGCCGCGCACAACATCAAGGCATTGGTGGGCGTGCCATGGCGGTGATGGGCAGCGGCGAGGGCAGGGTAGCCTTCGCGGGCGAGCACCATCACCATGCGCGCTGCCGCGTTTAGGCTACCCAGCACGCAGGAGAACGCCGAGAGCGCCGCCGCGAGGTTCAACCCGGCAGCAAAGCTGATGGTCCCGTAGCGGCGGGCCAGAGTATCGAGCGGTGCGCTGTCCCCAGCCAGATCACCCAGCCCACCTGCCGCATAGCCCACGACCTGCGTGTAAGCGGTGAAGACATAGAACGCGCCGCCAAGCACGACGGTCCCGATGATCGCTATGGGTATGGCGCGCTGCGGATCCCTGGTCTCCTCCGCAACGGTTGCCGCCCCTTCGAAGCCCGCGAAGGACAGAACGGCAAAGACAAGCGCCACTCCGACGCCCATCCAGCCCTTGCCGGGATCGGGCAGGAACGGCGCCAAGGGCAAGGGGCCGCCTTGGGCCACGACACTGAGAATATGGATGTTCAAGGCCGCGATTGCGGCGACGGAAACGAGCTCCAGAGCCAATATCAGGCGCGCTGCCCGCTGCATGTCGCGCCATGAAAAAGCAAGGCCGATCGCCATGGAAGCCAGGCTGACCGGTAACCAGAACCCGCTGGCCCGGATGCCAGCGTCGTTGATGGCCGCCGCGAGGAAATGGCCGACGAGCACCGCTGTTCCGGCACCGAAGCACAGGTAGCTGAGCAGGAGCATCCAGCCGGCAACAAATCCGGCGCGAGGGCCAAACTGTGTCCGGACATAGGCTTGCGCCGAACCGGCTGATGCCTCCTGCCGGGAGAAGGCAACGAAGGACAGGCCGACTAGCGCCAGCAGCGCGGTTCCGATCAGAAATGCCAGCGGAGCCGCCCGGCCTGCAACGGAAACGACCAGCGTGACATTGAACGCCATCGCCATGGTCGGGGCGACGATCGAGAGCGAAAGGCCCGCCGCTTCAAGGCGCCCCAATCGCCGGTCCAGGGTCATGCCTTGCCGCCTGCGGTCACTCCAAGCTGGATCAGGCCCCCGACCAGCGCAATGGCGGCAAGCGGGAGGAAGGACATGCCGCCATGCATGTGGCCCACGCCGATCCAGCCGATCAGCGCCGGTCCGCAATAGCCGCCGAGTCCGCCAAAGCTGTTGATGAAGGCAATCCCCGATACTGCGGCCGGCCCAGCGAGATAACGGTGGGCGAGCGGCCAGAACGTGACGATCGAGAAGCCGAGCCCTGTCGTGATCATCGTCAGCGCGACGATGCTGGCCACCTCATGCCAGGAGAACACGGCAAGGCAGAGCAGGCCGGTCGCTGCCAGCATGTAGCCCAGAAAACTGTGCCAGCGGCGTTCGCCGGTCCGGTCCGAATGCCGCGCCCAGAGCACCTGGCAGATGGCCATGACACCCCACGGGATCATCGTCAGAAGGCCGATCCAGAGATAGGCGCCCTTGGCGATGCCAAACTGCTGGATCAGCGTCGGCATCCAGAACGTCACGGCGTAGAGCGCGATCGTCCCGCTCATGTAGGCAAGGCCAAGGCACCATATCCGCAGGCTGGAGAAGACCGAGAAGGCCGTGGTCAGGGGGGCATTCGCATGCGATGACTCTTCGTCTCGGGCCATGTCCTGCAGGATTGCACCACGCTCGGCGTCATTCAGCCAGGGAGCCTTGGCCGGATTGTCAGGAAGGATCAGAAGGAACGCGATTCCGACAAGGATCGAGGGAACCGCCTCGATCAGGAACAGCCATTGCCAACCGCGCCAGCCGCCCAGCCCGTCTGCGAACTGGAGGATCGCGCCTGAAAGGGGACCGCCCAACACGTTGGAGGCGCCGACCGCCATCATGAACAAGGCAACAACCCGGGCCTGCTGGCCGCGCGGGAACCAGTAGGTGAGGTAGAGAATGATGCCCGGATAGAAACCTGCTTCCGCCGCCCCAAGCAGGAACCGCAGCACATAGAAGCCGAACGCGGCATCGGTCAGGCCAAGCGCTTGCGCTGCACTGCCCCACCGGAAGGCACCGACGAACATGAAGAGGGTGGAGAGCAGTCCCCAGCTCACCATGATGCGCGCCATCCAGCGCCGTGCACCGACCCGCGCCAGAACCATGTTGCTCGGCACTTCGAACAGGCAGTACCCGATGAAGAACAGCCCCGCGCCCAACCCGAAGACCGCATCGCTGAAACCGAGATCGCCTGCCATCTGCAGCTTGGCGAAACCGACGTTGACCCGGTCGAGGAAGGCAACGACGTAGCCGAGGAAGAGCAGCGGGATGAGCCGGAGGCGCACTTTGCGATAGACGGGCAGACTGTACTGGGCGTTCATCGCGTATCCTTTGATCAGTGGCCCATGATAGATAGAAACTGCCACGCCAGATTGGCCGCTTCGCCGGTCAGAACCACGACGAGCCCCCAGAAAATGACCTGCTTGGCAACCGCAGATGTCGCGATGCGGGCGCCGATATGACCGCCGAACACGCTCCCGAGCGACAGCAGCGTGCCGATCCGCCAATCGATTACGGCCTGATATTGAAACACCAGTACTGAAGCCAGGACACTGGGCAGGATCAGCGCGCTCTTGACCGAATTGGCTGCGACCAGTCCCATGCCGATCGAACCGGTGAGGGCAAGCAGCAGAAACGTCGCGCCATCCAGTACGATGAAACCGATCCACATGCCGATGGCGAAGAAGATGAGGCACTGGCGCGGACCGAAGACCAGCTGTAGCTTCTGTTCGGAATTCAGCGTCTTGCGCAGCCGGAAGAACAGCATGAACAGCGCCACCGCTACCGCGACGGCAATGGCGAGCTTGAACTCACTGCTGGATATCTGCAGCGAAACCAGCGCGCCTGCCACCGAACCCAGACTGGTCGGTATCCCGGCCTTCCACACGACCTGCCAGTCAATTGCCTTCTGGCGGTGATAGCTGATCACCGCGGTCAGGCTCGCAGCCAAGATCGGTAGCCGGTTCGTTGCATTGGCCATGACCGGATCGAGCCCGACTGCGAGAAGCAACGGCAGCGAAACTGCAGCGCCCGATGAAGCTACCGTCGTGATCAGGCCGCAGAGAAAACCGGCGATGAAGACGAGACTGATCCCGCCTGGCCCCATATCAAGCAGAATTGCCCCCTCGGTGATCCGTGGTTGTGCAAGTCGGATCGGCTAAAGGGCGTTACATGGATGCAGGCCCCGGCAAAGCCGCAATGGTCTCAAATTGGTACCGTTGTTATAGACTGGGTCGCTTGATCCTGCGGGCGAAGATCGTAGCGCAGCGCAATCGGTGCCGGCAGAGCGCTCTGCCTTAAGGTACCGGTGCCCGATCGGAGGAGATGTCATGGCAGTGCGCGCGGTCCTGAGGATGGGTGACCCTCGCCTGTTGCAGCCGTCTTTACCGGTCGAGAAGTTTGGCACGGACGCGCTACGTGCGCTGATCGAGGACTTGTTCGACACGATGCGCGCGCATGATGGTGCGGGCATCGCCGCGCCGCAAATCGCCGTGCCGCTGCAGGTCGTGATCTTTGGTTTCGAGCGGAACCTGCGCTATCCCGATGCGCCGCCCGTTCCGGAAACTGTCCTTATCAATCCGGTGATCGAGGTGCTCGACGAGCGGCTTGAAGATGGCTGGGAAGGATGCCTGTCCGTCCCCGGACTGCGTGGCGAAGTCCCGCGCTTTCGGGCGATCCGCTATCGCGGCTGCACCGCCGACGGGACGCCGTTCGAGCGTGTGGCGGAAGGCTTTCACGCGCGGGTAGTGCAGCACGAATGCGATCATCTGTCCGGCGTGCTCTATCCCACCCGCATTCGCGACCTCACGCGCTTCGGATTTCGGGAGGAACTTGCGGCGGGCTGAAGGGGGACCCCGGCAAGCCTGCGCCTACTTGCGCACCCGCATTCCCGCGCTGGCATCGAACACCAGCGGCTTGTCCGAGCGCGGCAGCGGCGCTTCGGCAATCTGGCTTGAGGAGACGCCATACTTCCAGTCGGGGGGGCAGATCGCGATGTACCGAGCATAGCCGCCAGTACCCCCTCCCAGCTTGGGAAAGCCGATCGCGACGAGTGCGCCAACCGGGGGCACCTTGTCGAGATTGGCGACGCCCTCGGCCTGGGCATAGCCGTGGTGCATCAGCCAGGATTCGCCTTCAAGCGTTGGGGTCGCGTCGGTATCGAGCGGCTCATGTCCGTGGAACAGGATGTGGCGCTCAAGATGCAGGAATTTGAGCGCGGCGAGGCTGACGCCGGGAAAAGGATGGCGGGTCGCGAGCGCAGGATCGGGCCAGTCCTTCGACCAGTCGCTGCGCACAAACACCACCGATCCCGCCGGAATGCGGCCATAGTGCTGCTCGAACCGGGCAATGTCGGAAACCTGCAGGGAGTAGCCGTAGTCGGCTTGAACCTGTTGCGAGATGTCGATCACCACCAGAGGGCGGATGGCATAGGTCGCGGGCAGCTCGTCGATTGCAGGATATTCGGGCGCCCAGTGCGCGGGCGGATCGAGCTGCGTGCCAAGCTGGTCGGTGCTGAGCGCATAGCGCATCGCTTCGAAGCCATGCTTTTCATAGGTGAAGCGCTCGCCCTTGCGGATGAAGCCGGGGATGTCACGCCCGGCAATGGCGGGGCTGAAGGCGGGCGGGCCGAAGCCTTCCCATACCGGGATTTGCGGCGTTATCGTGTGGGTGAGATCGACATATTTCGCAGAACGGAAGGTCGCATCATAGACCGACCAGAGCCCCGGCGCCGCAGGGGGATGAAGCCAGAGCAGCGGCTTGAGGACAAGCGCGAGGCTTGCACCGAGCAGGACGAGCGACAGCGTAGCGATCGATTTCATGCAGCACCTTGTGATGGTTGATCGCCCGCTCAGCCGAACTCGAGCGACATGGCGGCATAGACCGACGACAGATCCTCCGCCGGTTTGTGTCCAAAATACATGCGGCGGCAGCCGAACACCGGGGAAAGGCCGTAAGACAGTGCCAGCGCTGCCCCGTCCTGGTTGGGAGCAGGCACATCGATCGCGATCTGGTGGCCTGCCACGCGGGCGACCAGATCCGCGAACAGGGCCCGTGCGACCTGCGGATCCCGAGCGATCAGCGGGCCGATCTTGAAACCCGAGGAGGCAGGCCGGGCGAGGCCAAAGCCGACAAGCTCCCCTTCGCGGATGGCCGCCCCCTGGATGGTTTCCGGCAGGGCCAGCCATCTGCTGAGCAAGCCGGTGCGGTCATAGGGCACTGTCCTGCGATCGAGGGCGAGGACTGCTTCATGACGCGGGGCACAATCTATCTGAAGTGCGTTGTCCACCTTGGGCGTTGGTGCTGGCACCGCGATGCCCTGATAGCGGGTTGTGGCGTAGGCGGGCTCGAACCCGCCAGCGGCGTAGAAGCGCTCCATCTCGAAGACGCCGTCCATCGCGATTACCGCGCCGGGGGTGAGCCGTGCGCGCAGGCGGGCGAGCCGGTCGTGCCAGAGCCGGCGACCGAGGCCGAGGCCGCGGTAGCGCGGTTCGACGATGAACAGGCCCATGAAGCCGAAGTCTGCGTTATGACGGAAGATGCTGCCACCTGCGATCATCGTCTCCTGATGGCGAAGCGCGATGAAGGCCTCAGGATCACAGGTCCAAGCGCAGGCGAGGTCAAACGTGCCCGGATTCCAGCCTTCCGCGCGGGCCAGTGCAAAGATCTGCACGGCTTCCGCATAGGTCATCGGGCCAATTTCGGCGGCGTTGAATATGTCCGCCGTTTCGAATTCCATGACACACCTGTACAAGCAAGGGGCATTCACAGTAATGCCGCTAAGAGCTTGTTCGACGGGATTGAAGCCATAAAGGTTTCAAAATGGCACAAATGATATTTGGAATTGTTTTTATTATTTCAAGTAAAAATTCATGTTTCTAGTCAATAGTTATTTTTTTTGGCCATATTTTTCAAAAACTTTGAGTTTATATTTTGAAATTACCTTCATTTTAAGGCTTTAGTGTAATATTTCTATTCCGGTTCTGATGGATTATGCCCCTGAGAGGAGTTCGGCAAAGCGCATGAATGGTGGCTGGTGGCCGGGCAAAATGTGGGCCCCCCACTTTGCTGCTCGGACCTTGTCATCGCAGGGGCCCCAAATGGGCTGGGAGAAGTCCGAAAATGATGCCCCCCTCTGGCGCGATGCACACAAAAATGCTTAGGTTTCTGGGAGTTTGGGGCGATGCCGGTGGACGGAAAGTTGGAGCGGGTAGCGGGAATCGAACCCGCATAGCCAGCTTGGAAGGCTGGAGCTTTACCACTAAGCTATACCCGCGCTCAGCAAAGCCTCTGCCACGTCGCCCTCCCGCCCGTCAACCTCCCGGCCTTCAACCCCTGGCCGGGCAACCTCCCTGGCAGGCACACGGGCAGCCTTGCCCTGTGCGGCTGGGGCGGCTATTGTTATAAAACATAACCTAATTCGGAGAGCGACGTGCCCGATCCTGCCCCTTCCGTCCCGCAGCCTGCCGCGCTCGAACGGCTGCTGCGTCCCCGCTCGGTCGCGGTGGTCGGTGCCTCGGACAAGCCGGGCGCGCTCGGCACCACCTTGCTCTCCAATCTCGATGCAAACGGGTTTGCCGGGGTGGTCTATCCCATCAACCCGAAGCGCGAGACGCTTGGCGGGCGCGTCTGCCTGCCCGGGATCGAGGCGCTGCCTGAAGGCGTCGATGCCGCTGTCCTCGCCATTCCGCGTGCAGGCGTGCTTGATGCCGTGAAGGCGCTGGCCGAACGCAAGGTCGGCGGCGTGGTGATCTTCGCGGCGGGCTTTGCCGAAGGCGGGCCCGAAGGCCTTGCCGAGCAGCGCGAGATCGCCCGCATCGCGGCCGAGGCCGGGATGGTCGTCGAAGGGCCCAATTGCCTCGGCCTTGTCAACTATGTGGACCGCATCCCGCTCACCTTTGTCGAGACCGACGCGCGGCCCCCGGCGGGCAAGCGCGCCATCGGTGTCGTCTCGCAATCGGGCGCGATGGCCGCCGTGCTCGGCACCGTGCTTCTCGCCCGCGATTGCGGCGTGTCCTATTCGGTCTCCACCGGCAACGAGGCGGCGAGCGGGGTCGAAGACTACGTCGAGTGGCTGATCGACCAGCCGGACACCCACGTCATCGCAATGATCGTCGAGCAGTTCCGCAAGCCCGGGCGCTTCCTTGCCGCAGCCGCGCGCGCCGCCGCGGCGGGCAAGCCGATTGTCCTCCTCCACCCAGGCACCTCCAGCGCGGCGCGCGAATCTGCTGCTACGCACACCGGCGCCATGGCCGGCGACCATGCCCTGATGCGCGCCAAGGTCACGCGCGCCGGGGTGATCATCGCCGAAACGCTGGAAGAACTCGGCGACATCGCCGAAATCGCGCTGCGCTGCCCCGCGCTGCCTGCGGGCGATACGGCGGTGCTCGGCGAATCCGGCGCATTCAAGGCGCTAACGCTCGATCTTGCGGAAACGCTCGGCCTGCCGCTTGCGCCGCTGCACGATGCGGATTCGCCCGCCCTGCGCGCTGCGCTCCCGCCCTTCGTGCCCGTCAGCAACCCGCTCGACATCACCGCGCAGGGGCTGTCCGAACCCGCGATCTACACGCGCTGTCTCGATGCCCTGCTGGATGACCCGCGCGTCGGCACCGTGCTCGCCGGCATCATCCAGGCCGAGGCGGTGACCTGCGCGATCAAGTTCCCGCCGATCCTTGCCGCCGCCACCGGGCGACCGCTGACCAAGCCGCTGATCTTTGCCGGCCTCGATGAAGGCGCTGCCGTCCCGCCAGAGCGCATCGCCGCGCTGCGCGCTGCGGGCGTTCCCTGGTTCCCCACCACCGAACGCGCGCTCAGGGCGATCACGCGGCTCACGCAGTTCTCCGCGCGCGATATCACCACCAACAGTGAGGGGCCGCTGTCCGTGCCCGCCCTTGCGGATCACGCCGGCGTCATTCCGGAGTATCAGGCCAAGGCGCTGCTTGGCCCGCTCGGCATTCCCTTCCCGGCAGGCACGTTTGCCGCCAGCGCCGATGCGGCGGTCGCCGCCGCTGATGCGCTCGGCTACCCGGTCGCGATGAAGGCACAGGCCGCTGCGCTCAGCCACAAGAGCGACGCTGGCGGCGTGATCCTGAGCCTCGCCGATGGTGCGGCCGTCCGCGCCGCGTGGGAGAAAATGCACGCAAGCGTGGCCGCCTATTCGGCTGCCATCCAGCTTGACGGCGTGCTGATCGAGGCGATGGGCGCGCGCGGGGTCGAGATGATCGTCGGCGCGAAGAACGATCCCGAATGGGGGCCTGTCCTCCTTGCCGGCTTCGGCGGCGTTACCGCCGAAATCCTCGGCGACGTGCGCCTCCTCGCGGCGGACATGACCACAGAGGCGGTCGAGGCCGAACTGATGCAGCTCAAGAGCGCTGCTATCCTGAGCGGCTATCGCGGTGCGCCTGCGCTTGATGTGCCCGCGCTGGCGCAGCTCATCGTCACGCTTGGCCGTGTGCTGCGGGCCGAACCGCGCATTCGCGAGGTCGATCTCAACCCGGTGATCCTGCACCCCAGGGGCCAGGGCGTCGTCGCGCTCGATGCATTGATGCTGGTGGAAGGCTGACACGTTCCTCCTCGAGCTTGCTCGGGGAGGAGGACCACCCGCGCAGCGGGTGGTGGAGGGGCATAAGCTCTCAATGCACCGCGGGAATCATCCCCTCGGCGCGCCGCAGCAAATCCTCCGCCACCGGGTCCCTCGGCCGCAGCCGCAGCGATTCCGCCGCCGCCGCGCGTGCGCCTGCCGTGTCGCCCGCTGCCAGCAGCGCGGCGGCAACATCGCGCCGCACCGGATACCAGAACGCCGGCGGATCGGAAAACTGCATGAAATCCTTGGTTTCCTCGATCTCTGCTGCCACCGTGAAGGCCTTCACCGCGTCCTTCGAGCGCCCTTCGGCCATCGCGATGCGGCCTTCGAGCACGCCGCGCGTGATGCCCAGCATCTGCTCCGGCGCTCGGCTGTCGTGCTCGATCTTGCCGTCCTTGTCCTTTTCCGCCACCTGCGCGGGGATCGCGGCGAGTTCCGCCTTGGCCCCCGCCAGATCGCGCAGCCACACCATCGCCTCGCCGCGCGCATAGTGGCGGGCTGCCTTGAGGTAGGGCAGCCTGGGTTCGGGTAGCGCCAGCACGGCGGCCGGATCATCGAACCGCGCCATGGCGAAATATCCCGCCGCCGCCAGCATCTGCGAAAAAGGCTCGGCCTTGTCGCGCTCTGCCGATCGCTCCACCAGCGGCCGCGCCAGATTGAGCGCGGTGCGTGCATCACCCGCCATCATCGCGCCGCCAAGCCCGAAGATCACGTTGTGCGCGTGATAGGGCAGGTCCCACACGCCCTTGGGCTCGGGCAGCCCCAGCCGTCTGGCATTGGCCTTGCCGATTTCCACCGCGCGCCAGTTGGTATCGGCGGCATCCTGATAGCGCCCCACCCAGAAGAAGGTGTGGCTCGGCATGTGGACGAGGTGGCTGGCATTCGGCGCAAGGCCTGCCAGACGGTCGGCATGGCGTTCGGCCTTCTCCGGTTCGCCCGCAACCTCTGTGGCGTGAATGTAGAAATGGATCGCCGGGGTGTGCCCGGGCACGCGTTGCAGCACCGGTTCGAGCAGCGCAATGGCCGCGTCGATCGCCGCATGGTCGAAATCGTCGGCCTCCTCCACGAACGCGGACACCATCAGCGCGTCCGCCGTCAGCACAGCGATCTCGTTGTCCGCCGGAAAGCGCCTCGCCACCTTTTGCATCGCCGCGGCATAGGCCTTGTCGCGCGCGTGGACGTCCTTGCCCGGCAGGTAGCGCAGGATCAGCGCGTCGATCAGGTCCCGCTCGCGTGCGGTTCCGGTTTTCGCTGCCAGCACCTTCGCCTTGCGGGCCATGATCAGCAGCGGCGCGCGCTCCTTGGGTTCGCTGCCATAGTTGATCGTCGGCCCTGAAACGAGCGCCTGCCCCCACAGGCACATCGCGCAGGCCGGATCGAGCCGCACCGCCTCGCCCATCGCGGCAATCGCCGCCTTGTGGGCAAAGGCCGCGCCCAGCTCCATCCCGTTGGAGAAGAACGCTTGCGCCGCGGGTACGGCGGTCGTCACCGCAAAGCCGCCATTGCCATAGCCGGTCAGCAGTGTCGGCACCTTGGGCACCGTGCTGTCGTCGTGGTTGTGCCCGGTCGCTGCGTGGTCGCCGTGCGCGGACGGCGGTGCCTTGGCTGCGCCCTCGGCGGTCTGCGCCTCGCGCAGCGGCTTGCCGGCGGACGGCGCCTGCATGGCGTGCCCGGCCATATCATGGCTGCCCATGTCGTGGCCGACTTGCGCATGGGCCGGGACCGCCAGCCCCAGCAGCGCTGCACCGATCATCGAATGGAATTCGGCCTTGCTCAATGCTTGTCCCCCTTGCCGACACGAAGGCTGGCACGGGCGGTACCCTCTGGCAATGGCCAGTCGGCCTCAGCGAGGCGCGGCTGTCTTTTCGGCCTCGGCAATCGCGGCGCGGGTGATCGGCTCCATCACCGCATAGCCCTTGGCGTTGGGATGGATGCCATCGGGTGCGATGTCCGGGCTCATGCCCCCTTCGGCGTTCACCAGCGCACGGTGATAATCGGCGAAGACCGCACCCTTCGCCCGCGCGAGGTCACGCAGCCAGGCATTGAGCAGCACGACTTGCTTCGCCGGGCTGAGCGCAGGCTTCCACGGAAACTTCGCGGCCGGCAGGATGCTGCCCAGCACCACGCCGATGCCATTGGAGCGTGCGATATCGACCATCGCCATCACGTGGTTCTGATACATTTCGGCGCTGTTTGGCCCGGTATTGCCAGCAAGATCATTGGTGCCGATCATGATGTGCACCACGCGCGGGCGCAGCCGCACCACGTCCTGATAGAACCGCACGAGGATCTGCGGGCTCGTCTGCCCACTGATCCCGCGGCCCACCGCGCCGCCCGCAAACAGCGTCGGCGCAAGTCCCACCCAGTTTTCGGTGATAGAGTCGCCGATGAACACGACGCGTGGGTTCCCTGCGAGCTGCATGTCCGCCTGCGCGTACTTGCACTCCCACGCCCAATCGTTGGCTTTCACATAGGGATGGCCGAACCACAGGCCCTTCTGCTCGGGGCATGGCTTGTCCAGCATCCCGTCGCCCGGCACCGTCACGGGCGGGGAAGGCGGGGGCCAGCTCGGCGCCGGGGCAGGCGCTGTCTGGGCAAGCGCAGGCGCTGCCCAGATCGATGCGGCCAGCAGTCCCCACCGCATCAGATGATGCCCACGGCCTTGCCGGCGCGCTCGAACATGCCGGTGATGATGGCCACCTGTTCGGCGGTATGTTCGGCGCAGAGCGAACAGCGCAGGAGGGTCATCCCGGCCGGGGTCGCGGGCGGACGAGCAAGGTTCACATAGAGCCCCTCGCGCAGCAGCGCTTCCCACATCATCGCGCCGCGTTCCAGATCGGGCATGATCACCGCGATGATCGCGCTCTGCGGCTCCGCCGTGCCCAGCTTGAAGCCCAGGTCGGTCAGCGCCTTGTGCAGGGTGCGGGAGTTTTCCCAAAGATGTGTGCGCTTGGCGCCTGCGTGCATCAGCTTGCGGATCGAGGTCGCCGCGGTTGCCACCACGCTCGGCGGCAGGCTCGCGGTGAACACATAGGGGCGGCACACCAGCCGCATGATCTCGAACTTCGGGTGGTTCGAAACGCAGAAGCCGCCCACCGTGCCGACCGACTTCGAGAACGTGCCGATCACGAAATCGACCTGATCCAGCACGCCCTGGTCCTCGGCCACGCCGCGCCCGTTCGGCCCGATGAAGCCCATCGAATGCGCTTCGTCGACCAGCACCATCGCACCGTTTTCCTTGGCGATGCGGATCATTTCCTTAAGCGGCGCGATATCGCCCAGCATCGAATAGACGCCTTCGAGCACGACCAGCTTGCCCGCGCCCTCGGGAATGCGCTTGAGGCGCTTTTCCATCGCTTCGATATCGTTGTGCTTGAAGGGCACGACTTCGGCGTCGCCCATCTTGCAGCCGTCCCAGATCGAGGCGTGGCTGTCGATGTCCAGAACGATGTAGTCGCCCTTGCCCGCGATCGTGCTGATGATGCCAAGGTTGGCCTGGTACCCGGTCGAGAACACCATGGCATGGTCCATGCCGTAGAAGTCCTTGAGCGCCTGTTCCACCGCGCGGTGGCCTGCATAGGTGCCGTTGAGCACGCGGCTGCCGGTGGTGCCGCTGCCGAAATCATCCAGCGCCTGCTTGCCCGCCGCGATCACGTCGGGGTCGAAGGTCATGCCCATGTAGTTGTAGGTGCCGAGCAGGATCGTCTCGCGCCCGCTGCAGATCGCCGTGGTGGGCGAAAGCACCTTTTCCATCACCAGGCTGAACGGATCTGTCACGCCCGTCGCCAGCAGCGAACGGCGCGTCTCGATCAGCGCGTCGAACTTCGAGAACAGGTCGGTTTCCTGCATATCGGTCGGGGTCATGTCGTTCATGGCTTCAGCCCTGCAGTGTGGTCACAGCATCGATCAACTGGCCGTAGGTCTCGATTTCGGCCTGCTGGTTCATGCTGATGATGATGTCGAATTCGTCCTCGATGGCGGCCACGAAATCCATGACCGTGAGGCTGTCCCACTCGAGGTCTCCGGCAAACGAGGTGGTCTCGGTGATGGCGATCCCGTTCTTGTTGAACGGTTCGATCACTTCGGCAATGCGGGCGGCGATAGCGGCGCGATCCATATTATGTGTTCTCCGGCTGTGAGGCGCCCTTGCCTCAAGAATAAGGCTGAAAAGCGGCCAGCCGCGCCGCTTGTCAAGCGCTTGGGCCCTGTGGCATCCCCGATATGTCGCCCTTGCGGGCAATGCGAGATGGGGAGAACGCCCATGGCTGACGTGATTGAGCCGTTCGACCCGGTGAAGGCCACCCCGTCGCCGCTCTCGCCCTCGGGCTATTCGAACCACGCGATCCACCTCGTCCGCACCGCCCAGACGATGAACCTTGCCCTCAGCCAGATGGCCGATTCCAAGGCTTCCATCCTGATGGGCGCGACCTTCGTGGTGTTCACCATCACCATCGGGCAGGCGAAGAACGGACATCTGCCCGCCGCGCTGCTGGTCCTCGCCGCCTTCGCATTTGCTTCGGCGATGTGCGCGGTCATGGCCGTGCTTCCCTCGATCGGGCGCCTGCGGCCGGACGCTTCGGTCCGCCCCAACAAGCTCTTCTTCGGCACCTATACCGCGCTCGATGAGGAGGAATGGACCCGTAGCGTGCTGGAAGACCTCAAGTCCGACGAGGCCGCCTTTCGCCTGATGCTCCACGACATGTACCAGAACGGCCAGGTGCTCCAGCACAAGAAGTACCGCTTCCTGGGCTATGCCTACCGCCTGTTCATGGCGGGCCTCACGCTGACGGTCGTGGTGTTCGTCGGCGAGTATCTGATGGCGCGGGGCTGATCCCCTACACCAGCGCCTTGACCGCCATCATGAACGGCCCGATCGAGACGGGCTTGGCAAGGTAGCCTTCCGCTCCAGCCTCGCGGATGCGTTCCTCGTCGCCCTTGCCGGCATAGGCTGTCACCGCCAGCACCGGTATCATCCTGAGTTCGGGATCGCCCTTGAGGGCCTCGATCAGCTCCAGCCCCGAAATGTTGGGCAGCTGGATATCCATGATGATCAGGTTCGGCACGAATTCCCTAGCGCGAACAAGCACATCGCGTCCATCGGCGAGCGGCTCGACAGCAAACCCGCCGGCCTTGAGCACATCGCAGAACAGCTTGCGGTTGAGGTCGTTGTCCTCGACAACCAGTATTCTTTTTGCCACTGAGCCCCGATATCCTTGCGACGTACTTTCATGCCGTCCTGCAAACCTGCCTAATCACCCCGGAAGGCCCTGACAATCGCCCGCGAAGTTCCCCCGATGCCTGATCCTGCTGCCACGGCGCTGCAGGCGCTCGGCTGGGTGCTGGGCGATGCGCCGCGCGCGGAACGGTTCCTGTCGCTCACCGGCCTCACGCCGGAGGAGCTGCGCACCGGCCTCGGCGATCCGGCGGTGCAGGGCGCGGTGCTCGAATTCCTGTGCGGGCATGAAGCGGATCTGATCGCGGCAGCCGATGCGCTGGGCATGGCCCCGGCCACGCTCGCCGCCACCCGGGAGAGATTGTGATGGCAAGACCGCTGGTGATCAGCGATTGCGATGAAGTGCTGCTGCACATGATCGCGCCCTACAAGGAGTGGCTGGGCGAACAGCACGGCATCGATTTCATCATGGAAAATAGCGATTTCGGCAAGGCCATGCGCTATGCCGGCACGGGTGATGCGGTCCCCCCGGCGGAGATCTGGCGTCTGCTCGGCCTGTTCTTCGATACCGAGATGCACCGCCAGCCGGCGATTGCCGGCGCGGTCGAGGGGATCAATGCGCTGGCCGAGCATGCCGATGTCGTGATCCTCACCAATCTCAACGATGATCGCCGCGAGGCGCGGGCCCGCCAGCTTCAGGATGTCGGCATCCATGCCCGCGTGTTCACCAACCAGGGTCCCAAGGGGCCGGCGCTCAAGGCCATCCTCGACGAATACAAGCCCAGCCGCGCGGTGTTCATCGATGATCTGCCGCAGCACCATGGCTCGGTGATGGAGATCGCGCCCCATGTCGGCCGCCTCCACCTCTGCGGGGAGCCCCTGATCGCGCGCCATATCGATTGCGCCCATGTCAAGGGTCACGCCCATGCCCGTATCGACCAGTGGGAGCACGCGCTGCCCTGGCTTATGGACCGTATCCACGGAGTGAACGACGATGACTGACACCCCCGCCGCACGGCTCGCCGAACTCGGCATCACCCTGCCCACACCCGCCGCACCGGTCGCCGCCTATGTCCCGACGGTCGAGGCGGGCGGCTTCCTCTATGTCTCGGGCCAGGTCTCGTTCGTCGATGGCACGCTGGTCAAGGGCCGGCTCGGCGATGATCTCTCGGTCGAACAGGGCTACGCGGCCGCTCGCGGCTGCGGCCTCATGCTCCTGGCGCAGGCAGAGGCCGCGCTCGGATCGCTCGACCGTATCGCCCGCGTTGTGAAGCTCGGTGCGTTCGTTACCTCGACCCCCGATTTCGCCGATCAGCCCAAGGTCGCCAATGGCGCTTCGGAACTCATGGTCGCCGTGTTCGGTGATGCCGGCAAGCACAGCCGCAGCGCGGTCGGCGTGCCTTCGCTTCCCCTCGGCTGCGCAGTGGAAATCGATGCTGTATTTGCTCTCCATCCTGCTTGACCGCCTGCTTGCGCCGCCGCCCCAGGCCAGCAAGGTGGCCTGGCTCAAGGGCGTCACTTATGCGCACCGGGGCCTCCACGGAGCCGGGCCAGAAGGCAAGGTTCGGCCCGAAAATGCGATGTCGGCCTTCGCCGCCGCGATCGAGGCCGGCTTCGGCATCGAATGCGATGTCCAGCGCAGCAGCGATGGGCAGGCCATGGTCTTCCACGATTGGGAACTCGACAGGCTGACCGCCGAAACCGGGCTCGTGATCGAGCGCAGTGCGGCCAAGCTCGCCCAGATCAGGATCATCGGCAATGATGAGGACACGATCCCGAGCTTGCGCCAGTTGCTCGATCTCGTCGCGGGCCGCGTGCCGCTGCTGATCGAGGTCAAGACCAGGCCTTCCACGCGCATCCCGGCGATCTGCCTGGCCGTGCGGCGGATGCTCGAAGGCTATCGCGGCCCCGTCGCGGTGATGAGCTTCGATCCGCGCGTCTCGCGCTGGTTTGCGCGCCATTCCAGTCACATCGTCCGGGGCCTCGTCATGAGCGAGGAAGGCAGCCGAACGCTCTTCGCACGCACCCGCCGCCACATGATGCTGTGGCGCGCCCAGCCCGATTTCCTCGCCTACGATATCACCGACATGCCCAGCCGCTTCGCGGGCTCGCAGCAGAGGCGCGGCTTTCCGGTGCTGACATGGACGGTCGACACGCCCGATCTCCTGGAGCGCGCGCTCAAGCACGGCGATGGCCCGATCGCGGAGGGGGCGGGGATCACGAAAGCAGCCCGCTCGTGAACGTCACCGCGCGCGTCCACCACGCTGTCGGCGAAATTCCCGCCGAAGAGTGGGACGCGTTCGCAGGATCAGGCAATCCCTTCACCAGCCATGCCTTCCTTACCCTGCTCGAGGAATCGGGCAGCGTCGGTGGGCGCAGCGGCTGGTCGCCCCTGCCACTGGTGATCGAAGATGCCGCCGGTGTCGCTGCCGCCGCGCTTCCGGCCTACCTCAAGGGCCACAGCCAGGGCGAATATGTCTTCGATCACAGCTGGGCCGATGCCTGGCACCGCGCCGGCGGGCAGTATTACCCCAAGCTCCAGATCAGCGTACCCTTCACCCCCGCCACCGGTCCGCGCCTGCTGACGGGCGAGCACCCGGCGCTCGGCGTGCCGCTGCTGCGCGTGGCGGAACAGATCTGCGAGCAGAACAATCTCTCCTCCGCCCACGCCACCTTCATCGAGCCCGAGCAGCTCCCGGCGTTTCAGGATGCTGGCTGGCTGCTGCGCACCGATACCCAGTTTCACTGGGACAACGAGGGCTACGCCAGCTTCGACGATTTTCTGGGCCAGCTTTCCTCGGAAAAACGCAAGAACCTGCGTAAGGAGCGGGCGAAAGCTCAGGACGGGGTGGAGATCCGCCAGCTTACCGGCGCGGCCATCCTGCCCGAACATTGGGACGCCTTCTGGGTATTTTATCAGGATACCGGCGCGCGCAAGTGGGGCCGGCCCTATCTGACGCGCGAGGCCTTCACCCTGATGGGCGAGCGCATGGCAGACCGCATCCTGCTGGTCATGGCCTTCATCGGCGACCAGCCCATCGCGGGGGCGCTCAATTTCATCGGGTCAGAAGTGCTCTACGGGCGCTACTGGGGGGCGGTCGTCGGCAAGCCCTTCCTGCATTTCGAGCTGTGCTATTATCAGGCGATCGATGCCGCGATCGCCTTGGGCCTGAAGCGTGTCGAGGCAGGCGCGCAAGGCCAGCACAAGCTGGCGCGGGGCTACAAGCCTGTGCCGACCTGGTCGGCGCATTACATCACCGATCCCGGTTTCCGAGAGGCCGTTGCCGATTTCCTTGAACGCGAACGCCGCGGCGTGGCGCAGGAACAGATGTGGCTGGGCGAACGTACCCCGTTCAGGAAGGGTTGAAATTTTCAGGTCCTCCCCGTTTTGCCGAAGGCACACATGGGGAGGTGGCAGTCCGAGAGGACTGACGGAGGGGTAAACTCTTTGGACCTCAGGCTGCGCGGCTGTCGGTGCGCACCATGCGCAGCCACTCGCGGGCGCGGCGCTGGGCTTCGGCGATCTCGCGCGCAGTCATGTCGTCCGAAACTTCGGCGCGGCAGGTCGCGGCTTCGTCGTGACCGCCCACAGCGGCAAGGTTGAACCACTTGTGGGCCTCGATCAGGTCGCACGGTGCACCATGGCTGCCGGTCGAATAGGCAACGCCGAGGTCGAACAGCGCGTCCATGTCTCCCGCCGCGGCGGCGGCAAGGCACGTGGCGACGAGCATGTCGGCGGCCGCATTTTCGCTTGCGCCGGTTAAAGCCTCGGTCTCGGAGACCAGCTTGATCCAAGTCTGAGCCATAAACGTTTCCCCTGTCCTCCCGGGCCGTGATCCACTCTGGCCGGGCAAGCACAAAGTCACCAAGTTTGGTCAACAAATGGTTAACGGCGAAAAAAAGGGCCTAAGCGATGGGGCTGGCCACAAGTTCGCGCCATGCCAGAGGAAATCCTTGTGCGGATTCCGGCACTTGCCTATAGGCGCGCAAACCGAGAGCCTCGCCTGCCCGGCAACGGGTACCGCGGTGCCTGGGGGTCGCAAGAGCAGCAGCTTGGAGGGCCGGATGGCTGGGGTTTTGAGTGACGAGATCGACGTTCTTGCCAAGGCACGCCGGGCCATGCCCGGTGACTACCTCCCTTCTGACGACGAACCCTACATGAACGAGGCGCAGCAGGATTATTTCCGGCGCCTGCTGCTTGAATGGAAGAAGTCGATCCTGTCCGCCTCGGCCGGCACGCTGTCCGCCTTGCAGGATGGCCCGATCCGCGAGCCTGATCTCAACGACCGCGCCTCGAGCGAGACCGAATGGGGCATCGAACTGCGCACGCGTGACCGTCAGCGCAAGCTGATTGCCAAGATCGATTCCGCGATGCGCCGCATTGATGAAGGCGAATATGGTTACTGCGAAGTCACGGGCGAACCGATCGGCCTCGGCCGCCTGATCGCCCGTCCGATCGCGACGATGACGGTCGAGGCACAGGAAGCGCACGAACGGCGCGAGAAAATCTCGCGTGACATGTAGGACCGGTGCCGGCGCAACACCTTGCGCCGGTGGTGTCCCGCTCCGGCACAGCCTCGGTATTTTCTGGTAAACGCGGCGGCGATTTAAGATTTCGTTAGCCAGCCTCGCTTAGCAATCTGCGAGGAAGTCCTGCGACTTTCCCCAATGTGTCCGGCGCGGCTGTTCCGCCCGGTACGCGAGGGCCTTTTTGAGCAGATGAGACGGAAACCGGTCGTGACTGAACTCGATCATCGGCAAGTAGGGCGTGACAGCCTCTTTCTCATGGCAGACGTGCGTCTGGCCGGGGCCGGAGACGAGCACCGTGTCAAGGTGCGCAACCTTTCGGGCGGCGGTATGATGGCCGAAGGCCACGTCAAGGTGACCCGCGGCGCCAAGCTCGAGATCAATCTGCGCAATATCGGCTGGGTGGAGGGCGTCGTTGCCTGGATCCAGGAAAATCGCTTCGGCATCGCTTTCCTTGAGGATATCGATCCCAAACTCGCGCGTGAGCCGGTCATGGCCAAGGTCGACAGCACGCCGCGCTTTGTAAAACCGGTTCTCGCCACGATCGATCCCGCGCGTCTGCGCAAGATCTGAATCCGTAAAAAATCTGATGATTGACCGGGGGCGATGCCCTTCCGGCGCTGACCTGCGTGCGCCTGCGTGCTAGCACTCGGTAGCAATGGTCCGTGCTTCTCGCCTTTCCGTGGCCGCCACCCTGGCACTTGCCGGACTCGGCGCCCTGCTGCTCGGAGTTTCGGCATGCGGGCGGCGCAGCGGCGGACCGCTGCCCATCGCGCTGATCGGTGATCGCACCGCGCTCGATGTCGGCTGCGTGCGCCTCTCTCCCGCGGCGCGCACGTTGCGCGGCGCGACGGTCGAGGGCCTCGTCGCGTTTGATGCCGAGGGGCATATCGTGCCCGCCCTCGCGGATCGCTGGATCATCACCGACGATGGGCAAAGCTATATCTTCCGCTTGCGCGAAGGCACCTGGCCGGGCGGCTCGCGGATCACGGGCGAAACCGCCGCCGCAGTGCTGCGCACCGCGTTGGCCCAGCTCAAGGGCACGCCGCTCGGCCTTGATCTGGCGGCGATAGCGCAAATCCGGGTCATGGCTGATCGCGTCATCGAGATCGATCTGGCCGGCCCGGTGCCCGATCTGCTCACGCTGCTGGCACAGCCGGAACTCGGATTGCCCTATGCGCGGCGCGGCGCGGGACCGATGGCGCTGGGCCGGCGCGGCGCGTCTACGGAACTGACGATGATTCCGCCGGAAAAGCGCGGCCTCGTGCCTGAAGAGGGCTTTTCGGGGCACGTCCGCCCGCTTGTGGTCGATCTCCTGCCGGCGGCGAAGGCGGTCCAGCGCTTCAACGATGGCACGGCGGATCTTGTGCTTGGCGGGCGGGTCGATTCGTTCCCGCTGGCCCAGGAAGCCGCCCTTGCACGCGGCAATGTCCAGCTCGATCCCGTCATCGGCCTGTTCGGCCTTCTGGTCGAAACCGAAAACGGCTTCCTTGCCGAGGCGCCCAACCGCGAGGCACTGGCACTCGCGATCGACCGCGATGCGATTATCGCGGCGTTCAACATCGGCGGCTGGCAGCCCACTACCCGCATCGTCTCCGCCGGGGTGGAAGGTGATGCCGGAACCGTTGGCGAGCGCTGGGTCGGCGTCGCGCCAGAGCAGCGCCGCGCGCTCGCGGCCGAGCGGGTCACGCGCTACATGGCCAGCGGCAAGCCGGCCCCGCTCCTGCGGATTGCTGCGCCCGGTGGCCCCGGCACGCGCCGGGTGATCGATCGGCTTGCCACCGATTTCAAGGCCATCGGGATCGTCGTGGTGCAGGTGGGAGAGGACACGCCTGCCGACCTGCGCCTGCTCGATGCGACGGCGCGCTATGGCCGTGCCAGCTGGTTCCTAAACCAGCTGGCCTGCTCAGTTCACAAACCGGCCTGCAATATCGCGGGAGATCAGCTGCTGGCCCAGGCCCGCCAGACCGCCGACCTGCGCGAACGCGCGCGGCTCCTCGGCGAAGCGGAGGCAGAGATCACCGCCGCCAATCCCTATATCCCCATCGCGCGACCGCTGCGCTGGTCGCTGGTGCGCGCAGGCGTCACCGGCTTCGCGCCCAATCCGTGGGGCTGGCACCCGCTCCCGCCTATGGCGTTGCTGCCGAAGTAGGCCGCAACCCTCAGAAGTCGATTGCAATCCCGTTCTTCTCCCAGTCGCCGAACCGCGTGGGATCGAGCCCGTCGGGATCGTCACGCTGCTGGGCTGGAGCCGGAGCGGGGGCAGGGTCGTTCGTCCAGTGCGCGGGCCGGGTAAAGCCTGCGGGGCGCTGGGTCGCGCGGGAAATCGGCTTGTCCATGCCGCGTGACTGCCCAAGTCCGCGCGCAAGCGCAATTGCCAAGATGGGCACCACGCGCGATAGGCTGGCCCATGGCCCGTTCTTCCCCCGCCGCCGAAGAGGATATTCCCGGCGTCCCCGCCCGCCGCGCCGCGCTGCGCCTGCTCGATGCCGTGCTGCGCCGGGGCGATCCTCTTGATCAGGCCGCTCCGCCGGTCTTGCGCGGCATCGAACGTGGTGATGACCGCGCCCTCGCACTCGCCATAGCCCACGAGGCGCTGCGCTGGATGCCCGATCTCGACCGCCTGATCGACAGTGCCACCCGCCAGCCGCTTCCCGATGATGCCAAGGCCCGCAGCGTGCTGCGGCTCATGCTCGCGCAGGCGCTGCGTCTTGGCCTGCCGCCCCATGCGGTGATCGCGACAGGGCTGCCGCTGCTGGTTGGTGGGCCGCGCCGCCTCGCCCACGGCGTTTTCTCGGCTGTGCTGCGCGGTGATGGCTTGCCGGAGGCGCCCACGCTTCCGCACGCCGTTCATGATCGCTGGAGCGCAGCCTGGCCGGGCCGCGTCGATGCGATCGCCGCCGGCCTCGCCGTCCCGCCGCCGCTTGATCTCAGCTTGCGCGATGCGGCCCGAACCGCCGAATGGGCGGACCGGCTTGGCGGCGTTTCACTGGCCCCGGGCCATGTTCGCCTTGCCCGCTCCGGGCCGATCGAACAGATCGAAGGCTTCGCCGAAGGCGCATGGTGGGTGCAGGATCTCGCCGCCACGGTCCCGGCCCGTCTGCTCGGACCGGGTGAGGGCCGCCGCGTCCTCGATCTCTGCGCTGCGCCCGGCGGCAAGACGATGCAGCTCGCGGCTGCTGGCTGGCAGGTCACCGTGCTCGACAAGTCCGCCCGTCGCCTCGAGCGCCTCGGCGAAAACGTCGCGCGCATCGGTCTTGCGGTCGATGTCGTTGTTGCCGATGCCATGCAGTGGCGCCCGGCCGAGCTCTACGATGCCGTGCTGATCGATGCGCCGTGCAGCGCCAGCGGCACCTGCCGCCGCCATCCGGACGTGCTCCACCGCCTTGTCGACCAGTCCGGCCTCGAAGACCTCCAGCGCGGGCTCCTCGAACGCGCCTCGGGCGCGCTGCGCGCCGATGGGCGGCTCGTCTATGCGGTCTGCTCGCTGGAGCCGGGCGAGGGTGAAGCCCAGGCCGCCTGGGTCAAGGCGCTCGGTCCTGTCCCGATTACTCCCAACCAGCTTCCCGACGGAATCGCGCCGACGCCCGAAGGCTGGTTTCGCAGCGATCCCGGCATGCTGGCCGAGGCGGGCGGCATTGACGGCTTCTTTGCCGCCATGTGGGAGAAATAGGGCGGGTATTGGGAACAGTTCCCAATGGCCGCACCCGCATCCCCGACCCCGCTCATCCCGAGCATGGCCAGGGTTGCAGGCGCAAGCGGCCCTGTGCTTACCCCTTCACCTTGGCCGCAAAGCTCTTCCTGAGCTTCTGCAGCTTGGGCGGGATCACCGCGAGGCAATAGGAATTGCGCTGGCCTTCGCCCTGCCAATATTCCTGATGGTAATCTTCTGCCGGATACCAGGTCGGCATGGCGCCATTCTCGTCCTCGATCACCGTCACCACCGGTTTGGTGCTGGCCGCCTGCGCGCGCGCGATCGCGGCTTCCATAGCTGCCCGCTGCTCGGCATCGGCAGGAAACAACGCCGAGCGGTACTGCGTGCCGATATCGTTGCCCTGCCGGTTCAGCGTCGTGGGATCGTGTGTTGCAAAGTGGATGTCGAGCAGATCGTCCAGCGAAAGCAGCGCGGGATCATACGTCACGCGGATCGCCTCGGCGTGCCCGGTCGTCCCGCTGCACACCTGCTTGTAGGTCGGGTTCACCGTGGACCCGCCGATGTAGCCGCTCTCCACGGCGGTCACGCCCACCACGTCGCGAAACACCGCCTCGGTGCACCAGAAGCACCCGCCCGCCATGATTGCCTGCGCCATTCACTTGTTCCTTGCTTCCCGGGGGAATCCCCCCGATGTCGTGCCCAATGGGCTGTGGGGCGAGATAGGAACGAACGACCCGGTTGTCATCGCCTCCTGCCCGCTTAGGCTACCATTTGCTCGATTCGCCTTCGGAGTTACCCCATGCGCCCAGCTGCCCTTCGACCCGCCCTGCTCGCCGCCGTCCTGCTCGCCGCCGTGGCCGCTGTCCCCGCTGCGCTTCATGCGGCACCGGAAGGCCCCGTTGCCGCCGCGGCCGATCCCGCCATGGCCAAGGCCCTCGCCGATCCCCGCCGCGACAAGGACCGCGTCCGCGATGCCTATCGCCACCCTGCCGAAACGCTGGCCTTCTTCCGCATCAAGCCGGGCATGACCGTGGCGGACTACATGCCGTCTTCGGGCTGGTACACGCGCATCCTCGTCCCCTACCTGGGCGACAAGGGCACCTATATCGGCCTCACCGCGGGCTCTGCCACCGCCAGCGCCGAAACCAAGGCCCGCCTTCAGGCGTTCCCCGCGTCCTTCCCCGCAAAGGCGGCCGCATGGACCGGCGTCCCTGAGGCGCGCATCCCCGCCTACACGCTCGATGCCATCCCCGCCGAGCGCAAGGGCACGGTCGACCGCGTGATGATCATGCGCGAAGTCCACAACATGTGGCCGGACAATCTGCTCTACAACGATCTCGCCGCGATTCGCAGCCTGCTCAAGGACGATGGGCTCCTCGGGATCGAGGAACACCGCGCGCGTCCCGATGCCCCCGCTTCCTACACCCTTGGCACGATGGGCTACATGCGTGAGGCCGATGTCATCGCGCTCATCGAAGCCCACGGCTTCAAGCTGGTCGGCAAGAGCGAGATCAACGCCAACCCGAAGGACACCGCGAACTGGCCCGACGGTGTCTGGACGCTGCCCCCGGTCCTCACCCTCAAGGACAAGGATCGCGCCAGATACGAAGCGATCGGCGAAAGCGACCGCATGACGCTGCTCTTCGCCAAGCGGCCCTGAAGCAGTTTCTGCCCACCCTCAACCGTTCGTCATTCCCGCCTTCGCGGGAAGGACGAAGGTCTGATGTGTCTGTCATCGCATCCCCTTTGACATTCCCCCCCGGAACCACCAATTCCCCCGCATGACCCAGCTCACCGTCGCCGCCCTCCAGCTCGCCCTGAACGCGCCCGACGCGCCGACCAACATCGCCGCCGTCAGCGCGCTGGTCGAGGCGGCGGCAGGGCAGGGCGCGCAAGTCGTGCTCCCGCCCGAACTCTTTGCAGGGCCCTATTTCTGCACGGTAGAGGACGAGGCCCTCTTCGCCCTCGCGCATCCGCTCGCCGAAGACCCTTCGGTCAAGGCCATGCAGGCGCTCGCCCGCACCCTGCGGATCGCCATCCCTACCAGCTTCTTCGAGCGCGAGGGGCATCACTACTACAACACCCTCGCCATGATCGGGCCGGAAGGCGAGATCATGGGAACCTACCGCAAGAGCCATATCCCGGACGGCCCGGGCTATGAGGAGAAGTACTATTTCCGCCCCGGCAACACCGGCTTCAAGGTATGGGATGTCTTCGGCACGCGCATCGGCGTCGGCGTTTGCTGGGATCAGTGGTACCCCGAATGCGCGCGCGCGATGGCGCTGATGGGCGCCGAGGTGCTGTTCTACCCCACCGCCATCGGCAGTGAGCCCTATGATCCCGACCTCGATACCAGCCGCGTCTGGCGCCGCGCGATGATCGGCCATGCCGTGTCGAACTGCATGCCTGTCATCGCGGCAAACCGCATAGGCAGCGAAGGTGTCCAGGGAACGCCTCCGCAGCGCTTTTACGGCAACAGCTTCATCGCCGATCAGTGGGGCGATTTGCTCGCCGAATACGGCGCGGAGGAAACCGGCATGCTTTTCGCGGCGCTCGATCTCGCCGAAGCCGCCCGCCACCGCGCCGGCATGGGTTTCTTCCGCGATCGCCGCCCGCAGCTCTACACCCGCCTTGCCGAAGATATCTGAACCGGCTTCCGGCGAGGGGTGGGGCTACCTGATCGCGCTCGGCTCCAACCAGCGCCATCCGCGCCACGGCTCACCGCCACAGGTCCTGCGTGCCGCGCTCGCCGCCATGGCGGGGGAGGGGCTCGTGATCGCGGCCATGTCGCCTGTCATCGCCAGTGCCCCTGTCGGCCCCTCGCGCCGACGCTATGCCAATGCCGCCGCCCGGATCGCCACCCCGCTCGATCCCCCCGCGCTCCTGGCCCTGCTGCAATCGCTCGAAACCCGCTTCGGCCGTGTCCGCCGCGGGGCACGCTGGGGGGCCCGCACGCTCGATCTCGACGTGATCCTGTGGAGTGGTGGTCCGTGGTCCAGCAAGACCCTCACCATCCCGCACCCCCGCATCCGGGAGCGTCCTTTCGTGCTCGGTCCCGCCGCCGCGGTCGCGCCGGGCTGGCGCGATCCTTCGGACACCTGCACCATCCGCCACCTCCACGCCCGCTTGACCCGGCCCCGCCCCATCCGTAGGGCGAAGCCTCACCGCCTGCGTGTGGGCCCTTAGCTCAGTCGGTAGAGCAACTGACTTTTAATCAGTAGGTCGCTGGTTCGAACCCAGCAGGGCTCACCATTTTTGATTACGATATCAAATATTTGAGCGAACCGAATTGCAGGACGGTGTCGCTTCAACTGCGACTAGGTAGCTTCCTAGGTAGCTAGGTGTTTAAGCTAGGTCCCCTTCGCTGTTTTCATCAGGCAGCGGACATTGCACTGATGGATCGACTGACAGCTCAGGTTCTGCTGGCGATCGAGGAACGCGACTCGGCGCCCCTCACTCGGACCTGACAGCCAAAGCACCTGCTTCAACCACAGATGTTGCAGCGGCCTATGCGCAGCGCAGACGTGCGTAAGTGCGTGCAACTTGCCGTGGTTCTGCCGTTCCCTATCTGCTGCCGGTAGGTCCGACTGCAGACAGGAAACGACATGGGGTGTCTCCCCTCTCGGGATCAAAACCGAGGAACTGGGCCTTGCTCGGCGATGATGCGGCTATTTCTTCACCGCGTCGCGCGCGGCATCCTTCAGGCGGCCGGCTGCCTTTTGGACTTTGCCGAGCACCTGGTCGGTTTCTCCCTCGACAACCAGTTTCGTATTGCCGGTAGCCTTCCCGACGCCTTCCTTGATGATGCCCTTGGCCTGTTCGAGCGACCCGGCGATTCTGTCCTTGTCCATGGCATGAACTCCCAAGCCTGACCGCGAAATGCTGGTCCGACGAGGCGGGATAGGCCTTGCGACGGGGACCGCACGGGTCGGAAACTACCCAGTCCGGCCCAAATCGGCGGGACACAGCCGGCGCGCCGCGCATGGGTAGTTTCCGAGGCTGTGCCTGATCCGGCAGGCGGCCTAGTTGGGAAGTGCGATGCCGGCGATGGCCCTTTCCCCCAAGCCTTGAGGGCCCGGTCGCAACGGGCGGGTTTGCGACCAACCTCCAGCCTGCGGCATTACACTTGAGGCCGGCGGTTGTTTGCAACCGTCGGCTTCCCTTTCACGCCGGTACCGCGGGGCGGGTTGTGGCGGACGAGGTGCGCTTTTGCGGTCCGGGAAGGAGCCAGAAGCCATGCCCGCCGACCACCGCGACACTGCGGGCCGACCCCACTCTTTCGCCCCTCTTACCCCGTGGCCGCATTGTGCGACGCCACCAAGAACGAACGGATATCTCATGAGGAAAATCATCGTCAGCCTGTTGCTGGCTTCAAGCGCGCTAGGTGCAAGCGCGCATGCCAACGAAACCGGCCCTTACGTCACAATTGAAGGTGGCGCGGTCAAACAGGAGCATTCGGACGTCTTCAGTGCGGGCGGTGCCGAGCATACCGACCGGTTCAAGACCGGCTGGGAAGCGGGCGCCGCCTTGGGCTATGATCTCGGCCACTTCCGGCTCGAGGCAGAGGGCTTCTACGCCCGCTCGAACCTGCGCGACCAGAGTCGGCCGATCGGCACGCCCTTGCCCAACGGCAGCTTTACTGGCGCAGACGGCCTTTCCGGCCGGACCAGCACGATCGCCGCAATGGGCAATGTGCTGATCGGGCTTGGCCACTGGGGCGGGATCAAGGCCTATGCCGGCGCCGGTGCAGGCTATGCCACCACCAAGTTGACTGAAAACCTTCCCTTCGCAGTCAGAATCCACGATCGGGCGCATGGCTTTGCCTGGCAGGCCCTCGCGGGGATCACAGTGCCGATTAGCCACAACATCGATCTCGGCGTAAAGTACCGCTATTTCCGCCCCGACGGTGCGGACAAGTTCACTGCACAAGATGGCACCGCGCGGTCGGCACACTTGCGCTCGCATGCACTGCTAGCCACGCTGACCCTCAATTTCGGCGGCCGCGCGGGCGAGCCTGAACCCGAGGCCGCACCGCCGCCACCGCCGCCGCCTCCGCCGCCTGCTCCTCCGCCGCCGCCTCCTCCGCCTCCGCCGCCCCCTCCGCTTGCCGTGGTCTGCAACAAGGGCCCGTTCATCGTGTTCTTCGATTGGGACAAGTCCGATATCTCGCCCGAGGCGGCGAGCGTTCTGGACAATGCGGTCCAGGCTTACGGGAACTGCGGCAATATCGGCATCATGCTGGCGGGGCACACCGACAGCTCGGGCTCGCCGCGCTACAACCTCAGCCTGTCGACACGGCGCGACACCGAGGTTCAGGGCTACCTGACCGGGCACGGTGTCTCCGCTGGGGCGATCTCGAGCCAGGCATACGGCGAAACCAGCCAGCGCGTGCCTACCGCCGACGGTGTGCGCGAAGTGCAGAACCGGCGCGTGGAGATCAGTTACGGCCCGGGTTCGGGCTCCTGATCCAGCGCATCGCATAACGAGAATATGGGGTCGGCCGCAAGGTCGGCCCCATTGCCGTTCTGGCCCTAGAACTTTCAGGCCTCCAGCATCAGCACCTTGCGCGCGAGTTCGGGCAGCGAGCGCACGCCCATCCGGTGCATGACCTCGGCCCGGTGATTTTCGACCGTACGCTGGCTGATGCCGAGATCGGCGGCGATATTCTTGCTGGGATGGCCGGCAAGGACCATGTCCATCACTTCTTTCTGCCGGGCGGTAAGCGCGGCAAAGCAGGCTGCCGCCTCGGCCTGCGCAACATCGGCGAGAGTGGTGCCCAGCGATTGCTCGGTGGCAAGGTTGATGCTCTCCATCAGCGCGTCACGCCCCACCGGCTTGGTGATGAAATCGCAGGCGCCCGCGCGCATCGCCGCGACCGCAAGGCCGATATCGTCATCGCCGGTGATCAGGATGACCGGCAGGTGATCGCCGCGCGCGCGCAGCTCGCCCAGCAGGCCGATGCCGCTCAGGCCGGGCAAATGGGCATCGACCAGCAGACACCCCGGTCGCCCCTTCTGATAGGCGGCGAGAAAGTCCTCCGCCGAGCCGAAATCGGCCACTTCGCGGCCATGCGCGGTGAGCAGATCGCGGATCGCGTCGCAGACGTGGGGCTCGTCGTCGATCACGTAGATTATCGGCGAAACCAGCGGCGCGCGGCCGGGCGGCAGCGCCGGCGTCAGCGTCAAAGCGGGCGGGCACAATCGTTCGACGGCGCGCAGCAGGACAGCGGGCACGACCGGCTTGCGCAAGTGGATGCAATCAGCCTCGGCCATGATCGCCTGCGCGCCAGTGGAAATGTCCCCAGTGAGCACGATTGCGGGCAGCGGCCGCTGCAGACGTTGGCGCAGGGCCTTGAGCAGATCCACGCCGCTTTGGCCTGAAGGCAGATTGTAGTCGGTGAGGAGGATATCCGGCCGGATTGCACCACCCGCGACGAGCCGCAGTGCCTCGGCTCCATCGGAGGCGCCGCTGACCATATGGCCGTTCTCGCGCAGCAGCAGCGTCACGAGATCGAGCAAATCGGGATCGTCCTCGACGACCATGATCAGTGATGGACGCGCAGCGGGTTCGGGTTCGGGTGCAGGTTCGGGCAGCGGTGCGGGCGGCAGGCGTGCGGCGCCCTTGCAGCCGGGCACGGTGATGGCGAACATCGAACCGCGTCCGGGCAACGAGCGGACATCGACCGCATGATGCAGGAGCCGGCCCAGCCGCCGCACGATCGAGAGCCCGAGTCCGAGCCCGAGCCCGCTTTCGCGTGCGGGATTGTCGACCTGATGGAATTCCTCGAAGATATGCTCAAGCTGGCTGGCCTCGATGCCGATGCCGGTATCCCACACCTCGATCCGAAGGTCGTTCCCGCGCCGCCGGCACCCCAGCAGGATGCGGCCCGTGCGCGTGTATTTCACCGCATTGCCAAGGAGATTGCGCATCATCTGTTCGAGCAGGCGCGGATCGCTCTCCACCCAGGCCGCGCAAGGCATGAAGCGCAGCGATAGATCGCGCGCCTCTGCCAGCGCGAGAAATTCGCCGTGCAGCGTCTCCAGCACATCGGCCACCGGAAATTGCACGCGTTCGGGTTGCACCGCGCCCGCCTCGATCTGGCTGATGTTGAGCAGCACGTCGAGCATGCCCGATAGCGCGCCCAGCGTCTTGTCAAAGCGCGCCATGAGTTCGCCGGCCCGTTCGCCCGAGACATTGGGCGCAAGGAAATCCTTGAGCAGGGCCAGCGCCTGAAGCGGCTGGCGCAGATCGTGGCTGGCCGCGGCGAGGAACCGCGACTTGGCCGCATTGGCGCGTTCGGCCTCGAGCTTGGCTTCTTCGAGCGCCGAGGTCACATGTTTGCGATCGGTGATATCGGCAAAGGTGATGACCACCCCCCTGATCTGGCTATCGAGCGCGCGGTAGGGGAAGATGCGCCGGACGAACCAGGTATCGCCCGGCGCGCGGATCTCGCGCTCGATGGTCGTCTCGTTACCCAGCACGCGCTGGGCATCCGCGAGGAGTTCGGGATCATCGGCGATGGGCCTGAGATCGGCGAGCGGCCGGCCGATATCGCCCGCGATGACATTGTAGAGCGGGCTGATCGCCGGGGTGAAGAAGCGGATCCTGAGCGCGGCATCGAGGAACATCGTGCCGACATTGGTGCTGAACAGCACGTTCTGGAGATCGTCTGAGGCCAGGCGCTGGCGGTCGAGCGTTTCCTGCAGCTGGCTGTTGAGCGCGGTGAGCTCCTCGTTGAGCGATTGCAGTTCCTCCTTCGAGGTCAGCAGTTCCTCGTTGGTGGACTGGAACTCCTCGTTGATCGACAAGGCCTCCTCGTTGATGGCCTTCTGCTCCTGGTTGGCAATGTCGCGGTCGCGGATCGAGGTCTGCAGTTCGGCCTGCGTTTCCTCCAGCTCGCGCTCCAGTTCAGCCAGCCGGTCGGCCTGTTCCGGGGCTATCCCCTTGGGCTGGGCGCCGCTTCCGGGGGCTTCCTCGGCAAAGCAGACGAGCAGGAGCTCCTCCGCCGCCTCGGCGAGACGCTCCACCGTGATGCGGAAATGGACCGTGACCCCGTCGATTGTCAGCGTGGCAAGGCCGCCGTCGACACGCGGCATATCGGCGGAGACGCGGCCGATCGCGAGGCGCAGCCGGGTGCGCAGCGCGGGTGAGGCCATCGCGAGCAGGTCCTGCGTGGGATAGCCCGGCAAGATGCGCAGGAAGCGGTGCGTCGGCCCCATCGAGAACAGGCAATCGTGATGCTGGTTGATCAGCACGGCCGCGGGTGCGTGCCCCGCCAGCACTGCCCGTTCGCAGATGTCGGCCAGACTGCGCCGCACGGCAGGGGGCTCGCGCCCGGCAGCGGTGAGCAAGGGCAGCTTGCCATCGAAGCTGAACGGGAAACCGGCTTCTCCCGGCCGGGTTCGCGCGACATGGCGATAGAAGCAGTCGGCCCGCAGCATGGGTTCGAATCGGCCATCGGGCGTGCCGATCGTCTCGGTCGTGCCCAGCAGCAGGATGCCGGCTTCGCGCAGCGCGAAGTGGAACAGCGCAACCACCCGGGCCTGCGCGGCACTGTCCAGATAGATCAGCAAGTTGCGGCAGGAGATCATGTCGAGCCGCGAGAACGGCGGGTCGGTCAGTACGTCCTGCACCGAGAACACGACATGGCTGCGCAGGGCAGGGACCACGCGGTAGCCACCCTCTTCCTCGTTGAAATAGCGCGCCAGCCGCTCGGGCGAGACAGCGGCGGCGATATCGTGGGGGTAGAGCCCATCGCGCCCGGCAGCGATGGCATCGGGATCCAGGTCCGAGGCGAAGATCTGCAGCTTCACGTCGCGTCGCGCGCGCGCCAGCGTATCCTGGCAGACCATCGCGATCGAATAGGCCTCCTCGCCGGTGCTGCAGCCCGCCACCCAGATGCGTAAGTGTTGCCCCGCCTCCAGCCGTTCGAGCATTTCAGGCAGGATCACGGTTTCGAATGTCTCGAAGACCTTGGGATCGCGGAAGAAGCTGGTGACGTTGATGAGCAGGTCGCTTGCCAGCAACGTGCTTTCAGCAGGATCGCCGCGCAGTCGCTCGGCATAGGCGGCCATGTCCGCGGCGGTCATGGCCAGCAGGGCCATGCGCCGCGCGATGCGCCGGGATATCGTGCCGGGCTTGTAGTGGCTGAAGTCTTGTCCGGTCGAGTGGCGCAAGGCGGCGAGGATCGCGGCCAGTCCTTCGCCCGTATCAAGCGGGGGCTCTGCCTCCATCTTGAACCCGGCGAGCGTGACGCGTGCGGCAAAGGCGGCGATGGCTTCGGGCATGGCGGCAAGCGGCAACGCCGCATCGACCAGCGCGGTATCGAGCGCGGCTTGCGGCATGCCCGGGTGCTCGGCTTCGGCGATGGACTGGACGAGGATCATCCCGCCCGCCGCATGGAGCCCGGCTAGCCCGCCGCTGCCATCGCCGCCGGTGCCCGAAAGGATCACCGCAGCGCTTTGCCGCCCGCACGAAGCCGCGAGCGAGCGGATCAACCAATCGAATGGCAGGCGCGCGCCGTGCCCGGCCTCCGGCGCGGAAAGCCGCAAGGTGCCGGCACGGACCGAGAGATAGCGGCCGGGGGGAATGACATAGACATGGTCTGCGGCCAGCGGGCAGCCATGCACGGCCTCGACCACGGGCATCGCGGTATGCTCGGCGAGCAGCGCGACCATGAGGCTTTCATGATGCGGATCAAGGTGCTGTATGACGATGAACGCGCAGCCCGTCGCTGCGGGCAGCGCATCGAAAAGCCGCGAGGTCGCCTCCAGCCCGCCTGCCGAGGCGCCTATGGCGATGATCGGCAGCACGGGCCTTGGCGGCACGTCGTTCCTTGGCGATGCGCCGCCTGGCTCGCGCGGCGGACTTACCACCGTGCGGACGAGGTGCGAAACCTCCCGCGCCCGGCGGTCTTGGCATGGAGTCGTCGTGTCACGGCATGCCCCTTTTGATAGGCTTGCCTAATACACTTTTTTCGAGTTCACCTCATACCTAATGTTTGTGCGACAATTCGGCGGCCTTCACTTGCCGATATGAATGGCATCGAGCGAGGCCAGCAGACCGAGCACTCTCAGCAGCCACAGCACGACCCCGATGACGACAACGGCGTTGAGGATCGATTTGATCTTGCCGTCCATCGGCAGGTAGGTGTTGACCAGCCAGAGCAGAACCCCGACGACCATCAGAATGACTATGAGATTGACGAGCGACATGGGGCGGAGCTCCTGAAAAAAGAAAATTCAACGGTTTGACTGGGGGTAAGGAGCGTGACGGGATTCTGCCGGAGCAGGAATTCCGCCACGCTCCCCGTGAGTCCCGGCCCGACCGGGGGAGGGGAGGCTGATCGGGCCGGAATGCGCCTATCGGTGCGGATTTCCGTCGGGCTTGCCGTGGTCTTTTCCATTGCCGTCGCCACGCTTCGCCGGATGATTGTCGGCAGCGCCCTGGGGCAGCGTGCGCCCCTGCGCGTGGTAGCCCTGATGCTGATCACCGCGCGGGTTCTGTCTTTGCTGGTACATCCCGCGCTGGTCCCTCTGGCGCTGGTCCATCCGGGGCTGACCTCCGCCTTGCTCGTGATCACGGTACTGGCCGGGATTGTTCTGCGGGTTTTCATCCCGCCGCTGCTCACGCTCACCCCATTCCGGGCGGTAGGCCGTGTCATACTGCGTCTGCCACCGCTGGCGTTCGCCATAGAAGCGACGGCCCTGGTAGTGCGTGTCCCAGTAGGACCCGAATGTGAACGAGATCACGCCGATGCCCATGTCGGCCGCAATGCCCTGGCGCCGCCCGTCATGACTGACGCGCAGGTCGTCTCCCGCGACCCACCCGCGATTGGCACGGTAGGTCACATCGCACCAGCTCAGGTCGCGCAGGCAGCCATGCATGCTGACCCTGACGCCGCGTCCGACGTAGCGCACGCTGGGATAATCACGCAGCGGCCCCGAATAGAGCCGGGTCGCGCGCACGGTATAGCCGCGCGTGGTCTGCGCCGAGGCAGCGGTGATCGGCAAAACGGCAGCGACAAGTGCTGCAAGGGTGATGATCGAGCGCATGGTAATGGCTCCTTTTCTGAGAGATTCGATGGAGATGCAGTGGGTTGGGGTGTGCGGAATACTAGATCCGCCCGGTCAGCATGAGGATCACGAGCACGATCAGGATGATCCCGATCACGCCGATCCCGCCATGGCCGTAGCCATAGCCATAACCGCCGATGCGCCCGCTGAAGCCGCCCACGAGAAAGACAACGAGGATAATCAGGAGTATGAGGCCGAGGGACATGAGAGCCTCCTTGTTCGCTCGGCGGCCCTTTGAGCAAAGGGCTTGTGCCGGCACTGCGGGAAAAGGGCGGCGGGACGGCCTGCTACCACCCCGCCAGAGCGGTTCGCCGCATCAGCGGCAGCGCACTCCGCGACCACGGTCGACCTGCCGGCCGGCGACACCGCCGACAACCGCGCCGAGCACCGTGCCGAGCGTCTTGGAGCCGCCCGGTGCGATCACATTGCCCAGCGCGCCCCCGGCAACCGCACCGACCACGAGGCCGGTGGTCCCATCGGAACGGCGGCAGTAATAGCGCCCGTCATTGCCGCGATAGAGCTGTTCGTCATTGCGCATGCGCCGCTCGTGATAGCGGCTGGGGTCATCGCGGTAATAACGATCGGCCTGATACCCGCCGTAGCTGGGATCGGGGCGGTTGTAGTCTTAGTTGCTCCACTGCGACTGCATGGGATCGCGGCCGCCATAATCGGCACAGCTTGCGAGAAGGCTGGTGGCGGCAAGGCCGAGGAGGATCATGCGCATGGTTTGGTTCCTGGTGAGACGGGCCTGACCGGGCTGAATGCCAACGCCAGACACCGCATCGGACCTTTCGAGCCTAGGCCTGGATCGAAAACCAAACAGGATCGGAATGTACGCAGAGCGGCGTGTCGCCCCGTTGCGCCATCTCACGGGCTACGCATGGCGCGTCAGCGTAGTTTCCGAGGGCAGACGAGCCTGCGCGGAGGGGCCACTTGGGCTTTGCCTCCCGCAACAGGAAACCACCGCCGTGGCCGATCACACCGTCTCGCTCCTTAGGCTTCATGCCTCCGCTGCCCGTTCGCCGAAAGGGATGGCTTAGGACATGCACCGCACCGCGCCGATGCGTATCGTGTTTCTTGGCAATGCCCTGCCCCGGCGCTGCGGCATCGCCACGTTCACCACCGATCTCGAGCTCGCCATGCGCCAGCAGGACGGTGTGGCCGAGACTGCGATCGTGGCGATGCGCGATCAGGGCGGCCCCAGCACCTATGGCCCGCCGGTGCGCTGGGAAATCGCCGAAGAGAAGGCGGGCGCCTATCTGGCGGCGGCCGAGTATATCAACACTGCGGGCTTTGACGTCGTCTCGCTCCAGCACGAGTTCGGCATTTTCGGCGGCGAGGCGGGGGGCTACCTGCTAGGCCTGATTGCCGCTCTGCGTGTGCCGCTCGTCACCACGCTGCACACCGTGCTGGACCGGCCGAGCGAGGCGCAACGCGCGGTGATGATGGCGCTCCTTGCTGCCTCGGCGCGGGTTGTGGTCATGGCCCGCAAGGCCCGCGCGATCCTCATCGAGATCTACGGCGCCGATCCCGCCCGCATCATGGTCATCCCCCACGGCATTCCGGACGCGCCTTTGGCCGATGCGCAGGAGGCCAAGCGGAAACTGGGTTTCGCGGATCGTCAGGTGATCCTCACCTTCGGCCTGATCAGCCCGAACAAGGGCATCGAGGTGATGATCGAGGCCATGCCCGTGGTGCTCGCAGCCGCGCCTGACGCGGTCTATGTCGTGATGGGCGCAACCCACCCCGCCTTGCTGCGCGCGGAAGGTGAAGCCTACCGCGAAAGCCTGATTGCGCGCGTCCATGCACTCGGACTTGATGGACACGTGGTGTTCTTCAACCGCTTTGCCGAGCGGCCGGAACTGCTCGACCACATCGCCATGTGCGATGTCTACGTGACGCCCTACCTTATCGAGGCGCAAATGACGTCGGGCACGCTGGCCTACTCGCACGGCCTCGGCCGGCCCGTGGTCTCGACGCCCTACTGGCATGCCGCCGAACTGCTGACCGATCGCTCGGGCGTGCTGGTGCCGTTCAATGATCCGGTCAGCCTCGGTGCAGCTGTGGCCGGTCTGCTGACCGACGATGCGGCGCGGCTTGCGATGGGGCGGACTGCCTATCGTTCGGGCCGGTCGATGACCTGGAACAATACCGCCCTCGCCTACCGCGAGGCGTTTCGGGCGGCCTGCCGCCAGCAGAGGCCGTCGCTGCCCGTGCTGCCGCTCGCTCACTTTGCCGCAATGTGCGACGATACCGGTTTGTTCCAGCACGCCATCGGCGGCATTCCGGATCGCCTGCATGGTTATTGCATCGACGACAACGCGCGCGCGCTGCTCGTCTGCCAGGCACTTGATAGCGCGCTGCTGGCCGCCTTTCAGGATATCCAGCCGCTGCGCTTTGCCGCCTTTATCCAGCATGGCTGGAATCCCGATCGTTCCCGCTTCCGCAATTTCATGGGCTTCGATCGCCGCTGGCTCGAGGAGATCGGCTCCGAGGACAGCCATGGCCGCACCATGTGGGCCTTGGGCGTAACGGCAGCCGGCAGTGCGGACGCCGATCTTACGCCATGGGCGGCGGACCTGTTCGCGCGGGCGCTGGAGCCGGTCGAGAGCTTCACCTCGCCGCGCGCATGGGCGTTCACCTTGCTCGGCCTCAGCGGCTACAGCGCGCGGCGCCCGCATGATCGCAAGGCTCGGCATATCGGGCTCTTGCTGGCGGAGCGGTTGCAGGAGCTACTTCAGGCCTGCCGCCGCGAGGACTGGGTCTGGTTCGAAGACCGGTTGACCTACGACAACGCGCGCCTGTGCGAAGCCCTCATCACCACCGGGCGCGATTGCGCGATGCCCGATCTGGTCGGCGCTGGCCTCGAAACCCTGCGCTGGCTGATCGACCAGCAGACCGCACCCGGCGGCCATTTCCGCCCGGTGGGCTCGGATGGCTTCCTGAGCCCCGCACGCGCGCCGCAGCACTTCGACCAGCAACCGCTCGAAGCCTGCGCCACCGTCGCCGCCTGTCTTGCTGCGAGCACTGTCGATCCCGGGCCGATGTGGCAGGAGGAGGGCGCACGCGCCTTTGCCTGGTTCGGCGGCGCCAACGATCTGGGTGTCCCTCTCGTCGATCCCGCCACCGGGAGCTGCCGTGATGGCCTTCACCGTGATCGCGCCAACGAGAATCGCGGCGCGGAATCGCTGCTCTCCTACCTCATGGCGCTGACCGACATGCACCGCTTCGCAAACAGGTCTGCCGGGGCTTTCTTCGCCCTGCCGGTTGCTGCATCTGCCGAAGCCGCGCTTGCCGCACCCCGCGTCGTCGCCGCTGGCCATTGGGCATGAACCCAAGCCCGTTCTTCAATCGCCATCCCCTCTACCTTCGGCCCGACCCCTCACGCGTCATTGTACGCCCGTTTCGCCCCGCGATCGAGCCGCGTGATTTCAATCCGGTCGATACCACGCGTGCCAATCATATTGTCGCGCGGGTCCTGGCGCTGGACGAGGCCGAAGCGCAGAGTGTGCTCGCCGGCGTGCTCGACAACTTCGACGATCCGCAGCGCAACCTGCTCGAGATCTTCGAGAGCCGCGCGGCCGAGATGGAGCAGGTCTTTGCAGGTCACGCCGCATTCTCGCCGACGCAACGCAGCCTGATCGGGGCCTATTTCCTGCATGAATACAGCTTCGAGGCCGCCGCGCTGTTCAATCCCAGTATCGTGCCCCACCCCGATCAGAGCGCAGTGGAGCCGGGTAGCCTGCGCTTCATCCTCTCGCTGCGCGCGGTGGGGGAGGGGCATATCTCCTCGCTCACCTTCCGGCGCGGCACGATCAGCGGCGAAGGCGCCATCAGCATCGAGCCGCCCGTTCGTCTCGCCTGCCTGCCCCACATTTCCCGGCGCGTGGGCGACAAGATCGACCTTGCCTTCGCGGCGGACAGCAACCTCTCGCAGCGCGTGATCTTCCCAATCACCGAGGCGCAGGCCAACGGTATCGAGGATGCGCGCTTCGTCGCCTTCAAGGATCATGGCCGCACGACCTTTTTCGCCACTTATACCGCCTATAGCGGACGGGCGATCCGCTCGGAACTCATCGAGACCCGCGATTTCCAGTCGTTCCGGATGGTGCCGCTCACCGGCCCGGCGGCCGTCAACAAGGGCATGGCTCTCTTTCCGCGCAAGATCGGCGGGCGCTATGCCATGATCGCCCGCTATGACAACGAGAGCCTACATCTGATCTATTCCGACAATTTGCTCGAATGGAGCCTTGGTACGCCGATCCTGCGCCCGGAATACCCCTGGGAATTTGTCCAGATCGGCAATTGCGGATCGCCGATCGAGCTTGACGAGGGCTGGCTGCTGTTCACCCACGGTGTCGGGCCGATCCGGCGCTACTCGATCGGCGCGGTGCTGCTCGACAAGCACGATCCCTCACGCGTAATCGGCCGCGCCCGCCTGCCGCTGGTCCAGCCAGAGCGGTCCGAGCGCGAAGGCTATGTGCCCAATGTCGTCTATTCCTGCGGCGCGATGAAGTTCGGCAACCGGATCGTGCTGCCTTACGCCGTTTCCGATACATTCTCGACCATCGCGACGGTCAAGATCGACCGGCTGCTCGAGGTTCTGTTACCGACCGCGGAATGAGAGGTAAGGCGCATGTTGCGGTCCTGATTTTCGTCTTTTGGGTGCTACTTCTTGCGTCGCATCGACGTCCTGTGAGCGGTAAGGTTGCAACTCGGCAGCAGGCGCAAAGGTTGCGTGCACTGGCTCGCGCAAGGCACGAACATCATGCACGCGTCGAGAGCGTCGACTCCCACCATGGCAACGAGCGATTGGCGGCAGAGCCTGACCACGATGCTACCTGATCTTGGCATTTAATCAGTAGGTCGCTGGTTCGAACCCAGCAGGGCTCACCATATCCTCCAGCGCTACTGCTGTCCCGCCAGCGTCCGGCACCGGGCCTTGCTGCGGATCGGGTCGACCGACGCCGCCTCGGCAGGGTCGGCGAGCAGAACGCGTTGCAGGATGATACCAGTCGCATAGCGCACCCGGACGGTCTCGATCCCGACCGGCACCGTTTGCCCCTCCAGCGCAAGCACCACCCGCATCGGCCGCCCTGCCATCTGCTCGTCATTGCGCACAAAGGCGACATCGGTCCGCGCATCGAACACGCTGATCGAGCTGTATCGCCCGGGAACCGGCACTGCGGTCACCTCCAGCGGCCCGGCTGTCAGGTCGTAAGGGCAGGCAGAATAGAGCAGGTCGGGGCTCGGCCGCACGACGAATTGCCGCTCCGCACGCACCGGCGGCAGATGGGTGAAGTGGTTGGTGGGCGCGTTGCTGGCGATCTTCGCTTCGGCCAGCCGCATCAGGCCGAAGGGCGCGGCTGCGAGCGTCGCATAATAGCTGCCAACGGCTGCAGCAGCGACAACCGCGAACGGGGCAAGACGCCGCATCATGGGCGGCACTCCCCGCGGGTGATCGAAGGCAGGCTTATTCGCGCTGGATCGCGCGCCATGGTCCCGCGCGGTCGATAGGCCCTGAGGGTCAGCTCGAAAGGGCCATCCGTGCCGGTAGGCACCCACAGTCCGGGCTGCTCTGCCGGGCCGATCCTCACCGTCCAGCGGGTGGCGGGGTCGGCGTCAATCCGCGCGCTGCCGATGGAATGGCGGTGCCATCGGTTGGGGATCAGCCAGCCGCCGCGGTCATAAAGGGTCACGCTCCACCAGCGCGCCTCGATCGCTCCGCCGGTCAGGGCATAGCTGCACTTGCCGGAAAGCGGCGCCCCGGCACTGTCGGTCGTCGCGGTGAAATAGCGCGCTTCCTGCGCCGGAAGGGCCAACAGCCCGCGCAGGGCGACGATTGCGCGCGTCTTCATGTCGGCATGGGCGGTGCCAATGTCGCGTCCGGTGCTCCATGGCCCCACGCGCACATCATTGCCAAGGCCGCTCGCCTGCATCTGCCAGACCGCAAGGCCGCCGCCCAGCGCAAGTCCCAAGGCGACGAGACCTGACCATTTGAACACTGCCTTCACCTGTCTCTCCCCGCCTCACCAGCGCCGCGCAGCTTCAGAAATAGCGCTTCGGGATCAGCCCCTGGGCATAGGCCTCGCGCTCCAGCTCCTCGCGGAAATCGGGGTGTGCGATGGAAATCATCGCCTTGGCGCGTTCTGGCACCGGCAGGCCCTTCAAACAGGCCATGCCGTACTCGGTCGCGACATACATCACGTCGGTGCGCGGCACGGTGACGATGGTTCCCGCGGAGAGGCCCGCGACCACGCGGCTCTTGCGCACGCCGTGCTTCTCGTAGGTCGATGGCATGCACAGGAACCCTCGCCCGCCTTCGGATTCATAGGCCGCGCGCACGAAACCGAGCTGGCCGCCGGTGCCGCTGAAGTGCCGGTAACCGTCCGCCTCGGAGGCCGCCTGCCCCTGCAGGTCCATCTGCCCGGTGCTGTTGACGGAGAACACATTGTCGTTGCGCGCCACGGTTCGGGGCAGATTGGTATAGTCCACCTGTCGCGCGGTGAAGGCCGGATTGCGGTCCAGCGCGGCGTAGATGTCCGCCGTCCCGATCGCGAAGGCATAGACCGCTTCGCCCACGTCGATCTGTTTGCGCGCGCCCGTCGCGGCGCCCGCCTTGACCAGCTCGACCAGCCCCTCGACCATCATCTCGGTATGGACGCCAAGGTCCTTCACGCCCGCGCCGGCAATCGCGCGGCCCACCGCATTGGGCAGCCCGCCAATGCCCAGCTGCAGGCAGTCACCATCGCGGATTTCCGCTGCCACCAGCCGCGCGATGGCAAGGTCCACCTCGCTTGAGGTCGCGCCCGGCAGCTCGGCCGCAGGCAGCGTGAGGCCTTCGATCACGAAGTCCACTTCGCTCTCGTGCACGGCATTGTCCGGTCCGAAGCAATACGGCAGCGCCGGATTGACCTCGACGATCACCACGTCCGCCTTCTCGACCAGCGATCGCAGGTAGGAGGCGGAGACCGAGAAATTGTAGTTGCCCTGCGCGTCCTTCGGGCAGACCTGGAACACCGCGATATCCACCCGCTCCACGAACCGCCGATAGAGATCGGGCCACTCGCCGAGGTTCAGCGGGATATAGGTGCAGCGCCCCGCATCGAACTGCCGCCGGTCGTACCCGCTGAAATGCCAGCTGGCGCTCAGCACATGCGCGCCTTCGGGATCGGCCTCCTGATACGCGCGCGGGCGCGTCGTCAGGCAGCTGCGCACTTTCACGCCCGAAAGCGCGTGCACGCGGGCGGCCAGCGCCGTGTCGAAGGCCTCGGCCTGCGTCGCGCCAAACCCGTAATCGAGCCACATGCCGGACTTGACCAGCGCAGCGGCTTCTTCTGCCGTAATTGCTTCAGGCATTTCAGGCGCGCTTTCCCGTGCGCAGCAGCCAGAAAGCGCCCGCAAACAGGCCCGCCACCAGCAGGCTCATCCACAGCTGGCTCGCGAGATCCGGCTGGAGCCCCATGAACACGAGCACGGCCAGCATCGCCGCCAGGGCGGTCAGTGTGCCGAAGGGGTGGAACCACATCTTCAGCGTCAGCCGCTCCGGCGCCTCGCGCTCCATCCGCGTCCGCTCCTTGAGCTGCGCGATGCCCACCAGCGCGTAGAGCAGGATCATCGTCACGCCCGAGGAATTGACGAGGAAGCTGAACACCGTCCCCGGCGAAAGCCACTGCGCGGCCAGCGCGCCATAGGCGAAGAGGCTGGCGGCGATGATCGCCCGCGCCGGCACCCCGCGCGCGTTCACATGCACCAGCCAGTCTGGCGCATCGCCGAAGCGGGCAAGGCCAAACAGCGCGCGGCTCGTCACGTAAAGTCCGCTGTTGAGGCACGACAGCACAGCCACCAGCACCACCGCGCTCATGATCGTCTCGCCGCCCGGGATGTGCATGGCCGCCAGCGTCGTGGCGAACGGCGAATGCCCCGGCACGATCTGCGTCCATGGCACCACCGCGACGATGAGACCGATCGCGAGCACGTAGAAGATCACGATGCGCAGCGCGACCGAGACGGTCATCCGCGCGATCACCTTGGCTGGATCGGGCGATTCCGCCGCCGCAATCGTCGCGATTTCCGCCCCGCAGAGCGAGAAGATGGTGGAGGCCACACCCGCCAGCACCGGCCCCCAGCCATGCGGCGCGAAGCCGCCATGCGCGGTGAGGTTGCCAATCGAAAAGCCCTGCGGCGCGGTGATCCCAAAGACCCACAGCGCGCAGATCAGGCTGAACACGAGGATCGCGGCAACCTTGATCGAGGAGAACCAGAATTCGAACTCGCCGTAGCTGCGCGTCGACATGAGGTTCACGCCCGTCATCAGCGCGGTCAGGCCTGCGCCGATGGCCCACTCCGGCACGCCGGGCAGCCAGCCGCCGATGATCTTGGCCCCGGCAATCGCCTCCACCGCCACCACGACGACCCAGAAATACCAGTAGAGCCAGCCGGAGAGGAAGCCTGCCAGATGCCCCAGCCCCGCACGCGCGAAGTCCGGGAAAGTCCGCACGCCTTCGAGCACGATGGCCATTTCGGCGATCATGCGCATGACGAGGAGGATCAGCAGCCCTGCGATCAGATAGGAAATCACCGCCGCCGGCCCGGTCAGCGCAATCGTGGTGGACGAACCGACGAACAGCCCTGCGCCGATGATGCCGCCAATCGCGATCATCGAAACGTGGCGCGGCAATAGCGTACGGCTCAGCTCCACGCTCCCCGCACCGCCTGCCTCTGCAACTCCCACTGCGCCCACGCCATTCCCCTTTGCTTGACCTGCCATAGGGATAAGCGGCGCGGCGGTGCTGTCAAATGCCGACTGTCATCTGAAAGCCCCCCTCCCCGGCGGGGAGGGGTTGGGGGAGGGGGCTCGGCCTCTCCGGAAAGCGCTGGTCACCCCCACCCGGCCTCCCCTGAACGGGGGAGGAGCCACTTGCACCACCCCCTCAAAACCCCAGCGGCGCGTTTTCCTTCACTTCCTTCATCACGAAGAACGTCCGCGTCTGCCGCACGCCCGGCAGGGTCAGGAGCCGCTGACCGTGGAGCGCGTTGAAATCGGCGATATCGCGCACCCGGATTTTCAGCAGGTAGTCGAAGTCCCCCGCCACCAGATTGCAGTCCAGCACTTCCTTCATGCCCAGCACCGCGCCCTCGAACGCGGCAAAACTCTCGGGCGTCGAGCGGTCGAGCACCACGCCCACCATTACCAGCGTGCCGAGTCCGACCACGACGGGATCGACCGCGCCCCTGAAGCCGGTGATCGCGCCCAGTTCCACCAGCCGCGCCACGCGCCGGTGGCACGTTGCGGGGCTGATGTTGGCCATCTCTGCCAGTTCCGCATTGGACCGCCGCCCGTCGGCCTGCAGCAGGCGCAGCAAGTTGCGGTCGATCCGGTCAAACTCGATGGAAGGTTCTTTCATATAATGTCAATCTATCGGAAAAAGACGTAAATCGAAAGCCGATCAATCCCGATTAAAACCTGCTGATCCCCCAAATTTGCAAGCACCTTCCAGCTACTTTGCATTAGCTTCCGCAGCCGAATCACACCCCTTGCCGGAGCCGCCATGTCTCTCCTCGCCCCGTTCGAACGCTACCCGCTCACGTATGGCCCCACCCCCATCGAGCGCCTGCCGCGCCTTAGCGAGGCCTTGGGCGGCAAGGTCGAGTTCTGGGCCAAGCGCGATGATTGCAATTCCGGCCTCGCGTTCGGCGGCAACAAACTGCGCAAGCTCGAATATATCGTCCCCGATGCCATCGCCTCGGGTGCGGACACGCTCGTCTCCATCGGCGGCGTCCAGTCCAACCACACCCGCATGGTCGCCGCCACCGCCGCCAAGCTCGGCATGAAGTGCGTCGTCGTGCAGGAAAAGTGGGTCCCGCACTACGACGCTGTCTACGACCGCGTCGGCAATATCCTGCTCACCCGCCTGATGGGCGCGGACAGCCAGCTCGTTGATGACGGCTTCGACATCGGCATCCGCCAGAGCTGGGAGGACGCGATCGAGAGCGTCAAGGCCGCGGGCGGCAAGCCCTATCCGATCCCCGCCGGTGCCTCGGTCCACAAGTACGGCGCGCTGGGCTATGTCGGCTTCGCCGAGGAAGTCGCCGCGCAGGAGGCCGAGCTTGGCTTCCAGTTCGACTACATCGTTGTCTGCGTCGTCACCGGCTCGACCCAGGGCGGCATGATCGTCGGCTTCGCCGCGCAGGACCGCGCCCACACCGTGATTGGCATCGACGCCTCCGGCACGCTGGAGCAGACCCGCGCGCAGGTTCGTTCCATTGTCGACAACACCGCCGAACTGATCGGCCTTGGCCGCACGATCCGCGAGGACGAGATCGTCATCAACCCGGACTACGCCTACCCGGCCTACGGCGTCCCGTCCGAGGAAACCAACGCGGCCATCCGCCTCGCCGCCCGCACCGAGGCGATGATCACCGACCCGGTCTATGAAGGCAAATCGATGCAGGGCATGATCGACCTGACGCGCAAAGGCTTCTTCCCCGAAGGCAGCCGCGTTCTTTACGCCCACCTCGGCGGTGCCCCCGCGATCAACGGCTACAGCTACTACTACAAGGACGGCTGAGCCTTCTTGATCCTCCCCTTTTTCGCGAAGCACAAAAGGGGGAGGTGGCCCGTGGAGCGGGCTGGAGGGGCTTACAAGCGCTCCAGCGTCAGCAACCGCCGATCCCCCAACCACGCCCGCTCCAGCGCTGCCTCCGCGGCGCGGGCTTCCAGATCATGGCCCAGCGCCCGCTCCGCCTTGGCCAGCCCCCACAGCGCCCAGCCATTCCCCGGCGCCACCAGCAGCGCCTGATGGAACGCATCGCGCGCCTCGCTCGCCTTGCCGCCCGCAAGCAGCGCGGCGCCCAGCGACTGGCTGACCGGATAGTACCAGTAAGGCGGTTCCTGATAGGGGATTGTCCCCTCGATCGCCTGCGCCTTGCGGTATGCCTCCGCCGCTGCCACGAAGTCCCCTCGCGCAAAAGCCAGCCGCCCGCGCACCACATGCTGAGCCAGATGGATCAGGTCGGTCGCCGGAAGGCCGGTCCCGTCCACAGCCTTGATGCCCGGGTCTGCCGTCACTCGCTCCATCGCCGCCAGTTCCGCCTCCAGCGCGTTCGCCTGCTTCAGCCGCGCAAAGGCTACGCCCCGGGCATAGTGCCACATCGCCAGCACATAGGGCAGGCGCGCGGTCGGCTTCGGCAGCGCCAGGATCTGCGCAGGCGTCCCCCCTTGCGCAAAGGCGAACGAAGGCGCGGCGACCACCGCCTCGATCCAGCCCAGCTGCACCGCCTTGTCCTCGGGGATGATCCGCATCAGCTTGCGCGCCTGCGCCACCGCCAGTCCCAGATCGCCCGCCTGCTGTGCCGAGGTCACGATGAAGTGGACGTTGTGCGGATAGTATCCATAGCGGTACATGCCGTCGTCCGGCACCTTTGCCAGATAGGCCTCATCCGCTTTCGCCGCCGCGATATTCGCCCGGATCGAATCCTTGTAGCGTCCGATGCGGTAGTAGATGTGCCCCGGCATGTGGACGAGGTGCCCCGCCTCCGGCATCGCGCTCAGATTGAGCGCGTCCGCCGCCTTCTCCCCGCGCTTCGGATCAACATAGTTCTCCGTCAGGTGAATATAGAGGTGCGCCGCTTCATTGTGCCCGGGATGCCGCGCCAGCACGCCTTCGACCAGCGCCACCGCCTTGTCGATGCGCACCCGTGGTTCGGAACGCCCCGGCTGCCAGTAATTCCACGGGCTCGTATCCATCGCCGCTTCGGCGGCCAGCACGGCGACTTCATCATTGCCCGGCACCCCGTCCGCCAGCTTCAGCATGGCATCGGCATAGGCCGCATCCATCGCGCTGCGATCCGCCTTGGGGTCCGCCGAATAGCGCGCCGCCAGCGCCGCGATCAGCGCGCGGTCCAGCGCCGGAGCGCCGGGCGCGAGCGCCTGTGCCTTCTCCAGCGCTTTCAGTGTCGGTGCCAAGGCCTTCGCGTCCATCGGCGCGTTGATATTCGGCCCCTGCACCAGCGCCTCGCCCCAGAAGCAGAGTGCACACCCGGGCGCGAGCGCCTGCGCCTTGCGGAACGAGGCGACCGCCGCCGCATGGTTGAAGTTGTAGGCCATTTCGAGGCCTTGATCGAACCACGGCCGCGCCTCGGCCGTCAGCCCGCCCGGCTCCAGCGCCGAACGCGGCACCCCGCCGTAAAGCGGGAACTTGTCCGGCACCACAGGCCCCATCAGCGAGGCCGCCTGAGCCAAGCGCCGCAGCAGCACCGGCTCGCTCGCCCGCGCCTTCTCCGCACAAGCGGCCGCTGCCAACCGCGAGGGATCGAGCATGGCGAGCGCCGCCGCATCGGAATGCGGCGCGGGATGCCACCGCGCCGCTCCGGCAGCGGCGGCTATCCCGCCTGAGGCGAGCAGTACCAGGGCCATGATCGGATGAATGCGCAAGGACGGCCTCCCGTGTCAGAGGGTCGAGTGTATGCCGCGCGCATGCCGTTCGCACCAACGTTTTGGCAGGATTGCAACGCTGTGTTCGGATGCCACAAAACCGGCATGACCGGGGCGGAGGGGATTATGAGTGCGATGGCGTGCTCCGCATTCGCCATTTTTCTGCAGGCTCGGATATTTGCGCCATTCCGGGCACTCGCGCGGCGGCTTGGGCTGGTGCGCGCGTGGCAGCCTGCGTCTGCGGCGGAGTGGCGGCGCCCCCGCGATCAACGGCCACAGCTGCTATTGCAAGGACGGCTGACAGTCCCGCCAGAACGGGCCAATCCGTTTCGCCAAATCGATGGACTCCATACGTGAATTCTGGAGACGTCTTCCCGGAAGCCCGCAAGAGGACCGAGGATACCCATGGCGAACATCGCCGGCACCGCGAATGCCGATACTCTCGATGGCACCGCGCAGAACGATGTGATCGATGGTCTGGGGGCCGACGACGTGATCCGCACTGCCGGCGGGCTCGATACGGTCCATGGCGGTGATGGCAATGATCGCATTGGCGCCAACTACTTCGATGGGTTCAGCGGCACTCTCTACGGTGATGCCGGCAACGACCTGATTCTCGCGACGGCCTATCGCGGCGCGACCACGGTCAGCGGTGGCAGCGGTGACGACCGGCTCTACCTCGGCTTCTACAGCAGCTATTCCGCCAACACCCTGACCGGGACCGGCGGCGAAGGCAACGATCTCGTGGTGCTCGGGTCGGCCGGAACGGTCGATCTCGGCGCAGGCGATGACCGGTTCATTTCCCAGGCAGGCTCTGCGCAGACGGTCACCCTCGGTGCAGGCCGCGATGAAGTGGTCCTGGGTTTCCGCGGACTGGGCTCGACCGATCTCTCGACGACGACGACCTTCGATTTCGGCAGCGGCACCTCGAATCTCACGATCACCGATTTCAAGCCCGGTGAAGACCGCATGACCTTCAATCTGAAGCAGGCATGGTCTGCCGCCAGCGCCAATCCTTTCGCGGATGGTTACTGGCGGTTGGAGCAGCGCGGCGCCGATGCCGTGCTCGAATACGACACCACCTACGGCTCTGGCCTCGCGGCGAGCTACACCGATTACATTACCTTCAAGAACCTTGACGCCACGCTGCTCACCGCTGCCGATCTCGATGGCTTCGATCCCCATGGCGCCCTGCCCACCGGCAAGGTGATCACCGGCACGGCCGCCTCCGAAGGCGGTCCGTCCGATCTCATGCTGCGTGCCGCCGGCCTTGTCGGCAGCAACGGCGCCGACAAGATCTACGGCAATGGCGGCAACGACGATCTCTTTGGCCGGGGCGGCAACGATGCGCTGATCGGTGGGTCGGGGGATGACAACCTGTTCGGCGGCCTCGGCATTGATGTGCTCCAAGGCGGCACTGGCAACGATTATCTCGAAGCCGGCAGCGAGAACGATCGCGCCTATGGCGGTGCGGGCAATGATACGCTGGTCGGCGTGCTGGCCGATGGTCACACGGCCCTGATCGATGGCGGCAGCGGCGCGGATACGCTGTTCGGGGCCGGCGGGCGCGATATCCTCCTCGGCGGCACCGGCAACGACCGGATCGATGGCGGGCTTGGCAATGACGCGCTCTATGGCGGGCAGGGGGCGGACACCTTCGTGTTCTCCACGGCGCCCGGCCCGGCGAACATCGATTCCATGGCCGATTTCTCTTCCCCGCTCGGGGATCGCCTCTCGCTCAAGGCTTCTGCCTTTGCCGGGATCGGCGCCGTCGGCGCACTTTCGGCGGACGCGTTCTACGCGGCAGCAGGCGCCAGCGCGGCGCACGATGCCAACGACCGGATCATCTACGATACCGCGTCAGGCACGCTCCGTTTCGATGCCGATGGCACCGGCACGGCAGCGGCCATAACATTGGCCGTGCTCAAGGGGGCACCGCTGCTCGCGGCGACCGATCTGCTGGTGTTCTGAACACCGGCAGATCGGCCAATCAGGCCGGATTATTCCGCCGCCTCGCGCTGCGCCTCGCGGGCGAACATCTCCACCAGCTCGTCGTCGGTCGCCCCGAGCAGCTTGGCCGCCCAGGTGTGGAACACCTGCCCGCCGCGCTCGTTGCGGCCGAAGAGCACGTCCTTCATCAGGCCGCTCTGCAGCGCCACATGCTGGCGCTTGCCGGTCTTGTAGTCCTCGTCGCGCACCACGATCTCGAGGAAATCGAACTGCTCGTGCGCGGCCTTGATGGCCACTTCGTCCGAGGGCTTCTTCTCCATCACGTAGAACTGGGTGGTGTAGCTTTCGCCCACCGTATCGCCGGGGAAGAGCTGGCTGATCATCGCGCCGCGCAGGCCGCCGCCGTAGAAGCTGGCGATCGAGATATGCGGGAAGATCGTCCAGACGCCCTGCACCAGCACGTCGTCGGGCAGGTCCTCGTCCTTCAGCGTGGTGAGGTCGATCTGGCGGTCATCCTCTGAGGAAACCTTGATCGCATACTTCGAAGGGGTCGAGAGGCGCTGATGCGGGCCGAACTCGAAGTAGTTGGCGCGGTTGTAGAAATCCGAACCGAAGGTGTTCGCGTGGAGCACCGGCAGGTGGTAGAAATCGAGGTAGCCGTCGTAGGCGGTCTTCCAGTTCGGTCCCGAAAGCGTGCGCTGGCTGAACAGGTACCAGTCCTTGAACCCGAAGGCCTCCAGCAGGCCGTCATAGCCGCACAGGTAGTCGGCGATCGAGAGCTTGGAATTGGGATCGAGCGTCGCCCAGATCAGGCCGGCGCTTTCATAGACCGGAAAGCGCGTCAGGCACAGCGCCGCCTTGTCCACCGCGCCGAAGTCCTGCGGGCTGGCCACGCCGATGAGGTCGCCGTCGTTCTTGAAGGTCCAGCCATGATAACCGCAGGTGAAGCGATTGGCATTGCCGCTGCCCGAGGCCACCGGGTTGCCGCGGTGCGTGCACATGTTGAGGAACGCGCCCACGCTGCCGTCGCGCTGGCGGGTGAGCAGCAGCGGCACACCGGCAATGTCCATCGCCTTGTAATCGCCCGGATTGGGCAGCTCGCACGAAGGCGCGACCATCAGCGGCAGGCGGCGGAAGATCTGCTTCTTCTCGCGCTCGAACAGCGCCTCGTCGGTATAGGTCGAGGCGGGAATGCGCACAACCTCGTCGGCGAGTTCCATCGTCCCGGCATCGCCATGGGCGATAAGCGAACGGGTCATTTCGATCAGCTGTTCACGTGACATGGCGTTATCCTCGATTCCCAAGGCAGGGCTTTTTCTTGGGCTACAGTGATCCCCGGCAGTCCTGCCTGCAATTGTCATTTTTGCTTGGCGCACGTGTTTGAGGCGGCACCGGCCCGCTCCGTTTCGGCGCGGCCGCAGCAGCCATCAACGCGCCAGCTGCGCGTTGAGCAGCATGTGGAAGTGCCGGATCTTCGTTTCGCCATAGTTCGCGAACACGATCTCCTTCGACTTGATCGATTTCATGCCCCGCTGCACGTGCGGCAGGTTGACCACGTCCTGATTGAACACCTTGGCCAGCATGCCCAGTTCCTCGGCGTCGCAATAGTCGTCGTCGAAGTCCAGCCAGTGCACCTTGGCCGGGGCCGGGCGCTTCTCGCCCTTCTTCACCGGCATCATGAACATCGTCTCGTGGATGCATTCCTCCGGATTGTCGCCCAGCGGGCGGAACCGGTAGAAGATCGGGTTGAGACACCCCCACGGGCTGATGTTGGGGAAGAGGTTGTAGTAGATCGTGTCGACGAACTCGGCATCCGAAAGCCTGTCGACCTCATCGCCCAAAGTCGCCCGCCAATGCTCGCGCGATGCGTCCGCCAGGGCCTTGCGGCGGTCCGGCACCGGACCGGTCGTGGTGTGATCCTCCTCCAGCTCCCACCCGGCGGGCAGCTTGCCGCCAACCCAGTCGCACAGTTGCACGTCCGCGTGGTCCAGCTCGCCTTCGATGTGGTGCGCCTGGTGGTCGAACACGCCCGTCCGCCCATCGCGCGCGGTCACTTTCACGCGGTCTTCGACCAGCCGCTCGTACACGCTCCCCGAAAGCGCGTGGCGCACCTTGGCATACGTCTTCGCGCCCTCCAGCGGCTCGGCCACCAGCGCGGGGTTCACATGCGGGCTGAGCAGGCCATTGGCCGAGATCGCGCGCGACATGTTGCCAAACACGTCATACTTCGAATTGGCGTCGCCCATCACGTCGAGCAGCGTCGGGTGCGTCGCCACCACGTGATAGGCCTCCATGAAGGCCTCCTGCGCCACCTTCCAATTGCAGCGCAGTTTCTTCGCGACGTGCACCGCCTTGTAGCGCCGCTCGAACGGGATCGGCTGGAAGTGCCGGTCGATATCGCCGAGGAAGTCCTCGAAGGCTTGCGCCTTGTCATCCGGATTGATGAACACCCAGCCGCCCCAGCGCCCCACCCGCACCGGCGGCAGGCTGTGCGTCTTTGCGCTGACGGAGGGGAAATCCCACTGGCACGGCACTTCCTTCAGCGCCCCGTCGATGCCCCAGTTCCAGCCATGGAACGGGCAGCGGAAACTTTGCACCCCCTTGCTGTCCTCGATCAGCAGCGCGCGGCCGCGGTGGAGGCAGGCGTTGGGAAAGGCCTTGATCTCATCCGGCCCGGTGCGCACCACGATGTAGGACAAGTGGGCGATATCATAGACATGGCTGTCGCCCACGTTCGGGATATCGTCTTCATGGCAGGCCATCTGCCACACCCGCTTCCACAGCCGCTCAACCTCGAGATCGAAGAAATCGCGCGAGTAATAGATGCTCGGATCGACAATCGTCGGCCCCGGCGGCAGCGGACTGTCCTCGCGCAGGCGCTCCGGCACCTGATGCGTGTCCATGTCCAGCAGCGCGTCATAGGTGATGCCCTTGGACCGGTTCGTCCCCGTCAGCGTCTCGACCATGCTCGGCTCTCCTCTTCCGCGTGGGATGATGGCGCAGGACACCCGCCACAGGCTTTGACCTGCCTCAATTTCGCCGCCCTCAAAATTGAGAGCGAAACGCGCAAGGCTTGCAACTGCCGCCTCCATGCGTACCAACGGGCGCGCAACCGGAACGGACCCTTGCCGATGATCCTCCATAGCTGGCGCGTCCTCCTCGCCGCCGCCGCGCTCCTTCTCGGTACCCCGCTCGCCGCCCAGTCCGCGCCGCAGGGTGAAGTCATCACCACCGCCTCGGGCAAGGTCGAAGGCTTCGTTCGGAACGGCGTCCTCGAATTTCGCGGCATCCCCTATGCCGCCCCTGTTTCCGGCAATGCGCGCTGGAGCCTGCCCCAGCCCGCCGCGCCATGGACCGGCACGCTCCCCGCCATGCACTTCGGCGGGGCCTGCCCGCAGGCCGCGCGCTACGGCCTCACCGAACGCAGCGACGAGGAGAACTGCCTCACCCTCAACGTGAGCCTGCCCACCACCAAAAGCGCTACCCGGCGCCCCGTCCTCGTGTGGCTCCACGGCGGGGCTTTCGTCGGCGGCGCGGCCTCGCTCTACCGGCTGGACCGGCTTGCCAAGGGCATGGATGCCGTCGTCGTCAGCGTGAACTACCGCCTCGGCGTGTTCGGCTTCATGGCCCCGCCGGCGGGCACGTCCGGCGCAGGCCACGTCCTCGGCCTCGAAGACCAGCGCCTCGCCCTCCGGTGGATCAAGGCCAACGTGGCAGCCTTCGGCGGCGATCCGGACAACATCACCCTCGCGGGCGAATCCGCCGGTGCGGCCTCGGTCTGCATGCAGCTCATGGCGCCCGAGGCCAACAAGGGCCTGTTCCACCGCGCCATCATCCAGAGCGGCGCCTGCGGCACCCCCTTGCGCACGCTCCCGCAGGCCGAAATGTTCGCCGCCAAGGTCGCGAAGGAAGCCGGCTGCGCCGATCTCGCGTGCCTCAAGGCCATCGAACCGCAAGCTCTCATCGCCGCCGGCACCCGCGCGGCCAAGGGCGAACTCCTCGCCTTCGCCCCCTTCACCGGCGGCTCCACCGTCCCGGGCTCCACCCTCGATGCGCTCAAGGCTGGCGATTTCCTCCGCGTCCCCGTCCTCAACGGCTTCACGCGTGACGAAATGAACCTCTACGTCGGGTACGATGTGCAGGGCGGCGCCAGAATCACCCATGAAACCTATCCCGCCGCCGTCCGCGCGATCTACGGCGACAAGACCGACAGAGTCCTCGCCCGCTATCCTCTGGAGCCCGACGAAAATCCTGCTGAAAAGCTCGGTTCGCTGATGAGCGACTTCATGCCCGGCCTCGGTATCACCCACTGCCTCGAAATCGAAAGCGGCCTGCTGCTCGCGGTGCAGACTTCGGTCGTCCAGTGGGAATATGCCGATCGCTCCGCGCCGTCACGCGGCGTCTCGATCCCGATCAGCCCCGACCCAGGCTTTTACCTTGGCGCGGTCCATTCGGCAGAGCTTAACGCCCTGTTCCCCGGATTCTCGAACACCAGCACCATGAGCGCGCCCGATCTCTACCCCACCTCGCAAGGCATTGCAGACGTCATTGTCGATTCATGGGCCCGCTTTGTGCGCCGCAGCCCCGGCGCAGAGGATCGGCGCATAACCCGGCTTGGCAGAGTCCTGCGCTACGAGCCCGGTGGCGTCAGCCTGTTCGACGCATGGTCCGAATACCAGTGCGATTTCTGGCGCGCCGAATATCCCGCCTTCTTCGCCTCCCCATCCCGCCCCAGCAAGGAACCCCAATGAACACCGCTATCGTCACCGGCGCCGCGCAGGGCCTCGGCCTCGTCACCGCCCGCCGCCTCGCCGCAGCCGGCTACCGCGTCGTCCTCACCGATCTGCAGGACGTTGCCGAACAGGCCGCTGCCATCGGCGCACCGGCCATCGGCATCAGCGGCGACGTTTCGGACGAAGCCTTCGTCGAAGACATGGCGGCCCGCATCGCCGCGGATTTCGGCGGCGCGCAGGTCCTCGTCAACAACGCCGGCATCAGCCTGATCCAGCCCGCCGAGGAGACCACGCTCGATCAGTGGCAGCGGATGATGGCCATCAACCTGCAGGGCCCCTTCCTCCTCTCCCGCGCCTTCGGCCGCCAGATGTTGCGCGCGGGCAAGGGCGCCATCGTCAATGTCGCCTCGGTCGCGGGCCTCGGCGGGGTGATCCACCGCTCGGCCTACAACACCTCCAAGCACGGCCTCGTCGGCCTCACCCGTACGCTCGCGGGCGAGTGGGGCGGCCGCGGCGTGCGCGTCAACGCCGTCTGCCCCGGCTGGATCAAGACCGAGATGGACGTCAAGGACATGGGCTCGGGTGCTTACGACAACGCCGACATCGAAAACCGCGTGCCGATGGCCCGCTTCGCCCAGCCCGAAGATGTGGCCGAGGCCATCACCTTCCTCGCCTCCGACGCCGCCGCCTTCATCAATGGCGTGGCGCTTCCCGTCGATGGCGGCTGGACCGGCGACATCAGCTGGGACAGCCTGCGCCTCAAGACCCGCGCCTGATGGCATCCGGCGCAGGACGGTCGCCGCCAGGTGAACCGTCCTGCGCCAAGGGCGCTGCGGAAAAAAATGGAAGCGCGATCGGCCATCGGAAATACCCTGTCGGAGACATCGAAGTGTCGGATTAAGTAAGTAGGCTGATATCTTTCGGAATAGTGAAAGATAATCTGTCTTGCTTTGAAACAAATTACGTCAAAGATCCCTATTTTTACTTAAATGAATTGTAGTCGTCTGATTGTTTCTGCAGAAAGGAATATCTTTTATCACCGGTCGTTGTTCCCAGCGAAGCCACGCGGCGTTCGTGCTTGCGTGACGCACCGGAGGAAGAATCATGTCGGACCTTTTCAAGTTTGTAGTTAACCAGAACCCGGTCCAGATCGCCGAATACAACGATGGCGGGTGGTCTCCGGATCACCTCAAGCTGAACCAGACGCTTTCGGTCGATGCGGTCACGCACGATGTCACCATCACCTCCACGTTCGATAGCTATGTGAAGGTCGAAACCTTCAGCCAGGACAGCAACCTGTCGGACAATCCGACGAACGATCCCACGATCTACAAGCTCACCAACGAGACTTTCCTCGCTCCTGGCGGTGGCAGCCAGATTGCCGACCCCACCGGCAATGTCACCAACGAGCACCTGCAGGGCACCGGTGGTGACGACAACGAGCAGGGCGGCGGCGGAAACGACGTCATCGACGGCGGCAACGGCAACGACGACATCAGCGGCGGCCAGGGCGATGACAACCTGATCGGCGGCAACGGCAACGACACGATCAACGGCGGAACCGGCTTCGATGCGATCACCGGCGATGCCGGCAACGATACCCTCGATGGCGGCGCGGACAACGACATCGTGGCGGGTGGCGCCGGCCAGGACAACGTCAGCGGCGGCGACGGCAACGACCAGCTTTCGGGCGATGCCGGCAACGATACGCTGGACGGCGGCAACGGCGATGACTCCATCAACGCCGGTACCGGCAACGACACGGTTGTCGCGGGTGCGGGCGCCGATACAGTTGTGGGCGGCGACGGCAAGGACAATGTCAGCGGCGGCGACGGCAACGACCAGCTTTCGGGTGATGTCGGCAACGATACGCTGAACGGCGGCAACGGCGATGACACGATTGACGCCGGCACCGGCAACGACGCGGTTGTCGCGGGGGCAGGCGCCGATGTCGTGCTGGGCGGCGACGGCAACGACAAGGTCGATGGCGGCACGGGCAATGATACGCTCGATGGCGGTGCCGGCGGCGACAAGCTCGCGGGTGGCGACGGGGTCGATGCGCTCCATGGCGGCGACGGCAATGACGCGCTGAGCGGCGATGCCGGCAACGATTCGCTGGATGGCGGCACGGGCAACGACATCCTCAAGGGCGGCGATGGCAGCGACGATCTGAACGGCGGCGACGGCTCGGATTCGCTCACCGGCGATTCTGGCGACGATACGCTCCAGGGCGGTGCGGGCAACGACAAGGAACTTGGCGGTCTCGGCAGCGATCACTTCCTCGCTGGCGTCGATGCCGGCAACGACAAGCTCGATGGCGGCAAGGGTGAAGACCTCGTCGATTACTCGCATGCCGCAGCCGGGATGACGATCGATCTCGCCGCCGGCATCGCGCATGCGACCACTGCCGATGCCGGAACGGGCACCGATACGCTGAGCAATATCGAAGACGTCACCGGCAGCGCGTTCGATGATATCATCGTGGGCAGCAAGGAAGGCAACGTCATCACCGGCGGCGGCGGTGCCGATACCCTCACCGGCGGCAAGGGCGCAGACGTGTTCGTGTTCACCGCCGTTACCGACAGCCAGGCCGGGCACGCCGACACGATCACCGACTTCACCGCCGGCGACAAGATCGACCTCTCGGCGATCGACGCCATCGACGGTACGGCCGGCAGCGCCTTCACGTTCTCGAATGCAGCCCCCACCGAAGGCAATGCCGCCGGCGTGGTCTGGTTCGACAGCGCGACGCACACGCTCTACGCCAGCACCAACGCCGATGCGGCGCCGGAACTCGCGATCGTGCTGCAAGGCGTCGACACCCTGACCGCAGCCGACCTCGTGCTCTGAACCTGCTGTGTGCGGCGGCCGGCAATGCCCGGCCGCCGCACCTTCCCCGTTCTCGCGCAGCATGGAGGGGGACACGTCTTCGGCCCGGCCGATGTCGATAGGCTGGACCTGCCCCGAACCGGGGGCGGGAAACTTTCGAAGATGGCGGTGCGGACCGCTCCCGCAAGGCGATGCCAGCAGACAACCGGCGCGTCGGTTGATCACAATTTGCTGTCCTACAGCCACTCCCTTGCGGCAGGATGGGGCTCCCCTTCCTCACGCCGGGATCGCCCATCTTGCCCCGTTCCGCGCCCCGAACCGGCCATCCGGTGATCGCCTTGATCGATCAAATTTTCCGTATTGATCGAATGCAATTATTCCCCAGGACAGTGTCAACTGTGTCAACCTGCCTGCGAACGGCCTCTCCAATTGGGGAGTAGGCAAGCCGGCCCCCCACGCGTTTCATGGGCCCGATAAGATAGGGAGAATGCCATGCGTGTTGCTCTGCCCGAGGCCCATCACATGAACCCGCTCGGCCACTTGTCCGAGCATTATGCACCCGAGATCGTGAACGCCGCCTTCGGCTTTTCCGATGTCACCTACCGCATGTCGAAGCTGCCCACGCGCCTGTTCGAAGGCGCGCGGATGCGCACCGCGCTGATCAACGGATGCCAGCTCTGCCAGAACTTCCGCGTGCTGCGCGACCGGCCCGATATCGACCGTACGAATGGCCCCGCGCCGGACGAGGCATTCTATGCCGCCGTCCACGAATGGCGCACCTCGCCCGTGCTGTCAGAGCGCGAGAAGCTCGCCATCGAATATGCCGAGAAGGTCGGCCTCGATCCCAAGGCACTTGCCACCGACGAGGAGTTCTGGGCGCGCTGCAAGGCGGCGTTGACCGATGACGAGATCGTCGATCTCGCCTTCTGCGTGGCGGTGTGGATGGGGCTGGGGCGCGTTGCCCACGTGCTCGGGCTCGATGCGGTCTGCGCGCTGCCGGCGCTGCGCGAGGTGGCTTGATGGATCGCAGAAGCCTGCTTGGCGGGCTGGCCGCCGGTAGCGCGGCGCTGGCGGCTGGCGGGAAGGCGGCAGCGGCGGCGGCGGGGCCTGCCGTCCCGCGGGCGGTGCTCGTCTACGAAGCGGTCGCGCTGCTGGAGGAGACGATCCCCCACGGCCTCACGCCGTATGGTGAGCGGTTCCGGGTCCCTATCATCGGCGGGCATTTCGAAGGGCCGGACCTGCGCGGACGTATCCTTCCTGGCGGGGCAGACTGGCAGCTGAAGCGCGGCGACGGCTACCTCGAACTCGTCGCTGACTACTACATGGAAACCGATGACAAGGTCCTCATCCAGGTCACCAATCGCGGGCTTGTCCAGACCCAGGGCGGAAACTACGCGATGACCACGCCGCGCTTCGAGGCGCCGATGGGCAAGTATGGCTGGCTCAACCAGTTCATCTTTGCCGGCACCGTGGCGGACGGTGATGGGAAGGTGCCGTCGGTCAGGCTCGCGATCTTCAAGCTGGTCTGAGGCTTTTCCCGGCGCGCCGAACGTGCCACGCTGTGCCCGTTTGTGTGCCAGCTGAAAGTCCTCGCCGATGAACACGCCCGATCTTGCCGCCTGGTGGATGCCTTTCACCGCAAACCGCCAGTTCAAGGCGCAGCCCCGGCTCCTCGCCGAAGCGCGCGGCATGTTCTACCGCTCGGCTGACGACCGCGAGATTCTCGACGGCACCGCCGGCCTGTGGTGCGTCAACGCCGGGCACGGGCGGGAAGAGATTGCCGATGCGGTCTCGCACCAGATCCGCACTATGGATTTCGCGCCGGCCTTCCAGATGGGCCACCCCATCGGCTTCGATTTCGCGTCCCGACTTGCGGAGATCGCGCCCGCCGGGCTCGACCGCATCTTCTTCACCGGCTCGGGTTCGGAATCGGTCGATACCGCGCTCAAGATCGCACTCGCCTACCAGCGCGCCATCGGCCAGGGCACGCGCACGCGTTTCATCGGGCGTGAGCGCGGCTATCACGGCGTCGGCTTCGGCGGCATTTCGGTCGGCGGCATCCTCAACAACCGGCGCGTGTTCACCAGCCTGCCCGGCACCGATCATCTGCGCCACACGCACGATCTTGCCCGCAACGCCTTCAGCCGCGACCTGCCCGAATACGGCGCGGAACTGGCCGACGATCTCGAGCGGCTGGTCCAGCTTCACGGCGCGGAGACCATCGCGGCGGTGATCGTCGAGCCGGTCGCGGGCTCGACCGGCGTACTGTTGCCGCCAAAGGGCTATCTCGAGCGCCTGCGCGAGATTGCGACCCGGCACGGCATCCTCCTCATCTTTGACGAAGTGATCACCGGCTTCGGTCGCCTCGGCACGCCGTTTGCGGCGGACTATTTCGGGGTGACGCCCGATCTCATCACCACGGCCAAGGGTATCACCAACGGCACGCTGCCGATGGGCGCGGTGTTCGCCAGCCGCGCTGTGCATGACGGGATCGTTAAGGGCCCGGAAAACCTTATCGAATTGTTCCACGGCTACACTTATTCCGGCCACCCCGTCGCTTGCGCCGCGGGCCTTGCCACGCTCGACATCTATGCGCGCGAAGGCTTGCTGACGCGCGGCGCGGCGCTCTCCGGGACCTGGGCTGATATTCTCCACGGTCTGCGCGATGCGCCGCATGTGATCGATGTGCGCACAATCGGCCTCGTCGGCGGGATCGAGCTTGCCTCGCGCGAAGGCGCGCCAGGCGCACGGGCCTACGATGTATTCACCGATTGCTTCCGCGAAGGCCTGCTGATTCGCGTGACGGGGGACATCATCGCGCTCTCGCCGCCGCTCATCGTGGAGGAAGACCACATGGCGCGTATCGCCGAAACGATCCGCGCCGCGCTCGAGCGCGCAGGGTGAACTGCGGGGAAAAATGGTGCCCAGAAGAGGCGTAGAAGTTTCGTCTCAGGCAATGCCGGGGCGTCTCTACCTACCCTGTAAAATCAGCGATTTGTCTTGTAAGGTGTTCGTGGTCGGTCGCCCTCATTTGCCTGAAATCCCGCCGAAATGTGGGAACGAATGTGGGACCGTTTCAGGCGTCAAAATGTGGGAACAGATGCCTGAAATTCCCTGACAGGGACTCGAACCAATGGCGCTTACGACGTTGAAGGTGAAAAATGCAAAACCCGGTCGCCATGTTGATGGCCGGGGCTTGTGCTTGCTGGTGAAAGACAGCGGCGCGCGAACCTGGGTGCTGCGGATGCAGCGCAACGGCAGGCGGCGTGACTACGGCCTGGGATCAGCGCTGGAAGTATCGCTCGCAGAGGCCCGCGATGCGGCAGCGGAATTGCGCCGTCAGGTCCGTGAAGGTGCCGATCCGGTCGCCGAACGGCGCAGGGCGCGCAAAGTCATGCCGAGCTTTGAGACCGCTGCCCGCGACTGCTATGATGCACTGAAGGAGGGCTGGAAAAATCGGCGCTATGCCAACTGGATTTCCAGCTTTGAAAACCATGTCTTCCCACAGATTGGAACCAAGCCGGTCGATCAAGTGGACAGCGCGTGCGTGGTCGAGGTCTTATCGCCCATCTGGCTCGAAATACCAGAAACGGCCCGCCGCCTCCTCCAGCGCATTGGCTCTGTGCTGGACTTCGCGCATATCAAGGGCTGGCGGGAGGAAGAGGCGTCCTTGCGTTCAGTTCGCAAGGGCTTGCCGCGCCAGACTGTCAAGAGCGTCCATCTGGAAGCCATGCCCTATTCCGACGTGCCCGCGCTCATGGAAACGCTGGCGACTGCATCACCGACGACTGGCCGGGATGCACTGCGCTTCACCATCTACAATGCTGTGCGGTCAAACGAGACTCGCTTTGCGGTCTGGACCGAGTTTGATTTGGACAAAGCCATCTGGACCATCCCCGGCGAGCGGATGAAGGCAAAAGCAACCCACGTCGTGCCATTGTCAGCACCTGCGGTAGCATTGCTGCGGAGGCGCTGGAATGAACGCGCTAACGATACCGGACTGGTGTTTTCCGCTGACGGCGAAAAGCCCATGAGCGATATGACCATGACCAAATTGTTGCGCGACGGCGGCATCAAGGGTGTGACCGTCCATGGCTTCCGTTCCGCTTTCACGGATTGGGCGGCAGAGAAAACAGATTTCCCGAAGGAAGTTGCAGACAAGGCGCTGGCGCATAAATTGACCAATCAGGTCGAGGCCGCCTATCGCCGGACGGATTTTCTGGAAAAGCGGCGCGATCTGATGGCGCGGTGGGCACGGCATTTGGATGGTGGGCTGACCAGCATAGCCATTCATACAACCGAAGCGGCAGGCGCGCCTATTCCGGCCCGCGCTGCCGCATGACGAGACGGTGGAGGCTGGCGGTGATCACACGGGTGGATTTGCCCAGCTTCACCGTATCGACCTCACCATCCGCGATCAATTCGTAGAGCTTGGTGCGACCGACGCCGATCATGCGAGCGGCGTCGTTGACCCTGACACAAATTGGCTCAACCGGCGGTGACGTTGTCACCGCGCCGCGCTTTCGTCACGGAATGCAACCGGATCATCGATCCAGCGGTTCACGGCGGACTCCCGCCAGCCGGTGCCGTGAACGCTGATTTTGACTTGGTGGGGGAAAGTGCCCTCGGCAATTTTGCGATACACGGTTGAGCGGGACAGCCCGGTGCGGGCCAATACGGTTTTCAGGCGGATGATTCTTTCAAGGTTTGGCATGGCATTATCTTCCATCAGTTGGCAGTCGTTGACACCCCCTTGGAAGAACAATTGGCAAACGAAACGAGTGATGCAAGCGCATTTTTCGGCCGTCTAACGCCAGCGCATTCAGGGATACAGTGACTGATAAAAGGATAGAGACGGCTTCGGAAGCGTAGAGAAGATTACACACGCCAACATAAGGTTATCTATTGCGGTGAAATATTTTTCCATATTGCTGCGAATGGTTTGGTATATATTCCGAATTCATAACCTGCCGCAAAATTTTCTTGCATGGGAGTGATGATCGATTCAGTCATGATAGATGATCCATGGCGGCTTCCTCACCCCTGAACAACGGCGGAATCTGACGACCTTGGCGCAATCCGGCGGTTGCACACCGTGCTCTGCGGCGAGCAAACGCGCTGGCGCTGCTGGATCGCGGGAAGAGTTGCGAAGAGGTGGCCGAGGTTCTGTTGCCGGGTGGCGACACGGTCAGGACCTGGCACAGCCTGTCTGAGCAAACCGGCATCCGAGCGTTCGAATTTACACCCATCAAACTACCTTTCCGCTGATACTTGGTCGTCGTTGTTCCTAAAGCAGCTATATCTAGGAATTCTCAGATTTAGCGATTCAAGGCAGAAGGATAATCAGGTAGGGCAATTAGATTCGTTGGCGATTTGCAGTTCGCCGGTACAAACATGCCGATCAGTTCGGGCATTAAGGGAAGTGAAGTTGGGGGCCAATTTAGAACAACAACAGGTGATTGAGTCTCTCGATGGGCCTGTGTTGATCGTCGCAGGCCCCGGCTCTGGAAAAACCTTCAGCCTTGTTGAGCGGACTGCGAACCTGCTTGCGACGCGTGATGTCGTACCCGAACGCGTGCTGATTTCGACGTTTACCGAGAAAGCCGCCAAAGAGCTTAAAACCCGTATCACTGACCGCCTGCAGAAGTCGGGTTCAGCCATCAACCCAATGGACCTGACCGTTGGTACGCTCCATTCCATTTTCCTCGATATCATCGAGGAGTTCCGTGCATTCTCGCGTATCCGGCGCAACTTCACGATCCTTGATCAGTTTGACCAGCAGTATTTTGTGTTCCAGCGGCTGCCTGAGTTTCGGGAGATTGATGGGCTGGAGGCATTCATTCGGCCGACGCCTGGGCTATCCTCCTGGCGGGTCGCTGACCGGCTTTGCGGATACCTCAACAAAATTTCGGAAGAGGCGGTTGATCCTGGCGCGCTGGCAACTGCTACCGCTTCGGAATTGCAAATTCTTGGCGCGGCTTACACACGCTATCAGGCATTGCTGGAGCAATACAACTACGTCGATTTTTCGACCATTCAGGTTGAGGTGTTGCGGCTGCTCGGCCTGCCAGAGGTCCTAGAAAAGCTGTGTTCGCGCTTCGATTATCTGATGATCGACGAATATCAGGACACGAACACGATCCAGGAGCGGATTGTGCTCAAACTGGCCTCTCGCCATCACAACATCTGTGTTGTCGGCGATGACGATCAGGCGCTGTATCGGTTTCGCGGTGCTTCGATCCGTAACATTCTCGAATTCCCGTCGCGGTTTCCTGCCGGGAGCTGTAAACAGATTTATCTGACCAAGAACTATCGCTCCCACCCCGACATTGTCGATTTCTACAACCGCTGGATGGAGCTGGCGGATTGGCAGGGGCCCGACCGCTCCTATCGCTTCGGCAAGGTGATTCAAGCTGCCAGCGATGATCGTGCTGCGCGGCCTGTCGTTTTCAAGGTTTCTGGCGAGGATGGTGAAGACAACTGGGCGAGTGAAACTGTTGCGTTTCTGACCAAGCTCCGGGCTGACGGCATCGTCAAGGATTGGAATCAGGTCGCGTTTCTGTTCCGTTCGGTACGCAATCCCAAGGTTGTGAGTTTCGCCAATGACCTGGAAGCTGCGGGCATCCCGATCTTTGCGCCGCGATCGAACATGTATTTTGAGCGCGACGAGATCCGCCTGATGATCGGCGCCTACATGTTCCTGTTCCCGCAGTATGGCTCGATCCGTGCCACGCGCGAGGGGATGCAGCTGGATGTCTGGGCCTATTTCGACCGTTGCCTGAGTGACTTCATCGCGCACCTTAAATCGGGCGAGGACGCGCAGATCGCGGCCTGGATCAAGGACAAGGCCCGGCAGCACCTGTCGTTGTCCGAGAATACCAACTACTCGTTCGCCAACCTGTTCTACGATCTGGTCCAGTTCCCCACTTTCAGCCGCTATCTCGGCGAGGACATTGCCCATGGCGGCGTACGCGATAGGCGCCCCGCGCGGAACCTGGCTAAATTTTCGCGCCTGCTGAACAAGTTCGAATATCTCTACAATGTCATCATCCTCCAGCCGGACCGGCTTGAGCGCGACCTGCTGATGCTCTTCAACTATTTCCTGCGGTTCCTCTGGGATGGCGGGATCGAAGAATATGAGGATGAGGCTGAATATGCCCCTTCCGGCTGCGTCTCGCTGATGACCATCCACCAATCAAAGGGCTTGGAATTTCCGATAGTCATTGCCGGCTCGCTCGATGCGGTGCCGCGTCACCAGCAATCCCCGCTCGATGCGCTGCTAGAAACGGAGTTTGGCGAAGGCGAGCCGTTCGAACCGCTCGACCGGATTAAAACGTTCGATTTCTGGCGCTTGTTCTACACCGCCTTTTCGCGCGCGCAGAACATGTTGGTGCTCAGCTGCCAGGAAAACACGCCCAAGGCCAAAGGGCAGCGCAATGTCCCGACGCAATACTTCAAACCCGTCTACACCCCGCTCAAAAGCTGGCGCGAACTGAAATTCGATCCGGCGATCACCAAGCTGGCCACGATCAAGTCGGGCAACCTCAAGCATAGCTATTCCTTCACCTCGGACGTGCTGATTTTTGAGGCTTGCCCGCAGCAATACCGCTTCTTCAAGGATCTGGAGTTCGCGCCAGTGCGGACCAATGCCATCCTGTTTGGAACCTTGGTCCACCAGACGATCGAGGACATCCACAAGGCCGTGCTGCGCGGTGACGAAAAGAAGGTCACCACGGATCAGATCGATCACTGGTTCCGTACCAACTACGCCAACATCTCCCAGAAGGAGCGGGTCTATTTGGGCGAGCCGGTGCTGCGCATCGCGCGCCGCCATGTTGCGACCTATGTCGACCGGGAACGGGGCAACTGGCATCGCCTGCGCGAGGCCGAGGTCGAGCTCAGCCTGCTCAAGGAAAATTACGTCCTGAGCGGCAATGTCGATCTGATCCAGGCCGAGGATGGGGCTTGGGAAATCATCGACTTCAAGACAGAGAAGAAGCCCGATCTGATCGACGATGCGGAAAAAGTGGCGCGATACCGGCGGCAGCTGCAGATTTACGCGCACCTGTTCGAGGAAAAGCGCGGCGTGCGGGTGGACCGGATGGCGCTGTATTATACCGGCGAGGAATCCGGGAACCCGCGCATTACGTTCAACCGTGAGACGGCGGATATCAAGGGCACGATTGACCAGGTCGATTCCGTTATCGGCAAAATCGTTGCCAACGACTATGGGTTGAAGGAGCGACCGGAGAAGCTGTGCAAGAACTGCGACTTCCGGTCATTTTGCGATATGACTTTTTGCCGTGCCTGATGCGCGGCTACACCAGTGAGACGGGATTCAAAGGGCGGCATGAGCAAGGATAACCCAGAAGCATTTGAGACGTTTGAATTCGATCTGCCGCCGATCCGTGGGTTCCCCGAACTGCGTTGGGCGGGCAAGCGCCCGTTCAAATCCACCCAGTATTTCCCTGCCCAGAAGAAGGAATCCTATGGCGACCCGACCGATGGTTGGTGGAACCGCCTCTACTGGGGCGACAACCTACAAGTGATGTCGCACCTACTGCGGGAGTTTCGGGGTCAGGTTGATCTCGTTTACATCGACCCACCGTTTGACAGTAAGGCTGACTACAAAAAGAAGATAAAGCTGAAATCTGGAAAATATACGAACGATTCTTCAGTTTTCGAAGAAAAGCAGTATGAAGATATTTGGGTATCTGATTCATATTTTCAATTCATGTATGAACGGCTTCAACTTATAAAGGAGCTATGCTCTGACCATGCTAGTATATTTGTACATATTGATCCTGGAACATCGCATTACATAAAAGCGATAATGGACGAAATTTTTGGTCCAGACAATTTCCTTAATGAGATTATTTGGAGTTATCGTCGCTGGCCGTCGATTTCGAAGAAATTTCAAAGCATGCATGATGTCATCTTGTACTATAGTAAATCAAAGTCGGATGAAAGGCGGTTTGAGGTCAGTTATGAGGATGCTTCTGAAAGCTATATGAAGAGATTTGGGGGGAAAACCCAAATACTTGACGAATCGACCGGTACGCGGAAAATTACCTCGGACGAGGATACTAAGGGAATGCCTCAGCGCGATGTCTGGGATATTTCAGTTTTAGCCGGAAACAAGCCTGAACGTGTCGGTTATCCAACGCAGAAGCCGGAGGAATTGATTGCTCGTATCGTCAATTCGGCTTCAAAGCCAGGCGACCTTGTGTTCGATTGTTTCATGGGTTCTGGGACGACGCAATCTGTTGCGATGCAACTCGGAAGGCGATTCATAGGGGCCGATATCAATCTTGGCTCTATCGAGACTGCGAGCAAACGACTGATTGGCGTGAATAAAATCATAAACGCCGGTGAAGCCGACCTCCTTGAAGGGCTGGCTGAAAAACCTCAGAAATTTTTCACTGGTTTTGAACTGTATAACGTCAATAATTATGATCTCTTTCGCAACCCCTCAGATGCTAAGAACCTCATAACCGAGGCGATGGAATTGCAGCCATTGCCGCCAAGCAGCGCGTTCGACGGCCAGCGTGAGGGCTATCTCGTCAAGATCATGCCTGTGAACCGCATTGCCACGCGGCAGGACTTGAACGAGGTGATCAACGGCCTCGACTTCAAAGCCTTTGAACGCCGCCAAGCCGAGGCACCGAACAAGCCGGTCGAGCGCATCCACCTGGTTTGCATGGGGCATGAGCCCGATCTTGGGCCAGCCTTGCAAAAGGAGGCCAAGCCGTTCGACATCGAGGTGATGGTGACGGACCTGATCCGCGACAAGGCGCACCTGCATTTCAAAAAAGCCTCCGACGCCCGCCTCGCCATCGAGAATGGCGAACTGGTGATCAAGGGCTTCTACCCGATGAACCTGCTCCAGAAGCTGTCGCTGGAAAGCGACGCGGTGGAAGACTGGCGCCAGCTGGTTGAGAGCGTGAAGGTCGATTTCAACTATGACGGTGCGGTGCTGACACCTGCCATTGTCGATGCGCCGGGCAAGGAAGAACTGGTCACGGGCCGCTATGCGATCCCCGCCGAAGCCGCGACGATCCGGGTGAAGATCACCGATCTGCTTTCCGAGTCATGGGAAGGCGAAATCGAAAATGGCTAAGGGCAAGAAGACGATCCGGCAGGATTTCGCCTTCTTTCAGGCCCTGCTGAAATTCTACACCGAAAACCGCGGCACGATCCGTAAGCGGTACAAGCAGCTGTCGAAGCAGGTGCTGGATTTCAACGATCCGGAACTGCGGACCGATGCCTTTCTGCGTAAGCCGCAGTTCGAGGCGCTGGAAATCTACATTTTCCTCAAGGAATTTGGTGACAACGCCCACGTCCACCAGCTGTTTCAGCAATGGGCGAAGAATGAGGGGATGTTCGCCGAATTCCAGACGACCGGTGCTGACCGCAGGGGGCAGGGCACCCTGCTGCCTTTCATGGAGTTGGAAGGCGAAGAGCAATATCAGGCCATCTTCGCCAAGCTGAGCGAGCGCGCCCGATCCTACCCCAACTACATTTTCGCGCTGACCATGGGCTTGGGCAAAACCATCCTGATGGCGACGTGCATCTTCTATGAGTTCCTGCTCGCCAACAAATTCAGCAAGGACACGCGTTTTTGCAAGAACGCGCTGGTGTTCGCGCCCGACAAGACGGTGCTGCAATCGCTGAAGGAAATCCAGACGTTCGATCTCAGCAACGTCGTCCCGCCCGAATATGCCAATTTCCTGCGCTCGAATCTGAAGTTCCACTTCCTTGATGACACCGCCTCGACCATCGGCGCGCAGGACGGCTCATCGTTCAACGTCATCATTTCGAACACCCAGAAGATCATCCTGAAACGCCGCTCTGCCGCGCCGACCGCGACCGACAAGCTGTTCTCGGAAAAGACCGGCACGCTGTCGGAAGTCTATGGCGAGCTCTACGAAATGCTGGGTGAAGCTGCGCCGGAAACCGACGCCGATCTGGCTGTCAACGCCCGGTTCCAGCGCATCGCCCGCCTGCCGCAGCTCGGCATCTATGTGGATGAAGCGCACCATTCGATGGGAGCCGCGCTGGAAAAGGATCTCGGCCAGGCCAAGCAGGATTCTGCGTTGCGCACGACCATCGACGAGTTAGCCCGCGCGCTGGAGCACAAAAAGACCAGCGTGGTCGGATGCTACAACTTCACCGGCACGCCCTATGTCAAAGATACGATCATGCCCGAGGTTGTTTATGCCTACGGCCTGAAGCCGGCTATCGATAACAAATACCTCAAGCAGCCCGATTTCGTGGACTATTCCGGCAACGTGAAGTCCGGGGACTTCCTCAAGCTGGCTGTGCAGGATTTCTGGGAGCGCGAAGGCGAAAACCGCCGGGAGGGCATGCTCCCCAAACTGGCAATCTTCGCATCCACCATCGATGAACTCGATACGGAACTTCGCCCTGCCTTGGAGAAGATTCTCACCGATCTGGGCGTGCCGACGAACCGAATTCTGGTGAACGTCGGTGATGAAAAGCTGACCACCGGCGAGGATATTCGCGAATTCAATCGCCTCGATACCGAAGCCTCAGACAAGCAATTCATCCTGCTGGTCGGCAAGGGGCGTGAAGGCTGGAACTGCCGTTCGCTGTTTGGCGTGGCGCTCTATCGCAAGCCCAAGTCCCGAATTTTTGTGCTGCAATCGACCATGCGATGTCTGCGATCGATTGGCGAGATTCAGGAAACCGGGCACATCTACCTGTCGGCCGAGAACATGGAGATTCTGAAGGACGAGCTTCAGCAGAACTTCCGCGTCACCACTGATGAGATCGGCCCGAAAAAGACCGATGACAGCGAGACTTACATTGTAACAGCGGTCCCCCCGCCGGTCGTTCTGACAATCACACGCCGCCGCCAGCTGTTTCAGACGCGGCGGAAAGACGAGCCCGAGAAACTGGCATTTGACCTTTCGGATACCGCCTTGGAGCAATATCGGGCAACCCTGCGTCGCCGGAAGGCCGTCAACGCCGCGATTGAAGAGCAAGAGGATGTCACCGAGCGGCTCGATAATCGCAAGTTTAGTGAATATACTTTGGTTGCCGAAGTCGCCCGATATTTCGCAGGCGATGGCGTCTCCCCCTTTGACATTTCGGCAATGTTGGAAGCGACCGATGCAGGGCTGCCGCGACTGGTCGAAGCCGTCAACATGTCGAATGACGTGCTTTATGATCTGGTGATACCTGCCGTTTTCCAGGCGCTGTTCGAGATCAAGACGTTCGATGACCCGGTCGAGGAACAAATCGAGCTGGTAAAGGGCTACAACCCGGAAACCAATCGAGTGCCAACCTTCACCTTCCGGGCGAAGCCGCATCTCGTCGCCAGTCGCGATTTTCCGCAATACGCAGGAACGCGGCACCGGACTTTCCACCTCGACCATTACTGCTTCGACAGCCAGCCAGAGATCGACTTCTTCGAAAAGGTTCTTAAACTCAACGACGGTGACAAGATCTACTTCACCGGCATGTTGGTGCACGGGCAATCCGGCTTCAGGGTCAATTACATCCACCCGGAATCGCATACCGTCTGCAACTATTATCCCGACTTCCTCATCCTGCGCGAGGATGGATCGACTCATCTGGTAGAAGTAAAATCGGCATGGAAGTCCGATGATCCGGTGGTGGTAGCAAAGAAGGAAGCGGCAGAGCGGCTCGCTGAGGGCAGCCGATTCCATTACGCATTGTTGACCAAGGACGACTTCGACGAGTTCCTGGGCACGGAGACCGGTTGGCAAAAATTTGCAAAGCGACCGTTGAGAAGTGGTACGTTGGACCTTGCACCACATTGATCGCAAGCGGTGGGGGGCCATGATCCCGATAGCATGTTGCATCACGTACGCCGGTTAAACCAGAGGGTAGGCTGTTGTTTCCGCCCATGATAATTAGAATCTGCGGGGACGAAGTTTGGAAGTCCAGCAAGGGGGGGGAATTCCCCTGCGGCCGAGCCGAGGTCTCTGCCGACCCCTTTTGCGGGGGCACCCCGCAACGCCCCAGGAGAGTGAGAGTGCGGAAAGATTTTCCGTGACGGGTTGAGTGCCGAGAGAGAGGCTTCCGGCGCCCGTCATGGAGATTTTCCCATGAACATGCAGGTTTTCGACGCCCGCGCCGATGCGCGCGGCGGATACAAAGTGGATGTCACGCGCGGGACACGCATCGGCCGCGTCTCGTCCGAGTGGTTCTCGCGGCCCGATGACGAGCGGTTCCTTTCGCTGGACGAGCTGGCCAGCGCGGTGCGCGGCCGTTCCGAGCGCAGCCGGACCCGTATCGTCGAAACGGCCCTCATTCATGTTGAGGCGAACCGGAATGATCCCGAGCGTCTGTCCCTGATCCTGCCCGGTGCCGAGGCGCCCGTGGCCCCCACCCACTGGAGTTTTGGCCAGTTGGCGGCCCAAGTCGGGGCGCCCGCCGCCTATCTGCGGCAGCTGCCCGCACCATTGGCCGCGATCAATCTGCAATATGGCCTGACCTCGAACCGCGCCGAGCAGATCAAGACGCTGGAAACCGATGATGCTCGATCTGGGGGCCGCATCGAACTGCGCGCCGTCACCGGCCCCGACTATGGCCGCATCTACGACCATGAACTCGTCGAAGCCGTGCAACGCATCGCCGGCAACGGCACCGGCGATACCCGCTGGAAAGTCCCAGGTTGCCTCGACTGGTCGACCGGTATCTACAATCCGCGCGTCGACATCACCCGCGACACCACCACGCTCTATGCCTCCGACAGGGACGTCTTCCTCTTCCTGGTCGACGATCTTAACCCCATCGAGGCGGGGCGGCTGCCCGATGGCTCGCCCGATCTCTATTTCCGGGGGTTCTATTGCTGGAATTCCGAGGTGGGCGCCAAGACGCTCGGCATGGCGAGCTTTTACCTGCGCGCCGTGTGCCAGAACCGCAACCTCTGGGGCGTTGAGGATTTCGAGGAAATCACCATCCGCCACAGCAAATATGCTGCCAATCGCTTTGCCCATGAGGCAGCGCCTGCGTTGCTGAACTTTGCCAATTCCTCGCCGCAGCCCTTCGTTAACGGCATAAAAGCGGCCCGGACAAGGATCGTTGCCCGCACCCACGAGGACCGCAGTGATTTCCTGCGGGGGCGCGGCTTCTCCAAAGCCGAGACTGGCAAGATCATTGAGACCGTGCTGACCGAGGAAGGGCGCCCACCGGAATCGATCTTCGATTTCGTCCAGGGCATCACGGCGGTGGCCCGCGACAAACCCCACCAGGACGCCCGGCTCGACATGGAGGCCAAGGCGAAGAAGCTGCTCGATCAGGCTGCCTGAGTTTCTTGAGGCCAGGGATGCGGATAGGCGTGTCTCCGGCTTTGCGCTTCATCCATGCCGTTTCCCTGATTGCCTTGGCGCTGCCCCCTCCGAAAGGAAGAGGGCGGCGCCTCACTTCGTGACGGGTTGAGGTCCAAGAGAGAGGCTCTCGGGCAGCCCGTCGCGGAGTAATCAACGATGGCTACTGCCTTTCAGAAAATCACCCTGTCGTCCTCGTACGACATCCCCTTCAACAAGCTGGTCCTGAGCCAGGCGAACGTCCGGCGGGTGAAGGCCGGCGTCTCGGTCGAGGAACTCGCCGAATCCATCGCCCGATGCGGCCTGATCCAGTCCCTGCATGTCCGGCCCGTCCTCGACGCCGAGGGCGCGGAAACCGGCATGTTCGAGGTGCCAGCCGGCGGGCGCCGCTATCGCGCGTTGGAACTGCTCGCCAAGCAAAAGCGTCTGGCCCGAACCACGCCGGTGCCCTGCGTCGTCGGCGACGCCGCCAGTGGCATACTGATCGACGAGGTGTCGCTGGTCGAAAACATCGAGCGTGCACCGCTGCACCCGCTCGACCAGTTCCGCGCATTTCAGGCCATGCGCGACAAGGGCATGACCGAGGAGGCCATCGCCGCGGCCTTCTTCTTGGGCGTCAACGTCGTCAAACAGCGCCTGCGTCTCGCCGCCGTTTCGGCGAGCTTGCTCGAGGTCTATGCCGAAGATGGCATGACGCTGGAACAGCTCATGGCTTTCACCGTCACCGAGGACCACGCACGGCAGGAACAGGTCTGGGAAGCGATCCAGGGCAGTTGGCAGAAAGAGCCTTGGCAGATCCGCCGGATGCTGACGGAAACCACGGTTCGGGCCTGCGACAAACGCGCGCATTTTGTGGGCATCGCGGCCTATGAAGCCGCTGGCGGCATCGTCCTGCGCGATCTGTTCCAGTCCGATGATGGCGGTTGGTTGCAGGATGTCGGACTCCTTGATCGACTCGTTGCCGAAAAGCTGCGGGCCGAGGCCGACAAGGTCGCCGCCGAGGGTTGGAAGTGGGTCGATGCCAGCCTCAGCATTCCCTACGGTGTCACTCACAGCATGCGGGAGATTGTCGGCACGCCGATCGACATGACCGACGACGAGCAGGCGGCGCGCGCAGCGCTCCAGGCAGAACTCGATCGCCTGACCGAGGAATACGAGGATGCCGACGAACTGCCGGATGCAGTTGATCAGCGGCTCGGTGAAGTCGAAGCTGCGCTGGAGGCGCTCGACAATCGCCCCATGCGTTACGACCCCGCCGAAATCGCCACCGCCGGAGCCTTCGTCACTATCGACACCGACGGATCGCTGATCACCGACCGCGGCTATGTCCGCCCCGAGGACGATGCGCCCGCCGAGCCGGTGATGGGCGATAGCGATGCCTACGCCGATGTCGTGCGTGACGGGCCCATCGCCCATGCCGTCAGGCCGGTCGTGGTCACCATGGGCGGCCAGCCTGTCCCGAGCGAGGAGGACGAGGAGGACGGGATCAAGCCGCTACCCGAGCGCCTTATGACCGAACTTACCGCGCACCGCACCCTGGCGCTGCGCGATGCGCTCGCTCACCATCCCCGGATCGCCATGACGGCATTGCTGCACAAGCTGGTCTCCGACATTTTCCACCAGCGCTCGGCAAACGGCGTCCTCGAAGCCCAGGTCCGGCACATCTTCTTTCCGGCCCAATCCGAGGAACTTGGCGACAGCCTCTCGGTCAAATCGGTCGATGAACGCAACGAGCTTTGGAAATGCCGGGTCCCGGCCGATGATACCGCGCTCTGGGATTGGCTGACCGCGCTTGATGAAGAAGCCCGCATGGCGCTTCTTGCCCATTGCGTCAGTTATGGGGTGAACGCGCTGTATGAACGGCCCAATCCCTATAGCAGTTCGGGCGTCAGCGAGCACGGACTGGAACTGCGACTGGCCCAGGCCAATCGACTGGCGCGCGAAACCGGGCTCGACATGGTGAACGCAGGGTGGCGACCGACCGTCGGCAACTATCTTGGCCGGGTCACCAAGGCTCGTATCCTCGAAGCCGTCCGCGAGGGCGCCGGCGAACGGGCCGCCCAACTCATCGACCACATGAAGAAGGGCGATATGGCCAAGGAAGCAGAACGCCTGCTGGCTGACACCGGCTGGCTGCCAGAACCGCTGCGCCTTGCCGATCTCAGCGGCGAGTGTGCTGCGGATGACGACAGTGGCGACGAAGCGCTGCCCGCCTTCCTGACCGATGGCGACGAGGACGAGATGGCCGAAGCGGAAGACGACGAGCCCAGCGCGATCGCCGCCGAGTAGCCAGTCCCGGCGGGGAGTGCTGACACCGCTCCCCGCCACCTCGCCAAGGGAGGCACATCATGCCCGAAACCACCACGCAGCAACCGTGCCGGGTTGTGTTTCAGTATCTCGTCCCCGTGCATGTCGAGGTCGAAGATGGCCTCGTCGCCTGCGTCAGCGTGATTGATGAAACCCCGGTGCGTGATCCGACATTTGTCGAGGGCGATGCCAGCTATCTCGCTGAAGCCGTCGCTGCCGCTGATGATGGTCAGGACTGGCCATCATGGCAGTTCGGCACCTGACCGCCGATCACCACCACCTTCCCATCAAAGCCCGGCCAATTCGCTTAGGCCTGCGCGGCATATGCCTCGCGGGGCCGGGCTTTCTCGTTTCAGGAGCCTGACATGGCTGATTATTTCACGCATTTCTCATGCCTGCTCGATGTCGGCACGCCCCAGAACGCTGCGCGGGCACTCGAGCTTTACAACGCGCTATCTCAGGATGGCGCATCGGAAGAACCGCCATCGGACGGATTTCTTCTGTCCATCCAGCCCGAACATGGCGGATCCCAGCTATGGTTGCACGACGATGTAACCGGCGATCCCGAGCGACTGCTCCAGTTCGTCAAAATCTGCGCCGCCGAGTTCAACCTGTCCGGCCGCTGGGGTTTCCAATACGCCAACACCTGCTCAAAACCGCGCCTCGATGGCTTCGGTGGCGGCGCCCATGTCCTCGATCTGGCCACCTGCGAAACTGTCGCCTGGACCTATACCGATGGCTGGCTGGCATCGGTTCTTGACGGGGGCGACGGCGATGCCTGAGATCATCGAAACCACCGTCTATCGGCTCGACGAATTGCCCGAGGCGGCAAAGGACAAGGCCAGATCCTGGTATCGTGAGGGCGGCTTCGACCATGAATGGTACGAATGCGTCTATGCCGATTTCGAGGCCATCTGCGCCATCTTCGGCGTGGAACTCAAAACCAGACCCGTCCGGCTGTTCGGGGGCGGATCGCGGCAAAAGCCGGCGATCTATTTCAGCGGGTTCTGGAGCCAGGGCGACGGTGCCTGCTTCGAAGCCTCCTACGCATACAAGCGCGAAGCCTCACGCCGGATCAGGGATCACGCCCCCAAGGATCCCGACCTTCATGCAATCGCGGACAGCCTGCAATCCGTGCAGCGGGGCAATTTCTATCAGCTTCGCGCCGATACGTGCCACCGCGGGCGTTACTACCACGAATATTGCATGGACGTTGCGGTCGAGCGCGACAGCCCAACCCGGCAGGAAATGACAGCGGATGCCGAAGAGGCCGTCATTGAGGCGATGCGCGATCTGGCGCGCTGGCTCTACCGGCAGCTTGAAGCTGAATATGCGTATCAGGCATCCAACGAGGTGGTCGATGAGGTCATCGCCGCCAATGCCTATACTTTTACCGAGGCCGGCCGTCGGTTCGGCTGACGACAGAACAGCGCCCCGCCAATGGCCGAGGCGCTGTTGCCGGATTAGCCGTTCAGCTTGTCCTTCACCGCCTTGGCAGGCGCGAACGTGAGCTTCTTGGATGCAGCGATCTGAATAGTAGCGCCAGTCGAAGGATTGCGGCCTTCGCGGGCCGGTGTGTCCTTGACCTTGAACTTGCCGAAGCCATTCAACGCAATTTCGTCACCCTTGGCAGCGGCGTCAGCAATCGCGGCGAAGACACCGTCAACCAGCTTACGCGCATCAGCTTTGGTCAGTTCATGCGCGGCGGCAATCGTATCGGCAAGGTCACTATTATTCATCGGTTCGAACTTTCCTGAATTTGTGGAGTGCCCCGCTTAGCGGCCTGCGTTGCGAAAATCTATATTGGGCAGGTTTACCGCCCGAGAGTGAGAGGGTCGCCGGGATGGAGATGAGTCCGGGCGGTTCGAGAGAGCGCCCGCGCGGGCTTGTCCCTTTCCGCTCTCTTGGGGCTTACCTCCATGAACATTCTGACCTGTGTGCCAGGCGCTGCGGCCACGCCGCTTTCACCGTCCTCGGCAATCCTTGCTGCCGCCAAGGCCCTGTTGACCCATCTCGAACGGGGCGAACGGGTGACCGCCGCCCACCTGCGCGTTGCCATGGAAAGCGCTTTCGGCGCCTCTGACGCGGCCGGTGCATGGGACTGGAAGGCCGCCTATGAGGCCTGCGAGGTCGCGACGGTGCTGTTTATGCGCAAATATGGCAAAGCCCTGTTTCGCAAATCTGCATCCCCGGCGGCGCGGCTTTGCGTTCTGGAGAAAATCGCCGACCTGCTGCCAACACACACCCGCCGGTCCGAGGAGGGCCAAGCGCTTCAGCAATTTTCGACGCCCTTGCCGCTTGGCCTCGCCGCGCTGACCGCCGCCGCCATCGCGCCCACCGATCGCGTGCTGGAACCCTCGGCCGGGACAGGCCTGCTGGCGATCCTTGCCGCAACCACCGGCGCCCCGCTCATTCTCAATGAACTGGCGGAAACCCGCGCTGATCTGCTCGCCGCGCTCTTTCCATCGCTCGCCGTCACCCGCTTCGACGCCGCCCAGATCGACGATCACCTGGATGACGCGTCCATCCCCAGCGTCGTGCTGATGAACCCACCCTTTTCGGCGATGGCCAACGTCGAGGGCCGCGCGGCGGATGCCGCCTATCGGCACATCGCCTCGGCACTGGCGCGCCTCGCCCCCGGCGGCCGGATGGTGGCGATAACTGGCGCAAACTTTGCGCCCGATGCGCCCGCATGGCGCGATGCCTTCATCCGCCTCCAGCAACGCGGCCGCATCGTCTTCTCAGCGGCGATCGATGGCTCGGTCTATGCGCAGCACGGCACCACATTCCCAACGCGGTTGACCGTCATCGACAAGGCACCGGCCGATGATCCATGCGTGTTTCCCGTCTCACCGGGCCGCGCGCCGGACGTCGCCACGCTGCTCGATTGGATCGAAACGCAGGTTCCGCCTCGGCTGCCGGTGGCCTTGCCGATCAGTGCCCCGGTTCCTGAACCGCGCCGCGCCAGCCCCAGTTTTGCGCGCCCAAGCGCCATCGCGATACAATGCGGTCGACCAAGCCTGGCTGATCCAGAAGCCGTTGAACTTGCCTACGAGTCGATCGATTGGGCACAGCCCGAGGGCACGCGCCTGACCGAAGCGATCTATGAAGAGTATGGATTGCAGTCGATCCGCATTCCCGGTGCCCAGTCGCATCCGACCAAGCTGGTGCAATCGGCCGCGATGGCCAGCGTCGCGCCGCCCAAGCCGACCTACCGCCCGCTGCTGCCAGCCAACATCCGCACCCTCCTGTCAGATGCCCAACTCGAAACGGTGATCTATGCAGGCGAGGCCCATGGCGATCACCTCGCCGGCTCGTGGACCCTCGATGAAACCTGGGATCTGATGAAGGCAGCCCCGGTTGATGCCCAGAACGCCGTCCGGTTCCGCCGTGGCTTCATGCTCGGTGATGGCACCGGTGCGGGCAAAGGTCGCCAGTCTTCCGGGATCATCCTCGACAACTGGCTGCGCGGACGGCGCAAGGCCCTATGGATTTCGAAGTCGGACAAGCTGCTCGAGGACGCGCAACGCGACTGGTCGGCCCTCGGCATGGAGCGGTTGCTGATCTCGCCGCTGTCGCGCTTCCCCCAAGGCAAGCCGATCACGCTGGCGGAAGGCATCCTGTTTACAACCTATGCCACGCTGCGATCCGACGACCGCGGCGAAAAGGTTTCGCGGGTCAAGCAAATCGTCAATTGGTTGGGCGCCGATTTCGACGGTGTGATCATTTTCGACGAGAGCCACGCCATGCAGAACGCCGCCGGTGGGAAAGGAGAACGCGGGGATGTTGCCGCCTCGCAGCAAGGACGTGCCGGGCTTCGGCTCCAGCACGCGCTGCCCGATGCCCGCATCGTCTATGTGTCGGCGACCGGCGCCACCACGGTTCACAATCTCGCCTATGCCCAGCGCCTGGGGCTCTGGGGCGGCGAGGATTTCCCTTTCGTCACCCGTGCCGAATTCGTCGAGGCCATCGAAGCTGGCGGTGTGGCCGCCATGGAGGTGCTTGCCCGCGATCTGCGTGCATTGGGGCTCTACACCTCCCGGTCGCTTTCCTACGACGGCGTCGAATATGAACTGGTCGAACACGCGCTGACCGATGAGCAGCGGCGCATTTATGACGCCTACGCCATGGCATTTTCAGTCATTCACAACCACCTCGACGCAGCCATGGAAGCGGCCAATATCACCGGCAGCACCGGCATGTTAAACCGCCAGGCAAAGTCCGCCGCTCGCAGCGCCTTTGAATCCGCCAAGCAACGCTTCTTTGGTCATCTGCTGACCAGTATGAAAACGCCCACCCTGATCGGCGCAATCGATCAGGATCTGCGCGATGGTCATGCCGCTGTCATCCAGATCGTCTCCACCGGCGAAGCTCTGATGGAACGCCGCCTTGCCGAACTGCCGACCGAGGAATGGAATGACGTTCGCGTTGACATCACGCCGAGGGAATATGTCCTCTCCTATCTCCAGCACTCGTTCCCGGTGCAGCTCTACGAGCCCTTCACCGACAGCGAAGGCAATCTGTCGTCGCGGCCGGTTTATCGCGATGGCCAGCCCGTCGAAAGCCGCGATGCTGTCGCGCGGCGTGACGAGCTAATCGAACATCTCGCCAGCCTGCCGCCAGTTCCCGGCGCGCTCGACCAGATCGTCCAGCGCTTTGGAACCGACATGGTGGCTGAAGTCACCGGCCGGTCGCGGCGCATCGTCAGGAAGGGCGACCGCCTCGTCGTTGAAACCCGCGCCCCTTCCGCCAATCTGGCCGAGACGTCGGCCTTCATGGACGATCAAAAACGCATCCTGATCTTCTCGGACGCGGGCGGTACGGGACGCAGCTATCATGCTGATCTCTCGGCTCGCAACCAGCGGCTGCGTATTCACTATCTGCTCGAACCGGGCTGGAAGGCTGACGCTGCCATCCAGGGGCTGGGCCGCACCAATCGCACCAACCAGGCGCAACCCCCATTGTTCCGGCCCATCTCGACCGATGTGAAGGCCGAGAAACGCTTCCTTAGCACCATCGCCCGGCGCCTCGACACGCTCGGTGCCATCACGCGCGGGCAGCGGCAAACTGGCGGTCAGGGCCTGTTTCGACCCGAAGATAATCTGGAAAGCCTCTATGCCCGCGATGCCCTGCGCCAGCTCTACCTGCTGCTCGTGCGCGGCAAGGTCGAGGGCTGCTCGCTGCAACGGTTCGAAGACGCCACCGGGCTGAAGCTGATCGACGACAACGGCATCAAGGATGAATTGCCGCCCATCACCACCTTCCTCAACCGGCTTCTGGCCCTGACCATCGCTCTGCAGGGCGTGCTTTTCACAGCCTTCGAGCAGCTGCTGACGGCCAAGATCGAAGGCGCGGTCGCGGCCGGCATCTATGACGCCGGTCTCGAAACCCTCACGGCGGAAAGCTTCGTCATTACCGACCGCAGCACCATCCACGTCCACCCCGGCACCGGCGCGGAAACACGGCTGCTGACTATCACCGAACGCCAGCGCAACCGGCCCGTCACGCTTGCGGATGCCATGGCACGGCACCGCGATGGCAGTGGAAAGCTGCTGGTCAATGATCGGTCCGGCCGGGCCGCCGTGCAGGTGCCGACAACCAGCATCATGCTCGACGACGGCGAAATCGAACGCCGCGTCCGGCTGATCCGCCCCATGGAAGCCCATAACATCGCCTTCAAGCTGATGGGCGAAAGCCATTGGCAGGAGGTCGAACCGGCTATCTTTGCTGCCGCCTGGAACGCTGAGCTTGCCGAACTGCCCGAGTTTGAGGATCGCACCATCCATATTGTCGCCGGGCTCCTCCTGCCGATCTGGAAGCGACTGCCCGACGAATCGACGCGGGTCTATCGGCTCCAGGCCGATGATGGGGAGCGCATCATCGGTCGCCGCGTCTCGCCGGCCTGGGCGGTCAATGCCACAAGCATGGGCGCGATCAGCCTGACGCCGGACGAAGCATTCGCGGCGCTGATCGACGGGCGCACCATTCTCGACCTGACCGAGGGGCTTCAGCTTCGCCGGGTGCGGGTTATGAGCACCAACCGTATCGAGCTGTCCGGCTTTACCGACACCATGCGCGAGCGCTTGCGGGCATACGGCTTGTTCAGCGAAATTATCTCGTGGAAGTTGCGCTTCTTTGTGCCGACCGATGGCAGCGGCTGCGCGGTTTTGGCGCGATTGCTTGACACCTATGCTCTGACACGCATCGCCGAGCGGGAGGCCGCGTAATGGTTCGCCATGATGCTTCCGATCTTGCGCATCGCCTTGGCCGACAGGCCGAGGCGGTTTGCCGCCATTATCTCTCGTCCGGTCATCGCCAGGGGCACTATTGGCAAGTTGGTGATGCCCGCAACGCGCCCGGCCGGTCGATGTTCGTCAGACTCAAGGATTCGTCCAAAGGCCCTGCGGGCAAATGGCAGGATGCAGCCACCGGTGAGCATGGCGACCTGCTCGATGTGATCCGGGAAGCACTCGGCCTCATCGATTTTGGCGATGTCGCAGTGGAGGCGCGGACATTTCTCAGCCTGCCGCATCCCGCACCAGAACCAAGGCCGCCCAAACGAAAGGCAATGCCAGCGCCATCTGGCTCATCCGAAGCCGCCCAGCGGCTCTTTGCCATGTCGCAGCCGATTGCGGGCACCCTCGTCAAAACCTATCTCGCCCATCGCGGCCTTGTGGGCCTGACCGGCACGGCAAGCCTGCGGTTCCATCCCCGCTGCTATTATCGCGCCGGTCAGCATGAACCCACCGAAATCTGGCCAGCGATGATCGCCGCCGTCACCGATCTCGAAGGGCAGATCACCGGCGTACATCGAACCTGGCTGGCACCGGATGGCTCGAACAAAGCCCCGATCGACACTCCGCGCAAAGCGATGGGCGCCCTCCTGGGGCACGCAGTCCGCTTTGGCCTATCCGGCGATGTAATGGCCGCCGGGGAAGGCATCGAGACCGTATTGTCGCTGCGCCAAATACTGCCCGATATGGCGATGGCTGCGGCGCTCTCGGCAGCACATCTCGCTGCTTGCCTGTTCCCGCCATCCCTCCGCCGCCTCTACATCGTCCGCGACAAGGATCCGGCCGGGGACGGTGCGCGCGATAGCCTGATCGAACGGGCCAACGCTGCCGGGATCGAGGCGATTGTGCTGTCGCCCCTGCATGGCGATTTCAACGAGGATCTCCTTGGCCTCGGCATCGCCGCGCTTGCGGCAAATGTCCGGGGCCAGCTTGCCACGCCGGATGTCGCCCGCTTTTTGCAAGTCACGACGTAGCCCGGAACGACGAGAGGTGTGCGACGGCGGCCCCATCAACGCCCGCTCTGATAATTCTCAATCGGTAGTGGCCCGCGCCTCGGCCTTCGAGAGGGCGATCGGCCGGCAAACGGTCCTGATCAGCAACGGCTGCGACCAACGATTTTCCGCCGCCCCGATCCACCCCACGCGGAAGCCCGCGCGAGGACCCCGGCTCAGGCCTTTGCATCGCGAAGCAAAATCGATGGTCTGCGCCATCCTTCGCTGCGCTTCGGCCCTACAGCTTCGCTTTGGGTGCAGATCCAGCCCGCCCGCCAGCTTTTCTCGCCATGAAGGCCGCGATGATCGCGGTCAAACCGAGGAACCATCCCATGAGCGAGCATGACGACTTCGAGCCCGAGCACACTTCATCCCCAACCGACCATTTGCTCCAGGAACTTCAGCTTTACGGCTATCGCCCCTTCGAGGACGAACCCGACCCAAGGCCTTTGCCCGAAGGGAACCGCGTTGCCGGTGCCGTTGCCGATATTTTCGACGCCCTGATTGCGACGCTGGAGGACACCCGCCTCGAACCCGATCTCGACGACTTGCTCTGGTCGACGGTCAATATCTTCCACCGGGCCACCGATCGGATCGAGCGCGAACTTGACGACAATGAGCAGGCGCAGCGCCGGGGGCAGCGTGAGCAAGACGGCAGTGAGGTCAAATCCGTCGAACTCGAACGCCTGATCGCGCAAGGTCAGACCCTGCTGGAACGCCGTGACGCCTTCGAACTGATGCGTGACCAGGCCGCCGACCACTTCGAACGCCAGACCCGATCAAGCTGGAAACCGCGCTCCGGATCGATGGTCAACCATCGCAATCTGACCTCGGCCATGATCGACAGCCGTGATTTCCTCGCCGCCAAGCGCCGGGCAGAAACCGAGGTTCTACTTCCGGCCGGAGCGAAAATCGCCTTCTCCGGTGGCGACAGCGCCGATCACCAGCTCATCTGGGCCAAGTTGGATCAGGTCCACGCCAAGCACACCGACATGGTGTTGCTGCATGGTGGCTCGCCCAAGGGTGCCGAAAAGATCGCCTCGCGCTGGGCCGACACCCGCAAAGTGCCGCAGGTTGCCTTCAAGCCCGACTGGACCAGGCACGCCAAGGCGGCTCCCTTCAAGCGCAACGATCAGATGCTGGCCATCATGCCGATCGGGGTCATCATTTTCCCCGGCACCGGCATCCAGGACAATCTTGCCGACAAGGCCCGCAAGCTGGGCATTCCGGTCTATCGCTTCGGGGCGGGCGGCGCGTAAGCGTCGCCGATCAATAATGGAAACGGCATTGCGCGATTTCCAGCTGCTGATCGGGCGGACTGCCCGTGACACGGTAGACCAGCCGGTCTTCGAGCGTGACCCGCCTGGACCACCAGCCTTTGAGGTCGCCTTTCAGGGGCTCGGGCTTACCCGTCCCCTTGAATGGTGTGCGCTGGCATTCCTTGATGAGATCGTTGACGCGCCCAAGAATATTGGGGGCATTGGCTTGCCAGTAGAGATAATCTTCCCAGGCAGCGTCGGCGAAGACCAGCTTCATGGCTCGATCAGATCACGCGCCATGCCCTTGCCACCGTCCAACTGCCCGATTGCAGCCATGAGGCGGTTCCGGTTGGCCTCCGTGGACAGCAGGTGCATCGACTCCTCGATCGCGTTCCAGTCCGAAAGTGAAATCATCACCACGGACTCGGCTTTCTGTCGTGAAACAACCACAGGCGCGCGATCCGCAACGACGCGGTCCATCACCTCTTTCAGGTGCGCGCGGGTATCGGAATAGCTGATCACGTCCATACTGGGTCTCCTGCCCACTTATATGTACCAATTCCTGTACAATTGCAAGGCCGGGATCGAGGCCGATGCTGCGCCGAAGCAGAAGCCCAGAATGACATGCGATCGAATGAGGGCAATTGCCAGAAGGCTTTGCTCCGAATGATGCCTTCGATCCCCTGTGCCGGACGGTGAAACCACCCCCGCTTCAAACGCGCTGATCCTTGGCCCAGCCAAGGGCCTGACGCCATCAACCCGTAAAGGGTCGGACTACGCATCCGCGTGCCGCCACACTGGCTTTGCCAGCGCGGTGATTGCAGCCCTTGGCCGGTCACTTCGGGCGCCTGTCAGCGGGGGGATGGTCCTTCCGCTTCGCACAGGAGCCGGATCGATGTCCCTCAACGACGCTCAAGCCTTCGCCTTCAGCCTCGCCGCCACCCTGATGGTTGCCATCGTGATCTTCCGCGCAGGCGACGGTAGCCTGTCAGTCGTACCCGCCGCCGAATTCGACCATGACGCCGAAATTATCGCAGAAATTGACCCATTCGCGCCCTGACCGGTCGCGATGGCCAGCCGGAGCGGAGATCCCAATCGATTTCCGCTCCCTCTTTGGCCTGACTTTCGCTATACTACGCGGCGTGCCGTGGAGGTGGTGGAGGCGCGACCGTCAGACCAATTCATACGGGAGTCCACCACCATGATTATCCTTGGCATACTGCTGTCCATCGCTGCGATCGGCCTCTTGTGCTGGTTGCTGTTCACCCTTGCTGTCTTTGCATTGCCCTTCCTTGTCGGCGTCAGCGCGGGCACATGGGCCTATCATACTGGTGCTGGCTGGTTGGGCACGATCCTTGTCGGCCTCACCGTCGCAGGCGTGACGCTCGGCCTTGGCCAAGTGTTGCTCAAGACCGTCCGCCCACTTTGGGCGCGGTTGCTGATCGCACTCACTTTCGTCGTGCCCGCTGTCATCGCGGGCTATCACGCCACCCACGGCATCGTGAAGCACACCATGCCGTCCGAAACCTGGCAGATGGCCTTCTCGATTATCGGCGCAATCTCGGTCGGCGTCACCGCGTTCGCTCGGGTCGCGGGAATGGCGGCCACCGGCCCAGCCAGCCGGAGCATGGTCAGGGCCTGACAGGCCCCGGCGCAAACGAATTGGACGACCAGAGGGGCGTGCTCGATCGACATTGACAGTTACCTTCTGCCCAACGACAGTAGTCGACCAACTTACGTCGTTGAGGCCCCCGGTTGCCAGTGACCGGTTTAGAAAAAACCCGCCATTCAAATCGAGTGCGCGCGGTTGGCGCGCTATGGCCGTGATACCAAAAGCGGAACAGTCAGAAGCTTGGCATATGTTTACAACCAGATTCTGCCACCTGTGATCAACAAATCCTTCGCCTGCCGGCCACGTTCGCTTGCTATAACTGATGATCAAATCGCGCGATATATGTGATGATCACGGCGCGGTGGCGTTCGACGATACGCTGTTTTTGCTCAACATCTCCTGCCACACGCAATATCTGAATGCCCAGCCCATCGACGATCGCCGAAATATAAGCAAGTTCGTCCTCTAGTACTGATGCGTCACAGAGTTTTGCCAGGTTGTCGCGGATGGCCTGATCCCATAGCGCATAATAGCGGTCGTTTTCTTCTGCCAATCGCGCGTGACCGGTTGCACCTGCTGTCCAGAAAGCAAACCAAACCTTCCATTCGATTTCTCGTTCTTCATCAAACGGCAATCCCTGAAGAATGATTTCGCGCAAACATTCGAAATGGCTCATGCCGGACTGGTTGATCATACCGATCCGGTTGAACGAAACTTCGCAAACAACGCGCAGGATTTCGATCAGCAGATCGTCGCGGTTGGAAAAATGGTGGGTGATTGCCCCCGTTGTATACCCCGCTTCGGCTGAAATGCGCCGAAGCGTTGCGCCTTGCAGACCTTCTTGGGCGATCAGGCGCATGCCGGCTGCCACAAATTCCGCACGGCGGCTTGCTCTCTCGGCACTTTTTGACATTTACGCTCCTTGACGCATAACGGTCGTTATGCAACACCTGTTATGTCGAAATTGTGACCAAGCGGCATGGCGGTGTCTTTTGAGATGACATCTCGGGATGAAACGGTCTGGCACGGGGCTGTGTCGCTCAACTGCGGGTGTTGCGTTGCTCCAAGCGGCAATGCGCCAAACCGCATAGTAGGGGTGTGCCAAAAATGCAACACATAAAGCCCCGCGCGAGTGCGGAGCACAAAGTGGAATTCACCATCGGTTAAATCTGAACTTCTTGCAGAAATAATTTTAACAACAAATATATTTACGCAAATTTGCAAAATGGGGGCAAAAATGGATATCACAAAACAAGTTAATATGCTTTGTTTGCGCAAATTACGCATTCTATTTCTTGGTGGGGCGGCCTTGGCGTTGAACGCCACGATGACACTGCCTGCCCATGCTCAGGCCGAACCCGCAAGGGCGGCCCAGCAGCAGGCAGGTGCCGTTACGGGCGACATCGTGGTGACCGCCCAGCGCCGTGAACAAAAGGTGCGTGATGTCGGCATTGCCCTCTCGGTGCTGTCCAGCAAGGAGTTGCGTGCACTCAACGTCACCAATGCCACCGATCTCGTGCGCGCCGTACCCAATCTCAAGTTCAACGCCTATGGCAGTTCGCAAGTGGTGTTCAATATCCGCGGCGTCAGTCAGAACGACTATGGCGACCAACAGGAACCCCCTGTCGCCGTCTATCAGGACGACAGCTACGCAAGCTCGATTACCACGGCCAGTTTTCCGGTCTTCGATCTCAACCGCGCCGAGGTGCTGCGCGGTCCCCAGGGCACCCTCTTCGGCCGGAATGCGACGGGTGGCGCGGTGCAGTTCCTCTCCAATCAGCCAGGCAAGGCATTCGGCGGCTATCTGACGGGCACTTATGGCCGTTTCAATCAGACCATCATCGAAGGCGCGCTGACGGGGCCGATCGCAGAGGGGCTGACGGCACGGATTTCCGGCCAATATGATCGCGACGACGGCTATATCAAGGATGTCACGCCGGGGCAGCCCAATCGCGGTGCCGACAATCATTGGGCCATGCGCGGCATTGTGCAGTGGGATGCATCGCCCGACTTCAAGGCTCGCCTGACTTTGCGCTACGCCGAAGCGGATCATGAACGACAGGCTGGTATGTATGCCCTCGCACCCAGTTGCGCCAATGCCCAGGGGCAGGGTGTCTATCTTGCCGCCTATCAGGTTTGCCAATATTGGTCGGGTTATAACGGCAATAGGCCGGGCGCCATGGCCACCGGCTACGCGAATCCCTCGATCACGCCTTCGCAGGGCGGATATGCGTGGGCAACAGCGGGGACCGGTGATCCTTATGTCGATCGCAAGCAATTTGGCTCAACCCTGCGCCTGGAAGGCAATCTTGGCATTTTTTCTTTGGTATCGATCAGCGACTATCAACATCTGAGCAAATTCTATTCCGAAGTTGGCGATTATCAGCCGGAATTGCCCTATGTCTATGGTCAAGGCTCCTATACGCCGGGCCCATGCCCGGGCAATTCGAACTTGACCTGCTACGCACCGGGCAGTGTATTCAATCAGGGCACGCATCTCAATCAATATAGCCAGGAGGTGCGAGCATCGGCCACGCTGGGCCATCAATTCCTGACTTTTGGGGCATTTGGCATGGTCATCAAGGGGAAATATACCGCCAAATACGCGACGCCTTTCGACGATTATGATCCCAACGTCGTTTTCAGTCAGCGCACCGACAGCTTTGCCTTTTTCGCGCAGGATGAATGGAAGATCAGCGATCAGTTCAAAATAATCGGTGGTTTGCGCTACTGGCATGACCACAAGGTTGGCGATTATTCTGCATCCGAATTGTTCGATGGCGGCAGTACGCCGGCCGCCATGCCGTTTACGATGCATTTCGGCTCCAGCGGATTGTCCTATAACGATCCGAGCTGCACGACCTCACCTTGTTCGTGGACGTATGGCAGCGGCGTCGCTTCAGGCATCACGGTGACGCCGGCCGATGCCCGCCCGAGTTACAGCGGCGTCACCGCGCGGGCGGAAATCGACTACAAGCCCGGCAAGGACACGCTGATCTATGTCAGCTACAACCGCGGCTCCAAATCGGGCGGCTTCACTTTCAGCACCGGTACGCCAACGCTCGGCCAGTCGGTGATCGATACCTTCAACAATATCCCTTACAAACCCGAAACGCTCGACGATTATGAAATCGGCCTTAAGGCCAAAATCAATCGCATGGTCGAGATCAATCTTGCCGCATTCTACTATGCTTACCACAACTATCAGGCCTATACCCAAGTCGGCTACACGCAGGTCGTACGCAATCTGCCGGCCGGCAACCGCGGTGTGGAGGCCGACCTGACGCTGCATCCCTTGCGCGGCCTGACCGTGCAGACCAGTGGATCCTTGCAGCAGAGCCATGTCGACAATGTCTTGCTGCCCGATGGTGTGACAATCGTCAGGCATGACTTGCCGCAGACGCCGACCTTTGCCGGCAACGCGCTGATGCGTTACGAATTCGATCTGGCGGGGGGCCGCGCCGCGCTTCAGGCCGATTCTCTCTATACGGGCGGCTTCTGCTTCACGGTGATGTGCGCCCCGGTCGAACAGGAAGCGGCCTACCATGTCGAGAATGCCAGGATCAGCTTTACGCCCGCAGGCGATCGGGTCGATCTGGCTTTATTCGTAAACAACCTCTTCAATCGCGCCTACCGTGTCTATGCCTTTGATGGGACGGCCTATGAAGGCGCGGTCGCAGGGGTATATGCCAAGCCGCGCACATGGGGTGTGACTGCCACGGTTCATTTCGGGCCGCGTTGAGGGCCCGGTTGAAAAGCCGGATGATCGTGTCGGCCGTTCCTCAACAGGGGGCGGCTGACGCATCCCCGCTCTGGGTCCCCAATCGGGATACTTCTCGTGGACGTACGCGATGCCCTTGGTCCCCTATATCGGGCGCGAGAGGCGATAGCGGTCGCCCCAGGCGGCCAAATCTGGTGACATGATGTTGGATACGATGACAAACTACCCACCGTTTCGCCTGGGCGAACGCAAGCATGTGATGATCGGCGATCTGGCCCTGGCCTATCTCGATGATGAGGCCTGGCATCTCGAGCCGGTCATTCTGGTGCACGGCTTCACCGATTCCGCCAATACCTGGGATCTGCTGGTGCCCTGGCTCGCGGAGCATCGCCGGATCATTCGCTTGGATCTGCGCGGACATGGCGGCTCGATGCGGCCGGACAGTGGCTATGACCTCGACAGCCTTGCCGGCGATCTCATCCGGTTCACCGCGGCGCTGGGCATCGGGCAAGCCGATTATGTCGGCCATTCGCTGGGCAGCCTTGTCGTCGCGCGGCTCGCCGCTCTCGCCCCGGAACGCGTGCGGGCGATGGTGTTGATATCCTCGACCGCAAGCGTCGATGACAGCGCGACGATGCGCGTGCTGCATGACAGCATCGCGGGCCTTCGCGATCCCATCGATCCTGAATCCGAATTTTTGCGGGGCTGGTGCAACAGCCCGACCCCGGTCGATGTCGGCTTTGTTGCGCGTGAACGGCAAATGGCCGCGCAAATGCCCGCCCGGCTCTGGCAAACCATCCTGCGCGAGGCGCTCGATTTGGGCGATCTGGATCGCAATTTTGCGCAAGTCACCGCACCCAGCCTGCTGCTGTGGGGAGACGCCGATGCCATATTTGACCAGCCACACCGGGATAGCCTGATCCGCGCCATGCCGCATGGCAAGGTTAGGATCTACGCAGGGCTTGGGCATAATCCGTTCTGGGAGCAGCCGCAGCGCGTTGCGGCCGATATTTTGGACCACCTGCAATAACGGCCTGCCCCCTGACGTCTCGCCCTCCATTCAAAGGACGCCACTTTGTCCAGCGCCAGCCTTATCGAAAAGCGTTCGATTGACTATGTCCCCTTGTCCGAGCGCCACGGCAAGGTGTGGCACTTGTGGCCGATCTGGTTTGCGGGGGACGCCAATCTGGGTACGCTGGCCATCGGCGCCATCGGCCCGATGGCGCATCTGCCGTTGATATGGAGCCTGGCGGCGATCGTCACCGGATGCGCGTTCGGCACCTTTTTCATGGCATTCCATTCGACGCAGGGGCCACAGATGGGCCTGCCGCAGATGATCCAGTCGCGCCCGCAATTCGGCTATATGGGGGCGCTACTGGTCTGGATCGTGGCGATTATCACCTATTTTGGCTACAATATCGTCTGCCATATCATCGCGGGCCAAGCGGTCCATCAGGTCACTGGGTTGGCTCAAACCACGGCCTATGTGCCCTTCGGCGGCATCGCGATCGCGCTGGCCGTCGTTGGTTACAAGTGGATTCACGTTGCACAGCGCTGGCTGTCCTATGTCATGATCGCGGCGCTGGTGATCTTCTCGCTGGGTGCGCTCAGCCATTGGGATCAGTTGGTCGCCTTGGCTCCGGCGGCCAGTCGCACCGGCTCTCTGGCGATCAAGCCGTTCATGGCACAATTCTTTGCCGCAGCGGCCTATCAACTCAGTTGGTCGATCTATGTGTCAGACTATTCGCGCTACCTCCCACCCAAGGTCGGGGTTCGTGCTTCCTTTTGGTGGACGTTTCTGGGGGCGGGAATCGGCGGCGCCTGGACCATGGCGCTTGGCGCCGTTGCGGTTGTCGTCAGCGGGAATGCCGATGTTGTCGCCGGGATCGTGCAGACGGGCGATGCCATCGTCCCTCATCTCGGCGTCGCGGTCCTGTTGGGAGCTTTGCTGGGGCTGCTGACCATATCGAGCCTCAATTTCTATGGCGCTTCGCTGACCTTGCTCAGCATCATGGATTCGCTCTCGATTACCCATGCTATCATCAGGAACCGCCTGTTCGCGCTGAGCGTGATGTTCATTCCGACCCTGATCATCGCTTATCTGGCAAGAGGCGCATTTGTCGTTCTCTATTCAAGCTTCCTGAGCATAATCATTTATCTCTTCACCCCGTGGACGGCCATCAATCTGATTGATTTCTATTTTCTCCGCAAAGGTCACTATTCGATCAACGAGATTTTCAATCGGGATGGCATGTACGGCCAGTGGAATAAATCCGGCATTTCAGCCTATTTCATCGGCTTTATGGCGATGGTTCCGTTCTTTTCGACCGATGCTTATATCGGGCCAATTGCGAAGATGCTCGGTGGGATAGATGTTTCGATGCTGATTGGATTGCCTGTTTCTGCGCTGCTCTATTTGTGGTTCAATGCGAACTATGATCCCGCGCGTGAATTGAGGCAAATTGCACTCGCCGACGCGAATCTGCCCGCCTAATCTGACTGAGTCACGAACTGACGAAGGGATGAACCGATGCCCCCCTTCGTCCGGCATCGTATGATGCGGGTCGCCTTGAAGCGTCCCTGGTTTTCCGGAGGCAGGTTCAATTGAGTCATGCAGCCATATCGAGGTTCTCAAGAGCTGCATAGTAATTGGCGTCGGCCTCGGTAGGAGGAATGTAGCCGATGGGTCCGAAGACGCGTTGATTGTTGTACCAGTCCACCCAGCGCAAGGTGGCCATTTCAACGGCCGATGCGCTCGGCCAGGAGCGCTGGCGCCAGATCACCTCGGCCTTGTAGAGCCCGTTGATCGTCTCGGCGAAGGCGTTGTCATAAGAATCCCCGACGCTACCGACGGAGGGTACGAGATTGGCCTCCGCCAAGCGCTGAGGGTAGGCCATGGCTGTGGCAGCAAATATTGGGCGCTGCATAACTTCAATTGTAACCGCCCGATTGCTACCGCAGCTTATGGGTCTTGACGATCTCGATGGTGGCTGGATCGGAGACAAAGTCTTCGAGGAATTGGTCCCATTCTTCAGGAGAGCGCCGGGCGTCGGCGATCATGCTGCGTAATTCGTCGATGGCGTCGTCAGTCAGTGCAGTGCGCCATTCGTCCGGTCCCAAACCAACGGAGATGATCGATCCATAGGTGAGGTTATCGTCATTGCTGACGATGGCGTCGATGAGTTCAGGGTGCTCGTCGAGGATGTCGGCTACATAATCGAGCATGAAGACGTGGGTGACGGTGGGCATCAGGCCGCCTTGGCTGCCTGCATCAGGGGCCGCCAGTTCCAAGGCAACAATTCGTCGAGCCGGTTGATCTTGTGATCGTTGATGCGCGCCAATACGTCGGCAAGGTAGGCTTGGGGATCGAGCCCGTTCATCTTGGCCGTCTCGATGATGGTCATGGCACGCGCCAGGGTCTCGGCGCCGGTATCGGCTCCGGCGAATAACCAGTTTTTCCTGCCGATTCCAATGGACTTCAAGGCTCTTTCGGCCGGATTGTTGTCGATGGCCACGCGGCCATCTTCGAGGAACAGGCAGAAGGCCGGCCAGCGTGAGAGCGCATATCGGAAGGCATTGCCGAGGTCGCTTTTGCCGGGGAGCTTGGTCAGTTGGGCCTGCGCCCAGGCGTGGAACGCCTCAACCCTGGGCTTGCTTTGCGTTTGGCGCGCGGCAAGCCGGACCTGTGCGCTTTGGCCGGTGATCTGGCTTTCGATGTCGTAGATGGCGCCAATGCGATCCAGCGCTTCGCGGGCGATCTGCGACTTGCTGCCGACCCACAGGTCATGGAAATCACGGCGCAAATGCGCCCAGCAGGCAGCCTCGCGGAACTGCGCGATACCATCGGCATTGGGCGCGTAGAGCTTGCCATATCCCTTGTAACCATCGGCCTGCAGAATGCCGCGCGCATGCCGCAGATGCCCGAGGACATGCTCTTCCTTCCAGTTGGCGGCGAACTTGTAGGCAACGCCGGGCGGTGCTGGCCCGGCCCAGGGGCGCTGGTCGAGGAGATAGGCCCAGATGCGCCCCTTACGGACACCCTTGCCAAGATTCCCGCTGACATTGAGATTACGCAGGCTGCGATCCAGCACTCGGATGGGCGTATCATCGGCATGCAGCAGATCGCTGGCCATGACGTGGCTCTCGATCCGCTCGACTAGAGGCAAAAGCAGCTTCATGGCGCGGCCGCACCAGTCGACGAGGGTGGTGTCGGGAATGTCCGCCCCCATGCGGGCGAAGATTTCATTCAACCGGTAGAGCGGCAGGTGGTCATCAAACTTGGACACCAGAATGTAGGCCAACAGCGAGGCCGTGGCCATGCTGCCGGGGATGGGGCGGCTCGGTGCCGCGACCTGCACCATCTTGTCACAGCCACGACAGGATTTTTTGACCCGCGCGATCTCGATCACTTTGAGCTGGGCGACGATCATGTCCAGCATCTCGCTGACGTCTTCACCAACCCGGCGCAATTGGCCGCCACAATCGGAGCAAGTCGTGCCCGGGTCGAGCTCGCGACGTTCGCGCGGCGTATCGGCTGACACTCTGGGCCGGCGGCGCGGTGCACGCACTGGCGCAGCATCGTCCCCGACCTTCTCTGGGACCGGCTCTGGAGCCTCGTCCTCTTCCTCCACCGGCGATGAACTGGCCTCGGCCTTGGCGATCAGCAGATCTTCAAGGACCAGTTCCAGTTGCTGGATCTCGCGCTCGACCTTCTCCGAGGCTTTGCCAAAGGCCTGACGCTTGAGCTTGGCGATGCGCAGCTGCAGGTTCGCGATATGTTGCTCGAACACCCGCACGGTGGCCGACAGCGCGATGTTTTGAGCCTGCAACTGGGCCACCAACGCCTTGAGGGCGATGGGATCATTTGGCAGCGATGCAGGCTGAAACGACATGGCCTTTGCTACCAGAAATGGCGCAAAACTGCCAGAAAAATGCTGCGTTTGAGACCGATAAATCAGCCAACGCGCGCAGGCGGGGCGCCCCAGGATGGCCTGCGCCAATCAATCCCTTCCCACAGCATCGCCAGTTGCGCGCTGGTCAGGCGAGCGACCGCGTCGCCGCTGCCGGGCCACGGAAACGTGCCTTTTTGCAGGATCTTGTAATAGAGGCAAAAGCCCTGACCATCCCAGTACAACAGCTTGAGCCGGTCGCCCTTGCGTCCGCGAAAGGCAAAGACTGCCCCACTGGATGGCTTTTGGAGCAGGTGGTCCTGGACCAGCACGGACAGACCGGTGATGCTCTTGCGCATGTCGGTCACGCCGCAGGCCAGATACACCCGCACCCCCGTGCCGGGCCCGATCATGACGCCTCCAGCACTTGCAGCAAGTGTATCAGCGCCACATCCGTAATGGTCTCGCGGCAGCGCAGTTGCCGCCCGTTGGGCAAGGTGATGGTCACTTCCGCCACACCGGCATCGCCAATAGGCATGGGACGCGTCTCGGTGGAAACTGTCAGCTCAACCGGCACAAAGGTATCCCGGACCCCATCCGACAACAACCCTTTCGCTCGCAACTCGTGACGCCACCGATAAAGCTGCTGCCGGGTCAGATCATGGCGTCGGGCGACATCGGCAAGCGTCCAGCCATTGGTCTTAATCTGCGACAATATCTCGAACTTCGCCGCGTCCGACCAGCGCCGCCGACGCTCCACACCCAAGACCTCCAACCGTTCCAAACCAACCACCTTCGCATGTGACGTGCATAGAGACGTCTTTAACGACGTACCTTATGGCGGTAAGGCGGCCTCAATCGGGTGGTTACCTTCAATTGGCTGCAATGCGCCGACAGCCGTGCTACCGCCCTGCCATGCCATTATCGTTGTGCAACTCGGCGCGCAGGCGACAGGGTTAATTGTCGAACTGGTGAGCGACATCGTAACGGTTGAAGATGAAACCCTGCAATCGCCGCCTACCATAGGCGAAAATCAGGGGATCGCCCGTTTCCTCGACGGCATTGCCCCGATCGAAGATCGCATGGTGATGATCCTGAACTGCGCGGCACTCACCGACGTTGGCCAGACTGTAGCCGCAGCATGATGCTTTTCGCTTTGTGATCGCTATTTCAGTGCGAAAATAAGGCGTGTCGCAATTCCAACGGACTTCCTCGATTAGCGTGCGTCCCAGCCTTGGGGAAAGATCGGGTTACGGCGGGTGCGGTCAATCACCAACTGGTGAAGGAACGGCGGCAAGTGGGGCGGAAGCTGCCTTTGGCGGTCACCATGTCGAATGACCGGAAAGTCCCAGACTTGGTCAATCCTGCGCCCCCCTTCGTGTTGAACAAACCGGTTACGACGCCCCGACTTGACCTCGTAACCGTTAACTATGTCGGCGGCATCCGCCATTGCCCGAAGTCCCAAACTACGGCAGGATTCCAGACCTCAACTCGTGAACCTACCGGTCCGGAATTCGCGGCCAAGGTATCATTCGCGGACGTAGCCAGCCATGCCGCAGTCGCCAGCTGAGGCGTGTTGAGGTGGCCAATCGGCGAGCCAATGACACTCGGATCATGGCCATGCCCACAAGGCGGCAAGCCTATATCGAAAGTCGACCGACCGCCGTGTTCGCGTGGGGACCAACCAACCCCGAGGCTCGGGTTCTCAGGCAACTATGGGTGTAGGAAACGGCGCATTCCCGAGCCCTGGAATGGGTGATTGCGCTGGCGGAGAATTCCGCATGCCTGCCTGCCGGACTGCGCGATGTCACCACGATCTCCCTTTTCTGATCGCTGTGGGCCCGTCCCAAACGGCCTCTTCAATGGGCTGATCTGGCCGAAGGTCGGCTTCGCCTCGACCGCCTATGCCGCAACGGCGCTGTGCCAACTTTCTTCCCCTGACGGCAAAGCCGCCATTCCTCGCGAGACAAGAAAGCCGGCTTTGCGCCGTCCTCCGCTTCGCTGCGGCAGCAAGCTGTGCGCCGTCGGTCGCCTCCGGCCCCTCGATCGCCATCGAGGCCGCAATGGTGCGGGCTCGAACACGAAAGAATGGAGATTTCTCATGGCTACCATCGGCACCTTCAAGAAGGCTGGCACGAACGAGTTCACCGGCGACATCGTCACCCTCAACGTCCAGGCCAAGGGCGTGCGCATCATCCCCGACCCGCGTGCCAACGGCGAGAACGCCCCCAGCCACCGGGTCCTGGTCGGCCGCGCAGAAATCGGCGCAGCCTGGTCGAAACGTTCGGGCGAAGGCCGCGACTATCTGGGCCTCAAGATCGATGATCCCAGCTTCAACGCCCCGATCTACGCCAACCTCTTCGACGACGAAGACGGCGAAGGCTACTCGCTGATCTGGTCCCGCCCCAACGGGCGCCGGGGGGATTAACCCCTCCGCCAGGCCCCGGCCCGAACGGCCGGGGCCTTTTGGCGCTTGGGCGACCGAATCAGTTCTACCCGCAGTGACACTTGAGACGCGGTGCGAACCGTTCACGGCGAAGAATTTGAGTAGCAATCCGCCCAAGAGCGACTAATATAGCCGTAGTTCTGGCGTGTGCGCTCGCACCGGTGGGAGGTGATCATGCATGATCACCGCTCGACAATCGCGGGCCGCACGCGCGTTGCTGGGATGGACACAGGAGACGCTCGCTGACAGGGCCCAAGTATCACTGACCGCGCTCAAGCGCCTCGAATCCGAAAGCGGACTCGATGTGTACGAGACAACGCGCGATCAGGTACGCAGGGCGTTTGAATCAGCTGGCATCGTCCTTCTGTCCACCGACAAGGGCGAAGGTGTTCTGCGGCTTCATGAAGGTAACACCCCCAAACCGCGCGCGTAGTTTCCGTTGGGCAATTGTTAACGCGCTCACACCATTTTGGTGGTATCTGTCGCAAGTCAAAGACAGCGGCGAAAGCGATCGGCAAACACAACACGCGCGCTTGCCCTGGCTCAAGGGGGCCAACCATGTCGCAATTTCTTGATGAGCCACCGCAGAGCGAGGGCCTGACTGATTACGACCGTGAGCACATGAAGCTCTATCTGCGCCTGCTCGACGCTGCTCGAGATGGCGCAGACTGGCGCGAAGCTGCGCGTATCCTGTTTGGTGTCGACCCGGACGCCGAGCCGACACGCTACCAGCGCATGCATGACACGCACCTTGCTCGCGCCCGCTGGATGAGCGAGACCGGCTACCGGCTTCTCGCCAACGAAAAGCAGCCGCATCAGCCGTGATGCCGCCGCGGCATCGCATGATGCCGTGAAACAGGCTTCCCAGACGGCGCGCTTCGCGGAATTCTGATCCTCCTGCAATCGATTGAGCTGTAGGGAGAATCGCAATGATGCCCGATGCCTCACATTGGCGCGCCGCCAGTAGGTATGATCACGTCGACATATTGTCAGGATCGGGCCTTGCCTGGGAGTGGCTGCGACGCAACGAAGCCTATAACGAAGACTTCGAGACTTTTTCCACCCACATAGAGGAGGCCTCCACGCTCACGGCAAAGATCCGCGAGCGCTGGAGGTTGCGATTTCCCGATCAGTCCCGACCTCGATCCCGCCGCTGCATCGGTCTTCTGGCTGCCAGAAGACGATACCAGCGTGGTTATCCTGGGGCCCGAGCCCAAGGTTTTGAAGTCAGGGCGACCGCCTCGGCCATTTGATCTCGGCCATATTGAGCGCGACGAGCAAGGCATCCACGGGTTGGTTCAGCTGAGTCCGGTCGACCGCATTCAAGTCCTCGCCACCGGCGGCCCGCCGATGGCAGCCGTCATCCCTCTCGACACAGATGGCTTTGCCCGGCTCGACGCAGTCTATCGCCTGCTTGCCGCCATCCATGGCCGGCGCATTCCGCCCGATAAGCGCCTGACGCCCCAGCAACGCGGCCGGGCGCGGCACATGCTGCGCGCCTTCGACGCCGCGCGCGACGGCGCCACCCAGCTGGACATCGCTCGCATCCTTTTCCGCACAGGCGCGCTCAGTCGCGATGAATGGCAGGCGTCCTCAGTCCGCCATGTCATCAAGACCCTGCTGCGCGATGCCCGCGCCATGGTCGCGGGCGGCTATCGCCGCCTGCTGCGCCCGCGCCGCTGATCATCAGCTTGCGCTCCCTTCCCGGTGGGCGAATTTGATACCCCAAAACTTCGCCCTGCACCCTGCCAGATTCGCTTCGCCATCGTGGCCTGCATCCGCCGCACTCCAGCGGCGGCATCCCGCCCAGCCACGAAAGGCCGATCCATGCACCCCAATCTCGCCGCTTTGCCGCCGCGCTTCCTGCGCACCAAGGAAGCCGCACAATTTCTGAGCCTGTCGGCGCGCACGCTGGAAAAACATCGCACCTACGGCACCGGCCCCGCCTACAAGAAGCTGGGCGGCCGGGTTGTCTATGCGATCGATGATCTGCAAGCCTGGGCCGAACGCGGCGCCGTCACCTCGACGTCCGATCCGCGCGGCCAGGTGCTCCCCGCCAAGCGGCATTACCCCGCGCCCGAAACCGCGATCAGCCGCTTCGCCCGCTGATCGCCGGACCTCGTCGCGATGCGGCACCAATCCCCACAGGAACGCGGGCAACTCGATCTCTTCCGGGCATTGCCCGGCGAGTTCGCCGTCCGGGATGCGCAGGATCTCATGGCCTATCCCTTCTTCTCGCTCTCAAAATCCCATCGCATCGCACCGATCGACTTTACGTCCGGTGCGGTGACCATCAGGGTCGAGGCCGTGCCCGACCATGGGATGGCAACGATCTGGGATGCCGACATCCTGATCTGGGCTGCCAGCCAGATCGTCGAGGCGCGTGACGCAGGTCTGCGCACCTCGCGCCTGCTGGCCGCCACCCCCTATGAAATCCTGCGTTTCATCGGCCGTCGAACCGGCGCGCGCGATTATCAGCGGCTCAAAGCCGCGCTCGACCGGCTTCAGTCGACCACCGTGTCCACGACGCTGCGCCAGGCAGCCGAAGGGCGCCGGCACCGCTTCTCGTGGATCAACGAGTGGAAGGAACGCACTGATGGCTTCGGCCGCGCCGATGGCATCGAACTGATCATCCCCGACTGGTTCTATAATTGCGTGCTCGATGATGCGCTCGTGCTCACCATCGACCGGGCTTATTTCGATCTCACGGGCGGGCTCGAACGCTGGCTCTATCGCATCGTGCGCAAACACGGCGGCCATCAGCGCCGGGGCTGGCGCTTTGACCTTCGCCATCTTCACCAAAAGTCCGGCTCCCTCTCGGTCTTCAAGCGCTTCGTGTTCGAGCTGCGCGACATCATCCGCCGCCAGCCCCTGCCGGGTTACACATTGCGCCTCGAAGGCGCCGTGGGCGGCCGGATGATGCTCGCTTTCGAGCCTGCCGCGCCCTGTGGACAAGCTGTGGATAGTTTCGTGCTATCGGGAACCCTGGGGCACGTGCCATCGGGAACCGCAGGCACATGCTATCGGGAACCGAAACAGGGTGTAAACCGCTCTGCGACAAGCGAAATTCGGCCCCTTAACTTAGACTCTAACATAGAATCTAACTTTAGAACGCGCGCGCGAGCCGTTGAAACCCTGATTCAGAGCACAGCCCGGGCGCTGAATGCCCGTGGATCTCGCGATCGCAGCGCCGCGCCACAGGCAAGGTTGCAGGCTGCCAGCAAAGCGCAGCCGGACGCGCCCGAGCTGCCCTTCGACCCCAGCGCCAAAGGCACGGGCGCATGAGCGCGCTCCATCCTTACGCGCCGTCCAGCCAGCCCGGCGACAACGCCCACCAGTGCGGCGAGCCTGAGCCGCTCTCACACAGCGATCAACCTCCTTCCTCCCGGAGAACCCGCATGACCGACACCGCAGCCATGCGCGCAGCGGACTTTTGCGCAGCCCGTGCGCAGTCCGCTGACAACCGCACCCATGTCGAACTCACCTGGATCGAAAAGCGTATCGAGAACTGGATTCTCTTCGGCCGCGAGGTTGGCGAACAGATCCTCGACCGCCGCCGCCGCGTGCTGTCTTTCCGGCCCGGCAGCGTTCTCGCCTTCGTGCGCTGGTCCGCAAACGACTATGGCACGGTGTTCTCGCGCATCGACATCCTGCGCGCCGTGCAGCCTGGCGAGCCTTACCAGACACTGCCCTTCGTGCAGCCCGGCGGCGAGATCCTGCTCACCTGCGAAGGCTGGCCAAAGGTCGAGAAGGTGCTCCAGCACATCGACGCGATCGAGGCAGCCGGCGTCGATGCTTGCGAGGTCTCGCCCGACCATTGGCGTCATGTCGGGGGCCGTCTCAGCGTCAATCTCGAACCGCGCGCCTACACAATCGAGCGCCATCACGCCTGGCTCAAGCGCCGGAGGATCGAGGGATGACCCGCTTCGGATATGTCATGGTGACCTATTTCGGTGGGATAGGCATCGCCGCCGCATCGCTCGTCACCGTGCCGGTGAAGTTGCTGTGGAACGCCACCGCCAGCACGCCGGTCGGGCTCTATAGCCTTGGTGCGGCGGATCACTTGAAGCGCGGCGATCTTGTCGCCGTCATGCCGGACAAGGGCCTTGCCGACTTCATAGTGGGGCGCGGCTATATCGGGCGGGGCGTGCCGCTGCTGAAGCACATCGCGGCCCTATCCGGCGACAGCGTGTGTCGGCGCGACAACCACGTGACGGTCAATGGCCGGGTTACTGCAGAAGCCTTGGCACGCGACCACCTCGGACGACCCTTGCCCGTCTGGCGAGGCTGCCGGCGCCTGTCGGACGGCGAGATCTTCCTGCTGAACAGCGGCGTCCGCGACAGCCTCGATGGCCGCTACTTCGGCGTACTGAAGCTAAGGGCCATCCTCGGCAAAGCGACCCCGCTCTACACCGATCCTGCTGGCAACGGCCACTTCGTCTGGCGTGCCACATCGCACTGACCCTTTCCAAACCCGCAAACCAACGGAGGTTTTCATGTCGCAGATTGGCCAATTTACCCGCACACCTTCCGGCTTTGTCGGGCGCTTGCACACGCTCACGCTCGACGCTGAAATCGCCATCCTCACCGAGAACCCCAGCGATTGCGAAAACGCTCCCGATTACCGCGTCCGTCTCGGCGGTGACGATGGACCCGAAATTGGCGCGGGCTGGAATCGCACCGGTGAGCGCGCCGGCGCTTTCATCGCGCTGGTGATCGACGATCCCAGCTTCGCGCAGACAATCCGCCCGAACCTCTTTTGCGACGATGACACTGGCCATGCCTGGTCGCTGCGCTGGAGCCGTCTGGCGCGCCGCGAAGGTCGGGACTGACACGATGCGCCGCACCTTCCTTCCTCTCCTTACCGGCCTCGTCTTTGCCTGCGCAGCGCCCAGGCCGGCGGCTGCGCAAACCACTGCCGGACCTAGGTCCTTTTCGATCGACCCGCTCGGCACGGCGATTGCCGAAGCCGCGCAGCGCTTCGCGCTTCCCGCGACCTGGATCCGCGCCATCGTTCGCGCCGAAAGCAACAGCAATCCGCGCGCGACCTCCCCAAAGGGCGCCATCGGACTGATGCAACTCATGCCCGCGACATGGTCAAAGTTGCGTCTCGTCCACGGGCTTGGCGGCGATCCCTATGATCCGCACGACAACATCATCGCCGGTTCTGCCTACATCCGGACGCTGTTCGACCGCTATGGAACGCCGGGCTGGATCGCCGCCTATAACGCTGGCCCTGCTCGCTACGAGGCATGGCTCAGGGGCCGACCGCTGCCGAGCGAAACCCGCGCCTATGTCGCAACCGTGGCGCCCAATCTGGCGGAAGGCGGTATCCTGCAACGCGCCCGAACTGCGATCATTCTGCGCATCGACTGGACCCGATCTCCGCTCTTTGTTGCTCAACAACGGGATGCGGCGGCTGCCACCCCACTGCCACGTGAACGCATGCCGAGCGAGGCAGCAAAGCCGCCGATCTCGGGCGCTGACCCTGCCAAAGCACCACGCTCGAACGGCCTGTTTGTGGCGCGCGGCGATCAGGGAACCCGGCCATGAAGCCTAGAGGGTGCCTTCGCGAACTAGCGGGCTTTGGCGATATCTGGCGTGAGGTCAGGTGGGGCAGAAGAAACACGACTGATAGATTGCTAGATAAAAGCCCATTCCCGAATTCACCCAACCCTCTGACGAGGCTTGTCTTTTTCGGCGCATGTCGGTCGGCGCTGTGCATGCACAGCGCTTTTTTCAAGCGAATTCAGAGCTCTTCCATGCACACATGGCCATTTGGCCCAGCCAGGTGGCCGCAATGACCACCGAAGACAGCGATCTGCACATCCGGCCAGGGCGCAGCCGCTCAGCCGGCAATGCCAACCGCAACGTCATTCAACAGGTGCTACGCGCCGCGCAACGAGCCGGGCATGTATCCCTTTCTGCCATCCCGGGGCTTGTCGCAGGTCGGTATGCCGGATCAACCTTTGGCCGTGGGCGCACCAGCTTCAGCCGCAACCGGCTGTTCGGTTCCAACCGGAGGGTCGTCATCAAGGCCCGCATCGTCCGCCATAAGGGCCGCGCTTTCAGCGCGGCTCCCTTGTCGGCGCACCTGTCTTACCTCAAGCGCGAGGGCGTCAGCCGGGACGGCGAAAGGGGCGTCCCCTTTGACGGGGCGTCCGACCGAGCTGATGACATCGGCTTTGCCCGCCGCTGCGACGAGGATCGCCACCACTTCCGCTTCATCATCTCGCCGGAAGACGCGGGCCAAATGGAAGACCTCAAGGCTTTCACGCGCGATCTTGCGGAGCAAATGCAATCCGATCTCGGCACCCGGCTCGACTGGGTCGCCGTCGAGCACTGGAACACCGAACATCCCCATGTTCACCTGCTGGTGCGCGGTGTCGACGATACCGGCGGCGATCTTGTGATTGCGCGCGATTACATCAGCCATGGGCTGCGTTCGCGCGCCGAAGAGCTGACCGAAATCGAACTTGGCCCCAAGCCCGAACACGAAATCCGCGTAGCTCTCGAAAAGGACATCACTGCCGAGCGCTGCACCCGGCTTGATCGGGAGCTTCGCCTGGCCGCCGATGACCTCGGTCACCTCGATCTACGCCCCGATCAAACCGGCATCGCCGATCCGGAAATCCGCCGGCTCATGGTCGGCCGTGCCCGGCATCTCGAAACCATGGGTCTCGCGCGCCCAATCAGCTCGGGGGAATGGATGCTGCGCCCCGATGCCGAGGAACGCCTGCGCGATCTAGGCCAGCGCGGCGACATCATCAAGACCATGCATCAGGCGCTCGCCCGTCGCGGCGAGGAACGCGCGCTCGCCGATTATGTCATCGATACGGGGCGCAGTGCGACGCCCATCGTCGGACGCCTCATCGACCGCGGCCTCCACAATGAGCTTACCGGCGAAGCCTATGCGGTCATCGATGCGACCGATGGTCGGGCCCACCACATACGCCTGCGCGGCATCGAAGCCTTCGAACACGCCCCACCAATCGGCGGGATCACGGAGGTACGACGGTTTGGTGGGCCCGATGACCCGAGGCCGACCTTGCAGCTTGCCAACCGTTCCGACCTCGATCTCGCCGCCCAAGTGAAAGCACCGGGCGCGACCTGGCTCGATCATCGGCTCGTCGAGCGTGACCGCATGCCACTGGCTATGGTGGGCTTTGGCCAGGAAGTGCGCGAAGCCATGAAGACGCGGGCCGAACATCTGGTGGCTGAGGGGCTGGCCCGCCGCGAAGGCCAGCGCATCCTTCTGCAACCGAACCTGCTCGCCAATCTCCGCCGGCGCGAGTTGGACGTCGCGGGCAAAAGCCTCGCGGCAGAAACCGGGCTTACCCACATTCCCGCCAAAGCGGGCCAGCGCCTGTCCGGCATCTATCGTCGGCCGGTCAATCTCAGCTCGGGTCGCTTTGCCCTCATCGAAGTCATGACCGGCGACGGCGGCCTCGGCTTCCAGCTCGTGCCCTGGAGCCGGGAGATCGAGAAGAAGCTCGGCCAGCAAATCACCGGAACCCACCGCTCGGACGGCGGCATCGAATGGAGCCTGGGCCGCAAGCGCGTCCTCGGGCTCGGCATTTAACCAGAAGGAACGCTCATGCCCGCAACCAAAATCCTATGGGGTCAGATCCTCATCGTCCTCACCATCGTACTTGCCACAAACTGGGGCGCCACCGAATGGGTGGCCTGGAAGCTCGCGTTCCAGCCCGAACTCGGCAAGCCCTGGTTCCATCTTCTCGGGCTGCCTGTCTACCTGCCGCCCGCCTTGCTCTGGTGGTGGTACGCCTATGACGCCTATGCGCCCGCGATCTTCGCACGCGGCGGCATGATCGCGGCGTCTGGCGGCATCATATCTGTCGCAGTCGCTATCGCCCTTTCCGTGCATCGGGCCCGCGAGGCGAGCCATGCCCAAACCTACGGCTCTGCCCGTTGGGCCGACAAGAAGGAGATCCGTGAAGCCGGGCTGCTTGGCTCCGATGGCCTCATGCTGGGTCGCTATAAGGGGCAATATCTTCGCCACAATGGGCCTGAGCATGTGCTGTGCTTTGCACCGACCCGTTCGGGCAAAGGTGTGGGCCTCGTCATTCCGACCCTGCTCACCTGGCCCGGCTCGGCCATCGTCCACGATATCAAGGGCGAGAATTGGGAACGTACGTCCGGGTTTCGCGCGCAGTTTGGCGCCGTCTGGCTGTTCAACCCCACCGATTCCAGCTCGGCGGCCTTCAACCCGCTGCTCGAGGTAAGGCGCGGCGAATGGGAGGTGCGCGACGTCCAGAACATCGCCGATGTGCTGGTCGATCCCGAAGGCAGCCTCGAAAAGCGCAACCATTGGGAGAAAACCGCGCATTCCCTGCTGGTGGGCGCTATCATCCATGTGCTTTACGCCGAAAAGGACAAGACACTCGCGGGTGTCGCAGCCTTCCTTTCCGACCCGAAACGGACCTTCAAGAAGACCCTGCATGCCATGATGGCAACCCGCCATCTGGGCGATGACGGGCCGCACCCGGTGGTCGCCTCAACAGCTCGGGAACTTCTCAACAAATCGGAAAACGAAGGCTCAGGCGTTCTGTCGACCGCCATGTCTTTCCTCAGCCTTTACCGTGACCCGGTGATTGGCGCCATTACCAGTCGTTGCGATTGGCGGATTGCCGACCTCGTGGCCTCACCCCACCCGGCCACGCTCTACCTGGTTATCCCACCCTCCGACATTTCGCGCACGCGCCCGCTCATTCGCCTGATGCTCAACCAGATCGCCCGGCGCCTGACCGAAGACCTGAAAACCAGCGAAAACCGCCAACGGCTGCTCTTGCTGCTTGACGAGTTTCCGGCGCTCGGCCGGCTCGATTTCTTCGAGACCACCCTGGCCTTCATGGCGGGCTACCGCATCCAGAGCTTCCTCATCGCCCAATCGCTCAGCCAGATCGAGAAGGCCTATGGCCAGAACAACGCCATCCTCGACAATTGCCATGTGCGCATCAGCTTTTCGACCAACAACGAGCACACCGCCAAGCGCGTGTCCGAAGCGCTGGGCACCGCAACCGAAATGCGCGCCATGAAAAACTACGCCGGCAGCCGCCTGTCACCCTGGCTCGGTCATATCATGGTCTCGCGCTCGGAAACCGCCCGTGCGCTCGTCACCATCGGCGAGATGATGTCGTTTTCCAAGGCCCACGAAATCGTCATGGTCGCAGGTCTGCCGCCAATCCGGGCCAAGAAGGCGAAATATTACCGGGATGCACAGTTCAGGAAGCGGATCCTGCCGGCTCCGGCCCCCAAGCCGGCAAAACGCACACCGCCCACCGACGGCTGGACAAACCAGCCTGCGCTTAAGCCTGATCCTGCGCTGCTGGCGGTCTATGAGGGAAGCGACGAGGACACGGCGAATTCCGGCCTGCGCCGCGAGCCCGACCTGCCCGACCACGTCGCCATCGTGCCGGAGACGACACCCAGTGCGCCCGACAGGGAATTTGAAATCGGCGAGGATGATGAGGCTGATAATGCCGCTCGCCAACGCGAGGCCCTGTCACGCAGCCAGTCTGGTTTAGCGAGGCAGGTCTCGCTGGACCCAGACGACGACATGGATCTTTGAACCATGCGCGACCGGCTCAACGTCACAATCCCCGCTGAGATGATCGGCCAGATTAACGAGCTTGCCGAGCGCAAAAAAGTGCCGCGCTCGGCAATTATCGAGGCGGCGGTGGCCTCATTCTTGTCGCCCGATGCTTCTGACCGGCGCGAGGCGGCTATCACCCGGCGCCTCGACCGGCTGTCCCGTCAGACCGCCCGCAACGAACGTGATCTGCGCATTACTGCCGACATGCTCGCGATGTTCATCCGCTTCTGGCTGACCGTTACCCCGCCATTGCCGGACGACGCGCTGTCGTCCGCGCAGATCAAGGGCCGAGAGCGCTTCGAGGGTTTTATCCAGACCCTTGGGCGCCGACTCCAAAAGGGATCGAATGTCCTGCGGGAGATACCTGACGACATCATTCCCGGCGGGCATAGGGAAGGCGAACCTGAGGCGTGATGGTGGGGAGGGCGTGGTGATGCATATCCGGCCGGACCAGGTCGCCTGTGATGCCAAGGATGCGCTTGGGGAGCCCTTGCGCCAAACGGTAAGTTTGCCAGACTAACCGGCGCGGCGAGCACCATTCACCAGTTCGTGCAGGGCCTTATCCGGCGAGATCGGCCCCTTATACAGCGGGCTGCATGGCGTTCCGGCGAGTTTTACGGAAATGGCCAGCAGATCGTCATCATCGCCCTTTGTGTAGGCATAAGCGGCCAGCCAGAATTCAGCCTGCCGCAAAAACTCGTTGAGGATGCCCACCACGCTGCGGTTGGCGGTCTTGGCGTATTGGACACTACCCATGCGCCAGACCTCCTGGGCGATAAAATCGGCTGTGATCCCGTGTTCCTTCAGGACAAGCGCCAGCTGAGCCGGGAAACGCCGTGCCAGCGTGGCAGCAGGTGCCAAGGGCATCAACACGGGCAGCAGGGTGCGCTCTGACACCAGCAAGGCGACCTGTGGCTTCCAGAACAGGGCCGTGGCGTACCAGTTACCAAGCAAAGTGTCGGTGTCGCCCGGCCGTGCAATGTCCGGCTTGATCCGATCCAGTAATTTCTTGGTGCAATGCAAGTAGAACATCACGCATGGGGATAAGGAGCCATACCCGGCGAGTCCAGTCGTGCCTATTGCCCGAACTATCCGATCCTGCCGGGAGATCAGCAATTCAACGGACCCAAACTACGCGGAGAAAGCAGCCTCCCGGTCACCCGGCATTGCTGGATCATCGCCCCCCGGACTTCAAACCTGAAGTAGGGGCGAATTTGGCGAGCGGCGCTAAGCAGCAAGAGCGGTCAAGCGGGCGGCCGTTTTCTGATCACCACGGGCTTGCATCAGGGAGATGATCTCCTGCAATTCGGGCGATGGGAGGTCCTGGGGGCCACGGATTTCGAGCATTCCTGCCACGGCAGTATGGGCATGCATGTCCATGCACCACCGATAGTAGTCAAAACGCAGGCCGTTCAGATCTTCAAGGTCGCGCCACAAAACCTCTTTGCACAGATCGATCGCCATACGCTTGTTCTGGCGGGGACCAGCCCGCCAGTAGTCTCGAGCCAGCAAGCTGCGATTTTCCGCAAAATGCTTGAAATGTTGCGGCGGCAGATAGCCAGGCTTGGTGATCGGAACGGGGGTGACCAATTTCTGAGCAGCGCGTTCGCCTTTGAGAAGCGCCCAGCGGCGCTCAAAATCGTCCGCTTCGGTGCGGGCGATGATGGCGTAAGCAGCGAGTTCCCTGGAATTGTTTTTCTGGACGCGGCGGGCCAGAGCGTTGGCGGCCGAATGGTCGCCGGCCTCGAATGCTTCGAGAGCTAGAGCGAGAAGATTTTTTCGGCCGGAAGGTTTTGACGGCACCTCCGCCTCGTTATTGTTGGCTGGCCTAAGGATGGCGCGCAAAGCGATGGCGTAGGAAGCGAAGCCTGCGTCCACCGCGGCCCGATCAAGCGCTTCATGATGTGGTATGCCGAGTCGCTTGGCATAGGACTTGGCGAGCCTCTTGATGCCTTCAACAGTAGTCGGGACAATTGGCGACGTGACCATCGGTGTTCTCCTAAGCCTGTGGAAGTGTTGCCCGCCAAACACCCCCCGGACCATTGGAAAACCCGGAAAGGATCAAGTTGCAAATTCACTGTCGTCAACGACTTCGCGGCGGCGGGCTGCATGCCAGTGAGGAGGCTCCGCTACATTATTTCCTGCATGGGCGATTTGCAAGCATCGGATTTCGCGCTCTGCGGTTTGAGCACACCCTACGCGGGCGCTGTCGCCCTAAAAGCGGTCGTTCGCGGCCCCAGAGCGGGCCATTGGAAGCCGACATCGAAACGGACAGACAAATTGGTGCTGGACCGCGCCGACTATCGAGGCGAATGTCGACACAGGGCGTCATGTTGCCCAACGGTGCCTGAGCAAGAGATATCCGAAGAATCAGCGGCATGAAAGTGTGGATTGATTGAATTCGTCACGGCAATGCAATTGACCCACCCTGATGGGCATGGCACAAAACAGGTACAAATATTCCTGTACCACAAGATTGTGTCGCGAAAGGATGGCAGTGTTCAAGATCGAAGGTCTCGAAAAGCTGCAACGGCAGATAGCGGAAGCCGAAAGGGCATTCGCAGAAGTTGACGGTGAACTCGGCAGTGTATCGTTTAATCCCGAGAATCCAGAAAGCATCGAAGCAGCCATTGTCTCAATGGAGCAGATGATCGACGGCAGACTTGGGCCTTATGCGAACAATCCTCTTGTGGGGCCAATGATTGACGAGATGAAGGACAAATACCGGACGGCAATCATCGACAGGGCAGCGGAAGCACGCCTCGGAGGTGCGCCCGACGATGGCGAATGACCTGTTCAAGCAGATCAACAATGCCGTGATGGACCTGCAAGCGGCCGACTTCCAGGGCGTTGAACGACCGCTCAAGTTGTTGGCGCGCTTGCTTGATCATGCTGATTTGCGCGACGCCAACGAAGAGCTGACGGCCAACGTGGACCTCGATGCATTTTTGGATGCAAGTAGTAAGACGGGCGGCTCGATGGCGGGTAGCCACACACTTTGCTGGCCGGACGACGCACGGGAAGATTTGGGAGTGCGACTACTTTTGATCCGGAAGCTCGCGGATCAAGATTTCGCGTTTCAATTCGGGCACACCTATTTCGCGGGAAGCAGCTCGAAGGTCATTGCGGCATTTCAGGGAATGACCCGGCAATTGATCATTCCGTTTGTGCGTGACTATCAGACTTATGTGCTGCAACATGGACGGATTGAGCCGCGGCTCGTGCTGCCAACATCTAAGCGCATTTTCATAGTGCATGGGCATGATGGCGAAGCCCGAGAAACCGTCGCTCGTTTTATTACCACAATTGGGCTTGAGCCTGTCATTCTGCACGAACAGGCCAATCGCGGTCGCACGGTGATCGAGAAGGTGGAAGCCAACAGCGATGTTGGTTTTGCTATCGTGCTGTTGACGCCCGACGATGTCGGACGCGCCAACGACGCGACGGAGTTGGAGCCGCGTCCAAGGCAAAATGTTTTGTTGGAGCTTGGCTACTTTATTGCGAAGCTCGGTCGAGAACGTGTTTGTGCTCTGAAACGTGGTCGTGTTGAAATCCCAAGTGATTTCGCTGGCGTGGTCTGGGAGGACATGGATTCGAATGGTGGCTGGAAGCAGCGCCTTGGGCGCGAATTGGAAGCTGCGGGTCAGTCGATTGACTGGAACTTGGTGATGCGCGGCTAGATTTATTCCACCTCACCCATCGTGCTACTGAGTATCGAATCTTGGTGCTCCAGTCACTAAGGGGTTGTGAGCCCAGTTTATGATTCGGTTTTGTGCTACAAAGCATGTATTGAGGGCGCTGACTGAACGGGGGGTGAAACTTTGGCACGTAACGGAAACTATTGCGCCTTCTATGTCGCGGAACCATTCAATTCTGGGGCCTTGGGGGCTCATGCGACCAAGGACTTTTGCTACTATAACCTATTTCGTTCCTGGAAAGGTGCGGATTCGACCTTCCCGTTCAGCGATTCGCACGCGCTGACATATAACGTCCGTGATGGGAGCAATTGGGAACTGACCCTGAAACCCAGACTTAGGGAACGGCTACGCTCTTCGCAGAATGTAGTCTTGTTTCTTAGTTCTGATACAGCCAACTCCCGGGCGTTGCGTGAGGAGATCGACTACGCCATCAACGATCAGGGCCTTCCGCTGATCGTCGTCTATCCGGAATTCAAAACGAAGGAGAGCCTCCTCACCAACGGATCGCTCAAGCAATCAGTTAAGAATCTCTGGTCGAAGGTTCCGGTCTTGAGAGATTCGATTGACAATGTTCCGAGCCTGCATGTGCCGATGGTTAAGTCGCTGATTTCTTCCGCGCTGAAGGACCCCGACTTCAAGCTGTCTACAAAGACAACGGCGTCAGTCTATCATTACAAGATATAAAGCTGTGGCGATTAGACGCAATCAGGGAAGCGCTACGGGGGCTATTGGTTCGTGAGGTATTTTTTCAAATCGGTAGCGACATTCTCATTTTGGAAGTACGCTCTCTTTTCTGGAGAGGCAATTGCAAAGATTTTTGCAATTGTTGGTATGCAGTACGCTTTGATGGATATGGCTGATTTTTTCAGTATTTATACAAAAGATAAGTACAGCAAATTTGCTGTCATAGTGATGCTTGTTATTGCGGTCATCTGGGTGGCAGTGCGCAGACGACCAATCACCCGCTTTTCCTACAAAGTTCCTGGGAAAGATGTTTCAATCGAGGTGAAGATCGGTGATCTGCTTGACGGCAACAACGACGTTGTGGTGAGTACGAATACAACTTTCGATACCGACATGGCAGGCGGTCTGATTGATACTGACAGCGTTCAGGGGCAGGTTGCCACCCGCTTTTTCAATGCAAACACCGTGGAAATTGATCGTCAGCTCGCGTTGGATCTGGCATCCGCCCAAAGCACGCATCGCGCCGACGCTCCGGGAAAGCAGACCGAGTATCCCATTGGCACAGTCGCTAGGGTCAAGAGTCACAATCGCACCTTTTATTATGTGGCAATGGCGCGGCTCAACGCTCAGGGCACAGCTAGCTCCACGCCGCGAGAAATCGAGGACGCGCTTGAGGCCACGTGGTCGTTCGTTCAGAGCCATGGTAGCGTGAGGGATCTTTCGATCCCGCTCTTGGGCACCGGACGTGGCCGGACAGGGATCCAGAGGAAGAAGATGGTGGAGCGGATAGCACAGTCCTTCGTGGACGGATCGACAGGTCAGATCTTCTCCAACCGCCTGTGCATTTTCATCCGACCGCAGGACGCCGAGAGTTTCGCAGTCAACCTGTATCAGATTCGCGACTACCTCATCCAGAGTCTCCATACCTGACGTAGACACCTGTCTCAATGCACTGATCGTGGACGACGAAGTGCGCGGTATCGCAATCGCATGTCTGCTATCCTCAATACTCTTGAAGGTAACCACCCGATTGTTACCGCGGGTTATGCGGCTTGACGCTTGAGATAGTTGCCATCACGCGGCCTCAGCCATGGGCGCGAGCGGTGTCCAGTTCCACGGGAGCAGTTCGTCGATCCGGTTGATCTTGTGATCGTTGATGCGCGCGAGCACGTCGGCGAGATAGGCTTGCGGGTCGAGGCCGTTCATCTTGGCCGTCTCGATGATGGTCATGGCGCGAGCCAGGGTCTCGGCGCCAGTGGCGGCACCGGCGAACAACCAGTTTTTTCTGCCGATTCCAATGGGTTTGAGCGCGCGTTCGGCGGGATTGTTGTCGATGGCAACGCGGCCATCCTCGAGGAACAGGCAGAACGCTGGCCACCGCGCGAGCGCGTAACGCAAGGCGTTGGTCAGATCACCCTTGGCGGGGAGTTTGGTGAGTTGGGCCTGAGCCCAGGCGTGGAAGGCCTCGACCCTGGGCTTGCTCTGGGCCTGACGCGTGGCGAGGCGGACGGCTGCGCTTTTGCCCATGATCTGGGCTTCGATGTCGTAGAGGGCGCCGATGCGGTCGAGCGCCTCGCGGGCGATCGGTGATTTGGCGCCGACCCACAGGTCATGAAAATCCCGCCGCAGGTGCGCCCAGCAGGCCGCCTCGCGGAATTGCGCGGTGCCATCTGCCGCTGGCGCATAGAGCTTGGCATAGCCCTTGTAGGCATCGGCCTGGAGGATGCCGCGGGCATCGCGCAGGTGGGCGAGTACATGCTCCTGCTTCCAGTCTGCGGCGAATTTGTAGGCGACGCCCGGTGGCGCCTGCCCGGCCCAGGGTCGCTGGTCGAGGACATAGGCCCAGATGCGCCCCTTGCGCACGCCTTTGCCGAGTTGCCCGCCGACCCCTGCGGTCCGCAGGCTGCGATCGAGCACCCGGATCGGGGTATCGTCGGCATGCAGCAGGTCGTGCGCCAGGACGTGGCGCTCGATCCGCTCGATCAACGGCAGGAGCAGTTTCATGGTGCGCCCGCACCAGTCGGCCATCGTGCTGTCGGGGATGTCCGCGCCCATGCGGGCGAAGATCTCGTTCAGCCGATAAAGCGGCAGGTGGTCATCGAACTTGGAGATCAGGATGTACGCCAGCAACGAAGCGGTCGCCATGCTGCCGGGGATCGGCCGGCTCGGTGCCGGAGCCTGCACCATCCGCTCGCAGGCGCGGCAGGACTTCTTGACCCGCGCGATCTCGATGACCTTCAGCCGGGCGGCGATCAGGTCCAGCATCTCGCTGACGTCCTCGCCGACCACGCGCAGGGTGCCGCCGCAATCGGGGCAGGCCGAGTCCGGATCGAGTTCGCGGCGTTCGCGCGGCGTCTCGGCCGAGACGCGGGGGCGGCGGCGCGGTGCACGCTCTGCCGCGACGGCGGGCTGGGCCGGTTGCGGTGCGTCGTCTTCGTCGCTTGGCTGAGCCGAACTGGCCTCGGCCTTGGCGATCATCAGACCTTCAAGCGCGAGTTCGAGTTGCTCGATCTCGCGCTCGACTTTCTCGGACCTCTTGCCGAACGCCTGCCGCTTGAGCTTGGCGATGCGCAACTGCAGGTCGGCGATGTGTTGTTCGAAGACACGTACCGTGGCCGACAGGGCGCTGTTCTGCGCCTGCAAAGCCGCCACCATCGCCTTGAGCGCGATGGGGTCATCAGGCAGCGATGCGGGCGCGGACGACATGCCGCAGCTTAGCAAAACGGACGCCAATCCGCCAGAAAAATGCCGTTAATCAGCCTGATAAATCAACCGACCCGCGCCGGTGGCGCACCCCAGGAAGGCCGCCGCCAGTCGATCCCTTCCCACAGCATCGCCAATTGCGCCGAGGTCAGCCGCGCCACGGCATCCCCGCTGCCGGGCCAGGGAAAGCGGCCTTTCTGGAGGATCTTGTAATAGAGGCAGAAGCCCTGCCCGTCCCAGTACAGCAGCTTGATCCGGTCGCCCTTGCGCCCCCGAAAGGCAAATACGGCACCGCTGGCCGGGTTCTGGCGCAGATGGTCCTGCGCCAGAACCGCAAGGCCGGTGATGCTTTTGCGCATATCGGTCGCGCCGCACGCCAGGTAGACGCGAGCGCCGACGCCGGGCCCGATCACGCCGCCTCCAGCACACGCAGCAACCGCGCCAATGCCAGATCGCCGATCGTCTCGCGGCAGCGCAACTGACGACCGTTGCCCAGAATGACGGTCATCTCGGCCATTGATGCCTCGCCCGTCACCGGCACCGTCTCGACAACTGGCAGCATCTCGACCGCAACGAACCCATCGGCGCCGCGGCCAGGGCATAGGCCCTTCTGCCGCAAATCCCGGCGCCATTGATAGAGGTGCTGGCGCGTCACATCGTGACGCCGCGCTACATCCGCCACTGTCCAGCCATCAACGCCAACCTCGGCAAGGATCGAGGCTTTCACCGCATCCGACCAACGCCGACGCCGCTCGACACCCAAAATCTCGAGCATCGCCAAACCAGCCTCCATCGATCATGACGTACATAACGACGTCAATAACGACATAGCTTACGATCGATAGGCGGCCTCAATCGGGTGGTTACTCTTGAAGTGAGCTGCCGTTCCGGTCTGTCCCCATTCATGGACGAAACCGCTGGCTGATTCGCGAGCCGAGGACGCCCGCCGCCGATCTCCTGTCATTGCACGCCAGAGCCCTACGCCGCGCAAAACCTGTTGAATCCGAACAAAATCTGGCTCTCTTAATCATCCCCATCGGGGTGAGCATTTGAGCCTGCCCCGATCTCAACGGGGATCTGATGGCGGCTTCGCACCACAATTCAGAAAGGTTGGCACGCGGCGCGCGCATGTTGCGCACCGCGCTTGGGCCGGCCATTGCCCGCTTCCTCGAAGACCCCTCGATCGTCGAGGTCATGCTGAACCCCGATGGACGAATCTGGATCGACCGGCTGTCAGAAGGCCTGTCCGATACCGGCGAGCGATTGGGGCCGACCGATGGCGAGCGCATCGTGCGCCTGGTCGCCCACCATGTCGGCGCAGAGGTACATCCCGGAGCCCCGCGCGTTTCCGCAGAGCTGCCCGGAACGGGGGAGCGCTTCGAGGGCCTCTTGCCGCCCGTGGTGGCAGCCGCAGCTTTCGCCATCCGCAAGCCTGCCGTCGCGGTGTTCACCCTCGACGACTATGTCGCGGCCGAGATCATGTCAGCCAGCCAGGCCGACGCTCTGCGCCATGGCGTCGAGACGCGCGCCAACATTCTGGTCGCGGGCGGCACCTCGACCGGCAAGACCACGCTCACCAACGCGCTGCTCGCCGAGGTCGCCAAAACCACCGATCGCGTGGTCATCATCGAGGACACGCGCGAGCTGCAATGCGCCGCGCCCAACCTCGTTTCCATGCGCACCAAGGACGGCGTCGCCTCGCTGTCCGACCTAGTGCGCTCGTCCCTGCGCCTGCGCCCAGACCGCATCCCGATCGGCGAGGTGCGCGGCGCCGAGGCGCTTGATCTCCTCAAGGCCTGGGGCACCGGTCATCCGGGCGGCGTCGGCACCATCCACGCGGGCTCGGCCATCGGCGCGCTGCGCCGCTTGGAGCAGCTGATCCAGGAAGCCGTCGTCACCGTGCCCCGCGCGCTGATCGCGGAAACCATCGACATCGTCGCCGTGCTGGCAGGCCGCGGCAACAAGCGCCGCCTCGCCGAACTCGCCCGCGTCGAAGGCCTCGGCCCTGATGGCGACTACCTCGTCACGCCGATTACCCAATTTTCCTCACCGCCCCCTGCCCCCCAAGGAGACCCCGCATGATGCCTGCTGTTCGCACCCTTCGCCGACGCCTGATCGCCGCCACCTCGATCGCCGTGGTCAGCATGATGATGGCGCCCGCCGCCTATGCCTCCGGCTCCTCGATGCCCTGGGAAACCCCGCTCAATTCGATCCTGCAATCGGTGCAGGGCCCGGTCGCCAAGATCATCTCGGTCATCATCATCACCGTCACTGGCCTCAGCCTTGCCTTTGGCGACACCTCGGGCGGTTTTCGTCGACTGATCCAGATTGTCTTCGGCCTCTCCATCGCCTTTGCGGCCAGTTCCTTCTTTCTCTCCTTCTTCAGCTTCAGTGGCGGGGCGCTCGTCTGATGACGGGCATGGCCGATCCGACGAACACGGTGCCAGGCTTTTGCGTGCCCGTGCACCGGGCGCTCACCGAACCGATCCTGCTCGGCGGCGCCCCGCGCGCGCTCGCCATTCTCAACGGCACGCTCGCGGGCGCGATCGGCCTCGGCCTGCGCCTCTGGCTGATTGGCCTCGCCGTCTGGGCGCTCGGGCATTTCGCGTCCGTCTGGGCCGCCAAGCGTGACCCGCTGTTCGTCGATGTCGTGCGCCAGCATCTGCGCACCCCAACCCATCTCACCGTCTGAGCGAGGCTGCCCCATGATGAACCTCGCCGAATACCGCAGCCGCCATAGCCGGCTTGCCGATTTCCTCCCCTGGGTAGCGCTGGTGGGCAAAGGCATCGTCCTCAACAAGGACGGCAGCTTCCAGCGTACCGCGCGCTTCCGGGGCCCCGACCTCGACAGCGCCGTGCCCGCCGAACTGGTCGCCGTCGCCGGCCGTCTCAACAATGCTTTCCGCCGCTTGGGGTCAGGCTGGGCCATTTTCGTCGAAGCCCAGCGCCATGCCGCCGCTGATTATCCGGCCAGCATATTTCCCGATGCCGCCTCGGCGTTGCTCGATGCCGAACGCAAGGCCGATTTCGAGGAAGCCGGCAGCCATTTCGAGTCGAGCTATTTCCTGAGCCTGGTCTGGTTGCCGCCGGCCGAGGACGCCTCACGCGCCGAAAGCTGGCTCTACGAGGGCCGCGAGACCAAGGGCATTGATGCGGGCGAGGCGCTCTCCGGCTTTGCTGATCGCACTGACCGGCTGCTGCGCCTTATCGAAGCCTTCATGCCCGAGTGCCGCTGGCTGGGCGACGGCGAGACGCTGACCTACCTCCACACCTGCGTTTCCAGCCACCGGCACCGTGTCCGCGTGCCCGAAACGCCGATGTATCTCGACGCGCTGCTCGCCGATCAGCCACTCACTGGCGGGCTCGAACCGTGCCTCGGGGCGCAGCACCTGCGCGTCCTCACCATCACCGGCTTTCCGACTGCGACAACGCCAGGCCTCCTCGACGATCTCAACCGCCTCGCCTTTCCCTACCGCTGGTCCACTCGCGCGATCCTGCTCGACAAGACCGATGCCACCAAGGTCTTGACCAAGATCCGCCGCCAGTGGTTCGCCAAGCGCAAGTCGGTCGCCGCGATCCTGAAAGAAGTGATGACCAATGAGGCTTCCGTCCTCGTCGATAGCGATGCGTCCAACAAGGCTGCCGATGCCGATTTTGCCCTGCAGGAACTGGGCGCGGACTATGCTGGCATCGCCTATGTGACCGCGACGGTGACGGTGTGGGATGGCGATCCGCGCGCCGCCGACGAAAAGCTGCGCCTCGTCGAGAAGGTCATCCAGGGCCGTGACTTCACCGCGATGGCCGAGACCATCAATGCGGTCGACGCCTGGCTCGGGAGCCTGCCGGGGCATCTTTACGCCAATGTTCGCCAGCCCCCCATTTCAACGCTCAATCTCGCCCACATGATACCCTCGTCAGCAGTGTGGGCGGGGCCGGAACGGGACGAGCATTTTGCAGCGTCCCCACTGCTCTTCGGCAAGACCGAAGGCTCGACCCCGTTCCGGTTTTCCCTTCACGTCGGCGACGTCGGCCATACACTCATCGTCGGCCCGACCGGCGCTGGTAAATCGGTGTTGTTGGCGCTCATGGCGTTGCAATTTCGCCGCTATGCAGGCGCGCAGGTCTTCGCCTTCGATTTCGGGGGATCGATCCGCGCGGCGGCGCTTGCCATGCGCGGCGACTGGCACGATCTGGGTGGCGGTCTTACCGAGGGGAGCGCGGACAGCGTTGCGCTCCAGCCCCTCGCCAGGGTCGGCAACATTGCCGAGCGCGCATGGGCTGCGGATTGGCTGGTGGCCATCCTGACCCGCGAGGGCGTTCCCATCACGCCCGAGGTCAAGGAGCACCTCTGGACCGCGCTCACCTCGCTGGCTTCGGCACCGATGGAAGAACGCACCATCACCGGCCTGTCGGTGCTTTTGCAATCCAACGACCTCAAACAAGCTCTGCGCCCCTATTGCGTTGGCGGAGCCTGGGGCCGTTTGCTGGATGCCGAGAGCGAACATCTGGGCACCGCCACCGTGCAGGCCTTCGAGACCGAGGGGCTGATCGGCACCGAGGCGGCGCCCGCAGTGCTGGCCTATCTCTTTCACCGCATCGAGGACCGCCTTGATGGCGCCCCCACGCTCATCATCATCGATGAGGGCTGGCTGGCGCTCGATGATGAGGGCTTTGCCGGACAGCTGCGCGAATGGCTCAAAACCCTGCGCAAGAAGAACGCCTCAGTCGTCTTCGCCACGCAGTCGCTTTCGGACATCGACGGTTCGGCGATTGCGCCTGCCATCATCGAGAGCTGCCAGACCCGGCTGCTGCTCCCTAACGAACGCGCCATCGAGCCGCAGATCACCGCGATCTATCGCCACTTCGGTCTCAATGACCGCCAGATCGAGATCATCGCGCGGGCCATGCCCAAGCGCGATTATTACTGCCAGTCACGGCGCGGCAACCGGCTCTTCGAACTGGGGCTTTCCGAAGTCGCGCTCGCGCTCTGCGCCACCTCATCCAAGTCCGATCAGGCCGCTATCACCAGCATAACCGCGGAATATGGTCGCGACGGATTTCTGATCGCCTGGCTGCGCCATCGCGGGCTCCGCTGGGCCGCCGACATCATCCCCACCCTCACCAATCTGGAGAAACGCTCATGACCCCGCGTTGTTTGGCAGGCCGTCGTTTGGCCGGCCGCCGTCTGGCCGCTGCCCTGCTTTCTGCCGCCATCGTCCTCACGCCGATGATGGCACCGCCCGCTTATGCGCAATTTGGCGGGGTCGTCTTCGACCCCTCCAACTATGCCCAGAATGTGATGACCGCGGCGCGCTCGCTCCAGCAGATCAACAACCAGATCCAGCAGATCGAGAACCAGACCCAGTCGCTGATCAATCAGGCGAAGAACCTCGCCAGCATGCCCTATTCGCTGGTCTCGACGATCACTGCACAAATTCAGCACACCGAGCAGCTGATCACCCAGGCCCAGCGCATCGCCTACAGCATCAGTTCGATCGATCAGGCCTTCACCAGCAACTACGGCGCGATCAATCTCAATCTCAGCCAGCAGCAGATGGTGGCTCAGGCCCAGCAGCGCTGGCAGACCTCGCTGGCCGGCCTGCAAGACGCGATGCGCATGCAGGCGACCGTGGTCGGCAACATCACTACCGCACGCAGCAATGTGACAGCGCTTGGCACCTCCAGCCAGTCGGCAAGCGGTGCTCTGCAAGTGGGGCAGATCAGCAACCAACTGCTCATCCAGATCTCGCAGCAATTGTCCGATCTCATCGCGCTCGAAGCCGCCGATGGCCGCGCGCAGGCAATGATCGCCGCCTCGAAAGCCACCGGCCAGAATCAGGGCGCAACGCAGATGCAGACCTTCCTGACGCCCGGCACCGGCTATCAGCCTGGCACCGTCAAGATGTTCCACGGCAATTGAGGGGGCGGCGATGGGCGGCAAACACCTCGCGCAGATCGGCGCCATTGTCTTTGTCGCGCTGGCCATCACCGTGGCACTGTTGGGCTTGGACACCAAGGACAGCGCGCCCACCGACGCTGTGCTGACCGCGCCCGCATTGTCCGCCGACACCGATCCCATGGCGCGCGAACTCCAGCATTGCCAGATGATCGGTGAAGCCGGTGCACGCGATACCGCCTGCCTCGCCGCCTGGGCCGAGAACCGCCGCCGCTTCCTGACCCCGAAAAGCGCCGCGCCCATAGCCGCGCCCGCGCCAAGCGATCCGACCGCCACCACCAGCGATAAGGGGCTATGAGCCATGAACGGCACCGGCGTCATCGACCAGTTCCTGAACATTTTCACGACCTATATCGATTCAGGCTTCGGTCTCCTGGGCGGCGAGGTCGGTTTCATCGCGACCACGCTCATCGTCATCGACGTGACGCTGGCCGCCCTGTTCTGGTCCTGGGGCGCCGACGAGGACATCATGGCGCGCCTCGTCAAGAAGACCCTGTTCGTCGGCGCCTTTGCCTACCTCATCAACAACTGGAACAACCTCGCCAACATCATCTTCCAGTCCTTTTCCGGCCTTGGCCTCAAGGCCTCGGGATCGAGCCTTTCCGCCAGCCAATTCCTCCAGCCCGGCCGCATCGCCCAGGTCGGTCTCGATGCCGGAAGGCCGCTGTTGACCTCGATCTCTGGACTGATGGGCTACGTTTCCTTCTTCGAAAACTTCATCCAGATCGCCGTGCTGCTCTTCGCCTGGGTGCTGGTCCTGCTCGCCTTCTTCATCCTCGCCATCCAGCTCTTCGTGACGCTGATCGAGTTCAAGCTGACGACGCTCGCCGGCTTCGTCCTCATCCCCTTCGGCCTCTTCGGCAAATCCGCCTTCATGGCTGAACGTGTGCTCGGCAATGTCATCGCGTCGGGTATCAAGGTGCTGGTGCTCGCGATCATCGTCGGCATCGGCTCGACGCTCTTCACCCAGTTCACGGCGGCAGGTTCAACCACCGCCAGCATTGATGATGCCATGGCGATTGTCCTGGCTGCCCTCTCGCTGCTCGGTCTCGGCATCTTCGGCCCCGGTATCGCCAATGGGCTGGTCTCTGGCGGACCGCAGCTCGGCGCAGGGGCCGCCGTTGGCACCGCGCTCGCTGGTGGCGGTGTAGCTGCTGCCGGCTTCGCCGCCGCAGGCGCTGCTGCCTCGGGCGGCGCGGCCCTTGCCAGCGGTGCTGGAGCTGCCGCACGCGGCGGCGCAAGCCTCGCCGGCGGCGCCTCGGCTGCCTATGGCCTCGGCGCTGAAGGCAAGAGCGGTGCCCGCGCGGTCGCCTCTGGCCTTGGCAATGTCGCGGGCACCGGCGCCAAGGCCGCCGTCTCGCCACTGCGCCGCGCCGCCGGGCGCGCTGCCGACAGCCTAAAGGACAGCTATCAGGCCGGGAGTTCCGCAGTAACCGGCGCCGGTGGCGGAGCGTCAGAAGCAGCCGGTGCCGCCACGCCCGATGCCGCGCCGCCCTCCGGCGACAGTTCACCCAACAATATCCGCCGCTCCCAGCAAATCAGCCAGGCAGCCCAAACCACCGCTCACGCCGTGCGCAGCGGTGATGCCCACGGCGGCGGACATTCTGTCGATCTTTCAGAAAGCGAGTGACCCCATGTTCAAGCGATCCTCCGCCCATTACGGCAAATCCCCAGTACCCGAGACGCCCTACCAACGGGCCGGCCAGATCTGGGATGAACGCATCGGCTCAGCCCGTGTGCAGGCAAAAAACTGGCGGCTGATGGCCTTTGGCTCGCTTGCCCTCTCGGCCGGGCTTTCGGCCGCGCTGGTCTGGCAATCGCTTAATGGCTCGATCGTCCCTTGGGTCGTTCAGGTCGACAAGCTGGGCGAGGCGCAGGCAATCGCGCCCGCCACCCCAGACTATCAGCCCAGCGATCCGCAAATCGCCTTCTACCTCGCCCGTTTCATTGAGGAGGTTCGCGCGATCCCCGCCGACCCGATCATCGTGCGGCAGAACTGGCTGCGGGCCTACGACTTCACCTCGCAGGCGGGTGCCGTCGCGCTCAATGACTACGCGCGGACCAACGATCCCTTCGCCGCCGTCGGCAAGACCCAGATCGCGGTCGATGTCACCTCCGTCATCCGCGCATCGCCTTCAAGCTTCCGCATCGCCTGGGTCGAACGGCGTTACCTGGACGGCTCGCTTGCCAGCTCCGAACACTGGTCGGCGATCCTCACCATCACAGTTCAGTCTCCCCGCGACGCCGACGCGCTGAGGAAGAACCCACTCGGCATCTACGTCAATGCCATCAACTGGTCGAAGGAGCTTGGATCATGACCACCGCCAACCGCAATTCCGAACGGCCATGGCGCCGGATCGCCGGCCTGCCGCTGCTCCTTCTCACCAGCACGGCGCTCGCCGCCTGCGCCACCGCGCAAAACCCGCCTGTCCTCGCCTTGGACAACGCCGTGCCGGCGGTGCAGGCCGCCGATCCAGCGGCACCTGTCGCTATCGTCGAGATCCCCAAGCCTCTACCGCTGCCGGGTCAGCTGATGCCGATAGGCGGGGAGCACAGAGACATTGAGGCCGCCGATCCCACGCTGCGCATCAAGCAGGCCAATGCCGCCGCCCGGATGCAGCCGGCGCGCAGTGGCTTTATCAACGCGATGCAGGTCTTCCCCTTCGCCGACGGCGCGCTGTATCAGGTCTATACCGCGCCTGGGCATATCACCGACATCGCGCTTCAGCCAGGCGAACAGCTGGTGGGCGCGGGGCCGGTTGCCGCTGGCGATACCGTCCGCTGGATCATCGGCGATACGGAAAGTGGCGCAGGCGGCGCCAAGCAGGTCCATATCCTCGTAAAGCCGACCCGCGCCGAGCTGACGACCAATCTCGTCATCAACACCGACCGGCGCACCTATCACATGGAACTGCGCGCCACGCCCGCGACCTATATGGCCTCGGTCTCCTGGCAATTCCCACAAGACCAGTTGATCGCGCTGCGGCGGGCAAATCAGGAAGCCACCATCGCCCAGCCGATTTCGAACGGTATCGATCTTGCGCGGGTCAATTTTCGTTACGAGGTCTCGGGCGACCGCGCACCCTGGCGTCCTTTGCGAGCCTTCGACGATGGCAGGCAGGTTTTCATCGAGTTTCCGCGCGGAATCGCCCAAGGCGAGATGCCGCCGCTCTTCATCGTAGGCGCCGAAGGCAAGACCTCGGAACTGGTCAATTACCGCGTGCGCGACAACTACATGATCGTCGACCGGCTGTTTGGCGCCGCCGAACTGCGCTTCGGCTCGGCCAAGAAGCAAACCCGCGTGCGCATCACCCGCTCTGACGGGAGGGCAGCACTGTGAGCGACGCCATCAATCCCGGAAAGGAAAAGGGTGTGCGGCCAGATCCGGCGCCCCAAGAACAGAGGGGAGCAGATGACGAAAGGCCGCTGATCGGCGACCCCGTAACGGCCATGCGGCTGCGCCCAGAACTGCCGGGCGTGACCCGCCTCTCGCGCAAGGTGCTGGCCGGGCTTGGCCTCGCGGCCAGTCTCGGTGTCGGCGGTGCGCTCATTTACGCGCTCCAGACCGGAAACCATGGCCAGCCTGTCCAGGAAGTCGCCGCAACCGACAGCCGCTCCACACCCGACGGCCTCGCCAATCTCCCCAAGGACTATGCAGGCGTGCCCAAACTTGGCCCGCCGCTGCCCGGCGATATCGGCCGGGCGATCCTCAACGCCCAGAACGCCGGACAAGGCATGACGGCGCCAGCCATGGGCACAACGCCTGCCGGTCCGAGCCCAGAGCAGCAAGCGCGTGCCCAGGAGATCGCGGCGGCACGCGGCGCCCAGCTTTTTACCTCTGGGCAAGCCCGACAGACTGGCGGTAGCGCTCAGACGTTGCCGGGGTCCACCACACCGCCCACCGATCTCGCAAGCCTTGGTCTGGCGCCGCCCGCCGCAACGCCAAGCGCGCAGGATCGGCAGCTGGCGTTCCTCAAACAGGCATCCGACCGGCGCACCACGGCTCCCGACCGCGTGACCGCGCCCGAGGCGGCCAATGTGCTGCAGGCTGGCGCCGTCATCCCGGCGGCGCTGATCACCGGCATCCGCTCTGACCTACCCGGTGAAATCACCGCGCAGGTTACCCAGAACGTCTACGACAGCCCGACCGGGCACCTTCTGCTTATCCCGCAGGGCAGCCGCCTCATTGGCCAATACGACAATGGCGTGGGTTTCGGGCAGCGCCGCGTGTTGCTCGCCTGGACCCGGCTGATCTTCCCCAATGGCCGCTCGATCGTGCTCGAGCGCCAGCCCGGTGCCGATGCGCAAGGCTTTTCAGGCCTTGAGGACGGCGTCGATTACCATTGGGGCTCGATCTTCAAGGCTGCGGCCCTTTCGACCATCCTCAGCGTCGGGGCTCAGGCAGGGAGTACCAATAGTGAAAACAACCTAGCCCAGGCAATCCGCACCGGGGCCTCGAACAGCGTCAGCCAGGCGGGCCAGCAGATCGTTGCCCGCGAACTCAATATCGCGCCGACGCTCACCATCCGGCCGGGATTTCCGGTGCGGGTGATGGTCACCCACGATCTCGTCATCGAACCCTACGGAGGCTGACATGGCCAAACTGAAGCTGGCGCCGATCGCCGACGACAAGCCCGTCAAGGTGACGCTGGAACTTCCGGCGAACCTCCACCGCGATCTGGAGCTCTATGCCAAAATCCTGGGCCAGGAGACCGGTAAGCCACCTCCCGATCCGGCTCGCCTGATCGTGCCGATGCTCGAGCGGTTCATCGCGACGGATCGGGGCTTTGCCAAGGCTCGTCGCTCAGATCCGGCGCACCAAATATAAAGCTGCCTTGGCTCCCATATTCCGTCTGGGACATCTCCCTTGCAAGCACCAGCAGGCTGCGCAGCGCCGGATTATCGTTCTGCGCTGACCAGACCATACTGTAGGGCAAGGCCTCATCGACGACAGGTCGGAAGACAACGCCCGGGACATGAATCGTCGTGACCCCTTCGCTGGCAAGCGTCAGCCCTTCGCCCAAGGCTACCAGCGAAAGCAGATTATGCCGGCCAACGGCATGCTCATGGATCTCGGGATGGTGGCCAAGCCCGGACAAATGCTGCACGAGGTAGTCGTGAATTTCCGGGCCAGGTACAGAATGGCTGACGATAAAACGCTCGGCGACAAGGTCGCTCCAATCGAGCGCCGCCCGCTCTGCCAGGGCATGATCGCCCGGAAGCGCGACAAACACGCCTTCTGACCACAGCTCTTCGGTTTCGCAGCCTGGCCAGAGCGCGGTGCCGGTCACGAAGGCCACATCAAGTTTGCGCAGGCGTATCGCGGCGCCATGGTCTGTCTGGTTGCCGTCAATAAAGGTCATGCGAACCGCGCCATGGCGCTGGCGGTACGCCTGGATGAGATCGCCAAGGAACGGCGAACCCAGTGAGGACAGGATGCCGATCGTCAGCTGCCCATCCTCAACCCGGCTGATCGCGGAAACTTCGGTGCGGGCAATGTTGATTTCTGAAAGAGCCTTGCGCCCACGCTCAACGAATTGCCGGCCGGCCGATGTCATCTGCACACCGCCGCTGGTGCGCACGAACAACGCCACGCCAAGCCGCACCTCAAGATCACCGATCCGCCGGCTGATCGCTGATTCCTGAATACGCAAGGCCGCGGCAGCACGCCGGAAGCTGCCGAATTCCGCAGCCGCTACCACATAGCGGATGTGGCGCAGTTCAATCTGGGATCCTGGCAGCGCCCCGTCTCCCCCTTTGGTTCGACCCGAAGTTTCTCCGATGTAAGGGAGGTTATCCTGAGAATAACGCCATGACGAGTCAGTAAAAAACCGGGGTATCATGCGTTACGCGGCAAATGCCGTTGAGGGCCTTTGGATTTCAATTTGACCTTACTGCATCCCATGATCACTTGCAGGATGCTATCCATGTCGGATGCATTGAGCACGGCGCCGACTTGATAGCCGTACAGGCTATTGAATCGTTGGTTCGCACAACCACGCGTTCACCTGCAGAAAGCCTCACAATATGCATAAACCTCTGTGAGCAGAGCTGTGCCCATCGCCTTATCCTACCCTGACGCTGACAAGATCAGCCCATTTTGTGGTGAAACTAGGCGACAAATTCTCCCGCCTCATGCTCCAATCCCGGTCCTTGCCAGCCAAGCCGAGCTTTACGCTTCCCCGGCCATATTTTGCGTTGATCTGGTCCATGGCGGTCATCAGCCCGTCATCGGGGCTGGCGATTGCATCAAACAGCGACGGCGGGGCCGAGCCCTTGGCGGACAGGTCCAGCAGCAAAATCCCTGCCTTCTTCCAGGCATAGCCGGCCCGCCATATGCGTTCCAAAATACGCGTCGCAGTGCCTGTGATGGCTCTGGCGTCAGATGTGGGTTGTGGGAAATTGGCAGAGCCCGACAGCGATTTCTGAGGAGCGTTGGCATTGAACGGGTCAGTTCTGATGAAAATCTGCATGGCCCCGGCGACCTGATCGGCAGACCGGACCTTTTCCGCTGCCCGTTCGGCAAACTGCATCACCGCGTCATGCACCTGAGATTTGTCGGTGATGGTGGCGCCAAAACTGCGTGAGCAGCATGTGGTTTGCTTGGGCTGCGGCTGATCTTCCAGGGCATGACAAATATAGCCGCGCAGTTCATGGGCGGTTCTCAGCCCCACCACGCCCATCTTCTGCCTGATCCAGCCATCTTGGGCATGGGCGAAATCATGCGCGGTCACCATGCCGCGCTCTTCCAGCATTTGTGACCAGCGGCGCCCAACACCCCAAACATCCCCAATGGGCGTCTTTCGGAGCGCAGTGTCGATCCATTCCGGGTGATGGGCCAGATCGATGACTCCGCCAGCTTTAGCCGATTTCTTGGCCAAGCGGTTAGCCAGTTTTGCCAGGGTCTTTGTGCCGCCGATGCCGATCGACACCGGGATGCCAGTCCATTGATAGGTTCTCTGGCGCAAGCTGCTGCACCACGCCGTCAGATCCGGCACGCCGAGATTGTCGAGATCGAGGAAACACTCATCGATGCTGTAGACCTCGTGGCTCGGGGCATTTGATCCCAGCATCGTCATGACGCGTTCGGAGATGTCGCCATAGAGGGCGTAATTGGAGGAGCAGACGGCAACGCCATGCTCTTCCACGAGGGTGCGAATTTTGAACAGCGGGGCTCCCATGGCGATGCCGACGGCCTTGGCTTCCTGTGATCGGGCGATCACGCAGCCATCATTGTTGGAGAGGACCACGACCGGCTGATTTTTGAGGTTCGGGCGAAACAGCCTCTCGCACGAGGCGTAGAAGTTGTTGCAGTCCACAAGGGCGAAGGTGGCCATCAGCGCCCACAATGCCGCCGGATGCTATGCGTGACGACCCCCCAGATTTCGCAGCCTGACTCATCAAGGGGTATGGCCGGGAAGTTCGTGTTCTCCGGGACCAGCAGCCACGCATCCGCCGATTGCCGAAGCCGTTTGACGGTCAATTCGCCATGGATCGAGGCGATCACAATGTCGTCGGACTTCGCACTTATCCCCCGGTCGATGATCAGCAGGTCACCATCAAAGATACCAGCATCGCGCATGGATTCGCCCGACGCGCGAACAAAGAAGGTTGCCGAGGGTCGCCGGATCAGATGCTCATTCAGGTCGAGCCTGCCTTCGATGTGATCATCAGCTGGCGATGGAAATCCGGCAGGGACACTGGACAAGAAGGCATTCAGCAACAGCTTCGAGGGGGCATCGGTGAAGCGCAGGACTTGGTCTGATGGGTTTTGCATAATGGAACATACAAAGAACGAATTGTCGTGATTCGTCAACCAGGGCTTGCCCTCAAATTATTGCGCTGCTTGGGTAAGCAGCCTTATCGCCAGGCGTCGCCGCGCCGGATTGAAAAGCCTCAATCGCTTTGACCTTTTCGCCGAGCCTGGCCCTCTCACGCGGCATCAAAGCCATCGCCGATCACCCGGCTATGCAGTTGACGCCAGATAGCCTTGGCTTGGCGCGCGCATCGAAGCCGTGGCGGAATCGGCGCGGCGATCAGACCACGACAGAATCAGGCAAGCGCAAACAGCAGGCGAGCAACGCCAGTAACTCTTCCAGGTGGCAGGTGGCTGTGTGCTCGCCGGGATATTCCTCTGGTCATTTCTTCCCGGCACCATCGCCCGCGCAATGCCGGAAAACTGGCACTGGCCGGAGCGCATTGCCGCAAGAATGGTGGGCGCACCTTCACTGTGGGACGCGGGAGCGTGGATGATGCAGGCTGGTGATCCACAAGCATGGAACGCGCAACTTCATGCCGCTGACATCCAGCGCGACAACCGAGATGCCATTGAGGATTGCAGGAAGTCCGCCACAACAACGCGACAGCCTGTCCGCTGCACGGTGCGGATTCGGGCGGAAAACAAGGCCGAGCGATGATATACTCGCCCATCAGAGACCATGCATTATAGTCCCGCCTTTACCCCGAAAGGATCAATCCGGCCCATGCGAAATGTGGGAACTAAAGTGGGATCAGATTTTCAGGAACTCCACTTTATCGTGTAAAAACAACACGATAAAGTGGTTGACTGGTGCCCAGAAGAGGACTCGAACCTCCACGCCGTTTCCAGCGCCGCCACCTGAAGACGGTGCGTCTACCAATTCCGCCATCTGGGCACGGGAGCGGAGAGCGAGTGGCCCGCCGCCGGGTAGGAAGGCGCCGATAGGGGATGGTCCGGTGCGAGTCAACCGGGGTTTGCATTTGCGCCGGAGAGGTGGCGTAACCCATTGAAGAGGAGGGCGCGGGTGTGGCAAGGGCGCGCCTAGGAAGCACAACGCAAACGATACGACGGGACTGACCGGCATGAGCAAGGACATGGTGCACGATCTCGAGGGGCAGCTTATCGCACTGGTGGGCGGCAGCGGCTTCATCGGCACGCATGTTGCCCAGGCTTTGCTGGCGCGCGGCGCGCGGCTCAGGGTGTGCAGCCGCCATCCGGAGCGGGCCTTCCGGATCAAGACGCTCGGCGGGCTCGGCAAGGTGCAGCTCGTCGCGGTCGACGTGACCAAGCCGCACACGCTCGAAGTCGCGCTCACGGGCTGCGACGCGGTGGTGAACCTCGTCGGCGCGTTCAAGGGCAAGCTCGATGCGGTGCAGGGATCGGGTGCCGGACAACTGGCGGCCATCGCCCGGGCGAAGGGTGCGAAGGCGTTTGTCCATGTTTCGGCGATCGGGGCGGATGCGGGATCATCGGTGGCCTACGCCAGCACCAAGGCGGCGGGCGAGACGGCAGTGCTCGCCGCGTTTCCCGAAGCGGTCGTGCTGCGCCCTTCGGTCGTGTTCGGGGAGGACGACGCGTTCATCAATCTCTTCGCAGGGCTGATCGCCAGCGCGCCGGTGATGCCGGTCTTCGCCGCCGATTCGCGGTTCCAGCCGGTGTTCGTCGACGATGTGGCCGATGCGATTGCCAATGCGATCGCCGCGCCCGCATCGTTCGCCGGCCAGACGTTTGAACTGGGCGGGCCGGAAGTCATCACCATCGGCGATCTCAACCGCCGCATTGCCAAGGCTTCGGCACGCACGCCGTTGTTCCTCGCGCTGCCGGACGGCGTTTCGGCAGCCTTCGCTACCCTCACCGGCTGGCTGCCCGGTGCACCGATGAGCCGCGACCAGTGGACGCTGCTGCGCAAGGGCAACGTGGCGAGCGGCGCGCTCCCGGGCCTTGCGGAGCTTGGCGTGCAGGCACGGCCGCTTGGTCTGTTCCTCGACCGCTGGATGGTGCGCTTCCGGAAAGCAGGCCGATTCGGCAGCCGGACCAAAGCTGCGTAACCGGGGCTGCAAAACCGGGGCTGCCTAACCGAGGTTCACCGACCCTGTCGGAATTCCTTACGGTTGACACAGTTGACACTGTCCTGAGGAATAAGTCCTTTCGATGAGTGTTCGCCCATTGATCGACCTGAGCGATCAATGGGCGGCAAACAGGCGGGCTGGCGGCTGCGGGCATGGCGGCATCGTCTCGGCGGCGGGATCGAACCGCCAAACCTCGCAGATCTGTGCGATGTAGGAAAGCCGACGGTCCCGTCAGCATGGCCCCGTCAGCACGGCCCAGGCAGCACGGCCCAGCTGCAGGGCCCCAGCTACAGGGCCCCGGCAGAAAGCCCGGCTGGAGTGCACAGCCGGGCGAAGCCACCACGACGGACTGGATTCCCCTTAGCGTCAGCCCGCAGATGTGGCAGCCTCACAAATCGGAAGCCTCGGATCTGACAAGGCGTTTTGCGGGGGATGAGGGTGCAGCGGATCGGGGTGCTGGCTGGATTGGTGATGGCAGTCCTGTGCGCAGGCGCTTCGCCGGCATCGGCCAAGTGCACGATCGGTATGGTTGCGCGGCTGCCGGTCACGCTGGAGGGACTGCGCGCGACGGTTCCGGTCGAGGTCAATGGCAAGACGGCGACGTTCTGGCTCGACAGCGGCGCGTTCTTCAGCGTCATGTCCAAAGCGCAGGCCGCCGCGCTCGGCCTCAAGACGACCAGCCTGCCGCAGGGCTTCTTCATCAGCGGCATCGGCGGCGATGCGACGGCCGAACTTGCCACGATCCGCTCGTTCAAGATCATCGGTCAGGAACTGAAGAACCTGCAGTTCCTTGTCGGCGGCAGCGATCTGGGCGCGGCGGTGATCGGGCAGAACATCCTTGCCGCATTCGATACCGAGTACGACCTCGGGAACGGCCACGTGAATCTGGTGCAGGTGAAGGACTGCCGCGAGGTGAACCTGGCCTATTGGGCCGCCGGCAAGACCGTGGCCATGGCCGACCTGATCAGGCCCGAAAACGAGCTGGCCAAGCACATCTACGCCAAGGGCATGATCAACGGAAAGCAGGCGCGGATGATGTTCGACACCGGCGCGCCGGCGACGACGCTGACCCGTTCCGCCGCCGAACGGTTCGGGATCGATCTTTCCGCACCCGGTGTGGTCGAATCCAGCCGGATGTCGGGCATCGGCCGGTCTTTCCGCCGATCATGGATCGTGACGCTGAACAGCTTCGAGATCGGCGGCGAGGAAATCCGCAACACCCCGATCCGTGTCATCGAAGACAAGGGCGACGACCTCGACCACGACGTGCTGGTGGGGATGGACTTCTTCCTTTCGCACCGGCTGTTCGTCTCTCCGTCGAGCGGGCACCTGTTCCTGACCTATAACGGCGGGGCGATTTTCTCGCTGACGACGGATGGCGAGATCGGCGCGCGCCCGACCCGGAGCGAGGGGAATGTGGCGGCCGGCACGGGCGACACGCCAAAGGATGCGGCAGGCTTTGCCCAGCGCGGCAGCGCCCGCGCCGCCCGGGGGGATTGGCAGGCCGCGGTTGCCGACTTTGACGAGGCGATCAAGCTGGAGCCGGCAAAGGCGGAGTACTGGCGCGGCCGTGCCAGCGCACGGGGCCGCGCCGGGGATGGCCCCGGCGCGCGGGCCGATTTCGACAAGGCGATGGCGCTCACCCCGAACGATCCGGATCTGGTGATCCAGCGCGGGTTCATGCGCCTGAGGGACGGCGACGAAAAGGGCGCGCTTGCCGATGCCGAAGCGGCGCTGGCGGGCTATCACGAAGGTTCGCTCGAACGGCTTGCCGTGGTCGCCTTGTTCGACCGGCTGCACCGTGCGGACCGGGTGCTGGCGCTGATCGACCCGATCATCGCGCTGCACCGGGCCGACAACGAACTCGGCAACCTGCTCAACACGCGCTGCTATTCGCGCGCGCTGGCCAATATCGAGCTGCCCAAGGCGATGGCCGACTGCACCGGGGCGATCAAGCGCCTCGGGCCGCTGCCCGCGCTGGTCGACAGCCGCGCCATGGTGAAGGTGCGGATGGGGGACGTGGCGGGGGCGCTGGCCGATTACGACACGGTGCTGGCCAAGGCGCCGCAGCAGGCCGCATCGCTCTACATGCGCGGCTGGGTGCGGCGGGCGAACGCCGGGGGCGACGCGGAGAAGCTGAAGCTGGCTGCGGCAGACTTTGCGACGGCCAAGGCCGTGAAGGCCGATATCGCGGACGATTTTGCACCATATGGCTTTGCGCCGTGATCTGTCAGCCGGGGCAGGTCCGCCTGCACCGGAGCAGCCTGATGAAACAGGCACCGAGTGGGGGAGCGGGGAATGCCGGTACCAATAAGCATTGATAACAGGACGTCACATCCCGTGGCGCTGGTGGGATTGGATAACTATGCGACGTGGTCCAAAACCAAGGGGACGCTGTCGGCCTTGGCCTGGAACCAAGCGGCCAAAGAGGCCGTCAGCGATGGATCGGTGTTTGACGATTACACGAACAATGCCCCCGATACATTATTCTGGCGGTACGTGGCCAAAAACAACGGCGTGACGGATTTGCTCGAATGGAAAATTGAAAGTGAAGGGAAAGGGATCAACTATTTAACCGAGACGGAGTTTTTGTTGCTCTGGCAGGTGAATGCTGAATTTGCGCCCCAGGGATCATGGAAGCTGCCGTTCATCGGTGCAGAATATGGGACCAGCGGCGTACCCTGCTTCCGTGTCAAACTCACAGCGAAGCCGGAGGGCTCGAAGAGTGGCGTGACCGTGACCCTCGACCGTCCTGCCCTGATTTGCTCTGGGACCGCCAAGGGTTCCATTGCCCCCGTGGAGCCCGAGAAGGTTGAGGGTGAGGACAAGGAACCAAAGTACCTTCCTCTTGGCTTGAATGGGTTCGGGCTGGGCGTGACTGCGAGCTATTCCGGTGGCCAGTTGGTGATCACTTTCGAGCAGGTGAACTCGCTCGGCGACCTTGCACGTGTTGCGAGGCTGATGGGCTGCCCTGCACCGACAGCTTGTTGGCGCAATACGGCCCAACTTGTCTCGCTGGTTCGCGAAGAGCCGGATCGCAACGGCAATATGCGCTGGGACGAGTATCACGGCTACAATTGTGTCGCGGCCTATCAGGAGGTGCCATCCGGCTCACCAACGGGCGGGACTTCCGACCATTTTATCTACAACTACAACTCGAACCGGACAGTGAAACTGACCAGGGACAGCGGCGCGTTCCTGCATGTTGACCCGCCCAGCCCCGCGGACGGCTCTGCGCCGAGCTTCGCAACCCCTGTCGACCAGATCGTGTGGAAGGACCATCTGGCCTATTGTGAAAGCGGAGGCTTCATGCCCGGCTAGGGCAGGGGCTCACGGCTGCCGCCCCTTTTGCACTTTGTGAAAACGGGGCCGCAGCTTGTGGACCGGAAGCGGATCAGGCGTTCACGTCGGCGTAGTGGGACGGGGGCTGGATCACGTCCATGCGTTCGGTGAGCAGGGGGCGGAAGCTGGGGCGGCTCTTGAAGACGGAGTACCAGCTGGCGGCCTGCTCGTGGAGCGACCAGTCGATCCCGCCGAGGTAATCGGCCACCGAGATCTGCGCCGCGGCGGCAAGATCGGCGAGGCTCATCGTGGAGCCGGCCAGCCAGGGGCGGTTATCGATCAGGTAGTCGATATAGTAGAGGTGCTCGTTGGCGAGCTTCATCGCATCGCGCAGCGCGCGGCTATCGGGAGACTGGCGGTAGACGAGGCGCTTCTTCATGCGTTCCTCCAGCAGGGGCTGGGTGACGGCGGCGAAGAAGTTTTCATCGAACATGGCGACAAGGCGGCGGATTTCGGCGCGGCCGGTGGCGGTGCCGTTGATCATCGGGGACTTGTCGACCGTTTCCTCGATATATTCGCAGATAGCCCGGCTATCGGCGAGGGTGATCTGCTTTTCGGGATTGTGCAGCACGGGGGTGCGCCCGGCGTGGTTGAGCATCTGGAAGGCTTCGCGGTGCTCCCACGGGTTTTCGCGGACAAGTTCGTAGGGCACGCCCTTTTCAGCGAGGAGCAGGCGCACCTTGCGGCTGAACGGGCACAGGGGGAATTGATAGATCTGCCACATGGTCCGTTTCCATGTACGCCGGGGCGAGGCGAAGTCCAGTACGGGCGGGCGCGCGGGGACGGAAAATGTGGAGGATTGTTCGCTGGCTTTCGCATTCGGGCCGCGCCTGCTAGGGGCGCGCCATGCTGACAATTCAGGGCCTCACCGTGCGGCTGGGCGGGCGCACCATTCTCGACCGCGCCTCCGCGACCATCCAGCCGGGCTCCAAGGTGGGGCTGATCGGCCGCAATGGCGCGGGCAAATCGACGCTGATGAAGGCGATCATCGGCGAACTGGAGCCCGACGAGGGCAGTATCGACATGCCCAAGCGCATGAGGCTGGGCTATATCGCGCAGTCCGCGCCGGCCGGTTCGGCGACCCCGTTCGAGACGGTGCTGGCCGCCGACACCGAGCGCGCGGCGCTGATGGCGGAGGCGGAGACCTGCGAGGACCCGGACCGGCTGGGGGCGCTCTATGACCGGCTGATCGCGATCGACGCCTATACGGCCGACGCGCGGGCGGCGCGGATCCTGATCGGCCTCGGCTTCGACGAGGCGATGCAGGCGATGCCGCTCGACAGCTTCTCGGGCGGGTGGAAGATGCGCGTGGCGCTCGCCTCGCTGCTGTTTTCCGCGCCCGACCTGCTGCTGCTCGACGAGCCTTCGAACCACCTCGATCTGGAAGCGACGCTGTGGCTGGAGAGCTTCTTGCAGAGCTATCCCGGCACGATCGTGGTGATCAGCCACGAGCGCGATCTGCTCAACAATGTGGTCGACACCATCCTCCATCTGCAGGGCGGCAAGATCGCGCTCTATGCCGGCGGCTATGACGCGTTCGAGCGGCAGCGGGCCGAGCGGGCGGCGCAGATCGCCGCGGCGAGGGCCGCGCAGGATGCGCAGCGGAAGAAGCTGGCGGACTATGTGGCGCGCAATTCGGCGCGGGCCTCGACCGCCAAGCAGGCCCAGTCGCGCGCCAAGATGCTGGCGAAGATGCAGCCTGTGACGGCGATGATGGAAGACCCGACGCTGAGCTTCGGCTTTCCCGATCCGGAAGAGCTGCGCCCGCCGCTGATCACGCTCGATCTGGCGGCGACGGGCTACAGTGCGGAGAAGCCGATCCTGCGGCGGCTGAACTTGCGCATCGATCCCGACGACCGGATCGCGATGCTGGGGCGCAACGGCAACGGCAAGACCACGCTGGCGCGGCTGCTGGCGGGGCAACTGGCGGCGAGCGAGGGCGGGATGACCGCCTCGGGCAAGCTGAAGATCGGCTATTTCACGCAGTATCAGGTGGAGGAACTGCCAGCGGATTCGACGCCGCTGGAGCTGATGACGCGGGCGATGCCGGGCAAGACCCCGGCGGCGGTGCGCGCCCAACTGGGGCGGTTCGGCTTTTCGGGGCCGCGCGCGGAATCGCAGACGGCGACGCTTTCGGGCGGCGAGCGCGCACGGCTGGCGCTGGCGCTGGTGACGCGCGATGCACCGCATATGCTGATCCTCGACGAGCCGACGAACCATCTTGATGTCGATGCGCGCGAGGCGCTGGTGCAGGCGCTGAACGACTATGCGGGCGCGGTGATCCTGATCAGCCACGACCGGCACATGGTGGAACTGACCGCGGACCGGCTGGTGCTGGTCGATGGCGGTACGGCCAAGGACTATCCGGGAAGCATCGAGGACTACATCGACTTCGTGCTGGGGCGGAACCAGCCGAAGGGCGATGCGGGCAAGAACGGTGCCAGCGGCGCGAAACCCAAGGGAGGGGCGAAGAACCGCGAGGAGATGAAGGCGCTGCAGAAGGCGGTGAGCGAGGCCGAGAGCGCAGTCGGCAAGGCCGAGGCGCGGCTGGCGGCGATCGACGCGGCGCTGGCAGGATCAGGCAAGCCTGCGGCGGACCTTGCCGGGCTGAGCATGGCCGAACTGGGCCGCCAGCGGCGCGAGGTGGCAGAGCAGCTGGCAGCGGCGGAGGCGCGCTGGATCGAGGCGGGCGAAGCGCTCGATGTGTTCCTGAACTGAGGGTTCAGCCCTCGAGCGCGGCGCGCATCGCGAGCTTGGCCTCGATCCCGTCCCACAGGCGCTGGAGGCGGGTGTTGACTTCGGACCAGGCGGCGAAGGTGGCCAGCGGGGCGCGGCGGGCGGCGGTCTGTTCGATGGTGCTCGCCATGGGGATCACCGGCCAGCCGGCGGCAAAGCCCGACAGCACTTCGCGGTGGAGCTTGCGGCGGGCGTCGTACATCGAAAGCACCGGCAGGATCGGCGGGTGGCGCGGCTGGCGCTCCAGAATTTCCTCGCGGATCATCGGCAGCGCGCGGGCCGACAGCGGCGAGGGTGGCAAGGGCACGATGAGCAGGTCGACAGCGGCGAAGACCTGATCGCTGATCTCGTTCAGCACCGGCGGGCAATCGATCACGATCCGGGGGTACTCTGAGGAGAGAAAGGAGGCGGCGCGGGCCAGGCGCTTGCGCTTGCCGATGCGGGCGAGGGTGAGCGAGAGACCGCGCATGCTCTCGTCGGCCTGCAGCACGTCAAGGCCGGGATAGCGGGTCGGCACGATGAGGTCGGTCGGCCTGCCATCCCGCAGGAATGCGGAGGCGGCCCGGTTGCCGACGCGGTCGGGAAGGCCGAGCAGCCAGCCCGCGCCGCCTTGAGGATCGAGGTCCCACAGCAAGGTGCGCTGGCCCGACACGGCAGCCGAGCGCCACGCCATATCGACCGCGAGGGTTGTTTTCCCCACGCCGCCCTTGACGCTGTATATTCCGATGACCGCCATTCTGGTCGCCGCCCCGCTCTGCGCTTCTGCCCCGAACCGCTCCATTTCGGATATTGCCGGGCGCTTGGCAATCATCGGGTTTTACCCGAATCCCTTTACGGGACAGGGTGCAGGTCGAGCGTGTTGGGAGGCGGCGAGGGCACGGCCCATCACCGCATCAGGCGCATCCTTTCCCGCAGGATATCGAGCCCGATGCGTTCCACTTCGGTTTCAAGGCAATCGGCGTGCAGCAGTTTGGCGAGGCTGCGCTGCTTCTGGGCGATCAGGTCGATTGCCTGGAGGCTGTCCATGTGCCGCATGGCCACGTCCATATCGCCGCAGAGCGATGCGCCGAGAGCCTCGACTTCCTGCGACAGTTCCTCGAGCACCAGCGCGATCTGGCGGTGCGAGGCGGTGTTGGCGGGGGCCATCGGCTGGGTTTCCTTGAACGGGCAGATCAGGTGTCAGGATCGGGCAGCAGGATCGGGTGCCGGAATCAGGCGGCGGCGGCCAGCTGGGCACCGTCGCTGAGCGCGACCAGGTTCAGCACCATGACCATCTTGTCCTCGATTGCGGCGAGCCCTTCGAGGAAGGGGACCACGCTGTCATTGCCCACGCCCGGGGGCGGTGCCTGCAGGGTCTGATCGGGCACGGTGACGATATCGCTCACCGAGTCGACGATCCAGCCGCCGACCTGCGCGCCGAGCTGGGTGACGATGATGGCGTGACGCGGGGTCGGTTCAGTCGCGCTCCAACCGAGCCGGGCGGCGAGATCGACCACCGGCAGCACAGTGCCGCGCAGATTGACGACACCCGCGACATAGTGCGGCACGCGCGGCAGGCGCGTGGTCGGCGTCCAGGCGCGGATTTCGCGGATCGACATGATGTCGAGGCCGAAAACCTGGCCTTCGACCTCGAAAGTGATCAGTTCGCGGATCATCGTGGGGTTCCTTTGAGGGAGAGGAGTTGAGGGCGCTTCAGTGCGCGACGCGGCGCACGGCGGCGACGAGCTTGGCGGCATCGAAAGGCTTGACGATCCAGCCGGTGGCGCCTGCCTCGCGGGCGCGGGCCTTCTTCTCGTCCGAGCTTTCGGTGGTGAGCACGAGGATCGGCCGGTCGCGGTGGCGGGTGCCCTCGCGCAGGCGCTCGATCAGGCCGAACCCGTCGAGCCGCGGCATGTTGATATCGGTGATGACGACATCGACCTCGTTGAGCGCCAGCCAATCGAGCGCGGCGAGGCCATCTTCGGCCTGCGCCACCTCGAAACCTTGCGTCGAGAGGGCGTGGTTGAGCAGGGCCCGCATGCTCGGGCTGTCGTCTACGGTCAGGATTCGGGTGGCTTGGGTCATGCTGTGCTCGCTTGTTGCATCCAAGGGTGGGGAGATCAGAACAGTTCGACATCGCCGGACGCGCGTTCCGGACGAGTGGTGGGATTGACCGGCGGAGCGAGGCGATCCTCGACCGTGCGGCAGCGGATCTGGCCCGAGGCCGGGCGGAAATCGACGCGGCGCGCGTTGGTGCCGCCCAGATCCTCGCGCATCACGACGATGCCTTCGCGCTGGAGGAACCCTTGCGCAAATTCGGCATTGGCGGTGCCGATGCGCATCATGTTGCGGTTGACGTTGGCCCCGCCATAGAGATGCGCGCGCAGGCGCGCCTTGCGCGCACCCATGCCGAGCATCTGGTTGACGAGAAGCTCCATCAGATAGACGCCGTAGTGCTCGTCCACGGCCGTCGTCGCCGAAAGGCCGGAGGGCGGCTCGGCCAGCAGGAAGTGGTTCATGCCCCCTACCCGCGCCTCGGGATCATAGAGGCACGAGGCGACGCAGCTGCCGAGCACGGTCGAGAATTCGATGTGGGCCTCGCTGCTGACGAGCGCCTGCCCCTGCATCACGGTGACGCGTTCAATGGGGCGCTCGAGGCTTCCGGGAATGCGGCGTTCGAACATCGGATCAGGCCGCCTTGCTGAAAGCGTGACGCGCGATCGTGCCGATCGGTGCGACGACGCCGGCGGCGCCGAGCGCGATGGCCGCGCGGGGCATGCCGAACACCGTGCTGGTGGCCTCGTCCTGCGCGATGGTGCGCGCACCGGTCCGGGCGAGCGCCAGAAGGCCTTCTGCGCCATCGGTCCCCATGCCGGTGAGAAGGATGCCGACCGCACCCGCGCCGACCACTTCGGCAACCGAGTGGAACAGCACGTCGACGCTGGGGAGGTGGCCGGAAACCGGCTCGCCCCGGCGCAGACGCTGGTAGAGATGACCGCTGCGCCCGCCGACGGTGAAGTGCCGTTCATCGCCCGGCGCGATGTAGACATGCCCATCGAGCAGCGGCAGATCGGGCTCTGCAATCACGATACGCGGCGGGCAGGACTGATCGAGCGTGCGCGCGACGGCCGGGGCAAAGCGCGCGGAAATGTGCTGGACGACCACCGTGGGCGGGCAATCGGCGGGAAAGCCGCCAAGCAGGACCTGAAGCGCTTCCACGCCGCCGGTGGAGGAGCCGATGGCGATCAGGCGCGGGCGTTCGGTGAGCGCCGGGCTGCGGGGCGCGGTGGACGTGCGCGGCGGCGTGGACGGCGGCGGAGGTGCGGGCCGCGTGACAAAACGCACCTTCGATGCATCGCGGATGAGATCGGCAAGCCGGCCCTGATCGTCGAACCCGTAGCTGCCGCCGCCTTCGCTCTTCGCGTAGCAGCCGACGGCGCCGATCGCGAGCGCGCGTGCAGTGGTTTCAGCGCCTTCATGGGTCGAGCCCGAAACGACGATGACCGGCGTGGGGCGCAGCGCCATGATCTTCTCAAGGAAATCGAGCCCGTTCATGCCGGGCATCTCGACATCGAGCGTGACCACGTCGGGATCGAGCTCGCGGATCATCTGGCGGCCTTCCGCCGCATTGGCCGCGGCGCCGACTACGACGATATCGTCCTCGCGCTCGAAGCGGGCCTGCAGGATGGCGCGCATCGTCGCGGAATCCTCGACGATCACGACGCGGATAGGCTTGGTCGTACGGCTCATGCCTCGCTCCGACGGTAGATGGTGGGGCCCGCCGTGGCGAGCAACTGGAGCGCGGGGCCGGTCACGCGTTCGCTGTGACCGACATAGAGCCAGCCGCCGGGCACGAGCGCTTCGGCAAAGCGCGCGACAAGGCGCTCCTTGGTGGGATTGTCGAAATAGATCATCACGTTGCGGCAGAAGATCACATCGAACTTGCCTTGCATCGGCCAGGGGCCGTGCAGATTGAGCGTGCGGAAGCGGGCCAGCGAGCGCACGGCCGGGGCGATCTCGGCTTCCTCTCCGGCGGGCACCGTCCAGGCGCGCACGAGCGCCTCGGGGACGGCTTTCAGCTCCTCGGTGCGGTAGCGCGCGGCCTCCGCCTTGCGCAGCGCGTGGGCGGCGATGTCGCTGGCGAGCAGGCGTACATCGCCGCGCGCAAGGTGCTCGCCGGCGGCGCGGTCCGGGCCCAGCAGGGTCATCAGCAGCGACCAGGTTTCCTCCCCGCTCGAGCTGCCGGCGGACCACAGGCGGACCTTGCCGCCGCGCCCCAGCGTTTCGAGCAGGCCAGGCCGCACGTGGCTCGCGAAGTGCTCGAAGTGATGCGCTTCGCGGTAGAAGAAAGTGTGGTTGGTGGTGAGCGCCATGATCGCACGATTGCGCTCCTCGGCGTCCTCGCGGATGCGCAGGATGTAGGACCCGAACGTGGCGCAGCCCGAATCGCGCACCAGCGGGGCGAGGCGCGAATAGACCAGCATGGCCTTGCCCTCGGCCAGCACGATGCCGGCCTCGCGGTGCGCGATCTCGCTCACCGCAGCAAAGTCTGCCGCGCTGTAGATGCCGGGGCTGATGCCCGGCAGCGTTTCGGGAGGAGCCAGCATGGCGGTCAAGCAGCTTCGGCCAGCGACTGTACGGGGCTCAGGCTCTGGCCGGAGAGGCTGCGCGCGACGAGGCTGTCGACATCGACGATCAGCGCGACCATCCCATCGCCGAGGATGGTGGCTCCCGAGACACCTTCAACCGAGCGGTAGTGGGTGTCGAGGCTCTTGATCACGACCTGGCGCTGATCGCAGATCGCATCGACGAGGAGGGCCGCGCGCCCCGCACCTTCGGTCTCGACCACGATCAGCACGCCTTCATGCGCCTGCTCGATCGCGCCCTGCGCGCCGACGGCGGCATGGAGCGGGAGCACCGGGATGAACTTGCCGCGCACGTTGATCATCGCGCGGTGTGCGCCGAGGCCCTGTACTTCGGCCTCGGTTGGGCGCAGGCTTTCGACGACGTTGGCCAGCGGCACGACGAGCGTCTGGTCACCCACGTTGACGACCATGCCGTCCGAAATGGCGAGGGTGAGCGGCAGGGTGAGGGTGAAGGTGGTGCCCGAGCCGGGCTCGCTGTCGATGGTGATGCGCCCGCCCAGTTCCTTCACGTTCTGGCGCACGACATCCATGCCGACGCCGCGGCCGGAAACGTTGGTGATCTGCGCGGCGGTGGAGAAGCCGGGGGCGAAGATGAGGTGGTCGATCTCTTCCTTCGAGAGCTGGGCATCGGGGGCGACAAGGCCCTTCTCGACCGCCTTGGCAAAGACGCGCTCGCGGTTGATGCCCGCGCCGTCGTCGGCAATGCGGATGAGGATGCGCCCCGAACGGTGCTCGGCGGAGAGGGTGAGCGTGCCTTCGGCAGGCTTGCCGGCGGCGATCCGCGTCTCGGCGCTTTCGATGCCGTGGTCCACCGCGTTGCGGATGAGGTGGGTGAGCGGCTCGCCCAGGCGCTCGATCACGGTCTTGTCGAGTTCGGTGCTTTCACCCGAGACTTCGAGGCGGACATGCTTGCCGGTGGTGGCGGTGAGTTCGCGCAGGATGCGGGGCACGCGGCTGAAGACCGAGCCGATCGGCTGGGCGCGGATCGACATCGCCGATTCCTGGATGTCGCGGGTGAGCCCTTCGAGGATGGTGAGCTCCTCCTTCACCGCGAGGCCATCGCCCGCGAGGCGCTGCGCCATCATCGCCTGTGCGATGACGAGTTCCCCAACCGCGTCGATCAGCTTGTCGAGCTTGCCGAGTTCGATGCGGATCGACTGGCCAAGGGCAGGCGGCGCAGGCGGTGCAGGCGCGGCGGCGGCGGGAGCGGGCGCCATGCCGCCAGCCTCTGCGGCAGCGGCGACCGGCGCGGGCGCGGCGGGCGCTGCGACCGGCACCGGGGCCGGGGCCGGGCGGACGGCGGGCATCGGCGCATCGCTGCCAACATCAAGGCCGCAATCATCGCCGACGAATTCGAAGATATCGCGCGCGCTCGCCTCGCTGACATCGGCGTCGAGCGAGAAGGTCCAGCCGAGATAGCCGGTGCCGGGATCCAGCGTATCGAGCGGGGGAACCGCGCCGCAATCGCATTCGATGCAGCGCGCGCCGAGCGCGGTCAGCTCGCGCAGCAGGAGCAGCGGTTCGCCGCCGTTGCGCATGGCGCCGGCGTGGGGGCGGACCTTGAGCAGCCACGCGGAGGCAGGGGCCGGAGCGGGGGTGTCCATCGCGCCCGTGATATCGTCGAGCATGGCGTCGAGATCGAAGGGATCGCTGCCGGTGTCGTCGTCTGCCGATGCGGCCACGGGGGCAGCCACAGGGGCAGCCACGGGGGCAGCGGGGGCGGGTTCGGCAGCAGGGACAGGCGCGGGAGCAGCGCCTGCGTTGGCGGCCTGGGCGGCGGTCAGCTCGGCAAGGAGGCCGACATCGTCCGGCACCTCGGCAAGGCCGCGCGCGGCGCCGACGTGGTCGGACAGCGTATCAAGCGCGCGCAGCAGAAGATCGACGAGCGGTTCGGTCACTGCAACCGCGCCTTCGCGCACATCGGAGAGCAACGTCTCGAACGTGTGGGTGAAGGCCTGCAGCGCGACATAGCCGAAGGCGCCCGCGCCGCCCTTGATCGAGTGGACTGCACGGAACACCGCGTTGACGGTGTCATCATCCTGCGTGCCGGCCTTGCAGGCGGCGAGGCCGGATTCGGCCGCTGCCAGCGATTCCTCGCACTCGGCGAAGAAGATTGCCTGGATTTCCTCGGCGTTCATGCCCCTACTCCCACATGACCGGCTTCATCGAAAAGCTCGGCTTCGAGGCCGAGCTGGCGCGCGGTTTCGCGCAAGTGGTCGGACGGCTCGATCACCGCGCCATCACCGGTGCGGCGCGCGCTGACGAGAAGCTGGAGCATGGCCTGCCCGATCTGGGTGCACTCGCGCGCATTGATGTGGAGCGCGCCCGAACCGAGCCCGGCCACCATTTCGGGCAGCAGGGCCTCGGCTGCGGCGCGGTCGCACCGGGGGGGCAGGGTGATCGTCGGCATAGAGGCGGTTTCCCTCGCTGGCCCCTGGGGTGGGGGCACGCTGTCCCAACCGGCATAGGCGGCAAGCGGCAAAGGTCGCCTTGCCCCGACCTTACGGTGAGATACTTAACGCGGTGAGGAGGATTTGCTGGGAAGGACCGCGCTAGCACGGCGGCACAGGCGCCGATGCACCGGCGCGAAGATCAGGAAGGTCAGCCTCTCCATGCACGAAGCCCGGGTTCTCGTGGTCGATGATTCCGCCGCGATGCGCGCGCTGTTCTCCGACATTCTGGACGAGGCGAAGAACGTCCGCGTTGTCGGCGTTGCCGCCAATGCCGGTGCCGCGCGGGAACAGATTGCCGAGCTCAAGCCCAATGTCATCACGCTCGATGTGGAGATGCCGGGGATGAGCGGGATCGAGTTCCTCGCCGAAATCATGGAAACCAATCCGCTCCCGGTGGTGATGCTCTCCAGCCTCACCCAGGCCGGCACCGAAACCTCGCTCAAGGCTTATGAACTGGGCGCGGTGGAATGCTTCCCCAAGCCGCTCAAGGCCACGCCCGAGCAATTCAGCAAGACGGTGGGCAAGCTCGGCAAGATCGTGCTTGCCGCCGCGAACAGCAATGTGCACGACCGCAAGGCGCGGCCCGAGCACAAGAGTGCGGCCGATGCCCCTTTCGAATGGAACGGGCGCATCGCCGCGTTCAGCGCCTCGATGGGCGGGATCGACGCGCTGACGACAATCCTCTCGCAGTTTCCGGCCAATTGCCCGCCGACCGTGGTGTGCCTGCAGGCCGAGCCGATGGTGGTCGAGACCTTCATCAAGCGGCTGGACACCGATCTCAAATGTAACGTGCGCGCCGCCAAGGATGGTGCGAGCCTGAGCCCCGGCACGATCCACATCGCGGCCGACCCGGAACGGCATGTGGTGGTCGAACCCGGCCAGCCGGCGAAGCTCCGCCTGATGGCGCGCGATCCGGTGGATGGCGTGCGGCCTTCCGCCAATCTCCTGTTCGGCTCGATCGCGCGCGGCGCGGTGCCCGCCGTCGGCACGGTGCTGACCGGCATGGGCAGCGACGGTGCGCGCGGCCTCAAGCTGATGCGCGACGCGGGGCTCGATACCCTGGTGCAGGACCGCGCGACCGCAATGGTGGCCGAAGCCCCGACGGCCGCCATCGAACTTGAAGCCGCGACCCGCGAGGTTGGTCTCGGCGATCTGGGCGCAGCGGTGCTGAAGGCCTGCGCGATCGGCTGATCACACGAATACCCCTGGCGCTCATCCCCTGAAAAGCGCCATCTCGGGCCCGTTCCTGCCATGCGTGCGGGGGCGGGCCTCTCTTTTTGCCGCGGGCGCGGGGCTGCGCTTTTTTCTCCTGCAATCGTCCGAATCAGCATCCCTCGCACGAAAGGGAGGGGAATACGCGGAAACGGCGCTCGACAGGGTCGGTCTGCTGTGGTGTTTTAGTGGCGAGCGACTCATAAGCATTTGTGAGCGTTGGGGGATTTTCGCCATGGGACGGGCGGCAAGGGTTGCGGTGCCGGTAATCGACCGGCGAGGGCTGGAACGGCTAGAGACGCATTTCGTGTCTCCCGACGTGTACCGCCGCGATGATGTGGCCGTGCGGCAGGCGCGGCTGGCAGAGGTCGTCGCCGATCGGATCATTCCGCAGCTCTTGCGGCTCCATACCGAAGTTCTTCCCGATGCGCCGCCCGTAGAGCTGGTGGTCGAGGCCCTGGCACCGAGCAGCTCGGACATCTCGGGCCTCGCGCATGTCGTGCTGGGCAGCGATCTGGAGGCGGCGGCACGCTATGTGCTGGTGCTGCGCGACCGCGGGCTTTCGATGGAAACGCTGTTTGTCGAGCTGCTCGAACCCGCAGCCCGCTATCTGGGCCAGCTGTGGGATCAGGACGAATGCGATTTCATCGACGTGACGCTGGGCGTGGCGCGGCTGCAGAAGCTGCTGGCCATGTTCAACGGTTCGCACCTGCTGCCGGAGCTCGACACCCGCCGCACCGTGCTGATGGCGATGACGCCGGGGGATCAGCACTCGTTCGGCGCGAACATGGTGCTGCGCTTTCTGGAAGGCGCAGGCTGGGACGTTGCGCCCGCGTTTGACCGCACCGCCGCCGAAATCGCGAGAGCCGTCGGTGCGCGGTGGTACGCGGTGGCAGGGCTGACGGTCGGTTCGGAGCGCTCGCTGCCCGCGCTGGAAGAAACGATCCGGCTGATCCGGCGGGAATCGCGCAACCAGATGATCGCGGTGATGGTGGGCGGCCCGGTTTTTGCCGCGAATCCCGCGCTGGCGCTGGAAGTGGGGGCGGACGGCACCGCGATGAATGCGCCGACGGCGGTGCTGATGGCGCAGAAGCTGTTTGACGAGATGGTGCTGAAAACCGCGAACTGAGGAGGTTCAGTTCGCGGTGCCCAGCATCGCCTCGCGGATATCGAGGAGATCGGTGCGGATCGTTTCCAGCTGGGGTGCATCGAAGCGCAGGGCATTGTCGAGAATGGTGCGGCGCGCCGCCTGATAGAGCTGGAGCAGCGGCTGGCCGACCGGGTTCGAGGTGTCGACCCCAAGTTCCAGGGCCGTGATCGCGGCGACGGCGCGGGTGAGCGCGGCGCTCTTGGCGGCGTTGTCGCCCCGGCTTTGCGCGTAGATCGCGCGGCCGAGCGAGCCGGCGGCCTGTTCGAGGCACAGCGCGACGAGCTGGAGCGAGCTGGCACCCTTGACGCGTGCGTCGAAATCGACGCGGCGGTAGGTTTCGCCGGGGTCCTTGCGCAGCAGCATCAGTTGCTCTTCCCGTTCCACGCGTTGATCTGGGCCTGCAGGAACGACAGCGTCGATTTCGAGCCGCTGATGTTCGTATCGAGCTTGGCGAAGCGCGAGACGAGGCGCTGGCGCAGGTCTTCCTGCTTGGTGGTGATGTCGCTTTTCTGCGTGCCGAGCGTGGTCTGCAGCTTGGTGAGCCGCGCGATCGTGCCGCCGAGCGAGGAGGGATCGGTGGCGGCACCGACGGTGCGGGCGAGCTTGTCGAAGCTGGCGTAGACACCGTAGAGCCCGTTGGTGAACATCGCGCCGGTGCCGATGGGATCGCGCTTCAGCGTGGCGGCGAGGCGCGTGGTATCGAGCGCGAACGTGCCGTCGCGATTGGTCTTGAGGCCGAGATCGGCAAGCGTGGTGGGCGCGCCGGTGGCGTTGGCGGGCATGACCTGCGCGCTCGCCAGCGTGGTGAGCTGGCGGCGCAGGGCGCGCGTGCCGGGATCGTTGCTGAGCACGCCGGTGGTGGGGTCGGTATCCTTGTTGAGTTCCCCCACCATTTCGTTGAGCGCGGCGGTCAGGTCCTGCATCGCGCCGGTGATGGCGCTGCCGGGATCGCTGTAGCTGATCGTGGTGGGCGCGCCCGAGTTTGTGCCGGTGAGCTTGAGCGAAAGGCCGGGGGCGACATCGGTGACGGTGTTGGTCTTCGCCGTGCGCGCCACGCCGTCGAGCAGGAAGGCGGCGTCGGTCGCCGGAGCCTTGAGCCGGGTGGCATCGCCCGAGGGGTCCCAGGCCAGCGCGGCAAGGCCGGGTTCGGTTGGGCTTTCGGCCGCTTCGAGCACGAAGCCGTTGGCCGCGCCGTCCTCGCCCTTGAGCACGATCTGCGCGCCGCCGGTGCCGGTGGCGACATAGGCGGTGACGCCCGCACCCTTGGCGTTGATGGCAGCGGCGACATCGGCAAGGGTGGCACCGGTGGGGATCGTGACATCGACCGCGGCGCGTACCGTATCGGCGGAGAAGGTGCCGCCGCTGACGGTGCCGAAGCGCAAGGTGAGCGTGCCTGCGCCGACGGGGGTGGTCTCTGCAGCGACGGGGGGCGTGACGAGGGTTTGCGCCTTGGCGAGCGAGGTGACCTCGAGCGTGGTGGTGCCGCGCCCGGTGGCGGCGCCCTTGCTGACCTGCGCGACGGCGCTGTTCGCGATCTGCGGCGTGGCGGCGAGATCGCCGGTGCGCACACGGTCGCCCAGCGAGGATGCCAGGCTGGAGATCATCGACTTGAGCGTGGAGGCCGACGAGATCTGGGTGGTGATCTTGTCCGTCTTCGCGGTGATCTGATCGAGCCGCGCGGCATATTGCGCGGCGGAGAGCTGTTCGGCCAGCTGCGACATGTTGATGCCGCTGCCCGCGCCGAGCGTGGACACCAGGCTGGCGGTGGCCGAAGTCGAAGAGGTTGCGGACGTGGTGGCCATGCTTTCTAGAACGGCGGATTTTCAGGCGAGTTAAGCGGCCGGGACGGCGGCTTCGGGTCGGCCTTCGGCATCGAAGCGAAGCGCGAGGGGGACATCGACCTGCGGCTGCGGCGGGGCATCGCCGCGCTTCAGGGCCAGCACGAAGGCGAGCACGGCGGCGATGGCGGCGTAGAGTTCCTCGCGGATCATCTGGTTCTCGCGCGTGGTGAAGTAGATCGAGCGGGCGAGCGCGGGCGAGGACAGCGTGGGGACGGCCAGTTCGGCGGCCATCTCGCGCATTGCCAGCGCCTTTTCGCCGCGGCCCTTGGCCAGCACGACGGGGGCGGGGGCCTTCTCCGGATCATAGGCGAGAGCGACGCTGTAGTGCGTCGGGTTGGTGATGACGAACTGGGCTTCCTTCATCGCCTTGGCGAGGCCGCCCATCGCGATCTGGCGCTGGCGCTGGCGGATCGCGGCCTTGCGTTCGGGCGAGCCTTCGCTTTCCTTGCTCTCGTCCTTGAGATCCTGCAGCGACATCCTGAGGCGCATCATGCGGCGCAGCCACTGGACCGGGTAATCGACCAGCGCGATCACGACGAGGCCGCCGCCGAGCGCATAGAGCAGGGCCAGCAGCGCATCCCAGCTATAGGCCAGCTGGCCGCGCAGTTCACCATTGCCGAGGTCGGCGATCGCGGGGAGGCGGCCCTTGAGCCACACGAAGGCGATGGTGCCGAGGAGCGCGAGCTTGGCGAGGCCCTTGGCCAGCTCGATCCAGCCTTGCGGGCCGAACATGCGCTGGAGACCGGAGACCGGATTGAGCCGCGAGGCCTTGGGGGCGAGGTTGCCGCCGACCCAGCGGCCTTCCCCAAGGCCGAGTTGCGAGATCAGCGCGGCGGCCATCAGCACACCGCCAAGGGTGAGGACGGGCGGCAGTGCGGTGAGGAGCGCGGCGTGGATCAGCGGGGCGGCATCGAAGCGCTCGAGGCTGGCGTGGTCCCAGACGAGGCCGGCGCGGGCGGTGCGCTGGAGGCTGGTGAGTAGCCACGGGCCGGCAAACTGGAGCCAGGCCGCGCCGGCAAGGACGCTGACGGCGATGCCGAGTTCGCGTGGGCGCAGGACGTCGCCGTTCTTGGCGGCGTCGGTGCGGCGCTTTTCGGTGGGGGCGAAGGTCTTTTCGCCCGGCGTTTCTTCAGCCATCGCGCGTTTCTTCAGCCATGCTTCGGGCCGATCAGCTGGGCAGCCTGGGTGACGGCGGCGAGCGAGAGGTCGCTGAGGCGGTCGGTCAGCAGCGGGGCGGTGAGGATCAAGGCGGCGATGCCGGCGAGGACGCCGGCCGGGAGCCCCAGCGAAAAGAGATTGAGGCTGGGCGCCGAGCGGCTGATCACGCCGGTCATCACCTGCACGAGCAGCAGAAGGAACGTGACCGGCAGCGCGATCATGATCACCGCCATCAGCATCTGCGTGCCGAAGCCGGCGACAAGCGCCATGCGTTCGGGCGTGAACCATGCGGTGCCGGGGGGGAAGGCGCGGTAGCTTTCGACAATCAGCGCGAACCACGTGAGATGTGCGCCAAGGCCGAGGAACAGCACGGTCAGCAGCACCGAGAAATACTGGCCGAGCACGGGCGAATGCGCGCCGCTGACGGGATCGGCGGTGGAGGCGATGCTCATGCCCATCGCGCCGCCGATCATTTCGGCGGCGATCAGCGGTGCGGCGAAGCTCCACTGGAGAACGAAGCCCAGCGAGAGGCCGATGAGGATTTCCTGCGCGGTGATGAGCAGGCCGGAAAGCGAGAACAGCGCGGACGGTGCGGCAACCGGTGTCCAGGCGCAGACCAGCACGGCGATGGCCCCGGCGAGGCTGACGCGCAATTGCATGGGCACGGAGTTTGCCCCGAACAGCGGAGCAGCGAGGAGCGCGGCGCCGATGCGGGTCATGACGAAGATCATCCGCCAGAATTCCGCTTCCAGCGCGCCGAAGCCGAAGTGGAGCGCGATCATGGCCCCGTCACTTCCCAGTCTGCGCGATCTGGGCGAAGATCTCGACGAGGAAATCGCCGATCAGGCCCATCATCGCGCCGCCGAGGAGGACCAGCACGAGGGCGATCGCGGCGAGCTTGGGGACGAAGGTGAGCGTCTGTTCGTTGATCGAGGTGGCGGCCTGGACCACGCCGACGACGAGCCCGACGGCAAGGCTGGCGAGCAGCACCGGGGCCGCGACGAGCGCGGTGACCCACAGCATCCGGTCAGCCAGAGCGAGGAGGGCGGCGGTGTCGTTCATCAGCCGAAACTCGCCGCGAGGCTGCCCATGAGGAGCGCCCAGCCGTCAACGAGGACGAAGAGGAGGAGCTTGAACGGCAGCGAGACCACCGTGGGCGACATCATCATCATGCCCAGGCTCATCAGCACCGAAGAGACGACGAGATCGATCACGAGGAACGGCAGGAACAGCATGAAGCCGATCTGGAACGCGGTCTTGAGCTCGCTGGTGACGAAGGCGGGGAGGAGGATCGAGAAGGGGACCTCGGTGGTCTTCGCGAACTTGGGCGCCTTGGCCATGCTGGCGAACATCTGGAGATCGTGCTCGCGCGTCTGGCGGATCATGAAGGTGTGAAACTCGGTGCCCGCGGCGGCGATGGCCTGTTCGGCGTTGATGGTGCCGGCGGAATAGGGCGCAATCGCACTGGCATTCACCTTGTCGAGCGTGGGGGCCATGACGAAGAGCGAAAGGAACAGCGACAGCCCGATCAGCACCTGATTGGGGGGCGACTGCTGGAGCCCGAGCGCCTGCCTGAGGATCGCGAGGACGACAAGGATGCGGGTGAAGCTCGTCATCATCAGCACGAGACTGGGCAGGATGGTGAGCAGCCCCATGATGAGGAGGAGTTGCAGCGAGAGCGAGAGCGTGCCCCCGGACTGCGCGCCCGCGAGCTGGCCGAAGGCGCGGTCGAGCGCGCCGGGGATGGCGGATCCGGTGGGGGCCGCGACGGGTGCGGCGGCGGCATTGGCGGCATCGGCGGCGTGGGCCGGGAGTGCGAGGCCGAGCACGAGCACGGCGATGAAGAGGAGGAGCGGCTTGATCTTCACCGGATCAGTCCTCCGCGCCGCTGCGCGCGGGCACTTCGGCGAGGCGCACGAGCCCCTGCTTGGTTGCCGAGACGAGAATCTCGCGGCCACGGAATTCCAGCACTGCGATGCGCTGCCCTGGGCCGAGCCACTGTGTCTCGATGATCTTCACGCTGCGCTGGCCGCCGGCGGGGCCAAAGCGCTGCTCCATGCGGCGGGCGAAATTGAGGCTGGCCCAGGCCGCGCCGACGATCAGCGGGAGGACCACGGCGAGCTTGAGAAGGTACCAGACCACCGGCCCTAGCCTTCCTGCCCGACGAGCTCGACGATGCGCAGCCCGAACCGTTCACCTTGCGCCACGACTTCGCCGCGCGCGATGAGCTTGCCGTTGACCATGACATCGAGCAGTTCGTCGGTGAGCCGGTCGAGCAGGACGACGCTTTCCTCGGTGAGCGAGAGCACGTCCTTGAGCTTCATCTCGGTGCGGCCGAGTTCGACGGTAAGGCGTACGTCGACGTCCTTGAGGAATTCGAAGCCGCGGGTCTGGAAGGTCATGAGGGCATCCTGGATGGGCCGCCGGATCAGGCGAGCTGGGTGAGTTGAAGGGCGACGCGGTCGTCCACCGCGCCAATGGTGCCATGGCCGACAAGCGCTTCGCCGATGCGCAGGGGAACGCTGCGCGCAACCGGGACGGCAAGAACCTGACCGACTTCGAGCGCGGAAAGCGTGGCCAGCGGAAGCGGCACATCGACGAGCACCGCGCGCAGGGTGAGCGGCATTTCGGCGAAGGGGGGATCGAGCGGGCTGGCGGGTTCGGCGCGCACGGCAGGTTTCGGCGCGGCCTGCGCGGCCCCGATGAGATCGGCCAGCGCCGCCATCGGAAAGCCGAGCCGCAGCGTCCATGGCGGCCGCGCGCCTTCGCGGATCGAGAAGGTCAGGACGGCGAGCGGGGCGTCCTCGGCCATGGCGCCAAGATCGGCCATCGAACCGGCGCGGCGCAGCACGCGGATCGGCCCCTCGAGGCCGAGCGCGGCGGCGAGGGGCGGGCCGACGAGCGTATCGATCCGCTGGACCATGAGTTCCGCCGAGAGCGGCAGTTCGCGCGGGAGCGGGGAAGGGGCGTCGCCGGGGCCGCCGAATGCCCGGTCGAGCAGGCGCAGAACGGTATCACCCTCGACGGCGGACAGCAGGGGCTGGCCATCGGCGATCGCGGCGAGAAGGCTGATCGAGACGAGACCGGGCGGGGCGAAGGAGGCCGCGGTCATTTCAGCCGGTGCGCTGCATTCGACCATGGCCGCCTCGCCGCCATGCACCGGCGCGAGCGCGAGGCGCAGCTTGCGCGCGAGACTGTCACCCGCGCGTGCCAGCAAGGGCAGCAGCTCCGCCACGGCAGGGGCCGGACGGAGCAGCGCCGCGCTGTGGCGGGCGAGCGGCCGCTGGGCGACGAGGGGGCGTTCGGGTTTCATCGGGCGGGCGGCGGCTACTGGACGATGAAGGTCTTGAAGTAGACGGCGTCGACCCCGCCAAAGCCTTCGGTATCGGTGAGCACCTTGTTGATCGTGGCGACGAGGCGCTTCTGCAGGCGGGCCTTGCCCTCGGCAGACTGGACTTCCTCGCCCGGGGTATCGGCGATCGCGGTGAGCAGGGCCGAGCGGACAGCGAGTTCGTGTTTCTGCAGCCAGAGGATCACGCGGTAATCACGGTGGGTCGAGCAGGCGAGGCTGACCTGCACAAGGAGGTCCGAATCCTTGAGATTAGAGGTAAAATCTTCGGTGAAGCTGAAATAGGCGGTGCGGTATTCGCTCCCGCCCTCGCCCTCGACGTCTTTGCCGCCGCCCTCGCCGCCCTTCTCGCCTTCCTTGGCGGCAGGCGCGTAGGGGTCTTCCTCACCCTTCCGGATGAGCTTGGGGTTCTTGTCCTCGTGTTCCTTGCCGTGGCTGCCGCCACCGATGATCCCGGCCGCGACAAGCCCATAAGCGCCGCCGCCACCCGCGCCGAGCAGCGCGACGACGGCACCGACCTTGAGCATCATGCCGCCGCCTTTCTTCTTGGGCTTGGCGTCCTTGTCCTTCTTGTCGCTCATCGAGGGTCCTTACGGGTGTTGCGGAATGGGATCAGGCGAAGATGCCGCCGCGGCGTTCGGTGCCGGGCGCGGGCGATCGCGCGGGGTTGGCTGAAGGACGCTGCGGAGCCGGGCCGTAGGCCCCCTGGCGCTGTTGCCCGCCGGACTGGCTCTGCCCTTGCGCGGGGGTCTGGCCTTGCGCAGGGTTCTGGCCGGGCGTTTCGGCGCGGTGATCGCCGGGGGCAGGGCGCCCCGGTTCCGCCGCCGCGACAGCGGCATGCGCGGCGGCAACGGCTGGAGCAAAGGCGGGATCGGGGCTCGCCATCGCGACCGAGAGGCCGGTGGCATCGCCTTCGATGCGCAGGGAAATCCGGCCGAACTCGGTATGGCGCAGGGCGACGGAAACAGGGCCCGCCGGCTCAAGCCCGTCGCGCGCGCGGGCGATGGAATCGACGAGTTGGTCGAAGCTGATCGGCTGGGGAGTGGATGCAGTGGAGGGGGCCTGCGGTGCGGTCACCGCGGCGGTGGACGGCAGGGCCTGCGCGAGCGCGCCGGCGGTTTCGGGAACCGGGAGGGCGGCAGCTTTCGCGGTGGGCAGCGCGCGTTCGGTCTCGGCGGGGAGCCGGCGCGCGGCGGGGCGTTCGGGCGCCGGGGCTCCCGTCAGCGCGGCGAGCGTGGACGGCTGCGCGCGCGCGGCGTTCTGGCCGGCGCTTTCGGGCAAACCTTCCGCCGGAGTGGCGGTCTGCGGCGCAGAATCGGCGGCAGCCTCGCGTTCGAACACGAGGCCGGCGACCGCGAAAGCGGCAGGGTGCGCGGTTTGCGCGGTCTGCGAGGCTGCGGCCCCAATGGGGACTGCCGTGGGGACTGCCGTGACGGCTGCGGTGGGAACTGTTGCGGGGGGCACTGTCGCCGCAACGGTTGCCGGGCGCGGTGCCGCGAGGCTGGCGCGCTGTTCGGGCCGGGCAGATTTGGGCGCGGCGCCCGCGACGGGCTGTGGCAGCGCCGGCATGGCAAGCGCAGGGACAGGGGCGATCGTGAGGACGGGGGCGAGCCCGGGCGGGGCATCGGCGGCCGTGGGCTGGCCTGGGGCGTCGGTTTCCGGGGGCTGCGCCGTGTCGTCTGCCTGTGCGGGGGCGGCCACCAGCCCTTGGCGGACGGCGAGCATCAGCGCGGCAGGCGATGCGGCAGGCTTTTGCCGGGTGGGCGGCAAGGCCTTGCCGGGTTCTGCCGGGAGGTCGGGCGTGATGGCCGGCTCTTCCGGCGATGCGGCGCTGGGTGCGGCGGACGGGGTTGGGGCCGAGGTGGGGGCCGAGGTGGGGGCAAGCGCTTTCACCGCGGCGATGAACAATGCTTCGGGGGCAACAGGCACCTCGCGCGCCAGATGCGCGGCAAAGCCTGCGGTTTCGGAGGACGGCGTGCCGGGCAGGGCTGCCGACACGGCCGGAGCCACGCCGGCGGCCTGAGCGGACGCCGGGGCCGCGGGGCCGGGAAGCAGAGCGGATGCGGGCACGGTCATGGCGGGGCGGCAGTCCTTGGCGAGCGAGTGTGGTTAACGCGTGCTATTCAAGAGCTGTGCCAAGCGGACCTGCGGGCTTGGCAGGATGCGCATTTTCTGCGGCCTTGCGGGCGATGCGCTGGCGTGCGGCATCGATGCGGTCTTCCACGGCGGCACGGCGGCGCTCGGCCTCGGCGGCTTCGGCGGCGCGGGCGTCGGCGGCTTCGCGGGCGCGGGCGAGATCGGCGGCGGTCTGATCGGCAATGCGGGTGAGCCCGGAGACAAACTGCTGTGTCTGGTGCAGATCCGCAGCCGTGCCGGCATCGCGGCGCTGGCGATAGGCTTCGATCAGGGCGGCGGTGCGCGCTTCGAGATTGGTGACCTGGGCCAGCGTCGCTTCGGCGCGGGCGGCTTCGGCGAGCGCGGACTGGCGGGCAATGCCGCGCAGCCGTTCGAGGCGGCGCAGGCGCTTGAGCCTGGTCTTTTCGTTGGTCATGCGGCCATCAGGGCGGCCAGTTCAGCCACGCTGCGCTCCATCGGCACGACCTCGCGCTGGGGCTGGCTGAGAAACGCGGTGAGCGCGCCGTGCATCGCGATGGCGCGGTCGAGCTGCGGATCGGCCCCGGCCCGGTAGGCGCCCATGAGCACGAGATCGCGGTTGGCTTCATAAGTGGCGATGAGGGCGCGGAAAGCGCGGGCATCGGCCTGGTGCAGCGGATCGACGATATCGTTCATCACGCGGCTGAGCGAGGCGGCGATGTCGATCGCCGGGTACTGCCCGCGCTGGGCCAGATCGCGGCTGAGGACGACGTGGCCATCGAGAATGGCGCGGGCGGTATCGACGACGGGGTCGTCCTGGTTGTCGCCATCGGCGAGCACGGTGTAGAGCCCGGTGACCGAGCCGCCGCTCGCCGCGGAATTGCCGGCGCGTTCGACGAGCTTGGTGATCGTGGCAAGCGCGGAAGGGGGATAGCCGCGCGCCGCGCCGGGTTCGCCGAGCAGCAGCGCGATTTCGCGGCCCGCGTGGGCAACGCGGGTGAGGCTGTCCATGATGAGCAGGACCTGATGCCCGGCGGCGCGGAAATATTCGGCCATCGAGGTGGCCAGCATCGCGCCGCGGATGCGCAGGTTGGGGGCGTGATCGGCAGGGACAGCCACGACGACCGAGCGCGCCCGGCGCGGACCGGACATATGCTTCTCGACGAAATCCGAAACTTCGCGGGCGCGCTCGCCGATCAGGCCGACGATCACGATTTCGGCTTCGGTGCCGTGAGCGATCATGTCGAGCAGCACCGACTTGCCGACGCCCGAGCCGGCCATGACGCCGATCCGCTGACCGACGCCGAACGTGGTGAGCGCGTTGAGCGCGCGGACGCCGACGTCGAAGGGTTCGCGCACCGGGGCACGGTCCAGCGCGCCCGAGCGCACGCCACCCGAGGGCCATTCGGCGCGGGCGGCGATGGGTAGTCCGCCGTCGATGGGCAGGCCCTCGCCATCGACCGCGCGGCCAAGGAACGCCTCCCCGACGGGGAGCATTCCGGGGCGGCCCTCGGGGCGGACCCGTGCGCCGGGGCGCAAGAGGACGGTATCGCCGAGCAGCATCATCAGCATCCGCCCGGCGCGAAAGCCGATGGTTTCGGCCAACAGCGAACCGCTTCCGTGGGCGATGCGGCACTGCGCGCCGATGGGAAGCGAGAGGCCGCTGACTTCGAGCAGGCCGCCATCGCAGGCGGTGACGAGGCCGTAGCGGCGTGGGGCGAAATCGGGCTGGGCTTCCTCGCAGCGGGCGAGGAGGGGGAGGGCGCCATTCAGCATGATGGGGTCAGCATGATGGGGTCAGCACGCGGCGAGCGCATCGGCGAGGGCGCGGGTCCAGGTGGCGGGGCCATCCTCGACCCCGCCAGCGCTGCCTTCGATCCGCAAACCGCCGCGTTCGAGCGCGGGGTCGGGTTCGAAGTGCCAGTCCTCGGGTAGACGGGCGGCGAGGAGCGCAAGGTCTTCGGGGTGGAGGCGGATCACGCGTTCATCGGCCGCGCGGGCGAGCATGCCGGCGGCGACCTTGACGCGGGCGGCCAGCGCGTCCTCGTTCGCGGCATATTCGCCGAACAGCGGGGCGCACAGGGCAAGCACGGTATCGCGCAGGCGGGCTTCGAGTTCGCGCATGAGGTCCGCATCGAGACGGGCGAAGGCGAGCTCGATCTTCGTCCGGGCGGCGTCTGCCTCCGCGATGGCAGCGGCAAAGGCGGCTTCGGCATCGGCGGCCCCTTGCGCATAGCCGGCGGCGAAAGCGCGGGTTTCGGGGGCCTCCTCCGGCTCGGGCGGCGGCGGAGGCGGTTCGGACGCGGCTTCGCGCAGGAAGCGCTGATCCTCGCGGAAGCCGCCGGGGACGAGGCCGAGTTCGGCGAGCGAGAGCGCGCGCATGGTGGCGGCGACCGGATCAGACATAGTCGTCGTCGCCCGCCCCGAAGACGATCACGCCTTCTGCGGCGAGTCGGCGGGCGGCGGTGACCACGGCCTTTTGTGCCTCGACCACTTCGGCCATCTTCATGCGGCCGCGCGCCTCGATCTCGTCGCGCACGCCTTCGGCGGCCCGGCTCGACATCGCGCGGAAGAAGCATTCGCGGGTATCGGGCGCGATGCCCTTGAGCGCGGCGATGAGCGTATCGGAATCGACCTCGCGCAGCAGCGAGCCCATCGACTTCTCGTCGAGCACGAAAAGGTGCTCGAACTTGAACATCTCGTTCTCGATCGCCTTGGCGAGCTGTTTGTCCTGCTTGGCGATCTCGGGCATGACGCGCTTCTCGACCGCGCGGACCGAGGCGTTGATGATATCGGCCGCCTCGCGCGGGCCGCCCATGGTGAGCGCGGCACCGCCGTGGCATTCGGTGATGCGCTGTGCGAGGAGATCCTCGAGCATGGCGATGGCTTCGGGCGCGACGGGGCCGAGCGTGGCGATGCGCTGGATGACTTGCGGCTGGAGCGCCTCGGGCAGGGCATGGAGCACGCCGGCGGCGACATCCGGATCGAGCTGGACGAGCAGGACGGCCAGCGCCTGCGGATGCTCGCCCTGGACCAGCGGCACCAAGGCATGGGGCGTGAGCCAGCGCGCGAGTTCGAGACTGGAGCCGGGGCGCGGCGCATCCGGGGCTATGCGCTGCATGAGGTTGTCCGCCTTGAAATCGCCCACGGCGCTCGTCATCAGCTGGCGGACCTGACCGACGCGGTCGGTGGCGCCGATGGTGACAGTCGCGGCGTTGTCGACGAAGCCCTGCAAGGCTTGCGTGATGGCATCGGCGTCGATCTCGCCGATCTCGCACATCTTTGCGCCGAGCAGGCGCAGTTCGGCAGGTTCGAGCTGGGCGAGCAGCGACGCCGCGTGATCATCGTCGAGCAGCATCATCATGACAGCCGCGCGGACGGGGCCGGGAATGTCGGCAGAGGCTTCGGCGCTCATTCGGTTCCCTCGGGCGCGGGTTCGTTGAGGAGCTGGCGCAAGGCATTCAAGGCATTGTCGGGCTGTTCGACGACGATGCGCTGCGCGACCCCGACCTGGCGGCTCAGGGCATCAGGGTCGATCTCGCCGGTTTCCGGATCGATGATCGGCTCGATCTGCTGGATCTTCTTGCGGCGGCGGCGGGCCGGGGCGTCCTCGCCGCCCTCGCCGCCTTCGCCCTCTGCACCGGCCTCGCCCGCTTCGCCTTCGGCCGTGCCTTCGCTCTTTTCCGCGCTGTCCTTGGCGATGGCCGGGGCCGGATCGCGCTTCAAGGCCTTGATCAGCGGGCGAACACCGAGGAGCAGGGTGAGGAGCACCGCGAGGAGCGCCACGACATTGCGCACGACCATCGCGAACCACGGGGTTTCATAAAAGGCAGGCGGGGTGACGGTGACGGGGCTGAAATTGCGCACGACAACCGCGACCTGATCGCCGCGTGCGGGATCTGCGCCCACAGCCGCGGTGACGAGCTGCTTGATCTGGTCGATCTCGGCAGGCTTGGCCTTGGCCATGATCGCGCCCGACAGCGCAACGGCCACGGACAGCCGCTTGATCTTGCCGGGGGTGGCATTGGTGACGGCGACTTCGCGGCCGAGTTCGTAAGTGCGTGCGGAGGAGCTTTCGCCGCCAGCGGGGGCGCTGGGGGTGGCGGCCGGGGACGGCGACGCACCGGGCGTGGGGGCGGCACCGGGCGCGCCGGGCTGGGCCGTGGTGGGCGGCGGCGGCGTATTGGAGAGAACGCCCGGAACGCCCGAGGCCGTGCCCGGACCCGGTGTCTGGCTGGCGGACTGGGTTTCGGAGCGCACGACGCCCTGCTTGTCATAGCTTTCGCGCGCGGAGGTGAGCTGGTCCATATCGAGATCAACCTGGATCTCGCTGGAGAAGTTGCCCTCGCCGAGCATCGGGGTGAGCAGCTGCGCGACCTGGGTGCGCAGCTTCTCTTCCATGCGCGATTGCAGATCGAGCCGGTCGGTATCACCGTCCTTGCCCGAGGAGAGCAGGCGGCCGTGCTGGTCGATCACCTTGACCGCATCGACGGAGAGCGACGGCACCGAGCCCGCGACGAGGTTGACGATGGCGCTGACCTGGCTGTCCGCCAGCTGGCGCCCGCGCGCGAGCTTGACCATGACCGAGGCGGTGGGGGCGGCGTTTTCCCGCACGAAGACGGACTTTTCCGGCTCGGCGAGGTGGACGCGCACGGCCTCGACGCCGTCGATCTGCATGATGGTGAGTTCAAGCTCGCGTTCGCGCGCGGCGAGGAGGCGTTCGCCTTCAAGGGTGCGGCTGGCGCCCATCGGCAGCTTGTCGAGCATCTGCGCGCCGGTTTCGGGCGTGGCGAGCGCGCCATCGGAGGCGGCGACCATGCGCGCCTTGTAAAGGTCGTTCTCGCCCACCGAGACCGCGCCGGTGGCATTGTCGATGGAATAGGTGATCGACGCCTTGTCGAGCGCGGCGACGACCTGCGCGCGTTCGCTGTCGCTGAGATCGCTGTAGAGGATGCGCTGCGGCGCGGGAGCCATCGTCATCCAGAGCAGCGCGGTAAGGCCCGCGGCGGAGACCCCGGCAAACCAGGGAAGCGCGCGGCGCACCGGCGGCTGGCCGAGGAAGGCGCCGGTGCGCGCGAGCATCGAGCCGCCCGCCGGATCGGTGAGCGGGGCGAAGACCGACAGGGTGGGTGTTGCGGGATCGGCCATCTATCAGACCCCCATCCTCATGATGTCCTGGTAGGCCGTGAGCAGCTTGTTGCGCACCTGCAGGGTTGCCTCGAAGGCGACGCCGGCTTCCTGCCGGGCGAGCATGACCTTGGCGATATCGGTGACCTCGCCCTTGTCGTACCCTTCGCTCAGGCTATCGGCCTTGCCCTGCACAGCGTTCACGTTGTCGAGCGCGGATTTGAGCGCGGAGGTGAAGCCGTTCGCCGGCGCTTCCGGTGTGGCTTCGGGCGCACTGGCGGCCGGCGTGCGGACCTGCTGGAGCAGCTGCGAGCGATCGATGATCTGCTGGCGCAGCGCCATGATCTGCTGGAGCCCCCCGGCTCCGGAAATTCCCCCGATCCCGCTCATCGCCGGCTACCGGCCACGGCGATGCCGTTCTCGCGGAATTCGGCGAGGCGGTAGCGCAAGGTGCGTTCCGAAATGCCGAGCTTGCGCGCGGCGGCGACGCGGCTGCCGCCGCAGCTGTCGAGCGCGGCCAGGATCGCGCGGGTTTCGGAGAGCTGGACGATGTTGGAGAGCTTTCCGCCGGGGACGGACGAGGCGGCGGCCTGGGCCGGATCGACCGGTTCGCCCGCCGCCCGCACGGCGCGGTCGAACACAACATGCTGTACACCGATTTCGGCGGCGGGGCCGGCGAGGAGAAGCGCGCGGCGCATGACGTTTTCAAGCTCGCGCACGTTGCCGGGCCAGGCGTGGGCTTCGAGCATGGCGAGCGCGCCCTCGCCGATCCACGGCACCGGCTGGCCCTGGGGAACATGGCGGAGCACCATGGCGAAGGCGAGCGGGGCGATGTCTGCAGGGCGATCACGCAGCGCGGACAATTCGAGCGGGAAAACATTGAGGCGGTAGTAGAGGTCGGCGCGGAAGCGGCCTTCCTCGACTTCGCTGGGCAGATCGCGGTTGGCGCAGGCGATGATGCGTACGTCGACCTTGACCGGCCTGGTGGCACCCAAGGGCACGACTTCGCCTTCCTGCAGCACGCGAAGCAGCTTGGCCTGGAGCGCGAGGGGCATTTCGGCGATCTCGTCGAGCAGCAGCGTGCCGCCATGCGCGGCGCGGAAAAAGCCCTCGGCAGCGGCATTGGCCCCGGTGAACGCGCCCTTCTGGTGGCCGAACAGCATCGCCTCGAGCATCGTTTCGGGCATGGCCGCGCAGTTGATCGCGATGAACGGGGCGGCAGCGCGCGGCGAGCGCAGGTGGATGAAGCGGCTCAGCACTTCCTTGCCGGTGCCGGTGGGGCCGTTGATGAGCACGGGGATCTCGGCCTGGGCGAGGCGTTCGGCGAGGGCGAGGACGGAAAGCGTTTCGGGATCGGCGGCGACGGGGCTGCCGGCCGGCGCGGCGCAGGCGATCAGCGCGGCGAGGACGGCGGGATCGGCGCTGTCGGCATAGGAAAGCGCGTGGCGGCCGCCGTGGCTGCGCGTGATGCCGCAGGTTGCGGCGCGCGAGAGCAGCACGGTGCGGTCGAACAGGCCGGGGGCGGCAGGCTCTTCGGCTCCGCGCAGCGTGACAGTTCCGGCGGGGTTGAAGCTGCCCAGAACCGAGCGCGCCTGTGCCAGCAGCGCGGCATGCGCTGCCGGTGTGGTGGGGGCGCTTCCTCCTGCCGTGCGCCCTGCCTGATCCGTGTTCATGTTTCCAAACCCTGTCTTAACCATCGAGACAGGCTGTTTTTCGCGCGAAAACGTCAAGCGGTGCGAAACTTTAAGCTCCGCGCACGCCCTAAGCGTAACTACGTGTATCCGGCAGATCGCTGCCGAGGCCCCCCTTAAACCCGGCAGGCTTTTGCCGGTCTTTGCCGTGGCTGCCGCGTCGATCCCCGACCGGCGTCAAACGGGGAACGACCCCTCTCACTGGAGACAAACCATGGCGGTTATCAATACCAACATCAGCGCGATCAAGGCGGCCAACGCCTCGAACAGCGCAGCCAAGATGGCCAGCACGGCGATGGAACGCCTGTCGACCGGCAAGCGCATCAACGGCGCGAAGGACGATGCTGCGGGCCTCGCCATTGCGACCACGATGACTTCGCAGATCAAGGGCATGAGCCAGGGCGTGCGCAACGCCAACGACGGCATCAGCCTCGCGCAGACTGCGGAAGGTGCGCTCAACGAAGTGACCAACATGCTGCAGCGCGTCCGCGAACTGGCCGTGCAGTCGAAGTCGGGCACCTACCAGCAGACCGACCGCGATGCGATGCAGTCCGAAGTCGGCAACCTCAACGCCCAGATCTCGGACGTGCTCAACAACACCAAGTTCAACGGCAACGCGGTGTTTTCGGTGGTCGGCGCGGCGCCGGCGACCGACGGTTCGGACGACAAGAAGTTCTCGATCCAGACCGGCGCGAACACCAGCGACACCGTCGACATCGTGTCGAAGGCGTTCGATGGCACCAAGCTGTTCGGCGGCACGCTGACAGCCTATGACTCGACCTCGACGACGCAGGCTCTTGACGTTTCGTCGGACACGGCTGCCTCGACGACGATCACCAACGTCGACGACGCGCTCGCCAACGTCAACTCGACCCGTGCGACGCTCGGTGCCGGCCAGAACCGTCTGGAATCGGCCGTCAACAACCTGAACGACAACATCACCAACCTGTCGGACGCACGTTCGCGTATTCAGGACACCGACTACTCGGCCGAAACGACCGCGATGGCGAAGGCCCAGATCCTGAGCCAGGCCTCGACCGCGATGATCGCGCAGGCCAACCAGAGCCAGCAGAACGTGCTGTCGCTGCTGCGCTAAGGTCAGGTCCCCCCGCAAGCCCGCTCTCCACCGGGTATGCACCTTGCCCGGCGATCCTTCCACGGATCGCCGGGTTTTTGGTTTTTTGTTCGCTAGCGCAGCTGGTGCCGCCTCTGTTTCGGCCAGACCGAAACAGGTATCAGCGCGGTTTCAGAACTCTGGGGAGGGTCGCGCCCAGCACGGCGAGCATTTCGGGGGCATAAGCGCTGGAGTTGGCCTCGAACTCCGCCTGCGTGATCCGGTCCGTGCCCTGCGCGCCGAAGAGCACGACCTCGTCATCGAGGCGGACGTCGCGGTGATCGGTGACGTCGACCATCAGCGTGTTCATGGTGACACGGCCAACAATGGGAGCGCGGCGGCCGCGGATGAGGACTTCGGTGTGGTTCTTGCCCTCCGCCGGAAACTCGGGCCGGTTGGCGTGGCTGAAGCCGCGCCGGATGCCATCGGAATAGCCGATGGGCACGTTCGCCAGAAAGCTCTCGCGCTCCAGCCGGAACGTGCGATCATAGGCGACAGTCTGCCCGGCGGGGTAGTGATTGACCGCCGCGACGCGCGACAGAATCGTGGGCACGGGGATGAAGACGCTGGTCTTGACCGAGCCGGGATCGCCATAGAGCGCGCCGCCGACGCGGACCATGTCGAGCCGGGTATCGGGCTGGGTCAGCGTGGCGAACGTGTTGGCGGTGTGGCGGGTGAAGCCTTCCGTGCTCAGGCCTTCCCCGGCGAGCCAGGCGAGATCCGCCTTGTAGCGCGCGAGTTGGTCGAGAATGTCGGGCGCTTCCTCGCTGGGGTAATGCGTCATCGCCCCGGCAATGCGAAGGCCTTTCAGCGCCAGCATCGCGCGGGCATCGGCCTTGCCGTAGTCGGTCGAAAGCTCGACCCCGTTGCGCGACATGCCGCCCGCATTGAGCGCGAGGTGTACGGGGAGCGCAAAGCGCGGGCGGCGCTGGCGCCAGAGCGCCTCGAGCCGGGCGGCGGCCTCAGGGTTGCCGATCAGCTCGACGAGCCCTGTGCCCATGGCGTCTTCCATTTCCTCAGGTGCGGCAAGGCGGATGCGGTAGAGCCGGCCGCGATAGCCCAGCTGGCGGGCGACGCGGGCTTCATCGTTGGAGGTGATCGCGACATCGGTGATCCCGGCCTTGATCACCGAGGGGATGAGCAGCGCGATGCCGTTGCCATAGGCGTCGGCCTTCATCACCGCGCAGATGCGGGACGGCGTGACGATCTGGCGCAGCGTGGCGATATTGGCCTCGAACGCGGCGGTATCGACTTCGATCCACCCGTTGCGGCGCTGCGCCTGCGCGAGGGTGAGGCCGAAATTGCTGGCGGAAAGGATCGGCGCGGCGGAAGCGCGGGTGGCGGCGAGAGCTGCGCCTGCCGCCGCTGCACCCAGAAATGCGCGCCTGTGGATCATGCCTGTGCCCTCTTTACCCCGTGTCTGGCGCGAGGCTAGGCGGGGCAGGGGTGCGAGGGCAAGGTCTGACGTGCTGTGCGTGATGCCGTTTTGAGAGGTCTCGAGCCTAAAGCAGCATAGGCAGGGTATTGCCGAAATTGTGCAGCGCCACCGGCAGAACAAGGCTTCCCGTCCTCTGCCGCAACCACACGGCGAGCAGCGCTGGGATAGCGGTTAGCGCCATGGTGAGTGGGTCAAAGGTGAACGACCCGTCCGAGAAGCCGAACGCATGGGCAAGGCCAAACAGAGCGCAAGTCAGGATGGCTCCCCAACTCCAATCGACGCCGACAAACCGCCAACGGCCTGCAAACGCTCGGTCGAGAGCCGCCAGTAGTAGTCCGCGGTAGAACAATTCTTCTTCTAGCCCCGGCATCGATATCTGGAATGCGATATCTTCCGCTCGCGCTGGTTCGTTGGGAAAAAGCAGCGCGATGCCAAGGAAGAAAGCGCAGTAGGCTGCCACAACCGGCATTGCAGCGCTCAGGCTGCCTGGTTTCTGAGCCAGCTTGAACCCGCATTCGGCCCATCCAAAGATTGGCAGGCCAGCGATCAGCAGTGTCACAAACAGCGCGCCAACCTTGCCTTGCCAGTTCCATGACCCGCCGATGAGATCAGGGATCAGGCCATATCCGCTTGTCAGCAATGCGTCGTTGAGCAGAACCAGCAATGCCGCAAGCACCAACCAGCCAAGCGAACATCGCTCTCGGTCAGACAACCCAATAGCGAAGCCGAAGACCAGCAGCAGCGAAATCACGCCACTGATGCCGAAGATAGCGTCCAAATCGTACCCTGCTGTTCCGTCGACAAAACTGACCTGAGCTTACCATATCATGACCTGCCGCCCCAACCATTTCAGCGTCTCATTTGGTCCACGTCGAACGACAAATCAGTTCATCAGCAGGATGCTCATCCGCCGGTTGCGCGGGTCGGTCGGGCTGTCCGGGATCAGGGGTTCCTGATCGGCGACGCCCTCGATGCGGCGGAAGCGGTTTTCGGTGACGCCGCTTTTCATCAGGGCCTGGCGCGTCGCTTCGGCGCGGCCGGCGCTGAGAGACCAGTTGTTGGCAGCGTCTCCCGGCTTCCATTGCAGCGCATCGGTGTGGCCGCGCACGCTGAGGCCTGCGCTGTCGGGGCCGATCGCCTGGCCGATCGCGCGGACGAGTTCGGCCGCTTCGGGGGTGAGGATCGTGGTGCCGAGGCGGAACATCGAGAACTTGGCATCGTCCATGAGATCGAGGCGGATGCCCTCTGGCGTCTGCGTCACGCGGACCTGCTTGGCGAGTTTGCGCAGGGTCTCGCTGGCCGCGAGCTTCTGTTGCAGCCGCTGCTGGAGGCTGGCAGTGCGCTTGGCCTTGGTGCCGCCGTCCTTCGCGCCGCCGGTGGCATCGCGCGGGATCGTCAGCGTCTTGGTGCCGGTCTGCCCGGCGCGGTACTGGTAGTTGTCCGGATCGGTGAGCGAAGAGCCGCCGAGCAGGCCGTAGGAGCCGGCGCTGCCTTCCTTCATCTTTACGAGCGTGGGGGTGAAATAATCGGCAATGCCCTTGCGCTGCTTTTCGGTGGTGGCGCCCAGCAGCCACATGAGCAGGAAGAAGGCCATCATCGCAGTCACGAAGTCCGCATAGGCGACCTTCCACGCGCCGCCGTGGTGGCCGCCCGCGACGACGGTGACTTTCTTGACGATGATCGGGCGGACGGGTTCGTTCTTGCCCTTCGGAGCCTTGGCCATGGCTTAGTTCCTTTCCGCTTTTGCGGAAGCGGCACCGGCCCGCTCCCCCGCCCGGCCACCCACGAGAGTACCCTGAATGGGTGGCCGGGCGGGGGAGCGGGCCGGTGCCGCTTGCGTTTTCGTGCAACGGAAACGCACAATCAACGCCCGCGCAGCGCGTCGAGCAGTTCGGACAGGCCCGGGCGGAACGAGTGGCCAAGCCCGGAGCGCGCGCTTTCGACGACGAGGGGCTGGGGCCAGCCGTGGAGGCTGGCGATGATCACCTGCTTGACGGCCTGGAAGATCATCTCGTCCTGATCGAGCACCTGCTTGAGCCGGCCCGCAAGGGGCGCGACGATGCCATAGGCGAGCAGCACGCCCATGAACGTGCCGACGAGCGCCGAGCCGATCATCGCGCCCAGGATCGAGGGCGGCTTGTCGATCGAGCCCATCGTCTTGACCACGCCGAGCACGGCGGCGACGATGCCCAATGCGGGAAGCGCGTCGGCGAGGTTCTGGAGCGCGTGCTGCGGCTCGCTCATTTCGTGGAAGTGCGTCTTCATCGAATGATCCATCACGTCTTCGACGGCGTGGACTTCGAGCGTTCCGGAGGACACGACGATCAGCGTCAGCGTGTCGCAGATCAGCGAGACGAGCGGCTTGTTGGCGAGGATTTTCGGAAACTCGGCGAAGATCGGCGAGTTTGCCGGGTCGGTGACGTGGCTTTCGAGCGCCACCGGGCCGTCGCTGCGCAGGATTTTCATGAGCCGCGTGCAGAGCACAATGGCATCGACGTGGTCCTGCTTGCTATGCCGGGGGCCCTTGAAGACCTTGGCAAAACCGCCGCCGATCGCCTTCAGTTCGTGGAGCGAGTTGCCAGTGACGACGGCGCCGAGCGCGGCACCGCCGATGATCAGCATTTCGTGCGGAATGGCCTCCATCACCGGGCCGAGTGCGCCGCCGGTGATGGCGAAGCCCCCGAACACCATGACGAGGAGAATGACGATACCGATGGCAGCATACATGGTGGTTTACGGTCCCGGATGGCTGGAGATCAGCGCAGGAAATCAAACAGCGAGAGACCCGCAAGCTTGGAGAAGCTGGCCTGGCTCGCTTCGAGCACGGTGGAGAGCTGCTGCAGGCGGGCGATCGCGGAGCCCAGTTCGGGCGCACCGATATCCTGCTGCTGCGAGGCGCGGGCCTCGCCCATCGCCTGCTGTCGCTCTGTGGAAAGGTCGATCCAGCTGAGCCGCGAGCCGATCACGGTCTGCGCGGTGGTGATGGCATCGAGGCCATTGGCGAGCGAGCCCAGCGCCGCCTGTGCGGTGGCGGCTGTGCTGGCGGAACCCCCGGACAGCACGTCGGAGAGGTTCTTGATCACCGCCATCAGATCGGTGGAATTGCCCGCCGGGTCCTTGAAGCTGAGGAATTCGGGGCCGGTGAGGCTGCGGCCGACCGTCTGGCCATCGCCCAGCGAAAGCTGCCCGGAGCTGCCGCTGCCGATATATTTGGCGAGGCCGGTGGTGGAGTCGACCTCATAGGCATCGCCCGCGCTGTCTCCGCCGAAGAGGGCGTGGCCGGCGCTGTCGCGCGCGTTGGCAAGACCAACGAGGCCGGTGTGGATCTGCGCGAGTTCCGAGGCGATGCTGGCGCGCTGCGTAGCGGGAAGCAGCGCGGATGCGGCCTGGGTAGCGAGTTCCTGCGCGCGGCTCACATAGTTCGCGAACTGGCCCAGCGCCGTGTCGGTGAGGTTGAGGTCGGTCGTCGCGCGGTTCGTTGCGGCAGTGTCGATCGTGCCAAGGGCATCGGCGCGGGCCAGCGCGCGAAGCTGCGAGGCCGCCAGCGGATCGTCCGAGGACTTCGTCAGCTTGCTGTTCGTGCTGATCTGGTTCTGCAGCCCTTCGGCTTGCCCGCGCAGGGCAGACAGGCTCTGCGTCGAGCGATCGTAAAAGGCGGCAGTGCTGGTGGCGAAGATGCTCATGGCGGGACCTAGCGGATCTGGAGCAGGGAATCGAACAGACTGGCCGCTACCTGCATCACCCGGCCCGAAGCCTGGAACGCCTGCTGGTAACGCACGAGATTGACGCCTTCGGTATCGAGATCGACCCCGGTCTGGGCGGACAGCGCGGTCTTGGCAGCGCCGGAAATCGTGGCGAGCGCATCGCGGGTGACGGTGCGGCCCGAGACGGTGGCCGAGACATCGAACAGGATTGCGTCCATCTTGCCGGCGGGATCGGCGGTGGCGAGCGCGCCGCGGAGCGCTTCGAGGCCCGCTGGATCGCGGCTGTTCTTCGGCGCGTTCGCAGGCGCGGTGACGATCTTCGCCGGATCGCCGGTGGCCAGCGCGATGGTTTCGGCGGTGGAGCCGGTGAGGAGGTCCGCGCCCGGATTGCCATTGCGATCCGTCCCGGCGGCTTGTGCGGTGTTGACAGTGGTTACGATCGAGCCGGCCAGCGTATCGAGATCGGTGCCGAGTTGCGCCAGTTTGCCCAGCGCGAGCTGCTGCCCCGCGAGCGAGCCGCCGGCGAGGGTGAGCGCGCCGCTATCGAGCGTGTAGCTGACGGTGCCATCGCCGGCCGTGGTCATGGCAAGCGCCTTGGTATCACCCCCGCTGACGAGCGGGGTGCCCGCCGCCGACGTGCCGAGCGTGACGGTGACGCTGCCATCCTGCGCCATGGTCGTGGCAATGTCGCCATACTGGCTGAGATCGGCGAGCAGCTTGTCGCGTTGGTCAAGCAGGGCGGTCTGGTCCGAGCTCGCATCCGCCGCGCGGGCAAGGCGCAAGTTGGTGCGCGCCAGTTCGCCGGCGATGCGGTTTACCTGGGTGACGCCGTCGGCCGCCTCGAAGCGCAGGCCTTTGCCCACCGCGTCCATTTCCTTGGCCGCGATCTGGAAGGTGGCGCCCATCGTGCGCGCGGATTCGATCACCGAGGCGCGCAGCGAGGTATCGACCGGGTCTTCCTTCAGCTTCTGCAGCGATGCATCAAAGCCGGTGATCGCGGTGTAGATGCCGGACTGTTCGAGCGCGGCCTCGATGTTGCCAAGGCCGGTGACTTCCGCGTTGGCGCGCGCGGTGTCCGCGCCGGTGCGGCGCACTTCGCTCTGGCGGAAGGCGTCGGCGTTGCGCACGATCATGTCCACCCGCACGCCCGAAAGCGAGACGTCGCGCGTGTTCTGGTTGTAGCCGGTGGAGGCGACTTCGGTGAGCCCGACGCTGCGCCGGACATAGCCTTCGGTCGCCGCGTTGGAGATGTTCTGCGCGGTGACATCGAGCCCGATGCGCGCGGCCTTGGCACCCGAGAGGCCGATCGAGAGAAGGTCGGAGGCCATTGCGCTCAGTCCTTTCCGGCTGGCGGCATCAGCCGCGCGAGCTGGGCTTCAAGCTGCTTCGCGAGGCCGAAGGCACCGGTCTGGGCGGCGATCTCGGCAAAGCGCTCGTCGCGCATCGACGTGAAGGTCTCCTGCGCCTGGCCGCCGAACAGCTCGTCCTTGCCGGCAAGGCTGGCAGAGCGCGCGGCGGCGAGCATCTGGCGCACGAAGATCGCCTCGAAGCCCTGCGCCGCCTTCCTGAGTGCGGCGCGGTCCGTGGCGGAAGGGCCGGTCGAACTGTTCGCCAGTGTGGGCCGGGCGGAGGGGGTGAGCGGGCTCATATCACCTCCATCTCGGCGCGCAGCGCGCCCGCCTGCTTGAGCGCCTCGAGAATGGCGACAAGATCGGACGGTGTGACACCGAGCTTGTTCAGCGCATCGACAAGGCTGGAAAGCGAAGCGCCGGGCTTGAACAGCGCGACATGGGCCTGGCCTTCCTCGACGTTGATCTGGCTGTTGGGCGTGACCGCCGTCTGGCCGCGGCTGAGCGGGCCGGGCTGCGAGACCTGCGGCTTCTCGTCGATCTTCACGACGAGCTTGCCGTGGCTGATCGCGGCGGGGGAAAGGCGCACGGCGGAATTGATCACGACCGTGCCGGTGCGGCTGTTGACGATGACTTTGGCGGCGGTTTCGGCCGGCTGCACCTCGATCATCTCGATCGAGGCCATCATCGTGGCGCGGCTGTCGGTCGCCTGCGGCAGGCGGATGGCGAGCGTGATGCCGTCTTCCACCGTCGCGGCGCCGGGGAAACGCGCGTTGACCGCATCGCGCACGCGGCTGGCGGTGAGGAAATCGGCGGTGAACAGGTTCCAGCGCAAGGTCTCGTCGCGATCGAACCCGGTGGCGACCGCGCGTTCGACGCTGGCACCTTCGGCAATGCGGCCGACGGTGGGGACGTTGACGGTGAGCTGGCTGCCATCCTTGCCGGTGATGCCGAGCCCGCCGACGGCGAGGTTGCCCTGCGCCATCGCGTAGATCTGGCCGTCCGCGCCGTAGAGCGGGGCAAGGATCAGCGCACCGCCGCGCAAGGACTTGGCCTTGCCGATGGTGGAGACGGTGACATCGATGCGCTGCCCAGGCTTGGCAAAGGCGGGAAGATCGGCCGTGATCAGCACGGCGGCGGCATTCTTGAGCCCGGGCGAGACGCCCTGCGGCAACTGCACGCCAAGCCGCCCGGAGACCCCGCGCATCGCTTGCGTGATATAATCGAGATTGTCGTCACCCGTGCCGGGCAGGCCGACGACGACGCCGTAGCCGGTCAGCTGGTTGGTGCGCACGCCCTGGAACGCGCCAAGATCGCGCACGCGGTCGGCGTGGGCGGGCGTGGGGGCGAGGGCCAGCGCGGCGAGGAGCGGAGCGAGCAGCAGGAGGGAGCCGGGGATGGGCATCCTGATACGGGGCATGCAGCGCAGCATGCCCATCCCCGACCCTTCCCGCATGCGGGAAGTGCGCGAAACGGCTGAAATAGTCCGCAAAAGCAAGGGATTCGCGGCGAGCCGCGCCAGGTGCACGCTGCACGGGGCGAGTGCGGGGCCCAATCCGGAGCCGGATGGCAGGAGAGCGGGGCTGGTCATCATCAGAACGGCGAGATCGCGCCAAAGAACTTCGACAGCCAGCCTTCGCGACTGGCGCGCCCGACCGCGCCGTTGCCGGTGTAGGTGACGCGCGCATCGGCCACCTGCGTGGAGCGCACGCGGTTGTCGGCATCGATATCGCCGAGGCGGACGATGCCCGAAAGCTGCACCCATTCCTGGCCCTGGCTGAGCAGCAAGCGCTTTTCCCCTACAACGAGTGCCGTGCCGTTGGGACGCACCTCGGCAATGGTGACGGACACCTCGCCGCCGAGCGTGCTCGTCTGCGAGGCATTCCCCTGTCCGTTGAACGACGATCCGCCCGATGCTTTAAGGGCATTGGGATCGAGGAACGACAGCGGCCCGGCGGTGGGGGGAACCACGTTGAACGCGCCGGTCTTCTGCGTCTTGCCCGCGGCGCTTTTCGAGGCGTTGAGCTGTTCGGTGAGGATGATCGTCAGCGGATCGCCCACCGCATGGGCGCGGCGGCCTTCCGCGAGGCCGGTGTAGCCGGCGGCCACGTTGAAGATGGCCCCGTCTGCCGGGCGCTGTGCCGGTGCCTGCGGCAGCACCGGCGCGAAGCCTTCGGCCGGGCGCGCGGGGCGGCCATGGACCTCGCTGGCCGGCAGCGTTGCAGCGAGCACGATCGCGGGCGGCACAAGCAGGCAGGCCAGCAGGCGCAGCCCGAGCGGCTTGCCATCGACCGGCGAGGCGGCGGACGCGCGGAAGGCGGCTTCGAAAGGGGAATCCATCATGGGTCGGGTGTCCGTCAAAGGGTCTGGTTGGCGTTCTTGAGCATTTCGTCGACCGCAGAGATCATCTTGGAATTGACCTCGTAGGCGCGCTGGGTCTCGATCATGTCGACCAGCTCCTCGACGACGTTGACGTTGGAGCTTTCGAGGAAGCCCTGGCGGATTCGCCCGCGTCCGACTTCCCCTGCCACGCCGATCTGCGCCGCGCCGCTGGCAGCGGTTTCGGTGAGGAAGTTGTCGCCGCCCGCCGCAAGGCCCGCTGGATTGGCGAAGCTGGCCAGGGTGATCTGGCCGAGCTGCGAGGGCTCTGCCGTGCCGGGCAATGTGGCCGAAACGGTGCCGTCGGGCGCGATGGTGATCGAGGTGGCGCCTTCCGGGATCGTCACCGGCGGCTGCACGACATAGCCCTGCGCGGTGACAAGCTGGCCTTCCGCCGAGCGGCTGAAATTGCCGGCGCGGGTATAGGCCAGCTGGCCGCCTGGCAGGGCGACCTGGAAATAGCCTTCGCCATCGAGCGCGAGATCGAGCGCGTTGCCGGTGGTCTGCATCGGGCCTTGCGTGGCGATCCGCGTGGTCGACTGGATGCCGACGCCGGTGCCGAGATTGAGCCCGGTGGCATAGGCCGTCTCGCCCGAGGACTGCTGTCCGGCAGTGCGCGCGTCCTGATAGGCCATGGTCGCGAAGTTGGCGCGATCGCGCTTGAAACCGGTGGTGCCGACGTTGGCGAGGTTGTTGGCGATCACGCGCATCCGCGTGTCCTGCGCTTCGAGACCGGTGCGGGCGACGTGAAGGGCTGAGGAGGGCATGGGTCAGGATTCCTTTGTTCAGGTGAGGCGCATGAGGCCGGCACCGCCTTCATCGAGCTCGCGCGCGGTGGAGATGAGCTTGGTGCGCATGTCGAACAGGCGCTGCGCCTCGACCATCTCGACGAGCACGCGGGTGGGCTCGACGTTGGACTGTTCGAGGCTGCCGGGCTGGAGGCGGGCGTCCTCGTCCACCGGCAGCGCCCCGCCGCCGGGAACGCGGAAGAGGCCGTCGAGACCCTTCTCGATGGCCGATCCGGCGGTGCTGACGAGCTTGAGGCGGCCAACTTCCTGCGGCGGCTGGTCGGGGTTCTCGGGCTGGGCGGCGAGCACGCGGCCATCGGGAGCAATGGTGATCTTTGCGCCCGGCGGCACGGTGACCGGGCCGGCATCGCCCACCACCGGGCGGCCATCGCCGTTGGTGAGCAGGCCGGTGGCATCGACCGCCAGATCGCCGCGCCGGGTGTAGGCTTCCTCGCCGTCCTCGCCCTGCACCGCCAGCATGATCCGGCCGGTGAGCGCGACGTCGAGCGGATTGCCCGTCTCGATCAGTGCGCCCTGCTTCATGTTGGCGCCGCGCACTTCCCCGCGGGTCATCGCGCGGGCCTCGATGCTGGGGCCCTTGAGCGTCATCGGATCGGCGCTGAGCAGCTCGGCGCGAAAGCCGATGGTCTGCGCATTGGCCATGTTGCTGGCGATGACCTGCTGGGTCACCATCGAGCCGGTGAGGCCGGAATAGGCAGTGTAGATCAGGCGGTCCATTTCAGGTCAGCCTCAGGTGCGCAGGTTGATGATGGTCTGCGAGATCTGCGTGGCGGTATCGATCGCCTTGGCATTGGCCTGGAAATTGCGCTGCGCGGTGATCAGGCCGACCATTTCCTCGGAGAGATCGACGTTCGAGCGTTCGAGCGCGCCCGACAGGATGCCGCCGTAAAAGCCTGAATCCGGCTGGCCATAGGTGGCGGCGCCCGAGAGCCCGGTGGCGGTCCAGTTGGAGGAGCCCTCCTGGCGCAGCCCGCCCGGCGACAGGAACGTGGCGAGCGCGACCATGCCGACAGCGGTGTTGGTGCCATCGGCATAGGAGGCGGTGATCACGCCGTTCTTGCTGACGGCAACCCCGGCGAATTGCGCGCCGGCGGCGTTGGTGGCCGGGATCTGGACCGACTGCGGGGTGTTGCCGGTCACCGCGCCGGTCGTGTCGGTGGGGAAGACCTGCAGACGGTTGCCGCCACGCAGGAGATAGCCGCTGTCATCGATTTCGAAGGCGCCGTTGCGGGTATACAGCGTATCGCCGGTGACCGCCGACTTCGTGGTGAAGAAGCCGTCGCCGTTGACGACGAGATCGAGGGCGTTGCCGGTCTGCTCGATCGCGCCCTGCTTGAAGTTCTGGTTGATCGCCTCGACCGTGGCACCGATGCCGAGCAGCAGCTTGGGATTGGTGAAGGCGCTGCCCGCGATGATATCGGCGAAGGAGACGGTGCTCTTCTTGAAGCCGTTGGTTTCGGCGTTGGCGATGTTGTTGCTGATCACGCCGAGATCGGTCTGGGCGTTCTTGAGCCCGTTGAGCGAGGTGTAGAACGACATGTCTGGTGGGTCCTTTCGAGGAACGGTTCAGATCTTGAGGCCGGTGAGCTTGTCGAGCTTGCTCTCGATCGATTTCAGCGTGTCCGACGTGCTGTTCGCCGCCGAAAGGCTGGAGAACTGGGCGAGCTGGGCGATCATCTGGCTGTTGTCGACCGGTGTGGTCGGGTCCTGGTTCTGCAACTGCGCGGTGAGCAGCTTGATGAAATCGTTGGCGCCGAGAGAGCCCCACGAATTCTTGGCGGTTGTCGTCGCGGTGGCCGGAGTGGCACTGTTTGCGGCGGCATAGGGGTTGACGGTCGTCATCACTTCATCCTCATCGTTTCGAGCATCAGCTGCTTGGCGGTCTGCATGGCTTCCACCACGTTCTGGTACTGGCGGGCGCTCTCCATCATCTCGACCAGCTCGGCGTTCTCATCGACCGGGGCGGCCCAGACATCGCCATTGGCATCGGCGAGCGGGTGATCGGGATCGTGGGTGCGCACGGGCGCCGTATCGCTGCGGAAGACCCCCGTGACGCGCACCGTGGCAAGACCGCTCGAGCGGTCGAGTTCCTCGGCGAAGACCGGGCGCAAGGGGCGGTAGGCGGCCTCCTTGCTTGCCGCGACATTGCCGGCATTGGCGAGGTTGGAGGCCGAGGCGTTCATGCGCACCAGCTGCGCCGACATGGCGCGCGCGGTGACGTCGAACAGCGAGAGGGGCTGGCCGCTTCCTGCCATCGTCATTCGCCCTTGATCGCGCGGGTGAGGGTTTCGACCCGGCCGCGGATGAACGAGAGCGTGGCGGAGTAACCGACCGCGTTTTCGGCGAAGGCGGTCTGCTCGGTCGCCATTTCGACGGTGTTGCCATCGAGGCTGGGCATGACCGGCATGCGGTAGCGCGTGGCGGCGGTGAGGGCCTGGGTATCGCTCGCCCCCGACGTGCGGGCCTTCAATGCGGCTGCGAAGTCGATGTCCTTTGCCTTGTAGCCGGGGGTGCCCGCGTTCGCGAGGTTGGACGCGAGCAGCCCCATGCGCTGCGAGCGCAATTCGAGCGCCGCGCCGTGGATGCCGAAAAGTGTGTCGCTCATGGATCGAAGCCTTGAAGACGGATTGTCCTGCCATGGGATCAGCAAGGGGCGTGCCAGATGCGCAAATGCGGGCGGTTTGCCGTGGCGGCAGGCGGATGACCGGCAAGCCTTTGCCGGTTGGCGGCAGATTGCCTCCGCCCGCCCTGAAGCGCGGGCGCCTGCTGCCGTTCTTGTCTGGCGAGGCAGCGAGGCAGGCACGAATGGACTGGACGCACATGCTCGACCCTGTGGCGGCGAGCATTGTCATCGGCGGAACGCTGGGGGCAACCGCGCTGCGCAGCGGCTGGGCGGATTGCCGCGCGGCCGGTGCCGCGCTCGCGGCGCTGCTGCGGCCGCGCTTCCGCGCCGAACTCGTGCGCGGGGGCCTTGCGCCGTTGGTGGCGCAGGCCGGGCGCGACGGATTGCTGCGTGCCACCCCCCGGCCCTGTGGCGATGCGGCCATCGATGCCGCCGTCGCCGCGCTCGTCCAGACGCGTTCGCTCGCCGCCTTTACCGCGCGCGACGACGCGGCGCGCGAGGCCCGCGTGGCCTGCGCGATCCGCGCGGTGCGCACGCTGGCGCTGGGCGCCGAGCTTTCGCCGGTGTTCGGCCTTGCCGGAACGCTCATTTCGCTCAGCCAGCTACCGGCGGACGGCCTCGCCCGCGCCGCGTTCATGGGCGCGATCTCGATGGCGGTGCTCACCACGCTCTACGGCGTGCTGCTGGGCAATCTGGTGCTGGCGCCGCTGGCGCGGGCCGTGGAGCGCCGTGTGGAGGCCGAGGAAGCGGCGCGGCGCGAGGTGATGGATTGGCTGCTGGCACAGCTCGCGCCGACCTGCCCGCCGACGCGGAGCGTGGCGCAGCCGCGCGCGTGGCTGCGCGAGGCCTGATGTCCACCCCACCGCCGCACGGGCTCTACGGTGCGCCGATCGCGATGCCGTGGCAGACGATCCTCGCAGACCTCGCGCTGATCCTGTTCATGATGACGGCGGCGGCACTTTCAAATGCGCCCGATGGGCCGCTTCTGCCCTCGGCGCCGAAGCCTGCGCCGGTGGTGCGGCCACCGGCACCATCCGTTCGGGGCGAGCCGGTGGGGGTGTGGCGCGATGGCCCGGGATCGCCCGGCCTCGCCCAATGGCTGGCGCAGCAGGCGCGCGATCCGCGGCTCAGGGTCTCGATCCTCGTCCGCCATCTCGCGGGGCATGAGCGCGACGCGCTGGCGCGTGCCGAAGCACTGGTGGCCAAGGCCGGTGCGCGCGGCGCGGGCGCACGGATCGTGATTGAGCCAGGCCGCGAGAACGGCACGAGCGTGGTCCTGGCCTATGATGCCGAGTGACGTGCGGGAGCGAGGTGGCACGATGATTGCAGCGATACGGGCATTGCTCCCTCTTGCGAAAGCTCTCTGCCATGGCTGCCTTTCGTCATGCCTATACAGCCGCGCTGATGCTGGCACCGCTTCCGGCGCTGGCCGGGCCGCTGACCGACCTCGCGATGATCGACAATGCCGTCGCCGCCTTTACCGGACAGCAGATCGGCGTGCCGGGCGGCGCGGCGCAGCCGGTGGACCGGCGGCTGCGGCTGGCGGTGTGCAGCGCCCCGCTGGCGCTTTCGTGGTATGGCAATGCGCAGACGAGCGTGCTGGTGCGCTGCCCCGATGCGGGCGGCTGGCGGGTGTTCGTGCCGGTGAGCGCGGCACGCGTTGCGCCGGCTGCCGCGCCTGCCGTGATCGCGGTGGCGCGCGGCGAGGGCGTGACGGTGACCGTGGCGGGCGATGGCTTTTCGGTCTCGCAGCCGGGCGAAGCGCTCGATGCGGGTGCGGTGGGTGCCTGGATCCGCGTGCGGACCGCCGCCAAGGCCGATCCGCTGCGCGCGCGGGTGGTGCGACCGGGGCTGGTGGAACTGCCGGTCGATTGAGGCCAGAACCGGCGGCGATCTGCCGCCACATGCCGCCCCCGGCAAAATTTTTCCGCCCCGCCTTAAACTCTCCCTTGAGCGGCCGTTCTGGTTTGCAGGAAACGCGAGGAGCGGACCATGTCATCCTTTGAAATCGGTGCATCGCGGCCGGTCAGCGCGGTGCAGGTCAGTACTGTTGGTCAGGGCAGCAAGCCCGTCCAGACCGAAGCCACGGCTGAAACCGCCAAGGCGCAGGCCCCGGCCCCGGCTGCTGCGGCCGCCGCCGCGCCACAGGTGGAAACCAGCGACGCCGTCAAGGCGGGCGCGGCTCCGGTCGACCAGGAGCGGGTCCAGACGATCCGCCATGCCATCGAAACCGGCACCTACCCCGTGCTCCCGACCAAGATCGCCGATGCGATGATCGCGGCCGGGATGCTGCTGAGGAGCCCCAAGTGAGCGCACACATGAATGCGGCCATCGATACCGTGCAGCCGATCCGTCGTCCCACCCAGCTGCGCGATACCTTGCGGCAGATGCTGGCCGTTCTGGAAGACGAGCGGCAGGCGCTTGCCGGGCTGGACGTCGATGCGATCATGGGCTGCGCGGTCGACAAGAATGCCCTTTGCGGGCGTCTCGATACGACCGCGCCCGAAGCGATCGACGAGGAATGCCGCGGCCTTCTGGAAGCGGCGCGCCGCGTCAATGAGGCCAATCGCCGCGTTCGCAACCTGATCGCGGCCAATGTTTCGGCGCGTCTGGACGCGCTGACGGGCCAGCCCGCGCTTTATCGGGCCAATGCGCCCCATGCCCGGATCAGCCGCGCGCGCTGATTTGGCACGCTGCTTGCTGAAGCCTTTCCGACCGCCCGCTTGCGGCGGTCTGGAAAGGGACTTCAGTGAGCGAGCCGACACCCATCGCTGTTACCACGGTTCAACGCCCGGCGCCCGATGTGCGGGGGGCGATTGCGCGTGCGGCGGCGGCGACCGGGACCGACTTTTCCTACCTCATGGCGCAGGCGCGGCTCGAATCCGGGCTCAACCCGCATGCGCGCGCGGCAACATCGAGCGCGGCGGGGCTCTACCAGTTCACCGGGCAGACCTGGCTTTCGATGCTGGACAAGCATGGGGCGGAGCTCGGGATTGGCGGTGCGGGCGATCCGGCCGCGCGTTCGCAGTTGCTCGCGCTGCGCTCCGATCCGGAGCTATCCGCGTTGATGGCGGGAACCCTTGCAAACGACAACCGCGATTTCCTCTCGGGAATTCTCGGCCGCGATCCCGACGCGAGCGAGCTTTACCTTGCGCATTTCCTCGGTGCGGAAGGAGCCGGACGCTTCCTCGGCGCGCTGGGGAGCAACCCGGCGCAAAGCGCGGCGGCGCTGCTACCCCGCGCGGCGGCGGCGAACCGGGGGATCTTCTTCGGCCCCTCCGGCGCGCGCTCGGTGGGTGAAGTGATGGACCTGCTGCGCGGGCGGATGACGAGCGCGATGAACGCGCCGGATGCGCCGCTGCCGACGTATGCCGCCGCAGCGCCGCAGGGCGGACCGATCCAGCAGGCGTTCAACGCGGCGGCGAACGCGCCCGATGCGCCGCCTGCCCGCTCTATGGCCGATACTCTGCGCGACGCCTTTGCGCTCGCCCAGCCCGGCGCGGCCCCGGCGCATGTGCGCGCGGCCTATGGCCAGCTCCGCAGTCTGGGGATCTGACCGGCCATGCTGAAACGCTTCGGCTCTCCCGGCGCGCTGGCGCTGCCCGGCGGCATCCTGATCCTGATCGCGCTGATGATCATGCCGATCCCCTCGTTTCTGCTCGACGCGTTCTTCGTGCTCAATATCGCGCTTTCGGTCGCGATCCTGATGGCGGCGATGAATGCGCTGAAGCCGCTCGATTTCTCCTCGTTCCCCTCGGTCCTGCTGTTCGCCACGCTGCTGCGCCTCGCGCTCAACGTCGCCTCCACGCGCATCGTGCTGGTGAAGGGCCATGAAGGCGGCGCGGCGGCAGGGCATGTGATCGAGAGCTTCGGTGAATTCCTGATCGGCGGCAATTTTGCGGTCGGGCTGTTCGTGTTCATGATCCTGATGATCATCAACCTGATGGTCGTGACGAAGGGCGCGGGCCGCGTTTCGGAAGTCTCCGCGCGCTTCACCCTCGATGCCTTGCCCGGCAAGCAGATGGCCATCGACGCCGATCTCGCCGCAGGTCTGCTGACGGCGGACGAGGCCAAGGCGCGGCGGCGCGAGGTGGCGACCGAGGCCGATTTCTACGGCTCGATGGATGGTGCGAGCAAGTTCGTGAAGGGCGATGCGGTCGCCGCGCTGCTGATCCTTGGCGTCAATATCATCGCGGGCTTCTGCCTTGGCATGCTGAGCCATGGCCTCACCGCGCAGGAATCCGCGAGCCGCTATATCACGCTGGCGGTGGGCGATGCGCTGGTCGCGCAAGTGCCCTCGCTGCTGCTTTCCATCGCCGCCGCCGTGATCGTGACGCGCGTTTCGGATACGCGCGACCTTGCCGGGCAGATCGGCGGGCAGTTTGCCGCCCCCGGCACGTGGTTGCCGGTCGCGGTGATCCTCGGCGCCATCGGGATGATCCCGGCGATGCCGCAGATGGTGTTCCTGCCCGCCGCCGCCATGGCCGGGTGGATCTGGTGGAGCCTGAGGAAGCGCGAGGCGCGCCTTGCCGTGCCGCCGCCGGTGGTGGTGGAGCAGGTGGACCCCGCCCGGATCACGCTGGAGGAGGTTTCCGACCACACGCTCGTCACCATCGAGCTGGGCTATGGTCTGGTCCATCTGGTCGACGAAAAGCGCGGCGCGCCGCTTGTTGCCCGCATCACCGGCGTGCGCAAGCAGCTCTCGCAGAGCTTCGGCTTCGTGGTGCCGCAATTCCGCGTGCGCGACAGTCTGGACCTCATGCCCGATGCCTATCGCATCGTGCTGGGCGGCGTGGCGCTGGGCGGGGCGAGCATCAAGGCCGAGAAAGTGCTCGCTATCGATGCGGGTGAGGCCAATCCGCAGCACAGCTTGCGCGGCGAGGCGACCGTGGACCCGAGCTTCGGATGCCCCGCGCTGTGGATCGAGCCCGGCCAGCGCGACCATGCGATTGCCGAAGGGTTTCTCACGGTGGACGCCTCCACGGTTGTCGCGACGCATCTCAACCAGGTGCTGGGTGAACGCCCGCAGGCGCTGCTCGGGCCGGATGAAGTCCGTGCGATCCTCGATGGCGTGCGCGAGCGGGCGCCGGGGCTGGTGGAGACCGTCCATCCGCAGCCGATCACGCTGGGGGCGATGACGCGGCTGTTCCACGCGCTGCTCGGAGACGGGGTGAGCATTGCACATCCGCTGCCGATCCTTTCCGCGCTCGCCGAGGCGGTGCTGCAGACGACCGAGTTCGACAAGCTGGTCGATCTGGTGCGCGCTTCGCTGGGCGGGCTTCTCGTCTCGCGCATCTGCGGGCCCAGCGAACGGCTGGCGGTGCTGACGCTCGATGGTGCGCTGGAGCAGATGATCGTGGGCGGGATGCACGATCCCGTGACCGGCCAGCCGGTGATCGAGCCCGATCTCGCGCGCTCCATCGGTGAACGCATTGCCGCGATCATTGCGACACGCGGGCCTGCCGCGCCGCCCGTCGCGCTCATTGTCCAGCCCCGTGCCCGCCGCGCGCTGGCCGCGCTGTTGCGCGCCCGCGCGCCGCAATGCGCGGTGCTTTCGATTTCCGAACTGCCGCCCAGCCAGCCGATCGAAGTGATCGAGGTGGTGGGCGGCCAAGACCCCGACCCGACTGCAATTCCCCCACAGGATCTTGCCGCATGAACCATGACCACCGCAGCTTTGCCGCCGCGCGCGCCTATCAGGGCGGGACGGCGGACCGCATCCGCCGCTTCCTGCCGATGGTGCGCCGCCTTGCCTGGCACGTCCACGGATCGGGCCGGGCGGGCATCGAAGTCGAAGACCTCGTGCAGGCCGGGCTCGTCGCGCTCACCGAATGCGCGCAGAAGCACAATGCGCCGACCGAGGACGGCTTTGCCGCCTATGCCAAGCTGCGCGTGAGGGGCGCGATGGTCGATCTGGTGCGGCGCTCCACGCCCCTTTCGCGCGCGGCGAGCGACCGGCGGCGGCTGCTGGCGGGCGCCGCGCAGGCGCTGACGACGACGCTGGGCCGCGCGCCGAGCGAGGACGAACTCGCCGAAGCGATGGGCATGACCACCGCCGGCTTAAGCGAACTGCGCGCCTCGAGCGAGCCGATGCGCTTCGAGCCCATCGACGATACGTATTCCGACAGCGACATGGCCTTCGCCGACGACCGGCCGGACAGCTTCGAAATCCTTGCGGACGAACAATCGCGGACGCAAGTGGTGGCGGCGATCGCGAGCCTGCCGGAGCGGCTGCAGACCGTCATCCAGCTCTATTTCGTGGAGGAACTGAACCTTGCGGAAATCGCCGAGGTGCTGTCGGTCAGCGTGCCGCGCGTGCACCAGCTGAAAGCGCAGGCGCTGGACAAGCTGCGCAGCGCGCTGGGGGATGAGTTTGATGTGCTTTAGGGGGCCTGTAGCAGCAGGTTCGGCTGAAATTCATTCCCGGTTCGCTGCCTGAGGCTGCTAGGGTCTGCTTTCAGCAATGCGAGGTCGCCCATGAATGAGTCTCGGTCTGCGGACCTGTGCAAGGTGCCGGCGATTACGTTGGGCTTCTGGATCATCAAGATCCTTGCAACGACCTTCGGAGAAACGGCTGGCGATACCGTCAGCATGAGCTGGCTGGGTGAAACCACGGCCACGGCAGGCCAAGGCGGACTTGATGGCTACCTCGTCGGAACTGCGATCTTCCTGAGTTTGCTCGTGGGGCTGGTGATGGCGCAAATACGCGCGCGCACCTTTCATCCCCTGCTCTATTGGACCACGATCATCGCCTCGACGACAGCGGGCACCACGATGGCCGACTTTGCGACCCGGTCGATCGGTATCGGTTATCCGGGCGGTTCCCTGCTCCTCCTCGGCATGGTGCTGGCGAGCCTGTGGATCTGGTACCGGGCGATGGGCTCGATCAATGTTGCCGATATTCATGCGCCGCGCGCGGAACTGTTTTATTGGGTGACGATCACCATGTCGCAGACCTTGGGCACGGCGCTGGGCGATTGGCTGGCGGATGGTCCGCTCGGGTATCTTGGTGCCGCTGCCGTGTTTGGCGCGGCACTGTCGGTTCTGGCACTGCTCTACTGGCAAACCGCAATCAGCCGGGTGGCGCTGTTCTGGGCGGCCTTCATCCTCACACGTCCGCTCGGCGCGACCGTGGGCGACTTTCTCGACAAGCCGATGGCGAGTGGCGGTCTTGAACTCAGCCGCGCAATGGCCTCGGCAGTGCTCATCGCGGCGATCATCCTCCTGGTCCTTTTCACACCGCAACGGACATCATCGCGCGAAAGTCCATTGGCAGAGTGAGTGACCATGACGGGGTCGGTTCCCGGCATGGCGCCTGCACGGCGAACAGCCGCATTTCGGCCCCCCATTTCACCGATCCGCCGTGTTCCTATCAGTCCTTCGCCAAGCGCGGCATGAGCGCTGGGATGGGCTCTTAGCAATTGTGGCACTTGCACCTATTCCTCCTCCGGCTTAATCGCGCGGTTAAAGGAGAGATGCCATGAAGATCGAACAGGGTATGGCTGCCGTGGTGACCGGCGCGGCTTCGGGTCTGGGGCGGGCGACCGCTTGTGCGCTCGCGGCGGCGGGGGCGAAGGTTGCGATTTTCGATGTGAATGACGAGGCGGGTGAGGAAGTCGCCAAGGCGATTGGCGGGCTGTTCTGCCATGTCGATATCACCAGCGAGGAGTCGGTGGTCGAGGGCTTTGCCAAGGCGCGCGCCGCCCATGGGCAGGAGCGGATCACCGTCCACTGCGCGGTCGTGCACCGCAAGGGCAAGACCGTTGGCCGCAACAAGGAGACGGGCGAGTTCACCCGCCTTTCGACCGAGGACTATGCCTTTGCCGCGAACGGCGTGCTGATTGCGAGCTACCGCGTGGCGAGCCTTTCGGCGCTGGGCATGGCCCATGCCGAACCGCTCGAAGAGGACGGCGAGCGCGGGACGATCATCCTGACGGGTTCGGTCGCGGCGCAGGATGCGCAGATCGGGCAGGTGGCTTACGGTTCGCTGAAAGCGGGCGTGGTCGGCCTCGTGCTGCCGATGGCGCGCGATCTGATGGACCTTGGCATCCGCGTGAATGCGATCCTGCCGGGCATCTTCGATACGCCGCTCCTGGGCCGCGTGCCGGAAAAGGTGCGCGCGGGGCTCAATGCCTCGGTGCCGTTCCCCAAGCGGCTGGGCCTGCCGGAAGAGTTTGCCAGCCTGGCGATGGAACTGGTGCGCAATTCCTACTTCAACGCGCAGGCGATCCGCCTCGATGGCGGGATCAGGATGGCGCCGCGCTGAGGCGCTGACTTCCCTTCCGCCACTCCGTCGGCCCGTGCTTGACACGGGCCTTGGCTTCTTTTTGCGGCGTCGCGCTGGGAGAAAAGCCTAACCCCGGGGCAAGCCCGGGGTGACGGATAAGGGGGGCGGGAGGAGTCTTGCGGGCCTCAACCAGCCTTGATCGCCAGAAACGAGGCCGCAACCCCCAGCATCACCACGGCAAAACCACGGCGCACCCAGCGGGTGCGTCGGTCGTCGGCCAGCCATGCCTGCGCCTGGCTGCCGGCTAGCACGATGGCGAGGTGGATGATTGTGGCGATGCCGGTACTGATCACCGCGAGCGTCAGCGCCTCGCTGAGGCCAAGCGTGCGGCCCCCCATGAACTCCGGCGCGACGACCACGAAGAACAGGTAGGCCTTCGGGTTCAGCAGATTGAGCAGCGCGCCGGTCGCGAAGGCGCGGCGGGTGGCGGTGGGTGGCGGGGCTTTCTCCGCGCCGCGCCAGGCCTCTATGGCGAGCCAGACCATCATCGCCGCGCCTGCGATGCGCAGGCCGTGGAGCAGCGCGGGCATCGCGGTGAGCAAGGTCGCAAGGCCGAGTGCGGCAAGTACGCCATTGGCCAGCAGGCCTAACGCCACGCCCGCGACGGCGGAGAGGCCGCTGCGCTTGCCTTCCGTCGCGGCAAGGCCCGCCAGCCAGGCCATGTTGGGCCCGGGGGTCAGCTCGATCAGCAGGACCGCTGCGGCGAAACCGGCAATATCGAGCGCGCCCGCCACCTAGACGGCGGTTCCCACCAATCGGCCGATCCCCGCCGTGATGGCCATCGCGAGCGCGCCCCAGACGACGACACGCAGGACGGGTTTGCCCATCGCTGCCCCGCCCGCGCGCGCGCCGAAGGCGCCGAGGAGCGCGAGAAACAGGATCGAGCCGCCTGCCGTGCCGGCCACCATCAGGCCCATCGGCAGGATCGCGGCGAGCAGCAACGGCAGGAACGCGCCGCAGGTGAACATGAGCGCGGAGGCTATCGCTGCTAGTACGGGCTGGGCCTTTGTCGTCTCATTGAGATGCAGTTCATCGCGCGCATGGGCGCCGAGCGCGTCCTTGGCCATCATCTGGCGGGCGACTTCCTTCGCAGTCACCGGATCGACGCCGCGCGCCTCGTAGATCGCAGCAAGCTCTGCGTGTTCATGAACCGGATCGGCGGCGAGTTCGGCGCGTTCACGCGCGAGGTCGGCGGCTTCGGTATCGGACTGACTGGAGACCGAGACATATTCGCCCGCCGCCATCGACATCGCGCCCGCGACAAGACCTGCCGCACCTGCAACCAGCAGGGCCTGCCGCTCCGCGCCCGAGGCGGCGACGCCGAGGATCAGGCTGGCGGTGGAGACGATCCCGTCGTTGGCGCCGAGTACGGCGGCGCGCAGCCAGCCGATCCGGCTGACGAGGTGGCGTTCATCGTGGGGTCGCATCCGGAGTCTCCTTTCCCTGTCCATGGCCCTGATGCCACTGGAGGGACAGGAGAAAAACGACTCAGATCAATCCTGACGCGCGAGGACGGCGGGGCCGGTGGGAGCGGGGGCCGCGTTCTCGATGATCGGCTGGCCGACGGCGAGACGCTTGCCATCGGTGATGATCACCTTGTCGCCCAGACTGGCGACGCCGAACAGGCGCTTGGCGAAGGCATCGGGCACACCGATGCAGCCGTTGGTGGCATAGCCGCGTTCCACTTTGCTGCCGTGGATGGTGATGCCATCGCTGGTGAGGCGCAGCATCCAGGGCATCGGAGCGTCGTAGATGTTGGAGACGTGGTCGGCGTCCTTCTCGCTGATCGGGAACACGCCGGTCGGGGTGGGCTTGGTGCCATAGCCCTTGAGGATGGCGGCGGCGCCGATCTCATGCCCGTCGCGGAAGACCGAGATGGTGCGCGCCTCGAGATCGACGGTGACGACGATCGGGCCGGTCTTGGCCGCGCTTTCGTCCCAGAAATACTGGCCGAACTTGATGGGTTCATCGATCTTGAGGATCGACCTGACGACGAAGGCACTGTTCGCGGGGGCGGCAGCGGTAGCGGGGGGCGCGGTGACAGGCTTTGCCAGCGGAGCGGGTGCGGGCACGACACGGGCTTCGGCCTGCGAACCGCTGAACAGAACCTGCGCGACATCCCGGCCGACGTTGAACGCGAGCAGCGAGGCAAGGCCCAGCGCGATCAGGCCGAGCGGTGCGCTGACCCAGCGGGAGCGTACGAGATCGAGGGGGGACTGGCCGGACATTGCGGTGGGACACGCTCCTTTCGCCTTATAAATAGCGTAAACGGTGCCTTGTGCGAGCGTCTTTGCAGGCCCGTCCCGCCGGGGGACGCTGCGGGTTATGGGGCTTAACGGGCATGGTTAAGCCGCGCCGGGACGGGGGCGCTTCACCAAGAAGGCGATTTTCAGGGCGCGGACAGGATTGATGGGCTAACGGCAGCGCAATGACGCAGATTTACGCCTGGCTGGAACACGAAGCGCCCGTGCTGGGGCATCTCTCGCCGTTGTTTGCCGCGACTTGCGCGGCGTTGCTGCTGGTGGTGATTGGCGGCGCGCTGGCCGCACGCCGCGGGCGCCTCGGCGGCAGCATGAGGCTTGCCGGCAACCTGCTGCTGCTCACGGTGTTCGGCCTTGCGGTCATGCGCTTCGTGCGGATGGATCCGACATTCGATGCGGCGCTCCACCGCATGGGCGCGCCGGCGCAGACCGTCTCTGGCGGGGAAACGCGCATTCCGCTTTCCGCCGACGGGCACTTCTGGATCACTGCGCGGCTCAATGGCGTGGAGATGCGGCTGATGGTCGATACGGGCGCGACGGTGACCGCGCTTTCCAGCGATGTGGCGCAGGCCGCAGGGATCGAGCGCGATCCGCTGCGGCCCGATGCCACGGTGGAAACGGCGAACGGCACGGTGGAGGCCGCACCCGCGCGGATCGACGAGCTGCGGTTCGGTTGCGTGGTGGCGCGCGATCTCGATGCGATCGTGATGCCCGGCGAGGGCGGGCCGAACGTGGTGGGGATGAACTTCCTCGGGCGGCTCAAGGGCTGGCGGGTGGAAGACGGTGTGCTTATCCTTACGCCGCATCGGCCGCAGGTGGCCGGAGATGGTGCGGGGCAGGCCCCCACCAGGTAAGCCGCCGCCACAGCGCTTCGAGCGGGCCCTGCCCGAAGCGGGCGAGCCACCATTCGGGCCAGGCGAGCATCAGCGCCCAGCCGCCCAGCACCACCAGCGGGAGCGCCCCGCGTGGAAGCACGCCGCCAAGGCCAAGGCCCCAGCCGGCAAACAGCGCGCTCATCACCAGCGTGGTGCCGAGGTAGTTGGTGAAGGCGCAGCGGCCCGCAGCGGCGAGGCAGCGGCCAGCGGCACCTTCCTTCAGGCGCGGCCAGAGCAGGAGCAGGACGGCGAGATAGCCGAACGTCATCAGGAGGTGCGGGATTGCGGCGAGCGAGCCCATGACCGCGAACATCGCGCCGGCCGGGAAGCCCTGTGCGGCGGCCCAGCCGATCAGGCCGGCGCTCATCGCGCCGCCCGCGCCGATGCCGATCACGGCGATGCGCCGCAGGGTGCGCGCCTCCCACCCGCCGGTGAACAGGCCGAGCCGCACCAGCGCCATGCCGAGCAGCATGAGCGGGAACGTCTCGAAGAACGTGGCGCCGAGGTTCTCCAGCGGCAGGAGCGGGGCTGTCGTCAGGCGCAGGCGGACCGCTTCGAGGAAAGGCGCGTGGAGCACGCGGGCATCGGCCGCGACGGAGGCGGCGATGCGGCCCATCATCGCGCCGTGCTCGGCCGCTTCGGCGGGGGTGCCGTGCCCGGCCAGCACGCGGCTTTCGCTGCCGATGAAGGCAATATCGCCCGGTATTGCAAGGACATGGCTGGCGAGAAAGAGCAGGAGGGCGCTGGCGGCCAGCGGTTCGGGGGCGAGGCGGCGAAAGCAGAAGGCCAGCATGCCGCAGACGGCATAGGGAAACAGGATGTCGCCCCACCACAACAGGGCATAGTGGGCATAGCCAAAGGCCAGCAGCCAGAGCAGGCGGCGCGCCTGCAGGAGATCCGGATTGGCACCGCGCCGTTCGGCGGCATCGGCAAACAGCATCATGCTCGCGCCGAACAGGAGCGTGAAGAGCCCGCGCATCTTGCCCTCGAACAGCACGTAGGCGGCGACGAACCATAGCGCGCCTGCAGGATCCGGGCAGGGGATCGCAGGGCTGAAGGTGGCCAGCAGGGGGCCCCAGAAGCCGGTGACGTTGATCGCAAGGATGCCGAGCACGGCCAAGCCGCGTACGAAATCAAGCGTACCGATCCGTTCCGGCATCAGTGGTCAGGGAGCCACCACGAGGCAGGCGAGGCCCCCGGCCTTGAGCGCCGCGCAGGCGCGGGCGGCATCGCTTTGCGAATAGCCGGTGGCCAGCAGACGGGTGACCGTGCCTGGAATATCCTGGCGGGCATGGCCGGCCAGTTCGGGACGGCCGCGCACCCGCGCCCAGAGCGCGTCGGCATTGGCCTTGACCCCGAACGCGCCGAGCTGGATGCGGTAGGATCCGCTGGCCGGAAATGCGGTGTCCGGCTTTGGCGCGACCGGTTTCGGGGCTACCGGTTTCGGTGCTGCCGGCTGGGACGCGGCGGACTTGGGCATCGCCGGCTTGACGGGCACGGGCCGGGGCGGCGGCGGGGCTGGCGCTTCGAAGGATGGCGGCAGATAGCTGTTGGCCGGTTCGACCGATGCCGATGGCGGCAGATCGACCTTCTCGATCGCGCCGGGCGCGGGCTGTGCCGTCGGGGCCGGTGGAACCAGTTGGGGAGAGGGGCCTTGCGCGCCGAGATCGGCGGCGGCAAATTCGCGCCCGCGCGCCTCGGCAGCTTTCTGATCGAGCTCGCTGGCAAGGCTGACACCCATCTGGCGCTGCCCCAGCGGGATCGTCTGGTTCATCGTCGCAAGGCTGGCGGTCGCCTGCGGCAGGCCGGTGGCGGCCGCGCGGGTGATCAGGGCATAGGCACGCACCCAGTCCTTCGGCGCGAAATCGCCGTTGTAATGGGCAACGCCCAGGACATACATCGCGCGCGGTTCGCCGCGCTCGGCAGCCGACTGCAGCCACGGCAACGCCGCCGTCTGCCGGTTCGTCTGGAACAGCAGGATGCCGTAATTGTCGGCGGCGGAGATATGGCCGAGGCGTGCGGCCTTGCCATAGTAGGCTTCGGCCTTGACGAGATCCTTGGTGACGCCCCGGCCGAGCTTGTAGGCCTGGCCAAGGTTGAACAGGGCATCGGCATCCCCTTTGGCGGCAGGGCCCTGCCAGGCCTTCACCGCCGCCTCGTAGTTCCCCGCAGTCCACGCATCGACGCCTGCGCGCACGGCAGCAGCGTTTGCGGATGTCGGTGCCGAGGGCGTTGCCGGGGGCAGGGCAGGGGAAAGCACAGCGGGGTCCGCGTCTGCGGCGCGCGCTACAAGGGCCGGCATGGCGATGCCGAAGAGGCCCAGCGCTGCCGCCGTCTTGAGAGCTAATCCGCGCATGTCCGCTCGATTCTCCTTTTGCGAACCGGTGCCTTAGGAACGGGGTTAACGATGCCGTGCGCCGCCGCGCCGTGCAAGGTACCGCGCGAAGATGGCGCCGGACTTCGGTCTTACCACGTAGATTAGCGTAGATGGTTAATGCCTGAAAGACAGCATCTTGCTGGTCAATCTCTTGCCCGCTCCAGCAAAATACCGGTTCTCGGGCGACCTGGTGTTAACCAAAATTTGAGGGCTTTCTGCGATCTCCCGGCAAGAGACTGTTCAATCTTTCCGTCTTGCCCATGAGGGGGATCACGTTGCGCGTACTGGCTTTGGCATCGCAGAAGGGCGGCTCCGGCAAGACAACCTTGTCCGGTCACCTCGCCGTTCAGGCGCAGCGTGCAGGGGCTGGCCCGGTCGTTCTGATCGATATCGATCCGCAAGGCTCGCTGTCCGATTGGTGGAACGAGCGTGAGGCCGAGTATCCGGCCTTTGCGCAGACCACCGTGGCCCGGCTTGCCAGCGATCTGGCGGTGCTGCGCCAGCAGGGCTTCAAGCTGGCCGTGATCGATACGCCGCCGGCGATCACCATGGCGATCCAGTCGGTGATCTCGGTCGCCGAACTGATCGTGGTGCCGACCCGGCCCAGCCCGCACGACCTGCGCGCCGTGGGCGCGACAGTCGATCTGTGCGAACGTGCGGGCAAGCCGCTGATCTTCGTGGTCAATGCCGCCACGCCCAAGGCGCGGATCACCTCCGAAGCCGCCGTCGCGCTTTCGCAGCACGGCACGGTTGCGCCGATCACGCTGCACCACCGCACCGACTTTGCCGCCTCGATGATCGATGGCCGTACCGTTATGGAAGTCGATCCGAACAGCAAGTCCGCCGCCGAAGTGGCGCAGCTGTGGACCTATGTTTCGGAGCGGCTGGAAAAGAACTTCCGTCGCACCGTGTTCGCTGTGCCGCAACCCGGCCACAGCGCACCCCCGATGCCCGGTGCGGCGCGCCCCGCCGGCGGCTTCGGCCGCCGCGTGATCGGCTCCTGAGCGAAGGACGCCGACGATGAGCGAACCCAAGCCTTTCGCCTCGCTTAGCCCCAGCCTGCTGGCCCGCAAGGGCGCGGCCCGCCCGGCGATGCGCCCCCAGATCATGCCGCTGACAGCCGAGGACCGGCAACGCATGGGCTTCGGTTCTGCCGCGCTCGCGCCGGAATGGCCCGCCCCGGCGGAGGCCGATGACCTTGGCTGGAACGACCTTGGCGAGGATGCGGCCGCGGCCGCGCCAGTGGCCGAAGTGGTTGCCATCGCGGCCGAGCCGCTTCCCGCACCGGCCCAGATCGTGGAGCGGCCAGAAGTGCTGCGGCAGATTGAATCGCTTGCCGATGTGCTGAGCGCGCCGGCGGCATCTGCCCGCCGCCGCGAGCGCGGCACCGCGCTCAAGGAAGGGCGCAAGGCTGCCTTCACGCTGCGGCTCGATGCGGCGCGCCACTTGCGCCTGCGCCTTGCCTGCACGGTCGACAACCGCAGCGCCCAGCAGATCGTGGTCGAAGCCCTCGACCGTTTCCTCGAATCGAAGCCCGGTCTCGATGACCTTGCCCGCCGCGCGCTTCGCACCTGACGCCGACTTCCAACCGGGACACACCGCCATGACCACCGCACACGACAGCAAGAATGCCCGGAAGGCCGCTTATCGGCTGGCCCGGTTCTGCCTGACCACCGCGCTGGCGGCCGGTCTTCTTTCCGGCTGCGCCGCGGGCGGGCCGAACCATGCCAAGTTCGCCTCGAGCGCGCAGACGGCGCTGAGCAAGGGGAGCACCGAGAAGGCGATCGCGCTGGCCGAACAGGCCGTGCTGGCAGCCCCGCGCAACGCGGCCTACCGCACGCTGCTCGGCTCGGCCTATCTGCGCGCTGGCCGCTTCGAAGCCGCGCGACAGAGCTTTGACGAGGCGATGCAACTGGGCGAAGACAGCGGCAAGGCCGCGCTGAGCCTGGCGCTTGCCGATATCGCGCTGGGCCGCGGCAGCGAAGCCACCGATACGCTCAACACCTATCGCGACAGCATTCCCGCTTCGGACTACGGCCTTGCCATGGCCATGGCAGGGCAGACCCAAACCGGCATCGCCGCGCTGACCGATGCGCTGCGCCGCGGTGAAAACACGCCGAAGGTGCGCCAGAACCTCGCCTATGCCTATGCGCTCGATGGCAGCTGGAGCGATGCCAAGCTGATGGCGGCGCAGGACATTCCGGCCGACAAGCTGAATGAACGTCTCCAGACCTGGGCCTTCATGGCGCGTCCGGAAGACACCCGCCGCCGCGTGGCCACGCTGATCGGCGCCCCGGCAACGGCCGAGGGCGGCCAGCCCACCGCGCTGGCGCTGGCGAACTTCCCCGAACCGGCGAAGCTGGCCGAGGAAGCTGTCGCGATGGCGGTGACCGACAAGGCTTCGCCCACCGATGCGGCCGAGCTGGCCAAGGCTGCCGCGACCGCGATGCCCGCGCCGCAGGTCGATGCCGCCGCGCCCCAGCCCGCTCTTGCCGATGCCTCGAGCGCTCCGGCTGCCGCCAAGCTGGCCGCCATCGACGTTGCGCCGTCGGCGGTGGCTGCGCCGCAGCAGATGGTCTCGCACCCGGTGGTCCAGCCCTTGCGCGGCGCCCGTCTGGCGGCTGCCAGTGTGCCCGCTGCGGCCTCTGCTTCGGCCCCCGCCGGCGCGCGGGGCAGCCACCTTGTCCAGCTTGGCGCGTTCTCTTCGGCGGAAGGCGCGCAGCGCGCCTGGCGCCATTTCGCGACGCGCAACGCCCGTCTTTCCGGGTATCACAGCCAGATCACCCAGGTTGCGGTGAACGGCCACCAGTTCTGGCGTGTCCAGGCCGTCGGCTTCACCGGTTTCGCTTCGGCGCGGCAGATGTGCCAGTCGGTCAAGGCCAAGGGCGGGGCATGCCTCGTCATGGCCGAGCCGGGCACGGTGACGCCGCAGGGCCGTCCGGCAACGACGCGGATGGCGCAGCGCTGAGGCTTGCCTGACGAAGCGGGGCGGCCCCGGACCGGAGCCGCCTGCGTTTCAGCCCCACCGCAGCCGCGCCGCAGCGCAGCCGCGCCGCAGCGCAGCCTTACGCGATGCGTGCGCCGCCCTTGAACAGCGCGGTGACGCGGCCCTCCACCGGGCGGCGATCAAACGGGGTATTGCCTGCGGTTGCGGCCATCTTGCTGCGATCGACGATCCACGGCCGCTCGGGATCGACCAGCGCCAGATCGGCCTCCAGACCCACTTCGAGCCGCCCGGCAGGCACGCCCAGCAGCGACGCGGGATTGCCCGCGAGCAAGGTGAAGGCACGCGTGAGGTCCATCGCGCCATCGCGCACCAGCGTGAGCGTCAGAGGCAGCAGCGTTTCGGCACCGGCCATGCCGGGTTCGGCATCGGCGAAAGGCAGGCGCTTGTCTTCCGCGCCGCGCGGATCGTGGCCCGAGGCGATCACGTCGATCGTGCCATCGACGATGGCGGCGATCACGGCCTGCCGGTCCGCCTCGCTGCGCAGCGGCGGCGAGAGGCGGCAGAACGTGCGGAAATGGGCCAGCTCCAGATCGGATAGCATGAAGTGCGCCGGGGTGACGCCGGCGGTGACCATGACGCCGCGCGCCTTGGCCGCGCGGACCAGAGCGAGCGCCGCTGCCGTCGTCACCTGCCGGAAATGGAGCCGGCAGCCAGTCATTTCGGCGAGCGCAAGGTCGCGCGCCACGGCCAGCGCCTCGGCTTCGGCAGGGGCGGAGGGGAGGCCCAGCCGGGTCGCCATCTCGCCCGCCGTCGCCACCGCGCTTCCGGCAATCCCGGCATCCTCGGCATGGGTGACGAGGACGAGGCCGAGCATCGCGCAGTAGCTCATCAGGCGGTGGACCACCCCCGAATCGGCGATCCAGCGCCGCCCGGTCGCCACTGCCCTGGCCCCCGCGTCGCGCATCAGCGCCAGTTCGGCGAGTTCCGCGCCTTCGAGCCCGCGCGTCGCAGCGGCAAGCGGGTGGACCCACATGTCGGGCTTGCCCGATTGCGCGGCAAAGCGGACGCGTGCGGGGTGATCGAGCGGCGGACCTTGATCGGGCATCAGCGCCGCGCGGGTGATCCCGCCGAAATGGAACGCCGGCTTGTCGATGGCGAAGACGCCGAGATCGACGAGGCCTGGAGCGATCAGCGCACCCTTGGCGTCGAGCACGTCATCGCCGGGCTGGGGCGCGACATCGCCGAGCGCCGCAATGCGGCCTTGCTCCACGCGCAGGGCCCCCGGTTGCGGCGCGCCGTGGGCAAGGACCAGCCGGCCGCCGGTGATGGTGAGCGGACGCGGGGTCATGCTGCCGCTCCTTCGGATCCGGTCCAGCCGGGCACGCCTCTGGCGCGGCGGGTCAGCACGTCGAGGCAGGCCATGCGGATCGCTACACCGCTTTCCACCTGACGGGTGACGAGGCTGCGCGCTGGGTGATCGGCGACCTGGCTGTCGATCTCGATGCCGCGGTTCATCGGCCCGGGATGCATGACGAGAACATGGGGCGCCAGCTTCCCGAAGCGATCGAGCGTGAGGCCGTAGAGATGGCGGTATTCGCGCGGGGATGGGATGAACTGGCCGGACATGCGCTCCTGCTGGAGGCGCAGCATCATCACCACGTCCGCCCCCTGCAGCGCGGCATCGAAATCGTGGCTAGGGGTCACCCCCATCGCGGCGATTTCTGCGGGCATCAGCGCGGGCGGCGCACAGACCGTGACGACGGCCCCCAGCGCGGTGAGCGAGAGGATGTTGGAGCGGGCGACGCGGCTGTGGAGGATATCGCCGCAGATCGTGACCCGAAGCCCGTTGAGGTCGCTCCCCGGGGCAAGGCCGAGCGCATGGCGGATGGTGAGCGCATCGAGCAGTGCCTGCGTGGGGTGCTCGTGGCTGCCGTCGCCGGCGTTGAGCACCGGGCAATCGACCTTGTCGGCGATGAGCTGCACCGCGCCCGAACTGGCGTGGCGGATGACGATCGCATCGGCGCGCATGGCGTTGAGGGTCATCGCCGTGTCGATCAGCGTTTCGCCCTTCTTCACGCTGCTGGTGGCGGCGTGCATGTTGACGACGTCCGCGCCGAGGCGTTTGCCCGCGATTTCGAACGACAGCAGCGTGCGCGTCGAGTTTTCGAAGAACGCATTGATGATGGTGAGGCCCGAAAGCACCTCGGCACGTTTGTGGCGCTGGCGGTTGAGCGCGAGCCACTGTTCGGCTTCGTCCAGCAGGTAGAGGATCTCGTGCCGCGCGAGGTGCGCAATGCCGGTGAGATGGCGGTGCGGGAAGGCGAGGCCGCCTTCAGGGTACCGACCTGCGGCTCCCAAGTCTTCGTGATCGATCGGCTTCGTCATCGAAACCATGCCCCTAGTGCGCCTCTTGGGGCGGCTCAAGTGTTTCGGCTGGTATCGGTGGCCTGCGAGACCTAGATATCCCCCATGAAATTTGCCCGCTCGGTCTGGAAGATCCTCGTCGCCATCAAGGACGGCCTCGTGCTGCTCCTGCTGCTGCTGTTCTTCGGCGGGCTCTATGCCTTGCTGACCTTGCGGCCAAGCCCGGGCGTTGTGCAGGCGGGCGCGCTCTACATCGCGCTCGAAGGCCCGGTGGTGGAGGAACGCGCGCGGCTGCGGCCCACCCAGCTGCTGGCGGGTGGCGGGCGTTCAAAGGCGGTGCAGGAGCGCGATCTCGTCCGCGCGGTGGAAGCGGCGGCGCTCGACGACCGTATCAAGGCGGTCGTGCTCGATCTCGACAGCTTTGGCGGCGGCAGCCAGGTGGCGATGACCCGGATCGGCGCGGCGATGGACAAGGTGCGCAGCGCGAAGAAGCCGGTGCTGGTCCATGCGGGGCTTTATACCGATGACGGCGTGCAGCTGGCCGCCCATGCCAGTGAGGCCTGGGTCGATCCGCTTGGCGGCGCGATGGTGACGGGGCCGGGCGGCACCAACCTCTATTTCAAGGCGCTGCTCGACCGGCTCAAGGTCAAGGCGCACGTCTTCAAGGTCGGCACCTACAAGAGCGCGGTGGAGCCCTTCACCCGAGAAAACGCCTCTCCCGAGGCCAAGGCGGCACTGGGCGCGGTCTATGCCGCGCTGTGGGAGGCATGGCAGGCCGATGTGAAGAAGGCGCGGCCCAAGGCCGACATCAAGCTGGTGACGGGCGATCCGGTGAAGTGGATCGCGGCCTCCGGCGGCGATGCGGCCAAGGCGGCGGTGGCGGCCGGCCTTGTCGACCGCGTGGGCGACAAGGTCGCGTTCGGCAAGCGCGTCGCCGAGATTGTCGGCGAGGATCCCTCCGGCAGCGAGGGCGCGTTCAAGGGCACCGCGCTCGAACCTTATCTGGCCGACCGCGCGCCTTCGACCGCGGGCAAGGCCATCGCGGTGGTGACGGTGGCAGGCAACATCGTCGATGGCGATGCCGGGCCGGGCACCGCGGGCGGCGACCGCATTGCCGAGCTGGTCGACAAGGCGGCCGCGAGCGGGGACTACGCCGCGCTGGTCGTGCGGGTCGATTCGCCCGGCGGATCGGTGACCGGGGCGGAGCGCATCCGGGCGGCCATCGCGCGGATGAAGGCGAAGAAGATTCCGGTCGCGGTCTCGATGGCCGGGCTTGCCGCGAGCGGCGGGTACTGGGTGTCCACTCCGGCCGACCGCGTGTTTGCCGAACCGGCGACGATCACCGGCTCGATCGGCATCTTCGCGATCATCCCCAGCTTCGAGGACGCGCTGAGCCGGATCGGCGTGGGCACCGATGGGGTGAAGACCACGCCGCTTTCGGGTGAGCCCGACGTGTTCGGCGGCTTTTCGCCGACTGCCCAGGCGCTGATCCAGCAGCAGATCGATTCGGGCTATGCGCGCTTCGTCAGGCTGGTGGCCGACGCGCGCCGCAAGAGCCCGGCGGATATCGACAGAATCGCGCAAGGGCGCATCTGGGATGGCGGCACCGCGCGGCAGCTGGGCCTTGTCGACGAATTCGGCGGCATCGACGAGGCGCTGGCGTGGGCGGCGAAGCAAGCCGGCGCCGGCAGCTGGCACCCGGTCTACCTCGGCAACGAACCCGATCCGTTCGGCGCGCTGCTCGATCAGCTGGCGGACAGCGAAGGCGGCGCGGACCAGGGCCATGTGCTTGGCGCGCAAGGGGCAGCGCCCGATTTCGCGGCGCTGGCGGCGCAGCGGCAGGGCGCGTTGGCGGAGCGGCTGGCGGACGACCTGGCGCACCTCCTCGGCGGGGCCGGAGCGCAGGTGTACTGCCTCGAATGCGCCGGGATCGCACCTGCCGAGGCAGCAGCGGCGGGCCCGCCGGCACGCACATGGCTGGCCCTTATCGGGCGGCTGCTCGGCTAGGCGAAAGCATGCGCCGGGCTCTCCCGTTGGCAAGGCTTGCCCTTTGCCCGGCGCTGCGATAGGGGCGGCGCTCGTTTTTCGCCGGATGCGGGCGTGGCGGAACTGGTAGACGCGCTGGATTTAGGTTCCAGTATCGCAAGATGTGGGGGTTCGAGTCCCTTCGCCCGCACCAGAACCGCCCCGTCCCAGTCGGTAGCAATCGGCCTGACCCTTCCGGGCAGTCCGCGACCATCATGACGCGACGTCGTACGAGAAAGTTGGATCACAGATGCAGATCGTCGAAACCAGCAACGAGGGGCTCAAGCGGGCCTACGCCCTGACCATCGCCGCGAACGATATCGCCTCGCGTGTCGAGGGCGAGGTCAAGAAGATCGCGCCGCAGGTCCGCATGCCCGGCTTCCGCCCCGGCAAGGTTCCTGCCAACCTCGTGCGCAAGATGCACGGGCCCGCACTGCACCAGCAGGCGCTGGAAACCTCGATCCGCGAGGCGATGGACAAGCTCGTCGCCGAAAAGGGGCTGCGCCCCGCGACTCAGCCCGATGTCTCGCTCGCCGAGGGTTATGAGGAAGGCAAGGACGCCGAACTCACCGTCGCGCTCGAAGTCCTGCCCGAGATCACCGCGCCCGCCATCGACGGCCTGAAGCTCGAACGCCTGACGGTCGAAGTGAGCGACGAGCAGGTCGACGAGGCCATTGGCCGCATCGCGCAGGGCCAGAAGCGCTATAACGACGCGCCGGAAGGCACCGTGGCGGCTGACGGCGATCAGCTGGTCATCGATTTCGCCGGTTCGATCGATGGCGTCGCCTTCGATGGCGGCACCGCCGAAGACCAGCCGCTCGAGCTCGGCTCGGGCCGTTTCATCCCGGGCTTCGAAGAGCAGCTCGTGGGCGTGAAGGCCGGCGACGAGCGCACCATCACCGTGACCTTCCCGGCGGACTATCCGGCCGAGAACCTCGCCGGCAAGGACGCCCAGTTCGCCTGCAAGGTGAAGGCGGTGAAGCATGCTGCCGAATTCACCGCGGACGACGAGTTCGCCAAGTCGCTCGGCCTTGAAGGCATCGACCAGCTGCGCGGCCTGATCCGGGGCCAGCTCGAGCAGGAAACGGCCGGCCTGACCCGCACGGCGATGAAGCGCGCGCTGCTCGACCAGCTGGCTGCCGGCCATGACTTTGCCGTTCCGCCCTCGATGGTCGAGGCCGAATTCGCGCAGATCTGGCAGCAGCTGACCAGCGAAGCGGAAAAGGAAGAAGATCCCGCCGCCGCGATGGCCGAGATCGAAGGCGAGAAGGACGACTACCGCAAGATCGCCGAGCGCCGCGTGCGTCTGGGCCTGCTGCTTTCGGAAATCGGTCAGGCCAACGGCGTTGTCGTCACCGCGCAGGAAATGGAAATGCTGATGCGCCAGGCCGCGCAGCAGTACCGCGAGCAGGACCGCCAGCGCTTCATCGACTACATCCGTTCGGATGCGCTCGCCGCAGCCCAGCTGCGCGCGCCGCTTTATGAGGACAAGGTTGTCGACTTCCTGTTCGACAAGGCCGAAGTGACCGACCGCAGCGTGACCCGCGAGGAGCTGCAGGCAGCGATCGAGGCGGACGAGACCGGCAAGCCGGCCGAAGCGAAGCCCGCAAAGGCTGCGCCCAAGAAGGCTGCTAAAAAGGCGAAGGAAGAGGCCCCCGCCGAGGACGTGGCTCCGGCCGAAACCGAAGCCAAGCCTGCCAAGAAGGCGCCCGCCAAGAAGAAGGCCGCCGAGGAAGCACCGGCTGCGGAAGCGGCTGTGGCCGACGAAGCGCCTGCTCCCAAGAAGAAGGCCGCGCCCAAGAAGAAGGCTGCCGACGCCTGATTTCAGCCGCAAGGCTTTGAAATTCCAAGGGGCGCTCCGCTGGCGGGGCGCCCCTTTTGGTGTGTGCGCGGCATCCGTATTCGCCCGCAATTGACCCCGCGAATCAGTGCGTGAGAGACTCGGGCAGGATCGGCTCCTGGGAGGGACCCCCGATGCATACCGTTCGCAATCGCCTTGCTTCACGACCTCCGGCAAACTCTGGTTTTGCTGCGGGGAAAATGCCGCCTGGCCGGTCTGAGACCGGCTATGTTCCGCGCGGTTCGATGGCCATTCCGCTGGTGGTCGCGGAGGAATCCGGCCTCATCGAAACCCGCGCACAGCGCCGCCGCAATCCCAAGGGCAAGAAGGCCCGCAAGGCCGCGGCGCGGCTCGCCGCCCTGCGCGAGGCCGAGGGCGTGACGCCTCTGGCTGTTGCCGCCGAGCCGCCGGAAGCGCCGCTCGCCGCGCCGCGGATAGCGAGGAAGGGCAAGCCCAAGGGTCAGATGAAAGGCCAGAGGAAGGGTAGGCCACAGGACCAGGGCCATACGGACACGCGGGCCACGAGGGCTGCGGCCGTGCAGCCCGAGCAGCTGCCGGCCATCCCGGTTCGCCCGATCGCCGTTCGGCAGGTTGTCGTCGCATCTGATCCAGTCCCAGCTCCGCGCAAAGCGGCACCCCCGGCGCTCACCCTGCCGGAACGGGCCGAGCCGCTGGTCGTCACCGATGCGCCGCGGATGCCTTTGCTGGCGGAAACGCACGAACTTGCAGCGGCTGCGCGCCCCTTGGCCGAGGCTCAGCCGGCCGAGACCCCGCAGGCCGTCCTGCCGCTACCGGCGTTTCCGCTTCCGGAAGAAGCGCCGCTGGTGGACGCGCCGCCAGCCCCCGAACCGGCCGTGGTGCCCGAACCCGAGCGGGCCACCGCGCTCGCGGCGCTGGTCGATGCACCGCTTCCGCGCGCCCGTGCCCTTGTTCCCGCGCGGCGGCAGGGGCTGGTCGATGTGATCGCCTTTCTGCTTCGCGATTCCGGACGACGGCTGGCGCGCTGGTCGGCGCGGCGGCACAAGACCCGCGAGGAGCAGGCCGCACTGCGCCGCGCCGAGGCGCGTCAGCTCAACCTGCAGCGGGAGCTGGACGCGCTCGACGCATTGCGGCGGCACAAGGGCCAGGAACCTATTCCCCCCAGCGCTTGAGCGAGGGCTTGGGTACGGCCACCGTCCGCGCGCGTTCATAGGCCGCGCCGGCTTCGAGCACGCGTTTGTCATCCCACTTCGTGCCCATGAACGAGAGGCCCATTGGCAGCCCTTCGACCGCGCCCATTGGCACCGTGAGGTGCGGATAGCCGGCGATCGCGGCAAGGTTGCCCATGCCGACATCGATGCCGTGATCGCCGGTGACGAGGTCGATCGCCCAGGCCGGCGGCGCGGTGGGGGCGATCAGGAACGAGACGCGGTTGTCCGCCAGCAGCTTGTCGATCCCGTCCACCCCGGCAAGGCGCAGCGAATTCTCGCGTGCCTTCTTGTAGACGGCCGTGTCGGTCATCGCCTCGGCTTCCTCGAAGCTGTCCTGCCCGAACCATTTGAGTTCCTCGGGATGCGCCTTGTTGAAGGCGATGGCGTCGGCCAGTGTGCGGGCCGGCGGCATGTCCTTGAACGAGGAGGACGGGACCGACTGGAGATAGGCGGCGAGATCGGTGCGCAGTTCGTAGAGCAGCACGGTGTATTCATCGCGGCCCATCTCGGCGGGCGGGATGTAGTCGATATCGACGAGCACCGCGCCGGCGCCCTTGAGATCGGCGAGCGCCTTGTCGAACAGCGCGATCACCTTGGGGTTGCTCCCGACCGCCTTGCGCAGCACGCCGAGCCGCACGCCCTTGAGGCTGGATGCGGCGAGCCCGGCAGCAAAATCGGTCTTGTGCGCGTTGGCCTCCGCCGTGGCCGGATCAGCCGGATCGCTGCCGGCCATCGCGGTCAGCATCAGCGCGGCGTCGCGCACGCTGGTCGTCATCGGGCCGACAGTATCCTGGCTGTGGCTGATCGGCACGACATGGGTCCTGCTGATCATCCCCACCGTGGGCTTGAAGCCGACGATGCCGTTCAAGGAGGCGGGGCAGGTGATCGACCCATCGGTCTCGCTGCCGATCGCGGCCCAGGCCATGCCGGCGGCGATGGCGGCACCGCTGCCCGAGGAGGAACCGCAGGGCGACCGGTCCAGCGCATGGGGGTTGCGTGTCTGCCCGCCAACCGCGCTCCACCCGCTGGACGACTGGCCCGAGCGCATGTTGGCCCATTCTGAAAGGTTGGTCTTGCCGAGCACGACGACGCCCGCTGCGCGCAGGCCGAGCATGAAGGGCGCATCGCGGCCCGCGCGGTTGTCCTTGAGGAGCAGGCTGCCGGCGGTCGTCGGCATCGGATCGGCGGTTTCGACGTTGTCCTTGACGAGGATGACCTTGCCCGCGAGCGGACCGGTAACGGCCTTCGCGGCCGCTTCAGCCTTTGCGGCATCGGGATTGAGCGCGATCACGGCGTTGATTTTCGGCCCTGCCTTGTCGAGCGCCTTGATGCGGGCGAGATAGGTGGCAACGCTGTCCTGGGCATGGACAGCGCTGCTGCCAAGCGCTGTCGCGGCAAGCAGAATGGCGGAAACGGTCTTGGCGGCACGGCGGAACATGGATCACCCCCCTTGATGAGCGAGACGGGAAGCTGCGGCCAAGCCTGACGCCGTGCAAGCGCATCGAAGGGCAATTGCTGCGAATTTCCCCGGTCTTGCACCACTTTTCATGGTTGAAAGCGCGGATGCGCGGTTAACGCCCTTGAACATCCCGCCGTGGCACGCGACATAGACGAGGCTTAGCAAAGAGGACTCCATGCTCGATCTTTACGGCGCCCACGGCGCATCGGTTTACGGCAATCAGGGCAAGTTCGGCCGCGATCCCATCACCGGGGCGCTGGTGCCGGTCGTGGTCGAGCAGACCAGCCGCGGTGAACGCAGCTTCGATATCTTCTCCCGTCTTCTGCGCGAACGCATCGTGTTCGTGACGGGCGAGATCGAAGACCAGATGGCTTCGCTGATCGTGGCGCAGCTGCTGTTCCTCGAGAGCGAGAACCCCTCGAAGGACATCGCGATGTACATCAACTCGCCCGGCGGCGTGGTGACGGCGGGCCTCGCGATCTACGATACCATGCAGTACATCCGCCCGCGCGTCTCGACCGTGTGCATTGGCCAGGCCGCCTCGATGGGCAGCTTCCTGCTTGCTGCGGGTGAGCCGGGCATGCGCATCGCGCTCCCCAATGCACGGATCATGGTGCACCAGCCCTCGGGCGGCGCGCGCGGCATGGCGTCCGATATCGAGATCCAGGCGCGCGAGATCCTGCGCATGCGCTCGCGGATGAACGACCTCTACGTCAAGTTTACCGGCCGCACGCTCGAGGAAATCGAGAAGGCGATGGATCGCGACACGTTCCTTGAAGCTGATGAAGCGCTCAAGTTCGGACTCGTCGACAAGGTCTACGAATCGCGTCCTGAAGGCGATCAGATCGGCGGCGAGGAAGGTTCGGGCGGCGCGCCGAGCGCGTAATGCCCGCATGATTTCGGCCTGATCCCAACATCTTGCCTTAAAATAACAGGGTGTGGGATCAGGGATTGTTCGCTATTTTTGTGTCCGGTTGATTAATGCCCTCCGGGTAGTAGGATAATCGGGTCCGCCTCTCGTGGAGGGGCGTCTGGGATTGAAGAATGACCAAGCTTTCCGGATCGGATACCAAGAGCACGTTGTACTGCAGTTTCTGCGGCAAGTCGCAGCACGAGGTACGCAAGCTCATTGCCGGCCCCACCGTGTTCATCTGCGATGAATGCGTGGAGCTGTGCAACGACATCATCCGCGAGGAGACCAAGGCCGGTCTCGCCGGAAAGAAGGACGGCGGCGTCCCTACCCCGCGCGATATCTTCACGACGCTCAACGATTACGTGATTGGCCAGGACCGCGCGAAGCGTGTGCTCTCGGTGGCGGTGCACAACCACTACAAGCGCCTGAAGCACAGCGGCAAGGGCGGCGATGTCGAGCTGTCGAAGTCGAACATTCTGCTCGTCGGGCCGACCGGTTCGGGCAAGACGCTGTTGGCGCAGACGCTGGCGAAGACGTTCGACGTGCCCTTCACCATGGCCGATGCGACGACGCTGACCGAAGCGGGCTACGTGGGCGAGGACGTCGAGAACATCATCCTCAAGCTGCTGCAGGCCTCGGACTACAACGTCGAGAAGGCGCAGCACGGCATCGTCTACATCGACGAGATCGACAAGATCAGCCGCAAGGCCGAGAACCCCTCGATCACCCGCGATGTTTCGGGCGAGGGCGTGCAGCAGGCGCTGCTGAAGCTGATGGAAGGCACCACTGCCAGCGTGCCGCCGCAGGGCGGGCGCAAGCATCCGCAGCAGGAATTCCTGCAGGTGGACACGACCAACATCCTGTTCATCTGCGGCGGCGCTTTCGCGGGCCTCGAAAAGATCATCTCGGACCGCCTGCAGAAGCGTTCGATCGGCTTCGGCGCGCATGTCGCCGATCCGGACAAGCGCAAGGTGGGCGAACTGCTCCAGAAGGCGGAGCCGGAGGACCTCCTCAAGTTCGGGCTGATCCCCGAATTCGTCGGCCGTCTGCCGGTGATCGCGACGCTCAACGACCTCGACATCGAGGCGCTGGTCAAGATCCTGCGCGAGCCGAAGAACGCGCTGATCAAGCAGTACCAGAAGCTGTTCGACCTCGAGGACGTGCAACTGACCTTCACCGACGAGGCGCTCGAGGCGATCGCCAAGAAGGCCATCGAACGCAAGACCGGCGCGCGCGGCCTGCGCTCGATCGTCGAAGGGCTGCTGCTCGATACGATGTTCGACCTGCCGACGCTGGAAGGCGTGACGGAAGTCGTCGTCGACAAGGACGTCGTCGATGGCCGCAAGGAGCCGGTTCAGGTTCTGAAGGGTAAGGAAGAAGCGGCCTGATCCAAATCCTCCCCATCCCTGCGGGACGGGGAGGATCTTGATTACCCCGCAACCTTCGCAAAGCGTGCGTCCGCAGCGCCCCATGTCGCGGCGGCCATGAACGCGTCGACATAGGCGGCGGCCTTCGCGCCGTAGTCCATCGCGTAGGCGTGCTCGTACATGTCCATGGCCAGGATCGGGGTGCCGCCGGCGAGGGTCTGGGTGTGGTCGCTCGCCCACTGGTTGGTGAGGCGGCCATCGTGCGGGGACCATTGCAGCAGGACCCAGCCCGAGCCGCCGCCGAGCGCCTTGCCCATGGCGGCGAATTCAGCCGCCCAGCGGGTGAAGCTGCCGAAATCGCGCTCGATGGCCGCGCCCAGCTTGGCGCCGGGCTTGCCGCCCGAACCGAGGCACGAGAAGTAGACCTCGTGGAGCAGCATCGAGTTCCACGCGATGAGTTCCTCGCGCTTCAGGCCGTTGAGCAGGAAGCCCGGCGCGGTCGCCAAGTCGAGCTTGGCCAGTTCGCCCTTGATCGCGCCGATGCGCTTCACCGCGCCGACGTAGTTGTTGTCGTGGTGGCTGGTCAGGAGATTGGCAGACAGGCCGGGGATCGTGGCCGGGTCGAACGGCAGCGGGGCCGGGCCGGGGGCGAAGACCGGGCCCGAAGGCGCGGGGGCGGCTGCGGTCTGGCCGGCGGCGGGGATGGCGCCGGCGGCGGCGGCGGTCATGGCTGCGGTCAGGGCGGTGCGGCGATCGATCTGCATGGGATGCGACTCCTTGAGAGGACTGCGGTCATTGTGGTCAGGAAATCGGCGCTGTCCATCCGGCGGGAGGGCAGGCCGCAAAAAGGGGGCGGCCATGCCTGGCCGCCCCCCTGATGTCAGTCCCTTTGGCAAGCGAGGCCGGGAGACGGCGCTGATTACGCGGACTTCGCGCTGGCCACAGGGTAGCTTGCAGCATGGGCGGTGCCGGGGACGATGATTGCGGCGAGGCCGGAGGCAAGCGCGGTGGCGGCGAGCGCGGCGGCGGCGGCCATCGAAATGCTGGCAATCTTCAATTCCGTGCGAAGCATGTCGAATCTCCTCAAAAGCGCTCTTGGAAGCGCCATAGGGATCATTCGTGGTCGCGCGCAGGCCCCCCTAAGGGCCAAAGGACCGCTTGAAGAAACGGGTCAGTGCGCCTTGCCGCAGCCATGGTCGGCAAGATCGGCAAGATCGGTCGTCTCGATCTGCACCGTCGCGTGGCAGATCGCGAAGCGCTGGGCGAGCGTTCGGGAAAGATCGCCGAGGAATGCATCGCCGGGGTGACCGCCGGGCATCACGAGATGCGCTGTCATCGCGGTTTCGGTCGTGCTCATGGGCCAGATATGGAGATCATGCACGGCGCTCACGCCCGGAAGCGCCTCGAGATGATGTTCGACGGCGTGTCCATCGACCGAGGTCGGGACCCCGTGGAGGCCCATCTTCAGCGAATCCTTGGCAAGGCCCCAGGTGCCCCATGCGATCACGCCGACGATGACGAGGCTGGTGACAGGATCGATCCACCACGCGCCCGTCAGCGCGATCAGCGCGCCTGCGGCCACGACCCCGGCCGAAACAGCGGCATCCGAGGCCATGTGGAGGTAGGCGCCGCGAATGTTGATGTCGTGTTCCCGCCCGCGCAGGAAGAGGAGCGCGGTCGCCGTGTTGATCGCGATGCCGATCCCCGCGACGATCATCACCGGATCGGCCGCGACCGGTGCGGGCGCGATCAGGCGGTGAATGGTCTCGACGAGGATCGCGCCGAGCGCCAGCATCAGCAACGCGGCATTGAACAGCGCGGCAAGGATCGAGCTCGACTTGTAGCCATAAGTGAACCGCGCGGAAGGCGGGCGTGCGGCGAGCACGCTGGCGGCCCAGGCCACAGCAAGGCTGAGCACGTCGGAGAGGTTGTGCCCGGCATCGGCAACGAGCGCCATCGAGCCGGCGATAATGCCGTAAGTCGCCTCTACCGCGACGAAGGCGCTGTTGAGCGCGATGCCGATGGCGAAGGCCCGCCCGAAGCTGGCCGGGGCATGGTGGTGGTGCCCATGACCGTGCCCGTGCCCGTGACCATGGTCATGCCCATGGTGATGATCGTGGTCATGATCGTGATGATGATGGTGCGCGCCCGACATGCGGCGCTTCCTAGCGCCTTCCCGCCGGGTAGGAAAACGCTTTGATTGCAGGGGCCCGAATGCCAGGGGGCCTGTAAGCCGGGTTCTGTGGCGCGGACGGTATCCCCCAAGGTTGCCCTTGCAATGTGGACCGTATCCGCGTCGGCAGCCATTCCTCTAGGCGGCCCGTTGCCGGGCGCGCTCAAGCGACCAACCCGGACTGCTGGCCCGAAACAGGCCTGCTTCCCGAAAGAAGCGCGCAGTCCCTATTCGGTCTTGCTCCGGGTGGGGTTTGCCATGCCGCGTCCGTTGCCGGCCCGCGCGGTGCGCTCTTGCCGCACCCTTTCACCCTTGCTGCCCATTTCTGGGTTAGCGGTCTGCTCTCTGTGGCACTTTCCCTTGGCCAAGGACCGAAATCCTCCGCCCGGCGGGCGTTACCCGCCACCCTTGTTTCGTGGAGCCCGGACTTTCCTCGGGATCTTGCGATCACGCGGCTGCCCGGCCCCCTGGCACATCGGTCACCTAGCACGCCCGAGGTCGCGTTCCAACAAAAGCTCGAACAGCAGCGCGCCTATCTGGCCATCGATCTGGCCGTCGATGCGCGAGGGCCGCCAGCGGCGCTGGAAGGCGCGGACGGCGGCTTCGGGATCGGTGATGTCGTAGCCGAAACGTTCAAGCGCGAGGTAGAACGCGCCGGGGTTGTCATAGACAAGCTGGATGGCAAGTTTCGGCTTGGCGAGTGCCAGCCGGTAGCGCGCGAGCAGGTCCCACGGGAACAGCTCGCCCGGATCCTCCTTGCGCGCCGGGGCCACATCGGAATGACCGACGACGTTGGCGCGGGGCACGTTGTGGCGCTTCACGATATCGGCAAGGAGCGGGATCAGCGCTTCCATCTGCGCTTCCGGGAATGGGCGGTAGCCGAACTCGTGCCCCGGATTGACAAGCTCGATGCCGATGCTGGCCGAATTCACGTCGGTGATCCCGCGCCACGCGGAGCGTCCGGCATGCCAGGCGCGCTTGTGTTCCTCGACCAGGCGGATGACGGTGCCGTCCTCGTCGATCATGTAGTGGGCGGAGACTTCCGCCGCCGGATCGCAGAGCCGCTCGAGCGCCGCATCGGCGCTCTGCATGCCGGTGTAGTGCAGGACCACCATGGACACGGGCAATTTGCGCTCGTTCCAGTTGGGCGAGGGGACCTCGCGGTGGACCAGCCAGCGGTTCATGGCAGCCGGCGACGCCTCAGGCAGACACGGGCAGCATGGCCCCCATGACGAGCGCCTCGGGCGAGGCATGATATTGCAGCGTGCCTCCGAGCCCGGACACGAGCCGATGCAGCATCGTGGCCGGTGCGGTGCGGCTGGAGAGTTCCTCCGCTGGCAACTGTCCTTCGAGCGCGAGGCCGATGTTGCGATCGAACACCACGCGGGCGCCGCTGGCGCGGATCACGATCTCGCTGCAGGGCTTGGCGCCGTCTGTGCGCAGTTCGGCGGCGATATCGAGCGTGCCGCCGCGCACGAGCGCTTCGATCCCGATGAGCGCGAGGTTGAGCAGGGTCTTGACCGCCGGCTTGGGCAGGCTGCTACCCGATAACGCCCAGTTGGCCTGGATGCGCCCGTTGTTGCCGACCAGCGCATCGATCAGGGCGCGGGGCTCGTCGAGCGGGACCATTTCGCCGAAGCCGCCGGCCGCGCCGAAGGCGAGGCGGAAGAAGCGCAGCTTGTCCGCCGAGATGCGCGCGCTCTGTTCGAGCAGCTCGAAGCACTTCTGGCGCATGTCCGGGTCCTTCTCCTCGGCAAGGAGTTCAAGGCCGTTGGAGAGCGCGCCGACAGGCGAGAGCATATCGTGGCACAGGCGCGAGCAGAGCAGGCTGGCGAGTTCGAGCGAATCGGTGGTCATGTTCAGGTCTGGGGCCTTTTCGCTGAATAGGTTGACACGGTTGACACAGTCCTGAGCAAACTTCGCAAGGCCCCGGAAGGAACCGGATCGGGATGACCGCGAAGTGCGCGAGGGGAGACCGGGCGTGACGTCATCAATCTGCCTTAACCCTCCTTGACCTGGTAGGAAAGCGCTTCGAACCCGGATGGGCCATCGCGCCACAAGGTAACCATGCCGGAGGCAGCAATCGCCCAGATGCGCCCATCGCCCAAGGCCGAGGCGGCATCGGTGGCGGAGGGACGGGCAAGGCCATTGGGGTGGGAGTGAAAGTAGCCCAGAACCAGCGGCCCGCCAGCCCGCGCGGCCTTGTGTGCGGCAATGAGCGCGGCGGGATCGATTTCGAAATGGCGCAGCGGTTCGGGGTGGACGTTGGCGGCGGGGCGCGCGGTTTCGATATGGGCGGCGGTGCCGAAGAGGAGGCCGCAGGCTTCCTGCGGCGCGGCCTTGGCGGCGGCGGCAAGGATGGCGGCGTGGGCGGTGGAGGTGATGGTTGCGGGCATCGCCGGATGGTCTAGCGCAGGGCATCGCCATGGCAAGCCGCAGGCACCCTTGCCGCCTTGCCCACGGCTTCCCATATCGGCCCGACCATGGGGGCATGCGAGACCATCATTGAGGGGATCATTCCCACCGGCGGGCTGCGGCTCGACCGGGCGCTTGCTGATGCCTCCGGCCTCTCGCGTGAGCGGGTGAAGGCGCTGATGGACGAGGGGCGCGTGGCGCTGGCGGGGAAGCCGGCGGCGCAGGCCTCGCTCAAGCCCGCGCAAGGCACGCCCTTCACCATCCGCGTGCCCGAGGCCGTGCCGGCCGAGGCCGCGGCGCAGGATATTCCGCTCAGCGTGGTCTACGAGGACGCGCACCTCATCGTGGTGGACAAGCCGGCCGGGCTGGTGGTGCATCCGGCGGCGGGCAACCTCGATGGCACGCTGGTCAATGCGCTGCTCTACCATTGCCGGGGCCAGCTTTCGGGCATCGGCGGGGTGGCGCGGCCGGGGATCGTGCACCGCATCGACAAGGATACCTCGGGGCTGCTCGTGGTCGCCAAGACCGACGCGGCGCACGAGGGCCTTGCGCGGCAGTTTGCCGACCATTCGATCCACCGCGTCTATCAGGCGGTGACGAGCGGCGTGCCGGTGCCGGCATCGGGCACGGTGCGCGGGGCGATCGGGCGCAGCGAGCGGGATCGCAAGAAGATGGCGCTGGTGGCGGATGGCCGGGGCAAACACGCGGTGACGCATTACCGCACGATCGAGCTGCTGCAGGGCGCCGCGCTGGTCGAGTGCCGGCTCGAGACCGGGCGAACCCACCAGGTGCGCGTTCACCTTGCGTCAATTGGCCATGCGCTAATGGGCGATCCGGTCTATGGACGCCCATCTTCCCAGCACAAGCCCCTGCTTGCCCGGCTCGGCTTCCGCCGCCAGGCGCTGCATGCGGCCGAACTGGGTTTCATCCATCCCGCCAGCGGCGAATCGGTGCGGTTCACCAGCCCGACGCCCGTCGATCTCAGGACGCTCATCGTCGAACTGGGAGGGCGGGATGGCTGACCGGGCGTTACGGAACAAAGGTGCAATGCCCCAAAAACACGCTGTATCGAATGGCTCTACGTGGGCGAATAGTTTTGCTGTGTGGCCAGACTGGCGGCTCTCCGATATACCGGAACAAGCCGCGAACGTTTCGCGACACAGCCACAGCAGGGCCCGGCATAGCATGGTCGGGCCTGTGAGGTTCGCGCCCCCTCTTGCCGGGCGCGACGAAAGGATGTGTTCAGGTGTCTGAGAAGAAATCGAGCGCGCTGGTTCCTGCCCTTGGCGGCGGCGAGGCCGGGCTCAATCGCTATCTCGCAGAGATCCGCAAGTTCCCTGTGCTGGCGGCCGAGCAGGAATACATGCTCGCCAAGCGCTATCAGGAACATGGCGATCCGCAGGCGGCCGCGCAGCTGGTGACGAGCCATCTGCGTCTCGTGGCCAAGATCGCCATGGGTTATCGCGGCTATGGCCTGCCGGTCAGTGAGCTGATCTCGGAAGGCAACATCGGCCTGATGCAGGGTGTCAAGAAATTCGAGCCTGACCGGGGCTTCCGTCTCGCGACTTATGCGATGTGGTGGATCAAGGCCTCGATCCAGGAATATATCCTGCGCTCGTGGAGCCTGGTGAAGATGGGCACCACTGCGGCGCAGAAGAAGCTGTTCTTCAACTTGCGCCGGATGAAGAAAAACCTCGAGGCGTTCGAGGATTCGGACCTGCATCCGGAGGACGTGAAGAAGATCGCGACCGACCTCGGCGTGTCCGAGACCGAAGTCGTCAACATGAACCGGCGCATGATGATGGGCGGCGACGCCAGCCTGAACGTGTCGGTCCGCGAGGACGGCGAAGGTTCGTGGCAGGACTGGCTGGTTGATGACAGCCCGCTGCAGGACGAGACCGTGGCCGACGCCGAGGAAGCGCATCTGCGCCATGCCCTGCTGGTCGAGGCGATGGACAGCCTTTCGGAGCGCGAGCGCCACATCCTGACCGACCGGCGCCTGATCGATGAGCCCAAGACGCTCGAGGAACTGAGCCAGGTCTACAACGTCAGCCGCGAACGCGTGCGCCAGATCGAGGTGCGCGCCTTCGAGAAGCTGCAGAAGGCGATGCAGCGCATTGCCGGCGAGCGGCATCTGCTGCCGGCCTGAGATTTCGCCGCGCTCAGCATGAGCGGGTCGGAAATGCAAAGACGGCCGGGGGTGACCCCGGCCGTTTTCGCATTCAGAACTGGCGGGCGAAACCCAGCAGCAGTGCGTGATCGGGCGCGGCGCGGGTCAGCCCGGTATCGAACTCGATATCGATCTGCAGCGCTGGTGCGGCGTGCCACGCGGCTGAGAGCGCGAAGCGGCTTTCGGTGGACGCGCCGTCCGGATCGTCGTCGCGCAGGGCGGAGACTTCAGCGGAAGCGGAGACCCTGGCGGTCAGCGCGTGCGACAGGCCGACGACACCGCCCCAGGCGAGATGCCGGCCATGGCCCGAGCCGTTGACCGCGGCGTCGATCTCGGGCGTGGTGGCGAGCGTGAAGCCGGCGGGCAGGGGCAGCGCCACGGGCAGCAGCAGCCCCGCGCCCCAATCGCCCGCACCGCCCGGGGCGCGGCCTGTGGGAGCGGAGACGAAGGCCTGCACCGCAATCTTGGCGCCCGCTTCGCCGCCGAAGCCGTGGCGTATGGCAAGGGTCGCATCGCCAAGGCCGCGCGCGGTGCCGACGGCCGCGCCTTCGCGGCTGCGCGTGCGCGTCCAGCCGCCGAGGCCGAGCTCGATCTCGGTCGCGCCGCCGAGGCCGACGCGGGCCACCATATCGGCATAAGTCAGGCTGTCCTCGCGGCCGGCGGGGCCAGTGCTGAATTCCCAGCCCACCGCACCCGCTTCGACCATGACGCGGCCGGCAGGCAGCGTGCAGGGCGGGGTATCGAGGCCCGGGCGGTTGACGCACAGATCGGGCGCATCGTCTGCGCGGGCAGCGGCCGGTGCGAGGAGGGCGAGGGCGGCAAGGCCCATGCGGAAGGTCCGGTACAAAGCGTGCGCGCTCCCGATTGCCAGCGGCGATCTGCCGGGTAATATCGCCGGCTCATGGACGAAGACCTGCTCAAGCTCAAGAACCCCGGCTATTTCCGGGCCCGCCGACCCGGCCTGCTCTACCGAACGGGCTGGCTGCTCACGCGCATGGTCGCGGCATTCCTGTTCCTCAGCGTGGCCATGGTGGTGATCTACCGCTTCGTGCCGGTGCCGGTGACGCTGACGATGATCTTCGACCCCAACGGTATCACCCGGGAATGGGTGCCCTTGTCGAAAATCGACCGCAACATGGTGGATGCCGCGATCGCCGGCGAGGACGGCAAGTTCTGCCAGCATCACGGGTTCGATCAGGACGCGATCCTGAAGGCGTGGGAGCGCAACCAGGAAGGTGGGCGCATCCGCGGCGGCTCCACAATCAGCCAGCAGACCGCCAAGAACGTGTTCCTGTGGCAGGGTGGCGGCTATCTGCGCAAAGGCCTCGAGGCCTGGTTCACCGTGCTGATCGAGACGATCTGGGGCAAGCGGCGGATCATGGAGGTCTATCTCAACGTGGCCGAGACCGGGATCGGGACCTATGGCGTGGAGGCGGGGGCGCAGCGCTATTACCGCAAATCGGCGGCGCAACTGAGCCGGGTGGAAGCAGCGCGAATCGCGGCGGCCTTCCCCCAGCCCAAGGTCCGCGCGGTGACGGGGGCAACCGGCTTTACCCGCCGCCACGGCAATGTCATTGCCAAGCGCGTGACGACCGTGCGCGCCGACTACGACACCTGCGTTTATCAATAGGGGCGCCCCGGCGCGTGCTATGCTTGACTGGCGGGTGAAAGGAGATCCCGTCATGCCGCAGGTCATCATTCACGCCTGGATCGAATTCGCCGACGAAGCCACGCGCGACGAGGCGGTGAGACTGGCTGCGCCGATCCAGTGGCAGAGCCGCACCGAGGAGCCGGGCTGCCTCGAATATTGCTTCGCCGCCGATCCCTGCATTCCGAACCGGGTGACGATCCACGAATTGTGGGAGGACCACGCCTCGCTCGTCGCGCACTTCCAGCACCCCTGTTATGCCGCGATGCGCGATCTGATGACGGGATTTGCACCCACCGCGCTGTGGAACCGGATGTACGAAGCGGGGCAGGACGCGCCCGTCTACCGCGCGGACGGGGCCGTGCGCACCGTGCTGTTCGACGGGCGCTAGCGCCCGCTTTCCGTGAGGGTGAGGGTGAAGGCCGCGCCGCCTTCGAACGGGCCGACGGCGCGCACGCGGAGCAGCACGTGGCCGTCGCTTGCGGCGGTAAAGCCGGCCGTTTCGCCGCCGCTCCGCGCGGCATCAATGCTGCGCCGGACGCTGATCCCGCTGGCCGGCGCGCCGTCATCGCCTTCGAGCGGATCGGGCAGGCCCAGATCGAGCGCAAGATCGAACGGGGCGCTTGCCGCGACCTCGTAGCTGTGGCCCGCGCGCACGGCGATATCGTAGAGCGCGGTGTCCGTCGCGGTGCCCAGCGTGCCGCGCGCTGCCACGCCGGGCCTGAGCGCAGTGGCCGCGGGAGGCGGGGGTGCGGCGGGCAGATCGCGTACTTCGAGCGTGATGTCGTCCGCCGCATCGCCGAGCGATTGCACGTCGACACGCCAGGTGCCGCTTGCCGACAGCCGGCGCTGGAGCAGCGGCGTGCGGCCTTCGGCGGTCTCGTCGATGCCGCTCGTTCCGGCGGGGCCGACGAGCCGCAGCGCGAGGCCGCTTTCGGATGCGGCGGCGATGTGCACCCATTGCCCGGCCTTGCCTTCGAACGACCACGCGCGAACGGTGCGCGGGGCAAGGCGCGCAAAGACGGTGCGGCCAAGGACGAGCGGTGCAACCTCTGGTGCCGCGGCGCGAACGGTGCGCAAGGCGATCGTGCGCGGCACAGATGCCGGAGCGACGGCGACGACATAGCGCCCCGCAGCCGGAGCGATGAAGCGCAGCGTGACCATGCCGCGCGCGCCGGGCACGAGTTCGCCGGCAATGGGGACGCCGGCCGGATCGCAGATTTCCAGCACCGGGGGTGCGGCGGGATCGGCGGCAGCGACCGGTGTGCCGTCCAGATCGATCTCGATCCGCTCGATCTCGTCCAGCTCCATCGCAAGGCTGGCGGGCGCATCGGCGGCGAGCCGCAGCGTCTCACCCTGGGCGAGCGCGCCATCGGGCCGGACGCAATCGGGCAGGGCATAATCGGAACCGCGCGGAGAGACCCGAGCCAGCGCCGGGACTGCCATCGCGGCGGCGAGGAGCGCGAGCCCTGCCAACATTGCCGGACGCCGCGCGCCGATCCGATACCTTTGTGCCATGGTCCGTCCCCCGACGGGCCCCGTCACCACGACAGCGGTGGCAGGGCCTTTGCATGCCAAGGACGTGGCCATGCCGGGTAAAAATGAAAGATCGGCGACACATCCATGCCCTACGTATTAACCGCAGGGTAAGCGGGCCGGATCAGGCCGCTTCGGCGGCCGGTTCGCCCTGCACCGAGATGAGCCAGCGCGCCGTGCCTTCAAGGCCGATCGCGGTGAGCAGGCCGGAGGCATAGGCGCCGGTATCGAGGCTGATCCGCAAGGTCGAGACGTGTGGCGTCTCGAGGATGGTGTGGCCATGAACGACCGCGAAATCACGGTCTTCGCGCGATTCGATAAATTCCCCGCGGATCCAGCGCAGGTCCGAAACCTTCTGCTGTTCGAGCGGTACCCCCGGGCGCACGCCGGCATGGACGAAGACGTAATTGCCGATCTGGATGCGGTCTTCCATGCTCCGCATGAAGGCGACGTCTTCCGCCGGCACGATGTCGTGCATGATCGCACGCAGTTCCTCGAGCGTCGCGCGGCTGTAGACATCCGGGGAAATCGGATAGCTCAGCAGCGTTTCGCGCCCGCCATGGCGCAGGAAGTGACGCAGCGTCTCGTCCCGCTCGAAGCTGCCGAGGAACATTTCCTCGTGGTTGCCCGCAAGGATGCGCACGCGGCGGCGCTGGGCCCATTCGCGCGCCGTGGCGATGACGCCGGCACTGTCGGGTCCGCGGTCCACGAGATCGCCGAGCAGGATCACCGTGGTATCCGCCGGCTCGCGCGCTGCCTCGTCCGCCTCGATGCGCGCAATCATGCGGCAGAGCAGATCGCAGCGGCCATGGATGTCTCCGATGGCGTAGACCCGCTGACCTTCCGGCACCGCAGGACACACTTCGGGCACAGATCGGCTGTCGAAAAGGGAGCGAAAGAGTTTCAGCATGAAAGACGGGCCTGACGAAGGGGATATGGGCCTTGCAAGTGGCCATACAAGGCCCCCGCGCCGCCTGGTGCGCAATTGCAACAGAGCGTGGGAAAGCCGCGACCAGCCGTTTTCACGCTCTTGTGCGGCGCAGCATAATACGGCAACAAAAAGTTACAGAACGAAGGCTGGCCGCAGGAATCGAGTCGCCACGGTCTGTGCAGGTGGGACGACGCAAACCCAAGAACAAAGGATTTCCCATGCGTACGTCCAGCAAGGCCCTCGTGGCCGCAACTTTTGCCGCCCTGAGCTTCGCCGCTGCTGCACCCGCGTTTGCCGACGAAGCCGCCCCGCCGAGCGACATCACCGTGACCGGTGGCGCGACGATCGCCAGCCAGTACCGGTTCCGCGGCGTTGCCCAGTCGGACAACAAGCCTGTCGTGCAGGGCACTTTCACGATCGCGCACAAGTCGGGCTTCTATGTCTCGACCTGGGCCTCGAGCGCTTCGGCCGGCAACAGCCCCATCAACATCGGCGGCACCGAAATCGACGTTTACGGCGGCTATACCCACGGCATCGGCAGCACCGGCTTCACGATCGACGGCGGCCTTTATGGCTACATCTATCCGGGTGCGACCGCGGGCAACCTCTGGGAAGTCTATGGCTCGCTGGCCAAGACGCTGGGCCCGGTGTCGGCCAAGGTCGGCGCGAACTTCGCGCCGGCGCAGAAGGTGTTCAACTACAACTTCACCTCGACCCATCGCAGCAATCTCTATGTCTACGGCGAACTGGGCGGGGCGATCCCGGGCACTCCGCTGAGCATCCATTCGCACCTTGCCCACACCGGTGGCGGCTTCGATCTGCCGAAGCCGTTCTTTGACTACAACGTGGGTATTACCGCGAAGTATAAGAACCTCGCACTGGATGCCTCAGTTGTCGGCACGAACATGACCCGCAGCGATGTCGCATCGAGCGGCCTGTGCAGCGGCGCGGGTTCGCCGACTGCGGTCGATGTGTGCTCGAACTCGTTCTACCGCACCACCAAGCCGGTGGGCGTGGTTTCGCTGACCGCTTCGTTCTGAGCTGACCTATTGCAGGGGGGAAGGGGCGTGCCGCGCTGCGGTACGCCCTTTCTTTGTCTGCAAGGCCCGCAGAGAGCTCTACCGCAGGAAGAAATCGATCGTCGTGACGACGCGGACCTTCTTGTAGGGCGTATCCGAAACGCCCCAGCCGCCGCCGGAATCGCCATCGCGCGCGGTGACTTCGAAGTAGCCCTGCGTCGCGCTTCTGATCCCGCCGACGCCGGTGCCGCTGTCCTTGGCAAACTGTTCGGCCCCCTTGCGCGCATCGCGTGTGGCCTCGGCGATCATGTCGGGCTTGATCGTGTTGAGCCGGGTGAAGGTATAGGCCATGCCGGAGCCTTCCTCGAGCATCACCCCGCGCCGGACGAGATCGAACTGGCGGCGCACCGCGCTTTCCGCGCGTTTGATGTCGTTCGTGCGCAGCGCCATGCGCTGGTTCACCGTGAAGGTGGTGGCGACGACGGCACCGTTCGAATCGCGCTCCTTGTTGGTCGAGACGTTGACGCCGGTGGGCTGGAGCGCATCGGCGGGAAAGCCGAGCCCGGCGAAGAAGGCGCGGATTTCCTGGCTGTCGCGGTCGACGCTGGCCTGTGCGCTGGCGAGATCGGGCGCAGTGGCGGCATAGCTGATTGTCCAGGTCGCAAGATCGGCCACGACCTCGCGCTCGGCAACCCCGCGCACGGTGACCGAGGGATCGGCACCCTTGAGGCGGTGGAGCCCCTCGCCGAGCAGGTAGCTGCCACCGACAAACCCCACGGCGAGGATCGCCGCGACGCTGAGCGCGGAGGTGCGCGCTCCCACAGGCCAGCCTGAGGGGGCAAGGCGGGCAAGAAACGATTGGGAATTGGCGGCAGGCTCACTATCGGTAGCAGTCACGGCATGGTCTCCCTGTCGGGCGTCTCGCCCTGCGACGAACTGTGCGATTTTGTCGATGAACCGAATTTGAATGACGAAGGAGACACCACGGTGACCAAGTTTCTCCACGCGATGATCCGCGTGACTGACCCGGAGGCGACGATTGCCTTCTTCGAACTCTTCGGGGTGCAGGAGGTGCGCCGTTTTTCCAGCGAGAAGGGCCGTTTCACCCTGATCTTCCTGGCCGCACCCGGCGAGGAAGGCATCGCCGAAGTGGAACTGACCTACAACTGGCCGTCCGAGGATGGCAGCGCGGGCGAGGTCTACACCGGCGGGCGCAACTTCGGCCACCTCGCCTACAGGGTGAGCAACATCTACGAGACCTGCGCGAAGATCCAGGCTGCCGGGCACATCATCCACCGCCCCCCGCGCGATGGGCACATGGCTTTCGTGAAGAGCCCGGACGGCATTTCGATCGAACTGCTGCAGGACGGCCATCTCGAGCCCGCCGAGCCCTGGGCGAGCATGGAGAACACCGGGACCTGGTGAGCGGCTGCCTCAGGCAGCGCGCTCACGCCGGACCATCCACAGCGCGTAGAGCGCGGGCAGGAAGAACAGCGTGAGCGCGGTGCCGACGAGGGTGCCGCCGATCAGCACGACCGCGAGCGGGCCCCAGAAGCTGGAGAGTGTGAGCGGGAGGAAGGCGAGCACGGCGGCGAGCGCGGTGAGCAGCACGGGCCGGGCGCGGCGAACGGTTGCCTCGATCACCGCCGCTTCGAGCCCGAGCCCGCGCGCGCGTTCGCTGTCGATCTGATCGACGAGGATCAGCGTGTTGCGCATGAGGATGCCGGCGAGGCCGATAAGCCCGAGGATCGCGTTGAATCCGAACGGGAAACCGGTGATGAGCAGCGCCGGGATCGCGCCGAGCAGGCCGAGCGGCGCGGTCGCGAAGACGAGGCCGGTCATGCGGAACGAGCGGGTCTGCAGCATCAGGATGAGCAGCATCAGGCCGATCATGATGGGGAAGAGCGGGGCGAGTGCGGCGTTGGCTTTGCCCGCTTCCTCGACCGAGCCGGCGACGGTGACCGCGTAACCGGCCGGTAGCCTGGTGATCAGCGGCTGGAGCTTCGGCAGGATCGCGGCGGTCACGTCGGCGGGCTGGATGCCCCGGGTGATATCGGCGCGCACGGTCATCGTCGGCACGCGGCCCCGCCGCACGAGCAGCGGATCCTCGCTGGTGGGCACGATCTTTGCGACTTGCGAGAGCGTGACGCCGGTTCCGTTCGATGTGCCGATGACGAGGCTGCCGAGATCGCCAAGCGCATGGTGTTCGGCCCAGGGGGTGCGCACGACGACATCGGTGGTGCGGTCCCCATAGCGCGCCTGCGAGACGGTGGTGCCCGAGATCAGCGCATAGACCTGCCGCGCGACGCTGGCGGGATCGAGCCCGAGCAGGCGCAGGCGGTCGTTGTCGAACTGGAGCGTGACAGCAGGGGTGCGGTCGCCCCAGTCGGTGTTGACAGCCACCGCATTGGGGTTGGCGCGCACCACTTCGGCGACGTCGGCAGAGATGCGGCGCAGCTGGCCAGCATCGGGGCCGGTGACGCGGAAAGCCACGGGATAGGGCACCGGCGGACCGAACAGGAGGCTGATCGCGCGGACGCGGGCGCCGGGATAACGGCCTTCGGCAGCGAGCTTCTGGACCGCAAGGCGCAGCCGGTCGCGCGCTGCCGGGCTGTGGGTCAGCACCACGAGCTTGGCGAACGAGGGGTCTGCGGGCTCGGGGTTGAGCGAGAGGAAGAAGCGCGGGGCACCGCCGCCGAGGTAGCTGTCGACATAGCGGATCTCGGCCTTCGTCTCGGGCCGGGTAAGGAGGTCGTGCTCCAGCTTTTCGACGACGCCGCGCGTGGCGGCGAGGCTGGAGCCGTGGGGGTTGTAAACCTCGATCAGCAGTTCGGGTCGGTCGGACACCGGGAAGAACTGCTTGGGGATCGCGACAACAAGGAGCACGCCGGCAAGCGCCATGGCCAGCACTACGCCGATGGTGAGGCGGCCGCGCTGCGCCACGCTGCGGGTGATCCAGGCGCGCAGCTGCGCATAGCGCGGCGTGGCGTAGATCGCATCGTGGCCGCCCTGCACAGGCTTGATATCAGGCAGCAGCTTCACGCCGAGGTAGGGGGTGAAATAGACCGCAACGACCCATGACACGATCAGTGCGAAGCCGACGATCCAGAAGATGTTGCCGGCGTATTCGCCTGCGGTCGATTGCGCGAAGCCGACGGGAAGGAAGCCGACGATGGTGACGATGGTGCCCGCCAGCATCGGCCCGGCAGTCGCTCCCCACGCGAACGTGGCGGCCTCGGCGCGGCTCATGCCTTCCTCGAGTTTCACCACCATCATCTCGATCGCGATGATCGCATCGTCGACAAGGAGGCCGAGGCTGAGGATGAGGGCACCCAGCGTGATGCGGTCGAACTGGCGGCCTGTCATCAGCATGATCACGAAGACGGCCGCGAGCGTGAGCGGGACCGAGAGCGCGACGACGATGCCGACGCGCCAGCCCAGCGCGATCAGGCTGACGACCATGACGACGCTGAGCGCGACCGCGAACTTGAGCATGAATTCGCCGTAGGCCTCCTCGATATTCGCGGCCTGATCCGCGACTTCGGCGACGGTGATGCCTAGGGGAAGCCCGGCGCGCACGTCAGCGAGCTTGCTGCTGAGCGCATTGCCGAGCGCGAGGCCGTTGTACTTGTCCTGCATCACCACGCCGAGCATGACCGCCTCGCTGCCCTGATGGCGCACCTGATAGCTCGGCGGATCTTCATAGCCGCGCTTGACCTCGGCGATATCGCCCAGGCGCAGCACGCGCCCGCCCGCCGTGATGGGCGTGGCGCGCACGGCATCGAGATCGTCGAAGCCCCCGGTGACGCGCACCGGAACGAGGCGCGAGGCGGTCTCGAACTGGGCGGCGGGCTGGATGAGATTCTGGTTGGCGAGCGCGCCGAGCACGGCATCGGCGCCGACCCCGAGCGTGGCGAGCTTGCGGTTGGAGAGCTCGACATAGATGCGCGGGCGCTGCTCGCCGATCAGGGCGACTTTCTTGACCCCTTGGACCCGCTGCAGCTCGCTGCGGATGGCTTCCGCGCGCTGGATCAGGTCTCGGTGGGGCAGGCCTTTTGCCTGCACCGCGATGAGCGAGAAATAGACGTCGGAATACTCGTCGTTGACGATCGGGCCAATCACCCCGCGCGGCAGGTTGATGGCCTCGTCGCTCATCTTCTTGCGCGCCTGATAGAGCATGTCGGGCACGGCGCCGGGCGGCGTCTTGTCGCTGAGCACGACCGTAAGCGTGACGAGGCCGGGGCGGGCCTGGGTTTCGATCCGGTCGTTCCAGGGCAGTTCCTGGATGCGCTTCTCGAGCCGGTCGGCGATCTGGTCCTGCATCTCGCGGGCCGAGGCGCCGGGCCAGACGGCCGTGACGGTCAGCGCCTTCAGCGTGAAGCTCGGATCTTCGGCGCGGCCAAGCTGGAAGAAGGCGAAGACGCCGGCGGCCATCGCGGCCAGCAGCAGGAACAAGGTGACCGAGGGTTCCTTGACCGCGATGGCGGAGAGATTGGGGCCCTTCACAAGCCGGCGCCCGGCGCGAGGCGGACGGTCTGGCCGGCGTGGAGCAACTGGCCGCCCAGCGCGACGATGCGCGTGCCCGGGGGCAGCGCGGCGGCGGGCAGCAGGGCTTCCTCCTCGGTCAGTCGCAGCGGCTGCGCGCGCTGGAAGCGCACACGGCGGTCGGGCTGGATTACCCACACGCCTGGCCCCGCACCGAGATCGACGAGCGCGCCGAGCGGCACGCGCGTGGCACCCCCAGTGGCGGCAGGCAGGCGGACGGTGACAGTGGCGCCGAGCGGGGCGTCCTCGGGCGCGCCGGCCAGCACATAGCGCGCGGCGAACGTGCGGGTGTAGGGATCGGCCGCGCCGGCGACCTCGCGCAAGGTGGCGGTGACGGGGGCGCTGCGGCCATAGACCGTGGCCTGCGCCGTTTTCGGCAGGGCGGCGAGGGCGGTTTCGGGCACGGCGACCAGCGCCTCGCGCGCACCGCTGCGCGCAAGGCGCAGGACCGGCGTGCCGGCGGCAACGACCTGGCCCGCCTCGGCGAGGACTTCGGTCACCACGCCGTCGGCATCGGCGACCAGCGTGGCATAGCCGCGCTCGTTGGCGGCATGGGCGGCAGCGGCGCGCGCGGCGGACAGGTTGGCGGCGGCAGCATCGCGCAAGGCGCGGGCGCCATCATAGGCGGAGGGCGAGATCGCACCGGTCGCCACAAGCGGGCGCAGGCGGGCTTCATCCGCCGCGGTGCGCGCGGCATCGGCCTCGGCGGCGCGGACCTTTTCGGCGGCGGCGGAGGCAGCGAGGCCATAGTCCTGCGCATCGAGCCGGGCGAGCGGCTGGCCTGCGCGGACGTGCGCGCCGGCATCGACCAGACGCTGCACGATCTTGCCGGGGACGCGGAAGGCGAGCGTGCTTTCGGTGCGGGCGTGGACCGTGCCGGTATAGGCATCGCCGGTGCCGCCGCTTTCGGCCTGCGCGAGAGCAGTGGCGACCAGTGGCTGATCGGGCAGGTGGGTCGCGGACCCGGAGCAGCCGGCCAGCAGCGCGGTGCCGCTGAGCGCGGCGATCAGGGGCAAGCGGGAAATCGTGCGGCGTTGCATGAGAGCCTCCGAGCCCCTGAGGGCACTTTCGACTCACCTATAATCGCGACCAGCATTTAGGGAAAGATGAAAAATAATTTCTATTTTCAGTTTTTAATTCTGAGCGCCTCGAGCACGAGTCGTGTGATCCCCGCGGTCTCCTCCTCAAGAGTGGCGACACCGAAGGTATCGAGCATGACCGGGTGCCAGACTTTGGCCATGGCCGTGAAGGTGGCCGCCGTGGTTTCCTCGAGCGGGAGATCGGTGCGCATCACGCCCTGTCGCTGGCCTTCGGCGATGACATGGCGGATGAGCCCTCGCAGTGTATCCATGAACTGCTGTACTGGTGGCCAGTTGCCGCGCGTGGCGGCCAGGCACAGATCGCTGGAGCGCCCGCTTTTAAACAGAAGATCGCGCATTTTCAGAGCGATATCCATGCAGAGCACCTCGAAGGTGGCAATCGGATCGGCCGCCGCGCCGCGTGCGACCCGCCATGCGGCATCTTCCACGCCGGTCAAGGCGCGGCTGGTCACCGCTTCATCGATCGCCTGGCGGTTGGCGAAGCTGCGATAGAGATTGGCGGGTGACATGCCGAGCGCGCGGGCGACGTCGGTGACCGTGACTTTTTCGAACCCGAGTGCGTCATAGAGGCGTTCGGCGGCGTCGAGGATCTCGTCCCGCCGGTCTACGCTGGGCCGGCCTGCCCTTCGCTTTTCTGAAATGGCTGGGTTGATTTTCATGAAAAAGGATATATTCTTTCATCATTCATTGGTCAAGGATTCATCCTATGCGGACCCTTCTGGCTGGAGCCGCAGCCGTTATCCTGCTTGGCGGCGCGGTGCCCGCTGCGCCGGCTGCGTATACCTCGCCGCGGGCCCTGCCGGCGTCGCCGGTGCTCCCCGATGCGTTCCGCAATGCGCCGGATGCGGCCCCGGGCGAAGCCGTGCCGCTTGCCGAGGACTGGTGGAAGAGCTTTGGCGATCCGGTGCTGGACCGCATGGTGGAGACTGCGCTGGCCGGCAATCTCGATATCGCAGCAGCCGCAGCGCGGCTGGAGCAGGCGGCGGCGGGGCTGAAGGCCGCGCAGGGCGCACTGCTGCCGCAAGCCTCGCTCGACGGTTCGGGGGGCATCAAGCGGCAATCGACCGAGGATGTGCAGGGGCGTGCCTTCTCGAAGTTTCCCGGTTTTCAGCGCACTGTGGAGCAATACGGCCTGAACGGAGCGGCTTCGTGGGAGCTTGATCTGTTCGGCAAGCTCGCCGCAGATGCCCGCGCGGCGCGGGCCGAGGCGGGCGCGGCGGATGCGGGCCTTGCCGCCGCGCGGCTGACGATCGCGGCCGAAGTGGTCAACACCTACATCGATGTGCGGGCGATCGAGGCCCGGTTGGCCGTGGCGCGGGCGCGTGTTGCGGCTGCGCGCGAAACGGACACCCTGCTTCGCCAGCGCGCGGAGCGCGGCGTGGCAGCGCTGACCGAGACCGACCGCAGCGGGGCGGAACTCGCCGGAGCGCAGTCGGCGGTCCCCGCGCTCGAGACGGCGCTGGAGGTCATGCGCAACCGGCTCGACGTGCTGATGGGCCGCGCGCCGGGGCAGGCTGCGGCTGAGCTGGGTGCGGGCGGCATTCCGGCGGTGCGGGCACCGGCCGTGCCCGATGGCCCGGCAGCGCTGTTGGCGCGGCGGCCGGATGTGGTCGCGGCGGAGCGGCGTGTCGCCGCCAGCGACGCGCGCGTGGCCGAGGCGATCCGCGCGCGGTATCCGCGCTTCACCATTTCGGGGTTTGCGGGTTTCCTCGCCAATGGAATGAGCAACCTGTTTACGGGCGGGGCAGTGCAGACCGGCGCCAGCGGCGGGATCAGCCTGCCGCTGTTCACCGGCAGGCGGCTGCGCGCGCGGCAGGCTGCTGCAGAGGCTGAATTGAAGGAAGCGGTCGCGGACTGGCGGAAGACCGCGCTGCTGGCTGCGGCCGATGGCGAGAACGCGCTGCTGGCGCTGACCAAGCGCAGCGAGCAGGCCGCAGCGCTGGGACGTGTCGCGGTGCGGCTGGCGGACAGCCGCCAGCGGATCGAGACGGCTGTGCGAGCCGGTGCGGTCAGCCGGGTGGAGGCGCTTGGCGTGGAGCGCCAGATGCTCGATGCCGAGGACAACGCGATTGCCGCGCGGGCCGAGGCGGCACGGGCCGGGGTCGCCGCATTCCGCGCTCTGGGCGGCGGCTGGCAGGCGGCGGGGGCACGGCTCGCGGTGTCCCGTTAAGGGACGCTCAGCGGGGCCCATGACGGACCAAAAAGCGGTGTCACGTCTAGGTACTATTCGTTAACCATGCCGCATGGGCAGGGTTGGACGTCGAGTCTCGATCATCGCGGGTTTGCTGTTGGCGCTGCTGGGATGCGGCGTGGTGACGCGCGGCGCCTTGGCCGAGCGGATCGCGCCGCCGGCGCCGCCGGTGCAAACGGCATCGGCGGCTGTGCAATGCGGGCCTGATCCGGCGCTCGATGGCGCGCCGCAAGGGCCGCCGCCGCCCACGCCGGCCTCAGCCGCGCACAAGGGCGTGCTGATCGTGGTGAGCATTCCCTCGCAGCGGCTGTTCGTGTTCAGGGACGGGGCGGAGTGGGGTTCCACCACGGTTTCGACCGGGCGGCGCGGCCATGACACCCCGGCGGGCACGTTCACGATCCTGCAGAAGGCGGTGAAGCACCGCTCGCGCACCTATGGCAACGCGCCGATGCCTTACATGCAGAGGCTGACCTGGGGCGGCGTGGCGCTCCATGCCGGGCGCGTGACGGGTGCGCCCGCCTCGCATGGCTGCATCCGCCTGCCGGGTGACTTTGCGCGCCAGCTTTACGCACTGACCAATCCGGCTTCGACTTCGGTGGTGATCCTGCGCCAGCCACTGACTTATGCGGACGCAGCCAAGAGTGCGGCGCTGGGGATGCCCGCGCCGATGCGGACGCAGCCGATGCGGCAGGCCGATGCGCCGCCGCTCCCGTCATCGCCCCCGTCGCAGTTGGCTGCGCGCAGCCGAGGGCCCGTACAGACGATCCAGCTGGCTGCCGCCGCCAATGTCGCCGGGGCTGACGAGCTGTGGCAGACGCTTTCGGCGAGCGAGCCCGAATTGCAATCGCTGGAGCCGGTGATCATTCCGGCGGTGGTGCGCCAGGCGCAGGTCTACCGGTTGCGCGCTTCGGGGCCAGATGCCCATGCCATCTGCGGGCGGCTCGCGGCTCGCGGCATCGCCTGCATGCGGGTAACCGCCTAGGCGAGGCCGCTGCCGCCTTGGAGATGCGCGCCAAGGTGCGCGATGAACGCCGCGATCCGCGCCGGGATCGCCGGTGTGGGGGCGTGGACGGCATAGATGCCGACATCCTGCGAGCCCTGATACTGCGGGAGGACACGCGCGAGCGCGCCTGAGGCGAGCGCTTCGTGAACATCCCACAAGGAGCGCAGCGCGATGCCGCAGGCGCCCAGCGCGAGTTCGCGCACGACTTCGCTCGAATTGGTGCGCACGTGGCTCTGGCCCTGATGGGTGACCGTGCCCTCGGGCCCATCGAGTTGCCATGGGAGCTGGCTCACGGTGGCGAGGAGGCGGTGGTGCCTGAGGTCCGCCAGCGCCTCGGGCGTGCCGAACTGGGCAAGATAGGCCGGCGCGGCGCAAAGTACGCGGTGGCTGGTGCCGAGGCGGTGGCCGACAAGTCCGGTTCCGATCTTCGCGCCGATGCGGATGGCAAGGTCGCAGCTGCCATCGAGCAGATCGGCGAACTCGTCCGAGAGGTCGAGCTGGAGGCGCACATCGGGGTGGGCGGCGAGGAAGGTGGGGACGTGGGGGACGACATGCATGCGGCCGAACGAGGTGGGGGCGGTGAGGCGAAGCGGCCCGCGCACATGCGCGTGGCGGCCGCTGACGCGCTCCTCGGCGGCCTTGAGGGTGGAGCGCAGCGGGAGCAGCGCGTCGTGGAGATCCTGCCCGGCGGGGGTGAGCGCGAGGCGGCGCGTGGTGCGGTGGACGAGGCGGGCAGAGAGGCGCTCTTCCAGCCGGGCGAGACGCTTGGACAGTGCGGCGGTGGAGGCGCCCTGCGCCCGGGCCGCGGCGGAGATCGATCCGGCTTCGACGATGGCGAGGAAGAGATCGTAATCGGGGTCGAACATTGTTTCCCCACAGGAGAAGCTGCGTTGAATTATTTCCTTCTACCGGAAGACAGCAGCGCGGCCTAGGGAGAGCCATCGGATTTTGGGAGTGGTTGCGATGAGCAGATATGTCGAGCGTTCGGGGCTGCAGGTGGCGGGTGTCCTTGCGGACTTCATCGAGACGCGCGCGCTGCCAGGGACGGGGCTGACGGCGGACGCCTTCTGGGCCGGTGCGGCAGGCATTTTCGCGCAGTTCGCGCCGCGCAATGCCGCACTCTTGGCAAAGCGCGAGGACTTGCAGGCGAAGATCGATGCCTGGCACAAGGACCGCGCCGGGCAGCCGCAGGATATCGAGGCCTACAAGGCGTTCCTGACCGAGATCGGCTATCTGGTGCCCGAACCCGCGCCGTTCACTGTTGCGCCGCAGAATGTCGATGCCGAGCTGGCCGTGACCGCGGGGCCGCAGCTGGTGGTGCCGATCCTCAATGCGCGGTTCCTGCTCAATGCGGCCAATGCGCGCTGGGGCAGCCTTTACGACGCGCTGTACGGAACGGACGCCATTCCGGGTGCTGCCTCGGGCAAGGGCTATGACCCGGTGCGCGGCGCTGAGGTGATTGCCTGGGCCAAGGCGTTTCTGGATGAGGCGGTGCCGCTGGCCTCGGGTTCGTGGGCCGAGTGGACCGGCGGCGAGCCGGCGCTCAAGGACGCCTCGCAACTCGTTGGCCGCGCTGGCACGAGCCTGCTGTTCAAGCACAATGGCCTCCACATCGAAGTGGTGATCGATCCCGCGCATCCGATCGGCAAGGACGATCCGGCAGGCATCGCCGACGTCGTGATGGAAGCCGCGATCTCGACCATCTGCGACTGCGAGGATTCGGTCGCGGCGGTCGACGCCGAGGACAAGGTCGCAGCCTATGCCAACTGGCTGGGGCTGATGCAGGGCGATCTCGAGGACACCTTCGAGAAGGGCGGGCGGATGATGACGCGGCGGCTTAATCCGGACCGCGTCTATACCGCGCCCGATGGCAGCACGCTGACGCTGCATGGCCGCTCGCTGCTGCTGGTGCGCAATGTGGGCCACCTGATGACCAACCCTGCGGTGCTGCTGCCGGGCGGGGGCGAGGCGCCGGAGGGCATTCTCGACGGGATCGTCACCAGCCTGATCGCGATGCACGACATCAAGGGCGCGAGGGCCAACAGCCGGACGGGTTCGGTCTATATCGTGAAGCCCAAGATGCATGGGCCCGAAGAAGCCGCGTTTGCCAACGATCTGTTCGATGCGGTGGAAGACGTGCTGGGCCTCGCGCGCCATACGCTGAAGATCGGCGTGATGGATGAGGAGCGCCGCACGAGCGCGAACCTTGCCGCCTGCATCCACGCGGTGAAGGACCGCATCATGTTCATCAACACCGGCTTCCTTGATCGTACCGGTGACGAGATGCACACCTCGATGCAGGCCGGCGCGATGCTCCGCAAGGGCGACATGAAGACGACGCCGTGGATCACCTCCTACGAAGATCGCAACGTGCAGATCGGGCTTGCTTGCGGGCTTTCCGGCAAGGCGCAGATCGGCAAGGGCATGTGGGCGATGCCCGACCGCATGGCCGACATGCTGGTGCAGAAGGTGGGCCACCCCAAGACCGGCGCGAACACCGCCTGGGTGCCTTCGCCGACGGCGGCGGTGCTGCACGCGACGCATTACCATCAGGTCGACGTGTTCGCCCGGCAGGTGGAGCGCCGGGCGGAAGGGATTGCCAGCCTTGATGCGCTGCTCACCATTCCGGTTTCGGCGGGGCAGAACTGGTCTGCGGAGGACATTCAGGCCGAGATCGACAACAATGCGCAGGGCATCCTCGGCTATGTCGTCCGCTGGGTCGATCAGGGGATCGGGTGCTCGAAGGTGCCGGACATCAACGATGTCGGCCTGATGGAGGACCGCGCCACCTTGCGGATTTCGAGCCAGCATATTGCCAACTGGCTGCTGCATGGGGTGGTGACGCCGGAACAGGTCGATGCGGCGCTGCTGCGCATGGCGGCCAAGGTCGATGCGCAGAACGCGGGCGATCCGCTGTATCAGCCGATGGCGAACGATCCGGACGGCAGCTTCGCGTTTCAGGCGGCGCGGGCGCTGGTGTTCGATGGCGTATCGCAGCCGAGCGGCTATACCGAGCCGCTGCTCCACGCGTTCCGCCAACGCGTGAAGGCAGCTGGCTGAACCGGGGACCCCACTGATGTCGATTGCCATGCCGGTGCCCGATAGCGAGACGCTCGCCAAGCGCGCGCGGATCGCACAGGCGCTGCGGGCCATCGTGCCGGGAGAAGGCGTGATCGATGCGCCCGAGGCGCTGACCCCGTGGGAATCGGACGGGCTGACGGCCTATCGCCAGCCGCCGCTCATGGTCGTGCTGCCGGAGACGACGGCGCAGGTTTCCGCTGTGCTCAAGTGGTGCCATGCCGAGGGGGTGAAGGTCGTGCCGCGCGGGGCGGGAACTTCGCTTTCGGGCGGGGCGCTGCCGCTGGCGGATGCCGTGCTGCTGGGGCTCGGCAAGTTCAAGCGCGTGCTCGAGATCGACTACGAGGACCGCGTGGCGGTTGTGCAGCCCGGCGTCACCAATCTTGCGATCACGCAGGCGGTGGAGGGCCGGGGCTTCTATTACGCGCCTGATCCCTCGAGCCAGATTGCCTGCACCATCGGCGGCAATGTCGCGGAGAATTCGGGCGGGGTGCATTGCCTGAAATACGGGCTCACCACGAACAATGTGCTCGGCGTCGAGATCGTGATGATGGACGGTGAGATTGTGCGGCTGGGCGGGCGGCATCTCGATCCTTGCGGGCTCGATCTGCTGGGCGTGGTGGTGGGGTCCGAAGGGCTGCTGGGCGTGGTGACCGAAGTGACGGTGCGCATCCTGCCGAGGCCCGAGACGGCGCGCGCGGTGCTGGTGGGCTTTCCCGATGCCGAGCAGGCCGGGGCGTGTGTGGCGCAGGTGATTGCCGAAGGGATCATCCCCGCGGGCATGGAAATGATGGACCGGCCTGCGATCCATGCGGCGGAGGCTTTCGTCGAGGTGGGCTATCCGCTCGATGTGGGGGCGCTGCTGATCGTCGAGGTCGATGGGCCGGCAGCGGAGTGCGACTTCCTGATCGGCGAGATCGCGCGGATTGCGGATGCCAATGGGGCGGTGACGACGCGGGTTTCGCAAAACGAGGCCGAGCGCATGGCCTTCTGGGCCGGGCGCAAGGCGGCGTTTCCGGCGGTGGGGCGGATTTCGCCGGACTATCTCTGCATGGACGGGACGATCCCCCGGCGGCGGCTTCCCGATGTGCTGCGGCGCATGGAAGAGCTTTCGCAAGAGTATGGCCTGCGGGTCGCCAACGTGTTCCACGCGGGCGACGGCAACCTGCATCCGCTGATCCTCTACGATGCCAATGTGCCGGGGGAACTCGACAAGGCGGAGGCCTTTGGCGCGGATATCCTGCGGCTCTGCGTTGCGGTCGGCGGGGTGCTGACGGGCGAGCATGGCGTGGGGATCGAGAAGCGCGATCTGATGCCGGAGATGTTTTCGGACGCCGATCTGAAACAGCAGAGCCGCGTGAAGTGCGCGTTCGATCCGGAATTGCTGCTCAATCCGGGCAAGGTGTTTCCGGTGCTGCACCGCTGTGCGGAGCTGGGGCGGATGCATGTGCATCACGGCGCTTTGCCGCATCCTGACTTGCCGAGGTTCTGATGCTGGAGCCGAGGGATGCGGCGGATCTCGCCGGGATTGTCGCCGATGCGGCGGCGAGCGGGCGCAAGCTGGAGCTGCGCGGCGGCGGGACCAAGGCCGGGTTTGGCGCGCCGCGTGAGGCCGAGGTGGTCTCGCTGGCGGGGCTCGCAGGCGTCGTGGACTATGATCCCGCCGAACTGGTGCTGACAGTGCGTGCGGGAACGCCGCTGGCGCAGGTGCAGGCGCTGGTTGCGGCCGAAGGGCAGATGCTGGCGTTCGAACCGTGGGGCGATCCCGGCGCGACGATTGGCGGGACGGTGGCAGCGGGCGTGGCGGGTTCGCGCCGGGTGACGGCGGGGAGCGCGCGCGATCATCTGCTCGGGCTGACGGCGGTTTCCGGGCGCGGCGAGGTGTTTGTGGCAGGCGCAAAGGTCGTCAAGAACGTGACCGGTTATGATCTGCCCAAGCTGATGGCGGGCTCGTGGGGGCGGATCGGCGCAATGGCCGAGCTCACGCTGAAGGTGCTTCCGGCGCCGCGCGAGGTGGTGACCTTAGCGGCGCGCGGTCTGGAGCCTGCGGCGGCCCATGCGGCGATGGCGGCGGCGCTGGGGAGCAACGCCGAGGTTTCAGCGGCGGCAGCGCTCAGCGATGGCACGGTGCTGCTGCGGGTGGCCGGTTTTGCGCCTTCGGTTGCGGCGCGGTGTGCGGCCTTGCCGGGACTGCTTTCGGAGCATTGCGCTTTGGAGCGGTTGGAGGATGCCGCGCCGCTGTGGCACCGGGCGATGACCGGGGCGGGGCTGACGGGGGCGGTGCGCTGGGATGTGCATTTGCCGGCGCGCGCGGCTCCGGCGCTGATTGCGGCGCTGCCCGCTGGTGCGGAATGGGCGATGGATTGGGGCGGCGGGCGGCTCTGGGTCTGCTGCGAGGCAGAGGATGAGGCGGTCCGCCAGCATGCGGCCGGGCTTGGCGGCGAGGCGCGGCTGATCGCTGCGCCCGAAGCCATGCGGGCGCAGGTGCCAGCGTTCCAGCCGCGCGCAAAGGGCGTAATGGCGTTGGAAGCGCGGGTGCGGCGGGCGTTCGATCCAGAGGGCGTGTTCGCCACCGGACGATTTGCGGAGGATGCGGATGCAGACGCGGTTTCCGCCTGAGGCGCTCGCCGATCCGGCGATGGCGACGTCCGAGGGCGTGATCCGCAAGTGCGTGCACTGCGGGTTCTGCACCGCGACGTGCCCGACCTACGTGCTGTTGGGTGACGAAAACGATTCCCCTCGCGGGCGGATCTATCTGATCAAGGACATGCTGGAGAACGGCCGCGTGCCGGGGCCGGAGACGGTCAAGCACGTCGACCGCTGTCTTTCCTGCCTTGCCTGCATGACGACGTGTCCTTCGGGGGTGAACTACAGGCACCTCGTCGATCACGCGCGGGCCTACATCCACGAGAACTACCGGCGGCCCTGGCATGAACGCGCGGTGCGGCGGCTGCTGGCGTGGGTCTTGCCTTATCCGGGGCGGATGCGGCTGGCGCTCGACCTCGCGCCGCTCGGGCGGCCGCTGGTGCCGCTGATGAAGCGCGTGAAGGCGCTGCGGCCGCTGGCTGCGATGGTGGAGCTGGCGCCTGCACGCGTGCCCGCGCCGGTGCTGGTTCAGCCCGCGCGGATGGCGGCGGCGAAGGGCCGCGTGGCGCTGCTGCAGGGCTGCGCGGAGCCGGTACTGAGCCCTGCGGTGCGCGCGGCGACGGTGCGGCTGCTGGAGCGCGCTGGGCATGAGGTGGTGCTTGCTGCGGGCGAGGGCTGCTGCGGCGCGCTCGTGCATCACATCGGGCGCGAGGACGATGCGCTGGCGGCAGCGCGGCGCAATGTCGACGCATGGACGGCCGAAATCGAGGGCCCCAATGGTTCAGGGAGGGGCCTCGACGCGCTGATCGTGACCACTTCCGGCTGCGGCACGACGATCAAGGACTATGGCCACATGCTGCGCGCCGATCCGGCCTATGCCGAAAAGGCCGCGCGGGTGAGCGCGCTGGCGATGGATGTGAGCGAGTATCTGGCCAAGCATGGCTTGCCTGCCGCCACACCGCGCGGCCTGACCGTGGCTTATCACCCGCCCTGCTCGTTGCAGCACGGGCAGAAGGTGACCGAGGCGCCGAAGCAGTTGCTGGCGCAGGCGGGCTACACCGTGCGGTTGCCGGCGGAGGCGCATCTGTGCTGCGGTTCGGCGGGCACGTACAACATCCTCCAGAGCGAACTTGCGGGCCAGCTCGGCGCGCGCAAGGCCGAGCGGATCATGGCGCTTAAGGCCGATGTGATCGCCACCGGCAATGTGGGCTGCGCGGTGCAGATCGCGAAGCATACGGGCCTGGCCGTCGTTCACACCATCGAACTGCTCGACTGGGCGACCGGCGGGCCGGCCCCTCAAGCCTTGCAACACCTTCCCCAGGAGTAATGACCATGACCCGTATCTCGCTCGATCAGGCCCAGACCATCGTTTCCGGCGCGCTTGCCGAAGCGCGCGCGCTGAAACTCAAGCCGATCAGCGTTGCCGTGCTCGATGCCGGCGGCCACCTGATCGCCTTCGCGCGCGAGGACGGCTCGTCCAACTTGCGCCCGCAGATCGCGACGGCGAAGGCATCGGGCGCACTGGCGCTGGGCGTGTCCTCGCGCACGATCGGCGAGATGGCGGTGGAGCGGCCGACCTTCATCACTGCCGCAGCCGGGCTCAACCCCGCCGGGATTGTCCCTGCGGCGGGCGGCGTGCTGGTGCGCGGCAGCGACGGCGCGGTGATCGGCGCGGTCGGCGTGACCGGTGACACCAGCGACAACGACGAACTCGCCGCGCTGGCCGGGATCAAGGCGGCGGGCCTCTCCGCCTGACGCGTCAGCCCGGGCGGTGGCCCAGGGTCCACACGTAGGCGGCAACGGCTTTCACATCGGCTTCGTCCAGCGGCGCGCCGCCCATCGCGGGCATTCCGCCGCTGGCCTTCTTGGGCTTGGCGACGCCGGCGCGAATGGTCGCGGCAAGCCCGGCAGGCGAGCCATCGCTCCACTGGTACGTGGGGCCGGTGAGCGAACCGCCGGCAGAACTGCCGCGCCCGTCCGAGCCGTGGCAGCCGGCGCACGTCCCGCCCTTGGCCTCGCCGAAATAGATCCGCTGGCCCAGCGCGACTTCCTCTGCGCTGGAGCCGGGCGGGGCGACCGGGGGCTTGCCGGTGAAGGGATTGCCGGTGGTGAGCGCGCTCTTGACCGCGGCGCGCGGGGCGGCGGTGAGGGTCGCGTCCGCCGCCCCGTGGTAGGTCACGCGCCAGATCGTGCCGCGCACATCGTCGGCGATGTAGAGCGCGCCGTCTGGCCCGACGGCAAGGCCCGCCGGGCGGTGCGCGGCGCGGCCGGGTTCCCGGTAATCACCGGCAAAGCCATCGGCAAAGCGGATCCAGTTGCCGGCGGCCTTGCCGTCCTTGAGGGGCTGGAACGCCACGAGATAGCCGTCCTGCGGTGCGGGCGCGCGGTTCCATGAACCGTGGAAGGCGATGAACGCGCCTTCGGCATAGGCGGCGGGGAAGCGCTTTGCGGTGTAGATCGCGACGTCGTTGGGGGCCCAGTGCGCGGGATAGGCCGCGATGGGCGGCGTCTTGCCGGCGCAGCGCCCTTGGGTTTTGCCGCCATCGCCGCCATATTCCGGGGCAAGCACGTGGTGCTGGCCATCGTAATAGCAGGTCGGCCAGCCGAAATCGGCGCCCTTGAAGGGGGAGAACAGGATTTCGCTGGGCAGTTCGACGCCCTGCTCGCCGCTGTAGAGCGCCGGCCAGTTCTGCGAGAGCTGATCACGCCCATGCTGGGTTGCGAAGATGCGGCCCGCGCTGTCGAACGCGATGCCGCCGGTGTTGCGGATGCCGGTGGCCCAGCGTTCGGCGGGGCTGAACACCTGCCCGGTCCTGTCGGCACGGTAGGCCCAGATGCCGCCGCGGGTCAGCTGTTCGGTGCAGGGGGCAGCGCCCTTGGCACCGGGCTGGCGGTTGGGGCTTTCGCAGGTGTTGGAGGCAGAGCCCGAGTTGACGAGGAGAAGTCCCGCCTTGTCGATCGCGAAGGGGTGCATCGGGTGATCACCCTTCATGACGAGGCCTGCGACGATGACGTCGCCCGCCCCGCTCGGCGCGGCGCTGCCGGGGGTGAGCGGATAGCGCAGGATGCTGTCGCCTTCCTCGGCATAGAGCGCGCCGTTCCACAGCGCGATGCCGGTGCCGCCCTGTCCGCCCTTGCGCGGGTTCGAGCCGAAGCGCTCGGTCATGTCGGCCACGCCGTCACCGTCGCGATCCTTGAGCGCGACGATGTAACCGCCGGCCGGCACGGGGGCGCCGGGGAAATAGTCCGGATAGTTCCAGGTGTTGACGTAGACCGTGCCGTCCGCACTGATGGCGAGGTGGCGGGCATGGCCGAGGTGATCGGCAAAGACCGTGGCGCAGAAGCCCGGCGGCAGGCTGAGCCCGCCGTTGTCTGGCGCACAGTCTGCCGGTGCAGGTTCGGAAGCGGCGGCCAGCGGCGCGCGAGGGGCAAGGAAGGCGAGACCGAGCGCGGCAGTGCAGGCGGCGGCGAGGATGGGCTTGTTCATGGGCTGACTGTGGTGGGATGGGAATCCCGGGTCAATCCTGATCGAAGGGAAATGGCATGGATTGCGCTTTATCCGATGTCCGCATCCAGAGCCTGCGCCATACCCTCGCCAGCCATGGCGCGATGTGCGAGAAACCCTTCGCGCATGGTCTGGAGGCTGCTTGCCCCAGGCGCTGTGGCTGGGATTTCACCGCCGTTGCGGCGCTGCCCCTGAATTCAGAACAGTTCGATACGGACGGCTTCGTGGTGGGCAGGGTGTTCAGTGGTGTCGACACTGGCATGGACCAGCCGCTGGCTTTCCATGACATAACTGGTGCGCTGATCCTCAAGCAAATCGATCAGCGATTTCGTCCGCGGCGCACCCGAGCTGGAAAGCGAGAGGAGATCGCTGAGATCGCGCAGCGCGTCGAACACCTGGCCGAGGCGCTGCTTCATGACATCCTGAAATTGCAGATGGCCGAGGATATCCGAAAGCGACAGCACGATTTCGGAATGCCCTGCTTCAAGGGTCTGTACCATGCCGTCGAGATGCTGTCCGGCCCTGTCCGCCTCATGTTGCGCGGCTTCAAGCTCTTTGATGAGTGTATTGACCTCGTCGGCACCATTCCCCGAATGGTTTGGCATCGCCGCTGCCAGTTGGGCCTGCATCCGGTCGGCAAACGAGTTGATGCTCGCTCCCACGGTGCGCGCACCTCCCGCGGCGCCCAGCACTGCCGCGCCCGCTGCGCTGCCTGCGCTCGGTGATATCAGGACGGCCCACGGTTCAATGAATCACATCGCCTTTTCCGTGCCGGCGGAGCGGTTTGACGATTATGTAGCACGACTGCACGACCTCGGGGTCGAGACCTCACCGGTGCTGAATCACGACGATCCCGAAGGACAGGTTGCACCGCAAATGCACGACGGCGTGTTCGTGCGCTCGGTTTATTTTTTTGATCCCGACGGCGTTTGCCTTGAGTTCGCCGCCTGGACCGTCGAACTGGGCGGTGATGCGCATGTCCGCCATGATCCGATGCGCGCGGACGGCATCAAAGCGGTCGGCATGGTCATCACGGAATTGCGAGCATAGCTGCCCAGACTGGGATCAGTTCATTCGAGTAGCGACCTGATCTTTGCCAGCAGTCGATCAATATCGACCGGCTTGGTGTCATAATCGTCGGCTCCCGCAGCGAGTGCCTTTTCCCGATCACCGCTCATTGCGTGCGCGGTCAATGCAATGATCGGAATTGACCGTGTATCGGGCCCCTGCTTGATAATGGATATGGCCTGCCAACCATCAAGGACAGGGAGGCTGAGGTCCATCAAGATCAGGTCCGGTAGTTCGGACTTGCTGATATCCACCGCCGCTTGGCCATCTGCCGCAAATGCGATCTCGAACCCCCGTCGGATCAACCTTCGGCTCAACATGTCGCGGTTTTCGGCATTGTCCTCGACGAGCAAGATCCGATTGCTCATAGCTTCAGGGTCTCCAATGCCTTGAGCAGAGCAGATTGGGGGGCGATCCCTGGCGGGAGAACGACGGCACCTCTTTCCTTTAGAAATGCGGCCTCCGCCATGCTCAATTCTCCCGACGCACGAATGATGATCCTTAGATCCGCAAATGCCGGATGATCGCGAGTTTGCTCGAGTATGTCGAACGCGTCATGCTGACTAACCAGCATGACAGATGGTGTCGGCGGCGTGGCAAGCACACTGAGGGCTTCTATGTTTCCTGTCGCCTCGATGACATCATAACCATGCGCACTCAGCGTTGACGAAAGGAAGGGTTGATCGTCCTCGTTTTCGTGTACGATCAGGATCCTTGCGGATGAGCTTCCAACATAGTTTCGCACCACTGCGATCAGCTGGGACCGATCGACAGGCTTGGACATCACCTCATCAGCGCCAAGAGACAGGCTGAGGGGGCGCTCATCCAGCAGACTGACGACGACGACTGGGATCAGTTTCAGGGTGTCGCTTTCCTTCAGCTTGCCGAGAACCGTCCAGCCATCCATCTTCGGCATCATGATGTCGAGAAGGATCACTGCCGGCCGCAATTCTTCAGCTTTGAGAAGCGCGGCTTCGCCGCTGTGCGCATGCTCGACCTGATAACCCTCGCGCTCGAGCATTGTGCCGATCAAATGGTGAATTTGGGGATCATCGTCGACGAGGAGAATGCGTGCGCCCGTCTTAGAACTATTGATTGTCGGCATCTGAGGTTGGCTTGGCGAGGTGACGGCCTCCAACTTGACGGGAAGCCTGATTGTAAATGTGCTGCCGACACCCGGTGAGCTTTCGAGCGAAACATCGCCCCCCATATGCCGACACAGTCGTTGGGTGATCGCAAGGCCGAGGCCCGTTCCGCCAAATTGCCGGGTCGTGCTGGGGTCGGCCTGCGTGAAGGGCTGGAACAGCTTTTCTGTTTGGGCCTGCGTCATGCCGATCCCAGTGTCGGTAACGTCAAAGAAGATCTCGTCATCAGCAGCCCAGGCCCGGACCGCGATATCCCCCCCGTCCGTAAACTTGCACGCATTGCTGACGAGGTTGAGCAAGCATTGCTTCAACTTCACGAAGTCCGTGTGGAGGATCGGAAGATTGTCAGGTACCGAGAAGGTCAATCGGTTCGATCGCGTCGTGGCCAATGGTTTCGTCAGGGAGAAAACTTCGTCCATCAGGCGCGAGACGACGACGGCTTCCAGATAGAGATCCATTCGGCCGGAGTCGATCTTGCTTAGGTCCAGAACGTCATTAATCAGGCCGAGAAGATGCTTTCCGGCCGACTCAATGCGCTTGAGATCCTCAATATAATCGGAGTGCCCGGTTTCTTCAAAATCTTCCTGAAGAATCTGGGAGTAACCGATGATAGCATTAAGGGGAGTGCGAAGTTCATGGCTCATATTTGCTAAAAAGTCGGCCTTTGTTTTGCTTGCTTCCTCCGCAAGATCTCGAGCATGCTCAAGTGCAGCCTCAACCGATTTCTGATGAGTTATATCATAGCTCCAAACAACCATTGCGCGCTGACCATCGTATTCGATGTTCTGCCAGTTAACTAAGCACCAGATCTTGCTGCCGTTTGGGAGAAGATATTGAACTTCCTCTTCTCGAAGGCTTCCATCCCGCGCGAATTTTTTGACAAGCTCGTCGAAGCGATCGGGATCGGCATAGAGCGCCGCCCCGGATTCCAATGCGCTACCATGAGTGACGCCCATGAGTTCATACGTGCGGCGATTAGCAAAAAGGAACTTGCCCTTCAGGCTGGTAATCACCGCGGCAATCGGGCTGCTGTCGAGGAGCAATCGCGCGCGGTCCGGGCGGCCGACATTCGGCGAAACTGGAGAGGTCTCTTCAGGCACGCATCAACTCCCTAGATCAGTGGCTATGTCTGGTGAGGGTCAGTGCCGACAGGTCGTCCGTCGGAGGCATGCCGTTTTCAAAGTTTCTGACGCGCTTGACGAGATTGCCAAGGTCGTGCCGGCACTCTCCGAGCCAGCGAAAGATGTCCTCTTCCCCGAAAAACTCACCATGAGCGGATATTGCCTCGGTCACGCCATCACTGATCAGCAGGAGAGTTTCGCCCGGGTCCAGTCGGGTGCTGGCTGTCTGGTAAATGGTGTCAGAGACGAGCCCCAATGGCAGTCCACCAGCAAGCTCAAGTCGCTCGACCGCGCCGGTCCTGCGCCTAACAAACGGCGGAACATGGCCGCAGCGAAGATAGGACAGTTCTCCAGATCCTGTGTCGAAAAGTGCGAAGAAAGTCGTGACAAATGTGCAGCTGTCGTTGTCCTTGGACAGCGCTGCGTTGACCGCCATCGCAATGTTCTCGAGCTGCAACGCCTTGCCATCGGCCTGACCGAGCACTGCACAACTGCGAATGAGAGCGTGGGTTCTTGCCATCACCAGCGCGGCGCCGGCGCCCTTGCCCGAAACGTCCCCCAGAACCAGCAGATGTATGCCGTCATCGAGGGGTATGTGATCGACGAGGTCGCCTCCGATCTCTCGGGCAGGCTCAAGAATTATCCTCACCGCGATCTGCGGATCAGTATATTCATTTGGCACCAAGGCCATCTGGAGGCTGCGGGCTTCTAGCAATTCCATCTGGGCCTGAGCCAGAGCCTGGCGCTGCTGCGACCTGAGGTGCTGCTTCTCTAGCGTTGCAAGAACGCGGGCACGCAAAAGCGTCGGCTCGAAGGGCTTCAAAAGGAAATCCTCCGCTCCCAGCTCAATGCCACGGACGATGGCATCCATCTCATCTAACGCGGAAATGATGATGACCGGGACCTCGCTGAGGATTCCCTCGCGTGCAATAATTTCTAGGACCTCGAAGCCGTTCATAACCGGCATCATGATATCGAGTAGGACAAGGTCGATGTTGCTCGCGCGGATCAGCGCAAGACCTGATGCACCATCTTCGGCCTCAAGAATCTCTTCAATTCCCAACCGACGCAGCCGTCGACGAAGGAGGGTGCGATTTGCTTCAATGTCGTCAACGATGAGAACCCGGGCGGCAGCGCAGATCTGCGAAAGCCGCTGATGTGCTGGGGGGGCGGACTCGTTGGACGGAAGCGCATGAATAGAATCTTGCATGTTTTGTATCTCGAGCCAGGCCGCCAACCTCAATTCGTAGCGATTGTTTGGAAATTTTCCATTGCGAGTTATAATTATATCTTTAGTAATAGTCAGTGCATTTGCCAGATAAGTCTGGAAACAAACACTACGGTCGGCTATACCTTAGGCGCCTCGTAGCGAAATCATGTAATGTTTTATCAGATCGTATTATTATTTGCGTCCGTTTGAATATTTTTGTGATTTTGCTTCGGGCGGTTTGTTTTTATTTTTTCGAGAGGGTAGCTTGATGCAAATGTCCGTTGAGGATTTTGATTGCAACGGCGCGGTTATCAAGATGATAGGCCGACTTGATCTAGCCGGTGTGCAGGAAATCGACATGCCACTGAGCTTGATATCAGGTCGATATCGAAAAGTAATTATTGATATGTCTGAGGTTGATTTTATTGCCTCGCTCGGCTTGCGGATAATTATTACAACTGCCCGATCAGTTGCCAATAAAGGTGGTCAATTGGTCCTGGCCAGCCCACAGCCGGACGTGGCCAATGTCTTGCGGGTTTCTGGTTTCGACAAGCTCATACCGATCGAAAGCAATACTGATGTAGCACGGGCTTCGTTGGCTTAGTCGCGCAACAGTCATGACTGCTACCAACCATCGCTTCTCTGCCGACTATGGGGCGTTTCCTGCCGTCAACGAATGGCTGGGGGTGCAAGGTGGGGCCTTAGCAATCTCTCCCGACATTGCGTTCAAAATAGAGTTGTGTGTCGAAGAAATCGTGACGAATACGATCAAGTACGGGTTTGGCGACGATCCGGCTGCAGGCGGCTGGATTGAAATTGGTCTAGTCGTCGAGGAAGGGCGTGTTGAATTGCGCTTTACTGACAACGCCCCCCTTTTTAATCCTCTCGCGCAGGAGCAGCATGCACCGCCAGCATCCCTAGAAGGCGCTCCGATCGGTGGGCTGGGTATCCTTCTGGTCCGTGAACTCTCTCAGTCGGTGCGGTATGACTGTGCTGAAGGTCAGAATGTTCTTGCCATCTCCTTTTGTCCCCCTGCCCCCCGGGCTGGAGGGCAGAAGGCAGTTGGGTGCGATTAGACCAAGGCTGTTTCGCGATCAGGATCAATCCGCACAATCTTGTCGAACCCGCTAACCGTGAAGATTTCTTTCACGTGGGGCTTCAGGCTGCAAACGGCGAATTTCATACCCTTCGACTGCGCCGCCTTCGCGGCGACCAGAAGGGCGCGCAGCCCTGCGCTCGAAACATAGTCGACAGTTGCGCAATCTACGACGACATGATCCGACTTGGCAATGATTTCGACCAGCTGCTCCTGAAATGAAGTTGCAGTCATGCTGTCAATGCGAGCATCTGGAATGGCGATATTTACCGGTCCGGTATTTTCAATTCTGAGAATCATTAATAATTGGCCTCTTACATTATGGGACTGATGTAGACTGCAGCGAGTTGGGCTTGAATGGCCAAACTCATACGGCGCAACGCCTGCAAGCTGATATCGAGGCTTGCAACATCAATGATGCGGTCCATCAAGCGCTCAATTTCTCGGTCTGCCATGAACAGCTTGAGGATGTTATAGTCGTAGGCAAGCGCAATCAGGGCAACATCCCTGGGAGTGGGAATGCTCTTGCTCAACAGGGCGTCGAGTATCTTCTGCTTGGTTGCATTCTGCGCCGCGTCGTCTGTTTGTGGGTAGCGTCGCGACTTGATGACCCAGAGGAAAACCTGATCTTTGGGTTCGATGATCCCGCGATTGATCAAGCGCTTGAAGGCTAACTCGTATAGTTCCTCTGCGATCTGGAGAACGCAGGATACCGCACTGTCAAGTGTGTGTTTCTGACCACTCTGCGCAAGGCTCGCCAAGGCCAGATCAAGATGGCCCTCATTGGTTGGCGCCTGGTCAATCACGAAGAAGTGCTGGAGATCATTGTCGATCCGGTTCAGGAGTGCGAGGTCAATCAGGCACGCACCAGCGACTGCAGATTTTGCAGCCAGCCCGGAGGGCTCCCTGAGAAGTTTTCCCTCATCACTAATTGTCAGTAGAATAATCTCTTCGCAGAGCGTCAAATTTTCGGACATCAACGATCGCCTTCTGCTGCGGTTTGTCTTTATAGGTAAAAATGTTTAGGTAATTATTTCAATTCAATTGTTTAGCATGACAATTCATGGCCGAAAAGGTCTGAAAACTGTGGTCAGACTTGGCATCGAGATGCCCGCCGAGCTGCTGCAGAGCCGACTTATCCTGGGCAGAATAGCCAAGCGATCGTGGCTGCGAGCTGCGAGCAACAGTCAGTCCCAGCATTAGGCCGTAGATTCATATGCGCGGAGCCAAAGGCGCATCGAGCGGAGTTGGGGCATTGTGAGGAAGTTTTCAGCCAGCCTGTGTTTGCGCGTTGCGATCTTGCGGAAGGGCATCAGCTTGGAAGAGAAGATCTCGATGAGGTCTTTTTCGCGGTGCCGGTCGACCGTTCTCGCAGACTTCTTGCGCTGAGCCATCGCCTGGAGGATGTGCACCACCATGAAGGCTGCTGACGTTACCGATCCGCTGGACGTGGTCTTTGCTGCACCCGGCTGCGCCAGCGCTCAGGTCGCGCACAAACAGCGCCTATGGATCGGGTTGGATCGCAGGCGAAATGGCCTGACATATTGCGGCCCGGAAGATGAGATACTTGCGCTGCGCCCCGATCCTGCCTCAAGGCTTTGTAAACACAGCTAGCCATATCGTGATGGGATCAGCCGAAGTCCATTCAACCCGATGGCGACAATGTGCTGGCAGGCTGATCCAATCACCGGGTTTGAGCTCCACCGGTTGCTCGCGCCCGTCGATGGTCAGGATGGCACCCCCAGCCACCAACAGCACGAACTCATCTTCCTCCTGATCGTACCAGAAACCTGGTGGAGTGATCTGCCCAGCAGACACAATCCGTTCCACACGGCCGGTTCCATTCGTCACCAGCGGCAGGAACTCTTCGGTTTCCGTGTTGGCAGGTAGCTGATCCGTCAATCTGCCGTGCCGGAATGCGCTCTGGTCCATCTAACTAGCCTTGCTTTGCCACGCTTGAACCGTGGCGGTGTCATGTGTAGTCCGGCAAAGGTTTTGGCAACGGTTTGGGGATGGTGCCGTTGATTGAGCCTATCCTGAACAGGTCGATATGCCGTTGCTAAAGGAGGTGGCCGGGTGTCCTTGTCACCATGCGCCAGGGCGCGCTCGATGGCATCCGACGACCATATGCCCGATTCGTTGAGCAAGGTGCTCGCCATCGCGCGGAAGCCGTGGCCGGTCATTTCGTGGGTGGTGTAACCAAGCCGGCGCAGCCCGCCATTGAGCGTGTTCTCGCTCATCGGCCGCGCGCGGGTGCGGACCGAGGGGAAGACAAAGCCATTGGGGCCGGTCACGTATCGCAGATCCCTGAGCAGTTCGACGACCTGCCGGGACAGCGGCACGTGATGTGGTTTGCGCATCTTCATCTTCTCGGCCGGGATCGTCCAGACACATTCATCGAGATCGATCTCGCTCCACATGGCATGGCGCAGCTCGCCGGGCCGGACGAAGACATGGGCCGCCAGTAGCAGGGCCTGCTTGGTGATGCCAAACCCCTCGTAGGTGTCGATGGCGCGCAGGAGCTCGCCAACCTTTTCGGGCTCAGTGATGGCGCCATAGTGCGTGACCTTTGGCGTCAGCAGAGCGCCGCGCAGATCGCGCGTCGGATCGGATGTGATCCGCGCAGTTGCGACACCGTACCGGAAGACAGCACCTGCCAGCTGAAGTGTCCTGCGCGCGCTTTCGAGATTGCCCTTGCGCTCGATCCGGCGGACAGCCTCCAGCACGTCGATCGGGGCGATATCGGCAATCGGGAGTTTGCCGATCGAGCCATCGAGCAGGCTCAGCAGATACTCGCATCGCGCAGCCGTTGCAGGGGCCCAGGCGCCCGAGCCGTCACGCTCGCGCTTTGCGCAGTATTCCTCTGCGACCAGCGTGAAGGTGCAGCCAGCCACCGCTTCGGCGTGCTGGCGTGTCTTCACCTTCTCGCGCGAAGGATCGAGCCCGGCGTAGAGCTGCTCGCGCGCCGTGTCGCGCCGGCGACGCGCCTCGCTCAGGCTGATTTCGGGATAGGGTCCGATCGAGAGCTTCTTCTCGATCCCGAGGTGGCGGTACTTGTGCCGCCAGAGTTTGCTCCCGTTCGGCTGGACCTGAAGATCGAGCCCGCCGCTGTCGCCCATCTTGTAAGGCTTGGCTCCCGGCTTGGCATTGCGAACCGCAGCGTCTGAAGGCGGCATTGCGTCACGTCCTCGATCCGGGGCCCCCCAACCTGGGGGCCTTCCACCTTGACGCTGGGGGCCTTGTTTTCGCCGAGGCCCCCAAATGGGCTGGAAGCAGGCAGAAAACGATGGCGCTCAGCGACCCGATGAACGCAAAAATACCGCTGATTTCTGCGGGTTGTGGGCGATGTCGATGGATGCCGGTGGACGGAAAGGTGGAGCGGGTGAAGGGAATCGAACCCTCGTATTCAGCTTGGGAAGCTGCTGCTCTACCATTGAGCTACACCCGCCCGGGCGACATTGGCCATGGCCTGCGGCGAACGCGGCATATGGCGGGATCGCGGGCGCGCTTCAAGCCCCTTTCGCGTGGATGCGGCGTTGCATGTCGCGAGGCGGCATGGAATGTCTGCCCGCCGAGGAGAGGGGTGATGATCGAGCTGTTGAGCGCGCCGACGCCGAACGGATGGAAGGTTTCCATCATGCTCGAGGAATGCGGCCTGCCGTACGAGGTGAAGTGGATCAACCTCGGCAAGGGCGAACAGTTCGCGCCCGCGTTTCTCGCCGTGAGCCCCAACAACCGCATTCCGGCCGTCATCGATCATGCGCCGGCCGACGGAGGCGAGCCGGTGCCGGTGTTCGAGACGGGGGCGATCCTCGTCTATCTGGCGGAGAAGACGGGGCAATTTCTTCCAGCGGACATGCGCGGGCGCAAGGCGGTGCTGGAATGGCTGTTCTGGCAGGTCGGTGGCCTCGGGCCGATGCTGGGGCAGCATGGGCATTTCCGGCTCTATGCGCCCGATCGGATCACCTATGCGACCGAGCGCTACCGGGCGGAAGCGCTGCGGCTCTACGGCGTGCTCGACAAGCAGCTGGCGCGCCATGAACACGTGGCAGGGGCGGACTATTCGATTGCCGACATGGCCTGCTTCCCGTGGATCCAGACCTGGAAAGCGCAAGGGATACCGCTGGAGGCGTTCCCGGCGCTGAAAGCGTGGTACGACCGGCTGAAGGAGCGGCCCGGCCTGCGGCGCGGAATGGCGGTGGGGCGCGAGCGGATCAACAAGCGGCCGCAAGACGATGCCGAAGCGCGGCGGGTGCTGTTCGGGATCAAGGATGGGGAAGCCAAATGAGCGTGCGCGTCGAGTTTTTCTATGACCTCTCCTCGCCGTGGACGCGGCTGGCGTTTCACAACTTCCGTACCGGGATCGCGGGGCGCGATGTGGCGGTGACCTGGCGGCCGTTTCTGGTCGGCGGCGTGTTCAATGCGGTGAACCAGAGCGTCTATGAAAGCCGCGCCAATCCGGACAACCCAAAGTTCCGCCTGAGCTTCACGTGGCTCAAGGAATGGGCGCGGCTGGCGGGGCTGCGCATGAATTTCCCTTCGGAGTTCCATCCGGTGAAGTCGGTCAACGCGATGCGCTTCTGCTGCGCGCTGGAGGACCGGCCGGAAGACCTGCTCACCTTCAGCGAGGTGGCGTTCGAGACCTATTTCGGGGACGCGCGCAATATCGATGATCCCGATGTGCTCGAGGATATCGCCAATGCCTGCGGGCTCGATGGCGCGACGCTGCGGGCCGCTTCGGGGAGCGATGATGTGAAAGCCCGACTGCGTGCGAACACCGAGGAGGCGATCGCGCGCGGGGCCTTCGGCTCGCCGACGATCATTGTCGACGGGGCCTTCCTGTATTTCGGGAACGACCAGTTGCCGCTGGTGATGCAGCGCATCGATATGGTGGAAGCGGGCTGAAGCGCCAGTTGCGCTGGATCAATGATCCAGTGTCCAAAACCATGGAGACTTGATCTGTCCAGCGGGAGTGACAGGTCATGCGCATTCTTCTCGTTCATCCGAATTACCATTCCGGCGGCGCGGAGATTGCAGGGAACTGGCCGCCGGCGTGGGCGGCCTATCTCGCGGGGGCCTTGCGCGGGGCGGGCTACGACGACGTCCATTTCATCGATGCGATGACCGATCATGTCGATGATGCCGCCCTCGAGGCGCGCATACGCGAGCTGAAGCCCGATGTGGTGGGCACGACCGCGATTACGCCCTCGATCTACAAGGCCGAGGAAACGCTGAAGATCGCGAAGAAGGTCTCGCCCGCGATCATCACGATGCTGGGCGGCGTCCACGCGACCTTCATGTTCAAGCAGGTGCTGACCGAGGCACCGTGGATCGATGTGATCGTGCGCGGTGAGGGGGAGGAAATCCTCCTCGACCTCGTACGCGCCATCGACGACGGGCGCTGGCCGCTGGCGCGCCATGACATCGAGGGGCTGGCGTTTCTCGACGGGCACGACATCATCGCCACCAAGGCCGCGCCGACGGTGAAGGACCTTGAGAAGATCAAGCCCGACTGGGGCATTCTGGAGTGGGGCAAGTATATCTACATCCCGCTCGGCAAGCGGGTCGCCATTCCCAACATGGCGCGCGGCTGCCCGTTCACCTGCTCGTTCTGCTCGCAGTGGAAGTTCTGGCGGGATTACCGCATCCGCGATCCCAAGGCGGTGGTCGACGAGATCGAGACCCTCGTGAACGATCATGAGGTGGGCTTCTTCATCCTTGCCGACGAGGAACCCACGATCAACCGCAAGAAGTTCATCGCCTTTTGTGAAGAGCTGATCGCGCGGGGCCTGCCGGAGAAGATCCAGTGGGGGATCAATACTCGCGTCACCGATATTCTGCGCGACGAGGAATACCTCGCGCTCTATCGCCGCGCGGGGCTCGTCCACGTCTCGCTGGGCACCGAGGCGGCGGCGCAGCTCAAGCTCGATCTGTTCAACAAGGAAACCACGGTCGAGCAGAACAAGAAGGCGATCCGCCTGCTGCGCGAGGCGGACATTCTCGTCGAGGCGCAGTTCATCGTGGGGCTGGAGAACGAGACGGCGGAGACCCTGGAAGAGACCTACCGCATGGCGATGGACTGGAAGCCGGACCTTGCGAACTGGTCGATGTATACGCCGTGGCCGTTTTCCAACCTGTTCGAGGAACTGGGCGACAAGGTCGAGATCCACGATTTCGACAAGTACAATTTCGTGACCCCGATCATCAAGCCGGCGGCGATGGACCGGGCCGAGCTGCTCGACCGGGTGATGAACAACTATCGCCGGTTTTACATGAGGAAGGCGCTGTTCTCCTATCCGTGGCAGGGGACGGGGTATCGGCGTAAGTACCTGCTGGGGTGCCTCAAGGCGTTCCTCAAGGCCGGGTTCCAGCGCACGTTCTATGATCTGGGCCGGGTCAACTACTGGGGGCCGCAATCGAAGAAGGGCGTCGATTTCAAGTTCGACCGGACGCGCACCAACCACCGCGCCGAGACGGGGGACTGGAAGGCGGCGGCGGAGACGAGCCGCAAGGCGCTCAAGCGTGAGGCGGTGGTCCATGAAGCAGCCAAAGAGGTCAAAGGGGGCGTCATCAAGGCCTGCGGGGGCGGGACGCAGCAGCTGACCGACGAGGATGCCGACGAATTCAATGGCGCGCCCACGCGCGGTGATGCGCCGGGACGGAGCGGGGCGCATATATGAGCGCGGTGGGACTACCGGCCGGAAAGGTCGGCCCCAACGCGATCATCCAGCTGGCCGATGTCCTCGCCGACCGGATCGGGCTGGAGGAGCGGGCGAGGGCGCTGCAAGCGGCAGGGCTGGCGAAATACCTCGCCGCCGATCCCGAGCGGATGACCGACGAGCGCGAGGCGGCGGCTCTGCACCGGGCCGTGCAGGCGCAGCGCGCGGGCGATTGGGACGAGCTGTCGTGGGAAGCGGGGGAGCGGACGGCGAGGTATCTGCTGGCAAACCGCATCCCGAAACCTGCGCAGTGGCTGCTCCGCCGTTTGCCGGCGGCGCTTGCGGCGCGGCTGCTGCTGCGGGCTATCCGCGCGCATGCCTGGACCTTTGCAGGGTCGGGCGCGTTTTCGGCGCGGCAGGAGCGCGGTGCGGTGGTGATCGCCATCGCAGACAATCCCATCGCCATGCCGGACTGCCCGTGGCACCGGGGCGTCTTCACGCGGCTGTTCCGGGAACTGGTCAGCCCTCACGTGCTTGTGCGCCATGATCACTGCTGCGCGCGCGGCGATGAGGTCTGCACCTTCAGGATCGGGTGGCCCTGATCCGCGACTGATATTCGTCTGTTGACCGGCATTCCATAATTGCTACCCTGCAGTATAAACAAAGCAATCATGGGAGAGCAGCGATGGTAACAGCCTCACAGGTCATGCTCACGGCAACCGAACGCGTCACATTGGGCGTTCCGGCCGCCGAAGCCGTGGCGCAGGAAGCCGCGGCGCGCGGCGCTGCCCGCGTTTTCATTCTCGCCAGCAGCTACCTCAACCGCCAGACCGACGAGATCCGCCGCATCGAGGCCGCGCTGGGCGCGCGGCACGCCGCGACGCACGATGGCATCCAGCCCCACGCGCCGCGCAGCGACGTGCTGGCGGCCGCCAATGCCGCGCGGGCGGCAGGCGCCGATCTGGTCGTTACCGTGGGCGGCGGTTCGGTGACCGATGCGGGCAAGATCCTGCTGATCTGCCTCAAGCACAACATCACCACCATCGAAGGCTTCGACGATTACCGCGTCCGCGTGGACGATACCGGCGCGATGGTGATCCCCGAATTCGCCGGGCCGGACGTGCGCGCGATCTGCGTGCCGACGACGCTTTCGGGCGGCGAGTTCAACCCGCTTTCGGGCGCGACCGACGAGGCGATCAAGCTCAAGCAGGCCTATACCCAGCGCGAGATGGTGCCGGTTTGCGTCGTGCTCGATCCGGCGATCACGGTGCACACGCCCGAGTGGCTGTGGCTTTCGACCGGCGTGCGCGCTGTGGATCACGCGACCGAGACGCTCGCCTCGTTCCTCTCCAACGATTTCTGCGACGGCATTGCCGACAGCGCGCTGCGGCTGCTCGCGGCGGGGCTCCCGGCGGTGAAGGCGGACCCGGCCGATCTCGACGCGCGGCTCAAGTGCCAGATCGGCGCGTGGCAATCGATGATCCCGATCATCGGCGGCGTGCCGATGGGGGCGAGCCACGCCATCGGCCACGTGCTGGGCGGCACCTGCGATGTGCCGCACGGGCATACCAGCTGCGTGATGTCGCCCTATGTTCAGGCGTTCAACGCGAGCGTGAACGGCGAGCGGCAGAAGCGCATCAGCGCTTGCCTCGGCGATCCCTCGAAGCCGGCTTCGGAACTGCTCGACAAGCTCATCCGCGGGCTGGGCATGCCGCGCAGCCTGCGCGAGGTGGGCGTGAGTGAAAACCAGCTACAGCTCGTCTCCGAATACACGCTGGAGGACATCTGGGGCCGCACCAATCCCCGCCCGATCAAGACGGCGGCAGACGTGATGGAAATCTTGCGGACCGCGATGGGCTGATGCACACCCTTGCTCTTGCCACCGACAGTGCGGACCTCATGGACAAGCCGAAGAAGAAGCGCGCCGCCGCCCAGCTCAAGGATGAAATCACCGCCTACAAGCGGCGGCGGATCCTCGAGGAAGCGAGCCACTTCTTCTTCGCCAACGGCTATGAGGCGACGACGCTGGATTCGGTGGCCGAGCAGCTCAATGTGACGAAGCCGTTCATCTACTCCTACTACAAGAACAAGGGCGAGCTGCTCTACGAGATCTGCCAGACGGGCATCCAGCTTTCGCTGACCGCGCTGGAAGAGGCGCTCTCCGTCGAAGGCACGGCCAGCGAGCAGCTCAAGATCGTGGTCGAGCGGGTGGCGCGGATCATCATCGCGAACCAGCGCTACGTGACCGTCTACCTGCGCGAGGAAAAGAGCCTGCTGCCCGAAGACGCACGCCGCATCCGCGAACTGCGCCATGCCTTCGACACCAAGCTCGCCGCGCTGCTAGAGAAGGGCAAGGCCAGCGGCGAATTCGATGTGGCGCACCCCTCGCGCACGGCGATCTGGGTCTCGGGCCTGCTGAGCTGGATCGCGCTGTGGTACCACGAGGGCGGGCGCTGGTCGGCGACCGAAGTGGTGATGGACGCGATCGCCATGGTGCAGAAGATGGTCCAGCCGGCAGGGGGCAAGCATGGCTGAGGCTCCGGCGGCTCAGGACAAGGGGCACACCGATCCCCGCGTGCTGGATCGGCGCAAGTGCGTGCTGCGCTATTTGCTCGACGATTTTGCCGCCTCGCAGCCGGACGCGGTCTATGCCGTGTTCGAGGATGGCGGGCAGTGGACTTATGCGCAGCTGCGCGCGCTGGTCGTCAGCAAGGCGGCGGGCTTTGCCCGGCTGGGCGTCAAGCGCGGTGATCACGTCGCCGTGTGGCTGCCCAACGGGCGCGAGGCGCTGATCACGTTCTATGCGATCAACTACCTCGGCGGCGTTTTCGTGCCGTTCAACACCGCCTATCGCGGGTCGATCCTCGAGCATGTGCTGGCCAATTCGGATGCGACGGTGCTGGTGGCCCACGGCGGGCTGCTCGATCGGCTGGAAGGCGCGGATACGGCGGCGGTGACCACAATCGTCCAGCTGGGCCAGGGCACCGCGCCGGCGGGCTTTGCCGTCCATGCGTTCGAGGATGTGACCGGCGAGGAAGCCGAACTCGCCCCGCTGGACCGGCCCATCGAGCCGTGGGACACACAGTCGATCATCTACACCTCGGGCACCACCGGCCCTTCCAAGGGCGTGCTGTCGTCCTACCTCCACCTCTACACCAATGCGGGGCCCGAAAGCTGGCACTTCGTGGGGCGCGAGGACCGCTTCCTCGTCAACATGCCGATCTTCCATATCGGGGGGCTGGGCATTCCCTTCGTGATGCTGGCGCGCGGCGGCTCCATCGCGCTGATGGAGAACTTCTCGACCGACACGTTCTGGGACTTCGTGAAGCGCACCGGCTGCACCACGATCTTCCTGCTGGGCGTGATGGCGACCTTCCTGATCAAGCGTCCACCGGGGCCGGAAGATACCGGGCACGGCGTGAAGAAAGCCTTCATGGTGCCGCTGACCGAAGCGGCGGGACCGTTCCATGAACGCTTCGGGATCGACGTCTACACGATCTTCAACATGACCGAGATTTCCTCGCCCATCGTATCGGAGGCCAATCCGGTGAAGCTGGGCACCTGCGGCAAGGTCCGCCCCGGCGTGGACGTGCGGCTGGTCGATGGCAGCGATTGCGAAGTGCCCATCGGCACGGTGGGCGAGATGATCGTGCGCACCGACAGGCCCTGGGCGATGAACAGTGGCTATCACAAGAACCCGGAAGCGACCGCGAAGGCTTGGCGCAATGGCTGGTTCCACACCGGCGATGCTTTCCGCTGCGATGCGGAAGGCTATTTCTATTTCGTCGACCGGGTGAAGGACGCGATCCGCCGGCGCGGGGAAAACATCTCCTCGTTCGAGGTGGAAAGCGACGTCACCGCGCATCCCGACGTGCGCGAGGCGGCCGTGATCGGCGTGCCGAGCGAGTATTCGGAAGACGAGGTGATGGCCGTGATCGCCCCGGTCCCGGGCGCGACCATCGATCCGGTCGCGCTTTCGGAGTTCCTCGCCGCGCGCATGCCCTACTTCATGGTGCCGCGCTATATCCGCGTGCTGCCCGAACTGCCCAAGACGCCGACGGCCAAGGTGATGAAGGCCGAACTGCGCGCCGAGGGGATCACGCCCGATACCTGGGACCGCGAGAAGGCGGGAATGCGGCTGAAAAAGGAAAGGCTCTGACTACCAGCTGACGTCCAGCTTCGTCAGCCCGCGGAACATGAAGCCTTCCCGCCGCCACTGCGCGCTGGCCGCGTCGATCTGCAGCTGCGGGAAGCGCGTCACGAGCGACTTCAAGGCAATCTCGCCTTCCAGCCGCGCCAGTTCGGCGCCCACGCAGAAGTGGATGCCGCCGCCGAACGAAAGGTGCTTCGGCCCCTTGCGGGTCACGTCGAAGCGGTCCGGCTCCTCGAACACGGCGGGATCGCGATTGGCGGCCGCCACCAGGGTCAGCACGCGTTCGCCGGCGCGGATCAGCTGGCCCCCCACTTCCGTATCGCGGAAGGCGGTGCGGTTGGTGCCGACGAGCGAGCTTTCGTAGCGCAGGATTTCCTCGGTCGCGGCTTCGGCGAGGTCCGGGTCCGCAACCAGCTTCGCCCACTGATCCGGAAACTTGGCGAGGCTGAGCAGGCCGTTGCCGATCATGTGCGCGGTCGTCTCGAACCCCGCACCGAAGAGGCCGATGGCGACAGTGGCGATCTCGTGGTCGCTGAGCGGACCGGTCTCGTCGCGCGCGTTGCACAGCGCGGTCGCCAGATCATCGCGCGGGGCGCGGCGGCGATCCGCGATCACCGATCCGAAGAAATCCAGCAGGAAATCCATCTGCCGGTTGGCAAGGCCGAGCTCGGCATCCGAAAACGCGCGCATCTCGAAGACCACGAAGCTGTCGGCAATCGCCTGGTTGAGCGCGACGAGCACCTCGTCCGAGGCTTCCTCGGGCGAGAGGCCAAGCATGTCGCACATGACGAGGGTCGGGAAGCGATAGGCAAACGCGTGGATCACTTCCATGCGGCGCTGGTCCATCACCGCGTCGAGCAGCCGGTCCGCCACCGCCTGCACGCGCGGGCGCATTTCCATCACGCGCCGCGCGGTGAGCGCCTGCGTGACAAGGCCCCGCACGCGGGTGTGGCGCGGCGGGTCCTGATAGAGAAAGATCTCGGAGAGCCAGCGATAGGCCGAATGCGACAGGACATCGAAGTCCGGCCCATAGAACAGGCGGATATTCGAGAGGAAATCGCCCTGTCCAAAGTTCGTGCGGTCCATGAGGATGGCCCGCACGTCCTCGTAGCGCGTCGCGATCCAGAACCCGAGCGGGGAAAAATGCATCGGGTCTGCATCGCGCAGCGCCTTGAAGATCGGGTAGGGATCGCGCTTGAGCTGCGGATCCGTCAGATCAAACCGCAGCCCATCGCTCATCCCCTTGTCTCCGATCCGTCCGTTTGCGTCAGAAGTTCACCCCGAAGGTCACGCCATACGTGCGCGGCGGGGCGACCGAACCCACGCGGACGCTGCTGAACAGCGGCGCGGTGATGATGTTGTTGGTGATGACCAGCTTGTTGCCGAGGTTCCGGCCCCACACATCGATGAAATACCGGTCATCCGCCGAGGTGAACTTGAGACCGGCGTTGATCAGGGCATAGGCACCCTGCGTGGCATCGGCATTGTTGAACTCGGTGAAGTAGACGCGGTCCTGCCAGTTCACTTCGGCGCGGGCGTTGAGCTTGCCGATCGAACCGACGGGGATGTCGTAGTCGGCGCCTGCGCGGAACGAGAATTCCGGCGCGTTCGAGAGGCGGTTGCCGGCAACGCTGATCTGCTTGAACGCTTGACGGTAATCGCCCGTGACGAACTTGCGGTACTTCGCGTTGAGGTAGGTGCCGAACAGCTCGAGCGTGAGGCCCGGAACCGGCTTGGCGCGCAGTTCGGCCTCGAGGCCGTAGTTGCGCGCCGAAGCGGCGTTGACCGTGGTGACGACGCTGGTCGCATCGACGAAGCCGACCTGGAGATCGGTGTAGTCCATGTAGAACGCGGCGAGATTGGCCTGCAGCTTGCGGTCCGCCGTGGCGGTCTTGAGGCCGAGTTCGTAGCTCCACACGTATTCGGGGTTGATCACATCGTTGCGCGAGCCGACGTTGATCACGCCCGATTTGAAGCCGCGCGTGACCGAGGCGTAGAGCAGCGTGCTGTCATTCGCCTGATAGTTGAGCGTGACCGTGGGGGTGAAGGCGTTCCAGCTCTTCGCCTTGTCGGTGTTGACGCTGCCGAGGAAGTCGAACGTGCCGACGCCCTTGCGCTTTTCATGGCTGAAGCGGCCACCCGCAGTGATCTTGAACTTGTCGGACAGGGCATAGGTGCCCTGCGCGTAGAAGCCCAGCGCGTCGATCTTGACCGTGCCGTTCTGCAGGTAGTTGAGCCCGTCGAAGGCATTGTCGGGAACGCCCGGGGGCACCTGACCGCCGAGCTTGAGCAGCACGGCAAGGTTGGTCAGCGGCACGCGCACTTCGCCGTAGAGATTTTCGTGGAAGTAGTTCGCCCCGAGCAGCACATCGAGCTTCTCGTTCTTGTAGTTGGCGACGACTTCCTGGCTGAAGCTCTTGCTGTTCTCGATGTAGTTGTTCTGCCCGAACATGTTGGCATCGGACGCATCGAGATCGTCACGGTTGAAGCGCTTGAAGCGGTGGTAGGAGGTGATCGACTTCACGTCCCAATTGCCCGGGGTCCAGGCGATCGTGCCGGTGAAGCTGGTGCCGTCACGCTGGTTCAGGGGTTCCTGATCGGACCAGATGTTGCGGATATTGGCCGTCTTGCCGGCCGCTGCCGCCACCGTGAACAGCGACTTGCCGCCGAGGATCGAGCCGAGCAGGTTCTCCGGCTTCACCGTCGGGCCGAAGTAGTGGAACGCGTAGTTGCTGTCGTTCTCGTGGAAATACTCGCCCGAGAGCGTGATTTCGACATCGTCGGCAGGCTTGGCCAGGATCGTGCCGCGGAAGGCATAGGCATCGCGGTTGTCGATATCCTTCCCGGTGAACTCGTTCTTCCCGAAGCCGTCGCGGCGGTCGTACTTGCCGCTCACGCGCGCCATCAGCTTGTCGCCCGAGATCGGCCCGCCGATGGCGCCTTCGATGGCGGCGGCGTTGTAGTTGCCGTAGCTGGCACGCAGGTAGCCATCGAGGTGGTCGGTCGGCTTCTTGGTGATCAGGTTGATCGCGCCCGCCGTCGCGCCGCGGCCATAGAGCGTGCCCTGCGGCCCGCGCAGCACTTCGACCCGCTCCAGATCATAGAAGCCCGAAAGCTGGGCGGCGGGGCGGGCGATCTGCGCGCCGTCCTGCAGGAAGGCGACGCCGCCATCTGCGCCAAGGTCGATCGAGGTGAGGCCGATGCCGCGGATGAAGATGCGGTTCACGCCGAACTGGTCGCCCACCGAAAGGTTGGGGATCGCGGTGGCGAGCGAGGCGACGTCCTTGACCCCGCCGACGCCGAGATCGGCGGCCGAAATGGCGGAGACCGACGCGGCAACCTTGGACAGCGATTCCGAGCTGCGGGTCGCCGTCACGACGATATCGGCAAGGCCCTCGGTCGGCGGTGCGGCGTTCTGGGCAGCTTCCTGCGCCATGGCCGGCGCGGCGACCAGCGCGGTCCCGGCAAGCAGCAGCGCGAAAGCGCTGCGACGCGGCGTCGAATCGACAAACGTGGAAAGGCGGCGGCGAACCATGATTTTTCCCCTCATCCCGCGCAGCTTTGAAACTGCGTGCATTTTTTATCTACTGGTGCGTAGATACAGGTTCCGCTAGGTAGATGGCAAGTGATAATCAGGGAGAGTGGCTTGACCACGCTGAATTTGGAAAGCCCGACGCCGGCTGGCGAGCCTGTCGATCTATCCGCACTGGCGGCCGATCCCGCCGCCCTGCGCGCGGCGCTGGCCGAAGCCGACGCCGCAACGCTGATGCTGGTGCTGGTGCAGCTTACCGGCGATCAAGGCCTGCTCGAGCGCGCGCGGCCGCACATCACCGGCCCGATGAACTATCACGAGGCGATGCCCGAGGCGCTGCGCGCGGAAATCCGCGAGCGGCTGGCCGACACCCTGCTCGATTACGCGCGTGACCGCCGCCCGCTGCCGCCGCTGCCCGAAGGCGATTTCCTGCAGGAGATGCTCTCCACCGCAGTGGGTGAGCACGTGAGCGCCGATTACACCGCGATGATGCGCGAGGATCTGGAAGCGGCCCAACCCGATCCGCGCGGTCTGATCTGGCGTCAGCGCCCCGAACCCGGCGCGCTCGAACAGTTCCCGGTGGTTATCATCGGCGCGGGCATGTCGGGCGTGTGCGCGGCGATCCGGCTTGAGCAGGCAGGCATTCCCTACACGATCATCGAGAAGAACCCGGCCGTCGGCGGCAGCTGGTATGAAAATTTCTATCCCGGCTGCGGCGTCGATACGCCCAACCACTTCTATTCCTACTCGTTCGAACTGAACCACGAATGGTCGCACTTCTTCGCCAAGCGTGATGAGCTGTGGACCTATTTCGAGCGCGCGACCGACAAGTACGGCGTGCGCGAGCATATCCGCTTCGGGACCGAAGTGAGCGCCGCGACCTATGATGCCGCCACCGGAACCTGGGATGTGGCGACGCGCGATGCGGCGGGCGCGGTCACGCACCTCAAGGCGCGCGCGGTGATCTCGGCGGTCGGCGTGCTCAATCGGCCCAAGCTGCCCGATATCGAAGGGCGCGAGACCTTTGCCGGCACCGCGCTCCACACCGCGCAGTGGCAGGAAGGTCTCGACCTTGCCGGCAAGCGCGTGGTGATGATCGGCACCGGCGCATCGGGCCAGCAGGTCGGGCCGACGATTGCCCCTGATGTCGCCCGGCTCACCATCCTGCAGCGCTCGCCGCACTGGGTCGTGCCCAATCCCAACTACTTTGCCGAAGTTTCGCAAGGCATGAAGTGGGTGCTCGCCCACGTGCCCTTCTTCGCGCGGTGGTACCGGTTCCAGCTGTTCTGGGCCTTTGCCGACGGGCTCCATGCATCGCTGCAGGTCGATCCGGCGTGGGACGATGGCGGCAAGTCGATCAACCAGGTCAATGCCCGCCACCGCCAGTTCATGGAGCGCTATCTGCGCGGCAAGCTGGCAGGCCGCGATGATCTGATCGCCAAGTGCACGCCCAGCTATCCGCCTTATGGCAAGCGCATTCTCGTCGACAACAACTGGTACGACATGCTGCTCAGGCCCAATGTCGATCTGGTGACGGGTGGCATCGCCAGGATCGTGCCCGAAGGCGTGGTGATGGCGGACGGCACGCTGATCGAGGCTGACGTGATCATCTATGCCACCGGCTTCCAGGCCAGCAAGATGCTCGCCCCCATGACGATCACCGGCGAGGGCGGACGCGATCTGCATGACTTCTGGGGGCCGGATGACGCGACCGCCTATATCGGCACGATGGTTCCCGGTTTTCCCAACTTCTTCATGCTGATGGGCCCCAACACCGGGCTCGCGCACGGCGGGAACGTGATCTTCATCACCGAATGTCAGATGCGCCTGATCCTGACCGCCCTGCGCGAGGTTATGGAGACCGGCGCAACGGCCATCGACGTGAAGCCGGAAGCGCACGATGCCTATGTCGCCGATGTCGATCAACGACACGCCCGGATGGTCTGGACCCACAAGGGCCTCACCAACTGGTACCGCAACGATGCGGGCCGCGTCTTTGCACTGCTGCCTTACCGCCTCGTCGACTACTGGAAGATGACCAAGACCTTCAAGGCAGAGGATTTCAGCCTGACATGAGCGCGATTGCCCTCGACCTTGCGGATGGCCGCACGATTTCCGGCCACTGCGATCCACAGTTCACCGGCGTCCTCACCGAGTTCCGGCGCAATTTCGAGGAGCGCAAGGAGCAGGGCGCGAGCGTGGCCATCACGCATCACGGGCGCACCGTGGTCGATCTGTGGGGCGGGACCGCGAAGCCCGACACCGGGGAGGCCTGGGGCCGCGATACCGTCTCGATCGTCTATTCCTGCACCAAGGCGGCAACGGCGCTGTGCCTGCACATGCTCGTCGATCAGGGCAAGGTTTCCTACGACACACTGGTCGGCGATATCTGGCCTGCATTCGCCACCGGCGGCAAGGAAGCGACCACCGTGGGCATGATGCTGGCGCACACATCGCCCGTCCCGCACGTGGCCGAGCCGATCCGCAAGGGCGGCCTCGCCGACTGGGACTACATGACCGCACGCGTGGCGGCGGAGCCTGCGCATTGGGAACCGGGCACGCAGCAAGGCTATCACGGCGTGACTTATGCGTGGACGGTGGGACAGCTTGTCCGGCTCGTGTCGGGTATGCCGCTGGGGCAGTTCTTCCGGGAGCACGTGACGGGGCCGCTCGGGCTCGATTTCCATATCGGCCTGTCGGAAAGCGAGGAGCACCGCGTTGCGCCGATGATCGCGGCCGATCCGGCAGAGGTGAACTTCGCCTCGGCCTTCTTCCGCAAGGCAACCACGCAGCCGGGCAGCCTGCCCAACCTGTTCCTCACCAACCTCGGCGGAGCGGATTTCAACTCGCGCGAGATCCATGCCGCGGAGATCGGCAGCGCCAACGGTATCACCAATGCGCGCGGACTGGCCGGCATGTACGCACCGCTGGCGAACGGCGGCGGCGGCCTGCTCTCGGCAGACAGGGTCCATCGCATGGGCCGGGTGTCCGCCGCGACGCACAGCGATGCCGTGCTGTGCCAGCCGATGCGCTTTGCCATGGGCTTCATGGTGAGCACCGACAACCGGGCCACCGGCGGTGACAGCCTGATCCTGGGCGAGAGTGCGTTCGGCCATGTCGGCATGGGCGGCAGTGTGGGGTTCGCCGATCCGGCGCTCGGCCTCAGCATGGGCTACACCATGAACCGCATGGGCGCGGGCATTCTGGTGGGGCCGCGCGGGCAGGCGCTGATCGATGCGGCGTACCGTGCGCTCGGCCTGACATCTGACGCCAGCGGCGCCTGGCGCTAGTCAGGTCCTGCCCGGGAAAAACTTGCCTTCAAGCAGGCTTGCAGGAAACTGTCGCTGGGCCGGACCAAGGCGCATTACACGTACCTGGGTGCTCGGGCCGGGCGCATGGCTCGTATGGCTGCGGCGACCGGAGACTGCGGGCGGGTTGCGGCGGCGTATGCCCCACTGTTCGCGCCGCTGACTGGTCCGTTCCGCCTTGCCGGTCCCGACAGGACGGCGATTCCGATCCATGGCCACCGAACCCGCATGCTGCGCGTGACCCTGCTTCTCGCGCCGTAGCAGGATCGGCCGCGAACGGCTCGGCGGCCACACAGAAGCGGCCCGGCCTCGCTGGAAGGCCGGGCCGCTCCCGTAATTGGCTGTCATGGTCCTGCCAGACAGGTGCCGAAGCGATCAGCTGCCCGGGCTATCGTGCCCTTCGCTCGACCCGATGATCGCACCGATACCGCTGCCGAGCGCGAGACCACCGAGAATGAACCCGAGGTTCGGGTGATAGCCGGTCCGGGCCGCAGCAGCCGTCTGAGGCGGCGGCGGCGGGGGCGGGGGTGGAGGAGGCGGCGGCGGCGGGGGGGGCGGAGGAGGCGGCGGCGGCGGCGGGGGCGGCGGCGGAGCAGCCGGCGTCAGCGTCGTGTTTCTGATCGTGCGCGTCCGCGAGAGGTAGCCGGCCGAGCGCTTGCCCTTGCTGGTGTACCGGCTCGCGCCCTTGCCTTTGTACTTGCCCTTGCGAGCAATGCCCTTCTTCTTCCAGGCCTTCTTATGCACCTTGTGCTTGGCCGGCGCGCCTGCATCGGCGTTGACCAGGACAGGAGCGGCGATCAGCGACGCGGCAGCGATTGCGCACATCGCACGGGCGATAAAGCCAGCGGGGGGGTTAGCCATCAGTCTACTCCACAAAAAAGCTGCGCCTCGCGAGTGGCGATGGAAAATCAGCGAATGTTTTTCTTGGACCCCAAGCCCTCGTAAGAGCCCTCAGGAAGAATACTTAACATACCCGATATCGCTTCGCAAAGTGGGAATGTCCATTCGCCTCGCATTTGCAGTAAGATGCTGAAATACAGAGGTAAAAATCGTTCATTTTGGAGATGAACCCGATTTACCTTCGTTACTTGACGGTTTCATGCACCTGCAACATGTACGTAAAATCCACCCCGAATTGACCTGCAGGCGTGAGCAACCCGTTTTTCGTCAACAGGTTAGCTTTAGTGCGCCGCGCCCAGATCGACCCCGGGGCGCGGCTTCGGAGCGAGCCAGACCAGCAACGCTGCGATTGCGAACAAGCCCGTACAGGCCCAGAAAATCGCATTGGTGGCGAGGGTTACACTTTCGGTCTGGACGATTCGTTCGAGGATCAGGCGGCCCTGCTCGGGTGTGAATCCGGCGCCCGGGGGCAAGGGGTGGACGAGCCCGGCCAGATTCTCGTGCGCGATCTTGGCCTCGCGTTCCCACATGGTCGTCGCGAGCGAGGTGGCGAACGCGCCGGCCAGCGTGCGCACGAAGTTCTGCAGACCCGCGGCTGAAGCCGTCTGATCCGGCCGCACCGAACCGAGCGCCAGCGACGTCGTGCCGATGAAGAAGAACGGCATGCCGACGCCTTGCAGGAACTGCGGCAGCGAAATCGTGAAGAAGCCCATCTGCGTAACCCAGCCGGTGCGCAGCAGCGAGACGAGCCCGAGCCAGACCACGCCGAAGGTGATCAGGCGGCGCACGTCGTAGCGCGCCATCATGCCCGCGGCGACCGGCGAGAGGATGACCGCCATGACGCCGATAAACGCGGTCGCATAGCCGGCATAGGTCGCGGAGTAGCCGAGATTGGTCTGCAGGAAGAGCGGGATGACGACGATGGCGGAGAAAAAGGCGGCGTAGGTCACGCTCTGCGCGATGACGGCGGCCGTGTAGCCGCGCGAGGCGAAGACCGAAAGATCGACCACGGGATTGGCCTCGGTCAGTTCCCAGATCAGGAAGGACGCGAAGCCGATCACCGCGATCACCGCCAGCGTGCAGATGAACGGGCTGGCGAACCAATCGGCGTTGCGGCCCTCGTCGAGCAAGATCTGCAGCGCGCCGACCCAGATCACCAGCAGCGCGAGGCCCACGTAGTCGATCGGCCGCTTTACCGTCGGTGTCTCGAACCGCCGAACATAGCGCAGCGCGAAGATCAGGCAGAACGCGCTGACCGGCAGGTTAAGGAAGAAGATCCAGTGCCAGCTCCAGTCATCGGAAATCGTGCCGCCGAAGATCGGCCCGAGGATCGGCGCGACGACGACGGTCATGCTCCACAGGCCCAGCGCCATGCCGACCTTTGCAGGCGGGAAGATGCGCGTCATCAGGGTCTGCGACATGGGCATGATCGGCCCGCCGCTGAGGCCCTGGAAGATGCGGAAGATGATCAGCGCCTCAAGGCTGCGCGAAAGTCCGCAGAGCAGCGAAAACAGCGCAAAGCCGATGATCGCCGTGATGAAGACCCGCACCGCGCCGAACCGCGCCGCAAGCCAGCCTGACAGGGGCACGCAGATCGCCTCGGCCACCGAATAGGAGGTGATCACCCAGGTCCCCTGCGACGGCGACACGGCAAGGCTCCCGGCGATGTGCGGCACCGAGACATTGGCGATGGTGATATCGAGCACCACCACGAAATTGGCCAGCGCGAGGCTGAGCGCGGCCAGCAGCAGCGGAAAGCCCTTCAGCTCTGCCGGCTTTGCCTCCAGCGCGGGCGCGCCGCTCATCTCACTGCGCTCCGGTATCGATCGTCGCGGTCATCGAAAGGCCGACGCGCAGCGGGTGCGCCTGCAGTTCCTTCGGATCGAGCGTCACGCGCACGGGGAGCCGCTGGACCACCTTGATCCAGTTGCCGGTGGCGTTCTGCGCCGGGATCAGCGCCAGCGCAGAGCCGGTGCTGCCCGAAAAGCCCGCCACGCGCCCGTGATAGACCACGCCCGAACCATAGAGGTCGGAAGTGAGCTCGACCGGCTGGCCGGGTACGACACGGCGGAGCTGGCCTTCCTTGAAGTTGGCATCGACATGCGCCTCAGCGAGCGGCACGACTGTCATCAGCATCGTGCCGGCGGCGACGCGCTGGCCGACCTGCACGGCGCGCTGGGTCACCACGCCATCGACCGGCGCGCGGATCACGGTGCGCGCAAGATCGAGCCTTGCGCGTTCGAGGCGCGCCTTGGCGGCCAGCACGTCCGGGTTTTCGCCCGGTGCGGTGTCGCCCACCATCGCGGCGTTGGCGTTCGATTGGCCGGTGGCCGAACCGCGCGCGGCGCGGGCCTGCGCGAGATCGGCTTCCGCCACGGCCAGTTGGCCCTGCGCTGCGGCAAAGGCATTGCGCGCGCTGGACAGCTCCTCGCCAGAGACCGCGCCGCCCGAAACGAGGGCCTCACGCCGCGAAAGATCGAGCCGTGCACGCGCGAGGTTGGCCGAAGCCACGCCGACCAGTGCCTGCTTGCGGCGGATATCGGCATCGCTCGCCTGAACCTGCGCGGCGAGCGCCGTGCCCGTTTCCATCGTCTGGTTCACCCGCCGCAGCGCCTGCGCAACGGCCGCTTCGGCTTCCGCAACAGCGATCCGCGCATCGGAGGGATCGAGTTCGAGCAGCACATCGCCCTTCTTGACGGCCATTGTGTCGACCGCCGTGACGCGGATGATCGTGCCCGGCGAAAGCGCGGTGACGGGTGCAATCTCCGCCGCGACATAGGCATTGTCGGTTTCGATATAGCGGCCGCCAAACAGCAACTCATAGCCGCCGAAGCCGGCTGCGGCGGCAAGCACGACACCGCCGAGGATGGCAAAGCCGCGCTTGCGCTTCGCGCCGGCGTTGCTGGACGGCGGGGCGGGAGGGGGAGGGGTCATGGTTTCGGTCTCTTCCAGCATGATCTGGGGGTCGCGGTCGGCCATCGGGGTTTCCTCGGTCATGCGCTCGGGCCGAAACCGCCGCCAAGGGCGCGAATCAGCTCGATGTTGAGAGTGAGCGCGCGCGCATCGAGCACGGCCGCAAGCTGGCGGTTCCTGAGCAGCGCGTCCTGTGCGGTCAGCACCGCGAGATAGGGTGAGAGCCCGCCTTCATAGCGGCGGCGCGCGATACTGTAGGCTTCCTCGGATGCAGCCAGGGCGGCGTGCGCCTCGGTCTGCCGCTGGACCAGCGCGCGGCGCGAGGCGGCGGCATCGGCCACTTCGTTCAGCGCGCGCAGCAACGTCTGGTTGTACTGCGCCACGGCCTCGTCATAGTCGGCCCGCGCTGCGCGGTACTGGCCTTCGATCCGCCCGCCCGAGAAGATCGGCAGGCTGATCGCCGCACCCATCTGCGCGATATCGGAGCCCTTGGCGGTGAGGTTGCCGAGCCCGAGCGACTGAAGGCCGGCAAATGCCAGCAGGTTCACGTTCGGAAAGAAGCCGGCCCGTGCCACCGCGATCCGCGCGGCAGCTGCCTCGGTCCGCAGGCGCGCCGCGGCAATATCGGCGCGGCGGCCTATGAGATCGAGCGCGAGGTTGGCCGGCAGGGCCGGCGCCGGCAGCATACGCGGGGCGGGCAACGCGATGGCCGCGCCGCGTTCCGGCCCGGCGCCGAGCAGTGCGGCCAGACGATTGCGGGTGAGCGTGATTGCTTCGTCGGTCGCGGCCAGATCACCGCGCGCGAGTGGCACACCGGCATCGGCCTGGCGCTGCTCGCCGCGTGTGTCGAGCCCGCTGGCCACGCGGCGTGCGACGAGCGCGGCCACTTCCTCGCGCTGCTGCACGGCGGCCACCTGAACGGCGCGCTCGGCGGCGAGCCGGGCAAGATCGGCGTAGGCGGCGGCCACCGAGGTGGCGAGCGCGAGCCGAGCGGCGCGCGCCTCGAGCGCGGCAGCCTCGCGTTCGGAGGTGGCCGCGCGCAGCGCCGCGCGGTTTTTGCCGAAGAAGTCGAGTTCATAGCCCAGATCGAGGCTGGCGCGGCCGGTGTCGTTGAGCCCCTTGGGCACGAATTGCGCAGGGAAGCCGTTGTTGTAGCTCTGCTTGACGTCGGCGGCCTGCCCGTTCGCCGTGAGCGAGGGGCGCAGCGCGGCTCCGGCGCTGGTCGCATAGGCAGCGGCCTTGCGGGCGCGGGCATCTGCGGCGGCGAGGGTTGGGGACCCGGCGAGGGCTTCCTCGATCAGCGGCGCCAGCTGCCCATCGCCATAATCCTTCCACCAGCCATCGCCCGGCCAGGTGCCGGAGGGTGTTTGGGTTTCTGCCGCGCCAAACTTGGACGGATCACGCGCCGGATCAAGCAGGGCGGGCCGCGTGCCAAGATCGGGCATCGTGGCGCAGCCTGCCAGCAGGCAGCATCCTGCCAGCAGCAGGGCCGTGCGCAGCGCTCTGGCGGTATGCTTCAGCGGAATACCCAAATGCATCAATGACACCATAATGACAGTACGGTTCGGTCACTAACGCGATGAAGGCTTGCGTCTTCCGAGTCAAGTGAATAAGTGTACGGAATGGTCACTAACGCGACATTGGCCAGGGGGAGGCTGGGGCGACAAAGCCCTGACGAACGGCGGGAAAACATCCTCGCCGTGGCGGCGGAGGCCTTTGCCCTTGAGGGCTATGGCATCACCTCGATGTCCACTATCGCCGCGCGGCTGGGCGGATCGAAGGCGACACTCTACAAATACTTCGCCTCGAAGGAGGAGCTGTTCCAAGCGGTCATGCAGCGCAAATGCGAGGCCGTTATCGGTCCGCTGGAAGAGCTTGCCGACAGTTCGACCGATCCCGCCTCGCTGCTCACCGCTTTCGGCAAGATATTCCTCAGCCGCCTGTGCCAGCCCGATGCCATCGTGATACATCGCACCGTCCTTGCCGAGGCCGAGCGCTTTCCCGAAGTCGCCCGCACCTTCTTCGCCTTTGGGCCGGAGGCGGCCTATTCGGTGCTTGTGCCGGCTCTCGCCCGGTTCGATGCCGCTGGACTGATCGATTGCCCCGATCCGCGCCTCGCCGCCGAGCACTTCCTCGGCATGGTGCGGGGGGATATCCACCTGCGCGTCTCCAGCGGCCTGATCCCGCCGCCCGACGATGCCGAGATCGAGCGCCAGGTGAGCCACGCCGTGGGCATCTTCGTGCGCGGCATTTCGCGGCGCGGATCAGCCGCCTGAAATGTGCCGCGGGGCTCCGCTGGCCCCTTGACCGCATCCCCTCCAGGCGGGCACACCGCAACCGCGCTGTCCTCTATCGGAAGATGGACGCAAGGCTGACTACAAGAGGAGAGGCCATGTTTTCGCACGTCATGCTCGGCAGTAACGATATCGAGCGCTCGAAAAAGTTCTATGATGCCACGTTTGCGGCCTTCGGCGGCCCTGCCGGGATCATCGATCCGGCCGGCCGGCTGGTCTACATGCACAATGGCGGCATCTTCCTCCTGACCAAGCCGATCAATGGCGCGCCCGCTTGCGGTGCCAACGGCGGAACCATCGGCTTTGCCATGACCCCCGAGCAGGCCGACGCCTGGCACGACGCTGGCGTCGCCAATGGCGGTACCACCTGCGAAGACCCGCCGGGCCCGCGCGAAGGTTCGCCCTATTACCTTGCCTATCTGCGCGATCCGGACGGCAACAAGCTGTGCGCGCTGCACGTGATCGGCAGCTGAGGCAGGATACCCATGGCGCCTGATTCCACGTTCGAGACCGTTTCGACCAGCAAAGCCCATGGCGGCACGCTCGGCGTCTATCGGCACCAGTCCACCGCGACGGGGACGGGAATGACCTTTTCGGTCTTCCTGCCCCCGCAGGTGGAAGCCGGTGCGAAGCTGCCGGTGCTGTTCTACCTCTCGGGGCTCACCTGCACCCACGCCAATGTGACCGACAAGGGCGAGTACCGCCGCGCCTGCGCAGAGCGCGGGATCGTCTTCGTTGCGCCCGATACCAGCCCGCGCGGCGAGGGTGTGGCGGATGATGCGGAGGGGGCCTACGATTTCGGCCTCGGCGCGGGCTTCTATGTCAATGCCACCGAGGAGCCCTTCGCGACGCACTACCGCATGTGGGACTATGTGGCGCACGAACTGCCCGCGCTGATCGAGGATCATTTCCCGATCGATCCGGCGCGCATGGGCATCACCGGCCATTCGATGGGCGGCCACGGTGCGCTCACCATCGGCTTGACCTTCCCTGACACGTTCAAGTCGCTGTCAGCCTTCGCGCCGATCGTCGCGCCCGGGCAGGTGCCGTGGGGCCACAAGGCGCTCGGCGGCTATCTCGGGCAGGACCGCGCCGCATGGCGCGCGCATGATGCCACCGCGCTGGTGGAAGATGGCAAGCGGCCGGCCGGCGCGATCCTGATCGATCAGGGCGCGGCGGACAATTTCCTGGCCGAGCAGCTGCGCCCCGATCTGTTCGAGGCGGCGTGCAAGGCGGCGGGCGTGGATCTGACGCTGCGCCTGCAGGAAGGTTACGACCACAGCTACAACTTCATTTCGACCTTCATGGAAGATCACATCCGCTGGCACGCCGAGCGGCTTTGAATCCCGTGAGGTAAACACCCCGCCCGCTCATGCTGAGCCGCTCATGCTGAGCTTGTCGGATCATGCTGATGCAACTCTTGCGCCGGCACCCGTCGACAAGCTCAGGGTGAGCGGGGTCGGGATGGGAAGCGGAATTCAGCCCTTCCGCACGTCCTTCGCGACCGCATCGAGCAGGCCGTTGACGAACTTCGTCTCGCGCGCGTCGAAGAAGGCGTGGGCGACGTCGAGATATTCGCCGATCACGGTGCCGACGCTGATATCGGCGCGGGCCATGAGTTCATAGGCACCGGCGCGCAGGATCTGGAGCATGGTGCGGTCGAGCCGTGCGATCGACCAGCCATCGGCGAGGCGGGCGGACAGGACGCCGTCGATCTCGTCGCGCCGCGCCGCGACGCCGCGCACGACATCGTCGAAAAACGCGACATCGGCCTCGAGGTACTGGTCGTCCTCGATCTCCGCGCCGAGGCGGTGCATGTGAAACTCGTCGAGCAGCAGGTGCAGCTGGGGCTTTTCCATCTCCAGCTGGTAGAGCGCCTGCACGGCGGCGAGCCGTGCGGCCGAGCGATTGGGGGCCTTCGAGCGGGTCATATGCCAAGCCTCAGTTCGATGGAGCGCGCGTGGGCGGCAAGGCCTTCTGCTTCGGCCAGCGCCACGGCAGCGGGGCCCACTGCGCCGAGCGAGGCTTCGCTGACGCTGAGGAAGCTGGTGCGCTTCATGAAGTCGAGCACCGAAAGCCCGGAGGCAAAGCGCGCGCGGCGTCCGGTGGGGAGCACGTGGTTGGGCCCCGCGACATAATCGCCGATGGCCTCGGGCGTATGGCGGCCGAGGAACACCGAGCCGGCGTGGCGGATGCCGGCAAACAGTGCTTCGGGATCGTCCGTCGCGATCTCGACGTGTTCCGCCGCCAGCGCATTCGCGAGCGCGGGGGCCTCGTCCAGCGTATCGACCACGATGATCACCCCGTGCGCGTCCCAGCTCGCGCGGGCCACGGCTGCGGTGGGGAGCAGCGCGATCTCGGCCTCGACCGCAGCGGCCACCGCATCAGCAAAGGCACCATCGTCGGTGATCAGGATCGCCTGCGCGGCAGGATCGTGCTCGGCCTGGCTGAGCAGGTCGGCAGCGATCCATTGCGGATCGTTCTGGCCATCGGCGATCACGAGAATCTCGGACGGCCCCGCCACCATGTCGATGCCGACCACGCCGTAGAGCTGGCGCTTGGCTTCGGCGACCCAGGCATTGCCGGGGCCGGTGATCACGTCGACCGGCGCGATCCGCCCGGTGCCATAGGCGAGCGCGGCAATCGCCTGCGCCCCGCCCACGCGCCAGACTTCGTCGACGCCGGCAAGGTGCGCGGCGGCGAGAACCAGCGGATTGATTGCGCCCTTGGGGGTCGGCGTCGTCACCACCAGCCGGCCCACGCCCGCAACCTTGGCGGGGATCGCGTTCATCAGCAGCGAGGAGGGATAGGCCGCGCGCCCGCCGGGAACATAGAGCCCGGCGCCATCCACCGCGCGCCACTTCGCGCCGAGGCGGACGCCCGCCGCATCGATATAGTCGCGGTCTTCGGGAAGCTGCGCCTCATGGTAGGCGCGGATGCGCTCCGCCGCGAGCTCGAGCGCGGCGCGCAAGGTCGGATCGAGCGCGTCGAAGGCTTCGCGGCAGGTCTCCGCCGGGATGCGCCAGTCGTCTCCCAGCGCGTGGCCATCGAACTTCGCGGTGTAGTCTGCGAGCGCCGCATCGCCGCGCGCGCGCACGTCGGCGAGGATGGCTGACACATCGCGCGCCACGTCGGCATCGCTTTCGCGCCGGTCACTGACCACGGCGGCAAAGGCCTGGGCAAAGCCCGCGTCACGGCTGTGGAGGCGCTGCATCAGGCGGCTTTCCGGCGTGCGACGAGATCACGGAAGGCATCGATCAGCGCGCCCATCCGCGCCGGATCGGTCTTGAGCGCGGCACGGTTGACGATGAGGCGCGCCGAGACGGGCATGATGCGGCTGGTCTCGACCAGGCCGTTGTCCTTGAGCGTGCGGCCCGAAGAGACGAGATCGACGATCCGGCTGGCAAGCCCGAGCGAGGGGGCAAGCTCCATCGCGCCATTGAGCTTCACCACTTCGGCGGCGACGCCGAGCTTTTCGAAATGGCGGCGGGTGAGGCTGGGATACTTGGTCGCGACGCGGGCGTGGCTTTCGCGCGCAGTTGCGCCACTTTCGACCGCTGTGGCAGGTTCGGCCACCGAAAGGCGGCAGTGCCCGATATCGAGATCGACCGGCGCGTAGAGGTCGGCGTAGTCGAACTCGTCGATCACGTCCGACCCGACGATCCCGGCCTGCGCCGCGCCGTGGGCGACGAACGTCGCCACATCGAACGCGCGCACGCGGATGATCGTCATGTCGGCGCGGCTGGTGGCGAAGCTCAGCTTGCGCGAGGCCTTGTCGAAGAAGTCAGCCTCGGGCACCACACCGGCATCGGCCAGCAGCGGCAGCGCCTCGTCGAGGATGCGGCCCTTGGGCAGGGCGAAAACGATGGGAGCGGGGGCAGACATGGTCCGCCGCCCCTATGGCAAAGGGCCGGAAAGGGCAACCGTATGGAACGGGTCATGGAAGGCAGGGACGTCGCGGCGGCCATTGCATGGCAGGCGGACCATGCCGCAAACAATGGCGCGCCCTGCACCGCGCGGGTTGTGCGCGCGCAGCTTGCCTTGCTTGGCGGCGAGACCGAGACCGGGCGGCGCGTGGCCAACTGGCCCGGCATTCCGCTGGAAGACGCCCTGCCGCTGCGGCTGGCGGGGGGCTTCCACCATCTCGTGCTGACCGGCGCCGATACGCGCGTTTCCGCCGTTTATCGCGGGGACGTGACCGATCAGGTAGAGGTGGATGCGCTGATCGTGGACCTCACGCGCCGATACGACGGCGCCCTGCTGCCCTGGCTCGATGGCCCGCCGCAGACCAATGAGGCCGGCCGCTCCGCCTCGATCATGGCCGCGCTGCTCTGGCTTTCCCCCCGACTGGGGCCGCGCTTCGAGCTGAACGAACTGGGCGCCAGCGCGGGTGTCAACACGATGATGGAGCGCTATCGCTACGATCTGGGCGGCACTGCGGTCGGCCCGCAGGGCTCTCCCATGCAGATCAGGCCCGAATGGCGCGGACCTGCGCCGGTCCTCGCGCCGGTGGAGATCACCTCCATTCAGGGCTGCGATCGCGCGCCCGTCAATCTCGCCGATCCCGCGCAGGCGCTGCGCCTCAAGAGCTATGTCTGGGCGGAGGTGACCGAGCGCATGGCGCGGATCGACGCGGCGATCCGGCTCGCGATCGAGCATGCGCCCGACCTCGTGCAGATGGACGCGGGCGACTGGGTAGACCAGCGCCTTGCCGCGCCGCTGGAGGCGGGGACGACGCGCGTGTTCTACCACTCGATCGTCTGGCAATATCTGCCACCGGAAACCCGCGCGCGGATCACGCGTGCGATCACCAGCGCGGGCGAGGCAGGCCAGCGCCTCGCGTGGATCATGCTGGAGACCAACCGCGAAACCTTCCGGCATGAGCTGACGGTGCGCCACTGGCCCGGCGGCGGCGAGCCGGTGCGGCTGGGCGAGGCGCACGCCCACGGCGCATGGGTCGCGTGGCACGGGGCGACTTGATGGGCCGAAGGGACCGATTGCGCCCGCCGCCGCCCGTGCTAGGCTCCCCTTGAATTCGCCTCGAAAGCCCCGCCTATGCGCCCGATGAACCTGCTGCTTGCTGCGCTTGCCCTCGTTGCCATCCCGGCCGCCGCGCTCGCCGATTCCCCGCCGCTTGATTGGCGCGGCAAGGTCCGCGCGTTCAACATCGAGCATTGCAAGCACCCCGCCTGGGGCACCTCGCATTCGGACCGGGACTATGCACTGGCCAAGGCGATGGCCGCGACGGACAGGGTGGCGCTTGACGACGACGTGCTGTTCGCGGCTGCCTATCTGCACGATATCGCGGCGTTCAAGCCTTACGAGAAACCGGACCTCGATCACTCGGATGTCGCGGCGGATGTCGTCGGCGAAATCCTTGCCCCCACCGGCTTCCCGATGGCGAAGCTGCCGAAGGTGCAGGCCGCGATCCGCGAGCATATGTACTACCGCATGCCGACGGTCCCCGAATCGCTCTACCTCCACGATGCCGATGCGCTCGATTGGCTCGGCGCGATCGGCGCGGCGCGGATCATGGCGCTGGCCGATCCCAATGGCGGCCAGCCCGATGGCCCCGGCGTTCTCCCCATGCTCAAGGAAAATCTGCGCGATGTGCCCGCGCGGGTGCTTTCGCCGGCCGGCAAGGCGCTGATGCCCGCCAAGCGCGACCTGCTCGCCAAGTGGATGGAGACGCTGGCGGCGGAGACGGACGGGTACAAGACGCTCTGACTGTGCCTGACATCATTTATCGCTCCTACGCCAAGGCCGATGAAGACGCCGTCATCGCGCATATCGTCAGCATCCAGCAGGGCGAATTTGCCGTGCCCGTTACCGCCGCGGATCAGCCGGACCTCAGCGCAGTGGCCGAGGTCTACCAGTCCGGAGGCGGCGGTTTCTGGGTGGCGGAGCTTGCGGGCCGCATTGTCGGCACCATTGGCCTGATCAGTTACGGCGCGAACGAAGGCGCGCTGCGCAAGATGTTCGTCGCGGCGGACGTGCGCGGGCGCGAGCATGGGGTTGCGGCGCGGCTGCTCGAACTACTGGTAGACCACGCGCGCGCCGAGGGCATCGTCGGGGTCACGCTCGGCACCATCGAGCGGCTGCACGCTGCGATCCGCTTCTACGAGAAGAACGGTTTCGTGCCGGTCGCGCCCGAGGACCTCCCGGAGGGCTTCCCGCGCATGGCGGTGGACACGCACTTCTATCGGCTGGAGCTGGGCTAGCTTCACCATCCCCCTTTTCGTCATTGCGAGCGAAGCGAAGCAATCCAGAGTGTCAGAGCACAAACGCTCTGGATTGCTTCGTCGCTGCGCTCCTCGCAATGACGAGGCGGGTGTCCGGGGGGGGGGCGGTGCGCTCAGCCCAAGAACGCATCCAGCGCGGCGTTGACCTTGTCCGGCGCTTCCCACGGCACGAAGTGGCCGCAATCGGGCACTTGCACCAGCGTGAGGTTCGGGATCATGTCGCCCAGACCTTCCAGATTGGCGGGCGGCAGGGCCATGTCGTCCATCGCCCAGATCACCAGCGTCGGGATCATCAGCGGCGGCAGCGGGGGCGGGGTGTAGCCTTCGGGCAGTACGAAGGGCGCGTCCATGGTCGGCACATCCATCGGGCTCGCGCGGTACCAGTTGAGCATGGCGATCGCGCTGTCGCCGTTCGACCAGTCCTGAAGCAGCGCCGCGCGCTCGTCCTCTTCCATCACCGGCGCGCGGTCGCCCCAGTCCAGCGCCTGCATCAGCAGCGCGCCGAGGCCGTGCTCGCGCACCAGCGCATCGTTCGCGGTATCGCGGAAGGCGCGCATGTACTGGCTCGCGCCGCGCTGCACCGGATCAAGATAAAGCAGCTTCTGGAAGATGCCCGGATGCGGAGCATTGGCGACGACCGCGCGCGTCACCCGCGTGCCCTGTCCCAGTAGCGCCACGCCCCAGGCAATCGCGCCGCCCCAGTCGTGCCCCAGCACGGTGAACTGGCCGACGCCGAGCGCATCGGCGAGGAGGAAAATGTCGCCGATCAGCTTGTCCGGCGTGTAGTTCTCTGCGCCGTCGGGTTTCGACGAACCGCGATAGCCGCGCTGGTCCGGCGCGATGCAGCGGAAGCGGCCTGAAAGGTGCGCGATCTGGTGGCGCCAGGTGCGGTGCGATTCGGGAAAGCCGTGGAGGAACATGAGCGCCGGCGCATCGCGCGGGCCCACGTCCACCACATCGAGCTCGATCCCGTTGGCAAGCGTGACGCGGGTCAGGTCCAGGCTCATTCGGCGGTCTCCGCCTTGGGGCTTTCCATCTTGGTGGCGTAGCCATCGGCGACCATTTTCGCCATCCGGTCGAAGATTTCCTCGGGCGTGCGGCAGGCTTCGCCGATCATCTGCTCGAACCCGGTCGCGACGATGATCTCGCGCTTGCCTGCTGCCATTTCCGCCAGCATCTGCGCCGCGGCAACCTCGGGGTCCATGCCCCCGTCGATGCCCTTGTCGCTCACTCCGCGGCGGCTGCCATCGGCATTGAGCGCATTGCGCGAGACATTGGTGCGCACCGAACCCGGCGCGATGACGTGGACCTGCAATCCCTCGCCGGTCACTTCGGTGCGCAGCGCATCGGCATAACCGATCAGGCCGAACTTGGCGGCGCTGTAGGCCGTGCGCAGCGGCACGCCGACTTTGCCCGCCACGCTGGAGACCATCGCGATGCGGCCCTTGCCGCGCGCCACCATGCGCCCCACCAGCGCCTGCGTCAGCGCGATCGGGGCGAGGAGATCGACCGCGATGATCCGCTCATAGACGGCATAGTCGGTATCGACCGCGAGGCTGCGTTGCGAAATGCCGGCGTTGTTGAACAGGATGTCGATCCCGCCGCTGCGCTCCACCGCCCAGGCCCAGGCCTGCTCCGCCGCGGCCAGGCCGGCCGGATGGTCCGTCGCCTCGAACGGCAGGATAAAGGCCGTGGCATTGCCCTTCGCGCAGTCTGCCGCAACTTCGGCCAGTGCTTCGGCGTTGCGGCCCGAAAGGATCACATGCGCGCCCTCGGCCGCCAGCGCGCGGGCCACAGCGGCGCCGATTCCCGATGATGCCCCGGTGATCCATGCCACCTCTCCGGCAAATGCCATGCAGTCTCTCCCTCTTGTGTTCTGGTCTAAAGATTGGCGCGCGTGTTGGGCACCTTAGGTAAGGGGATGAAGTCGTCCTCGTCCCCCGGCACTTTGGGAAAGCGCCCTTCGTCCCAATCGCGCTTGGCCTCGCGTATCCGCTCGCAGCTGGAGCTCACGAAGTTCCACCACACGTGGCGCTGGGTGGTGAAGGCCTCGCCGCCGAGCAGCATCACGCGCCCGCCGCCTTCCGAGGTCAGCGAGAGCGCCGCGCCCGGTGCCAGCACAGCCAGCGCATAGGGCTCCAGCGCCGCGCCGCCGATGGCCGCATCGCCGCCCACCAGCATCACCGCGCGCTCGTCGGCGCTGGCATCGATGGGGATCACGCCACCTGCCTGCAGCATGATTTCGGCATAGATCGTGTGGCTGTGCTGCGTTGTCGGGGCAGTTTGCCCCCACAAGGTGCCCATGATGACGTGCGCGCGCACCCGGCCATCATCGATCACGGGCAGGTCCGCCTGCTGCTCGAACGCGGGGTCGATATCCTCGCGTCCGTCGGGCAGCGCCAGCCAGGTCTGCATGCCGTAAAGCCTCGGGCCTGCCGCGCGCTCTTCCGCCGGGCCGCGCTCCGAATGGACGATGCCGCGCCCCGCCGTCATCAGGTTGACCTGTCCGGGGCGGATCGTGGCAAACGTGCCGAGGCTGTCACGGTGATCGATCGCGCCCGCATACTTGCCGCCGAACAGCCAGGTGACGGTGGCAATGTTGATATGCGGGTGGGGCCGCACGTCCATCGCGGTGCCCGCCGGCAGCACGGCGGGGCCGAACTGGTCGACGAAGATGAACGGGCCGACCATCGTGCGTTCGCGCGCGGGCAGCACGCGCCGCACCTGAAAGGCGCCGAGGTCGTGCGTCACCGGGGTCAGCGTCTGGGTTACGGGCCGCTCTGCCATTTCACTCATCGCGCCGCCTCCGCTTGCATCAGTTCGACGATGTTCACCGGAAACACCGGCTCGTGCCAGTCTGCCAGTTCGGTGGCGGCAAACCAGCGGAATTCCTTGATCAGCGCGCGCTCGAGCGCGGTGTGTCCGGCGGGATCGGGCGTGAAACGGGCCGTGCGCACGCGGAAGAAGCGCTCGTCGGAGGTGACCGGTTCGCCTTCCAGCGTGATGAAGTCATCGGTGCGGCGCGCAATCTCCGGCCCGCAGCTTTCCACGCGAAGCCCGGTTTCCTCGAACAGTTCGCGCACGGCCGCTGCGTGGAAATCCTCGCCCGGATCGCACTCGCCGCCCACCCCGCACCAGAAGGCGCGGCGCGTGGGCGGGGCGAAGCGGATCAGCAGCAGATGATCGTGCTCGTCCAGCAGCAGGATGCGCGCGGCCCTGCGGACGCGGCGCGGTGCATCATTCACCGGGCGCACGCGCCTTGATCGCCAGCGCGTGGACACGCTGTCCCGGAATGTCACCCAGCGCCTGATTGACCATGCGCTGGCGCATCACACGCGAAACGCCGGCGAACGCGGCGCTCGTGATCTCCACGGTGAAGTGCGATTCGCCCGATCCGTCATCGCCCATATGGCCGCTGTGGCTGGCACTGTCGTTGATCACGGCAAGCTGTTCGGGGGCGAACGCCGCGGTGAGGAGCTGGGTGATTTCTTGGGCAAGGGGTCCGGTCATGGCTTCCATCTTGGCCCATCCATTGCCATGTGAAAAGCCGAATGAGACAGGCCAACAACCATAGCCGCTTTCATGGCCGGGTGCAGGGTACCGGGCAGGTCTGCGCCGCACCGGGCTGCAACGAGCCGGGCGAATTTCGTGCGCCCGGTGCGCGTGCGCCGGGTTTCGACGGGCCGGGCGATTACCGCTGGATGTGCCTTGAGCACGTGCGCGCGTTCAATGCCGGCTATGATTTCTTTGCCGGGATGACGCCCGAGGAAATCATGGCGGCACAGTCTCCGCTCGCCGGATGGGCGGCGGAAACCCGCGCCTTCCGCCCGACTGCCGGGATCGATCAGGCCCCGCGCTGGAACGATTTCGCCGATCCGCTCGATGCCATCGCACAGCGCGCCCGGGCACGGCGCGAGGATGCGCTCCACCGGCAGGAAGCGGCGCGGCGGGGCATCGGGCCTGAGGAGCGCAAGGCCTACGATGTCATGGGCCTCGGCTTCGATGCCGATCGGAAGGCGCTGCGCACGCGCTATTCCGAGCTGCTCCGCCGCTTCCACCCGGACAGGAACGGCGGCGACCGCGCCTACGAAGGCCGCCTCCAGGCGGTGATCGACGCCTACAACCTGCTGCGCAAGGCGCCCGCCTTCAACGCCTGATACTGGGCCTGATACTGGGTCTGAACTTGGGCCTGAATTGGGGCCTGAATTGGGGCCTGAATTGGGGCCTGACGCTGGACAAGTCCCCCGTCCGGCGCAAAGCTGCGCAATCGGATATTGGGGGCACGAGCCATGGAACGCGAAGACCTGCAACTGGGTATGGATCGGGCAATCAGCCGGCGCGATTTCGTGAACGGGGTTGCCGCCAGCGCGCTGGCGGGCGGGCTCCCGGCCGAGGCTTTGGCGGCTGCCGGGCGCGCTCAGGCGGTGGTCACGCCCGAGATCGACCCCAATCCCTATCCGCCTGCGCGGCAGGGCATGCGCGGCTCGCATGCCGGCACGTTCGAGGCGGCGCACATGCTGCGCGACGGGACGCTGAAGCTCGCGGACGCCGAGGACAGCGGGGAGGTCTATGACCTGATCGTGGTCGGTGGCGGGCTTTCGGGCCTTTCCGCCGCGCACTTCTTCCACAAGCGCGTGGGGCCGGGTGCCAAGGTGCTGGTGCTCGACAATCACGACGATTTCGGCGGCCATGCCAAGCGCAACGAATTCCGCGTGAACGGCAAGCTGCTCCTCTGCAACGGCGGCACGCTCAACATCGAAAGCCCCTCGCGCTACGACAAGTGGTCGCGCGTGCTGCTCGACGATATCGGCGTGGATATCGCGCGCTACGAGCGGGACAACACGATCAACGCCGGGCTCTACAAGTCGCTGGGCATGGGACACGGCATGGTCTTCGATGCCGAGACGTTTGGCGGCAAGGATGTGGTGCTGGCGATGGGCGGCAGCTGGCGCGGCGGGCCGATCGAGCTCGACAAGCTGGCCAACGCCCCGCTCTCGCCAAAGGCGCGCGCCGATCTTGCGCGGCTTCTGGCCAATACCCAGCCAGATTATCTCCCGGGCCTTGATCAGGCGGCGAAGAAGGACTGGCTCGCGCGCCATTCCTACAAGGCGTTCCTTACGGAAAAAGTGGGCGTCGATTCCCAAGTTTACTGGCTGTTCCAGGATATCGGCAAGGCGAGCTTCTGCGTCGGTGGCGATGCGGTGCCGGCGCTGTTCGCCTGGGTGCAGGGCTATCCCGGCTTTTCCGGCATGAACCTGGGCGACGTGCCCGCCGATCTCTTCGCCGATCTCCCCGGCGGGCAGCACGGCCGCCAGCGCGAGGGCGACAAGTCGATCCACTTCCCCGATGGCAACGCCACGCTGGCGCGGCTGCTGGTTTCCAGACTGGTGCCCGAGGCGACCGCAGGCCGCACGCAGGAAGACATGGGCACCGCGGTGATCGACTACGCCGCGCTCGACCGGCCCGGCGCGTCCACCCGAATCCGCCTGTCAAGCGTGGTCCTCAATGTGGCGCACAAGGGCGATCCGGCCAGCGCGGGCGAAGTCGCGGTGCACTATGCCAAGGCGGGCAGGCTCGTCGCGGTGCGCGGGCGTGCCGTGATCATGGCCTGCTGGAACATGGCGATCCCCTACCTGATGCCCGAACTGCCCGCCGCGCAGAAAGAAGCGCTGGCCTATGGGGTGAAGGGCCCGATGGTCTACACCAGCGTCGCCGTGACGAACTGGCGGCCCTTCGTGAAGCTGGGCGCGGCCAACTTCCACTGCCCGACGATGTTCCATCAGGAAGTCGGCCTTACCGAAGCCGTCAGCCTCGGGGACTTGAAGCACCCGCAGAGTCCGGACGAGCCGGTGGTGCTCCACCTCGTCAAATACATGAACAAGCCTGGCCTGCCGCGCCGCGACCAGCACCGGGTCGGCCGCGCCGAACTCCTCGCGATGAGCTTCGACACTTTCGAGCGTGAAACGCGGCGGCAATTGCAGCGCATGTTGGGCGGCGCAGGCTTCGACGCGGCGCGCGACATTGCCGGGATCACCGTCAACCGCTGGGGCCACGGCTATGCCTATACCTACAACTCGATCTACGATCCGGTCGAGTGGGTCTACAGCGAGAGCCCCAACCGCCCCTGCGTGATCGGCCGACAGCCCTTCGGTCTTGTCAGTATCGCCAACAGCGATGCGGCGGCCAGCCCGCACACCGATGCCGCGATCCAGGAAGCCCACCGGGCGGTGCAGGAAGTGATCGAGCGGCGGACCTATCCGTTCGTACCGCGGCGGACGGCGTGAGCTGCCACTCCGCCGCATGTCAATACGTGTCACCCTGAAACAAGTTCGGGGTGACGGCAAACCGGCTGGTAGGTCCCTCAGTCCGCGATGGCCGCCAGATCCGGCTCGATCCACATGCGCCGGGCTTCCACGCTGAACAGGCGTTCCTTCGAATAGAAGCACAGCGGCCAGCTTCGGTCGCCGATCTCGCTTTCCAGCAGCGCGTTGACGGCGCCGACCAGCGAGGTCCCTTCAGGCAGGGTCCCAGCAAAGGCGCGCGCGCCTTTGATATAGAGCTGGGTCAACGTTTCGTGATAGCCGCCACTGTCCGTATTCTCGGTGCCAACCGACTGATTGTAGGCGCTGATCGTGCCTGGCATGTCGCGCTCGGGCACGAAGTCCGGCCGTTCGCGCAGCAGCCAGAGACACGCGGCGAGATGGGCCTCGTGCGTCCACTCCGCCTTGGGCAGGCTGCGCGCGAGGAGGCCCTCGCCCACATGGCGCACCGCCGCATCATCGGCAAACATTCGGATCGGATGCGCGGCCATGGTCAGTCCTTGAAGCACAAAAAAAGAGGCCTCGCACAGGGCGAGGCCTCTTGCCAGACAGAGATTGTCGTCTTCTTGGCTTATGCCGCGATCGGCGCCGCGTTTCGCACGCTCTCGTCGACGTGGTCGGCGAACTGCGCGAAGTTGTCGATGAACTTGCGCACCAGTTCCCCGGCTGTGCGGTCATAGGCTTCCGGATCGGCCCAGGCACCGCGCGGATCGAGCAGCGCGGTATCGACACCCGGCACGGCCACCGGCACTTCAAAGCCGAAGTTGGGATCGATGCGGAAATCGGCGCTGTTGAGGCTGCCGTCGAGCGCGGCGTTGAGCAGCGCGCGGGTCGCCTTGATCGGCATGCGCTTGATACCGGGCATCGTGGCGAGACCGCCCGACCAGCCGGTGTTGACCAGCCAGCACTTCACCCCGCCCTTGGCGATGCGCTCCTTGAGGAGGTTGCCGTAGATCGAGGGGTGGCGCGGCATGAACGGCGCGCCGAAGCAGGTGGAGAAGGTGGCCTCAGGCTCGGTCACGCCGATTTCGGTGCCGGCCACGCGCGCGGTGTAGCCCGAAAGGAAGTGATACATCGCCTGATCGGGCGTGAGCCGCGCGATCGGGGGCAGCACGCCATAAGCATCCGCCGTCAGGAAGATGATGTTCGACGGCACGGGGCCGAGGTTCTTCTCGCTCGTGTTCGGGATGAAATCGATCGGGTAGGAACCACGACTGTTTTCGGCCAGCGAGGCATCGTCGAGATCGATGGTGCGGGTTTCGGGATCGATCACCACGTTCTCGAGGATCGTGCCGAACCGCTTGGTCGTCGCGAAGATTTCGGGCTCCGCTTCGGCCGAAAGGCGGATCATCTTGGCGTAGCAGCCGCCTTCGAAGTTGAACACCGCGGTATCGGACCAGCCGTGCTCGTCATCGCCGATCAGCGTGCGGCTGGCATCGGCCGAAAGCGTCGTCTTGCCGGTGCCCGAAAGACCGAAGAACACCGCCGTGGTGCCGTCCGCGCCGATGTTGGCCGAGCAGTGCATCGGCATAACGCCCTGCACCGGCAGCAGATAGTTGAGGATGCCGAAGACCGACTTCTTCATTTCGCCAGCATAGGCGGTGCCGCCGATGAGGATCAGCTTCTCGGTGAAGTTGACCGCGATCACCGTCTCGCTGCGGCAGCCGTGGCGTGCGGGATCGGCGCGGAAGCCGGGGATGTCGATGATCGTGTATTCAGGGGCGAAGGCAGCAAGTTCCTCGGCCGTCGGGCGGACCAGCAGGGTGCGGATGAACTGCGAGTGCCAGGCGTACTGGGTGATCACGCGCACCGAGACGCGATATTCCGGCTGCGAGCCGCCGAACAGGTCTGCCACATAGGCCTTGTCGAGCCCGCCCAGCGCGGCGAGGAAATCCGCCTTCAGCGTGGCGAACTGCTCGGGGGTCATGCTGACGTTCGTCTTGCCCCACCAGATCGTGTTCTCGGTCTCGGCATCGCGGACGAAGAACTTGTCCTTGGCGCTGCGGCCGGTGTGCTTGCCGGTGGCGACGACGAAGGGGCCGTCCGCCGAAAGCACGCCCTCGCCATTGCGGATCGCATGTTCCACCAGCGGCGCGGTGCCCAGGTTGGCAAAGATCTGCGCAGGCTCGGGAAGGCCCTGCTGAGCGAGAGTAACGTTCAATGTGGTATCAGACACAATCGGTCTCCCATGGCGGGCCAGCCGGTTGCCCGGGCCGGTTGGGGCTCCGGGCGAGGCCTGTCCCCGCGTTGCAATCACACCCAGAATGCTCTCGTTCGCCGGCGAATCCGTCACGTTACCGCATACGAATGCGCTGAGTCCGTTCTGGCGCATAGTCACCTCGCCATGCTGCGTCAAATGCTGTGCGGCAATGAAGAATTTTGCGCAGCAAGTTGCACCGCGTACAACTGCCCGATTATCCGAGGCCAATAGTCCGCGCGGTTGCCAGCGCCGCGCCGAGCCGGTAATCGACAAGGCCCCTGATCCGCCGCCAGCCCCACCGGAAACCGCCCTGTCCGACGCTTCGCAATCTCCGGTTCCCGCCCCGCGCTCACCGGCGCGTGACCGCGACGATCCTCGTGTGGTCGCACTGGTCGATGATGATCGCAACATCCTCACCACCGTGTCCATCGCGCTGCAGGCAGAAGGCTTTGCCACGCGTCTTTACTACGACGGCGCCGCCGCGCTGAAGGCATTGCTCGAAAACCCGCCGGACCTTGCCGTCTGCGATATCAAGATGCCCCGCATGGATGGGCTCGAACTGCTCCAGCGTCTGCGCGAGAAAAGCCAGCTGCCGATCATCTTCCTCACCAGCAAGGATGCCGAGGCGGACGAAGCGCTGGGCCTTGCGATGGGGGCGGACGACTACATCGCCAAGCCTTTCAGCCAGCGCCTGCTGATCGCGCGCATCCGGGCGATCCTGCGCCGGTCCGAACTGGTCAAGGCCGACAGCGCCGATCCCGCCGAAGCGCGCGCGGACGGCCAGCCGCTGCCTGAGCCGATCCGTCGCGGCCGCCTGCAGATGGATCCCGCGCGCCACACCGTGACGTGGGACGGCGCGCCCGTCTCGCTCACCGTCACCGAGTTCCTCATCCTCGAGGCGCTCGCGCTGCGGCCGGGCGTGGTCAAGACGCGCAACCAGCTCATGGATGCGGCCTATCACGACGATGTCTTCGTCGACGATCGCACCATCGACAGCCACATCAAGCGGCTGCGGCGCAAATTCCGCGCGGCGGACACCGAATTCGCCGCCATCGAGACGCTCTATGGCGCCGGATACAGCTTCACCGATTCCTGACCCTGCGCGCGAGCGGGCACCCGGGCCTCTCCGCGCGGGCCAGCGTCGCCGCTCGTGGCGCGTGCGCGGCGTTTCGCTCACCTCGCGCATCCTCGCGGTCAACGTCATTGCACTCGCCCTGCTGGCCGGCTCGTTCTTCTACCTCGACAGTTACCGCAAGCAGCTTCTCGCCGAACGCTTCAAGCTGGCGCGCGCCGAGGCGGAAATCGCGGCCATCGCGCTTACGGAGGCGCGGCCGGCCGAGGCCCGCGAAGTCCTCGCCGACATCGGCACCGCCCAGAAGCTGCGCCTCACGCTCTACGATGCCAGGGGCGGGCTCATTGCCGACAGTTTCCGCCTCGCCCCTCCGCCCTTCGCCTTCGCCGATCCGGAGCGGGAGGCCTGGTTCACCAGCGCCGCGCGTCTGCTGGATCGCGGCGTCGATTTCATCGTCGGCGCGCCGGCGATCGAGCGTTATCGCGAACCGCCCGAGCCCGGTGCGGCGAACTGGCCGGAGATCGCCCGCGCCCGCGCCGCGCAGGCCACCGAAGTCTACTTGCGCTACGCCCCCGATCGCACGCCGGTGATCACCGCCGCCACGCCCGTCGGCAGCAAGGGCGAAATGCTGCTCGCGCTGCGCAATGCCAAGGATGTCACCCAATCGGTGCGCGATGCGCGCCAGGCGCTGGGCATCATCATCGGTGTTGCCTTCATGCTGTCGATCCAGCTCTCGCTGTTCCTCGCGCGCACTATCGTCCAGCCGCTGCGCGCGTTGGTGCGGGCGGCGGTGCGGGTCCGGCTGGGGCGCGACCGGGCGGTTGTCGTCCCGCGACTGCCTGAACGCGGCGACGAGATCGGCCTCCTCGCCCGCGCCTTTTCGGATATGACCACCGCGCTCCGGCAGCGGATCGACGCGGTCGAAAGTTTTGCCGCCGATGTTGCGCACGAACTCAAGAACCCGCTCGCCTCGCTGTCCAGCGCGCTCGAGACCATGGAGAAGGTGGGCGATCCCGATCTGCGCCAGCAACTGGCCGCCATCGCCGCGCACGATGTCCAGCGGATCGACCGCCTGATCACCGAGATCGCCGACGCCAGCCGGATCGACGCGCAATTGAGCCGCGCCACCTTTGCGCCGCTCGATCTGGCGCGGCTCGCCGGCGACGTCGTCGGCGCGCGCGGAATCCGGCCGGACCGCGAGGCCTGTCCCATCCGCCTTGTCCGCGGCGGCGGCACCGCCATGGTGCGCGGCGATGCGCTGCAGCTGGAGCGCGTGCTTGACAACCTGCTCGACAACGCGGTCTCGTTCTCGCCGCCCGGCGGGACGGTCGAAGTCGTCGTCTGGGGCAGCGAGGGGCGCGTGTTTCTCGCCGTGACCGACGATGGCCCGGGCGTCGCGCCGGCGGAGCGGGAGAAGGTCTTCGAACGCTTCCATTCGGTCCGTCCGGCCAGCGAGGCCTTCGGCGCGCACAGTGGCCTCGGCCTTGCCATCGCGCGCACGATTGCCGAGGCGCACGAAGGCACGCTGACCATCACCGACCGCCCGGGCGGCGAACGCGGCGCGCAACTGGTGCTCGAACTGCCGATGGCCGGGGAAGACGAAGAGTGAGCCTGCCCTTCAAGCACCAGGCCACTTGCGTTGCCATCGAGGGCCGCGCGGTGCTGATCGAAGGCCCGCCGGGTTCGGGCAAATCCAGCCTCGCTCTGGCGCTTATCGATCGCGGCGCGGTGCTGGTCGGCGATGACGGGGTCACGCTGGAGCCGGATGGCACGCGGCTACTGGCCAGCCCGGTGCCGGCGACCGCGGGGCTTCTCGAAGTGCGCGGCCTTGGTCTGGTGCCCATGCCTGCCACGGCGGCCGTGCCCGTCGCGCTGGTCATCGTGCTGGACGCGGCGGCGCCGCGCTTTATCGAAGCGGCGGAGGCGGCCGGGCGCTGCGATGTCACGCTCCCTCTCGTCCGGCTCTGGCCCGGTAGCCCGGTCCTTGCGCTCCGGGCCGAACTCGCGCTGCGCACCTACGGCCTTGCGATCTGAGGTCGGCTGTTCCTTGGCGAAACCCTGCTGTTCCTTGGCGAAACATTGCGCAGGGCGCACTTGCCCCCTTGCGGTCTTTTATTCGCCGCGGGATCGGCGCACACCACGCGGATGGTCGCCGAATCGGAAAACGAACCTGCGCCGCAGCGCATCCTGCTAGTCACCGGCGTGCTCGGCGCGGGCAAGACGACCGCGCTGCGCACGCTGGAGGACATGGGCTGGGAGGCTATCGACAACTTCCCGATCCGCCTGCTCGATCGCCTGCTGGAGACCGAGCCCGGCTCGGCCCAGCTCGACGCGGGCTCGCCGCTCGCGATCGGCTTCGATACTCGCACGCGCGGCTTTGATCCCACGCGGACGATCGAGCGGGTGAAGCGCCTCGCGGCGCGCTCCGATCTTGCCGTTACCACCCTGTTTCTCGATTGCGGCGGGGCGGAGCTTGAACGCCGCTACAACGAGACCCGCCGCCGCCACCCGATGAGCGAGGGCAAGCCCGCCGCGACCGGCATCGCGGCCGAGCGCGAACTGCTCGAGCCGCTGCGCCGCTGGGCGGATGTCGTCATTTCCACCACCGACTTCTCCACCAATGATCTGCAGCAGGCGATTCGCGAACAGTTCAGCCGCCTCACACCGCAGCGCACCACGGTGACTATCTCGAGCTTCGGCTTTTCGCGCGGTACTCCGCCGCTGGCGGACCTGGTGTTCGACATGCGCTTTCTGGCCAACCCGCACTGGGACGATGCCTTGCGCCCGCAGACCGGACGCGACGCGCCCGTCGGCGACTATATCCGCCGAGATCCGGCATTTGGCGAGGCTTTCGGACGGATCCGCGATCTTCTCCTGCTGCTGCTTCCGCGCTTCGAGGCGCAGGGCAAGGCCTATGTGAACATCGCCTTCGGCTGCACCGGCGGGCGCCACCGTTCGGTGTTCATGGCCGAGCAGATCGCTTCTGCCTTGCGCGAGGCGGGATTTTCTCCCACATTGCTGCATCGCAACCTGGGGTCGCGCGCTGCCGATATGGTCGAAGGCGCGCAGACGTGAAAACAAGAGGCATCTGCCGTCCATCCGGGGAGACAGGCAGGGATCGGGGGAATGGGCATGCACTGGAAGATGGCGGGACCGATCGGGCGAGCAGCCGGATGCGGCACCAGCCTGAACCGAATTTGCCCAGCCTGAACGCGGCGCAGCGCCGCAACGCCCTTCGGAGCCATACCCCCAGATGATCGGTCTCATCCTCGTCACCCACGGCGCCCTTGCCGACGAATTCATTCACGCGATGGAGCATGTCGTCGGCCGGCAGCCGGATATCGTTGCTGTCTGCATCGGCCCGAACGATGATATGGAACGTCGCCGCAAGGAAATTGCCGAGGCGATCCGGAGGGTGGACAGCGGCGAAGGCGTGATCATCCTCACCGACCTGTTCGGCGGCACCCCCTCAAACCTCGCGATCTCGCTGATGGAAGCGGGCCGGATCGAAGTGATCGCGGGCATCAACCTGCCCATGCTGATCCGTCTGGCCAAGGCGCGCAGTGCCATGGGCGTGCGCGAGGCGACCGCTGCCGCGCGCGATGCCGGCCGCAACTACATCACCATCGCCTCCGAATTCCTGGGGCAGGACGCCTGAGCATGCCCGATCCGTCAAGCGAAAGCGCCGCCGATACATCCGCGACCACGGCGCGCGAGACGGTCCTGATCGTCAACCAGCGGGGCCTCCATGCGCGCGCCAGCGCCAAGTTCGTCAACGCCGTGGCCAAGCTGCCCGAAGGCCTCGACGTGCGCGTGATCAAGGACGGCACCGAAGCGCAGGGCGGCTCGATCCTCGGCCTCATGATGCTGGGGGCGGCCAAGGGCGATTCGGTCGAGATCGTCGTGACCGGGCCTGACGCGGACGGTGTGCTCATGAAAGTCGCCGGGCTCGTCAAGGACGGCTTCGGCGAAGATTGAGGCCGAGGGCCCGATGACCCGCCGCCAGATCACCGGGTTTTCCAACCCGACCATCAAGGCCGTGCGCGCGCTGCGCGAAAAGAAGCACCGCAAGCGCGAGGGGCGCTTCCTCGCCGAAGGGCTGCGCCTGCTGACCGATGCGCGCGAGTGCGGGCGTCTGCCCGAACTGCTGCTGATGGCCGAAGGGCGCGAGGGGCATCCGCTGCTGGACGCACTGGAAGCCGCAGTCATGCGCGCGGGCGGCGATGTGATCGAGATGCCCGAAGACTTGCTCGCCAAGGTTACGGGCAAGGACAACCCCCAGGCCGTGGCGGGCGTCTATGCCGAATGGGATACCCGGCTCGATGCGCTCGACCGGACGCGCGCCCCGCTCTGGCTGGTGGCGCAGGCGATGCGCGATCCGGGCAATCTGGGCACCATGCTGCGCACGGCGGATGCGGTGGGGGCAGGGGGCGTGATCCTGCTCGACGATTGCGCCGATCCGTTTTCGGTCGAAGCCGTGCGCGCGAGCATGGGCGCGGTTTTCACGGTGCCGTTGGCGCAGGCGCGGTGGGAGGATTTTGAGCGGTGGCTGCGGGCTGGTCCCGGCCAGTTGGTGGCGGCCAGCTTGCGCGAGGCGGTGCCCTATCGCGGCGCGGCCTATGTAGCGCCCTGCTTCGTGATGGTGGGCAACGAATCGCGCGGCCTGCCCGAGGACTATGAAATGGCCTGCGACCTGCGCGTGACGATGCCGATGAAGGGCCGCGCCGACAGCCTCAATGCGGCGGTGGCGGCGGCGGTGCTGGCCTACGAAGTGCTGGCCGCGCTGGGGGGCTGACGGCCCCTCATTCTCCCAATAGTCGTCATTCCTGCGAAGAGGGGAATTCAGAGCGGCTGGCGCGGCGCATGTGGCACTGGATTCCCGCCTTCGCGGGAATAACGAAGGGTTGGGCCGCGTGGCCTACTCCGCCGCTTCACCGTCCGGCTCCACCAGTGCCAGCTTCGGGCCGCCGTCCGCATCGCCATGGCGCGGCGCGGTTTCCACGAGCGGAACATCCTCGATCTCGCGCTTGCCGATCTCGATGTGCTTGTCGCGCAGGCGGCGCCCGGCGGAGAGCACGTTGCGCTCGAAGCTGCCGACGAACTTGTTGTAGTGCCCGACGGCACTGTCCAGCCCCGAGCCGACGCGCTTGAGGTGTTCCGCCGCCACCGCGAGCCGGTCATAGAGCTCGCCGCCCATCCGCCCGATCTCGCGCGCTTCGCGCGCCAGTCCGTCCTGCCGCCAGACCTGCGCGACCGTGCGCGCGATGGCGACGAGGTTGGTGGGGGAAGCCAGCAGCACGCGGCGTTCGAAGGCGAAGTCCCATAGCGTCGGATCGCGTTCGAGCGCGGCGGCGATGAAATGCTCGCCGGGCACGAACATCAGCACATAGTCCGGCGCTTCCTCGAACTGGCTCTGATAGCTCTTTGCGCCCAGCGTCTGGATATGGCCCCGCATCGACTGGACATGCGCGGTCAGCGCTACCGCACGGGCATCGTCGTCCGCGGCCTCGAAGGCATCCTGATAGGCGTTGAGCGAGACCTTGGCGTCGATCACGAGGATCTTGTTGCCCGGCACCTTGACGATGGCATCGGGGCGCAGCCGCCCGTCCTCGGTATCGACCGAGTGTTCGGTGACGAAATCGGTGTGTTCGGCAAGGCCGCACTGTTCGAGCACGTTGCGCAGCTGCAGTTCGCCCCAGCGCCCGCGCGTCTTGGGGCCATTGCGCAGGGAATTGCCCAGCTGCAATGCGGCGGTGCGCACGGCCTCCTGCCCCTGCCGCATCCCCTCGATCAGCCCGGTCAGCTGCCCGAAGGCATCCACACGTTTGGCCTCAAGCTCCTGCACCTGCTGTTCGTATTTCTCCAGCCGCGCGCCGACCGGTTCCAGCACCGCCTGCAGCCGCGCCTCGCTGGTCTTCTCGCTTTCGGCAAAGCGCGCGTTGGCGCGGGCGAGGAAGGCTTCCTGCGCGCGTTCGAGCACCTTGTGGCCGGCGTTCTCGAACTCCTTGCGCAACGTCTCCTGCGCCTCGATCAGCAGGCGCTTCTGCTCGGCGAAATTCTCGGCATCGGCCTTCATCCGCTCGAGTTCTGCGCGCAGGGCCTCGCGGTCCGCGCGCAGTGTGGCGAGCTCACCGCGCATCCGGTCCGCGTCGGCCGCGCGTTCCTGTGTGGCGGCGAACTGGGCGGCGAGCGTATCGCGTTCCTCGCGCACGGCAGCCACGTCAGCCGCAAGGGCATCGTGCTGCCCGGCCTTGACGCTGGCGGCGGCAAGCTCGGTGATCGCGCGGCGGAACTTCTCGTCGAGCTCCTTCGCTTCGGCATCCCGGGCGGCGAGCCGCGCCTGCAGTTCGGCCATCGGCCGCACTCCGAGGAACCAGCCGACGGCGAGGCCGGCCAGCAGAGCAACGATCAGAAAAACAAAGACAAGGGTGGTATCCACGCCGACTCCTGAACCGGAACGAAGCGTGAACTTATCCTGACTCTAGCGGCGGCGCAAGCGTGCGCGCCGATCACGCCGCGCGGCGCAGCTTTTCCAGTTTGCGCAGCACCATCTGCCGCTTGAGGCGCGAAAGGTGATCGATGAACAGGATGCCTTCGAGGTGGTCCATCTCGTGCTGCAAACAGGTGGCGAGAAGGTCGTCCATCTCTTCCTCGTGGACGGTGCCATCAAGGTCCTGCCAGCGGGCGCGGATGCGCGCGGGGCGCTCCACTTCGGCGTACATTTCGGGCACCGAGAGGCAGCCCTCGTTGTAGACGCGGCGTTCGGCCGAAGGATCGAGAATCTCGGGATTGATGAACACGCGCGGCTCGCGCTTCGTCGGCTGGTGATGGTGATGGTGGCCGTCGTGGGCACAAGGCACCGGCTCGGCATCCGGATCGTCGGGCTGCAGATCGATCACCAGCACGCGCAGCGGCACGCCGACCTGCACGGCGGCAAGGCCGATCCCCGGCGCATCGTACATCGTCTCGAACATGTCGGCGACGAGCGTCCTGAGCTCCTCGTCGAAAACGGTGACGGGCGCGGAGATCTGCTTGAGGCGCGGATCGGGGACTTCGAGGATTTCGCGGATAGCCATGAGACTCAGATAATCGCGGCAGGCGCGACTCGCAAGGTGCTACCCGACCGGCCTTCTTGCCCTGAGGGCCTGCGCCAAGGTCCCCTCGTCGAGATAGTCGAGCTCGCCGCCCACCGGCAGGCCGTGGGCCAGCTGGGTGACGCGCAAGGGCAGGGTGTCGATCCGCTCGGCGATATAGTGCGCGGTGGTCTGGCCCTCGAGCGTGGCGTTCATGGCGAGGACGACCTCGTCGATCCCGCCCGCTTCCAGCCGCGCGAGGAGCTTGCCGATGGAAAGATCCTCCGGCCCGACGCCTTCGAGCGCGGAAAGCCTCCCGCCGAGCACGTGATAGCGCCCGGTGAACAGCCGCGAGCGGTCCAGCGCCCACAAGTCCGCCACTTCCTCCACGACACACAGCGCGCGGGCATCGCGGCGGGGATCGGTGCAGATGGAGCAGGGATCGGCGGTATCGACATTGCCGCAGGTCTGGCATTCCACCAGCCGCGCGCGCACGCCCTCAAGCGCCTCGGCCAGCTGGACCAGGCTCGTCTCGCGCCGCTTGATCAGCCACAGCACCGCACGCCGCGCCGAACGCGGTCCAAGCCCGGGAAGCCGGGCCAGTGCGCTCGCCAGCGCCTCGATCTCTTGCGATGCCATGGGGGGAGAGATAGGGCCAGCCCACGCAAACGAAAGGCCTTTTGAAGCGTTATGCGCATCGTCTTTATGGGAACCCCGGATTTTGCCGTGCCGACGCTGACCGCGCTGGTGGGGGCGGGGCATGCGGTGGTCGCGGCCTACAGCCAGCCGCCGCGGGCCGCGGGGCGGGGCAAGCAGCTCCAGCCCTCGGCCGTGCACCGTGCGGCGGAGGCGCTGGGAATCGACGTGCGCACGCCGGTTTCGTTGAAGGGCGCGGAGGAACAGGCTGCGTTTGCCGCGCTGGAGGCCGATGTGGCGGTGGTGGCGGCCTATGGGCTGATCCTGCCACAGGCGATCCTCGATGCGCCGCGCCATGGGTGCCTCAATGTGCATGGTTCGCTGCTGCCGCGCTGGCGCGGCGCGGCGCCGGTGCAGCGCGCGATTCTGGCCGGAGACGAGATGACCGGCGTCACCATCATGCAGATGGAGCGCGGGCTCGATACCGGGCCCATGCTCGCCAGAGTGGAGACGCCGGTTGCGCGCAAGACCACAGGGGATCTGACTGCGGAGCTCGCGGAAAAGGGCGCGGCGCTGATGGCTGCTGTGCTCGCCGATCTTCCCGCGCATCTGCCGGTGGTGCAGCCGGAGGAAGGCGTGACTTACGCGCACAAGATCGAGAAGGCCGAAAGTCGCCTCGGTTTCACGCGGCCGGCGGTGGAGGTGGAGCGTCAGGTCCGCGCTTTCGCGCCTGCGCCGGGGGCCTTCTTCGAACTGGAGGGCGAGCGGTACCGGGTGCTGGCGGCGGACGTGGCGCAGGGCAGCGGCCTGCCCGGCACCACGCTCGATGACGCGCTCACGATTGCCTGCGGGGAGGGCGCGCTGCGCCCCACTTTGATCCAGCGCGCGGGCAAGCCGGCGATGGAAACGGCGGCGCTCCTGCGCGGACGCACAATCCCGGCGGGCACGCACCTTGCGTGAAGGCATGACCCGCTACGCCCTCACGCTCGAATACGATGGCCGCCCTTACATGGGCTTCCAGCGCCAGGCGCACGGGCCTTCGGTCCAGCAGGCATTCGAGGAAGCGGCGGAAAGCGTTGTCGGCCACCCGGTCACGCTCCATTCCGCCGGGCGCACGGATACCGGCGTCCATGCCCGGGCCATGCGCGCGCATTTCGACAGCGAGAAACCCCTGCCGCCCTTCCGCATGGGCGAGGCTGTGAATGCGCGGCTGCGGCTGGCGGAACAGGCTGTGGCCGTGCTCGATTGCGTCGAGGTGCCGGAGGACTGGCACGCGCGGTTCACCTGCATCGGCCGATCCTACGAATACGTCATCGCCAATCGGCGCGCGCCGCTGGTGCTGGAGGCGGGGCGGGCGTGGCGGATCGCACATGAACTGGATGCCGATGCCATGCACGAAGCGGCACAGGTGCTGGTGGGCCGCCACGATTTCACCACGTTCCGTTCGGCGCAATGCCAGTCCGCCAGCCCGGTCAAGACGCTGCGGCATCTGTCCGTCCGGCGGGAAGCGGACCATGTGATCATTGCAGCCGAGGCGCGCAGCTTCCTCCACCATCAGGTGCGCTCGATGGTCGGCTGCCTTGCCTTGGTGGGCGAGGGGCGCTGGACCGCCGCCGACATGCGCGCTGCGCTGGAGGCGGCTGACCGCCGCGCGCTCGGCCACAATGCGCCGCCGGATGGTCTCTATTTCATGCGCGCGCTTTACCCCGGCGAATGAGCCGTTAAGTAGCAGATTGAAACCTGCGCTGTCCGCCAAGGAGCCGCGCATGAGGGAGAGAATCATGGCATTCACCGGCAAGCAGCTCACCACACGTCTCGATGCCGACGGCACGCTGACCGTCCAGATCGTGCCGAAGACCTGGGACGCGCCCACCGGCAGCCAGGTGCTCGTGCAAGTCGAGGCGACGCCGATCAACCCCTCCGACCTTGGCCTCCTGTTTGCCTCCGCCGATACCGCGAACGCGGTCTACAGCCCCGGCAAGGTCGTGGCGAAGATGCCCGAGGGCGCCACCCGCGCCATGGCCGCGCGCCACGGGATGGACATGCCCGCCGGCAACGAAGCGGCCGGCGTGGTCGTCGCTGCCGGAGACAGCCCAGCCGCGCAGGCGTTGATGGGCAAGCGCGTCGCCTGCGTGCCGGGCACGGCCTACGCCAGCTATGCCTATGCCGAGGCGGGCATGTGCCTGCCCGTTGACGAGAGCGTCACCCCGGCTCAGGCCGCCTCCAGCTTCGTCAACCCGATGACCGCGCTGGGTTTTGTCGAGACGATGCGGCTGGAAGGCTTCACCGGCCTCGTCCACGCCGCCGCCGCTTCCAATCTCGGCCAGATGCTGGTGCGCATCTGTCAGGAAGACAACGTCCCGCTCGTCAACATCGTGCGCAGCGAAGAGCAAGTCGCGCTCCTCAAGGGCCTTGGCGCGACGCATGTGCTCAACATGACCGAGCCGGGTTTCCAGGCCGCGCTCACCGATGCGATCCACGAAACCGGCGCGATGCTGGGCTTCGACCCCATCGGCGGCGGCACGCTGGCGGGTCAGATCCTTGCCGCGATGGAAGCCTCAGCCAGCCGGGGTGCCGCGTTCAGCCGCTATGGCTCGTCCGTGGCCAAGAAGGTCTACATCTACGGCGCGCTCGATTTGGGGCCGACGATCCTCAATCGCGCTTTCGGCCTCACCTGGGACCTTGGCGGCTGGCTGCTCACGCCGTTCATGGCCAAGGCCGGCATGGAAACGGTGGGCCGTATGCGCGCCCGGGTCGCCCGCGATCTCACGACCACGTTCGCCAGCCACTACAAGGCCCAAGTCAGCCTCGAAGGTATGCTGGAAGCAGCCGCGGTGGCGGAATACAACGCGCGCCGCACCGGCGAGAAGTATCTGGTGGTGCCGACTGCCTGACAGGAAAAAGGGGCGCCCGGCAGGGCGCCCCTCGCTGTTTCCTCAGGCCTTCCCGACCACGCTTTCCGGCAGGTCCTTGCCGAACACGCGCTGGTAGTATTCGGCCACCAGCACCCGCTCGGTCTCGTCGCACTTGTTGAGGAACGAGAGGCGGAAGGCGAAGCCGGCATCGCCGAAGATGCCGGTGTTCTGCGCCCAGCTGATCACCGTACGAGGGCTCATCACGGTCGAGATGTCGCCGGCGATGAAGCCATTGCGGGTGAGGTCGGCCACGCGGACCATGTCCGCTGCCGTCTTGGCGTCGAGTCCGGGGACCTTCTTGGTCACGACGTCGATCTCGGTCGCGGCGGGCAGGTAGTTCAGCGCCACGACGATGTTCCAGCGGTCCATCTGGCCCTGGTTGATCGCCTGCGTGCCGTGATAGAGGCCGCTCGTATCGCCAAGACCCACCGTGTTCGCCGTGGCGAAGAGGCGGAAGTTGGGGTTCGGGCGGATCACGCGGTTCTGGTCGAGCAGCGTCAGCTTGCCTTCGGTTTCCAGCACGCGCTGGATCACGAACATCACGTCCGGACGGCCCGCATCGTATTCATCGAACACCAGCGCGGTCGGCGTCTGCAGCGCCCAGGGCAGAAGGCCTTCGCGGAACTCGGTCACCTGAAGGCCGTCGCGCAGCACGATCGCGTCACGCCCGATCAGGTCGATGCGGCTGATGTGCGCATCGAGGTTGATGCGGATGCACGGCCACTTGAGGCGCGCAGCCACCTGTTCGATGTGCGTCGATTTGCCGGTGCCGTGATAGCCCTGCACCATCACGCGGCGGTTGTGGGCAAAGCCCGCCAGGATCGCCAGGGTGGTATCGGGATCGAACACGTAGTTCGGATCGATGTCGGGCACGCGCTCGTCGGCCACGGAGAAGGCCGGCACGGTCATGTCGACGGGAATGCCGAAGGTCTCCCGCACGCTGAGCGTGATGTCGGGGGCGGCAAGGACGGTGGTGGCGCGCGTATCGGCCTGCAGGTTCGGGATATCGGTCATCACCCCATCGCCTATACGGGCCAGACAAAGGCTGCAATAATCTTTGCGTGCAGACTCGGCCGCAGAGCCGGAACAAGAGGCGGATGCTATGAAAATGTATGGGGCCCTGCTTTCACCCTTCGTGCGCAAGGTCGCGGTGGTGCTCGCCGAAAAGGGCGTGGACTATACCCCGGCGCGCGGCGGACCGGGCAACACGGACCCGGAATTTCTCGCCGTCAGCCCCTTCGCCAAGATCCCCGCGATCGACGATGAAGGCTTCTGCCTCGCCGATTCGTCGGCCATCGTCCACTACCTCGAGGCGAAATACCCCGCCCCGGCGCTGATCCCCAGCGAACCGCAGGCGCTTGGCCGCGCGGTGTGGTTCGACGAGTTCGGCGATACCATCTTCGCCGCCTCCGGCCTCAAGATCCTGTTCAACCGCGTCGTCGGCCCGCGCTTCCTCGGCCAGCCCGGCGACGAGACGATTGCCCTTGAAGGCGAGGCCGAACTGCCGCGAATCTTCGCTTATATCGAAAGCGTGGTGCCGGATGCAGGCTGGCTGCTCGGCGAAACCTTCACCATCGCCGACATCACGGTCGCCTCGATGCTTTGCACGCTGCGCTATGTCGGCCACGGGCCCAATCCAGAGGCTTATCCCAGGACCGCCGCGTGGCACGCGCGCGCACTGGCACGCCCCTCATGGGCTGCGGTGGAGGCGAAGGAAGCCGCCCTCATGCAGCGCATCCTGCCCGATCTCGTTCCCGTCTGATCGCAAACCCTGATCCGGCGCGGACCGAAGCGGGTAAGCTGGCTGGACACACCCGTTCGCAGCAGTGGGAGAACCTGCATGACCCGGCCCCAGGTCCCCTTCATCTGGTACGAGTTGATGACCACCGATGCCGAGGCCGCCGCCGCGTTCTACGGCAGCGTCGTCGGCTGGACAATCCACGCGCCTGAGCCCGGCTCGCCCATGGACTACCGCATGATCACGCGCCGCGATGGCGGTGGGCAGGGCGGGGTGCTCCAGCTCACGCGCGAAATGCAGGCCGAAGGCGCGCACCCGGCGTGGGTGCCCTATCTTCACGCCGCCGATCTCGACGCGGTGATCACGGCCATCCTCGCCGATGGCGGCCGGCAGCTTGCCCCGCGCATGGATATTGCCGAAGGCAGCTTCGCCATGGTGAGCGATCCGCTCGGCGCTCCGTTCTATCTCATGCAGCCGAATCCGCCGGAAGATCGCCCCGATGCCGGCAGCGATGTCTTCTCGGCGGACAAGCCCCAGCACGTGCGCTGGAACGAGCTGCCCAGCCCCGATCCCGAAGCGGCCAAGGCTTTTTATGCGCGCCACTTCGGCATCAGCTTCACCCGCACGATGCCAATGGGCGAGATGGGCGATTACGCGTTCATGGACCATGGCGATGTCGCGCTCGGCGCGGTCATGCGCCGTCAGAACCCGAACCAGCCGGCGATGTGGACGCTCTATTTCGGCGTGCCCGATATCGCCGCTGCAGCTGCCGCAATCGCCGCGGGCGGTGGTAGGATCCTGTTCGGTCCGCACGAAATTCCTGGCGGAGAGTACAACGTGATCGCGCTTGATCCCCAAGGCGCGGTCTTCGGGCTTGTCGGCCCCAAAGGAGCCTGAGCTATGGCAGACTATACGTTCTACACCGTCCCCATGTCGCGTGGCCAGATCGCCCGCTGGGCGCTGCACGAGGCAGGTGCGGACTACGAACAGGTGCTCGTCGACTGGGCCAGCCGCCCGCCGGAACTCGTCGCCGCCAACCCGATGAACAAGGTGCCCACTCTGATCCACCACGCGCCGGAGGGCGACCGCGTGATCACCGAATGCGCCGCGATCTGCGCCTATCTTGCCGATCTGCACGCAGAGGCTGATCTCTTCCCGCGCGATGAGGAAAAGGCCGATTACTATCGTTGGCTGTTCTTCGCGGCGGGGCCGCTTGAACAGGCGGTTGTCAGCCGCGCGATGGGCTGGGACGTGCCCGAGGGCAAATCCGGCATGGCGGGCTTCGGCACCTACGAGCGCACCATCGACGTGATGGAAGGCCTGCTTTCCGGCCGCGACTGGGTCTGCGGCGCGCGCTTCACCATGGCGGACGTCTATGTCGGCAGCCAGATCGACTGGGGCCTCAACTTCGGCTCGATCCCGCCGCTCCCTGCTTTCGCCGCCTATGCCGAACGCCTCCGCACCCGCGCGGGCTACCAGTCCGCCAAGGCCATCGACCGCGACCTGATCAAGGCGGCGCGCGCAGGAGAAAACGGATGAACGCGCTCACCATCACCCGCATCATTGCCGCACCCACCGAACGCGTATGGGACGTGCTGGTCAACCGGATGGAAGAATGGTGGTGCCCCAGGCCATGGCGCGCGGAGATCGTCCTTCAGGAGCGCCGCGCCGGCGGGGCTGCCAACATGGTGATGCATGGCCCGAACGGCGAAGTCATGCCGAACGAGGGGATGTACCTCGCGTGGGACGAGGGCCGCCGCTTCGTCGTGACCGATGCGGTCAGGCTTGATCCTGCTACCGGCACGTTCCTGCCTTCGGGGCCGTTCATGATCGGCACGTGGGAAGTGGCTGCTGAAGGGGATGGCACGCGCTACACCGCCAGCGCACGCCACTGGACCGAAGAGGCTATGAAGCAACACCGGGACATGGGTTTCGAGGCCGGCTGGAACGCCGCTGCCGATCAGCTCCAGGCGCTGTGCGAAGCAGGCTGAGCGGAGCTGCTCAGCCCTTCTTCCCCGCAATATACCGGTCGATATTCGCCGCCAGCACGTCGAGCGGCACATTGCCGCCCTCGACCACCGCGTTGTTGTAGTCGCGCAGGTCATAGGCCTTGCCAAGCGCCGCCTGCGCCCGCGCGCGCTGGCGCAGGATCTCGCTGCGGCCGATGAAATAGCCGCAGGCCTGCCCCGGCCAGCTGCAATAGCGCTCGACCTCGCTCGTCACCTCGTCGCGGCCCGAGCCGTTTGTATTGGCAAACCAGTCGATCGCCTGCTCGCGGGTCCATTCGCGCGCATGGAGCCCGGTGTCGACCACCAGACGGCAGGCGCGGAAGGCGATCGACTGCAGATAGCCGAGCTTGCCGACGGGATCGTCGTCATAGGCGCCCAGTTCGTCGCCCAACGTTTCTGAATAGAGTGCCCAGCCTTCCGAATAGGCGTTGAACGCCAGCATCGCGCGGATCGTCGGCAACTGGTTGGAATACTCGCCCTGCCATACGTGGCCTGGGATCGCCTCGTGATGTACCAGCGTCGGCAGGCTGTAGGTGCTGTGCAGCCGCGTGGTGCCAAGGTTGATCCACATCTTGCCGGGGATCGAACCGTCGATCGAGCCCGGCCCGCCATAGGCGCCGGGTGCGCCGGGCTCTTCCGCCAGAGGCAGGCGCCGCACTTCCAGATTGCCGCGTACCAGCCGGGAAAACGCGCGCGGCATCTGCGCGCGGATATAGGTCAGGCGTTTCTGGATGAAGGCGATGATCTGCGCGCGGCCCTCGTCGTTGTCGGGGAACTGGAAGCGCGGGTCCTTGCCCAGCGCGGTCATCCGCTCGCCCACCGTGCCGCTGGTATAGCCCAGCTTTCGCAGGATCGGGTCCATCCGCCCCTGCAGCTCGGCCAGCGATTCGAGGCCGAGCTTGTGGATCTCGTCGGGCGTCATCCGCGTCGTCGTGCTGGCGTGCAGCGCCCACGCATAGAACGCATCGCCGCCCGGGCGCTGGTGCATGCCGGCTGCCGGCACCGCCAGTTTGCGCTGCGCAATCAGCTCGGCGAGCTGCCGCTCCAGCGTCGGGGCGACCTGCCTGGTCACGATCTCGCGCGCGCGGCCCGCCCAGTCTCCGGCAATGCCCTGCTCGCGCGTGCGCCGTTCGACCGATTCGACAAGGCCGCCGCCCGATCCCATAGCCGAGAGGCTTGCGCCCATCTGCCGGATCGCTTTGTCGAGCAGGAACGAGGGAGCGATCACGCCCTGTGCGGCGGTGGCCTTGAGCCGCGCCGTCTCACCTTCCAGCACCGCCGGGAACTGCGCCAGCCGCGCCAGATAGGCTTCCGCGTCGGCCGCCGTGTGGATCGGATGATCCGAATCGAGGAAGCGCGGCACGTCGATGTAGGCACCCACATTCTGGATCACGACATAGGGCGTGTTGCGCCATCCTCCCACCGCCACATCGCCGTAGGGCAGGGCAAATCCGTCCAGCGCGGTGCGATAGGCACTCTTCACCACGGCCAGGCTGGTGCGGGTCACGGGATCGAGCCCGGCCTCGGACATGGCCTCGACCCGCGCCAGATCGGCCCGCACCTGCGCGGCGACCGCCGCCTGGCCTGCGGCAGAGCGATCCTCCAGCGCGCCGCGCAAGGCCGCATGCGCGCCGGTATCGAGCCCCAGCGACGTGGCCGATTCGGGCTTGAGCGCCAGCAGCCGCCATGCCGCATCATCAAGCAGCGCTGCGGCTGGCGTGGATGCGGCAGGCGTCTGGCCATGGGCGGGCAGCGCGAGGGCGGCGGCCCCTGCGGCCATGCCGGCCAGAGCCTCGCGGCGGCTCAAGGAAGGGGAGGGGGCGATCGGGTCGATGTGGAGTGCTTTCATCGACCGGACACTGTCGCACCCGCGCCCCGCTGTCAAAGCCCGGCCCACGGTGATCCCCGGAGCAGGGAATGCTTCCGTTATGGAGCAACCGTTCGTGGACTCGGCAGGGCTTTCGCCGCCTTCCTCGCGGCGGAAGGAGAACCCGGCCGATGCCAGGTCATGATCGCTATCGGCTGCTTGATGAGCTGCGCGGGATTGCCGCGCTGGTGGTGCTGGTGTTCCACATCGGCACCCGCGGGGGCGGCCCGGTGCTGCTGCCCAACGGCTTTCTGGCAGTGGATTTCTTCTTCATGCTCAGTGGCTTCGTCATTGCCGAGGCTTATGAGGCGCGGATTCTCGCCGGCATGCGCTTCAGCGGTTTCGCCGCGCGGCGGTTGATCCGCATGGCGCCTATTGCCATGCTCGGTGCGGCGCTCGGCGGTGCCTATCTGCTCGCCCGGGCCTTTGCCGCACCGCTCCGGTCCGACACGCTGGGTGAAGTCCTGGCGGGCAACCTGCTCAACCTCTTGATTCTCCCCAAGTTCTGGCAAGGCCGGGCGACGGGGTGGGAAATGTTTCCGGCCAATGGCCCGCTGTGGTCGCTGTTCTTCGAGATCGCGATGAACCTCGTTTGGGCGGCCTTTCTCGCTGGCCGGGGCACGCGGGTGATCGCGCTCGTCGTGGCCGCCAGCGCTGCGTTGCTGCTGGTCTGCGGGCTGCGCGCGGGCACGCTGCATCTGGGCTGGGAAATCACCTCGCTGGCTGGCGGCACCGCGCGCGTCGGGTTCGGTTTCGGGGTGGGGCTGCTGCTCCACCGGCTGCGCGGCCAGCTCCCCGTGATGGACTGGCGGGCGGCTGCCATCGCCTTGATTGCGCTACTTTATTTCCTCATGCTGCCAGTTGCCGCAGTGCTGTGGGAACTGGCGGTCGTGCTTGTCTGCCTGCCTGCGATCATGGCGCTCGCCATTGCCGCGGGGCACGCGGCGGTCCTGCCCGGCGGTGCCCTGCTGGGCCGCCTGTCCTACCCGCTCTATGGATTGCACCTGCCGCTGATCGCGATGGCAAGCGGCATGCTCAAGTACGGCGGCACGGTGGGCGGTGGGCACTGGTCGAGCATGCTCCTCGTCCTGCCGCTGCTCGCCGCTGCCTGGGCTGCCCTGACGTGGTTCGACGAGCCGCTGCGCGCCCGGCTTGCCGCTCGCTGGCTTCCCGGGATCGATTCGACGCGGCCGGCCGAACGGAGCCCGTTCAGCCGCGCCGAGCGCCTGCTGGGCCACGGGCCGCGCACTGAACTGGTTCGGAACTGAACCTGTTTGTGCGGGCATGATCGCGAAAGCCCGGTTAAGCTCGCGTCTGCGAAAAAGTGGTACTGACGTGTGAGAATTCGGCGCAGCATCTCACGAATACCTAGTGGGTTTGCACGTATAGGTGCACTGCACAAGATCATGATAGTATAAATGTGGAATTAACTCGCAAGAAATTCAGCCTTAATTCCTGATGAGAGTGTTCCTCTCACTATCAATTGGCGTATTGGAGACTATCATGGCGACGATCAACGGGACGAAGAGCAACAATTCCATCATTGGTACTACGGGTGCCGATACTATTTCAGGCGGCGCCGGCAAGGATATCATCAAGGGCGGCTCCGGCGATGACATGCTCTATGGCGGTGCGGGCAAGGACTTCCTCTATGGCGGCGATGGCAACGACGTTCTCAAGGGCGGCGGTGGCCAGGATTCGCTGACCGGCGGCGCCGGCGCGGACCAGTTCGTGTTCCGTTCGGCAGAAGGTTTCGCGCCGATGAGCTTCAGCGGCGGCCACGGCGTTGCCGAAGTCTGGCAGTGGGTGATCGTCACCGATCTCACCTTCGTCGATGGCGACAACGTGCGCATCACCGGCTTCGACGACATCTTCGGCGGCCTCAACATGGCGCGCAAGGGCACCGGCTCGTATTTCATCGACGGCAAGGAGGATATCAACGCGATGGTCGACTTCCTCAAGGCGAACCCCACCAAGGGCAGCTACTACGAGATCATCGGTGGCCAGAACGATGGCATCACCTTCTTGCTGAATGACGCCGCGGGCCACACCCAGGCGCTCACGCTTAACGGGATCCACCCCGATACGATCCTGGTCTGATCGCGGATGGCGCTTCGCGCCGGAGCAGGCTGCGGGTCACCACCCGCAGCCTGCTCCGGCAAAAAGCATCATCTGCCCAGTGGCGCCGCGTCGCCGCGCGCGCTAGGCTCCGCTCGGCACATCAGCCACGGGAGCAGGCGCATGAGCATTTTTGACCAGATTCTGGGCCAGATCAGCAGCAACGTCGACGTCAAGAACCTAGCCGCCAAAGTCGGCATCGATCCGACCATGGTCGAAACCGCCATCGCCGGCCTCGCTGCCGGCCACGCCGCGCCGACCGACACAGTCGAGACTGCCGCGGCCAACACCGGGATCGACGCCGGCATCCTGCAGCAAATCGTCGGCCACATCGGCGGCGAAGGCTCGCTCGCCAGCTTCGCCACCGCCCTCGGCCAGCATCCCGATGCTGCGAACATGCTCGGCGGCCTGCTCGGGGGCAAGGATGGCGAAAATCCCCTCGGCAACCTCGGTGGCCTCGCCTCCGGACTGTTCAAGTCCTGACCGGCGAGACAGCGCGACGAGTCAGACCGCCAGACCGCATAGCGTGACCGACGCGGCCCTCTCGCTTGCCATGCTCACCGCGCTCGCGCTCGTCGCGGGCGCGGCGTTTCTGTGGCGCAAGGGCGCGCGCCAGCGGCCCGCGCTCATGGCCATCCTCGCCGCCGTGATGGTCACCAACGTGATCATCTGGTCGCTGCCGACCACTGACGGCAAGACGCTGGCCACGGCGGCCACATCCAGCGAAAGTCCCCGATGACCAACCATATTGCCGGCAAATCGATCGTCATCACCGGCGCGGGCGGCGGCTTTGGCCGCCTCGTCGCGCAGAAGGCCGCCGCGCTCGGCGCGCATGTCACCTGCGGCGATATCGATCTTGCCGCCGCCGAGGCGACGGCCGCGCTGGTCACTGGTGCCGGCGGCAGCGCGCTGGCTGTCGAGACCGACGTGCGCGATCTCGCCGCCGTCAAGGCGCTGGTCGCCGCCGCCATCGCGGCCCACGGTGGCATCGACGTGATGATCAACAATGCCGGGATCATGCCGCTGGCGTTCTTCTCCGATCACGAGGCGGCCTATCCGGCGTGGGAGCGCTGCATCGATATCAACATCAAGGGCGTGCTCAACGGCATGGTCGCCGCCTACGATCCGATGATCGCCGCCGGGCGCGGGCAGATCGTCAACCTTTCGTCGATCTACGGCAATTTCCCGGTGATCGGCGCGGCGGTCTATGGCGCCTCCAAGTCGGCGGTGAACTTCCTCTCGGAATCGCTGCGCGTCGAAAGCCGTGGCAAGATCAAGGTGACGACGATCAAGCCGACCGGGGTTCCCACCACCGGCCTTTCCGGCACGGTGATCAACCCGGCCGCCGGCGTCGGCATCGTGGCGCACAACATGCCCGATTTCATGGATATGGTGCAGCAGATGGGTGCGGGCACCTTTCCGGCCGAACGCCTTAGCCCCGAGTCTATCGACTACGCCAGCCTTGCGCCCGATCACATCGCCGATGCGGTGATCCACGCGATCAACCAGCCGTGGGGCGTCTCGATTTCCGAAGTCACCGTCCGCGCGGCGGGGGATCACTTCGTGCTCTGAATGCCTGGCCAGCCTCACCTTGCGGGGCAGGGGGCGGGCGGTCGGCCTTGCCGGGGTCCTGCGTCGTCCGGCTCGCAGGGGTTGCCTCGCGGGCAACCCCGTTGGTGGTGCTCCGGATGGATGTCAGCAAGGCACCCAGTGCGGGAAAGGAACCGTGATCAGGCGGTGGCCGTTCAGACACGACAAGTTGGGGTTCAGCGTGGGTCGGGCGGCGGCGGGCGCAACGCACAGAAGTATGAGCGCGGCAACAAGTAGCTTCTTCATGGCGGTCCCTCTTGTTTTGTTCTCAGGCCTTTCACCGTTTCGGTTAAAGACTATGGTTAATGGTCATGACCGCGACTCGGTGGCAAGGGAATCTTCAAACTTATCCACAGGTTTGACGAACGAAAAATGGCCCGCCAGGAAAAGAAAAAAAGAATTTAAAACCAATATTTTAAAAGGTTCTGCGGAATAGCTGCGGTCTAGATATAAGTATATAGACTTAATTAAAAGGGCGTGTCTTACTCCCTACTTTGGTTAATGTATTTTCGCTGATCGGCGATGCGCTCGGCGCTGTGTGCAGGCCATCGGCTTGCGGCGTTGGAATGCCCGGGCGGCAACCTTCTTGTCCCGTCTCTTGCTGAACGGTCAGGCTGGCCGTAGCGTCTGCAAACTGGCAGCGTCTTTGTGGCAGTGACGCGGCGTCACTGCCCAAATCGGGAGTGGCCGGGGCGGCGCGGCTTACCCATGGTTGCGCATCACATCATCGAACAAAAGGAACGCGCAATGGATCTGGGGCTCAAGGACAGGAAGGCCATTCTCGTCGGCGCCAATGGCGGAATCGGGCGGCAGGTGGCGCTCGCGCTTGCGGCGGAGGGCTGCCACGTCGCGGTCTGCGGGCGCACGCAGGTCAAGGTCGACAAGATCGTGGGCGAACTCGCGCCCAGCGGGGTCACGGTCTATTCCGAAGCCCTCAACGTGACCGATGCCGAAGCGGTTCCCGCCTTCGTTGACCGCGCGGCCGCAGCGCTCGGCGGTTGCGATATCTTCATCAGCTTCACCTCGGCCAATCTGGGTGAGGACAGCGATGCCGGCTGGGATGCGGTGATGCAGGCCGATATCCTGCCCATGCGCCGCGGCGTTGCGGCGGCGAAGCCCCACCTCCTCAAGTCGGATGCCGGCTCGATCATCTGCATGAGCTCGACCGGCGCGGTCGAGGAATTCATGGGCGTGCAGCCCTACAATGCGCTGAAGGCGGCGGTCATGGTCTATTCGTCGGACCTGTCGCAGGCGCTTGCGCCCGATGGCATCCGCGTCAACTGCATCACGCCGGGTCCGATCATGACCGAGGACGGCCCGTGGGCCTACATCAAGGAAAAGATGACGCCGTTCTACGATGCCACCCTCGCCAAGATTCCGATCGGCCGCATGGCCACGGGCGAGGAACTGGCCCGCGCGATCGTGTTCGTCGCCTCGCCGGCCTGTCTGGCGATGACGGGCGCGAACATCGTCGTCGATGGCGGCTATACCAAGCGCGTCCAGTTCTGAGCGGAATACCCCCTCTTCCGCCGGGGGAGGGGGCCTTGCCGTCTCAGCGGATCGGGCAATCCGGCGAGAGGCGCATGTCGAGATAGTTGTCCACCGCGCGCATCATGTCGTCGAGTTCGTTCTCGAAGAAGTGGTTGGCGCGGGGGATCTCGTCGTGGTGGATGGTGATGTGCTTCTGCGTGCGCAGCTTGTCGACCAGCTTCTGCACCGCGTTGGGCGTCACCACCGTATCCGCCGCGCCCTGCACGATGATGCCGCTGGCGGGGCAGGGGGCGAGGAAGCTGAAATCATACATGTTGGCCGGCGGCGCGACCGAGATGAAGCCGCGGATTTCCGGGCGGCGCATCAGGAGCTGCATGCCGATCAGCGCCCCGAACGAATAGCCCGCGATCCACGTCGTGCTCGCCTCGGGGTGGATCGACTGCACCCAGTCGAGCGCGGCGGCGGCGTCCGACAGTTCGCCGATGCCGTTGTCGAAGCTGCCCTGGCTGCGGCCCACGCCGCGGAAGTTGAAGCGCAGCACCGCAAAGCCGCGCTGCACGAAGGTCTTGTACATCGCCTGCGTGATGCGGTCGTTCATCGTGCCGCCGGCCTGCGGGTGCGGGTGCAGGATCATGGCGACAGGCGCACGCGGACGGCTGGCGGGCTGGAACCGGCCTTCGAGGCGACCATCGGGACCGGGAAAGATGACTGCGGGCATGGACTGTCCTGATCTGCCCACCCTCATGTGCGGGCCATTGGGCCGCGCGGCACGCCGGGGCTGGGAAAAGCGAGAAGCCGCTATATAGAAATGGTTGCCTCAAAAGCAATCATTCCCGCCAGAGCGATCCTTCATGCCTCCGATCTACCTCGATCATGCCGCCACCACGCCGCTGCTGCCCGCAGCGCGCGAGGCCATGCTCGAAGGCTTTGCGCTCTGGGCCAACCCCTCCAGCCCACACAAGGCGGGCCGCGCCGCACGGGCGGCGCTGGAGGACGCGCGCATCCGGGTGAAGGCGGCGCTGGGCTGGCCGGGCGAGGTGATCTTCACCTCCGGCGCGAGCGAGGCGCTGGCGATCGGCCTTGGCCGGGCTCACGCGGATCGGCGGATCGTCACGGCGGTGGAGCATGATGCTGTCTTTCGCGCGGCGCCTGATGCCGTCGTGCTGCCCATCCGCGAGGGCGAACCCGATGCCGAGGCGCTTGCCGCCATGCTCGCGCAGCCCGGCCGGGCGGTGGTCGCCGTGCAGTCGGTCAATTCGGAAACGGGCACTGTCCTGATGCCTTTCCTGCGCAATCCTCTTTTGGAGCAGGTGCGCGCGGCGGGCGGGCTGCTGCTGGCGGATTGTTCGCAATCGGCGGGCAAGGGGGCCTTGCCGGATGCGGACATGGTGGTGGTCTCCGCGCACAAGCTGGGCGGGCCGATTGGCGTGGGCGCGCTGCTGGTGCGCGATTGGGCGATGCTGGAGCCTAGCGGCGGGCAGGAGCGCGGCTATCGCCAAGGCACCGAAAACCTCCCCGGCGCGCTTGGCCTTGCCGCCGCGCTCGAGGCGGGAGACATCGAAAGCTGGCAGACAACCGCCGAGCAGCGGTTCGATTTCAGGAACGCGCTGCTGCGCCACGGCGAAGTGCTCACACCCGGCCACCAGTGCTCGCACATCTTTGCCGTTGCTGCGCCGCGCCTGGCGGCCACGGCCATGCTGATCCGCATGGATTCGCTGGGCTTTGCGATTTCCGCCGGGAGCGCCTGTTCCTCCGGCACGCTGAAGCCGAGCCGCGTGCTGCAGGGCTTCGGGATCGATCCCGATGTGGCGCGCCGCACGATCCGGGTGAGCCTTGGTTGGAGCACAACGCCCGCCGAACTCGATGCCTTTGCTCAGGCTTGGGCCGAGGTGAACGCATGATCTATCTGGACTACCAGGCCACCACGCCGCTCGCCCCCGAAGCGCGCGAGGCGATGCTGCGCTGGCTGGCGGAAGACGGTTTCGCCAATCCCCACAGCCCGCACCGCCCGGGCCGCGCCGCCGCTGCTGCGGTCGAACTGGCGCGCGAACAGGTCGCCGACCTGTTCCCCGCAGGTGGCCGCGTGATCTTCACCTCGGGCGCAACCGAGGCGCTCAACCTCGCGATCCTTGGCTGCGGCGCAAAACGCGTGGCCGTCTCGGCCATCGAACACGCCGCCGTGCTCGATACCGCGCGTTTTGCCGATCCCGCTTGCGCGGTGCTGCCCGTCACCTCCGGCGGGCTGGTCGATACCGCTGCGCCCATCCCGGCAGGCACCGGCCTCGTCGCCGTCATGCAGGTCAACAACGAGATCGGCACCATCCAGCCGGTCGATGCGCTGGCCGATGCGGCCCATGCGGCGGGCGCGCTGTTTCTGTGCGATGCGGTGCAGGGCGCAGGCAAGCTCGCCCCGCCCGCCCAGGCCGACATGATCGCGATCTCCGCGCACAAGCTCCACGGCCCCAAGGGCATCGGCGCGCTGTGGGTGCGCGATGGCATTGCCCTTGCGCCGCTGATCCATGGTGGCGGGCAGGAGCAGGGCTTGCGCTCGGGCACGCTCAGCCCCGCGCTCTGTGCCGGGTTCGGCGCGGCGGCAAGGCTGTGCACAAGTCTGCGCGAAAGCGATGGACAGCATGTGGAGCGCCTGTGGCAGCAGGCCCGCGCGCTGTTTTCGGGCTGGACGCTGAACGGGGACGCGCAGGCACGCTGGCATGGCAATCTCAACATCCGCCGCGATGGCCTCGATGTGGCCCGACTGATGTCGGATTGCCGCACTCTCGCCTTTTCCGCTGGTTCCGCCTGCGCCAGTGGCTCTGGCCGCCCCAGCCATGTCTTGCGCGCGCTCGGACTTTCGGACAGGGAAGCAAAAACCGCGATCCGGATCGGCTTCGGACGCTATACCGGGGTTGAGGAGCTTGAACGGGCGGCGGCCGCGATCACCGCGGCTGTGGAAGCTCAGGGAGCGTTGTAGCCATGGTCAAGGTCACCTTCATCACCGCGCAGGATCAGCAGATCAGCGCCGAAGCGGCGGCTGGCACGCGGCTGCTCGAAGTGGGCCAGAACGCCGGGATGCCGCTCGAAGGCACGTGCGAGGGGCAGATGGCCTGCTCGACCTGCCATGTCGTCGTCGCCGCCGAATGGTTCGACAGGCTCCCCCCCGCCAGCGAGGACGAGGAGGACATGCTCGACCTCGCCGCCGGGGTGACACGCACCAGCCGCCTTGCGTGCCAGATCGTGCTGACCGACGCGCTCGATGGGATCGAAGTGCGCGTGCCGGAAGAAGCGCGGGATATGCAGGGGCGCTGAGGCGCGCTACGGGAATACCCCTAGGCCTGGATCAAGGGCCGCTTCGGGGAGCGAATTTGCGCCAGTCCTTGCTGCAGCGGTTGTCACGCGCCGTGCTCTGCGCGCTGGCTCTGTTCGGGGCGGCCCCGGCTCATGCCCAGCTCCGCGCACTGCAGAACCCTTCGTTCGAGGCGAACGATCCGGCGGGGCCCGGCGCGCCCAATTTCGAGATCCTGCCGATCGCGTCGGTGCCGGGGTGGAGTTCGACCACTGGCGAGATCGAACTGTGGGACACCGACTTCAATGGTGTGCCGGCTTTTGCGGGCAACGTGTTTGCGGAAATGAACGCCAACACCAACGGCACGCTGTTTCAGAACATCTGCCTGATCAACGGCGAGCCGTTCGGCTGGACCTTCGCGCACCGTGCGCGCGTCGGTGGCCCGGCCACGCAGACCGCGCGGTTCCAGGTGGCCAATAGTTCCGGCACGGTGATCCAGACGCTGGCGACGCAGGCCTCCACCACTGCAAACCAGGTTTGGAACGTCAACACCGGGACGGCGACCTATTCCGGCGCCTCGGGCATGCAGCGCGTGCAATTCACCACCAACGACGCCGGTTCGTTCGGCAACTTCCTCGATGCGATCCAGCTTACCTTGCGGCCCTTCGTGCAGATATCGGCCGCGAGCAGCACGGGCGCGGAGAGCGTGCCGAACGCCAACATGGCGACCCTGCTGGTCACCGGGGCCACAACCAGCGCGATCAACGTCATCGTCAACATCACCGGGGGCACCGCCACGCTCGGCACCGATTACACCACCCCGGGCAACGCCTCGACCTTCACCGTGACGATCCCTGCGGGCACCTACTACAACAGCCCGGTGGCGCTCGGCATCAATGTGGTCGACGACACGGCCGTGGAATCGGCTGAGACCATCGCCTTCTCGATCAGCGCCGGCACCGGCTACACCATTGCCAACACCACGACCTGCGGTGCCGCGGTGCAGACGACCGGCACCTACACGATCACCGACAACGATGGCCGCGTCACCCTGCGCAAGCAGTGGGCCGATGCCACGGTGGGCGACAAGGCCGATGTCACGCTCTCGCGCGGGACCACCGCGATCGGCACGCTGTCCGCCACCGCCACGACGGCCGGCGCACTGGTGACGAGCCCGACGCCCACGCCGGTCGTGCTGGGCGAGACGGTCATGCTGGCCGAAACCTTAGGGAGTGCCAATGTCAGCCGGTATTTCGGTACGGTAGCCTGCACGGGGGCGGCGGATACCAATTTGTCCGATGGCCTCACCATCGGCGCTGCAGAAACGGCCATCGTGTGCACCTACACGAACACGCGCGTGCCGGCGCTGGTGGTGACGAAGACATCCGCGGTGCTGTCCGACCCCATCAATGCCAGCAATCCCAAGGCAATCCCCGGCGCTGCGCTGCGCTACTGCATTCTTGTCACCAATCCCGGCACGCTCGCAGGCACCTATGTCGCCGCGACCGATCTGCTGCCCGCCGGCATCACCTATACGCCCGGCTCCGCGCGCAGCGGCAATACCTGCGCGACCGCGACCACCGTGGAGGACGACGATGCGACCGGCGCGGACGAGACCGATCCCTATGGCGTCTCGTTCCTTGCCGGCACGCTGACCGCGACGGCGACGACGCTGACGGCGGGGGCCAGTTTTGCGATCACCTTCGATGCCATGCTGAAATGAGCGGGGATCCCGAGGCTAAAACTTCCGGGTAAACCGGGCACACCCCCTGTTCCCCTGCGCCCGCCCGGGTTGCTATGGCAGGTGTCATGACCGCACCCACCGCCGAAGCCGAACCCGATCCCTTCGACGCCATCGTCGATGCGCCCTTCGATGCCGCGCTGTCCGAGCGCTACCTTGTCTACGCGCTCTCCACGATCACCGCGCGCTCGCTGCCTGATCTGCGCGACGGGCTGAAACCGGTCCACCGCCGCCTGCTCTGGGCGATGCAGCAGCTGAAACTCGATCCCGCCGGCGCGTTCAAGAAATCCGCCCGCGTGGTGGGCGATGTCATCGGCAAGTATCACCCGCACGGCGATGCCTCGGTCTATGATGCGATGGTGCGCTTGGCCCAGGATTTCGCGCTGCGCTATCCCTTGGTCGAGGGGCAGGGCAATTTCGGCAATATCGACGGGGATAATGCCGCAGCCTACCGCTACACCGAAGCGCGGCTGACGCGCACGGCGATGCGGCTCATGGCGGGGCTCGAGGAAGGCACCGTCACCTTCCACCCCACGTATAACGGCGAGGAGGAAGAGCCCGAAATCTTCCCCGGCCTGTTCCCCAATCTCCTTGCCAACGGCTCCAGCGGCATCGCGGTGGGCATGGCGACCAATATCCCGAGCCACAACGTGGCCGAGATCGTCGACGCCACGTTGATGCTGATCGACAATCCCGCAGCCACCCATGCCGAGCTCATGGAGGTGTTCCACGGCCCCGATTTCCCGACAGGCGGCCTCGTGGTCGATAGCAAGGCCGCGATCAGCGCCGCCTATGAAAGCGGCAAGGGCGCGATCCGCGTGCGCGGGCGCTTCTCCACCGGAAGGCAGGAGAATGGCAGCTGGGAAGAAACCGGCATCGAGAAGCTGGGTGGCGGCCAGTGGCAACTCGTGCTCTCCGAAATCCCCTACCAGGTGCAGAAAGGCAAGCTGATCGAGCAGATCGCCGCGCTGATCGCCGACAAGAAGCTGCCGATCCTGGAGGACGTGCGCGATGAGAGCGACGCGCAGATCCGTATCGTGCTCGTGCCCAAGAGCCGCAATGTCGATCCCGATCTGCTCAAGGAATCGCTGTTCCGCCTGACCGATCTCGAAGTGCGCTTCGGGCTCAACCTCAACGTACTCGATGCGCACCGCACCCCCGGCGTGCTGGGGCTGAAGCTGCTTCTGCAGGAATGGGTGATCGCGCAGATCGACATCCTGCTGCGCCGCTCGCGCCACCGGCTGGAGAAGATCGCCAACCGGCTGGAGCTCTTGGACGGCTACATCATCGCTTACCTCAATCTTGATCGGGTGATCGAGATCATCCGCACCGAGGACGAGCCCAAGCCGATCATGATGGCCGAGTTCGGCCTGACCGACCGGCAGACCGAGGCGATCCTCAACATGCGGCTGCGCAGTTTGCGCAAGCTGGAGGAAATGGAACTGCGCAAGGAGCGCGACGGGCTGATCGCCGAGCAGACCGATCTCCAGGCGCTGCTCGATGATCCCAAGCTCCAGAAGAAGCGCCTCAAGAACGACCTCAAGGCCCTGCGCAAGGAATATGCCGAGACGACTGCGCTGGGCGCGCGCCGCACCACCTTGCTGGAGGCGGCGCCCACGCGCGAATTCAGCATGGACGCGATGATCGAGAAGGAGCCGGTGACGGTGATCCTCTCCGCTCGCGGCTGGATCCGCGCCGCCAAGGGGCACCTGGCTCTCGATACGGATTTCAAGTTCAAGGAAGGCGACGGCCCGGCCTTCGCGCTCCACTGCCAGACGACCGACAAGCTGCTGTTCGCCATCGACAACGGGCGGTTCTATACGCTGGGGGCAGACAAGCTCCCCGGCGCGCGCGGGTTCGGCGAGCCGGTGCGCACGATGCTCGATATAGATCCCGAGGCGCAGATCATGGCGCTGGTGGTGCACAAGGCCAAGGGCCAGCTGCTGCTCGCCGCCAATACCGGCCGCGGCTTCGCGGCCGAGATGGACGAGCTCCTCGCCGAAACCCGCAAGGGCCGCGGCGTCGTCTCGACCAAGCCGGGCGTGAAGCTCACCGTGGTGCGCGAGATCGCGGCCGAGCATGATCACGTCGCCGTGGTGGGCGAGAACCGCAAGCTGGTGATCTTCCCGCTGAGCGAGGTGCCGGTGCTCGCCAAGGGTCAGGGCGTCACCCTCCAGCGCTACAAGGATGGCGGACTTGCCGATGCCGTCACGCTCACTTTTGCGGATGGCCTTTCGTGGGCCATGGGCGGAGAAAGCGGGCGCACGCGCACCGAGAAAGACCTTCTGCCGTGGAAGGTCGCGCGCGGGGCGGCGGGGCGCTTGCCGCCAACGGGCTTTCCAAGGGACAACAGGTTCGGATGATGGGTAACAGACTGGCAGGACGCATCGCGCTGATCACCGGCGCTTCCTCGGGCCTCGGCGCGCATTTCGCCCGGCTCTATGCGGGCGAGGGCGCCGCGGTGGTGATCGGCGCGCGCCGCGTGGACCGCATTGCGGCGCTGGCGGACGAAATCAAGGCCGCTGGCGGCAAGGCTCTGGCCGTGGCGCTCGACGTGACGGACGAAGCCTCGATCATCGCGGCGTACGATGCGGCGGAAGCCTCGATCGGCGTGCCGGACGTGGTCGTCGCCAATGCCGGCATCGTCGTGCCGGGCCGCGCGATCGATGTGCCCGCTGCGGGCATCCGTTCCGTCGTCGATACCAATTTCACCGGCGTCTACCTGACCGCGCGCGAGGGGGCCCGTCGGATGATCAAGGCAGGCTCGAAACAGAGCGAGAAGGGCCGCGTGATCCTGCTCGGCTCGATCACCTCGCACATGACCGGGCAGGGCGATGCCGCCTATGCCGCGACCAAGCTCGCCGTGCAGCACCTCGGCCGCCAGTTCGCGCAGGAATGGGTGCGGCAAGGCATTTGCGTCAACACGATCCAGCCGGGCTACATCCGCACCGAGATAGACGGCGAATGGTTCGATACCGAAGGCGGCAGGGCGCAGATCGCCTCATGGCCTCGCCGCCGTCTGACCGAGATCACCGCACTCGACGAACCGATGGTGTTCTTTGCTAGCGATGCTTCGCGGCAGGTAACCGGCTCGCATATCACGGTGGATGACGGGCAGAGCTTGTAGGCGAAAGTTTGCATCCAGCAGGTGCAAGGGCCAAAGCACTTGCACCTGCCTTGGTCGTTGACGAGCGGCTAGCTGTTTCTCGGATCAAGGAAACTGTAGCGAGGCTTGTCGCCGTAGCGATCTCGCGCAGCCAGGAAAACACCGCTCGCTATCCAGAACCCTGTAAGTGAAATCGCGCCAGCCAGCACGACAAGAGCAATCCTGATTGGCGCTTCCAAATTTAGTTCGTAACTTAGGATTCCTACAAGCGCGATAGGGGAAAACCAACGCAGGGTGTGCGGACGACCGGTGATCGCAATATAGTTTCGCGATAAAATTTCGCGTGCAAGTCGTCGTCGATATCGACGTATCCAGCCCCGGATTATCGCACCGAAATGCAGAGTGCCCAACACCTGCTTCACCCCTTGGCCGGCAGCCCCGCCATGAAATCCGCGCTCAGCACTTGCGGCAGCTTTTGCGGCGCGGGCGCCTTGGCCGGATACCACAAGTAGAGCGGCACGCCCGCCGCGCCCTGCTGCGAGAGGAAGCTCGTGATCTTGGGATCGCGCCGCGTCCAATCGCCCACCAGCACCACAACGCCGGCCTTGCGGAAGGCATCGCGCGTGGTCTCGCGCTCGATCGCGACGTTCTCGTTGACCTTGCAGGACAGGCACCAGTCGGCGGTAAAATAGGCAAAGACGGGCTTGCCCTGCGCGCGTGCCTCGGCAAGCGCGGCCTCGCTGAAGGGCTTGGCATCGAGCAGCCCGGCTTCGACTTCACCGGGACCAGCCGTCGCCAGACGCGGCGTGGCCGCGAGCGCCAGCGCGGCGAGTAGGATACCGCCAGGCATGGCCCAGCGCGCCGATCCCAGACCCTGCCGCTGCGACCGGCCAATGGCGATCAGCAGCACCACGACGAGCACGGCAAGCGCAATCGCGCCCGCGGCATAGACCGGGCCGCCCAGACGCCACGCCAGCCAGCACAGCGCCAGCACGGTCAGCCCCATCGGCACCGCCATCGCGCGGCGGAACCGCTCCATCCATGCGCCGGGGCGCGGCAGCAACCGCCGCAGTGCGGGCACGAAGCCCAGCAGCAGGAACGGCAAGGCAAGGCCGAATCCCAGCGCCGCGAACACGGCCATAGCCGCCCATGCGGGCAGCACCAGCGCCGCACCGACAGCCGCAGCCATGAACGGGCCGGTGCAGGGCGTTGCGACAAAGGCGGCCAGCAGCCCGGTCCCGAACGCGCCGACCCAGCCGCTCTTGGCGGTGCCCGAACCGCTTTCGATCGAAAGCCCGGGCAGCTCATAAAGCCCGGCAAAGTTGGCGGTGATGGCCACCGCCAGCAGCAGCAGCAGCGCCACCACGCCCGGGTCCTGCAACTGGAACGCCCAGCCGACTTGCGTGCCCGCCGCGCGCAGCGCCAGCATGGCCGCGCCCAGCCCCATACAGGCGAGCATGACGCCGGCGGTATAGGCAACGCCTTCCGCCTTGGCGTGATCGCTGCCGGAGCGGGCCAGCGCCATGGCCTTGAGGCTGAGGATGGGGAACACGCAAGGCATCACGTTCAGGATCAGGCCGCCCGCCAGCGCGCCGAGGATTGCGAGGACGAGTGTGGTGGCCGAGAACGGCGCCGGGGCAGCGCCCTTGCCCAGCGGGGTGCCGCCGGCGGGCACCGGGCCGGGCCGGGCGGTAAAGGTTATGCCGCCCAGCGCCTCGCCTTTACCGCCGGTGCCGAGCGAAAGCACGCCGCTGATCGCCAGCGGCGCTTCGGGCGCGGGGAAGGCGGCCCGGGCAAGTTCGATCACCAGCGTATCGCCCACGCGGCTGAACGCCTGCGGCTTGGCGTAGTCCGCGATGCCCTCGCCCGCGATGAAGAAGTGGGGCTCGCCGATCGCGGCGCTGGCCGGGAAAGGCATGGCGATGCGCCACCCGGTGGGGGACGCGGTGAACGTGCCCTGCCGGTCGAGCGGGGCGGGCAGCGCGGCGCGCCAGCTGTCAAAGCGCGCGTCGGCGGCACCGCTTCCCACCGTCACGGTGCCTTGCAGGGTGGCGCTTTCGGGCACGCAGATCGCTTCGGTGCAGGCCAGCCAGTTGGCCTTGGCCGAAATCGGCAGCGCGCTGCCCGGCTTGGCGTCCTTCGGCACGGTCAGGGGCACGAGCACGGCGTAGTCATGCTCGTAGACGTGGTTCATCAGGCCCTGCACCAGCAGCGTTTGCGGCACCGGAAACGCAAGCGGCCCGGCACTGACGCCGGAAGGCAAGGTCCACTCGAGCGAGATCGGCAGGCCCGCGTCGCCCGGATTGGTCCAATATCCATGCCAGCCCTTGTCGGGCTGCATCAGCACGGCCAGCGTGACCGTCTCGCCAGGCCGCGCGGGCCGTTCAGCCAGCAGCGTGGCGCGGATATGGGCCGGGCCTTGCGCCAGTTGGGCCGCCGCGGGGAGCCCCGCAAGTGCCAGCCAGCAGGCGGCGAGGAACGCGAAAAGGTGACGCAGGAATGCCATGGGATTTGTCTAACCCAGTCCCATCGCTTTGGCCACCTGCCCGCCCACCTGTGCAGACCCCTGTCATGCCTCTTCCGGGCAGATGCCGATGCGAGGCCCCTTGCGCGCGCCCGCCGCCGGGGCCATCACGCAGCGGGTCGGAGCGCGAGGGCAGACGAGTCCGCTTCGGCCAAGGTCCGAGAAAGGTTACCCTATATGGCGCTTCGCACGTTCCGGTCCGTCACCTTGGGGGCGGCTGCCCTTGCCGCCGTGATGGCCTTGCCGCCCGCGGTTCTGGCGCGCCCGTCGGCAAAGCCCGCGCCCGCCCCTGCTGCCGCGGTCCAGCCTGCGGCGGGCGCGCCGAAGCTGATCGTGGCGATTTCCATCGACCAGTTCTCTGCCGATCTCTTCGCGCAATACCGTTCGCATTTCACCGGCGGCCTCGCCCGGCTCGCCTCGGGCGCGGTGTTCCCGGCAGGCTATCAGAGCCATGCCGCGACCGAGACCTGCCCTGGCCACTCGACGATCCTGACGGGCGTGCACCCTGCGCGCACCGGGATCATCGCCAATACCTGGATCGACCAGACCGTCGCCCGCGCCAAGAAGACGGTCTACTGCGCGGAGGACGAGGGCCGCGCGGCGGCAGACCCCAAGGACTACATCGCCTCGGTCGGCCACCTTCTCGTTCCCACCCTGGGTGAACGCATCAAGGCGCTCTGGCCCGCCAGCCGCAACGTCGCCGTCTCGGGCAAGGACCGCGCGGCCCTGATGATGGGCGGCCACGTGATCGACAGTGTCTACTGGTGGAAGGGTGCGGGCTTCACCTCGCTCGATGGCCGCCCGCTGACGCCGGCGGCGGTGAACGAGAACAAGGCACTCGGCGAAGTGCTGGCACAGGGCGCACCGGAATTCCCGCTGCCCGAGTGGTGCAGCGCCAAGGCCCGCGCGGTGCCGCTCAGCAGCACCTTTTCGGTCGGCACCGGCCGCTTTGCGCTGGCGGCGGGTGACAAGACCGCCTTCCGCACCTCGCCGCGTCTCGACCGCGCCACCATCGATCTCGCGACCGAGCTGGTCGACGAGAACAAGCTGGGCAAGGGCGCCACGCCCGATGTGCTGTCGGTGAGCCTCTCGGCGACGGACTACGTCGGCCATGGCTATGGCACCGAAGGCAGCGAGATGTGCATCCAGCTCCAGCAACTCGATCTCGCGCTGGGCGATTTCTTTGTGGCGCTCGATCAGCGCGGCATCGATTATGCCGTGGTGCTGACCGCCGATCACGGCGGTTTCGACATGCCCGAGCGGCTCGGCGAGCAGGCGCTGCCCGCATCGCACCGCGTCAACAAGGCCCTCCTGCCCGAGGCGCTGAGCGCGGCGGTGGCGGCGAAGACCGGGCTCGATGCAAGCGGCCTTGTCCTCTCCGACGGGGCTTCGGGCGATATCTGGCTCCGCCGCGATCTCGCGCCGGCCGACAAGGCCCGGGCGCTGGACGCGCTGAAGGCGGAATTGCTTGCCAATCCCGATGTGGCGGCGGCCTTCACCGCCGATGAAATTGCCGCCGCGCCCGCCGGCACCGGTTCGCCCGAGACATGGTCCCTCATCGCGCGGGCGAAGGCTTCGTTCTACAAGCCGCGTTCGGGTGACGTGGTGCTGATGCTGAAGCGCGGCGTTGTGCCGATCCCGACGCCGGGGCCCGGCTTCGTCGCGACACACGGCTCGCCGTGGGACTACGACCGGCGCGTGCCCATCCTGTTCTGGCGCAAGGGGATGACCGGGTTCGAACAGCCCAGCCCGGTCGAAACGGTGGACATCGCCCCCACGCTGGCGGCACTGATCGGGCTGCCCGTGCCCGCAGGGGCATTTGACGGGCGCTGCCTCGATCTCGATGGCGGCACGGGCGATACCTGCGGAGCAAGGCCATGAGCGAAACCCTCAATTCGGACATCGTCATCCTTGGCGGCGGGCTGGTCGGCATGACGTTGGCCATCGGCCTCGCCAAGGCCGGCATCCCCAGCTGCGTGATCGACAGTTCCGATCCTGCCGCGCAGACCGCCGAAGGTTTCGACGGGCGCGCCTCGGCGATCTCGACCGCGAGCTGGAACCTCTACAGCCATCTCGGTCTGACCGAGGCGCTGGAGCCGCTGGGGTGCCCGATCGATTCGATCGCGGTGACCGACGGCATGAAGCCCGGGCGGATCGATTTCCAGCCTGCACCGGGCGATGGCTCGCTTGGCCGCATGTTCGCCAACCGCGATCTGCGCGTCACGATGTATGCGGCGGCGGCGAAGGAAAGCCTGATCACCTTCCTGCCCAACGCGCACGTCGCCGAGCGCGCGCGCGATGCGCACGGCGTCACGGTGACGCTGGCCGATGGCCGCGAGGTCAAGGGCCGCCTCCTGGTGGGCGCCGAGGGCCGCGCTTCCCCCACGCGCGATGAGGCCGGGTTCACCCCGGCGCGCTGGAGCTATGGCCACCGCGCGATGATCGTGGGGCTGGCGCACGAGAAGCCGCATAACAACGTCGCGTGGGAAATCTTCTATCCCGCCGGGCCCTTCGCGCTGCTGCCGCTGCGCGATGATGCCGAGGGCAATCACCGCTCGGCACTGGTGTGGACGGTGAGCGAGAAGGATGCGCCGGGCGCGCTGGCGCTGCCCGATGGCGCGTTCCGCAGCGCGGTGCAGGAACGGATGGGCGATGTGCTCGGCACGGTGCGGCTGATGGGGCCCCGGTCCTCGTGGCCGCTCAATTTCCACCACACAGCGAAGATGGTTTCGGACCGGCTCGCGCTGGTCGGCGATGCCGCGCACGGGATGCACCCGATTGCCGGGCAGGGGCTCAACCTTGGCCTGCGCGATGTCGCGGCGCTGGTCGAGGTGCTCACCGAAGGTATGCGTCTCGGGCTCGATCCGGGCGATGCGCAAGTCCTCGCGCGGTATGAGCGCTGGCGGGCGGCGGATACCTTCATGGTCTCTGCGGCGACCGACGTGCTCACACGGCTGTTCGGCGTGCCGGGGCGGATCCCGTCCGCGATCCGGCGCCTCGGCATGGCCGGGGTGCAGCGCCTGCCTGCCCTCAAGCGCTTCTTCATGGACGAGGCGCGCGGGATGAGCGGCGCGCTGCCGAGCCTGCTGCAGCCGGCTTAAGCGGCGGGGGAAGCTGCGGGCGAGGCTGCGGGGGCCGGCGCCGCCGCCGCCGGCGCGGCGGGCGCTGCGGGCTTTGCCACTGGCGGTGTCGGCGGGAACGAAAGCGCCGCCGTTTCAAGCTGATCGAGCGCGCGCTCCACGGTCAGGAAATCGCGCGCATGGGCGAGCCATTCGGTCGCGACCTCCTTGCCCGGCATGCGTTCCACTTCGGCAATGGCGATATCGATGCGGTTGCCCGCCAGCGCTTCCCGCACGCGGGCGGCGCGGCTTTCGGCGGTGGGGGAGGGGCTGTCGGCGTGACGGATGACGAAGAGCTCGCCCATCTCGCGGGTCAGCCAGTCCCAGGTGCCTTCGCTGGTCGCGCCGCCGATCAGCTGGGGGCTCAGCTTCTCGAAGGTCTCGCTCAGCATCGCCAGCGTGACCGGCTTCGGCGCGGCGGCGATCACACGGTCCACCGCAGCCTGCTGGGTGCTGCCGAAGCGCACGCGCAGCTGCGCTTCGAGGTAGCCCAGCGGCTGGCCGCGTTCGATCGCGCGGCGGGCGGCGAAGGCCACGAGCAGCGCTTCGGCCTGTCCGGCCTGCCCGGCTGCGGCCATGGCCTGCTGATTGAGCTCGGCAAGGCGTTGTTCCAGCGCGGAAACTTTGGCAGCGGCGGCGGTGAGGGCGGCATCGGTTGCGGCCAGGTTGGCCGTGGTCTGCGCCGCGGCTTGCGACATCGAGGCCGAGGGCGACGGCACGGGCACGGCTGGCAGGCCGGACACGTGCACTTCAAGCCAGCCGGTTTTCCAGCCATACCAGGCACCACCGGCTAGCCCCGCAAGGATCAGAAGGACCACAAGAACCACGCGCCCGCGACTCGAACCGCCGCGCCCGGTCGGGGCGCGTTGCAAGTTGAGGGGCGAACCAAAGGTCATGTCCTGCATAGGATCATTTTTCAGTTGTCAGTGTCCTCTTGGTGACACTTTCTTGCACATTTGGACGGCGAGTGCCAGCACTGCTTCGTCGCTACGTGTCTCTGCAATTTCAATACGTTGCCAATCTTCGCCAGCCATTGATCCGATTCGCGGCGCAAGACAGGCCAGCGCGATCCCCCCGCGCTGGACGCCGATCCGGGCCGATTCTGCGGCGAAATGAGCCGCAGCCTCTCCGGAATGGAGGAGGACCACGGCGGGCCCCGCCAGCACGTCGGCGAGGGCTGGCGGCATCGGCAGACCGGCGGCGGCATAGACCACCACATCGTCCACCACGACGCCGTCCGGCAGGGCGAGCGGCACGCGCTTTTCGCCGGCAAGCCGCAGATAGCGCCCCGGCGGCAGGGCCGAGACCACCGGCTGCAACCCGCCTTCGCCAACGGCTTCGACCGCAAAGCCGGCTGCGCGCGCGGCCTCCGCCGTGACCGCGCCGACCGCGCGGACGGGGAGGTGTCGGACGCCCGCCAGCCCCCCGCCGCCGAGGCGGAACACGTTGGCGCTGCCGGCAAGCAGCCCGCAATACGGTGCCGGATCGGGCGGTGTCCACGCCGCGGGGGCCATGTCGAACAGCGGGAAAGGCCGCGCATCGAGGCCATTTGCCCGGGCGGCGGCCACCGTGGCGGCATTGCCCGGTTCGGGGCGGATGACGATGACCGGGATCGCGCCCGGCACGCTCAACTGCCGGTGAAGTGGCGGCGGATCGCCTCGGGCGCGCCGGACAGCAGGCTGTGGGCAAGCGCGGCAGGGCCGGCCGTGTCGCCAGCCGGGAACGTGGCGCTTGCTTCCACGCGCTCGGCGCCATCGGGGCTGAACAGCGCGGCGCGCAGGGTCAGGGTGTCACCCTCCGCCGTGGTGAGCAGTGCGATCGGGCTGTGGCACGTGCCGCCAAGGCCGCGCAGCAGGCCACGCTCGGCCATCACGGCGGCACGGCTGGGCTTGTGGTCGATGGCATCGAGCAGGGCCACCAGATCGCTGCGCGCGGCGAGGCATTCGATGCCGATGGCGCCCTGCGCCGGTGCGGGCAGCCATGTGTCCGCCGCCAGCGGGGTGCCGATTCCGGTCTGGCCGAGCCGGTTGAGCCCGGCTGCCGCGAGCAGCGTCACGTCGGCCTCGCCCGCTTCGAGCTTGCCGAGCCGGGTGGCGACATTGCCGCGAAAGCCGACCACGGTGAGGTCGGGCCGGGCGTGGAGCATCTGCGCCGCGCGCCGCGGTGCGCTGGTCCCGACGCGCGCGCCTGCCGGAATGGTGGCCACGCTGTCAGCGCCGACCAGCACGTCGCGCACGTCCTCACGCGGGAGCACGGCGGCGATCATCAGCGTTTCGGGCCGTTCGGTCTCGACGTCCTTCATCGAATGGACGGCGAAGTCGATGCTGCCATCGGCCAGCCATGCGTCGAGTTCCTTGGTCCACAGCGCCTTGCCGCCGATCTCGGCGAGCGGGCGGTCGAGCACCTGATCGCCGCTCGCTACCACGGTCACGAGTTCGACCGCGGCCTCCTCCCAGCCGTGCGCTTCGCAGAGCCTTCGGCGGGTTTCCTCGGCTTGGGCCAAGGCGAGGGGCGAACGGCGCGTACCCAGCTTGAGCGGGTTGGCGGCGGATGGTCCGAGGGCGGATGTCGTGGACGTGTTCATGCGTGACTTGCCGTAACGGGGAATGTCTCTAAGGGAAAGTCTCCCATGGCCCTGATCCTCGGTATCGAATCCTCTTGCGACGAAACTGCCGTCGCCGTGATCGACGGGGCAGCCGCCACGCTCGCCGCGCGCATCGTTGCGCAGCGCATTGCCTCGCAGGATGACGAACACCGGCCCTATGGCGGCGTCGTGCCGGAGATTGCCGCGCGCGCCCACGCCGAAACCCTCGCGCCGATGGTCGGCGCGGTGCTCCGTGATGCGGGGCTCCGGCTCGACCAGATCGACGCGATTGCCGCCACCGCCGGGCCTGGTCTGATTGGCGGAGTGATGGTCGGCCTTGTCACGGCCAAGGCGCTGGCGATGGCGGCGGACAAGCCCCTGCTGGCGGTGAACCACCTGGAAGGCCATGCGCTTTCTGCCCGGCTGGCCGAGCCGGGGCTCGCCTTTCCCTATCTGCTGCTGCTGGCCTCTGGCGGGCATTGCCAGATCCTCGAAGTGCGCGGCCTCGGCCAATACCGCCGCCTTGCCACGACCATCGACGATGCGCTGGGCGAGGCTTTCGACAAGACGGCCAAGCTGCTCGGGCTGGGTTTTCCCGGCGGCCCGGCGGTCGAGCGGCTGGCGCGCGAGGGCGATGCCAGGGCCGTGCCGCTGCCGCGCCCGCTGATGGGCAGCGCGGAGCCGCATTTCTCCTTCGCCGGCCTCAAGAGCGCGGTGATGCGCGCGCGCGATGCGGGCCTTCATCGGCCTGCCGATATCGCCGCCTCGTTCCAGCAGGCCGCGATCGATTGCGTGATCGACCGCACCCGCCGCGCCATGGCGGCGGCTGGCCCGGTGAACGCGCTCGTCGTGGCCGGCGGCGTTGCCGCCAATGCGGCGCTGCGCGGCGCGCTCACCGCACTGGCGGCTGAGGCCGGCCTCCCGCTCGTCGCGCCGCCGCCCAAGCTGTGCACCGATAATGCCGCGATGATCGGCTGGGCCGGTGCCGAGCGCTTCGCCGCAGGGCTCACTGATCCGCTCGATGCGCTCGCCCGCCCGCGCTGGCCGCTCGATCCCGATGCCGAGCCAGTGCGCGGCGCGGGGGTGAAGGCATGAGCGCGCCCCTCGCTTTCGGCCCGCAGGTCGGCGTCGTCGGGGGCGGCGCATGGGGCACCGCGCTCGCGCAGATGCTGGCGAGCGATGGGCGCGAAGTCCTCCTCTGGGCGCGCGAGGCAGACGTCGTCGCCGCGATCAACCGCGAGCACCGCAATCCGCAATTCCTGCCCGGCACCTCGCTCCATCCCTCGATCCGCGCGACGGAAAGCCTCGCCGATCTCGCCGCGCTGCCTGTGCTGCTGATGGTGACCCCGGCGCAGCATCTCGGCAGCGTGCTTGGCGCGCTGGCGCCGCAGGGCAGCGATATCGTGCTCTGCGCCAAGGGCATCGAGCAGGGCACAGGCCGCCTGATGAGCGAAGTTGCCGCCGCCGCCGCGCCCGGCGCCGCGCTTGCGGTCCTCTCCGGTCCCACCTTCGCGCATGAAGTGGCGGATGGCCTGCCCACCGCCGTCACGCTCGCCTGCGCCGGCGGCGCGGCGCAGTGGGCGAGGCTCGCACCCGTCATCGCGCGGCCGGCGTTCCGGCCCTATTATTCGGCGGACGTGATCGGGGCTTCCATCGGCGGTGCGGTGAAGAACGTGCTCGCGATTGCCTGCGGCGTGGTCGAGGGCCTCGCCCTCGGGGCCAATGCCCGCGCGGCGCTGATCAGCCGGGGCTTTGCCGAAATGCAGCGGCTGGGGCTGGTGATGGGTGCGGAGGCGGAAACGCTGGCTGGTCTGTCCGGCCTCGGCGATCTCGTGCTCACCTGCTCCTCGCCGGACAGCCGCAATTTCGCGCTCGGCATGGCGCTCGGCGCGAACGGCGATCACACCGGCGGCGCTGCGGCGCTGCTGGCAGAGCGCAGCACGGTGGCCGAGGGCGCATTCACCGCGCCGGTGCTGGCAAGCCTTGCTACGCAGCGCGGCATCGCCATGCCGATCGCGCAAGGCGTCGCGGCCCTGCTCGATGGCACCCTGTCGCCGCGCGCCCTGGTGGCGCAGTTGCTGGCCCGTCCGCTGCGTCCCGAAGCCGCGCTTCCGGAGGCTATGCTTGGCTGAGCCGGCCGCCCCTTCTCCCGTGGATCTTCATGCAGACCGGCAGACCGCCGAGCAGCAGGATATTGCCGCGCTGGCCAAGGGCGGGCGGACGAACTTCTTCGGGTTCCTGCTGCGGCTGGCCGCGCGCATCCCGTTCCTGTTCATCGCCGGGCGGCTCTATGGCGCGGAAGACCTCGGCCGCTTTGCCTCCGCCACCATCGCGGTCGAACTGGCGGCGCAGCTCGCCACGCTCGGCCAGAAGCGCGGCCTTGCCCAGCAGCTCGCGCGGGGCGACCGCGACGGCGCCGAAGTGGTGGCCGATGCGCTGCTGCTCTCGGGCTTCGTCTCGGCGGTGCTTGCCGCGCTGCTCTATATTTTCCCCGCGCCGATGTTCCCGAGCGGGCACTACACGCACCTGCAGCGCCTGCTGCCTTTGACGGTGGTCCCGATGGCGCTGGGCGACATTGCGCTCGCGGCACTGGCCTATCGCTTCGATGTCGGCGCCACGGTGCGCGCGCGCTCCGTCGTGGAGCCGTGGACGCTCTCGATCGTTGCGGGCTTTGTCTGGCTCGTTGGCCTGTGGATGCTGCCGATCCGCGAGAGCGGGCTGATCCTGGCCTATGTCGCCTCGATCTTCGCCGCGACGATGACGGCGTTCGTGCCGCTGGTGCGAAGCTACGGCCTGCCCCGCCAGTGGTCGCCGCGCCCGATCGATCTGCTGCGGCTCGCCGGGAGCAACCTGCCGCTGGCCGGGGCAGACGCGATCGAATGGGGCACGCGCAAGCTCGATCTGTTCCTGCTCGGCCTGTTCCATGCGCCGCCGGCGGTGGTCGGCGTCTACTACGTCGCGCAGCAGGTCGCGACCTTGCCGCAGAAGCTGAAGACCAGTTTCGAACCGATCCTCGGCCCCGTGATCACCCGCAACCTCCAGAGCGGGAACTACCCGGCGGTGGCGCGGCAGGTGTGCCAGGTCGGGTTCTGGATCACGGCAGCGCAGGCGGGCGTCGCGCTCGCGCTCGGCATACCCGGTGCGGCGGTGATGGGGCTCGTCGGGCCCGGTTTCGTGGCGGGCACGGCGGCGCTGGCGCTGCTCCTCACAGCCGAAGTCGCTGCGGCCCCGGCGGTGGTGAGCGAGGCCGCGCTCATCTACGTCGCGCGGCTGCGCAACTTGTGGATCAGCCTTGGCATGATCGCGCTGCAGGGCGTGCTGACCGTCGGTTTCATGCTGGCGGCGCGCCGGGCCGGGCTCGATCCGCTGGTGCAGGCCGCAGGGGCGGCGGCGGCGCTGGCCATCGCGCTCGCCTGTGCCTCGGTGGTCAAGTCGTGGCTGCTCGGCACCCTGCTCGGCGATACGATCACCAACTGGCGCTGGGCGCTGATATGGGCGGCGGCACCGGCGGTGCTGGTGGGCGCGCTGATGAAGCTGGCGCCGGAATGGGTGGAGCTGGCCATCGGCATTCCGGCGATCCTCGGCGTCTATGGTGCGGTGATCTGGCGGCGCGGCTTCGGCCCGGAAGATCGCATCCTGTTTCGCAAGCAGACACTGTAGCGCGCCGGCCCCTTGGCTTGGGGCGGCATGCGTGGGAAAGCGCCGGGCAGATCCGGCAAATCGTGGGGTGAACGATGATGGAATGGCTTCAGGCAAACGCGGTTCTGGCGGGCGCCATCGTGGCGGTGCTCGTGCTGGCGCTGGTGTTCCTGCTGCGCGGGCGCAAGACGGCGGCCCCGAAGCGTGAGTACCGCGATGTCCTGTCGGACGGCGCGGCGCCCGCCGCGCGCAACAGCGCGCTGATCGATGCGCCGCCCGCCGCGGCGATCGTGCCGCCCCCGGTCATGGCCGAAGCGCCGCCGCCGGCAAGCGATGGCGACGACCTGACCCGCATCAAGGGCCTCGGTCCCAAGATCAGCGCGGCGCTGCGCGCGCTGGGCGTGACCCGCTTTTCCGAGATCGCGGCGTGGACGGACGAGGATGTCGCGCGGATCGACGCGCAGCTCGGCGCATTTGCCGGGCGGGCGACGCGGGACAACTGGATCGAGCAGGCCAAGCTCCTGTCGAGCGGTGATACCGCCGCCTACGAAGCGAAGTTCGGGAAGCTCTAGGATCAGGCCTCTGGGCCCTCAGGCTTCCCGTGCGGCACAGCGTTTGATCAGGGTGCCGGGAACCTCGCTGGCGGGTACTTCGATATGCCCCCCGCCGGGAAGGGTGCCGGCAAACTTGCCCTTGAACAGCGTCAGCCGCTTGTCGTTCGGGGCAATTGCGCCCTGCCATACATAGCCGCGCTGGCCGGGAATGGCCGTCGCATCGACCGGCAGGCGCAGGATATATCCGCTGCCCTGCAGCGCGAAGAGCGCGGCGGCACCAACGGGGGCCGCGACATTGCGCGTCACCACCAGCGAGCCTTTGCGGCATTCGAGGCTGAGGGCGGGAGCCTCACCCGCATAGCCGAAGCGGGCGGTGTCCGGCGTGGCCGTCCATTTGCCATCGGCCACCCCGGCGCGCGTGGCCGGAGGGGCGGGGCTGTCCGCGGGCATGGCGACCCGCACCGCATCCACCGGTGCATCCACTGGGCCGTCCTTGCCCGTCGCCGCGGTGGTCGCGGAAGACGCCGAACAGGCTGTCAGCAATAGGGCCAGCAGGGGAGGCGCGAAACGCGAAATCAAGGCTTCATCCTTTTCGGGCCCGGTCATGTCTTCGGACCACATCGGACTCAACCAGCCCAATTTCAAGGCGAGCGCAAGATAGTGAAAGGCGCAGGGCGACACCCTTGCCGTCTACTTCCCCCACTTCTTCTGGCTCTTCCCGAAGCGCGTCTTCCTTGTCCCCGGCTTGCCCTCGTTGCTCCGCCCCACGATCGGCGCTTTCTTTTCGCCGTCGGGCAGGCCCAGCTCGGTTGCCTCGAGCGCGCGGATCTCGTCGCGCAGGCGTCCGGCCGTCTCGAACTCGAGGTCCGCCGCCGCCGCGCGCATCTTGCGTTCCAGTTCCTCGATATAGGCGCGCAGGTTGTGGCCGACGAGGTTGTTGGCCCCGCCTTCCGCCTCGATCTCCACCAGCACGCCGTCGCGGCTCGCGGTGTCGGCCACGATGTCGTGGATGTCGCGCTTGATCGATTCGGGGGTGATCCCGTGGAGCTCGTTGTAGGCGCGCTGCTTCTCGCGGCGGCGGTCGGTTTCGGCAATCGCGCGTTCCATGCTGCCGGTCATGCGGTCGGCATAGAGGATCACCCGCCCATCCACGTTGCGCGCGGCGCGCCCGATGGTCTGGATCAGCGAGGTTTCGGAGCGCAGGAACCCTTCCTTGTCCGCGTCGAGAATGGTCACCAGCCCGCATTCGGGAATATCGAGCCCCTCGCGCAGCAGGTTGATGCCCACGAGCACATCATAGACCCCAAGCCGCAGGTCGCGGATCAGCTCGATGCGCTCCAGCGTCTCGACATCCGAATGCATGTAGCGCACGCGCAGGCCCGCCTCGTGCATGAACTCTGTGAGGTCCTCGGCCATGCGCTTGGTCAGCGTGGTGACGAGCGTGCGATAGCCGGCCTCGGCGGTCTTGCGGCATTCATTGATGCAGTCCTGCACCTGGTCCTCGACCGGGCGGATCTCCACCGGCGGATCGATCAACCCTGTCGGGCGGATCACCTGCTCGGCAAACACGCCGCCCGCCTGCTCCATTTCCCAGCCGCCCGGGGTTGCCGAAACCGCGATGGTCTGCGGCCGCATCGCGTCCCATTCGTTGAAGCGCAAGGGCCGGTTGTCGATGCAGCTCGGCAGGCGGAAGCCGTATTCGGCCAGCGTGATCTTGCGGCGGTGGTCGCCTTTGCTCATCGCGCCGATCTGCGGCACGGTCTGGTGGCTTTCATCCACGAACAGCAGCGCGTTGTCGGGCAGATATTCGAACAGCGTCGGCGGCGGCTCGCCCGGCAGGCGCCCCGTCAGAAAACGCGAATAGTTCTCGATCCCGGCGCAGCTGCCCGTTGCGTGGATCATTTCCAGATCGAAGTTGGTGCGCTGCTCCAGCCGCTGCGCTTCCAGGAGCTTGCCCTCCGCCTCCAGCTCCTTGAGCCGCTCGGTCAGCTCGAAGCGGATCGCATCCGCCGCCTGCTTCATCGTCGGCCCCGGCGTCACATAGTGCGAATTGGCATAGACCCGCACCTTGGAGAGCTTGGTCCCGGCCTTGCCCGTAAGCGGATCGAACTCGGCGATTTCCTCGATCTCGTCGCCGAAGAACGAGACACGCCAGGCCATGTCCTCATAGTGCGAGGGGTAGATTTCCAGATTGTCCCCCCGCACGCGGAAATTGCCGCGCTGGAAGGCGGCATCGTTGCGCTTGTACTGCAGCGCCACCAGCTTGCGGATGATCTCGTGATTGTCGACCGTGTCGCCCACCTTGAGGTCGAACACCATCGCCGAATAGGTTTCGACCGAACCAATGCCGTAGAGGCACGAGACCGAAGCGACGATGATCACGTCATCGCGCTCCAGCAGGGCGCGCGTGGCGGAATGGCGCATCCGGTCGATCGCCTCGTTCACCGAGCTTTCCTTCTCGATGTAGGTGTCGGACCGGGGAACGTAGGCCTCGGGCTGGTAGTAGTCGTAGTAGGAAACGAAATACTCGACCGCGTTCTCCGGAAAGAAGCTCTTCATCTCGCCATAGAGCTGCGCGGCAAGGATCTTGTTGGGCGCGAGGATGAGGGCGGGGCGCTGCAGCTCCTCGATCACCTTGGCCATCGTGAAGGTCTTGCCGCTGCCCGTCACGCCGAGCAGCACCTGCGTTGCCTCGCCGTCCTTCGCGGCAGCGACGAGATCGGCAATCGCGGTCGGCTGGTCGCCCGCCGGCTGGTATTCGGAGACGACCTTGAACGCCTTGCCGCCTTCCGATTTTTCCGGCCGCGCGGGCTTGTGCGGCACGAAGCCTGCGGAAGTGTCGGGCTCTTCCAAGCCCCTGCGGATCACGAGTTCGGCCATGCGCCCGATATGGGGAACAAACCGCGCACGGGCAAGCGGCAGTGGGTGCAGCGCCGCGCAAGACGGTTTGCATTGTCGCAACGTCACGATAGCGTTGGCCGGTGAAGCCTGCGGGCGGCAGCGGAAGGACCAGAGACCTGCATCTCTTTCAGCCCATCATCGCGGCGGCACTGCTCGCGGCCGTGCTGCCGGCGGCTCCTGCGGCGGCGCAGCAGACGGCGTCTGCTGCCCCCGCGCAAGACGATGACCAGTTGCCCGCGGACATGGCGGAGGTGCTGACGGCGGTCCAGGCCACGCGCGATCCGCGCGCGCTCGATGCGCTGGTGCAGTATCTGCTGCGCACGCATCCCGAATCGCAGGCCGCCATCACGGCATGGGTGGAGCGCAGCGCGCAGCTTGCCTCGCTCGCCAGCGCCGCGCCGCCAGCGAACGCCGCGCCGCAGCCGGCCTCGGGCGCGCCGGCGTCCGCATCTTCGCCCCCGCCGGATCAGGCCAAACCGCAGCCAGCGGCCTCCGCCAACGCCGACGTCGCGAAGTGGACGGGCGAGGGCGAGCTGGGGGCCTTCGTCAGCACCGGCAGCACGCCGGGATCGGGCTTTGTCGGGCGGCTCAGCGTGATCACCGAAAACCGCCGCTGGCGCATCGCGGCCTCGGGCCGGATCGACTACCAGAAGGCCCTCGGCGCGGTCACGCGCAACCAGCTCAGGCTGACGTTCGAGCCCAACTACAAGTTCGACGCGCGCGGCTACATCTTCGGCCTCGGCCAGTACGAGAAGGACCGCTTCCAGGGCTTCACTGACCGCTACAGCCTCTCGGGCGGGCTCGGCTACAATCTGCTGGAGGGCGAGGGCCGCAAACTCAGCATCAAGGCGGGCCCTGCCATGCGCGTGACGCAGCAGGTGGAGGGGCCGACCGAGCGCACCCTGTCCGCCGTCGCGCTCGCCGATCTCAAGCTGAAGCTCACCCCCTCGCTGAACTACAGCCAGGAAATGAGCGCCTATTTCGATGCGGTGCGGCGCACCTTCTACACGCTGGCCGCCATCGATTCGCAGCTTACCGGCAAGCTCAGGGCGCGCGTGTCCTACACGCTGCAGCATGAGGCCGGCGAAGGCGATATCCGCACGCTGACCGACACGACCAGCCGGCTGACCCTGATCTACGGGTTCTAGGGGTGTGATGCGGATCATTGGAAATACGGATGGCAGGTGTTAGCCCTGCCTTCAGACAACCGAGAGGACCACGCCCATGCGCCTGCCCCTGCTTCCCCTGCTCGCCCTTTCCACCGCGCTGGCGCTTGCCGGGTGCGGCAGCGAAAAGACCGTGACGGCCTCCAACGAAAGCGTCTCGAACGTGGCGAAGAAGGTTGCCGATGCAGGGCTCAAGTTCAATCCGGGCCGCTGGGAATCGACGATGAAGTTCGTCAAGCTCGAGATGGAAGGGATGCCGCCCGAGGCGCAGGCGATGATGGCCAAGATGATGGGCAAGGGCCGCACCTTCGCCAGCTGCCTCACCAGGGAAGAGGCCGAAAAGCCCGACGCCAAGTTCTTCGGCCAGGCCGACGAGCGCTGCAAATACGATTCGTTCGCGATGGGCGGCGGCAAGATCGATGCGAAGATGACCTGCAAGTCCGAACACGGCGCGCAGACGATGACGATGGTCGGCGCCTACACCCCCGATACCTACCAGATGACGATGTCGATCAATGGCAAGGGACCCGAGGGCAAGGCCATGTCGATGCAGATGGAAATGAGCGCCAAGCACAACGGCGAATGCACCGGCAAGGAAGAGGGCAAGGCCGGCGCGCCGGGCTGAGGTATCGCCCGCCGGTTGGGTGAGCTGGTTCGAAGGCCACGTTCCTTCTGCTCGCAATGACGACTGAGGTCTTGGGCAACAGGTCTTTTGTCGCTTTGCGGACGGCACCATGCCGCGTGGAAATGGTTGAACGGCAGTCCGCGTCCAGTTGTGGCCGTTGCGGGCGTGCGTTATGCACCACGAAATGATCACGTGGCTTTTTTTAGCAACCCTTGTCGGTGCGATGTTTACCTGCACATACGCGACAGTTGCATATGCCCTGATGACATTGACGCGTGGAGCAGCAGGGATAGCAGCAACAGGTAGCACTTTCGCTACTTTTTCGGCAATATCTTACATGATCCTGTCGTCATCGAAGCAAATAGATGCAGGGGGAATGCTTATGCACTTGCTCTTCATTCTCGTTGCGTCGCTTCTGGGAGGGCCAATCGGCTCACTGCTGTTCGTTTCGGCCGTCAACAAAATCGAAAGACGTAAATCAGCCACGTTCGAGAGTTGAGCGACCGCAGAATGAAGCAGTCCGTGCGCTTTCCACCAATCCTGGTCACTTAGCCAACCTCTGCGTTCCTTCCGCGCCGCCTAGGCCACTGAGGCCGCCGCCACCTCCACCTGCACGCCCGAAAGCGCGGCGTTGCCCGAGAGGGGGTCGAGAGCGCCCGATTCCGTCAGCGCATTGGCGCTCACCCCGGCGCGGGCGCGGGCCACCTGCATGGCCATGCCGGGCAGATCGTGCCCCCAGCCGTGCGGGATCGAAACCGTGCCGGGCATCATGTCGTCGGTCACTTCGGCGGGAAGGGTGATCGCGCCCGAAGCCGATTGCACCTTGGCCATGTCCCCGTCCGCAAGGCCTGCCGCTGCGGCATCGTGCGGATGGATCATCAGCGTGCAGCGGTTGGGCCCCTTGGTCAGGCGGTGGCTGTTGGCAAGCCACGAATTGTTGGTGCGCAAGTGCCGCCGCCCGATCAGGGTGAGCTTGCCGGTCTCGGGCACGCCCACGTCCAGCGCCGCCAGCGCCTCCATGAAGGCGGGCACGGCGCAGGCGATCGTCTGGCCATCGCTGCGCAGGCGGTCTGGCAGCACGCCGGTGCGCGGCGGCCCGAAATCGAGGCCCGAGGGCGCGGCTTCCACTTCCGCGAGCGAGACCTTGTAGGGCCCGCGCTGCAGCAGGTTGTCGAGCGCCTCGCGCGGGGTCGGCTCCTGCACCGGCTGGCCGCTGATCGCTTGCGCCAGCCCGCGCAGGATCTCCCAGTCATGCAGGCTGTCCGGGTCCTCGCGCTCCAGCGTCGGCTTTGAATAGACCGCCACGTTGCGCACCGCCATCGGCAGCAGGAACAGGCCGTAATGGTCGCGCTCCAAAGGCCCCGTCGGCGGCAGGATATAGTGCGCGCGGCGGCTGGTCGCGTTGCGGTACATGTCGACCGAGACCATCAGCTCGAGGCTTTCCAGCGCCTTGTCGAGCCGGGGGCCGTTGGGGGTCGAGAGGACCGGGTTGCCCGCCACCACGAACAGCGCCTTGATCTGCCCTTCACCCGGCGTTTCGATTTCCTCGGCGAGCGCGGCGGCGGGAAACTCGCCCAGCGCGGACTTGTAGCCCGAGACGCGCGAGGTGAACTTGCCGAGCGAGCCGCGCGGCAGCATCGAAATCGTATCGAGCGCGGGGATCGGGAACACCGTCCCGCCCTCGCGGTCGAGCTGCCCCGCCGCAATGTTGATCAGCGCGATCAGCCAGGCGTTGAGCGTGCCATGCCGCTGCGTGGCGATGCCGAGCCGGCCATAGAGCGCGGCGGGCCCGGCGGTGAGCCGCTCGGCGAGGAACGCCACGTCCTCTGCCGCAACACCCGCCGCCGCAAGGCACGCCGCATCGTCGAACCGCGTGAGCAGCGCCGCCACCTGATCCAGCCCGGTCACGAACGTCTGCACCGGCTGGAAAGTCCGCCGCGCCATCACGGCTTTCAGGAGCGCGACGAGCAGGAATACGTCGCTTGCCGGTTTCACGAACACGTGCCGGTCGGCAATCTTCGCGGTTTCGGTGCGGCGCGGGTCGATCACCACCAGCTGTCCGCCCCGGGCCTTCAAGGCGCGCACGCGGTTCCGGAAATCGGGCACCGTCCAGACCGATCCGTTGGAGGCCATCGGGTTGCCGCCGATCACGATGAGCGTTTCGGTGCGGTCGATATCCGGAATGCCGAACAGGCTGGCGTGGCCATACATCAGCAGGTTCGCCACCTGGTGCGGCATCTGGTCCACCGTGCTGGCGGAGAACTGGTTCTTCGTCCCCAGCGCCTTGGTCAGGTGATGCGCGTTGAGCGCATTGCCATAGGAATGCGCGTTGGGATTGCCGACATACGTCGCGGTGCTGGCGGGATCGCGCGCGAGGATGGCGCGGGTCCTTTCGCCGATTTCGCGGAAGGCCTGCTCCCAGCTGATCTCGTGCCAGTCCTCGCCCACGCGCTTGATCGGGCGGCGCAGGCGGTCGGGATCGTTCTGAAGGTCTTCCAGCGCGGTCGCCTTGGGGCAGATGTGCCCGCGCGAGAGCGGGTTGCCGGGATCACCCTTGATCGAGACGACGCGGCGGCCCTCCACCTCCACCAGCACGCCGCAATTCGCTTCGCAGATATGGCAGGTGCGGTGATGGATCTCGCCCATGGCTTGCTCTCTCCCGGAAATTAGCCGTTCGGTTAAACGTGTCACCATGCCGCCGCCAAGGCAAGTGCGAAGCCGCGCAACGCTTTCCCCGGCAATTCGGTTACATTTTTGTCTCGCAGGTGCAGCATGACGCTTGGCAAAGGCTGCGGGCTGTGCGAGCTTTGGCGCTATCGGGATGATCGCATGAACAACGCCTCGCCCTCGTCGTATGATGAGATGTTTGCCGCCGATGGCTCGGTGCGCCCGGCCTATCGCGGCTACAGCGAGTGGTATTCGGAACAGCCGGCAGATCACTTGCGCCGCAAGGGGACCGAGGCGGAGGCCTTCTTCCGCCGCACCGGCATCACCTTCAACGTCTACGGCAACGAGGACGCCGAGGAGCGGCTGATCCCGTTCGACATGGTGCCGCGCATCATCACCGCGCACCAGTGGCGGCGGTTGTCGCGCGGGATCGAGCAGCGCGTGCGCGCGCTCAATGCCTTCCTCCATGATCTTTACCACCGGCAGGAAATCGTCCGCGCCGGTCGCCTGCCCGCGCGCCTGCTGGAAAAGAACCCGGCGTTTCTCCCCCAGATGGTCGGCTTCACGCCGCCGGGCGGGGTCTACACGCACATCGTCGGCATCGATCTCGTCCGCACCGGCGAGGACGAGTTCATGGTGCTCGAAGACAACGCGCGTACCCCCTCGGGCGTCTCCTACATGCTGGAGAACCGCGAGACGATGATGGCGATGTTCCCGGAACTGTTCACGCGGGTGCGCGTGCGCGAGGTTTCGGACTATCCGCGCCGTCTCGCCCGCAGCCTTGCCGCCTGTCTGCCGCCTGCGGCCAAGGGCCACCAGCCGGTCGTCGCAGTGCTCACGCCGGGCATCTACAATTCGGCCTATTTCGAGCACGCTTTCCTGGCGGACCAGATGGGCGCCGAACTCGTCGAGGGCAGCGACTTGCGCGTCGAGAACGGCCGCATCGCCATGCGCACCACGCAAGGCTACCAGCCGATCGATGTGCTCTACCGCCGCGTGGATGACGAATACCTCGATCCGCTGACGTTCAATCCGGATTCGATGCTTGGCGTCTCGGGCATCATGGATGTCTACCGCGCGGGCGGGATCACCATCGCCAATGCGCCCGGCACCGGCATCGCCGACGACAAGGCGATCTATTCGTTCATGCCGGAAATCGTCGAGTTCTACACCGGCGAGAAGCCGATCCTGCCCAACGTGCCCACCTGGCGCTGTTCGGAACCCGATGCGCTCAAGTATGTGCTCGAACACCTCTCCGAACTCGTCGTGAAGGAAGTCCACGGCTCGGGCGGCTACGGCATGCTGATCGGGCCGACTTCGTCGAAGAAGGAAATCGCGGCCTTTGCCGCCAAGCTCGCCGCGCGTCCGCACAACTATATCGCGCAGCCCACGCTGTCGCTGTCCACCGTGCCGATCCTCAGCCGCAGCGGGCTCACACCGCGCCATGTGGACCTCCGGCCCTTCGTGCTCGTCTCGCCCGGCGGGATCGACATCACCCCGGGCGGCCTCACCCGCGTCGCGCTCAAGAAGGGCTCGCTGGTGGTGAACTCGTCGCAGGGCGGGGGCACCAAGGACAGCTGGGTGCTGGACGACTGATGCCCGAGGTTTTCCCATGCTAGGCCGGTCCGCCAACGGCATCTTCTGGCTGTTCCGCAACCTTGAGCGGGCGGAGAACACCGCGCGCCTGATCGAGGCGGGCTTCCGCATGGCGCTCACCCGCGATGCGCGCGATGCCAGCGACGAATGGCGCTCGGTGATCGTCACGCTGGGGCTGCGCGCGGCATACGAGGCGAAGTTCGGCGGCGACTATGCCGGGCCGAACGTGATCAACTTCATCCTGCGCGACCGCGACAACCCCGGCAATGTGCTCGCCATGTGCGAGCTTGCCCGCACCAATGCGCGTATGGTCCGCGCCGGGATCACGCGCGAGGTGTGGGAATCGGTCAACGACAGCTGGATGCGGATGCGCGACCTGCTGGCGCGGCCGGTGACCGAAACGCGGCTGGGCGATGTGCTCGATACCCTCCGCCGCCAGTCCACGCAGGTGCGCGGCGCGATGGAAGGCACCATGCTGCGCAACGAGATCTACAATTTCGCGCGGCTCGGCAGTTTCATCGAACGGGCGGACAACACCGCACGCATCCTCGATGTGAAGTACTATGTGCTGCTGCCTTCGATCTCCTATGTCGGCTCCAGCCTCGACAACGTGCAGTGGGAAAACGTGCTGCGCAGCCTCGCGGGCGAACGCGCCTACCGCTGGCTCAACGCAGGGCGGATGGAAGCGCGCGGCATCGCCGAGTTTCTCATCCTCGACAGCCGGTTCCCGCGCAGCCTTGCCTTCTGCTACGGCAAGCTGCGGTCCAACCTCGAACACCTCGCGCGCGAATACGGCGGCGAGACCGAGGCCCACGCGATCCTGCGCGAGGCGGATTGCGATCTGCACCACACCACGATCGACGCGATCTTCGAGCAGGGGCTGCACGAATACATTGCGCAGTTCATCAACCGCAACACGCGGCTCGCCAACCAGATCCAGTACGACTACCGGTTCATCGACTAGGCGCTTTATCGATCAAGGGAATTGGGTGCTTGCGGCTCTGGGTTGATCATACCACGCACTATACCTTCTCCGCCCCCGCCGCGCGCGGGTTGCAGCGGCTGCGCCTCACGCCCAAGACCAGCGCGGGGCAGGCCATCGTCGCGTGGAAGATCGGGCTCCAGGGGGCGCGGCTGGAAGTCGAATATGACGACGAGAACGCCAACCACGTCACGCTGATCGCGTTCGAGCCGGGTGTCACCGAAGTGACGATCCGCTGCGAGGGCGTGGTCGATACGAGCGACAAGGCCGGCATTGTGGGCCACCACGCGGGCTATCTCCCGCTGTGGCACTTCCGCCAGCCGACGGATCTCACCGCCACCGGCCCGCGGGTGCGGGCGCTGGTCGGCGGCCTGTCGGGCAAGCAGGATACGCTGGAAAAGCTCCACACCCTGTCCGCCCTCGTGCGCGGTGCGGTTGAATATGCGTCCGGCCACACCGATACGGCCAGCAGCGCCGAAGCCGTCCTCGCGGCGGGGCACGGCGTCTGCCAGGACCATGCCCACGTGTTCATCGCCGCCGCGCGCGCGCTGGGTGTTCCCGCGCGCTACGTCAGTGGCTACCTGATGATGAAGGACCGGGTGGAGCAGGATGCCGGCCACGCCTGGGCGGAAGCCATGGTCGAAGGGCTCGGTTGGGTGGGTTTCGATGTTTCCAACGGGATATCACCCGATCCGCACTATGTGCGCGTTGCAACGGGCCGCGATTATCGCGATGCCGCTCCGGTCACCGGCATCCGCTACGGGGCCTATGACGAAACCCTGCACGTGACGCTTGCCGTAGCGCAGCAGCGTGTGGAACAGTGAACCCGCACGCAAGTCCGGATGCTTATGATCGCTTGGGGGAGCCAGGACCGATGACCTATTGCGTGGGGATGGTGCTCGACAAGGGCCTCGTGCTGATGAGCGATACCCGAACCAATTCGGGCGTCGACAATATCTCCACGTTCCGCAAGATGTTCTCCTGGTCGGTGCCGGGCGAACGGATCATCTCGATCATGACGGCAGGCAACCTCGCCACCACGCAATCGGTGATCAGCCAGCTCGAGGAACGCAACAAGGCGCCGGGTGAACGGCGGCCATCTCTGCTCGATGCGCCGACGATGTTCCAGGTCGCGACCATCGTCGGCCGCCTGCTGAGCGACGTGATCGAGGGACGGCAGGACGCCGGAATGCAGGGAGCCGGTGGTCAGACAGAGGGGCCCCGCTTCACCGCCTCGATGATCGTCGCGGGCCAGATCAAGGACATGGAGCCGCGCCTCTTTCTGATCTATCCCGAAGGCAATTTCATCGAGGCCTCGTTCGATACGCCCTTTTTCCAGATCGGCGAGACGAAGTACGGCCGCCCGATCCTCGTGCGCGGTTATGACAAAGGGATGAGCTTCGAGGATGCGGTCAAGCTCCTCATGGTCTCGTTCGATTCGACGCTCGCGGCCAATCTTTCGGTCGGCCTCCCCTTCGATCTCATGGTGATCGAGCGCGACCGGTTCGAGCCGCTGCACCACAAGCGGATCACCGCGGAGGATCCCTTCTTCAAGCTGATCTCGTCGAGCTGGGGCGAGGCGCTGCGCTCCGCGTTTTACTCTCTGCCGGACTACAGCTTCGACGATCAGGTGCCCTGAGCGCACCCACGCCCCAGACCCGGCCCCGTATCGTTAACGCAGGGGTTTGCCTGAGGGAAACTACTTAGCCATATCGGTTCGTGCTGCGGGCTGCGCCGAAGGAGCGCTACTAAGCACCAATGCGGGCCGATTGTGTCCATTCCCGAGTATAATTCCCTTAGGAAGCGGGCCATGCAACGCTGGATAGCGGTGCTTGTGGGTTCAGAACGAAACTAACCGCGTTGGCGTGAGAGGGGCAGGTCATGGTTTGGTTAACCCATGATCGAACGTGTCACACTCCATGTCCTCGATAGCGACTCAGCCCGCCGGGCACAGCTCGCTCGTCTCGCATTTGCCGCCGGGCATCATGCGGAAATCTATGCCCACGCGGAGGAGCTGCTCAGTCATGCGCCGGCGGGTGGTCTTGTCCTCGCGCAGGATGAGCCGGTGGGGGAGGGGATCTCGAACCTCGTCGCCGCCATGATGCGGGCAGGCCAGTGGCTGCCCATCATCGCAATCGCAGAAGCGCCGACGATCGACGCGGTCGTCTCCGCGATCAAGGCCGGTGCGCTGGACTACCTCACCGTGCCCGAACAGATCGCCCCGCTAAACGAAGCGGTCGCCCGCTGCGCACGGGAAGCCGATGCCCAGCGCCAGCAGCGCGCCCGCGCGGCCGAGGCACGCCAGCGCATTTCCCGGCTTTCCATGCGTGAGCGCGAAGTGCTTGATCGGCTCGCCGAAGGGTGCAGCAACAAGGCCATCGCGCGTGAGCTCGAAATCAGCCCGCGCACGGTCGAAATCCACCGCATGAAGATGATGGGCAAGCTGGGGGCCCGCCACGCGGCGGAGGCCGTGCGGCTGCGCATCGAGGCGAGCGGTCTCGACAACGTCGCGGCCTGAGCGCCGAGGCCATGCTCTGAACAAAGCCCGCGCAGCTCCGCAGGAACCACGCCCCGGACCGCAGGAACCCCGTTCAGCAGTGCGCTAATTTTCGAGGTCGGACGGGATCAGCCAGCGCACCGAGGTGCTCCAATAGCGCGTGCCGCTCAGCGGCGGTGTGCCCGGTGCGAAATCGAAATGCAGGCGCGTCATCGCCAGGGCGCAGGTCTGGTTGTCGAGGTAGGCGGTGCCCGATGATGTCAGGGGCCGGCAACTCACCGGTACGCCTTCGCGTTCGAACCCCACCATGATCTGCACTGCCCCACCCACCTCCTCGATCAGCGCAAGGCGCGGATAGTCCCGCATGTCGAACTTCGAGCGCAGCGTGCCGTCCACCTTCGAAAGCCAGGTGATCCCGCGGTAGGAAAGCGGCGGATAGGCGATATCGACGTTTTTCCAGATCATCCGCTCGTTGAGCTTCACCTCGCTCCGGTTGGCGGTGAGGGGCACCGCAACCATCGCGATATCCCCGCCCGGACCAATTCGGGGCCTGCTGGCGGGTAGCCCACGGGTCGCCGCGCGCGCGGGGCGGGCGGCGCGCCTGCCCGGCCCCGCAGCGCGCCTTGCGCCTGACTGCGCCGCGCCCGGTTTGCCAAGGCCCGGTTTGCCAAGGCCGGGCTTGCCCGCCGCGATCCACGCCTTGCACACGGCCGCGCCATCGGCCTCGCTGAACCCGTTGTCGAGGATCGAACAGCCGGCAAGGCCCGGCTTGCCTGTGTCGAGGATGGCCAGCGAACGGCCTTTGCCGGCGGGCACGAAGCGGATCGGCTGTGCGGGGGCCATCACCCGGCGCACGCGCACAGCAAAGGCCAGCCGCCCCACGTCAAACGGCAAGGCATAGCCGGGTGCCAATTCGAACCGGGCGCGGGCCATGATCTGCCGGCACAGCTCGTCCTCGGCCTTCCCGGCAGCGCCTTCGTGCTCTGCGGTGCAGGCAATGGCCTTGCCCGCCCGGTTGAACACGATCTCGCCGCCAACACCGTCATCGCCCAGGATGCCGGTGCCAGGAAGGCCGGGCAGCAGCTTGATTACCGCAGCCGAATCCGCCGCGAAGTCGAGCCGCCCGGCACCGGCGAGATCGACATTGTCGCGCCCGATCTCGATCCGCTTGCGCGGCGGCGCTTCGGGCGGCGGTGCGTTCTCGGTCACGGTAACACCGGGCTTGTCGGTTGCGGCAGCCGGCGGGGCGGTTTTGGGCGGAGCGGATGCGGGCGGGTCCGCCGCAAGGGCAAGCAGAATCAGCAGCATACGCATTCAGTCCTCCGGTGCCAGAATGCCCGCGGCGTCGGCCAGCCGTTCCAGTTCGAGCACTTCGTCATAGGCGGCGGGGGCCACGGCTTCTGCGCCCAGCAGAAAGAGGCTCGCCCGCGCCTCCGCCAGTTCGGGGGCCGCCATGGCCGCCAGCAGCGCCTCCTGCACCAGCGCGGCGACCGGCTCGGGCGTGGCCATCGCGGTCACGAAGGGAAGCGCGGGCACGCGGCGCGAGACGGCGATCACCTTCAGGCTTTCGGCAAGGCCGGGATAGCTCGCCTCCGCCGCCGCAAACGTCACCGCATCGATGGCGGCCAGATCGGCCTCACCCGCGCTCACGGCGCGCATGCTGCCGACATGGCTGCCGGTACGCACCAGCGCGGCGAAGAACGGGCCCGCGCCGCCCTGCTCGGCGGCGGTGTGGCGCAGCAGGTTGGTGCCCGTGTTCGAGGCGGGCTCGTTGATCGCGGCGGCGGCCCCGCGAAATGCGGCCAGTGCGGTGCGCGGGTCAGCCATGCGGGCGACGATCACGCTGCAATGGCGCGTCTCCTCGCAATGCGGCGCGCCGTAGCGCGGCACGGCGATCAGGCGCAGCCGCTCCTTGTGAAACCGCGCATAAGGATAGCCGCAGGCCTGCCCGAGCAGCAGCGCAGGATCCTGCCACAGCACATCGGGCGTGCGGCCCCGGTCGAGCGCGGGCGGCACGCCTTCCACCCCGGCTGCGACAAGGCGGCCTGCGATCCACGACCACAAGGCATCGTTGGCGGCGCGCTGGGCGGGATGGTCATACATGCCCAGCGAGGCGATGTACCCGCTCACCCCTGCGCAGACGGTTCGGGCCGGCGGTGGTCAGGATGCAGCAGATCGTCGTGCGCGCGCAGGGCAAAGCGGCGCAGCAGCGCGCCGTAGGAGGGGTAGACCGGCCCCCCGGTTCCGGCCTTCTGTCCAGCGAGCGTCTCCTGCCGCTCCGCCTGGAAACGCGGCAGGCGGTACCACGCCAGCTCCGGCCGGGCATGGTGCGCGGCATGCAGGTTGTTGTTGAGGTAGAGCAGGGCCAGCAGCCCGCCGCGCTCGACAGTGGCCGCCCGTCGCGCCGGATCGGGATCGGCGCGGTGCTCGGCATAGCTGCGCAGCAGCGAAAGCGCGGTGCCCGGATAGACGAAGCACAGGAAGTAGGTGCCAAGGCCAAGGCCGCACCAGTGGAGCCAGCCGAGGATCACCGCGACGCCGAGGCCATGCGGCACCCAGTCGCGCGCGAACAGGGCGGGCTCCTTCGGCAGGCGAGCCAGCTCTTCGATCAGGAACCGCACGACAGCGATCGGCGGGCCGAGCACGAGCCGCCCGAGCAGCGTCTGCTGCACCCGCTCCGACCACCACAGCCACGTGCCTTCCTGCGCGACGTACTTCGATTCCGGATCGTCGAAGGGATCGGTGATCGTCCGCGCGGAATGGTGCGCCACATGGCTGCGGTAGTAGATGCCATAGGGTAGCCAGAGGTTGATCGGCGGCCAGCCGATCGCCGTGTTGATCGCGCGGCTGCGGGTCGGGTGGCCGTGGATCGTCTCGTGCTGCAAGGAATTGTGCCAGGCGCTGAGCCAGCCGCCGGCCACGGCCAGCACCGCGACAGGCAGCGCCGCATGCCAGGCCGTGAGCGCCAGCCACCCGCCATAAATGACGGCCGTCAGCACCAGGGTGGGAAGTTCGATTGTCCGCGCCCAGGGCCGGGCCGCACCGCGCACGCGCATCAGGCCGTGCCTCGCGGCAAGGCAGCGCTCACCCGCGCGATCCCGCATGGCGGACACGAAAAAGCACGCGCAAACCGGTCAGTGAACACATCACGAATCATGGCAATCCCACCTGGCCCGGCGTGCAACTCAACAAATCCGGTTGAGAACGGCAAGTGAGGAAATCTTGATAGGTGTACAGGGTTGCTTCGGGCGGGCGGCCCCGCGGCCCATCCTTGCCGTAGCGGGGCCGCTCAGCGGCAGAAGGGCCGTCCGCCGCCGACTTCGAGGTGGAAATGATCGTGGTGGGCCGCATTGTAGTCTGGGCTCAGCACCGTGCCGAAGCGCTTGCAGGCGCTGCCTCTGATCGTGGCGAGGAAGGCGCGGACTTGCGGGTCCGGGCTGTCCCAGTCGCGCAGGACGGTGATGCGGCGGCCGTCGGCCAGCACGAAACCGCTGACGTCGACCGCGTTGGCGCTGGCGTGGGCCGAAAGGCGGCTGCTCCCCGCCACGTTGCGGCAGGCATAGCTGCCCATCGTCTCGATCCGCATCAGCGGGCTGCCGAGGATGGCCCGGGCCGCGCGGTCCACGCCGAAGCGGGCCCAGCCGGACAGCGTGTTCGCCAGCGGGCAGGTGACGGGGCCAAGGTTCGAAAGCTGGAGCATCCCCGAGTCGCTGCGCAACGAAGCCAGCCGGACGGCCCCCACCGCCGAGCAGCCTGCGCCATAATATTGATCGGGCAGCGGCGTGAAATTGGCATAGGTCCGGCTGAGGCCGGCAAGGCACATGCGGCTTTCGGGGGCGGCCGGCACCTGCCAGTTGGTGCTCGTCCGAACCGGGCGGCGCACCGGTTCGGGCGCGCCGACGCAGCCTGCCAGCAGCACCGGCAGGGCCAGCGCGAGCACGGCGGCAGGCAGCGAAGCGGGACGGCGGACCATGGCGGCACTTTGCATCCGTCATGGTTAAGTTTGGCTTATTCCGGCCCCTAAGGGGAGCCCGCCCCCCGACGCAGGTTGACAGGCTGCGCCCCGCCACTATGAGCGACCTCGGGCCACGCGGTCCCAACGCCGCGCGAGCTCTCTGCAAGGAGAGACTACATGACTGCTTCGCTTCCCGCGCGCAAACCTGCGCGTCCGCACTTTTCGTCCGGCCCATGCGCCAAGCCGCCCGGATACGATCCCGCAAAACTCGCCACCGAAGTGCTCGGGCGTTCGCATCGCTCGAAGATCGGCAAGACGCGCCTCCAGCTCTGCATCGATCTGATGCGCGAAGTGCTGGGCCTGCCCGATACGCACCGCATCGGCGTGGTGCCGGGCTCCGATACCGGTGCCTTTGAAATGGCGATGTGGACCATGCTGGGCGCCCGCGGCGTCACCACGCTGGCGTGGGAAAGTTTCGGCGAAGGCTGGGTGACCGACGCCGCCAAGCAGCTCAAGCTCGATCCCACGGTGATCCGCGCCGATTACGGGCAGCTTCCCGATCTTGCCGCTGTCGATTTTTCGACCGACGTGCTGTTCACCTGGAACGGCACCACCTCGGGCGTGCGCGTCCCGAACGGCGACTGGATCCCCGACGACCGCGAAGGCCTGACTTTCGCTGACGCCACAAGCGCCGTCTTTGCCTACGACATTCCGTGGGACAAGATCGATGTCGCCACCTTCTCCTGGCAGAAAGTGCTGGGCGGCGAGGGCGGCCACGGCGTGCTGATCCTCGGCCCCCGCGCCGTTGAACGCCTTGAAACCTATACCCCCGCCTGGCCGCTGCCCAAGGTGTTCCGTCTCGTTTCCAAGGGCAAGCTCACCGAGGGCGTGTTCAAGGGCGAGACGATCAACACCCCCTCGATGCTCGCGGTCGAAGACGCGATCTTCGCGCTGGAATGGGCCAAGTCGGTCGGCGGCCTCGAAGGCCTCAAGGCGCGCTGCGCTGCCAATGCCGCCGCGCTTGACGCGCTTGTGCAGGAGCGCAGCTGGCTCGGCCACCTCGCTGCCGACCCTGCCTCGCGCTCGATGACCTCGGTGTGCCTCACCGTCGAAGGCGCGGACGAGGCGCTGATCAAGGCGTTTGCCGGCCTGCTCGAAAAGGCGGGCGCGGCCTATGATATCGCCGGCTACCGCGATGCCCCTCCGGGTCTGCGCATCTGGTGCGGCGCCACGGTCGATGCGGCCGATATCGCCGATCTCGGCCCCTGGCTCGATTGGGCCTGGGCCGAAGTCCAGGCCACCGCCGCCGCCTGATCTCCCGGCTACCCTCGCTGCGGCGAGGGGCTTGGCCGCTCGCACCCCGATTTCCAAGGACATTTCCCATGACCAAGCCACGCGTTCTCATTTCCGACAAGATGGACCCCAACGCCGCCCGCATTTTCGAGGAAAAGGGCTGCCAGGTCGATGTCATCACCGGCGAAACCCCGGAACAGCTGATCGCCCGCATCGGTGAGTATGATGGCCTCGCCATCCGCTCCTCGACCAAGGTGACCAAGGCGATCCTCGATGCCGCGACGAACCTCAAGGTCATCGGCCGCGCCGGCATCGGCGTCGACAACGTCGATATCCCCTATGCCTCGGGCCGCGGCGTGGTGGTGATGAACACCCCGTTCGGCAACTCGATCACCACCGCCGAACACGCCATCGCGCTCATGTTCGCGCTCGCCCGCCAGATTCCCGAAGCCAACGCGCAGACGCAGGCGGGCCTCTGGCCGAAGAACGGCTTCATGGGCGTCGAAGTCACCGGCAAGACATTGGGTCTCATCGGCGCGGGCAACATCGGCTCCATCGTCGCCAGCCGCGCCCTCGGCCTCAAGATGAAGGTCGTCGCCTACGATCCCTTCCTCACGCCGGAACGCGCGATCGAGATGGGCGTCGAAAAGGCCGATCTCGAAACGTTGCTCGCCAAGGTGGACTTCATCACGCTGCACACGCCGCTGACCAGCGAAACGAAGAACATCCTCAGCCGCGAAAACCTCGGCAAGACCAAGAAGGGCGTGCGCATCATCAACTGCGCGCGCGGCGGCCTGATCGATGAAGCCGCGCTCAAGGACCTGATGGATGCCGGCCACATCGCCGGCGCCGCGCTCGACGTGTTCGAGACCGAACCGGCCAAGGAATCGCCGCTCTTCGGCACGCCGAACTTCATCTGCACCCCGCACCTCGGCGCCAGCACGACCGAAGCGCAGGTCAACGTCGCGCTGCAGGTGGCCGAGCAGATGGCCGAGTTCCTCACCACCGGCGGCGTCACCAACGCGCTCAACATGCCGAGCCTCTCCGCCGAGGAAGCGCCCAAGCTCAAGCCCTACATGGCGCTGGCCGAACGTCTCGGCAGCCTCGTCGGCCAGCTGGCGCACGACAACCTCACCAAGATCGCCATCGAAGTGGAAGGCGCCGCCGCGCAGCTCAACCAGAAGCCGATCACCGGCGCGGTGCTGGCCGGCCTGATGAAGCAGTATTCGCAGACCGTGAACATGGTCAACGCGCCCTTCCTCGCCAAGGAGCGCGGGCTCGATGTGCGCGAAGTCCGTCACGACCGCGAGGGCATCTACCACACCCTCGTGCGCGTCACCGTCGGCACCGCGCAGGGCGATCGCTCGGTTGCGGGCACGCTCTTCGGCAACGGCGATCCGCGCCTTGTCGAGATCTTCGGCATCGGGATCGAGGCGGACCTTGCGGGCGACATGCTCTACATCGTCAACACCGACGCGCCGGGCTTCATCGGCTCGATCGGTACGCTGCTCGGCAAGTCGGGCATCAACATCGGCACCTTCCACCTTGGCCGCCGCGAGGCTGGCGGCGAGGCGGTGCTGCTGCTCTCGGTCGACAGCCCCGTCAGCGAGGCTGTCCTTGCCGAAGCCCGCACCGTGCCGGGCGTGCGCACCGTACGCGCGCTGAAGTTCAGCTGAGCATCCTTCGACAGGCTCAGGATGAGCGGGGCCGGGGAAATCTCCTCCAACCGCTCGTTCTGAGCCGGTCGAAGCACACTGACACAACTCGCCGGATTTGACGCCGCCGGCAAAGCCAAATAGCCTCCTCCATCGGGGACCAATCCCAAGGGGGCTTTTCATGCGCACACCACTTCTCGCCGCAGCCGCACTCGTGTTCACGGCAACACCTGCGCTCGCCAACGACAACGCGATGATCCAGGCCGCCGACGACGCGCTCGCCGCCGCGTTCAACAAGGGTGACGGCGCCGCCGTCGGCGCGATGTATGCGCCGGATGCCACGATGCTCCCCGGCGATAACAAGCTCTACAAGGGCGCTGACATCACCGCTTTCTGGACCGGCGCAACCGGCGCGCTCACCAACCTCAAGCTGACGGTCCTCGAAACCGAGCGCCTCTCGCCCACCTACATCCGCGAAATCTCGCGCGTGGAATACGATACCAAGGGCGCCAATCCGGTCCACGCCAACGTCACCGCCGTGGTCGTCTACAAGCTGGTGAACGGCAAGTGGATGCTCTGGACCGATATCTTCCACTGATCCCCAAAGCCCTCTCTCCGTCAGGGGAGAGGGCCCGCGAGAGGGGGAAAGGACCCAGTCAATAATGCCTGAAAACAACGCCTACGACGCCGTCATCATCGGCGCCGGCGTGATCGGCTGTGCCATCGCGCTCGATCTGGCGCGGCGCGGTTTCCGCACCCTCAATGTGGATCGCGGTCCTGCGCCCGGGCACGGCTCCACATCCTGGTCCGCCGCGATCATCCGGCCCTACTATTCGACCATCGACGGCACCGCGCTCGCCTATGAAGCGCACTTTGCGTGGCAGAACTGGACCGACTACCTCGGCTTCCGCCCCGAGTCCGCGCTGCACTACAACGAATGCGGCTGCCTCGTGCTCGAGGCGGCGGAAAACCGCCAGCTCGCGGGCACACGCGCGGTTCTGCGCGAGGTCGGCGTGCCCTTTACCGACGTTTCGGCAAACGACCTGCCCGAATGGCTCCCCGGAGCGGACCTCCGCCAATTCAGCCCCGCCCGCCGGATCGATGATCCCCGGTTCGGCGAAACCGGCGGAGAGGCGATCACCGGCGCGATATTCTGCCCCACCGGCGGCTACATCAGCGATCCCCAGCTCGCCACCGCCCAGATCGCAGGAGCGGTGGAGCGCGCCGGCGGCCAGTTCCGCTTCCACGATACCGTTCTCGCCATCCACCAGTCCGCCGGCAGGATCACCGGCCTGACCTGCGCCAAAAGCGGCCTGATCCACGCGCCCATCGTCATCAACGCCGCCGGCCCCGGCTCGCGTGCGGTGAACAGCCTCGTTCCCGCCGCGCACCAGCCCGAGCATATCAGCACCCGTCCGTTGCGGCAGGAAGTGGCCCATGTCCCGATGCCGCAAAGCCCGCAAGGCCCCGGCCTGCGTTTCGTCATGACTGACGCGGACTGCGGTATCTACATGCGGCCGGAGCAATCGGGCCACCTGCTTGTCGGCTCGCTCGAACCGGCGTGCGACATCCTCGAATATCTCGACAGCGAGGACTACGAGACCAGCCTGACCGACCAATGGACCAACCAGGTCTGGCGCGCCGCCCTGCGCTTCCCCGGCCTCGGCATCCCCAACACCGCCACCGGCTTCGCGGCGCTCTACGACGTGAGCGAGGATTGGATCCCGGTCTACGACAGGAGCGATGTGGACGGCTATTTCACCGCCGTCGGCACCAGCGGCAACCAGTTCAAGAACGCCCCGCTTGTCGGCGGCCTGATGGGCCATCTGATCGAAAGCGTGATGAACGGCGCCGATCACGACGCCGCCCCCCTGCAGTTTCGCCTGCCCGCAACCGGCCGGGATGTGGGCCTCGCCGCGTTCTCGCGCCGCAGGCCCATCAACCGCGCGAGCAGCTTTTCGGTGCTGGGCTGAGGGAGCGCCGCGCTGTTTGTCCCGCGCGGCCCAGACCCGCACGCCCGGTCCAGACGGCAGACCTCCGCCACGCCCCCTGCCAAGCCGACGCAAGGATAGCGCCATGACCGAGGAAACCGATCAGGCCCTGGGCCGGGCGCAACGGCGTCTGCTGCGCCGCATCTTCAATGGCCGCACCGCACCGGTCTTCGCGGAGGGCCGCCCGTTCCTGACCTACAAGGAAGCCAGCCGCTATCTGCTGTCGCTCGCGCCCGAAGCGCGCGATCAGGCCTTCCTGGCGATCAGGAGCAGCGTGGCCAAGGGCACCGACGCAGCGTCCTAGCGCCGCACCCGCGTGCCATCAGGGCTGCGAAGGCACCGCAGCATCGATCACGCCCGCCGCGGCAATCGCCTCGTCCCCGATCGCGCGCAGCGCGGCTGCGGTGTCGCGCATCAGCCCGTCGCTGATCGGCCGCTCGCCGTTGATGAACCGCCGGATCGCACGCTCGTCGATCCTGAGCCGCCGCGCAAAGGCAGTCGTGCCGCCCAGCAGCTGCACACAGTAGGCGAAATGATCCTGTCGTTCCTGCATCCGCGCTCCCATACGCCGTGCCGAGGCAAACGCAATGCTGCCCCTGACCGGCGCGCCCCTGCGCGGTGGCCCGGTTCGGTCCCTCGGCGGGGTCGCCAGACTTTCCTACACCGCGCAGATCTGCAAGGCTTCCGGCTGCTCTCAACCCTGCCGCCGAGCCGCCCCGCCCATGCCGCAAGCCCGCACCCGCGTCCGCACCCCGGTAATCGCTCCAGTCGATCAATCGCGCCCCACTGATCGAATGCAATTATTCCCCGGGACAGTGTCAACTGTGTCAACCGTAAGGAATCCCGACAGGTGGCGCCGCGCAATTGGGGTTCGATTTTTGCGCGCGGTGGTCTAGGGCGCGGCTGTCATGACCGAACCGAACCCCGATCTCCTGCCCGAGGGCCTTGAAGACCGCCTGCCGCGCGAAGCCGCTGCAACCACGCGGGTTATGCGCGCGATCCAGGATGTGATGCACGGCCACGGCTATGACCGCGTGCTGCCGCCGATGATCGAGTTCGAGCGCAGCCTTGCCGCGCGGATGGACGGGATCAACCAGCGCCGCATGTTCCGCTTCGTCGATCCGGCGTCCTTGCGGATGATGGGCCTGCGCAGCGATCATACGCCGCAGATCGGCCGCATCGCCGGCACCCGCCTCGCCGGGGCGGCGCGGCCCTTGCGGCTGTGCTATGCGGGGCAGGTGCTCACGATCAAGGGCGATGCGCTCGATCCGGCGCGCGAGCGGTTGCAGTGCGGGGCGGAGCTGATCGGCGCGGACAATGTCGCCGCCGCCTCGGAGGTTGTCGCCATCGCCATCGAGGCGTTGCAGGCGGCGGGTGCGCAGGGCGTCAGTGTCGATTTCACGCTGCCCGATCTCGTCGATACGCTGGCCGCCAAGGCCTTCCCGCTGGCCGCCGATCAGATCGAGGCGGTGCGGCGCGAGCTTGATACCAAGGATGCCGGCGGCCTCGTCGATGCGGGCGGGGCGGCCTATGTGCCGCTGCTCTATGCCACGGGCGATTTCGACGCGGCGATCGCAAAGCTCGCCGCGATCGATGCGGGCGGCGCGCTCGCCAGCCGCATTGCCGCGCTGCGCGCCATTGCCGCCGCGCTGGGCGGTGCGGCACGGCTGACGCTCGATCCCTCGGAGCGACACGGCTTCGAATACCAGTCGTGGCTGGGCTTCACGCTCTATGCCGATGGGGTGCGCGGCGCGCTCGGGCGGGGCGGCACCTACCGGATCGCCGGCAGCGGGGCCAGGGAGCAGGGGGGCGAGGTCGCCACCGGCTTCTCGCTTTATCCCGATGCACTGATCGGCCTTGTCGCCGGTGAGGAAGCCGCGCCGGACTGCGTGTTCCTGCCGCTCGGCCATGATCGCGACGTGGCCGCCCGCCTGCGCAGCATCGGCTGGCGCACGGTGGCGGCGCTGAGCGAGGCAGACACAGCCGAAGCGCTTGGCTGCAGCCACGTCCTCGAAGGCGATGAGCCGGTGAAGCGCTAGAGCTTCACGACCTCGCCGTCTTCCTTGGTGAAGCTCTCGGGCCGGTGCTCCAGCAGATCGAGCACGGCCTCCGAAGGCCGGCACAGCCGGGTGCCCTTGGGGCTGACCACGATGGGCCGGTTCACCAGGATCGGGTGCTCCACCATCGCGCCGAGGATCGCCTCGTCGCTCGCGCCGGGATCGGTGAGGCCGAGTTCCTCCGCCGGGGTGCCCTTGGTGCGCATGATCTCGCGCGGGCCCGTGCCCATGTCGGTGAGAATCCGGTCGAGCCGCGGGCGTGTCCAGCCGGCCTTGACGTATTCGACAACGGTGGGCGCGTAGCCCGCCGCCTCGATCATCGCGAGGGCGTTGCGCGAGGTGCCGCACTTGGGGTTGTGGTAGATGGTGATGGGGAAGGTATCGGTCATGCCGGGTCCTCTGCCAGAAGCCAGCCGAACACGGCAAGAGCGATGAGCGCCCCGGCCAGCTGCCCGGCGATGAACAAGGGAATCGAAGCGGGTGCTATCCCCGCGAACGTATCGGTCAGGCCGCGCGCCAGCGTCACCGCCGGATTGGCGAACGAGGTCGACGCGGTGAACCAGTAGGCCGACGTGATGTAGAGCCCCACCGCCACGGGCGTGAACTCGCCGCGATGCTTCGAGACGGCGAGGATCGTGCCGATGAGCCCGAAGGTCGCGACAAGTTCGGCCAGGCCCTGTCCCCACCCGCCCCGCACGTGGGCGGATACCTGCAGCACCGGTTCGGCGAACATCGCATGCGCGAGCCAGACGCCGAGGACCGCGCCGATGACTTGCGCCGCGCCATAACCGAGCGCGTCCGCCGCGCCGAGCTCCCGCCGCAGCACGGCAACCAGCGTCACGGCCGGATTGAAATGCGCGCCGGAAATCGGGCCGAACACATGGATCAGCACCACCAGCCCCGCGCCGGTCGAGAGCGTGTTGCCGAGCAGCGCGATGGCATCATTTCCGCCCGCCAGCCGCGCCCCCATCACGCCCGAGCCGACCACAACCACCAGCAGCAGCAGCGTGCCGAGCCCTTCTGCCACGATCCGCCGCGCCATGGTCATCAGCAGGCTCCGCAATCGGCGGCGAGGTCTGCCAGCGGCGCACAGATTTCGGGCCTGCCGCCGCAGCAGTCCTCGACCAGAAAGCCCAGCAAAGCCCGCATTGCGCCGTAATCTGCCGCATAGATCACCGAGCGCCCCTCGCGCCGCGCCGTGACGAGGCCGGCGTGATCCAGGATCGCCAGATGCGTCGAGAGCGTGTTGGGCCTGACCCCCACTTCGCATGCGATGGTGCCGGCGGGCAGCCCCTCCGGCCCAGCCTTCACCAGCAGGCGGAACACCGCGAGCCGGTGCTTCTGCGCCAGCGCCGAAAGCAGATCCACCGCACGGGGCAGGGCAAGCGCATCAGTCACGGCAATCTCCCGATTCGATATTTCGGCGATAATCGAATTATGAGGCTCTTGCCAACCCCTGTCCGGTCCGCGCGCGGCCTACCTTCGCACCAGGCCTATCCCCGCAGCAGGTCTGCCGTACGCTGCCAATAGCCCAGTTCGTTGATCGTCAGCCGCGCGGTCGGCAGCGTCCGTGCCGCAGCCAGTTGCAGCCGCGCCAGCCGCTGGCCCGCGGCGCCGCGCCGTGCCGCCACCGCGGCGAGCAGCAGCCAGGGGTAGCTGTCGTAGGCCAGCGCCGGCCATTGCGGCGCGATCCGCCCGAGCGCCGCCCATCCAGCATCGTACTGCGCCTGGCCAAGGCCCGGCGCGACCACGCCGTGGAGTTCGGGAAAGACCTGGGCGGTCGCATCCGGGTAGAACGCGGTGCCGACCGCGGCATTGCTGTCCGAGGGGCGGAAGGCGCCGGCTGCAGGATCGAACAGCCCGGCGATCCCTGCGGCGACTTTCTCCGCCGCGCGCGTGTGGACGGCCGCACCAGACCTGTCGCCCCGTGCGGCAAGGCGCGCCGCAAAGGCTGTAAGTCCCGACCATACTTCGCAATTGTCCATCAGATAGGCCACGTCCGCCCCAGGCCGGGCATGGCTGCGAAAGGTGCGGGTCAGCCCCGATGGCTTTTGCAGCGCGCGGATGCCGCTACGTGCGATACCTTTAAGCGCGTCGACATTCGCGTTCCACCAGCCGTCGTCCGCTCCGAGCGCGTCGTGCCGCGCCGCCAGCGCAAGCAGCGTGCCAGCATAGGCGTCATCCGAATCAGAGAGCAACAACCGCTTGATTCCCGGGGACGCGCCCGCGCTCGCATAGTCCGGCTCCACATCCGCGATCGTCCCGCGCGGGATATCATAGCGGGCGATCTGCAGATCGAGCCAGGCACGGACTTCACTCGGAAGGCGCGCGGCTAAGGGCAGAAGGCCGAGGTTGCCGAAATACCAGTTCACCACGCCGAGCGGCGCGACAGTGAAGGCTCCGGCCAGCGGCCCTGCCGTGATGCGCAGCGCGCGCACTGCCGCGAGTGGCGAGAAGCCGGCGCCGAGAGCACCGACCGGTCGTGCTGCGAGGCAGGCACCCATCCCTGCCAGCAGGATGCGGCGCGAGAAGGAGCTCGGGGCGGCAGAACAAGGCATCATCGCTGTCTGCCGCGCGGAGACGGCCATGCCAAGCCTCGTCTTCACCTGCCCCGGGCCGCTCCCGCCTTGCTCTCGCCGCCGCTCTCCCCTACGGCGCCAGCCGACTTCGAACTGCAACAGAAAGAGTGCGCGAGCCGTGGCCAACGTGACCGTGATCGGCGCCCAGTGGGGCGATGAGGGCAAGGGCAAGATCGTCGACTGGCTTGCCAGCCGCGCGGATGCCGTGGTGCGCTTCCAGGGGGGGCATAACGCCGGGCACACGCTGGTCGTGGGGGATCAGGTCTACAAGCTCTCGCTGCTCCCGTCAGGCATCGTGACGGGCACGCTGTCGATTATCGGCAATGGCGTGGTGCTCGATCCGTGGGCGCTGAAGGCGGAGATCGAGAAGCTGACCGGGCAGGGGGTGAGCATCCATGCCGAAAACTTCGCAATTGCCGACAATTGCCCGCTGATCCTGCCGCTCCACCGCGATCTCGATGGTCTGCGCGAGGCGGCCGCTGGTTCGGGCAAGATCGGCACCACCGGGCGCGGCATCGGGCCCGCCTATGAAGACAAGGTCGGCCGCCGCGCGATCCGCGTCTGCGATCTGGCCCACCTTGATGCGCTGGATTCGCAGCTCGATCGGCTCTGCGCCCATCATGATGCCTTGCGCGCCGGATTCGGCCAGCCGCCAGTAGATCGCGCCGCACTGCTGGAAGAGCTTGCGGAAATCGCGCCGTTCGTGCTGCAATATGCCCAGCCGGTGTGGAAGCGCCTGAAAAAGGTGAAGAAAGCCGGCGCACGCATCTTGTTTGAAGGCGCGCAGGGCGTGCTGCTCGATGTCGATCACGGCACTTACCCGTTCGTCACGTCGTCCAACACCGTATCGGGCACGGCGGCATCGGGTTCGGGGCTCGGCCCCAATTCAACGGGCTTCGTGCTCGGCATCGTGAAGGCCTATACCACCCGGGTCGGTTCTGGCCCGTTCCCGACCGAACTGGAAGACGAAGTGGGCCAGCGCCTAGGTGAGCGCGGCCATGAATTCGGCACCGTCACGGGACGCAAGCGGCGCTGCGGCTGGTTCGATGCGGTGCTGGTCCGCCAGTCGTGCGCGATTTCAGGCGTCACCGGCATCGCGCTCACCAAGCTCGACGTGCTCGACGGGTTCGACAAGGTGAAGATCTGCACCGGATACCGGCTGCGCGGTAAGGTGCTCGATTACTTCCCCAGCCATGCCGCCGATCAGGCTTCGGTCGAACCGATCTACGAGGAAATGGATGGTTGGCAGGGCACGACCGCCGGTGCGCGTTCGTGGGCAGACCTCCCGGCACAGGCGATCAAGTACATCCAGCGCGTTCAGGAACTGATCGAAACACCGGTCGCGCTGGTCTCGACCAGCCCCGAGCGCGAGGACACGATCCTCGTGCGCGATCCCTTCATCGACTGACCCGGACCAGTTCCGAATCGGGTGAAGTTTGCCGGCGGGTCAGGTTCCGACCCCGGCCAAGGATGCGTGTTCCCGCGCCAGGGGTCTTCGCCGCACCGCGGAATGCATCCCCGCAAATCCAACACAACCTGTTGGATTTGCGGGCGTTGGCCGAGGCGAGCCGCCTTGCGTTTTGGCATCTAAATCCAGTTTGGAGGAATATGATCTTGACCTGATCTCATTTTGTTCCACTCTTGTTCGCATACGGACATTTACGGAGTGTGGTTTCGATGGGACAGGCTGCCAAGCAGTTCGATTATGGCAACGGCGACGCGCAGTCCTCGCGCGTGGTCGAGATGCGGGGCCAGGGCCGGGTGCAGGATCGTGGAACATCGGCGCTGGCAGTCTCGATCTTCGCTGATCGCAGCTATCTGCGCGCGGAGATGGAGGAGGATGCTCTCGCGGCCGGGCTGCGCATCGCGCAGACGGCCGATCTCGGCAACCTGCTCGCGTCCGATGCGGGCCCTGCCGGGCACGAAGGCGTACTGGGCGATCTCGTGCTGGTCGATTGCCCGGTGATCGACGGGGCCGAACTCGCGGCCTTGGCGCGGCTCGATCTGCGTGCTGCCAAGAGCGGGTCGCAACTCGTCGTTTCCACGAGCATCGGCTCGCTCGACGATGTGTTTGGCTGCCTCGACCAGAGCGAGGCGCAGATCCTCGTCACGCCGAGCCGGGCCGACCGGGTCATCGCGCTCGGCCGCACACTGGCCCGCGCGGGAAACCGCGTGCGCGAACTGTCGGAGGAAGATCGCCTTGCCCTGCTGCGCCTGACCGAGCAGGTCGGCCAGATCGCCCAGAAGCTGGAAGCCCTGTCGTCCGGTTCAGGCACGGCTTCGGCCACGTCTTCGGCCTTTCGCTTCGATGGCGCCGGAGACGAGGCACGGCTGGATGAAGGCACCGATCGTCTTGTGCGCGCCGCCCGTCCGCCGCTTCCCGATCCGCGCCTCGTGCGCAAGATCATCCGGCAGCGCCAGCTGCGCGCGCGCTTCTTCGAAGGCGATCTCTTTGCCGATCCCGCATGGGACATGCTGCTCGATCTGACCGCGGCAAGGGCCGAACATGTGCGCGTCTCGGTCACGTCGCTGTGCATCGCTTCGGGCGTGCCGCCGACAACGGCACTGCGCTGGATCGGCCAGATGACCGACGCCGGCCTCCTCCAGCGAGTGGACGACGAGACTGACCGCCGCCGCGCCTTCATCACGCTCACCGACAAGGCTGCGGATGCCATGGCGCGCTACTTTGCCGAACTCGGCGCGGCTGCGACGACCCTGGTCTGAAGCGGAAAGCCGCCTCAATCCTCGGCGACGGTGTCCTGCCGTTCGGCCTGGCTGCGCAAGGGGCGGCTGCGGAGCCGCGCTTCCAGAGCGGCCAGTTCCGGCCCTGCCGCGCGGGCTTCCAGAACGTCTTGCAGCGCACGATAGGCGGCCAATACCGCGATGCCCTCGGCGGTCAGCCTTGCCCCGCCACCGCGCGCACTGCCGGGTGAGGTTTCGACAAGCGGCGCGCTCCAGCAGCGGTTCATCAGGTCGACGAGTTGCCAGGCCCGGCGATAGCTCATTCCCAAGCGCCGACCCGCGCCGGAGATTGAACCTTCCGCCGCGATCGCATCGAGCAGGTCCGCCTTGCCGGGCCCCATCGCGATGGCATCGCCGCACAGGATCTGCAGCTTGAGCTTGAGATGCGTTGGAGCTGTCGCCATGCGGCTCCGTTTAAAGTCTTTTAGGCTGATGGGGAAGCGACTGCCGCGTTCCAGCAAGGCCTTGTTTATTCCGCGCGGACACGATGTCCGCTTGGAGAGGCGCCACATGAGCAGGTGCCACCACCACAGTGCCGAATGGGGCAAAGCCCAAGGGGAGCGAACGCGTCCAGCCATGCTGCGTAAGGCCTCGCAGCAGCGGGGATGCACGGCTCCGACATGGCGGGGTGGTGTCAAGTCCTGTGCCGCTTGCAAAGGTGGGTTGCAGCGGAGGTCGGCTCAAGCCAGTCTGCCGGGCAAGAGGTGGCCGGCGATCCGCGCCGATTGCCTGCAGTTGCAGCGGAGCGGCGCTACCGCCAAGGCGAACGCAAGCGGGGGGCAGTCCCACTTCCAGGACCTGCCCCCCGCCGCGCATCCCCTCCCGGGATCGGTCAGTGCGTGTTCAGAGCACGAAGTCCGTCACGTCGAGGCTGGTCACGTCGGCCAGGCGGATGGTGAAGTCGGCCACGCCATCGCCGTTCTGGTCGCCCGAAACGAAGGCATGGTCGCCCTTCACTTCGTAGCGCAGTTCGCCCGCGGTGTTGCTGAAGTCGGCCGTACCGATGAAGCTGAAGGCCTGATCGCCGTCAGTGCCGAGATCGGCATCGACCGCGGAGAGATCGATGTGATCGCCCTGTGCGTGGCTGAAATCGAGGATAAGGTCGGCGCCCTTGCCCGTGGCGCTGGCAAAGCTGTCGGCCGTGAACACGAAGGTGTCCGCGCCGAGACCACCGTGCATCACGTCGCGGCCCGCGCCGCCGTCAAGCGTATCGTTGCCTGCACCGCCATCGAGCTTGTCGTTGCCGGCATCGCCCGCAAGGTGATCGTCGCCGATGCCGCCCTGCTCACGGTCGTTGCCGTCGCCGCCCGAAAGGGTGTCGCTGCCATCGCGGCCGAGGAGCAGGTCGTTGCCCGCGTCGCCCGAAACCTGATCGTCACCAAGGCCGCCGTCGACCTTGTCGTTGCCGGCACCGCCGCTGGCGACGTCGTTGCCCGCACCGCCGGCGACCTTGTCGTTGCCATCGTCGCCGGAGACGGTGTCAGCGCCGCTGCCGCCGCCGACCACGTCATTGCCCGCGCCGCCCGACACGTGGTCGGTGCCCGCGCCACCCTGCTCGGTGTCGTTGCCGTCGTCGCCCGAAAGGGTATCGTTGCCAGTACCGCCCTGCAGGCTGTCGTTGCCGATGCCGCCGTTCAGGTCATCGTCGCCACGGCCACCCGAAAGATGGTCGTTGCCGTCATCGCCGAACAGATTGTCGTTGCCACGGCCGCCTTCGACCTGATCGTCGCCGCCACCGCCGTGGTGGTCGCCGCCCTGGTCGCCCGCCCGGATGACGTCGTTCGGATTGCCATCAAGGTCCTGATCGTCGGAAACGCTGCCGGGCGTGTCGCCACCGGGGCCGCCATGCGCGCCATCGCCGGGACGAACCGGCGTGCCGTCGAGCGTGGTGAACGAGAGACCGGCCCCGACGTAAAGCGAGGCATCATCCGTCGTGTCCGGGGTCTGCTGAAACAGGCCAAGCGCGATGTGATCGGCAAAGGTGGACTTTAGCGTGATGTCGCCGGTTGCAGCGTCGAACGTCAGCGCCTGGTTCTGGCGCAGATGCACCGGTTCGGTGCCATCGTCCTCCACCTTGAACATCGAAATGCTGTCGCCGTTGATCACGAACTGGAAGAGATCAGACATCGGGAAGGCCCTTGCGGTTGGATGGCGTCCACCTCGCGCAAAGTTCCTGCCAACGCGTAAACGTTCCTCGGCCGCTTTTACCTAGGCAAAGGCTAGAAAAGCGGCATTCCGACAACGTTAACCGTCGTATGGCGCGGCATCCCTAACCCGCGCCAGAAGCCGCCTTCCCAGACAAGTACGACGAAATTTTTCTTCAGGCAGCGGCTTCGCGTGCCGCGCCGAGCATGCGGTCGGCAAGCATGCGGCCGGAGATCCACGCACATTCAACGCGCGGACCAAGCAGCCAGTCCCCGCAGGCGCCGATTCGCTGCTTGTCGTTCCATAAGCAGCCAAGCCCGGTTCCCGCCGAAAGGGCATAACGCCACCGGTGGATGGAATGCGCCAGCGGCTGCAATGCGCCAGCGCCGGTTGCCTCGGCCAGTGCGGTCAGGAGGTGCGGGGCGATATCTTCCGGCTGGCGTTCAAGATGGGCAGTGGACCACTGCGGCGTGGCCTGGACGACCCAGCTTTCCGGGCCGGCCCGCCCGGGTTTGGCGCTATCACGCGCAGCCCAGGCAAGGATGCCGGAATCCCGCAGAATATCTTCGCGATGGGGCAAGGGGGCGTCGAACGCAAACATGCCGCTCCAGCACGGCTGGGACCGCGCGAACAGCGCGGTGCGCGCGAGCTCGAAATCGTGGAGCGTGAGGATCGGCGCGGCTTGTTCGGCAGGCAGTGCAAGCACCGCCGCATCAAACTGCTCGCCCGGCATCCCTTCGCCGAGCAGACGCCAATGGCTGCCTTCATGGGCAAGACCGCTGACATGGTGCCCAAAGCGCACATCATGCCGCGCCGCCATGTCGCGCACGACAGCGTTCATGGCGGGAACGCCGATCCACGCATCGGCACCCGCTTTCGGCCAGCGCACGGCAAGCCCTGCCTGTTCCCAGTGCGCGACTTGAGCAGCAAAGCCCGTGTCGCGCACAGTGAAATATTGCGCGCCGAAATCGAAGCTGGCTTCGCCTTTGGACGTTTCAACACGGCGCGATGCCATGCGTCCGCCGGCCTTACGACCTTTATCGAACAGGGTGACCTGCCAGCCTTTGGCCGCAAGACCATCGGCGCAGGAGAGGCCGGCAATTCCGGCCCCGACAATGGCAACGCTGGGCATCTTCTGGGCGCCGTTACTTGCGACCCATCAGCGACAGCACTTCCTTGCGGCTGCTGTCATCCTCGAGGAAGCAGCCCAGCATGCGGCTGGTGACCATGCCGACGCCCGGGGTGCGCACGCCGCGTCCGGTCATGCAACCGTGCTGGGCTTCGATCACCACAGCAACGCCGTGGGGCTGGAGGTTGTCCCAGATGCAGGTGGCGACTTCGCTGGTAAGCCGCTCCTGGATCTGCAGACGGCGTGCATAGCCGTGCAGCACGCGTGCCAGCTTTGAAATGCCGACGACGCGGTTACGCGGCAGATACGCAATAGAAGCAGTGCCCGTGATCGGTGCCAAGTGATGTTCGCAATGCGACTGGAAGGGAATATCGCGCAGCAGGACCACCTCATCATAGCCGGCCACTTCGCTGAAAGTGCGGCGCAGATGCTGGCCGGGATCCTCATCATATCCCGCGCAATACTCGCGCCACGCGCGGCCGACGCGGCTAGGCGTATCGGCAAGCCCCTCGCGTTCCGGATCGTCACCCGCCCAGCGCAGCAAAGTGCGGATCGCTTCCTGAACAGGTTCGGGAACGATCAGTTTGCCATCCTCATCGCGCGCCTCGAACTCGTGATTTACGTAATTCATGCGTGCGCTCCATCGGCGAGTGGTGTGGTGCGCGCCAAGTCGGGCAACGCATGTACTGCGCAAAAAGGGCAGAAATCCGCGCGGCGCATCTTGCAGCACCGTCACAAATGGGTTTACCCATGCAGCTATCTTGGGTCTAAGGATCGGGACAGGGCCGGTTTTTGGGAACATGGACCTAAGGGCAATTGCGCAAGGCGCGCCGGAGCCGAAGGGAAGACATATGGCAATTGGCGCAATGATTGAGAACAGCCTCGTGGCTGCGGTGGTGAGCAACCCCCGTCTGCCTGACAATCCTATCGTGGATTGCAACCAGGCGTTCATGGACCTGACCGGATACGGTCGTGAGGAGATCATCGGGCGCAACTGCCGCTTCTTGCGCGGGCCGGGCACCGAGCCGGAGCTGACCCAGCAGCTGCGCGACGGCATTGCAGCCAAAGTGCCGGTTATGGTCGAACTTCTCAACTACAAGCGTGATGGGACGCCATTCCGCAACGCAGTGATGATCGCGCCGATTTTCGATGCGGCAGGCGAGCTGGAATGGTTCCTCGGGAGCCAGGTGGAAATTGCCGGCGCGGCAGACAGCGTGCCGAGCGCCCGCGCGGTCGAGGCGCGCGAGAAGGTCGCCTCGCTTTCGCGCCGCCAGCGCGAGATTCTCGAATGTATCGCGGCAGGCCGGCTCAACAAGCAGATCGCCTACGAACTGGGCCTCAGCGAACGCACAGTGAAGCTGCACCGCGCCGCAGTGCTGCGGGCGCTGGGTGTGCGCACCAGCGCGGATGCCATTCGCATGGCTATCGAAGCGGGGCTTTGAGGGCCTCGCCGGAACGGATGGGATTGCCCTCCCGGACAGGTTGAGAGCCGGGGGACCCGAGCCCACTTCTGAGCCATCGGGTCGATGGAGCAAAGCTCCTCTTCGCGGTCGCAAATGGGTGCGAGCCTTCTGGTCCCCCCCGCTTCACCGGGAGGTTCGCACCTTTACCCACGGCAGATGGCAATTCCTTGGCTTCTGCGGAAAAATTGTGTTCCGCACTGCGGATACCTCATAAATATGCTCCGCTCGCTGCGCGCACCTATCATGGCTTGCCTAGCTGGGTGCACGCGGCATTTGCCGTTCACGCCGGCGGCCGGGGCTTGGCCTGCTGGCCGCTGCGGGGGAGCTCATCCTAGCGACTGTGGTGCTGGGCAGCGCAGTTGAGCGACTGCCTTGCTTGATCGCCAATAAAAAGGCCCCCCCGGCGCTGGCCGGGGGGACAGGTTGCGTACATCGTGAATGCGATCAGAACATCACGCCCATCTCCAGCCGCCCGCGCACCTGTTCCTTGTTAAGGCCCGCGGCACCAAAGGCAGCGCCCGGGGCGATGTCGCCGGCGCGGACATAGGAGAATTCCGGCCGGATAAAGAAGCGGTCCCATGTGTAGGTGGGTGTCACGGTGAAGCTGTAGGCCTTGGAACCCGGACCGTAGAGGAAGTTCGCTGCTGTGGCGCTCGGACGGTTGCTATCGATGTATTCGAAGCGCACCGGAAGGCTCCAGTGATCGTCGATCTTGTACTTGGCGAGCAGGCCGACGGCGAAATTCTGAGCCTTGGTGGTGCCTGCGTGCGGCAGGTCCGGCACCCAGGCATATTGGAAATACGGCTGCAGCAGCCACTTGCTGCCTGAGTAGCTGTAGATCACGTTGAGCATGGTGCTGTTGTTCTGCACCATGGGTGTGTTGAAGGTGGAGCGATAGTTCTTGCTGAGCGCGCCGCCCAGCACCACCGAGAGGGTGTGCGGCCCGTCGACATAACTGGCAATACCCGACAACCAGTTGAGCTTGCCGGAGAAGAAGCCATCGGTGTAGGCGAGGCTGAAGCTCAGCTTGCCGGCCGTCAGATTGGCCTGCACACCGCGGGTCATCACGTTTTCCTGGCCCCACAGGATACCGCGTTCGATATTGGTGTTCTGGAAAGTGAAGGGCGCTTCCAGCCCGATCAGTGTGGGCAGGATACCGGCCTGCACGTTGAACGTGGACGAGGGCGCGATCTTTACCCAGGCCTGTGGCACCACGCCATAGCTGTTGCTGGTGTAGTCGGTGGATTTGACGAAGGCAGCACCCAGTGTTTCCTGGTTGTAGAGGCCGGCCTGCACGAGGAACTGGAAAACGCCTTCCGGCTTCTGCACGATCACCTGCGCGTTCGAGAGATCGGCAAAGCTGCTGTCCACACCCGGCGTGGTGTTGGACTGCGTGCCGAGATAGCCGCTGCCAATGGCGGTGACATAGACTTTGGAGCCTGCCAGATCGACGCTGATCGGCTCGGGGTTATAGCTGAGCGGGCCGGAAAGGGCTGGGAGGAGCGCCGGGGGAGGAGCGGTTTCCTCGGCGTGCGCCGCGGTTGCGGAGAGCGCGGAAACGGCGGGTATAAGTGCCATGGTGGCAAGACGGAACTTCATGTGGAACGACCTCCCTGGGACCGAGCCCGAGCTAAGGATACCATTCCTGCCTGCGCCCCACCGGCATGACCTCTCGCCGAGCGGTGTCACGTCCTGTGCGGTGCCGTAATACTTACGGCACCGGCTTTGCTGGTTGATTGCTGCAATGTATCTGAATGTTGCTCGATGTGCTGCAATGCAAAAAACTCTGCCTGCGGCGTTTTGGCAACAGCTTCCGCCTTACGCAGGCTTGGCTCCTGCGGGAAGCGGCAGGCGGATGATGGCGGCAAGCCCCGTCCCCGCGCCATCGGCCCGGCTTTTGTTGTGCAGCGTCAGTGTGCCGCCCTCGAGCTTGACCGCTGCCTGCACGATGGACAGCCCGAGCCCCATCCCAGGCGTATCGCGCGTACGCGCCGTATCCAGGCGGAAGAACGGCTGAAACACCTCTTCCAGGCGGTCTTGCGGAATGCCGGGGCCATCATCCTCGACCCGGATCTCGACCGCATCGCCTGCGCGCGCAAGCGTGACGCGGACATTACCGGCATAATGCAGCGCATTGTCGATGAGGTTCGACATCGCGCGCCGGATCGAGACCGCGCGGGCCATGATCTCGAAACTGTCCGGCCCGTCGTAGCGCGCATCGAGGCCCTGATCGGCGGCGCTGTCGACGAGGGTTGCCGCCATGATCGCGATATCGATGCGCTGCGGCGGAATCTGGGTGCCGCCCGCCTCGACGAAGGCCTGAAGCGATTCGAGAAGGTGGCGCATCTCGCCAATATCGTGCTCAAGCTCGGCGCGGGTTTCTTCTTCCAGGGCAGCGCCGTCCAACCGCAGCTGCAGCCTCGCCAGTGGCGTTCGCAAATCGTGGCCGATTGCCAGCATCGACTGGGTGCGTTCCGCCTGTTGGCGCTGGATGCGGCGCTGCATCTGATTGAAAGCCCGGATCAGACGGCGCACTTCATCGGGGCCCTGCTCGGGTAGACCGCCGGGGCTCGGCGTTTCGATATGGCGCAGCGCTTTCACCAGGGTCTGCAGCGACCGCATTGTTGCGCGGAACATCAGCCACGCTAACGCGCCGAGCAGCAGCGTGGGGAGCAGCATTGGCAGGATCTGCCAGAAGGACAGCTGCAGGCTGATCTCCCCCGCATAGGTGCGGAAGCCCAAGGCACTGCCGTCGGCCAGCACGACGATGCCGGTCACATCGCGGCTGCCATGCGTGTGGCGCACGATGAGCCTCTGGCCCTCTGCCGCCAACTCCGGTCCTGCAGCCAGAATGCGCGTGGCGAGTGCGGGATCAGGCGAGCGCAGTTCGCCCGGCGCGGCGCTTGGTTTCCATTCGAGTTCGAAATGGCGGGTCGCGAGCGCCCGTGCTGCTTCCGTCCGCCGCGCCGGCACCTCACGCGAGACAGCGCGCGCGGCCAGCGCGAGAAGCTCGCCGATGCGGGCGGCATCATCGCGCTGCACCGCCGTCGTGGTCGCCGAATCAAACAGGTACGTGTTGGCGAGAAAATCGACGGCCGCCACCAGCAGCAGGATCGCCAGCAGGCGTTCGGTCAAGCCGAGGCGCCGGAAACCCAGGCGGTTCTGGCGTCTCACCCCCGCCGGACTTCCGCCTTGAACATGTAGCCGACACCGCGCACCGTCACGATCGGCGGCTCGCCGCCACTGGCGGAGAGCTTGCGGCGCAGGCGGCTGACCAGCACGTCGATGCTGCGGTCCGAGCTGTCGCCCAGCCGCGTGCGTGACAGTTCGATCAGCCTTTCGCGGCCAAGCACACGCTGGCGGTGGCTGACGAAGGTGGCGAGCAGATCGAACTCGGCGCCGGTCAGATCCACCATCGCGCCGCTGGGCGAGCGCAGTTCGCGGCGGGATAGCGACAACGTCCACCCTTCGAAGTGGACTTCGCTCGTGCGCTCATCGCCTTTCGTCGCGCCCTCGCCGCCGCCGCGGCGCAGCACGGCGCCGATGCGGGCGATGAGCTCGCGTGCGCTGTAGGGTTTGGCGATGTAGTCGTCCGCGCCAAGCTCAAGCCCGAGGACGCGGTCCTCCTCGCTGCCGCGCGCCGAGGCAAAGATGATCGGCACTTCACTCTGGCGGCGCAACTTGCGGAACAGTTCGATGCCGTTGGCGCCGGGCAGCATGATATCCAGCACGACGAGTTCGGCGGGCTCGGCCTCCAGCATCACCCACATTTCCGCACCCGTCGCTGCCGTGCGAACGGCATAGCCGTTCTCCCGCAGGGCCCGCGCGGTCAGCATGCGCAGCGAGACGTCGTCTTCAACCAGCAGAATGGAAGGTGCAGTCATGGCCTGATCCCAAGCCTAGAGAGGGGTGGGGGAGGCGGCAAGCCCCCCCCGATGGCAGAGGGTGGACGCGTGCGGCTCAATCGGCGGCGGCGAGTTCCTCGTCGCGCACGGGCTTGGTGCGGGCCTCGGCGCGGGCGAGCGCGACGCGGTGATGGCAAGCTGCCCCCTTCAGCGGATCGGGGTTGCAGGCGATGGGGGCCGAAGCTGCGGTCGGACGCGGCGACGGCGTGTGGCGCTGCGCAGCGCAGCCGATGCTCTTCATGGGATCAGGATTGCACGGTGCGGACACGGCGCGCGTGGGCGCAGCGGCAAGCAGGCCGGGGGAGGCAGGCAGGGCGACGGACAGAGCAAGCGAGGCAAGCAGCATGGAACGACTCCGTTGTTCGAGCTGTCCCTGCGATGATGTCTTTTGATTGCCTGACGTCGTCCGCTCCGTGACGAATTGTGTCTGTCTGCTGTCAGCCCCGGCTTCGGGCGGCCTAAGTGGAGCTACGCAGATTCCCAGCGGCAGAACCAGGGGGCGATTGCTTGCAAGGGCCCTCTGGATCACGGCCTGCATCGTCCCAGGTTCGGTTGGCAGCTGCTGGCATGTGCGAAATCTCCGATAAACAAGGATAAATCGGCGCGCTGCCATGGGCGGACGGGTGTTCACCGGCGGCCTGAAAAATATCGGCAGAATCAGCCCTTCTGGTGATCGCCGCCAAAGGCCCGGATTAACGGCCAGTTCCTAGATTCAGCCCAACGATGGGGGGCTTTCATGGAAGAAATCCAACAGGGAAGCGGAGCAATATTCGCCGCAGGCAAGGCAGCCGGCCGTTCCGGTGACACTGCGCCGGGGCCGCGGACATGATGGTGCGCTTCCTGCAGCGTTTGCTGGTCCAAGACCGCAGCGGCGCAACCATGGTCGAGATGGGCTTCCTTGCGGCCCTGATCGCCGTCGCGATGATCGCATCGCTCCACGCTTTCAGCAATTCGCTGAACAACACTTTCAATGTCTCGACAAAAAGCCTGCTGATCAATCCTTGAGTTCGAGTGAGGTTCGAATGGAGTTCGTTTGGACTCGGCTTCAGCGCGACATAGCGCAACAAATCGAAAAGTATGACGCTGTGCTCGTGGCACTGGAAGATGCGTTCAACAAGTATGAGGCTGGTCGCATTTCGATCAACGGCTATTTCGAGACCCTCTGCGCGATCGACGAGGCCGTTCGCCGCGGGCGTCCCTTCTGGCTGCGGCTGTGCGACAGTTCCGGGGCGCTGCGCGGCTTCAACCGGACCGAGCGGCGTGCGTTCATCGGTGCGATCGATGCGCTCGACTGGTGCCGCAACTGGGCTCTTCGCCAGCGCGGCGTGGACATGAGCACCTGTGACCTGCTTGCGCAACCTGCCGGACGGGCTCCCGCGCGATGACAATTTTGACTGGTCGACCGAGCGGGTTCGGCAATCGCCGTCGCTATCCACGCATCGAGACGGAACGTCCGTTGCAGTTGATTTCAGTGGCGAGCCGGATCGACGGCGTGCTGCAGGACCTTTCCCAAACGGGCGCGCGGATCAGTCTGTGCAGTCCACCGCCGCGTCAAGGCCGCGATGTGTTGCTGCGCTGGCCGGGGCAGGAGCTGTTCGGGCAGATCGTGTGGAGCAATGGGCTCGACGTTGGCGTCGCGTTCCACTCGCCGATCTCACACGAGGAACTGGTCGAGACCGTGGGCCGCGATCTGCCGCCGCCGCTGACGACGAGCCACTCGGTGCTCTAAGGCTTCAAGCGCTCGGCCCTTGGCGTGGCAGCTTGAGGCAAGTCGGGCGGCTTGCTCCGAGATGTCCGGCCAACCGGCCTTCTCGATGGCATGCTAGACACGGTTTCAGCCTCGCACGCGGCTGATTGACGCGGAGCGCAAAACCCAGCATGAGCGCGGCTTCCGGCATGCCGGGGCGGTTAGCTCAGTTGGTAGAGCATCTCGTTTACACCGAGAGGGTCGGGGGTTCGAGCCCCTCACCGCCCACCAGTTTTCGGATCAAGAGGACGCCCGGGGGACGTCTTGCCAAAAGGCTCGCGGGGCGCAAGCAGGTTTAGCCCAAGCAGCTCAAGGCAGCGTGTCAGCCAGCATCGCGTCGGTGCGCGGGCCGGACCAGTCATGCGACCCGATCATCCGCCAGACCTCCTTGCCGTTCGAATCGTAGAGCACGGTCGTGGGCAGGACGCCGGTGTTGTAGTGCTGGCTGAGCGCGTTTTCGGGATCAAGCCAGGGCGCGAGATGGGCGAGCTTGCGCTGTTTGAAGAAGGCATCGACAGCGGCGGCCTGATCGAGATCCTGCGAGACGGTGAGGACCGTTAGCTTGCCTGCCTTTGCCGCGGCGAGCGCGTCGAGTGTCGGCATTTCCAGCACGCAAGGCCCGCACCAGGTGGCCCAGAGGTTGATCAGCAGCGGCTTGCCCTTGAGATCCAGCGTGCGGACTTTCTTGCCGGCAGGATCGGTGAAGGTGAAATCGGGCAGCGCTGCGCCGCGATTGCTGATGTCGAGCGTGCCGTTGAACGAACCTTTGCCTTCTGCCGGCGCTGATGCCGGCGCCGCAGTACTGCTCTGCGGTTGCGCGTCCGCCGGGGTTTGCCTATCGCACCCGGCAAGAAGGACCGCGGCGACGAGCGGGACCAGAGAGCAAAGCGGACGCGGCGACATGAGCGGCAATTCAGGCTCCAACCAGATGTGGGGCGGGCGCTTCGCGGCGGGCCCTTCGGCCGTCATGCGCGAGATCAACGCTTCGATTCCCTTCGACAAGGCCTTGTGGCGGCAGGATATCGCCGCGTCAAAGGCCCATGTGGCCATGCTGGGCGAGGCTGGGATCGTAACGGCGGAAGATGCCGCGCTCATTGCCGGCGGTCTCGATCAGGTGGCGGCCGAGTATGAAGCGAGCGGGGTTCCCGAGAACTGGGACCTCGAGGACATCCACATGACGACCGAAAACCGGCTCGCCGAACTGATCGGTGCGGCGGCGGGACGGCTGCACACCGCGCGCAGCCGGAACGATCAGGTAGCGACCGATTTTCGCCTCTGGGTGCGTGATACGGTGGACCAGACCGAGGCGGCGCTCCAGGCGTTGCAGGTGGCGTTGGTGGCGCGCGCGGGCGAACATGCCGCCAGCATCATGCCGGGCTTCACCCATCTGCAGACCGCGCAGCCCGTCACGCTCGGCCATCACCTCATGGCCTATTACGAGATGATCGGGCGCGACCGTTCGCGTTTTGCCGATGCGCGGCGGCGGATGAACCAGTGCCCGCTGGGGGCGGCGGCGCTGGCCGGAACGGGTTTTCCGATCGACCGCCATGCGACGGCCAGGGCACTCGGGTTCGACGGGCCGACCGCCAACAGCCTCGATTCGGTTTCGGACCGCGATTTCGCGCTCGATTTCCTGATGGCAGCGGCGCAGTGCTCGCTGCATCTTTCGCGCCTTGCGGAGGAATTCGTGATCTGGGCGAGCCAGCCGTTCGGCTTCGTCACGCTGCCGGACAGCCTTTCGACCGGCAGTTCGATCATGCCGCAGAAGAAGAACCCCGATGCGGCGGAGCTGGTGCGCGGCCATTCGGGGCGGATTGTCGGCTGCCTCACCGCGCTGATGATCACCATGAAGGGCCTGCCGCTCGCCTATTCGAAGGACATGCAGGACGACAAGCCGCCCGTGTTCGAAGCGGCCTCGCTGCTTGCGCTGTCCATCGCGGCGATGACCGGGATGGTGGCGGAGGCGACGTTCCGCACGGAGCGGATGCGCGGCGCGGCCGAGTTGGGCTACGCGACCGCGACCGACCTTGCCGACTGGCTGGTGCGGCAGGCGAACATTCCCTTCCGGGAAGCGCACCACATCACTGGCGCTGCGGTGAAGCTGGCGGAAAGCCGCGGCGCAGCGCTCGATCAGCTGGCGCTGGCGGACCTCAAGGCGATCGACCCGCGCGTGGATGAACGTGTGTTTGCCGCGCTTTCGGTGGAAGCGAGCGTGGCCGCCCGCGCGAGCCATGGCGGAACCGCGCCGGTTGAGGTATTGAAACGCGTGGCGGAAGCGCGTGAAGCGCTGGGTCTGCCAAAGGACACCGCCTCCTGATGCGCAAGGTTCTGCCCGTTCTGCTGCTGGCTCTCGCGCTCGCCGGATGCGGTGCGCGGCGCGAGTTGCTGCCGCTCAAGGATCATGCGCTGCCGCCCGCACCCTATGGCCGCGCGGACAAGCCGAGTGCGGACGTGTTGCTGACCCCGCCGGTCCAGGCCAAACCGCAGCGCAACATCGAGCTGCGTAGCCGGTCCGAGGACCGCGAGGACGATCCGTTCGACCTCCCCCCCGAAGACTGACAGGTATTTCCCGGCCATCGGCCGGTCCCCAATTTCCAGGAATTTCCGATGGATCATTTCGAATATCGCGGCGGCGTGCTTCATGCCGAGGACGTGCCCTTGCCCGTGATCGCCGCCGAAGTCGGCACGCCTGTCTATGTCTATTCGCGTGCGACGCTGACGCGCCATGCCCGCGTGTTCCGCGATGCGCTGAAGGTGCTGCCCAAGGTCCACCTCGCCTTCGCGGTCAAGTCGAACCCTAACCTCGCCGTGCTCAAGGTGCTGGCGGCAGAAGGCTATGGCGCCGATGTCGTCTCGGCGGGCGAGATGGAGCGCGCGCTGGCCGCAGGCATTCCGGCGGCGGACGTGGTGTTTTCAGGCGTGGGCAAGACGGCGGCGGAAATGCGCCGGGCGCTGGCTGTGGGCTGCGGGCAATTCAACCTCGAAAGCGAGGAAGAGGGTATCGAGCTGGCCGAAATCGCCGCCAGCATGGGCCTTGTCGCGACCGCCACGCTGCGCATCAATCCCGATGTCGATGCGGGCACACACGCCAAGATCTCGACCGGCAAGGCGGAGAACAAGTTCGGGGTGCCGTTTGACCGGGCGGGCGGCATCTATGCGCGCCTCTCGGCGCTGCCGGGGCTCAACCTGCGCGGTCTGGCGCTCCATATCGGCAGCCAGCTGGCGAAGCTCGACCCGCTGGAGGCTGCGTTCACCAAGGCCGGGGCGCTGATGCAGGCGATCCGGGGCGAAGGTTTTGCGGTGACGCACATGGACCTCGGCGGCGGGGTGGGCGTACCCTACAAGGCAGGGGACGTTTTCCCGCAGCCGGCCGAATATGCCGCGATGGTGGCGCGTGTGACGGCAGGCTGGGACGCTACACTCATGTTCGAGCCGGGCCGGGTAATCACTGGCAACACCGGCGTGCTGCTCACAGAAGTCGTGCGGGTGAAGCAGGGGGCGCTGCATCCGTGGGTCGTGGTCGATGCGGCGATGAACGATCTGGCGCGCCCGGCGATGTACGATGCCTGGCATGATTTCAGCGCGGTGGCGCCCACGGGGCCGACCATGACGGCCAACATCGTCGGCCCGATCTGCGAATCGAGCGATACTTTCGCGATGGCGCGCGAAATCGACGTGGTGGCGCGCGGCGATCTGGCGGTGTTCCGCACCGCTGGCGCGTATGGCGCGACAATGGCCAACACCTACAACTCGCGCCCGATGGTGCCCGAGGTTATGGTGGACGGCGGCAAGTGGGCCGTTGTGGCGGACAGGATCGAACCGGCAACCATCCTTTCCGCCGAGCGCGTGCCGGACTGGCTGGCGTGAGGCTGCCGGCATGAGCCTCCCCAGCCTCCCGCTGTTTCATCGCCTTGCCGGGCAGCCGGTGGTGGTGCTGGGGCATGGCGAGGCGGCCGAGGCCAAGCGGCGGCTGGTGCTGCGCGCGGGCGGCAAGGTGATCGAGGACCTGGCCGAGGGAATCGATATCGGCGCGCGGCTCGCGTTCATTGCACACGAGGATGAGGGGGCCTGTCAGGCCGACGCGATCCGCGCACGCGGGGCGGGTCTGCTGGTCAATGTCGTCGACAAGCCCGCGCTGTGCGATTTCACCACGCCTTCGATCATCGACCGTGATCCGGTGATCGTGGCGGTGGGGACGGGCGGGGCTTCGGCGGGCCTCGCCAAGGCGCTGCGGCTGCGGTTGGAGCGGATGCTGCCGCAAGGACTGGGGGCGCTGGCAGAGGCGCTTTATGCCGCGCGCGGTGCCATGCGCACGCGTTGGCCGACCGGGCCCGAACGCCGGCGGGCACTGGATGCGGCGCTGGAGGACGGCGGCGCGCTCGATCCGCTGCGCGAAGGCCGGGATGTGGCAGGCTGGCTTGCGGGCGCGGCTGACGGTGCATCGGGTCGGTTCGTCATCGCCCTGCGGTCCGACGATCCGGACGACCTGACGCTGCGCGAGGCGCGACTGTTGGGGCAGGCCGATGCGGTGGTTGCGGGGCCCCGTGTGGCAGCTGCCGTGCTGGCACGGGTGCGCGCGGATGCCATGCGCCTTGCGCCCGGCGACGCCGAGCCGCACGGCGGGATTGTGGTGGTGATCGAGGCTGCCGCTTAGTCCGGCGCGACGATGTGCGCGAAGAGCTGGTCGAGATGCTGCTGGATTTCCTGCACCGCCAGGTTGTCGGCGTGGCGCGGCAGGCTGAGCGGAAGGCTCATGCTCTGATGCAGTGCAGAGGCCTCGGTGATGCTGAGAAGGCCGCGCAGGCGCAGGATATTGGCAAGGCTGGCGATGCCGTTGATCGCGGCAATGTCTGAAACCTCCAGCGCCGCGAAAAGCTGGGGTAGATCGAGACCGGGCGGGGTCTTCATTCAGGTGGTCGCGACTGCGGCAGCGAGCCGTTCCAGACGCGCGCGCTCCCGCCCCTCGGCCACTTCACGCAGGTCTGTCGCCATGGTCCGCCAGGCCTTTTCGGCACGCAGCGCGCGGTCACGCACGTTGTCGAGCAGGGCACCAGCCGCTTCGGAGGCGGACTGTTCGGCGCGTTCGATGAGGAATTCGTAGGACAGTGCCATCAACATCGACTCCGGACAGGGGGCAGCTCAAAAGTAGGTGCCCGAAGCAACCGGCCGACAGATTGCCGATGGCCGGTTGCTGCGGGCTTGCCTCGATCAGTTCGCGCTGGCGAGATTGATCGCGGATTCCTTGCCGTTGCGGCCGGTCTCGACGTCATAGCTCACGCGCTGGTCCTTGCTCAGCGTGGCGAGGCCAGCGGCCTGCACGGCGGAGATGTGGACGAAGCTGTCCTTGCCGCCGTCATCCGGCTGGATGAAGCCATAGCCCTTGTCTTCGTTGAAGAATTTTACGGTTCCGATAGTCATGGTCGCTTCCTTTCAAGAAACGGGAGTGACCGCCGGCGCGAATGCCGACGGGGTCGTGCGTCAGGTCGTCACTTGAAAGGAAATCGAGGGTCGTTCGAGGAGAGGGAACACAGTTCCCGCAACCTGGGAGAAATCGTCGATGCCCGTCTCACTTCAACGAGAGCAGCATTGGAAGACCGGCGCTTGCCGGTTGAAAAAGCCAAGCATCATGAAAAGGAAAGGACGCTGACCAAGCAGACGTCAAATTCCGTCGCAATCGACGTAAGGCACCTTTTCTTTAAAACGCTGTGCAAAAATTGCAAGATAATTCGGTTGAAACCGCGTCGGATCGGGTTCCTACTGATCGCAATCAAGCTCTTTTTGTTCAATTTTCCTTCGGTGGAGCAAGCAGGAAATTCATCCAGCTGCTCGCCACCAGCCTGGTTCTGTCACCCTGCCAGGCTTCTACCCGCACATTGGCGACGCGGCGGCCGGCGCGGATCACTTCACCGCGGGCAAAGGTCCTTTCCTCCACCCCGCCGCGCAGATATTCGATACTGATGTTGATCGGTTTGATGCGGAAAGCGCTGCCCTGCCGATCAAGCTCGGCGCGCAGCGCGGCATGGGCGGCCATTTCGAGCAGGCCGCCGATCGCGCCGCCGTGGAGGAACCCCGGGCGGCCCTGCACGCGCCCGGCGAAATCCATCGCGATTACGGGGACGCCGCCGTCTTCGACATGATCGACTTCCATGCCCATGGTGCGGGCATAGGGGGGGAGATGAAATCCGTTCATGGTTTGGCCCACCCCTCGCTGCTCACCAGCATGAAGATGCCGGCGGTGTGCGCGACCGGATCGCTGATGTCGCCATCGTGGGCGATCCCGCGCACGAAGGCCATCGAGCGCCGCACCTGATAACATTCGGCGCGGGCGATCACCGTTTTCCCGGGGGTGGCGGCACGCACATAGTCGATGCGCAGATCGAGCGTGACTTGCGGATTGAACGTGCCCTGCCGCGTCCAGACAGACATCGAGGTGGCGTTGTCGAGCAGGCTGATGATCGGGCCGGAAGCGAGCACGCCGGTCTCCTCGACACCGACGAGATCCTCGCGCCAGGGGAGCGCGAGCTCGATCCAGTCCTCGCCGTGGTCGTGGTATTCCATGCCCAGAAAGCCGGTGTGGCCGGCGCGGGTGAACCAGCGCGCACCGCGTTCGGGATCGAACACGAACCCTTCGGGCATGATGGTCTTCATCAGGCCGGCAGCCTTTTCATCCTTGCTCATGGCAAGCGTAGTGCCGGTGTGCCGCAGGCCTGACAACCATCATTTGTCATGCCGGATCAGAACGCGGCGCCCACCATCGCATCGATGGCGCCTTGCAGGATCAGTGCGGCGGCATGCGAATCGATCCGCTCGGCGCGGCGGGCGCGGCTGAAATCCTGCTCGATCATTGCGCGTTCGGCGGCCTGGGTGGTCCAGCGTTCGTCCCACAGCAGGATCGGCAGGCCAAGATCGGCAAGGTTGCGGGCCATGGCGCGCGCAGCCTGGCTGCGCGGACTCTCGCTGCCATCCATGTGGAGCGGGAGGCCGATGACGAGGCCCCTCACGCTGCGCGCCGAGACGAGTGTCAGCAGTTCGGCCTTGTCCTGGCTGAACTTGCGGCGGCGGATCGTCTGTCCGGCGGTGGCAAAGCGCCAGTCGCGGTCGCACAGCGCGACGCCGATAGTCTTGGTGCCTGGATCGAGGCCCATCAGCGCGCCGCCATCCGGCAAGGCGCTGCGCAGCTCGGCGGCGCTGGTGGTGATCACTTCGGAGCCCGGTGCTGGGCCAGCCACGCAGCCTCGCGTTTCGCGACATCGGCGCGGACGTTGGTCCAGAACAGCGGCACATCGTAGACATGGTAGTTGTTGCCGGGCAGCACATAGGGGCCGAGATCGGGCGGATCGCCGATCATCAGCAGGCCGGAGCGCGCGTCGCAGCGCGCCGGTATACCGAGCTTCGTCAGCTTGCCCGTGGAAAGATCCTGCGAAGGGACCATCGTGCCGAGGTTGGCAGTACCGGGCGCGCTCTGCAAGCTGCCGCCGGTAAGCGGATTGGTGCACAGGATCGGCTCGGGGCCCTTGGGCTTGCCGTCAAGCCCAGGCTCGGCGCGGTAGGTATCGAGCATCAGCCGGGCATCGGGCGGATCGGCAAAGCTCAGCCAGCTCAGCGCGCAGCCGGTCTGGGCGGGTGCGGTGCAGGCGGGCATCCCGGCCTCGCCAAGGTCGTGCAGCGGCGAGACCGGCCAGCCGATCATGTAGGCCGCCACGATCCGCTCGGCGAGCGCAGTGCCCTTCACATCATCCTTGAGGAGGTGGAGGAGATGCAGCGCGCCCTGGCTGTGCCCTGCCAGCACGATCGGCGCATCGGCGGGCGCGGCGGCAACGAAGGCCCGGAACGCGGCGCGGACGTCGCCATAGGCGAGGCTGCGGGCCTTGAGCGTTTCGGGCCGGTTGACAAGGAAGCTGCCGAACGCGGCCTGCCGGTAATAGGGGACGAAAACCGCCGCCTCGCCGTTGAAGGCGCTTGCCATGCCGCGCACGAACAGGGCGGTGCGGTTGCGGGTGTCCTTGTCGTCAACCGGGCCGTTCCAGTGTTCGCGCGCGAGGTAGCTTGTCGGGTGGATGAAGAAGACCCAGGCCTTGCCATGCGGGGCAGAGGGTGTGCCCTCCGGGCGATACTGCGCAGGATCATCGGCGGTGCCGGGGCGCGAAACCCACATCGCGGGATCATCATAGGCGCCCGCGCGCAAGGGCTGCTGCGCTTCGAACGCGCCGCGCGGCACGAAGGCGAAGCGGGTGAGCTCGGCAGACCAGATGCGCAGAGCCAGCAGTGCCGCAATCACCATGACGATGAGCAGCGCGACGAAATAGAGGAACTTGCGGGCCATGGCGGCTACTCCGTCGCTTCGTCGCGGCGGGTGTTGTGCTCTGCCTGCCGCTCAAGCGCGATCTTGAGCATGACCACGAGCGGATCGGCCAGAGCAAGGCCGAGAATGCCGAACAATACCCCGAAGATGAGCTGCGCGCCCAGCACGAGCGCGGGGGCGAGATCGGCAGTGCGCTTGGCCACCATTGGCACGATCACGTTGCCATCCACGGTCTGCACCACGACATAGACGATGATGCAGTAGATCCCCATGGCGGTGCCGCCCGAGAAGCCGACGAGGATCATCAGCAGGCCCGAGATCGGCGCGCCGATATTGGGCAGGAAGACGAGAAGGCCGGTGAGCAGGCCGAGCAGCGCGGCCATTGGCACCCCGTAGACCGCGAGCGCGATCCAGGTGCAGACGCCTTCGACCACCATGCCCAGCATGCGGCCCGCCAGCAGCATGCGCAGCGTGCGGCCCATGCGGTGCGTGGTGCCGTGGAAGTATTCGCGGCTTTCGGCCGGCAGCAGCCAGGCGAGACCGCGCTGGTAGAGATCGGGCTCGAGCACGAAATAGATGCCAAGGATCACGATGATCAGCAGCGTGGTGACGCCGCCGAACAGGCCGCCGAGCGCCTGCGTGACCTGGCCGACGCCGCCGAGCAGTTGCTGCAGGAGGCTGCTGACATCGCTGCGGCCCATCGTGAGGCCATGGGCGGAAGCCCAATCGAGCGCGCGCTGCGCCTGCGCCGTCACCAGCGGGGGCATTTCCGCGGCTTGCGACATGATCTGGCTGCCGGCGAATTCGACCACCCAGGCGAGGAACGCGACCGTGAGCAGCAGAACCACGGCAATGCGCCAGGTGCGGCGGATGGGCAGGACGCGGCCGAGCAGGCGCTGCCCGCCATCGATCAGCATGGCAAAGACGAAGCCGCCAAAGATCACCAGCAGCGGATGCGCCAGATAGACAGCGAGCGCGGCAAGGCCGGCCATGCCGATCCACACCGCCGCGCGCTTGATTTCCTGCCGGACGAGATCGTCGCGAATATCGCTCGGGCCGGCCCCGTTGTGCGAGGCCCTGCCAGAATTGGAAGAAGGGCCAGGGGCGGAAGCAGGAGCCGGATCGGTCGTGTCGCTCATGGTCTGGTTGCGGCTTTCGGCTGCACGATCATCGGGCGCAGTTTGAGCGAGGCGCGGTATCCTCGCAAGGCACCATACCACGTCAGCGGGTTCCACGTTTCGGTGCCGCTCAGCGAATAGGTGATGAATTCCGCACGCCCGCCGATATCGGCGAGCGGCACCGGCCCGCCGAGCCCCTTTTCGATCACCGGTGCACGGCTGTCCGCGGAATGGTCGCGGTTGTCGCCCATCAGGAAGGCGTATCCCTTCGGGATCTTGGTTTCGGGATAGTTGTCGAGCGGCTGCTGGCGGTGGTCGATGATCCGGTAGGTCGCGCCGTTGGGCAGCGTCTCGCGAAAGATCGGCAGCTCGCACACCTGCTTGCCATCGGCGGCACGGTAGCGCAGGCCCGGGAAATCGTCGGGATCGCAGGGCTGGTTGGGATCGACCGGCAACTCCAGCGGGGGTTCGGCCACTTGCGGCACCGGCTTGCCATTGAGAATGATCTGGCCGTTCACCACCGCGATCCGATCCCCGGGCAGGCCGACGACGCGCTTGATATAGTCCTCGTCCCGGTCTGGCGGGACGACGATGACAATATCGCCATAGGCCGGCGTTGCGGGCAGGATCCGCGTCTTCGAGCGCGGCAGGAAGTGCAGCGAGGCGGACACCCACGACCAGCCGTAGGGGTACTTCGAGACAACCAGCTGATCGCCGACGAGCAGGTTGGGCATCATCGAGATCGAAGGGATGTAGAACGGCTTGGCGACGAAGCTGTGGAAGCCGATCACCGCAAGCAGCATGAGTAGGAGGCCGCGCATCTCGGCCAGCCAGTTGGTGCCCTCGGGCTCGGTGGGCTGGACCCTGGGCTGCTGGACGTCCGCCACGGAGGCGGCTTCTTCGGGCGCGGCAGTATCGGAAACGTCGTTCAATCGGCACCTGAGGATAGGGGACGCGCTTCGATCACGACGAAGGCCTGCGCCCATGGGTGATCGTCGGTGAGCGTGAGGTGGACCACTGCTTCATGGCCCGAAGGCGTGATCGCGGCAAGCCGCGCGGCGGCGCCGCCGGTGAGCGCAAGGGTGGGGGCGCCGGAGGGCGCATTGACCACGCCGATGTCCTTCATGAACACACCCGCCTTGAAGCCCGTACCGACGGCCTTGGAAAAAGCCTCCTTGGCCGCGAAGCGCTTCGCCAGCGTGCCCGCCTTGGTATAGGGGCGCCGGGCCGCCTTGGCCTGTTCCAGCGGGGTGAACACGCGCTGTTCAAAACGCTCGCCGAAACGGTCGAGCGAAGCCTGAATGCGCTCGATGTTGCAGAGATCGGAGCCCATGCCGATGATCATTGCGGCAGCAACATCTTGATAAGCCAAATAGCGGAAGCGGCGCCGCCGGCTGCGCATCCGAGTGCGAGCTTTGGTTTGAAGCTGAAGGTGGCAAGCGATATCGCCGAGAGCACAAGTCCGGTCGCGATTGGCCAAAACTCGGCAATTGCTTCGCCAAGACTGGGGCCGCTGCGACTCATGCTTATGGTCATCAGGACTGCGAGTGAAATTATCCCGCAGGCAAAAAAAGTTGCCGCCGCAACCGTTGCGCTGAGAACTTTCAGGTAGATCACCGCGCCGCGTCCATCAACTCGCGCATCTTCAGCACCGCCGGGGCGAGCCCGGTAAATATTGCCTCGCCGATCAGGTAGTGGCCGATGTTGAGTTCGGCCAGCTGGGGAATCGCGGCGATGGCGCTCACGTTGTCATAGGTCAGCCCATGCCCCGCATGCGGCTCGATGCCGTTCTTGGCGGCCAGCGCGGCCATATCGGCGATGCGGCGCAGCTCCACTGCACGCGCTTCACCTTCGGCATGGGCATATTCGCCGGTGTGCAGTTCCACCACCGGCGCGCCGAGCTTCATCGCCGCTTCGATCTGGCGCGGCTCGGGGGCGATGAACAGGCTGACGCGGATGCCGGCATCGGCAAGCCGGCTGACGATGGGGGCGAGGCGGTTGTGCTGGCCCGCGGCATCGAGCCCGCCTTCGGTCGTGCGCTCCTCGCGCCGTTCGGGCACGATGCAGGCGGCATGGGGTTTGTGCTTCAAGGCAAAGGCGACCATTTCCTCGGTCGCGGCCATTTCGAAGTTGAGCGGCAGATTGGTCGCGGCCTGGATTCGCGCGATATCCTCGTCGCGGATATGGCGGCGATCTTCGCGGAGGTGCGCGGTTATGCCGTCGCCGCCGACTTCGGCAACGATCTGCGCCGCGCGCACGGGATCGGGATGATCGCCGCCGCGCGCGTTGCGGATCGTGGCAACGTGATCGATGTTGACGCCCAGACGCAAACGGGGGCGCAGATGAGGGGGTGGGCTGCTCTGGGTCATGATGCCTTGCACAGGGTTGCGGCCAGCACGTCATGCGCCAGACCAGCTTGCTGCCACACTTCGCCGAAGCCCTCTTCAGCACCGCCACGGTTCCAGGTCATGATCACCACCATGTCATGCTCGGGCAGAATGATATTGCGCAAGGATACCCCGCCGATGTGGCCACGCCGCTCGACAAGGTGCAGGCCCGCACCTTCGCACCCCTTGATCGCCGCGTCATAGGACCATTGCCCGAGCGCGGTATAGCCGTAGCGTGGCTGGCCGTCCCACATCTGGGCGCGCAGGGCGGAGGGGATCAGCTTGCCGGTCATCAGGGCGCGATCGAATGCGAAAAGATCGTGGGTCGTGCCGTAAAGCGCACCAGCGGGCCCGAAGTTTTCGAGATGGAAGGCGCGCGATTCGGGTTTGCCGCTTTCGAAGCCGGGCACTGTCGTCTTGCGCGTGGGAAACACGCCGACGCTGCGCAGTCCCAGCGGCTTGGCGATGCGCTCCCGGATCAGCTGCGCATAGGTCTTGCCGGTGATCGCCTCAAGCACGGCGCCCATCAAGATGAAGTCGCAGTCGCCATAGCGGAACGCCGCTGGCGGCGGACTGTCCGGTTTTCCGGTTGGTCCTTCGCACCAGGGGACGCCGGTTTCCAGGCTGCCGAGCGGTGCGGAATAGAACGGGTTCCAGCCATCCGTGCCCAGCGGGCCATCATCGGTGCTGCGCAGGCCCGAAACGTGCTGCATGAGCATGCGCGAGGTCAGAATGTCGGCGTGGGGTGCCTTGCTGCGCGGCAGATAGCGTGTGATCGGCTGGTCGAGATCGAGTCGCCCGGCCGCAGCCTCCTGCATCGCCAGCGTTGCCGTGATCTGCTTGCTCACCGAAGCCCAGCGCCAGATCCGGCCGAGGCGGTGGGGTGCGGTGCCCCCCGGCTCTACGGTGCCATAGGCGCGTTCGAAGACGATCCTGTCGCCTTTCGCGATGAGCAGCGTGCCCGCAAAGTCTGCCGCCTGCATGGCAGCCGCAAGGCGCGCCTCGTCAATTGCGAGCGCCGTGGGAGTGGCCTGCGTCTGCGCCGATGCCGCCGGGGCCAAAATCGACACGAACAGCGCGCCCAGAATGCGCAATGGCAAGGCTTTTGCGGTGGCTCTCGTTCGCGCAATCATCAGGCCGCGCGACTTCCGGGTTTGATCGCGGGGGTGGCGGCGAGTTCGGGTGGCAATTCGTCCGGCGCATAGGTCGGGAAATTGAGGCTGACGAGCGGGTAGAACGGCACGCCGAGGTCCACCGTGCCCGCCGAGCGGTCGACCAGCGCTGCCCCGGCGACAACCACGCCGCCCGCCGCCTCGATCGCGGCAATCGCCTCGCGGCTGGAAAGGCCGGTGGTGACGACGTCTTCGACCATCAACACCTTCTCGCCTTCCTTCAACGAGAAACCGCGGCGCAGTTCGAACGTGCCGGTGGGCCGCTCGACGAACATCGCCTCGACGCCAAGCGCACGGCCCATTTCGTGGCCGATGATAACTCCGCCCATCGCGGGCGAGATCACCTTGCCAATCGTCATGCGCAGATCACGCGGCAGTGTGGCGGCAAGCGCGGATGCGAGGCGCGAGGCGCGCATCGGATCCATCAGCACGCGCGCGCATTGAAGATAATGCGCACTGTGGCGACCGGAGGAGAGCAGAAAGTGCCCTTCAAGCAGCGCTTCACTGGCGCGGAATTCGGAAAGAATCTCGTCTTCGAGCATGGTTGTTCCATCGTGGGCGGGCAGCAGGGCCCGCTGGCGTGCGTCAAGGCCCGCGTCCATAGCGAACGCGCGGGCGCGGCGCTACGCCGGACTGCAGGCAATCGCGCCCGATTCCCCTTATTCGCATTGTGCCTTAGAGCTTTAGGGCAAGCCCTATTGCCCCAAAAATATAGTCTCAGGCGCTTGAGGCTTGCGGCGAGCGAGCGTATAGGCCCGTGGAATCAAGGGTATCGGGGTGTGGAGTGACGGGGCAAACGCCCGGCACGGAAGCAAAAAAGCGAGAGCGGTAGATCATGAGTGTTTCCCATGTTGCCCGCGCCGTGACGGGCGCGATCCGGACAATCAGCCTTGCGGCAGCGCTTGCTTTCGCGCCCCAGGCGATGGCGGCCGCCGCAGCTCCGGCTCCGGCCGCTGCTGCAGAACCCGCCGCCGTGGCCGCTCCGGCTCCCGCAGTGGGTGCGCCCGATGCGGCAACTGTCGGCACGGCTCCTGCCGCTGCCGCACCTGCCGACAAGGGTTCCTACGTCCCGATGAAGCCGGTTGCCGGTAAGGGTCAGCCGGTTGCCAAGGGCTGGACGTTCCAGGATCAGTACTCGCCCAACGGCGAGGAAGCGCTGCGCATGCACGACTACATCCTGATGCCGGTGATCACCGTGATCGCGCTGTTCGTGCTCCTGCTCCTTCTGCTGGTCATGGTTCGCTTCCGCCGCGCCGCTAATCCGGTCGCCTCGAAGACGAGCCACAACACCTTCATCGAGATCATCTGGACGGTCATTCCGGTCCTTATCCTCGTCGGCATCGCGGTCCCCTCCATCCGTCTGTTGGCCCACCAGTATGCCCCGGCGCCCAAGGGTGCGCTGACGGTCAAGGCCACCGGTTATCAGTGGTACTGGGGCTACACCTATCCGGACAACGGCGGGTTCGAAGTGATCTCGAACATTCTGCCCGATGCCGAAGCGCTGAAGCGTGGCGAACAGCCGCAGCTGGCGGCCGACAATCGCATGGTTGTTCCCGCCGGTGAGCCGATCCGCCTGCAGACCACCGGTTCGGACGTGATCCACGCCTTCGCGGTGCCCTCGCTCTGGTTCAAGCTCGACGCCGTTCCGGGCCGCATCAACGAGAAGGTGCTCTTCATCAAGGAGCCGGGCGTTTACTACGGCCAGTGCTCCGAACTGTGCGGCGCCCGTCACGGCTACATGCCGATTGTGGTCGAGGCACTGCCCCGGCCCAAGTTCGAAGAGTGGGTGAAGGCCCAGGGTGGCACGGTCGGCGCTCCGACGGCCGGCGCCACCACCACGGCGGCCGCTGCGCCTGCCAAGACCACGCCCGCGGCGTAAAAGATTTCGAAGGACAAGGTTAGAACCATGGCCAGCATTCCAGCCCACGAAGGCTTCGATGCCCATCACGACGATGCGCACGAGCACGACCACAAGCCCGCGTTTTTCCAGCGCTGGTTCATGTCGACCAACCACAAGGACATCGGCACGCTTTACCTGATCTTCGCGATCTTCGCGGGGATCATCGGTGGCGGCGTTTCGGGCATCATGCGCGCCGAACTCGCGCACCCGGGCATCCAGTACCTTGGCTGGTGGACGCACTTCCTCGGCGGCAACGACCAGGACTTCAACGCCACGCTCCACATGTGGAACGTGCTGATCACGGCCCACGGTCTGATCATGGTGTTCTTCATGGTCATGCCCGCCCTGATCGGCGGCTTCGGGAACTGGTTCGTGCCGCTGATGATCGGCGCGCCGGACATGGCCTTCCCGCGCATGAACAACATCTCGTTCTGGCTGACTTTCACGGGCTTCTGCTCGCTGATGATCTCGGCCTTCATGCCCGGTGGTACCGGCATGGGCGCTGGCACCGGCTGGACTGTCTACGCACCGCTCTCGACGACCGGCTCGGTCGGACCGGCGGTCGACTTCGCGATCTTCGCGCTCCACCTTGCGGGCGCAGGCTCCATCCTCGGTGCGATCAACTTCATCACCACCATCTTCAACATGCGCGCGCCGGGCATGACCCTGCACAAGATGCCGCTGTTCGTGTGGTCGATGCTTGTCACCGCGTTCCTGCTGCTGCTCTCGCTGCCGGTTCTGGCCGCCGCGATCACGATGCTGCTCACCGACCGCAACTTCGGCACCACGTTCTTCAACCCGGCCGGCGGCGGTGACCCGATCCTCTATCAGCACCTGTTCTGGTTCTTCGGCCACCCCGAAGTGTACATCATGATCCTGCCGGGCTTCGGCATCATCAGCCAGATCATCTCGACCTTCTCGAAGAAGCCGGTGTTCGGTTATCTCGGCATGGCCTACGCCATGGTCGCGATCGGCGCGGTTGGTTTCATCGTGTGGGCGCACCACATGTACACCACCGGCCTCGACGTTAACACGAAGATGTACTTTACCGCCGCCACAATGGTCATCGCGGTGCCCACTGGCATCAAGATCTTCTCGTGGATCGCGACGATGTGGGGCGGCAGCCTCGAGTTCAAGTCGCCGCTCGTCTGGGCGATCGGCTTCATCTTCCTCTTTACCGTCGGTGGCGTGACCGGTGTCGTGCTGGCCAACGGCGGCATCGATGACAACCTCCAGGACACCTACTACGTCGTGGCGCACTTCCACTACGTTCTGTCGCTGGGCGCGGTCACCTCGCTCTTCGCCGGGTTCTACTACTGGTTCCCGAAGATGAGCGGCCGCATGCACAGCGAGTTCCTCAGCCACCTGCACTTCTGGGTGTTCTTCATCGGCGTGAACCTGATCTTCTTCCCGATGCACTTCCTCGGTGTTCAGGGCATGCCGCGCCGGTATCCGGATTACGCCCCGGCGTTCGAATACTGGAACACGATCGCGACCAATGGCTATATGGTCATGGCTGCCTCGATGGTGATCTTCTTCATCAACATCGCCTACTCGCTGGTCGCCGGCAAGAAGGCGGAAGGTAACTACTGGGGCGAAGGCGCGACCACGCTTGAATGGACGCTGTCGAGCCCGCCGCCGTTCCACCAGTTCGAGACGCTCCCGGTGATCGAGGAAGCGCACGCGCACTGATCGGACCACGGTCTGCACCAACAGAGGGGCTCCGGAGCGATCCGGGGCCCTTTTGTTTTGCGAGCCAGCGCAGCTCCTTTGTCCTCCAACGACACATCGGATAGCCCCAAAGCCCGTTGCCGTTTAGCTTTCCCTGCGCGTCAAGCGCGCCTATAGGCCGCCCATCATGTCCACCGCGAACCCCCAAGCCCTCATCATGCCCGCCGATTGGCGCGACTTCTTCGCGCTGACCAAGCCGGGCGTGATGCGGCTCGTCATCTTCACCGCGGTCTGCGGTATGCTGGCGGCGCCCGGCACGATCCATCCGGTGCTCGCCTTCACCGCGATCCTGTGTATTGCGGTGGGGGCCGGCGGGGCTGCGGCGCTTAACCAGTGGTGGGAAGCCGATCTCGACGCGGTGATGAAGCGCACCGCAAAGCGCCCGATTCCCGACGGCCGCATGGAACGCAGCTCGGCGCGCGACTTCGGTTTCGCGCTTTCGGGCCTTTCAGTGATGACAATGGGCCTTGCCATCAGTTGGTTGGCCGCCGGCATCCTCGCCTTCTCGATCTTCTATTATGCCTACCTCTACACCGTGTGGCTCAAGCCGCGCACGCCGCAGAATATCGTCATCGGTGGCGGCGCGGGCGCGTTTCCGCCGCTGATCGGGTGGATCGCGGTGACGGGCCACATCACGTGGATGCCCGTGCTCCTGTTCCTCATCATCTTCATGTGGACGCCGCCGCACTTCTGGGCACTCGCCCTGTTCGTGCAGATCGACTATTCGAAGGCAGGTATCCCGATGATGCCGGTTGTGGCGGGCGAACGCTCCACCCGGCGGCAGATCTTGGCTTATGCCGCTGTGCTCCTTCCGCTTTCGATGACGCCCTGGTTCATCGGCGGCACCGGCATGATCTATGGCCTGTCCGCGCTCCTGCTCAGCGGGTTGTTCCTGTGGCTGTCGATCAAGGTGGGTTTGCGTACGTCGGCCACCGGCGATGGCATGAAGCCGGAGAAGCGCCTGTTCGCCTATTCGATCTTCTACCTGTTCATCCTCTTCGCGATGCTGGTCGCTGACCGCTTCGCGACAGTCTACGGCATCCAAGCATGACCCAACCGTCCGACATCCGTCCGCTCACCACCGCCGAGACCGATGCGCTGCGCGCCCGCCAGCGCGAGCGCAACAAGGTCATGGGGTTGATCCTGGGGGCGCTCGCGGTTCTGTTTTTCGCGATTTCGATCGTGAAGATCGCGGAAAAGCCTAAGCATGAGGCAGGCGAGGGCGTGGCTACCGCTCCGGTGCACTCCTGATGGCCCTCGCGCTCGACGCGGCCTCCAGGCGAAACCGCAAGGTGGCGCTGATAGCCGCTATCGGTGCCCTCGCCATGCTCGGGCTCGGCTTTGCGTCGGTTCCACTCTATCGCATGTTCTGCCAGGCCACCGGCTTCAACGGCACCACCCAGCGCTCCACCGCTGCGCAGGCGGCAGCGGTGAAGGCTACCGGCCGTCCGATCACGATCCGCTTCGACGGCAATGTGGTGAGGGGTATGCCCTGGCAGTTCCGCCCCGAGCAGGTGACGCAGGACGGGCACATCGGCGAGCGCAAGATCGCGTTCTTCATCGCGAAGAACACCTCGAGCCGCCCCATCGTCGGCCGCGCCATCTTCAACGTGACGCCCGAGCAGACCGGCGCCTACTTCCACAAGATCCAGTGCTTCTGCTTTAACGAGCAGCGCCTTGAACCGGGCGAGGAAGTGCGCATGCCGGTGATTTACTATGTCGATCCGGAGATCCTGAACGATCCCAACGCGAAGGACGTGTCCGAGATCACCCTGTCCTACACCTTCATGGAGGCGGCGGACAGCGTGCAGGCGGCTCCCAAAAACTAGGTGGAAAGCCACTGGACCGCGCCGCAAGGCCTCGATAAAGGCGTTTGCAAACAAGCTGAATCGTGCCTCCAGCGGCACGCTTTATCAAGTCCCAAGCTGACGGGGGTGTAAAAGACGATCATGGCCGGCACCAAGAACCACGACTACCACATTCTGCCGCCTGATATCTGGCCGATCGTCGGCGCGTTTTCGGCGCTGACGATGACCACCGGCGGCGTGCTTTCGATGCACAAGATGGCCGGCGGCTTCCCGGTGCTGATGCTCGGAGTGTTCGGCGTCGCGCTCACCATGTTCTCGTGGTGGGGCAACGTGATCAAGGAAGCGCATGCGGGCGATCACACGCCGGTCGTGCAGCTCCACCAGCGCTACGGCATGATCCTGTTCATCGCCTCGGAAGTGATGTTCTTCGTCGGCTGGTTCTGGGCCTTCTTCGATTTCTCGCTGTTCCCCAACCAGCTGGTTGAGGTGATCGGTGGCAAGTGGCCGCCCAAGGGCATCGAAGCGGTGATGAACCCGTTCGACCTGCCGCTGCTCAACACCCTGATCCTGCTCTGCTCGGGTACGACGCTGACCTGGGCGCACCACGAACTGATCCACGGCAACCGTGAAGGCCTCAAGCAGGGCCTCTGGGCGACCATCGCGCTCGGCCTGCTGTTCAGCTCGATCCAGGCGTATGAGTACATGCACGCGCCGTTCCCCTTCGGCGAGAACACCTATGGCTCGGCGTTCTACATGGCGACCGGCTTCCACGGCTTCCACGTGATCGTCGGCACCATCTTCCTCGCCGTCTGCCAGGCGCGCGTCTACAAGGGCCACTTCACTCCGCGCCAGCACTTCGGCTTCGAAGCGGCTGCATGGTACTGGCACTTCGTCGACGTGGTCTGGTTGTTCCTCTTCGTCGCCATCTATGTGTGGGGCGGCTGGGGCGCGCCGATCGAGTGATCGGTCCCAGGTGACAGACAGCACCGAAACCGGGCAGAAAGGGCAGGGCGGGCTTACCCGCGCTGCCCTTTTCGGTTTGTGCCCCCGCTGCCGCGCGCGGTCGCTGTGGGATGCGCCTGCGGGGTTCGCGCCCGCTTGCCGGGGCTGCGGACTGGCCTTTGCCGATTATGAGCCGCGCGGGCGGGGGCTTTATTTCGTGCTGATCCCGCTGACCTTCCTGCTGATCGCCGGCGCTTCGAAGTTGGACGATCTGGTGCGACCGCCGCTCTGGCTCCTGCTGGGCGGGATCGTGCTGGTGGTTCCCGCCGTGATCATGGGCGCATTGCGGCTGGTGAAGGCGTGGTTGCTGATCGCGCGGCTGCGGGCAGCGGGAGTGGTGCCATGAAGCGTGTTCCGATTGTGCCGACGCTGATCGTGCTGCTGGCGGTGGCTTACATGATCCACCTCGGCTCGTGGCAGCTTGACCGGTTGAAGCAGAAGGAAGCAATGCTAGCGCGGTATCAGGCGGCGGGGTCTGCCACCGATGAAGTTGATTGGCCCCTGGAAGCGCGGAATGAAATCGACCCGCCACGACCAGAAGACTTGATGTATCGGCGTGCGAGACTTGATTGTCGCCGAGTGGTCGACATGACGACTGTGTCTGGGCAAAATAGTCGTGGGGAGCCGGGTATGGCGCACGTTGCGATATGTCGTCTCGCCGATGCTCATCCCGTGCGTGTGGTGCTGGGTTGGTCCCGCAATCCTGCCTCGCCGGTATGGAGCGGCGGAGTGGTGACTGGGCGGATTGCGCCAGGCCCGCGCCTTGTCGCCGATCCCCCGCTCGCTGGCCTCCAGCCCAACGCGAAGCCCGATCCGGCCGACATCCCCAACAACCACCTCGCCTATGCGGTGCAGTGGTTCCTCTTTGCCGGGGTGGCGCTGGTGATTTATGCGCTGGCGCTGCGCAAGCGGATGCGGGCGGATTGACACTACCGTTCGTCATCCCCGCGAAGGCGGGAATCCTGAGCGGACGCAGCGCTACGCGTCGCTGGACACCCGCCTTCGCGGGGATGACCTAGGTGAGGTGGCTCTGACGATGCCTAATTCGCAAGCGGACCGGCACAGGCCCCAAATCCTTGCGCGTCCGGCATCCGCCCGCTAACCGGCAGGCCCATGAAGTACGTCAGCACCCGGGGCCAGGCGCCCTCGCTCGATTTCGAGGGCGTGACCCTCGCCGGCCTCGCGTCCGATGGCGGACTCTATGTGCCCGAGCGCTGGCCGACCTTCTCGAAAGACGAAATCGCCGCGATGGCCGGCCTGCCTTACGCGGAGCTGGCGGCAAAGGTCATGCAGCCCTTCGTGGGCGACTGCATCGCGCCCGAGCGGCTGCTGGAGCTGACGGGCGAGGCCTATGGGCGCTTCGCCCACGCTGCCGTCACCCCGCTGGTGCAACTCGATGAGCGGCAGTGGCTGCTCGAACTGTTCCACGGCCCTACGCTGGCGTTCAAGGATGTCGCGCTGCAACTGCTCGGCCTGCTGTTCGAGGAATTCCTCGGCCGGCGCGACGATCATCTGACGATCTTCGGCGCAACCTCCGGCGATACCGGCTCTGCAGCGATTGACGCGGTGGCGGGCCGGGCCAAGGTCGATATCTTCATGCTCCACCCGCATGGCCGCGTCTCGGATGTGCAGCGCCGGCAGATGACCACGGTGCTCGCGCCCAACGTGCACAACATCGCGATCGACGGCAGCTTCGATGATGCGCAGGCCATGGTGAAGCGCATGTTCAATGACAAGGGCATGAACCAGCGCTTCGGCATCGCAGCGGTCAATTCGATCAACTGGGCGCGGCTCATGGCGCAAGTGGTCTATTACTTCGCCGCCGCGCTGCAGCTGGGCGCGCCCGAGCGCCGCGTGGCCTTTTCGGTGCCGACTGGCAATTTCGGCGATGTGTTTGCAGGCTATGTCGCCGCTCAGATGGGCCTCCCCATCGAGCGGCTGATCGTCGCGACCAACATCAACGACATCCTCCACCGCGCGCTGTCCACCGGCGATTATTCGGCCGGAACGGTGACGCCGACAGCCGCACCCTCGATGGATATCCAGGTTTCCTCGAACTTCGAGCGCCTGCTCTATGATGCGGGCGGGCGCGATGGCGCGGCGATGGCCGCCCAGATGCGCGAGTTCGAGAGCACCAAGGCGCTGCAGCTCACCAATGCACAGCGCGAGGCGGCGGCGAAGCTGTTTACCAGCACGCGCGCCGATGCCGCGGACATGGCCAAGGCCATGCGCTGGGCTTACGAGGCCTGCGGCGAAGTGCTCGATCCGCACACCGCGATCGGCCTCCATGCCGCGCGCGTCGCCGCGGGCCTGCCCGCCGACGTGCCGGTGGTGACGCTGGCCACCGCCCACCCCGCCAAGTTCGGCGATGCGGTTGAACGCGCGACCGGTGTGCGGCCGGCGCTGCCCGCGCGGGTGGGCGACCTGTTCGACCGCGAGGAAGCCTATACGCGCCTGCCGGGCGACTATGACACCGTCGCCGCGTGGATCGCCGAACGCGCCACGCCCAAGAGCGGTCCGAGCGCAGGCTAAGGTGGCCGCTCTCGATCTTCAGGCAAAGCTCATGATCGGGTCGGGCTGGGATCAGTTCGGCCTGATCGACAGCGGCGACGGGCGCAAGCTGGAGCGTTACGGGCCCTACCGCTTCATACGCCCCGAACCTCAGGCGATGTGGGCGCCGCGGGTGACCGTGTGGGACGCGCACGGTGAGTTTGTGCCCGGTTCGGACGAGGATGGCGGCGGGCGCTGGACCTATGCCAAGCCCGTCCCGCGCGAAGGCTGGCCGCTCGATTGGCGCGGGATCGGCTTTACCGCGCAGTGCACCCCCTTCCGCCACCTCGGCTTCTTTCCGGACATGGCGCCGGTGTGGGACTGGATGGGCGAGCAGCTGCAGGGGCGGCTGGATGCCTCCACGCTCAACATGTTCGGCTATACCGGCGTTGGCACCATGGCGCTCTCGCGCTTCGGGCCGGTGACGCACGTCGATGCCTCGAAGAAAGCGGTGGCGCAGGCGCGCGCCAATGCGGCGGTGGCGGGTCTGGAAGATCGGCCGGTGCGCTGGATCGTCGATGATGCGGCCAAGTTCGCCGCCCGCGAAGTGCGGCGGGGCAAGCGTTATGACGGGATCATCCTCGATCCGCCCAAGTTCGGGCGCGGGCCGGATGGCGAAGTCTGGCGGCTGGAAGAGAACCTCCCCGCCCTGATCGCCGATTGCGCGCGGCTGCTGGATGGCGAAAGCCGGTTCCTGTTCCTCACGGTCTATGCGGTGCGCATGTCCTCGCTCGCCATCGGCGGGCTGCTGGCCGAAGCGCTGGCGGGGCTGCCGGGCACGGTTGACCACGGCGATCTTGCGATCCGCGAGGACGGCGAGAATGGCCGCGTGCTCCCCACCGCAATCTTCGCGCGCTGGTCCAATACCGGATCATAAGAAAATCTGGGGCTGCACCACACTGGACATGGAGGCGGCGGAGTGCCAGAGGCGCGGCCCGTGAACGATAGCCTCCTCCTTGAAGTCGCCAACATCGAAACCGATGTGCTCACCGGGATCTATTCCGAGGAGACCGGCCGCCCGCAGCCATTGCGCATCTCGATCACGGCGGCTCTGAAGCCCCAGGATCAGTACACGCCCGATTGCCCGCTGACGGCGAGCAAGAACTACATGGACCTCAAGCACGCGGCGACCGAAGGCCTGCCCAAGGGTGTGCATTTCCAGCTGATCGAATCGGTGGCAGACCATATCTGCGAGACGCTGTTACTGCAGGACAGCCGGGTCACGGGGGTCACGGTGAAGATCGTCAAACTGGCGATCAGTGAGCGCGGCGAGGAAATCGGCATGACGCTTACCCGGTATCGGCGCGACTGAGCATGGCGGATGCGTTGCGCCCGCTTGCCCTGGTCACTGGCGGCTGGCGGCGCATCGGCGCGGCAATTGCCCGCACGCTCGCGCTGGCCGGTTACGACCTTGTGCTCCATGCGCACAGCGAATCGAAGTTCGCGCCTGAATTTGCGGTCGAACTGAACGGGTTCGGGGCCGCGGTTCATCCCCTTGCGGCGGACCTTGCCGACGCTCAAGCCGTCACGCGCCTGCCTGCCGAGGCAATGGCGCTCGCCGGCCGTGCGCCCACGCTACTGGTCAATTGCGCCGCGCTGTTCCGCGAGGATTCGGCGGCAACAGTGACCGCTGCGATGCTGGACGAACATCTGGCGGTGAACCTCACCGCGCCGGTCCTGCTCACCCGGGCGCTGGCTGAGCTCGCGGATGGCGATGCGGCGGTGATCCATATCCTTGACCAGCGCGTGCTCAATCCCGTGCCCGATCAGCTGAGCTACACGCTGTCCAAGCAAGCGCTCCATGCGGCGGTCCGCACGCTGGCGCGCAGCCTTTCGCCGCGCGTTCGGGTCAATGCCGTGGCGCCGGGGCTGACCCTGCCGACGCCGGACTATACCGAGGAGCAATGGCTGCGCCTCACTGCGCTGATGCCGCTCGAACGGCTGGCGAGCCCGGCAGACGTCGCCGAGGCCGTGCTGTTCCTCGCGCAGGCGCGCGCGATTACCGGCCAGACTATTTTTGTTGATGGGGGCGCGCACCTTGAATCTTTTGCGCGAGACTTCGTATACCTTGAGACATGAACAGCCCCGTCGCACCCCTGGTTGACCGCTTCGCGCGCCGCATCACCTATCTGCGGCTCTCGCTGACTGACCGCTGCGACTTGCGCTGTTCCTACTGCATGCCCGAGCGCATGACTTTCCTGCCGCGCGCCGAAGTGCTGACGCTGGAAGAGCTCTACGATGTGGCGCTCGCGTTCATCGCGCGAGGCGTGCGCAAGATCCGGCTGACCGGCGGCGAGCCGCTGGTGCGGCGCGACATGATGCAACTGGTGCGCGCGCTGGGCCGCAAGCTCGACGATGGCAGCCTCGACGAACTTACGCTCACCACCAACGGTACGCAGTTGGCCGAATATGCCGACGATCTGGCGGCGGCCGGCGTGAAGCGCATCAACGTCTCGCTCGACACGCGCGACCGGGCAAAGTTTGCCGAGCTCACCCGGCGCGACAGCTTGCCGCAAGTGCTGGAAGGGCTTGCCGCAGCCAAGGCGGCGGGCATCCGGATCAAGCTCAACACTGTGGCGCTCAAGGGCATCAACGAGAGCGAGTTGCCCGATCTCATCGCCTGGGCCCACAGCGAAGGCCATTCGGTCACGTTGATCGAGGTCATGCCGCTGGGCGAGGTTGAGGGTGACCGCTTCGATCACTATTTGCCGCTCGATGCCGTCCGCCGCGATCTGGAAGCACGCTGGACGCTGACCGCCAGCGATGCGCGCACCGGGGGGCCGGCGCGCTATGTCGATATTGCCGAAACCGGCGGACGGCTGGGTTTCATCACCCCGCTGACGGGTAACTTCTGCGAGGGCTGCAATCGCGTCCGCGTCACTGCCACCGGGCAGCTCTTCATGTGCCTCGGCTGCGAGGGCAAGGTGGATCTGCGCGCGGCGCTGCGCTCGGAAAATCCCGAAGCGGCGCTCGCCGATGCCTTCGCCCGCGCGATGGGAGAAAAGCCGGAGCGCCACGGTTTCGTGATCGATCGGCCCGGCGCAGCGCCTGCCCTCGCGCGCCACATGTCGATGACAGGCGGCTGAGATGACCGCGAGACTGGTGTTTCTGGGCCGGCTGGAAGACATCGCCGGCGCGGCCGAGCTTGCCGTCGCCCCCGGGCCGCTCGAGAAGGTGCTCGCTGCGCTCGATCCCGCGCTGGCGGTGGAGCTGCTGGGCGAACGGGTCCGCATGGCCCTGAACGGGGCGCTGCTGGGCGGCAACGAGGCGGTCGTTCTGGCACCAGGGGACGAGCTGGCTTTCCTGCCCCCGGTCAGCGGCGGCTGACATGGCTCCCATCACCAGTGATGTGCGGCTGCTGGGTGAAGGGTTCTCCCCCACCGACCAACTCGCCACCTTCAATGCAGCCCATCCGGAAGCGGGGGGGATTGTCAGCTTTTTGGGGCAAGTGCGCAGCGAGGGCGGCGCGCAGGCCGTCGAGGCGCTGGAACTCAGGCACTACGCGGCGATGACCCTGCCGGGGATGGAGGCGCTTGCAGCGGCCACCAAGGCGCGCTGGGTGCTTGATGGCCTGCTCATCATCCACCGCTACGGTGTGATGCATCCGGGCGATCCCATCGTGCTGGTCGCTGCAGCCGCGCGCCACCGCCGCGATGCTTTCGCCGCCGCCGATTTCGCGATGGATCATTTGAAGAGCCAGAGCTGGTTCTGGAAGCGCGAGAAGACGGCCGCAGGCTGGCGCTGGATCGAACCCCGGGCTGACGACCACCGCGATCTGGCGCGCTGGTAGGGGACTAGCCGCCCAGCCGGTCGCCGAGGTCGGCGATCGTGCGGTCTTCCTCGGCAAGCAGAGCGGCGATGGCGCTGTGCGCCGGGGCGACGACTTGAAGGTCGGTGTCGGAACCCACGGCGGCTGCTTCAGTCGCGGCAATCAGCAGCCGGTCGAGGTCAGACAGTGCGACCATCCCCTCGCCGCGCGCCGCGCTGAGGCCTGCAAGGGCAATCGCGGCGCGGCTCCAGGCTTCCGTCCCCGGGGCAGTGCTTCGTGCAGCATTGATCAAGGCGGTAGCGGCGGCCTTCTGCGCCACGAAGCGCGCATGGGCTGCGGTTGCCTTCTCGTTCAGGGTGGCAACGCGCGCCGGGAGATCGGCGGTTGCGGCCGCGCCGGATGGTGGCGCGGGCATGGCCCGCTGGCCGGTCTGGTAGGCCCGTTCAGCCGGGCGAATCGCAAGCGAAGGGAAGCGCGAGCGGTCCGCACTGCAGGCCGAGAGCGCAAGAAACGCGGCGAGCGGCGCGACGAGGCGGATGGACAGGCTGGCCATGCCCGGGCCATAGAGTCTTTTGCGGGAGCGGGGAAGCCGCGTCGGGCTGCATTTCGCCAGCCTGCGGCGTTGACACGGACGCCCCGTTCGATTAACCGCGCCACTCTTTCCGGGCCTCCGCATCCCAGCGGAGATTCGGCCATGCTGTTCGATGGTATCCGATTCGCGGGTCCACCGGGCGGCCAGACACTTGAAACGGATAGCAGAAACCATGTTCGCAATCGTGCGCACGGGCGGCAAGCAGTATCGGGTTGCCGCCGGAGACAAGATCGCGGTCGAGAAGCTGGCGGGTGAAGCCGGCGAAACGATCACGCTGACCGACGTCCTCCTCGCGGGGAACGAAGGCGTGCTCGCGGATGCCAAGGGCGTGACCGTTTCCGCCGAGATCATCGCGCAGGCGAAGTCCGAGAAGGTCGTCGTGTTCAAGAAGCGCCGTCGGCACAACTATCGCCGCAAGAACGGCCACCGTCAGCAGATGACCCTGCTGCGCATCCTCAGCGTCGCCTGATCGCGGCACCTGGCAAGATTCCGGAGTAATCTGACATGGCACACAAGAAAGCAGGCGGCTCCTCGCGCAATGGTCGCGATTCGGCTGGCCGCCGCCTCGGCGTCAAGAAGTTCGGCGATCAGCACGTGATCGGCGGCAACATCATCATTCGCCAGCGCGGCACGAAGGTCTACCCGGGCGCCAATGTCGGCATGGGCAAGGACCATACGCTGTTCGCGCTCGCCGAAGGCCGCGTGCGTTTCCACTCGGGCAAACTTGGTCGCAAGTACGTCTCGGTGGACATGATGGCCGAGGCTGCAGAGTAATCGGATGGTTTTGACGGGCCATCCCACGGGATGGCCCCGCCGACTCGATCAGTCGGCTTGACGAGGGAGAGGGGCCAGCCCGTCTCCCTTTTTTCGTGTCTCCCTCACCTTTGCCGCGGTCTGGCGCCTTATCCGCGCTTGACCCTACGGAACGCAATATGCCTGTCATTTCCTTTGGTTAGCAGCCAGGGGCAAATTGAGGGGCGGATGAGGAGACAAGGCATGTTCATTCGCAGCGAAAGGCTGTTCCTGCGCCCGGCCTGGCCCGAGGATTGGGCCGAACTGCATGGCGCGATCGATGATGCGGCTGTCGTGCGCAATCTGGCCCGTTCGCCTTGGCCCTATCGCGCCGACGATGCCCGCTGGTTCGTCAGCCGCGCGCAGGACGCGCGCCATCCCGACTTTCTGGTTACGCTGCCGGCCGCCGATGGCGCACGCATTATCGGCTGCGCGGGGATCGCCCCGGGTGAGCACGGAGCGGTGGAACTGGGCTACTGGATCGCGCGCGAGCAGTGGGGGCGCGGCTATGCCACCGAAGCGGCGAACGCGGTGCTGTCCATCGCGCGGGCGCTGGGCCATGACCGCATCGAGGCGAGCCACTTCCTCGACAATCCCGCCTCGGGCCGGGTCCTGCGCAAGCTCGGTTTCAAGCCGACCGGCGAACACCGGCCTCGCCATAGCGAAGGACGTGGAACCGTCGTGACCAGCGTGGTCTACGAGACCCGCCTCCGCGAGGCCGACAACGGTGATGGCGGCGGCGACGGACAGGAGCCGATGCGACACGCGGCCTGACCGTCCGGATCGGTTCCGCTTGCTCCCAACGCGCCGGAGTTCTAGGCGGGGGTGGGCCCGGCGCGGGGAAATGGGCGCGCCGCAAGGGGGAAAACCACCGGGAAATGACCGTTCGCAAGCGTCTCAGTCCAGAAGAAAGCCGCATTGCTGCCCTCGAAGCTGCACGGGGACTGCTGATCGAAGCAGGCCCGCAGGCCGTGACCTTGAAGGCCGTTGCGGGCCGCATCGGGCGCACCCATGCCAACCTGCTCCATCACTTCGGCTCGGCTTCGGGCCTGCAGAAGGAACTCGCGCGGCATCTGGCCGAGACGATCTGCGTCGGTATCCGCGAGGCCGTCATTGCCAGCCGGTCCGGCATCGGCAGCCCCCGCGACGTCGTCGATCTCACCTTCGATGCGTTCGACCGCGAAGGTGCCGGTGCGCTTGCCTCGTGGATGCTGCTGACGGGCAACGAGGATGCGCTCGATCCGATCGTCGACGTGATTCACGATCTGGTGATCGAGGTTGGCGATTTCCATTCCGACGCGATGCGGGGGACGACCCTCACGCTGGTGCTGATGGCGCTGGGCGACGCGCAGATGGGCGGGCCGCTCAGCCAGGCGCTCGAATTGCCGCGCCATGCCGCGCGCGATTACGCGGCGCGTATGCTGGAGGCCGCCATTCCCGAAGCCAGCGGGATCACGCAGGCGGGCTGAGGTCCATCCAGGCCGGCGCGAGGCTCGCCGGAATATCCTCGACGCGGCGATGATCGACGGCAAGGCCAAGCTCGGGATAGGCCACGCGCTGGCGGGCCGGGTCCGACTGGTCCAGTGGCACCACCACCAGCCGCCGGTTCACCTTCTGCCGCCAGTTCATCCGCGCGGTGTTTTCCTGCCCGACATAGCAACCCTTGGTAAAGCTGACGCCGCTCAGTTCTGCCGCGTTGGTTTCCAGCCACAGCGTCTGTTCGCTGCCCAGTTCGGCAAGGCCCTCGGGCACGCCATGGACGAGCCGATGGGCAAGCCAGGCAGCGTCGGCGGAGGTGTCATCGGGGCTGACCGGGGCAATCCAGCGATGGCCGAGCGCCGGGAGACGCGGGTCGGTAGGCGCCCCGTCCGCCTGCCAGTAGACACCGATCGCCGGGTCCTGCGCAATCGCGATGCGGCGGCGCAGGCGATAGAGCGAGAGGCGCTTGGCCAGCGCGGCGGCGGCGGTGCTTTCACAATCGAGCAGCAGGTCGCCCCCGGAGCTTTCGGGATCTGGCCAGACGATGAAGTCGAACAGCGCCTTGCCTTGCGGGCTGAGCAATCCGGCCCAGACGGGGAGGGCGCCCTTCATGTCACTGGTCACGAGGCCCTGCAGGAAGGCGGCAACGTCCTCGCTCTCGTCGAGAGGGGACAGGCGCACCACGGTGCGGGTCGTCAATCGGGGTGCGCTCATGCGTGACAGATAGGCACGCTCCGGCCTAAGGGGAAGGGCATGACTGAACCGCACTCGATCACCATCCGCCGCCCTGACGACTGGCATGTCCACTTGCGCGATGGCGCGCTGCTGGCAGGCGTCGCTCCGCACACCGCGCGCCAGTTCGCCCGGGCCATCGTCATGCCCAACCTTTCGCCGCCGATGACCGACGTGGCGGGGGTTTCGGCCTATCGGGACCGGATCATGGCCGCGCTTCCGGCTGGCACCGATTTCACCCCGCTGATGACGCTCTACCTCACCGATCACACCGATCCCGACGAAGTCGAGCACGGTCATGCGGCGGGCGTGTTCGTGGCGGCCAAGCTCTACCCTGCCCATGCGACGACGGGTTCGGCGCATGGCGTGACCGATGTGGCCAACATCATGCCCGTCCTCGCGCGGATGGAGAAGATCGGCATGCCGCTGCTGATCCACGGCGAAGTGACCGACCACCATGTCGACATCTTCGACCGCGAGGCGGTGTTCATCGAGCGCACGCTGGCACCGCTGGTGAAGGCGCTGCCTGCTTTGCGTGTCGTTTTCGAGCATGTGACCACGGCGGAGGCGGTGCAGTTCGTCGAAAGCGCAGGGGCAAACCTCGCCGCTACGATCACGCCGCAGCACCTCCATATCAACCGCAACGCCATGCTGGTCGGCGGCATTCGCCCGCATGCCTATTGCCTGCCGGTGGCAAAGCGCGAGCATCACCGGCTGGCGTTGCGGAGGGCGGCGACGTCGGGCAGCCCGCAGTTCTTTCTCGGCACCGACAGCGCCCCGCATGCCAAGCATCTCAAGGAAGCGGCCTGCGGCTGCGCGGGCATTTTCAACGCGCCGTTCGCGCTTGAAAGCTATATCCGCGTGTTCGAAGAGGAAGGCGCGCTCGACAAGTTCGAAGGCTTTGCCAGCGAGCACGGCCCGCGCTTCTACCGCCTGCCACTCAACGAAGGCACCGTGACGCTGGAACGCGTTCCTGTCACCGTGCCGGACGAGATCGATGTGGGCGAGACCATGGTGGTGCCCTTCCACGCCGGGGAAACGCTGGGCTGGCGCTTTCGCCCCTAGGCCGGCGCTTTCGTGTGCGCGTTGAGGCGCGCCTGGCGAAACATGTCCCAGCTGAACAGGGCAAGGGCCGTCCAGATCAGCACGAAGCAGCCGGTGCGTGAGGCATCGAGCGGCTCGCCCCACAGGAAATGGCCGAGCAGGAAGCCGATGCTGGGCGTGATGAATTGAGCAAAGCCCATCGCAGACAAGGTCAACCGGCGCGCGGCATAGCCGAACAGCAGGAGCGGGATTGCGGTGAACAGCCCGCCGATCATCAGCAGCACCGCAAGCTGCCAGCTGGCGGTCATGCTCGAGCCGCCGCCGACCCCATTGCCGGTCCATGCATACCAGCCCACGACGGCGAGCGCGGGAAACACGCTCACCCCGGTTTCGATGGTCACTGCTTCCAGCGCGCCGGCGGGGGTGATCTTGCGGACGAAACCGTAGAGCGCGTAGCTCACCCCCAGCGTGATGGCGACGAACAGCATGTCGAGCTCGCCGAACGCAAGGAAGCCGATGCCGGTGGCGGCGATCACCACCGCGGCCCATTGCACCCGGCTGAGCCGCTCGTGCAGGAACACCGTGCCGATCAGCACGTTGATCAGCGGCATGATATAGTAGCCGAGGCTGGTGGCCAGGACGTGGCCGGTGACGACGGCGATGAAGAAGATCAGCGAATTGGTGGCCGTGAGCAGCGCGCTGGTGGCAAGGCGCAGCACGACCGTGCGGTTACCGAACGAGGCCCTGAGCGATGCACCCTGCCGCTGCAGGGCGATGATCGCGAGGCAGATCGGCATGCTGCACACGATTCGCCATGCGAGCAGTTCAGGCGCGGGCACAGCGCCCAGCAGCTTGAAGTAGATCGGCATCACGCCCCAGAAGGTGTAGGTCGCGATGGCGGCGACGGCACCGTTGTGGCGGGAGGCGGCAGAGCTCATGGCGCGCGCCATGGCAGCATGGGCGCTGCGGTCCAAGCATCAAATTGGCATGGGGGCGATGCCCAGCCGTGCCCTCTGGTGACGCGGGGTTAACCACAGGCAGTGCATGGGGGAGCCTGATGCGGTCCCGTTATGCCTTGATTGCGGCTCTTTTCGCCCTGCTCGCCGCCTGTTCGGCCGAGACGCCGCGCACGCGCGGAGCGGAGGAAGGCCCGGCGCATGATCCGGTGATGACCGCGGCGCTTGAAGGGCAGCTGATGGTCGATCCCGACCTCAGCCAGGCCAACAACCGCAATCTGGCAGTGGTACCTGCCGGGCCTGCCGATCCTGCGCTGCCGCTGCCCGATCCGAAGAACTAGGCGTCAGGTATCCCTGAGGCCCACACCGATGGTGGCGCGGGGCTGTTCCATTTCCGCCGAGGACACCGGATAGGCGCAGGAATCGGCCATGTAATAGCCACCCGGGCGGTTGTTGCCGGAAAGGCCGCTGCCGCCGAAGGGCGCGGCGGGCGATTCGCCGATGGTCGGGCGGTTCCAGTTGACCACGCCGGCGCGGACATTGGCCCAGAAGCGGTTGTATTCCTGCGGCGAGCCGCCGATCAGCGCGGCGGTGAGGCCGAAGCGGGTGTTGTTCGCCTCGGCAATCGCGGCATCGAGATCGTCGACCGCGACGACCTGGAGCAGCGGGCCGAACAGTTCGACATCCGGACGGTCCTCGATCCGCGTCACGTCGATGATCGCCGGGCTGACGAAGGGCAGGTCGTCGCGCAGGCGGGTCATGTGCTTGATCGCGCGGCCGCCATTGGAAAGAAGGTAGACGAAACTTTCGGTGAGGCCGTCGGCAGCCGCATTGTCGATGACCGGGCCCATAAAGGGCGAAGGCGTATCGAACGGCGCGCCGACGATCAGCCGTTCGGTCAGGCGGCGCACTTCGGTGATGACGGCGTCGTACATCGTCGATTTCACGATCAGCCGCCGCGCCGACGAGCAGCGCTGGCCGCCGCCGGTGAACGCCGATTGCACAACGAGCGCTGCGGCATCGACGATCTTGGGCGTGTCCCACACCACCACCGGGTTGTTGCCGCCAAGTTCGAGCGCGACGAGCTTGCCCGGGTTGGAGGCGAGCTTGCGGTTTATCGAAACGCCGGCGTGGGCCGATCCGGTGAACAGCACGCCGTCCACGCCATCGTGCACGGCCAGCGCCTGGCCTTGTTCCGGTCCGCCGAACAGGATCTGCACCACTGCCGCCGAAATGCCGGCACGGTGGAAGCAGCGCGTGAGCAGATCGCCGGTGGCGGGGGTCTTTTCGGAAGGCTTGAACACCACGACATTGCCCGCAATCAGTGCCGGCACGATCTGCGCAGCGGGCAGCAGCGCGGGCATGTTGTAGGGACTGATCACCGCGACCACGCCATGCGGCTTGTGGCGCACGGCTGCGGTGCCGTTGAGCGCGCTGTCGAGCTTGCGCTGCGATGTGCGCTCGGCATAGGCGCGCACCGAAACCTCGACCTTGTCGACCACGCTGTCGACCTCGGTGCGGGCTTCCCATAGCGGCTTGCCGGTTTCGCGGGCGATCAGGTCGGCGAGCTTCTCGGCTTCCTTGCGCACTTCGTTGGCAAAGCGGCGCATGAGTTCGATGCGGGTGGAGAGCGGCTGGGCGGCCCAGAGCGGCCAGGCGCGGCGCGCACGGGCGATCACATCCTCCGCGTCGCCGATCCGGCCACGCCACAGTTCCGATCCCGTAGCGGGTTCGAATGAGACGAGTTCGCCGGTGGACACGGGTGAGCGGGGCCTTCCTCTGCCTTGCCTTTCAAGCAGCCGGAAGCCGCTGGAGTGTGCGGGCTATGGCATGGCAGTGGTAACCAAACAAGAAACCCTGCCGCGCAAATCTATGCCTTTCCGACATGCCCTGCCGGCGGCGGCGGCGCGCCATGCGCCTCGCCCATGCGGCGCAGTGCTGCGATTTTCGCCTCGAGCAAGGACCAGTCGTCATTTTCGGCAATGGGGGCCCAGATCGCCTCGACCTCGTCGATCAGCAGCGACTGCGGGGCGCTATCGTCCCAGTAGGCATGCGTGTCGGGGAGCGGCTCATACGCTGCGAGCGCCTCGCCCAGCGTGCCGCCGGCCTGGTCCCGTCCGCCGCGGTGGCGGAAGAAAAAGGCATCCGGCGCTTCGCCACTGTCCGTCATGGCCTTTTCGCTCAAGCCGATCAGCGCGGTGTCTTCCTCCAGCCCGCGCGGCTGCACGCCAAGCCGCCAGCACCAGCGGCGGGCCATGGCGGCGCGGTAATGATCCTCGAAGCGGTTGAGGGCGGCGATCAGTGGCGGCGCTTCCTCCAGCGTGCGCAGCGCGACCGCGAGTTGGCCGCAGTTCCAATGGATCGCCTGGACCTGCCGGCCAAAGGCATAGAGCCCGCTGCTGTCGAAATAGGCGGCGGTAAAGGCTGGGTCCCAGCGCGGCAGCCAGCGCCACGGGCCATAGTCGAAGCTCTCGCCGGACACGTTCATGTTGTCGGTGTTGAGCACCCCGTGGACGAAGCCCGCCACGATGTAGCCTGCCGCCATGTCGGCCATGCGCTCCACGACTTGGTCGAGCAGGCGGGTGGCGGGACTGGCGCATTCATCCTGCACGGGGCCGGGAAAGTTGCCGAGGCAGTAGCCGACCAGCGCTGCCATGTTCTCGGCCTCGCCCAGCGCGGCAAGGCGCTGGAAGGTGCCTATGCGGATATGCCCGTGGCTGAGCCGCACCATGACCGCCGAGCGGGTGGGGGAGGGCTCGTCGCCGCGCCACAGCGCCTCGCCGGTCTCGATTACCGACAAGGTGCGGCTGGTGTTGACGCCGAGCGCGCCCAGCATCTCGGTCGCGAGAATCTCGCGCACCGCACCTTTCAGGGTGAGGCGGCCATCGCCCTGTCGGCTCCACGGGGTCTGGCCCGAACCTTTGGTGCCAAGGTCCATGAGCCGGCTCTGGCCATCGAGCATCTGCGCGTAAAGAAAGCCGCGCCCGTCGCCGAGGTCCGGGTTGTAGACCTGAAACTGGTGGCCGTGATAGCGCAGCGCCAGCGGCTGGGGGAGGTTGTCCGGGAGCGGGGCGAAGCGCCCCATGTGGCTCACCCATTCCGCGTCGGAGAGGCCGGCGAGCCCGACTTCGGCCGCGGCGCGCTGGTTGCGAAAGCGCAGCTGTGTCTCGGGGAAGTCGGCCGGGGCGACCGGATCGCCGATCCAGCTCGCCAAATCGAGAATACGGGGAGCGGGGCGGTAGATCGCGTCTTGCGGGGCAGGCTGCATCGCGCGATAGTGGGGACGAAGCGGGCGGCGTGCAAGCGCGCCCCTTTTGTTTTTGCGCGGGATTCAGGCAGTGCAACCGATGGCAGAGGCGCTGAAAAGCGGCGAGAAGCGCTGGCAGGATCGCAGCTGGACCAGCAGCGACGGCCTGAAACTGCATTTTCGCGATTATGCGCAGGCCGGGACGGGAAGCCGTGGCAGGCCGCCAATCCTTTGCCTGCACGGGCTCACCCGCAATGCCCGCGATTTCGAGGCCGTGGCCGAGCGTCTCGCTGGTGACTGGCGCGTGCTTTGCCCCGACATGCGCGGGCGCGGCGACAGCGATTATGCCCGTGATCCGATGACCTACACCCCGGCGCACTACGTCGCCGATGTCGAGGCGCTGCTTGCGGCCGAGGGGATAGAACGCTTCGTGGTGATCGGCACTTCGCTCGGCGGGCTGATGACGATGATGCTCGCCGCCGTGAACCCGGAGCGCATCACCGCGGCGGTGATCAACGATGTCGGTCCCGTTATCGAGCCGGCCGGCCTTGCACGCATTCGCGAATATGTCGGGCAGGGTCGCAGCTATGAAACCTGGGTCCACGCGGCGCGCGCGCTGCAGGAGGCGAACCGCGAGATATACCCGGCCTGGCAACTGCCGGACTGGCTGCGCATGGCCAAGCGCTGCATGGTGATCGGCACCGGCGGTCGCATCGTGTTCGACTACGACATGAAGATCGCCGAACCGTTCGAGACCGAGCATGGCCCGGCGCCCGAGCCTGCCATCATGTGGGGGATGTACGAGGCAGTGGCACGCCGCCCGCTGCTGGTGCTGCGCGGCGCCCATTCGGACATTCTCTCGGCCGAGGTCGCCGCCCGCATGAACGTGCGCGGTTCGGCAACCGAACTCGTGACGGTGCCCGGTGTGGGGCACGCGCCCACGCTCGACGAGGACGAGGCCGTCGCCGCGATCGACCGGCTGCTGGCGCGCGCGGTGTGATCGGCAATCCATGAGCAAGACGGCACCCGGCACGCGGCTGCATCTGCTTCACCTGCATTCGACGTTCGATGCGGGCGGCAAGGAGCGGCGTTCGACCAGCCTGATCAATCGCTTCGGCAAGGCGGTGGACCACAGCATCGTCTCCGCGCAGCCCGGCGCACTGGGCGCGCGGGCGCAGATCGATCCGGGGCTGTCGGTGCATTTCCCGTTCGGCTTCCCGCCGCTCGCGGGCCGGTTCGGCGTGCGGCGGCTCCAGACCCTGGCGCGGGCGATGCAGGGCTTCGACCTCATCCTCACCTACAACTGGGGTGCGATGGATGCGGCGATGGCCCATGCGATGTTCGCCCCGACGCTGGGGCTCGCGCCGCTGATCCACCACGAGGACGGTTTCAACGCCGACGAGGCGCACAAGCTCAAGACTTCGCGCAACTGGTATCGCCGGGTCGCGCTGGCGCGGGCGAGCGCGCTGATCGTGCCCTCGCGCCAACTCGAAAGGGTGGCGCTCGATGTGTGGCACCAGCCGGCGGCGCGCGTCCAACGCATCGGCAATGGCATTCCGGTGAAGGACTACGACCCGGCCAAGGCGCGCAAGGTGCGCCCCGATGCGCTGCCGCGCGTGGTCAAGCGGCCGGGCGAGAAGTGGGTGGGCACGCTTGCCGGCCTGCGCCCGGTGAAAGCGTTGCCGCGGCTTGTGCGGGCGTTCCGTGGGCTGCCGGAGGAGTGGCAACTGGTCATCGTGGGCGAGGGACCGGAGCGCGAGGCGATCCTTGCCGAGGCGCTGCGGCTGGAGATCGGGCACCGCGTCCACTTGCCCGGCCATGTCGCGAAACCCGCGGAAGCGACCGCCCTGTTCGATCTTTTCGCGCTCTCGTCCGAAAGCGAGCAGTTCCCGCTCTCGGTGGTCGAGGCGATGGCGTCGGGCCTTGCTGTGGCAAGCCCGGCGGTGGGCGATGTGGCCGACATTGTCGCATCCGAGAACGCGCCGTTTATCACGCCCCAGGGCGACGAGGCGGCGCTGGGCGCGGCGCTGCTGCGGCTCGCGGAGGATGAAGGCCTGCGCCGGCAGGTGGGCGCGGCCAATCAGTTGCGCGCGCTTCAGGAGTACGACGAAGCGGCTATGGCTCGGCGCCATGCGGCGGTCTATGCCGCTGCGTTGGGGCTCCCCGCATTTCCGTAAAGCTGCCCGACAGACTTCCTCTGGCAAAGCGGTCGGTGTCAAAGCGGTTGAATTGGCAGGGCCCCCTGCTAAACAGCCGCATTCGTTAACACAGCGACCTGAAAGCGTACCTTGGCTCTCACTCCCAAAAGCCCGTCTGGCACCCCTCCTGCCAACAGCAAGGATGCCGCCGTGCAGGAAACCTTCCTGCGCGAGGTGGACGATGCGCTGCGCGAGGACCAGTTGCGTTCCTTGTTGCTCACGCGCGGTCGTCCGATCCTGGCACTGGTAATCGGCGGACTGGTCGGCCTCGGCGGCTGGCTGTGGTATACCGAGCATCAGGGCAGCGTGCGCGACAAGCAGAGCGAGACCTTCGTTACCGCGCTCGATGCGTTGCAGGCTGGGCGCAACCAGACCGCCAAACAGGCGATGGACCCGCTGGCCAAGGATGGGACGCCGGGTTACCGCGCCGCCGTGCAGCTTACCCAAGCCGGTATCGCCCAGCAGGCCGGCAAGGACGCTGATGCCGCAAAGATGTTTGCAGCCGTCGCTGCCGACAGCGCGCTGCCCGGGCCCTATCGTGATCTTGCCACCGTGCGCGAGGTTTCGGCCAATTTCGACAAGCTGCCGCCGCAGACCGTGATTGACCGGCTCAAGCCGCTGGCGGTGTCCGGCAAGCCATGGTTTGGCAGCGCTGGCGAACTCGTGGCGCTGGCCCATCTCAAACAGAACAAGATCGAGGCGGCGGGCGCGCTGCTCGCCACGATCGCCAAGGACAAGGCCGTGCCCGATACGCTGCGCCGGCGCACCCGGCAGCTTGCCGGGCAACTCGGGGTGGATGCGGTCGATGATCCGGCCGCCGCCGTGCGCGGCGCTGAAGGCCAATAATGCATTTTCGGAATGGGATTTGAGGATATGACCGGAGCCAGTTCGATCCGGCGCGTTGCCGTTTCCGCCCTTGTCGTGGTGGCGCTTGCGCTCGGCGGCTGCGGCATCACCAAGGCCAAGACCAAGTCGACCCCCACGGTCGGCGTGCGCATCCCGATCCTCTCGAAGATCGAATCGGGCACCAAGGTTGACGAGGGCATGGCGGCGCTCGATGTCGTGCTGCCGGTGGCCGAGGCCAATGCCGATTGGGAACAGGCTGGCGGCACCGCGTCCAAGTCCTATGGCCACCTTGCCCTGGGCGAGAACCCGCGCAAGGTGTGGACCACCCGCATTGCCGGGTCGAGCCCGAAGCAGCGCCTCGCCGCGGCCCCGGTCGTCGGCGGCGGCAAGCTGTTCGTCATGGACACCGAAGGATATGTCCGGGCGTTCGATGCCGGCACCGGGCGTGAGCAGTGGAAGGTGGCTTTCCGCCTTCCCGCAGCGACCGCGTCGGTGTTCGGTGGCGGCGCGGCCTATAGCGACGGCAAGGTCTTCATCACCACCGGCCTTGGCGAAGTCGCCGCGGTCGATGCGGCGGACGGCAAGGTGCTCTGGCGCGTGAAGCCGGCAGGCCCCCTGCGCGGCAGCCCGACGATCTTTATCGGCGGCGTTTACGTGATGACGCAGGACAACCAGATCGTCGCGCTGAATGCCGCCGATGGCACCCAGCTGTGGAGCGAATCCGGTTCGGTCGCTCAGACCGGCGTGTTCGGCGTGGCCGCCGCCGCCGCCGGGCAGGGCACAATTGTCGCCGGCTACAGTTCGGGCGAACTTGTCGCCTATCGCTACGAGAACGGCCGCCAGCTGTGGTCGGATGCCCTCGCACGCACCAGCATCGCGACCTCTGTCTCGACCCTGACCGACATCGACGCCGATCCGATCATCGAGCGCGGCCGCGTCTATGCCCTCGGCCAAGGCGGGCGTATGGCCGCCTACGAACTGGTCACCGGCCAGCGCGTGTGGGAACTCAACCTCGCAGGGATTTCCACCCCGGCGGTAGCGGGCGACTGGATCTTCACCTTGACCGACGAGGGCAAGCTGCTGTGCATCGCCAAGGCCACCGGCAAAGTGCGCTGGATCGCGCAGATGAAGGCCTGGCGCAGCGTCAAGAAGAAGAAGGGCCCGATCTTCTGGACCGGCCCAGTGCTGGCGGGCGATCATCTCTGGATGGCCAATTCCGAGGGCGATCTTATGGCGGCATCGGTCACTGATGGCGCGGTTAAGCGCCATGCGAAGCTCGGCGCGCCGGTGACGCTGGCACCGGTCGTGGCAGGCGGCGTGCTCTATGTCCTCGACGACAGCGGGCACATCACCGCGTTTCGCTGAGGGCGCAGCACCGGGTCTTGCCGGCGCATAAACGATTTTCTCATAGGTCCCCGTTAACAACGGGGTCATGAGCGCACCTGCATCCAGGCCGTCCAGCGACGTTTCTGCCGGCGTTGGCCTGTCCGGCCTCGTCGGCCTCGCGCTGTGGGTCATCCTGTGCCGCAACTGGGCGGGGATCGCCGATGCGCTGGCGCTGCCGGGGCCGCACGAGCCGCTTGCCGGGCCCAACGCGGCTTTGGCGGCGATGCTGTTCTCCGGCCTGCCGATGGTCGCGTGGTCGCTCCTCGTCGACAAGGTGCACCTGCGCGCCTCAACCGGCATTGATTGGGCCAATCCGCGTCCGTTGCGCGATGTCGTCGATATCTCGATCACCAAGATCGCCGGGCTCTGGGCGACCTGGTCGTTGGTCGGCTTCGTCTATTGCCTGTGCCGCTGGTACTGGCGCGGGCAGTACCTTTTCGCGATGGACGTGATTTCGGGCCTCGCCCCGGTGTTGTTCCTCGGCGCGGTGCCCTATGTGCTGTGGCTCGATCGCGTGCTGGTCAATCCGCGCGACGCATCGTGGCATTTCGGCGCGATGCTGGTGGGGCGCGAGACCTATGACCGCGCCGAGGTCGCCAACCACTTGCGCGCCTGGGCGGTGAAGGGCTTCTTCTGCGCCTTCATGTTCTCGATCATCCCCGGCGGCTTCGGCAACGTGGTGCAGATGAACTACGCGGCCGTGCTGGGCGATCCGCTCGCGCTCGGCAATGCGCTGATCGAGACGATGTTTCTGGTCGACGTGCAGATTGCGATGGTCGGCTACCTCCTCACGATGAAGCCGCTCGATGCGCAGATCCGCAGTGCCAATCCCTATCTCGCCGGCTGGGTCGCGGCGCTGATCTGCTATCCGCCCTTTATCCTGATGGGTGGCGGCGGGGTGCTCGATTACCGCACGAACGGCGCGGAATGGACCTTCTGGCTGCAGGGCATGCCCGTGCTCGAATGGATCTGGGTCGCAGCGATGGTGCTGCTCACGGGGATCTATGCCTGGGCAACGGTGGCCTTCGGCCTGCGCTTCTCGAATCTCACCTACCGCGGCGTGCTGACGAATGGGCCCTATGCCTTCACGCGGCACCCGGCCTATCTTTCCAAGAACACCTTCTGGTGGCTTTCGACGCTGCCCTGGCTCACCACCACGCATTCGCTGGTCGATGCGATCCGCAACACGGTGATCCTCGGCCTTGTCAGCGCGGTCTACTTCTGGCGCGCCAAGACAGAAGAAGCGCATCTCCTCGCGGAAGACGCCAAGTACCGCGAATACCATGCCTGGATGGCCGAGCACGGTCTTGTCACCGGCACGCTCAACCGCATCGGGCGGATGCTGACACGCGGCCGCCCGCGCATGGAACCGCCGGCGATGGGCACGGCGCACCCGGCGGAATAGACCTCGCCCGCCGTCCACTCTTCATGGTGAAGATCGGGCTATAGCGGGGACGCTGTTCAGATCGCCTCGCCGTCGTCCGCTGCGTAGAGCCAGATCACGCGATCGTGGAAACCGAGCCCGGCGCGTGCTTTTACCCATTCGGCCATATGTGCCGATCTGGCGTGAGCCGCGAGCGCAGCGCGGTCCGTCCAGCGCTCGCTCACATGGAACAGCGCCGGATCATCGATGTCCTGAGCATAGCTGTACTGGATGCAGCCCTGCTCGGCGCGGGTTTCCACAGCAACCTTGCGGGCCAGCGGCAGCAGGGCATCGATATGCTCCGGCGCGACCCGGAAGGATCCCATCACAAGGATCACCGGCTTACAGGTCCTCGCCTTCGTCGGTGTCGTAGAGCTTGATGTGGCGCTCCTTCATTGTCATGCCCGAAAGGATGGCAATCCATTCGGCCACGTGCGGCGTCTTGAGGTGTGCGGCCAGTGCCTCGCGGCTCGTCCAGCGCTCGACGATATGGAAGATCTCGGGATCGCTGATGTCCCGCGCATAGTCGTACTGGAGGCAGCCCTCTTCCGCTTGCGTCGCGGCCACAACCTTGCGCGCTGCCGGCATGGCGGCCTCGATGGCTTCGGCGTCGATCCGCAGCCTGCCCATCACGATGATCATTGGTCTCTCTCCCCTTGATGGCCTTTGCGGCGCTTAAAAGCTCTTCGCTGCGTAGATCGGTTCGAGCGACTGCCCCCACACGCCATGGTAGAGATCGAGCAGCCGTTCAGCGGGTGTCTTGCCGGTGCTGACGATCTCGTCGAGCGGCTGGAGATAGCCGGTCTCGTTGTCGCCGGCCTCGTTCAGCTTGCCGCGCGCAGCAAGGCCGGCGCGGGCGATCGAGAGCACCTCGGCCGCGATGTCGCGCAAGGTTCCGCCGCCCGGCAGTGGTGCATTGAGGCCCAGCTTCGGCACATTCGCACGCAGCTTCTCGCGCCCGTCCATGTCCCAGTCCTTGACCAGGTCCCACGCCGCATCGAGCGCGGTCTGGTCATAGAGCAGGCCGACCCACAGCGCAGGCAGCGCGCAGATGCGGTTCCACGGCCCGCCATCGGCACCGCGCATCTCGAGGAAGCTCTTGAGGCGCACTTCGGGGAAAGCGGTCGAAAGATGGTCGATCCAGTCAGACCGCGTCGGCTTTTCGCCGGGCAGCGCGGGCAGCTTGCCTTCGAGGAAATCGCGGAACGACTGGCCCGCCGCATCAATGTAGCGCCCGTCCCGGAACACGAAATACATCGGCACATCGAGCATGTAGTCGACATAGCGCTCATAGCCGAAGCCTTCGTCGAACACGAACGAGAGCATGCCGGTGCGCGCCGGATCGGTGTCGGTCCAGATGTGGCTGCGATACGACAGGAAGCCGTTGGGCTTGCCTTCGAGGAACGGCGAATTGGCAAAGAGCGCGGTGGCGAGCGGCTGCAGCGCCAGCGAAACGCGGAACTTCTGCACCAAGTCCGCCTCGCTTGAATAGTCGAGGTTGGTTTGGATCGTGCAGGTGCGCAGCATCATGTCGAGGCCCATCGTGCCCACGCGCGGCATGTGCCGCAGCATGATGTCATAGCGGCCCTTGGGCATGATCGGCAGCTCTTCGCGGGTCTTGTCCGGCCACAGCCCGAGCCCGAGATAGCCAAGGCCCAGCTTGTCGCCGATGGTCTTTACCTGCGCGAGATGGCGGCCGGTTTCGGCACAGGTCTGGTGCAGGTTCTCGAGCGGCGCACCCGAAAGCTCGAGCTGGCCGGCAGGTTCAAGGCTTACCGCGCCGTCGGCTCCGCTCATTGCGATCACGTTGGGGCCGGTATCGCTGTCCTCCAGGATCGGCGTCCAGCCGTAGTCCTCCAGCGCGAGCAATAGATCGCGGATGCCGCCGGGTTCGCTGTAGGAAGGCGCGGCGTGGTCCGCGGTGCGATAGACGAATTTCTCGTGCTCGGTACCGATCCGCCAGGCCTCGCGTGGCTTTTCGCCCTTGGCCATCGGCTCGATGAGCTGGCTGCGGCTCTCGATGACGGGATCGTTGCGATTCGAAACTTGTCTCGTGCTCATGGTACGTGCGTTAGTGCCCCCCGCGCGCGCGCGCCAGCCGAAATGAGCGTGCCGGTTTCACTCCTCAAGCGCCAAAGCGCCCCAATCGCCCCGGGTTCCCATCCACAGTCCGGTTCCGGCAATGGCGGCGGTTTCGGCGCGCAGCACGCGCGGGCCGAGCGTGATGGCGACGGCAGCGGGGTGCGCGCGGATCATGGCGCGCTCGGCGCTGTCGAAGCCGCCTTCGGGCCCGATCAGCAGTGCTGCGGGGCCGCCGTCCATGGCAAAGGCGGTCGCCGCTGGCACACCGCCTTCCTCGTCCGCAAAGTAGAGCCGGCGGCCTGCGGGCCAGCCCTCCAGGAGATCGTCAAGCCGCGTCACGTCCGCCAGTGCCGGCAGCGCGGTTCGCGCGCATTGCTCGGCCGCTTCGGTCATGATCGCGCCCGCGCGCTCGGGATTGAGTTTGTCCGCCACGCAGCGCCGGGTGAGCACCGGATGCAGTTCGGCAACACCCAGTTCGGTCGCCTTCTCGATCACGAGATCGAAAGCCGCCTTCTTGGTGAGTGCGGCGCAGAGCCAGAAATCGGGCACCCCCTCGCGCGGACGGAGCCGGCTTTCGATCGTCAGCATCACATCGCGCTTGCCGGCCTCGGCCACGCGGGCGAGCCACTCGCCGGTCTCGTCGTCACACAGGATCACGGCATCGCCCGGCGTGACGCGCATGACCTTGCCGAGGTAATGCGCTTGCCCGCCTTCGAGCTGTACCGACGAGCCCTCGCTCAGCGGACCAGGAACAAACAGGCGAGGGGCCGACTTCGGCGGCCAGGCGGGGGTAGCGGGCATGGGAGGGCTCTAGCCGATCGCAGCCGCCGGGGCTATGCCGAGCGTATGTCCGCATCCCCCGAAATCGTGCCCGACACCGAGTATCGCGGCCTGCTCGCCGCCTTGCCTCCCACCTTGCGCGATCTGGCGCTGCTTGCGCGGTTCGACCGGCCGATCGGCTGGTGGCTGCTGTTCTGGCCTTGCGCCTGGGGGGTGTTCCTTGCTGGCGGCGCAGCGCACTGGGGCATCGTGCTGTGGATGCTGCTGGGATCCATCGCGATGCGCGGGGCGGGCTGCGTTTACAATGATATCGTCGATGCCGATCTCGATGCCCGCGTGGCGCGGACGGCATCGCGGCCGATTGCGAGCGGGGCGGTTTCCAAGCAGGCGGCGTGGGTCTGGCTGCTGGCGCTGTGCGGGGTGGGGCTGATCGTCCTCCTCCAACTGCGCTGGCAGGCGCAACTCGTGGCGCTTGGCAGTCTCGGCCTCGTCGCGGCCTATCCCTTCATGAAGCGGATTACCGGCTGGCCGCAGGCGTGGCTGGGGCTGGTCTTCACCTGGGGCGCACCGGTTGGCTGGATCGAGGTGACCGGGTTTGACCGGCTGGCGCCGCTTGGCCTGCTCTATGCCGGGTGCTGGGCATGGTGCATGGCCTATGACACGATCTATGCGCTGCAGGACCGCGAAGACGATGCGATGGTCGGCATCGGCTCTTCCGCCTTGTCGTTCGGGCGCCATGTCCGCGCCGGGGTGATCGGGCTCTATGCCCTGGCGACGGCGTGCTGGGCGGGGGCGGTCTGGCTGGTGCGGCCCGATCCCGTGGCGCTCTTCGCGCTGCTCCCCGTCACGCTCCACTTTGCCTGGCAGGCGCTCACGCTCGATACGGCCGATAGCCTCAGTGCTCTCGCGCGGTTCCGCTCGAACCGGTTCGCCGGCGCGCTGATGGCGGCGGCTTGCTTCGTCGTGGGAGCTGCCACTCAGCTATAGCTGACCAGTTCCCACTCGATGCCGTCCCAATCGAAGACATAGAACCGACGCCCCGGTTCATAGTCCCCGTGGTTGAAGGGCTCCAATCCGGCCTCGATCACCACACGCTCGGCCGCGTCGAGATCATCGACCAGCAGACCGATGTGATTGAGCGGCTGGCCCTTGGAGAAGGGGCCCGAAAGCGGAGTATCACGCTGATAAAGCGCAATATAGTCGATGTCGGCGCCAAGGTGAATGGTCCAGCCGCCCTGCGCCGAGGGCCCGCGCCAGCGTTCGTGCCACCCGCAGAGACGGGTGAGGAAGCGGGCCGTGCGATCGGGGTCGCTGACCGTGATTTTGATGTGTTCGAGGCGCGCGGTGACGGGATTTTCGGTCATCCGGAACGGTCCTTGATTTTCTGGCACAACTACGCGCTAGCCCTTATGCAACCTCAAGCAGGCTTTAGATCAAGCCAAAAGTTCGGGGATTCGCGATGCTTGCGAGAACGTCCAAGGGACGCAATGATCTAGTGCCGATCGGCGTGGTCGCGCAGCGTACCGGGCTCGCTGTCTCCGCCATCCGTTACTACGAGGAGCGCGGGCTTGTCGCCTCGGTGCGCACAGAGGGCAACCAGCGCCGCTTCTTGCGTTCCGATATCCGCCGCCTCAGCTTCATCCTCATCGCGCAGCGCCTTGGGCTGGGGCTGGCCGAGATCGAGCGCGAGCTTGCGTCGCTGCCGCGCGGCCGCACGCCGACGGTGCTTGATTGGCAACGCATCAGCCGTTCACTGCGCAGCGAGATCGACAGCCGCATCCAGCTGCTCACCCGCACGCGCAACAAGCTCGATGAATGCATCGGCTGCGGCTGCCTCAGCCTCGACCGCTGCGCGCTCTACAACAAGGAAGATCGCGCCGCGGCCGCCGGGCCAGGCCCACGCTTCGTGCTGGATTAGACCGGCCCGCTCGCCAGCAGGCTCTCCGCCCCGCCAAGATCCACGCTGACAAGGCGCGAAACGCCGCGTTCCACCATCGTTACACCGAACAGACGATGCATCCGGCTCATCGTGACGGCATTGTGGGTCACGATCAGGTACCGCGTGGTGGTTTCGGCGGCCATGGCATCGAGCAGATCGCAAAAGCGTTCGATATTCGCGTCGTCGAGCGGCGCGTCGACCTCGTCGAGCACGCAGATCGGCGCGGGGTTGGTGAGGAACAGCGCGAAGATCAGCGCGACGGCCGTGAGCGCCTGTTCGCCGCCTGAGAGCAGCGTCAAAGACTGGAGGCGCTTGCCCGGGGGCTGGGCAAAGATCTCGAGGCCCGCTTCCAGCGGATCGTCGCTGTCGACCAGCGCAAGGTGCGCCTCGCCCCCGCCGAACAGCCTTGCGAAGAGGCGGCGGAAGTGGGCATCGACCGCCTCGAACGCGGCGCGCAGGCGCTCTCGTCCCTCGCGGTTGAGCGCGCCGATCGAGCCACGCAGGCGGTTGACCGCTTCAATCAGTTCGGCCTGCTCGGTGACAACGGCGGTGTGCTGGGCCTCTGCCTCGGTCAATTCGGTCGCCGCGACGAGGTTGACCGGCCCGAGCCGTTCGCGTTCGGCAAGGAGGCGGTCGTGCGCGGCGGATTCCTCGGGCGCGGCGGAAACGTCGCTGCCGGGAAAGCCGATGCGTTCGGGCAGCAGCGGCGGCGGGCACTGGAACCGTTCGCCGGCGATGCCCGCCATTTCCTGCCGGCGCTGGTCTTCGTTCTCGGCCTTGGCGCCAAGCGCCGCCCGGGCTTCACGGGCCGAGGCCAGCGTTTCATTCGCGGCGGCGAGCGCGGTATCGGCGCTGCGGGCTGCGGCCTCGGTGCGGGCCAGCGTCGTCTCGGCCTCGGTGAGAGCGGTTGCATAGCGAGCGCGCAGGGCTTCGGCTTCTTCCAGATCGCGCGCCAGGGCAGGGGGTTTTGCCGCCACGACGCCGCGTTCCTCGGCAAGGTCCTCTGCCTGTGCGGCCATCGCCGCTAGCCGCCGGGCCGCGTCGCCGGCGCGGGCCTGCCAGCCGCGGATATCGCCGCGCAGCGCGCCGAGGCGCTCCTTGCCCACGGCAAGCGCCTGTCCGTGCGCGGCGACGGCGGCCATGCCAGACTGGTAGGCGGTGCGGGCGCGGTCGTTCTTCTGGCGCTCGGCATCCACGGCGGTGCGTCCGGCGGCGGGATCGGGCAGCGCGGCGCGGCGGGCTTCAGCGTCTGCCAGATCGGCCTCGGCGGCGCTGCGCTGGCTGGCCAGATCGGCAGCCGCGCGGTCGATCTCCTCGCGCCGAGCCGCAATCCGGGCGCGGGCGGCCTCCGCCTGATCCAGCGCGCGAAGGGCGCTGCGTTCGGCGTCCGCTGCCGCCGCCAGCGCACGTTCGTTTGCGCCAAGTTCTGTCTGGATGCGGGCAAGTTCGGCCTGCGCACCCGCAAGCTCGGCCTGCGCCGTATTGCTGGCGGCTTCGGCAGCTTCGACAGCAGCGCGGCGTTCGGGAAGCGCGGCTTCCAGTTCGGCGAGGCGGTTTTCTGCGGCGAGTATGGCCGCTTCCGCGCCGCCTTCGCCTCGCGCGACGAAGCCGTCCCAGCGGCGGAGATGGCCATCGCGGGTCACCAGCCATTCGCCGGGGGCAAGAGTTTCGCCCCGGTCCTCATCGGCGACGCGCACAAGCGCAAGGCGGGCGGCAAGTTCGGGCGGGCACTGGGTCACGCGGTGGATCAGCGCATCGGCGCGCGGGGCGGGTGCCTCGGAACCGGTCCAGAAGCGGCCATCGCCAGCCGGTGCAGCGCCGAGCGGGGCAGCAGCGTCGCGGCCGAGTACAGCCGCCAGCGCGCGTTCATATCCCGGGGCAGCGCGGGTAGCGGCCAGCGCGCTGGGGCCCTTGCCGGTGCGCGCCGCAGCGGCCTCGCGCGCGGCCTTGTCGCGGGCCAGCGCCGAGCATTCGCGTTCGATCCCGACGAGATCGGCGCGCGCCGCTGCAAGATCTGACGATGCTGCCTCGCGCGCAGCGGCAAGGCCTTCGCGCTCCGCTGTCAGGCGATCGCGCGTTGCGGTCAGGCGTTCGCGCGCCGTGCCGGCCTCGGCCAGCGCGGCGGCGGCATCGGTGCGGCGTGCTTCGGCGGCGGCCATGGCGGCAGCCGGATCGGGCTCGGCCTCCAGCGCGCGGCGGGTGGCGGCCAGGCGTGCCTCCTCGCCATCGAGGCGCGTCAGGCCGTGGCGTGCCGCGGTCAGCGCGGCTTCGGCAACGCGCCATTCGGCCTCGACCCCGGCCTGCTCCGCCACCATCGCGGCCAGTGCGAGTTCGGCGGCGCGCGCGGCCTGTTCGGCGGCGGCTTCGGCAGCCTTGAGCACAGGTCCTTCCGCCGTCTGGGCGGCGAGCGCGGCTTCGGCGGCGGCAAGGTCCGCCTCGAGCCGGGTGAGCGCTTCGGCCGCGTCGCGCGTCAGGCGATCGGCCTCGCCGCGTTCGGCCTCGATGCGGTGGATCTGGCGGTCGATATCGGCAAGCCGCTGGGCTGCGGCTTCGGCCTGTGCGGTGAGTGCGGCGATGCGCTGGCCTTGTGCTGCAGCGTCCTGGCGGCGGTCGAACAGCGCGTCGCGCGCAGCGCTCTGGGCGGCGGTGGCGGCGTGCTGGGTCTCCTGCGCGGTTCGGGCGGCGGTCTGCGCGGCGGCCACGGCGTCCTCGGCGCGGGCGGCAGCCGCGCGCGCAGCCTCGGCGGCGGCGGCGGCGTCACGCCAGCGTGCGAAGATCAGGCGGGCCTCGGCGACGCGGATGCGTTCGGAGAGCTGCTTGTAGCGCTCCGCGGCGCGCGCCTGCCGCCGAAGCGTGCCCACTTGCGCTTCCAGCGTCACGATCAGGTCGTCGAGCCGGGCAAGGTTCGTCTCGGTGGCGCGCAGCTTGGCCTCGGCGTCCTTGCGCCGCACGTGGAGCCCGGCGATCCCGGCCGCTTCTTCCAGCATCGCGCGGCGCTCGGCGGGGCGCGCGGCGATCACGGCCGCAATCCGCCCCTGGCTGACGAGTGCGGGGCTGTGTGCGCCCGTCGCCGCATCGGCGAAGACCAGCGCTACGTCCTTGGCGCGCACGTCACGGCCATTGACGCGGTAGGCACTGCCCGCGCCGCGCTCGATCCGGCGGACGACTTCCAGTTCGCCGCCGAATGGCCCGGAGGGGTCCGTCTCGGCCGAGAGCATCACTTCGGCAAAGTCGCGCGCAGGGCGGCTGGCGGTGCCAGCGAAGATCACGTCTTCCATGCCGCCGCCGCGCAAGCTGCGCGCCGAGCCTTCGCCCATGACCCAGCGGATCGCTTCGAGAAGGTTCGATTTGCCGCAGCCGTTGGGGCCGACGACACCGGTCAGGCCGGGCTCGATTCGCAGTTCGGCGGGTTCGACAAAGCTCTTGAAGCCCGAGAGCTTCAGGCGCGTGAACTGCATGGGAACGCGGCTCGCCGCGTTGCCACTCTCAGTCATGCGCTGCGCCCCCGCCCCGCATGGATGGGTTCAGCTCCTGCCGATCAACGCGCGCCGGCCTGCTTCAGGATCGGCTCGAGCGCGTCCCAGGTGGCGACTTCGACATTCCGGCCATTGACGATGAACGTCGGCGTGCCGGTGACGTTATAAGTATCGCCAGCCTTCGAGGTGTCGGCCACCAGCTTGCTGGCAACTTCGGGCTTGGCCAGGCACTGTGCCGATTGATCCTTGGCGATGCCGCGCGCCGCGAAGAAATCGCTGAGCCCGCCGCGCTCCCCGATCACCGTGAACATCTGTGCGGGCGGTGTGCTGTTCGCCTGAATGAATTCGCCGGCGGGCTTGAGCTGGTCGAAAAGCTGCTTCTGGTTGGCATAGACCTGCTCGGTCAGCGCGAAGAAGCTGTCCGGCGATCCGCAGCGGATGAGCATGGCCATCGTTGTATCGTAGGGATCGCGAACGAAGTTGCGGAATTCGAGGCTGACCGTGCCTTTTGCGACATACTCGTCACGCAGATGCGGAAAGCCCTTTTCCTCGAACTCGGCACAGTGCGGGCAGGTCAGCGATGCAAACTCGATGATCTTGATCGGCGCGTTGGGATTGCCCATCACATAGCCGCCCTCCGCCGTCACCGATACGACATCGGCCCAGGCCTTGCCTGCTGGCGGCGGCACGGCGTTGAGCGGCGCACCGACGGGGGCGGCCCCTGCCTCGTCCTTCTTGCCGCAGGCGGCAAGGCCGAGCGCCAGAGGCAGCGCGATCAGGGCAAGAAGAAGATGGCCGGGCGAGAAGAGCTTGGTCTGCATAAGGTCGGGTTTCGCTTCGCTGATAGGGACAACAGACGTTGGCAGGTACAACAGGCGTTGGCAGGTACAACAGACTGGGCTGTGCTAGCGGATTGGATGGCGGGTTAGAAGAGCGCGTTGCAGCGTTTGGGGGATTACCCGCCCGCGCGGCGGGGCCCGAAGCGCCTGAAACGCTCGCTCAGCGCAGCCGTGCCTCGAGCTGGGGCTTGAGAGTCGCCCACGAATAGGTCCCGCTCAGCGGCACGCCGTTGAGCAGGAAACTCGGCGTGCCGTTGACGAAATCCTTCTGGCCGGCTTCCTTGGTGTTCTTGGCGAGGCGATCGGCGAGCCCCTTGTCGGCAAGGCAGCGGTCCAGCTCGACGCGGCCGTAGCCGCGCGCTTCCATCAGCGAATAGAGCCCGAGATCGCTGGCGATGGCGCGGGTCCGCGCGCCGAAATCGGTGTTCGACCAGCGGGCCTTCTGCGCTTCGGTCAGGCTGGCCAGCGGGGCCATCCACGTCGTCTGGTGGCGCAGGAACGCGCTGTGATTGCCGAAGAACTTCGAGGCCGGGCCGCAATGCGTGAGCAGCGCGACAGTGAGGTCGATCGGATCGCGCAGGAAGCTCCTCACCTCGATCGAGCCCTTGCCCGTGGCAATGAAGCCGATGCGCAGCTGGGCATCGGATTCTTCTTCGAAATGCGCGCAGTGCGGGCACGTGTAGCTGATGTACTCGACCAGCTTGACCGGCGCATCGGGATTGCCGAGCAAGTGGCTGTCGAGCGGTGTGCGGACAACGACGTTGTTCCAGTTGACCTTTGGCGCGGGGGCTGCCGGCTTGGTCGCGGCCGTAAGCAGCGCAACGCCCAGCAGCGCGGCGAGGAATAGGCCCATCGTCTTCAACAGTGTGCGCATTGTCAGTCCTGCTTTCCGCCTAATCCGTCCCGTTTGCCTCGCCGAGGCTGCGCGCCAGTGACTCCAGCACCGTGCGCAGCTCCGGATCGCCGATATCGCGCAGGCTGTCGCCAAGTTCCATAGGAATCGGCTTGAGCGAGGGCGGCGCGGCGCGCAGCGGGCGTTGCGTGTCGGTAGCGGCGGGCGGCTGAACCTCGCCTTGCCGGAGCTTGACCCGCGCGACAGCGCGATAGCCGAAGAAGCGGTTCACGCGCTCGATGATGTCCGGGATCACGTGCTGGATCAGCGGAGCGTGGGCGGGTGTCACCACCAGCTGGAGAATGCCTTCCGATTTCTCTCCGGGGGGAAAGCGGATCGATTCGGGTGCGCAGTGGCGGGCATGTGCAGGCCCCACGATCTCGCCCCAGCGTGAGACGACCGAGCTCTGCACAAAACCGAAGCGGCGAAAGGCGGTACGCCCGATCGCGGGCATGAGATCGGCGATGGCGCGCGCCTCACCGCCGCGCGGGCGCTCGTAGGTGCGGGCACCGGCGGGCTTCCTTGCGCTTTTGGGAGGGGCCCCCTTCGGAGATGCTGGATCGCGTTCCATATCGCGAGCCGCCATGCCATAGCCGCGTCATGCAGACCAGTGGCGAGACGGTTCGGATCGGGGATGGCGGGGATCGCGGCGCCGTCGCAGCGGCTCTGCTCGCCTGGTACGATGTCAACGCGCGCCGCCTGCCGTGGCGGGCGCTTCCGGGCGAGTCTGCGCCCGATCCCTATCGCGTCTGGCTTTCCGAAGTCATGCTCCAGCAGACCACCGTGGCGGCGGTCCGGGCCTACTATGCCAAGTTCCTCGCGCTCTGGCCCACGGTCGAGGCCCTGGCCGCCGCCGATGACGCCGATGTGATGGCTGCGTGGGCGGGCCTCGGATACTATGCCCGCGCGCGCAATCTCCTCGCCTGCGCGCGTGAGGTGGCCCGGCTGGGCGGCTTTCCGCCGACGGAGGAGGGGCTCCGGGCGCTGCCGGGGCTCGGGGCCTATACCGCTGCCGCCGTTGCCGCGATTGCCTTCGGGCAGCGTGCCGTGGTGGTCGATGCCAATGTCGAGCGCGTGGTCTCGCGCCTCTTCGCGATTGCCGAGCCGCTGCCGGGCGGGCGGACGGCGATCCGCGCCGCCACCGATCGCATCACGCCGGACGGGCGCGCGGGCGATTTCGCGCAAGGCCTGATGGACCTGGGCTCCTCGATCTGCACGGTGCGCAGCCCCCGCTGCCTGCTTTGCCCGCTGGCCGATGCCTGCGCAGCGCGGGCTGCGGGGACCGCCGAAGCCTATCCGGTCAAGGCGGCGAAGAAGGCCAAGCCCACCCGCACCGGCACGGCGTTCTGGATCGAACAGGACGGGGCCGTGCTGCTCGTCCGGCGCGAAGGCAAGGGCATGCTCGGCGGCATGCGCGCGCTGCCCGATGATGGCTGGTCGGCCAGGGGGGATGGCCATGCCGTGCCGCCCGTCGCCGGGGATTGGCACAAGGCCGGGGTTGTCCGCCACGGTTTCACGCATTTCGATCTCGAACTGCAATTGATGCTTTGCGCGCGCGCCGATTGCGCTAGTCTGCCGGCGGGGGAGTTCTGGCCGGTCGAGGGGATCGAGGCTGCTGGGCTGCCCACGGTGTTTGCCAAGGCCGCACGCCTGGCGCTTGCTCACAGGTAGTCCATGGAAGATCGATCGTTTCTGCTGTCCCGGCGCTCCCTGCTGCGGTCTGCGGGTTGGTTCGGAGCGGGCCTTGCCGGCTCGGCTTTCCTGCCCTCGCGTCTCCTCGCCGATCCTGCCGTCGAGGCAGTGTACCCGACGGTCACCAACCTCGTGTACGACTATGTCGCCTCGGGCCGGCTGCCCGGCGCAGTCGTCGCGCTGGGCTGGGGCAGCGGTGCGCCGATGCAGATCGCGCGCGGCACGATGGCCTTCGACTCCCTCGTCCCTGTCGATCTCGACAGCCTCTACCGCATCTATTCGATGACCAAGCCGATCACCGGCATGGCGGCCATGCTGCTGGTGGACGAGGGCAAGATCGGGCTCGATCAGCCGATCAGCGATTTCCTGCCCAGGTTCGCGAAGATGCAGGTGCAGATGACGCCGGACGGTTCGATCACCAGTCTCAAGCCCGCGCAGTCCGCCATCACCCTGCGCCACCTCCTCACCCACACCGCCGGCCTTGGTTATTCGATCATCCAGAAGGGGCCGCTCAAGCAGGCTTACGAGGCGGCCGGACTGGTGCCGGGGCAGGCCTCCCGCCTCTCTATTCCCCCGTTCAGCGGGGTGAAGACGGTGCCCAGCCTCGCCGAGTTCGCCGACAAGCTCGCCGATATGCCGCTGGTCTACGAGCCGGGGACGCGGTGGAGCTATTCGGTCGGGCTCGATCTGGTCGGGCGGATCATCGAGGTGGTCTCGGGGCAGAGCTTCGATGCCTTCCTCGCCGCGAGGATCTTCGGGCCTTGCGGCATGGCGAGCACCGGCTTCCAGGTCGCCGCCGCGCAGGCCCCGCGCCTCACTACCAACTACGTGATCCACGACGGCAAGACCGATCCGATCGATCCGGGGGCCAGCTCGGTCTATCTCGATCCGCCCGCGTTCCCCTTCGGCGGTGCCGGCCTTGTCAGCAGCCCGCGTGATTACGACCGCTTCCTGATGATGCTCGCGGGCGGGGGCAGCATCGGCGGCACCCGGGTGATGAGCGAGGCGGCCGTGCGCCTCGGCACGAGCAACCTCCTGCCTGCCAGCGCCGATCTTGCGGGGACCTGGGTCGCGGGCGCCGGTTTCGGCGCGGGCGGACGGGTCGGCCTCGGCGCGGATGCCGGCACGTTCGGCTGGTCGGGCGCTGCGGGCACGGTCGGCTTCGTCAACACGCGGGTCGGTCTGCGGGCGGGCCTCTTCGTGCAGTTCATGCCCTCGTCCGCGCTGCCGTTTCCCGAAGAATTCCCCAAGTCCGTGCTCACCGACATTTCGGCCATGAAGAAGGCGGCCTGAACCCCATGCTCTATCGTCCCAATCCTCCGATCTCCTTCACCGGTGCCGTGCTCGACCGCGCCGATCATATCCGCGCCGATGCAGACAAGCTGGCTGACCTCATGAACTGGCGCGCCCGGCTGCTGCGCCTCGACGGGCTCGATCCGGTGATCGGCGATGATGGAACGCTCGTCTGGGGCACGCTGGCCGATGCCGGGGAGCATGACGAACTGGTCTTCCTCGGCCTCGACGAATCCGGACGCGCCTGCTTCGCCCCCGTCTCCCCCGCCAACAAGGGCAATCCCGGCCCCGCCAACCCGCGCCTGTGGGGCGCGATGGCCTCGCTTCCCGCCGGCGATCTCGCAACCTACGGCGGCGCCCGCGCGCTCGTCGATTGGCACGCCCGCCACCGTTTCTGCGCCCGCTGCGGCTATGCCACCAAGCTCGGCAAGGGCGGCTGGCAGCGCAAGTGCGTCAACATGGATTGCAAGGCGGAGCATTTCCCCCGCGTCGATCCCGTCACGATCATGTCGGTGGAATGGGAGGGCCAGCTCCTCCTCGGCCGCCAGCCGCGCTTCCCGCCCCGCCGCTATTCCGCGCTCGCAGGCTTCGTCGAGCCCGGCGAATCGATCGAGGAAGCCGTCGCCCGCGAAGTCTACGAGGAAGCCGGCGTGCGCGTGCGCGATGTGCAGTATGTCGCCTGCCAGCCCTGGCCGTTCCCCTCCTCGCTGATGATCGGCTGCCACGCCCATGCCGATGATCCCGCCATCACCATCGATGCCACCGAGCTCGACGACGCGCGCTGGTTCACGCGCGACGAGGTGGTCTACGCGATGGAAGCCCTCAAGACCGGCGCCGAAGACGGCGCCTTCATCGCCCCGCCGCCTTTCGCGGTGGCCCATCACCTCCTCAAATGGTGGATCGAGCAATGAGCGAAGCAGCATCCCGGCCAGTCCCCGTCACCGTCGATATCTGGTCCGATGTCATGTGCCCGTGGTGCGTGATCGGCCATAACCAGCTCGAAACCGCGCTGAAGGGCATGGAAGGCGAAGTCAGCGCCACCATCCGCTTCCACCCCTTCGAACTGAACCCTGACATGCCCGAACAGGGCGAGGAAAGCGCCGCCCACATCCAGCGCAAATACGGCCGCACCCCCGATCAGGCCGCCGAAGCACGCGGCCGCATGGCGCAGGCCGCCGAAGCAGCCGGGTACTCCTTCCACTACACCGGAGAAGGCGATCCGCCCCCCGCGATGATGTGGAACACCCGCCTCGCGCACCGCCTCCTCGTCCACACCCTGCGCGAACATGGCGCGGATATGCAGGTGCGGCTCAAGCGCGCCCTGTTCGACGCCCACTTCCAGCAGCGCCGCCGTATGAACGACCCCGCCGTCCTGACCGATATCGCCGCCTCCATTGGCCTCGACCGCGCCGAAGCCGCCGCTGCCCTGAACGATCCCGAAATCGACGCCATCGTCGAAGCCGGCGAACAGCAGGCGTGGGACTGGAACGTAAGCGGCGTGCCTGCGATGGTGATCAACGGCAAATACATGGTCCCCAGCGCGCAGGACCCGGCGACCTATGCGAACATGCTGCGACGGGTGATCGCCCGCGAAGCGCAATTGGCGGCAGGGTAACCGTTACAGGTCCATCGCTCAAACCCCCGTCGGCCCGTGCTTGACACGGGCCTTCGCTTTCTTTGGCGGCACAGGCTAGCCAAGCCCCGTGTCAAGCACGGGCCGACGAGGCAATGCGGGGAAGGCGCTCCAGAGACACTCCCGGCAATCCCCCATCCCGAATAAATAACAGACGCGTCTGTCATATATAATCTGCTGTCCTACAGCCGCTGCCTTTCGGCATAAGCTGCGAATGGCATTCGCAACCCTGCAAATCCACCATTTCCGGCCCTCGCCGGGTGCCTCGCAAGGGGGCAGTCCGGGCCTTGGAGTTTTCACTCAGGACTGTGTCAACCGTGTCAACTTGGGGCCCGTCAGGCCAGCCCCAGCTTCGCCAGTTCGCCCGCAAGGCTGGGCGGCAGCATGTCGGCGCTTTCGCCGTCCGCCAGATCGGCGGGGGCGTCGGCTGCTTCCAGATAGCGCCAGCCCTGGTGGGCCCGCTTGGGCTTGGGATGAACGTCGATCAGCTTCGTCGAGATCACGATGTTCGTCCGCCCGCCTTCGGCTTCCTCGAAGCCGAGGATCTCGCTGCGGGCGACGAGCTGGTGCTTGAGGATCCAGTAGAGCGAGCCGCCGATCATTTCCTCGTGGCGCTTGGGCAGGTAGCGCGTGGTCAGCCGCGCGGTCTCGCCCCGGGTCCTGAACCAGCTGTGGAGGTCTTCGAACGATGTCGCCCCGTAGGCGACCTTGGTCATGTGGAGCGGCATCGGTTTGTCAGGCCAGTCCGCTGAGCACGGCAAGGCCGAGGAAGGAGAAGAAGCCCATCACGTCCGTCGCAGTGGTCACGAAGACTGCGGAAGACACCGCCGGATCGACATTGAGCCGGTCCAGCGTAACCGGCACAAGGATGCCGGCAAGGCCCGCGACCAAGTTGTTGATCACCATCGCCGCGCCGATCACCGTGCCGAGCAAGGGGTTCTGGAACAGCAGCGCGGTGCCGCCCCCGATCATCAGGCCAAGCGTTGTCCCGTTGGCCAGCGCGATGCGAAATTCGCGCAGGATCATGCGGATGGTGTTCGAACTGGTCAGCTGGTTGGTGGCAAGCGCGCGCACCACAACCGCGAGCGTCTGCGTGCCGGCGTTGCCGCCCATGCCCGAGACGATGGGCATCAGCACGGCGAGCAGCGCCAGCTTGGCAATCGCGCCCTGGAACATACCGACCACCGAGGATGCCAGAATGGCCGTGCCGAGGTTGACCACCAGCCACGAAAGCCGCGTGCGCACGGTGAGATGGATCGGCTCGTTGATGTCGCCGTCGCCCGCACCGGACAGGCGCAGGATGTCCTCGCTCGCCTCTTCCTGGATGATGTGGACCACGTCGTCGACGGTGATCTGGCCAACGAGGCGCCCGCTTTCATCCACCACGGCGGCGGAAATCAGCGCGTATTTCTGGAAGCGCAGCGCGACTTCTTCCTGATCCATCGTCACCGGGATCAAGGTCTGGTCGCGCTTCATCACATCGGCCAGCGCAATGCTGCGGGGCGTGCGCAGGATCCACGAGAGCGCGCAGGTGCCGACCGGGTGATGCTTGTGATCGACGATGAACACTTCCCAGAACTCGGTCGCGAGATCCTGATCCTCGCGCAGGAAGTCGATGAGATCGCCGACGCTGAGGTGTTCGGGCACCGCGATGACGTCGCGGCTCATCATGCGGCCGGCGGAATCTTCCGGATAGGCCAGCGCGCTCTCGATCGCGGCGCGGTCTTCCGGCTCCATCTCGGCGAGGACGGCCTGCTGGTCCTCCTCGTCAAGATCCTGGATCAGCGCGACCGCGTCGTCCGTTTCCATGTCGCCGGCCAGTTCGGCGACTTCATCTGGATCGAGGTCCTCGACGAGATCGTCGCGGACGTAGTCGTTAAGCTCCGCGATGACCTCGGAGCCAAGCAGGTCGTTGATCGCGCGGGCCAGATCGACGCGGTAGTCTGGGCCGATCAGCTCGAACAGGTCGGCGACGTCGGCCGGGTGGAGCGGCTCGACGAGGTTGTAGACGGTCTCCTGATCATCCGCATCGAGTGCTTCGGTAACGCGCCGGATGAACGAAGGGCGCAGCGTGTTGTCCTCGTCGTCGAGGCTTTCCGAATTGCGCGCCACTTCAACCTGCGGGGGCTCGGGATGCGCGTGAACGAGCGCCGTCTCCGTCAACACGGAGCCGCCATCCGCCAGAGCGGAATCGTGCAGATCTTCATCGCGCGCCATGGCCGGGTGGATACGCCCGAGCGCGCCAAAAGCAACCTCGATGGCGCCAAGAGGTATACTTTGGTGGATGAGCGTTTATATGCCGGGACAAGACAGAAGGGATTTGGTGACCATGGCAGACGAAAAACTGGTTTTCACGCTCGATGGCGGCGATGTGGTGATCAAGCTGCGGCCCGACCTGGCCCCCGGCCATGTGGAGCGGATCACGGAACTGGTGAGCGAGGGTTTCTACGACGGCGTGAAGTTCCACCGCGTGATTCCCGGCTTCATGGCGCAGGGCGGCTGCCCGCAAGGCACCGGCATGGGCGGTTCCTCGAAGCCCGATCTCAAGGCCGAATTCAACGATGAGCCACACGTGCGCGGCGTGTGCTCGATGGCGCGCACGAGCTATCCGCACTCGGCGAACAGCCAGTTCTTCATCTGCTTCGATGATGCGCGCTTCCTCGACAAGCAGTACACCGTGTGGGGCGTGGTCGAGAGCGGCATGGAACACGTCGACGCGCTGCCCAAGGGCGAGCCGCCGGCAAAGCCCGGCGTGATCCACAAGGCCGTCATCGTCGCCGCCTGAAGACCCTCGCAGGGTGGACCTTGTTCTCAGGCCTCCCATGCCCGCGGATCGCGCGGCGTGGGACCGCCTTTGGGCCGGCTACCAGCGCTTCTACAAGGTGGCGATTGCCGAGGCGGTCAGCGATCTGACGTGGTCGCGGCTGCATGATCCGGCCGAGCCCATGCATGCCGCGCTGGCGTGGCAGGGCGCGCGGGCAGTCGGCATGGTTCACTGGGTCTTCCACCGCTCGACCTGGACCGACGGGCCTTACTGCTATCTGCAGGACCTCTATGTCGACGAGGATCTGCGCGGTGGCGGCACCGGCCGCGCGCTCATCGCACATGTGTGCGCCGAGGCCGAAGCGGCTGGCGCCTCGCGGCTCTACTGGCTGACGCACGAGACGAACACCGATGCCATGAAGCTCTACGACAAGGTCGCAGAGAAGTCCGGCTTCGTGCAGTATCGGATAGTGCTCCCGGCAGCACGGTGAGAAGCCCCATGACCGTCCATACCCGCCTTCGCACGCTTGCTGACCCCGACCATCTTCCGGCGCTGAACCGCGCCTATGTCCATGAACGGCCCGCGCTGGGCCTTGGTGACCAGACCAGCCCCCCGCGCATACAGCTGCTCTATGGCAGCTTGCGCGAGCGTTCGTTTTCGCGCCATGCGGTGGAGGAGGCGGCGCGGCTCCTGCAGTTCTTTGGCTGCGAGACGCGGATCTTCGATCCTTCCGATCTTCCGCTGCCCGATCAGGTTGCGGGTGACGATCATCCGGCGGTGCACGAACTGCGCGAACATGCGCTGTGGTCGGAAGGCCAGGTCTGGTGCAGTCCCGAGCGACATGGCCAGATCACCGGAATCATGAAGACGCAGATCGATCATCTGCCGCTCGCCTATCAGGGGTTGAGGCCGACGCAGGGGCGTACGCTGGCTGTCATGCAAGTCAGCGCAGGCTCGCAGTCGTTCAACAGCGTCAACACCTTGCGTATCCTTGGTCGCTGGATGCGCATGTTCGTAATCCCAAATCAGTCTAGCGTGGCCAAGGCCTATATGGAGTTCGATGCGGACGGGCGCATGAAACCCTCGAGCTACTACGAGCGCATCGTCGACGTGATGGAAGAGCTGGTGCGCTTTACCGTGTTGCTGCGCCCGCATGCCGGGCAACTGGTTGATCGCTATTCCGAGCGGATCGAGGCGGGCCAGCGCACCGATCGCTAGCCCCGCACCAGCAGACGCGTTTCCGTCACTTCGATCACTGGCACTTCCCACGGGTGCGCGTCCATCAGTGCGGCGAGCGCGCCGTCGATGGCTTCGGCGGGGGCTTCGGCCGGGATCCAGCTCACAAGCGTGACAGTGGGCGAATGCTCGATCTGGCCGGCCGAGCCGAGGGTCGGGTTCGCATCGGGGCTGGGCGCGAAGGTCTCCCAGCCGAGGCCGATTTCGGCAACGCCGTGGTACACGCCGAAGTCACCGAGTGCCCCCGGTGCGCGCAGGATGGCCAGCATGCGCGCCATGACCGGATCGTCCTCCAGCGCGCCGCGATGGCCGCCAAGCAGCGCGGCGAGCGTCGCCGGGGCGACCGGCACATGGACAGCAACGCGCAGGGCCCGCTTGTTCGAGGTGTTCATCGGTCAGAGCCCTGCCTTGATCATCCAGTCGTGGAACAGTCGCACCGGGCGCGACTGCAGAGCGCGGGGGCGGCAGACGAACCAGTATGAATAGGGGCTGTCGACTTCGATATCATAAAGGCGCGCAACACGCGGATCGTGGCTGCGCTTGTAGTGATCATCGTGCATGATCGCGATGCCGAGACCTTGTGCCGCCGCCTCGAGGATCAGCTGCCCTGAATCGAAATGATCGATGGCCGCGGGCTGCAGGGCTTCGAGATGGAGCGTCCGCTTCCACGCCTCGAAGCTCATGGGCAAGTCGTTGTGGACGAGGAAGGTCTGCCGGTTCAGCTTGGCGAGGTCCGGTCGCGGGCCCAGTTCGGCCACGAGTTCGGGCGTCGCAATGGCATAGACGCGGTTGTGATCGAGCCGCACCGAATGCAGCGAGCCATCCGGCCCTTCGGAGAGGATGATCGCCGCGTCGATGGTATCGCCCAGCTTGGTTTCGGCTGCGGCCGAGCTGTCGATATCGATATGAAGCTGCGGGTGGAGCTTGCGGAGTTCGCCAAGCCGCGGAAACAGGCGCTGGCTGCCGAACAGTGGCAGCACGCCAAGCCGCAGGCGCAGGACCTGCCCAGTATCGATCAGGCGGTCGATACGGTCCGCCATCTCGTCGATCAGCGGCGCAACGGCATCATAAAGCTGCTGGCCTTCGTCGGTCAGCTTGAGCAGCTGGTGCTTGCGCTCGAACACCGGCTTGCCGATGAACTCCTCCAGCGCACCAAGCCGCCGCGACAGGGCCGAGGGGCTCAGCGCCAGTTCCGCCGCTGCCGTCTTGGCCGAGCCGGCGCGCACGACGCGGATGAACGCTTCGAGCGAACGCAGCGGAGGCAGGCGGCGTATCATTGAAGGCTCAATCTTCCTCAGGCAATTGCGATGCCGGCGCATGGAGCCGCAGCCGGGTGAGCCGCCGCTCGTCCCCCGCTGTCACCTCGATCCGCCACCCGCTGTCATGTTCGAGCACGCGGCCGACCGGGGGCACTTCTCCCGCCAGCACGACCGCGAGGCCGCCCAGAGTATCCACGTCCTCGTCCACCAGCGCAAGCCGGGGATCGATCCGCTCGCCCACATCGTCAAGCTCGGCGCGCGCGTCCGCCTCCCAGGTCAGCTCGTCGATCTGGCGCATGAGGTCCTGCGGCGCGTCGTCGTGCTCGTCCTCGATCTCGCCGACGATTTCCTCGACGAGGTCCTCGATGGTGATGATCCCGTCGGTACCCGAATACTCGTCGATCACGATGGCAAGGTGGGTGCGGCTGGAGCGCATGTCGGCCAGCACATCGAGCGCACCGCGCGCCTGGGGCACGAACAGCGGCTGGCGCATCAGCCCGGTCCAGTCCTTCGGCGCGGGTTTTCCGTTGATCGCCATGCCCGCCACGATCGGGAACAGGTCCTTCACGTGGAGCATGCCGACGACCTCGTCGAGCGAATCGCGATAGACCGGCAGGCGGCTGTGGCCGTGGTCGGCAAAGGCGTCGATCACCTCCTCGAAGGTGGCGGAATCCGGGATTGCCACGATCTCGCCGCGCGGGATGGCAACATCGTCCGCGTCGTTCTCGCTGAAATGGAGCAGGTTCTTGAGCATCTGCCGCTCAAGAGGGAGAAGATCGCCCGTCGCGCTGCCCGCGCCGCCGCCTTCACCTTCATGCTCCTCGATCGCTTCCTCGATCTGGGCGCGCAGCGACTGATCCTGGTCTGGCCCCCGGAAGAATGCCTTCAGCGCGCGCCACAACGCGCCGCTACTGTCCCCTTCGCCCGATCGGCTTTCGCCGCCGGACCCATTGCCCTCAGGCACTTTGCGATACTCCCGTGCTGCTAGTGCGCCGCATATGGGTCGGCGAGGCCCATAAGTGCAAGCGCCTTTGTCTCCAGCGCCTCCATTTCCGTAGCGTCTGCCTCGCTCGTCTCATGGTCGTAGCCGGCAAGGTGCAGCAGACCGTGCACGAGGAGATGTGCGGCATGGGCCTCCACCGGGATGCCCTTTTCCGCCGCCTCGCGCGTGCAGACGCCGTGCGCGAGGATCAGATCGCCGAGCATCCCCGGCGCATCGGGCTGTGCGGCGGCGGCGAGCACCTCTTCGCGGGCCAGCATGGGGAAGGACAGCACGTTGGTGGGCTTGTCCTTCGCCCGCCATTGCTTGTTGAGCGCGTGGACTTCCGCGTCATCGGCCATGACAAGGCTGACCAGCAGGTGCTCGTGCGCCAGTTCGGGTGCGACACTGCCGGCCGCTTCGGCGGCGCGCGCGGCAAGGTCTTCCCAATCCGTGGCAGCGGGCCAGACGGGATCGATATCGAGTTCGAGAGTGGGGGCGGTCATCGGCGCGGGGGCAGGCCGGTCACGAGGCCGGGCAGATCTTGGGTTCGAACGGGCGGCCGGCGCGCTTTGCCTTCTTCGCATCGCCCGCTTCCATTTGCCGGACGACAAACTCGAGCAGCGCCACCGTGTTTTCCGCCGGCATCGGATCGAGGATCGCCAGCACCTTGTCCACCTTGCGGCAGGTTTCGGGCGTGAGGTCCTTGCCCATTTCCTTGGCGAGGCCGACTTTCAGGAAGACCCGCAGCTCGTCCGGCGTCATGCCGTCAAGCTCACCCTTGTCGTCGAAGCGCTTGACCAGCCTGGTCGCCACGCTGTCATCGCCGGGAAGTGCTTCGTAGCGCTTCGCGAGATCGGGGGCCTTCGTGGCAAGGTAGGAATCGGCAGGGAGCGAAGGGCCGCACTTGGTGCTGACGCCGGTGATCAGGATCGGCATCATCAGATGCGCCGCAGCCCGCATGTCTGCCGAGGAGATGCAGGCCGCCGGTTCCGCCAGCACCGGCTGAACGGTCATCGCCGCAAGGGCCGCACATGCCGCAATCTTCTTCATCATCCCGGAAAGACCCTCGCCTCGGCGCGGCTCAATCGCCGCCGTCCTTGCCCTCGTAAGCCTCGACAATCCGCCCGACAATCGGATGACGGACCACATCGGCGACATTGAAGCGCACCATGCCTATGCCATCCACCCCGTCGAGCCGCTTGACCGCATCGTTGAGCCCGCTGGCGGCGCTGCCGCCGGGCAGGTCAGTCTGCTTGGGATCGCCGCAGATCACCATGCGGCTGTTCTGGCCGAAGCGGGTGAGGAACATCTTCATCTGCATCGGCGTGGTGTTCTGCGCTTCGTCGAGGATAACGAAAGCATCGGCCAAGGTGCGTCCGCGCATGAAGGCGATCGGCGCGATCTCGATCTCTCCGGAAGCCAGACGGCGCTCGACCTGTTCGGGCGGCATGCAATCGTAGAGCGCATCGTAGAGCGGGCGGAGATAGGGATCGACCTTCTCCTTCATGTCGCCGGGCAGGAAGCCCAGCCGTTCTCCGGCTTCGACCGCCGGGCGCGAGAGGATCAGGCGCTGCACGCTGCCGCTGATGAGTTGTGCCACCGCCTGCGCGACGGCGAGATAGGTCTTGCCAGTGCCTGCCGGCCCGAGTGCAAAGATCACGTCGTCACGCACCAGCGCGCGCATGTATTCGATCTGCGTGGCCGAGCGCGGGACGATGGTTTTCTTGCGGGTGCGGATCATGATCGGCGGCGCACCGTCCGGGGCACCGGAGATGATCCCTTCCAGCGTCGGCTCGTTCGACATCATGATCAGCGATTCGACCGCGCCGGCATCGACTTCGTGCCCTGAAAGCAGCCGCTGGTGCATGCCCTTCAGCACATCGCGCGCGCGGGCCACGGCATCATCCGGCCCTTCGATCACCGCCTTGTTGCCGCGCGCCGAGATGTAGACGCCGAGCCGGTTCTCGATCTGTACGAGGTTCTGATCGAACTGGCCGAAGAGCGCGCCGAGAACGGTCTGCTCGTCGAACGCGATTTCGATCCGTGCGCGCCGCTGCGGTTCGGAACGGCCCTCCCCCCGAGGCGCCTCACCCCACGGGGGATCGTTCCGGCGCTTGTCGGAACGGTCGCTGCCGAAGCCGCGGGCTGCCTCATCGTGCGGGCGGGAGAACTTGCGGGCCATGCGCTCCTTTCATGCTCGGTGCCCTGTCAGATTAGGCACCGATGCGACAGGCGCAAGACAACCGGGCCCGAAATCGGCTTCCGAGCGGAGATATGCACCGCCTTTGTGTCGAAGCGTGCCAAGCCGGGCACTGCCTGCGACAGACCGCGACCAGGATGACGCCCGGCTGACAGGGCTGTTCCCGGCATGTTCAGGCGGCGCGGGGCAGGGAAGGCTGCAGGTTCGCGGGCACCGCGATCCCACGTGAAAGGACACTACCATGCGAACGTATCTGCTGACTGCCGCCATCCTCGCGCTCAGCCCGGCTCTCGCCCAGGCCCACGCGGGCGAGACGCCTGCGCAAGGCCGCGCGATGTCGCTGCATCGCGATGGGATGCACGATCGCCACGAGGTGCGCGAGGAGCGCCGCGAGGTGCGCCACGCACGGCGCGAACTCAGGCACGACCGCCGCGAACTGCACCGCGCGCGGATGGCGCGTGCCCATGCGCGCGCGTGGCATCATCGCCGTCACAACCACCGCTGACCGATGCGTCCGCATCGCCGCCCGCGGGCTGCGGCGCGGTCCATCCTGTCCAATATTTAAGGCTGCGGGATGGTTTTCGTCCATGCGGCAACGCCTAGCACACGATGGCCGCCACCGCTTGATCGGCGGCTTCGACAGGAGAACTTTCCATGCGCAAGACCATTCTCGCCGGTTTCGCCGTTGGCGCCCTCGCGCTCTCGGCCTCGGCCGTGCAGGCACAGACCGGCGCGCCCTCCGCCCCGAGCCACACCGAGCACGCCGCGAAGGAAAAGAGCGAGGAGCATGCCGACCGCGTCGCCGCGATGAAGGAGCGCGACAAGCTGCATGCGGACAAGGTTGCCGAGATGAAGCGGCGCGACAAGGAGCACGCCGACCGCGTCGCGGCCATGCGGACTAGCGACAAGGAACACGCCGACCATCGTGCCGAATTGCGGACGCACGAAAAGCAGGCTGCCGACAAGCGCGCGGCCGACAGGAAGGCCAAGGCGCCGCAGCACAAGGTCTGATTGCCAGACCCCTTGCGGTGACCGCTGGTGGGACGGTGCGGCCCGCGGCTCAGCCCGCGGCGCGTCCCACCAGCTGGCCGCCCAATGAATTGGGGCCTGCCTCGACAAGATCGACTTCCACCAGATCCCCCAGCGCGACATCGCCGGTGAAGTGGACCGATTGCAGCCAGGGCGACTTGCCCAGCCATTGCCCGGGATGGCGGCCCTTGCGCTCGACCAGCACCTCGCAGCGCTTGCCGACACTCCCCCGGTTGAACGCCAGGCTGTCGCGCTGGAGCGCGGCGATCAGGCGCTGAAGGCGCTCGTCCATCACTTCCGCTGCGATCTGGCCGTCCATCGTGGCGGCGGGCGTGCCCGGGCGCGCGGAGAACTTGAAGCTGAAGGCCTGTGCGTAGCGGGCCTCGGCGATGATCTGCAGCGTTGCCTCGAACTCGGCCTCGGTCTCGCCGGGGAAACCGACAATGAAATCGCCCGAGAGCGCGATATCGGGCCGTGCGGCGCGGACGCGCTCCAGAATGCGCAGGTAGCCTTCGGCGGTATGGCTGCGGTTCATCGCCTTGAGCACGCGGTCGCTGCCCGATTGCACCGGCAGATGGAGGAACGGCATGAGCTTTGGGTTGAGGCCGTGGGCCTCGATCAGCGCGTCGTCCATATCCGCAGGGTGGCTGGTCGTGTAGCGAATGCGGGCCAGCTGCTCGATCTTCGCAAGTTCCTCCGCAAGCCCGGCAAGCCCGACGCGGCGGCCTTTCCCGTCCTCGCCGCTCCAGGCATTGACGTTCTGCCCGAGCAGCGTGATCTCGCGCGCGCCGCCTTCGACCAGCGCGCGGGCCTCGCTGACGAGATCGGCATGAGGGCGTGAGAGTTCTGCGCCGCGGGTATAGGGCACGACGCAGTAGGTGCAGAACTTGTCGCAGCCTTCCTGCACGGTGAGGAAGGCGCTCGCGCCCACTTTGCGGCGCTTGGGCAGCGCGGCGAACTTGGCCTCGGCGGGCATGTCGGTTTCGGTTGCGCGGCCACCGGCGGCGGCTTCGGCAACCATCACGGGCAGGCGGTGATAGGCTTGCGGGCCGACGACGACGCGCACCGACGGCGCGCGGGCCATGATTTCCTCGCCCTCCGCCTGCGCGACGCAGCCCGCCACCGCGATCAGCGGCACCGCGCCGGCCTCGCGGCCATCCTTCACGATCCGGCCGATATCGGAATAGACCTTCTCGGTAGCCTTCTCGCGGATATGGCAGGTGTTGAGCACGACGAGATCGGCCGCTTCGCTCTCGTCCGCCGCGCGCATGCCTTCGGCGGTGAGCAATTCGGCCATGCGCTCGCCGTCATAGACGTTCATCTGGCAGCCGAAGCTCTTGACGTTGAACGTCTTGGGGAAAGTGCGGGGGGGCGGGGTCGCAGGCATAGCGGCGGCGCTTACGCGATTCTTCCGCGCGTTAGAAGGGGGCGTGGGCCGAGGTGCCTGTTCCGCCCCCCTCCGAGGCTATCGCCCGAGTGTTCAGGCGATCGGCGCAGGCGATCAGGGCAACGTGAAGGCCGCTGATGCGCCGATAGCCGTGGCCGCGATCACCAGGCCGAGGCCGCTGCCAATGCTCGCATTGCCAATGCCGCCTCCGACGAACACCGCCCCGGAATTGCTGGAACCATACGTGATCGTGCCCAGCGTGCCGGACACCGAAATGCCGTCGCCAGTATACGAGATGTAGCGCGCGGAATTGCTGACCGAGGTGCCGACGGCACCGACGCTGATGCTGTTCTTGCCCTCAAGAGTCAGGTCAGTGATTGAGACGTTCGAACTGATCGAGCCCGAGTTTTCTACGTCAAAAGTGACGTCGCCGAACGCGACGCTCGGCTCGGCGCTGCCGGCATAGACCACGGCGGTGCTGCTGACCGAGCCACTGGCGCCGATGGCCATCATGGAGATGCTGCCATCTACGCTGTCCGCGCCGAGTGTGGCGCCGGTCAGGGTGGCGGGCTGGGTGGGGTCGTCGGTCGAGCCGATGGTCACGTCGCCGCTGTTGATCGCGGTTACGTTGATCTGGCTACCCTCGGCGATCGAGATCTGCGACGAATAAGTACCGTCATCGACAATCGCGAAGACCGACACGCCGGCCGATGCGCCGATCGCCGATCCGCTGAACGCATTGCGCGTGCCGCCATTGATCTGCGGTCCGCCGCCATTGGCGCCGACATCGGTCTGTATCGTGACCGCGCTGTTGTTTTCCGCGCGGAGCGTGACGTCGCCGCTCACGGTAAGGGAGTGGCTCACCGTGACGCCGCCGAGCACGTCGTCCGTTACGCCGAACTGGGCCGATGCGCCGACGGCGTTGAGCGAGATGGAATTGTCGTGACCGAGGTCGATCACCGCGCCGTCGACTGTTCCGATGACGCTGACCGGGCTGTCAAGGTTGGTCGCCGTAGCGGTGATGTTGCCACCAACCGAATCATCGATAGCGAGATCCTGGTATGTCGCCGTGTTGTGCGTGACGGATGCGGACGCACCGACCGCGCTGGCGCTGATCGTATTGCGCGAACCATCGGCAATGACAGCGCCGCTGATCACCGCACCGCTCTCCGGGGCCAATGTAATCGAGGCGCCAGTATTGCTAGCCTCGACAGTCGTATCGCCGGCAATAGACCAGCTATCGGCAATTTGACCAAAGGCGGCTTGAGGAAGTGCGGATATAGTCAGTATTGAGGTACTGGCTATTGCATAAAGATGTGGTGTCTTCATGGCTATGATCACCGTCGGAAAATATTGCAGAAAAAAGTAAATTTTATGTACTAGTTTGTATTGATTATCTCGGCACGGGACCGAATATGTACTTGGTGAATAGGCAAGAAGGCTGGTTGGCTCACCGTGCAAAGGTGCCGTTCTTGCAGTGACGCGGCGCTGACGCGGGAAATTGGCGTCAAAATTGCACTGTCGGGGCGTTTGGCCGGGCGTAGCGCGCGCAGCAGGGATCAGGCCTGCGCTGAGGCAGACCTATCCGGATCGGATCAAACTGGAGGAGCCTAGGGCTGCGGCGGTTATTGCGGCAGTGACTGGTGCGGTGCCGGTGTCAGGCCGAAGCGGTACCCGGCACGGCACGCCGGGTTATCCGGTAAACGTGGGCCGGCGGCATGTTGCGCCACACCCGCGCCGTACGCACGGCCGCTAGATCAAGCTGCGCCATGATGTCCTCGCGCACCGGGCACCGCGGACCGTAGGTGAACTGGTGAATCGCCGCGTCCTCGGTGCAGAGCGCAAAGGTAGCTGCAACGATGCGCTCGACTTCGTGGCCTGGGAAGTTGAGCAGGGGAAGGCCGCTGACGACGGCGGCCGGGCGCTGGCCGCCGAGCTCGGCGGCCGTGACACGCGCGGCCTTGCAGGCCAGCACGCGGGCCCGCGGGAACGCCTGCTGCAGCCGCGCGGCCAGCAAAGGGTCTGCCTCGACCAGGATGAGATCAGCCTCGGCTACGCCGCGCGACAGCAGGGCCCGGGTGAACACGCCGGTCCCCGGCCCCAGTTCCAGCACCGGTCCCGCCGCAGGATCGATTTCCCGGGTGATTGCTTCGGCCAGTGCGGGACCGCTGACGAAGCCGCCGAACCGACGCGGGTTGGCAACAAAGCGGCCAAGGCCGAGCAGCGCCTCCGGCGGACCCTTGCGCAACCGTGCCGGAACCCCGCCCCGGCTGTGCTTTACGCGGCGGATCTTGCGCCGCACGGCATTGGTCAACTTGCAAACAACATCGCGCGGACGGCGCGCCATGTCTGCCTTGAGCCTGATCCTCACGCCGCGCTCTTCGCGGCCTCATATCGCACGGGCGCCACGTCGAAGGCAAAGGGCCGCAACGGCTCGCCCAGCGCGGCTTCGAGCGCGGGTTCGATCCGGCGGCGTGCTTCGGCGGCAATCGCTTTGCGGCCGGCGAGCCCCTGCGGGTCGAACGGTTCGAGGAAGTGGACCTCGAGGCGGAACGAACCCCGGCGCGACAGGATGCGCTTGCCATTGGACACACCGTCTTCGGTGCCGATCCAGCCGATCCATTCGGCAACCCGGCCATAATCGAGCACCACCGGCTGGACCAGCACGCCCGGGGGCGGCGGTTCGAGCACGCGCAGCATGGAAGTTTTGAACGGCAGCAGAGACTTGCCGTCGGTGCAGGTGCCTTCGGGGAACACGGTGATCGACCAGTTGTCGGCCAGCGCCTCCTTGAGGCGGTTGATCTGGTCGGCCACGCCCATACGGTCTTCGCGGCTGACGAATACGGTGCGGTTGATCCGTGCCAGCCAGCCGACTACCGGTGCCTGGGAAAGTTCTGCCTTCGCCACGAACGCCGTGCCGCTTGCGCCGCCCAGGGCAAGGATATCGACCCACGAGAGGTGGTTCGAGATGTAGAACACATCGCGCTTCAGTGGCACGCCATGGACCCGTACACGCGCACCGACGATGCGCGCGGCGATGAACAGGAACAGCTTCGGGAAGGGCGAGCCATAGTGCACGACCCGATAGAGATAGTGCAGCGGCACGCACACCAGCATCGCCAGCACCAGCAAGACCCCGCGCAGGCAAATCCGTCCCCAGCCCATCCAGGTGATGGGGGCGCCGCGTTCCGGACCAACCTTGCGGCGGGCCCTACGCCTCGCGATCAGACTTGACACCATAAAGCTCCATGCGGTGGTCGACGAGGCGGTATCCGAGCCGTTCTGCGATCTGGCGCTGCAGTGCTTCGAGCTCGGGATCGACGAATTCGATGACCTTGCCGGTCTCGACATCGATCAGATGGTCGTGATGGGCTTCCGGCGTGGCCTCATAGCGGGCGCGGCCATCGCCGAAATCATGGCGGTCGAGGATGCCCGCCTCTTCGAACAGGCGCACGGTGCGGTAGACCGTGGCGATGGAAATGCGCGGATCGCGTGCCGAGGCGCGCTCGTGCAGCTTTTCCACGTCGGGATGGTCGTCGCTTTCCGACAGGACCTGCGCGATCACGCGGCGTTGCTCGGTGATCCTGAGACCCCGTTCCGCGCAAAGCGCCTCAATGTCGATTGCCTGATGCAAGAGTGCGCCCATCCCGGTTAGCTTGCCCGCAGCATAGTTTGCTGTGCCAATTCTTCAACCGGTCGCGCAGATGTTTTGCGCCATTGGCAGTGCCGGCGCGGGGGAGAACAGCAAGATGGCAAGGCCGCTGGCGCCGCAGCGCGCGGGGCCTCGCCTGTCTTGGTCCCGGTTCAGCCGGCAGCCTTGGCAGGGCGGCCGCGCTTGGGCGCAGGCTTGCGGCCGAGGCCGATCTTCTTGGCCAGTTCGCGGCGCTTCTCAGCATAGGCCGGAGCGACCATCGGATAGTCCGCCGGCAGATTCCAGCGCGTGCGATATTGTTCCGGGGTCATGTTGTAGCGCGTCATCAGGTGGCGCTTCAGCATCTTGAGCTTCTTGCCGTCTTCGAGGCAGACGATGTGATCGTTCTTCACCGAAGCGCGGATCGAAACGGCAGGTTCGGGAGCCGGTTCGGCAGCGGGTTGTGTGGGATTGAGCCCGGCGAGCGCAGCATAGACGTTGCTGATCAGGACCGGCAGATCGTTGACCGCGACGCTGTTATTGCTGACGTGCGCAGCGACAATGTCGGACGTCAGCGTGATGAGCGTTTCCCGCATGTCGTTTTCGATTTCACTCATAGTACCCTTACCTTCTACGGTGGTTATCTTTGTTTTTGCCCAGTCAAGGCTTTTGGCGGCCAGATTAGACCACATTGCATATACGCTTGTGCATCAGGGATACAACCATTTCGGAGTGACAATGGCCTTTTCCTGTCGAAATTTTCACAAATGGACGACAGTAGTCGTAAATATGCCTACTTATCCGAAATCTGAAGTTCCTGCGTGAGCGCGTCGAGCCGCTGACCACCAGCAGTGCGGTAGTAACCGGGCCTTACGCCGATATTTTGGAATCCGAAGCCTGTGTATAACTTGCCGGCCGGATTGTTTCGCCGCATTTCCAGAAACATCCGGCTGACACCGCGGCTTCTTGCACGAGCAATAACCTCGGCCAGCAATGTCGCACCGAGGCCCTTCCGGCGATACTGTGGCAGCACTGCGAAGAGCAGCAGTTCTTCTTCGTCAACAATGGCGCGCGTGAGGGCAAATCCAGCCACTGGTTCGTCGTCAGTGACATCGAACGAACCTCGTGCCCCGATCAGACAATAGCGGGTACTTGGGAGAAGCAGCGCATCCGTGATCTGCCGCCGGTTCCATGCCTCGCCGTATTCGGGCGCGAAGGCACCGGCCATGACCTCCATGATCCGGTCGATATCATCGTCGTGGTCCATCGGTCCAAGGCTCATCGCCGCGCGTCTCTCATGCAGCGCCTCCGCTGGCCAGCCCGGTCATGCCGCAGGAAGACGCGCATCCGGCGCGCGGCCATAGCGGGGCAAGGGATCGGGCCAAAGGGCATCAGTCCCGAGCAGCGCGAAGGCGCGCGCGTCGGGCCAGAGCGGATGGGCGGTCCCTGCGCCGCCGCGCCGCCCCGCCAGCGCCTCTGCCTGGCTTCCGGCGAGCACGGCGGCCTGCGAGCGCGCTGCTGCTGCAGCCGGCAGCAGGGAACTCGCCTCGTCGTTCGCGGTGCCATTGGCTGCGAAAGGCTGGAAGAACCATTCGCCGTGCCCGCCACTCATCACCACGTCGATCGGTATATCGGGATGCGCGGCGCTGGCCATCGCGGCCACCAGCGCGAGACAAGAATAGCCTTCGATCTGCACTTCCCAGGCCAGAGCCAGCGCACGCGCTGCGGCAAGACCCACGCGGATCCCGGTAAAACTGCCCGGGCCCGCGTTGACCGCGATCCGGTCCGCGCGCCCCTTGCCGGGCAGCGCCGCGATCATCGGGACGAGCTGTTCGGCATGGCCCCGGCCCAGCATCGCGTGGCTACCAGCGACAAGCTGCCCCGCTTCGAACAGGGCCACCGAACAGGCTTCGGTCGCGCTGTCGATCACCAGCCTGCGCACGTGCGTGCGCCTCAGTCGAGCCGGTTGAAGGTGGCGAAATCGGGGCGGGGGCTGCGCGGGAAGATCGTAGCCGGATCGCCGTAGCCCAGAGTCGAAATGAAGTTCGAACGCACCCGCGTCCCGGCAAAGAACGCCTCGTCGACCGCGGCATTGCTGAAGCCCGACATCGGACCGGTATCAAGGCCGACCATGCGCGCGGCGATGATGAAGTAGGCGCCCTGCAGCGTGGAATTGCGCATGGCCGAAACCTCGCGCAGCGCTTCGTTGCCCTCGAACCAGCTCTTCGCGTCGGCATGGGGAAACAGCCATGGCAGCTGCTCGTGAAAATCAAGGTCCATGCCGATGACCACGCTGACCGGTGCCTTGCGGATCTTGTCGGGGTTTGTGCCACCGGCGCAAGCCGCCAGCTTCTCCTTCGCCTCCTCGCTCACGCACCAGACCAGCCGCGCGGGCATCTGGTTCGCCGAGGTCGGCCCCATCTTCATCAGGTCCCAGATCGCGTGGAGTTGGGCCTCGCTAACCGGCTTGTCGAGAAAGCCGTTGTAGGTGCGGGCGGTGCGGAAGACCTGATCGAGCGCGGCATCATCGAGAGGCTGGGACATCTGGCGTGAACCTTCGGCAAACGGATCAGGCAGCGCGGACTTCGCTGACTTCGGGCACGTAATGCTTCAGCAGCGATTCGATGCCGTGCTTTAGCGTGGCGGTGGAAGACGGGCAGCCCGAGCAGGCGCCCTGCATCTTCAGATAGACAACTCCTTCGCGAAAGCCGCGGTAGATGATGTCTCCGCCATCGTTGGCGACGGCCGGACGCACACGCGTCTCGATGAGGTCCTTGATCTGTTCGACAATGTCGGCATCTGCCGGGTCGTCACCATAGTTTGTGTCGTCGTCCGCTTCGCCGGGCACCGAGAAATCCGCGCCAGCCGACGTGAACAGCGGCGCCTGCGCCACGAAGTGATCGAGCAGCAGCGCCAGCACTTGCGGCTTCAGCGGTGCCCATTCAGCGCCCGGCGCAATCGTCACAGCGATGAAATCGCGCCCGTAGAGCACGCCCGTGACATCGCCCAGCGCGAAGAGCGCTTCTGCCAGCGGAGACGCCGCCGCTGCCTCGGGCGAGGTGAACTCGCGCGTTCCGGAGGCCATGACGATCTCGCCCGGAAGGAACTTCAGCGTGGCGGGGTTCGGGGTGGTTTCGGTCTCGATGAACATGTCCCTGCATGTAGGCCGCCGCCGATGGGGGTCAAGGGCCTTGGGGGCCATGAAACCGGCGCAGGCGCGAATTGAAGCGGCGGTGCGGCTGCGGCGTGTTTCCCTGCTGGAAGCTGTAACATGGCTCGTCTAAAGGCCCCGGCCATGAGCATACAGCACAGCGGCCTTCGCCGAATCGCCCTTTCCGCTTCCCTCGCCGCCCTGGTGGCCCTGCCGGTGCAGGTCCAGGCCCAGGCTGCAGCCCCGGCGCCCGCCCCCGCTGCGGCGCGCGCGGCCGATATCCTGCCGGTGCCGCTGAACCCGGTGGTTCCGGCCGACAAGCGACAGTGCAGCGTCAAGGAAGCCTCGGGCATCGGCACGCTCGTTCTGCGCGAAGCGGCCGGGCCGAAGCCTTCGGCGGGTGACTTCATCCTCGTCAACTACATCGGCTACCTTGCCGCCGACGGCACCGTGTTCGATCAGAACGTCCAGCAGGCCTTTTCGACCGGCGCCGTGATCAAGGGCTTTGCCGAAGGGCTGCTCAAGATGAATCAGGGCAGCATCTGGCGCATCTGCATCCCCGCCGCGCTCGGCTATGGCGAGAAGGGGGCCGGCCCGATCCCGCCGAATTCCGATATCGTGTTCCAGGTCGAACTGCTCGATTTCAAGACGCAGGCACAAGTGGCGGCGATGCGCGCCGAAGCCGAAAAGCAGGCTGCAGCCCCGCAGGCTGCCGCACCGCAGGGCGATGCCGCCGCAGCCAAGCCCGCGGCAGACAAGCCGGCAGCAGGCAAGCCGAAGAAGTAAGCACCGGCGCGGCAAGGAACGTTGGACCAATTCACTGGTCCTTCATTTCTTGCCGCCCTATACAGTCGGCATGACTTTTCTGTCCCGGTTCGTCCCGCGCAAGCCGCGCACCGTCACACCCGTTCTTGCCGCGATGCTTGCCGGTCTGCTCGGAGCCGGGGCGCCGGCCCTGGCCAAGGCGCCGGCCAAGGTGCCAACCAAGACGCCTGCAGTCCGCGCGGCCAGCGCCGCCGGCCCCTGGCTCTATCGCGGCAGCGACGTTCCGCAGGACAAGGCATGGGTCTTCGGCGTCCTGCCCAATGGCCTGCGCTATGCGGTGCGTCGCAATGGCGTTCCGCCGGGGCAGGTATCGGTGCGCATGCTGATCGATGCGGGCTCGCTTTATGAGACTGATCCGCAGCGCGGCTATGCGCACCTGATCGAGCACCTGACGTTCCGCGATTCGAAGTATCTCAAGGCGGGAGAGGCGATCCCGGCTTGGCAGCGCCTTGGCGCCACCTTCGGCAGTGACACCAATGCCGAGACGAGCCCCACCCAGACGGTCTACAAGCTCGATATTCCTGACGTTTCGCCGGCCAAGCTCGACGAAACGTTCCGCCTTCTCTCGGGCATGATCACGGCACCGATCTTCACCGATATCGGCGTGAAGACCGAAGTGCCAATCGTGCTCGCCGAAATGCGCGAGCGCTCGGGCCCGCAAACGCGCATCGTCGATGGCACGCGTGCGGTGTTTTTCGCCGGACAACCCCTCGGCAGCCGTTCGCCGATCGGGACAGAGGAGACGCTGAACGCCGCCACTCCGGCCAAGGTCAAGGCGTTCCACGATGCGTGGTACCGGCCGGACAACGCCGTAATCGTGGTGGCCGGAGATGCCGATCCGCAGGCGCTGATCGCGCGGATCAAGCAGTGGTTTGGTGCGTGGAAGGGCGCGAAGCTCCCAGGGGGCAAGCGCCCGCCGCATCCCGATTTCGGCGCGCCCAAGGCGCCGGTCGGTGGCGATCCTGCAAATCCGGTGGGCGAAGCCAAGGTCATGGTCGAACCCGATCTGCCGCGCGTGTTCAATTATGCGGTGCTGCGGCCGTGGCATCAGGTGCACGATACGATCGTCTACAACCAGGGCCTGATGATCGACCGGCTCGGCATCGCGATCATCAATCGCCGGCTTGAAGGCCGCGCGCGGTCGGGCGGCAGTTATCTTTCGGCTTCTGTGGAATCGCAGCGCATCAGTCGCTCCGCCGATGCGACGCTGGTGACGGTCACGCCGCTCACCGACGATTGGAAAGCGGCGGCGAAAGACGTGCGCGCCGTGATCGCCGACGCGCTGGCCACGCCGCCTAGCGAAGAGGAAATTGCCCGCGAGGTTGCGGAGTTCGACGTGGCCTTCAAGGTGCCGGTGGAAACGCAGGAAACCCTTGCCGGCTCGAAGCTCGCCGAAGACATCACCGATGCGGTGGATATCCGCGAAACGGTGGCCAATCCCGATACGGTCTACGGCATCTTCCGCTCGTCGATTCCGCTGTTCACCCCGGCTTCGGTGCTGGAGCACACCCGTGCGCTGTTCAAAGGCACCGTGGTCCGCTCCGTGCTGATCACGCCGAGCGCTGCAGACGGCACCGAGGCGGACCTGCGCTCGGTGCTGCTCGCGCCGGTTGCACCTTCGTCGGGCAGCCGCCTTGCCGCCAGCTCGCTGAGCTTCAAGGACCTCCCGCCGATCGGCGAGCCTGGGAAGATCGTCAGCGCCGAAAGCGCGGGCCTGCTCGGGATCGAGCGGATCGAACTGGCGAACGGCGTCCGCGCGCTGCTGTGGTCGAATGATGCCGAACCCGGGCGCGTGATCGTGCGGGTCCATTTCGGCGGCGGCTATGCGGTGATCGATCCGCGCGATGCGGTCTATGCCTCGCTCGGCGAGACGGCGCTGATGGATACCGGCTTCGGCAATGTCGGCCGCGAGGATCTCGACCGGCTGGCGACGGGCCGCAAGCTCAGCCTCGATTTCGATATCCAGGACACGAGCTTCAAGATGTCGGCCGATACGCGTTCGGCCGACCTTGCCGACCAGCTCTATCTCTTCGCGGCCAAGCTCGCGGTGCCGCGCTGGGATGCCAATCCGGTGGTGCGCGCGCAGGCTGCGGCGCGGCTCGCCTACGAGGCGACCAATGCCTCGGCCGCCTCGGTGCTGCAGCGCGATGTGCGCTGGCTGCTGAAGGATGGCGATCCCCGCTATGCGCTGCCCAATCCGGCCGAACTCGCCAAGGCCAGCCCGGACGGCTTCCGCCGTGTGTGGTCGGCGCTGCTCAAGCAGGGGCCGGTGGAAGTCGACATCTTCGGCGATTTCAAGCGCGAGGAGACGGTTGCCGCGCTCGAGCGCACGTTCGGTGCGCTGCCGGCGCGCGATCCGCTCCCTGCCACGGGCTTTGCCCCGCGGGTGCCCGCACCCGTCGGCGATCCGCTGACGCTGACCCACCACGGCGATGCCAACACGGCGGCGGGGCTCGTCGCCTGGCCGACCGGCGGCGGCAATGCCGGGCTTCATGAGGCGCGCCAGCTCGAACTGCTCGCGCAGGTCTTTAACAACCGCCTGTTCGATGCGATGCGTGAGAAGATCGGGGCCAGCTATGCGCCGCAGGTCTCCTCCACCTGGCCGCTCGATCTGCCCTCCGGCGGCTACTTCGCGGCGACGACCCAGCTGCGCCCGGGCGACCTCACCGCCTTCTTCGCCGCGACCGACAAGATCGCCACTGATCTGGCCACCACGCCGCCGACTGCCGACGAGATCGCGCGCGTCACCGAACCGATGAAGCAGCTGATCACCCGCGCCAGCACCGGCAACGGCTTCTACATGTTCCAGCTTGAAGGCGGGGCCTTCGCGCCGGAGAAGTTCAGCCAGATCCGCTCGATCCTTGCGGACTACAGCCAGATCGCGCCGGAGCGGCTGCAACTGCTCGCGCGGCGTTATCTCGTGGCGGACAAGGCCTGGCGGATGCAGGTCGTGCCGGGCAAGTGACCCGGCGCACGGCCCAGTGCCGCTGCGGGCAGCTGACCGCGACCTGCTCGGGCGAACCGGTGCGCATCTCGGTCTGCCACTGCCTCGAATGCCAGAAGCGCAGCGGCAGCGCCTTTGCGGTGCAGGCGCGCTGGCCGCAGGATCAGGTCGAGCTCGGCGGCGCCTACCAGGAATGGGTGCGGGTGGGGGAAAGCGGCAAGCCCGCGACATTCCGCTTCTGCCCGACATGCGGGGCCACCTTGGCGTTTGTTTCGGCTTCGATGCCCGAACTCATCGCCGTACCCGTGGGCGCATTTGCCGATCCGACCTTCCCTCCGCCGCGCTTTTCCGTGTTCGAGACGCGCCGGCATCCCTGGGTGCGCGTTTCCGGGGCTGATGGGGAGCATTGGGATTAGGGCCGCTCTGGTCAGGCACTGCGCGGCGCAAACGGCGCGAAGCAGAGAATTTTAACCCCGTTCGGCTATTCGCAAACGCGGTCCAAGGTTGCGGAGCGGAGCATGACTAACAGGTTGGTCGGGGCCATTGCAGCTTTTTTGATGACGCTCGTTCCGGCCACCATGATTGTCCATGTCATGCTGCTGGGCCAAGGCCTGACAGCGGAAAACCTCTTCGCGGTCAGCCTGCTTGCCGCGCTCATGGGCGTCAGCATTTCCGTCATGCCCGCCGTCATGACCTGGCGGCGACTTTCGCCGGAGGAAGTGGCCGCCGGGCCGATGTGGCGCCGCGCAAGGCCCGCGCGCGTGCCGATCGACGCCGAAGATGAGGTGGCGCTCAGAAAGCGCGCCCTGTTTGTCTTCTTGATCGCCCTGCTTGCGATGCTGGCGGTGCTGAATGCGTGGGACAGCCACGGTATGGGCGCGCTGACTTACCAGCCGCATCCCGCGACGTATTTGCCGGCATTTATGGTTGCGGCCGCCGTCGCCGCTTCGGCCTATCGCCAAGCGCGGGATCGCCTGGCTACCCCGGCTGGCGATGCCGATGAGAAGCCTGTCACCCCGACATCGGAAGCTCCAGCCAAACAGCCATTGCCTCGTGAAGTGGCGGTCCGGACATTTGGCAGGGCAGATCGCAACAAACCATCACGCCGCGCGCCGGCGCATACCGCCCCTGATTGGGGTCTCCTTGCCCTTCTGTTCGGTTTCGGCTGCCTGTTTCTGGCGCTTGGCGTGCTGAGCAACTCCGGCATGTCATTCCTGTTCGCGTCCCTGCAGCTCGGCACGGCGGCGGCAATGGCCTATGATCGCAAGGTCGGCGTGCTGCTGCGAAAGGTGGCCATGCCGGGGCCGCGCCAAGCCCTTTTGCTGGTGGCCTGCTGGTTTACTTTGTTGGTGTTGCTGACCACGCTGGACTATGCGCTGAAGCCGCTCGACGACAGCCGCGCGGTCCCTGCGCAGGTCGCAATCAATCTGATCGCCCGCATCCTGTCTGCTTTGGCCGCATTTCTTCTGGCGTTGCCGCTGCTCGCGGCAATCGTCCGCGAAACGCCTGCCGAGGGCGAGGAACGGCCGCTCTGGCCGCTGTTTGCGGCTTTGGCGGGCGGAGGCCTGTGCTGGTATTTGCTGGCCGTGCTGTGGGCCGCTTTTACCGGGCCCACGGCGCAGTACGGAAACGTTTACTGGGCGGAATCGTCATGACTGCCAATGTCATGCCCCCGGCTTCGCTGCTGATCGGGGCAAGCCTTTCTGTGTGGTGGCAGGCGCTCACCCGCGCCGATCAGCCCAGCCTTGATCGGGACCGCCTGTTCCCCGCCGCGATCCGGGGTGCTGTCGCCATGATAGCGCTGGCGCTGCCAGCGTTCCTCATCGTCGCTTCGGGCCTGTTCGGTTCCGTCCGATCAATCCTCGAGGGGAGCGCAACGCTAAGCCTGATCACCGGCCTTGTCTGGCTCTATGCATTGACGCGCATTCTGCCGCTGCAGCCCACATCAGGGCTGCGGGCACTCGGCGTCGGCTTCGCCCTCACTCTGCTCATGTCGCTCATGTTCGGTATTGCCGGCTACAACGGTTGGGACCCTTATCTCGGGGATCTGTTGCAAGTCCTCGTCGGTTTTCCCGTCCTGCTTGCGGGCTGGTGGCTGGTCGTCACGAAAGTCCCGCGCTGGGCGAGAGAATTTATCTAGGAGCCTGCCGTCCCCGCCAAACCTTTGCATTTGTGCACCGGTACCGCTAAACGCGCGCGTCCTTCAGGAAAGCGAGTACCGTGGCAACGAACTGGAATGCAAACAGCTGGCGCGCGGCAGAGGCCAAGCACCTGCCCACTTACCCCGATGCGGCAAAGCTCGTCGCGGTCGAGGAAACGCTGACCCGGTTTCCCCCGCTGGTGTTTGCGGGCGAGGCGCGCGCGCTGAAGGCCGATCTCGCGCAAGTCGCGGCCGGCAAGGGTTTTCTGCTTCAGGGCGGGGACTGCGCCGAGAGCTTCGCCGAGTTCCATCCCAACAACATTCGCGACACCTTCCGCGTGCTGCTGCAGATGGCGGTCGTGCTGACTTTCGCCAGCAAGCAGCCGGTGGTGAAGGTGGGCCGCATGGCCGGCCAGTTCGCCAAGCCGCGCTCCTCGCCGGTCGAGAAGATCGGCGATGTCGAACTGCCGAGCTACCTCGGTGACAACATCAATGGCATCGAGTTCTCGGCCGAGAGCCGCATTCCCGATCCGGAGCGCATGCTGCGTGCCTATTCGCAGGCCGCCGCCACGCTCAACCTGCTGCGCGCGTTCTCGACCGGCGGCTATGCCAACTTGCGGCAGGTTCACCAGTGGACGCTCGATCATATCGGCAAGAGCCCGTGGGCGGCCAAGTTCGGCGAGATGGCCGACAAGATCGGCGAGGCGCTCGATTTCATGGAGGCCTGCGGGGTCAACCCCGGCACCGTGCCGCAGCTGCAGGGCACCACGTTCTACACCAGCCATGAGGCGCTGCTGCTCCAGTACGAGCAGGCGATGACGCGGCAGGATTCGCTCACCGGCCAGTGGTACGATACCAGCGCGCACATGCTGTGGATCGGCGACCGCACCCGCTTTGAGGGTTCGGCACATGTCGAGTTCCTGCGCGGCGTGGGCAATCCCATCGGCATGAAGTGCGGGCCGAGCCTGACGCCCGACGCACTGCTGCGCATGCTCGACACGCTGAACCCCGCGCGCGAGCCGGGCCGCATGACCCTCATCAGCCGCTTCGGGCACGACAAGGTTGAAGCCGGCCTCCCGCCGCTCGTCCGCGCCGTCGCGCGCGAAGGACACCCGGTGGTGTGGTCGTGCGATCCGATGCACGGCAACGTGATCAAGGCGGACAACGGCTACAAGACGCGTCCGTTCGACCGCATCCTGAGCGAAGTGAAGGGCTTCTTCGCCGTCCACCGCGCGGAAGGCACGCATGCCGGCGGCATCCATATCGAGATGACCGGGCAGGACGTGACCGAATGCACCGGCGGCGCGATCGCGATCAGCGAAGCCAGCCTTGCGGACCGCTATCACACCCACTGCGACCCGCGCCTCAACGCGGCGCAGTCCATCGAGCTTGCCTTCCTGCTGGCCGAGGCGATCAACCTCGAACGCGCCGAACGCAAGGCCGAAGCCGCCTGAGCGCCTAGACCGGCGGCAGCGGGGGCCGGAAGTCCCCCTGCCGCCAGGGCGCATCCGGCATCTCTTCCGCATCCGGCACGGCAAAGCGCAGGTAGCCGAAGAACGTAGCGATGGTCCGTTCCGCGGCGTCGGTGATGGCGCGCCGCCCATGCAGGAAGCGCGTGTTGTCGAGCAGAAGCACGTCGCCTGCCTGCCAGCGCACTTCGGCGGTGAGCGCCTCTCCGGCCGCGTGGATGGCCTGCAGCCACGCCTCCGGCACCGGGGTGAGGTCATCGAGCAGCGGGAAGTTGCCGCGGCCATTGTTGAAGCGGGCAAAGAGCAGGAAATTGCCGAACGCGGGGCCTGCCGAAAACATCGGCCGGTGCAGCGCGGGCCGTGAAAACTCCCGCGCGATGCGGCCATCGGGCATGCGAAAGAAGCGATAGGGGCAGGGGCGCGGCGGGCTTGCCAGCAGCGCATCGCCTGGCGTTTCCGTACCCAGCCAGAACCGCAGCAGTTCGGGCCAGACGCCCATCACGTAGACAAGGCGGCGGTCGGCCAGCCCCTTGCGGACCGGTTCCGGCAGCGCGTCGGCAAGCGCGATCCCGTCACACAGTGTCGTCTCGCCGCCCGTGCCCGGCGGGCTCAGGCAGCCGAACAGCGCGGCATCGGGTTTCCACGGCTCGCGCGCAAGTTCGGGGTGCAGCGCAAAGGGCTGGGTCCCGCCGTCGACGCCTTGGATTGCGTGCACGGCATCGAGCACTGCGCGGCCCGGGGTCTCGTTGATTACTGCGGTGGCGCACACGGTGCGGGCGAAGGTGCGGAAGGCATCGAGGTCTGCCCCGAAGCCGCGCAGCAGCAGCGCGCCGTGGGTCTTGTATGCTTCTTCGACGAAGGCGGGATCGATAGCCCCAATCCCTTCGCAGCCTGAGGGCGTGACCACGGCGTAGGGCCGTCCGGGGGCGGGGGGATTGATCACAGCCATGGTGCTTGTGGCCTAACCCACCCCCAGCCCCTCCCGCAAGCGGGAGGGGAGAAGAGCAGGAGGCTGGCCGCAAGCGGGAGGGGAGAACGACCCGCCAGCACGTGCGGGCGGCGTGAAATCGCGTTAAGGCGCTACGATGCAGCTGACCCTCGCAGCCATTGCCGCCTCGCCCGATCACTACCTTCATTCGTTCGAGGGTGCGGACGCGGTGATCGTGCCGATGGACCGGGCGGCCTATGCGCGGTCCATCTTCCTCGATGCTCGCATTTCGCCAGCGGGGGATGGTGCGGCGCTGTTTCCCGCCTCAGCGCTGGCCGAAGCTGCGCCACCGCCGCAGACCACTGCATGGATCTTTCATGTCGCCCACTGCGGCTCCACCCTGCTGGCCCGCGCGCTGGAGCATGTGTCCAGCGGTCTCGTCCTGCGCGAACCGATGGCGCTGCGCCAGCTGGCATTTGCGCCCGATCCAGTCCGGCTGCGCCTGGCGCTTGCCATGCTGTCGCGGCGCTATGGCGGGGAGGCGCCGACGCTGATCAAGGCCAATGTCCCGGTCAATGCGCTGCTGCCTGCGTTGGCCGCGGCAGACCCTGCGGCGCCTGCCGTGTTCCTCTACCTTGGCCTTGAGGATTACGCTCTGGCCGTGCTGCGCAGCCCGCAGCATCGCGGCTGGGTGCGCGAGCTGGCCGCGCGCTTTGCGGGGGCGCTCCCCGGTTCAGACGATGCGGCCAGCCTCGCCGCGCTGTGGCTCTGGCAGATGCGCGCCTTCGCCGCTGCTCTGGATGTCATGCCGCAGGGCGTCACGCTCGATGCCGAGCGCTTTTATGCAGCGCCCGGGCCAACGCTTGCGGCGCTGGCGCCGCGTCTCGGCCGGGCGGTCGATCCGGCTCGCGTGGCCGAGGCCGTGTCGGGGCCATTGTTCCAGACTTATTCGAAGCGCCCCGGCGCGGCGTTCGACAACACCGCCCGGCTCGAACGCCGCGCTTTGCTGATGCGCGAACTGGCTGGAGACCTGGCGCAGGTGCGCGGGCTTGCCGCGCGCACCGCGCCGGATCTGCCCGCGCTCGAAACGCGGATCGCCTCGGCCGCGCTCTGACCGCGGAGTCTGGTCAGAGCACCAGATCGGCTGCCGTCAGCGCATTCACGCCGGTCAGCAGGATCGCCAGCTCGGGCTTCGCATCGGCGTTGGTGCTGGCATAGAGCATGTGGGTCGCGGCATCGAACCAGACCACGCCAGCGGCCTGACCATCGCCCGGCGCGGCATTCGCGAAGGCGAAGGCGCTGCCCGGCGTGCCCGCGACGCCATCGATCGCCGAAAGGTCGATCTTGTCCACGCCGCTGACGAAATCGGTGATCACGTCGGGCTTGCCGCTGCTGTCGGCAACCGCCGTGAACACGAAGACATCGGCGCCGGCACCGCCCGAGAGCTTGTCAAAGCCGAGGCCGCCCTGCAGCGTGTCGTTGCCGTCGCCGCCGGTGAGGACGTCATTGCCATCGTCGCCGCTCAGATTGTCATCGCCTGCGCCGCCCTTGAGCGTATCGGCTCCCGCGCCGCCAGTGAGGTGATCGCTGCCGGTGCCGCCGTCGAGCTTGTCGTTGCCGAGGCCGCCTTGCAGCGTATCGTTACCATCGTCGCCAGCCAGCGTGTCGTTGCCGTCGGCGCCGGTCAGGCTGTCGTCGCCCGCGCCGCCGTGGAGCGAATCGACGCCGACGCCGCCTGCAAGCGCGTCGTTGCCAGCGCCGCCGTCGAGCTTGTCGTCGCCGAGGCCGCCCTGCAGCGTGTCATTTCCGTCGCCGCCCGCGAGGGTGTCGTTGCCGTCGTCGCCATTGAGATCGTCGTTGCCGAGCCCGCCCTTGAGCGTGTCGGTGCCAGCACCGCCGTTCAGGATGTCGGCGCCGGTGCCCCCGTCGAGGCTGTCCTTGCCGTCACCGCCGCTGAGCGAATCGTCATCCGCGCCGCCGAGCAGCTTGTCGTTGCCGGCGTCGCCCGCGATCACGTCGAGCCCGACGCCGCCGTTGATGGTGTCGTTGCCCGTACCGCCGAACAGATCGTCGTCGCCTTCACCGCCGTCGAGCGCATCGTTGCCGTCGCCGCCATTCAGATGGTCGTTGCCGATCCCGGCGTTGACGTGATCGCTGCCAACCGTGCCGCCGAAGTGCTGGTCTACCCCGCTGTTGCGCGGATCGCCGGGCAGCGCGGTACCGTCGGGCGCGGTGAACAGGTTGCTGGTGCGCACGTAGAACGTCGGATCGTCGGTCGTGCTCGGGGTCTGCGTGAAGACCTCGATTTCAGTGAAAGTCGCGAACTTCGTCGTCAGGGTTACCACGCCGGCGGGATCGGCGCTGATCGTCTGGTTGCGATGCAGATCCTCGGCGTGCCAGTTACCGTCATCGAACTCGAAGCGATGTACGCCGCTGGCGTCGATCACGAACTTGAAGGTACCATTGGAATCGCTGCCATGTTCGCCGCTTCCAGCGTGGGCTTCGCCTTCGCCCTGGTGCTGCGGCGGGGTGATCACGTTGCCCTGCGCGTCCGTGATGACCCGGCTGGTACGCAGATAGAAGGAGGCGTCATCGCTCGTGTCGGGCGTCTGCTTGAACACCTCGGTCACCGTGAACTTGTCGAACTTCGACACGATGGTCACATCGAGCGAGGCCGGGTCGGCAACAGTACCCATGGTGATGGTCTGGTTGCGATGATCATCCGGCTTCCAGGTGCCGTCGTCGTATTCAAAGCGGTGCACGCCGGTGCTATCCTTGACGAACTTGACAATATTATCGAACGGACCGCTCATAAGTATTTCCTGTTATATCTTTTGTTGCAGCAACACCTTGCAGGCCGTTGCTTGTGATTGGTGCTGACTCGCGCATTACTCCGGGCCTGTTACAAAGTAATGCCGGAAATGTTTCGATTTGCAAATTTTCGGATTTGACAGGATGCTTCGCCCAACTGGTCTCGCTAGATCGGATGCGATGGTGGCTTGCCGCTCGCGGGGCCATTCCATAGGCTGAGGGCCTGAATTCCGTTGCGGTCGGGGGGCCAGATGCACGCACGTTTTGGTAAACACGCAGCCGTGCTGGCGGGTCTTGTCCATGCCGTCATGGCTGCGACGCTGGCTGCCGCCGAACCCCCTGCTTCCCAATCCCCGGCCACATCTGTGGCCGTGACAGCTGCCCCGGCTCCGGTGCCATCTCCCGGTGCGACAGGCCTCGCTGGTTCGCCGGAAAAGATTTCGACGGCGCTGCTCTCGCAGCTGCCCTTCCTCACCGGCCCGCGTCTCTCTCCCGATGGGAAGCGGATCGCGGCCTATGTGACGATGAAGGGCAAGCAGATGCTCGGCATCTTCACGCTCGAGGACGGCAAGACGAAGGTGTTCAATCCTGGCGATACGCTTGAACTGGGCTGGTTCCGCTGGGCCGGCAACGGCAGGCTGCTGTTCAGTGTGGGCAAGACCGTGCCGTGGGACGGCGACGATGCCTGGCAGACGCGGCTTCTGGTCTACGATCTGGCCGAGGACAAACAGCGCTTCATCGGTGGCTCGACCGAAGGGCTGACGGGGGACGACGTGCTCTGGGTCGATCCCGAGGGCAAATCGATCCTGCTCGCCTACCAGCGGACGATCTACGACTATCCCAGCGTTTCCTTGATCGACCTTGGCACCAACAAGGGCAGGCAGGTGGTCGCCGCGCGCGACGGGGTATGGGACTGGTATGCCGACGACAAGGGCGTGGTGCGGGCCGGCTTCATGTTTGGCGAGAGCCGCTGGAAAATGATCTATCGGGCGAAGGATGGCGAAGGTTTCCGCACGGTCGTGCGCGCCGACAACGACGATGACGACGCCGGTTTCGACGCCTTCCGCATCTACCAGGGCAGCGACGATGGCTACCGCATCATGCTCAACGAGGCGACCGGGCGCTATGCGCTGTGGCGCTTCAACTTTTCCACCCGCAAGCGCGGCGATCTGGTGTTCGAGGCGCCGGGTGTCGACATCGACGATTTCGACACGCAGGTCGACGGCTCCAATCTCTACGCCGCCTGGTATACCGATGACCGCCCGCGCGCGCACTGGTTCGATGCGGAGCTCGGCAAGGTGCAGGAGGCCATCGACAAGGCCGTCAATGGCGCCGTGGGCGACCGGACGGCGACGATCGTCAGCTACACCCGCGATCGCATGCGCATGCTGGTCCATATAGGCGGGTCCAACGATCCGGGGCGCTATTACGTGTTCGACCGGGATGCCGGGGTCATGCAGCTCTTCGCCCAGGCCAACGAGAAGCTGAAGCCCGCACAACTGACGGCGACGCGCTACACCACCTACAAGACCCGCGATGGCCTGGAGATCCCGGCCTATCTCACGCTGCCAAAGGGACGCGAGGCGAAGAACCTGCCGCTGGTGATCATGCCGCACGGCGGCCCTTATGATGTGCGCGACGACGGGACCTACGATGTCGATGTCCAGTTCCTGGCCAATCGGGGCTATGCCGTGCTGCAGCCCGAGTTCCGCGGGTCGGGCGGCTATGGCAAGGCGTTCTACGAAAAGGGCGAGGGGCAGTGGGGCCGCGCCATGCAGGACGATCTCGACGACGGGATGGACTGGCTGGCGAAGCAGGGCACGATCGATCCCAAGCGGGTCTGCATCGTCGGCAGTTCCTATGGCGGCTATGCGGCACTGTGGGGGGCCGTGCGCAATCCCGAACGGTATCGCTGCGCGGCGAGCTTTGCCGGCATTTCCGATCTCAAGCGCCAGCTCAAGTACCAGATCGCCTTCAAGATTTCGAAGCGCTACCGCAAAGATTGGCGCAAAAAGGTGCAGGGTGAGGAAACCTTCGACCTGACAACCGTCTCGCCGCTCTATGCGGTCGACAAGCTCAAGGTGCCGCTGCTGATCGTCCACGGCGATGCAGACCAGCGCGTGCCCTACAAGCAATCGAAGCTCTATGCCGATGCGCTGGCCAAGGCCGGAAAGAGTTACGAATTCATCACGCTGAAGGGTGAGGGGCACGGGTTTTCGAGCGATACCAACCAGCAGCTCTGGCTCGACAAGCTGGAGGCCTTCCTGACGAAGTACAATCCGGCGTCCTGAGCTCTCGCCATCGGCGCAGGGATCGGGCAGGATGCCCGGCATGACCCGTACTCTGCTCGCCGCTGCCGTGCTGGGGCTCTGCTCCACCACCGCCCCAAGTGCTGCCAATGCCGAAACGCTCTATGTCCGCGCCGGCCACCTCGTCGATCCCGAGGCAGGCGCGGTGCTGGGCCCGCGGCTGCTCAGGGTCGAGGATGGGCGGGTCGCCGCCGTGCTCGCCGATGGCCCCGTCCCGCAAGGGGCAAGGCTGGTCGACTGGTCTGCATTCACCGTTCTGCCCGGCCTGATCGATTGCCACGTCCACCTGGCAGATACCGGCCAGACTGCGAATGTCGCTGAGCCGCTGCTCCATTCGGCGATGGAGATCGCCTATCTCGGCGCGCGCAATGCGCGCACAACGCTGATGGCGGGCTTCACCACGGTGCATGATGTTGGCAGCTTTCGGGCCTTTGCCGATGTCGAGCTGCGCGAGGCGATCAACCGGGGCGATGTGGTCGGTCCGCGCATGCAGGCGGTCGGCGCTTATGTCACGGTGCCTGGCGGGGGCGGAGAAGTGACCGGTTTCGCGCCCGACGTGCGCATTCCGGAGGACCTGCGCGCCGGTGTCGTGACCGATGCGGCGGATGCGCGGGCAAAGGTGAGCTACCTGTTCCAGCACGGCGCGGACTCGATCAAGCTGATCGCGACCGGTGCGGTGCTGGCCAGTGGCACCGAGGCCGGCCAGCAGGAACTGACCGAGGACGAAATGCGCGTCGCGGTCGAAGTGGCTGCCGCGCGGCATTCCTGGGTGACCGCCCATGCGCATGGGGCGGCGGGCATCAAGGCCGCCATCCGCGCCGGAGTCCGCGCGATCGAACATGCCAGCCTGATCGACGATGAAGGCATCGCGCTCGCCAAGGCCAAGGGCGTCTGGCTCGACATGGATATCTATAACGGCGACTACATTGCCGACGTCGGCCGGCGTGAGCACTGGCCCGATAACTACCTGCGCAAGAACGACGAGACCACGGCTGCGCAGCGCGAGAGCTTTCGCAAGGCTGTCAAGGCGGGGGTGAAGCTCTCCTTCGGCACCGACGCGGGGGTCTATCCGCACGGCGAGAACGCACGCCAGTTTGCCTACATGGTGCGCTACGGGATGACACCGATGCAGGCGATCCAGTCCGCCACGACCAGCGCGGCGGAACTCATGGGCTGGAGCAAGGACGTCGGCGCGCTCTCACCCGGCCACTTTGCCGACATGATCGCGGTGCCGGGTGATCCCACCGCCGACGTGACCGTGCTGCAAAAGGTGGCGCATGTGATGAAGGGCGGCGAGGTGGTGCGCTGAGACTTTTGTGGGGCGCGCCGCGCGGCGCCTTGCCATAACCTTGGCGCAGTACAGTCTGGAGGGGAAAGCGGGATGCACGACGTGATCATCCGAGGCGGCAGGATCGTCGATGGCTCGGGCTCCGCGCCATTCATCGGTGATGTGGCCTTCAAGGACGGGGTGATCACCGAGGTCGCCTCCCGGATTTCCGGCCCGGCCCGGCGCGAGATCGATGCCGAGGGCCATATCGTCACGCCGGGCTGGATCGACATCCACACCCATTACGACGGCCAGGTCAGCTGGGACGACGAGCTGGCACCTTCCTCGCACAATGGCGTGACCACGGTGGTGATGGGCAACTGCGGCGTCGGTTTCGCGCCCGTCCGGCCCGGGCAGGAGAAGGAGCTGATCGAGCTGATGGAGGGGGTGGAGGACATCCCCGGAACGGCGCTCTACGAAGGGATCGAGTGGGGGCGCTGGGAGAGCTTCCCCGAATACATGGACTACATCGCCTCCCGTCAATACGCGATCGACGTGGGCGCGCAGATCGCCCACGGCGCGGTGCGTTACTACGCGATGGGCGAGCGCGGGCGGACCAACGAGGACGCGACGCCGGAAGAGATCGAGCGGATGGCCGATCTGGTCGAGGAAGCCGTGGCGGCTGGCGCGGTCGGCTTTTCCACCTCGCGCACCATCGGCCACCGCGCGCTCTGGGGCGAACCGGTGCCGGGGACCTTCGCGCCGGAGGAAGAACTTCTCGCCATCGCACGCCGCTTCAAAAAGCTCGGCAAGGGGGTGATCGAGGCGATCCCGGCGGGCACCGTCGGCAAGCTCGAGGCGCTGGGCGGCGAGCGCAGCGAACCGCTCGCCGAACTGGAGCTGTTCCGCCGCATTTCAGAGGAAAGCGGCAGGCCGCTGACCTTCACGCTGGTGGAGATCCGCGAATATGCGCCCGACCTGTGGCGCCAGATGCTGGACCGCTGCCGGGAAGCGAACGCGGGCGGCGCGCACCTCTTCCCGCAAGTGCCCTCGCGGATCATCGGCTTCATCCATGGGCTCAGCAGCTATCACGCCTTCATGCGCCGCCCGACCTATCTGGAGAAGGTGGCGCACTTGCCGCTGGCCGAGCGCGTCGAAGCGATGCGCGATCCCGAGATCAAGCGGCAGATCCTTTCCGAACGCGATGTGCCGCATGAGGCACCGGGGTCGATGCAGAACGTCTACGGCCTGTTCCGGCGCGGCGCGGCGAGCCTCTATCCGCTGACCGAGCCGATCGATCTGGAGGCCGGCAAGTCCGCCTCGATCGGCGCCAGGGCCAAGGCCGAAGGGCGTGAGGCGCTGGAGTATCTCTACGATGCGATGCTGGAGGACGAAGGCAAGAGCTTTCAGGCGCTGACCCGCGACAACCAGCCCAAGAGCCTTGCCGTGCTGGAGGAGATGCTGCGCCACCCCGATACGGTGACCGGCCTCAGCGATGCGGGCGCCCATGTCACGCTGATCTGCGACGCGACGATGCCGACGACCCAGCTCAGCTACTGGACCCGCGACCGCAAGAGCGGCCCGACGCTGCCGCTGGAGTTCCTTGTCCACAAGCAGACCGCGCGCAACGCCGCGCTCTATGGCTTCACCGATCGCGGGCTGCTGCAGCCGGGCAAGCGCGCGGACATCAACGTGATCGACTACGCGGGGCTTACCGTCTCGCCCCATGTCGCGCACCACGATCTGCCGGCGGGCGGCACGCGGCTGATGCAGCCGGTGAAGGGCTATGCCGCCACGTTCTGCAACGGCGTGCTGATCCGCGAGAACGACACCGATACAGGTGCACGGCCGGGGCGGCTCGTGCGCAGCTGACGAGTCCCGCTGCAGGACAAGTTGACACGGTTGACACAGTCCTGAGGGGAAACTTGCCGGCGCGCGCACGTCTCGTTCCGGCACACCCGGACGGTGCGAGAAACGGCTGATTTGCGTTGGATTCGCGGGGCATCCGGGGATCATGCCGGAAGGCCGCGGCTGTAGGACAGTGGTTTGTCGGCGCCAGCGATGCCGGGAGCCCCTGGGTTCAAGGGCCGCGGCCCTTACCCGTCGGAGGCTTTTTTCCTTGCCTGGTCCTTGCGCCGGCACCGCCAAGGCGCTTCACTGCGGCCATGGCAACAACCCCGCGCCTCACCCGGCGATCCGCTCTGGCACTCGCTGCCGCGTCTGCTGCTGTGCTGGCGGAGGCGCGGGCGGCTGCGGCGCGCCCGTCGGGGCCGATCATGGCGCTGCCGGCGCACCGGCTGGCGACGATGATCGCGGCACGGGAGGTTTCGGCGGCCGAGGTGATGGCGGCCTGCCTCGACCGGATCGAGCGGCTCAATCCCAAGGTCAACGCGGTGATCGCGGTGCAGGACCGGGAGGGGCTGCTCAAGCAGGCGGCAGCGGCGGATGCGGCAGTCAAGGCTGGCGCCGCACTTGGCCCGCTGCACGGCCTGCCCCATGCGGTGAAGGACCTCTCGCCGGTGGCGGGGCTGCCCTTCACAATGGGATCGCCGCTCTTCAAGGGCCAGATCGCCGCCGCCGACGGGCTGATGGTAGAGCGTCTGCGGCGGGCGGGCGTGATCTTCATCGGCAAGACCAATTCGCCCGAGTTCGGACTTGGCAGCCACACCTTCAACCCGGTCTGGGGGACCACGCGCAATCCGTGGGACCTGACGCGTTCGGCGGGCGGCAGCACAGGGGGCGGTGCGGTCGCGCTAGCGCTCGATCTGGTGCCGCTGGCCGATGGCAGCGATTATGGCGGTTCACTGCGCAACCCGGCGGGCTGGAACAATGTCTTCGGGCTGCGGCCAAGCCTGGGCCGGGTGCCCAATGATTCCGCCGATGACTGGCTGACCTCGATGGGTGTCGCGGGGCCGATGGCGCGCTCTGTCGCCGATCTGGCCCTCCTGTTTTCGGTGCAAGCGGGGTTCGATCCGCGCAAGCCGATGATGCTGGAAGGGAGCGGCGAGGCTTTCCGCGCCGTGACGCCCGAGGCGATGAAGGGCAAACGGATCGGCTGGGCGGGCGATCTGGGCGGGGCGGTGCCTTATGAACCCGGCGTGCTCGAGACCTGCCGCAAGGCGCTGGCGCGCTTTGAGGCGATGGGCGCGGTGGTCGAGGATGCGGTGCCCGATTTTCCGGTGGAGCAGGCGTGGCAGGCCTTCGTGAAGCTGCGCCACTGGCAGCAGGGCGGCAACCTGCTGGCGCTCTATCAGGACCCTGCGAAGCGCGCGCTGCTGAAAGAGGCGGCGGTGTGGGAAGTGGAGGGCGGCCTTGCGCTTTCAGCCTATGCAGTGAACGCGCTGTCGGCGGTGCGCAGCCAGTGGAGCCGCGCGGTGCACAATCTGTTTCAGCGCTTCGATTACTGGGTCATGCCGACCTCGCAGCTGTTCCCGTTCCCGGCGGACTGGGTCTACCCCGAGGCTATCGCCGGGCAGACCATGCGCACCTACCACGAGTGGATGAAGGCGACGTGCCTGGTGACGCTTTCGGGCTGTCCGGCGGTGGCGGTGCCGGCTGGGTTCGGCCCTGCAGGCCTCCCCATCGGCCTCCAGATCGCCGCGCCGGTGCATGGGGAGGCGGCCTGCCTCGCGGCGGCGGCGGCCTGGGAAGCGGCGAGCGGCGACATCGTGGGCAGGAAGCCGCCGCTCGTGTGAGGGGCCCAAGCCCTGACCCTAGATCTTCAGCTGGCTGCCGAGTTCGACCACGCGGTTGGTGGGGAGCTTGAAGAAATCCATCGCGCTTTCTGAGGCCTTGAGCATCCAGGCGAAGAGCCTCTCGCGCCACAGCGCCATGCCGGGCACGGCGCAGGAGGCGATGAGCTTTTGCCGGCTGAGGAAGTAGCTGGTGTGGAGCGGTTCGAAGGTGAGGTCTGTCCCCGTGCAGGCGGCGGCAAGATCACGCGGGATGTCGACGTCTTCCATGAAGCCGTAGTGGAGGACCATGCGGTAGAAGCCGTGGCCTTCGGCATGGAATTCGGCGCGGGTGGCGGGGTCTAGCTGCGGCACATCCTCCACCTGCACGGTGAGCAGCACGACGCGCTCGTGGAGGACCTGGTTGTGCTTGAGGTTGTGGAGGAGCGCCGCGGGCAGAACGTCCGGCGAGGCGGAGAGGAACACGGCGGTGCCGCGCACGCGGTGCACCGAAGCGGCGGTGGACTGGATGAACACGGTGAGCGGCAGGCTGCCCTCCAGCATGCTCTCGCGCATCAGGCGGCGGCCGGTGGACCAGGTGGTGAGCAGGGTGAAGATGGCGAGGCCGACGGCAATCGGGAACCACGCGCCTTCAAACAGCTTGGCAAGGCCCGAGGCCAGCAGCACGCTGTCGATGGCGATGAAGGTGAGGAAGCCCACCACCCCGCGCCAGACCGGCGCGCGCCAGATGCGGAAGACGACGACGTACTGCATCAGCGTCGTGATCAGCATGGTGGCAACGACAGCGAGGCCATAGGCAGGAAGCATGGCGGCCGAGGCCTGAAAGCCGATGACGAGCAGCGCGACCATGACCGCGAGGGTCCAGTTGATCGCGGGAATGTAGATCTGCCCTTGCGCGTGGCTCGATGTGTGCAGGATGCGCAGGCGGGGGAGAAAACCGAGCTGGATCGCCTGCTGCGTGACCGAGAAGGCTCCCGAAATGACCGCCTGGCTGGCGATGATCGTGGCGAGCGTCGCGATTACCAGCAGCGGGATTGTGAGATGGGCCGGCACCATGTGGAAGAACGGATTGTCGACGAATTCGGGGTGCTTCAGCAGCATTGCGGCCTGGCCCATGTAGTTGAGCATGAGCGCGGGAACGCAGATCGAGAGCCAGGCGATGGTGATGGGCACGCGGCCGAAGTGGCCCATATCGGCATAGAGCGCCTCGGTGCCGGTGATCGCGTAGACGATGGCACCCAGCGAGAGAAACGAGAACAGCGGATGCGCGGCGAAGAACCGCACCATCCAGACGGGATTGAGCGCGCCGACGACTTCCGGGGTCTGCACGATATGGGTGATGCCCATCGCGGCTATGGTGGCGAAATAGACGAGCATGACCGGGCCGAACAGGCGGCCGACCTTGTCGGTGCCGCGGCTCTGGATGGCAAAGAGGCCGATCAGGATGGCGAGTGCGATCGTCACGATCCACGGCTTGAAGGCGGAGCTGACGACGCCGAGCCCCTCGACCGCCGAGATGACGGAGATGGCGGGCGTGAGCATGGCATCGGCGAAGAAGAGCGCGGTGGCAAACAGCGCGCCGGTGAGGAGCAGGCGCTGGGGTGCACGCGCGCCGAGTTCGCGGTTGATCAGGGCATAGAGCGCGAGGCTGCCGCCTTCGCCCTTGTTGTCGCAGCGCATGACGATGAAGACATATTTGACCGTGACGACGAAGACGAAGGCCCAGAAGATGAGGCTGACGATGCCGTAGAGATCGGTGATCGTGGTGGAGAGGTGATAGCGCGGATCAAGCGTGGCCTGCAGGGCATAGAGCGGACTGGTGCCGATATCGCCGAAGACCACGCCGAGCGCGCCGAGGGTGAGCGCGGCGCGGCTGGTGCCGTGGGCGGGGGTGGGAGAAGGGGCGGGTGATGCCGTGGAGACGGCCGAGTCTGGCTGTTTCATGCCGCGCGAGGTGCGCCGGGTGTGCATTAAGTTTCCATGTGGATTGCGATCAGCCGGGCGCGGCGGCGCGGGACTTTGGCGGTGCGGCGCGGTAGAAGGCGGGCATGACCCCGTCTCAACCCGGATTGCCCGCAGCCATGCGCCCGCGCCTATCGTGGCAGGCCGCCGGCGGGCTGGCGGCGCTGTTCGTGATGGCGACGCTGATCGGGCTCGCCATGGCGGCGCAGTGGGGCCGCACGCCGATCGTGCTGCTCTATCTGCCGCCGGTGCTGGCAGCGGCCGCCTTTGCAGGGCGCGGACCAGCGCTGCTGACCGCGGTGGCGGCGACTCTGGTGTACAATTTCTTCTTCACCGAGCCGACCTACACGCTGCTGATCCGCGATCCGGGCGACGGGGTGACGGTGGCGATGCTGCTCATGGTCGGGCTCGTCACCAGCCACCTGGTGACCTCGCTGCGGGTGCAGGGCGCGCTGGCAGCGTTTCACGCGAGCCGGAATGCGACCATCGCGGGCTTTGCGCGGCAGCTGCTGTCCTGCGCCGACGAGGCGGCGATTGCGGCGGTGGCGGCGGGCGAGCTGGCGCGGATTTTCGATTGCCATGCCTGCGTAGTCGGCGGCGGGCCGGACGCGCGGCTGCTGGCCGGGGTGGACCGGCTGACCGAGGCCGATCTGGCGGTTGCCGGGCAGGCGCTGGCACACGGGGAGCCGGCGGGGCGGCACATTTCCGGGGGCAGCCTGACCGACTGGCAGTTTCATCCGGTGCGCGCGGCGGGGCGCGCGCTCGCTGCAGCCGGCCTCGCTCGCAGCGACGGCATGTCGCCGGTGGAAGCAGAGCGGATGGACCTCCTCGGCAACTTGCTCGATCAGGTCGCGCTGGCGCTGGAGCGGGCGCGGCTGGAAAGCGCGGGGCGCGAGAACAGCGTGCTGCGCGAGCGGGATGCCTTGCGCTCGGCCCTGCTCGGCTCGATCGGCCGCGATCTGCGGCCGCACCTCAACAGTATCGCGGCGGACCTCAGGAAGCTGCAGCGCGCGGGCGGCTGCGATGCCGAAGTGCTGCATGCGGTGGCCGGAGAGACCGCGAAACTGACCGGCCTCATCGACAATCTGGCCGACCTCGATCTCACGCAGAACCAGGATCCGGTGATTGTGGAGGACGTGGCGATAGACCTCTACCGGCGGACGGTTTCGCGGCGCGGCGAGGCGGTGCATCTGACGCCGAAGGAATTTGCGGTGCTTGCCGAACTCGCCCGCAATGCGGGGCGCGTGCTGACGCACCGCTATCTGCTGCGCGCGGTGTGGGGGCCGGCGCACGAGGATCACGTCGATTACCTGCGCGTTGCGGTGAGCGCGCTGCGCAAAAAGCTGGGCGAGGATGTGATCCAGAACGAGCCGGCGGTGGGCTACCGCCTCCCCGTTCAGTCTGCCCAGTAAAGCCGCATCGGATTGTCGACGAGGAGTTTGCGCTGGAGCGCCTCGGTCGGCGCGATGCGCGGGATCATGTCGACGAGGTGGCCGTCGTCGGGTATCTCGGTTTCCATGTTGGGGTGCGGCCAATCGGTGCCCCAGAGGCAGCGGTCCTGATAATCGGCAACGAGCGGCGCGACGGCATGGGCGAAGGCATCCCAGGGATCGCCCGCGCCGCCTTCCTTGATGGCGTCGAGCCGATCGGGGCAGGTGGCCTTGAACCAGATGTCCTCGCGGGCATCAAGTAGGGCGCGGAAAGCGCGCATGTCCGGCCCTTCGGGGCCCTGACGCACATCGGGGCGGCCCATGTGATCGATCACGAGGGGGACGGGGATCGCATCCATGAACGGGCGCAGTTCCTCGAGGATATCGGCCTCGAAATAGATCACCACGTGCCAGCCTTGCGGCAGACGATTGGCAACTTCAAGGAACTTGTCCTTGGGCGCATCATCGACGAGGCGCTTGAGGAAGTTGAAACGGATGCCGCGGATGCCGCCTTGGTGGAGGGCATGGAGATCGGCTTCCGAAATGGCGGGATCGACGACGGCGACGCCTCTGGCAAGGCCGTTGCTGGCCGCGATGGCGTGGAGCGTGGCCGCGTTGTCGGTGCCGTGGCAACTGGCCTGCACGATGACGTTGCGGGCGAAGCCGAGGTGATCGCGCAGCGCGAAGAGCTTGTCGGGACCGGCGTCCTCGGGGAGGTACTTGGCCTTGGCGCTGAAGGGGAACTGGGCCATCGGGCCGAACACGTGGCAGTGCGCATCCACCGCGCCGGGGGGCGGGGTGTAGCGCGGCTTGCTCGGGGCGGCATGCCAACTGGTGATGCGATCAACCATAAACAATTCCATCCATCAGCTTGCGTGCGGTGCGCAGGAGGGCGGCGGTGCGGACGGCGCCGGTCTCATCGGTTTCAAGGACGCAGCTCATTTCGCCGGTGGGGTGCTCGACCGAGAGGAGCTTGCGCGCGCCTTCGGGAATGACTGCGACCTCTGCGGCAGGTGAGCCGGGGATCAGGCAGGCGGTGGCGACGCTGACAGCGCCGAGAACACCGATGGTGGCGTGGGCGCGGTGGGGGATGAAGCTGCGCACGGTGACCGCGCCGCCGTGCTTGGGCGGGGCGACGAGCATCATCTTGGGGACGGACTTGGCGGTGACATCGCCGAGGTTCATGCGTTCGCCGACGGCGAGACGGATGGCTTCGATCCTGGCCTTGAGGTCTGCCGCGCTGTCGAGCCAGTCGCGGTCTTCGTAGCCGGTTATCCCGACATCCTCGGCCTTCATCACGACGCAGGGCATGCCGTTGTCGATGAGGGTGACGGGGACGCCGTTCACGACATCGACCGCGTTGCCGGTGGGAAGGAGCGCGCCGCAGGAGGAGCCAGCGGTGTCGCGGAATTCGAGGGGGACGGGGGCGTGGCTGCCGGGGACGCCGTCGATTTTTGCCTCGCCCGTGTAGGTGACCGCGCCGCCGGGGGTCTGGACCGTAGCGACGGCGACTTGCCCCGTGTTTTCCATGTAGATCGCGACGCGGGTTTCATCGCCGGTGGCGGCGACGAGGCCGCGCTCGAGGGCGAAGGGGCCTATCCCTGCAAGGATGTTGCCGCAGTTCTGCGCGTCCGTCACGATGGCCTGATCGACGAAGACCTGCAGGAACAGGTAATCGACATCGATCCCTTCGCGAGTGGATTTGGAGACCACCGCGACCTTGCTGGTGAGCGGATCGGCACCGCCCATTCCGTCGATCTGGACGGGATCGGGGCTTCCCATCATGGCGAGGAGAAAGGCGTCGCGCTGCGCGGTATCTGCGGGCAAATCGTCCTTCAGGAAGTAGCCGCCCTTGGATGTGCCGCCGCGCATCCACATGCATGGTATGCCTTCGGGGATGCCCTCAGACATACTTGAGGCCTTCCTTCTCCAGCCGTTCGCGCATCTTGTACATGTCGAGGCCGAGGACGCCGGAGGCCAGCTTGGCGCGCTTTTCGCCTTCGTTGGCTTCGCGGGCCTGCGCGGCCTTCAGCACGGCTTCGGCATTGGCACGGGGGACGACGCAGACGCCGTCGTCATCGGCGACAATGACATCGCCCGGATTCACGAACTGGTTGGCGCAGACGACGGGGACGTTGACGCTGCCCAATGTGTTCTTGACCGTGCCCTGCGCGTAGATCGCCTTGGACCAGACGGGGAAATTCATTTCGGTGAGATCGCGCACATCGCGCACGCCCGCATCGATGACGAGGCCGCGGCAGCCGCGCGCCTGCGCGCTGGTGGCGAGAAGATCGCCGAAGTAGCCGTCCTCGCAAGGGGAGGTGGGGGCGAGCAGGAGGATGTCGCCCGCCTTGAGCTGTTCGATGGCGACGTGGACCATCCAGTTGTCACCCGGAGGGGCGCTGATGGTGAGCGCGCTCCCGGCCACGCGCGCGCCGCGATAGATCGGGCGCATGTAGCTGGCGAGGAGGCCGGTGCGCCCTTGTGCTTCGTGGACCGTGGCGACACCGCAGGCGGCGAGGCCGTCGATCACTGCCGGATCGGCGCGTTCGATGTTCTGGACGACGATTCCGGACATGGCCTTCTCCCGATGTGCGTGGTTCGCGCTTCCTTCGGCCTCGTGCGCGGGCGGGGCCAATGCAATGTTTGGTGCGGGGCATAAGGAAATGCTAAGTGAGTGGTCATGAGTGAGCCAGCTTACAACATCCGTCACTATGCCGCCTTTGCCGCGACCGTGCGCCACGGGAGCGTGACGCGGGCCGCGCGCAGCGTGAACCTGACGCAGCCGGCGCTGACGCAGGCCATCGCGCGGCTGGAGGCGGAACTGGGCTGCGCGCTGTTCGAGCGGGGCTCGGGCGGGATGGCACCGACCGAGCCAGCGCGGCTGCTCGCGCCGCGAGCCGAGGCGGCGATTGCGCAGATCGGCAGCCCGCGCGTGACGGGGACGCAAGTGCGCGCGTTTCTGGCGCTGGCGCGCGCCGGGTCTTATGCCGGGGCGGCGGAAGCGACGGGGCTTTCGGCAGCTTCGCTGCACCGCGCGGTGGCTGATCTGGCGGTGGCGCTGGGGCAGCGTCTGGTCGACCGGCGCGGGCGGCGGGCAGCGCTGACCCCGCAGGGCGAGCGGCGGGCGCGCGGGTTCGGCCTTGCCATGGCAGAGCTGCGCAGCGGGCTTGCCGAAGTGGCGGCGTGGCAGGGCAAGGCGGCGGGGCGGATCGTGGTGGGCGCGATGCCGCTCTCCCGCGCACGGTGGCTCCCCGAGACGATCCTGCGCTTTCGCAGCCTCCATCCGGGGGTGGCGATTGCCGTGGTCGAGGGGAGCCATGCGGAACTGGCGGGGCCGCTGCGCGATGGTGATATCGATCTGATGCTGGGCGCACTGCGGGATGGAACGGTGCTGGAGGACCTGGCGCAGGAGCCGGTGTTCGAGGACAGCCCGCAGCTGGTGATGCGGGCCGGGCATCCGCTGCTGGGTGTGGAGGCGCTGGACGCGCGGCTGGCCGATTATCCCTGGGTGCTGCCGGCGCGGGGAACGCCGCTGCGGCAATACTGGGAAGGGATGATGCGGGCGGCGGGGGCGGAGCCTCCGGAGGTGGGGATCGAGTGCGGATCGGTGTTGACGGTGCGGCAATTGCTGCTGGGATCGGACGCGCTGACCCTGCTGAGCCCGGCGCAGCTTGCTGTCGAACTGGAGGCCGGGGTGCTGGCCTGCCTGCCGACTCCCGCACCGGTGCGGCGGCGGATCGGGATCACCACGCGCGAGGGGTGGCAGCCGACGGGGCCGCAAGCGGCGTTTCTGGCCTTGCTGCGCGAGGTGGCGGCGAAAGGTTTCGCATAATCTTATAGGCTCGCCCGGAAATGCATTTGTTTGGCCGTCCGGCGCGACGCAGGAGGGCAGCCATGGAGAGTTTGATCGCCCTGATCGGTTTCGGCGAGGCCGGATCGACTTTTGCCGAGGCGGCTGGCTGGGAAGCCGGGGCTGCGGCCTATGACGTGCTGCCCGCGCGCCGCGCGGCGATGGAAGCGGCGGGTGTGCTGGTCTGCGCGACAGCGGAGTGCGCACTTGGCGATGCAGGACTCGTGCTCTCGCTGGTGACGGCGGATGCGGCGCTGGCGGCGGCGAAGGACTATGCCGCGCTGGTGAAGCCGGGCGCGTTGTGGTGCGACATGAATTCTGTGGCACCCGATACCAAGCGCGCGGCGGCGGCAGCCATCGAGGCGGCGGGTGGGCGCTATGTGGATGTGGCGGTGCTGGCACCGGTGAACCCCGCGCGGATGAACGTGCCGCTGCTGGTTTCGGGCGCCGCGGCGGAGGATGCGGCTGAAGCCCTGCGCGGTGCCGGCTTTGCCAATGTGCGCGTGGTCGGGGCCGAGGTCGGCCGGGCGAGCGCGATCAAGATGATCCGTTCGGTGATGGTCAAGGGGATCGAGGCGCTGACGGCGGAGATGATGCTGGCGGCGGACGCTGCGGGCGTGACCGACGAGGTGCTCGCCTCGCTGGATGCAAGCGAGAAGGCGCAAAGCTGGGCGGCGCGGGCTGCCTATAACCTTGAGCGGATGACGACCCATGGCCTGCGCCGCGCTGCCGAGATGGAAGAAAGCGCCAAGACGCTGATCGGCCTCGGCGTGGAGCCGGTGATGACCAGCGGCACCGTGCGCCGCCAGCGTGAATTGGCCGGACGGGCCGACCTGTTTTCCGAAGAGAGAGAAGCCGCGCAATGACGATGATCATCGACTGCCATGGCCACTATACCGTGCTGCCCAAGGCGCACGACGAATGGCGCGAGGCGCAGAAGGCGGCGTTCAAGGCGGGAACGCCGTGCCCGCCCTATCCCGACATTTCCGACGACGAGATCCGCGCGACGATCGAGGCGAACCAGTTGCGCCTGATCAAGGAGCGCGGCGCGGACATGACGATCTTTTCGCCGCGAGCGAGCGCGATGGCACCGCATGTGGGCGATCAATCGGTCGCGGTGCCGTGGGCGCAGGCGTGCAACACCCTGATCGCGCGGGTGGTGGGGCTGTTCCCCGAGACCTTTGCGGGCGTGTGCATGCTGCCGCAATCGCCAGAGGCAGACCTGACCTCGTCCATCGCGGAGTTGGAGCGCTGCGTGACCGAGCTGGGCTTCATCGGCTGCAATCTCAATCCCGATCCGGGCGGCGGCTTCTTCAAGCATCCGCCGCTCACCGATCCGTACTGGTTCCCGCTCTACGAGAAGATGGTGGAACTGGATGTGCCGGCGATGATCCACGTGTCCGGCTCGTGCAATCCGGCCCAGCACGCGACGGGGGCCTACTACATCGCGGCGGATACCATCGCCTTCATGCAGCTGCTGGAAGGCGATCTCTTCAGCCGGTTCCCGACTTTGCGCTTCATCATCCCGCATGGCGGCGGCGCGGTGCCCTATCACTGGGGGCGCTATCGGGGCCTTGCGGACATGCTCAAGAAGCCGGACCTGCAGAGCCACCTGATGAACAACGTGTTCTTCGATACCTGCGTCTACCACCAGCCGGGGATCAACCTGCTGGCCGATGTGATCGAGACCAAGAACATCCTGTTCGGCAGCGAGATGGTCGGCGCGGTGCGCGGGATCGATCCGACGACCGGGCACTATTTCGACGACACCAAGCGCTATGTCGACGCGCTCGATATCACCGACGAGGCGCGCCACGCGATCTTCGAGGGCAATGCCCGCCGCGTCTATCCGCGCCTCGATGCCAAGCTCAAGGAGATGGGCAAGTGACTGAAGCTGCCAAACCTGCTGCGGACATCCACGCCTATCTGGCGGAGCTCGAGGATATTCCCGGCACGCGCGTCTACACGGCGGCGCGGGCCCGCAAGGGGTACCATATCAACCAGTTCGCGATGAGCCTGATGAAGGGCGACAACCGCGAGCGCTTCAAGGCGGACGAGCGGGCCTATCTCGACGAATGGCCGATTTCGGAAGAGGCCAAGCAGGCGCTGCTGAAGCGTGACTACAACGCCCTGCTGGACATGGGCGGGAACGTCTATTTCCTCTCCAAGCTGTTCTCGACCGATGGCCTCAGCTTTGCCGAGGCGGTGAGCACGATGACCGACATGACGTTCCCGGAATATCGGGACATGATGCTGAAGGGCGGGCGCTCTCCCCTCGGCAATCGCTCGATCAAGGGAGGCTATTGAGATGGCGCGTTTGACTGCCGGTGTCGGCTCCAGCCATGTGCCCTTGCTGGGCGTCGCCGTGGATCAGGGCAAGACCGGGGACGATTACTTCGGCCCGATCTTTGCGGGCTATGAGTGGACCCGCGAGTGGGAAAAGGCCGAGAAGCCGGACGTGGTGGTGCTGGTCTACAATGACCACGCCAGCGCCTTCGACATGAAGATCGTGCCGACCTTCGCGATCGGTTGCGGCGAGCTCTACAAGCCTGCGGACGAGGGCTGGGGCCCGCGTCAGGTGCCCGACGTGGAAGGCCATGCCGATCTTGCCTGGCACATCGCGCAGAGCCTGATCCTCGACGATTTCGACATGACGATCATCAACGAGATGGACGTCGACCATGGCCTGACGGTGCCGCTCTCGATGATGTTCGGCCAGCCGGAGAAGTGGCCGTGCAAGGTCGTGCCGCTGGCGGTCAACGTCGTGACCTACCCGGTGCCTTCGGGCAACCGCTGCTGGGCACTGGGCGAGGCGATTGCCCGCGCGGTGGCGAGCTTCCCCGAGGACCTCAACGTGCAGATCTGGGGCACGGGCGGCATGAGCCACCAGCTCCAGGGGCCGCGCGCGGGGCTGCTCAACCGCGAGTGGGACAACAAGTTCCTCGACATGCTGGAAAGCGACAGCGATGCGGTACGCTGGATCCCGCATATCGAATACCTGCGCGAGACCGGCAGCGAAGGCATCGAGATGGTGATGTGGCTGATCATGCGCGGGGCGCTCGGCAAGAAGGTCAAGACCCTGCACCGCCACTACCACATTCCGTGCAGCAACACGGCCATCGGCCATATCGTTCTGGAGCCAGAGACATGAGAATTGCACTCGCAGGCGCCGGTGCTTTTGGTGAGAAGCACCTTGATGGCCTGAAGAAGATCGAAGGGGTGGAGATTGTCTCCATCATTTCGCGCACTGCCGAGCAGGCGGCGGCGGTGGCGGCGAAGTATGGCGCGAAGCATAGCTCGACCGAGCTTGAGGATGCGCTGGCCCGCGATGATGTGGACGCCGTGATCCTGTGCACGCCGACGCAGATGCACGCGTCTCAGGCGATTGCCTGCATGGAGGCGGGCAAGCATGTGCAGGTGGAGATCCCGCTGGCGGACAGCTGGGCGGACAGCGAGGCGGTGCTGGCGAAGCAGAAGGCGACCGGCCTGACCTGCATGGTCGGCCACACGCGGCGGTTCAATCCGAGCCACCAGTTCGTGCACAACAAGATCAAGGCGGGCGAGTTTGCCGTCCAGCAGATGGACGTGCAGACCTACTTCTTCCGCCGCCGCAACATCAACGCCAAGGGCGAGCCGCGTTCGTGGACCGACCACCTGCTGTGGCACCATGCCGCGCATACGGTGGACCTGTTTGCCTATCAGGCGGGCCGGATCGTCAAGGCGAATGCGCTGCAGGGGCCCAAGCATCCCGAGCTGGGCATCGCGATGGACATGTCGATCCAGCTGCTGAGCGAGACGGGCGCGATCTGCACGCTTTCGCTCTCGTTCAACAACGACGGGCCGCTGGGGACGTTCTTCCGCTATATCGGCGATACCGGCACTTACATCGCGCGTTACGATGATCTGGTGAACGGCAAGGAAGAGCCGATCGACGTGAGCAAGGTCGACGTTTCGATGAACGGGATCGAGTTGCAGGACCGCGAGTTCATTGCCGCCATCCGGGAAGGCCGCGAGCCCAATTCGTCGGTGGGCAAGGTGCTCGATTGCTACCGGGTGCTGGGCGAACTGGAGACGCAGCTTCAGGGCTGAAACAGGAGGCGCGGGTGGAGGCTTGGATTGCCTATTCGGGACGTAACTTTGCCCGCCCGCGCTATTACGCCAACGCGCATGAGCGGGACGAGGTGGATATCGTGCCGGTGTTGATGCCGGTGCTGGACGGGCGCGCGGCGGAGACCGGGGTCGACCGTGAAGGCTTCCAGCTCGTCTCGCACCGGAGCGCAGTGCGCAATTTCCGGGACCGCGAGGAAGTGGCGCGCGTTCACCGGCGCGAGATCGAGGACCTGGTGCAGGCCGAGACGGGGGCGGATTTCGTCCATGTCGGCGCGCCGGGGCTGCTGCGGTTTTCGGAACGGTCTGGCCTTGCGGGCAGCCTCAACAATTCGATGCCGGCGCGCTTTGCGCACATCGACATTTCCGATGACACCGCGGCACAGTTTGCCAAGGCCGGCGCGAATGGGCGCGCGTTCAGCCGCTGCGCCCACTACAACGTGTGGCGCGCGCTATCCCCGGCGCCGCAAGACGTGCCGCTGGCGATGTGCGATGCGCGGTCGCTGGCGGCGGCGGACCTGATCGCGGCCGATGCGGTGTTCGACGAGCCGGGGAAGCCCGAATGGTCGTTCGAGGGGCTGGTTGTGGCGCACAATGCGGCGCACCGCTGGCACGCCTTTCTCGATCTGAACCCCGACGAGGCGATCCTGTTCAAGACCCACGACAGCGACCGCGCGCGGGCTATCCATGTGCCGCATGTGGCCTTCGATCTGCCCGGATGTCCGGCCGATGCTCCGCCGCGGGTTAGCATCGAAATGCGCGCGACAGCGTGGTGGTGGCACTAGAGCAACACTTTGCAGCGCGAAGGGCCCGCGCCATCAGAAGTCTATTGCACCCACTCTCTTTATTGTTATGAATCATACCTGATCGCGCGAGCCAATCGCCGACATAGGGAGGGTACCATGGCCAGATTGACGGCCGCCAAGCGCGTAATGCGTCTTGCCGGCATGACCGCAGCGATGATCTCCGTGCCTGCTTTTGCGCAGGAAGCGAGTGCGCCTCAGGCCGCCGGCGATGCTGCGGCCGCGCCTTCCACGCAGGAAATCGTCGTCACCGCGCAGTTTCGCGCGCAGAAACTGCAAGATACGCCGCTGGCGATCACCGCGGTGAACTCCGCCGTGCTCGAGGCGCGCGGGCAGACCGACATCTCGCAGATTGCGGCGCAGGCTCCGAACGTGACCCTGCGCGCGCAGCCGCAGAGCGGCGGTATCGGCCTGATCGCGTTCATCCGCGGCATCGGCCAGACCGACTTCAACTACGCGCTGGAGCCGGGCGTCGGCATCTATGTCGACGACGTCTATATCCCGACGCTGTCGAGCTCGCTGCTCGACCTCATGGATCTCGAGCGCGTCGAAGTGCTGCGCGGGCCGCAGGGCACGCTGGCGGGCAAGAACTCGATCGGCGGTGCGATCAAGCTGTTCAGCAAGAAGCCCAACGGCGAAGGCGGCGGCTATCTGCAGGCGACCTATGGCAGCTATAACCGCATCGACGTGCGCGGCGTGGCTGACCTGAAGATCACCGACCACCTGTTTGCGCGTCTTTCGGGCGCGACCAAGAACTCGGACGGCTATGTCAAGCTGCTTGACTACGGCCTGTCGCATCCGAATTCGAACGTGCCGGCCAACACCAACCAGGGCAACGGCATCGAGCGCGGCACGCTGGGCGGCCGTTCGTTCTCGGCCGGGCGCCTTGCGCTGCGGTGGGAAGCCTCGCCGGATATCGAGGTCAACATCGCTGCCGACTACACCCGCGAGCGCAACGATGCGGGTGCGCAGGTGCTGCTCTATGGCGGCAGCCCGGCCACGACGCCGGAAGGCCTTCCGTGGCTGAAGGGCAAGGACGGCAACGCCGTGCCGCTGAGCAACGCGTTCGTGCCCTACAGCACGCGCTTCCAGCAGAGCGGCTCGGCCACTCCGGCCGGCTATGACCCGCGCTTCATCAACTACGCCAACTTCCTCGACGCGCGCACCCCGACGACGCAGGCGCCGTTCAAGCCCTATGCGGCCACCAACCAGCAGAACTATGATGGCTGGGGCGTGACCGGCAACGTGACGGCGAAGCTGGCCGACAACCTGAGCGCGGTGTGGATTTCCTCCTTCCGCCGCTACAAGATGAGCTTCGGCTTCGACCAGGACGGCTCGCCCGTGCCGGTTGCGCAGCTTGACAACATTCTCAAGCACCGCGCGTGGAGCCAGGAACTGCGCCTCAACGGCAGCTTCATGGACAAGCGCATCGAGTACACGCTGGGCGGGTTCTACTTCGACCAGAACGGCACGTACAACGCACGCGTCGACCTGAACTATGCGGGCATCGACTTCATCCACGGCCCGGACAGCACCCCTTCGACCTCGAAGGCGCTGTTCTTCAACGGCACGTTCCATGTGACTGAAGCGTGGGGCGTGACAGGCGGCATCCGCCACACGTGGGACAAGAAGGACTACACCTACTTCCGGTCCAACCCGGACGGTACGGTGCCCGGGCCGCTGCCGTGCGAATTCTTCCTTGGCGCGCCCACCGCGGGCCCGACCGGCGTGGGCAACTCTCCGAACTGCCTCCTGATCGGCCTCTACAACGTGACCGGCCAGTTCAAGGGCGAGCGCACCGACTGGCGCGTGGAAACCGACTACCGTTTCAGCCCGGAAGTTTTCGCCTATGCCTCGGTGGCGACGGGCTACAAGGGCGGCGGCGTGAACCCGCGTCCGTTCTTCGGTCCTTCGGCGGGTGATTGCACGAAGCTGCCCTTTGGCGCGCCGTGCAACCAGATCACCTCGTTCCAGCCGGAAACGCTGCGCACCTATGAAGCGGGCGTAAAGACCGACCTGTTCGATCGCAGGCTGCGCTTCAATGCCTCGGCGTTCTACAACAAGTACGACAACATCATCCTGACGCTGACGCGCTGCCACGGCTTCTCGCCGTGCCTCATGCCCGCCAACGTCGGCAAGGCGGATGTCTGGGGTCTGGAAGCCGAGACGACTATCCGTCCGGCCGAAGGCTTCACGCTGGATGGTTCGCTCAGCTACCTGCACTTCAAGTACAAGGACACCGGCACCACGAATGTGCCGCTGACCAACGTCACGCCTTATACTCCGAAGTGGAACTGGAGCTTTGGCGCGCAGTATGACTATGCGCTCAAGGCCGGCAAGATCAGCGTTCGTTTCGACGGCACGTACCAGTCGTCGATCTTCACCGAGGCCTTCAATGGCGCCGACAACCTCGTTGACGGCCGGTTCCTGGGCAATGCCAAGGTGACCTACACCAGCCCGGACAAGGCCTGGCAGCTTTCGGGTGAAGTGCAGAACGTGTTCAACAAGTACTATTACAACACCATCGAAGACGTGAAGAGCTCGCTGGGCGCGATCACGGCCAACCCCGGCCTGCCGCGCACCTGGGCCCTGACGCTCAAGCGCACGTTCTGATCGGCACGCGCCGGTAAGGCTTGAGGGCCGCTCCACTCCGGTGGGGCGGCCCTTTTGCTTGGGCGAAACGGGTTGAAATCGGCTCGGCGCGTGATAGACCTATTCTAACAATTGATAGAATGGGGCGAGGGCCATGGATGCGTTTCCGCAGACGATGTATTTCACCGGTCTCAACGCGCCGGTGGGCGAGGAAGTCAGCCTGACCGGTTTGGCCGTGGAAGGCACCTTGCCGCCGGAAGTGCGCGGCAGCTTCTACCGCGCGGTGCCCGATCCGGCCTTCCCGCCCAAGTTCGCAAACGACCATACGCTTTCGGGCGACGGCATGGTGAGCCGGCTTTCGTTCAACGGCGATGGCACCGCAGATTACGCGATCCGGTTCGTCGAGACCGCGCGCCATCTGGCAGAGAAGGCGGCGGGGCGGGCGCGCTTCGGCAAGTACCGCAACCCCTATACCGACGATGCCGACGTGGCGGGCGTGGATCGGACCGTGGCGAACACCACGCCCGTCTGGCACGCGGGGCGGCTGCTGATGGCGAAGGAGGACGGGCGACCCTACCGCGTCGATCCGGTCACGCTCGATACGCTGGGCTCCTATGATTTCGGTGGTGCGCTGAAGTCCGAGACAATGACCGCGCATGTGCGGATCGATCCCGTCACCAAGGAGCTGTTCTTCTATGGCTACGAGGCGGACGGCCTCGCCTCGACGAAGGTGGCCTATTGCGTGGTCGGGCCGGACGGGGCGCTGAAATCGGAGCAGTGGTTCGATGCGCCCTACTGCGCGATGATGCACGATTTCACGATATCCGAGAACTACGCGCTGTTTCCGATCTATCCGACGACGGCGGACCTTGAGCGGCTGAAGGCGGGTGGCGAGCACTGGCACCATGAGCCCGAGACGGTATCGTGGCTGGGCGTGATGCCGCGCTATGGCGATGTTCCCGAGATCCGCTGGTTCAAGGGGCCCAAGGGCGTCCATTCCTATCACATGATGAATGCGTGGGAGGATGCCGACGGGCTGTTGCACTTCGATGCCTGCCTCAATTCGACCAATGCCTTCGCCTTCATCCGAGAACCTTCGGGCATTCACATCCAGCCATGGGAAATGCAGGGCGCACTGACGCGCTGGACCGTCGATCCCAAGGCGGATGGCGGCCCAGAGACACTTGCAGTCAAGGAAACGGTGATCGGGCCTCCGGGCGACTTTCCGGTGATCCCCGCGGTGCGGCAGGGCCGGCCCTATCCGCACGGCTGGATGCTGACGATGAACCCGGAGCTTCAAGGGCCGCCGCTGCCGGGCGGGCCGGTGGGCGCAATGTTCAATCTTCTGCTGCGGCTCGATATGCGCGGAGGGCCTCCGCAGGCGCTGGCCTTGCCGCCGTTGTCAGGGTTCAACGAGCCGGTGCATGTGCCTTCGGCGACCGAGGGCCATGAGGGGTGGCTGGTGACGATTGTCGACCAGCAGATCGGCGATGATCGGTTCCTGCATCAGGCGTGGGTGCTCGATGCGGCGAACGTGGCGGCCGGACCGGTGGCGAAGGTGACGATCCCGCATCGCCTGCGTCCGCAAGTCCACGGCTGGTGGGTCCCGCAGGCGGAACTGGACGCGGCTTCGGCATGAGCGCCATCGTCATTACCGGAGCCTCGGGCAACTATGGCCGCGGCCTTACCGACCGGCTGATCGCGGCAGGCCGCGCCGAGGACCTGATCCTGATCACACGCAGCCCGGACAAGCTGGCCGACCGCGTGGAGCAGGGCTGCACCGTGCGCTATGGCGATTTCGACAAGCCGGAAACGCTGGCCGCCGCGGTGCAAGGTGCGGAACGGATGCTGCTCATTTCCGGCACGCGCGTTGGCGCCCGGGTCGTGCAGCACAAGGCGGCGATCGATGCGGCGGCCGCAGCGGGCGTGCGCCATATCGCCTATACCAGCTTCATCGGCATCGACGATCCGGCCAACCCCGCCGAAGTGCGCCACGACCATATCGAGACCGAGCGCCTGATCCGCGCCTCGGGCATGGCCTGGACCATGCTGCGCGACGCGCACTATGCCGATGCCATGATCCTGATGGCCGGCCCGGGGGTGATGCAATCGGGCCAGTGGGTGAGCAATGCGGGCGAGGGGCTGGAGGCGATGGTGTGGCGCGACGACTGCATCGCCTCTGCCGCGGCGGTGCTGACAGGCGAAGGCCATGAGGGGCAGGTCTACAACATCACCGGCCCCGAATTGCAGACCTTCCGCGAAGTGGCGGCTATCATGGCCGAGGTGACGGAGCGGCCCGTGGCTTACGTTTCGACCACCGACGAGCAGCAATATGCCATGTTTGATGCCATGGGCATCCCGCGCCGCCCGGTGGACGACCAGAGCGTGGCGGGTATCCCGTGGAACAGCGATGACATGGTGAGCTTCGGCCGCGCGATCCGCGAGGGCTTCCTCGCGGTGTGCAGCGATGATGTCGAGCGATTGACGGGGCGCCGGGCGCGTTCGGTGCGCCAGATGATCGAGGACAACGTGGAGATGTTGCGCAGCGTCTAGTGCCAGGTCGCCTTCATCGCACGGACCACGTCGGCGGTTTGCTGGAGGATATCGTCGAGCTGTTCGGACAGGAAAGCCCTGGGGTCACGGTAGGCCATGGCCCACGCTCCGTAGCGGCGTGACACGAGCGGCGCATCGGCCAGGACTGTAAGGCTGTGGTGGCGCGGATCGCCGATGATGCGCCGAAGCGCTGCCCGCACGGCATCTTCGGGGCCTTCGAGTACTTGTGCGAACCGGCCGCGGTGCAGCGTCAGCACGCTGGAGACGCCGATCCGGGCGTTGCGATCTTCGGAGCGGGCGCAGATTTCGTGCGCCTGCCGCAAGGCCTCGTCGTGCGAGCCAACCGCGACGCTGGTGTAGGACAACTTCCACAGGCGCATGGGCGGATGGGTCCTGCCGGTCCCCCCCGCACCCGTTGCGCGGTCATGGAACGCTAACTTGTGGTAGGCTTTCCCCGCGGAATTGGAAGAGGGCGGGCGGCCACGCGGCCCAAAAGTACCAGCAGGTGTGGCCGCAGTGCCGCTATCACGCTCCTAGAGGTTCGCCGCGTAGAGCGCGAGCATACGGCTCCATGCCTTTTCGGCCTGCACCTTGTCGTAGATCGGGGCGTCGATCGTGCACCAGCCGTGCTGGGCGGGGTAGACTTCGACCTCGGCGGGGCGACCGGCGGCCTTGGCGGCGGCGGCAAGGGCGGTCTTGTCGCTGGGCGCGCTGGCATCGTCGTTCTGGGCGATGGCGAAGAGGAAGCCGGCCTTTGTTTTGGCGAGCAGGTTGACCGGGCTGTCTGCGTCGGGGCCGACAAGGCCCGCGCCATGGAACGAGGCTGCGGCGCCGACGCGGGTGGGCACGGCGGCGGCGGTGCGCACGGTGTAGGGGCCGCCCATGCAATAGCCGCAGGTGCCGATGCGCCTGGTGGTATCGACTTCGGCTTGCGCATCGAGCCATGCAACAAAGGCCTTGGCGTCGCTCATCGTGCCGGCTGGGGTGATACCGGCGATCAGAGGCTTCAGTTTCGCCTGACCTTCAGGCGTGCGCCACGCGACGAGCGAATCGAGGACCGGGGCGACGGCGCCGCGGTAGTAGTGGTTGACGACGAGGACGGCATAACCGGCAGAGGCAAGGCGGGCGGCCATGGTCTTGTAGGCCTCGCGCAGGCCGGCGATATCGGGCCACATGATGACGGCGGGATGCTTGCCGGTTTCGGGCGCGTAGAACCAGGCATCGACCTTGCCATCAGGCGTGGTGACGGTGACCGCGCGGCCCTTGACGGGGAGTGCGCCCGGCGCAGGCTCGGCCATGCTGCAACCGGGCAGGCTGGCGAGCACGGCGGCGCTGGCACCGGCGGCGCCGAACTCGCGGCGGCTGAGCCAGAGGGCGTTTTCGGCTTCGGTCTGTTCGTCACACATGGGTTGGGCCTTTGGTTGGGGGAACGGTCGCGCGAGGAAGATTATCGCAGCGGGTAGGCCGCGCAAGCGTCTCTCAGGTCAGGTTAGATCGCTCAGGCCGATGATCGTTCCGGCTTCGGCAGCGGCCATCGCGGCGCGGCGGAGGCGTTCGATCTCGAGCCGGGCGGGCGGGGCTTCTTCGTCCGGAAGGGCAGCGAGGCTCTTTTCGTAGATAGCGCGGAAGTCGTCGGCAAATTCGGGGTGGGTGAGGATGAGACCGTCGCCGCGTTCCATGCCGGCGAGGATCTTGGTGCCGACTTCGTACGGGTCCATGCCGGCTTCGAAGGCGGTGCCGAACTGTTCGAGTTCGCTGCGGTCGGCGGGGGCAAAGCCGCTCTCGGCAAAGGCTTCGGGTCGCTTGAGCGCGGAATCCCACGCGTTGGTGCGGGTGAGCGCGGGGCAGCAGAGCGAGCAGCCAATGCCGTGGGGCGCGAGATTGTAGCGCAGCGACTCGGTGAGACCGCGCACCGCGAACTTGCTGGCGGTGTAGATGCCCGCCTGTGGCCCCGGCAGGAACGCGGCCATGCTGGCGACGTTGACGACGTGGCGGCGGCCGGTGGCGGCCTTGAGGCTGGGCAGGAAGCTGACGAGGCCATTGACCACCCCGCCGAAGTTGACGCCCATGATCCAGTCGTAATCGGCGTAGCTCGCCTCGTCCGTGGGCCCGAAGACGCTGACCCCGGCGTTGTTGACGAGGACGTGGACCGCCCCGAAGCGTGCCTCCACTTGCGTGGCAGCGGCGGCGAAAGCGGCGCGGTCGGTGACGTCGAGCTTGACGAAGAGCGGCTCCTCCCGGCCCTTGGCGGCGAACCACGCGGCGGTCTGGGCGCGGTGGTCCTCGTTGCGGTAGCTCAGGGCAAGGCGCAGGCCCGCATCGCTGAAGGCCTGCGCGACACCGAGGCCAATGCCGGTGACGCCGCCGGTGATGAAGGCGACTTGTCCTTGGAAACTCATGGCTTTTCATTCTCCACAAGGCGTTTGCCGGCCGTTTCAGGAAGGCCGAATGTGGCGACCACGGCAGCGATCGCGACCATGGCGAAGGGATACCAGAAGCCCGCCATGACGTTGCCGGTGCTGGCGACGATGGCCTGCACGATGAAGGGCATGAACCCTGCAAAGATGCCGACGCCAAAGTTGTAGGAGGTGGCGAGCGAGGAATAGCGGGTGCGCGCGGGGAACTGTTCGGTGAGCCATGCGCCCATCGGGCCATAGGTGAGGATGCCGGGCAGGCCGATCACGACCATGGCGATGACGATCACGATGAGATTGCCCGCAGGCGGCGTGACGGGCTTCGTGGTGTATCCCGCAGCGGCAAGGGCTGCATCGAGGCTGTCCATCGCGGCGGGCCTGCCGCCGATGGTGATGGCAGGCGGCGAGCCGGCGGGCGCGTCGACCTTGGTATAGGGCACGCCCGCACGAGTGAGGGTATCGAGCACTTTGCCGCAGGCGGTCGCCTGCCCGTGCTGGGCGAAGGGATTGAACGTGCAATCGGCGCCCGACACGACGACCGGATGCTCCTTCGCGGCCAGGGCAAGCGCGGGATTGGCCGCATCGCCGAGGATGTGGAAGCCGGGGAACAGCACCACCATCATCATCACGTAGCCCGCCAGCACCACGGGCTTGCGCCCTACGAAATCGGACAGCCAGCCGGCCAGCACGTTGGTGAAGGCCATCACGGCCAGTACACCGATGAGCAGCGTGCGCGTCAGCACCGGGTCCATGTGGACCGAGACCTGCATGAAATTGAGCAACTGGATCATGCCGACATAGCCGCAGATCGCCTGTCCCACCGCGCCGCCGAAGGTGACGGCGAGGAGGCGGCGCAACTGCTTCGGGGTCGCGTAGGCTTCGCGCAGCGGGGTGCGGGCGAGTTCGCCGGCCTTCTGCATGGCGGCAAAAACCGGGCTTTCGGACAGCTTCAGGCGCATCCACACCGAGACGGCGAGGAGCACGAGGCTGGAGATGAAGGGCAGGCGCCAGCCCCACGCGAGCCAGGCTTCCTCTCCCACCAGGGTTTCGGTGGCGAGGACGACAAGGAGGCTGAGCGAGAAGCCCGCCGAAGCGCCGATCTGGATCCAGCCGGTGTAGAAGCCGCGCTTCCTGAGGGGAGCGTGTTCTGCAACGTAGATCACCGCGCCGCCATATTCACCGCCAACGGCAAGGCCCTGCAGCGCGCGCAGGAGGACGAGGAGGATCGGTGCGGCAATCCCCCACTGCGCATAAGTGCCGATGAGGCCGATGGCGGTGGTGGCAAGGCCCATGAGCGTGATGGTGACGAGGAAGGTGACCTTTCGCCCGAACCGGTCTCCGAAGGTGCCGAAGATCGCCGCGCCGAAGGGCCGCGCGGCAAAGCCGACGCCAAAGGTGGCAAGCGCGAGGAGGAAGCCCGCCGCCGGGCTGGAGCCGGGAAAGAACAGCTTGCCGAACAGCGGCGCGAGTGTGCCGTAGATGTAGAAATCGTACCATTCGAAGGCCGTTCCGGCCGCCGAGGCGGCAATCACGGTGCGGATATCGGCCGCGCTGGGCTGCCCTTTCGAATCCATTCTTCTCTCCCCTTTGCCGCAGCATGACCGCAGCAGAGGCGATTGCCAATCGTTTCGAGATTAGTTAGCCTCGCTTACAAATTTCCGCTGGAGCGGAATCGATGGGAGCGGGATAAATGTCTGATATGGAAGCGCGTCTTGCCGCCCTTGAAAACCGCGTCGGCGAACTGGAAGACATCAACGCGATCCGCCGCCTGCAATGGGCCTATGGCTACTACATCGACTACAACCGGCCCGAGGAAGTGGCGGCGCTGTTTGCCGAGGACGGTGCGGTGGTTTTCCTCTCGGGCGAATACCGCGGCCATGCAGGCGTGATGCGGCTTTATGGCACGTGGATCCAGGAGCTGTTCACCAAGGGCAAGCGCGGGCCCGTCCACGGCCTGCTGCTCGATCATTTCCAACTGCAGGACGTGATTACCGTGGCGCCCGACCGGCAGACCGCCAAGGGCCGCTTCCGCGGTATTCTGGCGGGCGGCTGGCACGACGAGGTGCTGGGCGAGAAGCCCGAGCACATGCCCCAGCAGTTCTGGGAATCGGGGATCTACGAGAACGACTATGTGCGCGAGAACGGCGTGTGGAAGATCAAGCGGCTCGACTACCTGATGCAATGGCAGGGCGATTACGAGACCGGCTGGGCGCACACCGTCTCGCACCTCCAGCCCGCCGTGGTGTGCTACCCTGAGAACCCCATCGGGCCCGACGTGATCCTGCCCGAAAACAACTACCGCCAGACCTGGCCGCACCGGCAGGAAGTGCCGATGAGCTTTGCGCACCCGGTGCTTGCGGAAGCGTTCAGGCTGGAGGCGTTTGCGGCACTGAAGGGGAAGTAAGGGGCGTTTCTGTCCGGGGCGCGTCGTTCGCTGCAAGAAACCACGCCCCGTGTCAGGCACAGGGCGACAAGGGTTTTTCGTGTTGCCTTGAAGGCTGAACTAACCGCCCGTCATCCGCGCCAGGATGGCCTGTGCCGCTGCGTGAAACACCGCGCGTTCTTCGGGTGTGAAGTCCGCGAACAAGTGCCCGCCGACCTGGGCCATTGCCGGGATTGTCTGGCGGAACAGGTCCATGCCCGCGGCTGTCAGGCGCACCGGCTTGCGGCGGCGGTTCGAGGCGTCTTCGCCGGGTTCGACCAGCCCGCGCGCGGTGAGTGCGGCGATTGCGCGGCTCACGTTCATCGGTGGCAGGCCCATGATTTCGGAGAGCTCGTGCCCGGCGAGTTCGCCCTCGCCGCCCAATGCGAGGATGATCTTGAGGTCGTTGGCCGAGAGTCCCATCGGCTCGGCCACGCCTTCGCGCATGGGCCTTGCGATGAAGGTGCCCAGTTTGAGCAGATCGACGAGCAGCGCGGCATCCTCGCCCAGATCGAGATCGGGGCTGGCAGGGGCTGCAGTTTTGGCGGACATGGTTGCCATGGCGCGCTTATCGCGTTGCCGGGGCGGGACGGCAAGGGGGCTGGTGCGGTTGAACCACGCCGGTGGAAAGACCGACGCACCGCGTGTCGCAAGGGTCTTGCCAAGGCGAAATTTGTATGCCTTACTAACAATCGGTAGAACGGCCCCGCAGAGGGCTTCAATAGGAGAGGGGTTCCCCATGGCGAAGACACCCACGCAATTCGTGCGCCTGCTGGCTGCAGGCAGCGCCCTCGCGCTCGCGCTCGGTCAGACTGCTCCGGCGTTCGCGCAGGCGGCTCCGCAGAACGCGCAAGCTGCTGATGACGCGGCGGCCGACACCGGCGGCATCAAGGAAATCGTTGTCACCGCGCAGTTCCGTTCGCAGAAGCTGCAGGATACGCCGCTCTCGATCACCGCGGTGGACGCGAGCCTGCTGGCCTCGCGCAACCAGACCGACCTTTCGCAGATCGCCGCGCAGGCCCCCAACGTGACGCTGAATGCCATGGGCGGCGCCTATGGCTCCTCACTCGGCGCCTCGATCCGCGGCATCGGCCAGTTCGACTTCAACCCCGCCTATGAACCGGGCGTGGGCATGTATGTCGACGATGTCTACTACGCGACGCTCACCGGCGGCATCTTCGACCTGCTCGACCTTGACCGCGTCGAAGTGCTGCGCGGGCCGCAGGGCACGCTGACGGGCCGCAACTCGATCGGCGGCGCGATCAAGCTGTTTTCCAAGAAGCCGACCGACGAGAATTCCGGCACGGTGGAATTGGTCTATGGCAGCCGCCAGCGCATGGACGTGCGCGGCAGTGCCAACTTCAAGCTGGCCGACGGGCTCTACGGCCGCGTTTCGGGCGTCTACAAGCACCAGGAAGGCTATGTCGACCAACTTGACTACGGCTGCGTCTATCCGAACAACGCGCAAGGCATCGGCGCGCGGCCGAGCAGCGGTCAGGGCTGTCTGATCGACAAGCTGGGCGAGAAGGGATACGCCGGCGTGCGCGGTTCGCTGCGCTACAACCCGAACGACGCGATCGATTACACCGTCATCGGCGATTACACGAACGAGAGCCGCACCAACTCGGCCGAAGTCGTCACCAGCGTCAACCCTGCCAAGGTGAGCAGCACTTATCTGTGCGGCCGCTACTGCACGTTCGCCAACTTCTACGCCAAGGGCAACACCGCGCCTCCGGGCCTTTCGATCCCCGGGCCGTGGGGCCAGGTCAAGGACGGGTACTACATGCCCAATCGGACCAAGTTCACCGGGTGGGGCGTTTCGGGCAACGGCACGTTCAAGCTGGGTGATGGTTTCAACGTCCAGTCGATCACGGCCTACCGCGAATACCGCCAGAAGTGGGGCACCGACGACGACTTCACGCCGGACCTCAACGTGGTCGGCCAGGGCTACAATGATCTCAAGTTCTGGTTCTTCAGCCAGGAACTGCGGCTCAACGGCAAGGTGGGCGACAAGATCGACTTCACCCTCGGCGGGTTCTATTCCAAGCAGAAGTCGACCTACTTCACCCGTCAGGACATCCGCTACATCGCGCCGGGCCTGAACTTCCAGTTCCAGGGCAACGACCCGGTCAACGCGGACAGCAAGGCGGTGTTCGGCACGGTGATCGCACGGCCGATCGAAGGCCTGACCCTGACCGGCGGCCTGCGCTATACCAAGGAGCACAAGGACTACACCTTCGTGCGCCAGAACTTCGACGGGTCGGTCTCGTACTTCCTCGGCGCGCTCAACGGCGTGAAGGCGGTCTACGATGGCCACAAGACCGACTGGCGCGTTTCGGCGGACTACCGCTTCAGCCCGCAGATCCTCGCCTATGTCACCGTCGGCACCGGCTTCAAGGGCGGCGGCGTGACCGCGCGTCCGTTCGACGCCCCGCAGGCCCTGAACGGCAGCTTCGGGCCGGAAACCCTGACGGCGTATGAAGTGGGCCTCAAGACCGACCTGTTCGACCGCCGCCTGCGCCTGAACCTTTCGGCCTTCATCAACGATTACAAGGATATCCAGCTGCCGCTGATCACCTGCGCCTCGCTGGGTTCGAACGCGCCGTGCGGTGCGCGCCAGAACGCGGGTGATGGCAAGATCAAGGGTGTCGAACTGGAAATGCAGGCCAACCCGATCGACGGGCTCTCGCTTGACGGGTCGATCAGCTACCTGACCGGCAATTGGTCGAAGATCGATCCGCGCGTGGGCAATGCCTATCTGCTGGATGATCCGATCGTGACGCCGGAATGGAAGTGGAGCATCGGCGCGCAGTACCGCGCCGATCTGGGCAAGTCCGGTTCGCTCACGCCGCGCATCGATGCCAACTATGTCGGCAAGAACAATGCGGGCCGCCTCGTCGGTGGTGGGCCGATCGACTACTACCCCTCCTACACCCTCGCCAATGCGCGCATCACGTGGCGCAACGCGGGTGAGGATCTGTCGATCTCGGCCGAAGTGCAGAACCTGTTCGACAAGTACTACAACCCGTTCCGCTTCGCGGCGGTCTACTCGTTCACCGGCACGATCTACAGCCAGGTGGGCAAGCCCCGCGAATGGGCGATCACGGTGCAGAAGAAGTTCTGAGCCTAGCGCACGACAGGTTCGTTTTCCCGGATATGGGGCGAAGGGGCGGCCAGCGATGGCTGCCCCTTTTTGCTGGGCGGGGCCCTTTTTGCGTGGCGGGCCTTGCCTCAATCGTAACAAATGGTAGATTTTTGGCAAAGGCGCCGGAGCGTGCGCCGCAGGGAGAGAGTACCATGCTGCCAGCGGGCATCCACATCGCGCATCCCGAACGGCTCTACATCGGCGGCGCGTGGGTGCCGGCGCTCAGCGGGCGGCTGATCGATCTCGTCTCGCCCGATACCGAGCAGGTCGTGGCGCGCGTGGCCGAGGCGGACGCGGCGGACATGGATGCGGCAGTGGCGGCGGCGCGGGCGGCGTTCGACGCGGGGCCCTGGCCGATGACCCCGCCGGCGGAGCGGATCGCCGCGTTCCGGCGCATGGTGGGCCATCTGCGCGCGCGGGTGGACGAACTGGCGCGGAGCTGGACGGCGCAGATGGGCGGCCTCGCCAGCTTTGCCGGGCCGATGCATGCGGGTTCGGTCGCGGTGCTGGAAGGCCTTGCGGCGATGGCCGAAAACTTCGCCTTCGTGGAGCAGCGGCCGAGCATGGGCGCGGCGGCGGGGTTTGTCGCCTATGAGCCGGTGGGCGTGGTGGCGGCCATCGCGCCGTGGAACGGCCCGTTCGGGATCATGGCGAACAAGGTGGCCTATGCGCTGCTGGCGGGCTGCCCGGTGATCATGAAGCCTTCGCCCGAGACGCCGCTCGAGGCCTATATCATCGCCGAGGCAGCGGAGGCAGCGGGACTGCCGGCGGGGGTAGTGAACCTTGTCACCGGGCACCGCGCGGCGAGCGATCATCTGGTGTGCAATCCCGGCGTGGACAAGGTCAGCTTCACCGGATCGACCGTGGCGGGGCAGCGGATTGCCTCGGTTTGCGGGGAGCGGATCGCGCGCTGCACGCTGGAGCTTGGCGGCAAATCCGCCGCGCTGGTGCGCGATGATTTCCCCATCGAGATTGCTGCGAAGATGCTGGCGGGCACGATCACGATGATGAGCGGGCAGGTCTGCGCGATGCTGAGCCGCGTGATCGTGCCGCGCGCGCGGCATGACGAACTGGCGGAAGCGATTGCGGGCGAGATGGGCCGGGTGGTGATCGGGCATTCGGACGATCCCGCCACACAGCTCGGGCCTTTGGCGATGGAGCGGCAGCGCGACCGGGTGGAGATGTATATCGAGGAAGGCCGCAAGGTGGCCGATCTGGTCTGCGGCGGCGGGCGGCCGGCGCACCTCAACCGGGGCTTTTTCATCGAGCCGACGCTGTTCGCCAATGTGCCCAATGACAGCCGGATCGCGCAGGAAGAGATCTTCGGACCCGTCCTGAGCCTGATCCCGGCCGAGGACGAGGAGGACATGATCCGCATCGCCAACGAGTCGCGCTTCGGGCTCAATGGCTCGGTGCTGACGCATGATGTGGATGCGGCCTACCGGATCGGGCGGCGGGTGCGCACGGGCGGGTTTGGCCAGAACGGCCTCAGGATGGATTTCGGGCTGCCCTATGGCGGGTTCAAGCAATCGGGCATCGGCCGCGAGGGCGGGCGTGAGGGGTTCATGGCCTATCTGGAGGTGAAGACACTGCTGCTGGACGGGGTGCCGAGCGCGCTTTGAAGAACCCCTCCGACCCGCTTCGCGGGCCACCTCCCCATTTGTGCTGCGCAAAAATGGGGAGGGAAAACGGGTTTCAGCCCAATTCCACGCAGCCCCCGTCTACGTAGAGATCGACGCCGTTGATGAAGCTGGCTTCCTTGCTCGAAAGGAAGAGGACGGCGCGGGCGACTTCTTCGGCTTCGCCCATGCGGCCCAGGGGGACGACACCGCCGAGCATTGCGCGGGTGGCCTCGATTTCGGCCTCGCTCGCGCCGCGCTTGAAGATTTCGGTCTCGGTCGGGCCGGGGCTGACCATGTTGACGCGGATGCCGCGGGGGAGGAGTTCCTTGCCAACCGTGCGGGCCATGGCGCGCAGGCCGGCCTTGGCCGAGGCATAGGCGACGTTGCCCGCAAGCGCGAGTTCGCTGCCGATCGAGCCGGTGATGACGATGGCGCCGCCATCGCGCAGGAGCGGCAGTGCGGACTGGATCGCGAAGAACGCGCCGCGCAGGTTCACATTGTGGATGCCGTCCCAGAATTCCTCGGTCACATGCGGCATGGCGGCGAATCCGCCGACACCGGCGTTGACGAAGAGGACGTCGATGCCGCCGAGCGTGTGCTCGATCTCGGTGAGGGCGGCCTGCGTCTGCGAAACATCGCCCATGTCGCTTGCGATGCCGAGCGCGCCGAGTTCCTCGGCGGCGGCGGCGAGAGTCTCGCGGTTGCGGCCAGTGATGGCGAGCTTCGCACCTTCGGCGGCGAACATCCGCGCGGCGGCAAGGCCGATCCCGGCATTGCCGCCGAGGATGACGACGCATTTGTGGGTAAAGCGCATGGCCACCTCAGAACATCGTGTTGGTGTTGGCGGACGTTTCGGGGACGGGGCTGATGACGTCCCAGTGTTCCATCACCTTGCAGCCTTCCACGCGGAACATGTCGACCACCGCGAAGCCGCGCTTCTGTTCGGGCGTGCCCTGTTCCTGCCAGCCGTGGCTGTGCGCGGCGACAAGGTTGCCATCGGCGATCACGCGGTGGATCGTGGTGCGCTGGCCGGGGTTGCCTTCCACGAACTTCGTGAGGAACGCGATGGCCGCCTCGCGCCCGGTCTGGGCATAGGGGTTGTGCTGGATATAGCCCGGATCGACCCACTTTTCGAACGAGGAGCGCACCTTCTTCTCGATGTAGAATTCCTGGAGGAACTGGGTGACGACCTCTTTGGGGGTGAGCTTGCACGTCTCGGCATGCGCAGCCGGAGCGGCGAGGAGGGCGATGGCAGCAAGAAGGGCGCGGCCCATGGCGTTTCCTTTCAGAACATCGAGTTGGGATTGACGGGATGGGCCGGCACGTCCTGCAGCACGTCCCAGTGTTCGACGATCATGCCGTTCTCGCAGCGGAAGATATCGACCACGGCAAGGCCCGGATCGCCTGGCCAGCGCTCGACATGGGTGTGGACGATCACGTGGTCGCCATCGGCAAAGCTGCGGTGGATGGTCTGCTTCGCATCAGGGGATTCAACTTTCACATGGTCGAGAAAGGCCTTCAGCGCCTCTCTGCCGGGCGGGGCGAGCATCGAGTGCTGGATGTAGTCGGGCGAAATGTAGCGGTCCACCGCGCTGCTATCCATCGCGATCAGGACCTTGTGGTACATTGCGATCACGAGATCGTGGTTGGCCTGTTCCGTGGCGGTTCGCGCCATCGACTCTCTCCCCTTTTATTCTAACATTTGATACGGTATGCCGGAAATCGAAGGGCGTCAAAGCCCCAAGAACAGGTGGCTCCGGGAGAGATTATGGACCGCGAGGGTCTTTACGCCGCACTCGATCAGTTCCTTGCCGCGCTGAATGCCGGGGACCACACCCGGCTGACCTGGGCCAAGGGCGCGCATCACAGCGAAAACAACGTGATGCTGGCAATCGGCGACGGCGTGTGGGGGACGATCCAGAAGCTGGGAGAATACCAGCTGCGGTTTGCGGACACCGCCACGTCCCAGGTCGGCTATTTCGGCACGGTGATCGAGGCGATCGAGGAATCGGCCTTCACGCTGCGGCTGAAGATCGACGAGACAGGCGCGATTGCCGAGTGCGAGATGCTGATCGTGCGGCAATCGGACAGCGGCATCAAGTTCGAGAACTGCCGTTACTGGGACAAGCCGATCCTGCACCGCGAGGTCGTCGCGCCGGTGCCGCGCGCGGAGATGGTGGCGCTCGCGAACGGCTATTTCGATACGCTCCAGCGCAATGACGGGACGATCCACACGAAGTTCCATCCCGATTGCAACCGCGTGGAAAACGGCGTGCAGACGACGCGCAATCCGGAATTTGCCAAGATCGTGCCGGTCTCGGCGCTGGGCTGCGAGGAGCAGTTCCGCATGGGTAACTACCGCTATGACGACGATCTGCGCGCGCGGCGGTTTCCGCTGGTGGACGAGGAGCGGGGCCTCGTGCTGGCCTATGGTTTCATCGACCATTCGGGACGGATCGACGAATACCAGCTGACCGACGGGCGCACGGTAAAAAGCCCGGTGCGGCGGCCGCACAGCTTCTACATTTCCGAGCTGTTCAAGATCGACCACGGGATGATCGAGCAGATCGAGGCGAACTTCATCACGGTACCCTATCGGATGCCTAGCCCGTGGGACGCGCTGTGATCCGGCGGATTGCCCTTGCCGCGTTGGCGGCCTGCGCTTTGGGCGCGGCGCCGCCGATGGTGGGCGCGGGGAGCGAATGGACCAGCCCCGGCGGGGATGCGGGCAAGACGCACCATTCCGCGCTCACCCAGATCAACGCGGACAATGCCGGCTCGCTGGGTCTTGCCTGGCAGGCCGAGCTTGGCACCGCGCGGGGCATGGAGGCGACGCCGGTCATGGTCGGCGGTGTGCTCTATACCTCGGGCGTGGCGGGCCGGGCCTATGCCTGGGATGCGGCGACGGGCAAGCAGCTCTGGGCGTTCGAGCCGGACGTCGACATGCAGCTCAACCGCACCGCGTGCTGCGACATGGTCAACCGCGGCGTCGCGGTGGCGCGGGGCAAGGTCTATGTCGCGACGCTCGATGGCTGGCTCTATGCGCTGAACGCGAAGACCGGCGCGGTGGTCTGGAAGACGGACTTCATCGAGAACCGCAAGAAGGGCGACAATTCGACCGGTGCGCCGGAGATTGCCGGCGATGTGGTCGTGATCGGCATGGCGGGCGCGGAATATGACGTGCGCGGCTATGTCACTGCGCTCGATCTGGAGACGGGCAAGCTGCGCTGGCGCTGGCATGTGGTGCCGCGCGATCCTGCGCTGGGGCCGCAGGAGACGCCCGAACTCGACGCCGCGATGAAGACCTGGGACCCCAAGAGCCGTTGGGATGTGGGCGGCGGCGGCGCGCCTTGGGACGCGATCGCGTTTGATCCGGAGACCGGGTACTTGCTGGTCGGCACCGGCAATGGCGGACCCTATGCGACATCGAAGCGCAGTCCTGCGGGTGGCGACAACCTTTACCTCGGCAGCCTGGTCGCGCTTGATCCGAAGACGGGTCGGATGGTGTGGCACTATCAGGAAACGCCGGGGGACAACTGGGACTTCACCTCGACCCAGCCGCTGATCCTGACGCACCTGAAGGTGGACGGCGCGGATCGTTCGGTGATCCTCCATGCGCCCAAGAACGGTTTCCTCTATGTGATCGACCGGGCGACGGGGCACTTGCTCAAGGCCAATCCGCTGGTGCGGATGAACTGGGCCAAAGGGATCGATCCCGCCACCGGAAGGCCGATCCTGACCCCGCAGGAGAGCGATTACACGGCGGGTCCGAAAATCGTGTTTCCCGCGACGCCGGGCGCGCGCAACTGGCATCCGGCTTCGTTCGATCCGGCAACGGGGCTCTATTATGCTGCGGTGCTCGATCTGGGGAACCTGATCTTCATGACGCCGGGGCAGAAGCCCCTGAAGGCGCGCGGGCTGAACAACGATGCTGCCCTGATCTTCACCACCGATGTGAAGGACGCACTGGCGGCGTTTCCGGCACCGATGGCGGATGCGGTGCGCGCGCTGCCGGCCTATGCCGAGGCGCTGAGGGACCCGGGCACCGCCCAGATCCGGGCGATCGAGCCGCTGACCGGCAAGACCGTCTGGGCAGCGAACACGGCAGGCTGGCAGGACCGCGCCGGCGTTCTGACGACGGCTTCGGGGCTGCTGATCCACGGCGATGTGGGCGGGCGGCTGTATGTGCGCGATGCGAAGAGCGGCAGGGTCCTCAAACAGATCGAGACGGGCACGCCGATCATGGCCGCGCCGATGACCTATCAGGTGAACGGGGTGCAGTATGTCGCGGTCATGGCCGGGTGGGGCGGGGGCGGGTTCCCGTTCGTGCCGCGCTATGCAGCGGCCTATGACCGGGGCAACCTTAACCGGCTGCTGGTGTTCAAGCTGGGTGGTGGTGCGGTGGAGCAGCCGCCGCTTTTGCCGCCGCTGGAAGTCGCGCCCGAGCCGCCGGCGCAAGGCTCCGGCGTGACAGCTGAGACGATTGCGCGGGGGCAGGGGCTGTTCTTCGGCAATTGCGCGATCTGCCACGCCAACCGGCACCGCTCGATCACGCCGGACTTGCGCCGGATGCAGCCGGAGACGCACGCGATGTTCCGCCAGATCGTGCTGGAAGGGGCGCTGGTGCCGGGCGGGATGCCGCGCTGGGATGACGTGCTTTCGCCCGGCGATGCCGATGCGATCCATGCCTATCTGATCGACCAGCAGAAGCAGACGCGCGCCGATGAACTGGCGAAGGTGAAGGCAGGCAAGCCGCTGGATGGGCCGAGCCTGACCATTCTCTCGAACTACTGATGCCATCCACCCCACCATCGTCATTGCGAGCGCAGCGAAGCAATCCAGAGCGGCGTGCATTGACGCTCTGGCTTGCTTCGTCGGCTTCGCCTCCTCGCAATGACGAAGGTGCGGTGGGCATATTGGGAAAGGCATAGCTGACATGGACTTTTCGACGCTCGACAACCCGCGGCTGGAGTTTGCCTTCGCCTGCACGCTGCGCTTCACCCGGGTCCAGGCGATCCCCGATGTGCCGACGGGCGGCATGCGCAGCGCGGTCTATGTCGATGGCGGGGAATTCGAGGGGCCGCGGCTGAAGGGCAAGGCGGTGCCCAATTCGGGCGGGGACTATGCGTTCTTCCGGCCAGACGACACCGCCGTGTTCGATGCGCGCTACATGCTCGAGGTCGATGATGGCACGCTGATCTACATGCAGAACAAGGGGTTCCTGTGGGGCCGCGAGCCGGGGACGATGGAGCGGCTGCGCAATTGGGCCTTCGCCGGCGGGGCGCCGGTGCCACATGCCGAATACTACCTGCGCGCGCAGCCGACGTTCGAGACCAGCAAGGGGCCGCATGACTGGCTGACCCGGCACGTGTTCATCGGCGTGGGCGAGCGGCGGCCTGATGGCAACCACGTGCGGTACTACGCCCTCACTTGACGCGGGGACCTCTTCGCGGCAGAACGCTAACAATTGGTAGAAAAATACAGATGGGAGAATACCGCCGGTGAAGCTGCACCTGCCGCCCCGCGTCAGTCCCAAGGCCTTCGATGCCATGCTCACTGCGTCTGCCGCAGTCGTGGGCAAGGACTGGGTCATGGCCACCGACGCCGACCGCGACGCCTATTCGGATGTCTATGCGCCGGGATCGTCCGAGGAATGGCCGGCGGGCGCGGCGATTGCGCCTGCGAGCGTCGAGGAAGTGCGCGCGATCGTGCGGCTGGCGAACGAGCACAAGACGCCGCTCTGGCCCGTCGCGCGCGGCAAAAACCTGGGTTACGGCGCGGCGGCACCGCGCATGGCGGGTTCGATCGTGCTTGACCTTGGGCGCATGAACAAGATCCTCGAACTCGATAGCACGCTTTCCTATTGCGTGGTCGAGCCGGGGGTGGGTTTCTTCGATCTCTATGACGCGATCCAGCGCGCCAAGGCGCCGCTTTGGCTTTCGGTGCCGGGGAATGCCTGGGGATCGGTGCTCGGCAACGCGCTCGATCACGGGATCGGCTACACATCGTATGGCCTGCACGCGCGGAACTTGTGCGGGATCGAGGCGGTGCTGCCCGATGGTGATCTTGTGCGCACCGGCATGGGGGCGATGGAGGGCAATCCTTCGTGGCACCTGTTCCCGTTCAGCTATGGTCCGACCTTCGATCTGGCCTTCACCCAGTCGAACCTCGGCGTGGTGACAAAGGCCGGCGTGTGGCTGCAACCCGCCCCTGAAACCAGCCTCGAGATCGTGTGGGACATCCCGAACGAGGAAGACATCGCCTGGGTGATCGACACGATCGCGCCGCTCAAGATTTCGGGCTTGATCGACCAGAACGTGTTCGTGCCCTCGTGGCTGGGCAAGATGGTGCTCAAGGGCCAGCGCAAGGACTTCTGGGACAAGCCGGGCGCGATCCCGGAATGGCGGGTGCAGGAGCTGCTGAAGCAGTACAAGCTCGGCTACTGGCAGGTGGCGCTCAGGCTTTATGGCGACGAGAGCGTGGTCAAGGCGCGGGCCGAAGTAGTCAAGGCGGCGATGAAGCGGCACCTCGATGCGGCGCCCGCCGAGCACTGGTGGCGGCAGGGCGATCCCATCGGGCAGTACGAGACGACGATGGGCGTGCCCTCTGCCGTGCCGCTGCAGATGTCGGACTGGATCGGCGGGCGCGGGGCGCACATGGGCTTTTCGCCGGTGGTGCCGGCAACGGGCGCGCATGTGATGGACCAGCTCAAGCGCAGCCGGAAGATCATCGCCGACCACGATGTGGACTTCTACGCGAGCTTCACCATCGGCGGGCGCTTTGCCAATAACATCAACATGCTGATGTATGACCGCGACCAGCCCGAGATGGTGGCTAACATGCGCAGGCTGTTCGACGCGCTGATCAGCGAGACGGCCAAGGCAGGCTACGGCGAATACCGCACCCATCTCGGCTGGATGGACCCGGTGGCTGAGACCTTCGGCTTCAACAACCAGGCACTGCGGCGGATGACCGAGAAGGTGAAGAACGCGCTCGATCCGAACGGGGTGATCGCGCCGGGCAAGCAGGGGATCTGGCCGGCGGCTTATGCCGCTGAGCGGGCCCGGAACGCGGGAGGCAAGGCATGACACGGATGTTCTCTCGCGCGGTGCTGGTGGCCGCGATGGTCGTGGCGGGCGGCAGTGCCGTGCTCGCCGATCCACCTGCGATGATGATGCCGCCCTACATGCTGCGGCCCGCCGCGCCCGCGGGTGACCGGCTGAAGCCCGGCGGCGACGGCAAGACGCTGTTCGAGGTCCATTGCGGCTATTGCCATCTGCTTGGCGGCATGGGCACCAACCTGCTCACCAAGCAGCGGATGATGATGGGCGAGACGCCGGACAAGGGCCTGCTCGCCAACCGCACCGACCTGACGGCGGACTACGTGAAGAGCGTGGTGCGCGCAGGCAAGGGCGCGATGCCGGCGCAGACGAAAGTCGACGTGACCGACGCCGAGCTTGAGGCGGTCTCGAAGTATCTCGGGAAGGCGGGCTGATGCGGACGACGCGGCGCGGGGTGCTGAAGGGCGGAGCGCTGGCGGGCGCGGTTGCGGCTGTGCCGGTGGCGGCGCACGCGTCTGCCCAGGCGGTGGCGGTGATTGTCCATGATAGCCGGCTCGCCGAATCCGCGAGCTTTGCGGGCGGGCGGGGGATCGACCTTGCTGCGGTGTCGCTGCGGGATGCCCAAGCAGCGCTCGAAAGTGCGACGCGGGTCGAGGGCCTGACGCGGTGGAGCGACTGGACCGTGCTGCGCGGCCTGCTGGAAGAGCAGGGACTGCGGCGGACGGCGGAGGCGCGGATCGGCGCGCCGCTTTCGGGACACGACGGTCTGCTGCGCTGGAGCATGGCGGCGCGCTGAGGGCGGTTTCTCTGCGTGAAACATGACCGCTCCGCAGCGCTTAGCGCGGCGGGCGATGAGCGCCTAAGCCATGGACCTGTTCCTGCCTCTGCGGGCAGGACTGCTTGAACCGTCAGGCGTGCTGATTTAGTATGCAACACTAACAATCAGCTCCGCGTGTCCGGAGTCGGGAGAGAGCTTGCTGCCATGGTCCGTTCCGCATGACCGATGTGACGCTCTATCACTGGGAGCCCAACGCCAATTCGGGCAAGCCGATGCTGGCGCTGATGGAAAAGGGCGTGCCCTTTGCCAGCCACTATATCGACATGCTGCAGTTCGATCAGCACAAGCCCGAATACCTCGCGATCAACCCGCAGGGCACGATCCCGGCGATGACGCACCGGGGGGCTTGGGGTTCGCGCGTGCTGACGGAAAGCACCGCGATCATGGAATACGTGAACGCTGCGTTCCCCGGGCCTGACCTGATGCCTGCGGATGCGCAGGACCGCTGGCGGGTGCGCTGGTGGATGAAGTTCATGGACCAGTGGCTGGGGCCCAGCTTCTCGATGATCGGCTGGAGCGTGTTCGTGGGCCCGCGTGTGCGCGAGCGCGATCCGGAGGAACTGGCCGCCGCGATCGAGCGCATTCCCCTGCCCGAGCGGCGGGCGGCGTGGAAGAAGGCGATCAGCGGGGAGTTCAGCGCCGAGGAAATGGCCGAAAGCCGCCGCCGCGTGGCGCTGGGCATTGCCAGGCTGGAGGAAGAGCTGGGCAAGCGGGATTACGTGGGATCGAACGCCTACAGCCTCGCCGACATCAACATCTTCAATTCGACCTATTCGCTGCCGCTTTCGCAGCCAGACCTCGCCAGCAAGGAAAAGACCCCCAACATCATGCGCTGGCTCAAGCGCGTCTATGAGCGCGAGGCGGTCGGCAAAACCTGGGCAATGGGCAAGACCGACATGGCGGCGCGCTACAGCCTCGTGATGGAAGGGATCGTCTGATGGGTGAGGCGGTGCTCTATCACGGCGAGCCCAACGGCGCTTCGCTTACCGTGCTGGCGGCCCTGGCCGAAACCGGGCTCGACATTTCCTGCCGGCCCATCGAACTGCTGGCAGGCGCGCGGCATCACCTGCCGGGCCTTGCCGAGCCGATCGCGCTCGACCTTGGCATCGAGGGCGAGGGGCCGGTGCTGGTGATCGGCGGCGAGGCGATGACCGAATCGGTCTTCCTCGCGCAATATCTCGATGAGCTGGCGGGTGGCTGCGGGCTCCAGCCTGATGACGCCTACGCGCACTGGGACATGCTGATGTGGTGCCGGCAGATCACCGAGCGGCTTTCGCCGGCGGCGGCGCTGCTGGGCAATCTGGCATCCGCGCAAGCGGCGATTGCGGCCATTCCGGCGGACCGCTTTGCGGCGCTGACCGGCGCGATTGTCTCCGATGATCTGCGCGGCCGCTGGCAGGCGCTGCACTCCGGCGTGGTCGATCCGGCGCAAGTGGCCGACAGCGAGGCCAAGGTCGATGCGGCCGCGCAGCGCTGCGAGGACAAACTGGCCGATGGCCGCGACTGGCTGATGGGGCCGTTCTCGATCGCTGATCTCGTCACCTACAGCTGGCTGGCCGGGATGGAGTCGATCCGCCCTGCCGCATTTGCGTGCAGACCGCTGACCCGTGCATGGCTCGCCCGCGTTGCCGCGCGGCCCTGTGTGGTGACGGCGCTGTCGCTCGCCACCGTTTCCGAACCACTCCGTTCCTGGGCCCCGGGCCCTGAAATCAACCGTTGGGGATAACTGCACAATGCGTGCCATTGATTACTTCGACCGCGGCCATGACCGCGATCCTTCGCGCCTCGCGATCATCGACACCGAGAGCGGCCTCAAGCTGACGTTCGCCGAGACCAAGGCGCTTTCCGAGCGGATTGCCGCCGCGCTGCAGAAGCACGGGTTCGAGAACCAGGACCTCCTGGGCCTCTACGGCCCGAACGACGGCATGCTGCTGGTGGTGGTGCTGGCGATGTGGCGCGCCAACGGCAAGTGGATCCCGGTCAACACCCGCAACGCGATCGAGGCCAATGCGGCCTATATCAACTACGTGCGGCTGAAGTGGATGGTCTACCACTCGTCGAAGGCGGACGAGGTGCAACAATTGAAGGACCTGTGCCCCACGCTGCAGCACTTCGTGTGCCTCGACCAGCGCATGGGCGATGATCCCAGCCTTGAGGAATTCATGGCCGGGGTGAGCGAGGCCGATTTCGTCGAGCCCGAGACCGACGCGTTCGGCAACCTCATGGACATGGTCGGCATTTTCCCGACCGGAGGCACCACGGGGCCTTCCAAGGGCGCGAACGTGACGAACCTCGGTTGGGGCACGATGATCGAGACAGCGGCGGACGGCATGGGCGGGCGCACCGACAATCCGGTCGCGCTGGTTTCCGCGCCGATCACCCACGCCGCAGGCCCGATCGCGCTTTCGACCATGAGCCTTGGCGCGACGCAGGTGATCCTGCCCGGCTTCGATGCCGAGGACGTGCTGCGTACGATCGAGGAATACAAGGTCACGCACATGTACCTGCCGCCGACGGCGATGTACCAGTGCCTCGCCAGCCCCGAGATCGGCAAGCACGACTACTCGTCGCTGAAGATCTTCATCCTCGTCGGCTCGCCCTGCAGCCCGGAAAAGCTGCGCCAGGCAGTCGACATCTTCGGGCCCTGCATGTGCCAGGCCTATGGCCAGGTCGAATGCCCGATGATCGTCGCGTGGTTCCCGCCCGAGGACGTGGCACGCTTCGCCAAGGAAGCGCCCGAGAAGCTGGCGTCCTGCGGGAAGCCGACGCGGTCGATCAAGGTCACCCTGATGGACGACGACGGCCAGCACATGCCGCTGGGCGAGGCCGGCGAGATCTGCGTGCGCGGCGCGCTGGTGACGCATTCGTACTTCGAAAAGCCCGAGGAAACCGCCGAAATCCGAAAGTTCGGCTGGCACCACACGGGCGACGTCGGCAAGTTCGATGCGGACGGCTACCTCTATATCGTCGACCGCAAGAAGGACATGGTCGTCTCCGGCGGGTTCAACGTGTTCACCGCGGAAGTCGAGGCGGCGGTGACCGAACTCGCCGCGGTGCGTGAGGCCTGCGTGTTCGGCATTCCGCACGAGAAGTGGGGTGAGCAGGTCCACGCCGTGGTCGTTGCCGAGGGCATCACCGGCGAGGAGATCATCGCCTATACCAAGCAGCGCCTCGGCGGGGTGAAGGCGCCGAAGTCGGTCGAGTTCATCGATGCGATCCCGCGGACTGCCGCGGGCAAGATGGACAAGAAGGCTCTGCGCAAAAAATACTGGGGCGATGCGCAGCGTATGGTGAATTGACCCATGGCGGTTTAATTGAGGGTGGTTTAAACAGCCGGTTAAAGCGATCCGGGAAGGCATCGGACCGAGAGGAGAGGGTGAGTAGATATGCGCGTTTCGTTTGTTCGCAAGCTGGCCATGGCATCGGTGCTCGCCCTTTCGGTGGGGGCGGTGGCCCAATCGGGCGCGATGGCCGGGGTGACCGAGGCCATGCTGCGCAACGTGCCGGCTGGCGAATGGCTGAGCTATGGCCGTGACTACGCCGAGCAGCGCTATTCGCCGCTGACGCTGATCAACGAATACAACGTCGATCAACTGGGCCTTGCCTGGTCTGCCGACCTCGATACGGCGCGCGGGCAGGAAGCCACCCCTCTGGTGCACGATGGCGTGCTCTACGTCTCGACCGCCTGGTCGATGGTCAAGGCCTACGACGCCAAGACCGGCAAGCCGCTGTGGGCCTTCGATCCCAAGGTGCCGCGCGAAACGCTGGTGCGCACCTGCTGCGATGCGGTGAACCGGGGCGTGGCGCTCTATGGCGACAAGGTCTTCGTGGCGGCGCTCGACGGGCGCCTCATCGCGCTCGACCAGAAGACCGGCAAGGTGCTGTGGTCGAAGGTGACGGTGCCGAACCAGACCGACTACACGATCACCGGCGCGCCGCGCATCGTGAAGGGGCGTGTTCTGATCGGCGCGGCGGGTTCCGAATACAAGGCGCGCGGCTACCTTTCCGCCTATGATCCGGAAACGGGCAAGGAAGTGTGGCGCTTCAACACCGTGCCCGGCAACCCGGGCAATGGCTTCGGCGTGGAAGGCGTCAACAAGGACGCACACGCGGCTGCGGCCAAGACCTGGGGCAACAAGTGGTGGGAACTCGGCGGTGGCGGCACCGTGTGGGATTCGATCACTTATGATCCCGAAACCAACCTCGTGCTGTTCGGCACCGGCAACGCCGAGCCTTGGAACCCGGCCGCGAACGGCCGCGATGGCGACAGCCTCTACACCTCCTCGATCGTCGCGGTGAATGCGGATACCGGCCAGTATGCCTGGCACTTCCAGGAAACGCCGGAAGACCGCTGGGATTTCGACTCGGACCAGCAGATCACCATTGGCGACGTCGTGATCAACGGCGAAAAGCGCCACGTGGCCATGCATGCGCCCAAGAACGGGCACGTCTATGTGCTCGACGTCAAGACCGGCAAGTTCCTCTCGGCAACGCCGTGGGTGCCGGTAAACTGGGCTACCGCCATCGATCCCCAGACCGGCCGCCCCACGATCAACCCCGCCGCGCAGTATGAAAAGACCGGCAAGCCTTTCGTCAGCCTGCCTGGCGCGGTCGGCGCGCACAGCTGGCAGCCGCAGAGCTACAGCCCGAAGACCGGCTATCTCTATATCCCGACCAACCTCGCCGCGTTTCCCTATATGGCTGCGGCAGGCTGGAAGCCGACCCAGATCGGATTCCAGACCGGGCTCGACAGCTATACTGTGGCTATGCCGGCAGATGCCAAGGTCCAGGCCGGCGCCAAGGCGGCGACCACCGGCCAGCTCGTTGCGTGGGACGTGGCGAACAAGAAGCCGGCGTGGAAGGTCGATCTGGTCGGCCCGTCGAACGGCGGCGTGCTCTCGACCGCCGGCAACCTTGTGTTCCAGGGCACGGCAGCGGGCGAATTCGTCGCCTACACGGCCGACAAGGGCCAGAAGCTGTGGTCGTTCCCCGCGCAGACCGGGATCATCGCCGCGCCGATGACCTATGCTGTCGATGGCGAGCAATATGTCGCGATCCTCGCTGGCTGGGGCGGCGTCTGGGATATCGCGACCGGCGTGCTGGCCAACAAGGCGGGCGCGGCGCGCAACATCAGCCGGCTGCTGGTGTTCAAGCTGGGCGCCAAGGGCGAGCTTCCCGCACCGCCGCCGATGAACCAGATGGTGCTCGATCCGCCGCCGTTCACCGGCACGACCGCGCAGGCGACGCATGGCGGGCAGCTCTATGGCCGCTACTGCGCGGTGTGCCATGGTGACGCTGCCGTGGCGGGCGGGCTCAACCCCGACCTGCGCCATTCGGCGATCATCGGTTCAGCCGAGGCGCTGAAAGCCATCGTGATCGGCGGCCAGCTCCACGAACTGGGCATGGTGTCCTTCAAGTCGGCGCTCAAGGCACCTGACGCGGAGGCCATCCGCATGTATCTCGTCAAGCGGGCCAACGAGGACAAGGCGCTGGCTTCGCGCTGAACAACTGCTATAACCTAGAACAATCTTAGTGGACGGAGAGACCCATGACGAAACTCTACCCCAATCTGATCGACGGCGAACTGGTGACCACGGCAAAGGCACTCGACGTGCTGAACCCGGCAAACGAGCAGGTTATCGGTCAGGTGCCGGCCTGCGGCGCCGAAGAGCTTGACCGCGCCGTGGCCGCTGCCCGCCGCGCCTTCAAGACCTGGTCGAAGACCCCGGTCGATGATCGCCGCGCTGTGATCCGGGCCATGGCCGCTGCGATCGACGCCAACTTCGACGAGCTGTTCCGCCTGCTCACCGCCGAGCAGGGCAAGCCGCACCAGCAGGCCCAGTTCGAGATCGGCGGCTGCTCCGCCATGATGAACGCGCAGTCGACGCTGACGCTGGAAGAAACGATCAACGAGGATAGCGACGAGCGCCTCAGCCGCACGCGCCGCGTGCCGGTCGGCGTTGTCGGCGGCATCGTGCCGTGGAACTTCCCGGTTCTGATGGCCGTGCAGAAGATTGCGCCCGCGATTCTCTCGGGCTGCACCATCGTGCTCAAGCCCTCGCCGTTCACCCCGCTGACCACGCTGCGCTTTGCCGAGCTGATCAAGGACATCGTGCCTGCCGGCGTCGTCAACATCATCACCGGCGAGGATGCCCTCGGCCCGATGATCACCGCGCACCCCGACATCGACAAGATCACCTTCACCGGCTCGACCGCGACCGGCAAGAAGATCATGGAAGGCGCCTCGAAGGACCTCAAGCGCATCACGCTCGAGCTGGGCGGCAACGACGCCTCGATCGTGCTTCCGGATGCCGACGTCGCCAAGGTGGCAGAGCAGCTGTTCTGGTCGAGCTTCACCAACGCCGGCCAGATCTGCGTTGCAGCCAAGCGCATCTACATCCACGAGGACATCTACGACGAGCTGAGCGCGGCGATTGCCGAATACGCGAAGAACGTGAAGGTGGGTGACGGTTCGGAGCAGGGCACCGGCGTGGGCCCGATCCAGAACAAGAAGCAGTTTGACCGCGTGTGCGAGCTGATCGAGGACGCGAAGACCAACGGCTACAAGTTCCTTGTCGGCGGTGATGTCGATCCTTCGGGCTCGGGCTACTATGTGCCGATCACCATCCTCGACAATCCGCCGGAAGATGCGCGCATCGTGGCCGAAGAGCAGTTCGGCCCGGTCATGCCGCTGATGAAGTTCTCGAGCGACGATGAAGTGATCGCGCGCGCGAACAACTCGGAATATGGCCTTGCCGGCGCGGTCTGGACCAAGGACACCGAGCGCGGGGTGAAGATCGCCGAGCAGCTCGAGACCGGTACGGTGTGGATCAACGAGTTCCTCCACCTCTCGCCGTTCGCGCCCTTCGGCGGCCACAAGCAGTCCGGCTTCGGCGCCGAATACGGCATCGAGGGCCTGAAGGAGTTCACCTACAGCCAGGTGATCACCGTCAAGAAGGACGCGCTCGTCTAAATGTCCGGGCGGGCCCCGGCTGCGCGAGGTTTGCGCGGCCGGGCCCTGCCATGGGAGCCGATCCTGTGACCCATGTCCGCAATGCGTGGCATGTCGCGGCATGGAGCTGCGATATTGCAGCGGAAAAGCCCTTTGCTATCTCGATCCTTGGCGAGCCGGTGGTTATCTGGCGCAGTGCCTCGGGAGCTATCAGGGCGCTGGAAGATCGCTGCATTCACCGGCTGGCGCCCCTTTCGCTTGGGCGATGCGAGGGCGAAAACCTGCGCTGCCTGTATCACGGCCTGTTGTTCGCGCCGGACGGCGGGCTTCTGGAAATTCCTGGGCAGGATCTGATACCGCCAAAAGCCGGAGTACGCTCCTATCCGGTGGCCGACCGCCACGACTGGATCTGGGTCTGGATGGGTGATCCGGCGCTGGCGGACGAAGCGCTGATCCCGCCCGCGGTGGGCACGTCCGACCCCGACTGGATTCTGGGATACGGCCAGCTTGATTATGCGGCGGATGCCCGCCTGATCTGCGACAATCTGCTCGATTTCAGCCACCTGCCTTACGTTCATGCGCAGAGCTTTCAGGCAGGGCCGGAATTTGCCGCAAACCCGCCGAAGATCACCCCGGTCGAGCGCGGCGTTCGCGTGACGCGCTGGCTGCCCGCCGACGTGGGAAATTGGCGCAATCCGCACGATGTGCCGGTAGAGGTCTATCAGACATACGATTTCCTCGTGCCGGGCGTTCTGCTGATGTGGTCGGCCAACTATCCCGAAGGCACCGCAGCGCGGCTGGGCGATGCCATTCCGGCGATGGACGACGCGCTCTCCGGGCTCAATTTCACCAGCCAGGCCGTGACGTCCACCGGCCCAGGCACGGCGCGCTACTACTTCTCGTGGGGTCCGCATTGCCGCCATGGCGATGCGGCCAAGCGCGATGGCATGATGAAAATGGCGGGGCTGGCCTTCGCCGAAGACAAGACCATGATCGAGGCGCAGCAACGCGTGATCGCCATGACGCCCGATCCGAAAGTCATGCCAACCGCGCACGACCGCGGGGTGACCCTCTACAACCGGCTGGTCGAGAAACTGGCCCGCCACAATCCTTCCGAACTGGAGTCTGCTGCGTGATCGACATCACCAAAATCAAAGCCATCGACGTGCATGTCCACGCCGAGGTTTCGTGCCACGATCCGGAAGATCCGGTGATGGGGAAGTTCTTCGATGCGGCATCGGCCTACTTCAAGGCGCCGCGCGAACGGCCCAAGATGCCCGAGATCGCGGATATCTACCGCGAGCAGCAGATCGCCTTCTGCATCTTCACCGTGGACTGCGAGAGCGGGATCGGGGCCAAGCGCATCTCGAACTACGAGGTGGCGGAGTTCGCCGCGAAGAACGACGACATCTGCATGGCCTTCGCCTCGATCGACCCGCACAAGGGCAAGATGGGCGCGCGCGAGGCGCGGGATCTGATCGAGAACTACGGGGTCAAGGGCTTCAAGTTCCACCACATCATGCAGAACATCGAGCCTGCGGCGCGCGTGGGCTATCCGATCTACGAAGTGATCGCGGAATATGGCTTGCCGGCGATCTTTCACACCGGCCATTCCGGCATGGGCACCGGCATGCGCGGCGGGGCGGGCGTGCGCCTCAAGTATGGCCAGCCGATGCTGGTGGACGATGTGGCCGCCGATTTCCCCGACATGAAGGTGATCCTCGCGCATCCCTCGTGGCCGTGGGTGGATGAGAGCCTTTCGATGGCGCTGCACAAGGACAACGTGTTCATCGATCTGTCTGGCTGGAGCCCGAAGTACTTCGCGCCGCAGATCATCCAGTATGCCAACACGCAGCTGAGGAAAAAGATGCTGTTCGGATCGGACTTCCCGCTGATTCACCCGCAGAAGTGGATCGATGCCGCGCTCAAGGTGGGCTTCCGCGAGGATGTGCTGCCGGGCATCATGAAGGACAACGCGCTCGGCGTGCTGGGCCTCGCCTGAGCGCAGCGCCGTGGACTTTGCTGGCCAGCATGTGGTGATCACCGGCGCTTCGACCGGGATCGGCAAGGCCGCGGCGCAGCGCCTGGTGCGCGGCGGGGCGCGAGTGACGCTGATCGCCCGGCGGGGCGAGTTGCTTGCCGACTTGTGCGCGGAGCTTGGTGCGGGCGCGGGCTGGGCGGCGGCGGATGTCGGCCAGCAGGACCAGCTGATCGCGGCGCTGGAGAGTGCAGCTGTGCAGCATGGGCCGATCGACGCGCTGTTCCTGAATGCCGGCACGGGCGGGACGTTTGCGCCGCTGGAAGCCTATTCGGACGCCAATTTCGACGCGCTGATGGCGGTCAACATGAAGTCCGCCTTCTGGGCGGTGCGCCATGTCCTGCCGGCGATGAAGGCGCGGCGGAGCGGCGCGATCCTGATCACCGGTAGCCTCGCGTCGGAGCGCGGCATGGCGATGAACGTGGGCTATGTGATGAGCAAGCACGCGGTGCTCGGGCTTGCGCGCGCGGCGGCGCTGGAGGGGGCGGCGCACGGCGTGCGCGTCAATTGCCTGGTGCCGGGTTTTATCGAGACCCCGTTGCTCGACGGCGTGCCGGCCGAGCAGCTGACCTCGCTTGCCGCCAATGTCCCGCAGGGGCGGTTGGGCTCATCCGAGGACGTGGCAGAAGTCGCCGCCTTCCTTCTTTCGCCTGCCGCTGCACATGTCACCGGCCAGTCCTGGGCCGTGGACGGCGGCGTGTTGGGCACTCTTGCCATCAGGTAAACTCATGACACTCAAGTACTATCATGCCGAACCGCTCGCCAACTCGCTGAAGTCGATGGCCCCGCTCAAGGAGAAGGGGCTGGACTATGAAAGCATCTACGTCGGTCTGCACAAGTTCGAGCAGCATCAGCCGTGGTTCACTGCGATCAATCCTGAGGGGCAGGTGCCCGTGCTCGATCACGACGGCACGATCATCACGCACACCACGGTGATCAACGAATATCTGGAAGACGTGTTTCCCGAGGCCCAGCCGGCGGATGGCCCGCTGCGCCCGCGCGATGCGGTCGGCGCAGCAAGGATGCGTTACTGGAATAAGTTCGTCGACGAGCAGGTGATGAACTTCGTTTCGATGCACGGCTGGCACCGCATGGTGGGCGTGATTGCGCGGAACATCGAAAGCGGCGAGTTCGAGAAGCTGCTTGAGAACATCCCGCTGCCGGATCAGCGCAAGAAGTGGGCAACAGCGCGCTCGGGCTTTTCGGAGGCCGATCTCGCCAATGCCACCGCCAAGATCGAATACGCGGTCGACAAGGTGGAGAAGCAGCTGGCGGAAACGCCATGGCTGGCAGGTGCGAGCTATACGCTCGCAGACATCAATTTCTATTCGCATTGCGGGATGATGGTGGAGCGGATGTTCCCGGAAATGGAGATCGCCAAGCGCGCGCCGCGCCTTGTCGAATGGCGCGAGCGGGTGACGGCGCGGCCGGGCATGGCGGCGGCGCTCAAGAGCGAAGACCGCACGGCGCCGGGTCTGCGCACCTGGTCGGGGCACGTGCGCTGATGGCGGGGTTCGTTCTAATCCACGGTTCGTGGCATGGCGGCTGGTGTTTCGATCCGGTAGCCGATTTGCTGCGCGCGCGGGGGCATACGGTTGTCGCGCCGACATTGCCGGCAATGGGCGGTACGCCTGAGGATATGGCGGCGATCACGCTGGATGAATGGGGTGAATTTGCTGCGCAGCATTGCCGCGATCTGAAAGCCGCGCTCGGCGGCGGCCCGGTGGTGCTGGCGGGGCATTCGCGAGGCGGGCTTGTCGTCAGCACAGCGGCGGAGCGTGATCCCACAGCAATGGATGCGCTGGTCTATATCTGCGCGATGATGCTGCCTTCGGGGGTCTCCCGCGCCGAGTTCAAGGTTTTGGAAGAGCCCAACCCGGATTTCGACGCCATCATCAGCAAGGTGCACGGCGGGGTGGCGACGGTGATCGATCCGGCGCGCGCCGGGCCGGTCTTTGCGCAGCTTTCGCCGCCGGAGCTGGTGGCGGATGTGCTGCCGCGCCTCGTCGCGGAGCCGCATGGGCCGCGCGCCGAGCCGCTGGCGCTGACGGCGGAGCGGTGGGGCTCGCTTCCGCGTACTTATGTGGAATGCACGGCTGACCGCACAATCCCGATCGCCAGCCAGCGGCGGATGCAGGCGATGTCGCCCGGCGCGCGGGTGGTGACGCTGGATGCCGATCACAGCCCTTACCTTTCGCGCCCGGTCGAACTCGCCGATGCGCTGGAGGGGGCGATTCCCGCCTGATGGAGACACGCTGATGCGCGAAGTGAGGCTGAGCCCGCAGGGCGATTTCGACAATGCGGCGCGGGCCTATGCGCACATCACCGCACATCCGCTGACCGCCGCGATGGGCGCGGAAATCGCTGGCGTGCGGCTGGGGCATGATCTGGCGCCCGAAGCCTTCGACGAGATCCGCGATGCGCTGTGGCGGCACAAGATGGTCTTCCTGCGGGATCAGCACCTCACGCATTCCGAGCACGAGGCGTTCAGCGCGCGGTTCGGGCCCTTTGCGGTCGATGCGTATACGCAAGGCGTGGAGGGGCACCGCAATGTGCATCCGCTGATCAAGGAAGCGGATACGAAGACCAAGGCGCTGTTCGGCAGCGGCTGGCACACGGATTCCCCGTTCCTCGACGAGCCGCCTTCGGTGACGATCCTGCGCGCGGTGCAGGTGCCGCCCTATGGCGGGGACACGACCTGGGCCGATACGCAGCTGGCGTGGCGGATGCTGAGCCCCGCGATGCAGGCGATGCTGCAGCCGCTGAAAGTGCACATGTCGGCCGAGGCGAACGTGGCGACGCAGGAGCGGATCAGCGGCAAGCCGATGGCCTTTGCCAATGACGACCGGCGCTCATCGGCGCTGCAGGGCAATTTTCACCCGCTGGTGCGCACGCATCCCTTCACCGGGTTGCCCTCGCTTTATGTGGATGAAGTCTATGCCGTGGGGATCGAGGGGATGACCGAGGCGGAGAGCCGCCCGATCCTCGATTTCCTGACGCGGCATATCACGCAGGCCGGCTTCACCTGCCGGCTGCGGTGGGAGCCCGGCATGATCGCGATGTGGGACAACCGCGCCGCGCTGCATCTGGCGCCGAACGATTACGACGGGTTCCGGCGGGAGATGTACCGCACGACGATGGCGGGGGAGCGGCCGGAGTAGTGGGGCTCGCGCTTGCCGCCCTGGATTCCCGCCTTCGCGGGAATGACGAAGTTTTGGGGGCGCAAACTTGGTTCGTCATTCCCGCGAAGGCGGGAATCCAGGGCGTACAGTCCCCCCCTCAATCCCCGAAGAAATTGAGTTCCAGCAGGACGTTGTTGGGATCGCTGACGAAGATCTGCCTGAGGCCGATGGCGTCCACGGTGTTGCGCTGGAACGGAGTGCCGAGCGCGTCCACCCGCTGCATCAGTTCGTCATAGCCCGAGCAATTCAGCGCCACGTGGTGCACCGCGCCGGTGAGGGCGCCGGGTTCGACGTGGCGGTCGAAGGCGCGGGGGCAATCGACCGAGTTGATGTGGACGATGGCCTTGCCGCCGGCGTCGTACATCCACTGCGCGTTCTCGGGCGTCAGCGGGGGCGGGGCGTTGCGGCGTTCTAGGTTCAGCAGCGCCTTGTAGAACTCGGCGGTCTCGTCGAGCTTGTCGGTGATCACGTTGACGTGATCGAGCCAGTTGACCTGCATTGTTCTCTCCCAAGTGCTGCGGGCGGCAGCATTTCATGCTTCCGCCCGCCACACAATCAGCTGCGGAACACGACTGTCTTGTTGCCGTTCAAAAGCGCGCGGTCCTCGAGGTGGAGGCGCACCGCTTCGGCCAGCACGCGGCGTTCCACGTCGCGGCCCTTGCGGACGAGATCGTCGGGCGTGTCGGCGTGGGTCACGGTCGTCACGTCCTGGTGGATGATCGGGCCTTCGTCGAGGTCGGTCGTCACGTAGTGACCGGTCGCCCCGATCATCTTCACGCCGCGCGCGTGAGCCTGGTGATAGGGCTTGGCACCCTTGAAGCTCGGCAGGAACGAGTGGTGGATGTTGATGCATCGGCCATTGAGGAACGAGGCCATGTCGTCCGAGAGGATCTGCATGTAGCGCGCCAGCACGACGAGTTCGGCGCCGGTTTCGGTCACGATCGCCTTCACCTGTGCTTCCTGCTGCGGCTTGGTGTCCTTGGTGATCGGCAGGTGGTGATAGGGGACATCGCCCAGCAGCGTGATGTTGAGCGCTTCCTTGGGGTGGTTGCCGATGATCGCGACGACTTCCATCGGCAGTTCGCCGATACGGGTGCGATAGAGCAGATCGCCGAGGCAGTGATCGAACTTGCTGACCATGAGCACGGTGCGGCGCTTTTGCGAGGCATCGCGCATCGTCCATTCCATGCCGAACTGTTCGGCCACCGGCGCGAAGGCGCCGCGCAGCGTATCGTGATCGCCCGAGCCCGGATCGAGCACGACGCGCATGAAGAAGCGGCCGCTTTCGGTATCGTCGAATTGCTGCGCCTCGAGGATGTTGGCGCCGGCCTCATAGAGGTTGCCGGTAACCCGGGCGACGATCCCGGGCTTGTCCTCGCACGAAAGCGTCAGGATCACTGGTGCAGTCATTCAAATCTCTCCCCGTCCATTCGTGGGCCGCGCGCGCCATAGAGCGCGCGGTCGCTCGCCGCCAGCAATGCATTTCGCCCGCATGGGGCGTGCACAATTTGGCATTGCGAATCTGTCGTGATATTGTATGTGTTGCATACAAATTTCAACCAGCCATTTTTGATCGGGAGAGAAGGCATGGCAGCGAACCTCGAAGAGGTCCTTCAGGGCCAATCCAATATCGTTGAAATGCTGCGCAATTCGCAGCTTGGCGCCTATGTCTATCCGGTGGTGGCGCCGGAATTCTCCAACTGGCGTTCCGAGCAGTGGGCCTGGCAGCATTCTGCGGTGCTGTTCGATCAGTCGCACCACATGGTGAACCTCTACATCCGCGGCAAGGACGCGGGCAAGTTGCTGTCGGACACGATGATCAACAGCTCGAAGGGCTGGGCGGTCAACAAGGCCAAGCAGTATGTGCCGACGACGCCCTATGGCCACGTGATCGGCGATGGCATCATCTTCTGGGAAGAAGAAGAGAGCTTCACGTACGTCGGCCGCGCGCCGGCCTCGAACTGGCTGCGCTATCACGGCGCGACTGGCGGCTACGATGTCGAGATCGAGCTGGATGACCGCTCGCCGATGCGCCCGATGGGCAAGCCCGTCACCCGCAAGGAATGGCGCTTCCAGATCCAGGGTCCGCAGGCGTGGAACGTGATCGAGAAGCTGCATGGCGGCCCGCTGGAGCAACTCAAGTTCTTCAACATGAGCACGATGAACATCGCCGGCAAGACCGTGCGCACGCTGCGCCATGGCATGTCGGGCGCGCCGGGCCTCGAAATCTGGGGTCCTTATGCCGAGCAGGAAGAAATCCGTGCTGCCATTCTGGAAGCGGGCAAGGAATTCGGCCTGATCGCCTGCGGCAGCCGCGCCTATCCTTCGAACACGCTGGAATCGGGCTGGATCCCCTCGCCGCTGCCGGCGATCTACACCGGCGAGAAGCTCAAGGGCTTCCGCGAGTGGCTGGGTGCTGACTCGTACGAAGCGACCGGCTCGATCGGCGGCTCGTTCGTGGGTGAGACCATCGAGGACTATTACCTCAATCCGTGGGAACTCGGTTACGGTCCGTTCGTCAAGTTCGACCACGATTTCCATGGCCGCGAGGCGCTGGAAGCCCTGAATCCCGCCGAGCAGCGCAAGAAGGTGACGCTGGCGTGGAACCCCGAGGACATGGCGAAGATCACCGCTTCGCTGTTCAACCCGGACGGCGAGCAGTACAAGTTCTTCGACGTGCCGCTGGCGAACTACGCCTCGTCGAACTACGACCGCGTGGTCGATGCTGGCGGCAAGACCGTCGGCCTCTCGATGTTCACCGGCTATTCGTACAACGAGAAGCAGGCGCTTTCGCTGGCGACGGTCGATCCGGAAATTCCGGTCGGCACCGAAGTGCGCGTGGTTTGGGGCGAAGAGAACGGCGGCACGCGCAAGACCACGGTCGAGCCGCACAAGCAGATCGAAGTCCGCGCGATCGTCTCCTCGGTGCCCTATAGCCGGGTTGCACGCGAGAACTACGCCGAAGGCTGGCGCACCGGCCGCTGAGGCACGCTGCCCCTCCCTCCAACGAGGGGGAGGGGCTGTCTCTGGAAGAGGACTCTGCCATGGCCGCAGCACTGATCCATCCCAATTGGGATAAGCCGCCGCTCGGCGTGACCGACGGTTTCAGCCTTGAAATGACCGCGAAGGACGAGGGCTCGCTGCGCGAGGCCGCGCCGCTCATCCCGGTCGACACGCCGATTGCGGTGACCTTCCTGCCCGGTGAGGATGTTGCCGCGCGCGTCAAGGCGACTGTGGCGGTGCGCGAGCTTGGCTTCGAGCCGATGCCGCATTTCTCGGCGAGGCGGATCACCTCGGAGGATGACTTCGAGGGCTATCTGAAGGCCGTGGTCGAGCAGGCGGGAGTGCAGCGCGCCTTCATCGTGGCGGGCGATCCGCCCGAGCCGGTTGGGCCTTACTTCGATACCTCGGCGCTGATTGCGACGGGCGCGTTCGAGCGCAGCGGGATCAAGGCCATCGGCATCGGGGGGCACCCGGACGGCCACCCCAACATGACCGAACAGCAATGCTGGGACGTTCTGGTGAAAAAGGTGGCCGAGATCGAGGCGCGCGGCATGGCGCCGCTGATCGTCACGCAGTTCGGCTTCGATCCCGATGCCTTCCTCGCCTGGCTGCTCAAGCTGCGGGCGCTGGGTATCGATGCGCCGGTGCGGATCGGCGTGCCGGGGCCGGCGGGGATCAAGCGCCTGCTGGCCTTTGCCGCGCGCTGCGGCGTGGGTGCCTCGACGGCGGTGCTGCGCAAGTACGGGATTTCCGTCACGAACCTCCTCGGCAATGCGGGGCCGGACAAGCTGGTCGATGCCTTTGCCAAGGGGCTCGGCCCCCAGCATGGCCGCGTGCGGCTGCACTTCTATCCCTTCGGCGGCATGGTGAAGACGCTGGAGTGGATCCACGCCTATAACGCCAAGCACGGGATTCCGGCATGACGGACTATGTGCTGGTCCATGGCGCGTGGGGCGGCAGCTTCGGCTATGACCGCGTGGCGGGCGAACTGCGCGCGGCAGGGCACCGCGTGGTGCTGGCGCAGCTGACGGGGCTGGGGACGCGCAAGGGCGAGTTTCATCCGGGCATCACGCTGACGACGCACATCGACGATGTGTGCAATCAGATTTCGTCGGCCGGCTTCGACAAGTTCGTGCTGGTCGGTCATTCCTATGGCGGGATGATCGTGACCGGCGTGGCGACGCGGTTGGGCGCGCGGATCACCGCGCTGATCTACATCGATGCGTTCCTGCCGCAGGACGGGCAATCGCTGTGGGACCTGACCGGCGACTTCGAGCACCATCACTATATCGACAGCCAGAAATTCACCCCCGGCGGGGTGGCGCCGTTGCCGGGGCTGGAAAGCCCGGTGCTGACGCGGCACCCGTTGCTGACTTTGCTGGAAGCGGTGAAGTTTACCGGCGAGGAAGCCAAAGTGGGCCGGCGCATCTATGTGTTCGCCAATGCCTGGGAGCCGACACCCTTCCGCAAGTTCGTAAAGCGGGTGACGACCGAGCAGGGCTGGGAATACCACGAGGCCAAGGCCAGCCACAACGTGATGGGCGATCAGCCGGAACAGACCCTGCAGATCCTGCTGGGCTGTGCCTGAACGGCTTTGGCGCTGCCCGGCATGACCGGGAGATGACGACGAGTTCATTTGATGGGCATCCTGATCGGACGCTAATTTCCGCTCACATTTTTTGTGGCGGAGAGGCTTCCGATGGAAATCAGGGTTGCAGGCGACGCGCGCATCGACGTGCTCAGGAATGACGATGGATATAGCCGCGCACTGGTCGCGGTGGCGATCGGCAAGGACGAAGTGCTCGCACAGTTCGGTGCGCGCGAGACGCTGGCGACGCCGAACTACCTGACCGTGCAGACCGGGCCGGAGACGCACATCCTGCTCGCGCCCGAGCATCTGCAGTACATCAACCACAGCTGCGAACCGAACGTGTTCTTCGACACCACCCGCATGGAAATCATAGCGCTGCGCGATATCGCGGCGGGCGAGGAATGCACCTTCTTCTATCCTTCGACCGAGTGGACAATGGACCGCGCGTTCGACTGCCTGTGCGGCAGCAGCGCGTGCCTTGGCCGGATAGCCGGCGCGGACATGCTCGATGCCGATGCGCTGGAGCGCTACGCGTTCAACCAGCACATCCTCGACCGGCTGGCCGAGCGGCTGGCCGAAGCAGCCTGACGCTTCAGAAATCCGCCGCGCGCGATTTGGCGCGGGCCTGCGCGAAGGCGTCGCGGCGGAATTTCTCGAAGGCCACGCGCTGGTCGTGGCCGGGGTCCTTGGGGTAGTCCTGATATTCGGCGATGATCTCGTCGAAGATCTCGCGCATCTCGTCCTTGTGGTCGGGATGGCTGAAGATGTGGAGGCGGTTGGCCTTCATTGCCTCGATCACCCGCGCGCCGATCACGTCGGGCTCCATGCCGAATTCGTGGATGCCGGCGAGGCGCTCGACGGCTTCGCTGTTGACCGGCTTCATCGCGCCCTTGAGTTCGTCGGGGCGGATATCGTCGCTGGCGTATATGTAGCTCTTCACCAGGCCGGGGCAGAGCACCGAGACGCCGATTTCATACTGCAGCAGCGAATAGTGCAGCGATTCCGAAAGCCCGCGCACGGCGAACTTGGTGGTGTTGTAGATGCCCGGGGTGCCGGCGGCGAGGAACGCGGCCATCGAGGCGGTGTTGACGACATGGCCGCCCTTCTGCTCGCCTGCCTTCACGCGCGCGACCATGCGCGGCACGAAAGTCATCACCCCGTTGATCACGCCGTGGAGATTGACGCCCAGCAGCCAGTCCCAATCGTCGAACGAGCTTTCCTCGATCGGCTGGAACAGGTTGACGCCCGCGTTGTTGCACAGGATCGAGACGGGGCCGAACTTGGCCTCCACCTCGTCCGCCGCGGCCTTGAAGCCCTCGCGGCTGGAAACGTCGAGCTGGACGCCCATGACCTCGCGGTTGTCGAGGCTCTTGAGCGCCTTGTCGATGGAGTCCTGCCGGATATCGGCGATGGCGACCTTGCAGCCTTCATTGAGGAGCTGGCGAACGAGCCCGATGCCGACGCCATTGGCGCCGCCGGTGACGAAGGCGGTGCGGCCTGCGAAATCCTTCATGCTGCGTCTCCCGTCTGGTCAGATTTCTGGCGCGCGGCCTTCAGTGCGTCCTGCCGCGCGATCTCGGCGGTAATCGCCGGATTGCGGAACAGCATCGCGAAGGTCTGCTTGTATTCGTCGTTTTCGGGCAGGTGTGTCTGCACCGCCGCCGTGGTCGCCTCGCCGCGTTCGCGCACCCCGGTGAGGAATTCGCTGTGGGTGAGAATGTAGAGCTCGTCGTTCAGGATGCCTTCGAGCACGCGCTGCCCGACGTCTTCCTTGGTCTGGTAGAGGTGCATGAAGTTGCCGCCCGAAGCGCGGCGCTTGTCCGCCTCGGCATAGCCGGTTTCGGCAAGATCGGCGGGGCGGGTCTTGCCGGCTTCGGCGATATTGGACTGGACCGCGCCGGGGCAGAAGGCGGAGCAGATCACGCCGCGCGCCTCGAGTTCGGGGCGCATGCATTCCATCATCGCGGTGACGGCGGCCTTGCCGCTGGAATAGATCGTGGTGCCGCCGACCGGGACGAGCGCCGACATCGAGGCGGTGTTGACGATATGGCCGCCCTCGCCATGGGCAAGGATGCGCGGCAGCACGGTGACGATCCCGTTGATCGTGCCGCCCAGGTTGACGCCCATGACCCAGTCCCAATCGGCGAAGGTCGCGAGCTCGGTGGGGCCGACGACGGCGACCCCGGCGTTGTTGCACAGGATGTGGATCTTGCCGAACTTCGCCTCGGCGGCGTCTGCCGCAGCGGCATAGGCGGCGCGGTCGGTCACGTCGAGCTTCAGGGGGAGGACGCGCTCGCCGCCCGCGAGTTCGGCTTCGGCTGCGGCGAGGTGATCATCGCGGATATCGGCGATCACCACGTTCATGCCGGCGCCCAGCAGCGCCTTGGCGATGCCGAGGCCGATGCCGCTGGCACCGCCGGTAATGAAGGCTGTCTTGCCGGGGAGGTTCTGCATGATCGCTCTCCTGAGGGCGCGGGGGGTCTTTTCTGACTCCACCGATTGTTAGATTGCCTTTTCTATTCACCACGCCGAGATTGTATGCAAGACTAACAATTGTTCGAGACGAAAAAGGGCTCCGGCGATTCCAGCGCGGGGCGGCCGGGCGAGAGGAAACAGGATGGCGGGTCCGACGGTTTTGACCGATCCGGGTGCAGCGGCAGACCCGGGTGCGGAGCGAGATTGGCCCTCGGCCGGAGCCGCCTATTGGGCGCTGACCGTGATCGTTCTGGCGACCTTCATCACCTTTTTCGATGCCGTCACGTTCGGGATGCTGGCCGAGCGGATCAAGCACGATTTCGGCCTCACCGATTCGCAACTGGGTTTCCTGGCCGGGCCGGCAAGCATCATCTGTTACCTCTTCGTCGGCATTCCGCTGGCGCGGCTCGCCGATATCTATCCGCGCAAGTATGTGCTGGCAGGCGGCGCGGCGGCGGTGGGGCTGGTGATCTCGCTGGGCGGTCTGGCTCAGACTTTCGTGCAGTTCGTCGGCAGCCGGGTGTTTTTGGCGGCAGGCGGATCGGCTCATGCGCCCTCGTCCTACTCGCTGCTCGCCGATGCCTTTCCGCCCAAGCGGCTGACCCGTGCTTTTGCGCTGCTGCAGTTCGGCTTCATCGGCGGGACGGTGCTGGGGCCGCTGATCGGCGGCAAGCTGGTGGTGATGTCGGCAAGCTGGGCACCAACGGTGCTGGGCCCGCTGACCATTCGCGGCTGGCAGTGGATCCTGATCGTGATGGGGCTGCCGGGCCTGCTGGTCGGCCTGCTGTTCCTGACGGTGAAGGAGCCTGCGCGCCTCGCCCCTGCGCCCGATGCGCCCAAGGTGCCTGAGCACGCGGGGCTGGGGCGCCGCGTGCTGACGTTCATGGGGCTCGATGCGCTGCGCGCGATCAACGCGAAGCCGCGCGTCTACTATCCGCTGTTCGGCGCGCTGGCGCTGAGCGCGGTCGAGGTGTTCGGCCTGCAGTTCTGGCGTGTGCCGTTCATGGTGCGCACCTTCGGCTGGGACGAGGCGCAGATCGGCGCGGCGCTCAGCGTTACCGTGCTGGCGGGTTCGCTGGCGGGCCTGCTGCTGGGCAGCGTGATGGTCGAATGGCTGGCGAAGCGGCACAAGGACGCCAACGTACGGGCGGCGGCGATCTGCTTTGCCGGCACGACGGTGAGCTCGATCGCTGCGATTCTCATGCCGACCGCGTGGGGCTCGATGATCCTGTTCGGCTTTTCAGGCATGTTCGGCATGGCCGGGGCGGTGCCCCAGAATGCGGCCGTCCAGCGCGTGGCGCCCAATGCCATGCGGGGCCAGGTGACGGCGTTCTACCTGTTCATGTTCACCTTTTTCGGCGCGATGGGCAGCTTCCTGGTGGGGCGCGTGCAAGACGTGGTGATCGGCGATCCGCACCAGCTGTGGAAGGCGCTGCTGATCACCGCGGGTACGCTGCTGCCGCTCGCGACATTCCTGATGGTCCGCGCAATCCGGCCCTACCGCGAGGAAGTTGAGCGGCTGGAGGCGGCAGGGCTCTGAACAAGATGGCCCGTTGACAACGACGCGCCGGATCATGATTGTTAGGTATACAAACTAATTAGGAGAGTCTGGATGTCCGAAGACTGTATCGCAGCGCTGGAAGGCAAGCTGGCCGAACTGGAGCGCCGCCTCACCGTGCGCGAGGATGAGCTCGATATCCGCAAGTTGCAGCACCTCTACGGCTATCTGATCGACAAGTGCCTCTACAACGAGACGGTCGATCTGTTCACCGAAGACGGCGAAGTGCGCTTCTTCGGCGGGGTGTGGAAGACGCGCGAAGGCGTGCGGCGGCTCTATTGCGAGCGGTTCCAGAAGCGCTTCACCTATGGCAACAACGGGCCGATCGACGGCTTCCTGCTCGATCACCCGCAGCTGCAGGACATCATCAATGTGCAGCCCGGCGGCGAGATCGCTTTCGGCCGCGCGCGTTCGATGATGCAGGCCGGCCGCCACAAGGACTATGAAGGCGATGCCCCGCACCTCAAGGCGCGCCAGTGGTGGGAAGGCGGCATTTACGAGAACACCTACAAGAAGGTGGACGGCGTGTGGCGCATGCACATCCTGAACTACATGCCGATCTGGCACGCCGATTTCGAGCACGGCTGGGCCAACACGCCGCACGAATATGTGCCGTTTCCCAAGGTCACCTATCCGGAAGATCCGACCGGGCCGGACGAGCTTATCAAGGACCACTGGTTGTGGCCGACGCACAAGCTCAACGCCTTCCACATGAAGCACCCCGTCACCGGCGAGGAAATCGTGGCGCAGCGCTGGCAGGGTGATATCGACCGCGAGAACGCGCGGAAGGGGTGAGCAGGCCGATCCCCGTACCCTATCCTATGTGGAGGGGGAGGGAAGACGAACTCAGCCCCAAAACCGTCCGTCCTGAGCTTGTCGAAGGACCGCTTTTCTTTGCCGCGCGCGCAAAGACAGGACTACCCTTCGACAAGCTCAGGGTAGACGGGATTGGCAGGAATGATTTTGGAGATATGACGTGACCGCTTACCCTTCGCTCCACATGATCATCGACGGCGAGCGGGTGACCGGTGGCGGGCGGCGCACGCATGCCGTGGTCAACCCGGCGACGGGCGAGACCCTGGCAGAACTGCCGCTGGCCGAGGCCGCTGATCTCGACCGCGCGCTGGAAACCGCGCAGCGCGGCTTCAAGCTGTGGCGCAACTCCACGCCGCAGCAGCGTGCCGCCGTGCTGCAGGGCGCCGCCAAGCTCATGCTGGAGCGGCAGGAGGACCTCGCGCGCATTGCCACGATGGAGCAGGGCAAGACGCTGCCCGAGGCACGCATCGAAGTGCTGATGAACGTCGGGCTGTTCAATTTCTACGCAGGCGAGGTGTTCCGGCTTTATGGCCGCGCGCTGGTGCGGCCTGAGGGCATGCGCTCAACGGTAACCCATGAGCCGGTCGGTCCGGTTGCGGCCTTCGCGCCATGGAACTTCCCGCTCGGCAATCCGGGGCGCAAGCTGGGCGCGCCGATTGCGGCCGGGTGTTCGGTGATTCTGAAGGCCGCCGAGGAAACCCCGGCCTCGGCACTGGGCGTGCTGCAGTGTCTGCTCGACGCCGGGCTGCCCAAGGAGGTCGCGCAGGCGGTGTTCGGCGTGCCCGATGAAGTCAGCCGCCACCTGCTGGGCTCGCCGATCATCCGCAAACTCAGCTTCACCGGCTCCACCATGGTTGGCAAGCACCTCGCCAAGCTCGCCGCCGAAGACATGAAGCGCACGACGATGGAACTGGGCGGCCATGGCCCGGTGCTGGTGTTCGGCGACAGCGATCTGGACCGGGTGCTCGATACCGTGGTCCCGCACAAATACCGCAACGCCGGGCAGGTCTGCGTCAGCCCGACGCGCTTCATCGTGGAGGAAAGCGTCTACGACCGCTTCCGCAGCGGCTTTGCCGAGCGGGCGAAAGCGGTGACGGTGGGCAATGGTCTGGAAGAGGGCATCCGCATGGGCCCAATGGCCAATCCGCGCCGGCCCGAGGCGATGGACCGCCTGATCGGTGATGCCGTCGCGAAGGGCGCAACGCTCCACACCGGCGGTGAGCGCATCGGCAATGCCGGCTATTTCTATGCGCCTTCGGTGCTCTCGGACATTCCGCTCGATGCGCTCATCATGAACGAGGAGCCGTTCGGCCCGGTCGCGCTGATCAACCGCTATGTCGGTGAGGAAGCCATGATCGCCGAGGCCAACCGCTTGCCCTATGGCCTTGCCGCGTATGCCTGGACCAGCGACGGCAAGCGCCAGCAGCGTCTGGCGCGCGAGATCGAGGCGGGCATGGTAGGCATCAACACCACAATGATCGGCGGTGCCGATGCGCCGTTTGGCGGGGTGCGCTGGTCGGGCCATGGGTCTGAAGACGGGCCGGAAGGCGTGCTCGCCTGCATGGTGACCAAGGCCGTCCACGAAGGATAAGGACAAGAGCATGACCGAACTCAAGACCAGCGGCGCGCAGGGCTACTTGCGCATCGCGACCGAGGAAGCCTTCGCCACGCGCGAGCAGATCGACGTGTTCCTGCGCATGATCCGCGACGGGACGGCGGACAAGGGGATGGTTTCGCTCTGGGGTTTCTACGCCACGAGCCCGTCCGAACGCGCCACGCAGATCATGGACCGGCTGCTTGATCTGGGCGAGCAGCGCATCGCTGATATGGACGCCACCGGGATCGACAAGGCGATTCTCGCGCTGACATCGCCCGGCGTGCAGCCGATGCTGGATATGGATGAGGCGAAGGGCATTGCTTCGCGCGCCAACGATACGCTGGCGGCGGCCTGCGAGAAGTATCCGGACCGTTTCATCGGGCTGGGCACGGTCGCACCGCAGGACCCGGAGTGGTCGGCGGCGGAAATCCGGCGCGGGGCGAGCGAACTGGGGTTCAAGGGGATCCAGATCAACAGCCACACGCAGGGCGAATATCTCGACGATCCCAAGTTCGATCCGATCTTCCGCGCGCTCGTCGATGTCGGCCAGCCGCTCTATATCCATCCGGCCACTTCGCCCGACAGCATGATCGGGCCGATGCTGGAGGCAGGGCTCGACGGCGCGATCTTCGGCTTCGGTGTGGAGACGGGGATGCACCTGCTGCGCCTCATCACCATCGGCATTTTCGACAAGTATCCGGACCTGCAGATCATGGTCGGCCACATGGGCGAGGCGCTGCCCTACTGGCTCTACCGGCTGGACTACATGCACCAGGCCGGCGTGCGCTCGCAGCGGTATGAGCGGATGAAGCCGCTGAAGAAGACCATCGCCGAATACATGCGCAGCAACGTGCTGATCACCAATTCGGGCGTGGCCTGGGAGCCCGCGATCAAGTTCTGCCAGCAGGTGGTGGGCGAGGACCGCGTGATGTATGCCATGGACTATCCCTATCAGTACGTGGCCGACGAGGTGCGCGCGATGGACGGAATGGATATGGCGCCTGAGCTCAAGAAGAAGTTCTTCCAGACCAACGCCGAGCGCTGGTTCAAGCTGTGAGTGAGGCCGGCACGCCGACGCTTCCCACGGCTGTCGCCCGGGGCGGGCGCTACGCACTCGTTCTGCTCGCGCTGACCCAGGCGATGAGCCTGCTTGACCGGCAGATCCTCGCGATCCTTGCGCCCGCGATCAAGAAGGACCTTGGCGTGGGCGATGCCGAGATGGGGCTGCTCTACGGCACCGTTTTTGCCCTGTTTTATGCGCTGTTTTCGCTGCCGGTGGGGCGGCTTTCCGATGGCTGGGTGCGCACGCGGCTGCTCGCTATCAGCCTGCTGTTCTGGTCTGCCGCGACCGGCCTTGCGGGCCTCACCACCAGCTTTGCCATGCTCGCGCTTTCCCGGCTGGGGGTGGGGATCGGCGAGGCGGCGACTTCGCCCGCGGGCACCTCGCTGCTCTATGACTACTGGCCGCGGCGGCAGCGCGGGTTCGTGATGGCGGTGATGGCCTCGGCCATCGCGCTGGGGCTGGGCGGATCGCTGATCCTCGGCGGGCTGGCGGCGAACTGGTGGGATATGGCGCATCCTGGCGCGGCGCTGCGCGGCTGGCAGTTCGCCTTCCTCGTCGCCGCTGCGCCCGGTTTCGTACTGGCTGGGTTCCTGTGGGGTCTGCGCGAGCCGGAGCGCGGCGTGATGGACGGCATCGCGACGCCGCCCGATCCGCGCCCGTTTGCCGCAAGCCTCGAAATGCTCGGCGCGGTGACGCCGGGCCTCCACTTGCTGGTGATGCGCGCGCGCAAGGCCGGGGCGGCGATGATCGCGCGCAATCTGGCGCTGATCGGTGTGATCGCGGCGGTGATGGTCGCGCTCACCCTCGCCAGCACCGCGATTTCGCCGCGCCCGCCGCTGGTGTTCGGCAGCCTGGCGGTCAACCCGCATGCCCTGCAATGGGCGGTGATCGGGTTCGGGCTCGTCGTGATCGTCAACCTCGTGCAGAGCGTTAGCCTGTCCGACCCGCAGGCCAGCCGTGTGATCCGGGGCTCGCCGACGGTGATCATGTGCATGACGGTGGGCATGCTCCAGTCGGTGATCAACTACGGGATGATGGCGTTCAACCCCACCTTCCTGATCCGCACCTACCACCTCTCGCTGGGCGAGACGGCGCTGAAGTTCGGGCTGCTCTCGGCGGGCATGGGCATTGTCGGGCCGCTGCTGTGGGGGCCGCTATCGGACTGGCTGCAGAAGCGGTATCCGGGTTCGGGCCGGGCCGGCGTGGCGCTCTTTGCGATGGCGGCCTCGCCGCTGATGTCGCTGTGGGTCTATACCGCGCCCGATGCGGAGACGTTCTTCTGGCGCTTCCTGCCCTACAGCTTCATCCTGACGGGCTGGATGCCGCCGCTCTACGCGATCATGTACGAGCAGGTGCTGCCGCGGATGCGCGGGCTGACCTCGAGCCTCTACCTGCTGGTGATGACGATCCTGGGCCTCGGTATCGGGCCCTATGTGGTGGGCCTCTTGTCCGACGCAACGGGCAACCTGCGCCTTGCCATGCTGAGCATCCAGTGGGTGGCCGTGCCGATCGCGGTGCTGATGGTGCTGATCGCCCGGCGGGCAGAGCGCGACGAGCAGGGCCTGCTGGCGCGGGCGGCGGGGTAGGGGCCGTTGAGCAGTTGCCGCTGGAGCGATGTTTGCTAGGTAGTGCGGTATGGCTATACCCGACTATCAATCGCTAATGCTCCCTGTACTGACTTTGGCAGCCAAAGGAGAAATCCGGGTTCCAGAAGCTGCGCAGATCATCGCCGATCAACTTGGTCTAAGCGATTTGGAGCGTGAGGAAATGCTTCCCAGCGGACGCCAGCGAGTGCTGCATAACCGCATTCATTGGGCGAAATTCTACATGACCAAAGCCGGGCTTATAGATAGTCCGAAGCGCGGAACATTTGTCGCATCGCCCTCCGGGCTCGAGCTACTTGCCAGCCATCCCGCGCGGATTGACGTAGACACGTTGAAGAGAATTCCAGCATTCGAGAATTACTATAATCACTTCACCAAGGGGGCAATGCAGTCGGTCGAAAGTGAGGTTTTTGCGGCTTCATCTCCCTCCGATATCACGCCTGAAGAGCAAATCGATGCGGCGCACGCATTGCTGACCACAGCGCTCAAAGCGGACTTGCTTGCAAGGGTATTGGAGCAGTCGCCTGTCTTCTTCGAGCACCTCATTGTCGATCTGCTCGTCGCTATGGGTTATGGAGGTTCGCACGAGGACGCAGCCCGGAAATTGGGGAAGTCAGGTGACGGTGGTATAGACGGCATCATTGACGAAGATCGCTTGGGTTTGGACCGTATCTATGTGCAGGCAAAGCGCTATGCTGAGGGATCGACTGTTGGCCGTCCCGAAGTGCAGGGCTTTGTTGGCAGCCTGGTTGGGCAGGGAGCAAACAAAGGCGTTTTCGTCACTACCTCAGTTTTCAGTAAGCAGGCACTGGACTATGCACGTGCGCTTCAGCAGCGTGTAATACTGATAGACGGGGCACGGCTCACAGACCTCATGGTTGAGTTCGGAGTTGGCGTGCGTGCAAGCCGGACAATCGAAGTAAAACGTCTGGACGAGGATTTCTTCTCGGAAGACTCCTGACCGTGATCAGCGTCCCTTCTTCGCCGTCCCCGCGGTGAAATCGGGGTCCTTGTTCGCCACCCAATCGACGAACTTGCGGATGGCGGGGTTGGCGAGGAGTTGCTCGACATCCATCCCGGCGCGTTGCAGTTCGGAATTGGTGAAGTTCGTGATCAGCGTGTTCTGGCAGATCGCGTGCATCGGCACCGTCTCACGCCCGCCGCGGCTTTTGGGCACGGGGTGGTGCCAGACAATGGTGGAACCGCAAGGACGGCCGCACAGCCAGCAGGGCGGCGGGGGCGGTGCCTCGGCGGCCTCGTCCTCGTCGTCTCGCCAACCGCCTTTGGAATGCTTGCGGGCCATGCGCCTGCCTTTCGTGCCGGATCGAGGCTGCGCCTTAGCCGCAGCGGACGCGAGCGGCTAGGTCTGTTCGGTTTCGGCTTCCAGACGCTCCAGCCAAGCGCGGGCCTGCTTGGGTTCACCTACCGCCTGCGCGCGCACCGGGCCGCGTGCGGCAAGGAACTGCCGGTGCAGCGCAAAGGGTTCGTCCAGCATCAGCTGCTCACGCAATTCGGCGATCTCTTCGGCAAGGCCTTCCAGTTCGGCCACCACCGGCGCAGCGCGGGCGCGGTCGTGGCGGTCCTGGCGGTGGTCAAACAGGCCCCAGCTCCCTGCCGCCGTGATCTTGAGGGCGGCGATCAGCGCCGTGCGGTAGTCTTCCTCCAGCCCTTCGCGGCGGCGGTCGAGGCGATCAAGGCGGTCGGCACGGGCCAAGGCAGGCTCCTTTCGGGATGCGGCGGCGGTCTTACAATACCCGCCATACCCACAGCTTTATCCCCAGAGGATAGCGCGCGCCCGAGCAGATGAAAATGGAGCGGTTCATCCAGTCGTATGGTCCTTCCGGCGCTATGAATTCGGGCACGGTGCGGAAGTAGTAGGCGGACGGATCCACTTCCTCCCCCGCCGCGAGCCGGGCCATCACTTCTGGGGGACCGTGGCGCAGGCCGCGGTTGCGGATCTGGATCACCACGCCGTCGTCGGTTTCGAGCGCATAGATCGCGTCGGCCACGGTCACGCCGTCGGAGCGGGTGAGCTGCCAGTCCGCCGCGTTGCCGACGAGCCTGCCCTTGATGCGCGGGCCTTCGACGCGGCCGCCGCCAAGGATGGGAATGATCCGCCGGGTGCCGTCGTACGTCGGTCCGATGGCGACTGGCGGTTCGAGATCGCCGGTCGCTTCGTAGACGAATTCGAGATCGGGCTTGATCACGGCTTGGCAGGCGCGCGCGTGATGGCGTGGAAATAGCTCAGAACTTCCGGGGTCAGCCATTCGGGTTCGACCGGCGGGTTGTAGCTCAGCTTGACGATCACCGTGCGCGTGGCCGGGTGGACGTAGATGAACTGGCCGGCAAGGCCGACCGCGCTGTAGGCGCCGGGTTCGCTGTCAACCTGCCAGGTCTGGAAGCCATAGCCCTTGAATTCCGCCTTCTTGGCATAGTCAGCCGTGAAGGGGATCATCGTGGTCATCTGCCCCACCCAGCCGGCGGGGATGACCTGCTGGCCGTTTGCCTTCCCGCCGTCGAGCATCATCTGGCCGAGCCGGGCGAAATCGCGCAGCACGGCGTTGTAGCCCATGCCGTTCAAGGCGCGGCCCGTGCCCGGCGGGCCATCGGCCATCCAGAACGCGCCCGCTTCGGCGCCGAGCGGGCCCCACAGGCGGCTGGCGGTGTAGGTCTCCAGCTTCTCGCCCGTCGCGCGCTCCAGAATCCAGCCGAGCACGGCGGTATCGAGCGTGGCGTAGTTGAACGTGCTGCCGGGGGCGGTTTTCTTGCCGATGGTGATGGCCGGATCGGCAAAGCGCATCTCGTTGCGCACGATCGCCTTCATGTGGATCGTCGCGGCGAGGCTGGGATGCTCGCCGAAATCGTAGCGTTCCTCGTAGTCCACGCCCGAGCGCATCTGGAGGATCTGGCGGATCGTGGCATCGCCATAGCCGCCGGCCTTGAGTTCGGGGACATAGTCGCCCGCCTTGTCATCGAGCGAGCGGATCTTGTGCTCACCCAGCGCGATGCCGACGAGGAGCGCGGTGATCGTCTTGGCCATCGAGAACGAGATGAAGTGCGTGGTGGCGTCAGACTTGTTGCGGTAGTCCTCGAACACGATCTTGCCGTCCCGCATAACCAGCAAGGCATTGGTGAAGGTGCGGTCGGCCCACCCCTCGTAGCCAAGGACCATGCTGCCGGTGCTGTGCACGGGCATCGCGAGCTTCGCCCCGTTTTCCAGCGGCCAGGCCGGGCCGGAGCGCGGCACGGCGCGGTTTTCGAAGACCTTGTCGGTATCGCGGAAGGTGAAGCTGTTGATCGCCGGGTTCAGCCACTGCTCGCGCATGGAGATGACGGTGGCGGATGGACCCGCAGGCGCTGCCGTCTGCGCGGAAACGGCCACGGGGGCCAGGGCAACGCTTGCAGCCAGCACGGCATGCCAAAGGCGAACAGACATCAGACTCTCCCTCTCCGGTTATTGTTATAAACAATAGCAATAACCGGAGAGGCCGGGAAGAGCTTTCAGGCGGCGAGGCCAATATCGGCCGCATCGGCCCAGTTGCCGTGGAGGCCGAAGCGCAGGCGGATGGGGATCTGCACCGTGGCGACGGGGCCCTTGGCGATATCGAGCGCATCGAAGATCAGGAGATCGCTGCGGTGTTCCTCCAGCCGGTTGCAGACTTGCAGGATCCAGCCGTCGCCTTCAGGCGCGTCCTTGCTGCGGGGGACGAAGCAGGGTTCCTGCAGGGAGGAGACGGGGCCGCACCACCAGTGCTGCTCGGCGCCGGTTTCGAAATCCTTGTGGAACAGGCAGTTCATCAGCAGACCGCCGGCGCTGCCGCCGCGCAGCTCGACCGGGCGGCGGACATCCATTTCGAGGAACCATCCATGGCGCGTCTTCTTGCCCGTGAAGCGGTCGTCGATACGGGGGAACTCGCCCATCGTGTCGGAGAGCTTCACGATTGCGGCGAAGTCCTCGCCGTTTGAGGCCATATCGACCACCCAGTCGGTCGGGTAGCTCATCGCTTCCATCCCGTTGAACGGTGCGCCGTGGACGTCCGGGAAGAAGGGGAACATGTTGTTCTTCGCCTCGCAGGTGACGAAGTGGACCTTCGTGCCTTCCTGCCAGGCGTTGAGCACGTGGCTGGCGAAGCAGTTGCCGCGCTTGAACCAGCGGATGTCGTCTTGCGTCACCCCGTCTCGGCGGGGGATGATCCCGAGGTAGACTGGCATCGTGGTATCGAAGCCGAAGTGGGGCAGGCCCTGCTCAAGCCGTTCCCAGCTGCCGATAGAGGGAACGATATGGAGCACGAGGTAATCCTCGGTGATCCCGAAATCGTGCATCATGCAGTAGTAGGGGGCCTTGAACCACACCTCGCGGATCAGTTCGCCCTCGGGGCTCACTTCCATGTAGGTCACGTCATCAGTGCACAGGCCGCCCGCGGCATAGCCGATGGCGACCATGTTGCCCGTCTTCGGATCGACCTTGGGATGCGCGGTGAAGGTCTGGCCGATCATCTTGCCGCCGAACTTCTCATAGCCATGGGTTTCCATGGTGGCCGGGTCCATCACCAGGCCGGGGCTGTCTTCCTTGAGCGCCCAGAGCTTGCCGCCGAAGACGAAGGCGTTGGTATTGGCGGTCCCGCGGATTTCGCCCTTTACGGCCTCGTCGTCGGTTAGCGGATTGCGGTAGGCGCCGAACAGGCCCTTGCCCGCGGCATTCTCCAGCTTCCATTTGTCGGTCTTGGCCCAGCGCTGGCAGAAATCGACCTGACCATCGTGGATGTGGAAGCGGGTGATCATGCCATCGCCGTTGAAGGCGATATCATCGCCCAGACGTGGGGGAAATTGCGGGTCGGGCTGGACGCGGAAGAACGCGCCGTTTAGCTCTGTCGGGATCGTGCCTTCGTGTGCGAGGTCGGCAATGTCTGCCTCGATCCGCGAGGGCGTGTTGAACCCGGTGAAGCTCGGACTGTTTGGGAATTGGGCCATGGCGTCCTCCTCGAACGTTTTTGCTTGGGTGTGGATTGTAAGTGTTGCTAACGAATAGGCAAGGCGCAACAAAGGGCCAACTGCGGGGATGCGGCATTGATCAAGGACAAGTTTGCCGATGCGGTGACAGCGCCGCCGCCCGATGACGGCGAGGCCGATATCGGCGCGATCAAGGACATTCTGGGCTTTCACATCCGCCTCGCGCACGGGGCGTGTCTGCGCCACTTTACCGAGACGTTCACCGATCTTGATCTCACCCAGAAGCAGGTTTCGGTGCTGTGGCTCGTCGATGATCATCCGGGCATCGCGCAGACCGATCTGGCGCAGCGCCTGCGCATGGACCGCGCGACGACCATGGCGATCATCAACCGGTTGCAGGCCAAGCATTTCCTGCGCCGCGACCGCTCGGACAAGGACGGACGCAAGCAGGCGCTGTTTCTGGAGGAGCCGGGCAAGGCCATGCTCGCGCGCGCCAAGACCGCAATCGGCGAGCATGAGGCCTGGGTGAAGAGCCGCTTCAGCGACAAGGAAGTGCGCCAACTGATCGACCTGCTTTCGCGGATTCACGAATAACGACGGCGGCGCATGGATGCCGCACGCCAGGGAGAATGACGGACATGAACACCGATCCACGCGAGATCATTCGCAGCACGCCGATGAGTGCGGCGCAGTGGATCGCCGTCGTGCTGATGATCGCGCTCAACGCGCTCGACGGCTTCGACGTGCTTTCCAGCGCCTTTGCCGCGCCGGGCATCGCCAAGGAATGGGGCATTGCGCGCGATGCCCTGGGCGTGGTGCTGGCGATGGAACTGATCGGCATGGGCGTCGGCTCGATCCTGCTGGGCGGCGCGGCGGACCGCTTTGGCCGCCGACCGACGATGCTGGGCTGCCTTGCCGTGATGGCCGGCGGCATGGCGCTTGCGACGACGGCCGCAAACCCGCAGATGCTGGGGCTTTGGCGCTTCATCACCGGGCTCGGCATCGGCGGCATGTTGGCGGCGATCAACGCCGTCACGGCCGAGCTTTCAAGCGCCAAGGGCCGCAGCCTGGCGATGTCGCTGATGGTGATCGGCTATCCGCTGGGCGCGACCATCGGCGGCACGATTGCCGCGCTCCTGCTGAAAAGCGGCGACTGGCGCGTGGTGTTCGAATTCGGCGCCATCGCGACGGTGGTGTTCATTCCGCTGATCTGGTTCTTCGTGCCCGAAACGCCGGCCTATCTGCTCGCGCGGCGGCCTGCAGGCGCTCTGGAGCGCATCAACCGCTCGATGGCCAAGCTGCGCCTGCCGGGTATCGACGCGCTGCCGCTGGTCGATCAGCGTGACGGCAAGGCGAGCGTGCTCGATATCCTGAAGCCAGGCCTGATCGGCACGACCTTGGTGCTGACGATCGGCTACTCGCTCCACGCGATCACGTTCTATTATATCCTCAAGTGGTCGCCCAAGATCGTGGCGGACTTCGGATTTGCCGCCCCGCAGGCCGCCAGCGTGCTGGTCTGGGCCAATGTCGGCGGGGCGACCGGCGGGGGGCTGTTCGGCTTCCTGATGCACCGCTTCGGGATCAAGTGGCCGACGATTGCGATGCTGCTGCTGGGTGCGGCGGCGGTCGCGGTGTTCGGCCTTGGCGGCAGCGATACCACGCTGGTCGGCTGGCGCTTTGCGGTGTTCTGCACCGGCTTTGCCACCAATGCCGCGATTGTCGGCTTCTACAGCGCGTTTGCCCACGGCTTCCCGGCGCACGTGCGCGCCACCGGCACCGGCTTTGCCATCGGGGCAGGGCGCATCGGGGCGGCGGGATCGCCGATCCTGGCGGGTGATCTCTTTGCCAAGGCGGGCCTCTCGCTGTTCCAGGTTTCGGCGATCATGGCATGCGGTTCGGTCATGGCCGCAGCGCTTATGCTCATGCTGGCCCTAAGAGAGGCTGATTGAGCCGCGAACCTGATTGAACACTTGGCACGCTTTGCCTATCGGCAGGGCTGACTATTTCCCCGGGGAGGATTTACCCATGAAGACCCGCGCCGCTGTTGCGTTTGAAGCCAAGAAGCCGCTCGAAATCGTCGAACTCGATCTGGAAGGCCCCAAGGCGGGCGAAGTGCTGGTCGAGATCATGGCGACCGGCATCTGCCACACCGATGCCTATACGCTCGACGGGTTCGACAGCGAGGGCATCTTCCCCTCGGTGCTCGGCCACGAAGGCGCCGGCATCGTGCGCGAAGTGGGCGCGGGCGTGACGTCTGTGAAGCCCGGCGATCACGTGATCCCGCTCTACACGCCGGAATGCCGCCAGTGCAAAAGCTGCCTTTCGGGCAAGACCAACCTCTGCACCGCGATCCGCGCCACGCAGGGCAAGGGACTGATGCCGGATGGCACCACGCGCTTTTCGTACAAGGGTAGCCCCGTGTTCCACTACATGGGCTGCAGCACCTTCTCGAATTTCACCGTGCTGCCCGAAATCGCGGTCGCCAAGATCCGCGAGGACGCACCGTTCCAGTCCTCGTGCTACATCGGTTGCGGCGTGACCACGGGCGTCGGCGCGGTGATCAACACCGCCAAGGTGCAGGTGGGCGACAACGTCGTGATCTTCGGCCTCGGCGGCATCGGCCTCAACGTGATCCAGGGCGCGCGCCTTGCCGGCGCCAACAAGATCATCGGCGTCGATATCAACCCCGACCGCGAGGAATGGGGCCGCAAGTTCGGCATGACCGACTTCCTCAACTCGAAGGGCATGAGCCGCGAGGACGTCGTCGCCACGATCGTCGCAATGACCGACGGCGGCGCGGATTACACCTTCGACGCGACCGGCAACACCGAAGTGATGCGCATCGCGCTGGAGGCCTGCCACCGCGGCTGGGGCACCTCGATCATCATCGGCGTGGCCGAAGCGGGCAAGGAAATCAGCACCCGTCCGTTCCAGCTTGTCACGGGCCGCAACTGGCGCGGCACCGCCTTCGGCGGGGCCAAGGGCCGCACCGATGTGCCCAAGATCGTCGACATGTACATGCAGGGCAAGATTGAGATCGACCCCATGATCACGCACGTCATGGGTCTCGAAGAGATCAACACCGCTTTCGATCTGATGCACGCGGGCAAGTCGATCCGTTCGGTCGTCGTTTTCTAATCCAAGGAATAGATCCATGTTTTCCCATTCGTTTCTCGGCACCAATGATATCGACAAGTCGCGTGCGTTTTACACTGCCGTGATGGGTGCGCTCGGCTACCCGGCCGTGCCGCTGCCGCATGGCACGCTGATCCCCGGCGAGGCCGGCGCGCTGATCGTGGGCAAGCCTGCCAACGGCGAACCGCACACCGTCTCGAACGGTCACACGCTGGGCTTCGTCGCCAAGACCTTTGCCGAGGTGGATGCCTTCCACGCCGCCGGCCTTGCCAATGGCGGCACCTGCGAAGGCGCGCCGGGCGTGCGTGAAAACGCGCCGGGCAAGCAGTATGGCGCGTATCTGCGCGATACGGACGGCAACAAGATCTGCGCCTTCGCGCCGAACCCGAACGCCTGATCTGTTTATCTGACCTGCAGCCCCCGTTGCCTCACGGCGACGGGGGTTTGTCATGCGTGGGGCTCAGGCAAGGCGCAGCAGCATCGCCCCGCAGGCGATGATCCCTGCCGCAGCGATCCGCGCCGGGCCGACCCGCTCGCGCAGGATCAGCGCCGAAATCGCGGTTGCGAACAGGATCGAGGTTTCGCGCAGCGCTGCGACCATGGCGATGGGTGCCATCGTCATGGCCCAGAGCGCGATTGTGTAGGACACGATCGTGCCGAACCCGCAGACGAGGCCGATGGCCCAGTTGCCCCGCGCATGGGCGAACACGGCCTTGCCGCGCGTGCGCAGCGCAAGCGCGGTCAGCGCCGCGCCGGTGAGCAGCGAGAGCCACAGGGTATAGGCCGCCGGGGTGCCCGAGGCCCGCGCACCGGTGCCATCGATCAGAGTATAGGCGGCGATGATCGCGGCATTGGTCAGAGCCGCGATGAGCCCCGCCGAGCGCAGTGTGCCGCGCGCGGCAGTCGTCATCGTGAGGATCCCGAGGCAGATCGTGCCGACACCGATCCAGGCGATCACCGGCAGTCCCTCGTCCAGCCAGAACCGGCTGGCCAGGGCCACGCCCAGCGGCGCGCAGCCCCGCATCAGCGGATAGGCAAGGCTCATGTCGATGGTGCGGTACACGCGCACGAGCAGCACGAGATAGCCGACCTGCAGCAGCGCCGACGCCGCCAGATAGGGCCAGCTCGCCCGCGCCGGCACTGGCAGGAACGGGAGCGCCAGAGCCGCGATCACGGCGGCGCCGCCCATCACCATCACGGTCGAGAGCAGCGTGTCGCCGCTGCCCTTGAGGAACGCGTTCCAGCTTGCGTGCAGCGACGCGGCAAACAGGATGAGGAGGAAGACCGGCAGATCGATCATGAGACACAAACCCCTTGCGGGGGCGCTCACATCGCCGAAATGCCGCCGTCGAGCTTGAGTTCGGCCCCCGTCATGAAGCGGCTCTCATCGCTGGCGAGATAGAGCACGCCCTGCGCGATATCGATGGGTTCGCCCACGCGGCCGAGCGGGATCTGGCGGGCCAGCTTGCCCATCACGACCTCCTTGGTGAGATTCGCGTTGGCACTGATACCGTCGAGGATCGGGGTATCGACAAAGGTCGGGTGGACCGAATTGCAGCGGATATCCCAGCCGCGCTTGGCGCAATAGAGCGCGACCGACTTGGTCAGCATCCACACGGCCGCCTTGCTGGCATTGTAACCGGGCATCGTGTCGGACGCGATGAGGCCCGCGATCGAGCTGATGTTGACGATCGAGCCGGGCTGGTTGTCCTTCAGCAGCGGCAGCGCCTTCTGGCAGCCGAGGAACACCGAATCGACGTTGATCGCAAAGCCGCGGTGCCAGTCTTCCAGCGTGCAGGTCTCGATATTGCCGCGCACGCCCACGCCCGCGTTGTTGACGAGCACGGAGAGGCCGCCGAGCTTTTCCGCCGCCATGGCGATGGCCGCGTCCCAGTCGTCGGCGCTGGTCACATCGTGGCGCATCGCGAAGGCGGTTCCGGCACCCAGCTCGGCGTTGATCGCCTCGGCCTGCGCGGCGGCGGCATCGCCCTGGATATCGGTCAGCAGCACGCGCGCGCCTTCGCGCGCCAGCAGCGCTGCATGGGCCGCGCCCAGCCCCTGTGCCGCGCCGGTCACCAACGCCAGCTTGCCCGAAACCCTGCCCATACCCTGCATCCTCTCGTTTTTTGTCTATAGCCAGAGAGGGCTTAGCAACATCAGCATCCGGGTGTCGATGCCATACCCTTGCGCGCGCTTGGCCGCGATGAAATCGGCAAGCCCGGCGCGCGGCACGTGGTGGACGGTGATGCCTTCGCCTTCCACCCCGCCCCCGGGGCCCACGCGTTCAAGGTCATGCGCGCGAAACAGCGTGAAGGCCTCGCTCACCATGCCGGGGCTGGAGTAGTATTCCCCAAGGTCTTCCATGCGACCGGCGCGGTAGCCGGTCTCTTCCTCCAACTCGCGGATCGCGGCGGTGGCTGCTTCCTCGCCCTCGCCGCCCGCATCATCGCCGATCAGGCCGGCGGGCAGTTCGATGCAGGGGCGGCCGAGCGGGATGCGGAACTGCTCGACCAGCACCACTTCGTCCTCGGGCGTAAGCGCGAGTATCACCGCCGCCTTGATGCCGCGCGCGCGGGAGACATATTCCCAGCGCCCCCGCGTCTTGGCGGTGATGAAGCGGCCCTGCCACTGTGTGATTTCGGGCTCGTCGCGATATTCGTCTTCAAGGCTCATACTTCGATCACCCGGTCTGGCAGTTCGTTTTCATCGTCATCGGCGCGCGGGAGATGCTGCGCCAGCACCGCGCCGACCTTGCCGATCGCGGCCACCATGCCTTCGCCCACTGCTCCTGCGCGGATCGGGCCGAGCAGCGCGTGCATGGCATCGCCCCAGACTTCGGGCGCGACCTTGCTGGCGATGGCCTCGTCGGCGATGATTTCGGCGCGGCGTTCGGCAAGCGAAAGGTAGATCAGGATGCCGGTGCGCCCGGTGGTCCGTCCCTCCGCGCCGATGCGGAAGCAGGTGAGCGCGCGGGCATGGACACGCGCGGCCTTGATCGGCGCTGGCGTGAGGAGAAGGCGCAAGGGGCGCCACGCCATGAGCAGCAGCATGGCGAGGAACTTGATCACCGCGACGGTGAGCGCGATCCCCAGAACCTGGCGCGGTGTCCATTCGTGCGCCCAGAGGCCCAGCGCGCGCTCGATCAGGCCGAGGTAAAAGGCGGGCGCGAGTTCGAGCGCGGCAAGCGCGAGGAAGGCAATGGAGACCGCCCACGCGAGCGCGACATCGCGGTAGGCATCCGACTGCGGGGTGATAATCGTGACGATCTCGCCGGCGCTGTGCGCTTCGGCTGCCGCGACGGCGGCAGCGATCCGATTGCGGTCCGTATCGGTCAGCATGTCACCAGCTCCCCGAAGAGCCGCCGCCGCCGAAGCTGCCGCCGCCGCCCGAAAAGCCGCCGCCGCCGCCCCAGCCGCCACCGCCACCACCCCAGTCGGAACCGCCACCGCCCCAGCCGCCGGAGGGGAAGATCATCACGCCGGGCGCGCCATAGCGCCGTCCGCCGCCGCGCATGGCCCGGAGGAACGGGAGGACGAAGAACAGGAAGAAGATGACGAGGAACACCACCGTGCCCGCATCAAAGCGCGGACCCTTGGCCTTCCTGGCTTCGTCCGCAGCAGTGGCGGCGACCTTGCGCGCCTCGTCCTCCGGCAACTGGAGCTGCGTGATCAGTTGGTCGGTCGCGGCGGCGATGCCGCCGGGATAGTCGCCCGCCTTGAAGCGGGGCACCACCTCGCGGCTGATGATCATGCTGGACAGCGCATCGGTGATGATCCCTTCAAGGCCGTAGCCGACCTCGATCCGCACCTTGCGCTCGTTCGGCGCGACGACCAGCAGGATGCCATCGTTGCGCTGCTTGTCGCCGATGCCCCAGGCGCGCCCGAGCCGGTAGCCGTAGTCCTCGATCTCGTAGCCTTCGAGATCGGGGATGGTGGCGATGACCATCTGCCGCTGTGACTGTGTCTCGAGCGCCGCGAGCTTGGCATCCAGCGCGGCGGCCTGTTCGGGCGAGAGCAGATGCGCTTCGTCGACCACGCGCCCGGTGAGCTTGGGAAACGTCTGCGCGGCGGCCGGCCCGGCGAAGAGGGCCAGCAGTGCCAGCAGGAATGGCAGGATCAGGCGGTGGTGTCGCATGGAAGCGTTCATGTCCGTGTGGGATGCGCGGTCAACACATCGATGATCCGCCGCGTTCCGGCTTCGATCCCCGCCTCGTATGCGCCCGCCTTGAAGCGGGGTACCATGTCCTCGCTGATGATGCGCGCGCAAAGCGGATTGCTCAGTGTGGCCTCAAGGCCCTTGCCGACTTCGATGCGGGTCTTGCGTTCGTTTGGCGCGACGATCAGCAGCACGCCGTCGTTGCGCGCCTTGTCGCCGATGCCCCAGCCGTTGCCAAGCGCGAGACCGAACTGCTCGATCGTCATGCCCTTGAGATCAGGGACGGTGACGATGACCATCTGGGGCCCCGCCTTCTGCTCCAGCGCGGCGAGCCGCTCGTCAAGGCTCTGGCGGGTGACTTCGGGGAGGAGCCCGGCGTTGTCGACCACGCGCCCGGTAAGGGCAATCGGGGCCTTGGGCCGCGTTGCCAGCTCCGCCTCGGCTGTGTTGCCCGCGCCGCACCCTGCCACGACCTGCGCAAGGGCGAGGGCAAGCGCGAACCCGAGGCGGCGCATGGCGCTAGGCCCCTCGGGCCCGAAGCCCTACTGGCCCGCCGCCTTGCTGGCCGGTGCGCCTGCGTTGTCGTTGGCCGCCGGGGCAGGCGCGGCCGGGCCATCGAAGCTCACCGTGGGGGCGGTATCGGCGCCCGGTGTGGTCGCGGCGAAGGGCACCATGGGCTTCGCGCCATAGACGACCTTGGCGGCGATGATCGCGGGGAAGGTGCGGATCGTGGTGTTGTAGGCCTGCACCGCCTCGTTGTAGTCGCGCCTCGCCACAGCGATGCGGTTTTCCGCGCCTTCGATCTGGCTCTGCAGCGTCTTGAAGTTGTCGTTGGCCTTGATGTCCGGATAGGCTTCGACCGAGGCGAGCAAGCGGCCGAGGCCCTGCGAAAGCTGCCCCTGCGCGGCCTGATACTGCGCCATCTTGTCCGGATCGGTCACGTCGGCGGCGGAGATCTGGATCGAGGTCGCCTTGGCGCGGGCCTCGGTCACCTTGACCAGCGTGCCCTGCTCGAAGTTGGCCGCGCCCTTTACCGTGGCGACGAGGTTCGGGATCAGGTCCGCGCGCCGCTGGTACTGGTTCTGCACATCGGCCCACTTGGCCTTGGCGGCTTCCTCGGCGGTCGGGATCGCATTCACCCCGCAGCCGGCAAGGCCGGCGGCAGCCATGGCGACGAAAGCGAAACGGGAAAAGCGGGCAAGCAGCGAAGCGGCCATCGAGATGTGTTCCCTCAAGATCTCCGGCGCGGATGCGGCGGGGTTGATCGCTCCTAGATGTAGCGGGTCCGGGTGGCGGTTCAAGGGCTGCCGGCATGTCGGGCTCGGCCCAATTCGGTGCATCCGCCCACTTGTTACAAAGGTTTGCAGATGGCACGAAGCAGATGGGTGAATATGCCTAACGGGAGAACAAGTGATGGGCATGATGGGAGAATTCAAGGACTTCGTTTCGCGCGGCAATGTGCTTGATCTCGCGGTTGGCGTGATCATCGGCGCGGCCTTCGGCAAGATCGTCACCTCGCTGACCGAGGACATGATCATGCCGGTGATCGGCGTTGTGACGGGCGGGGTGGACTTCACCAACAAGTTCGTGGTGCTGGGCAAGGTCCCCGATACCTACAAGGGCTCGCTCACCGACTATGCCGCCTTGAAGGCTGCGGGTGTGCCGATGCTGGGCTATGGCGCCTTCATCACTGCGGTCATCGGCTTCGTGCTAATGGCTTTCGTGATCTTCCAGATCGTGCGCATGGCCAACAAGATGATGCCGGCCAAGCCGGAAGCGCCGGCCGCGCCGGCCGGGCCGAGCGAGGTCGATCTTCTGACCGAGATCCGCGACGCGCTGAAGAAGGCCTGAGATCGGAAGGGGAAGGGGTATGCCCCTTCCCTTTCCTTCGCCGCGCTCCTATATCGGTTACGCCGGCTCAGGCCGGCTATGACGATAAAGTGTACCGTACAATAGGCGCAGCGGACCCGGGGGCGGTACCCGGCGGCTCCACCATCACCACCGGCTGAAACAGGTCGGGCTCTGTTGTCGCAGAGGTGTTGATGGGGCCGAACTAGGATCGACGTGTGTTGAAAAGCGGTGTTTTCGTCCGGGCTGAGTAACCCGTTAAAGGCTCAAAACCCACAAGTGCCAACGACAACGAAGCACTCGCTCTCGCGGCGTAATCTGACGGCTTAACGGCCTGATCTTACAAAGCTAAAGCGCGGTTGAACCCACCGGGCAACAGAAGGGAATTCAGCGGTTCGGAGGCGTACCGGGCAACAGAAACGCCTCCACTTTACTCATTGATCCAGATCGACCGTCACTGGCGCCGCGGCCGCCCTGGCCTCGCGCTCGTACTTCATCGCGTCCATGATCTTGGCGCCGGCCATGAACACGGCGAGGCAGCTTGCCAGGAACAGCAGCTTGCCGCCGAAGCCGGGATACTGCGCGAGATAGATGTGGCCGCGCTCGGCCGATCCCAGCGCCAGCGCGTAGATGATCGCGCTGGCCTCGAACCGGTTCTTGATCACGAACAGGCGGCTGATCTTGCGCAGCAAGGGGGTCTTCTTCTGGGTCACACCACCTCTTCCGCAACCTTCGTGCCAGATCAGCAATCACTGGGCTGCTGTGCACATCCTAACCTGCTCTTTGTAAAGCATGGCGACAGGCCTTGGTAAAGGCGCGCTTAACCCTCTGCCCTGCGGGGCGTATCGTTTCAGGTCAGTGCGGAAAGATCGAGCGCATCGAGCAGTGCGGCGCGCGCGGCGATCACGCTGGAAGCCAGCGAGTCGCGCCCGATATCCGCCGGGTCGATCTGCTCGGGCCAGGCTTTGGCAATCAGCATTTCCAGCATGTCTGCGCGCGCTTCGGTGAGGAGGAAGCGCGGATCGACGGTGGCAGGATCGGCGACAACGCGCAGGCGCAGGCAGGCGGGACCGCCGCCGTTGGCCATCGACTGGCGCACATCGACGGGCAGCACGCGGCGGATCGGGCCGTTGGATGCGAGCATGCCGTCGAGCCAGGCCCGCACGGCGGGGTGCTCCCAGGCTTCGAGCGGGATGACGAGGCCCATCTCGCCCGAGGGCAGGGTGAGGAGCTGGGCGTTGAACAGGTAGCTGGCGATGGCGTCCGTGAGGCTGACCGCGCTGGCCGGTACGATCACGATCTCGGCCTCCGGCAGTGCGGCGCGAATCGCGCCATAGGTGCACTCGGGATCGGCAAAGGCCTGCTCGTGGGTGAACAGCACGCGCTCGTTGGCGACGGCGACCACGTCGTTGTGGAAGGCACCGGCGGCGATGGCCTCAGCAGACTGCTCGACAAACAGGCAGCGCGCAGGGTTCAGGCCGTGAAGCCTGGCGACGGCGCGGCTGGCCTGTTCGTTCTGGCGGGCCGGGAAGGCACCGCCGGGCTTGCCGTAGACGAAGATTTCAAGACCCGGCGCGGCATGGTGCGTGCCCATGCGCATGTGGTTGGCTGCGCCTTCATCGCCGAAGCAGGCGGGCACCGCATCGTGGACGGCGAAGTGGGCGGTGTCGCTGAAGGCCAAGCGCAGCTGGCGCACGGTGTCGGGCCATTCCTGCGAACGGTGCGGCATGGTGACGAGGTTGGCGGCCGTCAGGTGGCAGCGCCCGTCTGCCGTATCAGGCGCGGGCGAGACAGTGGCGGCGTTGGCCGTCCACATCGAGCTGGCCGACCACGCCGCGGCGCGCAGCCGGCGTTCGGCTTCATCGGCAGGTTCGCCGATGCCGAGCGTGCCGAGGAAGGCGTGGTTGGGGCGCGGCAGCGGGCAGAGCAGGCCCTGCACGAGGCCGAGGCCCATGTTGTGGCGCATCTTGGCCACACCCTGCAGCGCGGCGGCGCGCGGGTAGGACACGGTGCCGCCGTGCTTTGCGGAGGCAAGATTGCCGAGGCTGAGCCCGGCGTAGTTGTGGCTCGGCCCGACGAGGCCGTCGAAGTTGATCTCGACCAGAGTGCTCATTGCGGGTTCCTTCAGCGCGCCACGTGCCACACGGTATCGCCGGGGCCGATGCCGAGCGCCTTGGCGGCGTCGGGATCGAGCGCAACGCCCGCTCCGTCCGGCGTGATGCGGGCAAAGCAGCAGCGGAAATCGGCGAGGCGGCCGGTTGCGACGAGCGCGCGGGTCGCGGTCTCGTCGGGCGGGCGGACTTCGGTGACTGGCACCGTCTTCGCATCGGCAATCGAGCGGACCCGATCGGTGCGCGCGGTCATCGTCGGGCCGCCGTCGAAGATGTCGAAATAGCCCTCGGCGGCGAAGCCTTCGGTCTCCAGCATGCGCATCGCGGCGCGGCCGCTGGGATGCGGGAGGCCGATGGCCGAGCGCGCGGTTTCGGGCAGCATGGCGATGTAGACCGGATGCTTGGGCATGAGGTCTGCGATGAACTGGTTGCCGTTGATCGCGTTGAAATAGTCGGCTTCCTGGAAGCTCATGCCGAAGAAGCGGCCGGCCACGCCATCCCAGAACGGCGAGCCGCCGCGCTCGTCGATCACGCCGCGCAGTTCGGCGAGGATGCGGTCGGCAAAGCGCCCCCGGTGCATTGCGATGAACAGATAGCGGCTGCGCGCCAGCAGCATGCCGAGCCCGCCTGCGCGCTCGCCGGGGTGGAGGAACAGGCCGCCGACTTCGCTCGAGCCTTCAAGGTCGGTGACGAGATTGAGCATTTCGGCGCGGAAGGTACGGCCGAGTTCCTTGGAATGCTGGGTCAGCGTTGCCATGCGGTAGGAATAGAACGGCCAGGTCTGCCCGACGCGGGTGAAGATCTGGCAGGTGCCCCGCACTTCGCGGGTGGCGACGTCCTCGAGGATGAGGACGAAGAGCTCGTCCTTCTGGGTCTCGGGATCGCCTTCCTCGCTGTTGGCGAAGGCGGCGGCGGCGCGTTCCAGCTTGGCGGTGAGCGCGCGGCGGTCGGGCGGGAGGTTGGTGAAGCCGCCGCCGGTGAGCTTGGCCATCTCGTACAGATGTTCGAGATCCGCGGCGCGGGCCGCGCGGATGACGTGGGTCACGGTGCTTATTCCCCTCCGGAAAGCCGGTGCAGCACGAGCGCCGACAGCGCGGCCCGCTCGGCCAGCGATGGCACGATCATGTATTCTGACGGCGAGTGGATCGCGCCGCCGCGCACGCCCATGGTATCGACGACAGGCACGCCGAGCGCGGCAATGTTGTTGCCGTCGCAAACCCCGCCGGAGCTTTGCCAGCGGATCGGCTGGCCGAGCGCGGCACCGCAGCGGCGGACAAGATCGAAGAGCCTTTCCGCTTCGGGCGTCAGCGGCTTGGGCGGACGGCTGATGCCGCCGTGGAGGTGGATGCTGACTTCATGCGCCAGTTCGACCTCACGCAACAGGGTGCCGATGGCGGCGGTGAAGCGCGCGGCGTCTGCCTCGCTGCGGGGGCGGATGTTGAAACGCAGGACGGCGTGATCGGGCACGACGTTGTTGGCCGAGCCGCCGTCGATGCGGGCGGGGTTGATGGCCAGGCCGTCTCCCTGCAGCGCCTTGAGGCCGAGCGCGAGATCGGCTGCGGCGACCACGGCGTTGCGGCCGTCCTGCGGGTTGCGGCCGGCATGGGCGGAGCGGCCGGTGACGATCGCGCTGTAGTTTCCGCTGCCGCCGCGCGCGCCGGCCAGCGTGCCGTCCGGGAGGGCCGAGGGTTCGTATGTAAGCGCCGCCGCCTTGGCGCGCGCCAATTCGGCGATGAGGGGCGCGGAAGCGAGGCTGCCGGTTTCCTCGTCCGAGTTGATCAGCACATCATAGCCGACCGACGCGGCCTGCGGGCTTGCCTCGAACGCTTTCAGCGCGGCGAGGATGACGGCGATGCCGCCCTTCATGTCGGCCGTGCCGGGGCCGCCGAGAGTTTCCGCATCGAGCCAGGTGAGCGACTGGAACGGGTGGTCCGCCGGGTAGACGGTGTCCATGTGGCCGGTCAGGAGATAGCGACGCCCAGCCTCCGGGCGGACCGAGAGGACCACGTGCGCGCCGTGTCCGATCTCGACCGCGCGGCCATCGGCGGCGATGGCTTCGACCGGCGCGGGCGGCGCGAGGCGCACGTCGCCGGGCAGCGCCGCGAAGGCATCGGCGAGGAGCGCGGCCTGCTGCGCGAGGCCGGCGAGGTTGCGGGTGCCGGTGTTGATGGGGCACCACGCCTCCACCTGCTGCAGCATGGCAGCGGCGTCGATCCCCTCGACGAGGGCGGCCTCGGTGGCGGCAAGCGTTCCCATCGCCGACCGCTCTAGCCTGCCCGCGCGCCGGGGTGAACCCCCGCGCCGCAGGATTGTTTCATCCGCAACCGGTGCGCGGGCAGAGGCCCTCAATTTAGGTCAGGTTGACACGGTTGACACAGTCCTGAGGGAAAACTGCCGGGCCCGGGTCCGGCAGGTGCAAGCGGCTGGAATGAAGGGAAAATCCGGGAGCAATGCGGCGCGGCGGGAGGCATGGACGCCTTATGTCAGGTTCGGGCCTTGTAGGAAAATATCAGGCCGTGAGCACCCGCGCGATGGCCACGAAATCGGCAACGGCCAGCGTTTCGGCGCGGCGCTGGGAGTCGATGCCGAGGGCTTCGAGGGCATCGAGCGCGCCGGGGAGGCCCTTGAGCGATTGGCGCAGCATCTTGCGGCGCTGGCCGAAGGCGGCCTCGGTCACGCGCTCGAGCATGCGGGCAGAGACGCCCTCCGGCATGGCGGCGGGCTCGACGTGGATGATCGCCGACATGACCTTGGGCGGCGGGGTGAAGGCGCTGCGGTGGACGCGCATGGCGATGCGGGGTTTGCTGCGCCACTGGGCGAGGACGGCGAGGCGGCCATAGGCATCGCTGCCGGGTGCGGCGACGATGCGTTCGGCGACTTCCTGCTGGAACATCAGCGTGAGGCTGCGCCACTGCGGCGGCCAGCCTTGCCCGGAGAGCCAGCCGGTGAACAGCGCGGTGCCGACGTTGTAGGGGAGGTTGGCGACGACGTGCCACGGTGCGTCGAACAGCTCTGCGGGCGCGATCTTCATCGCATCGCCCTCGATCACGCGGAGCTGGCCGGGGAACGCTTCGGCCAGTTCGGCGAGTGCGGGCAGGCAGCGGCGGTCCATCTCGATCGCAGTGACGTTTGCCCCCCGGCGCAGGAGCGCGCGGGTAAGGCCGCCGGGGCCGGGGCCGACTTCGAGGACGTTCTCGCCCTTGAGATCGCCTGGCACCGTGGCGATGCGGGCGAGGAGCTGTTCGTCGAACAGGAAATTCTGGCCGAGCGCCTTGGTGGCGATGAGGCCGTGGCGCTGCACGACATCGCGCAGGGGAGGGAGGTCGGGAAGGCTCATCCGGCGGTGGCCCGGCGCGCGGCGCATTCGCCGGCCATGCGGATCGCGGCCACGGTGGCGCCGGGACGGGCGGTGCCGGTGCCGGCGATGCCGAAGGCGGTGCCGTGATCGGGCGAGGTACGGATGATCGGCAGGCCGAGCGTGACGTTCACCCCCTCATCGAAATCGAGCACCTTGATCGGGATGAGCGCCTGATCGTGGTACATGCAGATCGCCGCGTCATACGTGGCGCGCGCTTCGGCATGGAACATCGTGTCGGCGGGCAGCGGGCCCCGCGCGTCGATTCCGGCGGCCTTCAGCGCGGCGACGGCGGGGGCGATGACCTCAGCATCCTCGTGGCCCATGCGGCCATCCTCGCCGGCGTGGGGATTGAGCGCGGCCACGGCAAGGCGGGGGTTGGCAACGCCGAAATCGCGGGTGAGCGCCGCCGCCGCGATGGCGGATCGGCTGCGGATGAGCTCGGTGCTGAGCAGGAACGGCACATCGCGCAGCGCGACATGGACGGTGACGGGAACGACGCGCAAGTTCGGCCCGGCGAGCATCATCACCGCGTTTTCCGGCGTGATCCCGCAGGCTTCGGCCACGAATTCGGTTTGGCCCGGCTGGTTGAAGCCGATGCGGGCAAGGCGGCTCTTGGCGATGGGGCCGGTGACGAGCGCAGCAGCCGCGCCCTGCTTGACGAGGCTCGTCGCGACTTCGAGCGCGCGCAGGGCGAGCGCGGCCCCCGCATCGTCGGGCTGGCCCGGCGCCCAGGGCGCGGTGCCGACATCGAGCACAGGCAGCGCGTGGGGAAAGACGGCGGCGGCTTCATCGGGCGCGGCGATGGCGACGACGGGAATGGCAAGGCCCCGGCTCCGCGCGGCGGCCTCGATCAGATCGCGGTTGCCCACGGCGAAGAACGGCGGGAGCCCTTCCGCTTCCCGCTGGGCCCATGCGGCGGCGATCAGCTCGGGGCCGACGCCGGCGGGATCGCCAAGGCTGATGGCGAGGGGTAGAAGCGGGATGCGGACGGTCATGGCGCGGCTCTAGCAGAGCCGGGCGGCGAGCGAGAGGGTATAATGCCTCAGTTGTATTCGATCACCGCATCGCGGCGCAGGTCGCGCAGGTAGGTCTGGGCGCGCTTGTTCACGCGGTCGTCTTCCATCTGCGACTGGAGCTGCTCGAAGTTCGGGCCGCTTTCGACCTTGGGATCATCGCGGCCGCAGAGCATGAGCACGCGCACGCCATCCTCGATCGAGCCGAACGGCGGGGTGGTTTCACCCACCGAGAGCTTGAGGATCGTTTCCTGCAGCGCGGTGGGCAGATCGCGCACGCGGATCTGGTCGTTGGCGACGACAGTGGCCCCGAGCGCGACCCCGGCGGCATCGGCCGCGCCGCAGCCCTTGATGGTCTTGACCGCAGCGGCGAAGGCCGAGGCCTTGCCGGCGGCTTCCTTTTCAGGCGTGCCCTTGGGGAAGGCGATCGAGATCTGCTTGAGGCTGAGCACCGCATCGCGCGGATCGGCGGTGAGGACCTGGCGCTTGTCGATCAGGTAGAGCAGCGAATAGCCCGAGGCGAGCTCGATCGGGCCGACGAGCTGACCCGGCGACATCTGCGCGGCGGGGGTGGAGAGTTCGGGCGGGAGCTGGGCGAGGCGGATCCAGCCGAGATCGCCCCCGACCGAGGCGCTGGAGGATTGCGAATACTGGCGCGCATAGGCGACGAAGCTGCCGCCGCCCTTCAGCTGTTCGAGGATCTTCTGCGCATTGGCGAGGACCTGCGGCTTGGTTTCCTGCGTGGCGGCGAGGTAGATTTCGCCGATGCGGTACTCCTCGGTGCCCTTGGCGGCCTTGAGCCGGTCCATCATTTCGCGCACTTCGCCGTCCGACACGTTGATGAACGGCTGGACGTTGCGGCGCAGCAGGCGCTGCCACGCGAGTTCGCCCTTGATCTGGCGCTTGAGCGAGCCCGAGGACGAGCCGATCCCGGCGAGATACTTTTCGAGCGCGGCAGGGTTCTGGCCGAAATTCTGCTGCGCGACGCGTTCGAAGGTCTGGGTGACCTCTCCCTCGTCGATCTCGATGTTGGCGGCCTTGGCTTCCTGGATCTGCAGCGTCTCGTCGATCAGGTTGCGCAGGACCTGCAGGCGCAGGCGCTCCAGTTCCTCCGGCGGAACCTTGCCGCCATTGGCGCTGACGATGAGCGCGAGGCGCTGGTCGACATCGGTGCCGGTGATGATCTCTCCGTTGACGATCGCGGTGGCGCGGCGGAGGTGGGGATCGGCCTTGCCGAAGATGGTGGGATTGGCCGGCAGGTTGAGCGCGCTGGCGGGCGCGGACACGGACGTATCGTCAGCCGGATCGAGCAGGGTCTGCGCGTGCGCGAGCGGGGCCACGACGGGGGCGATGACAACGGCCAGAGCGCCCAGCCCGAGCGCGGCGCGCGGGGCGAGGGAAAGCAAACGAAACCCGGTCTTCATGGCAGTACGATATTCCTGTCTTTCGGCTCCGCGTGGCGCAAGCGCCGAACGGTCATCACGCCGCCGCTACCTCGCATGGTCCGGCTGAACCCGAGGTGAGTGGCGCGGCGATAGCCCGATTGCAACGACGATGGAAGCGAAACGGAGGAAAAGTCCGGAGCGGACCGGGCTACCGTACCCCGAGCCCCTTGAACGCGATGTTGAACTGGACGGTGCTGCCGCGCCGGGCATCGCCGTTGGTGATGTAGTCGCGCCGCCAGGTGAGGGCGAGATCGAGGCAATCGTCGTCATAGGCAAAGCCGAGGCGGTGGCGCAGCATCTGGAAACCGTCCTTGGTCTTGGTCGGATCGTCCACCCGGCTGGTGAGGTTGGCGACGGCCGAGCCGAACACCGACCAGCGGCGGGCAAAGGCCACGCGGCCGGACAGGCGCAGCTCCTCGCGGTCGCGCAGGTCCTCGAACGTGGCGGGAATATCGCGGTTGAGCCGCAGATAGCCGATCTCGGCATACGTGCGGTGATTACCGATGGTGGCGTCGAATTCGTTGCGCCTCAGCTTCAGGCTGTCCTTGTCGAGCCGGAAGCGGTGGGTGAACTGGACGATATCGCGGAAGCGCAGATCGGTGCGGCCGACGATATCGGACGCGCGCGAGGAGAGGCCCGTGCCATCGGGCAGCAGGGTCTTCTGGGTGGAGAGCCGGTAGGACTGGCCGATCGTGGTCATCACCCGCCAGCCGGGGCGGGTGAGCTGCCAGTCCGCGCCGTAGGTGACGCGCACGCCGTCCTCTATGCGGTCGTAGCCGGGGAAGCGGTTGAGCGCGAAGAGGTTGGAATCCTCAAGTTCCACCGAGCGCGAATCCTCGTTGGGGATGGCGAGGTTGCGGATGTGCGGGATGGCGACGAGCTGAACGCGCGGGGTGAGCACCTGCGTGCCGCCGAGCGCCGCGCCGATCAGCGGCCACTTGATGTCGACCGCGGCGGTGGCGATGCCGCGGCCCTGCCAGCCGGGGACCCCGCGATAGAACGCGTTGGTGGTGAGATCGTTCTGCAGCGAGTGGTAGACATCGCCGCGCGCGAGGGCGGTGAAGGTGATTTCCTGGCCGAGGCCGGTGATCGTGCGCAAGTCCCACTGCGCCTTGGCGAAGGCGCGCTGGGTATCCTGCCCGCCGGGGCGGGTGAGCGCGAGGCTGTTGACCTGCAGTTCGAGCGTGCCGCCGATGGCCGGCGGGACGAGCCGGCGGCGGTATTCGAGTGCGGGCAGCGCGATGGGGACGAGGCCCTGCCGGTCGCCGCTGCGCAAGGTCTGCACCGCCCAGCCGGCAAGGCTGAAGTAGCTGTTCGCGTCGATCCGTTCGAGCGCGATGGTCGAACGCAGGCGGTCGTCGCGGCTGATATCGTAGCGGCGCAGGAACGTGCGGTCGCTGGCATAGCGGCCGTAGCCGGTAAGGCTCCAGTTCTCGCCGAGCTGGAAGCGGCCGTTGGTTTCGAAATAGCCGCGGAAGACCTGCTCCTGCGCCTTCGGGTCGGTGGCGGAGCCGCCGATGTTGATGCGCTTGGACCGCGTGAGATAGCCGGTGACCTGGAAGGCGCCCTTGTCGGTCAGCTGGCGATAGCGCGCGGAGACCATCGGCAGCGCGGCGGTATAGAGATAGCCGGTGACCGCGAGGTCCTTGTTGTCTGCAAGGCGCCAGTAGTAGGTGTCGTTGATTTCGATCCCGTTGGCCGCGCTGAAGCGGAAATCGGGGATCAGGATGCCGCTTTCGGCCCGGAAGTCGGACGTGTGGGCAAGGCCGGGCAGCGGCACGAGCGGCAGGCCGAACACCCGCAGCAGCGCCCCCTTGTAGTGCACGCGCTGCTGGCGGGCATCGTAGGTGACGGCGACAGCGGTGACTTCCCAGCTCGGCTTCTTGGTGCAGCCGTCCGAATCCTCCACCGAACAGCCAGAGAAGGCGGCGTTATGCAGCACCATGTTGCCATTGGCCGAGCGTTCGCCGCTGCGTGCCGCAAGGCGGCCGCCCTGACGCAGGACGAGCAGGAGATCCTCGATCGCGCCGGCCTTGAGCTGGTCGGTGAGCTCCACCTTGTCGGTATAGAGAACGTTGCCGCCATCATCGACGAAGCGGATGTTGCCGCTGGCCTCGATCAGGCCGGACTTGCGGTTCCACGTGACGACATCGGCGCGGACGGTCTGCGCCGCGCGCTGCAGGATGACGTTGCCGGTGGCGGTGACGGTTTCCGCATCGCTGGCATAGGTGACGCGATCCGCCTGGAAGCGGATGGCGGCCCCTGCGCTTGCCTCCTCGGGCAATGGCGACGTGGGCGTGGCCGCGGGTGCCGGCGTGGTCTGGGCGTGCGCCTGGACGAAGCCCAGCGCCAGCGCGCCGATCACCGCGAGGACCGGGCGGATCGGGGCGACGCGCGCACGCCGCAAGCATCGGGACAAGGCTTGCGGCAGGGGCCGCGGGGGGGCTCGCATGGCCTTGCCTATCGCACCGGTGCCGCTTAACTGCAAACCCACAATTCGCCTCGGGTGCCGACCGGCCGCGAGGTGTGCCCCATTTTCGGCAGGAGCCTCTCATGATCATCCAGTTTGCCACAGCCGATACGGCCCTTCCCCGCCTTGTAGCGCAGCTGGTGGCGCAGGACGGCCTTGCGGCGGACGCCGATGTGCTGGTGCGCGAGGCGGCCGCGGCCGCGCGCTTTACGGGCAAGGCGGGGCAGCTGTTCGAGGCGATGGTGCCGGCGGGTGACGGGGTCGCGCGGCTGGCTTTTGCCGGGATCGGCGAGCCGGGCGCGGCGGGCCGCACGGCTGCGCTGGAGCGTGCGGGCGGGGGCCTGACGGCCCGGTACCTCACTTCCGGCGAGACCGAACTGGCCATCGACTTTGCCGGCAGTGGCCTCAATGCAGAGGAAGCGGCTGCCGTGCTCCTTGCGGCGCGGCTGCGCGCATGGCGGCATGATGTCTACCGCACCAAGCTGAGCGACGAGCAAAAGCCCTCGCTGGCGAAGATCGTGGCGGTCGCCGCGCCCGAGGGCACCGAGACGCTGTGGGAAACCGAGGCGGCGATTGCCGAGGGCGTGGAGTTTACCCGCGAGCTGGTGACCGAGCCGGCCAACGTGATCTATCCGGCCAGCTTCGTGGAGCGCTGCAAGGCGCGGCTCGAAGGCACCGGCATCGAGATCGTGGTGCTGGGCCGCGACGAGATGAATGCGCTTGGTATGGGCGCGCTGCTCGGCGTGGCGCAGGGTTCGGTGCGCGAGCCCAAGATCATCGCCATGCGCTGGAAGGGCCGCGCGGGCACGAAGCCGACCGCGTTTGTCGGCAAGGGCGTGACTTTCGACACCGGCGGCATCTCGATCAAACCGGCGGCGGGCATGGAAGACATGAAGTGGGACATGGGCGGCGCGGCGGCGGTGGCCGGCACGATGCTCGCGCTGGCGCGGCGGAAAGCCCAGGCAGACGTGATCGGCGTGTGCGGCCTCGTGGAAAACATGCCCGACGGCAATGCGCAGCGCCCGGGCGATGTCGTCACCACGATGTCGGGCCAGACGGTGGAGGTGATCAACACCGACGCCGAAGGCCGCCTCGTGCTGTGCGATGCCGTCACGTGGGTGCAGAAGGAATATGCCCCCGCCACGATCATCGACCTTGCCACGCTGACCGGCGCGATCATCATTTCGCTCGGCCATGAGCACGCGGGCATGTTCAGCAACGACGACCTGCTGGCGGGCCAGCTCGATGCAGCCGGCAAGGCGAGCGGCGACATGCTGTGGCGCTTCCCGCTGGGGGCGGCCTACGACAAGCTGATCGACAGCCCGATTGCCGACATGAAGAACGTGGGGCCGCGCTATGGCGGCTCGATCACCGCGGCACAGTTCATCCAGCGCTACGTCGACAAGGGCGTGGCCTGGGCGCATCTCGACATCGCGGGCACGGTGTGGGTCGAAAAGGCCGGCGCGACGCACGACAAGGGCGCGACCGGCTTCGGCGTGCGGCTGCTCGATCGCTACGTGCGCGACGTGCTGGAAGCCTAAAATGCCCAAGATGCGCCGCAAGGCGGACTTGCCGAGCAAGCTCTGCGCCGCCTGCGGCCTGCCCTTCACCTGGCGCAAGAAGTGGGAACGCGATTGGGACAACGTGAAGTTCTGTTCGGATCGCTGCCGCTCGGGGAAGGGGAAGGCGGGATGATCTGGTCGCGGCGCGGGGTTCTTGCCGGGGCGGGCGGAATGGCGGCGCTGGCGGCCATGCCGCTGAAGGGCGCAGCGCCGGGCGGCCTCGCCGATGCGGCGGTGCCGATCACGCCGGCAGAGCGCATGGCGCGCATTGCCAAGGTGCAGGGGCTGATGGCCGAGCAGCGGATCGCCGCATTGCTCGTCGAAAGCGGCACCACCCTGACCTACTTCACCGGCATTCGTTGGTCGCGGTCGGAGCGGATCACGGCAGCGGTGATTCCCGCGACCGGCCAGCCCATCGTGGTGACGCCGTTTTTCGAAGCGCCTTCGGTGAAGGAAACGCTGGCGGTGCCGGCGGACCTGCGGACGTGGCACGAGGATGCGAGCCCCTTTGCGCTGATCGCCGACGCGCTGAAGGGCCGTCCCGGGCCGGTTGCCGTGGAACAGACGACGCGGGCGTTCATTACCGAGGGGCTGGCGCGCGAGGGCAGCTTTGCGGTGGTTTCGGGCGCGGCTCTGGTGAACGCCTGCCGGCAGATCAAATCGCCTGCCGAACTGGCGCTCATGCAGCGGGCCAATACGATCACGCTCGCCGCGATGCGCGAGGCGCATGGCGCGGTGCGCGCAGGCATGACGGCGGCGGATATCGGCGCGCTCGTCGAGAAGGCGACCGTACGGCTGGGGGCGACGAGCGACTTTGCGCTGGTGCTGCTGAATGAGGCAAGCGCCTATCCGCATGGGTCGCATAGCCCGCAGACAGTGCACGAGGGCTCTGTGGTGCTGATGGACTGCGGCTGCGTGGTTGAGGATTATCAATCGGATATCTCGCGCACCTTCGTGTTCGGCGAGCCGACGGCGCGGCAGCGCAAGGTGTGGGACACGGTGCGACGCGGGCAGGACGCGGTGTTCGGCGCGGCGAAAGTGGGCACGCCCGTCAGCGCGCTCGATGCGGCGGTGCGCCGGTTTTACGAGAGCGAGGGTTGGGGCCCGGGCTTTGTGCTCCCCGGCCTGCCGCACCGCGCGGGGCACGGGATCGGGATGGACGGGCACGAGAGCCCCTACCTTGTCGGAAGCGATCAGACGCCGTTGGCGCCGGGGATGTGCTTTTCGAACGAGCCGGGGCTTTATACGCCGGGTGCGTTCGGGGTGCGGCTGGAGGACTGCTGGGTGATGACCGAGGCGGGCCCGAAGAGCTTCACGCCGCTGGCCCGCTCGCTCGACGATCCGATCTGAGGCGGCGGTGCGGGTCGATTTCTATCAGCTTTCGCGCGATCCGGTGGAGCTTGTTCTGCCAAAGCTGGCGCAAGGCACGCTGGGCGCAGGCGAGCGTCTGCTGCTGGTTGCGGAGGATGCCGAGCAGCTTGGCCGGATCAGCGAGGCGCTGTGGACGCGGCTGCCCGAGAGCTTCCTCGCGCACGGGATGGCGGGCGGCGAGCATGACGCGCGCCAGCCGATCCTGCTCAGCCATGAGCCCGTGCCCGCCAACGGCGCGCGCTATCTGGCGCTGGCGGACGGGGTGTGGCGCGAGATGGAGAATGCGGCGCGCGTGTTCCTGCTGTTTCCGCCCGAGCGGATCGACGATGCGCGCGCCACCTGGCGGATGCTGGGGCAGCGCGATGGGGCAGAACGCAAATACTGGCGGCAGGACGGCGGGAAGTGGCTGGAGGGGCCGCGCTGACGCCCACAACCTTGCAGTGCAGCACAAACCCCGCTAGGGGCGCGGCCAACCGAAAGCCTCCCCCATACGCAAGGAACATCCCATGGCGGTTACCCGCACCTTTTCGATCATCAAGCCCGATGCCACGCGCCGCAACCTGACCGGCGCGGTCACCAAGATGCTCGAGGAAGCCGGCCTGCGCGTCGTCGCCTCGAAGCGCATCCACATGAGCCGCGAGCAGGCCGAGGGCTTCTACGCCGTCCACCGCGAGCGCCCCTTCTTCAACGACCTCGTTGAATTCATGATCTCGGGCCCGGTTGTGGTGCAGGTGCTGGAAGGCGAAAACGCCATGCAGCGCAACCGCGACATCATGGGCGCGACCAACCCCGCCAACGCCGAGCCCGGCACGATCCGCAAGGAACTGGCCGAATCGATCGAAGCCAACACCGTCCACGGTTCGGATTCGGACGAGAACGCCGCGATCGAGATCGCCTACTTCTTCAAGCCGGAAGAAATCGTCGGCTGATCTGCCGCGCGCAGGTTGCTATAGCAGGGGCCGCCGGAGCGATCCGGCGGCCTTTTGCGTTTCGGGAGAGAGCAGGCGATGCTGGGGATGGGGGACGGGTCTTGCCCGTTCGAGTTCAATTTCGATCCCGCCACGTTCAAGGTGGGCGATCATGTCAGCTATCGCGTGACGGGGAGCCTCGAGGGCATGCCGTTCGTGGGCACCTTGCTGGAGGTGCATGACGACCACGTGGTGATCTCGCCCGGTGAGAGCGAGCCCGAGGCGCGCTATCGCGGCACGCGCGAAGACCGGCCGGTGGTGGATATCAGCGAGATCTAGGCCGGGCTGGGCTGCCGGGCATACCAGCGGCCCAGCATCCAGGCCATGGCGCCGATGGGGGCGAGGCCGAGCAGGATCGGCAGGCGGAAATCTGCACCGCCCGCGAGCAGGGCAGCGGCGGTGAGGCAGGCGGCGGAGCAGCCGAGGTCCCAGCCGCCTTCGGTCGCCATCGAGAAGCGCAGCACGCAGGGGCCCTGCCGCGCCATGGCATAGAGCGGGGCAAGCATGGCGGTGCTGGTCATCGGCACGACCAGCGCGCCGAGTGCGGTTGCGGCGACGGCGAGCAGCGGATGGCCGAGCGCGGTGCCCTTGACGGCGAGGGCGAGCGCGGCGGCGCCATAGGCGATCACGAGCGAATGGCTGGGGCGGCCGCCATCGATCAGTCGGCCGACAAGGAGCCCCCCGGCGGCTGCGGCAACCCCGGCGGCGGCCATGGCGGCGCCGAACTGGTCGAAATGCTCACCCAGCGAGGCGAACAGCGCGAGGTTCCAGATCACCACCGCGCAGCCCGAATGGAAGCCTTCGTTGAAGTAGAGTCGGCGCGCATAGGCCGCGACGCCGGGTTCAAGCGCGGCGGCGGGGTCGATCGCGGGATTGGGCGCGCCGAGCAGCGGCAGGGCGCTGGCCAACTGCAGCGCGGTGATCACGGCGAAGGCCGCGCCGGGTCCGCCATGCGCGAGGAGCAGTCCGCCGAGCGCGGGGGCCGCGATGCCGACGAGCGCGCTGGTCGCCTGCTGCATGCTGATCTGCTGGCCGCCGCGCCCGGTATCGGTGAGCGCCGGAAGGAAACCGTGCCATGCCGTCCAGTAGAGCACGCTGCCAAGGCCGCTGACGGCAAGGAACAGCGCGAGCAGCGGGCCGACTTCGTGGACCAGCGGCAGGAGCGCGAAGCTGACGGCGCGCACGGCGATGCCGATCAGGAGGACATTGCGCACGCCCACCCGCACCGCCAGCGGCAGGATCACGCCGCGCAGCGCGAGCCGCGAGAGGACGATCAGCGCAAAGCTCGCGAGGGCGGCCGGGAAGGAAAAGCCGCGGCTGACGAGAAAGCCGGCGATGAAGATGCCGCCGCCCGCTTCGACAAACGATTGCAGCGCGGAGTGAAGGTAGAGCCGGTGCAGCGGAGAAAGCGGGGGTCGGGGCATGGGCGGCTCCGGCAGCAGGGGAGGCAGCTGCGATCAGAATTCCATCATTGCCGCAAGTCTGCGCGGCGCCACGGCCAGCCACGAGCGGCGCAGCCATTCGGCAATGTCGTCCCAGTCCACGTCGCCGAGGTCAAGACGAATACCTATCCACCCGTCGCCGAAATAGGCCGGGCGGAAGAAGCGTTCAGGATCCGATTCGATGAGCTGTTCCTGCTCGTCGGCCCCGCTGATCTTGACGAGGAGGGCGTTGCGCCCATCATGGTGGTGGTTGCTGGTGACGTAGGCGAACTTCTTGCCCTTGATGATGCCGAAGCAGGCCATACCGTGGCTCAGGCTTTCCTCCGCTTCGGGGAGTTGCATCGCCCGTTCGCGGACCCGCGCGGTGAGCCATTCGGGATCGGTTTCGCGCGTGACGAGTTCGGCGAGGCAGCGCGCGTAGAGCTGGTGCTCGGCGAAGAGGACGCGCGCGGCAAGCGTATCCGGCGTATCACCGGGCAGGATCGCGACGGGGATCTGGCCGAGGATGGGGCCTTCATCGAGATCGGCGGTGACGAGGTGGACGGTGCAGCCGGCGTGGCTGTCACCCGTCGCAATGGCGCGCTCGTGGGTGTGGAGGCCGGTGTATTTCGGCAGAAGCGAGGGGTGGATGTTGACCATCCGCCCTTCCCAGCGCCCCACGAATTCGCCCGTGAGGATGCGCATATAGCCGGCAAGCGCAATCCACCGCGCGCCGGCGCGGCGGACGGCGGCGTCCATCGCTGTGTCATGCTCGGCGCGGGGCAAGCCCTTGTGGGGGAGAACGAAGGTGGGGACGCCCTCCGCTTCGGCCAGTTTCAGGCCGCCCGCTTCGGGGTTGTTGGAGAGAACGAGGACGATCTCGAACGGGCAGGCGGCAAGGCGGCTGGCATAGAGCAGCGCGGCCATGTTGGTGCCGCTGCCGGAGATGAAGACGGCGACTTTGGCGCGGTCAGCCAATGTGGACGGCCTCCCATGCGGCGCGGGCGGACCACGCCTCCGCGCTGCCGAAGACGGTGCAGCCCTTTTCGCCGGCGACGATCTCGCCCACCGTGAAGGCGGTTTCGCCTGCTGCGGTGAGATCGGCGATCAGGCTTGCGGCTTCGTCTGCCGCCACGGCGAGGATCATGCCGACACCGCAGTTGAAGGTGCGGGCCATTTCCTCGGGCTCGATCTGGCCCTGCGCCTGCAGGAAGGCCATGAGGCGCGGCTGCTCCCAGGTGTCGGCATCGATGCGCGCGTGGAGGCCCCTCGGCAGGACGCGGGGCACGTTTTCAAGGAGGCCGCCGCCGGTGATGTGGGCCAGCGCGTGGATGCGGCCCGATCTGATGAAGGGCAGCAGGCTCTTCACATAGATGCGGGTGGGCTCGATCAGGTGGTCGATCAGCAGGCGCTCGTTGTCGAACAGGGCAGGGCGGTCGAGCTTCCAGCCCTTGTCGGCGGCGAGGCGGCGCACCAGCGAATAGCCGTTGGAGTGGACGCCCGAGGAGGCGAGGCCGATCAGCACATCGCCTTCCGCCACGCGGTCGCCCGTCAGCTGCTCGCCGCGCTCGACCGCGCCGACGCAGAAGCCCGCAAGGTCGTAGTCGCCGGGCGCGTACATGCCGGGCATTTCCGCCGTCTCGCCGCCGATCAGCGCGCAGCCGGCCATGCGGCAGCCTTCGGCGATGCCGGCAACGACCCGCTCGGCAACGCCCGTATCGAGCTTGCCGGTGGCGAAATAATCAAGGAAGAACAGGGGCTCGGCACCCTGAACGATGAGATCGTTGACGCACATGGCGACCAGATCGATGCCGATGGCGTCATGCCGGTCATGGTCGATGGCGAGCTTGACCTTGGTGCCGACGCCGTCGTTGCCGGCGACCAGCAGCGGGTCCTTGTAGCCGGCGGCCTTCAGATCGAAGAACGCGCCGAAACCGCCGAGTTCGGCGTCCGCGCCGGGGCGCGCTGTCATCCGCGCGAGCGGGCCGATCGCCTTGACCAGCGCGTTGCCGGCGGCGATGTCTACCCCCGCCTGGGCGTAGGAATAGGACTGCGAAGTTTCGTCGGTTGAAGTCATGGGCGAGGCGACTAGCGCTTTCCCGCTTGGATTTCCACTTGCCTTTGGGCAAAAGCGCGGCATTCGGAAAAGATGCAGCGCAAGGCCTGCGTTCCCAGATGGAGTTACCTTGGCCGCTCTGCGCCCGACCTTGCCCGACCTGACGTTCCTGCCGGATCTGAGCCGCAAGGCGCGCCTCGCGCTGCTTGCGGGGCTGGGCCTTGTGCTGGCCGGCGGCGGCGCGGCGATCTATGCGCAGATCGAGGGTGACCGCGGCATCCCGCCGATTGCCAGCAACGGCGATTTCGAAGTGAGCGGGATCGAGGTCAACACTACCGGCAAGACCGCCGAGGAAGCCCGCGCCAACGGCTGGAAGCAGGCGCAGCGGCTGGCGTGGGAGAAGCTGTGGAAGTCCAACGGGCTGGGCGGCGGAAATGCCCCGGCGCTGGATGATGGCACCATCGACGGCATGGTCTCGGCCGTGGTGGTGGGACAGGAGCAGATCGGCCCGCACCGTTATATCGCGACACTGGGGGTGATCTTCGACCGCGCGCGGACCAGCGGCTACCTGGGGATGCAGGGCCAGATCGCGCATTCCGCGCCGCTGCTGGTGATCCCGGTGCTGATCGAGGGCGGGGTGACCTCGGTGTTCGAGACGCGCACGCCCTGGCAGAAGGCCTGGGCGGAGTTCCGCACCGGATCGAGCGTGATCGACTATGTGCGCCCCAGCGGTGCGGGCGCGGATTCGCTGCTGCTGACGGCGGGGCAGATCAGCCGTCGCAGCCGCAACTGGTGGCGGCTGGTGCTCGATTCGTTTGGCGCATCGGATGTGATCATGCCGATCGCGAAGCTGGAGCGCAGCTGGCCCGGCGGGCCGGTGCGCGGCGTGTTCACCGCGCGGCGCGGACCGGACAACCTGTTCCTCGGCAGCTTTGAACTCACGGCGCCGAGCGAGGACAAGCTGCCCGCGATGCTGGCCGAGGCGATCCGCAGGCTCGACGGTCTTTATGCGGGCGCGCTGGCGGCGGGACAGCTGGCGCCTGATCCTTCGCTTTCGATGCGGCCCGATCTCGATCCCGCGCTGGTTGAGAGCATTGTCGCCAAGCTGGGGCCGGTGCCGACCGCGACGACCGCGGCGGCGGGGCCCGATGCCGCCGCGACAACGGCCGCGGTGCCGACCACAGTGGTCACCGTGCAGTTTGTGACGCCCGATGCGGCGGCGGTCGATGCGGGCATGGCTGCGGTGCGACGGGTCGATGGCGTGAAGGAAGCGGCCACGACCAGCCTGGCGATCGGTGGCACTTCGGTGATGCGGGTGACCTTTGCCGGCGATATCGACGCGTTGGCGGCGGCCTTGCGCGCGGGGGGCTGGCGCGTGACCCAAGGGGCCGGCGCGCTCAGCATCCGCAAGTAGGCAGCGTGCAGCGGTGAGCCAGATTGCCCTGCCTCTCGTGACGGCAGCCCATGCCGATGTCGTGCTGACGGGCCCGTCGCTGGAGCCCGTGCTGGCGCTCCTTGCGAGGGCGGCGGAGTGGCCTTATCGCGCCGCGGTGCTGACCGGGCCGCCGCGCTGCGGCAAGAGCCTGCTGGCGCGGTGGTTTGCCGCAAGCGGACTGGGCGATGTGCTGGACGATGCCGACAGCCTGCCTGAAGACGCGGTGTTTCACCGCTGGAACCGGGCGCAAGCAGATGGCCGGCCGCTCCTGATCGTTTCGAACAAGGCACCGGGCACATGGAAGGTCGCGCTGCCCGATCTCGCCTCACGGCTCGGTGCGGCGCTGATGATCGAGATCGGCGCGCCCGACGATGCCTTGCTGCGCGGGCTGGTCGAGGCGCATGCGGCGCGGCGCGGCCTTGCGCTGGGCGAACCGGTGCTGGCCTATATCCTGCCCCGGCTGGAGCGCAGCCATGCCGCGGCCGAGGCGCTGGTCGAAACAATCGACCGCTTGTCCCTTGAGCGCAAGGCTGCGATCACCATATCGCTGGCGCGCGATGCGCTGGCCGAACGGGTGCATGGGGTGCCCGAGGCCGAGCGGCAACCTAGGCTTCTCTAGGCGCGCTTGCCTTGGGGGCCCAATCGGGGGTATCTGCGCGCATGTTCGACCGCCTTGTCGCCTATCTGGACTCGATCCGCGCCCGTGACCCTGCGCCGCGCTCGCGTTGGGAAATCCTGCTCTATCCGGGGCTTCACGCGGTTGGTTTTCACCGCGTCGCGCACTGGCTGTTCGCGCGGCGGATGTTTTTCCTCGCGCGGTTCGTCAACCATCTGGCGCGCTTCCTGACCGCGATCGACATCCATCCGGGCGCGAAAATCGGGCGGCACCTGTTCATCGACCACGGCTTTACCGTGATCGGGGAAACAGCCGAGATCGGCGATAACGTGACGATCTACCAGTGCGTGACACTGGGCGGGACGAACCCGGCCAATGGCGTGCCCGGCAAGCGCCACCCGACGCTGAGCGACAATGCGATCATCGGTTCGGGCGCGCAGATTCTGGGCCCGATCACCGTGGGTCCGCGCGCGCGCGTGGGCGCCAATGCCGTGGTGACCGAGGACGTGCCCGAGGGCGCGACCATGGTCGGCCTCAAGGCGCGCTCGACGCTGGTTCCGGTCGAGACCTGGCTCAAGGACTTCATCCCCTATGGCACACCCTGCAAGGAGCCCTGCGAGCCGACAGGCGGCAGTCGGGTGGACGAGCTTGAGGCCGAAGTCGCGCTGCTGAAGGCGCAGGTCGCGGCGCTGCTCGAGCGGCAGGATGCAAGCACTGACGCGCCCGCGCCGGTCGATGGCGGCAACCGGCGCAGGAGCCGCAACTGAGCGTGCAGGGCGGAGCCGATGCGGGCGGTTTCGGCCCGGGTGTGCTGCCATTCCCGCAAGTCCGCACCGAGCCGCAAGTCGGTTTCGAGCGGCCCGAACTCATGCGGATACTCGATCTCTATGGCCGTATGGTCGCCGCCGGCGAATGGCGCGACTATGCGATGAGCTTCGGCAAGGATGCGGCGAGCTTTGCCGCGTTCCGGCGCACGGCAGAGCGCCCGACGGCGCGGATCGAGAAGCGCCCGGCGCTGCGGGCCAAGCAGGGCATGTGGACGCTCTATGGCGAGGCGGGCCAGGTGCTGAAGCGCGGGCACGAGCTGGCGGGGGTGCTTTCCGTGCTCGAGCGCAAGCTGCTGAAGATCGTCGAGGATTGAGGCGGTTTCTCGCGCTGGCTGGTTTGCTGGCGCTGACCGCTTGCGATGCCGCCCCTGCCGGACAGCACAAGGCCGCCGGCGGCACGCCGTTTCTGCGCGTGGTCTATCGCGATGGCGATGCCGAGATGGTGCTGATGGTGCCGGAAAAGGGCGGGCAGATCAGTGCGCGCGGTGATTGCGCGGCGCCGCTGCTGATCGATGCCCGTACGGGCGCGGTGCGCGTGCTGGACGAGGGCGAAGTGCAGGCGCGGCTCAAGACGATGCAGCTGGCGGGGGCAACGCGCGGCGCGTGCCCCCGCTAGCGAGACGTCAGCGCTTCATCGCAGCCTGAAGCTGGACGAGGATCGCCTGGCTCTGCTCGGCGCCCGACTGGGGCACGAAATCGCCGGTGCGGTCCGAAATCTGGTCCCAGTGCGCGGCGAAGTCTTCGACCGAGCGCGCATTGTGCGGGAGCAGGACAGGCTTGTTCATCGTGACCCACGCCGAGTGATAGGCGCCCGCACCCGCGCCGACGATGGCGTTGCTGGGGGCATCGTCCGAGACGAGGAAGAGCGCTGCGGGGACGACGTTTTCCGGGCCGAACAGCTTGAAGGCTTCCTCGGGGAAGATGTCCTCGGTCATGCGCGTGGCGGCGACGGGCGCCAGCGTGTTGACCTTGATGTTGTTCTTCGCGCCTTCGAGATAGAGCGTCTTGGTAAGGCCGGCGAGGCCGAGCTTGGCCGCGCCGTAGTTGGCCTGGCCGAAATTGCCGAACAGGCCGGTCGAGGAGGCGGTCATCAGGATGCGGCCGTAGTTCTGCTCGCGCATCAGATCCCAGCAGGCCTTGGTGGCGAAGGCCGAGCCGATGAGGTGGACCTTCACGACCATCTCGAAATCGGCCGGGTCCATCTTGGTGAAGCTCTTGTCGCGCAGGATGCCGGCATTGTTGATGAGGACGTGGACGCCGCCCCACTTTTCCTTGGCCTTGGCGACCATCTCGGCCATCTGCTCGAATTCCGTGACCGAGCCGCCGTTCGACATGGCTTCGCCGCCCGCGGCCTGGATTTCCTCGACGACCTTGAGCGCGGCGTCCGAATGGCCGGTGCCATCGCGCGCGCCGCCGAGATCGTTGACGACGACCTTCGCGCCGCGGCGGCCGAGTTCAAGCGCATATTCACGGCCGATGCCGCCACCCGCGCCCGTGACGATCGCGACCTTGTCCTTGAATGAAATGCTCATGGCAAAGCTCTCCCTCACGCCCTAACCGGGCGGTTAATTGTGCAGCCGATGCCATGGCGAATTGCCCTTGGCAACACCGGTATCAGGCGATGCGGTGGACCCAGCCGTGGGTATCGGCCGCTTCGCCGCGCTGGATCGCGACGAGGCGCTGGCGCAGTTTTTGCGTAAGCTGGCCGGGGCCACCGCTGCCGATCGTGAAGCTGTCGGCGCTGCTCGTGACCTTGCCGACCGGCGTGACCACCGCAGCGGTGCCGCAGGCGAAGGTTTCGGTGAGCTTGCCCGAGACCGCATCGGCCTGCCACTGGGCGAGCGAATAGCGTTCCTCGCGCACGGTGAGGCCTTCCTCGCGCGCCAGCCGGATCAGGCTTTCGCGGGTAATGCCAGGCAGGATCGTGCCGCCGAGCGGAGGCGTGACCATCGTGCCATCGGCGAACACGAAGAACAGGTTCATGCCGCCCAGTTCCTCGATCCACTGGCGCTCCACCGCATCGAGGAAGAGCACCTGATCATGCCCGCGCGCGAAGGCTTCGGCAGTGGGGACGAGGCTTGCCGCATAGTTGCCGCCGCACTTGGCCGCGCCGGTGCCGCCCGGCGCGGCGCGGCTGTAGTCGCTGACCCAGAGCGACACGGCGGGCGCGCCCGACTTGAAGTAGTTGCCGGCGGGGCTGGCGATGACGAGGAAGCGGTACTGCTTCGACGGGCGCACGCCGAGGAAGGCCTCGCTCGCGAACATGAAGGGGCGCAGATAGAGCGAGCCGCCCTCGACGGTGGGGAACCAGTCCTGGTCGGCCTTCACCAGTTCTTCGACGGCAGCCACGAACAGGCCTTCGGGCAGCGTGGGCATGGCAAGGCGCGTGGCCGAGGCGTTGAAGCGCGCGGCGTTGGCTTCTGGCCGGAACAGGGCGATGCCGCCATCGGCGAGGCGATAGGCCTTCAGCCCTTCGAAGATTTCCTGCGCGTAGTGAAGGACGGCGGCGGCGGGATCGAGCGGGATCGGGCCATAGGGCAGGACTTCGGCGCTGTGCCAGCCCTTGCTCTCGTCATAGCTCACCGAGACCATGTGATCGGAAAAGGCAGTGCCAAAGCCCGGGTTGGCGAGGATTTGCGCGCGCGCTTCGGCCGCCATCGGTGCGGGATGGGCCTGGTGGGCAAAGGCAAGCGGTGCGGCGGTAGCGGGCGTCGCCATCGGGGCGGTCCTTCGGGATTGTTGGTTCTTGCGACGCGCCGTGAACGATTATTGCGCAAATGGCAAGTCAATTGGAACAAATGTGAAGGGCCGCTTCCGGCAATCGGAAGCGGCCCTTCGCATGGTCAGCGGCCGGAAGTGCCGCCCACGGTGCCTTTATCGCTTGAACAAACTAGCGATAATGCTCCGCGATGCGCAATGCCGACCCCTCTGCTGAACCATGAGACATCGGATCACCTCCTTTCGCGCTGTTGAGCCAAGTGCCGCCTCGAAGAACGGCTCGACCGGAGGATTGCAGCCCTGTTCCGGCCTTGCTGCGAATGTGATTCATCCGGCCTCCAAGAACAAGACTTGCATTGATTTTTTTTGCCGTCAGAATTGGGACTTCGCGCCGCCGCCGTGGATAAGTTTTTTCCGCGCTCCGCACCGCTCAGCGGCAATCCTCGATCACCCGCCCCAGCTCGGACCAGACCGGCAGGACGAGCGTTTGCGCGCTGCCCATTTCCAGCATGAACCGGCCGCGGCTGAAGGCGATCGCATCGAGCAGCGGATCGCGGACGTTGAAGGCGATTTCGAAGGGGATCGCCGCGTTCTGAACCAGTCCGGGGGCCCCGACCGCCGCGGCGGTGAGCCGGCGCGAGGTGCTGCTGGTGGTGATTGTGGCCGGGACCGTGCCTGAACCGAACCCGGCGCGCTGGAGCACCACTGCCGGGCGGCTGCGATCGCAGCGCAGAACGGCGAGTGCGCCGGCACCGGCGGTGCCGAAGCGCGCCTCGCTGCCGGCGGCATCGGCGCTATAGGTCCAGCTTCCGGGCGTGGGCGGCAAATCACGCCAATTGGCCCCGGCAATGCGCGGGGCGGGCGGGGGCGGCGGGGCCGGTCGCGGTGCAGGGGCAGACGGCTGGGACGCGGTGGCGGTGGTGCTCCGGTGCGGTGCGGGGGAAGGCTGCGGCGGCGAGCCCGCGCAGCCGGCAAGCGCCCACGCACAGGCAAAGAGCAGAGCGGAAGCGCAGGCTGGGCAGTTGATCTTCATGCACCGGGTATGGAAGAGAGCGGCGGTGACCTCAAGCCGCTCCGCACCGCCATCGGGCAAATCGAAGATCCGCATCGACCAGCTGCTGGTCGAGCGCGGCCTGGCCGAGAGCCGGGCGCGCGCGCAGGCGTTGATTCTGGCCGGCCATGTCTATTCGGGCGAGACCAAGCTGCTGAAGGCGGGCCATGCGCTGGCCGCCGATGCCGCCATCGAGGTGCGCGGGCGCGATCACCCCTGGGTTTCGCGCGGGGGGATCAAGCTGGCCCATGCGCTGGCCCATTTCCGGCTCGATCCGGCGGGCGCGACGGCGATGGACATCGGCAGTTCGACCGGCGGCTTTACCGATGTGCTGCTGACCCATGGCGCGGCGCATGTCTTCGCGGTCGATTCGGGCACGAACCAGCTGGCCTGGAAGCTGCGGCAGGACCCGCGCGTGACGGTGCTGGAGCAGACCAGCGCGCGGATCCTGACGCCCGCGCAGATCGACCGGCCGGCGACATGGGTGGTGTGCGATGCGAGCTTCATCGCCTTGCGCAAGGTGCTGGAAGTGCCACTGGCGCTGGCGGCGCGGCCGACGCGGCTGGTCGCGCTGATCAAGCCGCAGTTCGAGGTGGGGCGCGGCGAAGTGGGCAAGGGCGGCGTGGTGCGCGATCCGGCGCTGCACGAACGCGTCTGCCGCGAGGTACAGGACTGGCTGGAAGGCGAGGGTTGGGCGGTTCAGGGCATCACGACAAGCCCGATCACCGGGCCCGAAGGCAATGTGGAGTTTCTGATTTCGGCGCTCCATGCGGGCGGCGGTTAGAGGCGGTTGATAGCGGCGGCTGGGCGCACCGTTGTCTCGCCCTGGGGCACCATGCGCTTGCAAAGATTGCCTAGCGCGCGCGGCCCCGCCAATATCCCCGCGCCGGCTTGGCAACGAATCGCTTTTTACCGGACGCCCGGCGCGGAGATTTCTCGAGCACATGCGTTATCTTGCCTCTCCTGCCCAGCTGCGCGCCAGCCTGCTGCGCTGGTCCCTGTTTACCGTGCCAGCCGTTCTGGGGCTCGGGTTCGTATCCAGCATCGTGGCGAATGCGGGGCCGCAGAACCCTTGGTTCGCCGCACTCGCAAAGCCTGCGCTTTATCCGCCGCCGGCAACCTTCGGGATTGTCTGGTCGCTGCTCTACGTGCTGATCGGGGTGGCGCTGGCGATGGTGGCTTCGGCCCGCGGCGCGCAGGGGCGGGGCGTGGCGGCGGCGGTCTTCGCGCTGCAGCTCGCGCTCAACCTGGCGTGGAGCCCGGTGTTCTTCGGCCTGCACCAGATGACGATCGCGCTGGGCATCATTGCCGCGATGATCCTGCTGATGCTGGCACTGATCCCGCTGTTCTGGCGGGTTCGGCCGCTGGCGGGGGCGCTGCTCCTGCCCTATATGGCGTGGATCTGCTTCGCCTCGGTGCTCAACTACCAGTTCCTCGCGCTCAACCCGATGGCTGATGGAGCGCAAGGATCGGAAGTGCGCGTGCAGATCTGATCCGCCGTCTTTGTGATTTTGCCCGGGAGCACGCCTTGCGCCGCGCGGCGTGAAGCGCCATTTGCGGGTGAGTGAATTCGTCCAGAAGGCCAGAGCCATGCAGTCCGAGAACCCGATGATCGCCGATTTCGTCAAGCTGCTGAACAGCGCCGCGGGCACGCTGGCGGGCATGGGCCGCGAGGCGGGCGAGACCGCGCGCGAGAAGCTGCGCGAGACCTTTGGCGGCATGGACTTCGTGAGCCGCGAGGAATTCGAGGTGGTCAAGGACATGGCCACCGCCGCGCGCGAGGAAGCCGAGGCGCTGAAGGCCCGGATCGAGGCGCTTGAGGCCAAGCTCGCGGGCTGAGGCCCGCATTCAGCCTATCGTCATTGCTTCGCTACGCTCGCATTGACGTAGGGTTGGTGTTCGCGGCCCGGTTGCCTTAAAGCCCCGCCGCCTTGAGCGCCTGATCGAGATCGTCGATCACGTCGTCAGGATCTTCCAGCCCCACGTTCAGCCGCAGCATCCCTTCACCAACCCCCATGTCGGCGCGGGTTTCGGGCCCCACTCCGTGGTGGGTGGTCGAGGCCGGGTGGCACATCAGCGAGCGCGAATCGCCGATGTTGTTGGAGATATCGACCAGCTCCAGCGCATCGAGCAGGGCGTGCGCCTGCGCGCGGCCACCGGGGACGTCGAGGCTCATGATCGAGCCGCCGGCCTGCATCTGCTTTTGCGCCAGCGCGAATTGCGGGTGGCTGGGGAGGAAGGGGTAGCGCACCGTGGGCAGGCGGCTTTCGATGAACTGCGCGACCTTCAGCGCGTTCTCGCTCTGGCGGCGTATGCGCAGATCGAGTGTTTCGAGGCCCTTGAGGACGACCCAAGCGTTGAACGGGGCGATATTGGGCCCGGTGTTGCGCTGGAAGGGGAGGAGCTTGCCGTCGATGAACTCTGCCGAGCCCGCGACCGCGCCGGCGAGGACGCGGCCCTGGCCGTCCATCATCTTGGTGGCCGAATAGGCGACGACATCCGCGCCGAAATCCATCGGGCGCTGGAGCGCGCTGGTGGCGAAGGCATTGTCGACCACGGTGGTGATGCCGTGCTGGCGGGCGAGCATGCAGACGAACTCGAGATCGACGAGGTCCATCGTCGGGTTCGCCGGGCTTTCGAAGAAGAAGACCTTGGTGTTCGGGCGGATCGCGGCTTCCCATGCGGCGTTGTCGCCCGCGTCGATCGTGGTGCCGCTGATGCCGAAGCGCGGGAGCAGGTTGTCGACCAGCCAGCGGCACGAGCCGAATGCGGCCTTGGCAGCGACGATGTGATCGCCGGCGGAAAGCTGGCAGAGGAGGGCCGTGGTCATCGCGGCCATGCCGCTGGCCTGCGCCCGGCAGGCCTCTGCCCCTTCGAGAAGGGCGATGCGCTCTTCCAGCATCTGCACCGTGGGGTTCTGCAGGCGCGAATAGGTCATGCCGTTGTCTTCGCCGGCAAAGCGCGCGGCGACCGTGGCGGCATCGTCGTAGGAATAGCCCGAGGTGAGGAAGAGGGCTTCGGAGGTCTCGCCCATTTCCGAACGCCAGGTGCCGCCGCGCACGGCCTGCGTTGCGGGGCGCCAGCGGGCGGTGATCGAGCGGTCCTGTCCAGTCGTGCGCTTCATGAGGCGGGCCTTAGATTCGCGAGGGGACGTGCGCAAGCTGGACCATTGCCCTACCGGCGCTTCGTGGCGTATGCGCGCGCCTTCCATGACGCTGCTTTCCCGCATCACCACCCCCTTCACGGGTCCGCGCCGCGCGCATGGCGATCCGCTGGTGTGGTGCGCGGCGATCACGCTCGCGTTTCTGGCGGTTGTGCTCAACCGGCTGGGCACGCCTTCGAAGATCGTGTTCGACGAAGTGCACTACCTGCCCGCAGCGCGGCGGCTGATCGCGCTGACCAGCCGGCTCAATCCCGAGCATCCGCTGCTGGGCAAGGAGTTCATCGCGCTGGGCATGCTGCTGTTTGGCGACGGGCCGTGGGGCTGGCGGCTGCCCAATGCGCTGCTGGGCACGCTGGGCTTCTTTGCCGCGACGCGGGCGATGTGGTGGGCGAGCCTCTCGCGGCCCGCCACACTGCTGTTTGCGCTGCTGCTGGCGACCAACTTCATCTGGTTCGTGCTGAGCCGGATCGCGATGCTCGACATGGCGATGGCGAGCATGATGGCGCTGGCGTTCTGGCAGGCGGCGCTGGCGTTCAGAAAGGGGAGCGAGGGGCGGAATGGCTCGCGGCTGCATCTGGCGCTCTGCGGGGTATTTCTGGGGCTCTCGCTGGGCGGCAAGTGGAACGGCGCGCCGATCCTGGCGCTGCCGGGGCTGCTGTTTGCGTGGGACCGCTGGTGGGCGCTGGCCGGGCGTCGGCGCGGTTTCCTGATCGCGCGGGATGCGGGACCGATCCCCGGCGTTTCGCTGCTGGAGGCGGCGGCATGGCTGGGCGTGGTGCCGCTGCTGGCCTATTTCGCGACCTTTGCGCCGGCGTTCTTCTACAAAGTGCAGCCGCTGACGCTGCGCGGGCTGATCCCGTGGCAGGCCTATATGCTGCAACTGCAGGACAGCGTGGTGAAGCCGCACCTCTACCAGAGCCGGTGGTGGCAGTGGGTGTTCAATCTGCGGCCGATCTGGTTCTTCTACGCACCGTGGGACGGGGCGCAGCGCGGGGTGCTGATGATCGGCAATCCCTTCACGATGCTGGCGGGCCTGCCCGCGCTGCTGCTGTGCCTGTGGGCCGGGCTGCGGCGCGGCGACCGGCTGCGCGGGGCGGTGGTGGTGCTCTATGTCGCCAGCCTGATCTTCTGGGCGATCAATGGCAAGCCGGTGCAGTTCTATTACCACTACGCGCTGGCGAGCGTGTTCCTGATGGCAGCGCTGGCGCTGGTGCTGGCGGGCTGGTGGGAAAAGGGGCGGCGCTGGCCGGGGGCGCTGACGGTGGTGCTATCCGGGATGCTGTTCGTGGGGTTCTACCCGATCCTTTCCGCAGGCGCGCTGCCGGGGAAGAATTCGTATCGGGATTATACGTGGCTGGATAGCTGGCGGTAAACAGCAGGGAAAAATAGGGACAGTCCCCAAGAAATAGGGGGACTGTCGCTATTTTTCCCTGCTGTTCAATACTTGCCCCAGACGAACTTGCTCGAAAGCGCGAAGTTCCACACCGAGCCGAGGATGATCCCGCCGACGACGGCGAGCAGTTCGTGGACGCCAGTCGATTTGAGCACGGCCGCCGACCCCACATTGGTGAGCAGGCCGAGCGAGCAGGTCAGCGCAAACTGCGCCCAGCCCTTGAGCAGCGGGCCGAAGCCGCGCAGGCGCTTGTCGGAATACGTCAATTCGTTGTTGAGCACGAAATTGAAGCTCATCGCGACGGTGGCGGCGAGCGTATTGGCCAGCACGAAATATTCGTTGCCCGAAAGCATCGTGGCGGCCGTGTTGTGGCCGAGCAGGATCTTGATCAGCTTGAGCGCGACCACCTGGACGATGACTCCGAGCGCGCCGACCGTGCCGAACAGGGCAAACCGCGTTGGCAGGATGCGTCCGAGCCATTTGTCGTAGAGCCCGACGAGGAATTCGAAAACCACGGTCTGATCGAGCTTGCTTTCGCCTTCGGTGCGGGCCGCGAAGTTCAGCGGGAATTCCTTGACCCGCAGCGGTGCATCGACCGTGGCGAGAATATCGAGCAGGATCTTGAAGCCCACGCCCGAAAGGCGGTGCGCATCGGCGCGCAGGGTTTCGGCGCGCAGCATGAAGTAGCCGCTCATCGGATCGGAGAGCTGCACGCCGGTGACGCGGCGGGCGATGCGGTTGGCAAGGCCCGAGGCCTTCACGCGGTCGGGCCGGCCCCAGGCATCGGTGCTGGCCCCTTCGGCGAAGCGCGAGGCATAGGCGACATCGAACTCGCCGCTCTCCACCGCTTCGTACATGCCGGGGAGCAGCGCGGGATCGTGCTGGTGATCGGCATCCATCACCGCAACGATCGGCGCGGCGGTGGCGCACATGCCCTCGATCGCGGCAGAGGCCAGGCCGCGGCGGCCAATGCGCTCGATCACGCGGACGCGCGGATCATCGCGGCCGATGCGGCGCGCCTCCTCGGCGGTGCCGTCCGGGCTGTTGTCATCGACGAAGATGGCTTCCCAGGACAGGCCCCGGAGCGCGGCGTCGAGCCGCTCGATCATGGGCGCGATGTTCTTGCGCTCGTTGAATGTGGGCAGGATTACGGCGAGTTGCAACATGGAGCGCGCGCTTACAGCCTTGCGAGGACCGCGTCACCAATTTCCGTCGTCCCCGCGCTTCCGCCGAGATCGCGCCCGAGGACGCCATCGGCAAGGGTGCGTGCAACGGCGGCCTCGATGCGGTCCGCCGCATCGGCGAGACCGAGCGAATGGCGCAGCAGCATGGCGGCCGAGAGGATCGTCGCCATCGGGTTCGCCAGACCCTTGCCGGCGATATCGGGCGCGGAGCCGTGAATCGGTTCATAGAGGCCGAATGTACCGTGCGCGGTCTGGCGCGCGCCGAGCGATGCGGAGGCGAGCAGGCCGATCGAGCCGACGCACATGCTGGCAAGATCGGAGAGGATATCGCCGAAGAGATTGCCGGTGACGACGACATCGAACTGGCCGGGGCTCTTCACCAGCTGCATCGCGGCGTTGTCGACGTACATGTGTTCGAGCGCGACGTCCGGGTATTCCCTGGCGACTTCGATCACCACGTCGCGCCAGAGCTGCGAGGTTTCGAGGACATTGGCCTTGTCGACCGAGCAGAGCCGCTTGCTGCGGCCCTGCGCCGCGCGGAAGCCGGCATGGGCGATGCGGCGGACTTCGCTCTCGTTGTAGGACATCATGTCCCAGCCCTCGCGCTCCCCCGAAGCGGTGGTGCGGAAGCCCTTTTCGCCGAAATAGACATCGCCATTGAGTTCGCGCACGATCAGCAGATCGATCGCGCCGGCGACCTCGGGCCGCAGTGCGGAGTGGCTTTCGAGCCCGGCGAAGACTTTGGCAGGGCGGAGATTGGCAAACAGGGTCAGGGCCTTGCGCAGACCGAGGATCGCCTGTTCGGGGCGCAGGTGGCGCTCCAGCGCATCGCAGGCGGGATCACCGACCGCGCCGAACAGCACGCCGTCCGAGGCTTCGGCCAGCGCCAGCGTTGCGGGCGGCAGCGGGTGGCCGGTGGCGTGATAGGCCGCGCCGCCGACAAGGGCTTCCTCGCGCTCGATACCGAGGTCCAGCGCATCGAGAACCCTGAGCGCTTCGCGCGTGACTTCGGGGCCGATGCCGTCACCCGGCAGAACTGCAATCTTCATCAAGCTCATCCTCGGAAGAAATCTACGCCGCGCCGCCGTCGATCCGCTTGAATCGTTCGATCAGGATGGCGCGCGCCGCCATACCATCGCGGCGCGGATCGGCAAGCAGGTGCTTTGCAAGCGAAAGGCCCTGCCGTTCGAGCCGGGCCAGCAGGCTTTCCCAAGGCTCGTCTGCAGGCGGGGGCTGGGCATGGCCATAGCCGACTTCCTGAATCAGCAGGGCCTCGTAGGCGGCGACGGCGCGGGCCCAGCCGCGCGCGGAGGGGGCATGGCAGATCGCATCGAGCACGGCCTCGAGCGCGCCGTGGATGGCGGGGAAAGGCTGGCCTTCAGGCAGGGCGCGCGCGGTGAGCGTGGTGACCCAGCCAATGCCCGCGCTCGCCAGCGGTTCGCCAAGCCAGGGGCCGCGGCTGGTGACAAGCTCAAGCCTGGCCGAGGGCAGCTGGCTCATGGTGCGCGCGGAAAGTTCGGCGGCGACGCAATTTCCGGGAATGAGCACGGGCCTCAGCGTGCGGCCGCGCGCGCCGGCTACGTAGCCGGCGACAAGGCCGTGGTCCGCGGTCAGCAGGCGCACGACCGCGCCGTGCTCGCCGTGGGCGCGCGCGGCGCAGAGAATGGCAGGGGCCCTTATGAGCATTGGCGGATCAGCATGGCACGGCATCCGTGTGGAGATTGCCACAGGTTGCAGCAAGCCGTTGAACGGATGAATCCCCCGTTGGAACCGGCGGCAATCTGGGCTAGCTTGTATCACATGAAACAGCTCTTCCAGCATGCTGCCGTGACGGAGGGAGTGACAGTGCGCGTCGCTGTCAATTTCCTGCCCGAACAGTCGCGCATCGATGCCGGCAAATGGTTCTGGGTCTATCATATCCGGATCGAAAACGGCTCAGATCAACCGATCCATCTGCTGACGCGGCACTGGCGCATCACGGACGGTCGGGGCATGGTCAACTACGTCGATGGCGATGGGGTGGTGGGCGAACAGCCGCTGCTCGCGCCGGGGGCATCGCACGACTATGTGTCCGGCTGCCCGCTGGGCACGCCGCACGGCAGCATGGAAGGCCACTACACGATGCAGCGGGCCGATGGCTCGCTGATCGAGGTGGCGATCCCGTTCTTCCCGCTCGCCGCGCCCGCGACGGCCAACTGAGCCTGCGGCTTTCGACATGAAGCGGACCCATCTGCCGCTCAACGGCCTGCGCGTGCTCGATGCGGCGGCACGGCACCTGTCCTTCACGCGCGCGGCGGATGAGCTGGCGGTGACGCCGGCCGCTGTTGGCCAGCAGATCCGCGCGCTGGAGGACCTGCTCGGCGTGGTGCTGTTTCGCCGGACGACCAAGGGCCTTGTCCTCACCGACGAGGCGGCGGCGGGGCTTGATGCCATCCGCGAGGGTTTCCTGCGCTTCGAGGAAGGCGTGCAGGCGATGCAGGCCGGGCAATCGAGCCATGTCTACACCGTGGCCTGCCCGCGCGACTTCTTCGCGGCGTGGCTCTCGCCGCGGCTCGCGGCGTTTCGGCTGGCCAATCCCGGCCTCAGGTTTGCGCTGGTCGGCAATGACGGGGATCTTGATTTTACCGAGGCAAATCTCAACCTTGCAGTGCGCTGGGCGGAGGGGCCGGGCGATCTGGAAGGAATCGCGCTGGGCGAGCCGCTGATGCAGGTCGTCGCGGCGCCCGGTGCGGGTGCGGATGCACCGTGGATCGCCTGGCCGGGCGATCCCGCGCCCGAGACCGAGGGCCGCGAGACGCAGTTTTCGGTGGGTGACGGCGGCACCGCGATCAGCGCGGCGGCCGCAGGCCTCGGCAAGGCACGCGTGCCGCTGATGCTGGCACAAGGCGCGATCGCGGCGGGCAAGGTTGCCGCGCTGGGCGAGCCCGATCGCTGCCGCCGTGCCTACTGGCTTGTCGCGCCTCTGCCGCAATGGCGCCAGAAGAAGGTCAAGGCGCTGGTCGCGGCGCTTTCGAAGGCTGCCGAATAACCCCGGCAAGCCAAGGCCATTGCCCGGAAATTTTGGGTTCGATTCGGGTATGAATTTCTGGCGATTTGTCGGTATTTGCCCGTCCGGATTGAGAAGGCGTTAACTCCCGAGGCCGTAAACTGCCGAAATGGCAAGTGGCGGTTCTTCACCGGGTCTGCGCGAAAGCGCAAGGCGCTGGCTGCGCGGCAGTCTCCGCAGCCTGCATTGCTATGGCCGTCACTGGCGGCAGCGCCATGGGGACGCCTTCACGCTGGCCTATGCCCGCAGCGTTTCGCACCGCGCGCCGCTGCTCTACCTCGCGGTGATCTTCAACACCCTGCTGGTGGCGTGGTCTTTCCATACGCGCGCGCCGGTGGCGATGCTCGCAGTGGCCCCGGTGATCATGGTCCTTGCTGCCAGCCGCGCGGTCTACTGGATGCCCAAGCGGGTTGCCGGTCGCCCGGTGGAACAGCTGCGGCTGGACATCGATGCCATGCAGCGCCTTGGCGGCTGGGGGGCGCTGGTGTTCGTGGCGTGGTCGCTGGGGCTCTATCCCTACGGTGATCCGGGGCAGCGCGAACTGCTGCACTTCGTGATCGCGGTAACCATGTTCGCCGCGATCCTGGGCATGGCGCACGCGCCCGAAACGGCGATCCGGCTGGCGCTGGCCTTCACGCTGCCATGGAGCCTGTTTGTCCTTGCCAGCGGGCACGACGATGCGATGGCGATCTCGCTCGCGCAGGTCTTCGTGACGGCGATCCTGCTGACGATGACCCAGGTCCAGCACCGCGATTTCGTGCGGCTGGAGCTTTCGCGCCAGTTACTGGCGCGACGAGAACGGCAGACTGCCGAACTGGCCAGCGCGCATTACCGGCAGGCGACGGTCGACCACCTGACCGGCGGACGCAACCGCCGCGCCATTCTTGCCTGCCTCGAGGAGCATATGACCGGGCCGGACGATCTCGTGCGGCCCTGGCTGGCTTTGTGCGATCTCGACGGCTTCAAGCATGTGAACGATACCTATGGCCATGCCGCAGGCGATCACGTGCTGCGCACCGTGAACGAGCGTATCGGCAGCGCGGAGCAGGTGCTGGCGCATGGCCGGCTTGGCGGGGATGAATTCGCCATCCTGTTCGACGGCGCGCTTGGCACCGATGCGGTCGTCGCCGTCGCGCAGGGGATTTCCGCGGCCATTCGCGAGCCGATCCGGTTCAACGGGGCCACGCTGCGGCTCTATGGTTCGATCGGGCTTTACCGCGCCGAGGGTGGCTCGGCCTCGACCTGCCTCGAACGCGCCGATGCGGCGCTCTACAAGGCCAAGGAACTGGGCGACGGCGCAATCGTCGCGTTCGGGCCGGATGACGAAGTGGCGCTGCAGCGGCGCATCACAGTGATGCGCCAGTTCAACGATTGCGCGCTCGAGGACTCGCTGCGGCTGCTCTACCAGCCGATCTTCGATTGCCGCGACGGGCGCATTGTCGGCCTGGAGGCGCTGGCGCGCTGGTCGCCCGACGGGGTGGAATGGCAGGCGCCGGGCGAGTTCCTCGCGATTGCCGATGCGACGGGACGCACGGGCGAACTGACCCGGCTGGTGCTCGCCCGCACGCTGGCCGAATGCCGGCCATGGGAAACCGGTCTCGAAGTTTCGATCAACCTTGCCGCACGCGATGTGGTGCGCGACGGCCTCGCGGAAACGATGGCGCGGATCGTCAAGGACGCGGGCGGCAACCCGGCGTCGGTCATGCTCGAGGTGACCGAGCGCGCGCTACAGCAGGATCCGAAGCGGGCCGCAGCCCAGCTCATCGCCTTCCGCGAGGCGGGCTTCCGCATCGCGCTCGACGATTTCGGCGCGGGCTGGTCGAGCCTCTCGCAGCTGCGCGATCTGCCGCTCGACCGCATCAAGCTCGACCGCGAACTCGTGGGAGCGCTCGCTACCGATCCCGGCGCACGCGCGGTGACGGGCATGATCGTGGCGCTGGCCTGGCAGCTGGGCATCGGCTGCTCGATCGAGGGCGTGGAAAGCGCGGCGCAGGCCGAGGCGGCGCGGGCACTCGGCATCAACCTCATGCAGGGCTACCACTTCGGCCGGCCCGAACCGGCAGCCGCCGCGCTGCGCGTCTACGCGGGGCTTGCCGTGCCTTTAGCAGTGGGTATCGGGTAGCAACACTTCGCGCAGGGCGCCGCGCGGATTGATGCGGCGGAACAGGTGGCCATGCTCGCTCCATAGCACTAGCACGAGCGCGCTGAGACCGCAGCCGAGGAAGGCCAGCGCGAGGGGCCGCGCCGTACCATCGTAGGCCAGACCGAAGAGCATGCCGAGGCCCGAGCCGATCACCATGCGCAGGAACGCCTGCACCGAGCTGGCCGCGCCCGCCATATGCGCGAAAGGCTGGAGCGCGATTGAGCTGAAGTTCGCGCCGATGAAGCCGACCATGCAGATATTGAGCGCGATCACGGGCATGAATTCGAGCAGCGTCTCGCCCGGGCGCGAGGCGTTCCAGACCTGCAGCGCGCTCAAGGCTATCGAGATGAGCACCGCGGCGTGGCTGACCCGGCGGGCGCCGAAGCGTTCGACGATGCGCGAGTTGAAGAAGCTGGCAAAGGCCATGCACAGTGCGGTTGCGCCGAAGATCAGCGGAAAATAGGCGCCCGCGCCGAAATGCTCGCCCACCAGCTGCTGCGCGCAGTTCACATAGCCGAACAGCGCGCTGAGGATGAGGCCGCCGCCCACGACATAGCCGAACGAGGCGCGGTTGGAGGCGGCGGTGACCATGTTGGTGGCGATGGCGCGCGGCTGGATCGGCTGGCGGTTGGCCGGATCGAGCGTTTCCTCCAGCCGCAGCCAGACCCACAGGCCGACCACGAGGCCCATCACGGCCAGCAGCGCGAAAATCCAGCGCCAGCCCGCGACCATCAGCACGGCAAGCCCGATGCTGGGCGCGACCATCGGCACGAGCATGAAGATCACGGTGATCGTCGACATCTGCCGCGCCATCGCGTCGCCGCCGTGCCGGTCACGGATGATGGCGCTGGGGAGCACCGAAAGCCCCGCGCTGCCGAGCGCCTGGGCGGCGCGCAAGGCGAGCAGTGTGTTGAATTCGGTGACAAGCGCGCAGCCGAGCGAAAACACGATGTAGAGCGCGAGGCTGCACAGCAGCACCGGACGGCGGCCGTAGCGGTCTGCCAGCGAGCCGGGCACGAGCGCGCCGAGCCCCGCGGCGAGCAGGAACACGCCGACGATCAGTTGCCGCCGGTTGGGATCGCTGATCGCAAGTTCCTGCGCTATGCCGGCGAGCGCGGGCAGCATGGCATCGATGGCGAGCGCTTGCAGCGCCATCGACATGGCCATCAGCACGACGAATTCGCGCGGCCCCATGCGGGGCGCGCCGGCCGTGCCGGTGGGTGTGGATGGGAGTGTTGCCATGTGTTCAGCCTATAGGCACGTCGGCGCCTTGTTCCCAGCGCTTTATGCTGCACTGCGAAAAGGGGTAGTGTGACCGCGATGTCTGCAGCAGCGCCCCACGAACCGCCACCTGACAGGGATGACGAGGAGACCGCCAGCGCCTTGCGCAAGGTGATCCATATCGACATGGACGCCTTCTTCGCGAGCGTGGAACAGCGCGACAATCCGGCGCTGCGGGGCAAGCCCGTGGCCGTGGGTGGCTCTTCCGCGCGGGGCGTTGTTGCAGCGGCCAGCTATGAGGCGCGGGTGTTCGGGGTGCGTTCGGCGATGCCTTCCGTGCGCGCGGCGCGGCTGTGCCCCGAACTCATCTTTTGCCCGCCGCGCTTCGAGGTCTACAAGGCGGTCTCGCGGCAGATCCGGCAGATATTCCTGCACTTCACCCCGCACGTCGAGCCGCTCTCGCTCGACGAGGCCTACCTCGACGTGACCGACGACTTGCGCGGCATCGGTTCGGCGACGCGGATTGCCGAGCTGATCCGGGCGCGGATCAAGGCCGAGACGGGGCTGACCGCGAGCGCGGGGGTTTCCTACAACAAGTTCCTCGCCAAGATCGCGAGCGACCAGAACAAGCCCGATGGCCTGTGCGTGATCCGCCCGGGCGAAGGCGCGGCCTTCGTGGCGACGCTGCCGGTGAAGCGCTTTCACGGCGTAGGCCCGCGCGGGGCGGAAAAGATGGCGGCGCTGGGCATCGCGACGGGTGCCGATCTGGCGCAGCGCGACCTTGCCTTCCTGCGCCAGCATTTCGGGAGCCAGGCCGATTACCTCTACCGCGCGGCGCGGGGGATCGACTTGCGCCGGGTGCGCGCGGACCGGCCGCGCAAGTCGGTCGGCGGCGAGCGCACCTTCGAGCGCGACATCGGCAGCGGGCCGGCGCTGCGTGAAGTGCTGGAGCGGATCATTGCGCTGGTGTGGGAGCGCGTCGAGCGCAGCGGCGCGCGGGGACGGACAGTGACGCTCAAGCTCAAGGACACCGGCTTTCGCACGATCACGCGGGCGAAGTCATTACCGGGTCCGGTGGCGGACGAGGCGCAGTTTGCCGAGGCCGCGCGCGCGCTGCTCGAAGGCCTGCTGCCCTTGCCCGAGCCGGTGCGGCTGATGGGCCTCACCCTCTCGGCGTTGGAGGGGGAAGGGAGCGCACCGGTGCCGACGGGCGCCGATCCGGCAGGGCAGGGGACCCTACCGTTCTGACGCGCCGCACTGCGTCTGCTTGCGGTGCCACAGTTCCAGCGCCACGTGGACGACCGCGCCGGTCTGCGGCGGCAGGGCATCTGGCGCGAAGAAGGCGGCTGCCGCGATTTCGCGCCCGTCCGCGCGGGGCTCGCCCCGGGTTTGCCCGGCGACGAGTTCGATCCGGTTGATCCACCCACCCGGCATCCGGCGCAGATCCGCGCTGAACCAGACCCCGGCGGTGAGTGGACAGCCGGTTTCCTCCAGCAATTCGCGCGCGGCGGTATCGACCGGATCTTCGCCCCGCGTCAGACCGCCGCCGGGGAGCAGCCAACGCTCCGGCTGGTGATAGCTGTGGCGCACGAGCAGCACGCGCCCCGCAGGATCGAACGCGAGGACCCCGCAGCCGCGCACCTCGCGCCGCAACAGGCCCCAGACCCGCAGCCGGATCGGTTGGGCGAGCCGCAGCAGGGCCCGGTGCAGCGGAGGCGGCAGCCGCGACAGCACGCGCCAGGCCGATCAGCCGAGGATCGAGCTCAGGAACCACACCCGCTGCTGGGCCTGGTCGGTCCAGTCGTCGGCCATGCCTTCGGTGGCGTTGTCGCCCGCTTCGGTGGCGGCGGCTTTGGCGGCCCGGATGCGCGCGACGAGCGCGGCGTTGTCGTCGCGCAGCGCGGCGACCATGGCCATGGCGTCTACGCCTTCGCGATCATCGTCGGCAATCACGCTGCGGCCGGCAATGGCGCCGATCGAGGTGAGGGTGTTGCCGCCGTTCTTGCGCACACGCTCGGCGATCACGTCGGTGAGCGCGAAGAGTTCGGTGGCCTGCGTATCGAACAGCAGGTGCAGATCGTGGAACTGCGGGCCCTTGACGTGCCAGTGGTAGTTCTTGGTCTTGATATAGAGCGCGAAGTAATCCGCGAGCAGGCCATTGAGCGTATCGATCAGGGCTTTCGTGGCGTTGTCACCGGGCATGGCTGGTTCCTTCGTGGCGGGTGTAACGTGATGCCCTTTCTACACCCGTTGCTCCGCGATGGCTCACGCAAGTTTCGGGTCAGGGTGATCGCCTCGCTTGATCAATCGCCGCCTCGATCATTCCGAGGGGCGCGGGGCAATGCGCAGCACGGCGGCGCCGGCCAGGGCGGAAACCAGCGAGCCTGCAAGCACGCCGAGCTTGGCATCCTCGACCAACTGCGGTGCGGCGGCGAAGGCGAGCGCACCGATAAACAGGCTCATGGTGAAACCGATGCCGCACAGGAGCGCCATGCCCCAGAGGTGGAGCAGGCCGGCCCCGGCCGGGCGCGCAGCAATGCCCAGCCGCTCGCAGCCGAAGATGGCGAGCATGATGCCCGCCTGTTTGCCCAGGATAAGCCCGAGCGCGATCCCGAGCGGCAGGGGGGCAAGCGGATTGCCGGTGCCGAGTTCGACCCCGGCGTTGGCCAGGCCGAAAAGCGGCACGATGACGAAGCCGCTGACCCCGACGAGCGCGTGTTCAAGCCGCAGCAGCGGGCTGTTCCCCTGCGAATCAAGCGCGACCGGGATGGTGAAGGCGGCCAGCACGCCGGCCACCGTGGCGTGGATGCCCGAGTGCAGCACGGCGAACCACAGCGCGGCGGCAAGAACCAGATAGGGCGGCAGCGCGCGAGCACCGAATCGGTTCAATGCGACCATGGCGGCAAACAGGGCGATTGCCAGCACGAGCCAGCCCGGTTCGAGCGATTCGGTGTAGAAAAGCGCGATCACCGCAATGGCACCTATATCATCGACCACCGCAACGGTGAGCAGGAACAGGCGCACCGCTGGCGGCACCCGGCTGCCGAGGAGCGCGAGCACACCGAGGGCAAAGGCGATGTCGGTCGCGGCGGGAATCGCCCAGCCTCCCCGCAATTCGGAGTGGCCGTGAGTAACGGTGATATAGACCAGCGCCGGCATCGCCATGCCGGCCAGCGCGGCGATCATCGGGAGGTGGCGGCGCGCGCTGTCCGAGAGCGCACCCATCACGAATTCGCGTTTTATTTCAAGGCCTACAACGAGGAAGAAGACAGCCATCAGGCCATCGTTGATCCACGCGTGGAGGGTCTCGAGCCGGCCCACCGGCGTCCACGGCAAGGCATGGAGGAAGAGGTCGTGCCAGGCATGGCCGAACGGCGAATTGGCGAGCGCCAGCGCCGCCCCGGCACAGGCCATGAGGACCAGCCCGGGGGCTGCCTCGCTTGCCGCCAGCTTGCTGCGAAGGCCGCCGAACCCAAGGTTTCTCGCCATTCTCGAACCAATCCTTTGGTCTGGTATCGTTGCAACAATAGGTAATCAGGCGTAATTCAATCCGTGGGGATAGTGCCACTTTTGGCGCGAGGGCAAGTAGATGACGCCGTTTCACACGGCATTGGAGTGGCTCGGCCGTGCCGAGCATGAGCTCCTCCTCTTCGCCGCGATATGGTTCGCGGTGGGCTCCCTCGATGAACTTGGCATCGACCTGCTCTGGCTCTGGTTGCGGCTGACTGGCCGGGTGCGCACCGGCGTTGCCCCCGCCGACAGCGATGCGCCCTTGCGCGGCGTTGCAGCCGTGCTGGTGCCGGCCTGGCAGGAAGCCGCGGTGGTGGGCGCGATGCTCACCCACACGCTCAAGGCCTGGCCCCAGTCGGACCTGCGCATCTATGCCGGCTGCTATCGCAACGACACGGCAACTTTGACCGCGATGCTGGCCGCGGCCCACGATCCGCGGCTGCGGATCGTGGTGCACGATTGCGCCGGCCCGACGACCAAGGCCGATTGTCTGAACCGGCTCTACGCGGCGCTGATCGAGGACGAGACGCGCGGCGGTTTTCGTGCCCGCAGCGTGATCCTGCACGATGCGGAGGACATGGTGCATCCGGCCGCGCTCGCGCTGCTCGACCGCGGGCTTGATGAGGCCGATTTCGTGCAGCTGCCGGTGCGGCCCGAACCCCAGGCGGGCTCGCGCTGGATTGCCGGGCACTACTGCGACGAATTCGCCGAATCGCACGGCAAGGCCATGGTGGTGCGCGACTGGCTGAGGGTCGGGCTGCCCTCTGCCGGAGTCGGCTGCGCCTTTTCGCGCGCCTCGCTGGAAGCCATCGCGGCGCAGCGCGGCGCAGCCGCGCCGTTTGCCGCCGAGTGCCTGACCGAGGATTACGAGTGCGGCCTGCTGGTTGGCCAGATCGGCGGTTCGGCCCGGTTCGTGCGTATGCGCGATGCACAAGGGCGGTTGGTCGCGACGCGCGAGTTCTTTCCGGCAGGTCTCGGCTCCTCGGTGCGGCAGAAGACGCGCTGGATGCACGGCATCGCGTTTCAGGGATGGGACCGCCTCGGCTGGGATGCGCGCCCGCTCGAGTTGTGGATGCGGCTGCGCGATCGGCGTGCCCCGCTGACCGCGATCGTGCTGGCCTCCGCCTATCTGCTGCTGATCATTTCCCCGCTGCTGTTCATCGCCAGCGAACTGGGGGCCTATCACCCGCAGCCGATCGATCCGCTGCTGCGGCTGCTGCTGGTGATCAATTTTGCGGCGCTCGGGTGGCGCTGCCTGCTGCGCGCGGCGTTCACGGCGCACGAGTATTCGCTGAGCGAAGGGATCATGGCGGTGCTGCGGATGCCGCTGGCCAACGTGATCGCGATCATGGCTGGCCGCCGCGCGCTCTCGGCCTATCTCGCCTCGCTCCACAGCGGACGGGTGAACTGGGACCACACTGTCCACCTGAGCCACCCCGCGCTCGTCGCAGTCCGCTGATCCCGGTCTCCGCCATGATCCCGCACGCAAGCGCGACCGAGTGCGGCAGGAGGCCTCCGCCCGGCCAACCGGTCATCGCGCTGGTGATGATCCTCGCGGCGTGGATCGCCGTGCGGGCGACGATCATCGGTCTGGAGCCGCAGGGCCGGCCGGCGGCTGCAGTGCTGCCCCGGGTGGTGGCGCAGGTGCCGCCGCAGCGCACGGCTCCCGCGCATGGCGCGCACCCTGCCGTGCGCAAGGAGGCACCGGCAGGGCCGCACGACCACAGCGCCGGGATCGCAACGCTGGCGGTTCCCTATCTGCCGCGCCGCAGCGGGAGCGGCCAGGGACGGACAGGGCCCAGGGTTCTGCTGGCGGACTACCTCGCGCCCGTGGAGAGCCTGCTGGCCTTGCCTCCGGATCGCTGGGGCGGGCAGGCCGCGGCGGCGCATTCGCCCTGGGCTGCGTATTTGCAAGGCGCACCGCATCAGCCGGAAGAGGCTGGGCCCGCTGCTTTCGCGCCGCCGCGCCCGGCCTATCGTGCGGACCCGCCGCCGCGGGAAGCTGTCGCACCGCTTGCCAGCGAAAGCGCGCAGGCACAGGCCCGGCCCCGCCAGGCCGAACAGCCCCGCTGGAGCAATCAGACGCGCTGGTCCGCCGATGGCTGGCTGTTTCTGCGTGGCGGCGATCTTGCGCCCGCGTTGGCGAGCGGCGCGGCGTCCTATGGCGGCAGCCAGGCCGGCGCGGTGCTTCGCTATGCGCTGGCACCGAGCGGCGCGTGGCGCCCGCAAGCCTACCTCAGGGCCTCTGGCGCGGTCGGCGGCCGTGTCCGCGAGAACGAGGCCGCAGTGGGGTTGGCAGTGCGGCCGCTGCGGGCGCTGCCGCTGGCGCTGATGGGCGAGGCGCGGCTGCAGGATCAGGGCGGGCCCGCGCGTCCACGGCCGGTTGTCATGGCGGTGACCGAACTGCCACCGCTGCGCATGCCCTTTTCGGCGCAAGCAGAAGCCTATGGCCAGGCCGGTTGGGCCGGCGGTCGCGATGCGACCGCGTTCTATGATCTCGCGATCACCGTGCAGCGTCGTGTGATCGCGCCGCTACCGGGCCTGCAGCTGAACGCGGGGGGCGGCGCGTGGAGCGGGGGGCAGCGCGGTGCTGCGCGGCTCGACGTGGGGCCGAGGATCGAACTGCGCAGCCAACTGGGGCCGGCCGCGCGCCGGATCGGCGTTCGGGTGGGGGTCGACTGGCGCTTTCGCGTGGCGGGCCGGGCCGAGCCGGGTTCGGGCCCGGCGCTGACGGTGGCTGCGGGATTCTGATGGGCAAAAACCCGCGCGCGAGCGTTCCCAAGTGCGGCGGGAGCGGCTAGCCTCACGGGCAGGATGGATGTCTATCTCCCCATCGCGAATCTTTCGGTCAACGGCCTCGTCATCGTCCTGCTGGGAGGGCTGACGGGGCTGCTTTCTGGCATGTTCGGGGTCGGCGGCGGGTTTCTGACCACGCCGCTGCTCATCTTCTACGGCGTGCCGCCGACCGTGGCGGCGGCGTCGGCGGCCAGCCAGGTTACCGGTGCCAGCGTTTCGGGGGCCTTCGCCCACGCCCGGCGCGGCGGGATCGACTATCAGATGGGCGCAGTGCTGGTGGCGGGCGGCGTTATCGGGACCGGGCTCGGCGCACTGCTGTTCCGCCTGCTGCAGGCGCTTGGCCAGATCGATACGGTGATCAACATCCTCTATGTGCTGATGCTGGGCGGGATCGGCGGGTTGATGGCGCATGAAAGCCTCGGCGCGCTCAGGGCCGAACGCAGCGGCAAGCCGCAGCCGCCCCGCAAGCGCCGGCACCATCCGCTCGTCGCCAGCCTGCCGCTACGCTGGCGGTTCTATCGCTCCGGCCTCTACATCTCCCCGCTCGCGCCGCTGCTGCTGGGCGTGTTCACGGGCGTGCTGACGATGCTGATGGGCATCGGCGGCGGCTTCATCCTCGTGCCGGCGATGCTCTACATCCTCGGCATGGGGGCAGGCGTGGTGGTGGGCACGTCGCTGTTCCAGATCCTGTTCGTGACGATGGCGACGACGATGATGCACGCGCTGACCACGCGGGCGGTCGACATCGTGCTGGCGGTGCTGCTGCTGATAGGATCGGTGACAGGTGCGCAGGTGGGCGCGCAGTTCGCGCAGAAGGCCAAGCCCGAGCATCTCCGGCTGATCCTGGCGGTGATCGTGCTGGGGGTGGCGATCCGCATGGCGCTGGGGCTCGGCTACCGTCCGGACGAGATCTTCACGGTGATCGTGCAATGAGAGCCGGTCGCCTGATTGCCCTGCTGCTGGCGCTGTTCCTTTGCGCGGGCGCGCGCGATCCGATTCTCGTGCCGGAAATCTCGCAGCACGAGATCCAGGTGCGGCAGGGCTTCACGGGGGCCGACCTCCTCCTGTTCGGCGCGATCCTGACCCCGGAGGGTGCGCGCGCGGCGGGCGACTATGACATCGTCGTCCTGCTCGAGGGGCCGGTCCGCTCGATCGTGGTGCGCGAGAAGCGCAAGGTGGCAGGCATCTGGGTCAATGCCGACAGCACCGAATTCCGCTCGGCACCGAGCTTCTACGCGCTCGCCTCGTCGCGCCCGATCGCCAGCCTTGTGGATGCCAAGACGGCCGCGATCTACGAGATGGGCCTCAAGTGGCTTCAGCTATCGCCGGTGGGGGTGATCGATCCGGCTGGCCAGAAGCGCTTTTCCGAAGGGCTCGTCGATCTCATGCGGCGGCAGGGTCTCTATCAGGAGAACGAGAACGCGGTGAAGATCAGCGGGCAGGTGCTCTACCAGGCCCGCATCGCGCTGCCTTCGAGCGTGCAGACCGGGACCTACACCGCCGAAACATTTGCCGTGCGCGACGGGCGGGTGGTCGCCTCCGCCCTCTCGCGCGTGACGGTGCGCAAGGAAGGCTTCGAGCGGGTGGTGGCGGACAACGCCCAGCGCAATGGTTTCTTCTATGGCCTGTTTGCCGTGATTGTCTCGATCTCGATGGGCTGGATCGCGGGCCGGCTGTTTGCTCTGGTATGATCGGGAGCGAAGCGCGGTGCGCAAGCGGCCGGCGAACAATATCCCAGCCGCATGATTAGCCAGTTTTTAACCGTCGAAGGTTAGGTCCTACCTACGCGAAGCCGTTGCAGGCGGGGATCAGGTGTCAATGAGCGATATGAGCATCAATGGCCTCGAGAGTGCCGGCCGGGCGACGTCCGCCGACCTCGCGGCCGACGGTGCGCGACCGGCCGTGCCGACCGACACCCGCGCCGCGCCGCGCGGGGCACCGGCGGACAATTCGCGCCGCCCCATCGGCTATGTCCTCGATGTGTCCGGCTCGGGCAGCTCGATCGCGCTCGATCTCGGCCGGCTCGAGGAATGCATGGCCGATGCCGACCCGTCGATCTCGCTCGCGGGCCAGGTCGGCAGCCAGCTCAAGATCCGCGTCGGCAACGGGTGGCTGCTCGCCAGCGTGCGCACCCAGCGGCAGGACATGACCGCGGGCCACGACGGCGTGATCATCGCGCAGGTCGACTTCCTCGGCGAAGGCGACGAGGAGCGCCTGACCGGCAAGATCTATGGCTTCCGCCGCGGTGTGACGCGCTATCCGGTGCCGGGTTCGCCGATCTATCCCGCGACCAGCACCGATCTTCGCCAGATCTACGCCAGCGACGGGCGCACCAACGTGACCATCGGCACGGTGTTCCCGACCCGCGACATCCGCGCTGGGCTCTATGTCGACGCGCTGCTGGGCAAGCATTTCGCGCTGCTGGGTTCGACCGGTACCGGCAAATCGACCAGCGCAGCGCTTATTCTGCACCGCATCTGCGAGCTGGCGCCCGAGGGTCACATCGTGATGATCGACCCGCACGGCGAATATATGCAGGCCTTCCGCAACACCGGCCAGCTGCTCGACGTCTCGAACCTCAACATGCCCTACTGGCTGATGAACTTCGAGGAACACTGCGAGGTGTTTCTCACCTCGACCGGCACCGACCGCCAGATCGACGCGGACATTCTGGGCAAGTGCCTGCTCCAGGCCCGGCACAAGAACCGGCTGGCCGAACAGATCGGCAAGATCACCGTCGATTCGCCGATCCCCTATCTGCTTTCCGAGCTGCTCAACATCCTCAACAACGAGATGGGCAAGCTCGACAAGGGCCACACCTCGGTGCCCTATCAGCGCATCAAGACCAAGATCGAGGAACTGCGCAGCGATCCGCGCTACCAGTTCATGTTCTCCGGCATGCTGGTGGGCGATACGATGGCCGAATTCATCGGCCGCGTGTTCCGCCTGCCCTCGCACGGCAAGCCGATCTCGATCATCGACGTCTCGGGCGTGCCTTCCGAAATCACCTCGACCGTGGTCGCGGTGCTTTCGCGCCTCGTGTTCGACTATGCGATCTGGTCGCGCGACGAGGAAACGCGACCGATTCTGCTGGTCTGCGAGGAAGCGCACCGCTACGTGCCGGCCGAGCGCAATTCGGATGGCTCGTCGGTCGGCCGCATCCTCTCACGCATCGCCAAGGAAGGCCGCAAGTACGGCGTTTCGCTGGGCCTTATCACGCAGCGTCCCTCCGACCTTGCCGAAGGCGTGCTGAGCCAGTGCGGCACGATCATCGCGATGCGCCTCAACAACGAACGCGACCAGGCCTTCGTGAAGGCGGCGATGCCCGAAGGCGCGCGCGGCTTTCTTGATTCGATTCCCGCCCTGCGCAACCGCGAATGCATCATTTGCGGCGAAGGCGTCTCGATCCCGATCCGCGTTTCGTTCGATGAACTGGCGCAGGGCCTGCGCCCGGCCTCGGCCGACCCGTCGTTCTCCGAACTGTGGGGCCGGACCGGCGGCGAGGAAATGGCCGTGGAGCGCACCGTGCAGCGCTGGCGCGCGCAATCGCGGTAAGGGCGGGGCTGGCGAGTCCCGATCCGGCACAAGTTGACACAGTTGACACGGTCCTGGGCTGAAATGCGCAGGCCCCCAATCCAGGCTTCATTTTCGCCCGACGCGGCAGAGCCTTGCCGGTTTCACCCAGTCCGAAGAGCTGTTGAAACGCATACCGCAGCGCGGCGCTGTAGGACAGCACGGCTCGGCGCACAGCCCTTGCGTGCGAAGCAGCCGGGATGACACGGTTGCCATGGCAACCCGGCTCCGCTTCGATCAAAGAGCGGCCTTGATCAGTTCCCGCACACCAAACACGCCTGCCTCGGTCAAAGCGGGCATCGGTGTCCAGCGCGGATCCTGTGCGAGGAACGAGCTGCTGTCAGCCAGCAGGATGCCGACCATCGTTTCAGCCACGATGCGGCCGCCGACTTCGCCCAGCAGGCGGGCCGTCTGCTGCTTCACACCCTCCGTCGTCTCGATCGTGATCTGCTTCTCGATCGTTTCGGCGAGGACATAGGTCCAGAGCGGACAGTTGCCGACAAAGGCGCCTTTGAAGTCCGCATGATCGATGGGGACGAGCGTGTCGGCGGGATCCCCCGTGAACTTACCGATCAGGATATCGCTGTCGGCAAGCGGCTTGATGCCCATCGCCTTCGCAACGGCCTGCCCGCTCGGCAAACGCATGCGCCAACCCCGTTCAAGATTGCGCAGGGCGAGCGCGCTGGGATCGGCGGCAATGTCGGGAGGCAGGTTGCCAAGCGGGTTCACCAGGGACGTATCGATCTTGTAGGCGCGCTGTGTGCGCTTCTTGGTGTTCGGATTGTTCTGGTCCGCCGCGTCGCCCCAGCCCAGCGGCTCGAGATCGACGAACAGACGCCAATCGATGGCATGATTTTTTGGAAGGGCGCGGAAACCCCGCAAGGTACCGGGTTCCGCGCTGCCGGCAAAGATCGGGAAGGGGGCATCGAGATCGAGGTTGAGCTGATATTCGGGCCTCACCATCGAGTGGCCGAAGCGATAGGCGGCTGCTGCGAACTCGAGCGGCATGTAGGCCTCGTCGCGCGCTTTGTAGAAGCGCAGCCTCGGCGGATCGCGCACCACATCCGTACCCGCCTTGATGTGGGGGAGCACCTCGGCAAGAACATCGGCATCGATGAGCGTTGGCAGGAAATCGTTTAGAATGATCCATTGGTAATGGAAGCGGACCTCGCGCTGGGCGGCGGCGAAGTCACCGCCGAGCGTGTCGACCATCTTGTTGTGAAACTTCAGGAACAAGCCCTGAAGCTGTGACACGATGGTATTTTCGTCATTGCGTGGATCACCGATGATCGCGCGATGCTGGGCACCAGGCGTGTGCGGAACGCTTCGTGGCAGATCATGCGGATCGGTGTTGGTGCCAGTCGGGTTCAGAGGCTTGCCGAGTATGAAGTGCTTCCCATCTTCAAACAGATAGGGCTGATCGTCAGGCCCGCGCCCATAGACATTGTCGAGATCGAACCGGGGTGTGCGATAATCGACGAGAGCATCGGGATCGTTCTGCTTCTGAAGCGAACTCGCCGGGTCGAATGTCAGGTCGTGATCGATGAATTGGCCGAGATATGTATAGACTGCCGATATGCCGCTTTCTTCCGGATCGGGGCCGTTCTTGGAATCCTCATGAATCGCGAGCATTTTGGCGGCAAGCACCTTGAGTGCGGCTTCGCTTTGAATATCGTCCGTACCGAAATCGGCCGGTGGCAGGGCCCGGAACATCCGGCCGAACGGTCCGCCAAACAGAAGTGATCCGCGCGACAATTCAGCGCCGCGCACGCCGCCATGAAAACGACTTGACGAATTTACTGACATGATGGTTCTCCGCTTGTAAAATCGGCGCAACCCCACGTCGCTCAAGCACTATCTACGCCAGCCGAGTCGACACTATATTTTATCCTATGCTCCAGAGGGCGTCGAGTTTTCCCAGATGTATTTTTTGGCCAAATTGGAAATTATCGGAACTAATCTCTATTATATGACAACAATTATCCGAATGTGTTGCGACAAGGTAATTGGATTTGTCATACTTGGCATGATCTCTGCAAAAGATGGTGACCATGGCGTTTTTCCGGATCGGGAACACGCGTGGTGGCGCCTTCGCGGCGAGACCACAGGGCACAAGCCGGGTTCGAGGCTCCGCAGCGCGCCCTAGAGCGCCGGCGCCATCCGCCCGTCGCACTCTCCGTCGGCGTGGGTTTCCTCGCTGCATTCGTCCTGATCGACCACGCGGGCCTTCTGGCGCCAGCCGGGGCGGCGGTAGGCCATGGTTGCCATGAGGACGGCGGCGGCAGAGCCGACGGGGAAGGACAGCCAGATCGCATCGGGGCCAAGGGCGGGGTAGGCCGCTGCATAGAAGCCGAGGCGGACGGGGTACATCGCGATGCCGAGGACGATGATCGGGGCGAGGACGACCCCGCCCGCCCGCATCGTGCCGAAGAGCACGATGGTCATGCCGAAGAGGACGTAGCTCCAGCTCGCGAGGAACTGGATGTGGCGCGCCGCATCGACCGAGGGGCTGGTGGGGCCGAGGAACAGGCTGAGCACCGGGCGGTCGAACGCGAGGAGGAGGAGCGTGAGCGTGCCGGTGATGGTGATGTTGAGGATGAGGCCCGCGCGGGTAATCTTGCCGAGGCGGTCTGCCAGCCCCGCGCCGATGGTCTGCGCGGCCATGGCGCTGAGCGCGGCGGAAATCGCCATCGCGGGCATCTGGAGGTAGGTCCACACTTGCAGCGAGGCGCCATAGGCGGCGCTGATCATCGCGCCTTCCTGGTTGACGAGGCCGATCATGATAAGGCCCGAGGCGGAGATCATGAGCATCTGCGCGCCCATCGGCAGGCCCTTGACGAGGATGTAGCGCAGCTCTGCCGGGTGCGGGATGAGATAGGCAAGCTCGCGCCTGCGCAGCCGCAGCGGCAGATTGCGCGCGTAGACGTAGAGGACGAGGCCGATCATCGAGACATAGGCAGCGATGGCGGTGGCCACTGCGGACCCGGCGATGCCGAGCGGCGGGATCGGGCCCAGCCCCGCGATCAGCAGCGGATTGAGCGCGATATCGAGCACGACCGAGACGACCATGAACCGCAGCGAGGTCTGCGCGTCCCCGGCGCCGCGCAGGCCCATGCCGACGATGACGGTGATCGTGGAAGCCGGCATCGCGACGAAGATCAGGCGCAGGTAGGTGAGCGCGTAGCCGAAGATTTCGGGCGGGGTGCGCATCGCGTGCAGAAGATGCGGGGTCAGCACCCAGCCGAGCGGGGCGAGCACGAGGCTGAGCCCCACGCACAGGCCTATGGCGGTGCCGAAGGTGCGGCGCGCCGCATCGACCTGCCCCGCACCGAAGGCCTGCCCGACCTTGACCGTGGCGGCCATGCCGAAGCCGAACACGGCGGCGAAGACAAGGAACATCACGACGTTGGCATTGGCCGTGGCAGCGAGGGCGGAATCGCCCAGCAGCCGGCCTACCCATACCGAATTGACCGAGCCGTTGAGCGCCTGAAGAATGTTCGAGGCGAGCGTGGGCGCGGAAAAGATCAGCAGGGTGGAAAGGATCGGGCCTTTGGTGAGGTCGCGGTGGCCCTGGCCCTTGCTGCTGTGGGAGCCGCGCTGGGGGCCGCGCTCTGTCATGGGGTCAGTCCTGTTTTTTCAAGGCGGCGAGCGCGGCGAAGGGCCCGGTGAGGGCTTCGCCGTCGAGGCCATGTTCGGCGCGGAAAGCGTCGGCGTTCGGGCCTTCCGCGAAGGGATCGATGGCGAGCGCGAGGGTCTGGGCGAGGGCCTCGCCCAGATCGAAGGCGGTGCCTTCGTATTCGATCTCGTCAAGGTCGTCGGCGGTGAGCTCGAGTTCCTCGTCCGGCGTGATCGCACCGATGGGGGGCACGAAGCGCATGTGGACGGGCTCGTCGATATGCACCGGGAAGTCTTCGGCCGAGACGCGGCAGGCCTGGATCACATCGGCGACGAGGCGGCCGGTGGCGGTCACGCGTTCGCCTTCGCGCACCAGCTGGATGGTGGCCTGCATCGCGGGAATGGCGGTGATCCCGAAGCGGCCCGCAAGGCGGCGGCGCGCAGCCTCATCGGGCACGAGGACAAGCGGGATATCGGTGATCTGGCGCAGGTCGACCGGGTAGGCGTATTCGGGCGCGGGCACGCTCATCGCCCGATTTCTCCCGCCAGCACGCGGAAGCCCGGGACGAGCGCGAGGCCTGCAGCGAAGGCGCGGGCGCGCTGGGCCACCAACAGCGGATCGGCCCCGGATTGCAGCGTGACATTGCGGCGCACCGCCTCGGCCATCGCTGCTTCGCCTTCGGCAAGGCCGGTGCGGTAGGCGCCGAGGCGTCCGCCGAGCGTGCCCATGAGCTTGCCGATATGCTTGCCGACGACGACATCGCCGACGCCCTGTTCGCGCAGCTGGCCGTCCATGTCTTCGACGAATAGCTCGGTCAGGCGGGCGGAGGGGCCGATCAGCGCTTCCTCGTGCTCCATGCGCAGCATGACGAGGCTGAGCACCAGCGTGATCATGTCGAACCGGCCGGCCAGCGTATCCGCCACGCCGCACGTCCGGTACCATTCCGGCTCGCGTGCAATGGCGACCGTGCGGTGCCACAGCTCGCGCACGCTATCGCGATCATCGTGGCGGGCACCGAACAATCGGGCGAGGAACGACATGGGTGTGGTTGTCCTTCTTGGCAGGCCGGGCGGTTCAGGGCGGGGAAAGCGCCCGTGCGCCATTGCAGTAACGCGCCGTGCACCGTAAGGCACGTGGCGATAAGCGGCGATATAGGGTGCGCGGGCCAATTGGCAAACGCCCCGATCGGGCACGGCGCCGGCAAAGCGAAGACTTCGGAGTGACAGATGCGTGAGTATGGCCGGATCAAGGGTCTCCGGATGAAGCAACTGGGAGCGGCATCGGCGCTGACGCTGCTGGCGCTCATGGCCGGCGGCTGCGCCAGCATCAAGGATCACCGCGGCTATCTGATCGATCCGGCGCTGACGGGTTCGGTGCAGCCGGGCATCGACAACCGCACATCGGTGGAGCGCGCGCTGGGCCAGCCGACCTTCAAGAGCGAGTTCGGCAAACAGATCTGGTACTACGTCTCGATCGACACGCGCCAGCGCCCGTTCAAGCGCCCCGAGGCCAAAGCGCAGAACGTGCTGATGGTGAGCTTCGACCAAAAGGGCAATGTTGCCAGCGTGGAGCGGCGCGGCATGGAAAAGGTCGTCGCGCTGAATCCCGACAGCCACAAGACCCCGACGCTGGGCCGCACGCGCAGCTTCTTCGAGGACCTGTTCGGCAATATCGGTTCGGTCGGCGCGGTGCCGGGCGGGCAGGGCCCGGGCGGCGGACCGGCTGGTTCGGGTCCGAACGGGAGCTGAGGGTTCCGGCTGACGCTTGAACCCATCTTCGTGCGCCCCATATCGGGTGCATGAACGACAGACTTTCAGCCCACGGGCTCGTGCAGTGGCACGGCACCACGATCATCGGCGTCAAGAAAAACGGCCGCACCGTCATCGCCGGTGACGGGCAGGTTTCCATGGGCAACACCGTGATGAAACCCAATGCGCGCAAGGTGCGGCGCATTGGCGAGGGCAAGGTGATTGCCGGTTTTGCCGGCGCGACCGCCGATGCCTTTACCCTGTTCGAGCGGCTGGAGCGCAAGCTGGAGCAGCATCGGGGCCAGCTGATGCGCGCTGCGGTGGAGCTCGCCAAGGACTGGCGGACCGACAAGTATCTGCGCAATCTCGAAGCCCTGATGATCGTCGCGGACGCCGAGACGATGCTGATCCTGACGGGCAACGGCGATGTGCTGGAGCCGGAGGGCGGAATCGCCGCGATCGGTTCGGGCGGCAACTATGCGCTGGCGGCGGCGCGGGCGCTCGACCCATACGAGGACGATGCCGAAAAGATCGCCCGCCGCGCGATGCAGGTGGCGGCGGAAGTCTGCGTCTTCACCAATGACCGCGTGACGCTGGAAGAAATCTGAGCGCCGCTGACCCACCCCCGACCCCTCCCGCAAGCGGGAGTGGAGTGAGAGATTCCATGACCGATACCCTTACCCCCAAGGCCATTGTCGCCGCGCTGGACGCGCATATTGTCGGCCAGGCCGATGCCAAGCGTGCGGTGGCCGTGGCCCTGCGCAACCGCTGGCGGCGGCAGCGTCTGCCCGCCGAGCTGCGCGACGAGGTGAGCCCCAAGAACATCCTGATGATCGGGCCGACGGGCTGCGGCAAGACCGAGATCAGCCGGCGGCTGGCGAAGCTGGCGGATGCGCCGTTCGTGAAGGTCGAGGCGACCAAGTTCACCGAGGTCGGCTATGTCGGCCGCGATGTGGAGCAGATCGCGCGCGATCTGGTGGAAGAAGCGGTGCGGCTGGAAAAGGAGCGCCGCCGCGAGGCGGTGCGCGAGGCGGCAAGCAAGGCGGCGATGGACCGGCTGCTGAAGGCGCTGGTGGGCGACGGCGCGAGCGAGGCGACGCGCGAGAGCTTCCGCCAGCGGATCACCGAAGGTTCGATGAACGACGTCGAGGTCGAGATCGAGGTGGAGGACGCGCCCGCCAAGTCCATGGAGATTCCGGGGATGCAGGGCGGGATCGGCATGATCAACCTCTCCGAGATGATGGGCAAGGCCTTCGGTCAGAAGCCGCTGAAGCGGCGCAAGCTGCGCGTGGCCGATGCGTGGGACAAGCTGGTCGATGAAGAGGCCGAGAAGCGCATGGATCAGGACGATGTCGCGCGTGCGGCGCTGATCAGTGCCGAGACCAACGGCATCGTGTTCATCGACGAGATCGACAAGATCGCGGTGAGCGACGTGCGCGGCGGTTCGGTGAGCCGCGAGGGCGTGCAGCGCGATCTGCTGCCCTTGATCGAGGGTACCACGGTGGCCACGAAGTATGGCCCGATGAAGACCGACCACGTGCTGTTCATCGCCTCGGGCGCGTTCCATGTGGCCAAGCCCAGTGACATGCTGCCCGAATTGCAGGGGCGCCTGCCGATCCGGGTGGAGCTGGCGGCGCTTTCGGAGGATGACTTCGTGCACATCCTCAGCTCGACGCGGGCCAATCTGGTGGAGCAGTACCGTGCGCTGCTGGCGACCGAAGAAGTGACGGTGGACTTCACCGAGGATGCGATCCGCGCGGTGGCGAAGACGGCGGCGCAAGTGAACGAGACGGTCGAGAACATCGGCGCGCGGCGGCTGCAGACGGTGATGGAGAAGCTGCTGGAAGAGGTGAGCTTCGAGGCCGAGGACCGGCGCGGTACGACGGTGACCGTGGACGCGGCCTATGTCAGCGAGCGTCTGGCGGGGCTGGCGGGGAACGCGGATCTTTCGAAGTATATTCTCTAGGGCCCAACCCTAGCCCTCATCCTGCGCGAGCAGGCGGTTGAGGACCGGCGCGCCGATCAGGATGCCGAGGCCGGCGCCGGTGCAGATCGCGGCGTTGATCAGCCAGAACGGGGCGGGGCCGAGGCTTTCGTAGAGGCCGCCCATCCAGCCGCTGAGCACGCTGCCGGCGGCGGTGGCGAGCATGCAGATGCCGACGAGCGTGCCGCGCAAGGATTGCGGGGCGCGGGTGCCGTAGAGCCCCATGATGACGGGCGCGTAGTACATCGCGCCGAAATTCGAGGTGACGTGGAAGAGTAGCGGGAGCGCGATGGGCGCGCGTCCCTGTGCGTTGGCGAGCAGCGGTCCTGCGGCGAGCAGGCCCACGCTGAGGCCGAAGATAATGCTGCCGATGGCGAGCTTGGTGAGGACGTCGGGTTCGCGTCCGCGCCTCGCCTGCAGGGCCCAGATCCACAGTACGACCGGGATGAAAAGACCAGGCGCGAGGCCATCGAGCGACTGGAACCACGGAACAGGGACGCTAAAGCCGCCGACATCGAGGTTCACCGTATCGCGCAGCCAGATGTTGTAGACGTTCCAGATCTGCGCCTGCGCGGTCCAGTAGCAGACGACGAGCGGCCAGATCGCGAGGAGGCCGAGCACGCGGCGGCGCTCTGATGCGGTGAGGGGCGGGCGCTTGCCGGAGACGGCAGGCGCGCGCTGCTGTTCGGCCGGGAGCCAGCGTTGGCCGCCGAGATAGACCATGAGGCCGATCAGCATGCCGAAACCGGCGACGGCAAAGCCTGCGTGCCAGCCCCAGATCGCGGCAACGCTGCCGCTGAGGATGGGCGCGGCGGCGGCGCCGAAATTGATGCCGAGGTAGTAGTACTGGAAGGCGTTGACCTCGCGCGGGTCTCCATCGGCGTAGAGCGACTTGACCTGCGCCGAGAGATTGCCGCGCAGCAAGCCCGCACCGCACATGAGGAGCACGAGCGCGATGAGGAAGGTGCGATCGAAGGCGAGCGCGAAGTGGCCCGCGGTCATCATCGCCGCGCCGCCACCCACCGCGAGCTTGCGGCCCGCGACCCGGTCGCCGATCCAGCCGCCGAGCAGGGGCAGGCCGGTGACGCAGGCGTAGTAGTAGCCGAAGGTCTGGAGTGCGAGCGCCTGTGGGCCGAGCGGGCCCGAGGTGGCCTCGAGAAAGGCACGGAAAGCCGGGAAGCCGATGACGGTGGCGACGCGCGCAGGATCGAGCAGCAAGTCGCCGGTCATGTAGAGCACCAGCATCGCGACCATGCCGTGGAACGAGATGCGGTCCCACAGCTCGGTGCCGGCTAGAACCCACAGACCTTTGGGCTGGCCGAACAGTTCATCGCTGCGCTGTGGTAGTGCCTGATCCGTCATGATTTCCCCCGCTGCCCGCGCAGGGTGAACGAACCACCACGCTTTGCAAGGCTTCCCGGGGGGCAAGGCTTCCCGGGGGGCAAGGCTTCCCGGGGGGCAAGGCTTCCCGGGGGGGCAAGGTTTCCCGGTGGGCAAGGAATGGTGATGCAGGGCGGACGGCCTTGCTCTATATGTCAGTCATGTACACGACCCCTGAAGATCGCCCGATCTACCGACTCCTCACCGGCAAGGATGACCGCGCCTTTTGCGAGCGCGTCTCCGAGGCGCTGGAGCAGGGCTGGCGGCTTTATGGATCGCCCACGATCACCTGGGACGAAGAGGCCGGCTGCATGAAGGCCGCGCAGGCGGTGGTGTGGCACGAGGCCGACGTGGTGAAGTAAAGGACCGCTTCGGCTTTTGTCCGCGCGGCGATTGCGGAGCAGGTTCAGGTTTGCGGGGTGTAGACCGTGAGACTTGCCGGATCGAATTCGGGACGATCGCCTGCGGACAGGTAGAACACGCCGATCCCTGAGAAGAGGCGCCAGTAGCTGCCGGGCCACGCGGAGCGGCCGTAGGGGCCGCATGGCAGATCGAGCGCGGCGCTGCGGCGGGATTCGTCGGCGGCGAGATCGTAGACGAAAGCATCCCGCGGATAGCCGGCTGACGGCGGTGTGCGCAGCGCGCAGCGCCGGGCCTGCGGCTGCGGCAGGCCGGCGGAGGCGAGCGTGTAGACGGCGAGATGTTCCGCCGCCGGCCTCCCGATGGCGATGGCGAGCGCCTTGCGGCCGACGAGTTCGGTATTGCGGGCGGCTTCGGCATAGCGCAGCACGAGGGCGCCGCCCTGCTGCGGGGTCACGGCGAGGCGTGCGGCCTTCTCGCCGCAGCGCTGGGCGGCATAGAGCAGCCAGCGCCCGCCGGTCAGTTGCACTTCCTGCGCGGCCACATCGCAGCCCTCAAGCGGTGCCCACGGGCCGCGTGGCAGGCGGGCGAGGGCCTCGGCGCGGCACAGGCCCGAGCCGGGGAGGAGGCCTCCCGCATCGGCGCAGGGAACCGGTGCGGGAGGCGGTGGCGGCGGCGGGTCGGCCTGCGTGGCGGAAAGGAGCAGGGCGAGGGTGAGCATCGCCCCGCCGCCTTACTCCGCCGCTTCGCTGAGGTCGCCCTGTTCGGCGGCCTGGCGGTTCCACATTTCGGCGTAGAGGCCGTCGCGGCGCAGGAGTTCGAGGTGGCCGCCGCTTTCGACGAGGCGGCCCTGATCGAGCACGAAGATGCGGTCCGAATCGGCGATGGTCGAAAGGCGGTGCGCGATCGAGATCGTTGTGCGCTGCTCGGCAAGGCCGCGCATAGTCGAGAGGATGTCCTGCTCGGTGCGGGTGTCGAGCGCGCTGGTGGCCTCATCGAAGAGCACGATGGGCGGGTTCTTGACGAGGGTGCGCGCGATGGCGACGCGCTGCTTCTCGCCGCCCGAGAGCTTGAGGCCGCGTTCGCCGACTTCGGTTTCGAAGCCCTTGGGCAGGCGCTCGATCAGCGGCATGAGCGCGGCGGCGCGGGCGGCGGCCTCGACATCGGAGAGGTCCGCGCCGTCACGTCCGTAGGCGATGTTGTAGCCGATGGTATCGTTGAACAGCACCGAATCCTGCGGGACGATGCCGAGCGCGGCGCGCAAGGAGATCTGCGTGACGAGGCGGATGTCCTGCCCGTCGATCAGGATGCGCCCGCCTTGCGGATCATAGAAGCGGAACAGCAGCCGCGCGATGGTCGACTTGCCCGCGCCCGAGGGGCCGACGATGGCGACCTTGCTGCCGGCGGCGATTTCGAGCGTGAGGCCGTGGAGGATCGTGCGATCCGGATCATAGCCGAAGGTCACGTTGTCGAACACCACGGCGGGCTGGCGGATGACCAGCGCGGGCGCGCCGGGCGCGTCGGCCACTTCCTGCGGTTCGTCCATCAGCTTGAACATGGCGGCCATGTCGATCAGGCCCTGGCGGATGGTGCGGTAGACCATGCCGAGCATGTCGAGCGGGCGGAACAGCTGGGTGAGGTAGGTGTTGACGAAGACGACATCGCCGACGGTGAGGTGGCCCTTGGCCCAGCCCCACACGGTATAGGCCATCGCGCCCGCCATGAGCAGGTTGACGATCAGCGCCTGCGCGATGTTGAGCAGGCCGAGCGAGTTTTCGCTCTTCACCGCGGCATCGGCATAGGCGCGGGTGGCCTGCGCGTAGCGGGCTTCCTCGCGCGCTTCGGCGGCGAAGTACTTCACGGTTTCATAGTTGAGCAGCGAATCGACCGCGCGGGCCATTGCCTGCCCGTCGAGCCGGTTCATGCGTTCGCGCAGGGCGTTGCGCCATTCGGTGATGGTGCGCGTGGTCCAGGCATAGAGTACGACGGCGAGCGCGGTCGCGGCGACCAGCGGCCAGCCGAAGCTCACGTAGAAGATGATCGCGACGGCGACGAGCTCGATGACCGTGGGCGCGATGTTGAACAGCAGAAAATAGAGCATCACGTCGATGCTCTTGGTCCCGCGCTCGATCACCTTGGTGACTTCGCCGGTGCGGCGGGCGAGGTGGAAGCGCAGCGACAGCTTGTGGAGGCGGCTGAACACGTCCTCCGCCAGCGCGCGGGTGGCATCTTGTCCGACGCGTTCGAACACGATGTTGCGCAAGTTGTCGAAGGCGACACCGGAGAATCGGCCGAGCGCGTAGGCCAGCACGAAGGCGAGCGCGACGGCATAGGCGCCGCTGATGGAGCCGGGCGCGGTGCCCGGCAGGCTCATCGCATCGATGGCGCGCTTGTAGGCATAGGGCAGCGCCAGCGTGGTCGCCTTCGCCGCGAGGATGAGCACCGTGGCACCGATGATCCGCGCCCTGAGCGCCGGATTATCGCGCGGCCAGAGATAGGGCAGGAAGCGGCGGAGCGTGCCCCAGCCATCGTGGCGGGCATCGGGATCGTTGGAAGCTGTATCTGGCGGCATTGTTCCCAGATAAGGGCTTTGGCGCGTTTCGCCAGTGCTAACCGGACGCAGGCTAGAACCGGATCGGGATCTCGGCGTTGTCCGGCAGATCGAAGAGGATCCGCTTGGTCGCAAAATCGATAGCGACGCGGTGGAAGAGCTTCAACTGGTTCATGCCCATGAACATGGCGGGGCGCTTCACCATCTCGAGCTTGTCGAAGGCGGGGGTGTCGGCGAAGACGAGCATCGAATTGCTCATCGTCATCGTCCCGAGCTTCAGGGTCTTGGCCATGGCGATATCGGCCGTGATGGTCTGCCCGGTGACGGATTGGAGCTGCGTCGTCTCACCCTTGTGGCGCTTGGCGAGGGCCTTTTGCAGCGCGCGGTTGCCGATCGAGGTGTCGGAGCCGGTGTCGATCACGATATCGGTGCGCACGCCGTCGATCACGGCGTTGGTCATGATGAGCTGGCCGGAGCGGCGGCGGGCCTGGACGACGATTTCGAACCCGCGGCTGCCGCCGAGCTGCGCGGCATCGCCGATGGCCATGCGCTTCCTGTCGAAATCGAGGAGGACGCGCTGGTCCTGCAGGCTGTCGAGCCCGATGATCCCGTCCGCGCCGATGTTGCTGCCCTCAAGCAGCGGGGCGGTGAGGTCGTAGAAGCTGCGGCGGCCGAGGTTGATCTCGTCGATCTCGACCAGATCAACGCTCTGGGTGCCGGCGATGCCGATGAGCAGACCCTGGCCCGAGGTCGGCAGGCGCAGGCGCTGCGCGATATCACGGGCGAGCACGGTGCGTTCGGCGCCAGTATCGACGAGGAAATCGAAGGGCCCCGCCGAACCGCCTGCGTGGCCGATGCGCACCGGCACGGTCATCCGGTCATGCCGGTCGATATCCGCCTTGACGATGTCGACGCCGCCCGGCCCGGTCTCGGCCGGGGGCAGCGGTGCCGGTGCGGCGAGCGCCAGCGCGCCGGTGGATGCGAGTGCGAGCAGACCCATGGCGTCCTTCTCCTGGGAAGGGTCATACGCCTTTGTGCGGAGCCTGCCTATGGATATCAGGGTGTTGCCGGCTGGATCCGGCGCTGGCGCAGGCTGTCGACGATCTCGCCGAGGAGGCCGAGGATTTCCGCGAAAAGCGGGTGTCCGGCAAGGCGCAGGGCGGCGAACCAGAGCAGCGCGCCCATTCCGGCGCTTCCCAGCATCTGCAGCGCGCCTGCCTCGGCAGGGGGCGCGAGGAGCCGGTAGCCGATCAGGGCCGGGGCCACAGCGGCGGCGGTGACGATGAGGCTGCGCAGATAGATCGTCGCCAGATCGCGCCAGCGGAAGCCGAGCATATCCTGCATGAACGGCGCGTAGATCACCATGAACACGAGACCATGGCCAAAGCGCGAGATGGCGACCCAGATGAGGCCGAAGGGCGCTGCGAGCGCCAGCAGCAGGACCGAGGCCGCGGTCTCGATCACGTTGCGGCGGATGAGGCTGCGCATCCGGTCCAGCAGCAGCGGCAGATCGCCGTTGAGCGGCAGCGCCACATAGCACAGCTGCGATAGCGCGACCCACACGAGCAGCGGTGCCGCGGCGATCCAGCGCGTGCCGTAGAGCAGGTGGATGATCGGCTCGGCAAGGACCGCGATGCCGGCCATCGCCGGCCAGGTCACCCCGGTATAGGCCGCCACCACGCGCAGATAAGGCGGCCCGAGTGGCTCGCCGGCGTCGCGCACGCGGCGGAAGGCGGGGTAGAACACGCCGGTTACCGCACCCGCGACCAGCAGGCGCAGCTGGAGCGCGAGGCCCGAGGCACGGGCGAACAGGCCGACCGCGATGGTATCGATCAGGCGGCCGATAACGAGTTCGGGCGCGCGGCTGGTGACGGAGTTGCAGACCGCCTGTGCACTGTTGGTGCCGCCGAGCTTGAACAGCGGTGCCGCGCCCGCGATGCGCAGCGGCCAGGGCAGCATCAGCCCGGCGCGCCACTGGCTGACGAGCAGCCGAGCGCCTTGCTGGGCAAAAGCGCCCCAGGCGAGCGCCAGCGCGCCATAGCCGAGCACGCCGAGGGTGATCGCGGTCGCCGCGTTGGCGAGCGCCGAGCCGACCTCGATCATCGTGTTGGACTTGTAGTCCATGCGCCGCTGGCAGGTCGCCTGCGGCACGATCGCCAAGGGAACGAGGAGATAGGAGCAGGCGATCACCAGCGCGACGGGCCGCATCGCGGGATCGCGATAGAACGCGGCGATGGCGCCGGAGGCGAGGATCGCCAGAAGCGCGATGCTCCAGGCAAAGACGACCGAGATGGTGAAGGCGGTGTGCAGCTTGGCCGCCGTCAGTTCGCGCTCGCCGTTGATATAGCGGGTGACGCCGAAGTCCTGCAGGAACGCGACGAGCGTGACCGCGGCGAAGGCGATCGAGAACAGGCCAAGCTCGGCCGGCGAGATGAACCAGCGTGCGAGCACGATGCTCGTGGCGAACTGGAGCGCGAAGGACGTGTATTGCGAAACGAGGGCCCAGGCGGCGGCGGTGCGAACCGACATGACCGGGGGCTGTTCGGCAAGTTCCCTGACAAGGCGCTGTGTGCGGGTCATCGTCAGCCCTCGGTCTCGAGGAAGCTGGGATAGAGCGCGGAGCCGGCGGCGCCGCGGCTGTGCGCGCGGCGGCGCCAGCGCAGCATCGGCCGGGCGAGCGCGGGGAAGAGCTGCCAGAGCGTGAACGACAGCCGCCAGGTCAGGCCCGCGACCTGGCCGCGGGCCCGGCGCAGTTCGGCAAGGCCGCGGCGCGTATCACCATCGACGATGCAGTCGATCGCATGTTCGAAAGCGAGCGCGTCGCGGCTTTCGACGAGCAGGCGGTCCAGCAGCGGCACCTCCGGTGCGTCTGCGGGAAGCGCGGCGCGGGCCTTTTCGTAAGTGCGGATGTTGCCGAGCAGCATGCGGCCGGCGTTGGCCGAGGCGCTGCCGGGCCGGACGCGGTACTCACCCAGCACGGCATCGACGTAGCGGGCTTTGCCGCCCAGCATCATCAGCCGGACCCAGAGATCGAAATCTTCCGATTGCGCCATGCGGGTATCGAAGCCGCCGATGGCTGCAAAGTCCGCCCGGCGGAAGGTGGTGCCAATATAAACGTTGAAGGAGCGGTCGAGCACATCGGCCAGCGTGCCGATTTCGGCCTGGGTACGCTCCACGCAAGTGCGCAGGCGCGCGACTGCACCGAAGATGAGCGCATTGCAGGTGACGAGGCGGACATCGGGATCCGCCTCGAGGATCGGCACGACCGTCGCTAGGTAGTCGGGACGGAAGAGGTCGTCACCGTCGAGCAGCGCGACCAGCGGCGCAGTGGCTGCCGCGATGGCTGTGTTGCGTGCGGTGGAGACGCCGTGATTGGCTGTCGCGAGAAAGCGGATGCGCGGATCGGCCAGAAAGGGGGCAACGGCACCCGCCACGTCATCGGGTGCGCCGTCATCGATCACGATGCATTCCCAGGCCGCGAGTGTCTGATGCTGGAGCGATGTCAGCGCCTCGGCAAGCAGATGGGCGACACCGTAAGCAGGGACGATGACGCTGACGCACGGGCCGGCATGCGCGCGGGCATCACCGGCGCCTGGCGATCCTTCCGCAGGGGCAGGCGGGCGCACGTGGGGTGAATCGGTGGTCATCTCCGATCCGGACTAGCCTCAAGGCGCTTAAGGCTTTGCTTACGATAGCGAGTCGGAGATGATTTCGTTCGATTCCGGGCGATGGTTCTGCCCGGCAGCGATTTGGGACGCTGGCGCACTATCCGCAAAGCCCCTTGTTTCCGGAGGGTTTGCGACTTGTTTCAGAAAAAATGCAAAATCCCGTTGACGGGCCACAACCCCCTCCATATATGCCGCTCCACCA
>NZ_KQ954244.1:1668560-1674442 GCF_001519075.1 Novosphingobium fuchskuhlense
GCAGGGAACGGCGGTTTCGTTTCTTTCTTTGCTGGTCGCCAACATGGTTCGGACGTCTGGTCTCCCGGTAGGTAAAATCGGGAAGGGCTGGTTGTCCGCCAAATTTGTTTGGCGGTTCTTTGACATTGTTAGTTTAGATGAAGGGACATGTGGGCGACGGCGCCCGGTTCTGAGGGTCTTTGGGCCTCGGAAACCGGTAACCAAGTCGATGCCAGAGCATGTCCTAACGTAACCATACGTTTGACAAGTGCAGGTATCGGCTCCCGAAGTTAGGTATCGCGCGGTTGGCGGGATTTCCCGTGCCGTGAGATATTTTGACAAAACTTGAGAGTTTGATCCTGGCTCAGAACGAACGCTGGCGGCATGCCTAACACATGCAAGTCGAACGAGACCTTCGGGTCTAGTGGCGCACGGGTGCGTAACGCGTGGGAATCTGCCCTTTGCTTCGGAATAACAGTTAGAAATGACTGCTAATACCGGATGATGTCTTCGGACCAAAGATTTATCGGCAAAGGATGAGCCCGCGTAGGATTAGGTAGTTGGTGGGGTAAAGGCCTACCAAGCCGACGATCCTTAGCTGGTCTGAGAGGATGATCAGCCACACTGGGACTGAGACACGGCCCAGACTCCTACGGGAGGCAGCAGTGGGGAATATTGGACAATGGGCGAAAGCCTGATCCAGCAATGCCGCGTGAGTGATGAAGGCCTTCGGGTCGTAAAGCTCTTTTACCAGGGATGATAATGACAGTACCTGGAGAATAAGCTCCGGCTAACTCCGTGCCAGCAGCCGCGGTAATACGGAGGGAGCTAGCGTTGTTCGGAATTACTGGGCGTAAAGAGTACGTAGGCGGTTATTCAAGTCAGAGGTGAAAGCCCGGGGCTCAACCCCGGAACTGCCTTTGAAACTAGATAACTAGAGTCTTGGAGAGGTTAGTGGAATTCCGAGTGTAGAGGTGAAATTCGTAGATATTCGGAAGAACACCAGTGGCGAAGGCGACTAACTGGACAAGTACTGACGCTGAGGTACGAAAGCGTGGGGAGCAAACAGGATTAGATACCCTGGTAGTCCACGCCGTAAACGATGATAACTAGTTGTTCGGTCACTTGGTGACTGAGTGACGCAGCTAACGCATTAAGTTATCCGCCTGGGGAGTACGGTCGCAAGATTAAAACTCAAAGGAATTGACGGGGGCCTGCACAAGCGGTGGAGCATGTGGTTTAATTCGAAGCAACGCGCAGAACCTTACCAGCGTTTGACATCCCGCGCTACCCAGAGAGATTTGGGGTTCCCTTCGGGGACGCGGTGACAGGTGCTGCATGGCTGTCGTCAGCTCGTGTCGTGAGATGTTGGGTTAAGTCCCGCAACGAGCGCAACCCTCGTCCTTAGTTGCCATCATTCAGTTGGGCACTCTAAGGAAACCGCCGGTGATAAGCCGGAGGAAGGTGGGGATGACGTCAAGTCCTCATGGCCCTTACACGCTGGGCTACACACGTGCTACAATGGCGGTGACAGTGGGCAGCAAACTCGCGAGGGTGAGCTAATCTCCAAAAGCCGTCTCAGTTCGGATTGTTCTCTGCAACTCGAGAGCATGAAGGCGGAATCGCTAGTAATCGCGGATCAGCATGCCGCGGTGAATACGTTCCCAGGCCTTGTACACACCGCCCGTCACACCATGGGAGTTGGTTTCACCCGAAGGCAGTGCGCTAACCGCAAGGAGGCAGCTGACCACGGTGGGATCAGCGACTGGGGTGAAGTCGTAACAAGGTAGCCGTAGGGGAACCTGCGGCTGGATCACCTCCTTTCTAAGGATCGATCGGAAAGCGCCTGGCCTTGAGCTGGGAAGGGCTTCCCATCTTTTCAAAGAACATGCCGTCGTCCTCATGTCCCTTCATCACTGGAGATTAGCGCAGCATCTGGCTGCGTTATGAGCCTGAGCTGGCTATCAGCCGCCCGCGGCGCGCCCTAGGGGTGTTTGCCAGCTTTTGGTGCGGTATGGGCCGGTAGCTCAGGTGGTTAGAGCGCACGCCTGATAAGCGTGAGGTCGCAAGTTCAACTCTTGCTCGGCCCACCATCCGCACTCTTGGCGAAATGGTAGGGGGCCTTAGCTCAGCTGGGAGAGCACCTGCTTTGCAAGCAGGGGGTCATCGGTTCGATCCCGATAGGCTCCACCATGCCTGAGGTTAGCGCCTCGAACGAACTCCAGAGATGAAGACACGATATCCGATCTTACGATCGGTCAGCGGGGATTGTCCTCGCGCTTCTTTGACATTGTGAATGGGTTTTTAATCGATGCCGTGGTGCATTGGTGTGTGGTTCAAGGACCACATGCGGATGCGTCACTTACAGATGTTGTAAATCTGGCTGAGATTATTCGTCCACGCCTAGAAACGGCGACAGTATATGCAAGGCTGTCGTTGATGGTGTGGATTCTCAAGCGTGAGGTAAGAGCATTTGGTGGATGCCTTGGCATGTACAGGCGATGAAGGACGTGGCACGCTGCGATAAGCGTCGGGGAGTTGTGAGCAAACTTTGATCCGGCGATTTCCGAATGGGGAAACCCACCTTCACCATTTCTTCCATGTTCCGAGTGATCGGGATGCGGGAGAGGTGGATTAGGTATCACCGAGCTGAATAAAATAGGCTTGGTGAAGCGAACCCGGGGAACTGAAACATCTCAGTACCTGGAGGAAAAGACATCAACCGAGATTCCGTTAGTAGTGGCGAGCGAACGCGGACCAGGCCAGTGCCTCATCTTCAACTAGCAGAACACTTTGGAAAGAGTGGCCATAGCGGGTGACAGCCCCGTATGCGAAAGTGATGGATGAGGACTCGAGTAGGGCGGGACACGTGTAATCCTGTCTGAACATGGGGGGACCACCCTCCAAGCCTAAATACTCGTACATGACCGATAGCGAACCAGTACCGTGAGGGAAAGGTGAAAAGCACCCCGATGAGGGGAGTGAAACAGTACCTGAAACCGAATGCTTACAAGCAGTAGGAGCCTCTTTAGGGGGTGACTGCGTACCTCTTGCATAATGGGTCAGTGACTTAGTTTATCATGCGAGCTTAAGCCGGTAGGTGTAGGCGCAGCGAAAGCGAGTCTGAATAGGGCGCTAGAGTATGATGAATTAGACCCGAAACCCGGTGATCTAGGCATGACCAGGCTGAAGGTGCGGTAACACGCACTGGAGGGCCGAACCGTTGAATGTTGAAAAATTCTCGGATGAGTTGTGTTTAGGGGTGAAAGGCCAATCAAACCGGGAAATAGCTGGTTCTCCGCGAAATCTATTGAGGTAGAGCGTCGGATGTATGCCGATGGGGGTAGAGCACTGGATGGGCTAGGGGGTCGCGAGATCTACCAAACCTAACCAAACTCCGAATACCATCGAGTCTTATCCGGCAGACAGACGGCGGGTGCTAAGGTCCGTCGTCAAAAGGGAAACAGCCCTAACCTACAGCTAAGGTCCCCAAGTCATCACTAAGTGGGAAAGCATGTGGGATTTCCAAAACAACCAGGAGGTTGGCTTAGAAGCAGCCATCCTTTAAAGAAAGCGTAACAGCTCACTGGTCTAAATAAGAGATCCTGCGGCGAAGATGTATCGGGGCTAAAGTGATGCACCGAAGCTTAGGGTTCAGTCTTTGACTGAGCGGTAGCGGAGCGTTCCGTAGGCCTGTGAAGCGATCTGGTAATGGGTCGTGGAGGTATCGGAAGTGCGAATGCTGACATGAGTAGCGACAAAGAGGGTGAGATGCCCTCTCGCCGAAAGACCAAGGGTTCCTGCTTAAAGCTAATCTGAGCAGGGTGAGCCGGCCCCTAAGACGAGCCCGAAGGGGGTAGTCGATGGGAACCACGTTAATATTCGTGGGCCTGGTGGTGTGTGACGGATCATGTGTATTGTCACTCCTTAACGGATTGGAGTGGCTTTGAAATGGTTCCAGGAAATAGCCCCACCGTATAGACCGTACCCGAAACCGACACAGGTGGTCTGGTAGAGTATACCAAGGCGCTTGAGAGAAGTATCCTGAAGGAACTCGGCAAATTGCCTCCGTACCTTCGGAAGAAGGAGGCCCCACATATGCGCAAGCACTTGTGGGGGGCACAGGCCAGGGGGTAGCGACTGTTTAGCAAAAACACAGGACTCTGCTAAGTCGGCTTCAAGACGACGTATAGGGTCTGACGCCTGCCCGGTGCTCGAAGGTTAAGAGGAGGAGTGCAAGCTCCGAATTGAAGCCCGAGTAAACGGCGGCCGTAACTATAACGGTCCTAAGGTAGCGAAATTCCTTGTCGGGTAAGTTCCGACCTGCACGAATGGCGTAACGACTTCCCCACTGTCTCCAGGATATGCTCAGCGAAATTGAATTCTCCGTGAAGATGCGGAGTACCCGCGGTTAGACGGAAAGACCCCGTGCACCTTTACTGCAGCTTCAGAGTGGCATTAGGAAAGAATTGTGTAGCATAGGTGGGAGGCTTTGAAGCACCGGCGCCAGCTGGTGTGGAGCCATAGGTGAAATACCACCCTGTTGTTTTCTGATGTCTAACCCAGAACCGTTATCCGGTTCGGGGACCCTCTGTGGCGGGTAGTTTGACTGGGGCGGTCGCCTCCTAAAGAGTAACGGAGGCGCGCGATGGTAGGCTCAGGACGGTTGGAAACCGTCTGTTAGAGTGCAATGGCATAAGCCTGCCTGACTGCGAGACTGACGAGTCGAGCAGAGACGAAAGTCGGTCATAGTGATCCGGTGGTCCCTCGTGGAAGGGCCATCGCTCAACGGATAAAAGGTACGCCGGGGATAACAGGCTGATGATTCCCAAGAGCTCATATCGACGGAATCGTTTGGCACCTCGATGTCGGCTCATCACATCCTGGGGCTGGAGCAGGTCCCAAGGGTTTGGCTGTTCGCCAATTAAAGTGGTACGTGAGCTGGGTTCAGAACGTCGCGAGACAGTTTGGTCCCTATCTGCCGTGGGCGTCGATACTTGAGAGGAGTTGCCCCTAGTACGAGAGGACCGGGGTGAACATGCCTCTGGTGTACCTGTCATTCCGCCAGGAGTGCAGCAGGGTAGCTATGCATGGACGGGATAACCGCTGAAAGCATCTAAGCGGGAAGCCTCCCTCAAGATTAGGTATCATCGAGTCGTGGTAGACCACCACGTTGATAGGCCGGGTGTGGAAGTGCGGTAACGCATGAAGCTAACCGGTCCTAATAACTCTGTTCATGCTTGAGAATTCCACCATCAATGACAGCTTTGCTGATCAGTGACGGGCGAATTGCTCGGCCGGAACAACGCCGAAACCAGCATCGATTAAAAACCCGATATGCGCCTGCTTCATTGCTTGGTGACCATAGCGTCTGTGCCCCACCCGATCCCATCTCGAACTCGGCCGTGAAACCGGACTGCGCCAATGGTACTAACGCTCAAGCGTTGGAAGAGTAGGTCGTCGCCAGGCATTGAAGCCGGCGCATATCGTGGCAAAACCCATTCACATGTCAAAACAGCCGCTGCCGGACGTATCCGAGCGGCGGCTTTTTTGTCTCTGGCCACCACGCCAGAGATCCGGTGACGCGGGGTGGAGCAGTCCGGTAGCTCGTCAGGCTCATAACCTGAAGGTCGCAGGTTCAAATCCTGCCCCCGCAACCAAGCACAACAGCCCCGGCCCGAAAGGACGCGGGGCTTTTTGCTGTCCAGCCCTCGCGCCGCAATCAAAAACACCGCCCCATACCGCCCGCCCCATACCGCCACGCCCGGTGCCCGCCGGCGCAGCGGCAAACCAGGGGCGGCACGCCCGCCCCGCAGAACCACCCTGCCTTCCACCGCCGCCAAACCCTCGGCCTGAATAGGCAGCCAAACAATCCGAAAAACCCCAATCAGGCGGGAAAGGAC
>NZ_KQ954244.1:1675116-1718460 GCF_001519075.1 Novosphingobium fuchskuhlense
GCCTCACCCGTCGTGCCCTCAAACAGCGTCGCGGTCTTGCCGCCAACCCAGATCGGGCCGCCCGCTGCGTGCTCGATGCGGATGCGGCCCGAACGGCCGAGCCGGGTGCCTTGCGTGGCGGTGTAGGGCGCATTGACCTGGCCTGTCCGCAGCATCCATTCAGCGACCGACGCATTGAGGCTGCCAGTGACGGGATCCTCGATCAGCCCGCCATAGGGATCACTGAATATCGCGCGCACTTCGTAGGCGAAGGGGCTGCTTTCGGGGTGCAGTCCGACAAGGCCGATATCGATGCGCGAGGCATGGGACCGCGCCGGTTCGACGGCTATGACCGCCGCCGCATCCTTGAGCTGGATTCCAAGCCAGCCGGGGCCGTTGTCGATCCATTCGGCGGCAACGACATCAATTGCCGCGATGCCGAGCACACCGCAGGCCTCGGCCAGCTTGTCCGCCTCGACCGGCCCGGCGCGGAGCAGCGGGGGTGCGGCAAAGGCGAGGCCCTCGGCGCTGCGACGGACGTCGATCAGGCCTGCCCCGCATTCCTGCACAACCTTGCCGGCATGGCGCGGGGTGCCGCCCGGGGTGAGCCAGGCGTGGGCCGAGCCGAGCGTGGGGTGGCCGGCGAAGGGCAGTTCCCGGTCGAGCGTGAAGATGCGCACGCGGTAATCTGCGTCCTCGTTCGTTGGCGGCAGCAGGAACGCGGTTTCGGAAAGATTGAGCCAGCGCGTGATCGCCTGAAGCTCGTCGGTCGCGCGGTCGGCTTCGAGCGCGATCACGGCCAGCGGATTGCCGGAAAACGGGGTCTCACCGAAGACGTCGACAAGCTGAAAGGGATAATGTGGCATGACTTCACGAACTCCGCGCCGGGCATGGCGCAACGGTGACAATCACGGCGCGGACGGTATTGGCAAGAATGAAAAGCCTTTGGCGCAGGAATGAGGAAGGCTTTCCATGCGGCGGATCAGCTATCCGGAATGGCGAAGCTGAAGCGCAGGCCGGCGACGAGTGTGTCGGGCGCGCCGGGGGCCCAGCCGGGATGGATCACGTATTGCAGATCGGGCTGGATATTGAGCCACGATGCGACCGGGCGCTGCGCCGTGAGTTCGAGCACGGTTTCCGCGCGATGGGCACGGTCGGGGGCTGCCAGCACCGTGCGCCCCGCGTGTCCGAGGCGGGCATGGGCGGCGGCAAGCCCTAGTCTCCATTCCCCAAGCGTGGCGACGGCGCCGCCGCCAAGATAGGCGGCAATGGGGTTGGCGCGCGCATCGGCCCCGCCGATGCGGACCCAGGCACTGACCTTCCGCGTCACCGCGCCTTCGAGCATGGCGTAGACCCCGCGCGAGAGGGCGGGCGGCCGGGCGGGATCGAGCGCGTCGAAGCGCGTGGTATAGTGCCAGCCGCCCAACTGGAGCAGCCAGGTGCCGACCGGCACGCGCGCTTCGGCGATGAGCAGCGCGCCGGTCGTGCCCGGAAAGCGCAGCGCGGCCTTGCGCGGATCATGCCGTGCGCCGGCGAGCGCATCGAACACGCCGAGCCCCAGCGCCTTGCGCCCGTGCTGGACGCGCACCACGAGCGCGGCGGCGGTCATCGGGAAGATCGAGGGGCCGGCGAGGCCGCTCTGCGAGATGTCGGGACCGATACCGAAGGCGCTGTTCACGAACAGGGCGCCGGTGTTCTGGATATCGAATTCGGCATTGAGATCGATCAGCCCGGCCTTGGCCGAGACAAGGGCGGACGGTTTCCACTGCGCCCAGGCTTCGTAGACATGGGGCAAGGTATCGGCTTCGAGGCTGCTGATTGTCTGGTACACGCCGATGCGGCGGCCAGAGAAATCGGGCCCATGCACGGCAATGAGATCGAGATGCGCGGCAAGCGAATCGAGCCCGGCGGCGGGACCCTTGAAATCGACCCAGGCATCGGCGCGGCCGACGAGGTCGGTGCCGCGGTCGGGGCTCCCATCCAGCGCCGAGAGGACGTCGGCCGTGTAGGTTCCGCCGAAGTCGAGTGCGGATTGTGCAGCGGCCGTGCCGGGTGCGGCAAGGCCGACCAGAGTGAGGGAGAGCGCGGCAAGGGCAAGGCGGAACGGGCGGTGCATCGAGTCACTATCTGGGGCAAGGCCGGATAACATCACGCTTCGCCGCTATCAGGGAAAAAGCGCAGCAATGTTGCAGCACTCAGACAGGGATTGCCGCCGCAGCCATGCGAGGAGGGGCTGCGGCTTCCGCAAAGCCGATTTCACGTGCTGCGCGATTTCATGATGACAGCGCCGCGCCGATACGATAAATCACTCCAACAATACAAAGTGTTCACCCGGCGCGGCCTTGGGAGAGGATGCGTAAAATTGCACCGCGCCGGGTGTCCAGCCTTGTGTCTTTTCAACAAGATTGATTTGTCTCGGTGCGGCCCATCTGCCACGCCTCACCTGCGCCTGCGTGCGGATGATCGAAAAGACCGATTATTGTAAGCGGACAAATCAACTGGTTTGATCAGGCTGCTTCGTGCCAAGCCCCGAATGCCGCTGGTTTCCCCTTGAAGCCCGGACACACGATCAACAACCCGAGCGGCATTTCGCCGGGCCTTTCGCGTCACGTTTGCGCGAAAGTGTGCCTGCGCGCATATGCCGCGACCTATGAGGAAACGCCCATGCGTGCTTCGCTTTCCACCCTTGCCATGGCCCTGCTCGCGGCGCTGCCGATGGCCGCCAACGCTGCCGATGCCGCCACGTCCGCGCCGGCTGCCGCCGCGCCCGAGAAGCCGACCACCAACAAGGATTGGTGGCCCGACCAGCTTGATCTGACGCCGCTACGCCAGAACGAGAACACCGCAGCGAGCCCCTATGGTGCCGATTTCGATTACTCCAAGGCCTTCCTCAGCGTCGACCTGAAGGCGGTGAAGGCGGATATCGCCAAGGTGCTGACGACCTCGCAGCCGTGGTGGCCGGCGGACTATGGCAATTACGGCCCGTTCTTCATCCGCATGGCCTGGCACAGCACCGGCACTTATCGGACGATCGACGGGCGCGGCGGCGGCGCGGGCGGCGAGCAGCGCTTCGAGCCGCTGAACTCGTGGCCGGACAACGCCAATCTCGACAAGGCACGGCGGCTGCTCTGGCCGATCAAGCAGAAGTATGGCCGGGGGCTCTCGTGGGGCGACCTCATGGTCCTCACCGGCAATGTCGCGCTGGAGCAAATGGGCTTCAAGACGCTGGGCTTCGGCGGCGGCCGGGCCGACACCTGGCAGCCGGACGCGGTCTATTGGGGCACCGAGAAGAAGTGGCTGGAAGCCAACAGTGACCGCTGGAATGAAAAGCGGCAGCTCAAGGGCCCGCTTGCCGCGGTGCAGATGGGGCTGATCTATGTGAACCCGGAAGGGCCCAATGCGAGTGGCGACCCGATTGCGGCGGCGCATGATATCCGCCAGTCGTTCGGCCGCATGGCGATGAACGACGAGGAAATCGTCGCGCTGATCGCGGGCGGGCACACCTTCGGCAAGGCACACGGCGCGCATCCGGCAACCTGCGTCGGCGCGGCGCCGGCGGGTGCGGGGATCGAGGCGCAGGGCACTGGCTGGAAGAACAGCTGCGGCACCGGCATGGGCAAGGACACGGTGACGAGCGGCCTCGAAGGCGCGTGGTCCGCCAGCCCGGTCCAGTGGACGACGCAGTACCTCGACAACCTCTTCGCGTTCGACTGGGTCAAGGTGAAGAGCCCGGCGGGGGCGACACAGTGGCAGCCGGTGAACGCGGCGGACGTGCAGATCGTGCCCGACGCGCATGAGGCGGGCAAGACCCATGCGCCGATCATGTTCACCACCGATATCGCGATCAAGCAGGACCCGGCGTTTCGCGCGATCGCGCTGCGCTTCAAGGACAAGCCCGAGCTTTATGCGGATGCTTTCGCCCGTGCATGGTTCAAGCTGACCCACCGCGACATGGGCCCGAAGACGCACTACATCGGCGCGGACGTGCCGGCGCAGACTTTCAGCTGGCAGGATCCGCTGCCGGTGGAAAGCCACCCGCTGATCGGCGCGGCGGAGATCGCCACGCTGAAGACCAAGGTCATGGCGGCCGGCATCGCTCCGGCGGCGCTGGTGCGCACGGCCTGGGCATCGGCCTCCACCTTCCGCAATTCGGACCTGCGCGGCGGTGCCAATGGCGCGCGCATCCGGCTCGCGCCGCAGAAGGACTGGGCGGTCAACGATCCGGCGGAATTGGGCAAGGTGTTGGCCGCGCTTGAAAAGCTGCGCGCCGATTACAACCGCACCGCGCCCGGTGGCCGCACGGTGAGCATGGCGGACCTGATCGTGCTCGGGGGCAATGCTGCGGTCGAGCAGGCGGCGGCCAAGGGCGGCGTTTCGCTCGAACTGCCGTTCACCCCGGGCCGGGTTGATGCCAGCGCCGAGCAGACCGATCCGGCGGCGTTCGCGCCGATGGAGCCCAAGTCCGACGGCTTCCGCAACTTCCAGGCAGCCGATGCCTGGCAATCGCCGGCCGAGGCGTTGGTCGACAAGGCGAGCCTGCTGGGGCTGACTGTGCCTGAAATGACCGTGCTGGTGGGCGGCCTGCGCGTGCTCGATGCCAATGCGGGCGGATCGAAGGCGGGTGAATTCACGGGCCGTCCGGGCACGCTCTCGAACGACTTCTTCGTGAACCTGCTCGGCATGGACACGGTGTGGAGCAAGGCGGGCGCAGCCTATGAAGGGCGCGACCGGGCCAGCGGCGCTGTGAAGTGGACCGCGACTCCGGTGGACCTCATCTTCGGTTCCAACTCGGAACTGCGCGCGGTTGCCGAAGCCTATGCCAGCGACGATGCCCGCGAGCAGTTCGTGCGCGATTTCGCCAAGGCCTGGACCAAGGTGATGAACGCCGACCGTTCGTAAAGCGTTGAAGCAGAAGAGGGCCGGGACGCTTGAGCGTCCCGGCCCTTTTTCGTGTCAGGCGTTCGGGCGGTTCGCCAGCAGGTTGTCCACCACGCTGGGATCGGCGAGCGTCGAGGTATCCCCGAGGTTGCTCACATCGTTCTCGCCGATCTTGCGCAGGATGCGGCGCATGATCTTGCCCGAGCGGGTCTTGGGCAGGCCCGGCGCGAACTGGATGACGTCGGGCGTCGCGATAGGGCCGATCTCGTGGCGGACCCACTGGATCAGCTCCTTGCGCAGGGCTTCATCGGGCTCGACATCGGCGTTGGTCGTGACGAACGCGTAGATGCCCTGGCCCTTGATTGCGTGCGGCATCCCGACGACCGCGGCTTCCGCCACCTTGGCGTGGGCGACAAGCGCGCTTTCGATTTCGGCGGTTCCCATGCGGTGACCGCTGACGTTGATCACGTCGTCGATGCGGCCGGTGATCCAGTAGTAGCCGTCCTCGTCGCGGCGGCAGCCGTCGCCAGTGAAGTAATGGCCGGGGAAGGTGGTGAAATAGGTCTGGAAGAAGCGCTCGTGATCGCCCCAGACGGTGCGCATCTGGCCGGGCCAGCTCTGTTCGATGACAAGGCAGCCATCCGCTGCGCCTTCGAGCAGCTGTCCCTCACCGGTGAGAAGCGCGGGCTTGACACCGAACATGGGCCGCGTGGCCGAGCCGGGCTTGAGCGCGGTCGCGCCGGGGAGCGGGGTGATCATCGCGCCGCCGGTTTCGGTCTGCCACCAGGTATCGACGATCGGGCAGCGGCCTTCGCCGACGACCTTGTGATACCATTCCCAGGCCTCGGGATTGATCGGCTCGCCGACCGAACCCAGGAGGCGCAGCGACTGGCGCGAGGTCTTCTTCACCCACTCGTCGCCCTCGCGCATCAGGGCGCGAAGTGCGGTGGGGGCCCCGTAGAAGATCTCGACGCCGAACTTGTCGACCACTTGCCAGAAGCGGCTGGGATCGGGGAAGTTGGGTACGCCCTCGAACATCACGGTGGTCGCGCCGTTGAGGAGCGGGCCGTACACAACATAGCTGTGGCCGGTGACCCAGCCCACGTCTGCCGCGCACCAGTAGATCTGGCCGGGGCGGTAGTCGAAGACGTACTCGTGCGTCATCGAGGCCCAGACGGAATAGCCGCCGGTGGTGTGGAGCACGCCCTTGGGCTTGCCGGTGGAGCCGGAAGTATAGAGGATGAACAGCGCATCTTCGGCGCTCATTTCCTCCGGCGGGCAATCGGCGGACTGCGCGGCCACGGCGCTGGCCCAGTCGACGTCGCGGCCTGGAACGTGGGGCACATCGGCACCAGTGTGCTTCAGCACAATCACGGTATCGACGCCGGGGCACTGGCTGAGGGCTTCATCGACATTGGCTTTCAGCGGCACGCGCTTGCCGCCGCGCAGGCCTTCGTCCGCCGTGATGACGAGGCGGCTGTCGCAATCGCTGATGCGGCCGGCGAGGGCATCGGGCGAGAAGCCGGCAAAGACGATCGAATGGATCGCGCCGATGCGCGCGCAGGCTAGCATGGCGACAGCGGCTTCGGGCACCATCGGCAAATAGATGGTGACACGTGAGCCGCGCTCCACGCCGCGCGCCGTGAGCAGGTTGGCGAACCGGCAGACGCTTTCGTGCAATTCGCGGTAGGTGATGCGGCGGTCGGGCGTGTCCGGGCTGTCGGGCTCCCACAGGATGGCGAACTGATCGCCGCGTTCTGCAAGGTGACGGTCGAGGCAATTGGCGGCGAGGTTGAGCGTGCCATCCTCGAACCAGCGGATGCCGAAATCGGCCTCGTGGAAGCTGGTGGTGCTGACCTTGGTGAAGGGCTTGATCCAGTCGAGCCGCTTGGCTTCCTCGCGCCAGAAGGTGTCCGGATCGGCGAGCGATTGCGCGTACATCGCCTTATAACGGGCGTCGTCGATCAGCGCGCCTTTGGCCCAGCTTTCGGGGACCGGATAGGTGGTCTGGCTCATGGCGGCATCCTCTCGGCTAGCGTTGGATTTTGGCCGCTATAAGACGGATTGAGCAGGCTTTGCCAAGCCTTGAATTTGCCTCTCCGACCCGCCTCTCGGCGGGCCACCTCCCCGAGGCGCGCTCGGGGAGGAGCTCGGCTCAGTGCGCGCCGGCCAGAGCGGTGAGGAACATCAGGACGACCGGGTGCGGCTCGATGCTGGCGAGCTGGCTCTTCACGGCGGCGAAGGCATCATCGGCGGCGATGAGCGCGAACTGGATATCGGCCTCGGTCATCGCGGCGCAGAAGAACATGTTGTGCCAGGGGTGCACGTAGACCCCGCGCTTCAGCATGGCCTCGCCCCAGGCGAAGCCGACGCGGTAGTCGGGATCATTGTCGAACAGGATTTGCGGCATCTGGACGGGGCCGGTCTGGCGCAGGGCAAAGCCGTGCTTGGCGGCGAGGGCATCGAGGCCTTCGCGCCACATGGTGCCGAGGCGGATCGAGTTTTCGAGGTAGTCGCTCTCGCGCAGGATCCTCAGCGTCTCGACCCCGGCGGCCATCGGCACGGCGGCGAACCAGAATGAGCCGGTGACGTAGATATGGCTCGCGCCCTCGCGGCAGCGGTCGTTGCCGAGGAGGGCGGAGATCGGATGGCCGTTGGCGAAGGACTTGCCCCAGCAGCTCATGTCAGGGCGGACGCCGACGAGCTCCCAGCTGCAATCGCGGATGAGGCGGAAGCCCGCGCGCACATCATCGACGATGAGCATGGCGCCGGTTTCATCGCAGAGTTCGCGGGCGCGCCGGGCATAGGCGGGATCGGGGAGCGCCTGATCGATGAAGGCATCGTGCTTGAAGGGCGAGGCGAAGATGGCGGCAAGATCATCGCCAGCTTCGGCGACAGCGGTCTCGAGGCTGGCGACATCGTTGTACTGGTACTTGGAAATGAACGCGCGCTCTTCGGGCACGATGCCGGCGGGCATCGGCGTGCACCACGGCGCGGCGCCGTGATAGGCACCGTCTGCCACGAGAATGCGGCGCTTGCCGGTCTGCGCGCGGGCGGTGGTCATCGCCATGGTGGTGGCATCGGTGCCGTTCTTGCAGAACATCGCCCAATCGGCGTGGCTGACCATGCCGACGAGGGCTTCGGCAAGGTCCACGAAGTGCGCGCTGGGGCCGGTCAGCGTATCGCCCTTGGCGAGCTGCGCGACGGCGATGTCGTTCACGCGCCGATCGTTGTAGCCGAGGAGGTTCGGGCCATAGGCGCACATGAAATCGAGATAGCGGTTGCCATCCACGTCCCAGATATAGGCGCCTTCGCCCCGCTCGAAGAACTGGGGGTAGCTGGCGGGGAGCAGCGTGGTTGCCTCATGGCCGTACATGCCGCCAGGCACGACTTTCAGGGCGCGGGCACGCAGGGCTTGGTCGGCGGCGTTGGTGGTCATCGGGCTCTCCCTTTTCGCGGTCAGGCGGCTTGTTCGGTGGGGCTGCGCAGGGGCAGGACTTCGGGCAGGAACGTGCGGGCATAGGCCTCGCGCGCGAGGCGGGCCTGTTCGTCATAGGCGATGGTGATCGTGCCGTACCGGTGGACCGAGAGGGTCCAGATCGCATCATTGATCACGAGCAGTTCGGTGAAGCGTTCAACCAGATCGGCGCTGGGGGCGATGGCGAACAGCTGGCAGAATTCGGCCATGCTGCGCTCGGCCAGCACGCTGTCGTTTTCCAGATCGCGAGCGCGGATGGAGGCAGAGAGCCCCGAGCCGAGCAGGAGGCGGCGGGCGGCGCCATGCGCGTTGTAGTGATCGCGGCCATGGCCATAGCGTGCGGCGAAGAAGGCCTGCCACGTGGTTACGTTGGCGGGCAGCGGCTTGCCCAGCAAGTCGACGAACTCCCGCACGTAGCGTTCGGCGAGCGCGACGAAGACCTGCCCTGCATCCGGGAAGAAGTGGTAGATCGAAGGTGGCGTGAGGCCGGCTTCCTCGGCGAGGGTGTAGATGCTGATCTGCGCCGGTTCTAGCGTTTCGAGCAGGCGGTCGGCGGAATCGAGGATCGCCTCGAAACGCTGCTGACTGCGCTTCTGGCGCGGGCGGCGGATCGCATCGGCGGAGCCGGGCGCCGCTGGCCGGGGTAGGATCGTGACCATGATGCGCAGGCTAGCACGCCTTCGCCGCTGTTCAACCCATTTCAGATAAAAATCCGAATTTATGTCAGATTCAGCTTGACGCCCCCGGGGCTGGCGCGGCAGCTTCCCCCTCATGGGGATCATGGCTCTGCGCAGAGGCTGCGGAGCCGCAGCGGGGGGAATGACCATGCGGACAGCCAACTGGAATCGGTGTCTCGGTATGCTTCTGGCCGGAAGCGCGCTTGGCTTGGCCGCGCCCGCGCTGGCGGAGGAAGCGGCTCCCGCGAAGAGCGACGGCATTGCCGAGATCGTGGTGACCGCGCAGCGCCGCGCGCAGAATGTGCAGGACGTGCCGATCGCCATCGCGGCGATCAGCGGCGATGCGCTGAGCGAGACCGGAATCCGCGATCCGCGCGACCTGACCTTGCTGGTGCCCAGCCTTTCGATGCAGGCGGGGACGGCCGCTTCGACCACATCGCTGTTCATCCGCGGCGTGGGCATCGGCGATTTCAATTCGAACACCACGGGCGCGGTCGGCGTCTATGTCGATGACGTGTTCCTTGGCGCGAACGCGGGCAAGCTGTTCAACGTGTTCGATTCCGATGGCATCGAAGTGCTCAAGGGGCCGCAGGGGACGCTCTATGGCCGCAACACCACGGCGGGTGCGATCCGCTTTTCAAGCCGCAAGCCGACCGACGAGCTGAGCGGCGATTTTTCCGCGCTCTATGGCCGGTTCAACGAAGTGCAGCTGGAAGGCGGCATCGGCGGGCCGATTGCCAAGGACCTCCTCAAGGTGCGCGTCTCGGGCTTCTACAACCGGCGCGACGGGACGACCTTGAACCGCGTGACGGGCCACAAGGTCAACAACATCAACCTCTGGGCGCTGCGGGGGATTGCCGATTTCACGCCTGCGCCCAACGTGCTGCTGCGGCTTTCGGTGCACGGTGGCAACAACACCGGCGGCGCGCGGCAATTCCAGCACCGCGGGCAGGGCGTCGATTTCTTCGGCAACCCGGCCAAGCTGCCCGATGGAACTCCGACCGACGCCTTCGGCTATGCCGACACCGACAACAACGCCTATGCCGGAGACTACAACGTCGAGGGCAAGGAGCGCATCGGCGTGTTCGGCACCTCGCTGCTCGGGCAGGTCGACTTCAGCGGAGTGCAGCTGACCTCGATCACTGCCTACGAGCAGGTCAACCGCGCGACGCTGGAGGACACCGACGCCAGCCCGGCGGACTTCGTGGTCGCGTATTATCAGGACCGCCCGCGCCAGTGGAGCCAGGAGCTGCGGCTGCAATCGACCGGCGAGCGCAAGCTCAACTGGATCGTCGGCGGGTACTATTTCCATGATACGCTGGCGACCGACAGCAGCTTCGATCTGCTGCGCAGCCTGCGCGATCCGAACGATCTGGCCGGCACCTTCGATCCGGTCAATTCGCTTGGCCTGCTGCGCTATCCCTATACGCAGCGGACGCGGAGCTTCGCGCTGTTTGGCCAGGCGGACTACAAGCTGACTGACAAGCTGACGTTCACTGCCGGCCTGCGCTGGTCGAACGACCGCATCGGCATGGATTACCACAGCCTGTTCGACATCGTGGGCGGGATAGCGCCGGTGAAGGCCTATTCGGACCAGACGCTGCCACTGCTCGATTTCAAGGACACCAAGACTTTCAAGGACCTCTCCTGGCGCGCCGCGCTCAACTACAAGAGCGGGGATACGCTGGTCTACGCCTCGTTCTCCAAGGGCTACAACAGCGGCGGGTTTGCGGGCGGCGCCTCGACCGATCCGCTGCAGTTGAAGCCGTTCAATTCGGAGAAGCTCTATGCCTACGAAGTGGGGCTGAAGAGCGAGTTCCTCGACCGCAAGGTGCGCTTCAATACCTCGGCGTTCTACTACGACTACCGCGATCTGCAGGTCTTCGTGTTCGACCTGACCGGGCCGATCCCGGTGCAGCGCAAGTTGAATGCGGGCAATGCCGCCATCTATGGCCTCGAGGCGGAACTGACCGTGCGGCCGACGCGCAGCCTCGACCTGTTTGGCGCGGCGACCTTCATGCACAGCGAATACAAGAAGTTCGCGGCACTGGGCGGCGTGAGCTACAACGGCAACCGTCTGGTCAACGCGCCCAAGTTCGCGTTCTCGGGCGGCATCAACTGGACGGTGCCGCTGGCGAACGGCGCGGCGATCAAGGCCCGTGTGGACGGAACCTACGTGTCCTCGATCGCGCTGTTCCCGGACAATGCCGCGTCGACCGAAGTGAAGGGCAACGGGCGGATCAACGCGCGGCTGGCCTGGCAGGCGCCCTCGAAGATCTGGGAGGCGGCGCTGTGGGTGAAGAACCTCAACTCGGCGCGGGTGATCTCCTCAATTGCGCCAGTGATCACGCAGGACCAGATCAACTACAACGATCCCCGTACCTTCGGGGTCCAATTGGTCGCGCATTTCTGAGCGGCGCGGCGAGGCAAGAAAAGGCAGCAATTCCTGATGCTTGATGTACATGGCTGGCTCGAGAAGTTCGGCGCGGCACTGAATTGCGGAGATGGCGCGGCCGCAGCGGCGCTATTTCTGCCCGAGGGGCTGTGGCGCGATTATCTGGCGCTCGGCTGGACGCTGGCAACGCACGAGGGAACGGACGCGATTGCCGCCTTCGCCGCTGCGCGCGCACAGGATTCCGGCATCGGCCATTTTGCCAGCGAGGCACCGGCAGGCGCGAGCGAAGGCTTCATCACCTTCGAGACCGCGCTGGGTCGGGGCGAGGGCTATGTCCGCCTGATGGGCGAGCAGTGCTTCACGCTGCTCACCGCGCTGAAGGAGCTCAAGGGCTTCGAGGAACCGCTGCGCGGCCGGCGCAAGTCAGGCGTGGTCGACGAGACCGGCGAGAAGAGCTGGGAGGACGTGCGCCACGACGATGTCGAACAGTGGAGCGAGAGCAATCCGCCCTATGTGCTGGTGATCGGCGCGGGGCAGGGCGGCCTCGCGCTCGGCGCACGGCTCAAGATGCTGGGCGTGCCGTGCCTGCTCGTCGACAAGTATCCGCGCGTCGGCGACCAGTGGCGCTCGCGCTACAAGTCGCTGCTGCTGCACGATCCGGTGTGGTACGATCACATGCCCTACGTGCCGTTCCCCGATCACTGGCCGGTCTATACGCCCAAGCAGAAGATGGGCGACTGGCTGGAATACTATGCCGGGATCATGGAACTGGGCGTGTGGACCAGCACCGAATGCAAGGCCGTCTCCCGCGATGCGGCGAGCGGCAAGTGGCGGGTGGAGATGGTGCGCGACGGGAAGCCTGTGACGCTGAGCCCGGAGCACGTGGTGATGGCGGTGGGCAATGCCGGCTTCCCGGTTACCCCGACGTTTCCCGGGCAGGAGACGTTCAAGGGCCACCAGTGCCATTCGAGCGCGCATCCCGGCGGCGAGGGGTTGGCCGGTCAGAAGGTGGTCGTTGTCGGCGCGAACAATTCGGCGCATGACATCTGCGCCGATCTCGTCAGCCACGGCGCCGAGCCGACCATGATCCAGCGCTCTTCCACCCTGATCGTGCGGCAGTCGAACATGGAAACGCTGCTGGCGGGAGCCTATTCGCAGCAGGCGTTCGATTCCGGGCTCACCACCGACAAGGCCGACCTGCTCGGCGCATCGGTGCCGATGCGCCTGGCCGAGAAGGTCAACAAGGCGACCTGGGATGCGCTTCGGGTTTCCGAAGCGCCGTTCTACCAGCGGCTCACCGACGCCGGCTTTCAGGTCGATTTCGGGCCGGACGGCACGGGCATCGCGATGAAGTTCCAGCGCACGTCTTCGGGCTACTACGTCGATGTCGGCGCATCCGAAATGGTGGCGGACGGGCGCATCAAGGTGCGCTCGGGCGTTTCCATCGAGCGGATCGTCGAGGATGGGCTGATCCTTTCGGACGGCAGCCATGTCGCGGCCGACCGCATCATCTACGCCACCGGCTTCGGCGACATGAAGCAGTGGGTGGCTCGCCTGATCAATCCCGAAGTGGCCGAGCGCATCGGCAAGACCTGGGGCTATGGCTCGGGCTTCCCCGGCGACGAGGGGCCGTGGGAAGGCGAAATGAAGAACCTGTGGAAGCCGACGGCGGAACCGGGGCTGTGGTTCATGGCGGGCAATCTCGCGATGGCGCGCGGCTATTCGCAGTACCTCGGTCTGCAACTGAAGGCACGCTATGAGGGGCTGGCGGTCGAGCCTTACACACCGGGCTGAAGCGGAGGGCGCGCAGCGAGCGCCGCGCCGATCAGGACGAGGCCGAGGATCACCGCGGCCGAGCAGGCGATCAGCACGGTATCGATGCCGGCAAGGCCGATCAGCCACCCGGCTACCGTGGGCAGGGTGGCCGCGCCCATGAGCTGGGCCGAGGCGGCGAAGGGCAGGCTGCGGCGCGTCGGGTCCGCTTCCAGCAGGAAGCCGGTGAGCGCGGGTGTGAGCACCATCCACACGAAGCCGTAGCCGACGACGAGGCTCCAGCCCGCGAGGCCCTCTGCCCCGCGCAGCAGCAGGAGGGCGACGATGGCGATCAGCGCCACGCCGGTGGCGCCAGCCCGCGCGCCGGCGTGGCCGCGTTCGCCAATGGTGATCGCGACCAGCGCGCCGGCCATCTGCCCGACCATCGAGGCGGTCAGCATCGGCGCGATCCGTTCGGGCGCGATCCCGCGCGCTTCGAGCCACAGGCCCATGTAGGCCCAGATCCCGACCACCGCGCCCACCAGCAGCGCCGAGGCGGCAAGCCCGATCCAGCCCGAGAGAGGCATGGCGCCCTTGCCCGTGCCGGGTTCGTGATCCACGGCCGGAACAAGACCAGCCGGGACGAGCGGCAGCGCCAGCACGCCAAGCGCGGCAATCACGGCGAGCGCGGTTTGAACGTCGCTGGCCGAGCCGGGGGTAGCCGCGCTCGCAAACCATTGCAGGATCGCGTACTGGCTCGCCGCCTGAAGAAACAGGAATGCGGCAGCGGCGGCGTTGAGGCCCTTGCTGCGCGCGATGGCGCCTGCCGCAACGCCCACCAGCAGGCCGCCGCCCGCGCCAGAGACGGCGCGCGCCAGAAACAGCGGCATGGCGGCAGGCATGAGGTTGGCGGCAATCGTGATGAACAGTCCGGCGAAGGCAACCGCGCGGGCGGGCACGCGCCCGAGCAGAGCGATGCCGCCTGCGCTGCCCAAGGCAATCGCGGCAATCTCGATCGCCGCAAGCAGGCCAAGACTGGGCTCGCCGATCCGGCCTTCATGGACATAGCCGCCATAGAGCAGCGGCTGGACCCCCAGCACGAGCAGGCCCGTCGCGCCGATCAGCAGCGATGCGCCGAGGGAAATCCGCGAGGGTGGCAGCATTGCAGGCGCGGAGCCGACTGGTTCCTGCAGCGCCGCCATGCTATGCTCCCTCTGATCCGATAATTATCGGATTCATCGGGCAGCGGAGGGGCCAAGTCAAGCGGGCCGCAGCCGCCATGCCCGGACGGCCGGACATCGCCAGACGGGCTGCTTTTGCCCCCTCGCAGGCACGAAGGGCGGGTAGGGGACTGCTCGTGCCTCAAGGCCACTGGCCAGGCACAAGGCAGACGGATTGACTGCCTTGCCTGGCTCGACGGCGCCCCCATGCGGTTCGGCGGTGCGGGGCAGTTCCGCCGCCTGAAGCAGTGTGTATCGCTTTACCTTAATCGAAATCTTTGATAGAAAAATCTCTTAAGCCGGATAATAACGCGGTCGCGTAATCGGCCAACCTCGACGCAGGCAAAAGCTGTCGTTGGGACGTCTGGCGACGGACTTTTTAAAATGGGCACAGAAGAAGCACCTAGGCGCGTTCTGGTCATTGAACGTTTCGCGAAAATTTCTTTCGCATACTCCGAGAAATTGAAGGAGGGGGGGTATAGTCCGATCGTGGTTGAGACGGCGGCTGAAGCACAGAAAGTCCTCGCCTCAACAGACGGCATCGTAGCAATCTTGCTCGATCTGCATTTGCCGGATGCCGAGGGGATCGAACTGCTAAAGGCGCACCCCGAGATCCTGGCGCTCTTTCCGGTCATAATCGCCACCTCCGACAAAACGACTTCAAGGGCCATTGAGGCGATGCGCCTCGGCGCTTTCGAGTATCTGGTCAAACCAGCGGCCCGCACCCGGCTGATTGCAGCGATCGACAGCGCCACAACAAGCCGGAGTGGCTTCGCCAATCTCACGATCGACAAGCGTTCTCCGATCGTTTTTGCTGGCTCGCGCTTTGTCGGTGGTTCTCCGCAGATGCAGGCGATCTATCGGCAGATTTCACTTGTCGCCAACAGTCGCGCGACCGTGCTCATTACCGGTGAGACGGGGACGGGTAAGGAAATTTGCGCCGAAACGCTGCATCAGCAAAGCAGCCGCGCCTCACGGCCATTCGTCGTCATAAATTGCGGCGCGATTCCGGAAAACCTGATCGAATCCGAGCTCTTCGGCCATTTGAAGGGCTCGTTTACGGGCGCGGTTGATCATCGCGACGGCGCGGCACAGGCCGCGCACGGTGGTACGCTGTTTCTCGACGAGATCTGTGAGATGCCGTTGCACCTCCAGGTCAAGCTACTTCGCTTTCTCCAGAGCGGCACGGTCAAGCGGATCGGCTCGAACCGTATGGAAACGGTCGATGTGCGGGTCATCTGCGCGACCAATCGCAATCCCGCGACAGAAGTCGCGGAAGGACGGCTACGCGAAGATCTCTATTATCGTATTGCAGTCGTTCCCATCGAGATGCCGCCACTGCGCTTGCGCTCGGGCGATATACCGGAACTGGCTGGTGTGTTGCTGAGACGCTTCGCGCGGGAGGCAGGTAAGACGTTCCATCCCCTGACTCCCGCCCATGTCGCCTTACTCGAAGCTGAGGATTGGCCAGGCAACGTGCGCGAACTGGAAAACCTCATCTGGCGCGCCACCTTGCTTAATGAAGGGCCAGATTTGCCACTTGCCGCGTTCGCCCCCGACAGCGGTAGCGGCATGGTCTTGCAAAATGACGATACGGGGCGGGCAGCAGGCCCTCACCCTGAGAAGGAAGCTCTTGCTGGGCTGGACGGTATGTCATTTGCCGAGATCGAGCGGCTGGTGATCGAGCGTGCGATTGCCACCCACAGCGGCCACGTGCCGCTTGCGGCGCAGAGCCTGGGCCTCAGTGCGTCCACCCTCTACCGAAAACTCAAAGAGTGGTGATCCCCCGACAATGGATGGCATTTTGCGACTTCACTCTCATTTTGAGAGGCAGGGCATTATAAGTACATGTACGTGATTTGAAATAATACTGAAATTTCAACATTACATTCGGACTGGCCTGAAACATGCAGGGTAGCTTTCCCATCAACGGGAGACGTCGCCTGTGACCTGCACCAACCATTCCAATGCGCCGCTCACGACCGATCGGCTGCTCCAGAAGCAGTTCGAACCCTGCAACTATCCGGCTCTGGTAACCTATTTTGGTGACCGGCGTATCCAATCACTGGTGGAATGGATGGAATGCCTGATCCCCGGCAACACGTCCGCCCGCATCTTCGACAGCTACATCGTGCCTTTCGCCAGCCTTCCGCTGAAGTATTTTATCGTTTGCGGGAATGACACGACGCGGATGATCAAGCTGCTCCGCCACTACCCCCACCTCGTCGGCCGGAAGATATGCATTGCGATGATGGCGCAGAGCACGCCTGCGGATCGTGCGCGTCTTATGAAATCGGGCTATGACGATGTGTTCCAATCCTCCATGCCCATGATCGAAGCGCGGTGCCGCCTCGATGCGCATCTGCGCCGCAGCGAAGCGGCGCAGGTTGGAGCTCTCCACCGGCGTTCGCCTCGCGCCACCGAAGTCGATCAAGGGCTGCTCGGGCCATTAGTGGAGACGCGGCTGTCAGAGCGGGAACTGCTCGTACTCCGCTTGCTGGCGCAGCGTATCGGCATTGCGACTCCGATCGTTTCCTTGCAGCGCGAGATCCGCAGCAAGTATGGCCATGCCAGCATCCCTTCTTTGCGTGCGGTCGTCAGCCATATTCGCAAGAAGCTGCGCGTCGGCTTCACAATCAACGCGAGTGTGGATGGAGGATATGTGTTGCGTCAGCAAGCCAGCGAAGCGCACTGAGCGGCCGTCGGTTTGCTACTAGAGCAGAGGTCCCCAAGCGCGCCGGATCTGGGCGATCGCCCATTCCGGCGCGCCCACTTGTGCCAAGATCGCGCATGACCACTCGGCCGTTCGCCTTCCCATTCCGCGCAAATTAGCTGACAGCATCGGGACAGTCAGGCCCATGTGCGGGGAGGCGGCCTCACTCCCCGCTCGCGGTGCGGGGAAGGAGACCCACCACAACGCCGACTTGCTGTTCGGTGCCGGATGGCAGCCGGATCGAGACATGACCGGCATAGTCGACGTCGAAGCGTGCAACATCGGTCTGAAGGGTCCACGCGAAGTTCGCGTCACTGGGCTCCCCCTTGCTCCCGACGGGCCGGCGATGCCCGTCATAGGCATCGATACGCCCGCTTTGCGTGATATAGTAATCTTCGGGATCGCCGTAGAGGATAATCCGCGCTACAAGTGCAAGAGCCTGCGGCCCCGCCATCTCTCTTCCGGATTGATAGCGGACCTGACGCATCGGCACGAGGCCGTTGGTCTGCTGTACATTGGTCATTTCGGCACTGACCATCGCTTCTGCGTTTTGCCAGCCGTGCATGATCGCCGCGACGCGATCCTTGCGACCTGGATGGGTCGGCGTGGCCTGCTCAGGCAGAATCCGGGCTGCAGCCGATGTGGTTTGAGCAAGACTGGCACCGAGGCGCGCCAGCACAAAACCGGAAAACTCGTCAGCCTCGAGCTCGTCGCGCCATGGCTCGGTGGATTGGCGCAAGGTATGGCCTGCGAGGTGATGGCCGACCTCGTGCGCCAGGATGCTCATTGCACCCCAGTCCTGACAAATATGATCCGCGACCTGCGCCATGAAGCCCGGGTCGAACAGGATGACGCGTCGTCCGTTGATGATTTCGGCGGCCGCCGGCATAGAGGTATTCACGATCAGCTCGAAGTTCATTTCGAGCCCGCTGATGCGCTCGACACGCTCGACCTGTGTCTTCGCTTCCGCGATATCTGCGGCTTGCGATGCACTCGTTCGTCCTAGGTAACCGAGGCCGCCCATGCTTTGAACGCGGCCTTCGCCGGGCCAGTAATCTTGTAAGCGGGCCTGCGACCATTCCTTGCTGACTGCACATTGCCCTTTGTCGCTTTGTTGCCCAGCCGTTTCGGCGGACATCTGCTGCAGTTGGTATTCCTGGTCTGGATTGGAACGTGCCGAGGCCGGTGCCAGCGCTCCGCACATCAACAAGAGCGTGATGGCAGTGCGCGGACCGTTTGTCCGCTGAAGCCCCCCAAAGCTGAATGCTTCTTTGCTGGAAATGCTCGAACGCTTCATGGCTCCATCTCCCAATGCTAGCGAAAACCACTACGCATGAATTGGGCCATATCAGTTATAGTATTGAAATTGCTTTCTTAAAAAGTTTGCGCAGGGTCGATCCGAGGCGTACTCATCGCAAAACCGGAAAATCATGTTGCAACATGCAAGTTGGATGGGCTCTGAGTTTGCTCCGGCAGTATCCTGGACGTGCGGCACTGCAGCCTCCACCAACCCGGATTTTTACGCGAATGTCAGCGGCAGATTTTTGCGTAAATCGCCGAGGCACTTTGGGATCGGTGCCGGAATGGCCGCGTGCGATCATGGCAGAATCAAGTTGAAGCAAGCTCTTGCAGCCATAACGCTTTTGTTGCTGACGGCAGCTGATCCATTTCAGCACGCTGAAAGCCCTAAAAGCCTGTTTTCTAAGCATTTTGGCAGATTGCGGAGTGTCTGCTGCCATGCAAGCCTGCGATTGCTCCAAGGCGTTCTTTGTAACTGGACCCGGCTTGGCGCGCATAGCGCACGCAAGAACGGAATGGATTGCCGATGGCTGGGGCATTCGAAGCTGTAAAGACGGGGCTAGATGTTGCGTCGAAACTGCTGGGCATCGGCGAGTTTTTCGGAATCGATCAAGCGCTCGGTTTTAAAGGCGACAATGGACTGCAGGAAATTAATGGAAAATTAAGTGACATACTTAATATTTTCAAGGATATTTTGAGCGTTTCAGAGCAAACGAAGGCTGATGTCATCCTCGGCCAGCTGTCCACATATAAAACGCAAATGGCTGATAGTCTTCAGTATATGCTGAGTTATCAGACTCAAATCAATACGACCGGTGTGGTTGATACCCATGCGCTAAATCTCGCATTGGATGATTCGCAAAGCGCGCTCAATGGGATCATATCCTATATCGCAAGCGTCCCAGCATCGCCTGTTGTGTTGGCACCGGTGCTATTTGCCGCCCTTGCCGTGCGCGAACAGGTCATCTGGGAGCTTGGCGACGGAGCATTTTCGGCAGACTATAAGCAGCAGCTCGATAACGCCCATCAGGCTCTTCTAGACCTGAGATCGCATATGGTTGATGCGTATCTGGGTGATATAAATATAACCATAGATAGCAAATCAAACACATATTTTGTACTATTTGATTATAATTTATCTATAGTAAGCGCAAATTATCCAAGTTATGTTCAAAAATTAAAATTTTCTTTGCAGAATATTGGGGTGGTTGAGTCCATTGCTGAGCAATTCTAAAAAACAAAAAATTTTTCCGACTTTCTAAAATATTGGAAATCTTCTGATCCTGTTTCTTCACCACCTCTTAAGGATATTGATGCGAAAACCTCGCTGAGATTACAAACAGAGGATTCTGCGAATAAAGTTATTTTTGCGCACTTTCAAAGCGATGCAGATAAACTGAAGGCTTGGCCGGATTATGACGCCACAATTGCGAAACTGGAAGGTCTGACTTCTGGCGATCACCAAACCGGAGACCACGGTGGCGCCCCCTTGGATGACGCGCTGCAAGCGCGCAGCGATAGCAACTACACGGTTCTCGAGGGCCTGCGCGGCGACGACACATTGACCGGCGCGGACCGTACAGACCTCTTGCGTGGCGGTGATGGCAACGACACCGTGATGGGCAAAGCGGGCGACGACATCCTCATCGGTGGCGCAGGCGATGATGTCCTTCTGGGTGGTTTGGGCAATGACCGCCTGGATGGCGGAGACGGCATCGACACGGCCAGCTTTGCCGATCTTGGGCGCGAGGGTATCGCGCCGGGCGTCACGGTTTCGCTGGATATTCGCGGCGCGCAGAACACGCAGCAGGGAACCGACGTGCTGCTGAATATCGAGAATGTTTCGGGCAGCCCGTTCAATGACACGCTGACAGGCTCGATTGGTGCCAATGTGGTTTCGGGCGGCGGCGCCGACGATACGCTGAGAGGATTGGCAGGCAATGATACGCTTGACGGTGGCTCAGGCACGAACACGCTGGATGGCGGCGCGGGTGACGATACCTATGTCCTCCATGCCGGCTCCAGTGACACAATTACCGAAGCTGCGGACGGCGGCGTTGACACGGTCAAGGCCGACTTCAGCTATGCGTTGGGCATTGGTCTGGAGAACCTGATCCTGCTCCTGGCAGGCAACCTGAATGGTACGGGGAATGAGCTCGGCAACGTCATGACCGGGAACGCAGGTAGCAATACGCTGCTGGGCATGGCGGGCAACGATACTTTGTACGGGGGCGACGGCAACGATACGCTGGACGGGGGAACCGGCGCTGACACGATGACGGGCGGCGCAGGCGACGACACATACAAGGTCGATAACGCTGCCGACAGGATCGTCGAGCTCGCGTCCGGAGGTACCGATGCCGTCCTTGCCACGATTTCCTGCAAGCTCGGCAATTTTGTCGAGGTCCTGACTTTGCCCGGAACCGACAATCTGAAAGGCACTGGCAACACGCTAGACAACACCATCTACGGGAACGCGGGCAACAATGCTTTGGTCGGCAATGCTGGTGACGACAGCTTGTATGGCGGCGACGGCAAGGACACTCTGAATGGGGGTGACGGCGCTGACACACTGATTGGCGGTGTTGGCAATGACTCGCTGACCGGAGGTGCGGGGCCTGATCTGCTGACTGGCGGCGAGGGTGCCGACAAGATGACGGGCGGGGCCGGCAACGATGTCTATCTGGTGGACAATGCCCATGACAGGACGATCGAGAGCGCCGACGGCGGCACAGACACAGTGCAGGCCTCGATCAGCTGGACGCTGGCGGCGCAGGTCGAGAAGCTGACCCTGATTGGCGGAAACCTGAATGGTAGCGGCAATGCCAGCGACAACACGATCACAGGCACATCGGGAAACAACGCGTTGAAGGGCCATGCTGGCGACGACATCATTTTTGGCAATGATGGAACCGACAAGCTCTTTGGCGGTGACGGAAAAGACACCCTGACCGGCGGCACCGGCAAGGATATCTTCGCATTTGACACTGCGGCCAGTGTTGCGAACGCAGACAACATCACCGACTTCAGCCGCGCCGAGGGCGACAGGATCCAGCTGAGCAAGGCTGTCTTTGCCGGCTTCTCTCACCTGGGTTCACTGACAGCTGATGAGTACTACGCTGCTGCCGGTGCGAAGACCGCCCATGATGCCTCGGATCGAATGATCTTCAACACCACGACCGGCGACCTCTACTACGACGCCGATGGTTCGGGCGCGAAGGCGGCAGCTGTTCTCGTCGCGCATCTGACAGGCCATCCCGCGCTTGCGTACGGAGACATCCAGATCATCGCATAACCGCCTCGGGGCAAGCGCTGCCACCCTGGCACAGTGCTTGCCCCTATGGCTGCAGGGAGGAGCCACGCGAAAATCCGCTCAGCCCTCGAAAAGACACTCTTGCTCACCGCCTGGGTTTCGCGACCGCGCGTTTCGGCGGTTCATCGGTATGTCCCTTGGATGCCGGGCAGCGCGCCCCTTGCGCCGCAGCAGAATGGACATGCCGGACCGCTTGCCCCGGGCCAGCCGGAAAGGGTGGTCGTTCTGCTTGATGAGGTTGCCCGGCACATGGGAATGGCCGGAACACCGGACTTGGCCGAACCGATGTGATGACGTCGTAGGCCTCTCGGCCGGAAGACGGAGTCGTGGCTGCTATGTGATTGCCGGAGCAATTTTCCGGCTCAGATTTGGCCAGGAAAAGCGCCCTGCGGCACTGAAAAAATTGGTCGGGGAGACAAGATTCGAACTTGCGACCCTCTGCTCCCAAAGCAGATGCGCTACCAGGCTGCGCTACTCCCCGACGCGATCTGCCCTAGAGCATTGCGCGGCCCTGCGGCAAGGCGCAATCGCGATCGCAAGACGCTGCGGGCCGGGTGGGGCTTGGTAAACCGGACAGGGTCTGTCATGCTCGTGCGCGCTCCGCCGGCCCTGGACGGCGGACCGGAATGGAGCTTGCCGAGGCATGTCGGGTTTTTTCAAACGGCTGCGGTGCCTGTTCGGAAGGCATTCCCCGGCGCGCCGCCTCGTGCAGTATGAGGGGCATCTCAAGGTCGGTCCCTGCCGCCACTGCGGGCGGCCGCTGGAGAAGGGCGCCGAGGGCAAGTGGGTGCCGCGCATCCGGCCGCATGCAGGCCCGGCACGCACCGCTGGCGATTGACCTTGGCGCGGGCTGCGGCCAATTGACGGCCGGGCCACATCGCCCGCCCCCATCCCCCGTGAGGCTAGAGGAGCGACCATGACGAGCTGGACTTCCACCGATCCCATGACGGGCGATGTTGTGTGGCAGGGCGAGGATGCTGACGTCGATGCGGCGGTGGCCGCCGCACGGGCAGCCCAAGGAACCTGGGCGCTGCGTCCGCTGGCCGAGCGTATCGCGATTGCCGAACGTTATGCCGAGGTGGTCAAGGCCCATGCCGAGGACTTTGCCGCGCTGATCGCGCGCGAGACGGGCAAGCCGCTGTGGGAAGCGCGGACCGAAGTCGGCACGGTGGCCGCCAAGGTGGCGATCTCGATCACGGCGCAGGCCGAACGCGCGGGCGAGCGGCATGGCGAGGCGGCCGGCGTTCCGCAAGCGCTGCGCCACAAGCCGCATGGCGTGCTGGCGGTGCTGGGCCCCTACAATTTCCCCGCGCACCTGCCCAACGGCCATATCGTGCCGGCGCTGCTGGCCGGCAATGCGGTGGTGTTCAAGCCGTCCGAACTGACCCCGGCTTCGGGCGCGTTCATGGCGGGGCTGTGGCAGGAAGCCGGGCTGCCCGAGGGCGTACTGGTGGTGGCGCAGGGCCGCGCCGATACCGGCCGTGCACTGGCCGCGCATCCGGAGCTGGACGGGCTGCTGTTCACCGGTTCCTCCAACACCGGCCTCGCGCTGCACCAGGCCTTTGCCGCGCGGCCGGACCGCATCCTTGCGATCGAGACGGGCGGCAACAACCCGCTGATTGCCTGGGACATTGCCGAGGCCGACGTGGAAGCGGCGGCGTCGCTCGTGGTGCAATCGGCGTTTCTGTCTGCCGGCCAGCGGTGCACTTGTGCGCGGCGGCTGCTTGTGGGGCCTGATGGCGATGCGCTGATCCATGCCGTTGCCGCCATGGCGGACCGGATCGTTGCGGGCGGACCCTTCGACGAGCCCGCGCCGTTCATGGGCCCGGTTGTGGACATGAACGCGGCGGCGCGCGTCGAAGCGGCTTGGGCGGCGCTGGTCGCCATGGGCGGAAACGTGCTCCGCCCGCTTCAGCGCCTGCGCGAGGGCACACCGCTGCTGTCGCCCGCCATCGTCGATGTGACCGGCCTTGCCGTGCCCGACGAGGAAATCTTCGGCCCCGTGCTGCAGGTGATCCGTGTGGCCGATTTCGAGGCGGCGATGGCTGCGGCCAACGCCACCCGCTTCGGCCTTGCCGCGAGCCTCATCGGCGGGGATGAGGCGCTCTACCGCCGCTTCTGGGCCGCCAGCCGCGCCGGCGTGGTTAACTGGAACCGCCCGACCAATGGTGCGGCGTCCTCGGCGCCGTTCGGCGGGGTGGGGATTTCGGGCAACCACCGCCCGAGCGCCTACTACGCGGCGGATTACTGCGCATGGCCGGTGGCAAGCCTGGAGAGCCCGGCCATCGCCGCCGCGGCGCTTACGGGGCTCAGGGGCTAGGGCCCAAATCCGGGCGATGCGGGGGTCGCGAGAATATCTCAAGCGAACTTGAGGTTGGTGGGCCCGGCAGGATTCGAACCCGCGACCTAGCCGTTATGAGCGGCCAGCTCTAACCGCTGAGCTACAGGCCCACCTTGCGCGCGGAGTTAGTGCCAGCGCGCCGCCTTGGCAAGCGCTCCTCAGATTTGCGCGGCGGCGATGATGTCGGCGACCCCGGCTGGACGGACACCCCGCTTGCCGAGGTAGGCAAAGACCGCGCGCCACCAGTCGTAGAGCTGGTCGAGACCGTCCTCGTCGCGCACATAGGGGGTAAGGCCCGGGCGCAGCGAAGGGCTGTGGAACGAGAAAACGAGCACGGGCAGGCCATCATCGAGCGCGATGTCGATGCCCTTGATCGCTTCCTCGATACTCACGCCTTCAGGGGTGAGCGGTATGCGTTCGAGCAGCGACATCCGCGCGAGCAGGCCGCGCAGCTTAGGCATCCGCCAGAGCGAGGGATAGAGCAGCGGGCCCTGCTGGCGCAACATGCCCCAGAACACCGTGGTGAGCGGCAGTTCCATCAGGCCGCCGGGCTGGTCCACCCACCACGGCACAACCGGATGCTCGCGGAAGTTGGGGCCGCCGGTCGAGCTGTAGTCAAACCGCGCGCGGACGGATGTGTCGATGGCCAGCCCGGCGCGCGCGAGAATCTCTGCGCTGGCAGGGCCGATGCCATAGCGCCCGGCGCGGTAGATCAGCGGAGCCTTGCCGAAGGCGCGCTCGATCGTATCGCGCAGGGTATTGAACTTGGCCGCTTCCAGCTCGGGCGGGAGATTGCCGGCATAGCTGTTGAAGACGGTGACGTCCTCATCGTGCGGCGGGCTGACCCAGGGGTGGAGCTGGACGCCGATCTCGCCACGCCCGGCGGCAACCGCATCGCCCAGCGCCTCTACCGCGGCAGGATCGGTCGCGATCGGATAGTCGATGAGGTAGATCGGCTTGACGCCGAGCCCCTCACAGAACTGCTGGAAGCGGGCGAGCCGCGGCACGTGGCTGAGGCCATGTCCGGTGCGGCCGAGCGGCTGCGTCCAGTCGAACTCTTCCTCGGTATCGACGGTGACGATGAACCGCTGGCCGAAACCGGCGGCAAAACGCACGTGGCTACCGGCACCAGGGACATCGAGAATATTCGGCTGAGCCACGCGCGTGCAACGTCCCCCTTAGCCGCCCTGTCCGGCCGCTACGCCCCTTTGGCTAGGTGGATGCCGCGTGGCGGTCAAGAGCGGCAAGGTGACGTCGAGACGTGCCCCTTCGCGCTGGAACAGGCCACCGGCTGCCCGCACTTCTGCCGCGCAGAGCCGCAGGGCAAAGGCGCTGCCGAGCATGCCCCCCGGACCGGCAAAACTGTCGGCCGACAGGGGCGCGGTCTCGCCCGGCTCGGCAAGCGCAGCCGGTAGCGGCAAGGTGAGGCGCACGCCAAGCCCCAGCGGGCCGGTGCCGACGCGCAGCGACAACGCGATCCGCTCGCCCGGCGCGGCCGCGCTGGCGACAAGCGACAGCAGGCGCCAAAGCGTCCGCTCGAGCTCCTCGCCGGGCACGGCGACCGGCAGCGGGCCATCGGGCAGATCATGCGCAAGCACAGCCTCGCGCGGGGCGAGCAAGGGCTCCAGCTGGTTGATCAACCGGGTGAGGAGCGCAGTGATGTCGCTCGCCGTCTCGGCAGGGACGGGCTGCGCTGCGGCGGCGGTTTCCAGCATCGCCAGCCGCTCGACATCCTCAAAGCCGGCCAGCATGCGTGCGGCATCGGAGGCGATCCCTGCGGCAAGGCTGCGGTATTGGTGCGGGGTGGGGCCAAGCATCTGCTGCTGGATCAGCTCGGCAAAGCCCTGGATCGCATTGATCGGCGTGCGCAGTTCATGGAGCATCTGGCGCAGGCGGTCGGTGCTGCGGGCAGCGGTATCGTCGTTTGCGGCGGGGGCTTCGCTGGCGGGGCGTGCGGGCGGTCGGCGCAGGCGGGCATGCCAGCCCTGGAAGTGGCCGGTTTCGGCGGCGAAGCCAGGCACCGCGTCGATCCGCCAGACGCCCGCGGCGACCCCCGGGCCTTCGAGTTCGATACGCCCGCCGATCACTGGCAGGCGCGCGCGTGCCGCACCGAGCGTTGCAGGATCGCACGCGACCGGCGCATCGGGATCGCCGGCAAAGGGCCGCAGCCCGACGAACATCGCTGCCACCGCGCCATCGGCGGCGACAACCGTGCCTTCGGCATCGATGGTGAGATCGATGGCCGTGATCGCGGGAGGTGTTGGCAGCGGCTCGTCGGCAAAGGGCAGGCGGGTCTGCCCGGTGCCGAGGGGGCGGGCCCCGTTGCCCGGGGTGCCCGGTGCCGTGTCGCGCGCGCGGCGGAACGCCTCGATCCGGGCGATGATCGCGCTGATTCCATCCCCAGCAGGCACCGGTTCGGGCCGCGTGGCCGGTTCGTCCGGCTGGAGCAGCGTGCCGGTCTGCGGCAACGGGACGAGCTCGCCTGCGGCCGGCGCGACCTCTTCGAAGCCCGGCGGCAGCGGCAGCGCGAAATCGGTGATGCCGAACCGGGCAAGCAGGGCCTCTACGTCCGGACCCAGATCCCGGCGGTGGCGCAGGAAGCCGCGCGCCTGCACGGGAAGATCGGGAATGAGCTGCAACCACTGGCGCTCGCTCAGGCGCGCGGAGGTTATCGCGGCGAGTGCCACTTTGGGACCAGCCTCGGCAAAATGCTCGAGCAGGATTGGTGAACGCAGGGCTGATGCGGCAATAAGGGATGCACTCGCGCCCTCGCCCAGCATCGCCACCAGCGAATCGAGGCGCGCGAGTGCGGCGACATGGGCCGTGGTCCAGCGTTCGGCGGGGGTGCGGCCAAGAAGGTCCAGCAACTGGCGCATTTGCGTGGCGACCGCACTCGGTCCGGCCGCGACGGTGCGCAGCACGGTTTCAAGGCGATCGTCGACAATCATGCGGTCTTCCGAGAATGGGTGACGCACAGCTGCGCCCCCGGTGTTGGTTAGCGGGACACTAACAAAATGCAGGGAAGCGGGAAGGGGTCTGTTGATTGCGTTGCATTGTGGGACGATTACGATATTAAACAACAAAATTATCGTTCGCAGCCGCACAAGGTGTGGAAAGTTACCAAGATCGGCCCGATCGGCCCCTGCATGTCGCCCAGTCTGCTGGCATGGCGCGGGGCTGCGTTAACCAATCTTGGCGAAACCGTCCATCCGAGCGCACGCAGGATAAGAACAGAACCATGGCAACACTCGACGGGATCGACCGGCGGCTCCTCGCCGAACTGCAGGATGAAGGGCGCGTGACAAACGTCGAGCTGGCCCAGCGCGTCGGCCTCACCGCGCCGCCCTGCCTGCGCCGGGTGCGCGCGCTGGAGGAGGCCGGGGTCATCCGCGGCTATCATGCCGAACTCGACCCTTCGAAACTCGGCTTCGCGATTACCGTGTTCGCGCTCGTCAGCCTTAAGAGCCAGGCCGAGGAATCGCTGCGGCAGTTCGAGGAGCACATGCGAACCCTGCCCGAAGTGCGCGAGTGCCACATGCTCAACGGCGAGATCGACTTCATCCTGAAGATCGTCAGCCGCGATTTGCAGAGCTTCCAGGAATTCCTGACCAGCAAGCTGACGCCGGCGCCCAATGTGGCGAGCGTGAAGACCTCGCTGACGATCCGCACCGCCAAGCAGCTCCCCGGCGTGCCGCTGGACGATTGAGCGCGGGCGGGCAGGCAGCATACAGGCAGATGGCGGGGCGGCGAGCGTGAGCGGTATCCCCGAGGAACTGCTCGACGCCTGCTATGCCGACATGCGGCGGATGGCCCGGCGGATTCTCGTCGGGGATGGCGCCGGTGCGGTGATCCAGCCGACCGAACTGGCCAACGAGGCGGCGATCCGGCTGCTTCGCTCCAATCTGGGCGAGCTGAGCGGGCAGGGGCATCTGCTTGCCTATGCCGCGCGCACCATGCGGCAGGTGCTGATCGACGAGGCGCGCAAGCAGGCGGCGAGGAAGCGGCAGGCCGCGGACATGATGACCGTGTTTCCGGACGATCCGGCGCGGGGGCTGGTTCCGATCGAGGACCTTGATCGCGCTTTGGCGGAGCTGGCCGGCCATTCGGCAGACTACGCCCGGATCGTGGAGCTGCGCTTTATGCTGGGGCTTACCGTGGCCGAAACGGTGGCGGCAACCGGGCTATCGCACCGTACCGTGCTGCGGCGCTGGAATGCGGCGCGGCTGTGGCTGCTGGAGCGGCTCGATCGGCCCGAACCGGCGTGAGCGGGGAAGCAGGCTCCGATCAGGACATCGAGCGGCGCGTGCTGGCACTGATGGAGCGCCTGCTGGCATGGCCCGGCCATGCACGTTTTCGCGCCAGGCTGCTGAAGAACGAAAGCCCGGCGGTGCTGGCGCGGATCGCCGCGCTGGAGCGCGCGGCAGCGGCGAAGGGTTCGATGCCGACCGAACTGCCCGCGGGCTTGGAGGAAGACCCGCTGCCGCCGCCCGAACGGTTCGGCCCCTTCGCGATCACCCGGCGGATCGGCGTGGGCGGGATGGGCGAGGTCTGGGAAGCGCAGCGCGACGACGGGCTGTTTGAACAGCGTGTGGCGATCAAGCTGATCCAGCCGCGCCTGCAGGTGCGCGCGGGCGAGGCCTTTGCCGCCGAGCGGCGGATCCTCGCGCGGCTGGAGCATCCCGGCATTGCGCGCCTGATCGACGGCGGCATGACCGCCGACGGGCGGCCCTGCCTGGTGATGGAATATGTCGATGGTCTTTCCATCGACGAGGCGGGCAAGGGGCTGCCCCTGGCAGAGCGCCTGCGCCGGTTTGGCGAAGCGGCCCGGGCTGTGCACTACGCGCATACGCGGCTGGTGGCGCATGGCGATCTCAAACCGTCCAACATCCTCGTCGACACGGATGGGCGGGTGCGGTTGCTCGATTTCGGCATCGCGCGGCTTCTTGGCGACGAGGCGGATGCCCTGCTGCTTTCGGGTGCGGTGACAAGTGCCTTTGCGAGCCCCGCACGGCTGGCGGGCGCACTGCCATCGGTGGCGGACGATGTCTTCGCACTGGGGCGGCTGCTGGAAAGGATCGCAGGGGACGACGGTGATGCGGAACTGGGCGCGATCAGGGCCCGGGCCTGCGCACCTGAGGAGGCGGCGCGCTATGCCGGGGTGCCCGAACTGCTCGCCGATCTGGAGCGCCGCGAGGGGCATTTCCCGCTCGTGGCCAGACCGCCGGACCTGAGCTATCGAGCGCGCCTGTTCGTGCGGCGACGGTGGAAGGCGCTGGCGGGGGCAGCGGCGCTGGTGGCGCTTGCCGGCGCGGCCGGGGCAGGCCTGCTGGTGGCCGAGCGGGAGAAGATCGAGGCAGGTGCCCGCTTCGAGGACGCGCGCGGGACCGCACGCTATCTGCTCTACACGCTCTATGACCAACTCGAGCGGCAACCGGGCTCGCTGGAATTGCGGCGCGAGGTGGCCGAAACCGCGCAGCGCACGCTCGACCGGCTGGCCGGCAGCAAGTGGGCAGGGCGGGCGGTGCGGGTCGAGGCGGCCGAGGGCCTGCTGCGGCTGGCGCAGGTGCAGGGGAGCCCGCTGGGGCCCAATCTTGGTCAACCGGACAAGGCTCGGGCCAATATCGATACGGCGCTGCGGTTGCTCGAAGGGGCTGGTGCGCCGCGCCGTCTGGTTGCGCAGGCGCAGCTGGACAGTGCATGGCTGGCAGAGCTGGTCGAGGAAGATACTCCGCGTGCGAAGCGGGACCTTGCGGCCTCTTACAAGGCGACCGGACCCGGTGCTGCCGAGACCGATCTGCAACGGGCAGGGCAATATGTGCTCAAGGCGATCATCGACCAGTGGGACCAGCGCTACCGTTTCGCGATTGCCGATGCCAATCAGGCAGAGGCCGCTCTGGCGGAAGATACGGCCCTCCCCGCGCTGATCCTGCGTTCGCGGGCGGCCGAGGCGCGCGGGGACGTGATCTGGTATGGCGGTGACAACAAGGGGGCGGTGCCTGCCTATCGGCAAGCGGTGACCGTGCTCGAAGATGCGGTGCGGCGCTATCCGCGGAGCATCCACGCGCTGCGTCGGCTGGGCCACGCGCGCTGGGCGCTGGCTTCCGCGCTGGCAGACAGCGGAGACGTGCCGCAGGGGCTGCACCAGATCGAACAATCGTGCGCGGAATTGAAGCGCGTCGTCGCGTTCGATCCGGCCGATGACGATGCGCGCCGGCACCTCCATATCAGCGAAAACGCGCGCGGGGGCATCTTGGTGCAGGCCGGTCAGGTGGGCGAGGGTCTGGCGCTGCTGGCGGCGACGGCGGCAGAACGCAAGGCACTGTGGCAGGCGCATCCGGAGGAAGCGCGACGGATGCGCGATTATGCGGTGGAAGTGAAGCCGCTTGCCGATCTGCAGGTCAAGGCCGGCCGGGTGCGCGAGGCCTGCGCGAGCTACGCCGAGGCGCGGCGGGTGTTCGAGGCGATGGACCGGGGGGGGCGCCTGACTGCGCAGGACCGCAGCAATCAGCTTGGCAATATCCTGAAATCGCAGGAGAAGTACTGCCGCTAGTCCGGATCGGACTGTTTTTGTCTACCCAGGCTGGCCGATCAGCAGACCGTTTCACGCATTCCTTGTCAGGAAATAGGCTGCGCAAAGGACTGCGATCATGGGCACGTACAACCTGACCGAAGGCGACGACACTCTCGGGATCGATCCGTTCCGCTACCCATCGGATGATCCGGGACCCTATGTGGTCAATGGCCTCGGCGGCAATGACACCATCAATGGCGGCTTTCAGGGCGATACGCTGAACGGTGGCGACGGCAACGACTCGCTGGCAGGACTCCAAGGCGCGAACCTTGTTCATGGCAACAATGGTGACGACTATATCCAGATCTACAACGAAAGCGGCCCGGGGCCGGACTATGCGAACTATGATCTGCTGGCGGACAACGTGTTCGGCGATGCCGGGAATGACACGATCCAGTTCATCCTTGGCGGTGCTTCGGTAGCCCACCGCGCCGATGGCGGAGCGGGGCTCGATACTCTCGCGATCAGCTTCGAGGCGCGGGTAAACTTTGCCACCCAACAGGAATACATCTATAACCGCACCATTGACTTGCGCGGGTTGTGGAGCGGCGGCACGGGCAAGGTTGATACCGGCATCGTGCGCGGCTTCGAGCATCTGAGCGGCATTTCCGGCGGCAGCGGCGACGACACGATCATCGTGGGCAACTATGTCGCGCCGATCAATCCGGCGACGGGCTCTCCCTTTGACGGGCCGTCGATCTATGGCCAGGCCGGGAACGACACGATCTCGGGCGGAGCATCGGCCGATTTCATCAACGGCGGCTATGGCAACGACACGGTCTATGGCAACGATGGTGATGACTATCTGAGCGAGGGCTATGGCGGTCCCGGCGGGGGGAACGATCTGATCCGTGGGGGCAACGGTGACGATATCATCATCGGCGGTGGGGGCGATGACCGGCTCTACGGCGATGCTGGCAACGACGATATTCAGGACGGCGAAGGCAGGAACCTGATCTCGGGCGGGGTCGGCAACGATCACCTTACCGGTGGGGCTGACGCGGACCGCATCTACGGCGGAGAAGGCAACGACACGCTCAACGGTGCCGATGGCAACAACGTGCTGTCTGGCGATGCGGGGGACGACAGCCTGTTCGGCGGCGCGAATGTCGATGTGATGAACGGCGGCATCGGGGATGACTTCCTCTTCGGCGCAGCGGGCAACGACCGGCTGATCGGCGGCGCGGGGGCCGACACCCTGCAGGGCGGCAACGGGGCCGACACGCTCTATGGCGGTGCGGGCAACGATACGCTGGATGAAAGCGTGCAGGACGATGCCGCGAACGACAAACTCTACGGCGAGGCGGGCAACGACATCCTGCGCGGCGGCGGCGGGGCAGACCGGCTCGACGGCGGAACAGGCACCGATACGCTGAGCGGCGGCGCGGGGCGCGATTTCTTCACCTTCACCACCGCGCCCGACGGCGACATGATCACGGATTTCACCCGTACCGAGGGCGACAAGATCCTGCTTTCCAAGGCGGTCTACACCGGCTTTGCCGCAAAGGGCGTGCTGGCAGCGGACGCTTTCTACGCGGCGGCTGGCGCGGACAGCGCCCATGATGCCAGCGACCGCATCGTCTACAACACCACCACCGGCGCCTTGTGGTATGACGCGGACGGCACCGGCGAAGCGGCGGCACAGCTGATCGCGACGCTGGGCGATGGCAGCCATCCCAAGCTGGCCTACGTGGATATCCTGATCATCGCGTAAGGCACTTTGCGGGCTCCGTCGTCACCTGCCGCGCAGCTGAAAAGGCCTGTGCGGCCGGGCAGAACGGCGTGGTTGTCTGTCCTTCGGCAGCGCCGGAGGCGGGAGAGAAATTTAACGTTCTTGGGTTACTTCGCCACGTAACGGATGGATTGTGACCTGCCGTGCTGCCGTGCGCCTGTCTGCTGCGCGGGGCAGTGCTGCACGGTACGTGCGGGGACCCGGAATGGTAGAAATCGTCAAGGCCGGCAGCGAATTCCTGGTCAACAGCCAGGTGACCGGCTTTCAGGACCAGCCCTCGATCACCGGGCTTGCAAGCGGCGGCTTCGTCGCGACCTGGGTGGATTATTCAGCGGCCAGCGGGCTGGGCGTGGCCAAGGCGCAGCTCTACAGCGCGGCGGGCGCCAAGGTGGGCGGCGAATTCGCGGTCGCGGCAGGTGCGGGCACCGACCAGTCGTTCCCGACCGTGGCGAGCCTTGCCAGCGGCGGCTTCGTGGTGACCTGGACCGAAGCAGGCGTGCAGTCCGACTACAAGATCAAGGCGCAGGTCTATGATGCGGCGGGCGCGGTGGCGGCGCCTGCGTTCCTCGTCAACTCGCAGACCTGGACGCAGCAGGGCGGCAACAATCTGCCCGGCAATCACAATCCTACGATCACGGGCCTTGCCGGGGGCGGCTTCGTGGTGACCTGGCAGGACTATGCCGGCACCGCTGGCGATGCGAGCGGCGCGGGTGTGCTGGCGCAGGTCTACAACGCGGCGGGTGCGGCGCAGGGCAGCGCGGTGCGGGTCAACACCCAGACCACGGGCGACCAGACGCAGCCGAGCGTGACGAGCCTTGTCGGCGGCGGCTTCGTGGTGACGTGGATGGATGGCAACGCCAACAGCACCGCGATGAAAGCGCAGCTGTTCAGCGCGGCGGGCGCCAAGGTGGGCGGCGAGATCCTGGTCGATGCCGAGGCGCAGAGCGATCAGGCCCTGCCGGTGGTGACGGGCCTCGCGGGCGGCGGCTTCGCGGTGGCGTGGCAGGATTCCAGCCCGGCGCCAGGCGAGCCCGATACGCTGATCCGCGCCGCGATATTCAGCGCGGCCGGCGCGAAAGTGGGCACTTCGTTGCTGGTGAGCGACACGGCTGCCGGCGAACGCGATTTCCCCTCGATCACCAGCTTGCCCGATGGCGGGTTCGTGGTGACCTGGCAGCATTTCGTCAGCCCGACCGACAGCGACATCAAGGCGCAGATCTTCGACGTCAGCGGCAGCAAGGTCGGCACCGAAATGCTGATCAACACGGTCACCGCCGGCTATCAGGAACACCCGGTGATCAGCGGCATCGGCGGCGGCTTCGTCATCGCGTGGGGCGATGGCAGCGGGCTTGGCGGCGATGCCGATGGCACGAGCATCAAGGCGCAGGTCTACACCGTCAGCAGCTACAACGTGATGACCGGCACCGAAGGTGTCGACACGCTGACCGGCACGGGCCGCGACGACCACATCATCGGCCTTGGCGGGAACGATACGCTGACCGGCCTTGGCGGCAACGATCTGCTCGACGGCGGGGCGGGTGCCGACACGATGGCGGGCGGCCTCGGTGACGACATCTATGTGGTCGACAATGCCGGCGACGTGGTGACCGAACAGGCGGGGCAAGGCACCGATACGGTGCAGACCACGCTCGCGAGCTATACGCTGGGTGCCAACGTCGAGAATCTCACCTTCACCGACAATGCTGCGCATACGGGCACCGGCAACGCGCTGAACAACGTGCTGACCGGCGGCGGCGGGGCGGACAACCTGAATGGCGGCGCCGGTGCGGACCGCATGGTCGGCGGCGCGGGGAACGACACCTACACGGTCGACAACGCGGGCGATGTGGTGGTGGAGAACGGGGGCGAGGGGACGGACACCGTGTCCGCCTCGATCACCTGGACACTGGGCGCGAATGTCGAGAATCTGACGCTTTCTGGCAGCGCCGCGATCAATGGCATCGGCAACGCCGATGCCAACGTGATCACCGGCAACGCGGCGGCCAACGTGCTGGCCGGCCTTGGCGGCAACGACACGCTGAACGGCGGTGCGGGTGCGGACACCATGGCCGGCGGGTTGGGCGATGACAGCTACGTGGTCGACAATGCCGGCGACGTGACGACCGAAGCGGCGGGCGAGGGCACCGATCTCGTGACGGCCTCGATCACGTGGACGCTGGGTGCCAACCTCGAGAACCTGACGCTTTCCGGCAGCACGGCCATCAACGGCACCGGCAACGGCAGCGCCAACGTGATCACCGGCAACGCTGCGGCCAACGTGCTGACCGGCCTTGGCGGCAACGACACGCTGAACGGCGGTGCGGGCAACGACACGATGGTCGGCGGGCTGGGCGACGACAGCTACGTCGTCGACAGCACGGGCGATGTGGTGACCGAACTCGCCGGCGAGGGCACCGATCTGGTGACGTCCGCGATCACCTGGACGCTGGGCGCGAATGTCGAGAACCTGACGCTTTCAGGCAGCGCCGCGATCAATGGCACCGGCAATGGTGATGCCAATGTGATCACCGGCAACGCGGCCGCGAACACGCTGACCGGGCTTGGCGGCAACGACACGCTGAACGGCGGTGCCGGTACCGACATCCTGATCGGCGGGTTGGGCGATGACACCTATGTCGTCGACAACATCGGCGACGTGGTGACCGAAGCGGCGGGCCAGGGCACGGACACGGTCCAGACGGCGCTTTCAAGCTACACGCTGGCGGCCAATGTCGAAAACCTGATCTTCACCAACGGCTCGAACCACACGGGCGTGGGCAATGCACTCGCCAACGTGATCACCGGCAATGCCGGCAACGACACGCTGGATGGCGGTGCAGGGGCCGACACGCTGCTGGGGGGCATCGGCAACGACAGCTATGTGATCGACAACGCGGGCGATGCGGTGAACGAACTGGCCGGGCAGGGCACCGACCTCGTCACTGCCTCGGTCAGCTATACGCTTTCGGCCAATGTCGAGAACCTCACGCTTTCGGGCAGCGGCGCGATCAGCGGCACCGGCAATGCCGATGCCAACGTGATCACCGGCAATTCCGGCGGAAACACGCTGACCGGGCTTGGCGGCAACGATACGCTCGTCGGCGGCACCGGGGCCGATACGCTGATCGGCGGGCAGGGCAACGACACCTATGTCGTGGACAACAGCGGCGATGTGGTGACCGAACTGGCGGGCGAGGGCACCGATCTGGTGCAGACGACGCTGGCGACCTACGCGCTGACGGCCAATGTCGAAAACCTGACCTTCACCAACGCGTCGGCCCACACCGGCACCGGCAATGCGCTGGCCAACACGATCATCGGCAATGCGGGCAACGATACGCTGAACGGCGGGGCGGGAGCGGATACCCTGATCGGCGGCGCGGGCAACGACAGCTACGTGGTCGACGTGGCCGGCGACGTGGTGACCGAGCAGGCGGCGCAGGGCACCGATCTTGTCACCGCGTCGCTCACCTGGACGCTGGGGGCCAATCTCGAGAACCTCACGCTTTCGGGCACGGCGGCCATCAACGGCACCGGCAACGGCGATGCCAATGTGCTGACCGGCAACGCTGCGGTCAACGTGCTCACCGGCCTTGCCGGCAACGACACGCTGAACGGCGGGGCGGGCAACGATACCCTGATCGGCGGGCTGGGTGACGACATCTACGTTGTCGATGCGGCGGGCGACGTGGTGACCGAAGCCGCGGGCGAGGGCATCGATACCGTCCAGACAACGCTGGCATCCTACACGCTGGGTGCGAACGTCGAGAACCTCACGTTCACCAATTCGGCCGTCCACACCGGCATCGGCAACGCGCTGGCCAACGTGATCACCGGCAACAGCGCCAGCAACACGCTTTCCGGGCTCGACGGGGACGACACCCTCATCGGCGGGCTGGGCAACGATACCCTGCAGGGCGGCGCTGGCAGCGACCGCCTCGTCGGCGGTGCGGGCAAGGACATCCTGAACGGCGGCGCGGGCGCGGATACCTTCGTGTTCGACACCGCGCCGAACAGCGCGAGCAATCTCGATACCGTGCAGGATTTCGCCTCGGGCAGCGACGTGCTCTCGTTTAGCCGCGCGATCTACACCGGGTTTGCTGCGGCAGGGGCGATGGGCGCGGATGCGTTCTGGTCCGGAGCGGGGGTGAACGCCGCGCACGATGTGACCGACCGGTTCATCTACAACACCACGACCGGGGTGCTGTGGTATGATGCCGATGGCACCGGATCGGCTGCGGCGGTGCAGGTGGCGGTGCTGACCGGCACACCGGCGCTGGCGTTCAGCGATTTTCTGATCACGGCCTGAGCGCGCCGCCCCGGCCGGCCCCCCGTTGCTGCGTGCGCGGGTGCAGGCGGGCGGGACTGCGCCTCAGCCTTCCGCCGCGATCATCCGGGCGAGCGCCGCGCGGAAGCGGAACGAGGCGAGGTCGTTCTTGAGGTCGACTGTCGGCGTGGGGCTGGTGTCGAGGCCGATCTGCACCGCGTTGAGGATCACGCGGTCCTCTTCGAAGGCATGCTGCACATCGGCGGTGAACGCGGCCGAAACCGCCGCGTCATCGGGCGCGAAGTCTCTGAGCTGGAACCAGAAATAGCGCGTTTCCCGTGCGTTGACGGGCGTGAGGAAATTGAAGCTGTCCATGCAGAAAGCAGCGGGGTGGAGCGGCCTTCCGTGGCCGCCGGTGCCGGTCGGCACGAACACCGCCTTGATCACCGCATGTGAAGGATAGCGCACCTCGTAATGCTGGTGCCGGTCCGCTCGCCCGGCGAATTTCAGGAACTTGGCATAGAACGGCGCGGGCTCGGTATCGAGCAGCCAGCGCGCGGCGGTGACGCCGTCCGGCGCCGAGACTGTCTCGATCGGTACGGCCGCGCACGAGGCATCGCCGAACGAGCCGGGGTGGACCCAGGTGACGTGCGTGGGATCGAGCAGATTGTCGACCACATGGAGGTAGTGGCAGGCGACGTGCATGACGGGGCCGCGATTGTAGCCCCAATCGGGCGAGCCCCATTGCGGGATGTCGAGGATCAGCGCGGGGTCTGCCGCGGCGGGGTCGCCCAGCCAGATCCAAACGAGGCCGTAGCGCTCGGCGAGCGGATAGGCCCGCACGCAGGTCTGCGGCGGCGCGGCCTGCGTCGGCGCGGCAATGCAGGTGCCGGTCCTGTCGAAGGTGAGACCGTGATACCCGCAGACGATCGTATCGCCATCGCGCCGGCCCAGCGAGAGCGGCAGCTTGCGGTGCGGACAGGCATCCTCGAGCGCGATCGCGCTGCCGTCCTCGGCGCGGGTAAGGACCACACGCGTCCCCAGGATCTCGAGCGGGGTCAGCGCCGACGTGATCGCATCGGCCCAGTCGGCGACGTACCAGGCGTTCCTGAGGTAGCCCTGCGCGCCAAGCTCCACGATCAGGCCCGCGCTTCCGCCGCCTGTTCGTGGTGGCGGATCACTTCCTGGATGATGAAGCGCAGGAACTTCTCGCTGAACTCGGGATCGAGCTTGGCATCGACGGCAAGCGCGCGCAGGCGGGCGATCTGGCGCTCCTCGCGGCCGGGATCACTGGCGGGCAACTGGTGCGCCGCCTTGTAGGCGCCGACGGCCTGCGTGATGCGGAATCGTTCGGCGAGGATGTGGATCATCGCCGCGTCGATATTGTCGATGGATTGGCGATAGCCTGCCAGCACCGGATCCTCGCTCATCCCACATCTCCGTCCATTCACCCCGCGCGAAGGCGCGTGCGGAACCCCATGACACAACTTGCATCTTGCCAAGCGCGGGCAGGCACGCCAAGCGGACGGGCGATGACAGCTACCATCCACCCGATCCCCCGCCGCGCCGAGCCGTCGCTGCAGCCGCTCATGGCGCTCGTGGCCGATGGCATGAACAGTGTCAACGAAGTGATCCTCGGCCGGATGCAATCGCGTATCCCGCTGATCCCGGCGCTGGCGGGTCACCTCATTGCGGGCGGCGGCAAGCGCATGCGCCCGATGCTGACCCTCGCGAGCGCCTCGCTGCTGGGCTATGGCGGCAGCCGGCACTACAAGCTGGCGGCAACGGTGGAGTTCATCCACACCGCGACTCTGCTGCACGACGACGTGGTCGACGGCTCCGACATGCGGCGCGGCAAGAAGGCCGCCAACATCATCTACGGCAACCCGGCGACGGTGCTGGTGGGCGATTTCCTGTTCAGCCGCAGCTTCGAGCTGATGGTCGAGGACGGCAGCCTCAAGGTGCTGAAGATCCTCTCGAACGCCTCGGCCGTGATCGCGGAGGGCGAGGTCGACCAGCTGGTCGCGCAGCGGCAGGTCGATACGAGCGAGGAACGCTACCTCGCGATCATCAACGCCAAGACCGCGGCGCTGTTTGCCGCCGCCTGCCGGATCGCCGCCGTGGTGGCGGAGCGCAGCGAGGCGGATGAACTCGCGCTCGATTCGTATGGCCGCAACCTCGGCATCGCCTTCCAGCTGGCGGATGACGCCATCGACTATGATTCGGACGCCTCTGAAATGGGCAAGGATCAGGGCGACGACTTCCGCGAGGGCAAGATGACCCTGCCGGTGATCCTCGCCTATGCGCGCGGCTCGGCCGAGGAGCGCACGTTCTGGCAGGAAGCGATTGCGGGTGATCGCAACAGCGACGCCGACCTCGCGCACGCCATTTCCCTCATCCGCAAGCACGAGGCCGTGAACGCCACCCGCGAACGCGCGCGCCATTACGCCCAGCGCGCGATCGACGCCATCGCCGCCTTCCCGGCGAGCGCGGCCAAGGCAGCCTTGACCGAAGCGGCGGAATTTGCGGTGGCGCGGCGTTATTGAGTGGCTAGGGACTTATCCCGTTCCGGTCCAGCCGATGTAGCAGTCGCTATCGATCAGAGCTTCAAGTGTGCGGTGGCTGTTGCCTCTGAACACCACACGAGCACCATCTGGTTTACCACGCTCAACGCTTTCGACCGTGTCGGAGGCGAAGTCCTCCTGCTCGAATCTCCGCGACCGACTGAGCATCTCGCGTTTTTGCTCGCGTGCCATGGCGATGGCCTTATCGTCTGAGATAACAGCACAATCCTGCCGCCGTGCAGAATCTTTCTCCTCGATAATCATGCCTGCGAAGAGAGCGACTTCAGCAATGACAATCGCTGTTGTTGCATAGCCGACCCAATGCAGACGTTTCAGCCACTTCGGCGTAGGGACTCCTTCGGGAGGCGTATTGTCCATGTTTCTCGCGTCCCGGTTCTCACCCCATCGGGTACATGATCTCGCGGCTCACCGCGTTGACCGCCTTCATAGCTTCGTCAGACAGCACCACGTCCGCCGCCGCGAAGATCGGCGCGCATTGTTCCTCGGTGGTCACGCCGACGATGGTCGAGGCGACGAAATCGTGCTGCTTCGACCAGGCGACCGCGAAGGTGACGGGATCGAGGCCGTGTTCGCGGGCGATGGCGGCGAAGCGTTCGGCGGATTCGATGGACTTGTCGTTGACGAAGCGGCGCGCCATGCTGGCCTGGCGGCCGCCCATTTCAAGGTACTTCGAGAAGCGCGCGCCATCGGGCCGGGCGCCGCCGCTGTATTTGCAGGCGAGCACGCCACCGCCGATGGGCGAGTAGGGAATGAGGCTCACGCCTTCCTTGCGGCAGACCTGCGCCAGCTCATCCTCGAAGCGGCGGTTGTTGAGGCTGAAGTTGTTCTGGATCGTCTGGTATCGCGCGGCGCCGACGGTTTTCGCGGCCTCGATCGACTTCATCAGGCCCCACGAGGTCTCGTTGGAGCAGCCGAGGATGCGCACCTTGCCCGCGCGGACGAGCTCGTCGAGCGTCTCCATCGTTTCTTCATAGGGCGTGTCGTGATCGGGCCAGTGGGTCTGGTAGAGGTCGATGTAATCGGTGCCGAGCTTCTGGAGGCTTTCCTCGACCGCCTTGATGATATTGTGCCGATCGAGCGCGGTCATGCCATTGCGCTTCGGGCTCTTGAACCAGACGTGGCTGGGGCCGGAGACCTTGGTGGCGAGGATGATCGCATCGCGCGGCTTGGTTTTCAGCCACTTGCCGACGATTTCCTCGGTGCGGCCGACCCACTTCACATCGGGCGGGACGGGATAGCCTTCCGCCGTATCGAAGAAGTTGATGCCGGCATCGTAGCTCATGTCGAGGATGCGCAGGGAGGTGGCTTCGTCGGCCTGGCTGCCGAAGGTCATCGTGCCCATGCAGATATCGGAAACGACGATGGCGGAGGTGCCGAGGCGGCGGTGCTGCATGAGGTGAAATCTCCCGGAAGGTTTGGAGCGCAAGGTGGCGCGGCCATGCGGGCCGGTCAAGGCGCAGGCGTGCTAGCGAAAGTGCGAAGGCGCTAGCCGGGGCGCTTGCCGATGAGCCACCACAGCGCGCTGGCGGCCAGCAGCGCGGCGGCGGCGATCAGGACCGCGATCACCGTGCCGCCGGCGAGAATGCTCGTGAGGAGCGCGACGAGAATTTCGATGCTGGTCCTCATGCCCCTGTTCTCATGGGCGCCGCCCTAGCATGGATTGCAGGGGGCGAAGAGGGTGCTTAGGGCAAAAGGTGTGAGCGAGCTTCCGATCCATGCCGTGCTGCCCGATCTGCTGGGTGCCTTGCGCACCGGGCCTTCGGCCGTGCTGATCGCGCCGCCGGGGGCGGGCAAGACGACGGCGGTGGCGCCCGCGCTGTTGGCCGAGCCTTGGTGCACCGGGCAAGTCATCGTGCTTTCGCCCCGGCGCGTGGCGGCGCGCGCGGCGGCGGAGCGCATGGCGGAATTGCTGGGCGAGGCTGCGGGCGAGACGGTCGGCTATGTCACCCGGCTTGATGCGAAGCGGGGGCCGCGCACGCGGATCGTGGTGATGACCGAGGCGATCTTCGTCTCCGCGCTGCTTGCCGATCCGGAGCTGGGCGGCATTTCGGCGGTGCTGTTCGACGAGGCGCACGAGCGCTCCCTGGGGAGCGATCTGGCGCTGGCGCTGGCCATCGAGGCGCAGGGCGTGCTGCGCGATGACCTGCGGCTGGTGGTGATGTCTGCCACGCTCGACGGCGCGCGGTTTGCGCGGCTCATGGGCGATTGCCCGGTGGTGGAGAGCGAGGGGAAGGCGCACCCCTTGGCGATCCGCTGGCTGGGTTCGCGCCCCGATTTGAAGCCGGAGCAGGCGGCGGCGAGCGCGGTGGTGCAGGCCTGGGGCGAAGAGGAGGGCGACATCCTCGCCTTCCTGCCCGGTGTCGCGCAGATCGAGCGCTGTGCGGACTTGCTGGCGGAGCGGCTGCCGAACGCGCTGGTCCTGCCGCTGCACGGGCAGGTGGAACCGGCGGGGCAGCGCGCGGCGATCCGGCGCGACCGGCAAGGGCGGCGGCGCGTGGTGCTGGCGACGAGCATTGCCGAAACCTCGCTGACCCTCGACGGCGTACGGATCGTGGTCGATGCAGGGCTTTCGCGGAGGTCGGAGTTCGACAAGGCGGCGGGTGTTTCGCGGCTGGTGACAGTGCGCGCGAGCCAGGCCTCTGCCGCGCAGCGCGCGGGCCGCGCGGCGCGGCAGGGGCCGGGCGTGGCCTACCGCTTGTGGGAAGAAGCGGCCCATGCGGGGCGCGAGGCGTTCGATCCGCCGGAAATCCTGACCAGTGATCTGACCCAGCTGGCGCTGACCCTGGCACAGTGGGGCGCGGGCGATCCGGCAGACATGGCGTGGATCGATCCGCCGCCGGCGCCTGCCATGGCCGCAGCGCGCGGTGCCTTGACGGCGCTAGGCGCGCTGGATGCGCAAGGCCGGATCACCACGCACGGGCAGGCGATGGCCGCGCTGCCGATGGAGCCGGCGCTGGCGCATATGCTGCTGTTCGCCGCCGCGAGAGGGCAGGAAAGGGATGCCGCGCAGCTGGCCTTGCTGCTGCAGGAGCGCGGCCTTGGCGGGCGGGGCGAGGATCTTGCAGCGCGGCTGGAGCGCTGGAGCCGCGAGCGGGGCGGGCGCGCCGAGGCCTCGCGCAAATTGGCGGAGCGCTGGGCCAAGGCGGCGGATCGCGCGGCGCGGGAGCTGGGCGCGGAGCGGGCGCAGGAGGTTCCGCTGGGCGTGCTGCTGGCCGAGGCGTTTCCGGACCGGATCGCCCGGGCGCGTGGGGCCAGCGGTGAGGAGTGGCTGGCGTCGGGCGGGCGCGGCTACCGGCTCGATCCGGCAAGTTCGCTGGTACGCGCGCCCTGGCTGGTGATCGGCGATGCGCAGGGCGAGGCCAAGGGCGCGCGGATCACGGCGGCGCTGGCGCTGGAGGAAGCGGACGTCACCCGCCATCTCGCGCACCGGATCGAGGCGCGCCTTGCGCTGAACTGGAACACCGCCGAGGGGCGCGTCGAAGCGCGGCTGGAGCGGCGGCTGGGCGCGGTGGTGCTGGCGCGGGTGCCCGATCCTTCACCGCCGCGGGAGGCGGTGGAGGCGTTGCTGATCGAGCGGCTGCGCGCCGAGGGACTGGGGCTCCTGCCGCTGGGGGACAAGGCCTTGGCGCTGATCGAGCGGGCGCGCTACGCCGGGCTGTCGGCACTGTCCGAGGAGGCCTTGCTTGCGCAGGCGGAGGAATGGCTGGGGCCGCTGCTGGCGGGGCGGCGCGATTTCGGGATCGGGGCTGGCAAGCTGCACGAGGCGCTGCTGGGGCGGCTCGACTGGAACGCGCGGAGCACGCTCGACCGGTTGGCGCCGGCCGAGTTCACCTCGCCCGCCGGGACGAGCCACGCGATTGACTATGCGCATGAGGGCGGGCCAGCGGTGGAACTGCGCGTCCAGGCGCTGTTCGGATTGGACCGGCATCCGATGGTGGGCGATCCGCCCCGGCCGCTGCTGCTTTCGCTCACTTCGCCGGGGCAGAAGCCGATCCAGACGACAGCCGATCTGCCAGGTTTCTGGCGCGGTTCGTGGCGCGATGTGGTGAAGGACATGAAGGGCCGCTATCCCCGGCACCGCTGGCCCGAGACGCCGTGGGAGGAGGAGGCGAGCCTGCGCACGAAGAACGCATTTCAGGCGGGG
>NZ_KQ954244.1:1719089-2093241 GCF_001519075.1 Novosphingobium fuchskuhlense
ATCACGAGCCGCAAACACCGCATTCCGAACCAACCCGCACTTGATTTCAAAGCCGATTCGTGGGCAAGGGGGGGCATGACTGCTCGCATTTACCAGCGCCCGAAGAATGCCATGCAATCGGGCAAAGCGCGTGACCACCAGTGGGTTCTCGAATTTGCGCCGGCCGAGGCACGGCGGCCCGATCCGCTGATGGGTTGGGCCGGCTCGGGCGATACGCAAGTGCAGGTCGTCCTGACCTTCGCCAGCGCCGACGAAGCCAGGGCCTATGCCGACAAGTACGGCATTGCCGCGCATGTCAGCCCGGTGCCGCCTCGGCGGCTCAAGCTGCAGAGCTACGCCGACAACTTCCGCTAGGGTTCCCGGCTTTCGCGCGGGATTGCATTTTCCTGTGGGCGCCGCCATATGCGCCGCGGGAGTCGGGCGGACGTTAGCTGTCGCCAACCTGGTCAGGTCCGGAAGGAAGCAGCCACAACGATGTGCGGCGGGTCGCCCGGCTCCTTTCAATCTTCCCCCGATATGCCCCGCATCCGTGAACGCGCTTCGTTGCGCGAACCCGTCGCGGGCACCACGCCGCTGACTTTGCCGAGGCCGAAGGGCACCATGTTGGCGTAGATCGTCTCGCTGCCGTGGGCGGGTACGACGTAGGTTTCGTGGAAGATGCCGACAGTGCCGTCATTCCCGATGGCTTTGTTGAAGGCGGTCCATGCCGGCCAGTGCTTCTGGTCGCGGGCGCGGGCATAGGCTTCAAGGCTGTCGAAATCGCGCCAGTACTGCAGCAGCGCGATCGTGCGCAGGCTGCGCAGCATGGTTTCGGTGCCGAGGAAGCCGCTTTCGGGATTGCGTGAGAGTTCGGCGATCATCGGGCCCATGGCATTGATCACCGGCCACCACTTGCTCACCTTGTGGAAGTGGTTGATCCGCATGCCGATCACGAAGACGACAAGCGGATCCTGATGGGCGGCGGTCATCCGCCCGGGAGTGATGGTGCTCATGGGCGGGAATGTCCGGTCAGGCGGCTTGCCTGTCAATCCCCGGCAAGGTGTGCGGCAGGGCTTCGACAATCGGCGCGAGAGAGCCTAATCAGGGACCATGGCCGATTCCACCGACATGTTTGGCGATCCCGCTGCGGACGAGCCCGCGGACGATACCCCCTCGGCAGCCGAGCTTGAGGCGGCGGGGCAGGCTTCGATGTTCGGCGATCCCGTGTCGCCTGCCAGCGTGGTGCAAGAGGAGCGGGCGCCGCCGCCGGTCGCGGCCCCTGCGCCGGCACCGTCCGGCCAGCCCTACCGCGTACTGGCGCGCAAATATCGCCCGCAGACCTTTGCCGAGCTTATCGGGCAGGACGCGATGGTCCAGACGCTGGGCAACGCGATCCGGCGTGGGCGGCTGGCTCATGCCTTCCTGATGACCGGCGTGCGCGGGGTGGGCAAGACCTCGACCGCGCGCCTCATCGCCAAGGCGCTCAACTGCATAGGCCCGGACGGGCAGGGCGGGCCCACGATCGATCCCTGCGGCCAGTGCGAGCCGTGCGTGGCGATTGCCGAGGGGCGGCACATCGACGTGATCGAGATGGACGCGGCGAGCCATACCGGTGTCGACGACGTGCGCGAGATCATCGAGGCGGTGCGCTATGCGGCGGTTTCGGCGCGCTACAAGATCTACATCATCGACGAAGTCCACATGCTCAGCCGCAACGCGTTCAATGCGCTGCTGAAGACGCTGGAGGAGCCGCCCGCGCATGTGAAGTTCCTCTTCGCGACCACGGAAGTCGACAAGCTGCCGGTGACGGTGCTTTCGCGCTGCCAGCGGTTTGACTTGCGCCGCATCCAGACGCCGGTGCTTGCCGCGCATTTCGGCAAGGTCTGCGAGGCGGAAAGCGTGCAGGCCGAGGACGAGGCGCTGGCGATGATCGCGGCAGCGGCCGAAGGCTCGGTGCGCGACGGGCTCTCGATCCTCGATCAGGCGATCAGCCATGCCGACATGGCGGGTGGTGGTGCCGTTACCGCCGAGCAGGTCCGCGAGATGCTGGGCCTTGCCGACAAGACCATGCAGCGCCGCCTGTTTGCGGCGGTGATCGGCGGCAAGGGCGACGGCGTTCTCGAAGAAGTGGCGAGCCAGTTTGCGCTCGGCATCGAGCCCACGGCGATGATGCGCGCGCAGCTCGATCTGGTGCACAAGGTGACCGTGGCGCAGATTTCGGATGCGGCGGATGCGCGTTCGGCCGAAGAGCGCGAGGCGCTGGAGGGCTGGGCCAAGCGGCTGGGCGCAGGCGCGCTGCACCGGCTGTGGCAATTGCTGCTCAAGGGCTACGAGGAAGTGCGCGGCGCGCCCGATCCGCTGGTGGCGGCGCAGATGGCGCTGCTCAGGGTCATGCACGCGGCGGACCTGCCGGACCCAGGCGGGCTGATCAAGCAGCTGGAAGCCTTTGCGGCGAACCCGCCGGTTGTCCAGGCGGCGGCTCCGGCCGGCGGCGGCGCTCCGGTGGCGGCAGCGCCGCCCAGCGTGGATGCCGTGCTGGCGCAGTGGGCGGGGCTGGTCGAGCAGGTCGAGCAGATTTCGCCGCTGATCGGTTCTGCCATGCGGCTTTCGGTGCGGGTGGTATCGCTGGCGCCGGGGCGGCTGGTCTATGCGCTGGCCCCGGGCATTCCGGGCGATCCCACAGCAGACATGCGGCGCGGCCTTGAGGGCGCGACGGGCGGACACTGGCAGGTCGAGCGCAGCCATGATCTGGCAAGCGCGCTGCCCAGCCTTGAAGAGACGCGCGCCGCAGCCGCCGCGCGCGAGGAAGCCGCCTTGCGCGAGGATCCGCTGGTGCGCGCGGCCTTTGCCGCGTTTCCGGGGGCTGAAATGATCGACGAGAGCACTATATCGGCGGCGGAACGCAAACCTTGGAGCAAACGCGCATGAAGTCGATGGAAGAGATGATCCAGGCCGCACAGGCCGCCGCCCAGACCATCCAGAAGCAGATGGAGGACGCGCAAGGGAAGCTCGACCAGATCGAGGTCGAAGGCGTGGCCGGGGGCGGGCTCGTGAGGATCAAGGCTTCGGCCAAGGGCCGCGTGATCGGCGTCGCCATCGACGACAGCCTCATGGAAAAGGCCGAGAAGGGCATACTCGAAGACCTGATCGCCGCAGCCTTCAACGATTGCCGCCAGCGCGCCGATGCCGCCGCGGCCGAGGAAATGCAGAAGGTGCAGATGGCTGCGGGCATCCCGCCGGGCTTCAAGCTGCCGTTCTGAGCGCGGCAGGCTGGCGCTGACAGCGTACTGGCGTTATACACAATTGTTACAAAAGTTGAACGGGCCGCCGACATAACGTCGGCGCGCCCCATGAAGGTCGTTTCCCCCTGAGCGCACTTGTCTTGCTTGCTGCCGCCGCGATGGCCAGCACCCCGCCTTCCGATGTTACGCCGCCGGCTGCCGCCCCTGCTGCGCCGGTTGCCACGCCGGCTCCGCCTGCCGCACCGGCAGCCGCTGCGGCACCCGCACCGGCCAAGGATGCGCTGCCGCCGCTTGCGGGCGAGATCGTCGTTTCAGGCACGATCAAGGCGCCGCCCGAGGACCCGCTCGCAAAGGCGAACGAGACAAGCTACGAAATCCTGCAGACGGTGGACGACAAGCTCGTCGGGCCGGTGGCCAGCGGGTATCAGAAGGCCGTGCCGCGACCGCTGCGCATGGCCTTGCGCAACTTCATCCGCAACGTGCGCGAACCGGTGGTCGCGATTGCCTATGTGCTGGAGTTCAAGCCTGGCAAGGCGGCCGAGACGGTGGCCCGGTTCGGCATCAATTCCACGATCGGCCTTGGCGGCACGATCGACGTTGCACGCAGCAAGCCATTCAACCTGCCCTATCGCCAGAACGGCCTCGCCAACGTGCTGGGCTATTATGGCGTGGGGCCGGGGCCCTACCTGTTCCTGCCGCTGGTCGGCCCGACGACGGTGCGCGACTTGTTCGGCCTGATCGCGGACCGGCTGGTGCTGCCGCTGGGTGTGGGCACGCCGTTCAACAAGCCCTGGTACGCGATCCCGATCTACACGATTGACGCGCTCGACTATCGCAACGAGGCGGATGAGGACTTCAAGCGCCTGCGCAATGCGGCCGATCCCTATTCGACCTACCGCCGGGTCTACCTGCAATCGCGCATCGACCAGATCGAGGCGCTGCATGGGCGCGGGCCGCTTGCGAAGGGGCAGACCCGCTATGGCCCGTTCGCGCGGCCGATCGGTGCAGCGGCTGCGCCCGTCTCGGCAGCGGAGAAGCGGGTAATCGAGGCTGACGACAAGGCAGCGGATGCGGCGGCGGCGGCGGAGCCGGTGCAGCCCGCTGCACCCGCTGCAGAGCCCGCGCCGGTCGCGCCGCCGCCTGCTCCCGCAGCGCAGCCGCCCGCGCCACCGGCGCCGGTGTTCAAATCCGAGCCGGTGGTGCAGCCGACCCCCTGAGGTTTCCGGCTTGCACCCCGGCGAGCACCTGTTTGCGCAGCAGCGTTTCCCGGTATAGCTTTCCCTGAAGCCATGGGAGAGCGTTTCGATGACGCGGCTTGCGGTTGTTCTGGCGCTCGTGCTGGCCGCCTTGCCTGCAGCGGCCAAGGCCTGCGTCTGGCTCCCGGTCGGCAATCCGTCCGTTGCGGAACAACGCCACTGGTCCCGCGTGCAGACGAAGCAGCTGCAGCGTGAGGCGGCGAAGCGCCTCTCATCAGGGCAGGTTGCGGTCGACGATGAGCTGGCCGAGCTGCTGGTCCCCAATGTGCGCCCGATCAGGCTGTGGTTCAGCGATTGCGGACCTGAAGGCGAGCTCGATCTGGCCGGCGGCATCCAGGGGTACAATGATAACCTGTTCGACGATCCCCGGCTCAAGGGCATCAAGCGGGAGAATCATGCGCGCGTGCTGCGCGAGTATCAGGGGCAGACAATCCTCGGGCCGGCCTGCAACGCCGAATTCCGCCGGCGCTTTGCCGAATGGCTGCAGGCGGAGCTTTCGGCGGCCGACCGGGAGAAGGCGTGGCTCTTCCTCATCGCGCGGAAACGCGAAGCGGACCACACCGGGTTGAACGTCTACCGCCGCCTGGTCGCGTTTGAATACGGCACCCGCCGGCCCCCGATCCGCTGGGTGAGCGAGAACCGGTGGATCGCCAGAGATCTTGAACGCTTCAAGCGCAAGAAGGCGGCTGGCCGCCGGCTCGTGGCGGCGATGGCGGCGTTCTGGGCGCGGCAGGAACCTCTGCTGGCATCGGACGAGGCGGTGTGCCCTTCCGCCCTTGCGACCTACCGGAGCGACCGGGAAAACGTGATTTCCACGATCCTGCGCGAGAGGGATGAACAGGTGGAGCGTTGGCGGCAAAGCCGGCGGGCAGCACCGACGCCCTGAACGGCGGCTACCTGCGCCCTCATCCACAATCCCGGCACTAGGGGCCATTGCGGGCAGGGAGGCGGGCTCCCATATTCACTTTCAAGAGAACCTGCCGTTCTTTCTCCCGACGGCAGGGCGAATGGAATTGAAGATCATGGCTCAGTATCCCTTGCTTCCCCTGCGCGACATTGTCGTGTTCCCCGGCATGGTCGTGCCGCTGTTCGTCGGCCGTGAAAAGTCGGTCGCCGCGCTGGAAACCGCGATGGCGGGTTCGAAGGAAATCTTCCTCCTCGCGCAGCTTGATCCCGGCTGCGACGATCCCGACCGCGACGATCTTTACGATACCGGCGTGGTCGCCACGGTCCTCCAGCTGCTGAAGCTGCCCGATGGCACGGTGCGCGTGCTGGTCGAGGGTCAGCAGCGCGCGGAGCTGAAGGCGCTTACCGCCGCGACCGTGGCGGAGGGCGAGCTGGTGCTCGCAGACGTCGAGCTGGTCGAGCCGGCTGACGTCTCCGGCCCCGAGATCGCCGGCATGATGCGCTCGGTGGTCGAGCAGTTTGGCGAATATGCCAAGCTCTCGAAGAAGCTGCCCCAGGATGCGGGTTCGCAGCTGGGCGATATCGAGGATGCCGGCAAGCTGGCGGACGCGGTCGCCGCAAACCTCGCCGCGCGTGTGTCCGAAAAGCAGGCGGTGCTGGCCGAGGCCGATCCCCTCAAGCGGCTCGAGATGGTGCTCTCCTTCATGGAGGGCGAGCTTGGTGTGCTGCAGGTGGAGCGCAAGATCCGCGGGCGCGTGAAGCGCCAGATGGAAAAGACGCAGCGCGAATACTACCTCAACGAACAGCTCAAGGCGATCCAGTCAGAGTTGGGCGGCGGCGATGATGGCGAAGGCAACGAGATCGCCGAGCTTGCCGAAAAGATCGAAAAGCTGCGCCTTTCCAAGGAAGCGCGCGCCAAGGCGACCGCCGAATTGAAGAAGCTGCGCACGATGCAGCCGATGAGCGCCGAGGCGACCGTCATCCGCAACTATCTCGACGTGCTGCTGGGCCTGCCCTGGGGCAAGAAGTCGAAGCTCAAGAAGGACATCGCGGCCGCGCAGGCCGTGCTCGATGCCGATCACTATGCGCTCGACAAGGTCAAGGACCGCATCATCGAGTACCTCGCGGTGCAGGCGCGCACCAACAAGCTGAAGGGGCCGATCCTGTGCCTCGTCGGCCCGCCGGGCGTGGGCAAGACCAGCCTCGGCAAGTCGATCGCCAAGGCGACCGGCCGCCAGTTTGTGCGCCAGTCACTGGGCGGGGTGCGCGATGAGGCCGAGATCCGCGGTCACCGCCGCACGTACATCGGCTCGCTGCCGGGCAAGATCGTGACCAACCTTAAGAAAACGGGCACGTCCAACCCGCTGTTCCTGCTCGACGAGATCGACAAGCTGGGTCAGGACTTCCGCGGCGATCCCGCCTCGGCCCTGCTCGAGGTGCTCGATCCGGAGCAGAACGCGAAGTTCCAGGATCACTACCTCGAGCTCGATATCGACCTCTCGGACGTCATGTTCGTGTGCACGGCCAACAGCCTCAACCTGCCGCAGGCGCTGCTCGACCGCATGGAGATCATCCGGCTCGAGGGCTACACCGAGGACGAGAAGGTCGAGATCGCCGAGCGGCACCTCATCGCCAAGCAGATCGAGGCGCATGGGCTGAAGGAAGGCGAGTTCACGCTCGAGCCGGTGGCGCTGCGCGACCTCATCCGTTACTACACCCGCGAGGCGGGCGTGCGCACGCTGGAGCGCGAGATCGCGCGGCTGGCAAGGAAGGCGCTGCGGCGGATCCTCGAGAAGAAGGACACCGCTGTCACCATCACGCCGGAAAACCTCGCGGACTTTGCCGGCGTGCGCAAGTTCCGCCACGGCATGTCGGACGATGAAAACCAGGTCGGCGCGGTGACGGGCCTGGCCTGGACCGAAGTTGGCGGCGAGCTGCTGACGATCGAAAGCGTGACGGTGCCCGGCAAGGGCGCGGTCAAGACCACCGGCAAGCTCGGCGAGGTGATGAGCGAGAGCGTCCAGATGGCGTTCAGCTTCGTCAAGGCGCGCGGGCCGCAGTACGGGATCAAGCCTTCGGTGTTCAACCGCAAGGACCTGCACATCCACCTGCCCGAAGGCGCGGTGCCCAAGGACGGGCCAAGCGCGGGCGTTGGCATGGTGACGGCAATGGTCTCCACGCTGACCGGCATTCCGGTTCGCGCCGATGTCGCGATGACCGGCGAGGTCACGCTGCGCGGCCGGGTGCTGGCGATCGGCGGGCTCAAGGAAAAGCTCCTGGCGGCGCTGCGCGGCGGCATCAAGACGGTGCTGATCCCCGAAGAGAACCGCAAGGACCTCGCCGAGATTCCGGCCAACATCCGCGAGGGGTTGGAGATCGTGCCGGTAAGCCACGTCGATGAGGTGCTTGCCCGCGCCCTGATCGCGCCTACCGAAGCCATCGAGTGGACCGAGGCAGACGAACTGGCGGCTGGGCCCCAGCCCGTGATTGCGGGCGGAGCGGCGATCCCCACCGCCCACTGACCCTGCTTCATCGCGGGGTGCAGCATGTTGCAGCATGCTGCACCCCGCAGTGCAGCATTAACGAAGGTTTGCTCCACGCCTTCCATTCAGCGGGTTCAGGAGCTCCGTCTCGTCACGAAAGGGCCAGATTCCGCCGATAAATCGGCGATTCGGGGCGTTTTTGGCTTTGACAGCCGATTCTTTCTCGGCTCTCTTCGCGCGACCCGAATTTCGATTCAGGCAGCCGGTTGTTTGCATAAATGCCAATGGGGGTTCCGCAATGAACAAGAACGATCTGATCAGCGCTGTGGCCGACGCGAGCGGCCTTACCAAGGGTGATGCAACGAAGGCGGTCGAAGCCGTTTTCGACAGCGTGACCACCGCGCTGGCCAAGGGTGATGAAGTGCGTCTGGTTGGTTTCGGGACCTTTTCGGTTGCCAAGCGCAAGGCCTCCACGGGCCGCAACCCCCGCACGGGCGAACCGATGTCGATCAAGGCTTCCGCCCAGCCGAAGTTCAAGGCCGGCAAGGGCCTGAAGGACGCCGTCAACTAAGATCGGGAATGGTTCGGCGCGTGGTCTTCCAGCCGCGCGCGTACCGCACCAAAAACGCCGGCCCGGCCATCCGGGGCGGCGTTTTTGTGTCTGCGCTTCCGGACCGGTTGAGCGGCCGGGCTACTTCGCCAGCTTGATAAGTGCTGTCGGCGCGGCGCTCGTGCGCACATCGACCTTCCAGTCGAGCCGGGTCAGTCCGCCGGCCGCCTCAGCTTGCGGGCCCTCGTCGGTGTTGTTCGCCAGGATCTGCCCGTCGGTGCGCACGGTGAAGGTGCCCTCGGCGATCGGCGGCCCGTCTGCGCCAGGCTTCGCGCCCGGCTTGCCCGTGCTCTTCATGCCGCTCATCGCCCCCGCCATGGCACCGAGCCCGGGCATCACGGGGTTTGCCGCAGCCGTGCTGAACGCAGGCGCATCGACCCGCACGCTGCCATCGGCGCGGCGGATGACCGAGACGAACGGCATGACCATCGGCAGGCGTTCGATGGTGGGAAAAGTGAAGTCATGGTCGAGCCTGCCGCTTGCGGTGTAATCCACCTCAAACTTGCCGCCGCCCTTGCTGACGACCGACGCAAAGCCCTGCTGGCGCGCGAGGCGCTGGGCAAAGGCTTCGGCCGCCTTGGGATCGTCGGGATCGATACCGCCCATCATGGACTGCATCATCTTGCGGTTCTGCGCGTCCTCGCCCGCCTTTGCGGCCCTGCGTTCCTTTTGCTCGTCGCTCCACTTCGCGCGTTGCTGCGCGATTTCGGCCGCCGAGCATTCATGTGACTCGTCGGTCTGAGGATCGGTGCAGGGCTGCTGTTCGAAGGGTTCGCTCAGCAGATCGCCGGCCGGAACGTCCCGCGTGCCCTTGGCGCCCTGCGCCAGCGCCGCCAGCACGATCTCGCCTTTGTAGTGGAACGTGAACGTGCCGTCGCGCCGCAGCACAAGATCGCTGGCGAACTTGCCCGGCAGCACCATGCAGCCGGCCAGAAAGAGAAGCATGGCAGCGGCGCCGATAGCGGCTGTGATCCTGCGATTGGCAATCATGGCAGATCCCCCGGTTCCGCGGGGTGAAGGCCGGCTGCGTCAGTCGGTCTCGTCCCGAGTCGCGACAGCATAGAGCGCAATTGCTGCCGCATTCGAAACATTCAGGCTTTCCACCGCGGAAGCAATCGGCAGCCGGGCAATCGCATCGCAGTGCTGCGCGACATTGTGGCGCAGCCCTTCGCCTTCCGCGCCGAAGACCAGCGCGACGGGCCCGGCCGGCACCGCCGAGGGAAACACGGCCTCGCCCTCGCCATCGAGCCCGATCCGCCAATAGCCGGCCTCGGCGATCTGCTCGAGCGCGCGGGCGAGATTGACGACGCGCACCCACGGCACGACTTCAAGCGCGCCCGAGGCAGACTTGGCCAGCGTGCCGGATTCGGGCGGAGCGTGGCGGTCCTGCGTGATCAGCGCGGCGACATCGAACGCGGCGCAGCTCCTCAGGATCGCGCCGACATTGTGCGGATCGGTGACCGAATCGAGCAGGACCAGCGTGCGGCCTTCGGCTTCTTCGAGCACATCGACCAGCGCGACATCCTCGAGCGCAAGGCATTCAAGCACCAGCCCCTGATGCGGCGCATCGCGCGCGACGAGGCGCGCAAGATCGGCCGCCTGCGCGTACTCGACGGGCAGAGTGGAGGGCAGTTCGGCCTCGTTGTCGTCAAGGAGCGACTGGATCGCCTCACGCGTGCCCCAGAGCTTCTTGGCCGAGCGCATCGGGTTCGTCAGCGCCGCCTCGACGGCATGGCGCCCCCACAGTCGCACCGCACCGGTCGAGGCCCGGCCGGAGCCGCGCCCGCCCTGCATGCGCCCCGCGCGCCCGCGCATGGGCTTGCTGCGGCCGGAATTTTCATCGCGCTTGGGCATCGTTGAGGCTTTCATGCTGGAAATTATTGCGCGGGCCATGCCAGTGGGCCCATTGACAGGCAAGCGGAGCTTCGCCAAAGGGGCGCCTCACTCGGCCGGAGCCGCTCTTTTTCGAAAAGGCGTGGCGCACAATCGGGAGCATGCTCCCGGACCGGCAGCACTGGTGTGGACAGGTGGCCGAGTGGTTAAAGGCAGCAGACTGTAAATCTGCCCGCGCAAGCGTACGCTAGTTCGAATCTAGCCCTGTCCACCACCAGCCGTTCCGCCAAGCATCGCAAAACACCGGAGAAACCCGCAGAATTTTGCGACATTTTTCCCGTGCGAGCCCGCCTGTGACCGCTGCATTCCGCCTGCATCCGAGGGGGACGGGAAGACCGCGGGAGAGGACGTTTTTGGGTAAATGATGGGCAAGTTCACGGCTCTGGCGATCTCGGCAGCGTTGACGAGTTCCGGCACCTACCTTGAACGGTAAACCGGTGCCTTGCATTGGCAAGTTCACGCCAATGGGCGCGTAACTTCGTCACCGGTGGCCACCGGGACTGGTAGCGACCGAGCCTGCGATGGGCACCGCTTTGTCCAGCATGGCATCCGCCAGGAGGCGCCGCTTCATCTTGTCCGTCCTCGGCCAATCGCAACGGGACGAAATTACCAGTGGCAGGTCACCGGCTTCGGGCCTTCCAGCGGGCAGAACCGCTCCACTTCGCTCGAAGGCAGTTGGCAGCTTGCGGATGATTTTGCTTGGGAAAGCACCTTGGAGAGGTGGTGCCGCTTAGGTGATTCGAACACCTGACCCCATCATTACGAATGATGTGCTCTACCGACTGAGCTAAAGCGGCGTGCCTTGTGGGCAGGCGCGCCCTTTAGCCAGTGGATGCCCGATAGGCAATGGCATTTCGCGGAGCGCGGGGGGCAAGTTTGCTCGCGACCGTGCTGGCAGACAGGAACCGGGCGGCGCGGGTGCAGTCGGGGCTTCCGCGCGCTCCGTCACCGCTGTGCGGCCGTGGCTTCGGGGTATCCTCGGCGGCGTCACGCTCTGGCGGACGCGCGCAGACCGGTGCGCACGACGAGGCCGAGCGCCAACATGCCGAAGCTGATGAGACAGCCCGACCAGCCGACGTAGCGCACGCTGCTGTAGAGCACGCCCGCGCAGCCGGCGGCGAACAGTAGCGGGAGGAGCGGGTAGAGCGGCACCTTGTAGGGACGGTCGATATGCGGCTGGCGCGTGCGCAGGACGACGACGGCAAGGCCGCTCATGGTCAGGAACAGCCAGTAGATCGGCGACAGGTAATCGACCATGGTCGCAAAACCGCGGCCCGAGGCCGCACCCCAGGCGATCAGCGCGAGTTCGACCGCGGTCTGCACAAGGATCGCGGCACGCGGCACGCCCTTGCTCTGGTCCCACTGGGCAAGGCGGGCGAGGGCGGGTTCGTCCTCTGCGGCGGTGTAAAGCGTGCGGCCGCCCACGATGATGAGCGCGTTGAGGACGGAAAAAGCGGCAACCGCGACGCACAGGACCATCGCCGTTTCGCCCGCCGTGCCGAACGCGCGCGCCATCAGCGCGGCTGCCGGTGCCTCGCTGGCGGCGAGCCCGGCCATGCCGAGCCCGCGTACATAGGCCCAGTTGGCGATCATGTAGAGCGCGGTGATGAGCACCATGCCGCCGAACAGGGCGCGGGTCATGTCGCGGGGGCTGCGCACTTCGGCGGACAGCGTGGCGGCATCGTTGAAGCCGCCGTAGGCCAGCATGATGAAGACCATCGCCTGTCCGAACGCGGCGAGGCTGACGGGCGCTGCAGGCGCGCGCGTGACCTGCTGCGGCGGCACGCCGAGGTGCGTCAGCCACAGCGCCGCACCGCCGAGCGCGAGGAGCGCGGCGACGTCCATCGCAACCATCGCGATCTGTGCGCGCGTCCCTGTCTGCACCCCGCGCAAGTTGAGCGCGGTGAGCACAATCACCATCGCGCCCGCCACAAGGGCCCGGGTGAACGGGCCCATCGGCACGAGTTCGGCAAGGTAGTCGATCCCGACGAACGCAAGCAGCGCGCCCGAGGCGGAGAAGATCACCGCGAAGCGCGACCATGCGAAAAGCCAGGCCGCATCGGCGCCGAAGGCTTCGCGCAGGAAGCGGTAATCGCCGCCCGTATCGGGATAGGCGGCTGACAGTTCGGCATAGCAGAGCGCGCCGATGAGCGCGAAGAGCCCGCCCAGCGCCCAGGCCAGCATCAGTGTGCCCTCGCTGCCAAGGCCCTGCGCCACGCTTTGCGGCGTGCGGAATATGCCTGCGCCGATCACCATGCCCATCACCACGGCGGCGGCGGCAGTGGTACTGAGCACGCGCTTGGGCTGGTGGTGCGGTGCGGGTTCGGGGAGGGAGTGCATCGCGCCAAGGCTAAAGAGTTTTGGCGGCGGGGGAAGGCGGCATTTGCGCCCGCGCCGCTCTGGCTCCGGAATGGGGCGGTCTCCATTCGCCAAGCGGCTGGAATGCAGGCATAGTCTCCGGGCGCAGGCGGAGACTGACATGGCGTTGAAGGCGACCTACGATGTGGTCAACACGGCGGCTGTTCCGCAGTTGGTGGCCAACCTCCTCGTGGGGCTGTGCGACGAGGCGCTGAAGCAGTGGGGCGAGAAACTCGCCGGCGATGCCGATATCGCGATCCGGCTCGAGATCATCCATGGCGGCGAGACCCAGGTCCTGGCCGATGCGGGGCCCGATGCCGGCGCCGTGCTCAAGACTGATGGCGACATCAAGTACTGGGTCAGCGCGGTGGCGCTGAAGTTGCAGGGCAATGTCATCAAGAACCCGGATAATGCGCCGGACATCGTCATCCGGGTCAATGCCGACAATCTCTCGCAGGTCTTTCTCGATCCTACGCCCGAAACGCGCGGCCCCGTACCGGCGAACAAGTATGACGGGCTATCGATCATCCTGCACGAACTGGGCCACGGGCTCGGCTTCAACGGCTTCTTTGACGACGCGACCGGGACGTTCGCGGAGAACTACAAGTCTCCCTTCGATTACCGCATTGTCGCCGGCAGTCCTTACGCCAGTTTCAATGGCCCCACGAGCAGTCGGATCCTGGGCGGAATCCCGCTCACCAAGGGCAACGGCAACCATTATGGCAACGACCCTGGCGATCCGCGCGGCGGCAATATCCTGCTCGGGCTGATGAACGGGCTCGGTGCGGTCCCCGGATATGCCTACGATATCGGCGCGCTCGATCTGGCGATGCTGGCCGATACCGGGCTCGGCACGATCGGCAATGATGTGCTCGACATTCCGTTCCTGCCGATGATGCGCGGCGGGGCCGGCGATGACACGATCACCGGCGGAGATGGCGACAACACGCTGATGGGCGAGAGCGGGCGCGACGTGATTACCGGCAGCGCGGGCGATGATCGCCTGCTCGGCGGGACCGAGGTGGACAACCTGACCGGCGGGGCCGGCAACGATATCCTCGACGGGGGCAGCGGCGCGGATGTCATGGCGGGCGGTGCGGGCAACGACACCTACCTCGTCGATGACACGGGCGACCTTGTCTATGAGACCGATTCCAGCACGGGGCTGGTGGTCGATCCCGGCGGCAAGGACGTGATCCGCTCGTCGGTCGCGTGTGATATGACCGCCTACGGCCGCCAGTTCATCGAAACGGTTGTTCTCACCCGCACCGCAGCGGTGGATGTGATCGGCAACGCGCTCGCCAATCGCATCACCGGCAATGCCGCTGCCAATGTGCTCTCGGGCGGCGATGGCGGGGACGTGATCGCGGGCGGCGGGGGTGACGACACGCTGATCGGCGGCGCAGGCCGCGATGTGCTGACGGGCGGCGCCGGGGCAGACAGCTTCGTGTTTGCCACCGCGCCGGTGCGCGGCCTCTCGCTCGATGTGGTGCGCGATTTTGCCGAGGCCGATGGCGACCGGGTCGCGCTGAAGTTCGCGATGTTTGCCGCTGCAGGTTTCGCCGGGGTGCTGGCGGAGGACGCGTTCTACGCGGCGGCGGGTGCCAACCGCGCCCACGATGCCTCTGACCGTATTCTCTACAACACCGATACCGGCCGCCTGTCCTACGATCCCGATGGCACCGGCCCGCAGGCCGCCATCGCCTTTGCTCAGTTGCGCGGTGCGCCGACACTGGCGGCGCACGACATCTGGCTGGTGGCCTAGGGGCAGGCCTCAAGGTCGCGCCCAACGCCGCAGTCGCGATCGTCTACTGCGCCGATTTCACGGTGATCGATTGGCGCACCACGCCCGATTTGCCGCCGAGCGTGACCGTGACGGGCGCTTCCAGCCTGATCTTGAGCGTGGCGGCCTGCTGCGGATCGAGGTCGAGGCGGTATTCGCCCGCAGGCAGGCGTTCGAACAGGAAGAAGCCATCGGATTCGCTGCGCGCGCGGGCGGCCAGCGTGCCGTCGGCGCGCAGCAGCCGCAGCTGGAGGCGCGAGACGGCGCGGGTGCCGGATTCGGCACGGAAATAGGCGGTGCCCTCGATGTCGCTGAGGGTGACGATGGCAAAGTCGCTGGTGTGGATGCGGCCCGGGCGCGGCACCACCTCGATCCCCGGGCGCGCGGGGGCAAGCGCGATATCGGGCATGGAATCGCCGTCCACCCGGATCGAGGCGCGCGCCCCGTCGCCCAGCCCGGCGACGAAGGCGCGGCCATTGGCGTCGGTGCGGGTTTCATCGGTGCCTGAAAGGAAGGTGACACCCGCCACCGGCGCTTCGCCGGGATCGCGCAGACCGTTGGCATTGGCATCGGCAAACGCGCTCACCGCCACTGCCCCGCCGCTGGTGAGGCCGGGCCGTGCGATGAAGCCGCGGCCCGAAAGCGGGTTGCGCCCGAAGCTGAAGCCGACCCTGAGCGCGAGCGAGAAGTTGCGTGTCGGAAAGCCGTAGGACCCGTCGAACGCCACGTTGACCGGGCCGATGCGGCGGATCGCCGAAAGGCCGAGCGTGGTCTGGTGTTCGGCCAGCGTGTGGGTGATCCCGCCGCGCACCAGCGTGCTTTCGCCGAAGCGGCGGTCGGCCTCCACCGTCACCGATTGCAGGTTGACCCCGGGGGCAAGGCCGTAGCCGAGGCTGGCGCGGTAGCGCGTGCGCGAGCCGGACAGCGTCGCAAGGTCGAAGGTGCCGATCAGGCGGTTGCTGGTATCGGTGCCGCCGGCGATGTTGGGCGCGCTGGTGTGGTTGTAGTCGAAGGTGTTGGAGAGCAGCACGCCGCCCAGCGGCAAGGTGGTGCGCAAGGCGGCATCGGTCTGGCGCCGGCCATCGGCAAATTCTATCCGCCGCACCTGGCTGGTGATCGGCATGATCCGCGCATGGGTGCCCGAGCCGAGGTGCAGCGTGGTGTTGAGATTGAGCTCGGTCGCCCGGCGCAGCGGCTCGCCGGTGAAGGCGCGCACTTCGTCGATCGCGCCGCCGCCGTATTCGGCGTGGTTGAGGCTGTAGCCAAGGCCGAGGAGCTTGCCGCCGAGGCCCATCTCGACCGTGTGCCCGCCGGCGTCCTGCAGGCCGAGATCGAGCCGCAGCGCGGTCGCCCCGATGCCGGTCCTGAGGCCGGTCGCGGCAAGCCAGTGGTGCTTGCCGCCGCTTGCCCAGGTCGCCGCGCCCATCGTCGCGGTGACGGCGCGGTTGATGCCGTAGCCCAGCTCCGCGGTGGCGCGCCACGATCCGAAATCGGGGGCGGCGCTGAAGCGTGGACCGCGTACGCCGAACAGGTTGGTATCTTTCTGCGCCGCGCCCAGGCTGTAGATGAACTGTCCGGGCGCAAGGCGGCCATCGCCGACGCTGATCTTGCGCACCACTTCGCGGCGCTGGCCCTGCGGCCCGTAGAACACGAGGCGGAACACGTTGAGCCCGAAATCGACCGGCACTTGCAGGAAGGCATATTGCCCGTTCACCGGCGTGCGGGTCGATCCGATCAGCGTGTTGTTGCGGTAGAGCTCGACTTCGTAGCCATCGAGCAGATCGCCGCGCAGATCGACCGCGTCGAAAATCGAGGCCTGTTCGAGCGGCGCATTGGTGATGAAGGCGCCGCGCCCGCTTACCCCGCGCAAGCCGATAGGCAGCGCGCCGGTCGCGACATCGCCGAGCTGGAACTCGGTTGCCTTGAGCGGACCCAGCAGATCGCCATCGGGATCGCGCCGGCCCAGCTCGAGGCGGGCGGCGGTCAGGCCGTCGCGGGTTGAAAGGCTGGTATAGGCGCGCGCGGTCATGAACGCGATATCGCCGGAAAGGCGCAAGTCCGCTTCCAGCCGCGCACCGAGATCGTCGTCGGTCAGCGCGCGCAGTTCGGTTTCGCCCATCGGCACGGAAAGGCCGCGCCACGGCGTTTCCTCGCGCGGGAAGCGAGCCGGGCCTTCGCGGCCCGACCGCGAGGCAAGCCGCTCACGGTCGGCCTCGCGGGCAAGGCGCTCCTCGAAGGGAAACGGCTCGCGCGTCTGCAGCGTGATGGTCTGCGCGCGCAGATCGACCTTGAGATCGAGCGGGAAGATATCGCCGATGCGGTCGGCGCGGACATAGAGTTCGCCTTCGTAGGCCACCGCATCGCCCTTGCCGAGGGCGAGCGGCCGGCCGGCGACGACCAGCGTGCCATCGCGCAAGTTGAGCGCGAGGGTGCGCTTCTCATTGAGGAACCAGCCGCTGGCATAGTGCCCGTCGTCGCTCACCGCGATGGGCAGATCGAGGAAGCGGGTGAGGGCGCCCAGCGGCAGATAGACGCCCTCGCGCAGGCCATAGGCGACGATGGTGTCGCTCATCCCGGCCCCTGGGGTCTCGATCTGGAGGATGAGTTCGTCGTCCTCGCTGATCACCGGCACCTTGGTGGCCGCGCCAAGGCCGGCAGAATCGGTGATGTTGGCGCGCTGCGACGATGCGGTGAGGGCGGGTTTCGGGCCGCCAGGGCTGGCGGGCAGGCCGAATCGGGGCTCGGGCAGAGCGCTGCGGCTCGCGGCAAAGCCGGACGCCGCCGCTGCGGGGAGAGCGGCGGCCGTGGTCGCGAGGTAGGCGAGGCGGGGGGGCGCCGGTGCGGATGTAACGGGCGCCCGGGTCGGAGGCGGAGGCGGGTGCGGCGCTGCCGTGGGCGCTGGGCCGCCAAAGGCAGGGCGCGGGAGGGCATCGGCGAGGCTTGTCTTGTTCGGGGTCAGAGCCGGGGCTGGGGCAGTGGTAGGCGGTTCGGGCTCGGCCTTGGGCGCGGCGATCTTGCTGGCGGGCGGCTGGGGCGAGGCCGCTGTGGCCGGGGGCGGCGCGGGTGTCGCAGCAGGAGCCGCATCGGGCGGGGTGGCAGCGACAGCAGGCGGCGCAGCAGCGGGCGCTTCGGCCAGCTGCGCCTCATCCATCGCGGGTGCGGGCGGGCCTTCGGGCGGGATTGCGGGCGGGGCTTGCGGGATCGGCGCGGCCTCAGGCGGTTGGGCCACGGGCTCTGGCGGAGGTGCCTCTTGCGGGGCGACTTCGGGAAGCGTTGGCGCTGCCACTTCTGGTGCAGACGGGGGGGAGGGTGCCGGTGCCGCAGCCGCAAATTCCGGCCCCGGCAGGGCTTCCGGCGCCGCGAACACGGCAGCCTTCTTCGGCGCGGCCCGCTTCGCAGCGGCCTTCCGCGCGGGCGCTGCCGCCGCTTTTGTCACCGGGGCTGCGGCCTCGGCAAAGCGCGGTTCGGGTAGCCGCGCCGGCCGCCGCGCTTTCCTCGCCTCGCGCACCGGATCGGCGGCGGGGCCATCCGGCGGGCTCAGTTCACGGCGCGCGGTATCCCCCGCGAGCGCGAGGGTCGCGCCCAGCACGACCCGCAAGCGTCCGGAGGATCTGGTATCGCCCCCCCCGCGCCGGTTCACGGCACGACGAATTCCTGCCGCGCGAGCACTTTGCCGGGTGACATGTCGTCATCCACATAGCTCACCGTCCAGCGGGTCCCGCGGGCAAGGAAGCGCGGCTCGGTCGCCGGGTCGATCAGCACCTGCACCGCACGCTCGGGGATCTCGGTATAGACGCCGATGCCCTTGACCTCGGCCACAGGCTTCTTCGCGCCCGGGGCCGTCACGATGATGTCGCCGAAGGCCGAACGCGTGCCGTCGCGGGTGATCGTCAGCGAAAGCGCGGCCGGGCTGCCCGCCGCCGCCTTGAACGAGAGATCCTTGAGCCCCGCCGTCAGTGTCGTCTCGCCCACGCGCACGATCACCGGGATCGAGATGCCGAAGCGTGGCACGATCCGCACGCCGATGCCGCCGTTCGCCTCGCCGCCGGCTGCCTCGTCGATGCTGGTGCCGCCGGTTTCAGGCGGAACCGACACCACGGTGAAGTGCGAACGGTATTCGCCCGGCGGGAGATCGGGCGGCACGCGGGCCATGATCCGCACCATCTGCGCCTCGCTGGCCGGCAGCGCGACGTGGCGCGGTGACCAGCGCAGGAAGCCGCTGGCGGTGTGCACGGCATCGCGTGCGGCGCTGTCCTGCAGCGTGGCCAGATCGACCAGCCGCCCGTCGCGCTGCATGGCCATGTCGGAAACGGTGATCTCGTACTCGCCCGCCACCGCTGCGCGGTTATAGAGCCCCACGCTGGCGATGCGGGTGCGATCATCGATCACCACGCGCTTGGGAAAGAGGTTGATGTCGCCCATCCCGCCAACCGCGCCGGCCGGCAGTGCGGCCGGGGCCGGCGGCGCGTCTGGCGCCTCCTCTGCCTGTTTGGCCGGCTGGGCCAGGGCGTTGTTGGAAGAGGGCAAAATAAGGCTCAGCGCCAGCGCGGCGGTCTTCAGGCGCGCTACAGGGCCGAGGGGGCCGGTGGTGTGCAAGGGGTCAGTTCCGGATCAGCGAATTAGGTTAATACCCTTATGGAGAAACCCTGATTCGCTGGCAATCACCGACTACTGATAAGTCACAGTTACCGCATAAGTGCCGGTATAGGTCCCGGTCGTTTGATTTGCGCCGACATTCAGCGTGGCGCCGACCGTGAGGGCGAAAATGCCGGTCGGGCTGAATGCGGTGCCGGCGGTCCAGTTGCTGCGGAAGGCGCTGAGGCGCATGTTGCGGCTGCCCTGGCGCAGGATGGCGACGGTGGGCAGGTCGATGATGAATTGTCGGCCCGGATCACCGTTCACGGTGAAGGTGCCCGCGCGGCGCGGGCCGCTCTGGGCGATGGCCGTGCTGGTCAGCACGCCGCCGGTGGTGGTGATCGCGCCCGAAGGATCGAGCACGACAGTGCCCGCAGCGGTCGGTCGGGTCAGGTCACCGAACGAGAGACTGTCGACCGCCACGATGGCGAGCGGCTTGATCACGACCGCCTGCGCCGCGCCGCTCATGGTCGAGCTGCTCGGAGCTGCGCACGCAGTGCCGGAGAAGGCAACCATGGCGCAGGCCATGGCCGCCATCCCGGACAGAAGTCGCGGGGCGGGTGACATCAGGATGATCCGGTGCGGAGGGGAGGCGAGCATGTCGGGGTGCGCCACTCTGGGCGCACCCCGACCGCTTCGGGATGTCAGTTGTAGGTAACGGTCGCCGGGTAGGAACCGGTGTAGCTGCCGGCTACTTCGGTGCCGGTCAGGGTCAGCGTGCCGCCGACGGTGAACGAGCCGGCACCGCCGCTCAGGGTCGCGTTGCTCGCCGAGGGCGCGGTCGTGAAGGCGATCGAATTGCTGCCGCTGGTCACGCTGCCGCTGCCGGTGGTGATCGCGTACGAACGGTTGCTGTCACCCGCGACGGTGAACGCGTCAGCCGAAGGCGCAACGCCCGGAACCGAAGTGACTTCGCCGGTGTACGAGGTGCTGCCGGCCGCTGTGATGACGACCGAGCCGCCAGCGCCGGTGGTGATCGTGCCGAACGCCAGGGCGGCGCTCGAAACGTGGGTCAGCACGATCGGCTGGACGATGGTGGCCGATGCGGCGCCGTTGGCGCTCGAGGTGTTGCCCGGAGCGGCGAAAGCCGGCGTGGCGGAGAGGAGGGCGATGGCCGAAGCGAGGACGATCTTCTTCACGTGTATGCTCCCGAGTGGCGGCCGTGGCGCCTCCCCCCTGGGCTGCGACACGGCCAAGAAACTGCTGTACGGCGAATTCAGGCTGCATCACCTGTATTCGGTACGTAGAAACACGTATTCGGCGCGAGTTAATGGGTAGTTATTCGCGTTTTTACTTGAAATGTGTTCCAAAATGGGAAAATAAACCTCTGATTAAGGTCTATTTATTCAGTATTAACCATGCAAGTGTCGCAGTTGGATAGAGTAATTGCGCTTTGGAATGCATGGATTTGGCTTGTCTCAGGCTGCGGAACACGCTGCTAGGTGCCGGAAAAATTGAGAGAAATTTTTTGCCGGGGAAGATTTTTCCCTAGCAAAACCGCTTATCGTGCCCAGTGAGCCCCGGCGGACGCGCAAAAAAGCCCGCAGCCGGTGCGGCGCGGGCGGTTCAGAAGCGGTGGGGTGGAGTGGGGGATTCGGGCCGGCCGGGCAAGCGGCTGCTGCGCGTGCCCGCGTCAGTTGTAGGAAGCGGTGACCTGGTAGGTGCCGGTGTAGGTGCCGATCGGCTGCGCGGCACCGACGGCGAGCGTCCCGCCGACCGCGATGTCGAGCGTGCCGACCGGTGATCCGGTGAGTGCGCCGACCGTGAACAGGGTGATCACCATCGACCCGCCGCTGCGGCTCACAGTGGCCGCTGCGGGGAGGGTGACGAAGAACTGTCGGCCCGGCTCGCCGCTGACGCGGAACTTGCCGGCCTGCGGGCCTGCGCTGCCCTGGGCAATCGCGGTGTTGCCGACCATGCCGCCGGTGGTGGTGACATTGCCAGCCGTGCTCACGGTGACCGTGCCCGCCGCGGTCGGCTGGGCCATCACGCCAAAGCTCAGGGGCGCTGTGGCGACGATGCTGATCGGTGTGATGATCTGGGCGCTGGCCGTGCCGGTCACCGTCACCGTGCCGCCGGGGGCCGCAAACGCAGTGCCCGGGGCCGGGAGCGGCGCCACGAGCACGACAAGTGCGGTCAGCAGAAGGCGAAGACGGGGCGTCATGGCATGGCCTTGTTGGCGAGAGCCCGGCTGCCGCCACAGTAGCGGCAGCCGGGGCAATCCCGGGCTCAGTTGTACGTGACAGTCGCGGAGTAGGTGCCGGTGTACGAACCGGCCGGCGCGGTGCCGGTCACCGTCAGCGTGCCGCCGACGGTGAAGCTGGCGGTGCCGGTGGTGCCCAGCGCAGCCGTTGCGGCTGACGGGCTGGTGGTGAACGCCAGGTTGGTCGAACCCGAAGTCACGTTGCCGCCGGTGGTCGTGATCGAGAACGAGCGGCTGGCATCGCCCGCGACGGTGAACTGGTCAGCCGAGGTGGCCGAACCCGGCACGAACGTCACGTCGCTGCCGACCGAGCCGGCGCCCGCTGCCGTGATCGTCACCGTGCCGCCGGTGCCGGTGGTGAAGCGGCCGAAGTTGAGGCTGGCGGCCGCCGGGTGGGTCAGCACGATCGGCGCGACAATCGTCGCGGTCGCGGTACCGTTGGCGGTGGACTGGTTGCCCGAGCCGGCGAAGGCGGGGGTTGCCGTCGCGAGAACGCCGAGCGCGGCGATGGTGGAAGCGAGGATGATCTTCTTCACGTCAAGTGCTCCTGATTGCTGTGCGCCCCGCAACGTCCCGGTCTTGGAGCTGGTAAATCTGTTGTCCATCAGGGCCCCGACTTCCGGCGTCCTGATACGTAAAAGTCCTAATGAAAGATGGTTAATAAAGGGTTTGCAGTTGGAAACCATTTGCACAGACCTCGCATAAAATAGTCCGATTCGGACTATTCGCACGAAAAACAAGTATCTGATTCAAATGGAATTATATGGCGAGTGCGCCGGAAAGTCCCATGCGCAAGCGGCGGCCACACAGAGTGCGCCGCCGCTCCTTCATCAGGTTGTTTGGTTAACCGCTGTTCAGCGGTGGGCCGGTCCATGCAGGCCGGTCCGCGCAGGGCCGGTTCAGTTGTAGGCGACGGTGGCCGAATAGGTGCCGTTATAGGCCCCGATGGGCGCCGTCGGCGAAACCGTCAGCGTGCCGCCCACCGTAAAACTGCCGGTCCCGGCTGCGCTCAGCGTCGCGGTGGTCGCCGAAGGCGCGGTCGTAAAGGTGAGGCTGGTGCCACCCGAGGTCACGTTTCCGCCCGTGGTTGCGATCGAGTAGGACCGGTTGGCATCGCCCGCCACGGTGAAACTGTCTGCTGCCGTGGTCGAGCCGGGAACAAAGGTCACGTCGCTGCCGACCGAGCCGGTGCCGGTGGCGGTCACGGTCACGCTGCCGCCGGTGCCGCGGGTGAAGCGGCCGAAATTGAGGCTTGCGCTGGCCGGATGGGTCAGCACGATCGGTGCGACGACCGTCGCCGTGGCTGTCCCCGTGGCGGTCGACTGGTTGCCCGGCGCCGCAAGGGCGGGGCTTGTCGTTGCAAGCGCGATCAGCGCAGCGGAAAAAAGTCTGTTCACCGGTTTTGCTCCTGTGGTCCCTGTGTGCCCCGCACCGGAGAGACGGCGGGACTGGAGGATCCGGGCCAACCGGCGTCCTCTTATGTATTTTCACTAAGTATATATGGTTAATGAAAGGTAAGCGCTTCGCCAAGTCACACGAGGTGGCGAGGCAGGCCGGTCAGCTGTAGGTGACCATGATCGTCAGCGTCGCCCGGTAATGCGCCGCTGCGGTGCCGGCAGGCACGGTGAGCCGGCCGCCGATCGCGATGCGGTCTTCGCCCTTGTCGTCAAGCTGGCCGATCCTGGTTATCGCGCCGGCGTGGCTGTCCAGATGCACGGTCAGCGCGTCGATCGCCAGCGCCGGTGCGGCCCCGCCGGCCATCAGCGTGCCTGTCGCGGTGATCGCGAGGGGTCCGCTGACGGTATAGCTGCGCCCTGCCTCGCCGCTGACGCGGAAGCGCGCCGGCGTGATCCCCGCGCAACTGCCGCCCCCGGCACAGGCGGGTGAAGCGCCGCCGGTATAGTTGGCGCCGCCCTCGGCCGCGACGGTGACCGCGCCGCTCGCCGAGGGCGAGGACGTAAGCGAGCCGAAATCGAGATCGTTGATCGAGACGGCCATGATCGGCGCGATGATCACCGCTTCGGCCTGGCCCAGCGCCGAAGCGCTTTGGCCCGGCGCGGCAAGGGCGGGGGAGGCGCCGGCCATGCAGGCGATCACTGTGAAAAGGCCGCCGCGCATCACAGCTCCGCCAGAACGGTGACGACGATGGGGATCGGGATGGCCAGCTCAGCTCCGCCCGATGTGCGGGCCACCTGCAAGGTGCCACCAACACGGAACGTGCGGCTGCAGATGCGGCTCTGGCAACCGGTCAGGGTGATCTGCGCGATCTGGCCGGGCAGGAGCGCGCTGACCCCCGGCAGATCGGTGTTGAAACTGGCGATCGTGCCGGTCACTCCGCCGCTGATCTGACTGGCCGTACCGGGCACCAGCACCGCGATCAGCAGCGAATAATTGACGTTGGCATTGATGCCGCGATCATAGGTGAAGGTGAACTGCGCCGGACCCGGCGCGCTGCCGGTGAGCGGAACGATGGCGGAACCTGTAACCGTACCGGTTGCTGAAACGGTCCGCGTACCTGATGTATCGGTGAAAAAGCTGCCGAAGCGCAATGCCTGGTCGGCGGTTACGGTAATCGAGGGTGTGGCGGCAAGAGCGGGGGTGGACAGGGCAAGGCCCGCGCCCAGCATGGCGGCAAGTACACGCCGTGCGGCCCGGGCACACGCCCCGATCTTCGGCCGAACTTGCACGAGCGACGATGCCATGGCCGGAGTGATAAGCCCCGCGCGGTATGGCGGCAAGCCCGCCGACGCGCGCCGTCCCGCGCCGGTACTCGTCCTGGTTCAGTTGTTAACGGACAGCCTTACCGGCCGATCCCCAGAAAACCGAGGCTCTGGCTGTCGAACTTCATCCGCATCGTCGCGAAGATGCCTTTGCTGGTGCTGCGAGCGGCCTCGAAATCGCGGTCGCGGAAGCCGGTCAGGTTATAGCCGATCACCACCATCACGTTGTTGGCCGGAACGATGCCGATCTGCGGGCCCAGCGCGTAGGACGTCGTGCCATCGGAGAGGCTGCGCCGCACGGTTGCGCTGCCGCCCACTTCGATGCGCTTGCCGATGCCGAACCGCGCATCGAGCCCGCCGAGCAAGGTCGTACCTGCAAGGTCGAAGCCCTGGTAGCGATCGAAATTGTACCGCGCAGCCACGAACACGCCGATTTCGGTGCGCTGGACCATCTGGCCATCGACCCGGCCGTTGGGGGCCCAATCGCCCGAGAAGCTGGCAACCATGCGGTGCGAGCGGGCATTGCCATCGACGGTGAGCGCAGTGCCGCCTGTTGCAGTGCTGCCCGTCGCGCTGCCGCCGGTTGCGCTGCCGCCGGTTGCGCTGCCGCCGGTTGCGCTGCCAGTGTCGTTGCCGGTCACCACGCCGGAAATGCGGTCGCTGCGGTATTCCAGCTTGGCGAGGAACGCGAAGGCCGAAGTCGCCGGCCGGTGCGCGATGGAAATTGCCGCGCTGCCAACCGCGCTTGCCGCCCCGCTCGCGTCGTGCATCGACGTCAGCGTCAGCGCGCCGCCGACCACGCTGCCTTCGCCCATCTGCCGGATCGCGCCGAAAGTGAAACCCTTGCGCCGCGTGATTTCGCCGTCGCGCAGTTCGCCGCGCGCGGTCGCGCTCCAGCGGCCCGAGCGCCAGGTCGCGCCGAGCGTATAGGCCCTGAAATCTTCGGCAATCGTCGTCTGGCTGCTCGCCCCGACGACCGCAGTGCCGCCATTGGTCGCAAGCGCGCTCTTGCCGCCGATCACCTTGTTGCCGTCGATGGTCGCATCGATCGTCAGCGCCTTGCTGATCGGCAGCGATTGCGCGAGGCCGTAGGAGGCGAAAGCGCGCTTGCCCTGCTCGGTGATCGTCTGCGGCTGCTCGCTGCCGGTGGTCGCAAGGCCCTTTGTGGTCTGCTGGCCAACGACCGCGGCTATCTTGGCCCCGGTCCACGGCTGCACTTCCAGTCCGCCGCGCAGCGTGCGCGTTTCACCCTGGCCGCCATTGCCGATCTCGTAGTCGCTGATCAGGCGCACATCGGGCGTGATCGCATAGCGCACGCCCAGCCGGTAGCGCGGCGCCTGGTACGAGGTCGCATCGCGGCTGCCGATCGAGACCGAACCGGCCGCGCTCAGTTCCAGCTTGTTGTCGAACAGGCGCTTGGTGCTGCCCGCCTCGATGAGCGTGGTGCTGCCGCCCTTCGCGCCGGTGGGGCCTGCTGCCGCGCCGTCCGCCAGGGTCTCGCTGTAGCGGGCCACGCCGAGGCGCATTTCGGTTCCGGCCGAATTCCACGTCGTGCCCAGTTGCATCGCGCTGCGGTGCGAGCCGTCGACCAGCGAGGTATCGTGCCACGCGGTGGCGCTCACCAGCCACTTCTGGGTGATGCGGTAGCGCGTATCGACACCGATCTTGCGGCGGCCGAGTTCGCCGATGCTCACCTGACCCACTCCGAAATTGGCATCGAGCGAGCGGATATAGGCCAGCACGTCGAGCTTCGCGTCATGGCGCTCGGCCTCGATCATCCACGCGGCCTTGGTGCCGCTGCCGGCGGGGCTGCCGCCGGTCGCATGGCTCATCGCCGCTTCCGCGCGCACTTCGGTCTTGGTGCCGAGAAAGACCTTGGCATCGACCGCGCCGAGATTGGTGCGGGTGACGGCCGCGCCCGCATTCGCCGAGGCATCGCTGATCGCGGTCGCGCCAAGGCGTACCTTCTCGGACTTGCTGCGCCATTCGGTGCGCGCACCCGCGTTCCATGCCCCCCCGTTCAGCGTGTCGATTTCGTAATCGACGACGATCGTCTGCGGATTGAGGTCCGCATCGCGGCTCAGTACCGGCTGCTTGAAGGTGATCGTGCCGGCGAGGAGATCGATATCGTAATCGAGGAAACGCGTGAGCGTCTGGCTTGTGACAACCACTTCCGAACGGAAGCGGTCGCGCACTTCGATCGTTACTGTCTCGCTGTTGGGCACGATCGCGCGGCTGGAGAGGCGATAGGGCCCGCTGATGCCGCCGCCGGGGATCTGGTCGCGGCGATGTGTGGTGGCAACCTTGGCGGCATAGGCCTCGCCGCGCAGCTTGCCGGCGCGCGCTTCGGCCTTCACGCCGGTCATCGTGCGCTGATAGCGGCCAAGCTGGGTGTGATCGAAGCCGGTGTCGAAATCGCCGAACAGCGCGCGGACCTTGGCGCTTTCGATGCGCACATAGAGCTTGTTCACGCTCGCGGCATCGAAGCGGCGGTCGGATCCATCGGCGAAGACGGTGTAATAGGCCTTGGGATCGAGCCCGCCGAGCAGACGCTGCTCGGCACGCTGCTTTGCGCTGTCATAGGCGACCGTGGTCAGCCATTTGCCCTTGATCCGGCCCTTGGCATAGAACGCGATGCGCGCGTGATCACCAAGGTCGCTGTCGAAGCGACCGGTGCGCTGCATGTGATCGGCTATGGTCTTCGCGCCTGCTGCGGCTTCAGCAAGGCCCACCAGCGTCCACTTCGCCTCGCCGGGGACGACCCACGCTTCGAGAACCTGGCTGCGTTTCACTTCGCGGTCGGTGAACTGGAAGGTGAGGTCGACGCTGCCGCTGACCATGGTCGGCGCCAGCTCGATCAGCGCGACGCCGTCGTCGCCCTTCACCGTCCACGTCGGCGGCGCGCGATCCAGTCCGGCCAGCACGCGGCTCTGCATGGCATCGAGCGCAGCGGCGCTTTCATAAGGTGCGGACAGCGTGATCGGGCCGGAAATGCCGGCGTGGACCGGGCGGCCGGTGCGGTCGAGCACGCGCACCGCCACCACCGGGCGGGGCGCCCCGTCCGCCACCAGCCGCGTGCGCTCGGGCACCAGTTCGACCCGTGCAGGCGTCGCCCCGAAATGCACGGTGCGGGTGAGCGATTGCACCACCGCGCCGGAGGGATCACGCACCTCGGCGTCGAAGCGGGTGTCCTCGCCGGGCAGCGGCAGGCCGCGCCAGATGCTCACGGCATGGCCGTCGGGCGCGCTCTGGGTGCCGTCGAAGGCCAGCTTGTCGACCGGCTTGCCGTCGATCTTCAGTGCCACTGTTTGGCCCTTGCGGTGGCGGATCACCACGCGGGTGGTCGGCGCGCGCGGGTTGTAGTCGGCGGTGGGAAACAGGAATTCGGTCGGGCCGTCGCCCATGCCGATCCAGTCGGTATCGCCGCCGGCCGCCGTGCGGTCGGTTTCGGCGACGGGCTTGGCGGCCTCGGCGGCAGCGGCCGCGGCGGCCAGTGTTTCGGCGGGCACCGTGGCAGCGAAGTTGGCGACGGCAAGGCTGCCGCCCTGGCCGATCACGAAGCGGCTGGCGGCGCTGCCCGCGCTGCGGGTGGAGCGTGTGCAATCAACGAACTTGCCGCCCTTGGGCAAGGTTACCTCTTGCGCTTCAACGACATGCGTGCCGGGCATCAGCCCTTCGAAGTGGTAGCGGCCATCGGCGTCGGTGACCGCAAAGCTGCCGTCTTCGAGCACCAGCCGCACGCCGCCGATGCCCGGGCGCGGTGCCTTGCGGGTGTTCGGCACGTCGCAGCCGCCCAGCGTCACGCGCCCGATCAGCGTCATCGTCGCGGCCAGGTTGTCGCGCTCGACGCGTACGGCGGCGCTCGCCGTTGCGGTTAGTCCGCGTGCATCAATGGCGTCAATGCGGTTAACTGCGTTGCCGGCCGAGGCTTCCGGCCGCACGGTCATGGCATACGTCACGGTCCGCGTCGCGCCGGGGGCAATCGTGCCGATCGCGATCGTCAGCGTGCGCCCGTCGGGGGCCACGGTCACCGTGTCCTTCGCCGCCTTCACGCCATCGATGCGGATCGTTCCCGCGCGCAGGCGCAGGCTGGAGGCGGGCGTGTCGCTCAGCACCACGCCGCGTTTGGCCCTGCCGGGGTCGGTATTGCGCACGGTGACCGTATAGAACACCGCATCACCCGGCTGGGCGACTTGGCGGGATGCCGTCTTGCTCAGGCTCACCGCAACCGGGGGCCGGTCCACCGGAATGTCTACGCGCACCGGCGCAGGGCTCGAAAGTGCCAGACTTTCACCATAAGAGGCCGGTAGAATAACCAGATCGCCCCCATCGGGGCGCCGCAGGCCGGCAAAGTTCTTGGGTGTAAGCGCCGAGGGCGCCGTGTAGGGCTCTGGCGGCTCCACCACCAGCCGGTAGGTGCCGAGCGGAGCGAGCGGGAAGCGGTATTCGCCCTCCGGCATCTGCCAGGTGCGGCCGGCGCCGTCGGTGATGAGTGAGCCGGTGACGATGGTTGAAGGCCAGGTTGTCACGCCGTCCTCGGCGAACACGCGCGCGGGCTTGCCGGTCGCGACATCGACCAGCGTCACGCGCGCACCATCGATGGGCGCGGCATCTTCGCTATCGAAAACAAGGCCATAGGGGTCCGCCAGCACGTCCACGTCGGTCTTGATGACCGAGCCGTCGCCGCTCGCGCCGTTGTAGGAGACGGTGACCTTGTCGCCGCCCGAGACGCTGAGCCGGCAATCGCCGTCCCGGGGCTGGGGCGGAATCGCGCTGGTCGGGATCGCGCCATAGAAAACGCCGCTGTCCGCCGCGGTCTCGGTCACCGTGATCTGCTCGCGGTCGCCACTGGCGGACGTGATCGTCACCTTCACGATGTCGGGCCTGGTGGGATCGAGTGCGCCGCGCGCCAGCACGAGGCGGAAGACGACCGGTTGGCCGACCGTGATGCTCGAAATCGTCTTGGGATCGGTCGGGTCGGCGCCGCCCGCATCGACATCGACGGCCGGCAGCGGCGCTCCGGCGCACATCCCGCCGTTGACTGTGAACGTGTCGCTGCCGCCGGGCAGGGGCAGGACTGAAATCGTGGGGTTTTCCGTCACCACATCGAACGAGACCACGTTGGAATCGGTGGTGATCTCGGTATCGCCTGCGATCCAGTGAGCGTGGGCGGTGTTGGTGATGGTGGTCGCCGCGGCGGGAACGCTGGTCATGGCAAACAGCGCTGCAAAAAGCAGCGCGGCCATCGCCCAGATCCTGTTCCGCAATGCCGACATGGCGTTTGTTCTTTGTTTTCAGGACAAAAGAAGGGTGGGGCGGTGGCGTTCCCCCAGGGTCGCCACCGCCACAGTTCCCGAAGACCTCAATGCCTTGAGGGGTGGCCGCCTAGGCCCCGCTCAATTGATTGTGGCCTGGAACACCACCGTCTTGGTTTCACCGCCGGCAACCGAAGCAAGGGTGCCGCTGACCGTGTTGGAGGCCATCGTGCCCGTGCCGGTCGTGTCGGCCGCGCACGTCGCGACGCCGCTGGCGATCGTGGCCGTGCCGTTGGTCTTCACGCCGAACGTCGAATCGTAGGTCAGGTTCGCCGGGATAGGGTCATTCACGGTGATCGAAGTCGCCGTGGCGCTGCCCGAGGCGTTGCTGATCGCGATGCAATACTGGATCGTTGCACCGGGGATCATCTTCGGGTTGGTCGACCCGTTGATCGGATCGCTGATGATACGCGAGGACTTGATCGCGCTGAGCGTCGCGGCCGAGACGGTGTAGTCGTCCTTGGCCGAGAACGCAGCGTCACGCGCCGAGTCGGTCGCACCCGCGCCATCCGCGAACACCGTATCCATACCCGAGGTGTTGGCACCCGTGGTCTGGACCAGCGCCGCACCGAGGCTGCCAACGCCGCCGGCTTCGCGGCCGGTCGCCGTCAGGGTGACCGCGGCCACCGCGCCATTGGCCTGGCCCAGTGGCACGTCGGAGACGACGAGCACCTGCACCGAAGCGTCAGCGGCCACTTCGTCGAGGAAAGTCACCGCCGTATCGGTGCCCGCTTCATAAGTGCCGTTGTTGTTCACGTCGCGGAAGATGCGCACGTTGGTCACGTCGAACGTGTCGGTGTTCGAGTGCGCACCGGCGCCGCCCACCTGCTGCGCCGCCGCGAGCGCGAGGTCGAGCGGGGCGTTCGAGGTGTTGACCACCGTGAAGGCCGTCACCTGGTTCACTGCGCCCGGCGTCACGGTCGTCGTGGTGGTGCCCACTTCGGCAACGGTGAGTTGGACGCGGCGGTCGACCGTCAGCGTGTCAGACGCGCTGGTGCCAGTCTGGCTGATGCCACCGACCTGGAAGGCGACCGACACGGTGTTGGTGATGGTCGAACCGGCCGTGGTTCCGGCCGCATGGGCCGGGTTTGCGCCGAGAGCGGCAAGGGCGCAGACGCCCGCCGCACCCAGCAGTTTGCTGCGATACGTCATTTTCTTATGCTCCACTGGGTTGCCTGCGAATATTCCGGTCGCTCGCAGGCCCTGCGACCCCCCGTTCCGCTACATTAGCGAACGATTCCATGATATTGGACCTCGCCCGAAGCGCCTGGGGCGATCTGGGCAATGGTCCAGCGGATGTGTGTGACATCGGCTGCTGCGGCGGCCCGCGGGCTGCCATCGGTGGCTGTCACCTTGAGCGCGTCGAGCTTGCCCCAGGTCTTGCCGCCATCGACCGAGACATCGGTGCCGGGCGCGCCGTCGGGCGCGAGCAGGACGGCTGAAGGCAGCGGGTTGGTCATCACGTAGTTGACCGCAGGCAGGCCGCCCGCATTGTGATAGCGCAGGGTGTAGACCAGCTTGTCGCCGGGCACGACGACCTTGGGGTCGACCAGCTGCACCTTGCTCACGCCATTTTCGGTCACGGTCTTCTCGATCATGACGTCGATCTTCAGCGATACGGCTGCGGGAGCCTGGGCGCTGGCAGCCGGTGTGGCCTGAGCCGCCGCCAAGGCGGGGCTCGCCATGGCCATCATGGCAATCGATCCGGCGAGGGACTTGACGAGGATGGACACGTTCATGGTTGGCTTCCCTGATTGATCAGTTGATCTTGACGGCGAAAACGACGGTCTTGGTGGTGCCGCCGGCAATCTTGCCGAGAGTCACGTCGATGCCGCTCGCACCGCCGACACCGGCATCGCCATCGGCCGCATCGGTGAGGGCTGCAGCATCGAGCTTGAGCGAACCGGGCACGTAGGTCGTGCCATCGGGGATGGTGTCGATCACATGCAGCCCGTCGAGCGAGCCGCTTCCGGACACCTTGGCCGCAAGCGAATAGGTGACGACTGCACCGGGCACAGGCTTGGCCGTGCCGAACGGATCGAGGATCGTGGCCGATTTGGTCAGCGTGAGGTTGGCAAGGCTGGCAACCAGGCCGGCCAGCGAGTTTGCTGATGCCGTGGTCAGGCCCACAACGGCATCGCCGCCGCCTTCGCCCTTGCCGGTAAAACTGGTGCCGGGCGTGCCAGTGCCGGTCTGCGCTGTGGCGGTGAGGCGCACCTGGCTGGTCTGCGCGTCGGCTGCGCCGGCAGGCAGCGTCACGAGCACGAAGACCTTCACGCTCTTGTCCGGTGCCAGCACAGGCGTCGCCAGTGCGCCGGCGGTCAGCAGGGTATCGACGCCGGGATCATAGACGCCGTTGTTGTTGCTATCGAGCGCGAGCGACTTGATCGTGCCGTCGAAGGCATTGCCCGAAACCTTGGGATCCGCGGCGAGGTTGAACGCCTCTGGGCCGTTGCCGCTGTTGGTCACAGAATAGACGAGCACGGCGGGCGCGCTCGTGGCCGTTGCCGGCGCGGTGCTCAGCGTGGACACTGCCACATCAAGCAGTTCGTCGACCTTCACGGTCACCTTGTTCGAGGTGACCGAGCCGGTGCCTGCGCCGGTCTCGTATGTCGCGGTGGCGGTGTTCTCGATCAGCGTGCCCGCGAGCACGCCGGTGGCATGCGCAGTCTGCGCGAGAGGAGCGGTGAGGGACAGGGCGACGATCGAGCATCCAGCGATGCCCGCAGCCCGGCGGAGGGGAGTGAGGTACGTATTCATACGTGGCCCTTTCCACCCGGCGTGGTTAACAACGCGTAAGGGCGAAAATGGCTCGAGCCGTGAATTTGCGCGGCTCTGCGTTACAGGCGTTCGGCAAGAGCGTAACCAACATTCGTTAGGTCGCGCTGCAGGAGATCAGCATATCCTGCTGATTTAAGGTGACTTTTCGAATTGCCCGGAGATGGCGCGGAAGCAATCCTTACCGTCGCGAAGGCTGCGTATCCGCCCGGATGCTCTGAAAAAAATTTTTTAATTGAGTCCGCAACGGTGACGATCGTCGCCGTTTGAAGGTAAATCCGATGATGCCTCGCCGAAACCCCTTGCCAACCACCAGCGCGGTCGCTGGTGCGGGGCGAACGTATCCGCAGGACGGCGATCGGGGACTCTGGGTGCTTGTCGCCGCGCGCGCTCGGGCCTAGAGGGGCGCTATGCCGGGAGAAATTCTAGACAATCGTGGGCGCGGCACGGCCGGGTTCACTTGGCCCGCCATCCATCCGGAAGGTCGCATGTTCGGCGCGATCGCCGGGGCGCTGTGTATTGCCGGTGCGTTGCTGGGCGGTTCGCTGGTCGGCTGGCCCTTGGCCTTTCTGACCCTGGGGGTGCTCGCCTTCTTCCGCGATCCGGAGCGGGTGACACCGCGCGACGACAGCTTCATAGTCGCGCCTGCCGATGGCCTCATCACCCAGATCTGCACGGTGCTCCCCCCGCGCGAGATGACAGCGGACGACGGCAGCGGCCTTCCCGCCCTCGCCGAGGTGCCCGTTACGCGGGTCTCGATCTTCATGTCGGTGTTCGACGTGCACGTGAACCGCACGCCGATCGGCGGCACGATCCGGCGGGTGGTCTACATTCCCGGCAAGTTCCTCAACGCCGATCTCGACAAGGCGAGCGAGGAAAACGAGCGTCAGCACTTCGTGGTCGAGCGGAGCGACGGCGTGCGGGTGGGTTTCACGCAGATTGCCGGCCTTGTCGCGCGGCGCATCGTCCCGTTTGTCAAGGCGGGGGATATCGTCGCAGGTGGCCAGCGCGTGGGCCTCATCCGGTTCGGCAGCCGGGTCGATGTCTACCTGCCTGCCGGCACTGAACCGCGCGTGCTGATCGGCCAGCGCGTGGTTGCCGGTGAGACGGTGCTTGCTGTGCTGGGCCAGAGCCCGGTGATCGAGGGCGTGCGCCAGTGAGCGAGCTGCCGCCGCCGGGCAGGCCGCGCAGTGCAGCGAGGGAAGGGGCGGCAGACAAAGCCTATCGCGAATATTCGGGCGAGGACTTCGGTCGCCGCCGCTTGCCGCGCGGGCTTACCCTGCGCGCCCTGGTACCCAACGCCATAACTTCTGCCGCGCTCTGCAGTGGCCTCACCGGAATCCGCTTCGCAATCGGCGGAGATTTCCATTCCGCCGTGCTGGCCGTTCTGCTGGCTGGCTTTCTCGACGGGATCGACGGGCGCGTCGCGCGGTTGATGAAGGCGCAGTCGCGCTTTGGGGCTGAGCTCGACAGCCTCTCCGATGCGATTGCGTTCGGGGTCGGACCGGCGCTGATTCTCTATCTGTGGTCGCTAAGTGCGGTGCCGCGGTTCGGCTGGTTTGCCGCCCTGGCGCTGGCCGTTGCCTGCGCGCTGCGCCTCGCGCGGTTCAATGCGTCGATCGATCTGCCCGGCCAGCCGCACAAGTCGGCGGGCTTCATGACCGGGGTGCCCGCTCCTGTCGGGGCGGGTCTTGCCTTTCTGCCGCTTTATCTCTGGTTCGCCAGCGGCATCGAATGGATGCGCGCGCCCTTCGTGGTTGGACCGTGGGCGCTGCTAATAGCGTTTCTGATGATATCCAATCTGCCAACGCTGGGTTGGGGAGCGCTGCGGCCGCGCCGAGCAATCCGGCTCGAGGTGATCGCGCTGGCAGGCATGCTCACTGTCGCATTGATGACCGAGCCATGGTTCACACTCGTCGGCGTCTGCGCCTTGTATCTTGCGCTCATGCCGGCGGGCCTGTGGCGCTATCGCCGGATCATGCGGCAGCGCGCAGGCGCTGGCCAGTCGAAGCCGGAGCCGCAACCGGCGCCTTGACCAGCCGGACCGCTGGGCGGCGTGGCCGCATGGCGGCACCTTCGGCTACCCGCGGCGCGGCAGGTGTCGCCGTGGCGGTGATCTGGACGAGGAACTCCCGGTCGGTAGCCAGCGCGCGCGAATCCGCGATCAGCTGGCGCAGGGCTGGAAGCTGGGCGCGCACCGTGATCGCGATCGCTGCGAGAGCCATGCCGGCGGCGCTGACCATGACAAGCGAGGCGACAAAAGGGATCATGGACATGGCAAAGATGTCTTTCGAACCGTGGACCGACCGCTTGACAAGCGGTGGGTACCCTGTGGATAACCTCGGGACAGAATCGGAATGTCCAAGTCGTTCCCGTCTATGGGTGGATTGTTCTCTTTTTGTTCCGATGCGTCAAGCTGATTCGAGCTTGGCATTCCAAAAATTTTCGGCGCAGGAATTCAGGCGTTTGCTGTGAACGCGCGCTGGCACAAGCGGGCAGCGCAGGTCAGGCTTCTTCGGTCTCGGGGTGCCGATCGGTTACGCGCCGGATGGCGGTCCCCGCGCGCGGGGGGCGCGGGGACCGCGGTGGCGGTCTGGGAGGGCGCCTGGTCGGGGCGCGACCGCCTAGGCCGCATGGGTGCGCGGCCGGCATGGCCGCTGGGTCTGCGGCCAATCACAATAATGGCGTGCAATCGTGCTGGGCTACACAGTGGTGGCCCGAAGTATCGGCATCAGCAGTTTCGGCACTGAACTGGTAGGCGCTCCACAAGATCCGCTTGGGGGAGCTGAAAGCCAGGTGAACCGCGCTTGATCCGGGGCAACTTGAAAATGCCGGGGAATTTCGCGATTGGCGGTGTTTGCCGTCGCCTGCCCTTATGGGCATGTCCAAATAGTTTTACAACTAGTATTCATTACCTATTGGACACATGTCAGTCCATATTGACGCTTTCTTCGCTCCTCGCGCGGCCATGATTGGCATGGCGCGGATCGGTGCGATGTCCCGGGCCGGCATTTGACGGTAGACGTGGTGGTGATGCGGCGCTAACGGCCCACTCGCAGCGTTTCCGATTCGGACATGGGGTTCGGGGCAGGGCGCGGCAATCCACATGGAATGCGCATATACCGGTGCCGCGCTGGGGTTCCTCCCGCCAGCGGTTCCTGCATTCCAGAGGCTGAACCGGAAAGGAATGACCTATGGCGGCTCCCGTCGTCACCATGCAGCAATTGATCGAGGCCGGCGCACACTTCGGCCACCAGACCCACCGCTGGAACCCGCGGATGAAGCCGTACATCTTCGGCGCCCGCAACGGTATCCACATCCTCGACCTCTCGCAGACCGTGCCGCTCTTCGCTCGCGCGCTCGAGTTCGTTTCGGCCACCGTCCAGGGCGGCGGCAAGGTCCTGTTCGTCGGCACCAAGCGTCAGGCGCAGGAGCCGATCGCCCAGGCCGCGCGCGCTTCGGGCCAGCACTATGTCAACCATCGCTGGCTGGGCGGCATGCTCACCAACTGGAAGACCATCTCGGGCTCGATCAAGCGCTTCAAGGCGCTGGAAGAGCAGCTTTCGGGCGACACGACCGGCCTCACCAAGAAGGAAGTGCTCCAGCTCACCCGCGAGCGTGACAAGTTCGAGCTCTCGCTCGGCGGCATTCGCGACATGGGCGGCATTCCCGACGTGATGTTCGTGATCGACGCCAACAAGGAAGAGCTTGCGATCAAGGAAGCCAACGTTCTCGGTATCCCGGTCGTGGCGATCCTCGATTCGAACGTTTCGCCCGACGGCATCGCGTTCCCGGTTCCGGCGAACGATGACGCCAGCCGCGCCATCCGCCTCTACTGCGAGGCCATTGCCGCTGCCGCGACCCGTGGCGGCCGCGATGCGGCGATCGCCTCGGGCGCCGATCTCGGCGCGATGGACGAGCCGCTTCCCGAGGAAGCGATCGAGGCCACCGAGCAGGCTGACGCCTGATCTTGCCAGTTTCGGTGACGGTCTTCGTCAAGGGACCGTCACCGAACTGACCCGGACACCCACTACGGGCCGCGCCAGGGAGTTATGACCGGGCTGCGGCCTAACCCGTATTCACGAGACAAGAAGGATCACCGCAATGGCCTATACCGCCGCTGACGTGAAGAACCTGCGCGAGCGCACCGGCGCAGGCATGATGGATTGCAAGAAGGCGCTGGACGAGACCGGTGGCGATTTCGAAGCCGCGGTCGACGCCCTGCGCGCCAAGGGCCTTGCTGCTGTCGCCAAGAAGTCGAGCCGCACGGCCGCTGAAGGCCTTGTCGGCGTTGCTGTTTCGGGCACCCGCGGCGTGGCCGTGGAAGTGAACTCGGAAACCGACTTCGTCGCCAAGAACGAGCAGTTCCAGGACTTCGTGCGCAAGACCACCGAAGTCGCGCTGACGCTGTCGGCTGACGACGTCGACGCCCTCAAGGCGGCCGCCTATCCGGATGGCGGCACGGTGGCCGACAAGCTGACCAACAACGTCGCCACGATCGGCGAGAACCAGCAGGTTCGCCGCATGAAGACCGTCGCGGTCTCGTCGGGCCTCGTCGTGCCCTACATGCACAATGCCGCTGCCCCGGCCCTCGGCAAGATCGGCGTGCTCGTCGCGCTGGAATCGCAGGCCGGTGCCGACGTGCTCGAGCCGCTCGGCAAGCAGATCGCGATGCACATCGCCGCCGCGTTCCCGCTGGCGCTGAAGGCCGAGGATCTCGATCCCGAGACGATCGCGCGCGAGCGCAAGATCGCGGCCGAGAAGGCCGCTGAAAGTGGCAAGCCCGCCGAAGTCCAGGCCAAGATGGTCGATGGCGCGGTCGCCAAGTACGCGAAGGACAACGCGCTGCTCAGCCAGCTCTTCGTGATCGACAACAAGACCCCCATCGCGCAGGTCGTCGAGGCGGCTGGCAAGGCGGCCGGCCACAAGATCACGCTGACCGACTACGTCCGCTTCCAGCTCGGTGAAGGCATCGAAAAGGCCGAGACCGACTTCGCGGCTGAAGTCGCGGCGGCAGCCGGCATCAAGTAAGCGGCAAGGGCCAGTGACGCCTCCCGCCCGGCGGGAGGCGTCACGGCTGCCGGACGCGCTGCCCCGGCCTGCATTGCCGGTGGCTGCGGACAACACTGAGCCGCGCCCTTGGCACGCGCTGCCCCTGGCGTATAAGGGCGGCGCCTTTTCCATGACGAGTTCTTCCGAACAATGAGCCTTCCTCCCCTCAAGCGCGTGCTTCTGAAGCTCTCGGGCGAAGTGCTGATGGGAAGCCAGCCCTTCGGTATCGATACCGATTTCGTGGGCCAGATGGCCGAGGAGCTGAAGGCGGCGCGCGATACCGGGCTCGAGCTGTGCCTCGTGATCGGGGGCGGCAATATCTTTCGCGGCATGGCGGGGGCAGCCAAGGGCATGGACCGGGCGCAGGCCGATTACATGGGCATGCTCGCCACGATCATGAACGCGCTGGCGATGCAGAGCGCGCTGGAAAAGATCGGCGTTGAAACCCGCGTGCAGTCGGCTATCCAGATGGACGAGGTCTGCGAACCAGTGATCCGCCGCCGCGCCGAACGGCACCTCCAGAAGGGCCGCGTGGTGATCTTCGCGGCGGGCGTGGGCGCCCCTTATTTCACCACCGATTCCGGGGCGGCGCTGCGCGCGGCCGAGATGAAGTGCGATGCCCTGTTCAAAGGCACCAGCGTCGACGGCGTCTACGATGACGACCCCAAGAAGAATGCTTCAGCAAAGCGTTACGAAACAGTCGATTACGACACGGTTCTGGCAGATAACCTGAAGGTTATGGATGCTTCCGCCGTGGCGCTTTGCCGCGACAATGCGATCCCGATCGTTGTGTTCTCGATCCGCGAGCGCGGCAATCTTGCCCGCGTTCTGGCAGGGCAGGGAACGCAGACAATCGTCACTAAAACAAGTGTTTAGAGAAGGAAGCTCGAATCATGGCCAAGTATGACAAGGCCGATCTCGAACGCCGCATGAAGGGCGCTGTGGAATCGCTCAGGAGCGATCTTTCGGGCCTGCGCACGGGTCGCGCCAACACGGCGCTGCTCGATCCGATCACCGTCACCGTCTATGGTGCGAACACGCCGCTCAACCAGGTGGCCACGGTTTCCGCGCCCGAGCCGCGGATGCTGACGGTGCAGGTATGGGACAAGTCGAACATCGGTCCCGTCGAGAAGGCGATCCGTTCGGCCGGGCTGGGGCTCAATCCGATCAACGATGGCAACACGCTGCGCCTGCCGATCCCGGACCTGACCGAGGAGCGCCGCAAGGAGCTCGCCAAGCTCGCTTCGCAGTATTCCGAGAAGGCCAAGATCGCGATCCGCAACGTCCGCCGCGACGGGATGGACGCGCTCAAGACCGACGAGAACAAGAAGGAAATCTCGGAGGACGAGCGCAAGCGGCTGGAGACCGAACTGCAGAAGCTGACCGACGAGCAGATCAAGGCTGCAGACGAGGTCAGTGCGCAGAAGGAAAAGGAAATCCTCGGCAAGTGAGTCCGGCTGCGGCGCCTCGAGGGGACGATGCGGTCGCCGGTCAGCCCGGCGGCTATACCGGCCCGGCGCGTCATGTCGCGATCATCATGGATGGCAACGGACGCTGGGCGAAGAAGCGCTTCCTGCCCCGCGCTGTCGGCCACAAGCGCGGCGTCGATGCGGTGCGCGAAGTGGTGCGCGCGGCGCGCCACATGGGCCTTGAGGCGCTCACGCTCTATGCCTTCTCGTCCGAGAACTGGAAGCGGCCCGAGGACGAGATTTCCGACCTCATGGGCCTGCTGCGTGCGTTCATCCGCAGCGATATCGACGAATTTGCCGCGAACGACGTGCGCCTGAAGATCATCGGCGATTACAAGATGCTGCCCGCCGATATTGTCGAGTTGATCGAGGATGCGCTGGCGCGCACCGCGCAGGGGCGCAGCACCACGCTGGCGATCGCGCTCAACTATGGCTCGCAGCAGGAAATCGCCCGTGCCGCGGCGGCGGCGGCGGCCAAGGGCGCGGTAACGGTCGAGGCGATAGAGGCCGAGCTTGATACCGCCGACATGCCCCCGCTCGATCTGCTGATCCGCACGTCCGGCGAGATCCGGCTCTCGAATTTCCTGCTGTGGCAGGCGGCTTACGCCGAGATGTGGTTCACCGACGTACTCTGGCCCGATTTCACGCCCGGCCACCTGCGCGAGGCGCTCGACCATTACGCCACCCGCGAGCGCCGCTATGGAGGGCGCTGAGCCCGCTTCGACCCCTGCCACCGCGCCGCGCAGCGATCTGCCGGTGCGTGTGGCCTCGGCGCTCGTCATGCTGGCTGTCGCGGGCTTCGCGCTGTGGCAGGGCGGGCTGGTTCTCAAGGGCTTCATCGCGCTCGTCGGCTTCGGCGTTTTTGCCGAATATGTTTCGCTCGCGGCGAAGATAGCGCCTGATCCGGCGCGGATGGTAACCGCCGTGATCACCGGCGGGCTCTATATCGGCTGGGCCGCCTTTGCGCTGATCGTAATGCCGCAAGTGCTGCTGATTGCGGTGCTCGGCCTTGTCATCAGCACCGATACCGGAGCCTACTTCGCCGGCCGGGCCATCGGCGGACCCAGAATCGCGCCCTCCATCAGTCCGTCCAAGACCTGGGCCGGTCTTGCCGGCGGCATGGCTGCCGCGGCGCTCTGGGCCAGCCTGTTCATCCTCTTCATCGGCTATGTGCTTTCGGCCATGAGTCCGACCGGACCGAGCATCGCCGAAGCGTTCCGCACCACGCGCCTCGGCATGGCGGCGCTGGCGGGCGCAGGGCTGGCGATTGCGGCGCAGGCGGGCGATTTCTACGAAAGCTGGCTCAAGCGTCGCGCCGGGGTGAAGGACAGTGGCCGCCTCATTCCGGGGCATGGCGGCTTGTTCGACCGGGTTGACGGGCTGCTGCCGGTCGCCATCATAGCAGGAACAGCGTGGGCTGCCTTCGGGGCAGCAGGCGCGGGAGCAGGAGGCGCATGACGCGCACGATTACAATTCTGGGCGCAACGGGTTCGGTCGGCGCGTCCACGCTGGATCTGGTGCGGCGCAACCGCGACATGTTCCGCGTTGTCGCGCTTACCGCCAATGGCAATGCCGGGCAGCTTGCCGCGCTGGCGCGCGAATTCGGCGCGGAAATCGCTGTTGTCGCCGATGAAGCGGCCCTGCCGGAATTGCGCGGTGCGCTCTCCGGCAGCGGCATCGAGGCGGCAGGCGGCGCTGCGGCGGTGGTCGAGGCCGCCGCGCGCGGCGCGGATATCACCATGGCCGCGATCGTCGGCTGTGCAGGTCTGGCGCCCACGATGGCCGCGATCGAATGCGGCAAGGCCGTCGCGCTCGCGAACAAAGAGGCGCTCGTTTCCGCGGGCGAGGTGATGACGGCGGCGGTGAAGCGCACCGGGGCCACGCTGCTGCCGGTCGACAGCGAGCACAACGCGATCTTCCAGTGCCTTGCCGGCAACGATCCCGCGCATGTCCACGCGATCACGCTGACGGCAAGCGGCGGCCCGTTCCGCGAATGGGAGATGGAGCGCATCCAGCGCGCCACGCCGGCCGAGGCGGTGAAGCATCCCACCTGGTCGATGGGGGCCAAGATCAGCGTGGATTCGGCCACCATGATGAACAAGGGCCTCGAATTCATCGAGGCCTATCATCTGTTCCCGGTGGGGGTGGAGCGGCTGCGCATCGTGATCCACCCGCAGTCGATCGTCCATTCGATGGTCGAATACCGCGATGGCTCCACCCTGGCACAGCTCGGCCCGTCGGACATGCGCGTGCCCATCGCTTCGGCGCTGGCCTGGCCGGCGCGGATGGACACGCCCTGTGCGCCGCTCGATCTGGCCGCCATCGGCAACCTGAGCTTCTTCAAGCCCGACGAGCAGCGCTTCCCTGCCACCCGCGTCGCGCGCGACGCGGTGATTGCTGGCGGCGCGGCCCCTGCGGTACTCAACGCCGCGAACGAGATCGCGGTGGCCGCCTTCCTCGCCGGTCAGATCGCGTTCACCCGCATCGTGCAATGTGCCGAGGATGTGCTGGCGCGCGGCGTGCCGCAGCCCCCGGTGACGCTTGAGGAAGTGATCGCCGTGGACCGCGAAGCCCGCATCCGCGCTGCCGAGATGATGGAGTCCGTGTCCTGAACGCTGCCGTGCAAAGTCCGGGTATCCTGCTCACCGTGCTGGCCTTCGTGCTGGTGCTGGGGCCGCTCGTGTTCATCCACGAACTGGGCCACTACCTCATGGGCCGCGTGTTCGGCGTGAAGGCGGACAGCTTCTCCATCGGTTTCGGCAAGGAAGTGGCCGGCTGGACCGACCGGCGCGGCACCCGCTGGAAGCTCTCCGCGCTGCCGCTGGGCGGCTATGTCCAGTTCGCGGGCGACATGAACCCCGCCAGCACGCCGAGCGCCGAATGGCTGGCGCTGCCCGCCGAAGAGCGCGAACAGACATTCCAGGCCAAGCCGGTATGGCAGCGTGCGCTGATCGTACTGGCCGGGCCGCTCACCAATCTCCTCCTCGCCGTCGCCATCCTGGCCGGGTTCACCATGGCCTACGGCAAGATCGTGGTGCCGCCGGTTGTCGGCATGGTGCAGGAAGGCTCGGCCGCCGCGAAAGCCGGTGTCGCGCTGGGAGACCGCATTGTCTCGCTGCAGGGCTCGCCGATCGACAGCTTCCTGCAGATCCGCCTCGCCGTTGCGCAGCATCCGGGCGAACCGCTCGATCTCGTGGTCGAGCGGGGCGGGCGGCGCATCGCGCTGCCGGCGGTCGCCGCCTACAAGGAAGTGACCGACCGTTTCGGCAACACGCAGAAGATCGGTTATCTCGGCATTGGCCCCGCGACCGCGCAGCGCGTGGCGGTCGGCCCCATCGAGTCCGTGGGTGATGCCGTCATCCAGACGCGCGACATCATGGGCATGATGATCACCGGCATTGGCCAGATCGTGACCGGCAAGCGCGAGATCAAGGAACTTGGCGGGCCGATCAAGATCGCCAAGTATTCGGGCGAGCAGCTCGTCTCGGGCTGGGCGAACTATGTCTGGTTCATCGCGCTCATCTCGATTAACCTCGGGTTCATCAACCTCTTGCCAATTCCGGTACTCGATGGCGGTCACCTCGCGTTCTACGCGATCGAGGCGGTCAGCCGCCGGCCGGTCAGCCAGCGCGGGCAGGAATGGGCCTTCCGCACAGGGCTTGCTCTGGTCGTCGCGCTGATGCTGTTCGTGACCTTCAACGACGTGGCATCCTTGCGCGTATTCGGAGGGTGAGGAGACCTGTGTCGACCGGTTCCGTCCGCGCTGTATCGGCGGACGGTGGGGGAAGCCGGATTTTCCACAAAATGCGGGGCAATTACGGTCTGCTGCGGTGAGCTTGCTTGATTGGCAGGCCTTCATCGGGCAGGAGGCGGCATCGCGGGGCGTGACGGACTGTTGCCGTCGCGCAGCGCGGTGCGCAGGCGATCCGGCCAGAGCCGGCTTGCCGCACGAAAAGACGGGATGGCGCTTGGTGATGAATGCTTGCAACTTGCCTCGGGCCGCGCGGCGCATGACCGGTCAGACCAGACTGGCCGCCACGCTCGCGGCGCTCGCGGCAACAACCTGCCTCGCCGGCCTGCCGGCCGCGGCCGATGCGCAGACCCGCCGTCCGCCTGCCAAACCTGCTGCTGCCCCTGCGGCCCCGACTCCGGCCCCTGCTGCAGCGGCTGCTCCGGCAGCTGCGCCTGTCGCGGCTCCGGCTCCTGCGCCAGTCGAACTCGTCCGTTCGATCACCATTTCGGGGGCGCAGCGGCTCGAGGCTGATACGATCCGCTCGTACATCCGCCTCAAGGAAGGCGACAAGTACAGCCAGGCCGCCGCCGACCAGGTGCTGAAGGACCTCTACGCCACCGAACTCTTCGCCGACGTGCAGCTGCGCGACAACGGCGGCGACGTGGTGATCGAGGTGAAGGAAAACCCGGTCGTCAACCGGATCATTCTCGAGGGCAACAAGCGCCTGAAGGAAGACAAGATCCTGCCCGAAATCAAACTTTCGGCGCGGCAGATCTTCACCCGTTCCAAGGTCCGCGCCGATGTCGCGCGGATCATCGAGCTGTACAAGCGGCAGGGCCGCTTCGCCGCCTCGATCGAGCCCAAGATGGTCATGCTCGATCAGAACCGCGTCGATATCGTGTTCGAGATCAGCGAGGGGCCGAAGTCGCGCGTTCGCCAGATCAACATCATCGGCAACACGAAGTTCGATGCCGGCCAGCTGCGCGCCGAGATGGTGACCAAGCAGGCGCGCGTGTTCCGCGTGTTCTCCAGCGGCACCAGCTACGATCCCGATCGCCTCGCGTTCGACCAGCAGAAGCTGCGCCAGTTCTATCTCACTAACGGTTACGCCGATTTCCGCGTCGTCTCTGCGGTTGCCGAACTGACGCCCGACAAGCGCGATTTCATCATCACCTACGTGGTCGAGGAAGGGCAGCGCTACAAGTTCGGCGACGTGAAGGTCGATAGCCAGCTGCGCGATTTCGATGGTGATGCGCTGGCCAAGCGCCTGCCGCTCAAGGCGGGTCAGTGGTACAATGCCAAGCAGGTCGAGGATACCGTCGACAGCCTGACCGAGACGGCGGGCAGCTTCGGGTATGCCTTTGCGGACGTCCGGCCGGACTTCAACCGCAACAAGGACGATCTGACGATGTCGATCACCTTCCGCATTGCGGAAGCACCGCGCGTCTATGTCGAGCGGGTCGACGTCAACGGCAACACGCTGACGCAGGACAAGGTGATCCGCCGCGAGTTCCGCGTGGCCGAGGGTGACGCGTTCAACTCGTTCCAGATCAAGCGTTCCTCGAACCGCATCAAGTCGCTCGGCTACTTCCAGGAGAAGTTCGAGGTCGAGCAGAAGCCCGGCAGCGCACAGGACCGCATCGTGCTCGAGGCCAACGTGGAAGAGAAGCCCACCGGGCAGCTCCAGCTTTCGGCCGGTTTCTCGAGCCTCGAGAGCTTCATCTTCCAGGCCTCGATCCAGCAGAACAACTTCCGCGGCCGCGGCCAGACGATCGGCGCCAGCGTCGATTACTCGCGCTACTCGCGCTCGGTCCAGCTCAGCTTCACCGAACCGTATCTGTTCGATCGCAACGTCTCGCTGGGCGTCGATGTCTATCGCCGCGATTACAACAGCTTCAACTTCTACAACGCGAACCGCAACACGACCTACAAGCAGTCGACCACCGGCTTTCAGGTCCGCGCCGGTCTGCCACTGACCGAGTATATGTCGCTGATCGGGCGCTACACGCTCAACTTCGAGAACGTGACGCTCGACAAGGACACGTATTACCTGCCTGATGCCAACGGCAATCTGCAGTGCTCGATCTACCTCGCGGGCCGCTACCTGTGCGATGCGATCGGCAAGCGGACGAGCTCGATCCTCGGCGCCAGCGTGGTCTACGATACGCTCGACAACCGCATGCGTCCGACCAACGGCACGCAGTTCGTCGTCGGCGTCGATTTCGCCGGGCTCGGCGGTTCGGTGCGCTATGCCCGTATCAGTGCCAATGCCGCGCGCTATTTCGCGCTGGGCAAAGGCTTCGTGTTCTCGCTGCGCGGCGAGGGCGGCGCGATCAAGTCGCTGGGCAACCGCACGAACGATCCCACGATCGACGACGTGCGCCTGACCGACCGCTTCTTCCTCGGCCAGCCGCAGCTGCGCGGCTTCGACATCCGCGGCGTCGGTCCGCGTGTGCTGCGCAAGTTCTACAGCGGCTTTGATCCCAAGGACGGCACCGGCGGCGTGACCAGCACCGACCGCAACCAGTGGGTCGATGACGCGCTGGGCGGCAAGTACTACTACCTGGGCCATGCCGAGCTCGAGATCCCGCTCGGTTCCGGTGCACGCGAACTGGGTCTGAGGCCCTCGATCTTCGTGGATGCGGGCGCGGTGTTCAGCGTGGCAAAGCCTGCCGTTTTCGGCACCACTCTCCTGTACCAGGACAATCTCACGGGCCGCCTCACCACCTCGGCCGCCGACTCCGCCGGCAAGGCCAACAACGTGGCCCAGAAGTTCGACGAGACCTTTGTTGGGGACAGCCCGAAGCCGCGCATCTCGGTCGGCTTCGGGGTCAACTGGAACTCGCCGTTCGGACCGTTTCGCATCGACGTGGCGAAGGTCCTCAGCAAGGTCGATGGCGACAATCCCCAGACAGTCAACTTCAACGTAGGAACACAGTTCTGATGCAAAACCGTATCTTCGCGGCCTTCGTCGCCGCCCTCGCGCTGGGCACGGCGCCCAATGCCATGGCCCAGGCGGCTGCCGCCCCGGCACAGAGCACGCCAGGCGGCATCGTCGCCCCCGGCATCGCCTATGCCAACGCGCAGGCGGTTGTCGGTGCCTCGGCGGCTTACAAGACCGCGATGGCCCAGCTGCCCACCACCTACAAGGCGCAGATCGACGCGGCGAACACCCGCCGCAACCAGATCGCCGCGCAGCTCAAGCCGCTCTACGACAAGTTCGAGGCGGACCAGAAGGCGCCCAAGCCCGACACCAATGCGCTGCGCACCCAGGCCGCCCAGATCCAGCAGATCGAGCAGTCCGGCGAGCGCGAGATGCAGCAGCTGGCCGAGCCGCTCAACATCGCGCAGCAGTACATCATCGAGCAGATCAGCGACAAGCTGACCGCCGCCACCCAGGCCGCGATGACAAAGCGCAAGATCACGCTCGTGCTCGATTCGCAGAGCGTGCTGAAGGCGGACGCGGTCTACAATCTCAATCAGGACATCCTGAACGAGCTCAACGCCCTGATCCCGAGCGCGCAGCTCGTGCCGCCCGCCGGCTGGATGCCGCGCGCACAGCGTGAAGCCGCTGCCCAGCAGGCTGCCGCCCAGGCCGCTGCCGCCCCGGCCGCCCCCGCACCCGCGGGCAAGCAGCCCGAAGGCCGCTGAGGCCCTGACGGAATGAGCGAGGATATTGCCGAAACCGGTGCAGCGGCTCCCGTCGCTGCACCGCTCAGTCTGGACATCCGGGGGGTGATGGCGGCGCTTCCGCACCGCTATCCCCTTCTGCTCGTTGACCGCGTGGCCGAACTGGTGGTGGGGGAACGCATCCACGCCATCAAGGCGGTTTCGATGAACGAGCAGTTCTTCCAGGGCCACTTCCCCGGTCGACCGATCATGCCGGGCGTGCTCCAGATCGAAGCGCTGGCGCAGGCTGCCGGCGTCCTCGCGGTGGAATCGCTCGGCCTCGCCGGTACGGGCAAGCTCGTCTACTTCATGGCGATCGAGGAAGCGAAGTTCCGCACACCGGTGGAGCCGGGCTGCCTGCTCGATCTCCATGTCGAATTCACCCAGAAGCGCGCGCGCGTCTGCAAGTTTGCGGGCAAGGCCATGCTGGGGGACAAGATCGCGACCGAAGTCAGCTTCACCGCGATGATCGCGGACTCCTGATCGGTGTGCCTTGGGCATCCGCCCAGGGCTTGCGGCACCGGCCCGCTCCCGACCGAGGTCGGGAGCGCTCGAAACAAAGACTCATCTCGACAATTCCGCCTGCTTCGTTTAACGGCGCGCCTTTCCGAGATCCCCTGAAGCCGGTCGGAACCGGCTTCGCCTTGTGGAGCCAAGACCCATGAAAGCCAATACCCACCCCGACTACCACATGATCAAGGTGCAGATGACCGACGGCACCGTGTTCGAGACCCGTTCGACCTGGGGCAAGGAAGGCGACACCATGGCGCTCGAAATCGATCCCCTTTCGCACCCGGCGTGGACCGGCGGCACCCGTCAGCTCGATCAGGGCGGTCGCGTTGCGCAGTTCAACAAGCGCTTTGGCGGCCTCACGCTCAAGAAGTGAGCGTGGTCTGGACGTGAGCGCCAGGTTCGATCCAGTGCAAAAAGGGCGGCTTCGGTCGCCCTTTTTCGTGAAACAAGGCGGATCGGGCCCTTGCCTTGGCGGCACGGCCGGTTGAAAGAGCGCGTATGGCGGTCCTGACCAACGCATTAGACAAGCTGTTAGGCTACCAGATGCGCCGCGCAACCGCGGTGCTAATGACGGATTTCGTCCGCACGCTTTCTGATTTCGACATGCGCCCCGCAGAAGTGACCACACTGCTGGTCATTGCCGAGAACCCGGATTGCTCGCAAAGCGAAGTGGGCGAGGCGCTTGCGATCAAGCGCGCCAACATGGTGCCGATCATTGCTCGCCTCATCGAGCGCGGCCTGGTCGCGCGTACGCGCGTCGATGGGCGCAGCCTTGCCCTGCGCGTCACGGACAAGGGCGCGGACCTCGCGGCCGAGGCCTGGCGGCGCATCGGCGTCCACGAGGCGCGCTTCCGGGACCGCTTGGCCGCGGCGGACCTCGAGACAGTGCTGACGGTTCTGCCGACACTGCGTTCAGCGGCGCAGGAAAGCGACGAATAGCGCTTCTTCTTCGGCAACAGCCGGTAACACGGCAATCGCCATTACCCCACGGTCTCGTGACCCGGATGCACTCTACGGGCAAATGCGCGCTATCTGGGATGGTCCTCGTTCGCGGCGCGCGTGGGATCCCTGTCCGCCGTGGGCACCCGCGAGGGGGCGCGATCCAGCAATCCAGAACGCAGCGCCTGGTCGGCACTGGATTGCTTCGCTAGGCTCGCGCGTGACGAAGGCAAACAGGACGCAGCCGGCGCGTGACATTCCGGCGATGCAGCCGCATGGTCAGCCTCTTGCAAGATTCCGCTTCCCATTTCGCGCTCATTCTGCAAAAGCGCGCCTCCGCAGTGCCGATGCGTCGGCGCAGCGTCGATCTGTGGCGATCGTAGCTCAGTTGGTTAGAGCGCCGGTTTGTGGTACCGGAGGTCGTGGGTTCGAACCCCATCGATCGCCCCATTTTCTCCCCTCCTGAAACATGCGGGCGCACCTGCACCAAGGTCTACGCCTGCTAACCCCTTGCCCCGCTTGCTGGCAGGTGGCAGAGAAGATGCCAGTGCGGACAGTATCGACTGTATCGCCAAGTTACGGACGTACCTGCCCGCTCATGCACGGCTTTGCCAATCCTGCCCGGTTCCTGCGCATGGCGCGCTGGTTGATGCCGCTTATGTTGATCCCGGGACTTGTCCTCGCTTTCGGCGCGCTCGCCTGGGGCCTGTTCATGGTGCCGCCAGACCGGCTGATGGGCCAGACGGTGCGCATCCTTTTCATCCATGTGCCTTCGGCGTGGCTCGGCATGGCCGGCTGGTCGACAATCGCGATCGCGAGCCTGACGGAACTGGTCTGGCGCCATCCACTGGCCGGCATCGCGGCACGGGCGGCGGCGGTACCGGGCGCGGCTTTCACCGCGATCTGTCTCGCCACGGGCTCGATCTGGGCGCGGCCGACCTGGGGCACCTGGTGGGTGTGGGATGGCCGGCTCACCAGCTTCCTCATCCTCCTCTTCCTCTATTTCGGCTACATCGCGCTCGCCGGTGCCGCGCAGCGCGATGCGGCGGCGGGCGAGGGGGCAAGCCGGGTGACGGCGATCTTCGGCCTCGTCGGCGCGGTCAATATCCCGATCATCAACCGTTCGGTGGTGTGGTGGAACAGCCTGCACCAGCCGCCGTCGATCACCGCCGGCAAGTCGTCCATCGACGCGGCCTTCCTCTATCCGTTGCTGATCGCGGCGCTGGGGTTCACCCTCATCTTCGGCGGACTGGTGCTGGCGCGCATGCGCATGCTGCTCGCCGATATCCAGACCGAGGCGCGCCTGCGCCGCAAGGCGATGGCATAAGCGGCACACGATGCACGAGAGACTCGATCAGTGGCAGTTCGTGATGGCGGCGCTCGCCATCGGTGTGATCGGCACGCTGGTGCTGGTCGGCTGGACCCTCTGGGCCATGAAGCGCGCGGAAGCGCGAAGGGACGCCTCTCGCAATTCCGGGCAACGCGGTACATGAACACGATGATAAAGCCCAAGCATCAGCGCCTCGTGCTGATTGTCGTCGCGCTCGTCGCGCTGATCGGCGCGGGGCTGCTTGCGGCCTATGCGCTGAAGAATCAGGCGGCCTATTTCTACCTGCCGAGCGAACTCGCCGCCAAGCCGCCCGAACAAGGGCGCGCCGTGCGCCTCGGCGGCATGGTCGAAAAGGGCTCGATCCGGACCCGGCCGGACGGCGTGACGATCGATTTCATCGTCAGGGACGACAAGGCCCGCGTGCCTGTCCGCTTCTCCGGCATCACCCCCGATCTCTTCGTCGAAGGCTCCGGCGTCGTGGCCGAAGGGCGCCTGGAAGGCCCCACCTTCGTGGCCGACAATCTCCTCGCCAAGCATGACGAGAAGTATGTCCCGCGTGAAATGAAGAACATGAGCACGGCCGAAGCCAAGGCCGTGATCGCGGAGACGAAATGATCGCCGAACTTGGTCTTGCGGTTCTGTGGATGGCGGCGGCGCTCGCTGTCCTGCAGCTTGTGGCCGGCGCGCTGGCACTGCGCCCGGCCACCGCGCATCTGGCCGGCGTCGTCCGCCCTGTCGCGATCCTGCAGGGCGTGCTGGTCGCCTGCGCCTTTGCCGCGCTGGTCTCGCTGTTTCTGACGACTGACCTCTCGGTCAAGCTCGTCGCGGAAAACAGCCACTCTGCCAAGCCTTTCATCTTCAAGCTCGCCGGCACCTGGGGCAACCACGAAGGCTCGATGCTGATGTGGGTGACGATCATGAGCCTTGCCGGCGGCTTCGTCGCGCTCATCGAAAAGCGCCTGCGCGAGGAAACGCTGATCGCCACGCTCGCCGGGCAGGCCTTCGTCAGCCTCGGCTTCTATGCCTTCCTCCTGCTCGCCTCGAACCCGTTCACGCGCCTGCCCGAACCGGCCCCCGAAGGCGCCGGGCTCAATCCGCTGCTGCAGGATATCGGCCTCGCGTTCCACCCGCCCACGCTCTACGTCGGCTATGTCGGGCTCTCGATCGCGTTCAGCTTTGCGGTTGGCGCGCTCGTCACCCGCGATGTCGGCCCGGCCTTCGCGCGCGCGATGCGCCCCTGGGTGCTGGGGGCGTGGATTTTCCTCACGCTCGGCATCACCGCCGGGTCCTACTGGGCCTATTACACGCTTGGCTGGGGCGGCTGGTGGTTCTGGGATCCGGTCGAGAACGCCTCGCTGATGCCGTGGCTGGCCGCCACCGCTCTGCTCCATTCGTGCAGCGTGCTCGCGGCGCGCAATGCGCTGCGCACCTGGACGGTCATGCTCGGCGTGGTCGCGTTCTCGATGTCGATGGTCGGCACCTTCCTCGTGCGCTCGGGCATCCTCACCTCGGTTCACGCCTTCGCGGTCGATCCCACCCGCGGCACGTTCATCCTGGCCTTGCTGGCGATCTACATCGGCGGCGCGCTGCTGCTCTTCGGCCTGCGCGCAAACACCGTGACCGAAGGCGCGCGCTTTGCCGTGCTCAGCCGCGAATCCGCGCTCGTGTTCAACAACGTGATGCTCTGCGGCATTCTCGGCATCGTCCTCGTCGGCACGCTCTATCCGCTGCTGACGGAAGCGATGGGCGTAAAGGTCTCGGTCGGCCCGCCCTATTTCAACCCCGTCTCGGCGGTCTTCGCGATTCCCATGATGCTCGTCATGGCGGTCGGCCCGGTGCTGCGCTGGCGCGAGGACAAGGGCGGGCGGATCACCTGGCAGGTCGCGGTTCCCGCGCTGGTTTCGGCGGCGGCGCTGCTCGCGGTCGAACTGCTGTTCGCGCCGATCAATCTGCTCCCCGCGCTGGGCCTGGCCATCGCGCCGGGCCTTGCGGTCGCCTCGGTCCAGCCGCTTGTCGGCCGCAATCTGCGCCGCACCCCGCTGCCGATCTACGGCATGGTCCTCGGCCACCTCGGTATCGCCGTCGCCCTGTTCGGCATGGCGAGCGAGGGTGCCTTCTCCACCGAGCGCCTCGCCGCGATGAACCCGGGCGACAGCCAGCAGGTCGGTCCGTTCAAGGTGACGCTGCAGGATATCGGCCCCGTCGCCGGCCCCAACTGGACCGCGCTCGAGGCGACGGTTTCCGCGAGCTATGCTGGTGGCGCGGGCACCGTGCTCCACCCGCAGGCGCGCACCTTCGCCAATCCGCCCGGCAACCGTACCGAAAGCGCGCTGCTGACCCGCTGGAACGGCCAGCTCTACGCGGTGCTCGGCGAAGAGGGTGAGGACGGCCGCTGGCAGATGCGCTTCTGGTGGAAGCCGTTCGTGCCGATGATCTGGTATGGCGGCGCGCTCGTCGCGCTGGGCGGCCTCCTTGCGCTGCTCGGCCGCGTTGCGCGCGATGTGCGGCGGCTGGTGGCGATCGACAAGATCGCCTTCCGCCGCGAAAGGCAGGGCCGATGAGCGAAGCATCCGCCCCCACCAGCAAACGCCCCGGCCTTGCCGTCTGGCTCCCGCTCGGCCTGTTCGCCGGCTTCCTCGCGCTGGTCTTCGTCGGCCTCTACTGGCCGGCGGACCGTGAAGTTTCGAGCGCCTTCATCGGCAAGCCGCTCCCCGCGTTCGATCTGCCCCCCGCCACCGACGAGCGCCCCGGCCTTGCCACCAAGGTGTTCGAGCAAGGCGGCAAGCCGCGCCTACTCAACGTCTTCGCCAGCTGGTGCGTTCCCTGCGCCGTGGAATCGCCACAGTTGGCCGTGCTGGCCAAGCAGGGTGTCGAGATCGACGGCGTCGCCATCCGCGACCGCAAGGAAGACGTCGCCCGCTTCCTCGGCCAATACGGCAATCCCTTCGCGCGGATCGGCAAGGATGATTTGAGCCAGGTCCAGCTCGCCATCGGTTCCTCCGGTGTGCCCGAGACCTTCGTGGTCGATGGCAAGGGGATCATCCGCTATCAGCACATCGGCGATATCCGGCCCGAAGACGTGCCGCTGATCCTGCGCAAGCTGGCGGAAGCCGCAGGGGGGGGCGAGTGATGCGCGGCCTGCTTCTCGCGCTCCTGGCACTTTTCGCGCTGACCCAGCCGCTCGCCGCGCAGGACATGCTCCCGCCCGCGCCCTATGCCTACAAGCAACTGGCCGATCCCCGGCAGGAAGCCAAGGCGCAGGCGCTGATGGAAACGCTGCGCTGCCTCAAGTGCCAGAGCCAGTCGATCGCCGATTCCGATGCGCCGATGGCGGGCGACATGCGCCACCAGGTGCGCACCCGCATTGCTGCCGGAGAGGATCCCGAAGCGATCCGCCAGTGGCTTATCGAGCGCTATGGCGATTACGTCAGCTACACGCCGCAAGTGAAGCCGATCACCTGGCCGCTGTTTGCCGCGCCGCTCCTGTTCCTCGCGCTGGCGGCGTTCCTGCTACGCGGACGCTTCCGCCGGAGTAAGGGCGCATGACCTGGGTTCTCATTCTCGTCATCGCGCTGGTCGTGCTCGGTGTCATGGTCTTCCTGCTCAAGCTGCCGCGCACCGGCTGGGAAATCACTGCTGCCGCGCTGCTGTTCGGCATTGCGGGCTATGCGCTGCAGGGCCATCCCGGACAGCCCGGCGCCCCGCAGGCACCGGTCGAGAACGCCAGGCTGACGGATCAGACGCTGCTCAAGGAGCGCCAGCAGATGGGCGCCGGCTTCGGGCAGGGCCAGTCGTGGCTGATCCTCGCCGATGCGCTCACCCGGCAGGGCCAGTTTGGCGCGGCCTCCGATGTCCTGCGCAAGGCGATTGCGAAGTCACCGCAAGACGCTGACCTGTGGGTCGCGCTTGGCAACGCGCTGGTCGGCCATACCGAAGGCGTGATCACCCCGGCGGCGCAGTTCGCGTTCCAGAAGGCGGCGAACATCGCACCCGATCACCCCGGCCCGCCGTTCTTCATGGGCCTTGCGCTCGCACAAACCGGCCGCCTCGCCGAAGCCCGCGTGCTGTGGGCGCAGCTGCTCGCCCGCTCTCCGGCCGATGCGCCGTATCGCCCAGATCTCCAGTCGCGGCTTCAGCAGCTCGACTCGATGATCGCTGAACAGGCCCGGATGCAGGGCGGGATGGCAGGCGCACCGGCCGCGCCGCCTCCGGGTGCCAAGCCGGCTCAGCAATAATCCTCGAAACCAAGGGTTTATTGCCCTTTTTGGCGCTACTGACACGACTGTGCATCCCATTGCGGGCACCATGGGGCAGTGCTAAAGCGCGCCGCCGTCCGGGGGCATGTGTGCTATGCCTGCGGTCAGTTTGGGCAAAGCGCCCGGGGACCCGCTGACATGAATGAAGCCGTGGTTGACGCTGCACCGGAAAGCGGAGGGCAGAGCGCCCCTTGCCCACCCGGAGCCGGGCGCGAAGCCGCGCCCGCGGCAAGGCAGGTCGGGGGGCTCGGCCTTGCGGTCGGCGCGATCGGCGTCGTCTTCGGCGATATCGGCACCAGTCCGCTCTACGCGCTGCGCGATACTTTCGCGGGCCACCACCCGCTCCCGCTCGACCGGTTGCACATCTACGGCATCGTCAGCCTGATGTTCTGGTCGATGATGCTGATCGTGACCCTGAAATACGTCACTGTCATCATGCGCGCGGACAACAAGGGCTCCGGCGGCAGCCTCGCACTGCTCGCGCTGATCAATCAGCACACCACCGGTCGCCGCTGGGGCAAGGGCATCATCCTGCTGGGCGTGCTCGCCACCGCGCTGTTCTACAGCGATTCGATGCTTACCCCGGCGGTCTCGATCATGAGCGCGGTGGAGGGCATCTCGGTCTACAACCCCTCGCTGCACGGCCTTGTCGTCCCGATCGTTGTCGCGCTCGTGATCACGCTGTTCGCCACCAAGAGCCAGACGAGGGGCACGCGGCTGAGCTGGGCCTCGCGCTGGGCCGGGCCGTTCATGCTGCTCTACTTCGCCACGATCTCGCTGCTCGGCCTGCGCAGCATCGCGGCCGATCCGCAGGTTATCCGGGCGCTTTCGCCACAATGGGCGCTGGCGATGTTCATGGCCGATCCATGGCACGGCTTCATCGCCATGGGCACCGCCGTGCTCGCGGTGACGGGGGCTGAGGCGCTCTATGCCGATATGGGCCAGTTCGGCCGCTCGCCGATCCGTGTCTCGTGGCTGGTCTTCGTGCTGCCGGCGCTCGTGCTCAATTATCTCGGGCAGGCGGGGCTGCTCCTGCGCGATCCGCAGGCGATCCACAGCCCGTTCTTCCTGCTCGCACCGCAGGGCTTCGAATGGCCCTTGCTGGTGATCGCGACCACCGCGGCGGTGATCGCGGCCAAGGCGGTCATTTCAGGCGCGTTCCTCGTCACCCAGCAGGCGATCCAGCTCGGCTTCATCCCGCGCATGACGATCCGTCACACCTCGACCAGCCTTGGCCAGATCTACATCCCGGCGATCAACTGGGCGCTGATGATCGCGGTGATCCTGCTCGTGCTGGTGTTCGAACGCTCGCGCAATCTCACCGCCGCCTATGGCATCGCGGTGACCGGGGCGATGCTGATCGACAACATCCTGCTGGCGGTCGTGCTGTTCAAGCTGTGGCGCTGGAAGCCGGTCTTCGCGTTGCCGCTGCTCGGCCTGTTTTTCGCCATCGACGCGACCTACCTCGGCGCCAATCTCGCCAAGATTCCCGATGGCGGCTGGGTGCCACTCCTGATGGGCATGGCGATCTTCACCCTGCTCACCACCTGGTCACGCGGGCGCGCGCTGATGCGCCAGAACATGGCCGAGGGCGCGCTGCCGCTCGAGGTGTTCACCCGTTCCGCCCACACCAGCGCCGCGCGTGTGCCCGGTACCGCGGTGTTCATGGCCTCGGCGGCGGCGGGCGTGCCTTCGGCGCTGCTTCACAACATCAAGCACAACAAGGTGCTGCACGAACGCGTGGTGGTGCTCACGGTGCAGATCAGCGACGTGCCCACGGTCGAGCCCGCCGAGCGCGCGCAAGTCAAGGATTTCGGGCAGGGGTTCTACCGTCTCATCCTGCGCTTCGGCTTCATGGAGGAAACCGACGTGCCGGCCGCGCTGTGCGGCATCTCGGTCTGCGGCGAACCGTTCGACATGATGCGCACCAGCTTCTTCCTCTCGCGCCAGACGCTGATCCCGGCAGATGTCCCCGGCATGGCGCTGTGGCGCGAAATGCTGTTCGCATGGATGCTGCGCAACGCGGCGGACGCGATGGGCTTTTTCCGCCTGCCCACCAACCGCGTCGTGGAACTCGGCAGCCAGCTCAAGATCTGAGGATAGGTCGGGGGGCTCCAGGGCCCCCCTGTGCGGATCACTTGGGCGCAGGTGTCGGCGTTGGCGACGGCGGTGATTTCAGCGCATCCCGGGCCTCGCTCGCGCCCTGCTTGATCCGCTTGCCCAGGCGGTCGGCGGCTTCTTCAGCCCGGTCCACGGCGGCCCCGGCCTTGGCACCGGCCGCCGCGGCGCCCGTGCTGGCGGCGTTCTGGGTATCGGATGCGGCGGCTGAGATGTCGTCGCCGGCCGATGTCGCGGTGTCGGCGGCGTTTTGCTGGGTCTTTGGCGAACAGGCGCAAAGCGCAAGGGTGGCGGCAATCACCGCGAGGGAAACAGTACGCATGGCTTTGGGGTACCTTTCTGGCGTGGACTTTCGTCCGGAGCGCGCGGTTTCCCTCCCCCAAACGCAAACGGCGCGGCGTCCGCTCGGGACACCGCGCCGTTGTGGGCGCGATTGCTCAGGCAATCAAGCGAAGTTGGCGCCTGCCATGCAGTATAGCATGGGGATCGACAGCAGCAGGTTGGTGCGGCTGGCATAGAGGGCGCGCGGCGCGGCAGCGGCCTTCTCCTCAGCGGTCGCCTCGACGATGCCGAGGATCTTCTTCTGGGCGGGCCAGATGATGAACCACACGTTGAACGCCATGATCAGGCCGAGCCACATGCCCACGCCGATCAGGCCGCCCTTGCCGACGCCCTGGAAGGTCAGCGATTCGTGGCCGTAGCCGCCGATGGCTGCGGCAACGAGGCCGGTGATCACGGTCAGCAGCGCGCCGTAGCGGAAGAAGAAGAACACCTTCGGCGCGATGTGTCCGGTGATCGCGCCCTTCTGCTCGGCCGGAATCTTGGGCATGGTCGGCACCTGCACGAAGTTCAGGTAGTAGAGCAGGCCGATCCAGACGATGCCGAAGAACACATGGAGCCACAGCGTGGCCGAATAGCTGGTGACCGGCACCGAGCTGTGAAAGCTGAACATCAGGATGAGCGCGGCGGCGAACCCGACGCTGAGCACGAGGTGCAGATTTCCAAAGAACTTTGCCATTTCTTGTTTCCCCCGAAGAGATGTTGTCTTGATGGCAGTCCGGCCACCCAGCCGGTCCTGATGCGGTTCATATGCGCGAGGAGCCGCGCTTGTCATTGCATTTTAGGGCGATTCGTCAACCGGCGGGCGGGTTTTGCTCCACTTCGGCTTCCGCTTCCTCGCCGAGGCCGTGCCGCAGCAGCATCGGGATCTGCGTGAAGGTGAACAGGAACGACAGCGCGCTCACCCCCCACAGCTTCACCATGAGCCAGGTGTCAAACGACAGCGTGTGGCGCAGCGCTTCGTTGAGGCCGGCGAGGAACAGGAAGAACCACGCCCAGTTGCGCGAAAGTTTCAGCCAGCCTTCGTCCGAAAGCCCGTCGAACGCGCTTTGCAGCATCATCTTGAGCATGGGCTTGCCGCGCAGGAGCCCGCCGAACAGCACGCCGGCAAACAGCAGGTAGACCGCGGTCGGCTTGATCTGGATCCACACCGGATCGCCCAGGAACACGGTCAGCGAACCGAACCCGATGATCAGGATCGTCGAAAGCCACAGCATCGGCGAGATGTGCCCAAGCCGCCACTTGGAAACGACCAGCGCGGCCACCGTCGCCACCATGAACACCACGGTGGACTTGGTGACTGCAACCACCGCGCCAAGGCTCTGGCTGTCCGGGTCCTTCGGGCTGAACCAGCGATAGGCGAGGAAGAACACCAGCAGCGGCCCGTAATCGACCAGCAGGTTCACCCACGATGATTTCGGCTTTGCCGCAGGCTCGCTCACCGCACCACTCCCGCAATCACCCGCGCGACAAGGTCGGGGTCGAAAGGCCTCAGGTCATCGATCTTCTCGCCCACGCCGATGGCATGGATGGGGAGGCCATACTGTTCCGCCGCCGCCACCAGCACACCGCCGCGCGCGGTGCCGTCGAGCTTGGTCATGATAAGGCCCGAAACGCCCGCCACTTCCTTGAACGTCTCGATCTGCTGCAGCGCGTTCTGTCCGTTCGTCGCATCGAGCACGAGCACCACATCATGCGGCGCTTCGGGATTGAGCCGGCCCAGCACGCGGCGCACCTTGGCCAGTTCGTCCATCAGTTCGCGCTTGTTCTGCAGGCGCCCGGCCGTATCCACGATCAGCGCATCGATGCCCTTGTCGGTCGCGGCCTTCACCGCGTCGAACACGATGGAGGCGGGATCGCCGCCTTCCGCGCCCGAGACGATCTCGATCCCCAGGCGGTCGGCCCAAACCCGAAGCTGCCCGATCGCCGCGGCGCGGAATGTGTCGCCCGCCGCCAGCATCACCGAATAGTCCTGCTCCTGAAACAGGTGCGCCAATTTGGCGATCGTCGTGGTCTTGCCCGAACCATTGACGCCGATCACCAGGATCACCTGAGGGCGCGGGAAGGCCACGATTTCCAGCGGCTTTGCAACCGGGCGCAGGATCGCGGCGATTTCCTCGGCCACCGCCTCTGCGAGCGCGGCTTCGTCCACGCCCTTTTCGAAGCGCGCCGAGGCGAGCTTCGCGCGTATCCGCGAGGCCGCGCGCGGGCCCAGGTCGGAGAGGATCAGCGCATCTTCCAGATCGTCGAGCTGCGCGTCGGTCAGCCGGGTGCCGCCGGCAAGGCCCGCAAGGTTCTCGGTCAGGCGCTCGGATGTCTTGCGCAATCCCCCCAGCAGGCGATCCGTCCAGCCGCTTTCGGTGGTTGCGCTGTCTTCAGGGGTCATTCCAGCAGGCCTTCGCGAATTCGGGTCGGGGTCAGCGTGACGAGTGTGCCCGGCGCGGTGCCTTCGGGCAGGCGGTAGGGCGCGAATTCGGGGGAATGGCCGGTTCCGTCGCGCTCGGCAAGCACTTCGCGCGTGGCGCCGATCAGCCCCTCCAGCCAGTGCGCGCGGGTCAGCGCCACGGCGGCGCGCACCTCGGCCGCCCGCTCGCGCACCACGGGTGGCGGTACTGGCGGCATCCGCGCGGCGGGCGTGCCGGGGCGGGGGGAGTAGGGGAACACGTGCCCGTGGACGATCCCGCAGTCTGCCACGATGGCCACATTGGCCGCGTGCATCGCCTGGTCCTCGGTCGGAAAACCCGCGATCAGGTCTGCGCCTATGGCGATATCCGGCCGCGCGGCACGCAGCCGCGCGCTGAGCGCCACCGCCTCGGCGCGCGTATGGCGGCGCTTCATGCGCTTGAGCGTCAGATCGTGCCCGGCCTGCAAGGAAAGATGCACATGCGGCATCACCCGCGCCTCGCCGGTGATCAGCTCGAACAGCAGACCGTCGATCTCCACCCCGTCGAGCGAGGAGAGCCTGAGGCGGGGCAGGGCGGGGAAGGCGCGCAGGATCGCCGCCACCAGATCGCCGAGGCGCGGCGTATCGGGCAAGTCGGCGCCCCAGCCGGTCACGTCCACGCCTGTCAGCACGACTTCGCGCACGCCGGCGCCAAGGTGTTCTTCAACAGTGCGCAACACCTCGGCGATGGGCTGTGACACGCTTTTGCCGCGCCCCGCCGGGATGATGCAGAACGTGCAGGCGTGGTCGCACCCCGTCTGCACCGGCACGAACGCGCGGGTGTGGCGTGAAGCGGGCAGCGGGGTCAGCGGCGGGGCGTGGAGCGGGGCGTGGAGCGGGGCAGGGGGCATCTCGGCCAGCCACGCCGCCGCATCCAGCTTCGCCGTATTCGCCACCACGCCGTCCACTTCGGGCATGGCGGTGAAGTCCCCGGGGCTGATCGTTGCCGCGCAGCCCGTCACCAGCAGCCGGGCATCGGGGTTCGCCGCGCGCAGCCGGCGCACCGCCCTTCGGGATTGCCGCACCGCCTCGGCTGTCACCGCGCAGGAATTGACCACCACCGTCGGGCGCTCCGCGACGGCGATCAGGTCCCGGATCGTCTCGCTCTCGGCCAGATTGAGCCGGCAGCCCAGCGTGACCACGCTCTCTGTCAAAGCCCGGCCCTCACAGGGGATAGTCGTCCTCGTCGAACGTGCCGGCAAAGCTGAACGCCGCCGGACCCGTCATCAGGATCGTGCCGCCCGGTTCCCAGGCGATCTCGAGTGGCCCGCCGGGCAGCTCTACGCGAACCGGACCCGTCACCAGCCGCCGCCGCAGCGCCAGCACCGCGGCCGCGCAGGCGCCCGTCCCGCAGGCGCGGGTCAGGCCCACGCCGCGCTCCCACACGCTCAGCCTGAGATGGCTCGGCCCCGTCACAGAGGCGACGCCGACATTGACCTTCTCCGGAAACAGCGGATCGGTCTCGATGACCGGGCCCAGCCGCGCGAGATCGACCGCATCCGCGTCCGGCACGAAGAACACCACATGCGGATTGCCGACATTCACCGCCGCGGGGTTTTCCAGCTCTTCCCAGCCGACCGGCATGTGCAGGGTGTCCATGGCATAGGCCAGCGGGATCTCGTCCCAGCCGAACCGCGCGGGGCCCATGTCCACGCTCGCGCCGCCGGCCGTCGCGGTCGAGGCCAGCATCCCGCCCAGCGTCTCGATCCGCTGCGCTCCGCCCAGCAGCATGCCGACCGCGCGCGTGGCATTGCCGCAGGCTTCCACTTCGCTGCCATCGGCGTTGAAGATGCGCATGCGCACGTCCGCTTCGGTCGAGGGCTCCAGCACGATCAACTGGTCGCAGCCGATCCCGGTGCGCCGCTCCGCCAGCGCGGCGGCGCGCGCGGCCGACATAGCCACGGGCCCGTTCCCGGACAGCGGGCGGGCGTCGATCACGATGAAATCGTTGCCGAGGCCGTGCATCTTGCGGAAAGCGACAGACATGGCGCCCGTCTAGGCACCAAGCGCCCGCTCTGCAATGGTTTCAGGCGCGCCGCGCAGTCGCGGTGTCGGTGATCGGTGCATCCGGTGCGGGCGCGTTTTCCGCGGTGCTTGTCAGCAGCCCCAGCGCCGCCAGTTCGCGTTTCACGTCCTCGGCCGAGGCGGGTTGGCCATAGAGGTAACCCTGGCCCTTGAACTGGCCAAACCGGCGCAGCGCGGCCAGCACGTCAGCCGTCTCGATCCCCTCCGCCGTGATCGGCAGTGCCATGCCCCGGCCCAGCGAGGAAATCGCCTCGATGATCGAGGCGCTGTCCGCGCTTTGCCCGAGCGAGGAAACGAAGCTGCGGTCGATCTTGATCCGATCGAAGGGCAGCGTGCGCAGCTGGGCCAGGCTCGAATAGCCGGTGCCGAAATCGTCGAGACTGATGCAGATGCCCTGGTTCTTCAGGCTGGTGATCAGCGTGCGCACCACCGCGATGTTTTCATGCAGGCACGTTTCGGTGATCTCTATTTCAAGCCGTGCCGGCAGGAAATTGGCCGCGACCAGCATCTTCAGCAGCCGCTGCGCGAACCAGGGATCGCGCAGTTGCAGCGGCGAGATGTTGACCGACAAGGTCAGGCGCGGATCCCAGGTCCGCGCATCCTCCAGCGCCAGCGCGATCAGCGCCTCAGAAAGCTCGGCGATCAGGCCGATTTCCTCGGCGACCGGGATGAACACTTCCGGGCTCACCAGGCCGTACTGCGGCGAAATCCAGCGTGCCAGCATCTCGAAGCCGGTGAGCTCGCCCGTCTCGAGGTCGATCTGCTTTTCGTAATAGGGCACGAATTCGCCGCGCTGCAGGCCTTCGCGGATGCCCTGCTCCAGCTCGCTGCGAAAGTGCAGTTCGGTTTCCATGTTCGGCTCGAACCACGCGAAGCGGTTCCGCCCGCGCCGCTTGGCCTGGTACATCGCAAGGTCGGCGCGGTGCAGCAGATCCTGCGAGACATGGGCAGCATTGGGCACCACCCCGCGTGAGCCGACGGCGATGCCGATCGAGGCTGTCACGGCGGCGCGCAGCCCGAACGCGTGGATCGGCTCGGCCAGTGCATCGTTGATCTGCAGCGCCAGCTGCTCGATCACGGTCTCGCTGTCCGGGGCGACCACTGCCGCGCAGATGAATTCGTCGCCGCCCAGCCGCGCGAGCAGCGCCCGCGGCGGCAACAGCGCCTCGATCCGCTGCGCGGTTTCGACCAGCACGGCATCACCCACCTTATGACCGAGCAGATCGTTCGAGCGCTTGAACTTGTCGAGGTCGATCATCATCACGGCGACCTCGCCCCCGCTCTCCGCCGCGCTGTCGACAAGGGCGATGATCGCCTCGTCGAGGCTGCGGCGGTTGAGGCAGCCGGTCAGCGCATCGGTGCGGGCAAGCCGGGTCGCATGTTCCTCGGCCTTGCGGCGTTCGGCAATCTCGCTGTTCAGTTCGGCATAGCGGCGCCAGCCGAAGAGCAGCAACGCGATGTTGAGGATCAGCGCATTGGTCAGCAGCACGTCGGGTTTGCCGACTCCGTAAATCCAGCTGCGCGCCATGCCGGTCAGGACAGTGGAGCCGGTGCCGACGAACAGCAATATGGCCGCAACGAGAATGCCCAGCGCCACGAGATCACGCTCGGCGCGGTGAAGCGGGGCCCCGCGCGCCGCCGTGTCCGTTGTGTCCTGCCCAACTGTCGCCATAAGCGGCTTGCCCATTCCTTTCCGGTGCAATCCGGATAGTTAGCCAAGTGCCCTGAAGTTTTGGTTAAGATCGTCTTGCCAAGCCGCTTTCGCGCTGGGGACTTGCGCTGGCGCGGCGTTTCGCGTAGGCGCGCCCCACTGACCGGCGGCTCTGGCTGCCTGTTCAGGACAGTTTGATCCCGGTTTCCGTGATGGACGCCATACGCTGGTCGGCGAGGTTTCGCCCACCGGCGTTTTTCGCGTTTCGCCACCGGTCACTCGGGAAGCAGGAGCAATGCGGCGTGTTCGATAGTCTGTCAGACCGGCTTGGAGGCGTTTTCGACCGCCTGCGCGGCCGCGGCGCGCTGCGCGAGGAAGACGTCACCGCCGCCATGCGCGAAGTGCGCATCGCGCTGCTCGAAGCCGATGTCGCGCTTCCGGTTGTTCGCCGTTTCATTGATAAGGTGACCGAGGAGGCCACCGGCCAGCAGGTCCTGAAGTCGGTCACGCCCGGCCAGCAGGTCGTCAAGATCGTCAACGACGCGCTGGTCGAGATGCTGGGCTCGGAAACCGCCGGTCTCGATCTCGCCGCGACGCCGCCGGTCGTCATCATGATGGTCGGCCTGCAGGGGTCGGGCAAGACGACGACAACCGCCAAGATCGGCAAGCTGCTCAAGGAAAAGCAGGGCAAGAAGGTCCTGATGGCCTCGCTCGACGTCAATCGTCCGGCGGCGCAGGAGCAGCTCGCGGTGCTGGGCGAGCAGGCCGGTGTCGCCACGCTGCCGATCGTCCCTGGCCAGAGCCCTGTCGATATCGCCCGCCGCGCGATCAATGCCGCCAAGCTGCAGGCGGTCGATGTGCTGATGCTCGATACCGCGGGCCGCCTCCACGTCGATCAGGCGCTGATGGACGAGATGAAGGCCGTCGCCGAAGTCTCGGCCCCGCGTGAAACCCTTCTGGTCGTCGATTCGCTGACCGGTCAGGACGCGGTGAACGTCGCGCAGAACTTCGCGGGCGAGGTTGATCTCACCGGCGTCGTGCTCACCCGCATGGACGGCGATGCGCGCGGCGGTGCGGCGCTTTCGATGCGCGCCGTCACCGGCAAGCCGATCAAGTTTGCCGCCACCGGTGAAAAGCTCGACGCGATCGAGCCGTTCAATCCGGAGCGGGTCGCCGGTCGCATCCTCGGCATGGGCGATATCGTTTCCATCGTCGAGAAGGCGGCCGCCACGGTCAAGGCCGACGAGGCCGAGAAGCTCGCGCAGCGTATGGCCAAGGGCCAGTTCGACATGAACGACCTGCGCACCCAGCTGCAGCAGATGCAGCGCATGGGCGGGCTCGGCGTGCTGGCAGGCCTCATGCCGGGCATGAAGAAGGCCAAGCAGGCGATGGCCAATTCGGGCATGGACGACCGCGTGCTGCTCCACATGGACGCGATCATCGGCTCGATGACCCCCAAGGAGCGCGAGCGCCCCGAACTCCTCAACGCCAAGCGCAAGATTCGCGTCGCGAAGGGCTCCGGCACGCAGGTGCAGGACGTCAACAAGCTCATCAAGATGCACATGGAAATGGCGAAAGCCATGAAGCAGATCCGCAAGATGGGCGGGCTCAAGGGCCTCGCTGCCATGTTCGGTGGCGGTGGGATGGGCGGTCTTGGCGGTGGTGGTGATGCCGGCCCCGGCCCCGGCCAGCTTCCCGGCGGCGGCATGGGTGCAGGGATGGGCGGCATGCCCGGAGGCCTTGGTGGTCTGCCCGGCCTTGGCGGCGGCAACATGCCGGCCAACCTCGGCGATCTGCTCAAGAAAAGATGATTTCGGTTTCAGTTCAAGTTTCAGTTTCACTCGGAAAGGTTTGAAGTATGTCGGTTTCCCTTCGTCTCTCGCGCGGTGGCTCGAAGAAGCGCCCCTACTACAAGGTCGTGGTCGCCAACAGCCGCTCGCCCCGCGATGGCGCCTACCTCGAGCAGGTCGGCACCTACAACCCGCTCCTCGCCAAGGATGACGCGAACCGCGTTCGCCTCGTCGAGGACCGCGTGCGCTACTGGCTCGGCGTTGGTGCCCAGCCGACCGACCGCGTTGCCCGCATGCTCGACAAGGCTGGCATCAAGGAGCGTGCGCCCACCAACAACCCGAACAAGGCCGAGCCCGGCAAGAAGGCCAAGGACCGCGCCGAAGAGCGCGCCGCCAAGCTGGCCGAAGCGGAAGAAGCACGCCGCGAGGCCGAGGAAGCTGCTGCCGCCGCGGCTGCTGCCCCCGCTGAAGAAGCCCCTGCTGAAGAGGCTCCCGCTGAGGAGGCTCCCGCCGAGGAAGCCGCTGCCGAGCAGGCCGAAGGCTAAGTCCGCATGAGCGCCCGCCCCGTCACGCTCGCCGCCATCAGCGGTGCGCATGGCGTGGGCGGCGAAGTGCGCCTGAAGCTGTTCGGTGAAGGGGTTGAAAGCCTCAAGCCCCACCGCGCCTTCAACGAGGGCGCGCTCACGCTCACCAAGCTGCGTGATGACGGCAAGGGCGGCGCGATTGCCCGCTTTGCCGAGGTGGCGGATCGCACCGCCGCCGAAAAACTGCGCGGCACCGTGCTGACCGTGCCACGCGCAAGCCTGCCGCCCCTGGCGGAAGGCGAATACTACTACACCGATCTCATCGGCCTCCCCGCCGTCTCGACCGCAGGCGAGGGGCTCGGCACCTGCATCGCTGTCGAGAACTTCGGCGCAGGCGATGTGCTGGAGATCGAAAGACCAGCCGAGGAAGGCAAGCCGCGCCGGCGCTTCATGGTGCCGATGCGGCCCGAGGCCGTGCCCGAATGGAACGGCGAGCGACTGGTGATCGAAGCCGCCTACGCCGCCGACTGACAGGTTCCCGCGTCGCCGCACGGCGCCTGGGCCTGCGGCAGGGCCGGTGGGCTGATCAGATCGCGCACCAGCCTGCGCAGATCATTCCACAGACTTGGCATAGGCTGACCGTCCCGCACCAGCGCCTCGTGCGCCTGCAAGGCTGCCTTGTGGGCTTCCATCCAGCCCCGGCTCCACACTTCATCCATCATCGCGCGTCTCCTCTGCGTGATGGCGGCATTGTGCCCGCAGGCAGCGCGCCCGGCCAACAAAAGCTCTGGCATGTTTCATAAGCTGGCCTTATCAATTTGGTGTGCCTGATCTGCCGCCGCTCTCCGCTGTCCGCGTGTTCGAAGCCGCCGCGCGGCTCGAAAACTTCAGCCGTGCGGCGGAGGAACTGGGCATGACGCAGGCCGCCGTCAGCTATCAGGTGCGCCAGTTGGAAGACCGCGTCGGCCGCCCGCTGTTCCTGCGCGAGAAGGGCCGGGTGCGCCTTTCCGAAGCCGGGCGGCGGCTCGCACCTGCCGTGTCCGCCGCGCTTGCCGATATTGCCGCCGCCTTCGCCCAGCTCAGCGCCGATGATAGCGGTGTGCTGGCGATCAGCACGATCCCCTCGTTCGGCGGAACCTGGCTCAGCGCGCGGATCGGGCGCTTTCAGGTCGCCATGCCCGATCTGGCGCTGCGTCTTGCCACCACCGGGCGCCTCACCGATTTCACGCGCGACGGCATCGATCTGGCGATCCGCTCCGGGGTCGGCCCGTGGCCCGGGCTCGCGGCCGAATTCCTCATGCGCTACCACGTCACGCCGCTCTGCTCGCCGGCCTTTGTCGAAGCACACGGCATCCGTGAACCCGCGGACCTCTTGCGGGTGCAGCGCCTAGCGCCCGATGATCCCTGGTGGGCCGGCTGGTTCGCGCTGTGCGGCGTCTCCGTGCCGCCCGCCGCGCCGCGCCCCGGCATCGCGCTCGATAGCCAGATGGAGGAAGCCCGCCTCGCCGGCTCGGGTTTCGGGGCGGCGCTGATGACACCGATCTTCTGGCGCGACGAGATCGCCGCCGGCACCCTCGTCCAGCCGTTCCCGCACGTCTATCTGGCCCCCGTCTCGCTCTGGCTGGTGCGCCCCGAAAGCCGCCACGGCGTGCGCAAGATCAAGCGGTTCCGCGAATGGCTGCTCGCCGAAATGGCCGCCGAACGCGCGCGGGGGCAGGCGCCGTCAGCCGTCTGGACCGCGCCCGAACAGCTTGGGTAGCCAAGCGCCCGCGCTTGCGGCAAACTGCGCGCCATGCTCGCCGTCCTGTCCGATATCCACGGCAATCTCCCCGCGCTTGAGGCGGTGGTGGCCGATGCCCGCGCGCGCGGCTGCACCCGGTTCGTCAATCTCGGCGATGTGCTCTCCGGCCCGCTCTGGCCGCGCGAGACTGCGGATTTCCTCATGGCGCTGGATTGGCCTACGATCAGTGGCAACCACGATCGCGAACTCGTCACCGGCACGCCAGAGACGATGGGCCGTTCCGACGCGCACGCCCTGGCCGAACTCACGGACCACCACCTCGCATGGCTGCGCAGCCTGCCCGCCGATCTCGCGCTGAGCGAAGACCTCTATCTGTGCCACGCCAATCCGGCGGACGATATCCACTACCTCATGCACCGCGTCGAGCCCGAGCGCATCCGCGATGCCCACACCCACGAGATTGCCGAGATGCTGGGCGGCCGGGATCACCCGGCGATCGGTTGCGGCCATTCGCATCTGCCGCGCCACGTGGTGCTGGAGGATGGGCGGCAGGTGTTCAATCCCGGCTCGGTCGGCCTGCCTGCCTATGCGTGGGACTACCCCCACCTCCACCGCATGGAGGAGGGCTCCACCCGGGCGCGCTATGCGATCGTTGCTTGGGAAGGGGAGGCACTGACCATCCACCTTCACGGCGTCGCCTACGATCACCTCGCTGCCGCCGCCCGCGCCGAGGCGAACGGCCGGATGGATTGGGCCATCCCGTTGCGCACCGGGTTCGTCGGCTAGAAACCGCTTGCCGCGACACACCTCGCTGCGCCACCCTTCACCGTGAAGTACGGGGAGAGCTGCGCATGAGATTCAAGGCACTGCTGTTGGCGCTTCTGACCGCCGCTCTGCCGCTGCCTGCGCAGGCGCAAGCAGCCGACCCCGCCCCGCTTGATGGCGAAATCGGCGCCATCCTGAGCAAGTGGATGGCTGAGAACCACATCCCCGGCATGGTCTTCGGTCTGGTGAAGGATGGCCGCCTCGCCTACGTCAAGGCCGAGGGGGTGCAGGATATCGCCCTCAAACGCCCCGTCACGCCGGATACCCTGTTCCGCATCGCCTCGATGACCAAGGCGTTCACCGCGATGGCGATCCTCAAGCTGCGCGATGAAGGTCGCCTCGCGCTCGATGATCCGGCAGACCGCTACGTCCCCGAAATGCGCGGCTGGACCTATCCCACCAGCGACAGCCCGCGCATCACGATCCGCGATCTCCTCACCCACAGCGCCGGTTTCGTCACCGACGATCCGTGGGGTGATCGGCAGACGCCCCTCTCGCAAAGCGCCTTCACCGCCTACTTGCGCGGCGGTGTCCCGTTCACCCGCGCGCCCGAAATGCGCCACGAATATGCCAACCTCGGCTACGCGATTCTCGGCCGCGTGATCGCCAACATCACGAAGGCCCCCTACCGTACGTTCGTCGAACAGCGCCTGCTAACGCCGCTGGGCATGACCGCCAGCGGTTTCGATGTCCTTGTCCATCCCAAGGACAAGCGGGCGGTGGGCTATCGCTGGGAAAACGAGGCCTGGGCCGAAGAGCCGACCATGAAGGACGGTGCCTTCAACGCCATGGGCGGCCTCGAGGTGAGCGCCACCGACTACGCCAAATGGCTCGGCTTCATCACCTCTGCCTGGCCTCCCCGGGATGGTGAGGATGTGGGCCCCGCCAAACGCGCCACCGTCCGGCAGATCATGCGCGGCGCCAACAACGCCGCCGTGTTCCATCGCTACGCCACCGGCGGCGACAAGCAATGTCCCGGCGCCATCGCCTATGGCATGGGCTGGCGGGTCATCACCGATTGCGATTACGGCACGGTGCTGGCCCACGGCGGCGGCTACCCGGGTTACGGAAGCCACGTCATGGTCCTTCCCGAATACGGCGCCGCGCTCTTCGCGCTGACCAACAAGACCTATGCCGGGCCCAGCCAGCCGGTGTGGGATATCGCCGCGCTCCTCACTGCCAAGGGCGTGCTGGTGAAGCGCACGGAGCCCGTCTCGCAAGACCTCGCGAGTTTTTACGCCGCTGCGCAGGCTGTTTGGGCCGCAGGCACAATTGACGCCCTCACTGGCCGCGTTGCGATGAACTTCCCGATGGACCGCACCGCCGCCAACTGGGCCAAGGTGCTGGCGGAAACCCGGACCAAGTCCGGCACGTGCGACACCGCCGCGCCCATCACAGCCGAGGGCGCGATGAGCGGCACTTTCACGTGGACATGCGAGAAGGGGAGCATCAAGGGGACAGTCTTGCTGGCTCCGACGAGGCCGATCACCTTGCAATCGCTGGGCTTTGCGTTCGAAGCCAAGGATTGACCGTTGCGTTCGATTTGTATATACGCGATGTATATACGGAGATGGCGATGAGCGACGAGTATCACGGCAAAGTGTTCAAGTCCGGCAATTCCGTCGCCCTGCGACTGCCCAAGGCGCTCGGTTTCGAGGAAGGCACTGAAGTGCGCATGGTCAAGGAGGACCGCATGACCTTCCGTGTCGAACCGGTGGACCAGCCCAAGCGCAAGATCGACATCAGCGGCTTCTGGGGAAAGGCCCGCGGCCTCACGCTCCCGCCGCGCGAGGATTTCGAGGAACGGCCCAGTACGATTGCGGCGCGCAAGGCAAAGCCTGAGGCGTGATCCGCTTCCTGATCGATAGCGACTGCGCGGTCTATGCCATGACCGCGCGGTTTGCTGCTCTTGGTGAGCGTCTGTCGCAGCTCGAGCCGGGAGAGATTGCGATTTCGTCGATCAGTTTTGCCGAAGTGGCTTTGGGAACCATCGCCGGCAAGCCGCCCGAACCGTCTGTTCTGGAAGCCTTTGTTGCCGTCATCCCGATCCTGCCCTTCGACGAAGCCGCCGCGCGCGAGTACGCTGGGCTGCCCTTCAGGCGCGCGCGCTTCGACCGCCTGCTCGCCGCCCATGCGCTCAGCATCGGGGCTACGGTGGTGACGAACAACGAGGCGGATTTCGCCGATGTGCCGGGGCTCAGGACCGAGAACTGGACGATTTAGAGGCTGCCGATTTGGAACTACTGTTCTTCCTTGCAGTGGGCGCGATAGCTGCGGCAATCGCCTTGAGAATGTTTGGCAGACCCTTGCCAGCACTCGGTTGTGCGCTGCTCGCTGGCGCAAGTGTCGGGCTTGTCCCCGCCGTGGCTGTCGGCATATTTTTCGCTGCATTTTCGCTTGATGAAGCGACAGGTTGGCGCTTCGTCCAAGTGTTTGGTGGCGTAACCTTGGCGATCTTCGCTCTCCTCTCCCTGACGGGCGGGGCAGTTTCCGTTCTTATCTGGAAATGGCGCAAAAATTGACCTTCCACGCCACCGTCCTCACGCTCTACCCCGAAATGTTCCCCGGCCCCCTCGGCGTCAGCCTTGCGGGCCGCGCCATGGCGGAGGGCAAGTGGGCCATCGATATCGTCCAGATCCGCGACTTCGCGGCGGACAAGCACCGCACCGTCGATGATACGCCCGCAGGCGGCGGCGCGGGGATGGTGCTGCGCGTCGATGTGCTGGCCAAAGCCATCGACCACGCGCGCGAAGGGGGCGCCAGCCGCCCCGTCATCGCGCTCACACCGCGCGGCAAGCCCCTCACGCAGGCCCGCGTGCGCGAACTGGCAGACGGCCCCGGTGTCATCCTGCTGTGCGGCCGGTTCGAAGGTTTCGACGAACGCATCTTCGAAGGGCGGGCTGTCGAGGAAGTCTCCGTCGGCGATATCGTGCTTTCCGGAGGCGAACCGGCGGCGCTGATGCTTCTCGATGCTTGCATTCGGCTGCTTCCCGGCGTAATGGGCGCGCCTTCCAGTGGGTCAGAAGAGTCGTTCGAGAACGGCCTCCTCGAGTACCCGCACTATACCCGACCCCAGGAATGGGAAGGGCGCACGATCCCTGAAGTGCTGCGATCGGGGGATCATGCGAAAATCGCTTCATGGCGGAAACGCCGGTCTGAAGACGATACCCGGTCACGCAGGCCGGACCTTTGGGAGCGCCACACCGGTGCTCGGGTCCAGTCTGCCTCTGGCGCGCAGCGTGAAGTGCAGGACGATTAAGTCATGAACATCATTCAGCAGCTCGAAGCTGAAGCCATCGCCGAATTCAAGGCGAAGAAGACCATCCCCGATTTCCGCGCCGGCGACACGCTACGCGTGGGCGTGCGCGTCGTCGAAGGTGAGCGCACCCGCGTCCAGGCCTACGAAGGCGTGTGCATTGCACGCTCGAACCGCGGCCTCGGCTCGAACTTCACCGTTCGCAAGATCTCGTTCGGCGAAGGCGTGGAGCGCGTGTTCCCGCTCTACTCGCCCAACATCGACAGCATCACCGTGGTCCGCCGCGGCGTGGTGCGTCGTGCCAAGCTCTATTACCTGCGTGGCCGCACCGGCAAGTCGGCGCGTATTGCCGAGCGCAAGACGATTAAAACCACTGCGGAAAGCTGACCGGGGCGGGCTGACATAGCCCACCGCCTGGGGCACCGCAGCGTGCTTCAAGAGGCGCCCCGGCAGAACCGCCGGGGCGCCTCTTTTCGTTTCGCCATACCTCCCGCAAGGACCATCGCACCCATGCGACTGCTGACCTCCCTGCTTGTTGCCAGCGCGCTTGTTGCAGCTGCGCCCGTCCTTGCCGCCGAGCCTAAGGAAACCGCCGTGACCGCACCGCAAGCCGCGCCTTCCCTGACCCTCGAGCGCGTCTTTGCCAGCCCCAGCCTTGCAGGCCCGGTGCCGCGAGCGGTCAAGCTCTCGCCCGATGGCCGCTATGTCACGGTGCTGCGCGGCCGGCCGAACGACCGCGAGCGCTATGATCTCTGGGGCTTCGACCGCAAGGCCGGGGCATGGCGCATGCTGGTCGATTCCCAGAAGCTCTCCTCGGGCCGCGAGCTCTCGGAAGCCGAAAAGATGCAGCGCGAGCGCCAGCGCATCGGCGATTTGAAGGGCATCGTCAGCTACGAATGGACGGCAGACAGCACCGCCGTGCTCGTCCCCATCGATGGCGATCTGCTGCTGGCCGGCCTCGATGGATCGGTGCGCAAGATCGCGGGCACCAAGGGCGGCGAGCTGGATCCCTCCCTCAGCCCCAGGGGCGGCCATGTCGCCTTCGTGCGCGACCAGCGCCTCTTCGTGGGGGCAGTGGACGGCAAGACCGAGCCGCAGGCCGTCACCCCCGCCGAAAGCGCCGCCACGGTGCACTGGGGCGAGGCCGAATTCGTCGCGCAGGAGGAAATGAACCGCTTCAAGGGCTACTGGTGGTCGCCCGATGGCGCGCGCCTTGCGGTCGAGCGCTTCGATGAGGCCAGGGTCGGCACCGTTACCCGCGCGGCCATTGGCGCGGAGGGCACGAAGACCTTCGAGCAGCGCTATCCCGCCGCCGGCACACCCAACGCGGAAGTCTCGCTCTGGGTGATCGGCGCGGACGGCCAGAGCCGGGTGCAGGTGGACCTTGGCGCCGAGAAGGACATCTACCTCGCCCGCGTCGATTGGGCGCCCGATGGCAAGGCGCTCTACGTCCAGCGCGAGGACCGCGCGCAGACGAAGCTCGACATGCTCAAGGTCGATCCCGCGACCGGCAAGGCGGAGGTTCTGTTCACCGAAGAGGCCGCGACCGGCAGCTGGATCAACCTCTCGGACGCCTACCGCTTCCTCGCCGATGGCAGCCTGATCTGGCTCTCGGAACGCGACGGGTTCGCGCACCTCTATCACTTCAAGGCGGGCCTCAACGGTGGCGGTACCTGGCATCAGCTGACCAAGGGCAACTGGGTCGTCACCGACCTCCTTGGTGTCGATCAGAAATCCGGCCGCGTCACTTTTGTCGGCACGAAGGATGATGTCCTCGCGCCGCAGGTCTATGCCTTCGATCTGAAGCACCCCGAACAGCTCGAGCGGCTGACCGATCCGGCCTTCCACAACAGCGCCGCGATGGACCGCAAGGGCCAGACCCTCGTCGTCACCCGCAGCGCCGACGCCCAGCCGCCGCAGTCCTACCTCGCCGATGCCTCCGGCAAGCGCCTTGCGTGGATCGAGGAAAACCGTGTCGAGGGTAGGCACCCTTATGCGCCCTACCTCGCCAGCCACCGCGCCGCGCAGTTCGGCACGATCCCGGCGGATGACGGCACCCCGCTCCACTGGATGATGATCACCCCGCCGCTGGAGCCCGGCAAGCGTTACCCTGTGTTCTCCTACCACTACGGCGGCCCGCACGCGCAAGTCGTGAGCAAGGGCTGGCAGGGCGCGCTGGCGCAGGCGATCGTCGACAAGGGCTATATCTACTTCGCCATCGACGGGCGCGGGTCCGACAATCGCGGCGTGGCCTTCGAGAGTGCGATCAACCGCGCGATGGGCACCGTTGAGGTGGCCGATCAGCTGGCCGGCGCGCGCTATCTGAAGTCGCTTGCCTTCGTCGATCCCAAGCGGGTCAGCACCTTCGGCTGGTCCTATGGCGGCTACATGTCGCTCAAGATGCTCGAAGCGCATCCGGACGAATGGGCTGCCGGCATCGCGGTCGCCCCCGTCACGCGCTGGGAGCTGTATGACACCCACTACACCGAGCGCTATCTCGGCGATCCCAACAAGCAGCCCAAGGTCTATGAAACCTCGGGCGCGCTTGCCGATGCCGCGAAGATCAGGGATCCGCTCCTGGTGATCCACGGCATGGCCGATGACAACGTCGTGTTCGAAAACTCGACCGCGCTCATCGCGAAGCTGCAGGCCGAGGCCGTGCCCTTCGAAATGATGCTCTACCCAGGCTTCACCCATCGCATCGGCGGGCCGAAGGTATCCAAGCATCTTTACGAAACCGTATTTCGCTTCCTCGATCGCAATGGCGTGGGTAGCGGGCAATAGTCATCTGGGGCCGCGGAGGCCGCCGCAAGGAGAATGCAATGGGTTACCGGGTAGTTGTCGCTGGCGCGACCGGCAATGTCGGGCGCGAGATGCTCAATATCCTCGCCGAGCGCGAGTTCCCGATCGACGAGATCGCGGCCGTCGCCTCTTCGCGCTCGCAGGGGACCGAGATCGAGTTCGGCGAGACGGGCCGGATGATCAAGGTCCAGAACCTCGAGAATTTCGATTTCGCAGGCTGGGACATCGCGCTCTTCGCCATCGGCAGCACGGCCACCCAGGTCCACGCCCCGCGCGCGGCGGCGGCCGGCTGCGTGGTGATCGACAACTCCTCGCTCTACCGCATGGATCCGGACGTGCCGCTGATCGTGCCCGAGGTGAACCCCGACGCCATCGACGGCTACAAGGCCCGCAATATCATCGCCAACCCCAATTGCTCGACCGCGCAGATGGTCGTGGCGCTCAAGCCCCTGCACGATGCGGCGAAGATCAAGCGCGTCGTCGTCGCGACCTACCAGTCGGTCTCGGGCGCGGGCAAGGAAGGCATGGACGAGCTGTTCGAGCAGAGCCGGGCGATCTTCGTCGGCGATTCTGTGGAGCCCCGCAAGTTCACCAAGCAGATCGCCTTCAACGTGATCCCGCACATCGACAGCTTCCTCGATGATGGCTCGACCAAGGAAGAGTGGAAGATGGTCGCCGAGACCAAGAAGATCCTCGATCCGAAGATCAAGCTCACGGCCACCTGCGTGCGCGTTCCGGTGTTTGTCGGCCACTCCGAGGCGATCAACATCGAATTCGAAGAGGAAATCTCCGCCAAGGAAGCCCAGGATATCCTGCGCGAGGCGCCCGGCGTCATGCTCGTCGACAAGCGCGAGAACGGCGGATACGTGACGCCGATCGAATGCGTCGGCGATTTCGCGACCTTCGTTTCCCGCGTGCGCGAAGACCCGACCGTCGACAGCGGCCTCTCGCTGTGGTGCGTCTCTGACAACCTGCGCAAGGGCGCCGCGCTCAATGCGGTGCAGATCGCCGAACTCCTCGGCCGCCGTCACCTCAAGAAGGGCTGAGGACGATGACGGAGACCTTCCCCGGATTTGATGGGGCACCGCTGGCGCTTCACCGCCTCGGGCCCGAAGTCGGGGAAGGTCGTCCCGTCATCCTCCTCCACGGCCTGTTTTCCTCCGCTGAGGTCAACTGGCTCAAGTTCGGCACCGCCGCGCAGCTCGCCGCCGCCGGGTTTGCGTGCCTCATGCCCGATCTGCGCGCCCACGGGATGAGCGCCGCGCCGCACGATCCTGCCGCCTATCCGCCCGATGTGCTGGTCCGCGATCTCGAGGCGCTGATCGCCCACTTCGGCCTTGCCGATTACGATCTGGTCGGCTTCTCGCTCGGTTCGCGCACCTCCGCCCGTGCCGTGATAGCGGGGGCGCAGCCCCGGCGGCTGGTGCTCGCCGGCATGGGCCTCGAAGGCCTCGCCGGCTGGGCGCGCCGCCAGCAGTTCTTCCGCGATATGCTGGACCGGTTCGGCACGATCCGCCCCGGCGATCCGGCCTATCTTTCGCAGCAGTTCCTCAAGAGCATGGGCACCGATCCCGCTGCCGCGCGCCTCCTCCTCGGCACGATGGAAGACACCCCGCCCGAAGCCCTTTCGGCAATCACCATGCCCACGCTCGTCCTCTGCGGCGACAAGGACGACGACAACGGCAGCGCCGACCGCCTCGCAGCGGCGCTTCCCGATGCCCGCCGCGCGGTGATCCCCGGCACCCATATGTCGAGCGTCACCGAGGCTGCGTTCGGCGCAGAACTGGTTTCATTTCTGACCGCTTGACGGCGCGCGGCACGGGCTTATCGGTGACGGCAAGGGCTGCCCGGGAGGCGGTCCACGCCCACTGACCGGAGAGCCAGTCCCATGAAAAGCCTCGTTTCCCTCGCCGCGCTCGCGGCCTCGCTCGTGGCCATGCCGGCCCTCGCGCATCAGCCGCCCCTGCCTGAGCAAGATGCCGCATCTGCCGAAATCTGGATAAAGGCTGCAGATCAGCGCTATTTCGACGAAACTGTCCGCGCCGGCCGCGTCCAGTGGGTCTATGAAACCAACATCACCGACGATACCGAAGCGCTTGTCGCTGCTTCCAATGCGCAGCAGAACACCTTCATGGTCTGGACCGCAACCGGAGCTGCGCGCATGGCCAAGGTTCCCGGTCTCTCCGCGGAAAACCAGCGCAAGCTCGTCATGATGCGCACCCAGATCACCAGCCCCGTGCCCACCACGCCCGGCGCGGCGGAGGAGTTCGGCACCCGCCAGGCGCGCATCCAGGGCCTCTACGGCAAGGGCCACGGCACCCTGCGGGGGCAGCCCATAAACGGCAGCGATATCGAGGCCGCGATGGGCACCAATCGCAACCCCGAAGAGCTCAAGGAAATGTGGCTCTCGTGGCATGACAGCGTCGGCAAGCCGATGAAGGCCGATTATGCCCGCATGGTCGAGCTTTCCAACGAAGGTGCGCGCGAACTGGGCTTTGCCGATACCGGCGCGCTGTGGCGCTCGAACTACGACATGGATCCGGCCGCTTTCGCCGCGCTCACCGAGAAGATCTGGAACGAGGTCAAGCCGCTCTACGTCCAGCTCCACTGCTACACCCGCGCCAAGCTAAACGAAAAATACGGCGACGCGGTGCAGAAGAAGACCGGCGCGATCCGCGCCGATCTGCTCGGCAACATGTGGGGCCAGGCCTGGGGCAATATCTACGATGTGGTCGCCCCCAAGGGCGCGGGCGATATCGGCTACGATATCGGCGATCTGCTCACCGCCAAGGGCTATGATCCCGTCAAGATGGTCAGAACGGGCGAGGGCTTCTACTCCTCGCTCGGCTTCGCTCCGCTTCCGGAAACCTTCTGGGCGCGCTCGCAGATCACGAAGCCGCGCGACCGCGAAGTCGTCTGCCATGCCTCGGCGTGGGATATCGACAACAAGGACGACCTGCGCATCAAGATGTGCACCAAGGTCAACTCGGACGATTTCGTGACGATCCACCACGAACTCGGCCACAATTACTACCAGCGCGCCTACAGCCAGCAGCCCTCGCGCTACTACATGGAAGGCGCCAATGATGGCTTCCATGAAGCCATCGGTGATACCATGGCGCTCTCGATCACGCCCGAATACCTCGTCCAGATCGGCCTGATGGGGCGCGACAAGGTGCCCTCGGCCGACAAGGACACCGGCCTTCTCCTGCGCCAGGCGCTCGACAAGATGGCGGCGATGCCGTGGACCCTGCTGGTCGATCGCTGGCGCTGGGGCGTGTTCGATGGCTCGATCAAGCCCGAGAACTACGAAGCCGCGTGGAACCAGATGCGTCTGAAGTATCAGGGCCTCGTCCCGCCGGCAGAACGCGGCGCCGATGCCTTCGATCCCGGCGCGAAGTTCCACATCCCCGCGGTCGTGCCCTATACGCGCTATTTCCTCGCCCGCGTGCTGCAGTTCCAGTTCTACGAGGCGGCGTGCAAAGAGGCCGGCTGGCAGGGCCCGCTCCACCGCTGCAGCTTCTATGGCAACAAGGCGGTCGGCGCGAAGCTGAACGCCATGCTGAGCATGGGCGCCAGCAAGCCCTGGCCCGATGCGCTGGAAGCCTTCACCGGCAGCCGGGAAATGAGCGGCAAGGCGATGATCCGCTACTTCGCCCCGCTGCAGAAGTGGCTCGAGGCGCAGAACAAGGGGCAGGCCTGCGGCTGGTAGTGTCAATGACCTCCCCGTCCCAAAGGGATGGGGAGGTGCGCACCCGGCGGGTAGTGGAAGGCCAATTCGCGCTCTAACCTTCCGGCAGGAGAATCGCCCCCATGCTCAAGACCCTGCTCGTCTTGCTGGCCTCGCTCGCGCTTGCCACACCCGCGCTTGCTGCCGAACCCCCGGTGCAGGTCATGGTCCTTGGCGCTTATCACTTCGGCAATCCCGGCCTCGACGTGAACAACGTCAAGATCGAAAGCGTGCTTACGCCGGAACGGCAGCGCCAGCTGGAAGCCGTCGCGCAGGCGCTGCTAACCTTCCGGCCCACGCGCGTGATGGTCGAGCGGGAGAGCAGCGCGCCGGATCTGGCCGTGGCCGATTATGCCGCCTTCACCCCCGCCAGGCTCCTCACCGATGCCAACGAGATCAGCCAGATCGGCTACCGCGTCGCCAGCCTCGCCAAGCTCCCCCTCGTCAGCGGCATCGACGAGCAACCGGCGGCGGGCGAGCCGGACTACTTCCCCTATGATCAGATGCAGGCCGCCGCGCAGAAGTTCGGCCAGCAGGCGCTGATCGATGAACCGCAGGCGGTGCTCAGGACACAGCTGGCCAGGTTCGAGGCCGATCAGAAGACCGCCAGCATCGCCCGGCTGCTGCTGCGGGTGAACACCGATCCGATCTACACCCGGATGGACGATTACTACACGTGGCTGCGCATCGGCGATCACGACAACCAGGCCGGGGCCGATCTCAACGCCATGTGGTATCTGCGCAATGCCAAGATCTGGGGCAAGCTCCTTTCCGTCGCCCGGCCGGGTGACCGGGTGCTGGTCATCTTCGGCGCCGGACACGGCTATTGGTTGCGGCATTTCGCTTCGGCGACCCCGGGCGTCGTCGCGGTCGATCCCGTGCCCTTGCTCAGGCAGGCCGCAGCCCGATCGCGCTGAGGGCCGCATAGCCCGCTCCGGCCGGCCCGGTTGCCAGAATCCGTTTTCCTACAGGCCCCGTCCTGCGGCATGTATCGTGCTGCTCTTTGAACCTGTGGTCCTGTCGCACCCTTCGGGTATGGCCCCGCCGTCCCCCCCGGAATCCGTTTCCCGCGCCGTCCGGACCGGGGGTCCAGAAATATCATAATAAATCAGTAATTTGAGCGGATTGGCCGGGGTTGACACATTTCCCTCAGGACTGTGTCAACCGTGTCAACTTGTCCCTCAGCGGAACGGCGGCTCGTTGAACGCGCGCAGCTTGCGGCTGTGCAGGCGCGCCCCTTCGGCCCTGAGCAGCGCGCAGGCGGTCGTGCCGATGGCGAGGTGGCTCGAGATCGCCTCCTCGTAGAAGCGGTTGGCCTGCCCCGGCAGTTTCAGCTCGCCGTGCAGCGGCTTGTCCGAAACGCACAGCAGCGTCCCGTAGGGCACGCGGAAGCGGTAGCCCTGCGCGGCGATGGTGGCCGATTCCATGTCGATGCCGACCGCGCGGCTGAGGCTCAGGCGCCGGGCCGAATGCGAATAGCGCAGCTCCCAGTTGCGGTCGTCGGTGGTGACGACGGTGCCGGTGCGCATGCGCCGCTTGAGGTCCGATCCGCCCGCGCCGCTGACGATCTCCGCTGCCCTTGCGAGGGCGACCTGCACTTCGGCAATCGCCGGGATCGGGATTTCGGGCGGCAGCACCGGATCGAGCACGTGGTCATCGCGCAGGTACGCGTGGGCCAGCACATAGTCGCCGATCTTCTGGGTGGGGCGCAGGCCGCCGCAGTGGCCGATCATCAGCCACGCCTCGGGCCGCAGCACCGCAAGGTGGTCGCAGATCGTCTTGGCGTTGGAGGGGCCGACGCCGATGTTGACGAGCGTGATCCCGCTGCGGTCCGGCGCGATGAGGTGGTAGGCCGGCATCTGGTGCCGCCGCCACGCGGTGTCCGACATGCGCTCGCGCGCATTGTCGGTCGGCGCATCGAGATGCAGGCCGCCGGCACCCGACAGCGCGGTGTATTCGCCCGTGCCCAGCTGTTTGCCTGCCCAGTCCACGAACTCGTCGACATAGCGGTGGTAGTTCGTGAACAGGATATAGCGCTGGAAGTCCTCGGCCGGCGTGCCGGTGTAGTGGGTCAACCGCGCAAGGCTGAAGTCGGTGCGCAGGCCATCGAACAGCGAAAGGGGCAGGGGGCCGTCGCCGACGTTGTACTCGCCGTCGGCAATCTCGTCGCCGATATGCGAAAGCTCCGCATTCGGGAAATGCCGCGCCAGCTCCTGCGGGGTGACACTCCCCATCTGCGCGCCGAGGCTGCCGTCGAGCACGTAGGCGAAGGGGATTTCCTGCCGCGAGGGCGCCGCCTCCACCGTCACGTCGAAGCCCTGCAGGATGATCGCGAGCTGCTCGGCCAGATAGTCGGCAAACAAGGCGGGGCGCGTCACCGTGCAGGCGTAGGTGCCCTTCTGGCTGAGCCGTCCGAACGAATGCCCGGTGGGCTCGATGCTCGGCTCGCCGCCGAAGTGGATGCGCAGCTCGGGATAGCAGTAGCTGCCATCATGCCGCCGTTCCTCCGGCGGCAGCGTGCCCTTGGCGGCAAAGGCCATCACATCCTCGCGCAGCCGGGCGACCGAGGCGGTGTAGATGCGCGAAAGCTCGTCGAGCACGGAGGCGATATGATCCATGCCCTAGGTGTAACTGCCTGTCGTGACCTTTGGAAGTCGGGGCTTCAGCGCATTCGTTTGAGCACCTTGGTCGAGACGACGTGGGCCTTGAGGTCTTCGGGATAGAACCACACCTCGCGCAAGTTGCCGGCGGCGTAGCGGTCCACCTGATCGCCGAAGTGGGGCGAAGCCGGATCGGCGCTGGTGCCGCCAATGCTCACCGCGCGGGCGCGTACCCTGGGGCCGAACTCGACCACCGCGACGAAGCTGTTGCCGCTGGTGCCGTACATCCGCTTCGTGCCCGGATAGCGCTGCGCCCCGAACGAGGCGAGGCTGCCCCAGTTGCCGCTGGCGAACGGGATCGGCGTGCTGGGCTTTGCATCATCGAAGGTCTGCGTGATGGCCCCGTCATTGCGCTGATAGCGGTTGAGCGCCCCCCACGGCACCCGCCACGAGCCGAAATCGCCGACAAGCCGGTTCACCGCATCGTCCAGCGCGGCAAGGCGCTGGGCATCGGTGATCCGATTGTTCATGCGCTCCCACAGGCTTTCCTCGTCGCCGTCGCTCATGGCTGAAACGCGGTTCCACAAGGCTTCGGCATAGCCGACCGCAAGGCTGGTGGCGGTGGAGCCGAGCGCCCACTTGTGGTCCCAGCCCTTCAGCAGCGTGATGGGGTCATCCCGCTTCGCATCCGGCGCTGCGGCGTGCGCAGCGAAGAGCGGCGGCAACAGGCGGTCGAACGCGGGGAGGGCGGGGTCATAGGCTGCCGCCATCAGCTTCTCGGGCGTGAAGTCGTGCCGGCCTTCCAGCACCGCAAGGGCGTGGGCTTCGCGTGCATTGGCGCCAACTTCATCCATGTAGCGCGGGTAGGCGTCCTTCTTCGGGCTGTCTGCCCCTGCGGCGGTCCACGGGGCATTGTTGACGTTGAAGACCCAGCCGTTGGCGGGCTTCAGCACGTTCGGCAGGCTCGAGAGAGGGTGAAGGCCCTGCCACCGGGCGGCCGGGTTGCTGCCGTCGACGGGTTTGCGCCAATCAAGGCTGTTGTCGCGGATGGGAATGAACTGCGGGTGCAGGTACGCGATCTCGCCCCTGGTATCGGCGAACAGGGTGTTGTTGCTCGAATTGGCCTGCAGTCCGGCCACCTTGAGGAAGCTCGCGAGATCGCGGGTCTTGGTGCGCAGGAAGCTCTGCTCCAGCGCCGGGATGGGCCGGTTCATCAGGCCGTAGGCAATCCACTTGCCGCCCTCCTCGCGCACCACCGGGCCATGCTCGCTGGCATAAGTCGTGAAGCTGCGCGGGGTGAACGAGCCGTCCGGCTGGCGAACCTTGATCGTGACCGACTGGGCAGAGAAGGGCTTCACGGCATCGCCGACACGGTAGGCGGGCGCCTTCCCCGGCTGCTGCACCACGGTTTCGGCAAATTCGTCGATCCGGTCCGCCCCCGTGGTCGTGTGCATCCAGCCTGCGTTCTGGTTGAAGCCCTGGTAGATGAAGAACTGTCCCCAGGTCGCCGCGCCATAGGCGTTGAGGCCCTCGCCACTCGTGACTTGCTGTTCGGCGCGGAAATAGAAGCTGGTGTGGGGGTTGATGAGCAGCAGCGCATGGCCGTTCGCGGTGCGTGAGGGGGCGATGGCGATGCCGTTGGAGCCGGCCGGTTCCGTGAGGCGGCGGCCCAGTTCCTCGTCGGTCATGGCAACCTGGCGGGCGCCGTAGAACGCCTCGACCTGCGAGACCGGCACGCGCTCGATATCGCCGCCGATGCTGCCTTCGGTGAAGCTGAGGGCCATCCACGGCTCGAAGTGCGTCAGGACCTTCGGTCGTACGTCCGGATGATCCGCAAGGTAGGCGTTCAGGCCGCCAGCCCAGGCATCCATCAATTTGCGGAGCCACGCGGGGCTTTTGGCATAGTCAGCCTTCAGTACAGCAGGGTCGATCCACAGCCGCTGGCGCAGATCCTGCCAAAGCGCTGCTTCGCCTTCGGCTTCGGCAAGACGACCCAGGCTCACGAGGTAGTTGCGCTCGATTCGGGGAAAGTCATCCTCCGCCTGCGCATAGATCATGCCAAAGACAGCGTCGGCGTCGGTCTTGCCCGAGACGTGCGCGATACCCCACTCATCGCGTTCGATTTTCGCTTCGCCGATTATTTCGGAACTTTTCCCGAGCGAGTTAACCGGTGCAGCACCGACAAGGAGTGCAACAACTGCGACGACATGTTCACGCTTCAAGGTATCCTCCACTCACTTCATCGCAGTCTAGGATTCCAAGTGTTTGGGATCAAACATTCTTTTCGCCACCGTGGAGATTGGTTCGATACGGTGAAATGCCCGAATTTTAAGCATCTAGGTTAACGCCTTAGGGGTATTCCGCAGCCATTGTACTTAAAACGTCCTTCGGCATGCTCTGCGCATAAGACGGACAGTCAAGGAGATGCGCGATGGGGATCATTGGAACTACTGGCACGGGACTCGACCGGGCCGTCGATTTGATTGCGAACGATTACGGTCTCAACATGGGCACATCCGGCGCGGCCATCCGTGAAGGTGCGGCTGCTGCCGATGCGATGAACGGCCTGATCGTGAATGCGATCCGGACGCTTGGGCTTGCCAACGATGGCGAGATCACCGTTTCGGACATCTACTCGCTCAACAGCTATCTGCGCGGCAACAGCCTCGCCAAGTTCACGGCGCTCTACGGAACCGAGACCAACGGCGTCGAAACCGGCTTCCAGCTTGTTTCGGGTGAGGGCGCGGTAACGCGGCTGTTCGGCGAGGCCGGCGTCGACCGGGTGCTCGACGGCATCTACGACATCGCCTTCGATATCAAGGACGGTCATCTCACCTCTCCCCGCAACTACTGGGGGCCGGGTGTCGATGATGTGGCGCATTGGCTCAACACCCTGCTCGCACCCGAACTCGCTGCCGGTACGCTCAAGAACACCAAGGCCGATCCGCAGGCGCATGGCACCACCGGCACCGGACTCGACCTGATCGCCGAGCGCCTGCTCGACGACATCGGGCTCAACCACCGTATCTCGCAAAAGCAGATCAACGATGCCTCTGTCTCGGCTGACGGGATGGCCAAGATCATGCTTCAGGCGATCAAGGCAACCGGTGTCGCGGACGACAACAAGCTCGATCCGATGGACATGGTCGATCTCAACCACTGGATCATCGTCAACAAGCTCGACGAATGGACCAAGCTCCACGGCGATGACGAAGGCGCGTTCGAAAGCGGCCTGCACTATGCGCAGGGCGATGGCGGCCGCGACTACATCTACGGCGACCTCTCGGTGGATACCGTGGCCGACGGCATCTACCATATCGGTTTCAAGATCAGCGGCGACCGCTTCGAGAACGAGGACGGCAATGCCAACCAGCGCATCACCGATACTTCGGACTGGATCAGCCTGTTGCTGAAGGACGATCTGGCATCGGGTTCGCTGCATTCGAACCATGCCGCAGTCGATGCCAACTCGCTCAAGCCCAATCTCGTGTTCAGCAAGGCGGGCCTTGTCACCGACGACGGCACCAAGGGCTCGGTCGATCTGGGCAAGCTGCCGACGACCAGCGTGGCCGAAGGCACCATCGCGCTGGACTTCGTAGCGAACCATGCCGACGACGGCGCGACCCATGTGATCTTCTCGAAGGATGGCGCTTCCAACGCGGATGGCGATATCACCACCTTCATCCGCGACGGCGAACTCTACGTCATCCTGCAGGATGGCAGCCGTGACTGGTGGCTCAAGGCAGAAGGCGTGACGATCGAGAGCGGCCGCCAGTATTCGCTCGCGATCACGTTCGGGCAGGATGGGCTCGGCCTGTTCCTCAACGGCAAGCGCGTGGCTGCCGATGTCGACGCGACGAGCGGTCTTGGACCCAACACCCGCGGTCTCGTGCTCGGTGCCGGCACCTGGGGCCGCGATGCCAGCCACATGAACCAGATGGACAGCCACCTCGATGGCAAGGTCGGCAATCTTGCGGTCTATGATCGCATTCTCGATCCCTTCGAGCTGCGGGCGATCAACCATTCGGGCGCACTGCCGGCCGAGTGGAACGGCACGGCCGCGCTGGAGGGCGATCAGCCCGCCGTTCGTGCCGGAACGGGCCTGAAGGGCGAGATCTTTGATCGCGGCACCAGTTTCGATTCGATCGACGATCTCATCGCGCAGACCGCGACGAAGAACGCCAACTACCACCTCACCGCATCGGCTGTGAACTTCGGCGGGTTCAAGGAAGTCGCCACGCTCGGCCAGTTCCTCGATGGCAAGGGCCAGATGACCGATGGCGGTGCGGACACCGCGATGAACACGATCGGCATGCGCCTGCAGGGCTACATCTGGCTCGAAAAGGGGCAGCACCTTGTCAACGTGCGCTCGGACGATGGTTTCCTGCTCAAGCTCGGTGGCGATGAATTGTCGAGCTTTGCCGGAAATCGCGGCTTCACCGGTACCAGCCAGACGATCACTATCGACAAGTCCGGGCTCTATGCCGTCGATCTCTACTATTTCGACAACACCGGTGCGGAAGGCCTGCGACTGGAACTCGACGGCGATCCAGTGGGCGCAGACCGGCTTTACGCCTCGATCGACGACTACAAGTCGGCGCTTGCCGCCAATGGCGCGATGCCCCAAGGCGGCCTGCCCTATGCCTATGACGGTCCGGTGGGTACGACGGGCACCGGGCTCGATCAGCTCATCCAGATCGTCGGCGAGGATGTCGGCCTGAAGAACAACATCTCCGCCGCGCAGATCCGCGAAGGTGCGGCGGCTGCGGACAAGCTCAACCACATCATCATCGATGCGATCAACGCCACCGGGGCCATGGATGATGGCCACCTGACCGTTGCGGAAACCTACGACCTTTCGGCGTGGATCCGCGCCAATCAGTCGGCCGCGTTCCTTGCCGCACATGGCAACGACGAAAACATGATCGAGACCGGCTTCCACAAGATCCAGGGCGATCACGGGGCCAGCTACCTGCTTGGTGACAGCGCGATCGATACGGTGATGGATGGCATCTATCACATCGGTTTCGCTACCAAGTGGGACCGCTTCCTCAACGAGGACGGGAACGCCAACGCGCGCGTCGAGACGGTGACGTACTGGCTCAACGAGCTTCTTGGCACCACGCCGCTTCCCGCGCCCGGCCCCGGGACATCGCCGCTGGTGGGCAGTGCCTCGGCACCCAATGTAACAGTCACTTCAGGGCTCAATGTGCGGCTGGCGGCAGAAGCCAAGTCGCTCATGCTGGGCGGGACCGCAGTCAACGGCACGGGCAATGCCAAGGACAACGTCATCACCGGCAACGAACAGTCCAACCTGCTCGAGGGCAAGGAAGGCAACGACAGGCTGGTCGGCGGGGGCGGCAATGATACGCTGATCGGCGGGACCGGTGCCGACACGATGATCGGCGGCACGGGCTCGGACGACTACTGGATCGACAATGTCGGCGACATCGTTTCGGAAGGGGCAGATCCCAATCCAGGCAGCGATACGGTTCACATCACCGGCAGCAGCATCACCAGCTTCGTGATCGGTGCCTATTTCGAGAACGTTGTTGTCGAGTCTTCGGTTGGCACGAAGCTCACCGGCAACGTCCTTTCCAACGAAATGACCGGCGGTGGCGGCAACGACGATATCTCGGGCGGCGTCGGCTATGACAAACTCTATGGCGGCGGCGGCAACGATATCCTGAATGGCGGCACCGGCGACGACCTGCTCGATGGCGGTTCGGGCAATGACACAATGACGGGCGGTACCGGCAACGATACCTTCGTGGTCTCGAGCAGCGGCGACAAGGTGATCGAACTGGTGGGCGAGGGCACCGACACAGTGATCAGTGCAGTAAACTATACGCTCGGTGCCACGCTCGAAAATCTGGTCCTTGATGGGTCTGCCACCAACGGCACCGGCAATGACCTCGCCAACAAGATCACCGGCAATGGCAACGCCAATTATCTCGACGGGCGAGGCGGTGCCGATATCCTGGCAGGCGGGGGCGGCAACGATGTCTACGTCGTCGACAATAGCGCCGACAAGATCATCGAGCAGGGCAACGATGGCGTGGACACGGTAAAGTCGACGGTGAGCTACACGCTCGGCGACAACGTCGAGAACCTTATCCTCATGGGCACGGCGGCTATCAATGGTACCGGCAACATGGGCAACAACGACATCAGCGGCAACGATGCAGCCAATACCCTGTCGGGCGGCGCTGGCATCGACACGCTGCGGGGCTTGGGCGGAAACGATATCCTGATCGGCGGTCAGGGGCTCGATTCGCTGTTCGGCGGCGCCGGAGCGGATACCTTCGTCTATACCAGCCTGCAGGATGCCGGCATCGATACGAAGTACCGCGACACCATCGGCGATTTCTCCCACGCGGAGCACGATATCATCGACCTGTCCAAGATCGATGCCAACGGGGCCGATGCGGGGGACGGCGTGTTCAAGCTGGTGACCGCCTTCGATGGCTCGCACGGCGCGCTGACGGTGACGGCGCAGGGCAGCCAGTGGCTGGTGCAGGGCGACGTGAACGGCGACAAGGTGGCCGATTTCGCGATCGTGGTGACCAGCAGTACCGCGCTGGTTGCGGCCGATTTCGTGCTCTAGGCCTGTCCTGCGGGCACGATACAAAAAACAGGGCGTCCCCACCGGGGGCGCCCTGTCTCGTTTTGGCGAGCGGACCTTCAGATCAGCACGATATCCGCAGACGTCAGCGTGGGCTTGCCCGAGAGCAGCGCGATCTGGACTTGCGCTGCGCCGCCGAGGCCGTCTGGGTCATAGAACAAGGCGCCCGTCGCGCTGTTGTAGATCAGATGCTGGTCTGCCGTCGCTGCGGCCGTGCCGGTGGTGAAGGCTGCCCCTGGGAGAGCACCGGCGGGATCGGCGCCAAAGGCGGCAAAGGCGGCGCGGCTGATCTCGATATGGTCGACTGCGTGGACGAAGTCCTTGATCGTGTCGAAATTGGCCGCGGTTTCCGCCACGTCGAAGCGAAACGCGTCTGCGCCCGCCCCACCAGTCAGCCGGTCCGCGCCAAGCCCGCCGCTGAGCGTATCGTTGCCATCGCCGCCGGTCAGGCTGTCATTGCCGCCCAGGCCCGCGAGGCGGTTGTCGCCGCCGTTGCCAAGAATGGCATTGGCGAGCGCATTGCCCGTGCCGTCGATTGCGGCGGTGCCGAGGAGCGTCAGTTTTTCGACGTTGTCGGCAAGGACATGGCTGACCGCCGCGGAAACGCTGTCATAACCTTCGCCGGCCGCCTCGATGACCTGATCGCCGGCGTCATCGACGACATAGCCGTCATTGCCGATGCCCCCGATCAGGATATCGGCACCGGTGCCGCCATCGAGCTTGTCGTTGCCGCTGTCACCCTCGAGCGTATCGTTGCCCGCGCCGCCCGAGAGCTTGTCGTTGCCTTCTAGGCCGCGCAGGTGGTTATCCGCGCCATTGCCGGTGATGCTGTTGTCAGCTTCATTGCCGGTGCCGTCGATCGCGGCCGAGCCGGTGAGCGTGAGCTTTTCGACATTGGCCGCGAGGGTGTAGCTGATCGAGGCCGTGACGCTGTCATAGCCTTCGCCGGCCGCCTCACTGACCGTGTCGCCGGCATTGTCGACTGTGTAGCCATCGTCGCCGATGCCGCCGGCCATGCTGTCGGCACCGGTTCCCCCGTCGAGCTTGTCGTTGCCGGCCCCGCCGACAAGCGTATCGTCGCCCGCGCCGCCGGACAGCTTGTCGTTGCCGCCGAGGCCCTGCAAGATGTTGGCCGCACCGTTGCCGTTGATGGTGTTGTCGCCGTCGTTGCCCGTGCCGTCGATCGCAGCGGTTCCCGAGAGTGTCAGCTTCTCGACATGGGCGGTCAGCGTATAGCTGATCGAGGCTGTCACGCTGTCGTTGCCCTCTCCGGCCTGCTCGGTGACGATGTCGCCCGCGTTGTCGACCGTGTAGCCATCGTTGCCGGCGCCGCCGACGAGCGTGTCCGCACCCGCGCCGCCGTCGATCTTGTCGTCGCCGGCAAGGCCCTTGATCAGGTTGTCTCCGGCATTGCCGGCCAGCTTGTCCGCAAACGCCGAGCCGGTGAGGTTGTCGAGCGCGCTCAGCGTGTCGGTGCCATGGCCGGTCTTCTGCGGGCCGGTGAGCGCCAGGTTCACCTTCACGCTGCCCAGGGCCAGCTCGTAGCTGACGGTCTTGATCGTGGCGGTCCCGACGTAGGTGTCGTCGCCCGGGGTGCTCAGATAGACCGCATCGTCGATGATGTAGTTGGAGGTCGGAACGGTCTGGTCGGCAAACTTGAGGAATTCCACATCGGAACCGACCTTGTCGGTGCCGTCCGGGCTGTTCGGACGGTTGTCGACCACGGTGAGATAGCCGGTCTTCTTGTCGTAGGTGATCGTGTAGTCGGCCAGGTTGCCCGAGAACGTGGCGCTGTCCTCTGTCCCCTCGCCGCCGTTGATCACGTCGTTGCCGGCCTCGCCGCTGCTCTGGTCGTTGCCGCCTTCGCCATTGATCACGTCATCGCCGCCGCCGGCCTTGATCGTGTCGTCACCGCCCCCGGCATTGAAGATCTGGTCGTTGTCGTTGCCCTGCAGGTCGTTGGGCTTGTCGTCGCCGTTGACATCGCTGAACAGGCCGCCGCCGCCACCACTGCTGATGAGCTGGAAGCCCGAAATGAACAGGCCGGAATCGAGAACGCCGTCATTCAGGTCTGCGATCGCGATCTTGATATCGTTGGCGCCCTGATTGAGCGGCACGATGAAGGTCAGCGTCTTGCTGATGCCGTCGTATTGCAGCGGCGCATAGGCGTTGCCCGCGTTGTTCTGGAAGTTGCCTGCCGAAAGATTGTTGGACGAGACGCTCAGCGGCTTGCTCGCCTCATTGTTGAACAGGGCATAGTTCTTGCCGTTCACGAATACGGCGGCGATGTCGGGATAGGAGTCCACAAATTCAGGGTACTCTTCCGATCCGAACACGACCGAGAACTGCAGCGAATTGACTGCCGTATCGCTGACATTGAGCGTGAAATGGAGTTCGGTGGCGTCGAAGGACTTCGTGCCGGCGAGGATGGCATCGAGCTGCGGATCGCCCGGCAGGCCATTGTTGACACTGAAGCCGGTTGAATTGTTCGTCGGCCCCGGGGTTCCGCCCGTCGTCAGCAGCAGGCCCGCGCCGATCCCAAGCTGGGCGATCGAGCCATCATAGAAGTTTGTCGAAGCCGGCTTGCCGGTGATCGTGATGTCCGTGAAATCCGCCGCCGTCAGCGTGGTCGTCCCGGCGATCAGCGCGGTAATCAGCGAAACCGGCGTCAGGCTCGGGTCGGTCGAAGGATCGTAGTTCTGAAACGTTGCCATGGCTTGCCCCCTGCTGTGTTAGCAGAAATCAAGCTGCCTTCGCCTTGATATCGGATCAATCGGAAGACCATTCGAATCCGATGTTTCAATGTGATGAAGAAAATATTGTTCCCGTAATTTCGATATTTTAATGAGAATGGATCGTGAACAGGCTGTGCAAATTATCTCTATTTCGGATTTTTGTTTTTATTATAGATATATACTAAGTTATTTGACTTATATATCCTCGCGTAGGTCTTTTGCGGAGGATCCTCGGCGGTTCGCCGGCTGCGGGTCAGCGCGGCAGACGCAACAAAAAAGGGCACCTCCCTGCGGAGGCGCCCCTCTTGTTTTCAGGTCGAAGCCTTGTCTCAGGCTTCGGTGCCCTCGGCACGCTCCTCGAGCAGGTCGGCCGGGATTTCGCCCGGCTCTGCATTGGGGTCGTACTCTTCGGTGAAGCCGCCGACTTCGGTATCGAACATCGCGTCGATAACGTCGACGCCCTGCGACTGCAGCGCGGCTTCGTCGGGCGAACGGGCGACGTTGACCTTGACCGTCACGCTCACTTCGGGGTGGAGCGCAACCTTCACGGTCGAAATGCCGATGGTCTTGATCGGGCGTTCCAGCACCACCATCGACTTCGTCACCTTGGCGCCCTGTTCGACCAGCGCGTCGACGATGTCGCGCACCGAAACCGAACCATAGAGCTGGCCGGCGTTGGACGAGGCGCGGATGAGGACGACTTCCTTGCCCTCGACGTTGCCGGCTTCAGCCTGCGCGTCGGTGCGACGTGCGGCGTTGTCGGCTTCGATCTTGGCGCGGTTGGCCTCGAACACCTTGCGGTTGGCTTCGTTGGCGCGGAGCGCCTTCTTGTTGGGCAGCAGGAAGTTGCGCGCGTAGCCGTCCTTTACGGTGACAACGTCACCGATGGAGCCCAGCTTCTCGATGCGCTCGAGCAGGATGATCTGCATGGTCTGCGCTCCTTACTTGACGATGTAGGGCAGCAGGCCGATGTGCCGGGCGCGCTTGATCGCCTGGCCCAGCTCACGCTGCTTCTTTGCCGAAACGGCGGTGATGCGCGAAGGCACGATCTTGCCACGCTCGGACATGAAGCCCTGAAGCAGGCGCACGTCCTTGTAGTCGATGACCGGGGCGCCCTTGCCCGAGAACGGGCACGACTTGCGGCGGCGGAAAAACGGACGAGCCATGGCTTATTCCCCTTCGCGTTCGCGGCGGCGGGTCCGCTCGCGGTCGTTCTTGCGCATCATCACCGAGGGGCCGGCTTCGTGTTCGTCGACGCGAACGGTCATGAAGCGGATCACGTCCTCGTTGATCGCGGTCTGGCGCTCAAGCTCGGCGACCACGCCGGCGGGGGCGTCGATGTCGAGCAGCACGAAGTGCGCCTTGCGGTTCTTCTGGATCTTGTAAGCCAGCGAGCGAAGACCCCAGGTCTCGGTCTTGACGACCTTACCGTTGTTGGTCTCGACGATTTCGGTGGCGGTGGCGGCAAGCGCGTCAACCTGAGCCTGGCTCAGATCCTGACGCGCAAGGAAAACATGCTCGTAAAGCGGCATGGGCCTTGCGTCCTTCATCAATCTAACCGATCGCTGGCTGATCCGCGGTATTGCGGGGCCCCTCCGGCTTTCTTCGAGTTTCCGCAGACGAAGCCGTCACCCCGCCTGCGGAAGCGCTGGCCCTTAGCGGGAATCGGTGAGGATGCAAGGCTAAACTGGCATTTCAGGCCGCGTGGCGTGTCGGCGGCTCGGCCGGACCTTGCTTGGCCGCGGCATCGGGTTCGGGCCGGCCCATCTCGAGCCGCTGCAAATGGCCGATCGCGAAATCGGCGACAAGATTGGCGAATACGGTCTCGTGCAGCGGCAGCTCGAATTCGAGACCCGTGGTCATGTCCTTCGACCAGGCCACGAAGGCCAGTTTGGGGGCGAGCTCAGGCAGGAACAACGTGACCGTATCGCCGATGCGCTGGCGGGGAATGCCCTCGATCCGGGCTCCGTGCGTGGTCATGTCCTTAAGCATGACCGTTGACCGGGTGAGGCCGTGCTTGCAGCGTACCGGGAGCTCGAACCCCACACGGCGCGCGCGCCGGTGGTTGATGTTTTCCACCCCGTCGAAGTCATCGAACATGGCCTGCTCCTGCCGCACGTGTTTACCACATGCATTGAGAACGGTGGCAGGCAGCGCGCCTTCAGGCCCTACGCATTCATCCGGTTACCGACCGGCCGGCACAGGCGGTGCATAGCGCATCGCCACGTCGCAGCGGGCATAGCGGGCGCCGTAATCGGCCATGATCCCGGCATCATGGCGGAACCCCAGCTTCTCGTAGAGATGGATCGCCGCCTCGCAGGTGTGGTTGGTCAGGAGGTAGAGCGGGTCGGCCCCGATTTCATTCGCCCGCGCGATGATCGCCTCCAGCAGGAATGCGCCGGCACCAAGGCCCCGCGCGCTCTCGCGAACGCCCATCTTGGTCAGTTCGTATCCGCCGCCGCCGGTGGGCTTGAGCGCGCACGTGCCAACGACGCCAAGTCCTGCTGCCGTGACGAAAAGGATAACCCCGCCCTGGGCAATGATCTTGTCCCGCGGATTTTCCAGCACTTCGCGGTCGACCGGTTCCAGCGCGAACATGGCCTGGATCCATTCCGCGTTTATATCGTGGAAGGCCTGCGCCAGCTCGTCGGAGTATTCGCGAATGGAGAGAAGCGGATCGGTCATGGCCGCAGCCCCTTTGTTGCCAGCTGTTGCTCCACCAGCGCGATGGCTGCCGCGATGGCCGCTTCGATCGGCAGCGCGGAGGTATCGAGCAGCGCCGCGCCCTCGGCCTGGCGCAAGGGAGCGGCGGTGCGGGTGCGGTCGCGTTCATCGCGGGCGGCGAGGTCAGCCTCGATATCCGCGCGCGTCACGGCCTCGCCGCGCCCCTGCATTTCCGCCCAGCGGCGCAGGGCGCGGGCGGCAACGCTGGCGGTGACAAAGAGCTTGGCCTCGGCCTCGGGCGCGATCACGGTGGCGATATCGCGACCGTCGAGCACCGCGCCGCCGGGCTGCCCGGCAAACGCCTGCTGGCGCGCGAGCAGCGCCGCACGCACGGCTGGATGGACCGACACCCGACTTGCCAGCGCGCCGGTCGCCTCGCTGCGCAGTTCCGGATCATCGAGCAGGCTCTCGGCAAAGGCGGCGGCGGCGAGGGCGTGATCGGGGTCGTCCGGGTTGCCGCCATTCAGCGCCACCTGCCGCCCCACTGCGCGGTAGAGCAGTCCGGTGTCGAGATGCGGCAGGCCATAGTGCGCGGCAATGGCCTTGGCGATGGTGCCCTTGCCCGAAGCGGTCGGGCCATCGATCGCGACGATCATGCGGCCCCGTCGGCTTCTGCCCGGCTTGCCCGCGCGAGGAGCGCCTCGAACACCGGGAAGCTGGTCGCGATGGGCCGCGTGTCGTCCACTTCGACGCCAGAACGGCTTGCGAGCCCCGCCACGGCCATCGACATGGCAATCCGGTGGTCAAGGTGCGTGGAGACCGCCGCGCCTTCAGGTGTGCCCGGCAGCGGCTCTGCGCCGGTGCCGTCGATGATGAGGCCGTCGGCGGTTTCGGTCACGGTCGCGCCGGCGAGCTCCAGCGCCGCGCGCATCACGGCGATGCGATCACTTTCCTTGACGCGCAGTTCCTCAAGACCGGTGGTCAGCGTGCGCCCGCTGGCGAGCGCCGCCGCCACGAACAGCACGGGAAACTCATCGACCATGCTCGGCACCACCGCCGGATCGACCGCAATGCCGGTCAGCGCCGAGTGCCTTACGCGCAGATCCGCGACCGGCTCACCGCCGACATTCCGCCGGTCCAGTTCCTCGATCTGCCCGCCCATGTCGCGCAGCACGCCGAACAGCGCGGCGCGGGTGGGGTTGAGCCCGACATTCTCGATCACGAGGTCGGACCCCGGCACCAGCAGCGCCGCGACCACGAAGAAGGCCGCGGACGAGGGATCACCCGGCACTTCGATGGTTTGGGGCCTCAGCTCCGCCTCGCCGACAAGCTGGATCGTCCGGGTCCCGTCCGGCGCGACATCGACGGACAGCTGCGCGCCAAAGCCCTTCAGCATGCGCTCGGAATGGTCGCGCGTGGGCACAGGTTCGATCACGGTCGTGATGCCGGGCGTGTTGAGTCCCGCCAGCAGCACCGCGCTCTTCACCTGGGCGGAGGCGACCGGCAGGCGGTAGCTGATCGGCACGGCGGGCGCGATCCCGCGCAGCGTGAGGGGAAGGCGGCCGCCCCCGTTGCCGCTGGGGGCAGCTGTGAAATCCGCGCCCATCTGCGAAAGCGGCTCGATCACCCGGCCCATCGGGCGCTTGGATAGGCTGGCATCGCCAATGAACGTGGCCGTGATCGCGTGGCTGGCGACAAGACCCATGAGCAGCCTCGTCGACGTGCCCGAATTGCCCATGTCGAGCGCCTGCTTCGGCTGGAGCAGACTGCCCACGCCGACACCGTCGATCACCCATTCCGGCCCGCTCGCGCCGTCCGGCAGGCGTTCGATGCTCGCCCCCATCGCGCGCATGGCGGCGGCGGTGGACATCACGTCCTCGCCTTCCAGCAGCCCCGTCACCCGCGTGCGGCCCACCGCCAGCGCGCCCAGCATGATCGAGCGGTGGCTGATCGATTTGTCACCGGGCACCCGGATCCGCCCGGTGAGCGGCCCGGCGGCCGTGAAGCGGCGGGGGCGCGGTGCGGATGTTGCGGCTGAATGCACGGCAGAGGTTCTTTCCGGGGTCGTGGAGCGTAGGAAGGCGGGCGCGCTTTTGACAGCGCCCCGCGCCTATGGCAAGGCGCGCGCCGCGCTTGATTCCCGGCCGCACGGCCCCCATCAAGCAAAACGCATTGATGCTCCCGCCATCTGTCGCGGGTGCAAGTTTAAGGATTTCGCATGGTCAAGCCTGAATGGGGCGCAAAGCACGGCTGCCCGAAGTGCGGCACCCGCTTCTACGACATGGGCAGGGACGAGCCGGTCACCTGCGTCGAATGCAAGTATTCCTGGACGCCCGAGCCAGTGCTCAAGTCCAAGCAGCCGATCCCCTATGAGGAGATCCAGAAGGAGAAGGTCGATGTCGCGCCCGACGTCGATCTGGCCGACGAGGATCTCGACATCGACGAGGATGCCGATTCGCCCGACAACGACGTAGACCTCGGCGGCGACGACGATCTCGGTGTCCCCGGCCACGACGGCGAGGACGAGGAAGTCTGAGTTGCCGCGCACCGGAGCGCTGGTGGTCTCTATGGCCCGGCGCTCCGGTGGCGATTTCGCGCTGGTGCAAAAATGTGTTGCCAGCGCGATGGGCCTCGCATAAAGGCGCGGTCCTCCGGCGGTTCGCCACCGGATTGCAGTGCCTCCAGCGGCACTCCGCAAAATTGGTATGGGGCCTTAGCTCAGCTGGGAGAGCGCCTGCATGGCATGCAGGAGGTCAGCGGTTCGATCCCGCTAGGCTCCACCATTCCCCTTGAAAATCGACAGGCCGCCGGCAGCCGGGGACGAACGCGTTCTCACGGGCGCGCGCGGCATTGACGCACATCACACCCCTGCCTAGGCATGCGCGCTATCGGGTTCATCGGCGATGCATATGTCGCCGCATAACAAAGGCCATGCTGCGGCGATCGAGGCCCCTGACCAACCGGGGCAAGGCGCGCCGCGCACATCAGGGGTGCCATTGGTGATGAACACGTCCGGACGATCTTCCCGCAGCCGCCGCGCCTGCGCCGTGGCCGTGCTCGCAGCCGGCTCGCTTGTCGCGACAAGCGCCAGCGCGCAGTTCGGCGGCTTCAGCTTCCCATCGCTGCCGAGCGCGCCGCCCTCTTCCTCCCACAGTTCGGACGGCTGCCCCAAGGGCCGGAGCAAGAGCGAGGGCTCGGCCATGCTGGGCGGCCTCATCGGGCAGGGCCTCGGCCGCGCCGCCAGCTCGGCCGGCCTTTCCAGCTATGTGCCCATTGCCGATGTTGCCGGCACGCTCACCAACGCGATCGCCTGCAGGCTCGATCCTGCCGAGCAGAAGCAGGCCGCCAACGCCACGATCGAGGCGACTCGCGGCGAGGGCGGCGATGCCGCGCCGCCGCCGGTGGGCGCATCCTCGGCATGGACATCCGAGACGCGCGAGAACGTGTCCGGCACATCCACCGTGGTTGCGCGCAACGACAACGACAAGGGCGGCATGCAGTGCATCACCGTCAGCGACGTGATCATCGTCAATGGCGAGGAAACCACCGCCGACAAGCGCATGTGCCGCAAGCCCGGCCAGACGCGCTATGCGTTGATGGCCTGAGCGATGGATCTGCTGCGCAACCTTGCCTTTGCCGCTGCCGGACTGGCGCTCGTCGCGGCCAAGCCGGCCGCGATTGTCATGGACAAGGACAATCCCTCCTGCCCCGCCGCGCCCGATTGGGGACAGGCCAAGGCCATCACGCTGACCGCGGCGGACATGGGCGGCAAGCACGTGCTGATCGCCGATGGCATCATCGATTCGACCTTGCCAAAGCGCCTCAAGGCCGCGCTCGATGCCGATGAGCGGATCGAGGAGATCTGGATCAAGTCGCGCGGGGGCGATGCGCGCGCGGGCAATCTCGCGGGCAAGGTGATCCGCAGCTATCCCGGCATGGTCACGCGCATCCCCCGGGGCTGGACCTGCTTTTCCGCCTGCAACTTCGTGTTCATGGGCGGCGACCGCCGCTTCGTCGATCCGGGCGGGGTGTTCATGGTCCACATGTTCACCCACACCGGCGACCGCGACACGATCGAGATTTCGGTCGAGGAAGGCAGCGCCGAAACCACCCGCCTGATCGGCCAGATCGAGCAGGACAGTGCGCTGCTGGCCAGCGAGGACAACGATTTCCTCATCCGCATGGGCATTTCGCGCAAGCTGCTGACCGAAGTGATGTACAGGCAGCAGGCCGTCGCCACCGCCGCCAACAAGACCACGCGCTATTGCCTGAGCCAGGACGAGGTGCGCAAATACAACGTCATGCCCAAGGAAACCGCGGGCTAGCGCGGGTGCCCTCCCGCCAATCTGGCACAATCTTGCGGACCCATGCTGCATCAGCATGCTTGTGGCAGGCACGGTCTGGGGCATAGTCGGCACACACGGAAACTGCGGAGCGCCCCAATGCCAGTGAGCCAGCCAGCAGGGGCCATCTCCAGCCTGTTCACCGGCCCCGTGGCCGATGCGATCCTCTCCGCCGACGGCAAGCGCCTGTTCGTCGCCACGGGCGAGAAGATCGTCGCGCTCGATATCGCGACCGGCGCGAGCGTGGGCGAGTATGTGTTGGGCGCGGCGGCCGGCGCGCTCGATGTCTCGGCCAATGGCAAGTACCTCGTCGTGATCGACGGCGCGAAGCAGTTCGAGCGGATCACGCTCGCCACCGGCGCGCGCGAGACCTTCACGATCACCGGCGACCGCCCGGCAGGCACGAAGCTGCTCGACATCGCGGTGGCCAAGGACGGCAAGGTCGTCCTTGCCGAGGGAACCAACTTCCTGCTCGCCTACGATACCGCCGCGAAAAGCTATACCGCGACTTACTCCGACGCCACGTCGACCACGCTCATCAGCAGCGCGGACCACGCCCGCGTGCTCGGCATGGCCGGCGGCGGCAGCGGCGTGCTCTATGCCAGCGGGCGCGGCATCATCGCCAAGCTCGTCTACAATCCCTATTCCAGCGCGACGGGCGGAGGCGGCGATCCGGCCCCGATCGGCGCGATCTCGCCCGACAACAAGCTGCTGGTGCAGGGCATCAACGGCACGCTGCGCAGCGCCGCATTTTCCAAGGTCGGCTATCTCGGGCTGTTTTCGGCGCAAGGCTATGCCTTCAGCCCCAAGGGCGATCTGCTCTATGTCGTCAGCACGGATGGCAATGTCATCGGGATCGATACCGCCACGCGCGAGATCGCGACGGCCTGGTTTCTCGATCCTGCGCTGAAGCCCGACGGCATCCTCAGCAAGCCGACCCCGGCCGACCCCGCCACCCAGCGCGGCAACGTGCTGCAGGTGAGTGACGACGGGCGCTACCTCATCGCACTGACGAGGGACGGGGTCGCGCGCTACGATCTCGACAAGCTCGCGCCGATGGCCACATCCGGCAACGACATCGTCAAGGACGGCCGCACGCTCTACGGGTTTGACGGCAATGACCGTCTCGGCGGGCAGGGCGCGCAGGCCCTGTTCGGTGGGCGCGGCGATGATACCTACGTGATCGGCAAGGGCGACAATGCGTTCGAAAAGCCGGGCGAGGGCATCGATACGGTGCTGGTCAGCACGCCGCGCGCCGTGATCGCCGACAACATCGAAAACCTCACCTACACCGGCAAGGGCGATGCCTTGATCACCGGCAACGCGCTGGCCAACGTGATCCACGCCGGCAATGGCAATGATCAGATCGGCACCGGCGGCGGCAACGACATCGTCGACGCACGCGGCGGCGATGATGTGATCTTTGCCGGTCTGGGCAACCAGGTGATCGATGGCGGCGCCGGCAACGATACGGTGAGCTATGCCTTTCTCCCCGCCGCCTCGCGCGGGCCGATCACCATCGATCTCGGTCTGACCGGGGAGCAGGATACCGGCGCGGCCGGCCATGTCACGCTGACCGGCGTGGAGAACGTGGTCGGTGGTCTCGCGCGCGACACGCTGACCGGCGATGCGGCCGACAATCAGCTTTTCGGTCTGCTCGGGAATGACGTGCTGGCCGGTGGCGGCGGCAACGATGTGCTCGATGGCGGGGCCGGTGGCGACACGATGTCCGGCGGTACGGGAAGCGATACCTATTATGTCGAAAGCGCCGGCGACAAGGTGATCGAGGCGGTGGGGGAGGGCACCGACACGGTCTTCACCGCGATGAGCTTCGTGCTGCCCGACAATGTCGAGATCCTCACCGCGATCGATACCGCGAACTACTACGAGCGGGCCGATACGCTGACCGGCAATGCGCTCGACAACGTGATCACCGGCGACCGCTGGAACAACGTGATCGACGGCAAGGACGGCCGCGACCAGCTTCATGGCGGAGAGGGCGACGATACGCTTTCCGGCGCGGACAAGGTGACCGCCGGCGGGGTGGGCGACGACCTGCTCGATGGCGGCGGCGGCAACGATACGGCGACCTACGCGGCAGCGGTGGGCGGCGTCACGCTCGATCTTGCGGCGGCCGGCGCGCAGAAAACCGGCGGTGCGGGGACCGATACGCTGCAATCGATCGAGAACCTGATCGGCAGTGCCTATGCCGATCGGCTGACCGGCACCGATGGCGCCAATGCACTGGCGGGTGGACGCGGCGCGGATGTGCTCATTGCGCTGGGCGGGAACGACACGCTCGACGGCGGGGCCGGGGCGGACAGCCTGTTGGGCGGCGCGGGCGACGACACCTACATGGTCGACAGCAAGGATGACCGCGTTTCCGAATACAGCGGCCCCACCGGCAGCAATCCCGCCGATGCGGGCGGGCATGATCTCGTCGTGTCCACGGTCTCGTTCAGCCTTGCGGCCAGCGGCGCGGTGAAGTTCGTCGAGGACCTCACGCTGGGCGGCTCGGCTGCGATCGACGGGACCGGCAACGATCTTGCCAACGTGATCACCGGCAACAGCGGCGACAACCGCCTCTCCGGCGGCGCGGGCAACGATACCCTCATCAGCAACGGCGGCAACGACGTGCTCGACGGCGGCAGCGGGGATGACAAGCTCTACGGCAACTACGGCAACGACACCTATGTCGTCGACAGCGCCGGCGATCAGGTGTTCGAAAGCGATCCGGTTTTCGGCACCGATCGGGGCGGGACCGATACTGTCCGGTCCAGCGTCAGCTTCGATCTCGGTGCAGGGGGTGCCAATGGGGTCGAAAACCTTGTGCTCACCGGGGCGGCGGCCATCAATGGCACGGGCAACCAGCTCGGCAATGTCATCACCGGCAATGCGGCGGCCAACACGCTTTCGGGTGGGGGCGGCTATGATACGCTGATCGGCGGCGGCGGGCGCGACATCATGACCGGCGGCGACTTCGGCGATACGTTTGTATGGACCGCGATGTCCGATTTTGGTGGCAAGACCGCAGAGGCGGCGGATCTCGTCACGGATTTCTCGCTGCGCGATCAGGACAAGATCGACCTGTCCGGCGTCGACGCGGTCGCCACCACGGCGGGGGTCAACGAGGCCTTCAGCTTCGTCGATACCGCCGCGTTCAGCGGCGTCGCCGGTCAGCTGCGCCAATACCAGTCGGGCACCATGACGTACCTTGCCGGCGACACCAACGGCGACAAGGCTGCGGACTTCGTGATCGCGCTTTCCGGCCTCATCAAGCTCACCGCCTTCGATCTTGTGCTCTAGGCCCGCAGCCCCCATGTCGGCACACCCGGCAAACAGAGGAGGCCGTGCCGATGAGCGTCGCATTCCGCCGCGAAAGCGATGACGAACATCTCGAACCCAAGTTCGAACTGCCGATCCCGCCCGGGCCGAATCTTGTCACCGAGCGCGGCCTGGCGCTGATCGCTGCGCGCGTCGAGGCGCTGGAGGCCGAACTGGCGGGCCTGTCGGACGAGGCCGAGATCAAGCGGGTGAAGCGCGATCTGCGCTATTGGCGCACGCGGCAGGCCACCGCGCAGATCATGGCGCCGCCGGAGGGCGGCACCGTGGCGTTCGGTTCCACCGTGACATTCCGGCTCAACGGCAAGGCGCGCACGATCACGCTGGTCGGCGATGACGAGGCAGACCCGTCCGCCGGCCTGCTCTCGTTCACCGCCCCGCTAAGCCGTGCGCTGATGGCGGCCGAGGCCGGCGACGAAATCGACTTTGCGGGAAAGGCCGGCGCGATCGAAGTTCTGGATGTCGGCTAATAGGTCCTGACCCTAGACCTTCAGGCCGATCTCGCGCAGGCGCTCGTGGAGATAGTCATCCGCGGTGATCGGCACCGGATAGCGGTCCGGGTTCTGCGCGCTCACGCAGCCGGTCAGGGTGCGGATCGAAAAATCGCTGCGCAGGTGCAGGAAGAACGGCATCGAATAGCGGCTGTGCGCGGCGCGCGCGCCATCGGGATTAAGCACGCGGTGCGTGGTCGAGGGCAGGACGTGGTTGGTCAGGCGCTGCAGCATGTCGCCGATATTGACCACCAGCGCGCCTGGCGGCGGGGAGGCGGGGATCCAGCGGCCTTCGCGGGTCAGGAGTTCGAGGCCGGCTTCCTCCGCCCCCAGCAGGAGGGTGATCAGGTTGATGTCCTCGTGCGCACCGGCGCGGATTGCCCCCCCCGTATCGCCGGGAATGGGCGGATAGTGCAGCAGTCGCAGGATCGAATTGCCGTCCGCGATGGCCGGATCGAACCAGTCGTGCGCAAGGCCGAGCCAGACCGCGATGTGCGAGAGGATGCCCGCGCCGATGCGGTCGAATGCGGCATAGAGCGCGGTGAAGGTCTCACGGAAATCTGCCGGTGCATCGGGCCAGACATTGGCCGGCATGGTCGCTGCCAGCGGATCGCCGGGCGCAAGCTCGCGGCCGACGTGCCAGAATTCCTTGAGGTCATGGACCGCTGCGCCCTTGGCGATTTCGGTGCCGAACGGGGTGTACCCGCGCTGCCCGCCGCCGCCCGGTACATGCCAGCGGCGCTTCGCGGCCTCGCCCTGCGCGAAAAACGTGGCGGTCAGCTCCCAGCCGCGCGCAACCAGCGCCGGATCGAGCCCGTGGTCAGCCACCAGCGCGAAGCCGAAGCGCTGGAAGCTCCTGCCCAGATCCTCCGCAAGATTGCCTGTTGGGGCGGCCAGCGAAAGCACCGGGAGAGTATCTGTGGTCATGGCTTGCACGTGCTCTGATTGCGATTAAGAGCCCTCCCATATCGCGATCCCGGAAGGCATGCATGAGCAAAATCGAGGCGACCGAGCAGGCTTGGCTGATGAAGTCCGAACCCGACGTCTATGGCTGGGACGACCTGATGGCCGAGGGCGAGGGGACGTGGGACGGCGTGCGCAATCACCTCGCCGCGCGCAACCTGCGCACCATGCAGGTGGGCGATCTTGCGTTTTTCTATCACTCCAACATCGGCAAGGAGATCGTCGGGATCGCGCGCATCAGCGTGGCGGGCCTGATCGATCCCACCGATCCCGATGGCAAGTGGGCGGCGGTGAAAGTGCGGCCCGTCGCCAAGCTGAAAGCGCCCGTCACGCTCGCCGCGATCAAGGCGACCCCGGCGCTTGCCGAGATGGAGTTGCTGCGCCTGTCACGCCTGTCCGTCTCGGCGGTGCGCGCGGCGGAATGGGACCTGGTCCTGGAGATGGCGGGAGGAACCGAATAGGTTTGTCCCATATCGGAACTGTCCCGCTTTAAGCAGCCGCAGCTGCGATTCGCGGCCTCCCCCCGTGGTAAATAAAGCGTTACCACGCAGCCATGTTCAAACGGCGCGCCCCGAATCCCGACCTTGCCGGCCATCCCTTCCGCCGGAGCTTGCCCGCACACGTGCTGCGGCCGCTGCCGATGTTCGAACCCGAAGTGGAAGCGGCAATGGCCGCGCTGCAGCTGCCTGAAGGCGTACGCTCGCGGCCGGTCGATCCGCGGCGGATCACGGTGCAGGACGTGAAGGATTTCCTGCTGGCCTACTGCGCCTGTTTCCTGGCGGTTTCGGCTTTCATCTTCTGATCATTCGAACGTGTGCTCGATCTCGCCCGCGTGGGCGCGTTCGGCCCGGTACAGCACGCGCGCCAGCCAGGCCGCGACAAGGCACATCGCCGCACCCAGCAGCAGCTGGTCCGCCAGCGCGACGCCGGCCGCGCTGAGGCCCACCGCAATCAGCGAACCCACCACCATCGCACCGGCATTGACGATGTTGTTCGCCGCGATCGTACGTGCGGTCTCGGCCTTGTCGACCACCGTGGTCAGGAAGGCGTAGAGCGGCACCACGAACATGCCGCCCGAAATGGCGATTCCCAGCAAGCTGAGCAGCAGCGGCACGGCCAGCGGCTGCATCACGAACTGCGGCACATCGAGCAGGGCCGAGCCGACCGCGTGCTGCCACATCTTGCACACGAAGTGGAAGGCGACCACGAACAGGCCCATCACGATCACCGAAATCGGGCCATAGCGGGCCGAAACGGTGCCCTTCAGGAGGTGGTTGATCGAGACCGAGCCGATGGCGACGCCGATCGAGAAGACCACAAGGAACAGGCTGGCCACTTCCTTGCTGGCCGAAAGCACGTTCTTCGCGAGCGGCGGGAACTGGATGAACAGCACCGCGCCGATCGTCCAGAAGAAGCTGATCGCTGCGATGGCGAGATACACGCGCGGGTGACGCGTCGTCATCCGCACCAAAGTGATCGAGGAGCGCAGCACGTTGAAATCAAGCGGCTGGGGCTCCATCTGCGGCGGCGCGGGGGGCACGAATTGCGCGGTGCAGAAGCCGACCATCGCTGTGCCGATGCAGATCATCGCGGCCCATTCCACCGGAATCCAGCCCGCGAAGATCGTGCCCGCGAGGATCGAGATATAAGTCCCCGCCTCGACCAGGCCTGTGCCGGCCAGCACTTCGTCCGCGTGGAGGTGCTGTGGCAGGATCGCGTACTTGATCGGACCGAAGAAGGTGGAATGCACCCCCATGGCGAGCAGCGCGGCGAGCATCAGCGGGATGGCGACGACCTCCACGGCCATGCCGCGCCAGGCCATGAACAGACCGGTCGCCCCCACCAGCATGATGCCGATTTCCGCGGCCTTCACGATGCGGATGATCCGCGCCTTGTCCCGCATGTCGGCCAGCTGGCCGGACAGCGCGGAGAGCAGGAAGAAAGGCAGGATGAACACCGCCGAAGCGATGGCCGAAAACCGCGCTTCGGCCGCCTCCGAGTGGTATACAGTGTAAACCACATAGAGGATCATCGCGTTCTTGTAGAGATTGTCGTTGAACGCGCCGAGGAGCTGGGTGGCGAACAGCGGCAGGAAGCGGCGTTTCCGGATGAGCAGCGCTGTCGTAGTCATTCGGGCGTTGTCATTCGGGTTTTACCAGCTTTCGCATCTTGTATTCATCCCATAGCGCCCCGTGCGGGGTGGACAAGGGGCATGTTCGGACCAACTTGCGGTTTCTTCGCGGTGCCATCATGCCTATGGTGGTGGCAAGATGCTGACTCTTCCAAACCTGCTGACGCTGTCCCGCATTGTCACCGTGCCGGTACTGGCGGGCCTGCTGTGGTGGCCCGAATGGCACCTGGGGTATGCCATTGGCTTTGCGGTCTATGTCCTGATGGGCGTGACCGACTATTTCGACGGCTATCTCGCCCGTGCCCAGGGCACGGTATCGAAGCTCGGCATCTTCCTCGATCCGATCGCCGACAAGATCATGGTCGCGGCCGTGATCCTCGTGCTCACCGCGCAGGGCGTGCTGTCGGGGCCCTATGTCGGTGATCTCCATGTGATCGCAGGGCTGATCATCCTGATCCGCGAGATCGCGGTTTCGGGCCTGCGCGAATTTCTCGGTGGCATTCAGGTTTCGGTGCCGGTCTCGCGGCTCGCAAAATGGAAGACGACGTTCCAGTTCGTGGCCCTCGGCGCGCTGATTCTCGGCGAAGCTGCGCCTGGCTGGACGGTCCTTGTCGGCGGGATCGATGCCAACGTGCCCCACACCGTCGGGCTGTTCACGCTGTGGGCGGCGGCGGCGCTGACGGTGATCACCGGATGGGATTATCTGCGCGTCGGCCTCAAGCACATGGACTAAGGCCTCAGCCGGCGTCGGCCTTCGAAAACAGATTGAGCACCAGCACGCCGGCCATGATCAGGCCAATGCCCGCCAGCGCGGGCGCATCGAGCTTCTGGCCATGCACCAGCCACGCCAGCGCGGTGATCAGCACGATGCCCACGCCCGACCAGATCGCGTAAGCCACGCCGGTCGGAATGCGCTCCAGCGTCAGCGAGAGGAAGAACAACGCGATGGCATAGCCCGCCACGCTCACCGCCAGCGGCAGCAGCTTGCTGAAACCCGCCGACTGCTTGAGCGCGGTCGTCGCGATGACTTCGGCGACAATCGCGATGGCGAGCGAGAGATAGGGCGGCAAGTTCATGGGGTGGCCAGTTCGGTCGCCAGCAGGCGAAACTCCTCGGCGCGCGGGGAGTTCTTGCGCCACACCAGCGCGATCTCACGGCTGGCGTGTTCGGATTCAAGCGGGCGGGCCACGATCTGGGTGCCCTGCAGGATGCCGGCCTTTACTGCCATTTCCGGCAGCATGGTGAGGCCGAGGCCATTGTCGACCATCTGCACCAGCGTGTGCAGGCTGGTGCCGATAACGCTCGCGCTCGCGCGCAGTTCGGGGCGGTTGCAGGCCGCGAGGACATGGTCCTTTAGGCAGTGGCCGTCTTCCAGCAGCAGCAGGCGCGCCTCGTCGATGAGGGCGGGCGCGATGCTTTGCGGGGGATCGCGCGGATCGTCCTTGGGGAAGGCGACCAGCAGGCGGTCATGGAACAGATGCGCCGCCTCCACCTCGCCGGTCGCGAAGGGCAGGGCGAGCAGCACGCAATCAGCGCGGCCATGGTGCAGCGATTCGACAGCGGCGGCGCTCGGCTCCTCGCGCAGGAAGAGCTTGAGCGAAGGCCGCTCGTGGCGCAGGCGCGGCAGAATGCGCGGGAGCAGGAAAGGCGCGATGGTCGGGATCACGCTCATGCGCAGCTCGCCCGACAGCGGCGCACCATGCGCCTGCACCAGCGCGGAGAGCTCCTCGCCCTCGCGCAGCAAGCGGTGTGCCTTGGCCACCACCTGATCGCCCAGCGCGGTGAAGCGCACCACGCGCCGCGTGCGCTCGACCAGCGTGACGCCCAGCAGCGTTTCCAGTTCGCGCAGGCCCGCCGAGAGCGTCGATTGCGAGACGAAGCAGGCATCTGCCGCGCGCCCGAAGTGGCCGTGTTCGTGGAGCGCCACGAGATATTGCAGCTGCTTGAGCGTGGGCAGGTAGGTGGTCATGCGGCGCAGGCTTTCATTCGGCTCCCGGCTCCCGGGCCTGATCGTCGTCCCAGTTCCGCCCGTCGCCCCCGTCACTCTCCTCGCCCCCGTCGGTGGTCAGCAGGATGGCGTCCTCGTCCTCCGCCGGCTCCGCCTCGTCAGCATTCCCGCCATCGTTGCCGCCGGCAATCGCATCGATATGCGCCATCTTGAGCTTGCCCTTGACCACAGCGAAGGCCAGCTTGCCCTCGACGAGCTCCAGCGCATCGCGCCCGAACTGTTCGAAGCGCCAGCCTTCGAGGATCGGCAGCCCCTTGCGCTGTCCGGCGGCCAGCGCCTCCAGATCGTCACTGCGGGCCAGCAACCGGGCGGCAATATCAATCTCGCGGCTGCGGATCTTGAGCAGCAGCTTGAGGAGATCGGCGACCAGCGCGCCTTCCTTGCCCAGCGGCGCGCCGCGCGGCGCGCGCGGGGGCAGTTCGGCATCGGTGAGCGGCTTGGCATCGGCAATCGCCTGCATCAGGCGGCGGCCGATGTCGTTATCCTTCCATCCCGCCGAAAGCCCGCGCACCTTGGCAAGCTCGTGCTGCTCGCGCGGGGGATGGCTGGCGATATCGGCCAGGGTCTCGTCGCGCATGATCCGTCCGCGGGGGATGTTCTTGTCCATCGCCTCGAGCTCGCGCCAGGCGGCGATGGCCTTCAATCGTCCGAGCACGGCAGAATTGCGGCTGGGCGCGCGAATCTTCTGCCAGACGGTTTGAGGATCCGAGCGATAATTCTCGGGATCTGCGAGCTTTTCCATCTCGGCATCGAGCCATTCGCCGCGTCCGGTCTTGATCAGCCGCTTGAGCATGCGCGGGAAGATCTTCGAAAGGTGCGTCACGTCGCCGATGGCATATTCGATCTGCCGCTCGGTCAGCGGGCGGCGCGACCAGTCGGTAAAGCGCGCGCCCTTGTCGACCGTGAAACCCAGCCAGCTCTCGACGAGGTTGGAATAGCCGATCTGTTCGGACTGGCTGATCGCCATCATCGCGATCTGGGTATCGAAGATCGGATGCGGGGTGCGCCCGGTCAGGTTGTAGATGATTTCCACATCCTGCCCGCCGGCGTGGAAAACCTTGAGCACGTCCTCGTTGTCGACCAGCAGTTCGAGCAGCGGGGCAAGATCAATGCCCGGCGCCAGCGGGTCGATCGCGGCGGCTTCCTTGTCATCGGCGATCTGCACCAGGCACAGTTCCGGCCAATAGGTGTTCTCGCGCATGAATTCGGTGTCGACCGTGATGAAATCGGCCTTGGCCAGGCGTTCGCACAGATCGGCGAGGGCCGGGGTCGTGGTGATCAGCGGGTGTATCTTCATCGTGCTTTTCTGATTGCGCGCCCGGCCAGACCCTCATGCCTGACCGGTGCTGGTGGTGACCCCGTCCGGGGCCTGCGGCTTGACAAATCCGCGGCCATCGCCTCTTGGCCGCTGGCCATCACTGCCCGAATGCTGGCCGGTTTGCCAGCCAAATTGGAACCTAGCCTCATGCATCCATATCGTTCCCATACCTGCGGCGCGCTGGCACAGGCGGATGTCGGGCAGACCGTGCGCCTCTCGGGCTGGGTGCACCGCAAGCGCGACCATGGCGGCGTGCTCTTCATCGATCTGCGCGACCACTACGGCATCACCCAGATCGTGGCGGATAGTGACAGCGCGGCGCTGGCCGTGCTCGAGGCCGCGCGCACCGAAAGCGTGATCACCATCGACGGCGAGGTGAAGGCCCGCAGCGAAGGCACGGTGAACGCGGCGCTCGCGACCGGCGCGATCGAAGTCTACGCCCGCGGCGCGACTGTTCTGTCCGCTGCCGAGGAACTGCCGATGCCGGTGGCGGGCGAGCAGGAATACCCCGAGGATATTCGCCTGCGCTACCGCTTCCTCGATCTGCGCCGCGAGACGCTGCACGCCAACATCATGACGCGCACCAAGGTGATCCGCGACATGCGCACCCGCATGGAAAGCGCCGGCTTCACCGAATACTCGACGCCGATCCTCACCGCCTCCAGCCCCGAAGGCGCGCGCGACTTCCTCGTGCCGAGCCGCATCCACGCGGGCAAGTTCTACGCGCTGCCGCAGGCGCCGCAGCAGTACAAGCAGCTGCTCATGGTTGCCGGTTTCGACCGCTACTTCCAGATCGCGCCCTGCTTCCGCGACGAGGACCCGCGCGCCGACCGCCTGCCGGGCGAATTCTATCAGCTCGATCTCGAGATGAGCTTCGTCACCCAGGAAGAAGTGTGGGAGACGATGGAGCCCGTCATCGGCGGCGTGTTCGAGACCTTTGCAAACGGCAAGCCGGTCACGCCTTCGGGCAGCTTCCCGCGCATCGCTTACGATGATGCCATGCTGAAGTACGGCTCGGACAAGCCGGATCTGCGTAACCCGCTCATCATCAGCGATGTCGCCAGCCACTTCACCACCTCGGGCTTCGGCCTGTTCGAGAAGATCGTCGCAGGCGGCGGCACCGTGCGCGCAATTCCCGCACCCGGCACCGCGGACAAGAGCCGCAAGTTCTTCGACGACATGAACGAGTGGGCGCGCAGCGAAGGCCACGCCGGCCTCGGCTATGTGACGCGCAAGGGTGGCGAGTTCGGCGGCCCGATCGCCAAGAACCATGGGCAAGAAGGCATGGAGGCGCTCTATGCCGCACTCGGCCTTGGCCCCGATGACGGCCTGTTCTTCGCCGCCGGAAAGCCCGAGCAGGCGGCCAAGCTCGCTGGCGCCGCCCGCACCCGTGTCGCCGAGCAGCTGGGCCTGATCGACAAGGACCGCTTCGCGCTGTGCTGGATCGTCGATTTCCCGTTCTACGAATGGGACGAGGACGCCAAGAAGGTCGAGTTCGCGCACAACCCGTTCTCGATGCCGCAGGGCGGGATGGCGGCGCTCGAAGGCCAGGATCCGCTGACGATCAAGGCCTTCCAGTACGATCTCGTCTGCAACGGCTACGAAATCGCGTCGGGCTCGATCCGCAACCAGTCGCCCGAACTCATGGTCAAGGCGTTCGAACTCGTCGGCCTTTCGAAGGCCGACGTCGAGGAGCGCTTCGGCGGGCTCTACCGCGCGTTCCAGTATGGCGCGCCGCCGCACGGCGGCATGGCGGCGGGTGTGGACCGTATCGTCATGCTCGTCTGCGGCGCGCAGAACCTGCGTGAGATCACGTTGTTCCCGATGAACCAGCGCGCCGAGGACTTGCTGATGGGCGCGCCTTCGCCGGCGAGCCTGCAGCAGCTGCGCGAATTGCACTTGCGGACGGTGGAACCCTCCAAGGGTTGATGTGCCGGGCGGACACGGGCGGGCCCGGCTGTATGCCTGCCCGCCCTGCCTCTCTGCCCACCGCCTGTCACAAGCGGTGCACATCTCGTCCACAATGCGGCACTTGCCAGCCTGCAATCGGGACATTAGGGCGAACGCCAGATTTGATTAAACCAACCCAGTTCCTTGAAGGGGCAAAAGAATGAGCGATACCGCCGACCGCGTGAAGAAGATCGTTGTCGAGCACCTCGGGGTAGAGGCCGACAAGGTCACCGAAGACGCGAGCTTCATCGACGATCTCGGTGCCGACAGCCTCGATATCGTCGAGCTGGTCATGGCGTTCGAAGAAGAGTTTGGTGTCGAGATCCCTGACGATGCGGCCGAGAAGATCGCCACCGTTTCGGACGCGATCAAGTACATCGACGACAACAAGGGCTGATCCTTTCGGATTGCCAACCCGTCCGCACCTTTCCGTCATGTCCCGGCTGCGGGGCGCGGCGGAGGCGGCGGTCGTCCCCCGGCGTTGAAGCGCCGGGGCTTCGACAGGCTCGGTCCCGCAAGGGGTCTGGGCCTGTTGTGCTTCAAGGTCCGTTCGCCGATTGCGGGCGAACGTTTCGGAGACTGAAATGCGCCGTGTCGTGATCACCGGACTTGGCCTCGTCACCCCGCTGGGGGCCGATGTCGAAACCACGTGGGCAAATCTTCTTGCCGGCAAGTCGGGCGCGGGGCGGATCACCCGCTTCGATACCACGGGTCAGAAGTGCCTGATCGCCTGCGAAGTGAAGCCGGCTGACCACCCCTATGGTTTCGACCCCAACAAGCGCGTCGATTTCAAGGTGCAGCGCCAGGTCGATCCGTTCATCGTCTACGGCATCGACGCTGCCGGCCAGGCGCTTGAAGACGCGGGCCTCACCGACATGGACGAGGCCCTCAAGCTGCGCACCGGCTGCTCGATCGGTTCGGGCATCGGCGGCCTTCCGGGCATCGAGAGCGAATCGATTGTCCTGCACGAGAAGGGTGCGGGCCGTGTCAGCCCGCATTTCGTCCACGGCCGCCTGATCAATCTCATCTCGGGCCAGGTTTCGATCAAGTACGGCCTCATGGGCCCCAACCACGCGGTGGTGACGGCGTGCTCCACCGGTGCGCACTCGATCGGCGATGCCGCGCGCATGATCCGCGATGATGACGCCGATATCATGCTGGCGGGCGGCTCCGAAAGCACGATCAACCCGCTCGGCGTTGCCGGCTTCGCGCAGGCCCGCGCGCTCAATTGCAGCTACAACGACCGCCCCGAACAGGCCAGCCGCCCCTATGACAAGGACCGCGACGGCTTCGTGATGGGCGAGGGCGCCGGCGTCGTCGTGCTTGAGGAATACGAGCACGCCAAGGCACGCGGTGCGAAGATCTACGCCGAAGTCGTCGGCTATGGCCTCTCGGGTGATGCCTACCACGTCACCGCCCCGCATCCTGAAGGCAAGGGCGCGGAGCTTGCCGTGCGCATGGCGCTGCGCAAGGCCGGCATGGGCCCGGGCGACATCGACTATGTCAACGCCCACGGCACCTCGACCATGGCGGACACGATCGAACTCGCCGCGGTGAAGCGCGTGCTGGGCGATGATCTCTCCGGCGCGTCGATGAGCAGCACCAAGTCTGCCATTGGCCACCTTCTCGGCGGGGCCGGCGCGGTCGAGACGATCTTCTGCGTGCTGGCGATCCGCGATCAGATCGTGCCGCCCACGCTCAATCTGGATACCCCGGATGAGGGCTGCGAAGGCGTCGATCTCGTCCCCAAGGTTGCGAAGAAGCGTGTCGTGCGCGCCACGCTCAACAACTCGTTCGGCTTTGGCGGCACCAACGCCAGCGTGATCGTCAAGGCGATCTGAGCCCGAAGCGCAGGAGGCGGCGTCCGATGCACAAGTCAGGCCGCCTCAGGATCTTCGTGTTTGCCGCCGCACTGGTGGTGGCCGTCTTTGGCGTCCACTTCCTCTACGGCTGGTATGGCAGCGGCCCGCTGGTCAAGGAGGCGACACTCTCTGTTCCCGATGGCGCGACTCTGGCCAGTGTCGCGGAAAAGCTGGAAGCGCAGGGCATTGTCGCTTCGGCCAGCACCTTCCGGCTCCGCGCGCGTCTGCTTGGGGGCAACGAGCCGCTGAAAGCCGGCGAGTACTATATTCCCGCCCATGCCAGCGGCTCGTCCGTGCTGGCGATCCTGCAGGGCGAGGGCGGCGAGGTGCGCCGCATGGTGACCATCCCCGAAGGCATGCCCGCGATCATGGTGCAGGAACGGCTCGCGGCTGTCTCTCTGCTCACCGGTCCCGTTCCCACGCTCGCCGAGGGATCGGTGCTGCCGGATACCTACGCCTTCCAGCGCGGGGAAAGCCGCACGGCTCTGGTCACCCGCATGCAGCAGGCCATGGCCCGCACGCTCGACAAGCTATGGGCTGATCGCGCCCCCGATACGGTCGCGCGGAGCAAGGAGGAAGCGGTGATCCTCGCCTCGATCGTCGAGAAGGAAACCGGCAAGCCTTCCGAACGTCCGATGGTTGCCGGGCTCTATTCGAACCGGTTGCGTCAGGGAATGATGCTCCAGGCCGATCCGACGATCATCTACCCGATCACGCACGGCAAGCCGCTGGGCCGCCGCATCCGCCAGTCGGAAATCCAGGCGGTCAATTCCTACAACACCTACACGATGGTTGGCTTGCCAGCGGCGCCGATCACCAATCCGGGCAAGGATTCGATCGCGGCGGTGCTGCACCCGGCGCGCACCAACGCGCTCTACATGGTGGCCGATGGCAAGGGCGGACACGTTTTCGCGGCCACGCTGCAGGAACACAACGCCAATGTCGCGCGCTGGTTTGCGCTCCGCCGCGCCCGCGGAGAGTTGTAGACGGCGCCTGGCCGGAGGTGCCTAGCGGCTGCTGCTGGACGTCGCGGTAACCTGCTGGGCGGTCACCAGGGTCGAAGTTGTCACCGCCGCATCCGAGCGCAGCGGCACGCCGGTCGCGCTGCTGCCCACCAGCACATTGCTCGTCTGGTTGCTGATGATGACCGAGACCGCTCCGGTCGAAGTGACGGAAATGGCACCGCGCGAGCCGCCGATGGCCGAGACGAAGCGCCCGGCGGTGGGATCATAAACCGCAGGAACCATGCTGGGAGAATTTTCCAGCGACGGCGGCGCAATGCTCAGCGCTGCCTGGCGCGCGCGGCCATCAAGGCTGGCGGCTGTTATCGTCGGTTGGGCGATCGATCGCAGCGTGATGTCGTAGGCGGTCTGCGCCTCGGCTGTCGGGGCGACAAACAGCGCGGCGCAGGCAACACCGACCGCGCCGGCAACACGCGGAAACTTCGTCAAGGTCTTGCGCACCTGTGTCATCGGAACGGCCCCCGGCTCCTGCATGATCGCATCGTCTTTAGAATGTCACGACTATGCCCCAAGAGCGCGAACTTGGCAATAAATCGTCCTTCTTCTGCCTTTGTCCGCAGTCTGGGCAGGTCTGCCCGAAAAATATTGGGGAAGCATGGCTTTGCGGCGACCCTAAGGGGTATCCGCAGCTTGACGGTCCTCCCTGTTGATAGGGCGTGTTCAGGTTTTGCTTTCTCCTGCGATATACGAGGCTGGCGTGAGGCCGAGGTGATTCGCGGTGCCGGCCCTCCCGAAGGAGAGCCTTGTGGACAGCGTTGACCCGTTGATGGCCGGCGGTCCTGTCATGGCGCCGACTGCTGCACTCGTGATCACCGCCGAACTGCCGGCCCCGCTGCATGGCCGGGCAGAAGGTTTACGCCGTGCGCATTATCCGCCTGAGCGCAACCACGTTCCGGCCCACCTCACGGTCCTGCGCGCCCTGCCGCCCTTCGTTGAAGCGGAAGCCCGCGATCTGCTCGCCGCCCTTGCACGGGAAATGCCCGCGCCCCCCGCGCGCCTTGCCGGCATCATGGACCTTGGCACCGGCACCGCGCTTGCCATCGAAAGCCCGGCCTTGCTCGAGATCCGGGCGATGATTGCCGAGCACTTTCACGGTATGCTCACCCTGCAGGACCAGGGACTGCCGCGGCTTCATGTCACCGTGCAGAACAAGGTCACGCGGGCCGAGGCCAAGGCCCTGCAGGCCGCGCTGCGGCCGGTCATCCTGCCCGAGGGGTTCGCCTTCGCCGCACTCGCACTCCAGCGCTATCGCGGCGGCCCGTGGGAGCAGGCAGGCCGCTGGCCATTTCGGGGCCGCACGCGGCGATGAGATTGCCATGCAGGTCAACCGATTCCGCTGTTGACCCGCTACGCCACCCCGCCTAATAGGCCCGCCTGCCTAGGCTGCGGAGGTTTCCGTTGTCCTGCCAGATCCCTTCGGGGCGGAGTAGCTCAGCCGGTTAGAGCAGCGGAATCATAATCCGCGTGTCGGGGGTTCGAGTCCCTCCTCCGCTACCAAAAATCAATGACTTACGAGATCGCCCCGTAGCCGGTTTACAAACTGCGTAAACTTTCGGGTTGGCCTGCGCCTAGCGCACGTCTCTGACGCCAGAACAGTGATCGAAAGAAGGGGGGCGCTGGTTTAGAGCGAGAACGAGGCAGCCGCGCCAATCGCGTTCGCGGACCAGCTGATGCCGAAGCCATCAGGGATCGCAGGGTGGTCCATCCCGCCGGAGACGCGGATTGGTGCGGTGTTGAGCACACTGTAGTTCACCTCTCCGTACGTGCCGTGGAAGGAAACGGCTTCACCGGTGTAGTTGATAAATTTCACCGAATTGCCCATGGTAACACCAATTGCGCCAGCGCTAACGCTGTTCTTGCCTTCAAACGATGAACCGGTAATCGAGACATTGGCCTCGACAAGGCCGGTGTTCTCGACGTCGAAGTTCACATCGCCGAAGGCAACTGAGGGCACATCGCTACCCCCATCAGAGCCACTCACGCCAAAGTTAACTGATGGCACTGCGCTGCCCGCATAAACGACGGTCGTGCTGTTGACCGAGCCGCTCGCGCCAATTGCCATGAGTGAAATGCTGCTATCGACACTATCTCCACTTATAGTGGCACCGTTCAACGTGGTATCTTGTGTCGGATCGTCGACAGAGCCAATCCTAATATTGCCGCTATTGTGCGCGTGCACGCTTATTCCGCTGTCAACACCTATTCCGATGTCAGAAGAGTAAGTGCCATCATCGACAATGGTCAAGACCGAGATGCCGGCTGATGCACCAAGTGCGGTGCCAGAGAACGCATTGCGCGTACCCCCGTTGATCGACACGCCGTCGCCGTTACTGCCGACAGCGATCTGCAGGTTCACGTCGCCGGTGTTGTCCGCGTTAAGCGAGATGTCGCCATTAACGGTAAGGGAGCGGCTAACCGTGGCGCCTCCCAAGACGTCATCGGTGACGCTGAATTGGGCCGAAGCACCCACTGCCGAGACCGAGATCGTATTGTCGTGGCCTTGCTCGATTACGGCGCCGTCGATTGTGCCGGAGACGTTAATGGTGCTGTTCAGGTTGGAGGCAGAAACCGTGATGTTGCCATCAACGCTGTCGGTCATCTCCACATCCTGAAAAGTTACGCTGCTATTGCTGACCGAGGCCGAGGCACCGATAGCGGTCACGCTGATGGTGTTGCGTGAACCATCAGCGATCGATGGAGCATTCATTAAAATGCCCTCTGAAGGGGCCACTGAAACCGTCGTATCTTCGTTTGTCGCGCTCACGGTGATGTCGCCACCCATGGCCCAGCTTTGCGCAATCTGGGCAGTACAAATTGGAGAAAAAACTATCGATTGGCAGGTAGCTAAGAGCAGGCCAACAATGATTTGCGACTTCCGACCAAGGGTGAAGCATTTCTGTAAAAATGACATAAATTTATCACACACTTGCTCGAGCTGAGTTGAGGGAAAAGCCCTCCGGTGTGATGCGGTGCATGCCATTTGCACTGGGCAAACAAAGGTTCATTTAGTCCAATGTTGGATAATATTCCGATCTCGAAAGCTGAGGCGTGCCGCATTTTGGCAACTGAGGGTTGGCTGGCGACCGCAGCGGCTGATTTCCGTTCGGAGTTTCTGGCTAAGGGCCAGATCCGAACATTCACATCAGGATCTCAGATCTCGACAGCGGGCGATGACGACTCGATCGGCTCCGGAATGTACGGTATCGTGGCCGGCCAAGTGGCCGTTGTGCCGGGTATGGGGCCAGCAGATACGCCGGTCGCTCTGTTGTTCCATAAAGGCGACTGGGGCGGTTATGCGCCGCTGTTTTTGCCTGCCAATGTGGCGCACATCCATGCCGTCATACCGACAACCATTTTGTGCCTGAGCATCGGCGAGGTACGTAGTATGCTGCACGAGCGGCCTGAATGGTGGAAGGAAATTGCCAAACTGAGCTTTGAAGCCGGAATAAGATATGCGGGCGTGGGTGTCGACCAACTCATTCCCAATTCCGGCCGTCGACTAGCAGCCCTACTACTGCATCTGGCCAACTGCCGGCATTCTGGCGCAGCAAAGCCCATACATCTCAGCCAAGAAGAAATCGGTCAGACGGCAAAACTGTCTCGCCACCCAACCCGGCACCTGCTCCGGGACTTCGATGCGAGGGGTTGGATCAGCCAATCCTACCGTTGCATCGACATTATACAGCCTGAACATTTACGCGCATGTGCCAATTCAGACTGACACCGTGACATAGCATTCTAAAGATCGACTGGCCCTTCAGGAAGATCGGGGAAGGGCTGCGCTGCAAGTCTGATCGCAGCCGGTGCTGATCAACGCGAGACGTGTGCCATTTTCCACATCGGATTGTGCGGGCGCGGCAAACCGCGGAACAGCACCGAGGCGCTGTTCCAGATAACCAGATCCCCGGGCTCCCAGGTGTGCCGGTAGACAAAGGCTGGCTTGGTCACCCACTCGCGCAAGCCGTCGATAAAGGCTTCGCTTGCGGAAAATTCCATGCCCATGATCTGGATGGCGGTATCGTCGACCAGCAGGCAATGACGCCCGCCTGCCATGCGCGCTACCAGGGGCAGTTCGGCGCTCTCGCGCGCCATCCATTGCATCAGGGCATCGTGCCGAGGCTCCCGCTCGTGATACAACCGGTCGTGCCAGAAACCATGGAGCACGGTGAGCGGGGCCAAGGCGCGCTGCTCGAAGTGCGGCAAGGCATCCCACGCAGCGGCCGTGCATGCAAAATCGGTCTGGGCCGCAATTCTGTCTTCGTCGGGAATAGCCATGATTGAGGTGCCCCCCGGGGCACGGCCCAGCACCTGGTCGTTTTCCCAGACTCGGCCATTGCGCACAAATTCGGCAAGCGGCGAGGCATTGGGGTCGCCCACGATGAGGTAGTCCTCTGCCGACGGCTGTTGCACCGCGCCAAATTGACCGTGAAGTGCACATTCCAGCCGTTCGGCGAAGGATAGCAATGCGCGTTGCGGACAGAAGGCATTGCGGACGACGATGACTTCCAGATCTTCGAGTTGCGTCTGCAGCTTGTCGCGGTCGCTGATCAACAGATCGGGCAGATTGCTCCGATCAAGCGTAACGGCAGCCCTGTCATGACCGGGACCCTGATTGCCATGTGCTGTCCCGGTGGCCATGAACCCGGCCTATTCCCCGTTCGCCATACGCGGCGTCAAGGTCACCACCATGCCGACTTCCAATGTCACTCCTGAAGGAAGGCGGGTGTAGATGCGTCCATCATGGGCCACGTTGAAGCGCAAGCCGTCAGATTGAAACGACCAGGCATAGTCGCTTGAGGTAGGAAATGTTTTTCTCGAAATTGCCGTTCTTAAGCCATTATATGAATCGATGCGTCCACCTTTTGTAATATAATAATCAATCGGATCATTATAAATGATTATCCGATATTTTAAGGGGGCATCGGAATTTTCATTTCGAAGACTATTTGCATCATAATTAATCTGCGCTACTGGCAATAAGCCCGGGTGTCTTTTGATGTTTTCAATCTCGGCATTCATCAGGGCTTTGGCATTCTGCCAGCCATGGACGATTGCGGCGATGCGATCGGCTCGGCCTGGATGTGTTGAGGTTGATTGTTCGGGCAAGATGCGGGCGGCTGCGGATGTGGCCTCAGCCAGTGTGGCGCCAAGCCGCGCCAGCACGAACCCGGAGAAATCGTCCGCCTCGAGCTCATCGCGCCAAGGCTCGGTGGTTTGCCGGAGGGTATGACCGGCGAGATGATGGCCGACTTCGTGTGCCAGAATGCTTGTCGCGCCCCAGTCCGGGCAAATGCGATCCGCCACCTGCGCCATAAAATGTGGGTCGAACAGGATCACGCGCCGTCCGTTTATGATCTCAGCTGCAGCGGGTGTGGAGGTGGCTGCGATCAGGTCGAAGTTCATTTCCAGCCCGCTTACGCGAACGACCCGTTCGACCTGTGTTCGGGCTTCAGCAAGATCTGCGTTGGGTACGGTATCGGTCTGCCCGATGTAGCCCAGCTTGCCAGCGCTGCGTATGTGTGCCTCGCTCGGCCAGTAGTCGAGCAGGCGTGCTTGCGACCATTCCCTGCTCACTGCGCATTTGTCTTCGTCGCGAAGATCGCGCTGAGTCTCGGCTGGAAGCGTACGGCCACCCGAAATTGAGCCGAGAGACGGGCTGGCGGCGGCTGGCGTTTGCGATGCGGCTATCAGCCCAAAGGCCAGGAAAAGCCGTAGCGCGCTTCTGCCGCTGCCACGGGATGGTGGCGAAGTGTGCGAACAAATCGTCCTTGCGCTAAAGCGCTGAGTGCCAAGCGTGCACTCGAAGGGGGTACATTTCCTCCCAGGCCTTCCTTGCATCAGGTGCCTCCAATGTACTGATTTGTGGTTAAAATTTACACCTAATCCGACATGCTCCAATACCTACTATCCGCCGTTTTGGTAATTTTTTGAAAAATCTAAAATATTGAATCAAAAGCTAATCAGATAAAATAAGTAATAAAATAATCATAATGGCGACAAATAGACTGCGCATAATACTCATATCTTGGGGTGGGGGTGATCAAGGCGTGTCAGGCCGATTCGGTTCGCCCGCGCCGTACCAGGTTTGCCGCAGCAGATGATCATGTCGGTCGGTTCGCGCGCCACGCGCCGGCCAAAGGCACGCCGGCAGGGCCCTGAAACAGGGCTGCGCTATCGCGTCTGTCCCGGGTAAGCCAATTCCAGGTGGCCGGGGCCAAGCAAAGCAGTGGTGCAGGGCCTCGCGGGGCCCTCTCGATCAATCGTAGATCGGGCGTAGTTCGGTATCGAGGTGATACCGGGTTAGCGCCATCGAGGCGAGCAGGTCGGGCGACCCATCGTATTCGATCGACATCCAGCCCTTGAATGCGTGCTTCTTGAGCAGGCGGTAGAGGCCCTTGAGATCAAGCTCGCCCTCGCCCGGTTCCCAGAACCAGCGGTGGCCGTCATCGGCGATTTCGGGGTCCTGCGCATAGCGCACGCTGTCGGGCTGCCGGGCCGAGGCGGTGTCCTTCAGGTGGAAGGTGCTGATGCGGTCGTGGTAGTCCTCGTAGAACGTCAGCAGGTCTTCGCCCAGAATGGCGATCTGCGCGGTGTCGATGCAGTAGTGGACCAGCGCGGGGTCGGTCGATTCGATCAGTTCGCGGTGGTTGGGCAGGTTGATCGCGCAGAAGAACTCGTTGTGCAGGCCGATCTTGACGCCGTGGTCGGTGGCATAGCGGCCGATCTCGTTCATCACCCTGGCGCAGTTCTGCACCTCGTCGCGGCTCAGCGGGCCGGTGCCGAAGTAATTCTGCGTCGGGCAGGTGTTCATGTAAGTGCCGCCGAACCGCACGATCGTGTCCACCGCCTCGCGTCCCGAACGCACGGCTTCGTCGAAATGGTCCGCCGCGTGTGAGGCGTGCGCGCCGTGGAACATGCCGATGACCTCGACGCCGCGCTCCGTGGCAAACGCGGTGAAGGCTTCGGGCGAGCCGAACAGGGGGAGGATGTCGGCAAGGTCCCACGGGGCGATCTCGATCCCGTGGAAACCCAGCGCGGCCTGGTATTTCAGGATCTTGTCCCAGTCCGAATAGTAGGCGCTATTGGTCCGGTCCTCGTAGTAGAACTCGCGGAAGTTGGGGATCTGCCGGTAGGGGATCGCCTTCCAGTGGCACATGTTGGCGTAGCGGATGTTGGGCATGGTCAAGGTTCCGTCCGGCTCAATTCTGGATGCGCTGAAGCAGCGCACGGGTGCGCAGCAGGGCGCGGAAGGGATCGCGCGTCTGGCGGGCGCTGGCGGTCACCGGGCCGGCATAGCCAAGCCTCGTCAGCACCGCGGCAATCCCTGCAAGATCGACCGAGCCGGTGCCCGGATCACGGAAGACCTGCGTGGCGCGGGTTTCGGGAAACTCGGGATTGGCGGTCTTCCAGATGCCTTGCGTATCGACGAAGTTCGTGTCGGTGAGGTGGACGCAGCCGATGCGGGCGATGTGCGCCGTCAGAAAGTCCGCCGCCGAAAGCCCCGCGACGTGGAGGCTGGCGGTGTCGCAATCCAGCTTCACGGATGCGGGCAGCGCATCGAGCAGCGCGAGGATCCGCGCGCCGCGAAACAGGCTCCAGTATTCATGGCGCAGCACCAGCGTGACGCCGAGCCCTTCCGCTTTCGTGGCGAGCCCGCCGAGCAGGTCCACCGTGCGCTGGGTGAACACGTCCAGCTTGCTCTCCAGATCGGGGTGATGATGCGCGGCGCGGCCATAGCAGGGCGATGGGCTGATCGCGAGGTAGTCCGCCCCCAGATCGGCGGCGTGGGCCAGCGCTTCACCGGCGAAGTGGCCGGACGCGCCGAAGAAGAAATCCAGATTGCCGTTGCGCATGAAAAGGTTGGGATCGAAGGTCACGCCGCTGACCCGGTCGATCCCGCTGGCGGCAAGCGTCTTGCGGTAGGCGGCGGCACTGCCGTACTTCGTGTTCACGCAGTAGCGGTTCATCGGCACGCCGCTGCGCCCGCCGAATTGCCACACCAGCTCATAGGGAATCTCGATGGCCCGGAAACCCGACGTGGCCAGCATCGGGTAGAGCTCTTCCCAGAAATACCGGCTTTCGAACCGGTTGCGGTTCGGTTCCTGATAGTGGCGGTTGATCAGATCGAGGCTGATCGCGATCTCGTTCGTGTTCATCGGGAAAGTCCCATTCCTGCGGTTGTCCTGCCCTGCGGCAAGCCCCGCTTGTTCTGATCGAGCGGGGGCCGGCGGCAGCCGGTCAGCAGCCCAGCGTCTGACGGGTGAGCGAAAGGGACGCAGCCATCGGCAGGCTGGGGAAGTATTCCAGCCCGATGGCCCCCCGATAGCCCAGGTCCCGCAAGGTCTGCATGGCCTTGGCCCAGTCGAGCGTGCCTGTGCCCGGCTCGTGGCGGTCGTCCATGTCGGCAACCTGCACATGCGCGATCAGATGCACCCGGCCTGCCAGCACTTCGGCGATATCCTCGTCCATGCAGGCGCTGTGCCACACATCGTAGAGCAGGCGCAGGTTGGGGCTGCCCACCGCCTCGACCAGATCGAGGCCGAGCTTCGTGCTGACCAGATACATCGCGGCGAACAACCGGGTGTTGAGCGGTTCGAGCAGTAGCATCACGCCGGCCTCCTCGGCCGCATCGGCGGCTTCGCGCAGGGCCGTGACGGCATTGGCGAAGTGCTCTTCCTCGCTCATCCCCTCGATCCGGAAGCCCGAGGCGACGATCAGCGCCGGTTTGCCAAGGCACCGCGTGGCCGCGATCGTCTCGCGCACCGCGGTGACCATTTCGGCGCGCTCGGCGGGATCGACGATGGACCGCCGCGGATCGACACACACGCCGGTCAGACCCATGCCGGTTTCGGCAAGGGCTTCGGCCAGCGCCGCGATCGGCTTGTCGCGCCAGAGGTGGAATTCGGCAAGCTCGAAGCCCGCCGCTTTCGCCGCGCGCAAACGCGCATCAAGCGCGCCGGCGTCGGTGAACTGCCATTCGATACAGGAAGAGAGTGCATAGGCCGCAGACATAGGATCGTTTCCCATTCTACGGCCCCGCCGCGCCTTCGCACGCGTTTGCCTGGCGGGAGCTGTTCCCCGCTACTTTGTCCCGCCGCCCATTGCCCACTGCCGGGAAAAAATCAAGCCGTCCGCGCGGTGCCGGCTATCCTGTCCGCAGCGTGTTCCACCTGTCTAGGCAGAGGCCCGGCGCAGTGCACCGCCGCCATTCATTTGCTGTACCAGGGCGGCCACGGCGCCTGCAGGCACCGGGCGGCTGATGAGGTAGCCCTGGACAAGATCGCAGCCTTCGCGGCGCAGGGCGTCCATGGTTGCTTCCAGTTCGACGCCTTCGGCCAGCGTTTCGATGCCCAGCGCGGCGGCAAGCGTTGTGATCGCGCGGATGATCGCGTGGGCGCTGGCATCGTTGCCCAGATCGCGCACGAAGCTCTGGTCGATCTTGAGCTTGTCGAAGGGAAACGAGCGCAGATAACTGAGCGACGAATAGCCGGTTCCGAAATCATCGAGCGCGATGCGCACACCCAGCGTGCGAAGGCCGTGGAGCATACCGAGTGTCCGCTCCACGTTGCCGATGAAGATGCTTTCGGTGATTTCGAGTTCGAGCCGGTGGGCGGGAAGGCCCGCGGCGGCGAGCGACTGGACGATGGTCTGCGCCAGCACCGGGCTCGAGAACTGGCGCGGCGAGATGTTGACCGCGACCGAGATGTCTCCCGGCCATGATGCTGCCTGCGCGCAGGCCTGCCGGATCACCCATTCGCCGATCGGGATGATGAGGCCGGTTTCTTCCGCGAGCGGAATGAAGTCCGCAGGGCTGATGCGGCCGCGCTCGGGGTGGTTCCAGCGGATCAGGGCCTCGAAGCCTTTGAGGCGCTGCTGCGTCATGCTGTAGAGCGGCTGGAAGTGCAGCTCGAAGTGGCCTTCGCGCACCGCTTGGCCGAGATCGAGTTCCAGCTGGCGGCGGCGGCGGGCTTCCTCGTCGAGCGAGGCTTCGAAGAAGTGGTAGGTGCTCTTGCCTTCGCTCTTGGCGCGGTAGAGCGCGAGATCGGCGTTCTTGAGCAGTTCGTCGCCGCTCGTGCCGTCCTGTGGGCCCACCGCCACGCCGAAGCTGGCGGTCAGCTGCATGGCTCGGCCGCCGACGGTGACATCCGCGTTGAGCGCGCTGTGGATCTTGCGCGCCAGCGAGGCCGGGTCCGCGCCTTCGCCCAGACCGGTGACGAGCAGGCCGAACTCGTCGCCGCCGAAGCGTGCGACCATGTGATCGGGGAACAGGTCCTGCAGCCGCTGTCCGGCCTCGCGCAGCAACGCATCGCCAACGGGGTGGCCCATCGTGTCGTTGATCACCTTGAAATTGTCGAGATCGACGAAGACGGCCATCGTGCGGTGCGCCGCGCTCTGGCGCGCGACCGCGCGGTCGAGCTTCTCGATGAAGAAACGGCGGTTGGGCAAGCCCGTCAGGCCATCGTGGAGCGCGCTGTGGACGATCTGGCGTTCGCGTTCCTCGATCGCATCGACCATCGCGTTGAAGCTCTGCGCCAGCGCCGCGACCTCGGCATCGCCCGCAACATCGACCTTGGCGACGGTGCCGCCGGCATAGCGCCGCGCCGCTTCGGCCAGCTGGCTGAGGGGCCGCGTGACGCTTCGCGCAATGCGCAGGCCCAGCGCGAGGCCGGCGAGCGTGCCGGCCAGCGCGATGCCGACAAGCGCGGCGTTGAGCGCGCGGTAGGCCTGCATCGCGGAATCGAGCGAGTGGCTGAGGATGAGGCGCGGCTCGATCCCGCGCTGGAGGCTGGGCAGCGCGGAGAGCCGCACCAGCTGGCGACCCTGCGGCGAGGGCAGCTCGCCGATGGTGCCAAGGCTCAGCGCGGTCTGCTCCGGCGCAAGCGCGCTGGCGGGGGCGACCTTGGCCTCGATCGGCACGGCGGAAAGGCGGCTGAGCGCGCCGAGGTCCTGCGTGCCGAGCGGCTGGGCAAGCACCAGCCAGCCGGCGAGATCGGGCATTTCGATGGGGGCGGCGACGGCGAGCGCAAGCTGGCCCCCCTGCGCGATAACGCCGCCGTTCCTGCCTGCATCAAGCGCGGGGAGGAGGGCGGCGCCATCGAGCGGCGGCGCGCCCGGGCTTGTGACCACCGCGCCATCGAGCGAGACGACCGCCGCGACCGAGGCGCCGGTGCGGGTCGCAAGGGTGGCGAGCGCGGAGCCGAGCGTGGCCTTGTCGCCCCCGGCAACGGCGCTGCGGAAGCCGAAATCGCGCGCGACGACGGAAGCGGATTCGCGCATCTGCCCTTCGCGGGTGGCGATCAGCTGTTCGAACACGCGGGCATTGGCGGCCATGTCGCGTTCGGCGACGCGGTGGGCGAAGAGGCTGATGCCGCTGCCCGCAACGAGCACCGAAACCGCCATGACCCCGGCCAGCAGCGCCATCAGCAGAACGGCGATGCGGGCGCGCAGCGTGCGGGGACGCAAGTGGGCGATGCGGGCAAGGAGCGGGTGCGCCATTGGCTCAGCGCAGCTCTATGCTGAGGCGCGTGGTCGAGCCGGGCGCGATCTTGATGGTCTGCACCGCCTCGTTGCCATTGCCGCGAAGACGCGGGTGCCACACCGTGACGCGGTAGGTGCCGGGAGCCAGTCCTTCGATCTGGCCGCGTCCGTTGAGATCGGTGGCGGCGGCGTAAGGCGTCGATACCACGCGGATATAGCCGCGCATCTTGTCGTGGATGTTGCAGCCGAGCGCGACGGTGCCGGTGATCGCAAAGCGCTGCGAGCGCGTCTGATCGCGGCCGTAGAGATCGATCTGGAACCGTGCGGGCTTGGAAAAGCTGTAGATGCTGTGGCGCACGGTATCGAGGTTGGGGAAGGCGACATTGGCGCCCTGGGGGACAATCAGCGTGCCCGGAACAAAGGTCTGGTTGCGCTGCGCCATCGCGCTGCGCCACGGGAAGGCGATGGGCCGGTTGCTGCCGGGCGGCGGAGGCACTTCGATGACGACGCCCTCTACGGGCAGACCGCGCTGATCGAAGACCTGGATGGTGCCCGTCTGGGGGCCCGTCGCCGAGACGGCAAACAGGCAGGCAAGCCCGAGTGGCAGGCGTCGCATGATACATTTTACCATGGCGGCGGTATCGCACGACTATCCTAAGATTCAGTCTATTACCCCAATGCGTTGCTTTACGAATCCGCAAGAGGCCTGTGGTTAATCAGCGCGTTGTGACTAACTTTCGATCCTTGGCCGCCATGCCCCTGATCTCTGGCGCGCTGGCGCTCGCCGCCCCTTGCGCTGCGCGTGAGGCGATCACGTTCGATGGGGCCAAGCTTATCCTGACGAACGGCATCACCTCGGTCGAGGGCAGTGGTGGCGGCGGGCTTGCCACCTGGGCGACGATCTCCGGCATGGGCACGAACCGCGCCATCGGCGTTTCAGCCCATGTGACAGGGGTGGAACTGCCCGATTTCCGGCTCGACACCCACGGCGTGGCCATCGGCATTCGCGACCGGGTGGAGCTTTCCTACGCGCGGCAGAATTTCAACACGCGGCAGATCGGCGCGGCGCTGGGGCTGGGCAAGGGGTTTCAGTTCAATCAGGATATCTACGCCGCCAAGGTGCGGCTTGTGGGCGATCTCGTCTATGGGCCCGGCTGGTTGCCGCAGATCAGCGTGGGGGTGGAGCACAAGCGCAACCTTGATGGCGCGGTGGTGCGCGCGGTGGGGGCGCGGGCCTCGGCCGGCACGGACTTTACCGTAAGCGCGACCAAGCTCTTCCTGGGGGCGAGTGTGCTTGCCAATGCCACCGTGCGGCTGACCAAGGCCAACCAGTTCGGCCTGCTCGGCTTTGGCGGCGACAGGAAGGCCGCGCGCAGCGTGCAGTTCGAAGGCTCGCTGGGCTATCTGGTGACACCGCGGCTGGTGATCGGCGGCGAATGGCGCACGCGGCCCGATAACCTCGGGATTGCGCGAGAGGATGATGCCAAAGACCTGTTTGCCGCATGGGCGGTCAGCCGGCACGTGACCGTGACCGCCGCCTATGTCGACGTGGGATCGGTGGCGACAGTCGCGAACCAGCGCGGCGGGCTGCTTTCCCTCCAGCTAGCCTATTGAAGGGGCCGATGATGCCGTTTCTCCTGCCCTTGCTGCTGGCCGCCGCGCCGCTGGCCGAACCCCCGGTCGCCGCTCCCGCGCCGACCGAAACCGAAGCTCCGGTCGATTGGGACAAGGAGTTCGGCGTGGTCCGCAAGGCGCGCGATCCCGCGACGGGGGAGATTCCGGTCGATCCCTATGTGCAAGGCGATGCCAATGCCGGGGCGCATCCGTTTGCCGGGGATGGCATGGCACGTGCCTTTGGCGGACAGGCGGGCATCCGCCGGATCACTGATCGCACGCTCGATCTCAGCGTGGCGGACCCGCGCATCAAGGCGATCTTCGAGGAGCACGACATGGTGCGGCTGCGGCGCACGCTGTTCGAGCAGGTCTGCTTCATCCTGAATGCGGGTTGCCGCTATTCGGGCCGCGACATGAAGGTGGCGCACAAGGGCCTCGGCACCACGCGCGCCGATCTCAATGCGCTGGTCGAACACTTGCAGCAGGCCATGCGCGAGGCCCATGTTTCGTTTCCGGCGCAGAACCGGCTGCTGGCCAAGCTGGCGCCGATGGACCGGACTGTCACCGAACGCTGAGCGTCCGCACGGTCGGCGGACCTTGATCAGATACCTTCAGGACCTCAACCCCGCGGGGTCTGCAGTCTGCTTGGACCCGCACGTTGCCACGGCGCGGCGATTCGGTGATAGCCGCCCGGCTGCCGCCGGTGCATTGTCGGCAGCCCCAGCCGTTTAGGGAGGCCCACAGCCCGCCCGAAGCTGCTAGAGGGCCCCCCGCAATGAAGGCAATGTCCGATGGTGGTGCGATCTGCTGTTATGGCGCATCCGGCAGGGACTGGTTTGAGGAAGGCTTGAAGACATGACGATCAGCAGCGAAGCGCTGGAGATGGCGGCGAAGGTCGAAGCCTTCGTGCGGGAGAAGATCTTTCCCTACGAGCAGGACCCGCGCCGCGATCATCACGGCGCACCGACCGATGAACTCGTCATGGAAATGCGCGAGCTGGCCCGCGCAGCGGGGGTGCTGACGCCGCATATCAGGCCCGATGGGAGCCATTTCAACCAGCGCGAGACGGCGGTGATCCTGATCAAATCGGGCCTCACCCCGCTGGGCATGCTCGCCTGCAACACCCAGGCACCGGACGAGGGCAACATGTACCTCATCGGCCATGTCGGCAGCCCGGAGCTCAAGGATCGGTTCCTGAAGCCGCTGGTGGAGGGCCGCGCGCGCTCGGCCTTCTTCATGACCGAACCGGCCGAACTGAACGGCGCGGGCGCGGACCCTTCGATGATGCTGACGACCTGCCGCAAGGACGGCAACCACTGGGTGGTGAACGGCAAGAAGTGCTTCATCACCGGGGCGGAAGGGGCCAAGGTCGGCATCGTGATGGCCAAATCCGAAGATCCGGACAGCAAGGGCGGGGCGTGCATGTTCCTCGTCGATCTGCCCGATCCTGCGATCCAGATCACCGGCGTGCCCAACACCATCGACAGCTCGATGCCCGGCAGCCACGCCGAGATCACCATCGACAACTTGCGCATTCCCGCGGACCAGATGCTGGGCGATGCCGGCGAAGGCTTCAAGTACGCGCAGATCCGCCTCAGCCCGGCGCGCCTCTCGCACTGCATGCGCTGGCTCGGCGGCTGCATGCGCGCGCAGGAAATCGCGACCGACTATGCCAACCGCCGCACGGCCTTCGGCAAGACGCTGATCGACCACGAGGGCGTCGGCTTCATGCTCGCGGAGAACATGATCGACATCAAGCAGTGCGAACTGATGATCGACTGGTGCGCAGGCGTGCTGGATACGGGCTCGCTCGGCACGGTCGAAAGTTCGATGACCAAGGTCGCGGTCTCCGAAGCGCTCATGCGCATTGCCGACAAGTGCGTGCAGGTGATGGGCGGCCTCGGCGTCACCGACAAGACCATCGTCGAGACGATGTTCCGCGAAGTGCGCGCCTTCCGCATCTATGACGGCCCGACCGAGGTCCACAAGTGGAGCCTCGCCAAGAAGCTGCGCCGTGACTGGAAGGCAGCGCAATGACAGCAGACCTGGCAGCGGCGAATACCGGTGCAGGCAAGGTCCGCGTCGCGTTTGACGAGGCGGCGCTCGGGGCGTGGATGGCGGCAAACGTGGAAGGTTTTGCCGGGCCGCTGACGGTCGAGCAGTTCAACGGCGGGCAGTCGAACCCGACGTACAAGCTGACCAAGCCGGCGCAGCGCTATGTGCTGCGCCGCAAGCCCCCGGGGCCGCTGCTGAAAGGCGCACACGACGTGCTGCGCGAAGCGCGCGTGCAGCAGGCGCTGGCCGCGACCGACGTTCCCGTCGCGCGTATCTTCGCCGTCTGCGAGGACGAGAGCGTGATCGGCAGCGCGTTCTACGTGATGGACATGGTGGAGGGGCGGATCTTCTGGGACGCGGCCTTCACCGATGTGCCCAAGGACCAGCGCGCGGCGTACTTCGACGAGATGAACCGCGTGATCGCCGCGCTCCACTCGGTCGATGTGGCAGCCGTGGGGCTTGGCGATTACGGCCGCCCGGGCAACTACTTCGCGCGCCAGATCGGGCGGTGGTCGAAGCAGTACCTCGAGGACGAACTCGCCGGCCGCCTGCCGGACATGGATGCGCTGGTCGAATGGCTGCCCACCGCGATCCCGGAAGGCGACGAGACCACCGTGGTCCACGGCGACTTCCGCTGCGACAACATGATCTTCGCGTCCGGCGAGCCGCGCGTGCTGGCGGTGCTCGATTGGGAGCTCTCGACGCTGGGCCATCCGCTGGCGGACTTTGCCTATCACGCGATGATGTACCGTATGCCCGGCGATATCGTCGCGGGCCTCGGCGGCGCGGACCCTGTGCCGCTGGGCCTGCCGACCGAGGCGGACTACATCGCCGCCTACTGCGCGCGCACGGGCCGGGAGAGCATCCCCAACTGGGACTACTACCTCGCGTTCAACTTCTTCCGCCTCGCCGCGATCATGCACGGGATCAAGGGCCGCGTGCTGCGCGGCACCGCATCCAACGCGCAGGCGAGGGAACGCGCCGAAGCCCTGCCGCGCCTTGCAGCCCTGGCCCGCGAAGCCATGGAGAAATGCCGGTGAGCGCCGCAGCATCCGCCGTGCACGTGCACAAGGTCACCTCCGCGGACGGCCTCGTCCTCGTCGCCGATGATCTCGGGCCGCGCGAAGCACCGGCTGTCATTCTGCTCCACGGCGGCGGACAGACCCGCCACAGCTGGTCCGGTGCCGCAACGGCGCTCGCGCAGCGCGGCTACCGCGTCATCAACTTCGATGCGCGCGGGCATGGCGAAAGCGAATGGTCGGAGGCCGGCGCCTATTCGCTCGACGACCGCGTGGCCGATCTTGCGGCGATTACCGGCGGCCTTGATCAGCCCTTCGCGCTGGTCGGCGCCTCGCTCGGCGGGGCGACATCGATCCATTCGGTCGCGCTCGGTCTGCGCCCGGCAGCGCTCGTGCTCGTCGATATCGTGCCCCATCCCGAGCCGCAGGGCATCAGCCGGATCGTCGGCTTCATGCGCGCGCATCCGGACGGGTTTGCCACGCTGGAAGACGCGGTCGATGCCGTCGCCGCCTACAACCCGGATCGGCCCCGTCCGCGCGATCCCAAGGGCCTGCTGCGCAATCTGCGCCGCCGCGCCAATGGCAGGCTCTACTGGCACTGGGATCCGCGCATCGTCGCGTCGCGCCCGGAGGACCTCCACGCCATGGTGCAGGAATCCGCCGCCGTGCTGCCGCAGACCGGCATCCCCGTCCTCCTCGTGCGCGGCCTCAACAGCGATGTGGTGAGCGACGCCGGCATTGCCGCCTTCCGCGCCATCCTGCCCGGTCTCGAAGTCGCCGATGTCGGCGGGGCTGGCCACATGGTCGCCGGTGATCGCAACGACGCCTTCAACGGCGCGGCGATGGCCTTTCTCGATCGGCACCTTCCGCTCTAGCCGGTCCCGTACCCGCGCCGGTGCCGCCGCCGCGCCGGTTTGGCTTGCCCTCAATTTGATCAGCGTTTAGATTGACCGGCGGCGGCACTGTGCCGTCCCGGATTCGCGCGGGGGTTTGCGGCAGATGGGTTCTCTGAAATACGGCGTCTCGGTCTACAGCTACGTCAATGATTTCGGCTCGGTGATGACGCTGGAAGATGCCTTCGATCACATTGCCGATACCGGCGCGACCGGCATCGAAATCCTCGGCGAGGGCCAGGTCGAGGGCTATCCCGAACCGTCCGCCGCGTGGCTCGATACGTGGTTCGGCCTCGTTGATCGCTACAAGCTCGAACCCACCAACATGTGTTCGTGGATCGACACGCGCGTCACGCTCACCCGCAATCTCACCGTGGAGGAAGGCGCGGCCGATCTCGCGCAGGATCTCAGGCTGGCGCACCGGCTCGGCTTCAAGTTTCTCCGGCCCAAGTTCGGCGTCACCTCGCACGAACTCGATCCCGATCCGCAGTGGGAGGCCTATGTCGAGCGCAATCTCGATCTCGCTCACCAGCTCGGCGTGGTCATCTGCCCGGAAATCCATGCGCCCACGCCGATCAAGCACCGCGTCACCGATGCCTATATCGCCTTCATCGAACGCACCGGCACGAAGAACTTCGGCCTGATGATCGATACCGGCATCTTCCAGGATCGCCCGCTCACGCACTGGGGCTCGCACCAGATCAACGACGAGATGCGGCAGCACATGGCGTTCCTGAACGGCATCGCGGTGCCGCCCGAGCAGTTCCTCGAGATCGCGCAGTATGTCGTGTTCATCCAGGCCAAGTTCCACGATATCGACGACAGCCTCGAAGACCTCAACATCCCGTGGCGCCCGGTGATGTCGGCCATTCTGCGCTCGGGCTATTCGGGCTGGCTTTCCAGCGAATACGAAGGGCTGCGCAGCCCGTGGCGCGCCATCGATCAGGTTCGCCGCCAGCAGGTCCTGCTCCGCAAGCTCGAAGCCGAATACGAAGCCGGCCTCCTCGCCTGATCCCAGCCATTATCCGGGAAACACCCCCCATGCTCGAACATCAGCTCATCCAAAGCACCGGCTTCCGCAACATTGGCCCCGTCGGCGCGCGCACCGGTTTTGCCGTGCGCATCCGCATCCCCAACTACCACGGCACCCGCCTCTCGCAGCTTGATGGCTTCACCGTCACCGTCGATGGCGAGGTTTTTCCTTTCGAGCACAACCGCCTCGGCATCCGCGATGAAGTCTACACGCTGGCCGAACTGCGCGAGGAAACCAGCGCGCGCTGGGGTCTGCTCGAATGGGGCGAGATTCTCGTCGACAAACCCGGCGGTCTCGCTGCCGGCATCCACAAGGTCGAAGTGCTCGCCCGCATCCGCTATTCCTACTTCCCGCCCGATGTGCACGTGTTCCCGATGCACGAAGCGCGCCTCGCCACGCTCTGCATGGCCTAGGGTCTCGTCCGAGACCGGCTGGCATCGGCGCCGAATGGTGGTAGGACTGCGCCTGCAGCAGGATGGCGCATGGCGACGAAGAAGCCCTATCACAAGGAAGACCTCAGGGGCGATCTGCTCAAGGCCGGCCGCGCGTGGATCGCGGCGAACGGGCATGTCGGCTTCTCGATGCGCACGCTTGCGCAGCAGGTCGGCGTGTCGCCCGGCGCGCCCTATCACCACTTCCCCGATCGGCGCGCCTTCCTCCTCGCCCTCGCGCTGGATGGTTTCCGCGAAATGCTCGCCCGCTCGGATGCGATCGCCGCAACCTTCGATCACCCGGCGGACAAGCTGCGCGCGCTGGGCGCGGTGTTCATCCAGTTTGCCGAAGAAAGCCCGCACCTCGTTGATCTGATGTATGAAAGCGAGCTGACGACGCCCGCGATCGATCCCGAGCTCCTCGCCTTCCAGATGAGGGGGCACACCGCCGTGCGCGCCGCCGTCGCGGCCAGCATACCCGGCCTTGATGAGGAGGCGATCGAACTGCGCACCCTTGCCTTCTGGTCGGCGATCTACGGGTTCGCCTCGATGCGCCGCAAGGGCGTGATCCGTCCCGTTCCCGGCAGCGTCTCCGGCGCCATGATCGCCGACAAGCTGGCCGAGGCCATTGCCGAGCGCGCCATCGTTGCGGCGCTTGCCCCCTGAACGGAAAGGCCCGCATGGACAAGCTCGATCGCCAGCTGCTCGCCCTGCTCCAGGCCGATGCCTCGCGCGCGCATGCCGATCTGGCCAAGCTCGTCGGCCTTTCGCCCAGCCAGATCTCGCGCCGCGTGGCCCGGCTCGAGGCGGACGGGTACATCCGTGCCACCGTCGCGCTGCTCAGCGAGGCCGCGCTCGGCCTGCAGGTCGAAGCCTATGTCGCGGTCGCCATGGCAAGCTACGCGCCCGATGTCGTGCGCGGCTTCCATGCGCGCATTTCCGCGCTCGATGAAGTGCTCGATTGCCGCGCCACCACGGGCGATTCCGATTATCTCCTGCGCATCGTCGCGCGCGATCTCGCGTCCTACTCGCGGCTGATGAACGAGCAGCTCCTCGGCCACGGCGATGTCGCCAGCGTGCGCTCCAGCGTGGTGCTCGACCGGATCAAGCACACCACCAGCCTGCCACTGCCCCCCGTCACGGGCTGAAGCGCTTGCCGACCGGATCAAGCCGCGCAATAGATCGGCGGACAAGAATAAACGGGGGAGCACACCACATGCCGACAATCGCCGACAGCCTCACCTTGCCTTGCGGCGCGGTCCTGCCCAATCGGCTTGCCAAGGCGGCGATGACCGAGGGTCTCGCCGATCCGCAAGGCCGCGCGACGCCTGAACTGGAGCGGCTCTACGGCCTCTGGTCCGATGGCGGCTCGGGCCTTCTTATCAGCGGCAATGTCCAGATCGACCGCGACCACCTCGAACGCCCGGGCAACGTGATCATCGAGGGCCCGCAGGATGAAGCGGCGCTTGCGGGCCTGCGCGCGATGGCGGCGGCGGGCACGCGCGCCGGTGGGCATATCTGGATGCAGATCAGCCACGCCGGCCGCCAGACCCAGGTCACCGTCAATCCGCATCCCAAGGCGCCTTCCGCGGTTCCCGTCGGCCTTCCGGGCAAGCAGTTCGGCGTCCCCGAGGCGCTGACCGAGGCGGAGATTCTCGATCTCGTCGAACGCTTCGGCCACGCGGCCGAAGTGGCGAAGGAAACCGGCTTCACCGGTGTCCAGATCCACGCCGCGCACGGCTATCTCCTCTCGCAGTTCCTCAGCCCGCGCGCCAACTTGCGCACCGACCAGTGGGGCGGCTCCCTCGAAAACCGGGCACGGATGCTCATGGCTGTGGTCGCGCGGGTGCGGGCAGGGGTGGGGCCGGCCTTCCCCATCGGCGTGAAGCTCAACTCGGCCGATTTCCAGCGCGGCGGCTTTGCCTTCGAAGACAGCATGGTCGTCGCGCGCTGGCTGCAGGATGCGGGCGTTGATCTGCTCGAAATCTCCGGCGGTTCCTATGAACAACCCGCGATGATGGACATCGCCGGCATGGAGGCGCCCGATGCGCCGCCGCGCGCTGCCTCCACGATCGCGCGCGAGGCCTATTTCGTCGATTTCGCCAAGACCATGCGCGCCACGCTCACGATGCCGCTCCTCGTCACTGGGGGCTTCCGCAGCCGCCACGCGATGAACATGGCGCTCGAGACCGGCGGCGCCGACGTGATCGGCCTCGGCCGCCCGCTCTGCGTCGATACCGCCGGCCCCGCCAAGCTCCTCGCGGGCGCAGAGGAACTGGATCGCTGGGAAAACCGGCTCAAGCTCCTCCCGCCGTGGCTCTCGTTCCTTGGCGGCCTCAAGATGATCCGTGCGGTCGAAGGATTCGCCGTAACCTACTGGTACTACGCCCAGATCGATGCGATTGCGCGCACCGGGCGCGCCAACATCGGCATTGCCCCGTTCAAGGCGCTGCTCACCATTCAGAACGCCGGCAAGGCCTGGCTGAAAGCAAGGAAAGGCTGACCGCCATGATCAAGCTCACCTTCTGCCTCCACCGCCTGCCGCACCTCAGCCGCGCGGAATTTCAAGACTACTGGTTCACCAACCACGCGCCCTTGGTCGCCAGCGTGCGCGATGCTTTGAAGATCCGGCGCTATGTCCAGCTTCATTCGCTGCCGAACGCGGAGGATGCCCCCTTCGCGCAGGTGCGCGGCGCGCCGGGGCCTTACGACGGCGTCGCCCAGCTGTGGTGGGACAGCCTCGAAGACCTCGCCACCGACACGCCCGAAGCCCGCGCGGCAGGCGCACTGCTGCTGGAAGACGAGCGCAAGTTCATCGATCTTGCTCGCTCGCCGCTCTGGCTGGGCGAGGAAAAGGTCATTTTCGGCTAGGTCCCGATCCTAGGCCGCCACCAGCGCCTCGGCATGGCGCTTCAGCGCATCGCCGCCGATCCCGCGCATCCCCTGCGCCGTGAGTGCGGCGACGACCCGCGCCGGATCGAGCGCCTGCACCGGCATACCGTCCGTGAGCGCCAGTGCCGCCGCCGTGCCCGCGGCCTGGCCCATCGCCATGCACTGCGGCATCCCCCGCACCGAGGCGAAGGCTGCCGGGTCCGCGCAGACCAGCCGCCCGGCAAACAGCAGGTTCTCCACCCCCGCGGGCACCATCGCGCGGAAGGGGATCGTGTAGTAGTCCCCCTTCGCCACGATCGCATCGTGGGTCATGTCCGCGTCCCCGCGCATCACGTCGTCGATGGGATTGTCGCAGGCCACGATGCCGTCCGCAGGCTTTGCTCCGGCGCGCAGGTCCTGCGCCAGAATGCGGTGCACTGCCTCCAGCTTGCGCGTCTCGCGCACGCCCACCGTCGGTCCCAGCCCGCTCATCCGCGCGGCTTCGAAGCCGGGCACGTGGCCGACGAGGAACCGCGCCAGCTGGTGGCAGCGCCGCCGCCCCTCCTGCGTCGCCCGCGCTACGGCCTGCGGGTCGGTCCCGTCCACGCCGCGGATATGCACCGAATTGCAGAACACCGTATCCCGGTGAAAGCCCTTCATCAGATAGAGCTTGGCAAGGTCCGGATGGAGCAGCCCCGCCGCGATGCCCGCCGCCGCTTCCGCCTCGAAATAGGGATCGCCCTTCGCAAACACGCGCGCCCAGTCCGCCCCCACCATCGAGAACGAGAGCGTCACCCCCATCATGTTGCCGCGCCCGTCGCCCACCATGAAGGGCACGCCCGCCCGCGCCGAGGTATCGCCGTCGCCCGAAGCGTCGATCACCATGCCGGCCGCGATCACCAGCGGCCCGGTCCGGTCGGTGCACTCCACCCGCGCGATCCGCCCATGCTCCAGCACCGGCGCGCCCGCAAAGGTGTTGAGATGCACCTCGACGCCGGCATCCTCCAGCATCTGGAACATCGCAAAAACAGCCGCTTCGTGGTCGTAGATCACCTCGTACCCGAAGTTCTCCAGCGTCGAGGGGCGCACCTCGGCCATCGGCGGCTCCATCGAGAGGAGCTGGTCAGTCAGTTCGCCGAACACCCCGCCGATGCTCCGCCCGGTGGGATAGCCGCCGCCCCAGGGCATCCCCGGGCAGAACGCCATCACGCCGCCCACCTTGCTCGTTCCTTCGATCACGCGAACCTTGGCGCCAGCCCGCGCCGCGCCCAGCGCCGCGCCGAACCCGGCGGTGCCCCCGCCGATCACCAGCACATCGGTTTCAAGCTGCCGCTGCATCACTGCCATCCTGCCCGTTCCTGAGGCCTTTTCCGCATGTTTCAAACGCCGCAGACCTCGCAGAGTGCGCAGAGCCCGGCAAGTGCGATGTGGGCCTGCGCTGGCCTTGGGGGAAGGCCGGTCCTCCCAACCGATCCGGACCATAAACCGGATGACGGCGGTACGGGTCTTTGCCATCGTTTCGGTCAAGGCTGCGCATGAGGGGACATGTATCATGGGTACGTTTACGGGAACTGCGGGGTATGACACGCTCGTCGGCACGGCCGGGGCTGATTTCCTGCAAGGTCTTGGCGGCAACGATACCTATATCGTCAATGATATTGCCGATGGTGTATTAGAGTTTCCCAATGAAGGAACCGATACGATAGAGACTTCGGTGCTGGATGTGCGCGGCGAATACTCGCTGAGCTACTACGGAACCAACGTCGAAAACCTCACGTACACCGGCGTCGTCGGCGCGACTTTGATCGGCAGCTCCGATGGCAATATCATCAGCGCGAACAACACGGTTGCCGCAGCCGATATCCTTTTTGGTGGAGGGGGGAACGACTATCTCTACGGCTTCGGCGGAAACGACCGTCTGATCGGGGGCGCCGGCTTGGACTATCTGGATGGGGGCGCCGGAGCCGATGTGATGATCGGAGGAATCGGTGACGATACCTATTTCATCGATGATCTTGGCGACCGGATCTACGAAACCCGCACCGGGGGCAAAGACACAGTTATGTCTGCCGTGTTCACGGATTTGCGCGCGACATGGGCACTGCACGTTGAAAACCTGACATACACTGGTTCGGCGCCGGTGGCCCTGTTCGGCAACGCCGGGGACAACACACTCCGGTCTAACTCGGGCAGCAAGGACACGCTCCAGGGCCTTGACGGCAATGATACCCTCGTGGGTGGGGCGGGCGTCGACACGCTGATCGGCGGGCGCGGGGACGACTACTACCAGGTGACTGCCGATGACATCGTGATCGAGGACCGCAACGGCGGGATCGATACGATTGCGGGCGCATGGACCAGCCTTGCAACGCCGGGGCTGAGGCTCACGGTCGAAAATCTCTTCTATTCCAACGGTGCAATCGGTGCAAAGCTGAGCGGCAACGGCCTTGATAACAAGATAGCGGGTTCCGGCGGTGCCGATACCATCAACGGCGCGGCGGGCAACGATACGCTTTTCGGCGACGACGGAGCTGACCGGATCAACGGTGGCGACGGGGATGACATTCTGGTGGGTGACCGCCTCGCGACCCTGGACATCAACAGCCGTCAATTTGATGATCGTGCGGTCGATACCCTGGTCGGCGGCAGGGGCAACGATCGCTACCTGATCGCGGAGCTGCGCGACAAAGTGGTCGAGACGGATATCGGCGGCTTTGATGTCGTGGTTACCTCGATCAACAACAGCCTTTCGCGCTATGCCAATGTCGAGGCGATGACGATCAAGTCCGGCGAACTGGTCGATTACATCAAGGGCACTGCCGGCAACGATGTCATGGTCGGCAACGAGCAGAGCAATCTGATTTTGGGCGGCGACGGGGCGGATACGCTCTCCGCCTGGGGCCTCGATGCGGGCGCTGCGAACCAGAACGATACGATCGATGCGGGCGCGGGCAACGATGTCATCGTCGCCTATGATTTCGCCGCGCAGAACGGCACCAGCCTCACCATCTTCGGCGGGCAGGGCGATGATCTCTATGTCATCGGCACCGGCGCCAGCATTGTCGGCTTTGACGAAGGCGGCAACGATACCGTGGTCATCGTCGGCAATGGCGGCACCGGCGGGGTCGATGGCGTGGAGAACTTCGTGCTGTTCGGCAGCGGCAATACCGAGCTTGATGCCACGGCCTCTGCTGCGCTTACCACCGTCGCCAATGCGGCCCGGGCCGGCGGCATCGCGCTGGGCAGCCTTGTCGCCACCACCGTCACCGGCAACGACGGGGACAACACGATCTCCGGCAACACCGCCGACAACTCCATCCACGGCGGCTTCGGCGATGATGTGCTCTTCGGCTTCGACGGCGCGGATTCCGTATCGGGCGACGAGGGCGATGATATCCTCAACGGCAACAATGGCGCGGATATGCTCGACGGCGGCGAGGGGCAGGATATCCTGCGCGGCGGGGCGGACCGCGATACGCTGATCGGCGGGGCCGGGGATGACACGGTCTATGCCGGCGACATTTCCGGCGGCGGCGACGTGTTGTGGGGCGACAATCCCGGCGGCAACGGCACGCTGGGGGCCGACGAGTTCGCCTTCGAGGACGTGTCCATCTCGAACGGCGTGACCGAGACCGCCGTCGGCTCGGGCGTCTACCAGTTTGCCTCGGCGCATCTCATCCGCGATTTCGCGCCCGGCAGCGATACGATCAGCGTCCTCGGCGAACTGGTCGGCAACGGTGATGATGTGATCGATGGCACACAGGTCGTCACCTCCGGGACCTTTTCTGCTTCATCGGAACTCGTGATCTTCCGCAACGATGCGGCGGGCACCTTCACGACCGAGGACCTCTTCACGCCGATCGGCGCATCGGCTGTCACCACTGTGATCGGCTCGGCCGATGGCGCCTTTGCCGACGGGCAGTCCCGCATCTTTGTCATCGACAACGGCACCGATTCCGCCGTGTTCCTGTTCCAGTCGAGCGACGGCGATGCGAACGTGACGGCGGACGAACTCTATCTGCTCGGTGTCGTCAGCGGTCAGCCCGCGCTGACCCCGGGCGATTTCCTGCTGGAATGACAGGGGGAGGGGCGCGGGGCGCGCGCCACCCCGCGCCCTTCACTTCCTCTCGAACACCACCTTGCCGCCAAACAGCGTCATCATGCAGCGCATGTCCTTGAGGCTCGCCGTCGGCACAGCATAAGGGTTGCGGTCCCAGATCGCCACGTCCGCCAGCTTGCCCACCTCGAGCGAGCCCGTCTCCTTCTCGAGGAACAGCTGCCGCGCCGCCCAGATCGTGTGGCTCCTCATCGCGGTGTGGATGTCCACCGCCTCTGCCGTCCCGAACGGTGCCTTGCCGAAGCGGTCGCCATCAGGCTCGCGCGCCACGGAGGACCACAAGCCATAGCGCGGCGCATAAGGCGTCACCGGATAGTCCGATCCGTCGCTATAGAGGATGCCGCGCTTCACATAGGTCGCAAACGGCATCATCTTCACGCTGCGCTGCGGCCCCCATCCCGCCGCCAGCGCATCGCCGAGGAACCACAGGAACTCCGCCTGCGCCTCGGGATAGCCGGAATCGTAGGTCTTCTGGAGGCTCGCCATCACGTCGATGGCATGGTCGGTCGGCAAGTTGGCGTGGATCAGGCTGTGGCGCAGGCCCTGCTTCGGATAGGCCTTCAGCGCCGCGGCATAGGCATCGACCACGGTGTCGATCGCGCGGTCGCCGATGGCATGGGTGCCGATCGGCATGCCTTCCTTTGTGAACAGCATGACCATGTCGCGGTAGACCTCGGGCGCCATCTGCGGCAGCCCCGTGCCCGGATTGGCATGCGCGGCATCCGCCTCGAACGGCAGGTAGACCCACGCGGTGCGCCCCGCGCCCGATCCATCGAGGAAGATCTTCACCCCGCACACATCGAGGTTGCGGCCCTTGAGCCCGGCCAGCTCCCGCTTGCGCTGGCGATAATCGTCCACCGCCGCGTGTGCCGCGGTCATGTCGGTCTGCGCGAAGGTCAGCGTGCAGACATGCACGTTCAGCGGCGCCTGCCTGGCCGCGGCGGCATAGACGTCCCACTGCAGCCGCCCGGTGCGCGGGTCCTTGAAGCCGGTCAGCCCCTCGGAAAGCGCACCCTCGATCACATGCGCCAGGCCCTTCGCGCGCGTCGCCGCATCGACCGGCGGCACCAGCTTGTCGAGCACATCCTGCGCGCTGTCATAAAGCACGCCGTTGAGCGCCCCGCTCGCGTCCTTGTCAAAGCGGCCGCCCGCCGGATCGGGCGTCTGCGCGGTGATCCCTGCCAGCGTGAGCACCGCGCTGTTGACCAGCGTGTAGTGCCCGGTGGTGTTCCCCAGCGCCACCGGGTGCCCGCCCGCTACCGCATCCAGCTCCGCCAGCGAGGGCGGCCGGTGTTCGGCAATGCGGCTCTCGTTCCAGCCCGAACCCGTCAGCCACGCCCCCGGCGGCAATTGCGCCGCGCGCGCCTTCACCCGCGCCAGAAAGTCGGCGACGCTGGAGGCCTCGCCCAGTTGCAGGTTGGCAACCTCGTCGATCCCGCCTTCCAGGGCGTGGGCATGGGCATCGATCATTCCCGGCGTCGCGGTGCGGCCTGCCAGATCGATCACCTTGGTGCGCTTGCCGATGAAAGCGCGCACCGCCTTGTCGCTCCCCAGCATCACGATCCGGCCGCCCCGGATCGCCATGGCCGAAACCACGCGGTCCTGCGCATCCACCGTCAGGATCGTCCCGCCGCGCAGCACCGTATCTGCTGTTGCCGGAGCCTTCGCCCAGGCAGGCCCCGCCGCCAAAGCCAGCGCGAGCGCGCCTGAAACCGCCAACTTACGCATCACAAGGCCCCCCAAAGTCATCCCCAAGGCAGAGTGCCTCACGGCATCATGCGCTGCAATTCCTTCTCGCCGTCGATGAACTGGTGCTTCAGCGCGCCGATCACGTGAAGCGCAAACAGCGCCCACAGCGCATAGCCCAGCACTTCGTGCGCTGCGCCAAAGCTGTCGTGCACGCTCTTCTTGGTCGCTTCATCCAGCCCCATGACCATGCTGATGCGCGGCCATTCGAACAGGCCGAACCACTGCATCGGATGGGTTGCCGCGTCCTTCCAGGCCGAATCCATGATCCAGCCCGTCAGCGGCATGGCGAAGATGAAGGCATAAAGCGCCCAGTGCGCCGCGTGGCTCGCCTTCACTTCCCACGGTTTGTAGCTGGCGGGAAGCGCCGGGGGCCTGTGCGTCAGCCGCCACAGCAGCCGCATCACGGCCAGGCCCAGCACCGTTACCCCGATCGATTTGTGCGCATCGATCAGCGGCCGCACGTTCGCGTCGCCCGCCGCTTCCCAGATATTCGGCAGCAACAGATTGATGAAAATGCCCAGCGCGATGATCCAGTGAAAGGCAATCGCTACGCCGCTGTATTTCTTGATCATGATGGTCTGCGCTCCGCTCGAACGATTGCCGATTGTTCACGTAACTGCCCCTCAAACGCAATAGCCGGTTCAGCTTGGCAAGGCTATGGCCCGCGTCCATGCCTTCCCTGAACGCCGTCCTGCTCGCCGAGTCTCCGCGCTTCACGCCGCGCCCGGTCCCCCTTGTCAGCCGCCTGATCGGGATTGCCGCGCCGCTGCTTTTCGTGGCGCTCACGGCGCAGGCGTTCTACCGGCAGGGCCTCGGCATGTGGTCGGTGGGCGTGGTCTATATCCTCTATGATACAGCGCTGCTGCTGTTCACCGCCTGGCAGATCAGAAAGCTCGTCGCTGATACTGTCCGCCCGGTGCCCCACACGGCCGATGCCCCCACCCTGGGCGTGATCGTCGCCGCGCACAACGAAGCCGGGGTGATCCACCTCACCATCAACCGCCTCCTGGCGCAGGCCCAGCCGCCCGAGGCGATCCTCATCGCCGACGATGGCTCGAGCGACGGCACGCCCGCCGTCATGCTCGAGACTTACGGCCTTGCCGCCCCCTGCATCGGCGGCATGGCGGAGACGGTGATCGGCGCGACCCGCCTGCAATGGCTGCGCCTGCCCCACGGCGGCAAGGCCCGCGCGCTCAACCAGGCGCTGCAGCACGCGCCCACCGATGTCGTGCTCACCGTCGATGCGGATACGCTGCTCGAACCCGGCGCGATTGCCGCGATGCGCGGTGCCTTCCTGCGCGATCCCGCGCTGGTGGCCGCCACCGGCGTGCTGCAGCCGATCTGCGGCCCCTCGCTCTCCGGGCGCCTGTTCGAATGGTTCCAGTCCTACGAATATGTGCGCAATTTCCTCTCGCGCCATGCGTGGATGCAATTGAACGGACTGCTGCTGATCTCCGGCGCCTTCGCCGCCTTCCGGCGCGAGGCGGTGCTCGCCGTCGGCGGGTTCGATCCTGATTGCATGGTGGAGGATTACGAGCTCATCCACCGTCTTCACCGCCATTCGAATGACCACGCCCTTGGCTGGCATGTCGGTGTCGTCGGCGGCGCGCTGGCCCGCACCGATGCTCCGGCCACGATCCGGGGCTTCCTCAAGCAGCGCCAGCGCTGGTTCGGCGGCTTTCTGCAGACGCAGCACTGGAACCGCGACATGGTGGGCAACAGCCGCTACGGCCTCGTCGGCACGCGGATGCTGCCGGTGAAGGCGCTCGATACGCTCCAGCCGATCTACGGTCTGGCGGCCTTCGCGATCCTCATCTTCCTCGTCGCCACAGGCCGCTTCTATCTGGCCTTCCCGATCCTGCTCGTGATGGTCGCCAAGATCATCGTGGACCTCACCTTCCACCTCTGGTCGCTTGGCATCTACAAGCGCTGGACCGGCCGCAGCGAAGGGCTGCGCCTAGGCCCCGCGCTTATCGCCGCGCTGGCCGAACCCTTCACCTTCCAGCTCCTGCGCCACACCGGCGCTCTGCTCGGCTGGTATGCCTTCCTCACCGGCAGCCAGACCTGGACCCGCGCCACCCGCACCGCGCTCGAGCATCAGGCCTGAGGCGAGCGCGCCGCCCGGAGCGGGGTAGCCTGCACAAACCATTTTCCTACAGCGCCGCATTCATGGCACGAACCGGGCTTGGCTCTTTGAATCGTCAAGTCGCTGAAATCGTTCGATGGAACCGGATCGGATTTTTCGCTCTGGACCGTGTCAACCGTGTCAACCGTAAGGAATCCCGACAGGCCCGGTTCCGGCGCCCAAAGTTCCCTTGCCAGCGCCGCGCCAAGCCCGCACGATGCGCGGTGAAACAGGGCAGGGGGCAAGCGGACCATGGCAGCATCACTCGCACTCACGCGGCGCGGTTTCATCGCCTCGGGCGGGGCGCTGGGGCTGGCCGGCATCTCGCCCCGCGCCTTGGGGGCGATCCTCGATCCCGCGCCGACGCTGATCTATCGCGGTGCGCGCATCCACACGCTCGATCCGGCGCTGCCTGCGGCCGATAGCCTTGCGATTGCCGGCAGCCGCATCGTCGGTGTGGGCACCTGGGCCGAACTGAAGGCGCTGGCCACCCCCCGCACGCAGGTCGTCGACCTCGGCGGGCAAACGATCGTCCCCGGCTTCAACGATGCGCATCTCCACGCGGTCGGCGAAATGCTGCTCAACGCCGTGCTGGTGGGCAATCCGTTCGAGGTGGAGTTCTTCACCATCGACCGGATTGTCGCGCTGCTGAAGCAGCGGGCTGCGATCACGCCGCCGGGCCGGCTCGTCAGCGGCGAGTTCTACGATGATACCAAGATCAAGGATGGCCGCCCCGTTCTGATGGCGGACCTTGATCGCGTCTCCACCCAGCACCCGGTCATCATCACCCACCGCGGCGGCCATACTTATGTGGTCAACAGCGTGGCCTTCAGGCTGGCCGGGATCACCCGCGATACGCCAAATCCGTTCGGGGGCACCTATGATCGCGACGCCAATGGCAATCTCACCGGGCGTGTCACCGATCTGGCCATCGATCCGATCAAGGCTCTGACCAGAGAGCCCGATCTCACCCCCGAACAGCTGCGTGCCCGCGCCCTCGCCGGGGCGGCGAAGATCAGCCAGGAATTTGTCCGCTACGGGCTCACCAGTGTCTGCCACACCGCGCCGGGCCTTGTCGGGGGCGGGGTTTCCACCGCCGATGATTTCGCCGCGCTGCAGCAGCTGCGCCGCGAGGGCAAGCTGCACCACCGCGTGTCCTACGAGACCTCGGGCGCCATGCTCGATGCCCTGATCGCCAATGGCGTGCGCACCGGCCTTGGCGATGAGTGGATCCGCATCGGCGCGACGGCTGAGCAGTTTTCTGACGGTTCGTTCTCTGAACGCACCATGTCGCGCGCAACGCCTTATCCGGGCCGCACGCCGCCCTACTACGGCAATCTCACGCAAACGCAGGACGGGCTCGACGCGCTCGTCGAAAAACAGTTCCGCGCCGGCATCCAGCCCAATTTCCACGCCAACGGCGATGTGGCGATCGGCATGGTCCTCGATGCCTACGAACGCGGCGCAAGGCTGGTGCCGGGTGCGGACCGCCGCCCCAAGATCACCCACTGCACCAACGTTTCACCGCAGCTCGTCGCGCGGATCAAGGCGCTGGGTGTCGTGCCCGCGCTCTTCACCAGCTACGCCTACTACAACGCGGACAAGTTCCATTTCTACGGCGCGGAGATGATGGAACACATGATGGCGTACCGCATGATGATCGATGCAGGCGTCCCCGTCTGCGCCGGCTCCGATTTCCCGCCCGGGCCTTTCGCGCCGCTGATGGGCCTTCAGGGTATGGTCACGCGCAAGGGCTGGAACGGCGAGGTGTGGGGGCCCAGCCAGAAGATCACCGTGATGGAGGGCCTCAGGGTGCTCGCCGCCAATGGCGCGCACGCCACCTTCGAGGAAGATATCAAGGGCACGCTCAGCCCGGGCAAGCTCGCCGACATGGTCGTGCTCGATGGTGATCCCGCCGCCGTGGACCCGGAAAAGATCAAGGACATCCGCGTTCAGCAAACCATTGTCGGCGGCGAAGTGCAGTACAAGGCATGAGCAGCACCATGACCTACCGCGTCGAATTCGTCGAACGCACCGGCCTCGAGCTTCTGGAAGGCGGACGAGGGACGGCACGCTACCGGATGCCGCTCGCCGGCAACGAAAACCACGTCGGCGTAATGTACATGGGCGCCTTCACCGTGCTCGCGGAGGCGACCGCGGCGATCCCCGGCATCTCGATCCTCGATACCGCGCGCTTCTACCCGATCATCAAGGATATCGCCGTCTCGTTTCACAAGATGGCCGCGAGCGACGTCTTTGCCGAGTTCGCCCTCGATGAGCCCACGCTCGAAGGCATTCTCGCCGATCTCGAGCGCAAGGGCAGCGCCACCTACCTCGCCGAGTTTCCCATGCACGATGCGGGCGGCGGCGTCGTCGCCACGGGCAAGGTCACCGTGAAGCTCCTCTCCCACGGCTGGCAGAAGGACTGACGCGGCGCGGTCGGCACCCGGTCGGTGCGCCCGGCCCGTCGCCGCCGCGTCCTGTCAGGCAAGCACGAAGTCGCTCGCGTCGAGTGCAGGCTTGCCGGCAAAGAGGCCGATCAGGATCTGGGCTGCGCCGCCCTTGCCATCGGCATCGTAGTACAGCGTCCCTTTGTCCGCATTGTAGATCAGATGCATCGCGCTGGTGGCCGCGCGCGCGCCGATCCCGAATTCATCGGCGTCCAGCACCCCGTTCTGACCGGAAAGCGCGGTGAAGACCGTGGCCGACAGGCTGATCTTGTCTGTGCCATGCACAAAATCGAGAATGCTGTCGCGCTGCCGTGCCGTTTCCAGCGTATCGAAAGCAAACGTATCGGTGCCCGCACCGCCGCGCAGCAGGTCTGCTCCGGCGCCTCCGATCAAGGTGTCGTTGCCCGCGCCGCCGGTCAGCCGGTCCGCGCCGCCCAGGCCCGAGAGCACGTTGGCGGCATCGTTGCCGACGATCTGGTTGGACAGCGCATTGCCGGTCCCGTCGATCGCCGCCGTGCCTTTCAGGGACAGGTTTTCAACGCCATCGCCCAGTACGGTGTTGGCCACGGCGATGACGAGATCGGTGCCTTGGCCGGGCATCTCGACCTCGGTGTCACCGGCGTCATCCACGTAGTAGATATCGTTTCCGGCACCGCCGATCAGCGTGTCGGCGCCGCCTAGCCCGTCGAGCCGGTCGTTGCCAGCGAGGCCGGTGATGACATTGTCGAACGCATTGCCGATAAGCCGGTCGCCGAAGGCCGAGCCGATGAGGTTCTCAACATCCGGGACATAATCGCCGGACGTGGCATCGAAGTTGAATGTGATCTGGTCGACACCCGCGCCACCGGTGTACTGGCGCGCTTCGAGATCAAGGCTGAACTTCACCGCCCCCGCGCTGTTGGCATAGGTGATCGTGTCGGTACCATCGCCACCGGAAAACGTGTCGTTTCCGGCACCGCCGTCGAGCGTGTCATTGCCTCCGCGTCCGGCAAGATAATCGTCGCCGCCATTACCTGTCAGCACATCGTCGACGTAGGATCCAGTGAGGAAATCGCGGCCATCCGTGCCCACGGCATTGTTGGGATCATCGTCAAAGACGAGCACACCGGCCGACGCGCTGGCCCCGATCTTGTCGGACGTGAAGTACAACTCGAACCACTTCGCGGCCGCTTCGAAAGTGGTGTCGCCGGCAATCACCATCTTGAGCACGGTGGTTGCTTTGCCTGTCTCGAACCGGACCGTGCCACTGGGCGCGAGGCCGGAAAAGTCATCGGCATTCACATTGGGAAACTGGGTCTTGTAGTAGGACTTCAGCGAGTAGTTCACATCCAGCGCTGCCGCGAGCGAACCAGTGCGGGTCAGGGTGAAGGTGACTTCGGTGCCTTTGCCGGTGCCCTCCGCCATGCCTTGGAGTGTGTAGGGTTCAAAGTTCGAAAGCTCGTTGCCCTCGAACGTCTGCACGGTGAGCTTGGTGTGCAGCTTGGCCGAAATCGTTGCCAGATTGTCCTGGCGAACCTCGTACACGAAGATGCCGGGCCGGCCGATGTTGCTGGCGTTGGGCAGGTTCATGAGGGCGATGGGGTCGCCCGCACCTGTGGTTCCAGATCCGGGCAGATCGATCGAATGGGCGCCATTGGTGCTGCGGAAACCCGCATAGCCATAATCGATGTAGTCACCCGCCGGTTGGTAGTATTCCGCCAGATTGATGGCTTCGTAGCGCAGCACGATGTCGAAATCGCCGGGCTTGCCGAGCGCGCTCTTGTCCACGATCCTGAGCTGATAGGCATTCTGCCCCGAGATATCGTCCCAGGTGATCGTCAGGCTTTTCTTGACGGGGTCGATGTCCCAGTAGATCGCGTTGGAGCCGGTCGATGTTCCGCCCGGGGTCGGCGTCTGCGGCCCGAGCACCGGGTCCTCGTAATACATCGAGAAGGCGGAGATAAAGGCCTTGTTCTGAAAGTCGTTCGGCCCATTGGCGAACGTCACGCCGCCATCGTTGATCTTCACGCCGCTGTAGACGTATCCGAAGAAGTTCAGACCGTTGGGGAAAATCGATTTCAAATCGATATAGGAAGGGGCGGCCGATCCGAACGCGTACGTGTTTTCGCCGAAGCCAGCCTCGCCGCCAAGGCCCTTGATCAGATCTGCCATGAACTCTCCCCGGTTCCGGGGCTGGTTCAAAGAAGCCCCCAGCTCGACTTGCAGTCAAACGCTAGGTGATTCTCGCATAATTGCCAAGACGGCACAAATATTCACTGGAAAAGTAACTGGTTTTCGGGATATTTCGCCCAATTTTGCCTCAGCCAACTGCGTTTGCGCCGGATAGCGGCGCCGCATGGTCCAGCATGCCGGCGCCGCTCCGTTCCGCGTGGGGTCAAGCCGCGTCGAGCGCCGCACCCAGATCGGCAAGGATATCGTCGATATGCTCGATGCCGATCGAAAGCCGCACGTAACCCGGCGTCACGCCGCTCGCCGCCTGTTCGTCCACCGAAAGCTGCGAATGCGTGGTCGAGGCGGGATGGATCGCGAGGCTGCGCGCGTCGCCGATGTTCGCCACGTGGTAGAATAGCTGTAGCGCGTCGATGAAGCGCTTGCCGGCTTCCGCCCCGTCCTTGAGCTCGAAGCCGACCAGCCCGCCCTGGCCGCGCGTGAGGTACTTCGCCGCCAGCTCTGCCGCCCGGCCGGTCGCGACCGAGGGGTGGATCACCGAAGCCACCTTGGGATGGCTCTTGAGAAACGCCGCCACCTTCACCGCGTTCTCGCAGTGCCGCTCCATCCGCAGCGGCATTGTCTCCAGCCCCTGGATGAGCTGGAACGCGTTGAACGGCGAAAGCGCCGCGCCCACGTCGCGCAGCAGGATCACCCGCGCGCGGATGATATAGGCAATCGGGCCCAGCGGCTTGATGTCGCGCGCCCAGACCGCGCCGTGATAGCTGGCATCCGGCGTGTTGAGGTGCGGCTGGCGCTCGGGCAAGGCTTCCCAATCGAAGTTGCCGCCATCCACGATCATGCCGCCGATCGAGGTGCCGTGCCCGCCGATATACTTGGTAGCCGAATAGACCACCACCGCCGCGCCATGCTCGAACGGCTTGATCAGCTGCGGCGCCGCCGTGTTGTCCATGATCAGCGGGATGCCGTATTCGCGGCCGATCGCGGCCACCTCGGCGATGGGGAACACCTCCAGCTTCGGATTGGGCAGCGATTCCGCGTAGTAGGCCCGTGTCTTGTCATCGGTCGCGCGGCGGAAACCTTCCACGTCCGCCGGGTCGACAAACCGCGTCTCGATGCCAAGGTCGCGCAGCGTGTTCGCCAGCAGGTTCCACGTACCGCCGTAAAGGTTTGTCGAGGCGACGATGTTGTCGCCCGCCTTGGCAAGGTTGAGGATCGACAGCGTGGTCGCCGCCTGGCCCGAGGAAACCGCCAGCGCCGCCACGCCGCCCTCCAGCGCCGCCACGCGCCGTTCCAGCACGTCGGTCGTCGGGTTGCCGAGGCGGGTGTAGATATTGCCCAGCTCCTTGAGCGCAAACAGGTTCGCCGCGTGCTCGGTCGAATGGAACTGGTACGACGTCGTCTGGTGGATCGGCACCGCGACCGAACCGGTCGAGGGATCGGCGCGCCAGCCGGCGTGCAGGGCAAGGGTTTCGGGCTTCGCGTTGGATAAGTCGGTCATGGCGGGAATCCTGCTCCGTAGGTTTGTGGTTATAGTCTATCAATTCACTTGAGTTGGCAAGCGCCGGTAGAGCACGCTGTCGCTTGTCGCGCGCAGCGGTTCCCAGCCCTGCAGGCGCGTCGCGGGATCGATGCGGATTACCCACAAGTACCGCGCCGCGCGCGGGACTGCGGCGACCGTGGCCGGAAGGCCGGGCGATTCCCCGCACGGCTCCAGGAACGTGATCGTGGAAGGGTCGCGGTCGAACGGCGCAAGGCGCGGATTGTGGATCGCGATCAGCTGCCCGCTCGGCAATTGCCACTGTCCATTGTCGAACAGGTGCCGCCGCGCGAGGCCGTAGCCCATGATGTGCCGCCGCCGGTCGGTGCTCCAGCCCTTGCATTCATCGACATAGAGCGAGACGAGGTTCGACCCCCGCGGTACCGCCTCGATGGCCGTCAGGGTCTCGGCAAACTGGTTGCCGGCAAGCGCCATGCTCACGCTGTTGCTCGCAACGCGCGCGCCGCCGAACACCAGGCCGCCGATCAGCAGCCAGCGCGTCAGGCGCGGGTCGACCAGCGGGCCGGGGGCAGATGCCAGCACGAACAGCGCCAGGATCACCGGCCCCAGCCGCATGTCGGCAAAGCGCGAGCCCATGATCGTATCGGGCATCAGCAGGAACAGGCCCAGCAGCGCCAGCGCCGACAGCATCAGGCCGGGGTGCACGTGGAACCCGCGCGTGCGCAGGCTGATGTAGATGACGAAGGCGATCACGGCCGCACCCGCCGCATCCCACACCAGCCAGCGGTCGGCCATCGCCATGATCAGCCACACGATCTTGCGCGGCGCATCGTTGTTGGCGAGCAGCGCGATCGCTTCCGCGCCTTCCTTGGGCTGCAGCGCGCCGATCACCGGGCCCAGCAGCAGCGGTGCGGTCATCAGCCCGGTCGCGATCACGGTGCCGATAACGCGCTTGCCGGCGCGCCAGTTCGCCACCAGGGCGGTCATGCCTGCCACCAGGCTGAACACCGCCCAGCCGACAAGGTGGCACAGCCACAGCAGGAACCCGATCGGCACGAACAGCGCGGTGCGCAGCACGGGCCGCGGCTCCAGCGCGATCCACAGCGCCATGGCGTGGAAGGCCAGCGCGATCGACAGCGCGAAATTGGCAAAGCCGTAAAGGTAGGGCAGCGAGATCGCCAGGGGCAGCGCATAGAGCGCGTTCACCCCGATCCGCCCATGCGCCGCGCGCGACAGCAGCAGCATGCCCGAAACCATGAGCGGCGGAATCGAACCGACGATGAAATGGACCGCCGGCTCCAGCCCCATGACCGGCGCCAGCAGTTGCACCAGCAGATCGACGCCGAGGTTGGGCAGGAGCCCCCATTCGAACGTATACCAGGCGCGCAGGACTGCGGAGTGCCCGCCATCGAGCTGCACCGCATAGCGCCCGACATGGCCGCCCAGATCGGTCAGCGGCAGCACGGGCGCGAGAATGGCGGGGATGGCGGCCAGCGCGCTCAGCAGGAAAATCAGGGCAAGCTCGCCCAAAGGCTTGTCGCGCGCCGACAGCGGGCGCGTATCCAGCAATACCGAGAACGGCCGAACCCTCATCCCGTCCGCCTTTACGGGCGCATCGGCGCTGCTGTCAAAGGCGCACACGAACCCGCGCAAAATCGGCGCGCGATGACAGATCAGACCGCACAGCGCGACATGCCCTTGAGGACAATTGTCGGCAAGTCATTCGGCGTGAAGATTAAATGTGTGTAAGGAACCATGCCCAGAGCGGCGGTGCCGCGTTTGCTGGTTGCCGGTGTGGGATTTTCGTCATAATCGTTCAGCAGTTTTGCAACTGCCCCAGTTTTCTTGAAGGAGTGGCCATGAGCAATTTGAGAGGATACCTCGGTCTGATCGCGCTGTCTGCCGCCCTGGCGGCTTGCGGTGGCAAGAAGGAAGAAGCTGCGGCACCCGCCGAAGCCCCTGCTGCGGCCGCTCCGGCTGCTGCCCCCGCCGCTGATGCTGGCGCTGCGACCACCAAGGTGGCCGCCGACAACACCGACACGCTCGACGGCACCAAGTTCGCCGACATGAAGGGCGATGCCAAGCACGGCGAAGCGGTCTTCACCCAGTGCAAGACCTGCCACGTGATCGATGCCGGCGTGAACCGCATCGGGCCCTCGCTCCACGGCATCATCGGCCGCAAGTCGGGCCAGATCGCCGGCTTCTCCTATTCGACCGCGAACAAGGAAAGCGGCATCACCTGGACGCCCGCGAAGCTCTACCAGTACCTCGAAAAGCCGGCCCGCGTCGTCCCCGGCACCAAGATGGCCTTCGCCGGCCTCGCCAAGGGCCAGGACCGCGCCGACGTGATCGCTTACCTGACCGAAGCGACCAAGTAAGTCTCTCTGCGATCAGCGCACAAAAAGAGCGCCGCTCCCGAAAAGGGGCGGCGTTTTTTGTGCGGATGGCTGACTCCCACTCCGGCAATACCGGCATCTTCTACCCATGATCCTTCCCCTCGTCATTGCGAGCGCAGCGAAGCAATCTAGGGCGGCTTTGCGCAGGCTCTGGATTGCTTCGCTGCGCTCGCAAGGACGAGGTGTGGTGATTGTAGCATCGGGAAAGGCCGCGCGGACAAGATCAAGCGTCTGCCTGTGCCCAGTTGCGAACGTGGCAGAAGGATGCGAGGTTTTTGCGATGAATCGACTTTCGGGGAAACAGCGTGGTCCGATTTTTTCGCGTTCATGGCGTTGCTGTTGGTTTCCGAACCATCTTTTGCGGATGATTATGACGCACCGACCCAGCTTGTTCTGAAGGTGCCTGAGATTTCGAAGAAGGAATTGCAGAGAGGGCAAAGTTATGCGTCGTGCATGAGTACGCCTTGGCTCCCGACCGCCGATCAATTCGATACAAAAGCACGATCCTGCGCGGATTTGAGATTGCCCCGCTCGTCAAAACTAAAGGAGGCAATGGGTTGGGTCGATCATGTTGCCACTCGGTTCTCCGGCGCAGAGATGGAACTTCGGATTCAGCAGCAATAGCAGCGACCGCTACCCACCAATGACGGCCGTTGGCGCTCTGTGCTTGCAAACAACCCAAGCACCAAAGAAAAACCCGGCCCCCCGCACCTGCAGGGAACCGGGCCTCTCAAGTCAAATCACCTCAAGCCGCGTGGCTGCGCCGTGCCAGTTCGCACTGCGACCAGATGTCGCTCAGCGCATCCAGCAGCCGGTCGATATCGCCGTCGGTGTGAACGGGTGAGGGCGTGATGCGCAGGCGCTCGGTGCCGCGCGGGACCGTGGGATAGTTGATCGGCTGGACGTAGATGCCGTGGTTGTCGAGCAGCCAGTCGCTGATCATCTTGCACTTGCGCGCGTCGCCCACCATCACCGGGATGATATGGCTCGGGTTGTCGAGGTGCGGGATGCCCAGCGCGTTGAGCTTGCGGCGCACCGTGCTCACCCGGTCGCGGTGGCGGGCGCGTTCGTAGCCGCTCACCTTCAGGTGCTGGATGCTGGCGCAGGCACCCGCGGCGAGGGCCGGGGGGATCGCGGTGGTGAAGATGAAGCCCGAGGCGAAGCTGCGGACATAGTCGCACAGCGCCTCGGAGGCCGCGATATAGCCGCCCATCACGCCGAAGGCCTTGCCCAGCGTGCCTTCTATCACGTCGATCCGGTCCATCAGGCCTTCGCGTTCGGCGACGCCGCCGCCGCGCGGACCATAGAGCCCGACGCCGTGAACTTCGTCGATGTAGGACAGCGCGCCGTGCGCCTCGCAGACTTCGATGATCTCGCGGATCGGCGATATATCACCGTCCATCGAATAGACGCTTTCGAAGGCCACCAGCTTGGCGCGGCCGGGAGCGACCTGGCTCAGCTTGGCGTCGAGATCGCGCCAGTCGTTGTGCTTCCAGATCACGCGTTCGGCCTGGCTGTGGCGGATGCCCTCGATCATCGAGGCATGGTTGCCCGCGTCCGAGAACACCACGCAATCGGGCAGGCGCGAGGCGAGGGTGCCCAGCGCCGCCCAGTTCGAGACATAGCCCGAGGTGAACAGCAGCGCGGCTTCCTTGTGGTGGAGGTCGGCGAGTTCGGCTTCCAGCAGTGCGTGGTGGCGGTTCGTGCCCGAAATGTTGCGCGTGCCGCCGGCACCGGCGCCGCACTCGTCGAGCACCTTGTGCATCGCGTCGAGCACCTTGGGGCTCTGGCCCATGCCGAGGTAGTCATTCGAACACCACACGGTCACTTCCTGTGTGCCGCCGTCCACGTGGCGCGTCGCCTTGGGGAAGGAGCCGCGATGGCGCTCCAGTTCGGCGAAGATGCGATAGCGCCCTTCGCCGCGGATGCCCTCGAGTTCCTGTGTAAAGAAGGCCTCATAATCCATGGCCGAAATACCCCTTCCCTTCAAAACTCAGATCTGGGCCCTCAAGCGCCCAGGTGATTGCGGCGACCGGGCAGAGCCCAGCCCCAGAGTGCGCCGTCGCGAAACGGCAAGGCGAGAAACACGTGTTCGAGAACGCCGAGCGCGGCCATCGCGAAGAGCAGGCTGGCGCGGACGGCTTCGGTGCTGCCCGCGGGCGCGGCGAGCGCGGCATTGCCGAGCAGACCGGCAAGGACCACCGTGAAAACGAGAGCTGCGCCCAGCGCCGGCGAAAAGCGGCGCGGGCCAAAATAGCTGCGCAGATAATCGAGGTGCGGGGGCAAGAGATCGCCGACCTGGCTCGGCACCCCGGCAAACAGCGCCAGCTTGCTCGCAACGCGCAGCGCCAGCAGCAGCACGAAGACTTCCGCGCCGGTCGGGTTGATCGCGTTCCAGCCCAGCGAAAGCAGCATCAGCGCGGTGAGGGCGAGGGCGACCTCGTGGTAGATCAGCGTCGATCCGGCATCGATGAAGCGGTCCCAGCCGCGCGCTGCGGGATTGCTCGGCTCGCGTCGGGGCCCGGCGACCGCACCCATCAGGAAGCTCGCCTCGTGCCACGACCACACCATGAGCGCGCCGATGAAGCCGATATAGGCTCCCGCCATGCTGGGCATGACCGAGCCGACCACGACCGCGACGAGCCCGGCGATGCCGCCCGCCCCCGCCAGCGCCAGCGCTCGCGGGAAGGTGGCACGGTCGCGGTTGTCCAGCCACGCGATCAGCCCGGTGGCGAAGAACCACACGAGCAGCGTGACCATCATGGGCACGGCGTGGCCGGAAAGGCTTACCACGAAGGCTGCATCCGCACGCTCGCAGGCAGGACGTTCGGGCGCGTGCGGTGGAAGTACATACGGGCAAAGGCGAGCCCCGCTCCGGCAATTCCGGCCACGCGCTGGATCGCACCCACCACCCCGCCACGCGCTGTGGCGGCGGCAATGCGGTCGCTGGCCAGCCGCAGGTTCTCCATCTGGCGGCGGAAGGCGGGATCGTCGGTTTCCAGCTCGATCGGGAAGACCTGGCGGGTGATCGCGGTGCAGACCGTGAAGACCTTGTAGTCATACTCGGTCGGATCGACGCCCAGCGCGGCGTGGAACACGGGGCGCGAATGGTCGCGCACATACATCGTCGCGTAGACCGAGAGCAGGAAGAAGCGGATCCACAGACGGTTGAGCCCGGTCAGCAGCTTCGGGTCCGCGCGCATGAGGAGGGCAAAGGCCTCGCCGTGGCGGAACTCGTCGTTGCACCATTCCTCGAACCACGAAAAGATCGGGTGGAAGCGGTGCTCGGGGTGCTTGGCAAGGTGCCGGTAGATCGTGATGTACCGCGCGTAGCCGATCTTTTCCGAAAGATAGACGGCATACCAGATGAACTTCGGGCGGAAGTAGGTGTACTTCTTGGATTTCGTCAGGAAGCCCAGATCTACGCCGATGCCGGCATCCTTCAGCGTCTCGTTGATGAAGCCGGCATGGCGGCTTTCATCGCGCGCGAGGAGCTTGAACAGCATCTTCATGTCCGGATTGCGGGTGCGCCGGGCCATTTCGGAATAGAGCACGCAGCCCGAGAATTCCGAGGTCATCGAGCTCACCAGAAAATCGGTGAATTCCTCGCGCAGCGCAGGTTCCAGGTTCTCGATGATCCCGGCAAAGCTCTCCTTGCGCTTGAAGTGGAGCTTGTTGCGATCCGCCTGCATCTCCGCAATGAGGTCGTCCCACTCGGCGCGCACCGGGGAGACGTCGATCGCATCGAGCGCGTCGAAGTCGGTCGTGTAGAACCGCGGGCTCAGCACCGTTTCCTTGGCGGCCATGGCCATCGTATCGAGCGAGCCGCTGGTGCCAAGGTCAAGCCCCGCGGCGGCAGCGGCGCGGCTGAATTCGCCGTGATCGGGGGAGGCAGGGTCGATCTTGGTAGGGGCGTTCATGACACTCTCCCAGGCGTGAAGCTGACTTCGTAGAGTTCGGTAAGGTCGAAATAGGCGGTCAGCCTGATCCACGCCCGCGCCAGCGGACCCGCCCGAGTGACCGTTGCCATCCGGTCGATCGCGAGGCTTTGACCGAAATCAACCCGGATCGGCGCGCCATGGACCTTGACGCGGTCTCCCGGCTGCAGCTCGATATCACCGGCCAGGCGCACATGCGCGTGGAAGTGCTCGCCTGTCTGCTCGATCTCGATGCGGCAGGGGGTATCGAACCGGCTCCGACCAGACAGGAATTCGGCCATCAGCCGGCGCCTCCGGGCAGCAGCGCGGCAAAGGCAGCGCGGTTGTCCGGCCCGAATGAGCCGAGCTCGATCGAGCGGCCGGTGCTCTTGTCCTCAAGGCTCAGCGTGCGGTTCTTCCACAGCGTGAGCGTGAAGGGCGGGGCCATGCCGACGCCGCGGATGTGCCGCTCGCGCGCCATCCCGCGCATCACGCCGCGCACGAAGCCGTTGCCGGGCACGCCGTCGACCAGCACGCGCACCGTCTCGCCGGTCGTCACATCGCGCACCACCACCGCGCCGTCGGCGCGGTCGGTGAAGGAGATCTGGCGGACCACCACCGGGGCGACATGCGCCTCGCTGCGGGCGAGCGCCGGGACGGCCTCACGGCTGAGCACACCGACCTTGACCAGCGTGGTCAGGGCCAGCGCCGTCACCACCAGCACCAGCGCCGAGGTGAGGGCTCCCTTGGGGATCGTCTGTTCATGATCGTGAACCAGGCTCATGCTGTTGCCTCCCTCACGCCCAGTGCGGGACGCGGCGTGTTTGCCGCAGGTGCAGCGGTTTCGCTGCGCTGCTGCACCGGCATGATCGCGGCGGTCGCCTTGGCCAGAATACGGGCCACTGCGGCGGCGTCGGGCAGGGCGCGCAGCATCGGCTGCGGTGCGGCGAGGCGGAAGGGCCGGGCATGGGGCCACAGCATCGCATAACCGAGCAGGCTCGAACCCTGAAGCGACAGCGCGATATCGCCATAGCCCGCGCCAAGCCCGCGCAAGTCTGCCGCGCTCAGCTTGACCAGCGGCAGATTGATGCATTTGCTGAGCGCGACGCCGATACGCAGCACCACGCGGCGATTGGTGATCGTGTAGACCGTGCTGCGCGCCACCATCCACGCAAAGCCATAGACAAGGCCGAGTGCCAGCACGCCGAAGCCCGCCGTGAGCGCAGCGCCGAGCAGGGTGCCGCCGACCATTGCCCAGGCCACGAGGAGCGCGAAGTATCCGCCGATCCACCGCGCGCCCAGCGCGCTGCGGGCGAACACCCGCGCGTCGGGCGCACCCTGCCAGAGGATCGCCTCTCCAGGAGGCAGATCACCCGGCAGGCCGCGGATCGGCTCGATATCGTGTTCCCTCACAGGAACGGCTCCTGCCGGCCGGCGTTGGCGTAGAGGTACCCACCGCCGAAGTAGCCGATCACGCGCTCTTCCTCGTAGCGGGTGATCTGGCCTGCGGTTTCCAGCTGCGGCACCGCGTCATAGTCGGCTGCGTTGATCGCATCGATCTCGATGCCCGCCGCGCTGACCGAGGCCATCGCCATCGGGGCGAGCACGGTCTTGCCGCTGGCCGTCTCGACCGAAAGGTAGCGGATCTGGTGCTCGGCGCGGTCGATCCACAGATCGGTCACGGTGCCGGCCACCTTGCCGTCAGCCGCGGTCACCTTCATGCCGCGCGGATCGGGCCCGCCCTTCCACACCGAAATGTGGTCCTCGGTCGAAAGCGGCACGATGCGGTTGCGACCATGCGCATCCTGATCGGGCCACTTGGCGCGGTTGGCATAGGCCGCCGGGCCGATTCCGTCGACCAGCGGATTGCCGGTCGGCACATAAGGCGCGCCGGGGAAGTTTTCGAAGCGCTTTGCGGCGATGTCCACCGGCTCGCGGCCTTCCTCGCGCGGCAGCGGATAGCTTACGGTGCCGCGGTCGAAGGGCAGGCGGAAGGTCTTGGGCAGCGCGGTCGAAAGCGGGCCGCCCACGCTTTCGATGAACCCGTTCATCTCGTCCTCGAGCGGATAGCCCTCGCGGCGATCCTCGCGGCGCAGCCAGAACACCAGGGCGACGAAGAACAGGAAGAATGCCCAGAGAGCGATCTCCGCCACATCGATCGAGCCAACTACATATGCCGTTTTCATCGAACTTTCCTTTCCCGGATCAGGGCCCCGGAGGCCACAAGTCCCACCACCACTCGTTTTGGAAACACACTCATGTCGGAAACTCCGGCAGGACCATCTGCCCGCCGGGCAACTCTCCCGTGAGGCCGAGGCGCTTGCCGGCCAGTGGCCCGAGGACCACCAGCGCTGCGATCAGCATCACGATTTCAAGACTGTAGACCGTGGCATAGCCCGCCGCGCGGCCGCCCGGGCCGCTGGCCCAGCTCACCGTGTCGCGGATCACCCCGCCCACCGCGAGCGCGCTGCCAGCTGCGGTCGCCTGCACGGCGCCCCATGCACCCAGCGCCACACCGGAATCGCCGCGCTGCGCCAGCGACATCGCCGCGATCAGCGTGCCGACCGAAAACAGCCCGATCCCGAACCCGATCGCGCCCGCGCCCATCGTGAGCAGCATGGGGGAGGCGAGCGGCGCGGCGAGGAGCACGAGAATGAACGCGCAGATCCCGCCGACCATGCCAGCACCGGCGAGGCGCAGCGGATCGAACCCGCGCTCCAGAACACGCGTCGAAAGCGAGAAGCCGGCGATGGCGCCGAGCGCCCACGAGCCTGTCAGCATGGTGGTCGACCCGACCGCCAGGCCCAGCAACTCCGCGCCATAAGGCTCGAGCAGCGCGTCCTGCATCGCAAAGGCCGCCGCGCCGAGGCCGATGGCGGAGAGCAGGCGCACGGTGTTGGGCTTCGCCACGAATTCGCGCCAGACATCGCCGAATTCCGGCGTCTCGCGATCCTTGGCGGTCTTGCCGGGATTGCGGCCCTCCTGCTTCCACAGCGCGGTCAGGTTGAGAACGAGCGTGACGACCGCCGCGCCCTGGATCACCTGCACCAGCCGCGTCGGGCTGAAGGGCACCAGCAGTCCGCCGATGACGAAGGCCGAAACCATCATGCCCACCAGCAGCATCACATAGAGCAGCGCCACCGCGCGCGGGCGCTTGTCCTCGCGGGCAAGGTCCGTCGCGAGCGCAAGGCCCGCCGTCTGCGTCACGTGGAGTCCCGCGCCCGTCAGCAGGAACGCCAGCGCCCCGCCGCCGAGGCCGGTGTAGAACGTGCGCTGCTCGCTCATCAGCAGCAGCGCGAAAGGCATGATCGCGAGGCCGCCCCACTGCATCAGCGTGCCGAACCAGATGTAGGGCACGCGCCGCCAGCCCAGCACTGAGCGGTGGGTATCGGACTTGTGCCCGATCAGCGCGCGCAAGGGGGCGAACAGCAGCGGCATCGCGATCAGCAGCGAAACCAGCCAGGCCGGGGTATGCAGTTCCACGATCATCACGCGGTTGAGCGTGCCGTTCAGGAGAACCGTCGCCATGCCCACGCTCACCTGAAACAGCGCGAGGCGCAGCAGGCGGGGGAGGGGCAGTTCGGCACTGGCGGCATCGGCAAACGGCAGCCAGCTCACCGCCACACGCGTCCACTGGCCCGCCATCCGCGAAAGGCGGGTCTGCGGGGCAGTTTCGGCCAAGGCGGGGGTTCCGGTCATCGTCAGTCGCGCACCAGTTCGAGGGCATTGGAAATGTAGAAGCCCGTGCCGATCCGCTGGCTGCGACCGATATGCCAGCCAGGCAGGGCTTTCTCGATCATCGCGACGAGGTCGGCATCGCGCACCGGGACGATCGCGGGCGCGCGGTCGCTGCGCGGGAACAGCAGGCCCATCGTGTGCATCGCGCGCAGCATCGGCGTCGATGGCGCATGAGTGAAAACGATCGAGCCGTCGCAGCGCTCGGCGAGCGAGACCAGCGTCGCGACAATGTCCTCAGGGCGGTAATGGATCAGCGAATCCATCGCGACGACGTGATCGAAGCGGCCATGCGCCGGATCGAGCATGTCGCCCACACGCCAGTGGATGCGGCCGTGGCCGAGGAACGAGGGGCAGCGTTCGTGCGCGATGGCCACGAGTCCGCCGGCAACATCGACGCCGACCACTTCGGCCCCGCGCCGCGCCGCCAGCACGCTGAGCGCGCCCGTGCCGCAGCCGGCATCGAGCACGCGGCAGCGGCGAAGGTCGCGCGGCAGCCAGCCCAGCAGGACGTCGCGCATCGCATCGCGCCCGGCGCGCACCGTTGCGCGGATGCCGCTGACCTTGGTGTCCGACGTGAGGTCGATCCACGCCTTGCGGGCCGTGCTGTCGAAATAGGTCGTCAGCTTGTCGCGCTGGGCTTCGAAGCGCGAGCCGTGCCGGGAAACCTGGCTGTCAAAGCCGGAAGATGCGCGCGTTGCCATCATTCAAACCCCAGGAAATCGAAGATATCGCGGTCCTTCATCGCCTGCGCTTCGAGCGCGGGCGCCCCGGCCCAGAGCGTGCGGGCAAGGTTCAGATATTCCTCGCGTGCCTTGATCACTTCGGGGCTGTCGGGCATTTCGAAGAGCGTGCACTTCTTGAGGCGCGAGCGGCGGATCTCGTCGAGATCCTTGAAGTGGGCGAGCCGACGCAGGCCGATCGCGCTGTTGAAGCGGTCGATCTCGTCGGTGCCGGCCGAACGGTTGGCGACGATGCCGGCAAGGCGCACGTCGTAGTTCTTCGACTTGGCATTGATGGCCGCGACAATGCGGTTCATCGCGAAGATGCTGTCGAAATCGTTGGCGGTCACGATGATCGCGCGCTCGGCATGCTGGAGCGGGGCGGCAAAGCCGCCGCAGACCACGTCGCCCAGCACGTCGAAGATCACCACGTCGGTGTCTTCCAGCAGATGGTGCTGCTTGAGGAGCTTGACCGTCTGGCCCACGACGTAGCCGCCGCAGCCGGTGCCCGCCGGCGGGCCGCCGGCTTCGACGCACATCACCCCGTTGAAGCCTTCGAACATGTAGTCCTCGGGCCGCAGTTCCTCGGCATGGAATTCCACGGTTTCGAGGACGTCGATCACCGTCGGCATCAGCTTCTTGGTGAGGGTGAAGGTGGAATCGTGCTTGGGATCGCAGCCGATCTGCAGCACGCGGTGGCCCAGCATCGAGAACGCGGCGGAGAGGTTCGACGAGGTGGTCGACTTGCCGATGCCGCCCTTGCCGTATACGGCAAAGACCTTGGCGTTGCCGATGCGGTCGGCGGGATCGAGCCGGACCTGCAGGGACCCGTCGCCGTCTGGCTTGCGGGTAGGGGGATCGAGTAGCGCCATGGGTGGTTTCCTTTATGCCGCGACGGCTTCGACGCCCGCGGGGAGCACGCCTTCGAGGCGGTCCTCGAGTTCATCGCTGGCGGCGTGGAGGGCTGCGAGAGTGGCTTCGTCGGGCGACCAGAACTTGCGGTCGACCGCTTCGAGAAGGCGGTTTGCGACGCGGGCCGAAGCGCGCGGATTGAGGGCTGCCAGGCGCTCGCGCATGGCAGCGTCGAGCACGTAGGTTTCGCTGATGCGCTGGTAGACCCAGGGATCGACTTCGCCGGTGGTGGCCGACCAGCCCATCGTCGTCGTGACATGGCCCTCGATCGCGCGCACGCCTTCATAGCCGTGGCGCAGCAGGCTTTCGGTCCACACCGGATTGAGGATGCGGGTGCGGGTTTCGAGCGCGACCTGCTCCTGCAGGCTGCGGACCTTGCCCGATCCTTGCGTCTGGTCGCCGATGTAGACCGGCGCGGCCTCGCCGCCCTTGGCCCGCGTCACCGCGCGGCTGATCCCGCCCAGCGCATCGACATACTGGTCGATCGAGGTCACCCCGAGTTCGACGCTTTCGAGGTTCTGGTAGGCGCAGTCGACGGTCTTGAGCGCCGAGGCGAGGATCGCGGCCTGCCGGATCGGCACACCCTTGACGCCGTAGGCGTAGCCCTTCTGGCGTTCGAAGCTGTCAGCCAGTTCATCGGGATCGGTCCAGGCGCCGTTGTCGATCATCAGATTGACCTGCGCGCCATAAGCCCCTTGCGCGTTCGAGAAGACGCGCAGCGCCGCCGTCTCGAAATCGCACGCATGCTCGTTCTGGTGCGCGATGGCGTGGGCCCGCACGAAGTTCATCTCCAGCGGTTCGTCCGCGCTCGCCGCCAGCAGCGCGGCTTCAGCGAGCATCCGTGTTTGCAGCGGCAGCAGGTCGCGGAACACGCCCGAAAGCGTCGCGATCACGTCGATCCGCGGGCGGCCCAGCTCTTCCAGCGGGATGAGTTCGGCACCGGCAAGGCGGCTGTAGCTATCAAAGCGAGGACGCGCCCCGATCAGCGCGAGGACCTGCGCGATCTGGGCGCCTTCGCTCTTGAGGTTGTCGGTGCCCCACAGCACCATCGCCACGGTCTGCGGCAGGTGGCCGCTGTCGGCAAGGCTGCGCTCGATCAGCTTGCGCGCCTGCTCCGCCCCGTCCTTCACCGCGAAGGTGCTGGGCAGGCGGAACGGATCGAAGCCGTGGATATTGCGCCCGGTCGGCAGGATTTCCGGCGCACGCAGCACGTCACCGCCGGAGACGGGACGCACAAACCGTCCGGCCAGCGCGCGAACGATGCCGTCCAGTTCGTGATTGGTGGATAGCGCCGCGTTCAGCGCGCCCATGTCCTTCAGCAGCGGCGTATCGAGCTTGATCCGGCCATCGACCAGCAGCTCGGCCGTGTGTGCCGCCAGCGGCTCGCCGCGTGCTTCGGCGCTGGCGCGGACCATGTCGATGCGCTCCTCGCGGCTCGCGGCCTGCCCGGCCACATGCAACCCCTGCGGAATGAGTTCGCGCTCGATCTCGTAGAGCCGCGCGGCGAGTGCCGGCACGTCGGTGCCATCGAGGTCGAGGGCTTCGGCCTGCTCGGCGATCAGTTCGGCCAGCAGCGCGGCCTGCTCGTCGCCCGGGGGCAGCGAGCGCCAACGCTCGACCGAGGCCTTGAGATCGGCAAGGCCCTTGTAGACGCCCGAGCGGGTAAGCGCTGGGGTGAGGTAGCTCACCAGCGTCGCGCCTGAACGGCGCTTGGCGAGCACGCCTTCCGAAGGGTTGTTGGCGGCGTAGAGATAGACATTCGGCAGATCGCCGATCATCCGGTCCGGCCAGCACTGCGCGGTGAGGCCGGTCTGCTTGCCGGGCATGAATTCAAGGCTGCCATGGGTGCCGAAGTGGAGCACGGCGTGGGCCTGGAAATCCTCGCGCAGCCAGCGGTAGAATGCGGCGAACGCGTGGCTCGGGGCAAAGCGGCCCTCGAACAGCAAGCGCATTGGATCGCCTTCGATGCCGATCGCGGGCTGGATGCCGACGAAGACATTGCCGAACTGCGCGCCAAGTACCTGCACCGCGCTGCCGTCAGACTGCAGCTTGCCGGGCGCCGGACCCCAAGAGGCCTCGATGTCCTTGAGCCAGGTTTCGCGCGACACGATGGTATCGGCCATGATCCGCGTGTGGACATTGGCCTCGGTGCCATAGCGCGCCGAATTGCCGATCAGGATCGCATTGCGCAGCGCATCGACGCTTTCCGGCACTTCGACCGAATAGCCTTCAGCCGCCAGCCGCACGAGCGTGTTGTGGAGCGATTCGAACACGCTGAGGAACTGCGCCGTGCCCGCTGCGCCCGCATTGGGCGGGAAATTGAACAGCACCACGGCAACCCGCCGCTCCGCTGCCGCCGCGCGGGCCAGATCGATTTGCTTGACCACGCGCGCGGCAAGCGCCTCGGCACGTTCGGCGCAGCTTTCCATCTGGCGGACACCGGCGGTGCCGGAGCCTGCGAAGGTGCAGCCGTTGGCGCAGCCGGTGCAGGCCTCGCCGCTGCCGTCCGCGCGGCCGCCGAACACCATTGGCTGGATCGCGCCGTCAAGCTCGGGGATCGCGATCATCATCGTCGATTCCAAGGGCAGCAGCCCCTGAGGGTTCGCGCCCCAGGCCTGCAGGGTCTGGAACTCGACCGGATGCGCGGCGATATAGGGCCGGTCCAGCTTGGCGAGGATCGCCTCGGCCGCCGCCGTATCGTTGTAGGCAGGGCCGCCGACAAGGCTGAACCCCGTCAGGTTCACCACCGCATCGACGATCGCCTTGCCGTCCTTCATGAACAGCGCCTCGATCGCCGGGCGCCCGTCGAGCCCGCCGGCAAAGGCCGGGATCACGCGGAGGCCACGTGCCTCCATCGCCGCGATCACGCCGTCATAATGGCGCGCATCCTTGGCGAGGACGTAGGAGCGCAGCATCAGCAGACCAACCGTGCCGCGCTTGCCGACACGCGCGCTGGCGGGCAGGGCTGCCGCGCTTGTCGCCATGCGCGGTGTCATTGCCGGGTGATAAACCCCGACTTCGGGATATTCGCGCGGCGCCTCGGCCTTCATCGCGCCGCGAAGCCCTGCGCGGTCGCCGGTGGCATAGCGGTCGATCAGCGCGCGGATCATGTCCACCACGTTGTCGTCGCTGCCCGCCAGCCAGTATTGCAGCGTCAGGAAATAGGCGCGCACATCCTGCGCGGTGCCGGGCACGAAACGCAGCAACTTGGGAAGGCGGCGCAGCATGGCCATCTGGCCCTTGCCCGAGCTTGCCCCCGGCTTGCCCGATCCGCGCAGCTTCTTGAGCAGGCCCATCATGCCCGTCGCGGGCTTGTCCATGCGGTAGTCACCCATGCGGGTGAGTTTGACCACTTCGCCGGCCGACATGAGGCCGACGATCGCGTCGCAATCCTCGCGGCGGGCTTCCAGCGCCGGCATCACCGCGCGGATATGGTCCTCGAGGAACAGCATCGTGCACAGGATGATGTCGGCCCGGGCAATGTCCTCACGCGCGGCGTCAAGCGAGCCGGGCTTTTCTTCCCAGTCGGCCGCCGCGTGGAAGCCGATCGTCACGCCCGTACCGGCGCGGGCGAAGTGGCCCTGCGCGCGCTGGAATGCACCGGAAAGGTGATTGTCGAGCGTGATGACGACAACCCGCACCGGCGTGTCCGGGGTGATGATGGGGGCTTTACCGCGCATAGTGGGCTTTGGCCTCGTAGAGCGTGTCGAGCGTGATAGCCGGCAGCCCCATTTCATTCGCGTACTTCTCGGTGTTGCGCTTGGCCTTGCCGCGCACGAAGAACGGGATCTTGCGCAGCTCTCGCTCGGCCTCGTTGGTCCAGCCGAGCGTGCCGTCTGCTGCCGCGACGGGTGCGGCGTCCTCGCGCACCAGAATGTCGCCCGCCGGCGCCAGCACCGGTTCGGCCTTGCTGTGCGAGGGCGCGGAGCCATGCAGGTGCGAAGGGCCCGCCGCGTCGCTGAACTCGAAATCGTCGCGGAACATGGTGAGCAGGTGCTCTTCCAGCCCCATCACCAACGGGTGCACCCAAGTGTCGAAGATCACGTTCGCGCCTTCGAAGCCCATCTGCGGGCTGAAGCGCGCGGGGAAATCCTGCACGTGGACCGGCGCTGAGATCACCGCGCACGGCACGCCCAGCCGCTTGGCAATATGGCGCTCCATCTGCGTGCCCAGTACCAGTTCGGGCGCGGCGGCGGCGATGGCTTCCTCAACGGTCAGGTGATCGTCGGTGATCAGCGGTTCGAGGCCGTATTCCTTGGCGGCACCCCGGATATCGCGGGCAAATTCGCGGTTGTAGCAGCCAAGGCCGCAGACGGTGAAGCCAAGCTCCTCGCTCGCGATGCGCGCGGCGGCAACGGCATGGGTCGCATCGCCGAAAATGAAGACGCGCTTGCCCGTGAGGTAGGTGGAGTCGACCGACCGGCTCCACCACGGCATGCGCGAGGAGGGATCATCGAGTGCCAGAGCCGGATCGACCCCGGCCAGTGCGGCCACTTCGGCGATGAAGGCGCGCGTCGCGCCCACGCCGATTGGCACGGTGCGGATGGCCGGTTGGGCGAACGTCTTGTCGAGCCAGCGCGCGGCTTCGTCGCCGATCTCGGGATAGAGGACGATGTTGAAGTCTGCCGCGCCGATGGTGCGGATATCGTCCGGCGATGCGCCCAGCGGCGCGACGAGATGGACGTCGATGCCGAGCAGATCGAGAATGCGGCGGACCTCGCGCACATCATCGCGGTGGCGGAAGCCGAGCGCGGCGGGGCCGAGCAGGTTGACCCGCGGGCGGCGGCCTTCGCGCGGGGCGGGCCGTACCGAGGTATCCGCCAGGTGGCGCACGATCTGGTAGAAGGTTTCCGCCGCGCCCCAGTTCTCCTTGCGCTGATAGCTTGGGAGTTCGAGCGGGATCACCGGGCAGGGCAGGCCCATGTTGTCGGCAAGGCCGGCGGGATCATCCTGAATCAGCTCGGCGGTGCACGAAGCGCCTACCAGCAGCGCCTGCGGCTTGAACCGCTCCACCGCATCGCGCGCGGCGTTCTGGAACAGGCTGGCGGTGTCCTTGCCCAGATCGCGCGCCTGGAACGTGGTGTAGGTCACGGGCGGGCGCGCGCTGCGCCGTTCGATCATCGTGAACAGCAAATCGGCGTAAGTATCGCCCTGCGGCGCGTGCAGCAGATAGTGCACCCCGCGCATCGCCGTCGCAACCCGCATGGCGCCGACATGCGGCGGTCCTTCATAGGTCCAGACGGCAAGCTGCATGGGGCTAGATCCTCAGCACATCGCGGCGGCGCAGGGGCCGGGCGAACAGTTCGGCGAGGTCACCCGCCTGGTCGAAGCCGTGAACCGGCGAGAACACCAGCTCGATCGACCACTTGGTGGCAAGGCCTTCGGCCTCCAGCGGATTGGCGAGGCCAAGCCCGCATACGGTGAGGTCCGGCCGGTCGGCACGTACGCGGTCCAGCTGACGCTCCACGTCCTGCCCTTCGCTGATCCGCGTTGCGGCGGGCAGGCGGGCCAGATCGGCGGCCAGATGGGCGCGGTGAAGATAGGGCGTGCCGACTTCGACCGGCACCATGCCCAGTTCGGTGGCGAGGAAGCGGGCGAGCGGGATTTCCAGCTGCGAGTCCGGCAGGAAGGTGATGCGCTTGCCTTCCAGCGCCGGCTTGTAGCGCTCCAGCGCGCGCTTGGCCCGTTCCCGGCCCGGGGCGATCACGCGGTTCACATGCATCTCGTCGATGCGGAATGCAGCAGCAGCAGCAGCGAGCCAGGCCGCTGTGCCGTCCGCGCCAAAGGGGAAGGGGGCGTCGATGCGCACCGCGCCACGGTCTTCCAGCGCGCGGGCTGTCTCACCAAGGAACGGTTGCGCCAGGATGTAGCGCGTGTTCGGGCCGACCGGCGGAAGGGCGCCGGCGCGGCGTGCGGGCAGCACGCCGACACTTGCGATGCCCAACTCGCCGAACAGGCGCAGGAACTGGTCTTCGACGATATCGGGCAGCGCCCCCACCATCACCAGCGAAGGGGCGGCATCCGCCGCTTCCGCCGGCATTTCCGGCACCAGCGTGGTCAGGCAGGCGTCCTCGCCCTCGGTAAAGGTCGTCTCGATGCCGCTGCCCGAGTAGGCGAGGATGCGCACGCCCTCTCCGGTTTCGCTGCGCAGATGCCGCGCGCCGATGCGCTGGGCGGCATTGCCAAGATCGAGCTTGATCACTTCCGAAGGGCACGAACCCACCAGAAACAGCGTGCGGATTTCCGGGCGACGTGCCAGCAGGCGGTCGACCACACGGTCGAGCTCGGCGTGGCAATCGGCCATGCCTGCCAGATCGCGCTCCTCGATGATCGCGGTGGCAAAGCGCGGCTCGGCGAAGATCATCACGCCCGCCGCCGATTGCAGCAGGTGGGCGCAGGTGCGCGATCCGACAACGAGGAAGAACGCGTCCTGCATCTTGCGGTGGAGCCAGACGATGCCGGTCAGCCCGCAGAACACCTCGCGCTGGCCGCGTTCGCGCAAGACTTCGAGCGTGCCGTCGCGCGGGCTTGCCGCGAGGGCGGATGCCTGGGCCGGGCTCATGCCGCTGCTCCCGTCGCCTGGAGCCGCGCCGCGCGCAGCTTCAGCAGGAACTGCGCGGCGTTGACCACATAAGTGAGGTATGCGGCGAGCGCGACGGTGAGCCGCGCCTCGAGCGTGCCGACCTTGCCCAGCAGCATCACGAGGTAGGTCGTGTGCAGCGCGATCACGAGCATCGAGACGACGTCTTCCCAGAAGAACGCCGGGGCGAAGAGCCATTTGCCGAACACGACCTTTTCCCAGATCGAGCCGGTCACCATGATGGTGTAGAGCGTGAGCGTCTTGGCGATCACCGAAAGGTCTGCGGCAAATGCCCCCTCGCCGGTCAGCAGGCAGCGCACCACCAGGACCAGGCTGACGAGAAACACGAGGAACTGGAACGGCGCGAGAAGGCCCTGGACCAAGGTCCACGACGTGGTGTCGCGTCGCTGCTTCTCTTCAGGTGTGTAGAGCGGGCGGGCCTGCCGGGCCAGTCCGCGAGCATTCTGGCGGTGATCCGTTCCGGACCTGAATCCGCGCAGCGCTGCCGTACGAGCTTCCGACATTTCGTGCGTCCCATCCTCTTCGCAACGAGCAACTTACGACTCGTTCGAACGGACTGTCAATAAAATTGGACGACAAGAAAAATTGACATGATTGGGTTTGCCATGGTCCCGGAATGGGCGTACGTCTTGGTCACGGGAAAGAGTCGGAGTGTCTTTAACCACTATCCCCACGCGGCCATGTCGTCGCGGCAGACGGGAGAGTCTGGCATGGACTTGGCGATAGGCAAGGGTGGCCAGGGGGCCCGCAAGGCGGATCCTGCGAGCCAGCACGACGATCATTCGGGCGTTCCGGCAAGCAGCCGGCGCAAGAGCAGCAGTTCCGGCAACGGTCGGGGCGGCAGCAGCACGCGGCGCCAGCGCAGCGGTTCCAATTCTGCCATCAGCACGCTGATCGAAGGCGAGATCATCCCCCAGCTCCTGGTGGCGCATCGCATGCGTCCCGGCCGTGCGCCCGGGATTGGCGGCGGTGTCATCACGCCTGAGGATGTCGCGCGCTTCTCGCCGTTGCCGCTCACCCTGCAGGCCGATGAACTCCTCGTCCATGTGGAAGAGTACGTCGCCCGCGGCATTGGCATCGAGGCCATCTTCGTCGATCTCCTCGCGCCCGCCGCGCGCCGCCTCGGCGTGCTGTGGGAAGAGGACCTGTGCGACTTTCTCGATGTCACCATCGGCCTGTGGCGTCTTCAGGAAGTGATGCGCGAGATTGCCTGGGGCAGTCCGATCATCACCGGTCCGATCAGCGCGCCGCGCCGTGCGCTGTTCTCGCCCATGCCCGGGGAACAGCACAGCTTCGGTGCCACAATGGTACACGAAGTGTTCGTCCGCGCGGCGTGGGACAGCGAGGTGCTGGTCGCGCCAGACATGCGCCAGCTCGTCGCGAAAGTTGCCAACAAATCCTACGATCTGGTCGGCTTGACCGTATCTTGCGAAATTACTACCGATTCCCTCTCAAGAACGATCAAGGCGATCCGCAGCGTGTCCATGTGCCAAGATGTCAGCATTCTGGTGGGAGGACATGCAGTGAATGCCAATCCGGTAATGGCTCTTGAAGCCGGCGCCGATGGCTCGGCGGTTGATGCACCCGGAGCGCTCGCTCTCGCCAACCGTCTGGTCGGCGCGGCCACGCACCGGATCGTGAATGCCGGCTAGGGCCGGTTGCAATCGTGATAGAACCCGAACGCGCCATCGCGGATAACCCGGCCTTTTCCCTCTCGCCGGCTTTCGACGGGATTGGTCCCGACGATGCCTTGCGTCTCGTGCTGGCGGCGGGCGACATCACGCTGTCGCTCGATCCGGATGGCCACATCCTCGATGTGGCCGCCAGCCGGCAGGATTTCCCCGGCTGCGACAGCTGGATCGGCCAGCATTTCAATGCCACGGTCACCGTTGAAAGCCGCGGCAAGATCAAGGATATGCTGGCCCTTCTGCCCGGCAGTGCCGGCAATCGCTGGCGCCAGATCAATCACACCAGCCCGGCCGGCGATATTCCGGTCCGCTACCTCATCGTCAGCCTCGGCGGCGGCAAGCGCCTGATTGCTGTCGGGCGTGACATGCGAAATGCCGTGGTGTTGCAGCAGCGCCTGCTGCAGGCCCAGCAATCGCTTGAGCGCGACTACATGCGGCTGCGCCAGATCGAGACACGGTATCGCCTGCTGTTCGATCTTTCCACCGAGCCGGTGCTGCTGGTCGAGGCGGACAGCCAGCGTATCCAGGAAGCCAACCCGGCGGCCCACACGATGCTCGACGCGCGGCCCGGCAGCCTCGTTGGCGGCAAGCTCTCGGGCCTTGTCGCGCGCAGCTCGCGCGATGCCCTGATCGCCTATCTCGGCGCGGTGCTGACAACGTCCGAAGTTTCGCCGCTCCTCGTCGAACTGGAGCGGGCGCGCCAGCAGCTCACCATTTCGGCCACCGGCTTCCGACAGCTCGGCGGGCGTTATCTGCTCGTCCGGCTGAGCAGTGCCACCGAACGCACCACCGAAGGCGCGGCCACACTGCTCGATATCGTCGAGCGCATGCCTGATGCCTTCGTCGTCGCCAATTCGAACATGCGGATCATCGCGGCCAATATCGCCTTCCTCGAACTCGCCCGCGCCGCCTCGCTCGATCAGATCCGGGGCCGCCCGCTCGGCGAATTCGTCGGCCGGCCTGGAATCGATCTCGATCTCATCGAAGGCCAGCTCACCAAGTACGGGCTTGCCCGCAATGTCAGCACCGTGGTTCGTGCCCGCGATTCCGAACTGGAAGAGCCGGTGGAGCTTTCCGCTGTGCGCACATCCGGCGATTCCCCTTGCTATGGCTTTGCAATCCGCGAGATCGGTCGCCGGCTTCGCGATCTGCCGCCCACGCCGCTTGATCTCCCGCGCTCGGTCGAACAGCTGACCGAACTCGTCGGCCGCGCCAGCCTCAAGGAAATCGTGCGCGAGAGCACCGACCTCATCGAGCGCCTCTGCATCGAGGCGGCACTTGCCTACACGTCGGACAACCGCGCCTCGGCGGCGGAAATCCTCGGCCTCAGCCGGCAGAGCCTCTATTCCAAGCTGCACCGCTACGGGCTCGGCAACCTCGTGGGCGAGAGCGAATAGCGAAAATCTCGCAAGTGTAAGAATCAATTGACACTTGTGGGTGTCAACCATACCCTTGCAAGGTATGACGCAGCCTGCCACTTCGGCCCGTACGATGGCTCTCACGGTTCGCCGTCCCGCCCCGCGCGATGTGCTGGAGCTTCTCAAGCCGATCACCTGGTTCCCGCCCATCTGGGCCTTTCTGTGCGGTGTGGTCTCCTCGGGACAGCCGGCCTCCGGCCACTGGGTTCCCATCATCTTCGGCGGCCTGCTCGCGGGTCCGCTCGTCTGCGGCAACAGCCAGGCGATCAACGACTGGTTCGATCGCCACGTCGATGCCATCAACGAGCCGAACCGCCCGATCCCTTCGGGCCGCATCCCGGGGCGCTGGGGGCTGTGGATCGCCTGCGCGGGCTCGCTCCTCTCGTTCGCAGTGGGCGCGGCGCTCGGGCTCTGGGTCATGGTCGCCACCCTTGTCGGCCTCGCGGCTGCCTGGGCCTACAGCGCGCCGCCCTTCCGCCTCAAGGCCAGCGGCTGGTGGGGGCCGATGCTTGTCGGCCTGACCTATGAAGGCCTGAGCTGGTTCACAGGTGCCGCCGTGATGACCAGCACCCTGCCGTCAATCCCGGTCCTCATCGTTCTTGTTCTCTACAGCCTCGGCGCGCACGGCATCATGACGCTCAACGATTTCAAGGCGGTAGAGGGTGACCGGCAGACCGGCGTGCGTTCCCTGCCCGTCGTGCTTGGCGTGCGGGGCGCCGCGCTCTTTGCCTGCGCCGTCATGGCGCTCGCCCAGGTCATCGTCGCGATCTACCTCGTCCAGCAAGGCCTCCTGCTCTCCGCCGGGATCGTCGCGTTCGTCCTCGCCGCCCAGTTCGCGCTCATGCCCAAACTGCTTGCAGACCCGGCCGGCCGCGCGCCGTGGTACGGGGCGAGCGGCGTCAGCCTCTATGTGCTGGGTATGCTGGCTGCGGCCGGCGGCCTCGGCGGGCACTGGTGATGGGGCCCCTGAGCACGTCATCCGGCTTCGGCTGGTTTTCGATTGTCCGCCTCGGCCTTGTGCAGGCAGCTATCGGCGCGGTGGTCATGCTGGCCACGTCGCTGCTCAACCGTGTCATGGTGGTCGAATACGGGATGGCCGCGGCCGTTCCCGCCGGCCTTGTCGCGCTGCATTATGCCGTGCAGCTCGCGCGGCCGGTCTGGGGGCATGGCTCTGATCGCGGCCGCGCCCGTACGCCCTGGATCATCGGCGGGGTGGCTGTGCTCGGCCTCGGCGCGATGCTGGCCGTCCTTGCCCTGCCGCTCGCTCCGCTTCCCGCCAACGCGCTGCTGCTAGCGGGTTTCATCCTGATCGGCGCGGGCGTGGGCGCGGCCGGCACGTCGCTCCTCGCACTGCTGGCCGCCGGTGTCGCGCCGCAGCGCCGCGCCGCCGCGGCTGCCGTCACCTGGATCATGATGGTCATGGGAATCGTGATTTCGGCAGGAACGGCCGGCGCGCTGCTCGAACCGTTTTCCTGGGCGCAGCTTGCCAAGGTGTCGGGCGGCATCGCGCTCGGCGCGCTCGTCCTCACCCTGCTCGCCACCTTCCGGCTGGAGCGCGGCGCCGCCTTCGCCGCACCGGAACCGGGGCACGAGGCCAGCCTCGGCGAAGCCCTGCGCACGGTGTTTGCCGAACCGGCAGCGCGCCGCTTCACGGTCTTCGTCTTCCTCTCGATGCTCGCTTATTCGATGCAGGATCTGATCCTTGAACCCTTCGCCGGAATCGTCTTCCGGATGAGCCCCGCGCAGTCCACCTCGCTTTCCGCCGTGCAGCATAGCGGCGTCTTGCTGGGCATGATCGTCGCGGGTATCGGCGGCAGCGCCTTTGCGGGCCGCGCCGCCGGAGAGCTGCGTGGCTGGATCGCGGCGGGCTGTATCGGCTCGGCGCTCGCACTTGCCGGCCTCGCGGTCGGCGCGGGCGCTGGCCCCGGCTGGCCGCTCGCCGCCAATATCGGCGCGCTCGGCTTTGCCAACGGCGTGTTTGCGGTCTCCGCCATCGGCGCGATGATGAGCCTTGCGGGTGAGGGCAAGCGGGCGGATACCGGGCTGCGCATGGGCATTTGGGGCGCGGCGCAAGGCATCGCATTCGGGCTCGGCGGCCTCATGGGCGCCGTTGGTGTCGATCTCGCGCGCCACGCGACAAGCGATGGCCGCGCCTTCCAGACGATTTTCACGTTCGAGGCCCTGCTGTTCATGGCCGCAGCGGTGATGGCAGCGCGCCTTGCAGGGCAGGGTGCAAGGGTTAACTTGCGGGAGGCGGAAGCATGAGCGGGATTGAATTCGACGTCGTCGTGGTGGGCGGCGGGCCCTCCGGTGCCACTGCCGCAACCGATCTTGCCCGCCTCGGGCACCGCGTCCTGCTGCTCGACCGCGCGGGCCGCATCAAGCCCTGCGGCGGTGCCGTGCCGCCGCGCCTGATGGACGAGTTTGCGATCCCTGACAGCCTGCTGGTCGCCCGCGCCCGGTCCGCGCGCATGGTTGCGCCGTCCGACCGGGCGGTCGACATGCCGGTGGGCGAGATCGGCTATGTGGGCATGGTCGACCGCGATGTCTTCGACGAATGGCTGCGGAACCGCGCGGCGCAGCTGGGGGCCGAGCGCCGCACCGGCACCTTCGAACGCATCGAGCGCGACGGGGCGGAAGGCGCGGTCGTCGTCTACCGCGAAAGCCGCACCGGGCCGGACCTGCGCGTGCGCGCCCGCCTGGTGGTCGGCGCGGATGGCGCCCGCTCGGGCGTCGCGCGCGATAGCCTCCCCGGCAGCGAGAACGTGAAGTGCGTCTTCGCCTATCATGAAATCATCAAGTCGCCGCCCGCCAACGACCGGGGCTATGATCCCTCGCGCTGCGACGTGATCTACCAGGGCCGGGTCTCGCCCGATTTCTATGGCTGGGTCTTCCCGCACGGCGAGACCGCCAGCATCGGCGTCGGCAGCGCCAACAAGGGCTTTTCGCTGCGCGGCTCGGTCGCCACGATGCGCCAGGAAATGGGCCTCGATACGTGCGAAACGGTGCGCAGCGAGGGCGCCCCCATTCCCCTCAAACCCCTGAAGCGCTGGGACAACGGACGCGATGTCATCGTCTCTGGCGATGCTGCCGGTGTCGTCGCGCCGGCCTCGGGCGAGGGGATCTACTATGCGATGGTCTGCGGGCGCCATGTGGCCAATGCCGCCCACCAGTTCCTCCTCAGCGGCAAGCCCGCCGCGCTCAGGGCCGCGCGCAGCTCGTTCCTCAAGGAACATGGCCGGGTGTTCTGGATCCTCGGCATCATGCAGTATTTCTGGTATTCCAGCGATAAGCGCCGCGAACGCTTTGTGGCGATGTGCGCGGATCCCGATGTGCAGCGGCTGACCTGGCAGGCCTATATGAACAAGAAGCTGGTCCGCGCCGATCCGATGGCGCACTTGCGCATCTTCCTCAAAGATACCGCGCATCTCCTCGGTCTCAGGGCCGCGCACTCTTGAAGGAAGCCGCGAGGGAACAGGCCGATGGGTAACCGGCCCTGGGGACTGCCGATTGCCATTGCCGCGATCGCGGCGATCGTGGTCGCCGGCGTCGGCGGCACGATGACCGATACGACCGGCTGGTACCAGACCTTGCGCCTGCCGAGCTGGAACCCGCCGCCGCCCGCGTTCGGCATGATCTGGACGGTCGTGTTCACCCTCATCGCCGCTTCGGGCGTCAACGCCTGGCGCGCCGCGCCCGACAGCCGCTCCGCCGATACGCTGATCGGCCTCTTCGCCCTCAACGGCGCGCTCAACGTGATGTGGACGGTGCTGTTCTTCCAGCTGCGCCGGCCGGACTGGGCCTTTGTCGAGCTGGCGATGCTGTGGTTCTCGATTCTGGTGCTGATCGTCGCCTGCGGACGCTTCTCGCGCAGCGCGGCGCTGCTCCTCCTGCCCTATCTCGCGTGGGTCTCGGTGGCCGGCGCGCTCAACTGGCAGGTGATCCAGCTCAACGGGCCGTTTGCGGGCTGACATGCCTGATCTCGCCGCCCTGTTCGCCAGCGGCCACGCCGCCGATCTCGTGCTCGCCGTGCTGGCGATCGAGGCGCTGATCCTGCTGCGCGCAGGCCGCCCGGCCATAGACGTCGCGCTCCTCCTGCTCCCCGGCGCCTGCATGATGCTTGCCCTGCGCGCCGCGCTGGTAGGCGCCAGCTGGCCATGGATCGCCATGCCGCTGGCGGCGTCGTTTCCGGTTCATCTGGCGGATCTGTTGAGGCGGGGGAAGAGGCACTAGGCAGCGTAAGCGGCTTCATTTCGCTTGGGGCGCATCTCAGCGTTCGACCTTCGGCCAGTGATTTGTGGATGCCCGCAACGCCTCATGGCGACCAGACGACGACCCTGTATGCGCCCCAATAGTCCTTGAATTCGGGCTGGTCTGAATAGTCACCACCAGGCTCAAATCGAACATCGATGCGTGTGCCATCTTTCCAGCTGGCCGAGAGGCGCGAAATCTTCTTTCGCTTCCGGATGCCTGTGTACTGGTCAACGAGGACGAGCTGCACCGCGATATGCTGGCTCTTCAGGCAGTCATGCACTTCTCAGGGGAATGCGTGGGTGAACTCGATGCCAACGGCTCCCAAGGCAGCAGAGCAAAAATCAGCCTGAGCCGCAGTCTTGTTGGTCTTTCCGCATGCAAACGTCATCTCTTCCATCTTCACCACGGCAACGCGCTGCGGGGTTCGGCTCGCGATTGCTTCGGCTCTCAGCCCTTCCAACCCTGCGCACAAGGCCGCGTCAGCCGCGTTTGCCGGTGAGGCAAGAGTTAGAGCCGCAATGACGATCAGACTGCGCATCGAAGGCCTATGAGCTGCCCGATCACCGTCTGCAACGACGGCGGATCCCGATATGCTGATCTGATCCTTGCGAGGCTGCAGTTGGCTCAAAAGAAAACCCCCGCGATCCGAGGGGATCGCAGGGGCGAGGTATTCCGCGCCGGTTGCGTGCGCGGGGGTGTTGGTTTGCCTGACCGGGGTCAGGGCATCTTGGTCGGCGCGGCGGCCGGGGCCGCTGCCGGAGCAGCGGCCGCGGTGACCATCGGAGCCGTCGGGCGCAGGGCCGGGTAGTCCTTGACCATCGAGACGCCGCCCAGGGGCTTGTTGATGCCGCGGTGGCAGGTCGTGCAGTTGACCTTCAGCGGATCACCCTGCGGGCCAAGGCGGTGCTTGGGGAACACGCTGGCGAGCGAGCCGATGTATTCGCCGTTGATGTCACGCACCATGCGATAGCCGTACCAGGCGTTCACACGCTTGGGGGTGCTCATGTTCCAGGCCTGGAACGATCCGGCGTTGTGGCAGAACGTGCAGTTCACGCCGAGCGCCGTCGAGGTGTGCATCATCAGGCTGTAGGTGCCCTCGGCGCCCATCGTGGTGACCTTGTTCTTGGTCGCCGGATACTGCGAAGGGTGGCTGTAAGTCGTCTGCACCCGGATCGGCGAGGAATTGCTGTCGAGCAGATACTTCGCAAACGCCGTGTTGGGCAGCGACGAATAGGCCGTGGCGATCATCGGCTTGTTCTGGCCGTGGAGGTTGCCGAGGATCGAATCCGGGTTGCCCTTGGCCGGCAGCGCCCAGTTCTCGGTCGGAACCGCCTGGCCGCGGTGGCAGGTGTAGCAGGTGACCCCGGTCTGGTGGACGTGGTTTGTCCAGCCCGTGTTGATCTTCCGGGTCATCTGCAGCATCCGGCGCGCCACCTTCTTGGTGTAGAGCTCGTCGGAGGCCATGTTGGCCGGGTTGTGGCAATAGTTGCAGCCCTGCTCCGGTGCGATCCACTGCGTGATCGCGGCCATCGTGTAGCTGAACTCGTCTTCCGAGATGTCGCCCAGAACCTGCACGTTCTGGTAGGCTTCCTTGGCGGGACGGCCACCCGGCTTGGGCGGGTCATAGGGCGGCGGCGGCACGACATTGATCGGATCGATCTTCTTGCTCGCCGCAGCGAGCGTGATCTGATCCATGCCGGTGCCGCGATAGCCGTATTGCTTGGCGGATTTGGTCCCGACCTGGCAGGCGCTGAGCAGCGCCGCGCCGATGAGGACCGCGCCGAGGCGCAGCATCAGGTTCGGTTTCATGGTCACTTGCTCCCCAATGCCGGGTCAACGACCCCCGTGGAGGGGTAAGCCGGCGCGTAGTGGTGCTGCTGAGCCCACAGGTACCAGTTGTCGACAACGGTGCCGGTGAGGAGGATGCCGATGCCGCCCGTCAGTGTGGTCAGCACGGCGAACCACCACGCCCAGCGGTGAATCGATTCCATCGTGGCGTTGAAGCCCATGGTCCAGCGCCAGAAGAGTGCCGCGCGCTCCGATGCGGTACCGCGATCGGTGATCTGCTCGATTTCACGCTCGCCGCCATAGCGACCGACAGCCAGGATGGTTGCGCCGTGCATCGCGAAGAGCAGGGTCGAGCCATAGAGGAAGGCGATCGAGAGGGCATGGAACGGGTTGTAGAACAGGTTGCCATAGCGGATCGAAAATGCGGCGGTCCAATCGAGATGCGGGAAGATGCCGAAGGGCACCGCTTCGGACCAGCTGCCCATGAAGGCGGGCCGGATGAAGCCGAGCACGAGGAACAGCCAGATCGCCGACATGAACGCCCAGAACACGTGGGTGCCCATGCCGAGTGCGCGGGCCCGGCGGTAGGTCCGGATCGCCCACAGCAGCACCGAGAGGGTCAGGAACATGCCGGCGAGGATCCACCAGCCGCCCTTGGCCAGCGGCACGATCGGCGAGAAGCCGTATTCCGGCCCCGGCGGCTCAAGGCTGAGCCAGGGCAGCAGGCGCACGAACTGGATCGGGTTCCAGTTGACGGAGGCCATCATGTTGAGACCGATGATCTCGAATGCCGTGAACCCGCACAGCAGCGAGAGCAGGCCTGTCCAGCCAAGGTAGACCGGGCCGATCTGGGCCTGGCCGAAGCGGCCGAAAAGATGGACGAGGGTGGCATTGGTGCCGCGCGGATCACTGCCGGGCTTCATCTCGATGCCCATTTCCGGGGCATGGGTGAGTTGAACCTGGGTGAAGATATTCTGGTAGGTAGCCATGGCTTAGTCCTCCTTCACGACCAGATCGGCAGGTTGAGCCACCAATTCCACCATTCAGGCCAGCCCTTGGTCCACAAGGGGCCGCTGATGATGATGCAGATCGCGCTCCAGAAGCCGGCGTTGAGCGCCAGCAGCAGGCCCAGGCGGTGGATGCCCAGGGTGCCGATCGAGTAACCGATCAGATCGCGGAAGAAGGTGTCTTCATATTCCGGGGTCTTCACGGTCTCGCCCTCTTTCGGGTTGACCGCGGACAGCACCAGCGCACCATGCAATGCGAGCGCAAGTGTGGTGGTGAAGAAGAAGCTCACCGCCAGCATGTGCGCCGGATTGTAGTGGAAGTGCAGATACTGGTAGCCGGTGTTCGACACCCAGTCGAGGTGGCTGAAAATGCCGTAGGGGAAGCCGAAGTGCCAGGCACCCAGCAACACCGGGCGGATCACCACCAGCGAAACGTAGGCGAAGATCGCGAAGCCGAAGGCGATGGGCACATGATAGCCCATGCCGAGTTTGCGGCAGATCTCGACCTCGCGCAGCGCCCACGATGTGAACGATACAATCGCGCAGACTGTGATGACCTGCCAGAAGCCGCCCTCACGCAAGGGCGCAAGGCCCAGGCCATATTTGAGGTCGGGCGGCGCGATCGAGATCAGCCAAGGGTTCCACGTGCCGCCTTGCGAGGCGCAGTAGAAGATGAGAGCCGTTCCGAGTGAGGCGAAAATCGCCGTGATCACTCCGAAAAAGCCAACGTAGAACGGGCCGACCCAAAAATCGAAAAGGTCCCCGCCGATCAACGTGCCTCCGCGCACGCGATACTTTCGCTCGAAACTGAGGAGCGCCATGGCTCTATCCTCCCCCGCCCAAGCCTGGCGGGCACATGTACATGGAAAATCAACCGGTTCCCCCCGGCAGTGCCGGAGGCGGCATGTCCACGCGTGGTGGGATGCCGCCTCTTGCCTTGCAGGTGGTCAGGGCGTCGCCGCGGCAGCGGCTGCGGCTGCCGGGGCCGCAGTGTGCGGGCCGTCGAGCCAGTTGAAGCGAGGCGTGCTGAGCAGGATGAAGTGAATCACGATTGCCAGCACAAACAGGAACGCGGCAAGTGCCACGAGGGCCCTGCGCGGATCGAAAATAAGCCAGACTCTCCACATGGTATCTGTCCTTGTGAATGCGCCTATTGGGCGCGGTCGTTCAGGTTCGGCCAAAAAAAGGCCGGGTGGCCGTTATGGCCAAACGCGTAGTTGTGACGTTGGATTTCTTACGAAATCCAGGGACGCCACGACCACACGAGCGCGTGGGCAACCACGGCCACGGCGGTGAAGCCGAGGAAGCTGCTCATGAACAGCTTGTGGAATTCCTTGGCTTCTTCGGGGGTCAGGTAGGTCCTGAGCCCAAGGCGATCATCGCTCATTTCTGCATCTCCAGTATTGACGTGCAAAGCGAGAGGCGGCGATCGCCCCCCGGCGATATTCCAACGGCCGAAACCGAGGGAATGGTGGTGCCCGCTGGGATGCGGGGCATTTCGTGCGCGCCGGTCATGGCGCGGCGCTGCCAAGCAGCGCGTCGGCCAGCCGGTCAGCGCTGACCAGGCTCTCGCCCTCGCGGCGCGCGGCGGCTTCGGCCGCGTCGCGAAGGCGCCTGGCAAATGAGATGCGGATCAGGACCGGCTGGGCCTCGACCAGTTCGTCGAGCCGGGCCTTGGCCTCGTCGCTCCACGGCAGTTCGCGGTGCGCGCGCGCCGGGGTGGCCGGCACGGCATCGAGCTGGGTTGCCAGCGGAAGAATGTGGAACAGCGCATCGAACAGCGCGTTGCACACTTCCTGGATGAGGTAGGTCGCGCCCGAATAGCCCATGAACGGCGTGCCGGTGTGGCGGCGGATTGCCGCACCCGGGAAGCTGGCCGGGATGTAGATGCTGCGCGCGCCGCATTCGGCGAGGTACATCCGCTCGTTGTAGCTGCCGAACACGACCATCGGTGCGCCGGCCTGGATGGCATCGCGCACGTCCTCGTTCTTCGGCTTCACGCCGGCGCTGCGCGAGAAGGCGAAGGCGCAGGGGAGGCCCATGTCCTCTTCAAGGAAGTGGCGGATCCCCCGGGTATAGGTCTCGTTCGCCACGATGCCGAAGCTCGCGGTGCCGAAGAAGTCCTGCGTCACCGAACGCCACAGGTCCCACAGCGGCTTGATCGTGGTGTGCTTCTCGCGCGTGATGAACGGCTCGGGATCAAGGCCGAGCGAAGCGCCGAGCGCCTCAAGGAAGCGGGTGGTGGAGGTGAGACCGACCGGTGCCTGGAAATAGGGCCGCTCGAGCACTTCGCACAGGTTCCGCCCGAACTCGCGGTAGAGGCAGACGTTGGCGTCGGCATCCGCCAGCCTGCGGATATCGGCGAGGTGGCACCCCAGCGGGAACACCATGTTCACCTCGGCGCCGATGCCTTCGATCAGGCGGCGCACTTCGGCAAGGTCCGAGGCCATGTTGAACATGCCGTAAGCCGGGCCGATGATGTTGACGCGGGGCTTTTCGCCGTCCTTGCGCGCCTTGGGGGCGGGCATCGCCTTGGGGCCGAATTCGGTCCACAGCCAGGTAAGGGCGCGGTCCGCCGATTGCCACTGATCCTCGTCGATCGTGCGCGGCAGGAAGCGCTTGATGTTGGTGCCGCCGGGGGTGACCCCGCCGCCGATCATCTCCGCGATCGAGCCCGTGACGACGACTGCCGGAAGCTCCGGATCGAGCGTCTTCCACGCGCGCCGCATGGCGGCTTCGGTGCCGGTCTTGCCGAGCTCCTCCTCGCCAAGGCCGGTGACGACGATCGGCAGCTCGTGCGGCGGCAGGCCGTCGGTGTAATGGAGCACCGAGGTGACGGGCAGGTTCTCGCAGCCCACCGGGCCGTCGATGATCACCTGCAGGCCCTTGACCGCCGTAAAGACGTAGACCGCGCCCCAATAGCCGCCGGCCCGATCATGATCGATGATCAGGGTCATGCGCGCGCTCCGAAGGTCTGGCTCAGGGCCTTGCCCAGACTATGGCCGAAGAGCAGCGCCGACAGTTGGTCGGGCGCCTGATCGGGCGCCTGATCGAGCGTCTGTTCGCGCTGGTGGCTTGCCGGCTGGCCGGACGGCCGGCGCGATGGCTGAACGGTGACCGCGAGGCGCTGGTTGCCGTAGGAGAGGAGCATGATCATGACCCCACTGCCTCGGCCGCTTTGCGGGCAGCCTCGTTGAGCGCGGCGTACTTCTTCTTGAAGTTCGGGCGGTCCTGCGGGGTATCTTCCCACACGCCGGTGGTGTGTCCGGTCCCGACCCCGTCGAAGAAGGCGGACATCCGGTCGAAGCGTGCCTTGCCGGCGATGGCGGTGTTGACCACCATGGCAAGGCTGCCGGCACCGGCCGGGCCCATCAGCGGGCGAGCCGAGATGAGGTTGGTGAAATAGAGCGCCGGGATTGCCATCTGCTTGGCGTGCTGCACCACCGGTGTCGTGCCGATGGCGAGATCCGGGCGGAATTCCTCGACGGCTGCGATGTCCTGCTCGAGGCTGGCGCGGTACTGCACTTTCACACCGCGGGCCTGGAGCCATTCGCGGTCGGGATCGGACCACACCGTGCGCGGGCAGGCGGTGCCGACATAGCGCACGTCCGCGCCGCTTTCGACGAGGAGGCGCGCGACGAGGAGTTCGGAGCCTTCGTAGCCCGAGACCGTGATGCGGCCCTTGATCGGGCGGGCGGCAAGCGCCCCGCTGATCGCGGGCAGGATGCGGTTCTGCGCGGCGGCGACGAGATCGGCCTTGATCCCGCAGGCATCGCCGATGGCAGCGAGCCAGGCGGCGGTGCCATCGCGGCCCACCGGTGCCGAGCCGACGACGGTGCGGCCGGCGGCTTCGAATTCGCGCACGCTTGCCGTGTAGAAGGGGTGAATCGCAGCGACCACGGCGCAATCGAGCGCGGCGTAAAGTTCGCGCCATTCGCGGGTCGGCACCACCGGCCCGGCGGCGAGGCCCATCGGCTCGAGCATTTGGGCTATGCCCATCGGATCGACCGGGAACATCTCGCCAAGCAGGGTGACGGTCGGCTTGTCGGGCCGCGTCTGGGGGGCGCTTACCGGGCCAGCTTCAGCCTCGCTGCGGGCATAGGCGAGCATGGCACCGGCAAGCACGTCCTTGGCTTCGGCATGGGTCGGAATGCCGAACCCGGGGACATCGATGCCGATGATCCGGACGCCGTTCACTTCCTTGCCCAGGAGCCGCAGCGGCACGCCGCTGGCCGTGGGCACGCACAGGTTGGTCACCACGATCGCGTCGTAATGCGCCGGGTCTGCCAGCTGCTCGACCGCTTCCTTGATGTCCTCGAACAGCTTGCCGGTGACGAGCGTTTCCGAGCTGAACGGCACGTAGCCGACACTGCGCCGCGCACCGTAGAAGTGCGAGGTGAAGGTGAGGCCATAGACGCAGCAGGCCGAACCCGAGAGCACGCTGGCGGTGCGCCGCATGCGCAGACCCACGCGCAGCGAGCCGAAGGCCGGGCACATCGATTGCGGCTGATCGTGGGGGCCGACCGGGTAGTCGGCGGCATAGCGATCGAGCACTTCGCTCTTGCCGGCGGCGCGGGCCGCCTCGCGCATCCGGTCGGTGCCGCCATGGCAGCCGCCCGCGTCGCCCGCCGGGACAAGCGCGTCCGGCGTAGGTCCACCCAGTTGGGCGTCGATGCGGTCTGGTGCAGGACGGGCGTCAGATGTCATCGTAGATGACCTCCAGCGATGCCTTGGCCTCGAAACTGCCGCCGCGCATGTCGGCCTGGGTGGCCGGCACCAGCGTCACGCTGCCGCCAGTGTCCTCGGGCGAGAACAGGCCGAGCAGGCCATCCTGGTCGAGCGGCTTGGGGCGGCGCGGCGGGGCCGTGGCGACATTGACCGCCAGCTCCTCGAACAGGCTGCCCCACTGCGTGTCGGGCCGGCCGATGATCTGGTAATTGGCGGACTTGCGGCGGATATCCTCGTCGGCCGGGATCGCGCAGAGTACGGGGATGTCGACCGCCTCGGCAAAGGCCTTGGCCTCGCCCGTGCCGTCGTCCTTGTTGACGATCATGCCGGCGACGCCGACATTGCCGCCCATCGAGCGGAAGTATTCGACCGCCTTGCAGACGTTGTTGGCGACATAGAGCGACTGGAGGTCGTTCGAGCCGACGACGATGACCTTCTGGCACATGTCGCGCGCGATCGGCAGGCCGAAGCCGCCGCAGACCACGTCGCCGAGGAAATCGAGCAGCACGTAGTCGAAGCCCCACTCGTGGAAGCCCAGCTTTTCCAGCAGTTCGAAGCCGTGAATAATGCCGCGTCCGCCGCAGCCGCGGCCGACTTCGGGCCCGCCGAGTTCCATCGCGAACACGCCATCGCGCTGGAAGCACACGTCCTCGATCCGCACGTCCTCGCCGGCCAGCTTCTTGGCCGAGGAGGTCTCGATGATCGTCGGGCAGCTCTTGCCGCCGAAGAGCAGCGAAGTGGTGTCGGACTTGGGATCGCAGCCGATCAGCAGCACGCGCTTGCCCTGCTGCGCCATCATGTAGCTGAGGTTGGAGAGCGCAAAGCTCTTGCCCGAGCCACCCTTGCCGTAGATCGCGATGATCTGCGTTTCCTTGGTCACTTCGGTGGGCACAATCACATCGGGTTCGATCGCGGCTTCGTCGCGCAGCGCCTGGACGCGCCCGGAGACTTTCTGAGCCGATGCTTCAAGAGTCGTCATGCGCAGTTGCTCCAATCGAGAACCATTTTCAGGCAGTTGCGGTCGGTAAAGGCCGCAGGATAGGCCTCCGCCGCCTCGCTCGCGGGCCGTACGTCGGTGACGAGGCCGCCAAGATCGAGTCGGCCATCGCGAATGAGATCGCGGGTCCGGTCAAGATCGCCGGGGCTCCATTCAGCCGCGACGCGGATGCGGGCTTCGGCGCGGAACGCGACCGGGAATGCGAAGTTCAGCCGGTCCGAATAGAACCCGGCGAGGTTGATCTCGCCGCCGCGGGCAAGGCGCGAGAGCAGCGTGTCGAGAATGTTCGAATCGCCGCTGGCATCGCAGATCGAATGGTAATCGCGGCGCGAATCCTCGTCCGGCGAGACGACCGTGTAGCCGACCGCACCGGCCCTGCGCAGCGGATCGGTTTCCCATACGGTCGGCGCCTGCGCGCCGAGCGCCACGGTCATGCGGGCGAGCAGGCGGCCGAGCACGCCGTGGCCCACAATCAGATCGGGCAGGGTGCCGCCATCCAGCGCGTGAAGCGCCGTCGCGGCGAGGGCAAACAGCACGCCGTCCGCCTGCAGCGACTCGTCGATAGTTAATGCGCGGATGGAGGGCAGGACGAGCCGGCGGGCCGACCCGCCGAACAGGCCGCGCGCATCGCGGAAGCAGCTGGCGCCGGGCACGAAGACCCAGTCACCGATTCGCGCCCAGGCATCGCGGCCGGCATCGATCACGCGTCCTACGGATTCGTAACCCGGGACCAGCGGATATCCCATGCCCGGAAACATGGGCATTTTGCCGGTCCAGAGGAGCTTTTCAGTGCCGGTGCTGATGCCGCTCCAGCGGACCTCGACGACCACATCGGAGCCGGTCGGCGCATCAAGCGCGAGGGGCCTGAGAGCCAATTGCTCCGGTGCCTCCATGATGAGCGCCAATGCTTCCACGACCTGTTTTCCCCTCAGCCCGGGCCGGACGGCGTGCCGTACGGTCTAGGGGGCTTTCCGAGTGTCAGCTTACATTGTCATTAGAAAGTGTCAACTCGGCACTACACTTTTGTGCAAAGTGCCCCTGCGACAAGCTGTGCAGCATCGCCGACAATCCGTTCTGGTGGGACAGGTGCCGGAGACCGGCGCGCCAGGCTCAGACGCGGGCGACAATCGCCCCGCAGACCAGCGGCAAGTGGGTGGGGATTTCTTTCCAGCTGGCAAAGCCGGCGCTGCGCAGCATTGCGCCCAGCTCTGCAGGTCGGCGCGGGCGGCCTGATCCCATCGCCCAAAGGTATAGCCCGAAATAGGCATCGCCCATGGCCGCCCCTCCGGCCGCGCCCGCCATCGGCTCGCCGATCAGCAGCGTCCCGCCCGGCGGCAGCGCCGCGCGCACGGCGCGCAGCAGGCGCAGCGCCGGCTCGTCGTCGTGATCGTGGAGAATGCGCACCAGCGTAACGAGGTCGAAGCCGGTGGGCAGCGCATCGTGCAGGAAACTGCCGTTGTGCAGCGAAAGGCGCGGCGCGATCAGGGCGTCGCGGCCCAGGGTGGTCTCCGCGCCCGCCACCACATCTGGCAGATCGAACAGGCCGAGTCGCAGCTCGGGCGCTGCCGTGCCGACGGCCCGGACGAACGCGCCTGTGCCTCCGCCCACGTCCAGCATCGCCTTGTGCCGATTGAATTTGTAGGCCGCGATCAGCTGTTCGCTGACCATCGCCTGCGAGGCCGCCATGAGCGCCGAATAGGCGGTCGCCGCCGGCGCATTGTCCGCATCGCCCCGCCGCCCCGGCGGCACCATGCCGGTCGCGCTGGCACGGGCATAGGTCCAGAAATCCGAAAGCGCGGTGGGTTCCTTGCGGTCAGCGCGCAGCAGAGCGAGGGGATCGGCGAGATCGGCATAGAGCAGCGCGTGGTGCCGGATCATCGCCCGCGCCCCCGGATTGCACTGCAGCGCCGCGCCGTCCATCCCCAGGGTCCAGCGCTCGCCGGGCAGCGTCTCGGCAATGCCCAGCGATGCGGCGGCGCGCAGCAGCCGTTCGGTCGCGGCCAGTCCAAGCCCCGCGCGGTTCGCGGCTGCTGCGGTATCGCACGGACCTTCCGCCAGCAGGTCGAGCAGCCCGCCCTCGACACAGGCCGCCAGCACCTGAGCATAGGCGAACCCGGCCACGAGATCGAACGCCCGGCGCGCCCGCGCCCGCACGATCGGCCGCGTCAGCGGGAATGCCGCGCTCCACTGCTGGAACCGCGGGCTCATCAACAGGCGGTTGCGCCAGCCGATCCAGCGTTCCTTGAGCCCGGCCCTTTGGGGCAAATCCAGACGGTTGGACATATTCATATGTCAATTACATTGGACATTTAGGAGCAATGCGTCAATCATCCCTCGCAAGCCCCGCCAATGGGGCAAGGGAGATTGAACCATGTGGCGAGGCGAGACCCCCGCAGATGGTGCGCTGCGGTTCAAGGAAGGCGGCCCCGAAACGGCTGAGCAATGGCCTGCGCTGTGGAAGGGGATCGCGCGCATGCACGGCGCTCTGCCGCCGGCACCGGCCGCGCCCGATCCCTGGGCGCTCCTGCGCAAGGGCGAGGATGATCGCCTCGTCCGCGCGCCGGGCAGCCGCGATAGCGATGCCCATCCGCGCTTCGATACCCCGGTTCCTGCTGGTGGCTACAGCTGGTGGTATGTCGACGCGCTGAGCGACGACGGCCGCCACGGCCTCACCGTTATCGCCTTCATCGGCAGCGTCTTCTCGCCCTATTTCAAGCGGTCCGGGCGCGGCAATCCGCTCGATCACTGCGCGCTCAATGTCGCGCTCTATGGCCCGAACGGCCGCTGGACGATGACCGAACGGCCAAGCCACGCCGTGCATGCCGAGGCGGACCAGTTCGCCATCGGGCCGAGCAGCGTGCGCTGGGCCGGTGATTGCCTCGTCATCGATATCGAGGAACTCGACAAGCGGATCCTCAACCCATTCCGCCGCCGTGTTGCCGGGCGTATCCGGGTCTGGCCCGAAATGCTCAACACCGAAGCCTTCGCGCTCGATCCTGCGGGCAAGCACGTGTGGCACTGCCTGGCCCCGCGCGCGCGGATTGCGGTGGAGATGGAATCGCCCGGGCTCAGCTGGCAGGGCAGCGCCTACATCGATTCCAATCGCGGTTCGGAATCGCTCGAGGAAGGCTTTCGCGTGTGGCACTGGTCGCGCGCGCACCTCGGCAAGGACGTGGCGGTGTTCTACGAAGGCAAGCGCCGTGATGGCTCGACCTTCGCCAGCGCCTTGCGGTTCGATTCAGCGGGCGTGCCGCACGAGGCGGAGCTGCCTCCCATCGCACCGCTGCCGAACACCGGGTGGCAGATGGAACGCGTGACCCGTGCCGACCGCGGTCTCGCCCGCGTGCGCCGGACCTGGGAGGATTCGCCCTTCTACACCCGCTCCACGCTCCATGCGCGGCTCTATGGCGAACCTGTGGTCGCGATGCAGGAAACGCTCTCGCTCGACCGGTTCTGCAATCCGGTCGTGCAGCAATTGATCCCGCACCGGATGCCCCGCGCGCGCTGAGCATTCACTCCTTCGGAGCAGCGTCCTTCTTCGCCTTGTCCTTTGCGATCTCGCGGTTGACCGAGACGAGCTGCCACACGCCCAGCGAGAGCGCGATTCCGCCGAAGACGACCATTTCGATCCATCCGAAGTTCTGAGCCACGCGCTTTCCTCCCTCTCAGGCCTGCACCGCCGCATCGGCCAGCACGGCCTCGGCGGTACGATCCGCGTCCTCTTCGTGCGCCAGGTGGCCCAGTCCTGCAAGCACGCTGAGCCGGGCCCCGGGGATCAGCTTCACCGCCTGCTCGATCGAACTCGTCGGCACCGCGGCATCCCTGGCGCCGTGGATCAGACGCACCCGCGCGGCGACCTTGGGCAGATCGCGCTGCAATCCGGCCAGATCCCATCCCGCCATCATCTCCAGCGCCCCTCGGCAATGCAGCGCATTGCCCAGCAGCAGGGCATAGCAGCGTACGCCCTCGGCATCGATGTGCGAACCGGTTGATCGGACCAGCAGCCGCCCGGTATCGCCCGAAGTGCGCGCGCTTGCGGCAAACAGGCGCGGCACGAGCGGATTGAGTACCAGCGCGCGCGCCAGCCCCTGAAACAGCGGCGCGAAGAAGCCCGGAAACGGCGTGAGCGCAGCATTGAGGCCGATGACTTCGGGCACGTCCAGCCCATCGCGGACCATGCGCAGCGCAATCGCCGCCCCGGCAGAATGGCCGATCAGCCGCACGGGCCGCACGTCCATGGCCGCGAGCAGCGCGGTGACGGCGGCGGCCATGCCCGGCAGGGTCAGCCCGCCCGCCGGCCGGCCCCGGGTGAAGCCGTGGCCGGGCAGATCCATCGTGATCACGCGGGCATCTTTCGCCAGCAGAGGCATCAGGTGCCGCCAGCTGTGCGTGGCCGCGCCCGTGCCATGGAGCAGGACCACGGCGGGGCCTTCGCCCATCTCCTGCACGTGCCATGCCAGCGGTCCGGCCTGTACGAACCGGCTGACCGCGCGATGGGGCCAGTCGCGCCCGTCCGTTTCCCACGCGAGCGGCTTGCTCATGCAAGGGCTCCGATGACTTTGCTCAAGACCGTCGCATTGGCCTGCGGCAGCGGCACATAGCGCGCGCGCATGGCCGCCGCGACGGCCGCCGCTTCGGGGCGGGGGCGGGGGGAAATGTCGATCACCACCCCGGCAAGCCCGGCCGCCGCAATCGCGCGTCCGGCCTTCAGCGCATCCTCTGTCGCCGCCGCGCGATTGGTGCTGCCGTCCAGCGCGATATTGCCGCGCCCGTCGGTCAATAGAACCAGAAGCGGCGTATAGCCCCGCCGCGCAAGGCCCGTGCCGAGCGTGCAGACCATCGAAAGCCCTGCCGCCAGCGGGGTTCCACCGCCGCCCGGCAGTTCGGTCAACGCGCGCCGGGCGCGGGTGAGCGAGCGCGTCGGCGGGAGCAGAAGTTGCGCGTCCTGCCCCCGGAACGCGACGAGTGCGACTTCGGTGCGCTTCACATAGGCTTGCGCCAGAAGCAGCTCGACCGCGCCCTTGGCTTCGGCAAGGCGAGTGAACGCCGCCGAGCCCGAGGCATCGACGGCAAAGATCGTGACCGATGCACTGCGCGCCTCGAACCGGCGCACGCGCACATCGTCCTTCATGATCCTGAGGCCGCTGTGCGTTTCGCCTTCCGTGCGCCGCAGCGCCTGCCACGGCACCGCAGCCCGCAGCGTATCGATCAGCGCCAGCCGCGCGCCACCACGCGGCAAGCCCTGCCGCGCCGCCAGTGGGCGGCCCCGCAGCGGCGAAAGGTGCCGCGCGCCGCCGCCGCTGCCCGCGCCGCGCCGCGTGCGGCCGTCCGCCAGGGCTTCGAGCAGGCCCGGCGGGATCGCAGCGGCTGCCGCTTCGATCAGTTGATCGGGATCGGGTGTGCCATTGTCCTCCTGCTCCTCGTCGCCGGGGGTATCGGCATCGCTTTCGGGTGGTGGTGGGGGAGGTGGCGGGGGCTCGGCGTCCGCGTCGTCTTGCGGCGGCGGGGGCAGGCGGGTGGCGCGCGGGGCGAGCACCAGCCGGGCCGCCGCCGCAAGATCGCTTTCCTGCACGAAATCGCGCCCATCGAGCCGCGCGCTGGCGCCTGCGGTGAGTGCGGCAAAGCGCAAGGCCCGCCCGGAATCAACGCCCAGCGCCAGGGAAACCGCCGCCAGCGCTTCCAGCCCCGCCGCGCTGCACGCCGGTATCTCGGCGGGAGAGGCGAGGGGGGCGGGAAGCGCGGTGCTCGCCAGATCGCCGGGCGCGGCGCTACCCAGATCGCAGGCGAAGGCCACCCGCTCGGTCAGGCTCAGCGGCGGCATTTCGTCGCGCTCCGCCCCGTCATCCAGCAGCACCAGGCCGAAGCGCTCCGCCGGCTCGGCATGGTCCAGCGCCTGCGCCACGCTGCCTGCCAGCGCCGGCGTGATCCGCTCGGCCAGCGGGGCGATCACCACGCCGCCGCGTGCTTCCTCGAGGAACCCGGAGCGCGAAACGCTGCGTCCTGCCGCAAGGCTCGCGGCCAGATCGATCCCGCCATGCAGCCGCTCGCCGTCGATATGCGCGGGCATGCGCCTGAGCCGCACCGCGCTCCCCAGCCGCTCGACCAGCGCATCGCGCGCCGGGCCGGGGCCGCGCAGCCAGAGCCCGCCGAAGCCCGCCGGCCAGAGCGCAAAGGCGCGCAGCGCCAGCGCCGCATCCGCTGCGGCGGGCGGCGCATCAGGCGATGTCATCCAAACACCTCGGCCACCGCGCGTTCGATGCGGGTGGTCGAGCCGGTCTCGTCCAGCACATCGCGGCGCAGGCGGTGGCGCAGCGCCATGGGGGCGACCGCGATCACATGCTTGCGCTTGACCGTATCGGCGCCTTCCAGCGCCGCTTGCGCCCGCGCCGCGCGCATCAGGGTCAGCTCGCCGCGCAAGCCGTCCGCCCGGCAGGCCATGCACAGGCGCGAGGCATCGTAGAGCACTTCGTCCGGCGTCTCGACCGAGGGCAGGCGCGTGCGGCCCTTTGCGATCTTGCGCACGATCTTCGCGTCCGCCGGCGCCCATTCCGCACAGAACGCCGCCGGATCGCGCTCGTGCGCGGCGCAGCGGCGCATGATCTCTACGCGCGCGTCCAGCGTCTGCGGCGTGCGCACTTCCACCGAAAGCCCGAACCGGTCGAGCAGCTGCGGCCTCAGTTCGCCTTCCTCCGGATTGCCGCTGCCGATCAGCACGAACTTCGCCTTGTGCCGCACCGAAAGCCCCTCGCGCTCGACGAGGTTCTCGCCCGAGGCCGCGACATCGAGCAGCAGATCGACGAGGTGATCCTCCAGCAGGTTGATCTCGTCGATATAGAGAAAGCCCCGGTGCGCCTTGGCCAGCAGCCCCGGCTCGAAGCGCTTTTCGCCCGAACGCAGCGCCCGCTCCAGATCGAGTGCGCCGATCACGCGGTCCTCGGTCGCGCCCAGCGGCAGGTCTACAAACGGGACCGCGCGCTTCGCCGTCTTCTTCGATGTACAGGGATCTGGACAGGTGCCCGCATCGGGCGGTGCGCAGCCGAAGCGGCAGCCTTCCACCGCGGTGATCGGCGGCAGGATCGCGGCAAGTGCCCGCGCTGCCGTCGATTTTCCGGTCCCGCGATCGCCGAAGACCATCACGCCCCCGATTGCGGGATCGACAGCGGCCAGCAGCAGGGCCTGCTTCATTTCGTCTTGCGCGACGATGGCGGAGAAGGGGAAGCGGTTCATAGTGTCAACCAATCTGGACTATACGGGTTGTAACGGCAAGTGTGCTGTGAAAGACTATGGCCGAGGCGCGAAGCAGCGCCGGACGGGGAGTGCCTGAGGCCATGCTGAACGAACACCGGCTTCGGCGCGAGATTGTCGGCGAGATGCATCTGCGGCGCTGGCCGCCCATCACGCCGCCGATGACGATCGTCCAGATCCTGCGAATCGGTCCGTCCGAAGGTCTGCCCCCCTTTCGCGGAGGTCCCGCCTTCGCCGCCGAACCGGGCCAGCGCCATATGCAGGGCATCCTTGCCGAGGGTCTTCTCTTCACATGGGAACGCCACAGCGAGGCCACCACGCTCACCGTCTTCGCGCGGCCCGACGCGCCCTTGCTCGATGAAGCCCGCGCCTGGGCCGAAAGCGCCCCGGGCGAAGTGCTGCGCGCCACGCTCATCGATATCGAGGCCGATGCCGCCGCAGCCGCCGCCCGCATGGCTGCGTTCGAGATCGATCCCGCCGAACTGGTCTGCTGCGATTTTGGCGGCGGCGCCCGGCTCTCGTCCGATTTCCGCATCAAGGAAGAAGGCTACGGCCGCCTCGTCGTCGCCGCCGGCCAATTGGGCCCGGTTGATCTCGCCCGCGCCGTCCAGTCGCTGCAGGAACTCGGCAACTACCGCAACATGGCGCTCCTTGGCCTCCCCGTCGCCCGCGCCGTCTGGGGCAAGCTCGATGCCGCCGAGGAGGAACTGCGCGCCTTCGGCCGCCGCCTTGAATCCGATGCCATCTCCGACAACGAGCTGCTCGATTCGCTCTGCGCCATGAGCCTTGAGCTTGGCACCATCGCCAGCGACACGCGCTACCGCCTCAGCGCCACCGCAGCCTATGCCCGGCTGGTGGACGAACGCCTGGCCACACTGGCTCCTGTCGCCATCCCCGGTTTTGCCAGCCTCGCCGATTTCACCCAGCGGCGCTTCCATCCCGCGATCCGCACCTGCGAGACCGTGGTGCGCCGCCAGCAGGAACTCGCCGAACGCTCGGCCCAGCTCACCTCGCTGCTGCGCACCCGGATCGAGACGCGGATCGAGGACCAGAACGGCCAGCTCCTCAAATCCCTGGAAAGCGCGACCCGCACGCAGCTGCGCCTCCAGCACCTCGTCGAAGGGTTCTCCACAGTCGCCATCACCTACTATGCCGTTTCGCTCCTCGCCTATCTCAGCGGCGGCCTCGCGCTCTTCGGCGTCCACGTGGAGCACGATATCTTCGCCGCGCTGGTGATCATTCCCGTCTTCATCATGCTCTACGTCTATCTGCGCCGCGAACGCCACCGCCTCGCCGCAGACTAGCAAATTTGCACCACAAGCCCCGCTTTACGGCGGCGAAAAGGCAGGCAATAGCCTTCCGCAACAATCGTTTCGGGGAGAGCGGAACCATGGCCGAAGAAGAAACCTTTGCAGACCTGCGCGAAGGCGTACGCAAGCTCTGTGCGCGCTTCCCCGGCAGCTACTGGCAGGCGCTCGACCGCGACCGGAAATATCCCACCGAATTCGTGACCACCCTTGCGCAAGAAGGCTGGCTCTCGGTGCTCATCCCCGAAGCCTACGGCGGCTCCGGCCTCGGCCTCGCGGCGGCGACGGCCGTGCTCGAGGAAGTCCACCGTTCGGGGTGCAACGGCGGCGCCGCCCACGCGCAGATGTACACGATGGGCACGCTCCTGCGCCACGGCTCCGAGGAACAGAAGGACCGCTACCTCCCCGCAATCGCGCGCGGAGACCTGCGGCTCCAGGCCTTCGGCGTCACCGAACCCACCAGCGGCACCGATACCACGCGCCTTACCACGTTTGCCCGCAGGGATGGCGACCGCTACGTCGTCAACGGCCAGAAGATCTGGATCAGCCGCGCCGAGCATTCCGATCTCATGGTCCTCCTCGTGCGCACCACTGCGCGCGATGACTGCGCCAAGTCTACCGATGGCATGAGCGTCCTTCTCGTCGACATGCGCGAGGCGGTCGGCAACGGCCTCACTATCCGCCCGATCCGCACCATGCTCAACCACGCAACGACCGAGCTGTTCTTCGACGATCTCTCGGTTCCGGCCGAAAACCTCATCGGCAAGGAAGGCGATGGATTCCGCTACATCCTCTCCGGCATGAATGCCGAACGCATCCTCATTGCGTCGGAATGCATCGGCGATGCGCGCTTCTTCATCGACCGCGCCAGCGCCTACGCCCGGGAGCGCTCCGTGTTCGGGCGGCCCATCGGCCAGAACCAGGGCGTGCAGTTCCCCATCGCCCGCGCCTATATCCAGACCACCGCCGCCGCGCAGATGGTGGCCGATGCCGCCGCGAAGTTCGATGCGGGCGAGGGTGCCGGCACCGAAGCCAACATGGCCAAGCTGCTCGCGTCCGAAGCCTCGTGGTTCGCGGCGGACATGTGCGTGCAGACCCATGGCGGCTTCGGCTTTGCCGAGGAATACGACATCGAGCGCAAGTTCCGCGAAACCCGCCTCTATCAGGTTGCACCGATCTCCTCGAACCTCATCCTCAGCCATGTGGCGACGCACGTCCTGGGCCTGCCGAAGAGCTTCTAGGTACAAGCCTTTTGCGCACAGGGACGGGGAGGCGTAGGATCAGCGCGCAAGCGCAGGCCCGGCGCCGAGTCCCATGGCGCGCAGAGCGGGCCACCGCAGGAGACGATGCAATGAAACGGTTCCTCATCCTCGCTGGCACCGCTGCCGCATTCGCGCTGGCCCCTGTCGCCGCCGCCGCGGAAACGGTGGTGCTCACGGCCAACCTCTCCGGTGCAAACGAAGTGGGCGGCGGCGCGCCTGACGGCAACGGTGCCTTCCGCGCCGAGATCAACACTGAAACCGGCGACTTCTGCTACACGCTCTACGGCGAGAAGATCTCGGCCCCCACGATGGCTCACGTCCACACCGGCGCGGCGGGCGTCAACGGCGGCCCCGTCATCACGATGGACGTCACCGGCAAGGGCAGCGACATGTGTATCGCGGTCGAGCCCGACAAGTTGAAGCCTATCGTTGCCAACCCGTCGGGCTTCTATGTCAACATCCACACGGCGGGCTTCCCCGCCGGCGCCGTGCGCGGACAACTGACCAAGGGCTAAGCTCTCAGCCCCACCTCTTCTGAGGAGGGAGGCGGCGGGTGGCGGCCCCAGCCATGCTCGGCCTACAGGACAAAAAATCGGGACGGCCCCAAAGAAGCCGTCCCGATCAGTAAAAGGCGCTGCGCAAGCAAATCGCCTTCGGGTCGCAAGCCCCGATTAGCCGGTTTGCATGGCAGTCCTGTGGCACGGATCACAGGCGCGCGAGAAAATGGCGGAAAAAATGATGTCTCCGGCAGGTAAGGGCCACCACCTCGGCAGTCCGATTGTCGTCTCGGGCTTCATGAACAGCAGACACGCCCGGCATTGATAAAGCGCTGTCCTACACGGATCGCTCTGCAGCATGATGCCCACATGCTCTATGAAACCCTCTCGAACCGCCAATTTGCGCGCTGCGCGGGCACGGCCGCTTGGATTGCTGCGGAGGCTGACAGTTTCCGCTCAGGACTGTGTCAACCGTGTCAACCTGATCCCGATCCGGGACACGGGGCCGGTCTTCTGAAGGCTGGCGACCGCAGCCGAAGCCTGCGACTCGAATGCCTGAACAGCAAATGCCCGAAGAGCAAATGGGGGCCGGCATCGCTGCCGGCCCCCACTGTCGCTGCTGCTGGCACTCTGGCTTTCCAGCGCCTGAGCTCACCGCGTCCATCCGCCGTTCCCTGCCCTTCGGTTCCCGTCCTTTCGAACGGCCCGCTCCTTCGAGCAGCACACCTCCGGTCCGCTTCACCGTCCGGTCGTTCCCGCGTGGCGGGCTCTTCCCGTTCGGCGCTGCCTTCAGTCCTGCGGCGTCCGCAGTTCCTGACCGCATGGGCCTGGCAGTCGCTGGCGCCCGTGCCGCATTCGCCGCGTTACCGCGCCTCCTGCCGCTGCAAGCGTGTTTCCTTCGCTCTTCCTCGGGCGACGCTCCCGCCGGTCCGGCCTGGCGGCCTCGCCATTGGACGATACCCCCCGTGGGGAGAGAAGGGCCCGTCTGCACAGTCTGGCGTGCTGCCCCTCGCGTTGCATCTGCTGGGTGCTGCCCCCGGCCTTTCGACCATCGGCCCTGCCGCATCTGCCTTGCTTCGGGACGCCATTCCGGCTTCCGGAGCCGGTCTTTCCGGTCTGCGCCTCCACCGCTTCCAGCCGCGCCTCAGCACGTTGGAACTGGTTTCAACGCATACTTTCCGGACCTGCCCGATCAGGAAATTTTCACCTTCTGATCAGTGCCTTGCGGCTCTTTTCAGGAGGCTGACTTCCCTCTCGACACGACAGATGCTGCGCTCCGGATCTGAGTCGCACAAGCAGCAAAAAGCAAAGTTATCCACAGGCAGCCCAAAGGCTGGTGGACAACTTCGCAAGCTGCGGAAACGTCTCAGGTTTTGATTCGGGCGGGTCTCAGTGGCCGCGCTGGGCCAGCAGACGAAGCCGCAGCGCGTTGAGCTTGATGAAGCCCGCTGCGTCCTTCTGGTCGTAGGCACCGGCATCGTCTTCGAACGTCACGTGGCGTTCCGAATAGAGGCTGTCCGGAGACCTGCGGCCAACGACCGAGGCATTGCCCTTGTAGAGCTTGAGGCGGACAGTGCCGTTCACCCGCGCCTGGCTGTGATCGATCGCGGCTTGCAGCATCTCGCGCTCCGGGCTGAACCAGAAGCCGTTGTAGATGAGCTCGGCGTACTTTGGCATCAGCTCGTCCTTGAGGTGCGCGGCGCCCCGGTCGAGCGTGATGCTCTCGATGCCGCGGTGCGCGCGGGCATAGATCTCGCCGCCCGGGGTCTCGTACATGCCGCGGCTCTTCATGCCGACGAAGCGGTTCTCGACGAGATCGAGGCGGCCGATGCCGTGCTTGCGGCCAAGCTCATTGAGCGCAGCAAGCAGAGTGGCTGGCGACATCACCTCGCCGTTGAGAGCAACGCCGTCGCCCTTGGCAAAATCGATGGTGATGTATTCAGGCGTGTCCGGCGCGTCCTCGGGGTTCACGGTGCGGCTGTAGACGTAGTCCGGCGTCTCCTGCCACGGATCTTCCAGCACCTTGCCTTCCGAGGAGGTGTGCAGGAGGTTCGCGTCGGTCGAGAACGGGCTTTCCCCGCGCTTGTCCTTGGGCACCGGGATCTGATGCGCCTCGGCCCAGGCGATCAGCGCGGTGCGGCTGGTGAGATCCCATTCGCGCCACGGAGCAATGACCTTGATGCCCGGCTCCAGCGCATAGGCAGACAGTTCAAAGCGCACCTGATCGTTGCCCTTGCCGGTGGCACCGTGTGCGACCGCGTCGGCGCCAGTTTCCCGCGCGATCTCGATCAGGCGCTTGGAAATGAGCGGGCGGGCGATCGAGGTGCCGAGCAGGTAATCACCTTCATAGCGGGCATTGGCGCGCATCATCGGGAAGACGAAATCGCGCACGAATTCCTCGCGCAGGTCGTCGATGTAGATGTGCTCGGCCTTGACGCCCATCAGTTCGGCCTTGGCGCGGGCCGGGGCGAGTTCCTCGCCCTGGCCGAGATCGGCGGTGAACGTCACCACCTCGCAGCCGTACGTCACCTGCAGCCACTTGAGGATGACGCTGGTATCGAGACCGCCCGAATAGGCGAGGACGACGCGCTTGATATCGGAGCGCTTTGGTTCAGACATGGCAGCCAGCTTCCCGTGGACAGGTAGTGAATGGCGCGGCGGCTAGCAGGGCCGCCGCGCGCGTGCAACCACCGTGCTGTCTGCGCATGGCCTGCAGGTCAGAGGATCAGGTTCTCGAGGCCGATGATGGTGGGGAGGCGGATTTCCAGATCGGCCGCGCCGTCGCCGTTCACATCACCCCTGATCCAGCTGAACTGGTAGCCGTCCTCACCCGCGCCGATTGCGCCGCGCAGCAGCCAGAGCTCGCCCGCATGGCCTGTGGGAGCATCGACGAGCGTGAAGTGCTGGTTGCCGGCCTGCGTCGTATCGGCATCGACTGCGGACAGATCGATCAGGTCGTGTCCGCGCGGATTGGCCGAATTGAAGGCGCGGAAGTTGTTGAAGATATCGACCGCTCCCGGCGTCGAATCCGTGGCCGAGGTGTAGATGAAGCGCCAGCCGCCGGCAGTTCCGTTCTGGAAATGATCGATGCCGCTGCCGCCAGTGACGTGCGCGGGCCCGTCCGAGGAGAAATCATCGTTGCCAGCGCCTCCGATCAGACGATTGCGCCCTGCGCCACCGGCCAGCACATCGTTGCCGTCGCCGCCGCTCAGAACGTCGTTGCCGCCTCCGCCGACGAGCACGTCGTTGCCTTCGCCGCCGGCAAGGCGGTCCGCCGCGTCGCCGCCGACGAGGGTGTCGTTGCCTCGGCCGCCGAGCAGGGTATCCCGTCCGCCGCCGCCGACAATCGTGTCATTGCCGGCAAGGCCGCGGATCGTCTCGTCTGCGAGGCTGCCGGTGATCGTGTTGTCGAGCGTGTTGCCGGTGAGCACGGCGCGGCGACCGCCAGCATCCCCGGCCGTCACGACCAGATCGGTAGCGTCGCGGTCAAGCCGGTAGTCGACGCCCGGCGCGACTTCGACGGGCCTCGCCGGGCTTGGGGCGGCGGGAATACCGTGCGGGAACGAGGCGGACGACAAACGGCGCATCGGACAGGACCTTCGTTACGTTGCAATGCGCCAGAACGTTGGCGTTCGCGGGGCCAATTGCAACAGTCGCGGTGCGCAAGCCGCGCTGCTCCTGTCTCACCTTGCGACAGGGGTAACCATGTGCGGCAATGTGCGGTCCGCAGGTGTCCCACGCGGGGACACTGGCGGCTGTGGAGCTTGAGCGCAGGCCTGCTCAGGCCGGACGGTGGCGATCGCCGCGGTAGGCCAGCTCGGCGTCGCGGATATAATTGCGCGTGAGCGGCAAGGCATCGCGGTTGCGCACGATCTGGAGCTGGAAATTGACCAGATCGGCGTGCTCGAAGCCCGTAGCCGCACCAGCGAGGTAAAACTGCCACATGCGGAAGAAGCGCCCGTCGTAGATGCGGGTGATCGTTTCTTCCTGCTCGGCGCAGCGCCTGTACCACTCGCGCAATGTCAGCGCGTAGTGGCGGCGCAGGATCTCGCAATCGGTGAGCATGAGCTTGCACGGCTCGATCGCCTTCACCGTCTCGCTCAGCGACGGGATGTAGCCGCCGGGGAAGATGTACTTGCGCGTGAAATCGTCGGTGATGTTGGGCGGTCCGGACCGGCCGATGGTGTGCAGCAGCATGACACCATCGACCGCGAGCAGATCGTGGGACTTGCGGAAGAAGGTCTCGTAATTGGGCACGCCGACATGCTCGAACATGCCGACCGAGACGATGCGGTCGAACGGCCCCTGCTGGTCGCGGTAGTCGGTGAGGCTGAAGGTCACCTTGTCCGCCACGCCTTCGCGCTCCGCCCAGGCCTTGGCATAGCCGATCTGTTCGACGCTGAGGGAGATGCCGTGTATCGAGGCACCGGAGATCTTGTGGAGATGCAGCGCCAGCCCGCCCCAGCCGCAGCCGATATCGAGCACGCGCATGCCGGGCTGCAGGTTCAGTTTGGCCGCAATGTGGTCCATCTTGGCTATCTGGGCTTCCTCGAGCGTGGTGACGCCTTCGTCCCAATAGGCGCAGGAATACTGGCGTGCGGGATCAAGGAACAGGTCGTAGAGGCGGTCGTCGAGATCGTAATGATGCGCGACGTTGCGCTTTGAGGAGCGGCGCTGGTTGATCTGGTCGAGACGGCCGGTGATGGCCACACGCGCCTTGTCGAACAGGTTCAGGTTGTCGAGATCGCCGCCCTTGTCCCACGGATTGTTGCGGCGGATGAAGCCGACGAAATCCATGATGTCGCCGTTCTCGATGGTGACGCGCCCGTCCATGAAGCATTCCGCCATGCCGAGGCTTGGATTGCGGGCAATCGCAGCGGGCACGCGCGCATCGTGGAGCCTGAGGCCAAGGTCCGGCCAGCCTGTCGTCGCCTTGCCATAAAGGCGCTGGCGCCCGGAAGCCTCTGTCAGCGTCAGCGTGCCGCTTTTTACCAATCGGCGCAGCGCGGCATCGAGCAAAATCATGGACATGGGGCGCGACCTCGTTGACCGGTTAACCGGTGCACATGGCTATGACGCGCAAACGCCGCGCGGGCAAGCGGCGCGGCGGAAATGTGCTATGCATCAGCGGCATCGCGAGCCGCTGCGGTCGATCTCGCGGCCCAGCAAAGCGCCGCCTGCTGCGCCGAGGAGCGTGCCGAGCGTGCGGTCTCCGCGCGTGTCGATCGTGCGGCCCACGAGTGCGCCGCCGACTGCGCCGATCACCAGGCCGGTCGTACCATTGCTGCGCTTGCAGTAGTAGCGCCCATCGCGTCCGCGCCAGACCTGGTCATGGCTGGAGAGGGGACGCGGCTCAGCATAACGGCCATAGCGATCGTATTCGCTGTGGTGGGCACGGCGACCATGGGCGGGTGCCCAGTAAGGCGGGTCAGCGAGTGCGGGGACTGCGCCTAACCCGGCGCCAGCGAGCGTGGCAGCGATGATGAACCTGTTCATGGTGCGCATCCTTTCGGTGTTGCTGCGGGTGTGACGGATCATGTCCCGGAACCGTGGAACTGCGATGCCCAACCGCCGATGAACGCCCGCGCAAAGGCGACGAACTGGGTGCAAGGCACGCTGAAATACTCTTTTGGATCAAAAAACTTTCCTACAAAAACCATATAGGTTAGTTTTGGCGCGCTTCCCCCGCTCTCCGGAGAGATTTCATGCCCAACCCACCCGTTACCTTTCCCGCTCTGTTCACACCCGCCAACGCAGTCGCTTTCACGAATGTTGATGGAACGGCCCAGAATGTGAGTGCAGCTGCGCCGCTGCCGGTCGCAATCTCCGGGAGCGTGGGGACGCAGCCGGTGAGTGCCGTCAGCCTGCCGCTGCCTGCGGGTGCGGCGACAGCGGCAAACCAGACGGCAACAAACCTCTCGCTGGCTGGGATTTCGGGGCAGCTTCCCGCGACACTGGGCCAGAAGACGATGGCGCAGAGCTTGCCGGTCGCGCTTGCAAGCGATACCGCAACGCTTGGTGTCACAGTGGGCAACTTCCCGGCAACACAGGCGGTCAGCGCTTCAAGCCTGCCACTGCCTGCGGGCGCGGCGACGGCTGCGAACCAGACGGCGACCAATACATCGCTGACGGCCATTTCGGGGCAGCTCCCGGCGAGCCTGGGGGCGAAGACAGCGGCAGCAAGCCTCTCGATCGGAATGGCCAGCGATCTTGCCAATCTTGAACCTGCCGCTGCGGCCATCACCGGCACGACCATGCCGACGGGCGGCACCGGCCTGACCGGTTGGCTTTCGGCGATCTACCGCTCGTGCAGCGAAGGTGCGACCGTCTCGGGCAGCGTGACGTCAGCCACCACCGTCGTTGCCGCCAGCAACAACCTTTACATGGGTGGCTCGTTCCATGTCACGAATGCGGGCACGACCTGCACGATTACCTATGAGCAATCGAACGACAACACCAACTGGGTCACGCTTCCGGTCATTTCGGCGGCGGCGCCGACGGCAGCGCCTGCCACGACCTCGACGGCTGCGGGGGTCTTTACATACGTTTCTTCGGCGGCCTTCGTGCGGGCCCGTGTCTCGACCTATACCAGCGGCACCGTCGCGGTGGTGCTCAGCCAGAAGCAGCAGGTGGCACCGTCCAGCGGAGTTTCGCTCGCGGCGGGCACATCGGGCATCGGCAGCGTTTCGGTGACCGGCACGGCGACCATTTCCGGCACCGTCAATGCCGGCACGGGTTTCACCGACAGCACTGCTGCGCTTGCCGCCTCGGCCACGTTCACCGGCACGGGCCGGGCCAACAGCGCAGGCCAGCTGGCCTTCTTCAACGCCACCGCCTTTGCCGATCAGGCGGGAACGCTGTTCATCGACCAGTCGCTCGATACCGGTGCGACCTATCAGGCCATCGCCAGCCAGGCCGTGGCCGCGGGTGGCGCAAGCAACCTCTCCGTGCGCCTCTGCGGGGCGGTGGGCACGGCGACGCTGTACCGGGTCCGCTACGTCAACGGTGCGACGCTGCAGACGACCTTCAGGCTTTCGAGCAGTTTCTCGGCAAGTTGACGGGATATTCCACCCGATTCTGCCCCGCCGGCACTTCGCTTGGACCAGCGCTGGTCGGGATTTAAATGGCCCTGCCACTCCTCGGGGAGCGGCGGGGCTGTTCTCGATGATAACACGAGCACGCGGCGCGTTCCGTTCCCCGTTGTGGCTATAGACAAAGCGCTCGCACAGCCTGAGCCCGAACACCGTCGTTTCGCGGATAAGCGTGAGTTCCTGCGCGCTCCAGGTGCCTCATTGGGATGCTGCGGATATCCTGTTCGGGTGTGTCGCAGCGTACTTCAAGGACAAACGTACCGGCTGCGATGCTTGGCGGCGGCGGCTTACATCTGCGGCCGGCCAACTTGACGATGAACTTTTCGAAGCGATCCCTGTCCGCGAGGTTCAGATACTCCACGCGGCTCGCCTGCCAGCCCTTCGGGTCAGTGACGACCTCGCTGTAGATGCCCTGCCGGGGAAATGGCAGTGCCTGTTCTGCCTGTGGTATCGGCTGGGCCTTGCAGCTGCAGGCGCAGCAGGCTGCCAGGACCAGGTTTCTGCGCACCATTGTTCTCCCTTGCCGGCAAGGTGCCCTCGGGCGCTGTCGGCGGAGACTATGCTGACCAGGAAAAAGTGCGGTTATCCCAGCGCGGCCTGTTTCTCTTCCAGGAGCCGATCGAGCTCGGCGCGTGTCTTGCGCTCGGCTGCGGTCTTGAGCTGTCCGCAGGCAGCATCGATATCGCGCCCGCGCGGCGTGCGCACGGGAGCTGAGATGCCGGCGTTGAACACGATCTCGGCAAACCGCCTGATGCGCTCGGGCGCCGAGCATTCATAGGGGGCGCCCGGCCAGGGGTTGAAGGGAATGAGGTTCACCTTGGCAGGCAGGCCGTACTGCTTGATCAGGCGGACAAGCTCGTGCGCATCGCTATCGCGGTCGTTCTTGTCCTTGAGCATCACATATTCGAACGTGATGCGGCGTGCGTTGGAAGCGCCGGGATAGTCGGCGCAGGCCTGCAGCAATTCCTCGATGCCGTATTTGCGGTTGATCGGAACAATCTCGTCGCGCACCTCCTTGGTCACCGCATGGAGCGAGACTGCAAGGTTGACGCCGATTTCCTCGCCCGCGCGGGCCATCATCGGCACGACCCCACTGGTCGAGAGCGTGATGCGGCGCTTGGAGAGGGCGAGCCCGTCGCCGTCCATCACCACCTTCAGGGCATCGCGGACATGGTCGAAATTGTAGAGCGGTTCGCCCATGCCCATCATCACGATGTTGGTCAGGAGGCGGCCGTCCGGCGTGTAGTCGGTCGCTGCTTCGTCGTCGCCATCGTCGAAATCGTCATCGCTGTCCGGCACGGCCATCGAGCCGCGCGGCCATTCGCCCAGCACGTCGCGGGCGAGCATGACCTGGCCAACGATCTCGCCCGGCGTGAGATTGCGCACGAGCCGCATCGTGCCGGTGTGGCAGAAGCGGCAATTGAGCGTGCAGCCGACCTGGCTCGAGACGCAGAGCGTGCCGCGCGTGGCATCGGGGATGAACACCATCTCGAAATCGTGGTTATCGGCCGTGCGCAGCAGCCACTTGCGCGTGCCATCGTTCGACACCTGTGCTTCGACCACATCGGGCCGGCCGATCACGAAGCGCGCTGCCAGCCAGGGGCGCATCGCCTTGGCAATGTCCGTCATCGCCTCGAAGTCGGTCACGCCGCGATGATAAAGCCAATGGAACACCTGCTTCGCGCGCAGTTTGGCGGCCTTGGCATCGAGCCCGGCTTCGCCCAACAGCGCCGCAATCTGCGGCCGGCTCAGGCCGATCAGGTCGACCCGGCCATCTTCACGCGGGGTCACCTCGCGGGGAACGGGAACGGGATCGATATGTCCCGGGATCGGCATGGTCAGGCTTTGTGGGGCAATCTGCATCGCGCGCATATAGGGGCAAGCGGGCGCAGGCGCAAACGGGCGTCAGTTCTGTGCGCAGCCCAGCATCGCGGCGTCCATCGCCGAGGCGGCCCCTGCCAAGGTGTAGCTATCGGTGAAGACCTTGCCGCCAGCGCTGCGGGCAGTGACGCTCAAAGTCGCGGCGGAGCGCATCGCGGCGACAATGGCCGCATCCATGCGCCGGTCTGCCGACCAAGCATCCGCCACGCCGGCGACGAGGGCGAAACGCTGGCCGCCGACAGCAAGCGTGACCGTGCTGGAAGGCCCGATCTTGCGCGAGAGCCGCACGTGAATTTCGCCGCGCACCCCGCGTCGGGGCCAGGTGCCGACCGTGAAGTAGGGCTGCAACTCATTGCTGCGCCCCGCGACGGTATCGGCCATGGCAATGGCGTAGCAGCGAGGCACCCCCGCATCGGAAAAGGCACCCCAGCTGTTCCAGATGCCGAGGCTGTCACGCGCCATCGCGGGCGCGGCGGCGAGCAGCGATACGGCGGCCAGCGCCCATCGTTTCATGGGTCGATCAGATCGAGATAGGCGACGACGTCGTTGTCGGTCGCGATGAAGAGGTCGGCCTGGATCTCCTCCGGCTGCTGCGCGGCAAGGTGCAAGGCTTCGGCGAGGGTGCCGTAGAGCAGCGTCTGCGCCGCGCCGCCTTCGGGGCCGTCGGCGAGGTGGTAGAGGCGCACGCTGGTGCTGTCGCTGGTCGAGCGCATCAGTCGCTACCTTCCCGCTTCACCCCATCGAGCAGCCGCGCGGCGCGATCCGCTTCGGCGCGGCTCGCGGTCCGTTCGGCGCGGGTGCGGCCGTGGGCGGCGCGGTTGGCCTGCGCTTCGGCTTCCTTCGTGCGGCGTGCTGCCGCCTTGCGGGCGAGGCGCAAGTTGACGACTTCGCCCATCAGGCGTGCTCGCTGCCCCGCTGCGAGCCGAACAGCACGCGCTCGCGGCCATCCTGAACCAGCGAGATCGAGCCCTGGACAAGCGAGGGCGCGATGGGAGCGCCGAGATCGGGGTGGACGGGATAGCCCGCCATCATCCCGCGCAGAACGCGGCTGGAAATTCCGTGCATGACCACGATGTGGTCCCCGTCGATCCCGGCGGTCTCTTCGAGCCAGTTCGCCAGCCGCGCGGCAATCATCGTATAGTCCTCGCCATCAGGTGCGGGGCGCAGGAGGTGATCGGCGATGACGATGGGGCCGACCTCGGCCTCGACATCGTCGTAAAGGCGGCCGCACCATGAGCCCATGTCGATCTCCTTGAGATCATGGGTGCGCCGTGCGGCGAACCAGTCCAGCTCCAGTTCGTGCGCGATCATCGCTGCGGTCTGCAGCGCGCGGCCGGTTTCGGAGACGTGGAGCGTGACGGCGGGCGAGGGCCCGAGCACCTCGCGCAGCGCCGCGCCCATGGCGTGGGCCTGCTGCACACCAAGCGCGGTGAGCGGGGTGTGGATGTGGTTCGCCTGAAGGCGGCGGGCGGCGTTGTAGACGGTTTCGCCGTGGCGCATGATGAAGAAGCGGGAGCTGGGCATGACGCCTCTGATAGCGGGAAGGACGGCGGAAGGCGAGGGGCAGGGGGCGGTTTAGGGCCGGGAGGTTGACACGGTTGACACAGTCCAGAGCGAAATAGAGAGCTCCGGGAGTCCGGCTCTCAAGCGCATGAAAAACAAGAATAATAGCGCAAATCTCCGCCAACCCGCCCCAGGGCTGGCTGACACGCGTGTTGGAAACGGCCCACCGGACAAATGCAGCCATCCGCCAACCCCCGTGTGGGCAGGACGAGCGGGCCGCTTGCAGCTTGCACGACCATGACGGTTCAAAGAGCGACCCGCACCATGCCACTGGCGGGGGTGTGTAGGAAACCGATTTGCGTGATCTCCACTTTGGTTCGCCGCGCTTTGCGGACGGCCCTTTGCGGACGGCCCTTTGCGGACGGCCCTGTGCGGACAATCGCAGCACGGACGCTCCACCCTGCGCAACGATCCCTAGTTGGCGCCCTAGTTGGCAAGGGCGGGCGCGGGGCGCATCTTCGTTACGCGACGGACGCGAGGTGCACACCATCAATCTGCAGGGTTCCTGGACGCGGCGCGAAGCGGCCGAGCTTCCCGATCTGGGGGACGCGGGGCTGCGTGCGCGGTTCCGGGCCGCGTTTGCCGGGGCGCAGCCGTTTCCGCATCTGGTGGTGGGCGGGTTGTTCGATCCCGCATTCCTGCTGCGGGTGGCGGGGGAGTTCGACGGCGGCCTGACGGGCGGGCGCGCGATTGCCAATGCGCGCGAGCGGACGCATCGTTCGGGCCGGCCATCGGCTTTCGGGCCGGCCACGCAGCGCTATTTCGATCTGATGCACCGGCATGCGATGGTGGATTTCCTGCAGGACATAACAGGCCTCGCCCCGCTGATCGTCGACCCCATGCTGATGAACGGCGGGCTCCACGAGAGCCGCGATGGCGGGCGCTTTGCGATCCACCGCGATTTCAACCGGCACCGGCAGACCATGCTCGACAATGCCCTCGTCGTGATCACCTATCTCAATGCCGATTGGCAGCCGGAATGGGGCGGCCAGCTGGAACTGTGGTGCGCGCGGCGCAAGCGGGTGGTGCGCTCCATCGCGCCGGAACTGGGGCGGACGGTGATCATGGCGCACGGGGCGCACAGCTGGCATGGCCACACCGTGCCAATCGACACGGGCGGAACCACGCCGCGCCGTTCGGTCGCGACGTATTACTACACCCGCCGGATCGGCCTGCGCGAGCGGCTGGGCTATCACAGCACGGTGTTTGCACTCGACGGCAAGGGCCGGTTTGCCCCTTCGGATGTGGTGCCCGCCGGCGCGGGTGCGAGCCTGCGCCAGCGCGCGGGCGAAGCGGCGCGGCAGGTGGTGCCTCCGGTGTTTTGGAACCTGGGACGGCATCTGGCCGGCAAGCTCTGAGCGCTTGCCTCTTGAAACCGCTGTCGCTGCGCGGTGGAGTGTGGCAAGCGCTGGTCTCTCATCGGCTAACCTGATCGGCTTTTTGCTTGTGCTGTCCATGCCTGTTGTTGTTGCCGCTGGTGGTGCGATCCTGCTCGGTGTCGTCGGCGGGCTGATGACGCCGATCGGCTCCTGGTACGCGAACCTGAGAAAGCCGCGGCTGCAGCCGCCGAACTGGCTGTTCGGCCCGGCTTGGACGGTGATCCTGGGCCTTGCGGCGTGGTCCGCGGCGGCGGCGTGGGAGGCCGCCACCAGCGATGCCGCGCGCATGAGCGTGGTGATCCTGTTTGCCACCAATGCGCTTTTCCATCTCCTGTGGAGCCCGCTGTTCTTCAAGCTGCGGCGGCCGGACTGGGCGCTGATCGAGGTCGTGTTCCTGTGGGCCTCGCTGGTGGCGCTGGTGGTGGGGCTGTGGCCGATCTCGCCCTTCGCGGCCAAGCTGATCCTGCCCTATCTGGCGTGGGTGAGCTTTGCGGCGTGGCTCAACTGGGCGATCGTGCGGCTTAACGCGCCGTTTCGCTGAGAAAGACCCCTCCGACCCGCCTGCGGCCGGCCACCTCTCCATTTGTGCTGCGCAAAAATGGAGAGGAGCTCAGGCGGCGGGATAGGTGATCGCGATCACTTCCCATTCCTTTTCGCCGCCGGGAAGCCTGACCTTGCGCAGATCGCCCACCCGCGCGCCGCGCAGGGCGCGGGCAATCGGGGCGCTCCAGCCGATGCGGCGGGCGGTGGCATCCTGCTCGTCATCGCCGACAAGGGTGAGGACCAGCCTCGCATCGTCCTCGTCGGCGATCTCGACCGTGGCGCCGAAGAGGACGCGGGTCTGGTCCGGCTGGCCGGCGGGATCGATCACGCGGGCGGCCTTCATCCGCTTGGCGAGAAAGTTCAGCTCGCGGTCGATCTCGCGCATGCGCTTGCGGCCATAGAGATAATCGCCGTTTTCGGAGCGGTCGCCGTTGCCCGCCGCCCAGCTCACGATCTCGACAATCGCGGGGCGCTCGGTGCCGAGCAGATGATCATAGCGGGCGCGCAGCGCGGCCATGCCGGCGGGGGTGATCGGGTTGCCATCAGGTTGCATTGTTTGCGGTGTAGCCGGGGATGGCCCTGCTTGAAAGGTTGCCCCGGTCGAGGCTCGGCCCTAGGGCGGGGGCATTGCTTTCGACGAGGATATCATGGCCAAGACCATCGCGCTGACGCTGACCGAAGACGAACTCGAGATCCTGGTGGACGCGCTCGAGGCGGACCTCGAAGGCTATGCCGAAGCGGCCGAGGAAGCCAAGGCCGACAACAACAAGGAAGACGTCGAGACGTTCAAGCTGGCGGCGCTGAACATCCAGAAGCTGCTGGCCCGGCTGCAGGACATGCTGCCCGACTGAGCCTTATCCCGGTTGCGGCTTGCCGAGGAAATGGCTGAGCGGATTGGGGCCGGTGTAGCTGGCCTTGTCCGGATACATCGCTTCGTAGACGACGGCGTTTTCCATCACGCGCTGGACGTAGTTGCGCGTCTCTGACAGCGGGATGCGCTCGATCCAGTCTATCCAGTCGGGATTGCCGCTGCGCGGATCGCCATTGGCGCGCAGCCACTTGTTCACATTGCCCGCGCCCGCGTTGTAGGCCGCGACGGCGAGGGGATAGCTGCCGTTGAAATAGGTGAGCAGGCGCTGGAAATAGGCGCCGCCGACCTGGAGGTTGAAGCCGGCATCATCGATCAGCGCCGACGCCGAGAACGAGAGGCCAAGTTTGCCGGCCTGCTCGCCCGCCGTGGCGGGCATGAGCTGCATGAGGCCGCGCGCGCCGGCATGGCTCACGGCGTTCTGGGCAAACTGGCTTTCCTGCCGGGCGATGGCGTGGATCATCGTCCAGGCGTGCTCGTAGCCCTGCGGCACCGGGATCACCGGGAAAGCGACATGCTGGAAATCGAGGTAGCCTCGTGCGGCAGCGGCCTGGCCCACGATCACGCCAAGATCGCGGCGGCCGATTTCGCGCGCGAGCTGGGCGACGAGGACGTGCTGGCCCTTGGTCTGCTGCTGGTCGCTGATCTCGCGGAAGAAGCGGACGGTGGTGCGCCAGTCCGCGTCGCGGGCGGTTTCGCGCACGGCCTCGGTGAGGAGCGAGGCGTTGAAGCGGGCGCGCTCCTCGGGCGTAGGCTGGACATCGGCATCGGCCGCAAAGCGCGGGACCTGGCGGCCGAGGCGCTCAAGCGCGAGGAGGCCGTAGAACTGGTCGGCATACGTGGCGGCCATTTCGAAATAGCGCAGCGACACGGCTTGCTGCCCGCCCTGCGCGGCGGCAAGGCCGGCCCAGTAGAAGCCCTTGGCCCGCGTGCCCGGTGTGCGCGCGGCCGCGCCATAGCGCCAGAACAGCGGCGCGGCATCGGCGCCGCTTCCCAGCTGGCGCAGTGCCTGCTGGCCGCCGAGCCACATCAGCGAGGTGTAGTCGTCGCGCAGATCATAGGGCATCTGGCTGACATCTTCGCTCCGCGCGAAGGCATCGTCGATCCCGGCGGCGATGCGCCAGGCGGTGCGCGCATCGCCCGCCGCCGCCGCCCCGCGCGCATTGGCGAGGAGTTCATCCACCCACTTGTCGCGGCTCAGCGGAGGCCGGGCGAGCAGCGGGCGGTTGGCCAGCAGGGCTTGCGCTGCGGGTCCATTCCCCTGGCGGCGCAGCTGCCGCGCGCGCGACCAGATGAAGCCGGGATCGGCATTGAGCACCTCGCCGCTGAGGCCATCGGCTGCGGCATAGGGATCGAGACCGATGAGCGTGGCCAGCCGCGCTGCAAACAGGCCGCGCCGGGCCTGGCTGACGCGCGCGGTCTGGCGCGCGGCGGGGGAGGGGTTTCCGGCCCAGAGCAGCGCGTCCATCCGCGCGTCTTCGTCATCGGGCGTGAAAGTGCCGCCCCACCCGGCGAGGATCGCGGCTTCCGATGCCTCGCTCATCGAACCGCCGCGCCAGGCCGCGCGCGCCACGCTGTCCGCTTCGGGGCGGCCGAGCGCCTTGAGCGCAAGGGCATATTGCGCGCGAGCGGGGTTTGTCAGCGGGGGCACGCGGTCGAAGAAGGCCGTGACGGCGGCCGGATCGGCACCTTGCCGTTCGAGCGCGACTTCGGCGGCGCGGCGCAGCTTCTCCTCCTCGGGAAAGCCGCGATAGCTGAGGATGAAGCCCGAATAGTCCGAAAAGGCATAGGCATTCGAGGCGGTGAGCATCTGCCAGCGGCTGATTGCCTGGGCCATCGGGCCCTGACCCTGCGCGACGAGCCTGGCGCGCGCGGCATCCCACGCCGTGGCGCCGGCATCGACATCGCTGGCGTGGCACGCCGCCGAGGCGGCCAGCACGGGGAGCAATGCGCCGCCCAGCAGCAGCTTTCGCAAGCTCGCACTCATCTCCATGCTGGACATTCCGGCTTTCGTCTTCCTATCAGGCGCCTATCACGGCGGCGTTTGGGCTGCGAACGCCGCGGCAGAAGGCCATTTGGCGCAAATCGAAGGGCAAAGTCCATGTTTTCCGGCTCCATTCCGGCTTTGGTGACACCTTTTCGCGGTGGGGTGTTCGACGAGAAGGCGTTCCGCCGGCTGGTCGACTGGCAGATCGAGAATGGTTCATCGGCGCTGGTGCCCTGCGGCACGACGGGCGAGGCGAGTACGCTTTCGAACGCCGAACACCACCGGGTGATCGAGGTCTGCGTGGAGCAGGCCGCGGGCCGCGTGCCGGTCATCGCGGGCTGCGGTAGCAACGACACGATGAACGCGCACCTCCACATGACCTTCTCGCGCAAGAGCGGCGCGAAGGCCGCGCTGTGCGTCGCGCCCTATTACAACCGCCCGAGCCAGGCGGGCTTGCTCGCGCATTTCGGCTACCTCGCCGAAAACAGCGACCTGCCGATCATTCTCTACAACGTGCCGGGGCGCACGGTGACCGACATCCTGCCCGAGACGGTGTGTGAGCTTGCGCGCCGCTATCCGGACAAGATCGTCGGCATCAAGGACGCGAGCGGCGATCTTTCGCGGGTGACCGACCACCGCATGGGCATCGGCAAGCATTTCTGCCAGCTATCGGGCGATGATGAACTTGCGCTCCCGGCCAATGCTGCGGGCGCGGTGGGCTGTATCTCGGTGACGGCGAATGTCGCCCCGCGTCTCTGCGCCGATTTCCAGGCGGCCTGCGCGGCGGGCGATTTCGAGAAGGCGCGCGAGATCAACGACCTGCTTTATCCGCTGCATTACGCGATGTTCGAGGACGCCTCGCCGGGTCCGGTGAAGTATGCCCTCAGCCGCGTGCACGACGACATCACCGAAGAACTGCGCCTGCCGCTGGTTCCGTGCAGCGATGCGGCGCGCGCCGCTGTCGATGCGGCGTTGGCGCATGCGGGGCTGGTTTAGGTTTCCTCGGCGGTATGCCGTAATTCCAGCTGACACACGCTGTTTGGCCTGAATGCAGAAACTCTGTTAGCATCCCGATCTGGATCCGCCGAAAGGGATCCGGACGGATGAGGATGCGGGCCATGAAAGGATTTGCGCCAGTCTTTGCCATGCTTGCGGCGGCCTGTGCGGTCGGTTGCGGGGAGTCATCCTATGGCGCGGGGCATCGGAACCCGATCATCGGCGCATGGCACCTGAACAGCGGTCCGCCGGGAACCTGCGGCACAGACGTCAGCTTCACCGCCACATCCCAGACCGATGTCAACCCGGATCCCGGCTATAGCGGGACCCACAAGGTGACCTACAACGTCAGCCCGAAAGTGGTTTATGTCATTGGCAACAATGCCAATCCGACGCGATATGAAATGCTTGGCCCCAATGCGATGCAATGGCGAGGCGAGCGCAGCACCTGTGTGTTCCAGCGGACCGGAACGACCGGGCGGCCAGCGCCGACAACGGCTCCCGCAGGAAATCCGTTGTTCGGCCAATGGACCCTGCAGCAACCCGCGCCAAAGGGCTGCTATGTGAAGTTCACGGTCAGTGCCGACAAAATCGTCGGCACTGACTATGCCAATGAAGAATGGCCGATGGAGGTCACATCTTACGCGATTGCAGGTTCCGCCGTCACGGCCAACGGCAGTTCGGGGGCCATCGTCTACAGGGTCGCAGGCGGTGCGATGGAAACCGGGAACCCTGCTTGCCGCTATACGCGCGGCTGACGGCCGCCCCTCACATATGCCGGTAGATCGCGCGTTCGTGGCTGAAGGCCTTGAACCCGAAATAGCCGTGATAGCTGCCCGAGCCGCTGGCGTTGACGCCGCCGAAGGGCAGGTGGTTTTCAAGATAGTGCGAGAACACGCCGTTGATCGTCATGCCGCCCGATGAGGTGCGGCTGATCACCTTCTCGATATTCGCCTCGTCGTCCGAGTAGACATAGAGCGCCAGCGGCTTGTCGCGCGCTGCGATGTAGTCGATCGCCTGATCGATGGTCTCGTAATTCATCACCGGCAGGACGGGGGCGAAGATTTCCTCCTGCAGGATCTTCATCTGCGGGGTGACGCCCGTCAGCAGCGTGGGGTGGATGGTGAGATCGCTCTCGTCCATCGTGCCGCCCACGGCGACGGTCGCGCCTTGGGCCACGGCATCGTCGAACAGCGCCTTCACGCGGTTGAAGTTCGCCTGGTTGACGATCTGGGCGATGCTTTCCTTCTTGATCGCCCCGGTCTCGTCATAGAGGTTCTTCGCGACATTGGTCTTGAAGCCTTCGACCAGCTGGGCCTGCTGTTCCTCGCGCACGAAGACATAATCCGGGCTGATGCAGGCCTGTCCGCCGTTGAACTGCTTGGCACCCGCAAGCTGCGCCGCGACCTTGTCGATATCTGCGCCCGAATCGAGGATGACGGGCGACTTGCCGCCGAGTTCGAGCGTGACGCTGGCGAGGTGCCTGGCGGCGGCGGCCATGACGATCTTGCCGACGCGGGTGCTGCCGGTGAAGAAGATGTGGTTGAACGGCAGTTCGAGCAGCGCGGTGGCGACGCTGACATCGCCCTCGACGAGCGCGACTTCGCTTTCATCGAAGGCTTCGGCGATGATCTTGGCGGCGACCTTGGCGGTGGCGGGGCAGAGGTCTGTGAGCTTGACCACGGCGGTGTTGCCCGCCGCGACGGCCGCAGCCAGCGGCCCGAGCGCGAGGCCCAATGGGAAGTTCCACGGCCCGAGGATCAGGCAGACCCCGCGCGCTTCATAGCGGATCTGCGCGCGGTCAGCGGGGTTCAGGGAGGTGGCGACTTCGGTGGGGGCCATCCACGCATCGAGATTGTCGATATTGCGCTGGATATTGGCGGTAACGTTCAGCACCTCGGTGACGCGGATCTCGCCCTCGGGCTTGCGCGTGTCTTCGAGCACGGCAGCGACGATGGCATCGGCATGGGCCTCGACCGCGGCCTTGAGGCCAGCGAGCTTGGCCTTGCGCACGTCGGCGCTGGAGGCCTTCACATTCCACTGGTTCGCCTGCTGGAGTTCGAAGATGCGGTGGAGTTCGGCTGCGGTCGGGTTGGTCATGGTTTTGCCTGCACTTGCTGGGGGCCGGAGCGGCCCGGGTCTGGAGTCCCGGATGCTTTAGCCCAAGCGCAAGGTCAATGTAAGGCGACCTAACGGATCGCTGGGTGCAACGCAGACGGATGCGCGGGTGCCCGACCTACCCCATCGACCACCCATGGCTCGCCACCAGCGACTGGCCCGTCAGCGCGTTGCTGGGGAAGGCGGCGAAGAACAGCGCGAGTTCGGCGATGTCGTCCACCGTGGTGAACTCGCCGTCGACTGTCTGGCCGAGCATGACCTTCTTGACGACCTCGTCCTCGCTGATCCCGAGTTCCTTGGCCTGTTCGGGGATCTGCTTGTCCACCAGCGGCGTGCGCACGAAGCCGGGGCAGATCACGTTGGTGCGCACGCCCTTGGGGCCGGCTTCCTTGGCGACCGTGCGGCACAGGCCAAGGAGGCCGTGCTTGGCGGTGACATAGGCGCTCTTGAGGGGGCTGGCTTCCTTGGAGTGGACCGAGCCCATGTAGAGGATCGCGCCGGAGCCCTGCTTGTACATATGCGGGATCACCGCCTTGGTGGTGAGGAACGCGCCGTCGAGGTGGATGGCGAGCATCTTCTTCCAATCGGCAAAGGCGAAGGATTCGATGGGGTTCACGATCTGGATGCCGGCGTTGGAAACCAGAACGTCGACCGTGCCCCAGGCCGCGACGACGGCAGCGACGCCGGCGTTCACCTGATCCTCGTCGGTCACGTCCATGGCGACGGCCATCGCCGCGCCCGCATGCTCTGCGTTGATCGCATCGGCGGCGGCCTGTGCGGCTTCCAGCTTCAGATCGGCAATGGCGACCTTGGCCCCGGCGGCCGCATAGCGGTGCGCGATGGCGAGGCCGATGCCGCTGGCCGCGCCAGTGACCAGGGTGATCTTGTTTTCAAGGTTCATGGGGGGAGGCTCCATCTGGAATGGGTCAGGCAAGATCGAGGGTAACGATGCCGCAATCGGGTCGGTTCCGGTTTTTCCAGCGCGGGCTGGCAAGCGAGCGTTCGACATCGCTGCGCCCGGCGGTCCAGTGGCCCTCGATCGTCATGCGCGAGAACTCATAGTCCTTGCCCTGCGATTCGAAATCCTCGCCGCGATTGATGAGGTGGAGGATCGTGACCGGATCATCGACCGCCTGTCCGATCAGCGCGGCCAGATCGGGGTCGTCCTTCAGGGCGTCCGGCAGGCGCGCGGCGAGGCGCGAGGCGGCGGCGGCCATGGCTTCGAACCGCACTTGCAGATCGGTGCCGAGGCGGGTGCGGCTGGAAAAGCGGATGTCCTTCTCGCGCTGCATGGCCTCGGGCAGCGTGCGCGGCATCATCCCGCGCGCGCTGAACAGATCGACCTGGAAGACCAGCAGCGGCGAGGCGCCGCCGCGCGTATCGAGCACATATTGCAGCGGCGTGTTCGAGACGATTCCGCCGTCCCAGTAAGGCTCGCCATCGATCATCACGGCGGAAAAGCCGGGGGGCAGGGCGCCGCTTGCCATGATGTGTTCGGGCCCGATCAGGCGCTCGCGGTTGTCGAAATAGGTGAAGTTGCCCGAGAGCACGTTCACCGCGCCGACGCTGAAGCGCATCGGGCCGTTGTTGAGCAGATCGAAATCGACGAGTTCGAGCAAGGTCTCGCGCAAAGGGGCGGTGTCGTAGAGGCTGGTGGCTTCGGGCGAGCCGGGCAGGGCCAGCCACGGCGGCGTGAGGCGCGGGGTGAAGAAGCCGGGAATGCCGCTCATCGCGACGACGCCGGCTGCTGCTTCGTTGAACAGGCGGCGGCCCCAGCCATCGGCAAACGGCGAGGGGAAGGGCACCCGCGAGGAGGCGTGGTCCCAGAAGGCACGCAAGGCCGCGAGGCGGCGTTCGGGCGGGTTGCCGGCGATCAGCGCGGCGTTGACCGCCCCGATCGAGATGCCCGCAACCCACGAGGGTTCATGCCCCGCAGCGGCCAGCGCCTCGAACACGCCGGCCTGATAGGCACCCAGCGCGCCGCCGCCCTGGAGTACGAGCACGTTGGATTCGGGTGGGGCTTCGGGTGGGGCTTCAGGTGGAAGGGGTTTCGCTGTGCCGGCCATGTCGCGTGATCCTTGTCGCGCCGATGTTGCGCCCTGATTGCGTCGTGCCTGCCCCCGCCGCCTTTTGTGCGCTGCAGCGCGGGCTTGGCAAGCTCCGATTGCACCCGCGTTCGCGCTGCAATGGCAAAAGGTTGGGGCGTGGCGGGGGATGCCTCCCTTTTCTTTCAGGCATGAGGGGCCTACATGGCCATGACCATGGTCCGTCCCACCCCGCCCGCCTTCGACAAGAAGAAGATCGTCGCCGAAAACCGCCGCGCGCGCTTCGAGTATTTCATCGAGGACGTCTACGAGGCGGGGATCGCGCTGACCGGCACCGAAGTGAAGTCGCTGCGCTTTGGCGAGGGCTCGATCGCCGAAAGCTACGCCGAGGTGAAGGACGGCGAGGTCTGGCTGGTCAATTCGAACGTCCCCGAATTCAGCCACGGCAACCGCTACAATCACGAACCCAAGCGGCCGCGCAAGCTGCTGCTGAAGGAGCGCGAGATCGCCCGCTTTACCGGTGCGGTGGAGCGCAAGGGCATGACGCTGGTGCCGCTCTCGGTCTATTTCAACGGGCGGGGCCGGGCCAAGGTCGAACTTGCGCTCGCCAAGGGGAAGAACAACGCCGACAAGCGTGCAACGATCAAGGACCGCGACTGGCAGCGTGACAAGGCCAGAATCATGCGCGAACATGGGTGAGCGCATCAAAGGCGCATCATGCGCGATAATGGCTGGTCTGCCGGGGATGACAGCAGCGTGAGCGTCAATACTCTGACCGCGGATGCCGCCGCGCCCGGGGCTCCACGCTGGCGCGAGCGGCTCCTCGTGGCGCTGGCCGTGCTGACGAGCGCCCTGCTGCTGTGGCTTGCGACCGGCCAGCCGGTCATGGCGCTGGCCTATGCCGGCGGCGTGGGCTGCCTTGCTATCGCGCTGGACCTGGCTTTGCGCCAGCGCGAGCCGGTGGAAACGGCTGATTTCGCGCCGCCGGACTGGTCCGTGACTCACGCCGCGATCGAGCGGGGCGAGGACGCGACCGCGATCATCGACCGCGCCGGCCGCCTGACCTGCGCCAATGCGCACTTTGCCGAATGCTTCGGGATCGGCGCTGCACCGCCACGGCTGGCCCTCGATTCCGCGCAGAACGAAGCGCTGGAAGATGCCGCACGCGCGGCCTGGCGCGACGGGCAGGCGGTGATCGAACAGATCCATGCCGGAAGCCGCGAATGGCGGCTTGAGATAAGCCGGGCAGGGCGCGGACAGGACTTCCTGATCTGGCGCTTTGCCCCTGTTATGCGGCGCGATGCGCTGGACGAGGTTGTCGCGCATGTGTGCGGCAAGGTCGGCAAGGCGCTGGGCCGTGAAGGCATTCAGGTTGTCGCCGTGGCGCCGGACGGCCGGATCCATGCGGCCAATGCCCTGTTCGCGGCGCGTGCACTCGGCGATGCCGACGCCGATGTCGCAGGCAGCGATTTCGTCGGCTATTTCAGCGCCGACGAGCAGGAGCGCATTTTCTATGCGCGTGAGGGCAACCGGGGCGCCTCGGTGCGCATGCTTCATGTGCCGATCGCCGATCCGGACGCCGTGGCGACGGGAACAGCGGCGGCGGACCCTGCACAGACGGCTTCGCTCTTCCTGCTGATCGACAACGAGGGCGGGGTGGGTGACACCCGCACCGGCATTCCGCAGATCGAGGCGCTGCTCTCGCGCCTGCCGCTCGGCCTTGCCATGACCGACCGCGACGGGCGGTTCCTGTTTGCCAACAAGGCCTTCCTGCGCGCGGCGGGGCACGACGAGAGCGGCCCGCCGCCGTACCCGTCCGATCTCGTGATTCGCGAGGACAAGGGCGCGCTGGCCGATGCGGTGCGCCGCTTTGCCCAGGGGTCCGGCGGCGCGGGCGATGTGGCGGTGCGGCTGCGGGCGGCGCCCGAGGATCCGGTGTCGCTCAGCCTTGCCGGCGTGCGCGGCCTCGGCGAAGGGGCAGTGATCCTCAGCCTCAAGGATTCGTCCGAGGAAACGCGCCTGAAGCGCGAGATCGCACAGGCGACCAAGATGCAGGCGGTGGGCCAGCTGGCCGGCGGCGTCGCGCACGATTTCAACAACGTGCTGACGGCGATCATCGGCTACTGCGACCTCATGCTGATGCGCCACACGCCGGGCGACAGCGACTATGACGATATCCAGCAGATCCGCGCGAATTCCAACCGTGCGGCCAGCCTGACACGCCAGCTGCTCGCCTTCTCGCGCCAGCAGACGCTGCGACCCGAGGTGCTGCAGCTGCCCGATGTGGTCGCGGAAATCTCCACTCTGCTCAAGCGCCTGCTGGGCGAGAAGATCCAGCTGGACGTGACGCATGACCGCGGCCTCGGCCTCGTCCGCGCAGACCCGGTGCAGCTTGAGCAGGTTCTCCTCAACCTGGCGGTCAATGCGCGCGATGCGATGACAGGGACCGGAAACGGCGCCTCGGGCGGCATCCCCGCGACCAAGGGTGGCGGCGTGCTGCGTCTCAAGACGAAAAAGGTCACCGCAGCCGACGTCCGCGCGATGAAGAGTGAGATCCTGCCGATCGGCGATTATACGGCGCTGATCGTGGAGGACACCGGGCACGGCATCCCTCCGGCGCAGATCGGCAAGATCTTCGAGCCGTTTTTCACCACCAAGGAAAAGGGCAAGGGCACCGGGCTCGGGCTCTCGACCGTGTATGGCATCGTCAAGCAATCGGGCGGGTTCATCTTTGCCGAAAGCGAAGTGGGCAAGGGAACGCGTTTCTCGATCTATTTCCCGGTGCACGTGCCCGATGCTGCCGACGTGGCGGAAGCCGCAGCGGCCGCCTCCGCTGCGAAGCTGCCGGCGCGGCGCAAGCAATGGTCGGGCGGGGGGCGTTTGCTGCTGGTGGAGGACGAGGACACCGTGCGCGCCGTGGCTGAGCGGGCGCTGGTGCGGCAGGGCTATGAAGTGACCACCGCCAGTGATGGCGAGGACGGCCTTGAAGCGCTTGGCCGCGCCATCTCGGCTGGCGAGGAATTCGATCTCGTGGTTTCGGATGTCGTCATGCCCAGCATGGACGGCCCCGCCATGGCGCGCGAAATCCGCAACCTGAGGCCCGACCTTCCGGTGCTGTTCATGTCGGGTTATGCCGAAGAACAGCTGCGGCGCGAGATCGACATTCCGGGCATGTATTTCCTCGCCAAGCCGTTCAGCGTGACGCAGATCTGCACGGCCGTGGAGGACGTGCTGAAGGCGCGGTGACGCCGTTTCAGGGGGCGCTGTCGAACGCCGGAACCGGCTTGTCCTTCCAGGCCTTGGCAACAACCGCGAGATTGTTGGCATGGGCATCGCGATAGGGCCACCACAGGCTGACATCGCCGCGCTTCACCGCGTCGCCGACGAAGCCGGCAAGCGGTTGCTTCTGGAAATCGGCGTCGTGCGAGTGCTCGACCAGCGCGCGGATGTAGGCGCGCGTCGCATCGATCAGGCCAAGGCCGTAGCCCCCGGAGGCGATGACGGCGGGGTTGCCGTGGTTGGGCAGGATCCGCGTGAAGCCCCAGCCGCGCATGCGGCCGAGCGCGGCATATTGCTGCGGGATCGATTCCGGCTCGGCCACGAATGTCGCGGTGTCCTCGAGCGTGTCGCCTGCCAGCAGGAGCTTGTCGTCCGGCAGTTCGATGACGAGGCCGTCGGCCGAATGGATGGCGACGGGGTGGAGCTTCGCGGTGACAGTGCCGATCGTCAGCGTGACCACGCTGTCCGGCGCGATGCCGACGTTGGGCAGGAGAAGCGGGCGGATTGCCGGCGGGCCCTCCTCGGTGCCGCCCTCGATGGCGGCGCGCTTGCCCGCGAGCTTGATCCGGGTCGCCTCGGTCGCGAAGCGCAGGGAATCGGCGTAGACCGCGTTGCCGCCGATATGATCCAGATGCCAGTGGCTGGTCACGAGGATGAAGCGGCGCACGCCGGCCTTGGTCAGCCAGTCGCGCACCCACTGCGCGGAAGCGGTGTCGGTAAAGGTGTCGTAGACGAGCGCGGTGTCGCCATCGTGGATCGCATAGGTTGCGACGCCGACGAAGATCGCGCCAAGATCGGGCCACTGGCGCGGGCCGGGCGGCACCGAGGCCTCGTCCGGGCGGCCCTGATAGAAGGCAACGAGATGATCGTTGATCGGCATGGCGCGCACCGCGTGGGCGGTGTCTTGCGCGGCGGCGGGAGCGCTGACTGCAAAGATTGATGCGGCAAGCGCGAAGGATACCATGGATCTCATTGCATTTACCCCGCCAGGCGGACATCTGCCGCGAATTGTGCGATGCGGCAGAGCTTAGGACAGGGAAGCCTGCTGTCAATCTTGCGGCAGGCAGGGCGCCGGTGATCCGGAAACGAGGGCTTGCCGTGCGGCGTAGGGCGGGAATCGGAGCGGGATCACGCCCGAATCGGTCATCCCCGGAAAAAATTTGCTCCGTTTAGGCAGGATTTGCTCCGGCCAATCGGATTGCACTGTGGAAATTCCTCAGGAATATCCGCATTGTGTCGTGGGATTTCGCCAATTCTCCACGAAAGAACGTTCCCCTCTTGTTCTGCAGGAACAAACTGGGTACAAGGCTGGTGTTGACGGTTCATGTCGGCCATCACTAGCAAGGGGAAGCAAGCCATGGCGGCGCAGTTGAAGCTTATCCAGGAAGGCAAAGACAAGGACATGGATCGTCAGAAAGCGCTCGATGCAGCGCTCGCGCAGATCGACAAGGCCTTCGGCAAGGGTTCGGCCATGCGGCTGGGCTCGAAGGAAACGATGCAGGTCGAGGCGATTTCGACCGGCTCGCTCGGTCTCGACATCGCGCTGGGTGTCGGCGGCTTGCCGCGCGGCCGCGTGATCGAAGTCTACGGGCCGGAAAGCTCGGGGAAGACGACCCTCGCGCTCCACGTGATCGCCGAGGCGCAGAAGGGTGGCGGCACCGCGGCCTTCGTGGATGCCGAGCACGCGCTCGATCCGGTCTATGCCAAGAAGCTCGGCGTCAATATCGACGAACTGATCGTCTCGCAGCCCGATACCGGCGAGCAGGCGCTGGAGATCGTCGACACGCTGGTGCGTTCGAACGCGATCGACGTGCTGGTGGTCGATTCGGTCGCCGCGCTGGTTCCCCGCGCTGAAATCGAGGGCGAGATGGGCGACAGCCACGTCGGCCTTCAGGCGCGCCTTATGTCGCAGTCGCTGCGCAAGCTGACCGGTTCGATCAGCCGCTCGCGCTGCATGGTGATCTTCATCAACCAGCTGCGCATGAAGATCGGCGTGATGTACGGCAATCCGGAGACGACGACGGGCGGCAACGCGCTCAAGTTCTACGCCTCGGTTCGGCTTGACATCCGCCGCACCGGCCAGATCAAGGACCGCGACGATATCGTCGGCAACGCGACCCGCGTGAAGGTCGTGAAGAACAAGGTGGCGCCGCCGTTCAAGCAGGTCGAGTTCGACATCATGTACGGCGAGGGCATCTCGAAGATCGGCGAGATCCTCGACCTTGGCGTCAAGGCCGGGCTGGTCGAGAAGTCGGGCGCCTGGTTCAGCTACGATTCCATCCGCATCGGGCAGGGCCGCGAGAACGCCAAGAACTACCTACGCGAGAATCGTGAACTTTGCGACAAGTTGGAAGCCGCGATCCGCGGCCAGACCGACAAGGTCGCCGAAGGTCTGATGGTGGGTCCGGACGCGGACGACGACATCTGATCCTTCAGGCGGCGGGGGCATCCCCATCCCCCCGCTCCCCGCCGCCAGTCCAAAGGCCGGCGCGTTCCCCGGAAGGAACGCGCCGGTTCTTTTATGGGGTTTGGGCGTTCCCCGGAAGGAACGCGCCGGTTCTTTTATGGGGTCGTGGACGTTCCCGGCAGGGCGTCAGGGGGCGGATGTGTCTTCCGCAAAAAGACGGGGCCGCACTCGCACGGGAATGCTTTCCCGCTCGTTCGAATGCTTATAGCCTGCCACCCAGCGCAAGTCCCGGGAAGAAGCCTCATGTCGATCGTTCTGCACCACCTCAACAACAGTCGCTCGCAGCGCATTCTCTGGTTGCTCGAGGAACTCGGCGTTCCCTACGAACTCAAGATCTACCAGCGTGATGCGGTGACCAACCTCGCGCCGCCGGAGCTCAAGGCCGTGCATCCGCTCGGCAAGTCGCCGCTGCTCGAGGTCGACGGCCGCGTGATCGAGGAATCCGGAGCAATCGTCCAGTACTTGTGCGATGTCCATGGCGGCGGCAGGTGGCAGCCGGCGGCGGGGACCGACGAAGCCCTACGCCACACCGAACTGATGCATTTCGCCGAGGGCTCGGCGATGACGCCCATCCTGCTCAACCTCTACGTCTCGCGACTGGGGGAGGCGGGGGCGCCGCTGCGGGAGCGGATCGACGAGCAGCTTGCCGCGCACTTTGCCTACCTTGAGCAGATTCTGCGTCCTTCCGGTCATTTCATCGGCGATGACTGGACGGGTGCCGACGTGATGCTGAGCTTCCCGGCCGAAGTAGCGGTCATGCAGGGCATGGGGGCTGCCTACCCCAGGCTCGCCGCATTTGTCGCAGCGGTCCATGCCCGGCCCGCATGGCAGGCGGCGCGTGCCAAGGGCGGCCCCTATTTCACGACCTGACGATCCTTCCCGCATTTGCGCTTGCCGGGTGGGGCGGGGCCGCATAGCCTTCCCCACATGACAGGTGCGCAAGAATGGCAAGGCCGGGTCGGCCAGAACTGGGCGGCGGAGTGGGAGCGCACGGACCGCAGTTTTGCGACCCTCACGCCGCTTCTGCTCGACGCGATCGCGGCGGAGCCCGGTACGCGGGTTGTCGATATCGGCTGCGGTGCCGGAGAGCTCTCGATCGCGGTTGCCATGGCCCGGCCGGACGCGCGGGTGACGGGTGTCGATATCTCGCAGGATCTGCTCGGGGCTGCCCGCGTGCGGGCGGGGGATATCACCAACCTGGCCTTCACGGCTGCCGATGCTTCCGAATGGGTGGCCGACGGGGCATCGCCCGATCTTTATGTCTCGCGCCACGGGGTGATGTTCTTCACGGATCCGCCAGCGGCGTTCGCGCACCTTTCAGCCGTTGCGGCACCAGGGGCGCGCCTGGTGTTCACGTGCTTCCGGGCGGCGTCCGAAAACAACTGGGCGGCCGAAATCGCGCACCTGCTGCCGCCTTCGCGGCCCGCTCCCGCGGCCGAGTTTCCGCCGGGGCCCTTTGCCTTTGCCGATCCGGATCATGTGCGGCGGTGCCTCAAGGGCTGGCGCGACGTGTCCTTCCGGCCGCTCGATTTTGCCTATGTGGCGGGTTCTGGCAGCAATCCGGTGGCCGACGCGCTCTCGTTCTTCAGCCGTATCGGGCCTGCGGCCGCGGCGATCCGCACCCTGCCCGATCAGGCTCGCGCAGCCTTCGAGCGGGGCCTGCTCGAACTTGTCCAGTCGCGCAGCGTCGGCGGGCGGGTGTGCTTCCCGGCGGCGGCGTGGCTGGTGACGGCGACTGCCGACAACGGCTGAACAGCCCCGCCTGACCCCTTCATGATGGGGACAAGCGCGCGGCAAGCGGCGAAACGTGCTTGTTCCGCGCCGAGCCCTCGCCTAATCGGCATGGCATGACTTCGACCAACGAAATCCGCCGGTCCTTCCTCGACTACTTCGGCGCCGCCGGGCACGAGATCGTGCCCTCCGCGCCGCTGGTGCCGTTCAACGACCCGACGCTCATGTTCACCAACGCGGGCATGGTCCCGTTCAAGAACGTGTTCACCGGACTCGAGACGCGGGCCACCAAGCGGGCGACGTCCTCGCAGAAGTGCGTGCGCGCCGGCGGCAAGCACAACGACCTCGACAACGTGGGCTACACCGCGCGCCACCACACGTTCTTCGAGATGCTCGGCAATTTCTCGTTCGGGGATTACTTCAAGGAACAGGCGATCACCCACGCCTGGACCCTGCTGACGCGCGAGTGGGGCCTGCCCAAGGACAAGCTGCTCGTCACAGTCTATCACACCGACGACGAGGCGTTCGGCCTGTGGCAGAAGATCGCAGGCCTTTCGGATGACCGCATCATCCGCATTCCGACCTCGGACAATTTCTGGTCGATGGGCGATACCGGTCCCTGCGGGCCGTGCTCCGAAATCTTCTACGACCACGGCGACCACATCTTCGGCGGCCCCCCGGGATCGCCGGACGAGGATGGTGACCGGTTCATCGAGATCTGGAACCTGGTGTTCATGCAGTTCGAGCAGGCGGCCGATGGCACCCGCACGAACCTGCCGAGCCCGAGCATCGATACCGGCATGGGCATCGAGCGCGTGGCGGCGGTGCTGCAGGGCCAGCACGACAACTATGACACCGACACGTTCCGCGCGCTGATCGCGGCCTCGGAAAGCCTGACCGGCACCAAGGCCGAAGGCGAGAGCCGGGCAAGCCATCGCGTGATCGCCGACCATCTGCGCTCGTCCAGCTTCCTGCTGGCGGACGGCGTGCTGCCGAGCAACGAGGGCCGCGGCTATGTGCTGCGCCGGATCATGCGCCGCGCGATGCGCCATGCGCACCTGCTCGGCGCGAAGGAGCCGCTGATGCACCGGCTGGTGGGCTCGCTCGTGACCGAGATGGGCCAGGCGTTTCCCGAACTGGGCCGCGCCCAGCCGCTCGTGGAAGAGACGCTGCTGCGCGAGGAAGTGCAGTTCCGCCGCACGCTCGCGAACGGTCTCAAGCTGCTCGACGAGGAAGCCGGCCATCTGGGCGAAGGCGACAGCCTGCCCGGTGCGACGGCGTTCCGGCTCTATGACACCTTCGGCTTCCCCTATGACCTTACCGAAGACGCGCTGCGTGCGCGCGGGGTGAGTGTGGACCGCGCAGGGTTTGAAGCGGCGATGGCGCAGCAGAAGGCGGCGGCGCGCGCGGCGTGGAAGGGCAGCGGCCAGACCGCCGACAGCGAAGTGTGGTTCGACATTGCCGAGCGCGAGGGCGCGACCGAGTTCACCGGCTATACCGCCAACATCGGCGAGGGCGTGGTGGTCGCGCTGGTGAAGGACGGCAAGGAAGTGGCCGAGGCGAGGGCCGGTGAAACGGTCACCGTGATCACCAACCAGACCCCGTTCTATGCCGAAAGCGGCGGCCAGATGGGCGATGCCGGCACGATCAGCACGACCGAGGGCCTGCGCATCGCCGTGACCGACACGGCCAAGCCGCTTGGCCGGCTGCATGCGCATCAGAGCACGATCGAGGCGGGTTCGGTCAAGGTGGGCGACGCTGTGCAGCTTGCGATCGACGTCGCCCGGCGGGATGCGACGCGCGCGAACCATTCGGCGACGCACCTGCTGCACGAGGCCCTGCGCCGCCGGCTTGGCGCGCATGTGACGCAGAAGGGCTCGATGGTTTCGGCCGAGCGGCTGCGCTTCGACTTCTCGCACCCGGCGGCGCTCACCGCCGAGGATATCGCGGCAGTCGAGGATGAAGTGAACGCCGAGATCCTCGCCAACGCGCCGGTGACGACGCGTCTGATGAGCCCCGAAGATGCCATTGCCGCCGGGGCCATGGCGCTGTTCGGCGAGAAATACGGCGATGAGGTGCGCGTGCTGAGCATGGGCCGCCCTGATTCCGTGGGGGGCGCGCAGCCCTATTCGGTCGAACTGTGCGGCGGCACGCATGTGCGTGCGCTGGGCGATATCGGCCTGCTGCGGGTGGTGAGCGAGAGCGCGGTGTCTTCCGGCGTGCGGCGCATCGAGGCGCTGACCGGGGCAGGTGCGCGCAGCTATCTCGTGGGCCGCGAGGAATCGCTGCGCCGCACGGCGGGGCTGCTGCGCGCTTCGCCCGACGAAGTGGAGGCACGCGTGGCGGCATTGGTCGACGAGCGTCGCAAGCTGGAGCGCGAACTGGCCGAGGCGAAGAAGGCGCTGGCGCTGGCCGGCGCATCGGGCGGCGGCGCGGCGGCGGCTCCGGCGGACGAGACGGTAGGGGACGTGACCTTCTCCGGCCAGGTGCTGGAGGGCATGGACCCCAAGGAATTGCGCGGGCTGCTTGATCAGGCCAAGGCCCGCATGGGTTCGGGCGTGGCGGTGATCGTCGCGGTGAACGAGGGCAAGGCGAGCATTGCCGCGGCGGTGACCGAGGACCTCGTCGGCAAGGTCAGCGCGGTCGATCTGGTGCGCGCAGGCGTAGAGGCACTGGGCGGCAAGGGCGGCGGCGGGCGGCCCGACATGGCGCAGGGCGGTGGACCCGACGGAGCCAGGGCAGCCGAGGCGATTGCCGCTGCCAAGGCAGTGCTGGCGGGGTGATGGCGCGCCGCATCCTGGCGGCGACCGCACTTCTGGCGCTCCCATGGGCGAGCGCATCGGCCCAGACCAGTCCCGTGCCAAACCCGCCACCCTTGCCGTGGGGCCTGGATGGTGCTGGCAAGATCACCGTTGCCGATGAGGGGCCGCTCTTGCCCTCGTTCGGGTTTGCACTCGAGCGCTACGCGCCCAAAGTTGATCTGATCATCGCTGATGCGGGCCGCATTGACCAATGCGGGGCCGCCGATCAGCTGGTGCCTGGTGCCGTTGTCGAGCAGCTGTGCGAGGTCTTGAAACGGGCTGGCCGGGTTGAATTTCCCGCAGGTGTCGAGCTTCCGGCCAATGGCCGCCTCAGGATCCAGGCATCAGCGAGGCCGCTTTACACGCCTAAACAGCCGATCAGAGTTGTTGCGAATGCATCGGACAAGCATGCCGTCCAAGCCGAAATCCGCGAGGGGCCCGACGGGTCTTGCGGCCTGCTTTCGCGCAATCTGGCAGACGGATTCGAGGACGCAATCTGCAAGGCCTGGATTGCCAAGGGCAGGCCCGGGCGGCCCAATCCTGCCGGAACGGGCGGCAGCGCGATTGGCGTGGTTGTCGATGATCAGGCGCCGCCGGTGTTCACGCGGTCGTTCGAGTGGGTGTTCTCCGAGGGCGGGCCAACGGCCAGCAGTCTGGGCGACCCTGAAGCACGCGTGACCCTGGCGGCGGCCGATGGCCGGCTGGTGATCACCATGACGGACTACCCGTCACGCGCGCTGCGTGCGCGCATGGAGGCAAGGGTCAAGGTGTGGATCGGGTTCGATCGGACCGGCAAGGCGCTTTCTTGCCGCCCGGTGGAATCGAGCAATGGGGCCTATCTTGCCAACGTCACGTGCCTCGCGATGCTGCGGCGCGCCCGCTTTGAATTTGCGGCGGACGCAGCGTCGTTCAGCGGCATCCGCTATGTCTCCAAGGCGGTGAGGTGGGCCGTGCCGGAATAGGCGGCCCGCTCGCGGTCAGGTGCGATCGCGCAGGCCCGCTGCCTTGAGCCTCGACTTCTGTTCCAGCCCGCCGCCCCGCATGATCGCCTCGCGCAGTTCGTCGCGCATTTCATGGATGGAGGCGATCACCGGGCCCATGGGAACGCCCATGTCGACCAGCACGGCCTCGGAGAGCTGGAGCGAGCTTTCGAGCGTTTCCGGCACGGCGTCGCTGGCGCCGGCGCGGTAGAGTTCGGCGGCATGATCGGCATCGCGGGCACGCACGATGATCGCAAGATCGGGATGTGCGGCGCGGATGCGGCGGACGGTGCGGCTGACGAGCACGGGTTCGTCCATCGTCACGATGACCGAGCGGGCGGATTCCAGGTGGAGCTTTTCGAGCAAGGCGGCATTGGCGACATTGCCGTAGATGACCGGATCGCCGGCGGCACGGGCCTGGGCGACGAGCGCGGGATCGGCATCGAGCGCGAGCCAGGGGATTTCATGCCGCGCCAGCATCGCACCGACGAGGCGGCCGACGCGGCCATAACCGAACACGAGCGCCTGCCCGCTGGCATCGCGGGGAGCGCCGGCGCTGCGGGTCTCGTCTGGGCTGTCCACGGCGCTGGCGAGGCGGCGGCCGATCATGGCGAGCAGCGGCGTGAGCGTAAGGCCAAGCGCGGTGACGATCTGCCAGAACTGCGCATTCTCTGGGCTGACGAGCCCTGCTGCGGCGGCGGCGGTGAGCACGATCAAGGTGGTTTCGGACGGGGAGGCGAGGAGCAGGCCGACCTCGGCGGCGACGCCCCGGCTTGCCCCGCCCAAGCGGAGGAGCAGCGCGGTGACGATGGCCTTGGCGGCGAGCACGGCGGCGACGCCGAGCGCGATCTGGCCGAGCTGGCGCCAGATCTCGCCCACATCGATGCTCATGCCGACGGTGATCAGGAACACGCCGAGTGCGAGGCCCTTGAACGGAGCCGTCAGCGCCTCGACTTCGCGCGAATAGTCGGTCTCGGCAATGAGGAGCCCGGCAAGGAGCGCGCCCATGATGGGCGAGAGGCCGGCACCGGCGGTGGCGAGCGCGGCGGCGATGACCACGAGGAGGCTGAAGGCGAGGAACAGCTCCGGGCTCTTGGTGCGCGCGGCACTTGCGAAGAGGCGCGGCAGCTGGAACCGGCCCAGCGTGAGCATCACCAGCACGATGACGCCGCCGCGCCAGAGCGTCGCGAACAGCGCGGCACCGCTTGTCCCGCCCGGCCCGAACGCGCCGAGCACGAAGATGATCGGGACAAGCGCGATATCCTCGAGCAGCAGCATGGCGAGCGCGCGGCGTCCCACCGGGCTCTGCGTGCCGGCAATGGGCAGGACCAGCGCCGTGGAGGAAAGCGCGAGCGCGATGCCGAGACCGGCGGCCGCCGGCACATCGTGGTGCATGGTGACCAGCACGAGCGTGAGCAGGGCGGCAGAGACCAGCAGCTTGGCTGCGCCCAGGCCGAAGACCTGCGCACGCATGTCCCACAACCGGCCGAAGGAAAGCTCGAGGCCGATCTCGAACAGCAGGAGAATCACGCCCAGTTCGGCAAACGGCGCAATCGCTTCGGGGCGGGTGATCGTGACATAATAGAGCGCGGGGAACTGTCCGACGAGCCGTCCAAGGCCGAACGGGCCGACCAGAACGCCGACAAGGATGAAACCGATGACCGGCGTGATGCGCGCGCGGGCGAAGGCCGGAATGACGATCCCCGCCGCACCGAGCACGACGAGCACATCGCTCATCGAGGTGTTGAATTCGAGATGGCCTGCCATCGCGTCATCCTAGCCGGATTGCCCGTAATGTCATGGGAATAGGGCGCTGATTGCCTATGGCGCGAGGGTGTGGTTATCCTTGACGCCTGTTTGGTTTTCCGGGGGGTATCGATGGCGAAAACGATGTGGCGCAAGGGGCTTGGCTGGAGCATCGCGACCTGCGTATTGGCTGCGGCGCTGCCTGCGATGGGCGAAACGCCGGCGGCACCGGTCCGTCATCCGGTTACCATCGATGATATTCTGGCGCTGCGCTCGCTCTCGGGGCTCGATTGCGCGCACGACGGCAAGCAGGCGGTCTATGTGGTGGGTGAGGCCGATCTCAAGGCCGACAAGCGGCGCAGCGCGCTGTGGCTGGTGGATCTGGCCTCGGGGGCTCCGCTGCAACTGACAAGCGGTGAGGAAAAGGCCGGTGCGCCGTCCTTCAGCCCGGACGGCAAGTCCATCGCGTTTCTGTCGAAGCGGGGCAAGGACAAGCTGGCGCAAATCTGGCTGCTCGACCGGCGGGGCGGCGAGGCGCGCAAGCTGACCGATGTGAAAGGCGATATCGCCGGCTTCCGCTGGTCACCCGATTCAAAGACGCTGCTGCTGATGATCAGCGATCCCGCACCCGAACCGCCGAAGGACGATCCGGAACGGCCGCTGCCGGTGGTGGTCGACGACGTGAAGATCAAGCAAGACGGCGTGGGCTTCCTTACGGCGGACACGCATACGCATCTTGCCCTGTTTGATGTGTCAACGCGGACGGAGACGCGCCTCACTGCTTCGGATTCGTTTGACGTGACGACGGCCGAGTGGGCACCGGATGGCAAGTCCATCGCCTATATTGCTGATCATGCAACGGATTTGTCTGACCTTGGCGGACACTGGCTGACCGTGGTCGAAGCCCGCACCGGTGCGGTGCCCAAGGTTGTGGCAAAGCTGCATGGCGCGCCGGGGCAGACCTTGCTGTGGTCGGCGGACGGCACGAAGATCACGCACCTGGTGGGGCCGGGCGGCAAGGTGGACCAGTATGGCCAGCCGCACCTCGCCGAAACCGTGCTGGCGACCGGCGCGACGCGAATCCTGCCCGCAACGGCCGGACTGTTCGTCAGCGCGCCGGTGGACATCGGCGCCGGGCAGATCGGTGTAGTGTTGGCGCAGGACCGGCACGAGGTGCCTGCAGTGGTCGATGCCAAGGGCGCGCTGCGGCGGCTGAATGACGGGACGCTCTCGGTCCTCGCTCAGTGCGGCGCGGCGGTGCCTGGCGCGGTGCGCGCCGTGGTCGCGAGCGGGGACGGCAAGCCGGCGGAACTCTATGCCCTCGATGCCAAGGGCGGGCTCAAGGTGCTGACAACGCACAACAAGGCTGTCGCGGACGGCGTCGCGTGGGGCAAGGTGGAGGACTATGCGGCAAGGGCCAAGGATGGCAATGAAGTCCACGGCCTGTTGCTGCGCCCGGCCGGTGTCGCTGCGGGGACCAAGGTGCCGACCTTGCTGTGGATCCACGGCGGGCCCAATGCGCAGGATATCCATGCGGTCGATGGCTACAGCATGATCGCCGATCTGCTGGCGGCGCAGGGCTATGCGGTGCTGATGCCCAACTATCGCGGCTCCTCGGGCCGGGGCGATGCCTATTCGGCGGCGATTGCGGCGGACTGGGGCCAGAAGGACGTGGCCGATCTGCACGCCTCGCTCGATTGGGCGGTGGCGCAGGGCTTTGCCGATCCGGCGCGGCTCGGCGCGGGCGGGTGGAGCTATGGCGGCATCCTCACCGACTTCCTCATCGTGCGCGACAACCGCCTCAAGGCGGCGTTCAGCGGGGCGGGCGAGGGCAATATCTTCGCGCTGTTCGGGGTGGACCAGTATGTCCAGCAGTACACGCAGGAACTGGGCACGCCGTGGAAGGAGCCCGAACTGTGGACGCGCCTGTCCGAGCCGCTGCTTCATGCCGACCGCATCAAGACGCCGACCTTGTTCATGGGCGGGATGGCCGATGACAACGTGCCGTTGATCGGCGGGCAGCAGCTTTATCAGGCGCTCAAGATCACCGGTGTGCCGACGCGGCTGGTGGGCTATCCGGACGAGAACCACGGTATCGCGCGGCCAAGCTTCCAGCGTGACCGCCTTGAGCGCATCGTCGACTGGTTCAAGCGGCATCTCAACTGACACCAGCAAGGTACTGGCGTACGTCGCCGATCTTTGAGGGTGCGCGCGGGATGACTGAGCGATGGCTTGTGCCAGCGCGAACGGGAAGTCTAGAATTCGACGCTGACGATCAGGCGGAACTGGCCGCGCATGTTGTCGCGCGCCTGGGCGAGGGCGAAGAGATACCCGGCCTCGATTTCCAGTTCAGGGCCAAAGGCTTCGACTTCACCTTTGAGGACTGGTCCAAGGAAATGCTCGGCGCGCGGGGCAAAGCGATGGACGGTGCCGAGATCGCCGAAGGCGGCGGCGCCGGCGCGCAGATCGCCGGCGATGGCAACATCGGCAGAGGCGGCGTAGGACAGTTCGGTGCGTTCGCCATGGGCCAGCGGACGCTCGGCGACGAGATTGAGCCGTGCATCGAAGGGGCCTGCGCGCTTCTCGAGGATAAGTTTGGCTTCGAGTGCATCGGGTTCGCCGCGAAAGCCCTTGGCATATTCTCCGTAGACCGCGACATCGATGCCGGCAGCCTGCCCCAGCGTGTAGACCGCCTCGACCGAGGCCTGGGTGACATGGCGGCCCCCGCCGGGCTCTCGCTCTACCTCCATCTGGGCGGCAACGCGCAGGTTTTTGAGCGGGACATGGGCGGCTTCGAGCTTCAGCGCGTCCTCGCCGCGGGTTCGGCCGCCGTTGACCGCGCCGTAGCGGGCCTCGAACTCGGACGTGCCTTTCCGGTAGGTCGCGCCGTAGACTTCATCGCCGAGACCGGGTGCGGCGAAGGCCGGGCCGGCCCACGCGAACAGGGGCCCTGCAAGCAGGAGCGCGCGGAGCGGGGCGGGAAAGGGCCGTGACATGGATTGAAGCTCCGTTCGCGGCTGTCGCTAATGAGAGCGCGTTGCAATAGCAAGCGGCAATCTTTTGCAACAGTGATAGGGGCGCGAACTTTCAGCGCCCATCAAAACCGGGGAATAGCCCGCCCTGCCACTCGTTTTCCGGTAAGGGGCATCCTATTTAGCTGGCGCAACGGAGATACAGGCGCATGACCATCCACAAGACCCGCATGCTGATCATCGGTTCCGGCCCGGCCGGGCTGTCTGCCGCCATCTATGGCGCCCGTGCGGGGATGGAGCCGATCGTGGTGCAAGGGCTTCAGCCTGGCGGGCAGCTGACGATCACCACCGATGTCGAGAACTACCCGGGCTTTCGCGATGTGATCCAGGGGCCCTGGCTGATGCAGGAAATGCAGGCGCAGGCCGAGCACGTTGGCACGCGGATGCTGTGGGACACCATCACCGAGGTCAACCTCGATGGCCCTCCGTTCCGGGCGCAGGGTGACAGCGGCGATGTCTATGAAGGCGATGTGCTGGTGATCGCGACCGGCGCCCAGGCGCGCTGGCTGGGCGTGCCGGGCGAGCAGGAATTCGGCGGCAAGGGCGTTTCGGCCTGCGCGACCTGTGACGGGTTCTTCTATCGCGGCAAGAAGGTGGTGGTGATCGGCGGCGGCAATACGGCCGTCGAAGAGGCGCTCTATCTCACCAACCATTCGCCGGAGGTCACGCTGATCCACCGGCGCGACAGCCTGCGCGCCGAAAAGATCCTGCAGGACCGCCTGATGACCAACCCGCGCATCAAGGTGCTGTGGAACAAGGCGGTGACGCGCTTTGCCGGTGCGGCGGGCGGCGTGCTCGAAGCGGTCGAGCTGGTCGATACGGTGACGGGCGAAGCCTCGTCGCTGGCAACCGACGGGGCGTTCGTGGCGATCGGCCATGCCCCGGCAACCGAGCTGTTCAAGGGCAAGCTGGAGCTCGACGAGAGCGGCTATATCGTGGTGCAGCCAGGCACGCCCAAGACCGCGATTCCCGGCGTGTTTGCTTGCGGCGACGTGATGGACCACACCTATCGTCAGGCCGTGACGGCGGCAGGGACCGGCTGCATGGCAGCGCTTGATGCCGAGCGGTTCCTTGCCGAACATGCCTTTGCCGCAGCGCAGGCGGTGGCGGCGGAGTAGGCGCCTAGCGCGCTGCTTCGACAAGCCGCTCGAACAGCCATCCTTGCGCGTCCTTGCCGGCGAAGCTGTGGCCGCTGCTGGCGTGGCGCTGGATGCGCGGATCGTCTGCGGGCCAGACGGCTTCGAACATCTGGGCGGTACGGTCGCCGGTCGCGAGAAGGATCGTGACCGGACCCGCGAAGTGCGCGAGGCCTGCGGCCATGCTCTCGACCAGCGTTGACCGGACCGGCGCTGCCGCCGCCTGGCGCAGTCCGCGCGCCAGCTTGGCGAGGTTTACGCCGCCGGTGAGCAGGCGCAGCACCTCGCGGGGGTTTGCCAGCTTGGCAAGGTAGCGCCGGCGCAGCGCAGCGGGCGGCGCCGCATCGGCCTCGTCGGTTTCAAGGGTCCACGGATTGGCGAGGACGAGGCCGTCAAGGCCGATCGCGCCGGCGTGTAGCATCAGCGCTGCGGCAGCATCGCAGTTGCCGAAGGCGATCACGCGGCGCAGCGTGGGCATGGCCGTGCGGAAGGCAGCAAGAGCGGCGGCGATGTCGTCGCGCGTGTGCTGAAAGCCGGGATCGGTGCCTTCGCTTTCGCCGACGCCGCGGCGGTCGTAGCGGAAAACGGGGATGCCGGCGGCGGCAAGGCGGGCGGCGATCTGCGCCTGTCCGCCCCAGCTGCCGGCGCGCACCTCGCGTCCGCCCGAGACGAGCAGCATACCCGTGGGGCCGGTGGCGGCGTCCCGGTCAAGCGTGCCGACCAGCGTATCAGGGCCGCAGGCAAAGGTCAGGTGGCGGCGCATCAGACGCTTGCCTCGGCAGCGACGAGGCGGGCCAGAGCAGCCGACTGGGCCGCGTCCTCGCCGGGTTCGCTGCGCAGCCAGAGCGGGCTGCCGCCAAGGTCGGACTGGCGGATCACGCGCTGGCCTTCGTCCTGCGGAATGGCCGCATCGAGCCCGGCGACAAGCGCCGCAGACAGGCGATAGCCGGCCAGTTCAAGGCCATGGTTGCGGCCTTCCTCGAGCAGATCGGCGCTGCTTTCCGCAGCACCGGCCTCCTTCGCGGCGAGCACCCGTGCGCGCAGCAACTGGCGCAGGATCGCGGCGCCCTTGACGGGTTCGAGCACCCAGCCGGGAAGGCTGGTCGGGAACACCAGCACACCGCCGCGCACGGCCAGAACGTGGGTCGCGGCAAAGTGGCTGGCGGCCGCAGCCATCGCATCGCGCCAACTGCGAAGGCTCTGCGCCGAGAAGGCCTGCAGGCTCTCGTTGCAGCCGGGAAGGTCTGGCAGCATCGAATCGATGCCGAGCCCATCAAGCACGCGCTGGGTTTCGACGAGGAAGCGCCGCGTGCGGTTCATTTCCTCGAACAGCGGCGGCACGACGAGCAGGCGGACCTGCCGGCCCCGGTCGAACACAACCGCGTGTTCGTCCGCCATGCCGGCAGGTCCGGGGCAGGGCCAGGTTGCCGGCATGCGGGGGATCAGGCCTCGCCGCGCTTGGCGCGGATGAAGGCGAGGAGACCGCCGAAGGTGTCGAGCATGTCTCCGTCGACTTCGTCGTCGTCTATCACCACGTCGAACCGGTCCTCGATTTCGGTGAGGAGGCTGGCGACGGCCATCGAATCGAGCTCGGGCAGCGCACCGAACAGGCCGCTGTCCGCCGTCAGCGCTTCGGCACGCGCGGCGCCGAGGCCGAGCACATCGTTCAGCAGGCTGCGCAGGGCGGTATCGAAATCGGCGGTCTGTGTCACGGATAAGGCCTTGTGATGAAAGGGGTGGCGCGCGGTTTAACCAGCGGATTGCGGTGAAACAAGCGCGTCACCGGCGCGCGGGCGCAGGATGCGGCGCTTGACGTCTCTGGTCGCGAGGCGGGCCAGTGCAGGCCAGTGGCGGACGGCGGCAGGACGATAGAACCGGAGCGTGTAGCGCGGGCGCTGCGCCTCCATCCAGTCGCGCTTGTAGGCATCGTTGCCGGTGCCGAAATCGACAGTGTGGACGTGGTCCCGGTCAATCACATGCTCGAACAGCGCCGCTGTCAGCAAGGTGCCGGGGGAATGCGCGCGGTGCGCTTCGTCATGGGCCAGCTTGTGGATCCACGCGGTGCCGCCTTCGACCGTCCAGAACTGCGCGGCGACGGGCTCGCCGCCGATCTCGGCGATCCCCAGGCGCAGGGCACCGGCCTCGGCCTCTGCCCGGGCGAAGGCGCGCAGAAAGGCGGGGCTGCCCTCGCCGGGCTTCCAGCTTTTTGCGTAGATCGCTTCGTAGGCGGCCCAGTCGGCCTCATCGAAGGTGGTTTCGATACGCAGGGCGACCTTGCCGCGCGCCGTCTTGCGCCGGACCGTTTCACGCAAAGCCCCGGGCCGCGCGCCCCAGTACTGCGCGAAAGTGCGGCCCTCGAGCGCAAGGAAATGGTTCGTGTCGCCGGGCTCGGCGACGCCGACCCAGCCGGCGGCGCGAAACGCGGCGGCCAGCGCCAGTGCTTCGGCTTCGGGCATGGGGGCAAGGTGCGCGGTGCCGGCCGGGGCAAGACTGCGGGCAATCGCGGCGAGCAGATCGCCCGCACGCTCCGGCGCGTTCGTCAGCGGGCGGACGAAGAAGCTGTACCAGGTGCCGAGCGCCGCCGCGCCTTCCCGCGTGCGGCAAAACGCCAGCGCGGCGAGGGCATCGCCGTCGCGCGCGATGGCGATGCGGCATTCTGCGGCCGGCAGGCAATGGTCGGCCAGCAGGGTGAGCCAATCAAGCCGGTCGAACGGCGCGCTGAAGGACGAGCGGCCGAGGAGCGCCAAGAGCGCCGGGTCGGCCCTCGCTTCCCGCAAATCCGCGTGATAGACCGTCAGCCCCACGTCCTCGTTCCTGCCTTCGTACCCGAGAGAGCCGCTTGTCCGCAGCGCCCGACCCGACAGTCCTACCGCTCGACCACCTCGCGCTGAGGGGGGCTGGCGATGCACCGGCACTGGTCTTCAAGGACCGCACCCTTAGCTACGAGGCGTTAAATCACCGTTTAGGACAATTGGCGGCGTGGCTGGCGCGCGTGGTGCCAGAGGCGGGTGCAAGACCCGGGGCACGTGTGGCGACCTGGCTGCCCAAAAGCGAGCTGGCGTGCCTGATGCCCCTGGCGGCGGTGCGCGCGGGGCTCGTCCATGTGCCGGTGAACCCGCTGCTGAAGCGCGCGCAGGTGGCCCATATTCTGAGCGACAGCGGGGCGCGGCTGCTGATCTCGAACGCGGCGCGCCTGGCCACGCTGGAAACCGGCGATCTGGCGGCGGCAGAAGTGCGGGAGGAAAGCGCGGTCTGGGCCGAGGCGGAGGGGCTGGAACCGCTAGGGCCTTCGGCAGCCGAGCCGGATGCGCTGGCGGCGATCCTCTACACCAGCGGATCGACCGGGCGGCCCAAGGGCGTGATGCTGAGCCATGCGAATTTGTGGCTGGGGGCCGTGAGCGTGGCGCACTATCTGGGCGTGGGGCAGGCGGACCGCGTGCTGGCGGTGCTGCCGCTGGCGTTCGATTACGGGCAGAACCAGCTGCTTTCGACGTGGTTTGCGGGCGGAGCGGTGGTGCCGCTGGATTATCTGATGGCGCGCGATGTGGCAAAGGCGGTGGAGCGCCATGACGTCACCACGCTGGCCGCCGTGCCGCCCCTGTGGGTACAGCTTGTGGAGCTGGACTGGCCCGCAAGCGCAGCTGGCAAGCTCCGCCGGCTGACCAACAGCGGGGGCGCTCTGACCGAGCCGCTGGTCCGCGCGCTGCGGGCGCGCTTCCCGGCAGCGCGATTGTTCCCGATGTATGGGCTGACCGAGGCCTTTCGCTCGACCTATCTCGATCCCGCGCTGGTCGACGCGCATCCGACCTCCATGGGCAAGGCGATCCCCTTTGCCGAAGTGATGGTGGTAGCGGACGACGGGCGCGAGGCCGCGGCGGGCGAGGAAGGCGAACTGGTCCATGCAGGGCCGCTCGTGGCGCAAGGCTACTGGCAGGATCCGGTGCGGACGGCGGAGCGGTTCAAGCCGGCGCCGGCGTTTTCGCGGATGGGCGGAATGGCGGTGTGGTCGGGCGACCGGGTGCGGCGTGACGCCGCGGGCCTGCTCCATTTTGCCGGGCGGCGCGATGCCATGATCAAGACCAGCGGCAACCGGGTCAGCCCGCAAGAGGTTGAGGATGCCGCGATCGCGACGGGGCTGGTGGCCGAAGCGGTGGCGCTCGGGCTGCCCGATCCGGCGCTGGGGCAGGCGATCCATCTGGTGGTCCGTGCAAAAGGCGATCCCGAGGCGGGCAGCGCCGCGTTCCAGGCGGCGCTGGCGCGCGACTTGCCCGGCTTCATGGTGCCACGCGTGATCCACTGGCGCTCGCAAATGCCGCTCGGCCCCAACGGCAAGATCGACCGTGCGGGTCTTTACCAGGAATTATCGGCCGCTGTGCAACAGGCCTGAATCATGAAGCCGCTTGGCCCCATTCCTGCCGGATTCCGTGCGATCGATGGCGAGCTTGCCATCGGCGGGCGCAAGGCGTCCGATCTGGTAGCCGAGGCCGGCGGCACACCGCTGTTCGTCTATGACGGTGCCCTGATGGCGGCGCGTGTCGCCAGCCTGCGGTCGGCGCTGCCGGCGCGGCTGGGGCTCCACTATGCGATGAAGGCGAACCCTTTCGCGCCGGTGCTGCGGCACATGGCCCGGCTGGTCGACGGGTTCGACATTGCTTCGGGCGGGGAATTGCTGCTGGCCGAGGCAGCCGGGGTGGAGCCGGCCCGGATCAGCTTTGCCGGGCCGGGCAAGCGCGACGCGGACCTTGCGGCGGCCATCGGCCGGGGCGTGACACTGAACCTTGAATCCGCACGGGAGGCGGAGCGCGCGCTGGCGATCGGCGAGCGGCTGGGGCAGGCCCCGCGCCTGGCCATCCGGGTCAATCCCGATTTCGATCTCAAGGGATCGGGCATGAAGATGGGCGGCGGTGCCAAGCCCTTCGGTGTCGATGCGGCGTCTGTGCCCGCGCTGGCCAAGCGCATCATCGCCGCGGGCGCCGAGTGGCGGGGCTTTCACATCTACGCCGGCAGCCAGACCCTCGATGCCGCCGCGATTGCCGCGATGCAGGCCGCGACGATTGCACTGGCGGCGCGCCTTGCGGAGGAAAGCGGTGCGGTGCTGCCCGCCTGCAATCTCGGCGGCGGCTTTGGCATTCCCTATTTCCCCGGCGATCTTCCGCTTGATCTGGACATCGTCGGAGCGGCACTGGGGGAGCAGCTCGCGGCGCTTCCCGGCGTGCTGGAAAACACCGCTTTCTGCATCGAGCTCGGGCGCTATCTCGTTGGCGAGGCAGGCGTTTATCTCACGCGGATCATCGATCGCAAGGAAAGCCACGGCGAGGTGTTCCTCGTCACGGACGGGGGGCTGCACCATCAGCTGGCGGCCAGCGGCAATTTCGGCACCGTGGTGCGGCGCAATTATCCGAGCGCGATTGCCACGAAGTTTGGTGCGGAGCCGGAAGAAGTGGTCAGCGTGGTCGGCTGCCTGTGCACGCCGCTGGACCGGCTGGCCGACAAGGGCGGCTTTCCGCGGGCCGAGGAAGGCGATCTCGTCGCGGTGTTCTGTGCCGGCGCCTATGGTGCCAGCGCCAGCCCGGTGAACTTCCTCGGCCACGGACCGGCGGCTGAATGGATGGTTAACGCAAGCGCCTGATTTCTAGGTATTAACTTCTAGCCGTTGAGCCGTCCCGTTACGAGACTTTGGCGGAAATCCGCTTGTCGACGCGCCCCCAAGCGGATCAGGGCTAACGGTATCTTCACCCTTTTTGGCGATAGCCGACACGTCATGGGAGGTCCCCGTGGTCCCTCTGCGGGACGCATGGGACAGCCATCCCTGAGCGCGCAAAGGACGGTCAATGCCCAAGAATACGCGTAGTTCCCGCCCTCTGGCCAGCCTGCTGGCCTCTGCGGCCACGCTGAGCCTGCTGCTCGGCGGCTGCGCGGGTGGGGGCGGCGCGCAATTGCCGCCCGCCTCGTTCGTGGCGCTGCAGGAAGGGCCGGGCGAGGAATACGTGATCGGCCCGCTCGACGATCTGACCATTTTCGTGTGGCGCAATCCCGAACTCGGCGCATCGGTGCAGGTGCGTCCCGACGGGCGCATCACCACGCCGCTGATCACCGACATGCCGGCCGTGGGCAAGACCCCCTCGATGCTGGCCGAGGACATCAAGCTCCAGCTTTCGCAGTACATTCAAGAACCGATCGTCTCGGTGATCGTGAACAAGTTCTCCGGCACGTTCAGCCAGCAGGTGCGCATCGTCGGCGCGACGAGCAAGCCGGCTTCGATCCCCTACCGCGCCAACATGACTCTGCTCGATGCGATGATCGCGGTGGGCGGACTTTCGGAATATGCGGCGGGCAACAAGGCGCGGCTGGTGCGCTTCGACAAGCAGACCGGCAAGCAGAAGGAATACGGCGTGCGTATCGCCGATCTGCTGCGCAAGGGCGATACGCGCGCCAATGTCATGCTGATGCCGGGGGATGTGATCATCATCCCCGAAAGCACGTTCTGAGGGCGCGCCGGGCATGACAAGCATCTACGAGGAAGTGCGCATCGCGCTCTACGGCATCTGGAACCGGCGCTGGCTGGCGCTGGGCGCGGCATGGCTGGTCTGCCTGCTGGGCTGGCTGGTGGTGGCGACGGTGCCGAACACCTACGAATCGAAGGCGCGCATCTTCGTTCAGATCGACGACGTGCTTTCGGACCAGATCGGCATCGGCGGCGACCGCAAGCGCGATATCGAACGCGTGCGCCAGACGCTGACGAGTTCAGTCAACCTCTCGAAGGTCGTCCGCGCCACGCGGCTGGGCGACAAGGTGACATCCGACAAGCAGATGGAAGCGGCGGTCGCGGCGCTTGCCAAGAATATCAAGGTGGTGAGCCAGCAGGACAACCTGTTCGAGATCACCGCCTATTCGGGCAGCAAGGCCTTCTCCGACGTCCAGAACGCCAAGCTGGCGCAGGACATCGTGCAGAAGATGATCGACATCTTCCGCGAGGAGAACCTCGCCGGCGGGCGCGGCGAGATGAGCGACACGCTGGCCTTCATGGACCAGCAGCTCGCCGACCGGCAGAAGGACCTCGAGGCGGCGGAACAGAAGCGCCAGGCATTCGAGGCCAAGAACGCCGAGATGATGCCGGGCAATGGCTCGCTCACCAGCAAGATCGAGGGCGCGCGCGCCGAAATGCGCGGTGTGGAATCGGATCTGCTGGCCGCACAAAGCGCGCTGGCTTCGATCCGGGGCCAGCTTTCGGGCACGCCGCCGACAATCATGATGCCGGGCGTGAGCGGCGGTGCGAAGGGCGCGCTGGCCCAGGCGCAGGCCGATCTCGGCTCACTGCGCGCGCGCGGCCTGACCGACAGCCACCCCGACGTGATCGCCCTGAAGGCGCAGGTTGCCTCGCTGCAGCGCGCGGCTTCGGGTGAGGCCGGCCCCGGCGGGATGCCGAACCCCGCCTATTCCTCGCTCCAGTCGATCAAGGCCGACCGCGAGGCGAGCATCGTCGCGCTGCAATCGCGCCGCGCTTCGCTTTCGCAGGAAATCGCCCAGCTGACCGGCCGTCAGTACAGCGAGCCCGGCCTTGCCGCCGAGGCGGCGCGGATCAACCGCGACTATGACGTGCTCAAGGAGCAGTACGACAAGCTGCTGCGCGACCGCGAACAGCTGCGCCTGCGCGGACAGGTCGAGACCGAGCGCAATGCTGTGAAGTTCGAAGTGATCGATCCGCCGACGACGCCGCGCGCGCCGTCCGCGCCGGACCGGCCGATGCTGCTGTTCCTCGTGCTGATCGTCGGCGTGGCGGCCGGCTGCGGCAGCGCCTTCGCAGTGGGCCAGCTGCGTTCGACCTATGCGACCACGGGCCAGCTTGAACGGGCCACCGGGATGCAGGTCGTCGGGTCCGTCACGCTGACGCTGACGCGCCGCGCACGGGCCCAATATTGGCGGCATCTCAAATACTTCGCTGGCGGTGTTGCCACCCTCGGTTTCGTCCTGGTGGTGTTGCTCGCGGTGGAATTCATGAAGCGCGGCATGGTTGCCTGAGGGAAGCGGAAGCAGATCATGACCGAACAGAGCAAGATCCCCATTCCCAAGGATACGCCGGGCACGCGATCGCTCATCGAGCGCGCGGCGGGCACATTCGACTTGCGCGCGTTCCAGGCACCGGCAGCGCCAAGGCTGCCCGAGCCGCGCGAACCGGCGCCGTTCACGTCCGAAGCTCTGGAACCGGCCGAGCCGGTGCAGCGGGTGGCTCTGCCCACAGGCGGGGCGCAAGTGCCGCCCGCATTCGACGGCATCGCGGCGCGGCAGGCGTTCCGCGGCGCGTTCCATCCGGTCGACCGCAAGCACCTGCGCGAACAGTGCCTGATCGAGCCCGAGGGTCCGGTCACGGGGCTGCTCGAGGAGTTCCGCATCGTGAAGCGCCAGCTTCTGATGACCGCGGCGGATTCGCGCGCGGGCCGCGGCGCGCCGCATGCCGAGCGCATCCTTGTGTGTTCGGCGCACCCGGGCGAGGGCAAGACCTTCTGCGCCGTGAACCTCGCGCTTTCGATGGCGGCGGAGAAGGACACCGAAGTCCTGCTCGTCGATGCCGATTTCGCCAAGCCCAGCGTGCTCTCCACGCTTGGCCTGCCGGGCGGGCGCGGGCTGATGGACGCGCTGGCCGACCCCGAGCTGGCGGTCGAGGATTGCATCATCGGCACCGACATCGCCGGATTGTTCGTGCTGCCGGCGGGCAATTCGACCGGACATGACACCGAACATCTCGCCTCGGCCTATACGTCGCAGGTGCTGGATCGCCTGACCTGGCAGGCCCCGAACCGCATCGTGATCTTCGACAGTCCGCCGGTGCTGGCAGCATCGCCGGCATCGGAGCTGGCGCACCATGTCGGCCAGACGCTGATGGTCGTGCGCGCCGATCAGACCGGCGAGGCCGCGCTGCGCGATGCGGTGAGCATCCTGGCGGGCTGCGAGGACATCAAGCTGCTGCTCAACTGCACCCGTTTCTCGCCCACCGGGCGCCGCTTCGGCTCCTACTACGGCTACAAGGAATGACCATGGCGCGCATCTCGACCCATGTGTTCATCGCCACCGTGCTTGCGGCCGGCCTGCTGGCCGGCGAGGCGCGGGCGCAGACGCTACCTTATGGCGATCCCGGTGACAGCGAAGGCGTTTCCGGCGGCAGCAGCGCCGCGCCCGGCATTTCCGACGCGCGAGGCGAGCGAAGCAGCGGCAGTGCCAGCGGCACCGGGCGGGTCAAGATCCAGCCCTACATCGAGCTTAGCCAGAGCGTGCTCGCACGGCTCGAGCCGGTGCATGAGGTGCTGACGTATTCGAGCATCGCGGCAGGGGTCGACATGTCGCTTGCCGGGCGCCGCACCGAGGGTGCGGTCTCTGTCCGCTACGAGCGGCGCTTTGCCGAAAGTGGCAACATCCGCAGCAACGACACGATTTCGGGCCTCGCCCGCGTGCGCCACGACCTGATTCCCCGCCGGCTGACGATCGAGGCGGGCGGGCTTGCCACGCGGACCCGGTTCGATGCGAACGGAGCAGCCAACATCGGCTCCTCGGTGGAAACCGGCGACCAGGTGGCGCAGGTCTACTCGGTCTATGCCGGGCCTGCCTTCTCGACCCAGACGGGCGATGTCGCGGTCAAGGGCTCGTACCTTGTCGGCTATACCAAGGTGAACACGCCGCGCCTCGCTGTGACGGGCTTGCCGGCGGGCCAGCCCCAAAGCCAGCCGCAACCGCAGGGTGATATCTTCAACCATTCGGTGGCGCAGGCCGCGCAGCTTTCCGCCGGGATCGCGCCGGGCACCGTGCTGCCGATCGGGCTGACCGCGAGCGCAGGCTTCAATCAGGAAGACATCCAGAACCTCGACCAGCGCGTGCGCGAATTGCGCGCGGGCGTGCAGGCGACGCTGCCGCTCAATTCCGAGCTGGCGCTGATCGGTGATGTGGGCTGGCAGGACGTCAAGGTTTCCTCGCGCGATGCCGTGCGCGGGCCGGGCGGCGTGCCGGTGGTGGGCAGCGACGGCCGCTATGTGACCGACAAGTCGAAGCCGCGCCAGATTGCCTATGACGTGACCGGAATGACCTGGGATGTCGGCGTGATGTGGCGGCCGAGCCGGCGCACCTCTCTCAGCGCCTTTGTGGGTCGCCGCTACGACAGCATGACCTACTATGGCTCGCTCTCCTACACGCCCAATGCCCGCAACGCCCTGAAGGTCGACGTGTTCGATGCGGTCAGCGGGTTCGGTTCGACCGTGGGCAACGCCGTTCGCGGATTGCCGACCGACTTCAGCACCGATCGCAATCCGTTCAGCGGCGATATCTCGGGCTGCGCGGCAGGGGCGCAGGGCGGCGGCTGTGTCAACGGGGCGCTCGGCTCGATCGCTTCGGCGGCCTTCCGCACCCGGGGCGTTTCGGCATCGTGGAGCCACGTGGCCGGCCGCATCACCATGGGGCTGGGGGCGGGCTATCTGCGCCGCAAGTTCATCGGCGCGCGGGGCACCGTGCTGGCCGCCGCCAATGGCCGGACCGACGAGACGATCTACGTGAACGGCCAGATCTCGGGCCCGATCGACCGGCTCACGGCCTTCACCATCGGCGTCTACGACAGCTGGTACAAGTCGGGCGTCTCGGACCTTGGCGATGTCAATGCGGCCGGCGTCAACGCGGGGCTCTCGCGCCAGATCACGCGCCGCCTGGTCGGCAGCGCGGCGGTCGGGCTCGATGCCCTCAACCGCAAGGTCCTTGCCGACGAGCTGGTCGCAACCGGGCAGGTCGCCCTGCGCTACAATTTCTGAACAGAAGGGCTTACCCCCACAATGTACGATACCTTCTACAAGCTGACCGGGCGGCCCTTCCAGCTTACCCCCGATCCGGAGTTCTATTTCGAGAGCGGAACGCACCGCAAAGCCTTGTCGTATCTGGGTTATGGCCTCGCGCAGGGCGAAGGCTTCATCGTCATCACCGGCGCGGTCGGCGCGGGCAAGTCGACCCTCGCCGCGCATCTCCTCGCCACCATCGACCGTCAGCGGCTGACCGCGGCGCAGATCGTCACCAGCCGGCTGGACGGCGGGGAAATGGTCCACATGGCGGCGCGCGCCTTCGGGCTGGCCGCCGCGGGGCATGACAAGGCCAGCGCGCTCGCCCTGATCGAGGCTTTCCTCCACGAGGAAGCCCGTGCCGGGCGCCGCTGCCTGCTGGTGGTGGACGAGACGCAGAACCTCTCGATCGAGGCGCTGGAAGAACTGCGGATGCTCTCCAACTTCCAGCTGGGTGCGCACCCGCTGCTGCAGATCCTGCTGCTGGGCCAGCCCGAATTCCGCGACCTTCTGCAGAACTCGCCGCGGCTGGAGCAGCTGCGCCAGCGCGTGATCGCGACGCATCATCTCGATGCGATGCAGCCTGAAGAAGTCGGCCCCTATGTGCTGCACCGCCTGGCCTGTGTCGGCTGGAACGGAAACCCGGCGTTCGATGCCCGGGTCTTTGCCGACCTGGCCAAGGCCACCGGCTGCCTGCCGCGCCGGATCAACCAGGTTGTCGGCCGCCTCATGCTGATGGGTGCGGTCGAGCAGAAGTCGCGCATCGAGCCCGCCATGCTGGCCGAGGTGATCGCCGATCTGGAGCGCGACGGCACGCTGGCCGATCCCGACGCTCCGGCACCGGCCCCTGCGCCCTTGATCGCAGCGGAAGCGCCCGCCGCTCCCGCCCCGTCGTCTGCAGCGCCGCAGGCGTCTCCTTCTGCTGCGGCCATCGCGGACCTTGCGGGGCTCCAGAAGGCCCTTGCCGCCCATGCCGACCAGATCGTCGAGCTGCAGCGCGCGGTGCTCGAGCTGGCCGACATGCCCGCACCGCCCGCAGGGGCATCGGAGACCGAGTCCCGGTTCGAAGCGCTCGAAGCGGCGCAGGGCGCCCTGCAGCAGCGCATCGTCATGCTCGAGGCGCGCGGTGCCGAGCAGGAGCAGGCGATCCGCCACGTGCTCACGATGCTGATCGAATGGCTTGAGAACGAAACGCCCCGGCGGGCGGCTTGATCCGCCCGGACTGAAAGGACCGCTGCCGCCATGTCCGGCCCTGATCTTGCTCGTCCGCCGGCTTCCGGTGCCTCGGCTGGTGCCGTGCTCAACGGCATGTCGGTCGATGTCGAAGACTGGTTCCAGGTCGGCGCCTTCGAACAGGTGATCGCACGCGGCGCGTGGGACGGGCTTGACCGGCGGGTCGAGGCAAACTGCGACCGCGTGCTGGCCCTGTTTGACGAAGCGGGTGTGAAGGCGACATTCTTCACGCTGGGCTGGGTGGCCGAGCGGCACCCGGCAATGATGCGCAGGATCGCCGCTGAGGGCCACGAGATCGCCAGCCACGGCTGGGATCACAAACGCGTGTTTACCCTGGGCGAGGCGGCGTTTGCCGAAGACATCGCGCGGGCGCGCGCCGTGCTTGAAGACAGCAGCGGCAGCGCGGTGACGGGGTACCGCGCGCCGAGCTTCTCGATCGATGCGCGCACGCCCTGGGCGCACGAAGTGCTGGCGCAGCATGGCTATGCCTACTCATCCAGCGTCGCGCCGATCGTTCACGATCACTACGGCTGGCGCGAGGCACCGCGCTTTGCGTTTCGCCCGGTCGCCGGATCATCGCTGGTCGAAGTGCCGGTGACGACGGTGGAATGGGCTGGGCGCCGGATGGCAGCGGGCGGGGGCGGGTTCTTCCGTCTGCTGCCCTATGCCGTCTCCCGCTGGGCGATACAGCGTGTGAACCGCCGCGACGGCCGACCTGCCGCATTCTATTTCCATCCGTGGGAAATCGATCCTGGCCAGCCGCGCCGCAGCGATGCGCCGCTGCGCTCGCGTTTGCGGCACTACACCAATCTGGGCACCATGGCGGGCAAGTTGCAGCGCCTGCTCGGGGCCTTCCAGTGGGGCCGCATGGATGCGGTGGTCGCCGCCGAGGCGGCCCGCCTCGATGCCGAGCAGGTGGCGGCATGAACGCGCCGTTCCGGCCCGCGCTGATCAGGGTTCGCCTTGCCGATCCGGGTGATCGCGGGGCGGTTGCGCGCTTTGTCGGGGAAGCGGACGGGACCACGCCGTTCCATCGGCCGGAGTGGCTGGAGGCGGTGACACGCGCGGCGCGGCACCCGGCGCATGTCCTGCTGGCCGAACGTGAAGGTACGATTGCCGCGCTGCTGCCGCTCCATGCCGTCCATTCGCCGCTGTTCGGTCGTGCGCTGGTTTCAACGGGATTTGCCGTGGGCGGCGGTATCGTCGGCGATGCGGCGGCTGCGGGCGAACTCTTTGCTGCCGCCACCGAACTGGCGCGGCGCCTGACATGCCCGACGCTCGAAGTGCGCGGCGGGCCGATGCCGGAGGACCCCGCCTGGCATATCAAGCGCGACAGCCACGCCGGCTTCGTCGCGCCGCTGGCTGCCGATGACGAGGCGCAGCTCACCTGGATCCCGCGCAAGCAGCGCGCCGAAGTGCGCAAGGGGCTGGCGAACACCCTCGATGTGCGCGTGGGCCGCGACCGGCAGGACCGCGACTGGCACTACGGGGTCTACGCCGAGTCCGTCCGCAATCTGGGCACACCGGTCTTCCCGCGCGCGCTGTTCGAGGCGGTGATGGATGCGTTCGGCGAGGATGCCGATATCCTGACCGTGCTGCAGGACGGCCGCGCGGTCGCCTCGGTGCTCAGTCTCTACCACCGCGGCGCGGTGATGCCGTATTGGGGCGGCGGTGTGCACGCGGCCCGCGCGCTGCGGGCCAACGACGTGATGTACTATGCGCTGATGTGCTATGCGCGCAGCCGCGGCTGCGACAGGTTCGACTTCGGCCGGTCCAAGACTGACACCGGCGCCTATCATTTCAAGCGCAACTGGGGTTTCGAGCCGCAGCCGCTGAGCTATGCGGTGTGGAGCGCCGATGGCGCGGCGCCGCGCGACGTCAACCCGCTCAGCCCGCGTTACAAGGCCAAGATCGCGCTGTGGCAGAAGCTGCCGCTGGGCATCGCCAACCGGCTTGGCCCGATCATCGCACAGGGTCTGGCGTGAGCGAGATCCTCTTCCTCGCGCACCGCGTGCCGTTCCCGCCCGACCGGGGGGACAAGATCCGCTCCAACCACCTGCTGCGGCGCATCGCCGAGCTTGCGCCGGTGCACGTGGGCGCGCTGGCCGACGATGATGCGGACCTCGCGCAGGAAGGGGCGGTTGCAGCCGTGGCGGCGAGCCATTGCGTGGTGCGCCGCAGTGCTCCGCTGCCGCTGGCCGCGCTTGCGGCGCTGGGGCAGGGGCTGCCGGTAAGCCTTGCCGCGTTCTCCTCGGCCAGGCTGCGGCGCTGGGTGGCAGAGGTGCTGGAAAGCCGCCCGATCTCGGCGATATTCGTATTCTCCGGGCAGATGGCGCAATATGTCCCGCCCGAGTTCCGCGGCCGGGTGGTGATGGACTTCGTCGACGTCGATTCGGCAAAGTTCGAGGCCTATGCCCGGACCGGCGCCCTGCCGCGCCGCCTGCTCTATGCCCGCGAGGCGCGGCTTTTGCGCCGCTTCGAGGAAAGGGTGGCGCGCCGCGCGACGACCAGCCTGTTCATTACGGCGCAGGAGCGGGCGCTGTTCGAAAGCCGGCTGTCATTCGGGGTGCGGCCCGATGTGCGCACGCTGGGCAACGGGATCGATACGGCCCTGTTCGACCCGGCCGCGGTCAGCCCCGCGCCGGAGCTCTCCGATGCGGGGCCGACCATCGTGTTCACCGGGCAGATGGATTATCCGCCCAATGTCACCGCCGTGGAGCTGTTTGCCCATGAGGTGATGCCGCGCATCCGCTCGGTGCATGGCGACGCACGCTTTGCCGTGGTCGGCCGCGCGCCGACGGCTTCGGTGCGGGCGCTGGAGGGGGTGAACGGCACTGTCGTGGCCGGAGCGGTACCCGATGTGCGGCCGTGGCTGGCAGGCGCGGATATCGTGACCGCGCCGCTGCTGATCGCCCGCGGCGTGCAGAACAAGGTGCTCGAGGCGATGGCCATGGCGCGCCCGGTGTTGCTGACCCCGGCAGCGGCCACCGGTATCGACGGGCGCGACGGTGAGCATTTCGCATTGGCCGAAGCCCCTGCTGCCATGGCCGAACGGGCGCTGGCGCTGCTGGCGGATCGCGCCGAGGCGGCGGTAATGGGCGCAGCGGCGCGATGCTTCGTGGTGGCGGAATGCGGCTGGGATCGGGTTCTGGCCCCGCTGCGCATGCTGATTTCCGGACTTGAGGCCGATGCTGCCTGACCTTGCGCTGCCGCCCCGGCCACTTGGCCCGCTGGCCCGCGTGCCGGCGCATTGGCGCATGCCGCTGATCCAGCTGGCGGCGGCATGGCTGGTCCTGATCGTGCTGTTCCTGGGCGATTGGCGCGACATGGCATGGCAGTGGTGGGACAGCTCGACCTACAACCATATCCTGCTCATCCCGCCGATTCTGGTCTGGCTCGCGCTGCAACGCGCGAACGAGACCGCGCAGCTGGTGCCCCGCGCCTGGTGGCCAGGGCTGCTGGTGACCGGCGGCGCGGTGTTCCTGTGGGTGCTGGGGGAGTTCTCCGGGCTCAACCTGGCCCGCCAGCTTGCCGTGGTGGTGATGCTGCAGGGCGCGGCGCTGGCGCTTCTTGGCCCGCGCGTGGCGGCGGCGCAGCTCTTTCCGCTGGGCTACATGCTTACGCTCGTGCCGTTTGGCGATGAACTCATTCCGTTCCTGCAGACGATCACGGCAAAGCTGACGATGGTGCTGCTGGCCCTGAGCCAGATCCCCGCGACGGTCGACGGGGTCTTCATCACCACACGCTTCGGGTATTTCGAAGTGGCGGAGGCCTGTTCCGGGGTGAAGTTCCTCATCGCCATGATCGCCTATGGCGCACTGGTTTCCAACGTGTGTTTTGCAAGCTGGGGCAGGCGAGCCGGATTCATGGCGCTTTCACTGGTGGTGCCGGTGCTGGCGAACGGCGTGCGGGCCTGGGGGACGATTTTCATCGCGCGATCACGCGGTATCGCGTTTGCCGCCAGTTTCGACCACATCTTCTACGGCTGGGTGTTCTTCGCGGTGGTCATGGGCCTCGTCATGGCCGCCGGCTGGCGCTTCTTCGACCGCGAGGTTGACGCGCCGCTGGTCGATGGCGCGGCGATCGAAGCCTCGCCCCTGCTCGCCCGGCTGGAGCGCATGGCGCTGCCGGTGCCGATGGTGCTGGGCGGACTGGCGGCGCTCGCGCTCGCCGGCCTTGCCTGGAGCGCCGCGGCAAGCCGCATTGCGGCACCGATGCCGGACTACATCGCCCTGCCGGATGTGCCGGGCTGGCACCTCGATGACAGCGCCGCCAAGGCCGAATGGCACCCGCTGCACAGCGGTGCCGATCACCGGCTGGTCGCGCGCTATGCCGATGGCAAGGGCCACACGGTGGACCTGTCCTTCGCGCTTTATGCCGCGCAGGGGGATGGCAAGGAAGCGGGCGGGTTCGGCGAAGGCGCGCTGCCGCTGGGCAGCCGCTGGGCGTGGGAAGAGCCGGGGCCGGCGTTCGCCGATGCGAAGAGCGATGTGATCCAGGCCCCGGGGCCCGTGCACCGCCTTGCCGTGACGTGGCTGCGCACGGGTGATCTCCTGACCGGGAGCAACACGCGGCTCAAGCTGGCCAACATGGAAGACCGTCTGCTGCTGCGTCCGCGCGCGACGATGGCGCTGATCCTCTCGGCTGAAGCTGGCACCGGGACGGGCGAGGGCGCGCCGCCGCCCGAGGCGGCGATCCGCAGTTTTCTTGCCGCCACCGGCCCCATCGTGCCGTGGATGGACCGCATGGCGCGCGTCCGGTAAGCGCTGGCCCATGTGCGGCATCACCGGAATTTTCCACACCGAGGGCTTGAAGCCGGTCGACCCCGACCGGGTGTCGCGCATGTGTGCGGTGGCCGCCCATCGCGGACCGGACGGGCAGGGGGTGTGGACTGCGCCGGGCGTAGGGCTCGGACACTTGCGCCTCGCCATCATCGATCTGGCCGGTTCGCCGCAGCCGATGGCCTCGGCCGATGGTGCCGCGATGCTGGTGTTCAACGGCGAGATCTACAACTTCCGCGAACTGCGCCGCGAATTGCAGGCCGAAGGCGCGACCTTCCGCACCGATGGCGACAGCGAGGTGATCCTTGCCGCGTGGCAGCGCTGGGGCGTGGATTGTCTGCAGCGCCTCAACGGGATGTTCGCCTTCGCGCTCTATGACCTTAGGCAGCGGACGCTGCTGCTGGCGCGCGACCGGCTCGGCGTGAAGCCGCTGCACATGGCAACCCTGTCTGACGGCAGCGTGATCTTCGGCTCGGAACTCAAGCAGCTTCTCGCGCATCCCTCGCTGCGGCGTGAGATCGATCCGCTGGCGGTAGAGGATTACCTCGCCTGGGGGTTCGTGCCCGATACCCGCTCGATCCTGAAGGGCGTGGAAAAACTGCCGGCCGGCCATTACCGCCTGCTGCGCCATGATGCCCCGCCGCCGCCGTCGGTGCAGTGGTGGGACGTCTCGTTCGAACGGCGCGAGCGCGGGAGCGAGGCCGATCTCGGTGCGCATCTGCTGCACCATCTGCGCGAGGCGGTGACATCGCGCATGGTGGCGGACGTGCCGCTCGGCGCCTTCCTTTCGGGCGGGGTGGACAGCTCCAGCGTGGTGGCCCTGATGGCCGAAGCGAGCCCTGAGCCGGTCAAGACCTGCACCATCGGTTTCGATGTCAGGACGCTTGACGAGACCGAGTATGCGGGGCGGATCGCGGCGCAGTATGGCACCGAGCACCACCAGCGGATCGTAGGCGCAGACGATTTCGCGCTGGTCGATACGCTGGCCGCGATGTTCGACGAGCCCTTTGCCGACGCTTCGGCGCTGCCGACATACCGTGTCTCGCAACTGGCGCGCGAACACGTGACCGTCGCGCTTTCCGGTGACGGCGCGGACGAAGCCTTTGCCGGCTATCGCCGCCAGACCTTCCAGCACCGCGAGGAGCAGGTGCGCGGCCTGTTCCCGGCTGCGCTGCGCCGGCCGCTGCTTGGCACCCTTGGTGCGGTCTATCCCAAGCTCGACTGGGCGCCGCGGCCGCTCCGCGCCAAGACGACCCTGCTGAGCCTCGCGGCGAGCGGAGAGGAAGGCTACGCGCGGGCGCTTGCGGTGACCGGGCCGGAATTGCGCGCCTCGCTTTATTCGGACGAGTTCCGGCGGCTGCGCGGCGCGTACCGCGCCGAACAGCCGTTTGTCGCGCTGATGCAGGGCGCCCCGGCGCAGAGCGGGCTCGACAAGGCGCAATATGCCGATCTCAAGTTCTACCTGCCGGGCGACATCCTGACCAAGGTCGACCGGACCAGCATGGCTGTGAGCCTCGAGGCGCGTGAGCCGCTCCTCGATCACCGCCTCATCGAATTCGGTGCTGCGCTGCCGGAGCGGATGCGGGTGCGCGGAGCGACAGGCAAATGGCTGATGAAGCAGGCCATGCGGCGCTATCTGCCCGAGGATATCCTGTTCCGCCCGAAAATGGGTTTTGTCACCCCGATTGCCGCATGGCTGCGCGGACCGTTGGCGGGCGAGGCGCGCCGCGTGGTCTCCGGTGGCACGCTGGCGCGGACGGGCTGGTTCGACACCGCGCACCTTGCCGCGCTGACCGAGGCACATATCGCGGGAACCAGCGATCACAGCCGCCTCATCTGGCAACTGCTGATGCTCGAGCGGAGCCTTGCGCTGCTCGGCTGACTTGCCCTTTTCGGTCAGTATATATTAACCAGAGTAAGGGGATCGAAAGGATTGGCCGTTAGGCATCGATCACCACAGCTGGGCGGTGACGCATGCGCATGTTCTTCCGATCGACGATCGGAATCCTGTTTCTGGTTGCACTGGCGTCGTGGCCGACGGGCTTCGTCGAGCCCATTGATCATATCTATTGGAACAACCTCTACAAGTTCGTCAGCCATCCGGCTCGACAGGACATCGTGATCGTTTCGCTCGACGCCGAAAAGGGCGTCGGCAGCGCTGAAGAAGCAAAAGTCATCGAACACCTGCGCGCGATGATGCCGCGGGAGCTCTTTTTTGACGCCAAGGTCCAGACCGGTGCCGACCCGCTCGGCGATGCGGCACTCGCAAAGGCCATCGCCTCCTTCAATCACGACCTGAGTTTCGTTGTTCGCCAGCAGAATCTGGACAGTTTCTCCGAGGCGGCCTTTCTCTTTCCGCCACATAGCATCGTCGGTGATGCACCGATTGTGGTCTCGGCCTGGAACAGCAATTTCATATACAACATCGTTTCCGGGCCTGTTTCGGTTGTCTTGAACGGAAAGACCTATCCGACGCTCAGTGTCCGGCTCGCACATCTGCAGAACGTGCAGGCAACGACGTACTATCCCGACTACGCGCTGGAGCCTGCGACAATTCCGAAGGTCTCGGCCCAGGACTTGCTGGAGGGAAAGGTTGCAGCTGCTGCGATAACCGGGCGCACGGTCATTGTCACTTCGCCGGGCCAAGCGCCTCTGGCCGGCTATTTCGGCCACGAAATGGTGCCGACGCTGGTGCACGACATTGCCGGCGCCTCGGCGCTGCGCAAGCCGTTCTCTCTCGATCTGACCCCGTTGCCGCTCCTCGCCCTGACGATCCTCGGTCTGCTGATGGCGAATCGCATCGCGCGCTACCGGTTCCGAATTCCGGCTTATGCCATCCTTGTCGCAGCGATTATCGTATTGCCGGCGATGGCTCGCACAGCGGGAATCGTGCTGGGTCCGGCACCGGCGATCTTCGCGCTGATGTGCTACGGGGCGCTGCGCATCTGGCAGAAGCGGACGCGCCGCATCCAGCAGACCAACGCGTCAGGTCTCCCCAACCTTCTTGCGCTCTCGAACAATGAGCTTGAGGTCGGCCGTGATGTCGTTGTCGCCGTCATCGCCCGCTTCGAGGAGATCCTCGCCACATTGCCTGCCTCGCTTCACGGCGAATATGCGCGGCAGATTGCACGGCGCATCTCGATCGGCGCGGGTGCCGAGACAATCTATCAGGGTGACGGGGGGCATTTCGCCTGGACCGAGGAAGCGCGGCCGCTGGAAATGCAGATTGGCCATCTCGAGGGCCTGCGGGCGCTTTTCTCCGCGCCTCTGCAGATTGGTCATCACACGTTTGACACCACTATTCATTTCGGGCTGGACCGCAACGAAGGCCTCGACACGCTCACGCGTGTCAATTCGGCACTGGCCAGTGCCAATGAAGCGCTTGGCAATGGCCGGGCGATTGAACTCTTCGAGGCGAATCGCCTTGCCGAAGCGCCTTGGGAGCTGTCGCTTCACGCGCGCATCGACGAAGGCCTGCGCAATGGGGATATCTGGCTGGCATTCCAGCCTCAATGGAGCCTGGCCGATCAGAGGATCTATGGTGCCGAGGCCCTGATTCGCTGGAACCATCCAACCCGCGGTGCCATAAGTCCGGATGCGTTCATCCTGCAGGCCGAGCGTGCCGGCCGGATCGATGCCCTGACGTACTGGGTGCTCGAGGAGGCGATCACGGCAGCGCTCAAGCTGAATGCCTATGGCCACCGCTTCCTCATGAGCATCAACCTTTCGGCCCAGATGGTCGACAAGCCTGATCTTGTGCCGAATATTGCGGAGATCGTCGCTCGTCGCGGCATCGACCCGTCGCTCCTGACGGTGGAGATCACGGAAACGTCGGGTGTCCGAAATCGACCGGCGGCTTGCCACAACCTCAGCCAGCTGCGCAGTATGGGCTTCCGGCTTTCCATTGACGATTTTGGAACGGGCGAGGCGAGCCTTGCCTATCTGGCGGACTTGCCGAGCGATGAACTCAAGCTCGACAGGCGCTTCGTTTCGCGCGTCACCACGAGCCCGCGGGACCATGCAATTGTGAGCAGCACAATTGCGCTAGCCCATGCCCTCAACCAGCAGGTCGTCGCCGAGGGCGTGGAAGATCAGGCGACGCTGCTGGCACTGCGCGATCTCGGCTGTGACTTCGCGCAGGGCTTCCACCTTGGCCGTCCCCAGGCTTTTCCGGCATTTTGCGCGATGTTTGAGCAATCGCAGAAGAGCAACCAAACTCGCAGCATTTAGAACTTGTTAACCATGAATGGGAATGGTAAACGAATCTCCAGAAACGTTCTGGGGAGCCATCCAATGTGGTACATTCTTTTCCGCCGCTTCCTGTAATCACTGGAAGTGTCCAGCTTTAAAAAGGGCTTGAAACCTTTGTTTCAGGCCCTTTTTTGCGTCTGGATGCGGGGGTGAGCGAGATGGCAAGACGCGGAACCATGCGGTCCTCCACACCGGCAAGCGCAGCCATGGCGGGCGTCGATCATTAAGGTTTGACGGTGTCTGGCAGGCACCCCGAGATAGTGTTTCAGCCAAGAGCACTCGAGAGGGCGGCTACTCTGGCGACGGCTCGAAACCTGGTATCAGTTTCTCTCACCTCGGTCCGCAGCGTTCCGGCAGTCGCGCCAGATCAAGTCTCGCCATGCCCCAGCGCGAGATAGTCCAGGCTCTGCATCTCGATCAGTCTGCTGACCGTGCGCTCGAACTCGAAGCGGCCGTCGCCGGCCGGATAGAGGTCCGCCGGCTCCGCATCGGCTGTCGCGATCAGGTTCACCTTGTGCTCGTATAGCGCATCGATGAGCGTGACGAAGCGCGCGGCCTCGTTGCGTTGGTCCGGGCCGAGGCGCGGAATGCCGACAAGGATCACGGTGTGATAGTTCCGCGCAATGGCGAGGTAGTCCGCCGCGCCGCGCGCCTCGCCGCACAGGCGCTTGAAGCTGAATACGGCGACGCCCTTGAGGCTCTTGGGCACGTGCAAGGTCCGCCCGCCGCCGAGATCGAGCGAGCCGGTCGGCACGTGGACACTGTCCTCTGGCGGGTAGTCCGTCATGCGGAAGAAGGCTTCGCGCACGGCCGCGGTCGCCGCGGGACCATTGGGGACGTGCCAGGTGTTCACGCCCTGCATACGCACCATGCGATAGTCGGTCGGGCCGTTGAGCGCGACGACGTCCAGCCGGTTTTCGATCAAGGCGATGAAGGGGAGGAAGTGCTCGCGGTTGAGCCCGTCCTTGTAGAGTTCCTGCGGCGCGCGGTTCGAGGTGGTGACGACGGTAACGCCCAGATCGGCAATCAGCGCGGTGAACAGGCGGCCCATGATCATCGCATCGGCGCTGTTGTTCACGACCATCTCGTCAAAGGCGAGCACCTGCGCTTCGGCGGCTATGGCCGCAGCGACGGGGGGAATGGGGTCGCCGCGTTCCTTCTGCCGCTCCACGCGCAGGCGGGCATGGACGTCGAGCATGAACTCGTGGAAGTGCGCGCGGCGCTTGGGACCTGCCTCCAGCGTATCGTGGAACAGGTCCATGAGCATCGACTTCCCGCGCCCGACGCCGCCCCACATATAGAGCCCGCGGGGGCTGGCGGGCGGCTTGCTGCCGAGCAGGCGGCCGACAAGGCCGGGCTTGGGGGCAGGGCGCTCCAGTTCGTGTTGCAGGGCTTCCAGTCGGGCGGCGGCGGCGGCCTGTTCGGGATCGGGCTTCAGTTCGCCAGCCGCGACCAGTGCGGCGTAGCGGTCCGCCAGACCGCTCATCGTGACGAGGGCTTGCGCACGGTTCCGTTGAAGGCCGCGACGAGGTGGTCTTCCTGCACCACCGTGCCGCGCAGGAACAGCAGGCGGCGGGTTTCGCGCAGGACCTCCACCACGGCATCGAGCGGCTGGCCGACGATGCCAGCGCCGATGAACTGGGTGGAGAGATCGAGCGTGACCGAGCCGGCGGCATCGCCATCGATCGCGTGGCGCATGCAGGCGAACAACGATACGTCGATCAGCGAGAGCGTGATCCCGCCGTGAACGGCATCGAGCAGGTTGCTGTGGCGGCGCTCAGGGAACATGCGCAGGCGCACCGCAGGGCCGCCGCCCGGGAGGTCTTCCCGCCGGACCAGCAATTTGCCCATGACAAAGGCATTGAACCGGTCCTGATCCTTCAGGTCCCAGGTATACCAGCCGGGATGGTCCGCCGAGGGACCATAGGTGAAGGCGGCGTTGTCGACGGACATGGCAGGTGGCGGCTGAGCACCCGCCTCAGAGCGAGCGCTCGACCTGCATCTTCTTGATTTCAGCGATCGCACGCGCCGGCGAAAGGCCCTTCGGGCAGACGTTGGCGCAGTTCATGATCGTGTGGCAGCGATAGAGACGGAAGGGATCTTCCAACTCGTCGAGGCGTTCGCCGGTCATCTCGTCGCGGCTGTCGGCCAGCCAGCGATAGGCCTGGAGCAGAATGGCGGGGCCGAGGAACTTGTCGGAATTCCACCAGTAGCTGGGGCACGAGGTGCTGCAGCAGGCGCACAGGATGCACTCGTACAGGCCATCGAGCTTTTCGCGCTGCTCCGGGCTCTGCAGGCGTTCCTTGCCCGAAGGCGTGGGCGAGACTGTCTGCAGCCAGGGGCGAATCGAGGCGTACTGCGCATAGAAGTGGGTGAAATCGGGAACGAGATCCTTGATCACTTCCATGTGGGGCAGCGGCGTGATCTTGATCTCGCCCTTGAGGTCCGCGATCGCGGTGGTGCAGGCAAGGCCGTTGCGACCGTTGAGATTCATCGCGCACGAGCCGCAGATGCCTTCGCGGCACGACCGGCGGAAGGTCAGCGTCGGATCCTGCTCGCCCTTCATCTTGATGAGCGCATCCAGCACCATCGGGCCGCACTGGTCGAGATCGATCTCGAAGGTATCGTAGCGGGGATTCTCCCCGCTATCGGGATCGTAGCGATAGACCTTGAACTTCTGGATCCGGCCCTGGGTGGCGGCAGGGAAATGCCGTGACTTGCCATTGACCTTGGAATTCTTCGGAAGCGTGAAGGTCGCCATCGCGCCGTCTCTCTCTGATCTGGTTCGAAAAATCGGTTCGACAGTCCTTAGCGAAACCGTGGCGGCGGGCAAGAGGGGAGGGTGGCAAACCGGCCTACCCAAGGTGACAGGTCGGGGTGAAAGCCAATCTTCCATTCCCAAACGAAAGGGGCGGGGAACCGAAGTTCCCCGCCCCCGAACGTTGCGCTTGCGCGAAGCTCTTAGAGCTTGCCGTCCGAAGCGTTGTTCATCTGGGTCGAAACCAGGTTGAACGTGTTCGACAGCGAGTTGCCGAGCGCGCCCATGGCGGTGATGGCGGCAACAGCGATCAGAGCGGCGATCAGACCGTATTCGATGGCGGTCGCGCCTTCTTCGTTAGCGAGCAGGTTCTTGAAAAGCGTCATGTTCGATCTCCTGAGTTGGCGCCCCACGCGCCACTCACCCCTCGTGTCTTCCGTGGTGAGCAAGGACTTATCTACGCACAACCTGCTAAAAAACCCCTAACGCGCTGTACCCTTCCGAAACGGGTTTCGTGAAAAAATCTGTCTATTAAACAGATATATAGAAGGCTTGCTAACGGCCAATTTGGCCTGCAACGATCTGCCGCGGCAAAATATTCGTTTCCAGAAATCCCTGTTTTCCTGTGCTTGTCGGCCTGCGTCGGGGCGTGCAAGATCAGCGCCGAACGGGCGAGGAAAGGGCATCGGCAATGGGCTTCAAAGCGTTCTGGGATCGGCACATGGTCCCGCGCCTGATCCGCACCTGCTGCGGTGCCGAGGCGATTATGGAACTGCGCGGGCAGGTGGTGCCCCAGGCGCGCGGCGCGGTGTTCGAGATCGGCTGCGGCGGCGGCTATAACCAGCAGTTCTACGACACGCAGGCGGTGAGCAGTTTCGCCGGCATCGATCCATCCGACAAGCTGCTCGATTTTGCACGGGCCGAAGCGGCGAAAAAGGGCTGGGCGGCAGACATCCGCCATGGCGTGGGCGAGGCGATTCCCTTCGCCAGCGAGAGCTTCGATACGGTGGTGTGCACCTACACGCTGTGTTCGGTGGAAGACCCGCAGCGCGTGCTTTCGGAGCTGCGCCGAATCCTGAAGCCGGGCGGGCAACTCCTGTTCCTCGAACACGGCAGCGCGCCCGATCTGGACGTGCAGCGCTGGCAGCAGCGGATCGAGCCCTTCTGGAAGCCGATTGCCGGCGGTTGCCACCTGACCCGGCCTGTCACCGCCGCTGTGCGCCATGCCGGGTTCGACGTGGCGCCGATCGGGAAGGGCTATCTGCCCGGCAATCCGCGCTGGGCCGCGTGGATGGAATGGGGCTCCGCAACGCGTCTCGCCTGAAACGACGCAGCGCCCCAAACGAAAGGCCCTCCCCGGCGTGGATGCCGGGGAGGGCCTTTCTGTTACCGGCTCTGAACGTTCCCGATCAGGCGCCGAAGGTGCGCTGCCACCAACCGCGACGCGGCTCGCCCGGCTTGTCGCTGGCCGGAGCATCGGCGGCTGCCGGGGCTGCGGCAGGGGCTTCCGGTGCGGCTTCCGGCGCGGCCTCTGCGACAGGGGCGTCCTCTGCGGTTTCGGGTGCAGGTGCCGCAGGTGCTTCCGGCTCGGATGCGTCGCTCTTCTTGCGGCGCACGCGCTTTGGCTTGGCGGGAGCTTCCGCTGCCGCTTCTTCCGCGGGGGCAGGCACAGGTGCCTGCGCTGCAGCCTCGACTGCCGGCGCTTCCGCTTCGGTGGCATCGGCTTTCTTGCGGCGCGTGCGCTTGGGTTTGGCGGGGGCTTCAGCCTCGGCTTCGACCACAACTGCTTCCTGCTCCGGCGCTGCTTCGGCCGCAGGCGCTTCAGCCTCGGCTTCTACCGGCTCGGCATCCGCCTTGCGGCGGCGCGAACGACGCGGCTTGGCGGGGGCTTCCTCGGCAGCTTCAACGGGTGCCGGTGCTTCGACAGCCTCGGCAGCGCTGTCTGCAGGGCCATCGCTGCTGTCTGCGTCGTCGCTTTGGCCGTCATCACCCTGGGCATCGCCGCTCTGGGCTTCGCCGTCACCGCGGCCACCGCGCCGACGACGACCACGACGGCGGCGCTTGCGCGGCCCTCGTTCGTCGTTGCGATCTTCGTTGCGGTCGTCCGCGCGCTCGCCGCTTTCGCCGCGTTCGCCGTCATCGTCGCCTTCGTCGTCACCATCGGCTTCGGCGGTCTCGCCTTCATGCCCGGCTGACTGGGCGATCTCGTTGCCATCGCGGTCGCGGCCACGGCCCCGGCGACGCTTGCGGCGCTTGCGGCGGCCGCCTTCGCCGTCACCGTCCTCGCGCTCGCGGCGCTCACCACGCGGCTCGTCCTGCTCTTCGGCTTCTTCCTCGTCGGCGTAATCGTCTTCGACGTCGGTGTCGTCTTCAGGCTCGATGATCGGCTCGAAGCGTGGCACGAACGAGGGCTTGGGCCCGCGCGAGGCGACGCGCATCTTGGCGCCCTCGTTCTCGCCTTCGGGAATGACTTCTACAGTCACGCCATAGCGATGCTCGATCTCGGCCAGATCGGCACGCTTGGCATTCAGCACGTAGATCGCCGCTTCCTGGCTGGCATAGAGCGTGATGATCGTGCCCTTGCCCTTGGCGGCTTCGTCCTCGATCATGCGCAGCGCCGAAAGGCCGGCCGACGAAGCCGTGCGCACCAGGCCCGAACCATCGCAGTGCGGGCAGGCGCGGGTGGTGGCTTCGAGCACGCCGGTGCGCAGGCGCTGGCGGCTCATTTCCATCAGGCCGAAGCCCGAGATGCGGCCGACCTGGATGCGGGCACGGTCGTTCTTGAGCGCGTCCTTCATGGCCTTTTCGACCTTGCGGACGTTCGAGCCGTATTCCATGTCGATGAAGTCGATCACGACAAGGCCGGCCATGTCGCGCAGGCGCAGCTGGCGGGCGATTTCGCGCGCGGCTTCAAGGTTGGTGGCAACCGCGGTCTGCTCGATGCCATGCTCCTTGGTGGAGCGGCCCGAGTTGATATCGATCGAGACAAGCGCTTCGGTCGGGTTGATCACGAGGTAGCCGCCGCTCTTCAGCTGAACGACCGGATCGTACATCGCGGTGAGTTGATCCTCTGCCCCATAGCGCTGGAACAGCGGCACCGGATCGACATACTGCCGCACGCGCTTGGCGTGGCTGGGCATCAGGAGCTTCATGAAGTCCTTGGCGGCACGGTAGCCGTGCTCGCCCTCGACCACCACTTCCTCGATGTCGCGGTTGTAGATGTCGCGGATCGCCCGCTTGATGAGGTCGCTGTCCGAATGGATCAGCGCCGGTGCGGAGGACTTGAGCGTCCGTTCGCGGATCTCGTCCCACAGGCGGGCGAGATAGTCGAAGTCGCGCTTGATCTCGGGCTTGGTGCGCTGGAGGCCGGCGGTGCGCACGATGCAGCTCATCGTGCGGGGGAGTTCGAGCTCCGCCATGATCGACTTGAGGCGCTTGCGGTCGGCTGCCGAGCTGATCTTGCGGCTGATGCCGCCGCCGTGGCTCGAATTGGGCATGAGCACGCAGTAGCGGCCGGCAAGGCTGAGGTAGGTGGTGAGGGCAGCGCCCTTGTTGCCGCGCTCTTCCTTGACGACCTGAACGAGCAGCACCTGGCGGCGCTGGATCACGTCCTGGATCTTGTAGCGGCGGCGCAGCGCCATGCGGCGGGCGCGCAGATCATCGGCCTCGCGCGCCTGGGCGCGAGGGGCACGCTGGCGGCGCGGACGGCGCGAGCGGCCATCATCTTCGCCCTGCTCTTCACCCGCTTGCTCGCCGCTTTCGTCAGAGCCCTCGTCCTCGAAGCTGCTTTCGACGACGCCACCTTCGATCGTGGCGACATCATCCTTCTCGGAGGTATCGACTTCGGTGACGCCTTCGTAGTCGTACCGGTCGTCGCCGCCGTCCTCATCGTCGAGATCGTCGCCGTGCTCGGCTTCGTCGGCCGCACGCAGGGCGGCTTCTTCCTCGGCGTGGGCGGCTTCCTCGGCAAGGAGCGCCTCGCGGTCTTCCTTGGGAATCTGGTAATAGTCGGGATGGATTTCGCTGAAGGCGAGGAACCCGTGGCGATTGCCGCCGAAATCGACGAAGGCCGCCTGCAGCGACGGTTCGACCCGGGTTACCTTGGCAAGATAGATGTTGCCCTTGATCTGCTTGTGATCAGCAGATTCAAAATCGAACTCTTCAATCCGGTTGCCATTGAGCACCGCCACCCGGGTTTCTTCCTGGTGGCGCGCATCGATCAGCATGCGCGTTGTCATTATAAAGTCTCCAGCCGCGCGGCCACGGGGGTGAACCCGGGAACTGGGCGCGGTTCAATGTGAAAGCGCGATAGCCTTGCCCGCCGGTGCCGGCAGATGCCGGAGCCGGTGCGGGGCATTTCGCGAATGCGGATGTGCCGGTTTGCAGCGCTGGAAGGGCCGCTGTTGCGTGCCCGGTGCGCTCGCCGCCCGGCGGCGGTTGGTGCGTGTCTGCCCAGATGATGGTCCGTGGCGACTGGCACGGACCGATGCACGCCAAGCCCGCACGGGCCCCCATGGGGCTCCTCGGCTCGAACAGTGCACGGATTTGCATCAAGACATCAACCTCTGGTGCGAGTGAGACCGGAAAACATCCGGAATGCCCACTCGCCTCTTCATCTGGTCGGAGCCCAAAAACCGTTCCAGGGCAACGCCTTGTCCCGATTGACTGCGATGCGCTCTAAGGCCTTGCAGCAACTTGACGGGGGCGGGGCCGAGGCTTTTCCGGGCTCGTTCCAAGATGACACTGCTAGCACCGGATTTGCGAACCAGCAATTAAAACCATGACAGTGAGGCTGCGGGTACGTTGCAGGCGCGGGGCAAGCTGCCACGATCCGGCGCAATTCGCTCTGGACCGGCTGGCGGTCGGCATTGCATAGCCGCAGCCGATGACAAGAAGGGTCCTGATCGCGGTGGTGCTGGCGGCGCCCTTGGCCGTTGCGACGGCGCTCGCGATTCTGTTTGCCGTTGCTCTGTCCGTCCCCGTCCGTGTTCCCGACTATGTCGTGCGGATCAAGCTGCCCACGGGCGAGGCGCAGATTGGCCTGCCCAAGGTGGAGGGACCTGCCGATGCGAGCCGGGCACTGGTGGTGATCGATGCCGGGCATGGCGGCCACGATCCCGGTGCAAGCGGACAGGGCGGTGAGAGGGAGAAGATGGTCACCCTGTCGCTCGCGCTGGCGCTGCGCGATGCCTTGCTGGCCGATGGCCGCGTGCGCGTGGCGTTGACCCGCGATGGGGACCGTTTCCTCGCGCTGGAGGAACGGTCGGGCATTGCGCGGCGGTTGAAGGCGGATCTCTTTGTCTCGATCCATGCCGACGCCTCGGAATCGCCCGAGGCGACGGGGGCGACGGTCTACACCCTTTCAGACCGGGGTTCGGACGCCGTGGCCGATGCCGTGGCGCGGCGGGAAAACAAGGCCGACACGGTCAATGGCGTGGATCTCGGCGGCAAATCGGATGCGGTGACCGCGATCCTCGTCAGCCTGTCGCAGCGCGAGATGCGCGAGCGGTCCAAGGCCTTCGGCGGCCTGGTGCGGCGCGAGGGCGAGGGCAGGATACGGTTCCACACCGATCCGGAGCGCGAAGCGGCTTTCGTTGTGCTGAAATCGCTGGATCTGCCCTCGGCCCTGATCGAGGCGGGCTACATCAGCAGCCCGGACGATGCGCGCGCGCTGGCGAATGCGGGTTGGCGCAAGGGGTTTGCCGCGTCGGTAGCCTCGGCGATCGAGATCTACCTTGCGCGGACCACGGTGGCGACGGCGCTTCCCTGATCGAGGGCACTCGACGGAAACCCTCGGAAAGGCCGGGCTGCGGGAGAAAGCCGATTTATCCTAGCCACTGGCATTTCCGCGAAGGGCCATGCTAAGGCGCCGCGCAGATGGTGAACGATCCTGGCCTTCCCGGTTCCGATGGCACGTCGGTAAAATGGCGCATCCAGCGCGGTGCAGTGGGCCTTTTCGGCCGGGCGCGCGAACTGTGGCGCGATCAGGTCTGGGTGCGGCGCGCGGGCTATGTTCTGGGCGTGCTGGCCGTGCTCTACCTGCTGGTGTGGGTCACCGTGATCCGCACGCTGCCATCGGCCGACAAGCTGCTGACTTATCAGCCGCCGCTGCCGACCATGGTGCGCGGAAATGACGGCGAGATCGTCTCCAGCTATGCGCGCGAGCGCCGCGTCCAGCTGCGCTACGTCGATTTTCCCGAGCCGATGATCCACGCGTTTCTCTCCGCGGAGGACAAGTCGTTCTTCAGCCATGGCGGTGTCGATATCACCGGCCTGATCGGCGCGATGATCGACTACACGGTGAAGTTCGGATCGGGCGAGCGCGCCCGCGGCGGCTCCACGATCACCCAGCAGGTCGCCAAAAACATCCTGATCGGGAACGAATATTCCGTCACGCGCAAGCTCAAGGAAATGATCCTCGCGCGGCGCATCGAGAGCGTGCTCAACAAGCAGCAGATCCTCGAGCTCTATCTCAACGAAATCCCGCTGGGCCGGCAGAGCTTCGGCGTGCAGGCAGCCTCGCGCGCCTATTTCGACAAGGATGTCGGCGAACTCAAGCTGCACGAAGCCGCGTTCCTCGCGATCCTGCCCAAGGCGCCGGAAACCTATGGCCGTGCCAAGTTTGCGGACAAGGCGATGGCGCGGCGCAACTGGGTTCTCGACCAGATGGTCAAGAACGGCTGGACGAGCCCGGCCGAAGCCGCCGAGGCCAAGGCACAGCCGCTGGGCCTCGTGCAGCGCCGGGCGGAGAACTATACCGCCGATGCAGGATACTTCCTCGAGGAAGTGCGCCGCCAGCTGATCGACAAGTTTGGCGAGAATGCCGACAACGGCCCCAACAGCGTCTATGCGGGCGGCCTGTGGGTGCGCACCTCGCTCGATACCGAATTGCAGACGGCAGCCCAGACCGCGCTCAGGGCAGGGCTGCTGCGCTATGGCGGCGGGCGGGCGTGGAGCGGGCCGATCGCGCGGCTTGACGTTTCTGGTAACTGGCAGACCGAACTGATCACCAGCAATCTCTCGATCAATTATCAGGACTGGCGCATCGGCGTGGTGCTGGAGCGGCGCGGGACGAACGGGAAGATCGGGTTTGCTGATGGCAGCTCGGGGCCGCTCTGGGGCATGCCGCAGGCGATGAAGGCCGGCGACGTGATCGCGGCCGCGCCATCCGGCGGTGGCTGGGCGGTCCGCGTGGTGCCCGAAGTTTCGGGCGGCATGGTGGTCGAGGACCCGCAGAGCGGCCGGGTTCTGGCCATGCAGGGCGGGTTCGACGCGCGCCTCGGCTCTTTCAACCGGGCGACGCAGGCGGCGCGCCAGCCGGGCTCGACGATCAAGCCGTTCGTCTATGCGACCGCGCTCGACAACGGGATGACGCCGGCCTCGATGGTGCTCGACGGGACGTTCTGCGTCTACCAGGGCGCGGCGCTGGGGCAGAAGTGCTTCCGCAACTTCGGCGGCGAAGGCGGCTCGGGCTTGCACACCATGCGCTGGGGGCTTGAGCAATCGCGCAACCTGATGACCGTGCGCATTGCCAATGATACGGGCATGGACAAGGTCGTCCGCACGATCAAGGGCGTGGGGATCGGCGATTATCAGCCCTATCTCTCGATGGCGCTGGGTGCTGGCGATACGACCGTGGCAAAGATGACCAATGCCTATGCCGCTCTGGCGAACCACGGGCGTCAGCACGAGCAGACGCTTGTCGATTACGTGCAGAACCGCGACGGCAAGGTGATCTGGAAGGCCGACAAGCGTGATTGCGGCGGCTGCAACATGGCGCAGTGGGATGGCCGGCCGATGCCGCGCTTCAACCTTACCGGCAAGCAGGTGATGGACCCGCGCACCGCCTATCAGGTGGTCCACATGCTGGAAGGCGTAGTGGTGCGCGGCACGGCGCTGACACTGGCCGATCTCAAGCTGCCGCTGTTCGGCAAGACCGGCACCACTTCCGGCCCGACCAATGTGTGGTTTGCCGGCGGTTCGCCCGATATCGTGGGCGCGCTCTACCTCGGTTATGACCAGCCGCGCAGCCTTGGCGGCTATGCGCAGGGCGGCGTGATCGCGGCGCCGATCTTCAAGCAGTTCGTGCAACTTACCCGCAAGCGCTGGAGCGACACCCCCTTCACGGTGCCCGAGGGCATCCGCATGGTGAAGATCGACCGCGTGACCGGGCGGCAGGTGTTCGGTGGCTCGACGCAGGATACCGAGCGGCGCGCCTCGGTCATCTGGGAAGCGTTCAAGCCCAACAGCGAGCCGACGCGCACTTTCCGGCCGGAGGACCAGACGCTGAAGGATGCCGTGCTCGAGGCCATCCGCAAGGCGCGCGCAGCCAAGAGCGGTGATGCGGCCGGCGAGGACGTGCCGGTCGAGGAAGGCGATTTCGTCGAGGACAAGGGCGGGATCTACTGACGGGCCGCTGACCCATGCACCATTTGCCGGTTCCTGCTCGGCAAACTTGCTGATAGACTGCATGGCATGATCAAGCATGTTCTGGCCGCTGGTGCGGCGCTCGCCCTTCTCCTCCCCGCCGCTGCCAACGCGGAACTCGCGCAAGGGGCCGTTGCGCCCGACTTCACCACGATGGGGGCGCTGGCCGGCAAGCCGATGCAGGTAAACCTCAAGGCCCTGTTGAAGAAGGGGCCAGTCGTGCTGTATTTCTATCCCAAGGCCTTCACGCAAGGCTGCACGCTGGAAGCGCATGCGTTCGCCGAAGCGACGCCGGATTTCGCCAAGGCAGGCGCGACCGTGATCGGCATGTCCAACGACGACCTGCCGACGCTGCAGAAATTCTCGACCGCCGAATGCCGCGACAAGTTCACGGTGGCGGCGGCATCGAAGGATGTGGTCAAGGCCTACGACGTCGCGCTGAAGGTGGCGGGCGTGCCCAGTGGCCTGACCAAGCGCACGAGCTATGTCATCGCGAAGGACGGGAAGATCGTTCTGGTGCACTCCGACATGGATTACCGCGATCACGTGAAGCTGACGCTGGAAGCGGTCCAGAAGCTGAAGGGCTGAGCGCCAGCGCCCGCAGACTGGGGCACGGAGCCCTTACGCCCTTTACAAGGCGCGCCGCTTCGTTAAGCGGCACGGTTCATAAGCCGTGCCGCTATGCTCAGCGGCCCGGCTCCCGCAATCTGGAGTGAAAAGCGTCATGCGTGCCGAAGGGCAGGCCCATATCGACCGCATCGAGGCTGCGCTGCGGCTGGTGCGCAAGTTCCTCGACTGGGACCGTGCGGTGCGCCGGTTCGACGAACTCAATGCGCGGGTCGAGGATCCCAAGCTGTGGGATGATCCCAAGCAGGCCGAGGCGGTGATGCGCGAGCGGAGGCGGCTCGAAGCCTCGATCGGTGCGGTGAACGAAATCGGCCGTGAGATGGCCGATGCGATCGAATTCATCGAGCTGGGCGAGATGGAAGGCGACGAGGCGACCGTGGCCGAAGGACTTGCGACGCTGGCCGCCCTTGCCGAACGCGCCGATGCGGACAAGGTGCAGGCGCTGCTGGCGGGCGAGGCGGACGGCTACAACGCATTCCTCGAAGTCCACGCAGGGGCAGGCGGCACGGAAAGCCAGGACTGGGCCGAAATGCTGCAGCGCATGTACACGCGCTGGGCGGAGCGGCACGGGTTCAAGGTCGATCTGCTCGACTATCACGCGGGCGAAGCGGCCGGCATCAAGAGCGCGACCCTGCTGATCAAGGGCGAGAACGCCTACGGCTATGCCAAGACCGAGAGCGGGGTCCATCGCCTTGTTCGCATAAGCCCCTATGACAGCTCGGCGCGGCGGCACACCTCGTTCAGCTCGGTCTGGGTCTATCCCGAAATCGACGACAACATCGAGATCGAGATCAATCCGGCCGACCTCAAGATCGATACCTATCGCGCATCGGGCGCGGGCGGGCAGCACGTGAACACAACCGATTCGGCGGTCCGCATCACGCACGTGCCTTCGGGTATCATCGTGGCGAGCCAGATCGACCGCAGCCAGCACAAGAACCGCGCCACCGCGATGGGGATGCTGAAGGCGCGGCTCTACGAAGCGGAACTCGCCAAGCGCGAGGCCGCCGCAAGTGGCGAATATGCGGCCAAGACCGAAATCGGCTGGGGGCACCAGATCCGCTCCTACGTGCTGCAGCCCTATCAGCAGGTGAAGGACCTGCGCACGGGCGTGGTCAGCACCAACCCGACCGATGTGCTCGACGGTGCGCTCGATCCCTTCATGGCCGCCGCCCTGGCGCAGCGGGTGACGGGCGAGAAGGTGACTGTGGAAGACGACGATTGAAGCCGAAGGCCGCCTTGCTGGCGGGCATCCTCGCACTCTCGGCCTGCCACGCCGAAGCCGTAGACAGTGACCGCGCACCGCAGGACCGCGCTTTCCCGCGTGCTGACCGGCCTGTCGCCAAGGTTGTCTCGACCCAATGGGCGCCCGAGGAAGTGCGCGATTCCAACGGCGAGGCGCAGAGCGTCATGGACGAGGCCGCCGTCGCGCCCGGCATGACGGTGGCCGATATCGGTGCGGGCGAGGGATACTATACGGTCCGGCTGGCCGCGCGGGTCGGCGAAAAGGGGCGCGTGCTGGCGCAGGACATCGATGCTGGCGCCCTCGGTCGGCTCGGCGGGCGGATCGAGCGCGAGCAGCTTTCAAACGTGTCGATCAAGCAGGGCGCACCCGATGATCCGCGTTTGCCACCGAAAAGTTTTGACCGTGTGTTCATGATCCACATGTATCACGAGATTGCCGAACCCTATCCGTTCCTGTGGCGGCTTTGGCCGGCGCTGAAGGCGGGCGGGTCGGTGATCGTGGTCGATGCGGACCGTCCGACGGACAAGCATGGAACGCCATCCACATTGCTTTTTTGCGAATTCGAGACGGCGGGCTTTCGCTTGGTCGCATTTCGCCGTAAGCCGGACGTATCAGGCTATTATGCTCAGTTCGTACCCGCTGGCAGCGGGCCACCGGAGCCGAGCCAGATGCGATCGTGCCATGTTGGCGGCAATGCCGATGGTGGCAAGGTTGGGGGTCTCTAAGGGAAGATGATGTCTGCGTTCAAGGGTTTGAAGCCGATCCTCTATGGCGGCCGCGAAGTGTGGCCACTCATCGAGGGCGGCAAGGGTGTCGCTGCGACGAACCATGCGAGTTCGGGCGCATGGGCTGCGGCGGGCGGCATCGGCACCGTCAGCGCGGTGAATGCCGACAGCTATGACGCGACCGGCAAGATCATCCCGCAGATCTATGAGCAGCTGACCCGCAAGGAACGCCATGAGCAACTGATCCGCTACGCCATCGATGGCGCGGTGGAGCAGGTGCGCCGCGCCTATGATCTGGCCAGCGGCAAGGGCGCGATCAACATTAACGTGCTGTGGGAAATGGGCGGAGCGCAGCCCATCCTCGAGGCCGTGCTGGAGAAGACCCGGGGCCTTGTCGCCGGGGTCACCTGCGGAGCCGGCATGCCCTACAAGCTCTCCGAGATCGCCGCGCGCTACGGCGTGAACTATCTCCCTATCGTGTCTTCGGGCCGCGCGTTTCGCGCGCTGTGGAAGCGTGCCTATCACAAGGTGCCCGAGTTGCTGGGCGCGGTGGTCTATGAAGATCCGTGGCTTGCGGGCGGACATAATGGCCTGTCCAATGCCGAGGACCCGAAGAAGCCTGAAGACCCCTATCCGCGCGTGAAGGGCCTGCGCGATGTGATGCGCGCCGAGGGCGTTGCCGACACCGTGCCCATCGTGATGGCGGGCGGGGTATGGTATCTGCGCGAATGGGAAAACTGGATCGACAACCCCGAGCTGGGCTCGATCGCGTTCCAGTTCGGCACGCGGCCGCTGCTGACCGAGGAAAGCCCGATCCCGCAGGCGTGGAAGGACCACTTGCGCACGCTGGACCCGGGCGACGTGCTGCTCCACCGCTTCTCGCCGACCGGCTTCTACTCCTCGGCAGTGCGCAATCCGTTCCTGCGCTCGCTTGAGGAGCGCAGCGAGCGTCAGATTCCCTACTCCAAGGTCATGGCGGGCGAGCACACGGTGCAGCTCGACGTGGGCGTGAAGGGCAAGAACTTCTGGGTGACGCCCGCGGACCGCGACCGCGCGCGCACGTGGTTCGGCGCGGGTTTCACCCATGCTCTCCGCACGCCCGATGATACCGTGGTCTTCGTGACGACGGCCGAGCGCGAGGAAATCCAGCAGGACCAGAAAGACTGCATGGGCTGCCTTTCGCACTGCGGGTTCTCTTCGTGGAAGGACCACGACGACTACACCACCGGGCGCCTCGCCGATCCGCGCAGCTTCTGCATCCAGAAAACCCTGCAGGACATCGCGCATGGCGGGCCGATCGACGAGAACCTGATGTTTGCGGGGCATTCCGCCTATCGCTTCAAGCAGGACCCGTTCTATTCGAACAACTTCACGCCCACCGTGAAGCAGTTGGTGGACCGCATCCTCACAGGTGACTGAGCCGGTGGCGGCCGATCCGGGTAAGACCGGTTCCGGGGCGCCGCCGCGCTGGCGCTGGGCGCTGGAATTCCTTGCCCTGCCGAAGATCCATGTCGCACCTTTGCGGGCGCCGGTAAGAGTGCCGGCGTTCGGGCGTGGGCGTCCGGTGATCGTGATCCCCGGCATGATGTCGTCCGACCGCGCGACGGCGCTGCTGCGCCATTCGCTGACAGCGGCCGGCTTCGACGTTCACGGCTGGGGGCAGGGGATGAACACCGGCGCGCGGACGGCACAGATTGCGCGGCTGGAGGAGCGGCTGATGGCCCTGGCCTCGCGTTCGGGCGAGCCGGTCGTGCTGATCGGATGGAGCCTTGGCGGCCTGTTTGCGCGGGTGCTGGCGCAGCGGCATCCTGCGGCCTGCGCCCTTGTGGTGACGCTGGGATCACCGTTCTCGGGCGACCGGCGGGCCAACAATGCCTGGCGGCTCTACGAGGCGCTCAACGATCACAAAGTGGACGCACCGCCCTATGCCGAAGACCCGGGGGTGAAGCCGCCGGTGCGCACGATCGCCGTGTGGTCCCCGCGCGACGGGATCGTGGCACCGCACTGCGCGGCGGGCGAGGCAGCGCAATCAGATCGGGTGATCGAGGTGCCCTACAAGCACTTCGAGCTTGCCGCTGCGCGCGGGGCGGTGGTGGCGGTGCTTGACATCCTGCGCGAGGAATTGGGGTAGACCGCGCCGGCCCATGGCACGGACGGCGTAACTGCATCCGGTGCGTTTGGCCGGAACAGCTCTGCGGTGTCCGGTGCAAGAACCGGTGGCCCCAGGGGCGCGTCCGCGCGCGTTTTATTCTCGGTGATCTCCGCGCTCTCGATTTCGCCTCTGAGCCTCTCCCCGGTTCCACACAGCCTCGATGAAGCCGGCGAGGCGGGCCTTGCGGCTGGTCACGTCATTCGAACTCCCATGCGCGTTCGCCGTGGCTGGTGAGGTCGAGGCCTTCGCGTTCCTCGTCCTCGGTCACGCGCATCGGGATCACCATGGCGACGGCGAGGGCACAGATCACGGTGCCGATCGCGCTCCACCCCGCGACGATACCGACACCGGCCCCCTGCGCGATGAGCTGGCGGACGAGCCCCATGCCCTCGTTGTAGCCGACACCGCCGAGCGAGGGTTCGAGGAACACGGCAAGGAGCAGCGAGCCGACAATCCCGCCCATCCCGTGGACCGCGAAGACATCGAGCGAATCGTCGATTTCGAGGCGGCGCTTGACGAGGAGGATCATCGGATAGCAGACGAGCGCGGCAGCAATACCGAACAGGATCGCGGCACCGGGGGCGATGAAGCCGGCGGCGGGGGTCACCGTTGCCAGGCCCGCGATCGCCCCGGTGGCAAAGCCCACCGAGGTCGGCTTGCCAATGCTGAACTTCTCGATTGCCAGCCAGGCGAGGGCAGCGGCGCAGGCCGCGGCGTGGGTGTTGATGATGGCGGAAGCCGCATCATCGGTCGCGGCGAGCGACGAACCGCCGTTGAAGCCGAACCAGCCGACCCACAGCATGGCGGCGCCTGCCAAGGTCAGCGCGGGCGAGTGCGGCAGCATCTGCGTGCGCGGGAAACCCGTGCGCTTGCCCAGCAGCAGCGCGGCAACGAGGGCCGAGACCCCCGCCGTGGTGTGGACGACAATGCCGCCGGCGAAATCCATGGTGCCGAGGCGCGAGGCCAGCCAGCCGCCGCCCCAGATCCAGTGCGCGACGGGGGCGTAGACGATCACGCTCCACAGCGCGCAGAAGCCGACAACCCAGCCGAAGCGGGCGCGATCGACCCAGGCACCGACCATGAGGCCGGGGGTGATCAGCGCGAACATCATCTGGAACAGGGCGAAGGCGCTTTCGGGCACGAGCGTGCCTTCGCGCACATTGCCGAGTTGCAGCAGCATCCATGCCGAGCCACCGCCCAGCCAGCCGTTCGAGACCGGACCGAAGGCCAGCGTATAGCCTACCGCGATCCACAGGAGTGAGGTGACCGAGGCAATCGCCCCCAGCTGGATCGCAACGGCAAGGAAGCCCTTGGCGCGCACGAGGCCGCCGTAGAAGAGCGAGAGGCCCGGGAGCGCCATCAGGAGGACGAGCGCCGAAGAGACGAGCAGCCATGCGGTGTCGCCGCTGTCAGCCGCGTCAAGCGCTTCGAGGGGCTGCGCATGGCCCAGCGCAGGCAGCGCAAGGGCGCTGGCCGCAAGGGCCATCGCGATGAATTTTCTCATTATCTTGTCTCCCCCGCTCACGACCGGCGCGACCCGTTCTTCTTCTTACGCCCAACCTTCCAGTACCTGATCGGGCGGACGGTGCCCATCAGCCCAAAAGCGGATATTGGCAATGATCTTGTCGCCCGAGGCAAGGCGGCCTTCGAAGGTTGCGCTGCCCATGTGCGGCAGGAGCGATACATTGCCGAGCGCGAGAAGCCGTGGATCGATCCTGGGTTCGTGCGCGAAGACATCGAGACCGGCACCGCCGATGCGGTTTTCCTGCAGCGCCTCGATCAGCGCGTTCTCGTCGACCACGTCGCCGCGCGCGGTGTTCACCAGATAGGCCTCGGGCTTCATCAGCGCGATGCGGCGCGCATCCATCAGGAAATGCGTTTCGGGCGTGGACGGGCAGTGCAGCGTGACGATGTCCGCCTCTCGCACGAGCGTGTCGACATCCGCCTCGTAGCGTGCGCCGACCATGCGTTCGAAGGCTTCGGGCAAGCGATGGCGGTTGTGGTAGACAATATCGAGCCCGAACGCGCGGGCGCGGTGCGCGACGGCCTGTCCGATGCGGCCCATGCCGATGATGCCGAGCCGCTTGCCGCTGATGCGGTGTCCGAGGAGAGTTGACGGCGCCCAGCCTGCCCAGTCGCCCGAACGGATGACGCGGCCGCCTTCGGCCAGGCGGCGCGAGACGGCGATGATCAGCGACATCGTCATGTCCGCCGTATCATCGGTGAAGACGCCCGGCGTATTGGTGACGATGATCTTGCGCGCGCGCGCGGCAGCAAGGTCGATGTGGTCGGTCCCCGCGCCGAAGCTGGCGATCAGGCCCAGCTGCGGGCCGGCCGCCGCCAGCAGATCGGCATCGATCCGGTCGGTTACGGTGGGGACAAGCACGTGGGCTTCGCTGACCGCTGCCTTGAGTTCCTCGGCGCTGAGCGGCTGGTCGTCCGTGCTCAGCGTGACGTCGAACAGTTCGGTCATCCGCGCCTCGGTCTCGGGCAGGAGACGGCGGGTCACGACGACGCGCGGGCGGCCTTCGATCCGGCGGGTGGTCCGATAATCTGTGCTGGGTTGAGCGGCCGACATGACTTTACCGCTATGCCGCCTCGCTACCTGTGGTCAAGCACCCGGTTGCCGTGCGCGGCGAATGCTGTATCGCAACACGTATCGCGATGATGGAGGACAGGACTTCGTGCGGACTGGCAAACTCCGATTGGCAATCCTTGCGACGCTGTGCCTGGCCCTTGCCGGCGAGGCACGTGCGGCCGAGGACGATACCTTGCCGTATTGGGCATCGTTGAAAGGCCAGCCGGCAAACCTGAGGGTTGGGCCGGGGCGTGAGTATCGGATCAGCTGGGTCTATGTGCGCGCGCCGTTGCCGGTGAAAGTTTTGCGCATGATTGGCGGGTGGCGCCTGATCGAAGACATCGACGGGACGCGCGGATGGATGCTTGCGCAATTCCTGACGCGAGGACGGGCCGCAACGGTGAAGGGCGGCATTGCCGAAATCCGCGAAAACGCTGACGGCACCGGCCGCATCCTGTGGCGGGCCGAGCCGGGCGTGACGGGCAAGCTGGGCGATTGCGGCCCCGCCTGGTGCAAGTTCGACGTCGAGGGTCGGCGCGGCTTTGTGGCCAAGGCCGCGGTGTGGGGCGCGGACTGAGGGGGCCTGCCGCGCAGACCCCCTCGCTTACGGATTCAGACCTAGACGAGCTCGATCGCGACGGCGGTCGCCTCACCACCGCCGATGCACAGGCTGGCGACGCCGCGCTTCTTGCCGTGGCGCTGCAGCGCACCGATCAGCGTGGTGACGATGCGCGCGCCCGAGGCGCCGATGGGGTGGCCGAGCGCAGTGGCGCCGCCGTGGACGTTGATCTTCTCATGCGGGATGCCGAGATCGTGCATCGCGAACATGGCGACGCAGGCGAAGGCTTCGTTGACTTCGAACAGATCGACATCGGCAATCGACCAGCCGGCCTTGCCGAGCAGCTTGGTGATCGCGCCGACCGGGGCCGTGGTGAAGTCCTTGGGCGCCTGCGCATGCGCGGCCAATGCAACAACGCGCGCGACGGGTTTCAGACCATCGGCAGCGGCGACGCTCTCGCGCGTGAGCACCATGGCGGCGGCACCGTCCGAGATCGAGGACGAGGTTGCAGCGGTGATCGTGCCGTCCTTGGCGAAGGCGGGCTTGAGCGCAGGGATCTTGTCCGGCTTGCCCTTGCCGGGGGCCTCGTCGGTATCGACAATGGTCTCGCCAGCACGGCTGGCGACTGTCACAGGCGTGATCTCCGCCGCGAAGGCACCTTCGGCAATCGCGGTCTGCGCGCGGCGCAGGGATTCGATGGCATAGGCATCCTGCTGCTCGCGCGTGAGCTGATAGGCGTTCGCGGTATCCTGCGCGAACGTGCCCATGGCGCGGCCGGGCTCGTAGGCGTCCTCGAGGCCATCGAGGAACATGTGATCGTAGGCGGTATCGTGGCCGATGCGCGCGCCCGAGCGGTGCTTTTTGAGGAGGTAGGGCGCGTTGGTCATGCTTTCCATGCCGCCTGCCACGACCATGTCGATGCTGCCGGAGGCGAGCGCTTCGGCGCCCATGATCATCGCCTGCATGCCCGAACCGCAAACCTTGCCCACCGTCGTCGCCTCGACCGAGGCGGGAAGGCCAGCGTAAATCGCCGCCTGCCGTGCCGGGGCCTGGCCGAGACCGGCCGGGAGCACGCAGCCCATGTAGATGCGCTCGACCTTTTCGCCGGCGATGCCGGCGCGCTCGACCGCGGCCTTCACCGCCGTTGCGCCGAGCTGGGTGGCGGACACATCGGCGAGGGAACCCTGCATGGCGCCCATCGGCGTGCGGGCGAACGAGAGAATGACAACCGGATCGGCTGCGGAGAACTGGGCCATGGGAGTGGTTCCTGTGCTAGGGGCGCGTTAAGGCCGCTTCGGCTATGGCAGATGTAGCCGCCGGGTCGGGCAATTTCAATTCACAGGGGGACGCAGAGCTATGCGGGAAGGGGCAGCATGACGATTGTGCTGGTCCTTGGCGCGATGGTGCTTGGCGCGGTCGTCGGCAGTTTCATGGGGCTGGTGCTGGTGCGCCTGCCCGATGGACGTCCGCTCGTGATGGACCGGTCTGCCTGCGATACCTGCGACAAGGAGCTGGAGCCGGTCGAACTGATCCCTGTCGTGTCGTGGGTGATCCAGGGCGGGAAATGCCGCGAGTGCGGCTCTGCTATCGACCGCTGGCAGCTGGCGGCGGAAGTGGGCGGGGCTCTGATCGGCGCGATCGCCGTGCTGCTCAGCTATTTCCCGGTCTGGGCGATGCTGCTGGGCTGGCAGCTGCTGCTGCTTGCCATGCTGGACCTCAGGCATATGTGGCTGCCGCGCCAGCTTTCGGCGCTGCTGGGCGCCAGCGGCGCGCTGTTTGCGCTCGTGATGGGCTATTGGGCCGAGGACGTGATGATCCTCGTCCAGTCGATCGTGGGCGGGGTGTTCGGGTTCGCGGTGCTGTGGCTGCTGGGGCAGGGCTATCTCGCATGGCGCGGGCAGGAAGGCATGGGCGGGGGTGACCCGCCGCTGATGGGGGCGATCGGGCTGTGGCTCGGGCCGCTGGGCGTGATCCACACACTGCTGTTGGCAAGCCTGGGCGGACTGGCGGTTGCGGCGGTGCTGTGGCGCGCCGGCCGCGACGTCAGACCCGATACCATGCTGCCGCTGGGTACCCTGCTGGCGGTGGCAGCCTGGCCGGTGTTCCTGTGGCAGGGCTTCTAGCCTGCGGTATCGCGCTGCCACCTGCAAACGACCGTCTGATTTGATAGTGAAAATCGTTATCACATTTTGGGCAATCCCATGCACTGCCGCTGGGCGTGGAAAACTGCCGGATTGACCGTCTTCCACAGACAAAAGCGAGTTATTTGAGCCGCATCGTGCCATGCCGCACTTGCGCAGGAGCCCTGCCGGGACTAGGGCGCGGGCGACATAGAAACAGGCGAGTCAGGCCCCGTGACGCAATCACTGCCCCAATCACTGCCCTATCTCGCGCAATATCTGCCGATCCTCATCTTCCTCGGCATCGCGCTCGCGCTTTCGTGCGTGTTCGTGTTCCTGCCGATGGGTGTGGCGCGGCTGACCGGCGCGCACAATCCGAACGCCGAGAAGCTCAGCGAGTACGAGTGCGGCTTCCCGGCGTTCGAGGACCCGCGCAGCCAGTTCGACGTACGCTTCTATCTGGTCGCGATCCTGTTCATCATCTTCGACCTTGAAGCGGCGTTCCTGTTTCCCTGGGCGGTGAGCCTGAAGGAAAGCGGCTGGGCCGGCTGGGGCACGATGATGGTGTTCCTGTTCGAGCTGATCATCGGCTTCATCTACGCCTGGAAGAAAGGCGCGCTGGATTGGGAATGAGCAATATGACGTCCTCATCGATCATCCCGGCGACGGCGGCTGACATGCCGTCCGCGCCCGACGCCGCCTTTTTCGACAGCCTGAATGCCGAGGTTTCGGACAAGGGCTTCCTCGTCACCTCGACGGAAGAACTGTTTCAGTGGGCCCGCACCGGCTCGCTGTGGTGGATGACCTTTGGCCTTGCCTGCTGCGCGGTCGAGATGATCCACGTCAACATGCCGCGCTATGACATGGAGCGCTTCGGCGTCGCCCCGCGCGCCTCGCCGCGCCAGTCTGACGTGATGATCGTGGCCGGCACGCTGTGCAACAAGATGGCCCCGGCGCTGCGCAAGGTCTACGACCAGATGTCGGACCCCAAGTACGTCATCTCGATGGGCAGCTGCGCGAATGGCGGCGGCTACTACCACTACAGCTATTCGGTGGTGCGCGGCTGCGATCGCATCGTGCCGGTCGATATCTATGTCCCGGGCTGCCCGCCGACTGCGGAGGCCCTGCTTTACGGCGTGATGCAGCTGCAGCGTAAGATCCGCCGCGCGGGCACGCTGGAGCGTTGAGGGGTTTGCTGAGATGACCGTGCTTCATTCCGCCCCCCGCTACGCACCGTTCGATGGTGTGCTGGAAACGCTGAGCGGCGCGCTGGGCGCTGATGTGATCTCCGCGCGCGAGCAGCATGGCGAGATCGTCATCCATGTCGTACGCGAGCGGATCGTCGAGGTGCTGCGCGCGCTTCGCGATACCCACGAGTACCAGCAGCTGATGGACATCGCGGGTGCCGACTACCCTTCGCGGCCCGAGCGGTTCGAGGTGGTCTACTGCCTGCTCTCGCTCACCAGGAACCACCGCCTGATCGTCAAGGTCGCGACCGACGAGGCGACTCCGGTGCCGACGGCGACGGTGCTCTGGCCCAATGCCGGCTGGTACGAGCGCGAGGTCTACGACATGTACGGCGTGCTGTTCGCCGGACACCCGGATCTGCGCCGCATCCTGACCGACTATGGCTTCCAGGGCCATCCGTTCCGCAAGGACTTCCCGCTGACCGGCTATGTCGAGCTGCGCTATTCGGAAGAGGACAAGCGCGTCGTCTACGAGAAGGTGGAACTCGCCCAGGATCTGCGCCAGTTCGACTTCATGAGCCCGTGGGAAGGCGCAGATTACGTGCTGCCGGGTGACGAGAAGGCGGCAACGCCACCTCCGCCTCCGCCGCCACCTCCCCCTCCGGCGCCACCTCCCCCTCCGCCGCCACCTCCCCCTCCGCCGCCACCTCCCCCTCCGCCGCCACCTCCTCCGCCTCCGCCGCCCGCACCCGAGCCGGTGAAGGACGAGGCGCCGGCGCCGGCGCCGGCAAAGAAGCCGCGCGCCAAGAAGGCCGCGCCTGCCGAAGGTGAGGCTGCTGCCGAGAAGCCCAAGCGCACGCGCAAAAAGAAGACCGAAGGAGAAGGCGCATGAGCCTCAGCCTTGAACAGTCGCCCACCACCGGCGACGAGGTCATTTCGAACTACACGATCAACTTCGGCCCCCAGCACCCGGCAGCGCACGGCGTGCTGCGCATGGTGATGGAGCTCGACGGTGAGATCATCGAGCGCATCGATCCGCATGTCGGCCTGCTCCACCGCGGCACCGAGAAGCTGATCGAGCACAAGACCTATCTGCAGGCGCTCCCCTATTTCGACCGGCTGGACTATTGCTCGCCGCTTGCGATGGAGCACTCCTATGTGCTGGCGGTCGAGAAGCTGCTCAACATCGAGGTGCCGTTGCGTGCCCAGTATTTGCGCGTGCTGTTTGCCGAGCTGACGCGCATCTGCAATCACATGCTGAACCTGGGCTCGCATGTCATGGACGTCGGCGCGATGACGCCGAACCTGTGGCTGTTCGAGATCCGCGAGGATTGCCTCAACTTCTTCGAACGCGCTTCGGGCGCGCGCATGCATGCGGCGTGGTTCCGCCCCGGCGGCGTGCATCAGGACGTGCCGCTGAAGCTCCTGACGGACATTGCGGACTGGCTCGACACGCGCCTGCCGGAGTTGTTCGAGGACGCGATGAGCCTCGTCGTCGACAACCGCATCTTCAAGCAGCGCAATGTCGATATCGCGATTGTCAGCCGCGAGGACGCGATTGCCTGGGGCTTTTCGGGCCCGATGATCCGCGCGGCGGGCATTCCGTGGGACTTGCGTAAGAGCCAGCCCTACGACGTCTATGACCGCATGGACTTCGAGATCCCGGTCGGCACGCGCTCGGATTGCTATGACCGGTTCATGGTCCGTGTGGAAGAAGTGCGCCAGTCCGCCCGCATCATGAAGCAGTGCCTTGCCGAAATGCCGGAAGGCCCGATTTCGAGCAGCGACCGCAAGGTGGTGCCGCCCAAGCGCGGCGAGATGAAGCAATCGATGGAAGCGCTGATCCATCACTTCAAGCTCTACACCGAAGGCTTCCATGTGCCGGCGGGCGAAGTCTACGTCGCGACCGAAAGCCCCAAGGGCGAGTTTGGCGTCTATCTGGTCTCGGACGGCTCGAACAAACCGTACCGCTGCAAGATCCGCCCGACCGCGTTTAGCCACCTGCAGGCGATGGACTTCATGTCGAAGGGCCACATGCTGCCCGACGCGACCGCCATTCTGGGCGCGATCGACGTGGTGTTCGGGGAGTGCGACCGGTGAGCAAGCTCGCCACCGCCACGGCCATGATCGAGGCCTATAACGCGCAGGATGCGGACCTTTACGTATCCTACATGACCGACGATGCCTGCGAGGCGGGCTATCGCGGCACGGTTGTGCGCGAAGGCAAGGAAGGCACGCGCGAGGGTCTCAAGAAGATGTTCGCCGAGTTCCCCGAGAACCGCGCCGAGATCGTCAAGGCTTACGAGCTGGGCGAATACGTCGTGCTGCACGAACTGGTGCGGCGTTCGGCGGCGGCGGAGCCGTTCGAGGTGCTCACGATCTACAGTTTCGAGGGCGACAAGTGCGCCCGCGTGGAGTTCATTCGCTGATGGCTGACCGTCATATCGAACCCGATACCCCCGAGCTCAGGGCGCGTTGGGGCAGCTTTGCCTGGACGGCGGAAAACGCTGAAAAGGCGAAGGAAATCATCGCGCGCTATCCGGCAGGGCGGCAGCGCTCGGCGGTGATGCCGCTGCTCGATCTGGCGCAGCGTCAGGTCGGCGCGGAAGAGAACACACAAGGCTGGCTGCCGATTCCGGTGATGGAGTACGTGGCGGAGCAGCTCGACATGCCGATCATCCGCGTGGTCGAGGTCGCGACGTTCTACACGATGTACAACATCGCACCGATTGGCCGCTTCCACGTGCAGGTCTGCGGGACGACGCCGTGCATGTTGCGCGGATCTGACGATATCATGGCCGCGTGCAAGGCAAAGGGTCTCCACAAGGGCCACACCACCGAGGACGGCGTGTTCACGCTGACCGAAGTGGAATGCATGGGCAACTGCGCCTCCGCGCCGATGGTCCAGATCAATGACGACAACTACGAGGATCTGACCGCGGCGGACATGACGCGCATCCTCGACGAGCTGGCGGCGGGCAAGCAGCCCAAGGCAGGCACACAGGCGCCGGGTCGCCACACCGTCGAGCCGCTGGGCGGGCCGACGAGCCTGACCGCGATGGTTTCCGCCAATCACGATTACCGGGGGGAATGGTGATGACCCGCGCGAAAGGGATTTTGGCAGTTGGCATCGCGTTCTTTGTGATCGGCATGGCCGATCTGGCCCGCGATGGTTCGATCGGCTCGACCTTCATCGCGCTCGGCGCGGTGTTCATTGCGCTGAGCACGCGCGGCGATGCGCCGAAGAACAACGGAGCGAACGATGCTCGCTGACAAAGACCGGATTTTCACCAACCTCTACGGCTATCAGCCGTGGAACCTGAAAGCGGCGCAGGCGCGCGGGGATTGGGACAATACCAAGGCCCTTTTGGCGCGCGGGCAGGACGCGATCATTCAGGAAATCAAGGATTCCGGCCTGCGCGGGCGCGGTGGGGCGGGCTTCCCGACCGGCATGAAGTGGTCGTTCATGCCCAAGGAGAGCAAGGACGGCCGTCCGAGCTTCCTCGTGATCAATGCCGACGAATCCGAACCGGGTTCGTGCAAGGACCGCGAGATCATCCGCCACGATCCGCACAAGCTGATCGAAGGCGCGCTGGTCGCGGGCTATGCGATGCGCGCGCGGGCGGCCTATATCTACATTCGCGGCGAATATATCCGCGAGGCCGAGACGCTGTTTGCCGCCGTGGCCGAAGCCTATGAGGCGGGGCTGCTGGGCAAGAACGCCTGCGGTTCGGGCTATGATTTCGATGTCTTCGTGCACCGCGGCGCGGGCGCCTACATCTGCGGCGAAGAGACTGCGATGATCGAGAGTCTCGAGGGCAAGAAGGGCCAGCCGCGCCTCAAGCCGCCGTTCCCGGCTGGCGCGGGCCTCTATGGCTGCCCGACGACGGTGAACAATGTCGAGAGCATCGCGGTTGCGCCGACGATCCTGCGGCGCGGCGCGGCGTGGTTTTCGAGCTTCGGGCGCGACAACAACAAGGGCACCAAGCTGTTCCAGATCAGCGGGCATGTCGAAAAGCCCTGCGTGGTCGAGGAAGCGATGTCGATCCCGTTCAGCGAGCTGATCGAGAAGCACTGCGGCGGCATTCGCGGCGGGCGCGACAATCTGCTCGCGGTGATCCCCGGCGGTTCCTCGGTGCCGCTGGTGCCGGCGGCGGAAATCTGGGACGCGCCGATGGACTTCGACGGCCTGCGCGCGGTCGGCTCCGGTCTCGGCACGGCGGCAGTGATCGTGATGGACAAGTCGACCGATATCGTCCGCGCGATCAGCCGCCTGTCCTACTTCTACAAGCACGAGAGCTGCGGCCAGTGCACCCCGTGCCGCGAAGGCACCGGCTGGATGTGGCGCGTGATGGAGCGCCTGCGCACCGGCGACGCGGCGGTCGAGGAAATCGACATGCTCCAGCAAGTGACCAAGCAGGTCGAAGGCCACACGATCTGCGCGCTCGGCGATGCGGCGGCCTGGCCGATCCAGGGCCTGATCCGGCATTTCCGGCCGGAGATCGAGCGCCGGATTGCGGAAAACAGCGCGATGAAAGAGGCGGCGGAATAATGCCCAAGCTCAAAGTCGACGGCGTAGAGCTCGATGTCCCGGCAGGCGCGACGGTCCTGCAGGCGTGCGAGCTGGCCGGCAAGGAAATCCCCCGCTTCTGCTATCACGAGCGGCTCAGCATTGCGGGCAATTGCCGCATGTGTCTGGTGGAGGTGAAGCCCGGGCCGCCCAAGCCGCAGGCATCGTGCGCGCTCCCGGCTGCCGAGGGGCAGGAAATCCGCACCGACAGCGAGATGGTCAAGAAGGCGCGCGAAGGGGTGATGGAGTTTCTCCTCATCAACCACCCGCTCGATTGCCCGATCTGCGATCAGGGCGGCGAATGCGATCTGCAGGACCAGTCGGTCGCCTATGGCCGAGGCGCCTCGCGCTATGACGAGAACAAGCGCGCGGTGACCGACAAGTACATGGGCCCGCTGATCAAGACGACGATGACGCGGTGCATCCACTGCACCCGGTGCGTCCGCTTCTCGGAAGAGATCGCGGGCGTGGACGAGATCGGCGCGCTCTATCGCGGCGAGGGGATGCAGATTTCGACGTACCTTGAGGGCGCGGCGAAGCATGAACTCTCCGCGAACGTGATCGACCTGTGCCCGGTCGGTGCGCTGACCTCGAAGCCCTATGCGTTCGAGGCGCGGCCGTGGGAGCTCAAGAAGACGCTGGGCATCGATGTGTCCGACGCGGTCGGCTCCAACATCCGCATCGACAGCCGGGGCCGCGAAGTTCTGCGCATCCTTCCGCGCGTGAACGATGATGTGAACGAGGAATGGCTGTCTGACCGCGCGCGCTATGTCGTGGACGGACTGACGCGCCGCCGCTTGGACAAGCCCTGGCTGCGCCGGGATGGCAAGCTCGTCGCGGCGAGCTGGGCCGAGGCGTTTGACGCTGTCGCCAAGATCAATCCGGGTTCGTCGGTCGCGGTGATCGCGGGCGATCAGGTCGATTGCGAGACGCTGTTTGCGGCCAAGGCGCTGGCCCGTGCGCTTGGCTCCAGCCTGCTCGAAGGGCGGCAGACGGGGCTTGCCTATACCGCGAGCAACATGGCGGCCGTGGCCTTCAACTCGACGCTGAACGGCATCGAAGAGGCCGACGCGGTGCTGATCGTGGGCAGCCACGTGCGCGACGAAGCGCCGCTGGTGAACACGCGGCTGCGCAAGGCCGCCAAGAAGGGCGCAAAGGTCTTCGCGATCGGCGCGACTTGGGAGCCGACTTATCCGGCAACGTTCCTTGGCGAAGATGCGGCCATTCTCAATGATGTGCCGGCCGAAGTTGTCGCTGCGTTCGAAGGTGCGAAGAAGCCGGCGATCGTGATCGGCGGGGCAGGGCTGGCCAAGGGCGCGCTGGAGGCCGGGCTGGCCTTTGCCGAGCGCTTCAACCTCGTTCGTGATGGCTGGAACGGCTTCAACGTGCTGCACATGGCGGCGAGCCGCATGGGCGGGCTGATGCTGGGCTATGCGCAGCCGGGCGGGCTCGCTGATCTGGTGGCCGCCAAGCCGAAGATGGTGATTTCGCTGGGTGCGGACGAGGTGGATTACACGAAGTTTGCCGGCTCGATGATCGTGCATATCGGCCATCATGGCGACAAGGCGGCGCATGCGGCGGACGTGATCCTGCCGGCGGCGGCCTTCACCGAGAAGGACGGCACTTACGTCAACACCGAAGGCCGCGTGCAGTATTCGGAACGTGCGGTCTATGCACCGGGCGATGCCCGCGAGGACTGGACGATCCTGCGCGCGATGGCCGATGCCTTAAGCGTTTCGGTCGGGTTCGACAGCTTCGAGCAGCTACGCGCCGCGATGATCGCCGAAGTGCCGGCGCTGGGCGTGGAAGGGCTGGCCGATTATGGCGCGCTGCCGGCGGCTCCGAAGGGGGCCAAGGCGGAAGGGCTGATCGCTGGCTACCCGATCAAGGACCACTACCTGACGAATGCCATCGCGCGTTCGAGCCCGACGCTGCAGCGCTGCTCGGCAGAACTGCTGCATGGTGAGAGCTTTGCGGAGGCCGCGGAATGATCCCGTTCTTTGAAGCGCGCGGCCTCTCGTTCGAGACGGCGTGGACCGTCTCGACCATTGCCGAAATCCTGCTGATCGCGCTGCCGGTCATGCTGGCCGTGGCGCTGGTGATCTATGCCGACCGCAAGATCTGGGCCTCGATGGCGCTGCGGCGCGGACCGAATGTGGTGGGGCCGTTCGGCATCCTCCAGTCGTTTGCGGACGGCCTCAAGGTCTTCCTGCAGGAAACCATCATCCCTTCGGCGGCGAACAAAGGCCTGTTCCTGATCGCGCCGATCATCACTTTTACCGTGGCGCTGATGGCCTGGGCGGTGATTCCGTTCAATTCGGGCGCGGTCTTGGCGGATATCAATGTCGGCTTGCTCTACGTCCTCGCGATCTCGTCGCTGGGCGTTTACGGGGTGGTGATCGCGGGTTGGTCGTCGAACTCGAAATACCCGTTTTTCAGCGCGATGCGCGCGTCCGCTCAGATGATTTCTTACGAAGTCTCGATCGGCTTTATCCTCATCTGCGTGGTGCTCTGGGCGGGTTCGTTCAACCTCAACGACATCGTCAAGGCGCAGAAGGATCACGTCTGGATCATCAACGGCTTCGTCGCGAACCCGCTGCTGTTCCCGGTCTGGGTGATGTTCCTGATCTCCGGTATGGCCGAAACCGCGCGCGCGCCGTTCGATCTGACCGAGGCGGAAAGCGAGCTCGTGGCGGGCTATCAGACCGAATATTCCTCGATGGCCTTCGCGCTCTACTGGCTGGGCGAATATGCCAACGTGCTCTTGATGTGCGCGCTCAATGCCACGCTGTTCTGGGGCGGCTGGCTGCCGCCGCTCGACATTCCGGTGCTTTACTATGTACCGGGGCTGGTGTGGCTGATCATCAAGATCTGCGGTTTCTTCTTCATCTTCAGCTGGGTCAAGGCAACGGTGCCGCGCTACCGCTATGACCAGCTGATGCGGCTGGGCTGGAAGATCTTCCTGCCGCTCTCGCTGTTCTTCGTGTTCGCGATCAGCGGATACCTCATGGCCACCGGACATTTCGCATGACCGTCTCGCAGATCATCAAGAGCTTCACGTTGTGGGAGTTCGTCAAGGCACATTGGCTGACCTTGAAGTACCTCTTCAAGCCCAAGGCGACGATCAACTACCCGTTCGAGAAGAACCCGCTCTCTCCGCGCTTTCGCGGCGAGCATGCGCTGCGCCGCTATCCCAATGGCGAAGAGCGCTGCATCGCGTGCAAGCTGTGCGAGGCGGTGTGCCCGGCGCAGGCGATCACCATCGAGGCGGAACCGCGCGAGGACGGCAGCCGCCGCACCACGCGCTATGATATCGACATGACCAAGTGCATCTTCTGTGGCTTCTGCCAGGAAGCCTGCCCGGTCGATGCCATCGTCGAGGGGCCGAACTTCGAATACGCGACCGAAACGCGCGAGGAACTGCTCTACGACAAGACCAAGCTGCTCGCGAACGGGGACAAGTGGGAGCGGGCGCTGGCCGCGAACCTTGAAGCCGATGCACCGTACCGTTAGGGGCCACGCCACATGATCCAGGCCTTTGCCTTCTATCTGTTCACGGCGATCATGCTGTTCAGCGCGGTTTCCGTGATCTTCGCCCGCAATCCGGTCCATTCGGTGCTTTGGCTCATTCTCGCGTTCTTCAACGCGGCGGGGCTGATGGTGCTGGTGGGCGCGGAATTCATCGCGATGCTGCTGGTGATCGTCTACGTCGGCGCGGTCGCGGTGCTGTTCCTGTTCGTCGTGATGATGCTCGACATCGACTTCTCGGAGATGCGCGCAGGCTTCATCAAGAATGCGCCGCTCGGGCTGCTGATTGCAGTGGTGCTGCTGGTCGAACTCGGCATGGGTCTTGGCGTATGGCACGCCGGCGCGCTGCAGCTTGGCGTGGCGAACGGCGCATCGGCGACGCCCGAGAGCCTGTCCAACACCGCCGCGATCGGCGCGCTGCTCTACACGCGCTACCTGTTCCTGTTCGAGGCGGCGGGGATCATCCTGCTCGTCGCCATGATCGGCGCCATCGTGCTCACGCACCGCCAGCGCAGCGACACGCGCGGCCAGAATGTGGGCCGGCAGGTTGCACGCCGGCCGGATGAGGCGACGGTCAACGTCAAGCCCGCCGTAGGCCAGGGGGTCACGCTGTGATTGGAATTGAACACTACGTCGCGGTGAGCGCGATCCTGTTCGTGCTCGGCGTGCTGGGGATCTTCCTCAACCGCAAGAACGTCATCGTCATCCTCATGGCGATCGAGCTGATCCTGCTGTCGGTGAACCTCAACTTCGTCGCGTTCAGCGCATTCCTGCATGACCTCGTCGGCCAGATCTTCGCGATGTTCGTGCTGACGGTGGCGGCGGGCGAGGCGGCCATCGGGCTTGCCATTCTTGTCATCTACTTCCGCGGCCGCGGCACGATTGCGGTCGATGACGTCAACCGGATGAAGGGGTAAACGAACCGTGCATCCTATCCAGTTGATCGTATTTCTGCCGCTTCTGGCAGCGTTGGTCGCAGGGCTTGGCGCCCGGCTGATCGGCAAGGTGCCGGCCAAGCTCGTGACAACGGGGGCGCTGTTCGCATCCTGCGCGCTGTCGTGGCCGATCTTCCTTTCGTTCCTTTCGGGCAGCGCCGAAGCCTCGGTCGTGCCGGTGCTGCAGTGGGTGCGCTCGGGCAATCTCGACTTCCAGTGGGCCCTCAGGGTCGATACGCTGACCGCGATCATGCTGGTGGTTATCACCAGCGTCTCGGCGCTCGTCCACCTGTACTCATGGGGCTACATGGACGAGGACCCGGATCAGCCGCGGTTCTTCGCCTATCTCTCGCTGTTCACCTTCGCGATGCTGATGCTGGTGACGGCGGACAACCTCGTTCAGATGTTCTTCGGCTGGGAAGGGGTGGGCCTTGCCTCGTACCTCCTGATCGGGTTCTGGTTCAGGAAGCCCAGCGCAAACGCTGCCGCGATGAAGGCCTTCGTGGTCAACCGCGTGGGTGACCTTGGCTTCATGCTGGGCATCTTCGGCACGTTCCTGGTGTTCGGCACGGTCTCGATCCCGGCGATCCTGGCGGCAGCGCCGGGCATGGCGGGCAGCACGATCGGGTTTCTGGGCCACCGCTTCGATACGATGACGGTGCTGTGCATCCTCCTGTTCATCGGCGCGATGGGCAAGTCGGCACAGCTTGGTCTGCACACCTGGCTTCCGGACGCGATGGAAGGCCCGACCCCGGTTTCGGCGCTGATCCACGCGGCGACCATGGTGACCGCGGGCGTGTTCATGGTCTGCCGTCTCTCGCCGGTGTTCCAGACCAGCGAAACCGCGATGACCGTGGTGACCTACGTGGGCGCCGCGACCTGCTTCTTTGCCGCGACCATCGGCACGACGCAGTGGGACATCAAGCGGGTGATCGCTTATTCGACCTGCTCGCAGCTCGGCTACATGTTCGTGGCGGCGGGCGTGGGCGCGCCGGGTGCGGCGATGTTCCACCTTTTCACACACGCTTTCTTCAAGGCCCTGCTGTTCCTCGGCGCAGGCTCGGTCATCCATGCGATGCACCACGAGCAGGACATGCGTTTCTACGGCGGCCTCCGGAAGCACATCCCGCTCACATTCTGGGCGATGATGATGGGGACGCTGGCGATCACCGGTGTCGGCATTGTCGACGTGTTCGGCTTTGCGGGCTTCTATTCGAAGGATTCGATCCTCGAAGCAGCTTATGCCAGCGGAACGAGCGCGGGGCACTTCGGCTTCTGGTGCGGGATCACGGCCGCGCTGATGACGAGCTTCTATTCGTGGCGCCTGATGTTCTTGACCTTCTGGGGCAAGCCGCGCTGGGACCAGTCCGAGCATATCCAGCACGCGGTGCATGATGCCCATGGGCATGATGACCACGCGCATGGGCATGACGATCATGGCCACGACCATGGGCATGGGCATGGGCACAGCCATGACGGCACGGCGGGCTATCACCCGCACGAGAGTCCGCTTCCGATGCTGCTGCCGCTGGCGCTGCTGTCGGTTGGCGCGGTGCTTGCGGGCTATGTGTTCCACCACGCCTTCATCAGCGAAGGCGGCGGCGAGTTCTGGAAGAGCAGCGTGGCCTTCAGCGAGCACCTGATCCACGCCATGCACGGCGTGCCGGAGTGGGTGAAGTGGGCGCCGTTCGGCGTGATGATCACCGGTCTGGCGGTCGCCTATATCGCCTATATCGCGAACCCGGGCCTGCCGGCGGTGTTCTCGGGTGCCATCGGGCCGCTCTACCGGTTCGTGCTGAACAAGTGGTACTTCGACGAGCTCTACAATGCGCTCTTCGTGAAGCCTGCGATGGCGCTCGGCCGCGTGTTCTGGAAACAGGGTGATATCGGTATCATCGATCGCTTCGGGCCCAATGGCGCGGCGGCGCTGGTCGCCCGCAGCAGCCGGATCGCGGTGCGGCTGCAGTCCGGTTATCTCAACAGCTATGCGCTGGTCATGCTCGTCGGCCTTGTCGGCGCGGTCAGCTGGGTGATTGCGAAATGAACGGGGTTCCCATTCTCTCCCTCATGCTGCTGGTGCCGCTGGTCGGCGCGGTGGCCTGCCTCATGGCCGGGCGCGAGCAGGCGCGGGTGATCGCGCTGGCCGCTACGCTGGTCGATCTCGTGCTCGGCGCTTTCCTCTGGTCACACTACCAGATCGGCGGGCCGCAGTGGCAGTTCCAGGAGCATGCCGCGATCTTCGCCGGCTTCGAGTGGAAACTCGGCATCGACGGCATTGCCCTGCTGCTCATCGCGCTCACCGTGTTCCTGATGCCGATCTGCATCGGCGCGAGCTGGAACGCGATCGAGAAGCGCGCAGGCGAGTATTACGCCAACTTCCTCATCATGGAGACGCTGATGATCGGCGTCTTCACCGCGCAGGACCTGTTCCTGTTCTACATCATGTTCGAGGCCGGCCTGATCCCGATGTACCTGATCATCGGCATCTGGGGCGGTGCGGATCGCATCTACGCCAGCTACAAGTTCTTCCTCTACACGCTGCTCGGATCGGTGTTGATGCTGATCGCGATGATGTGGATGGTGAACGAGGCGGGCACGAGCGATATCCCGACCCTGATGGCCTACAGCTTCCCGGTGAAGGCGCAGACCTGGCTTTGGCTGGCCTTCTTCGCGAGCTTTGCGGTGAAGATGCCGATGTGGCCGACGCACACCTGGCTGCCTGACGCGCACGTGCAGGCGCCAACGGCAGGGTCGGTGATCCTCGCGGGCGTGCTGCTCAAGATGGGTGGTTACGGCTTCATCCGCTTCTCGCTGCCGATGTTTCCCGAGGCCAGCGCGCAGTTCGCGCCGCTGATCTACGGCCTGTCGATGGCGGCGGTCGTCATCACCTCGCTGATCGCGCTGGTGCAGCACGACATGAAGAAGCTGATCGCCTACTCCTCGGTCGCGCATATGGCGATCGTGACGGTGGGGCTGTTTGCGTTCAACCGGCAGGGCCTTGAAGGCTCGATGATCGTGATGCTGAGCCACGGGATCGTCTCGGGCGCGCTGTTCCTTGCCGTCGGCGTGATCTACGACCGCCTGCACACGCGCGAGATCGACCGCTATGGCGGCCTTGCCATCAACATGCCGGCCTACGCGCTGTTCTTCATGCTGTTCACGATGGCTTCGGTCGGCCTGCCGGGCACGAGCGGCTTTGTGGGTGAGTTCCTCTCGCTCATGGGCATCTACGCGCAGTCTAGCTGGGTGGCGCTGGTGTGCACCACGGGCATCATCCTCGGCGCGGCCTACATGCTCTACCTCTATCGCCGCGTCGTGTTCGGCGTGCAGAAGAACGCGGATGCGGCGGCCATGCCCGATCTCGACGCCCGCGAATGGGCGATGATGATCCCGCTCGCGGTGGCGGTGCTATGGATGGGCGTCTATCCCGAAACCTTCCTCGCGCCGATGCGCAAGGATATCGCAGGCCTTGAAGCGCGGCTGGCGCAGGCACGGCCCAAGGGCGATGCCGATGTGCAGATCGCTGCCATTTCGCCGGCTGCGGCGACACATGAACATGGGGATGCAATGGAACACGGGGCGCAAGTCCACGGGCCCGAAGCCGCGCACGGGGAGGCACGCTGATGGAACTGCTGCGCTCTCTGGCGATCACCGGGACCGAGGAAGTCCTCAGCATCTCGGGCCTCATCCTGCTCCTCGCCGCCGGCTGGGGTGGTGACAAGGCGAGCCGCGCGATTTCGATCGCGGCGGTGGCCGTCCTCACTGTCTGCGCCGTGTTGACCGTGCCCGCGCTGTGCCACGCCGCAATGGGCCCGGGCGTCTCTGCCTGGAACGGACAGTTCAGCGGCGATGCCTTTGCCGCCTTCGGCAAGTTGCTGATCTATGCCAGCGCTGCTGTCACGCTGATTATTGCGCCCGCCTTCTTCGAGCGCGAGAACGCGATGCGCGCCGAGTTCCCGCTGCTTGTTCTGCTCGCGGCAATGGGCATGGGCATGATGGTCTCCGCGACCGACACGTTGGCGCTCTACATCGGGCTGGAGCTCAACAGTCTTGCTGCCTACGTCATGGCCTCGTTCCTGCGCAGTGACGAACGGTCGGCGGAAGCGGGTCTCAAGTACTTCGTGCTGGGCTCACTCGCTTCGGGCATCCTGCTCTATGGCATCAGCCTGATCTACGGCTTCACCGGATCCACGAGCTTTGCCGGGATCCACGGCGCGCTCGCCGGGCCGCTTTTCATGGGCGCGACGTTCGGGATCGTGTTCGTGCTGGCCGGGCTTGCCTTCAAGGTCAGCGCCGCGCCGTTCCACATGTGGACACCCGATGTCTATGAAGGCGCGCCGACCCCGGTGTCGACTTTCTTTGCAACCGCGCCCAAGGTTGCGGCGCTGGCGCTCCTCATGCGCGTCAGCCTGTTTGCCTTCGGCTCGCAGCCTGGAGCGTGGCAGCAGATCGTGATCTTCGTCGCGCTGCTCTCGATCGTGATCGGTGCGTTGGGCGCGATCGGGCAGGACAATATCAAGCGCCTGCTCGCCTATTCCTCGATCAACAACGTCGGCTTCATGCTGATCGGCCTTGCCTGTGCCAACCAGGCAGGCGCGGCGGCGATGCTGGTCTACCTTGCGATCTATGTCGCGATGTCGGTCGCCGGCTTTGTCGCGGTGCTGATGCTGCGCGATGCAGACGGGGCGCCGGTGGAATCGATCGCGGCGATGGCGGGGCTTTCGAAGACCCGTCCGGCGCTGGCTTGGGCCATCGGGGCCGTCATGTTCAGCCTCGCCGGCATCCCGCCGCTGTTCGGGTTCTGGGGCAAGTTCATGGTGTTTCAGGCCGCCGTGCAGGCTGGCCTGCTGACGCTCGCTGCCATCGGCATCGCGGCCTCGGTGATTGGTGCGTTCTACTACATCAAGGTCGTCAAGGTGATGTTCTTTGATGAGGCGGCGGATGTGGTGACCGGCCAGAGCGACCTCGCGCAGCGGGTGCTGCTGTTCGTCTCGGTCGTCGCCATCTCGCCGCTCGGCTGGCTCATCAACAAGCCGCTGGGCGAGCTGGCGGGCCGGGCTGCCGCTGCGCTGTTCCACATCGCGTGATGCGCTGAACGGCCAGTGGCGGACCCGCTGATCAGGGTCGTTGCGGAGATCGCCTCGACCAATTCGGCGCTGCTGGCGCGCCTTGCCGAAGGCGAGGCGCCAGCCGAAGGGCACTGGCTGGTAGCAGACCGGCAGACCGCCGGGCGCGGGCGGGCCGGACGCATCTGGACCGGTGGCCTCGGCAATTTCATGGGATCGACGGCGGTTGCGCTTCGCGAAGGCGAGGCACTGCCGCAGACGCTGGCGCTGGTGGCGGGCGTGAGCGTCCACCGTGCGCTGATGACGGTTGTGCCCGATATCGCGGGACTTGCGCTCAAATGGCCTAACGATCTGCTGGTGGAGGAAGCCAAGCTCGGCGGCATCCTGCTGGAGCGCCAGCGGGATGCCGTGATTGTGGGGATCGGCGTCAACCTCGCCGAGGCGCCCCAAGTGCCGGGCCGCAAGACCGTGTCGCTGAACGCCTTGGGCCATGCCGTCGTCCGCGACGACTTTGCGGCTGCCCTGGCGACGGCCTGGGCCGAGGATCTCACCGCATGGCACGCCGGGGCCTGGCCGATGCTGCGCGGCGAGTGGCTTTCGCGGGCGTTGCCGAAAGGCACGCTGCTTGGTGTGAACCTTGCCGAGGAGGGCCACGTGATTGGCGGATTTGCCGGGCTGGAGCCTGATGGCGCCGTCCTTCTGCGCTTGGCGGATGGTGCCGTCCGTGCCATCCACGCCGGAGACGTCGAGCTGATCGGCCAAGGCACAGCGGCGGCGGGAGTAGGAGAGAGCGATGCTTCTGGCGGTTGACGTTGGCAATACCAACGTCGTCTTCGCACTGTTCGATGGGCGGGAGATCCGTTCGCGCTGGCGGGTTGCCACTGATCCACGGCGTACGGCGGATGAATATGCGGTGTGGCTGTTGCAGTTGATGAAACTGCAGGGCTTCGATCCGGAGCGGGTTCGCCAGATCCTGATTTCCACCGTGGTGCCGCGCGCGCTCCACAACTTGCAGGTGCTGGGGCAGAAGTATTTCGGCATCGATCCCCTGGTGGCCGGGCAGCCGCCGGTGGATTGGGGCTTCGTCGCCGATGTGGAGCAGCCGCGTTCACTGGGGGCGGACCGCGCGGTGAACACGGTCGCGGCGCATGCGAAGTACGAGGGCGACCTGATCGTGGTCGATTTCGGCACGGCGACGACATTCGACGTGGTGGATGCCAGCGGCGCCTACAAGGGCGGAATCATCGCGCCGGGCATCAACCTCTCGCTCGATGCGCTGGTGACGGCGGCTGCCAAGCTGCCACGCATCGCCATCGCGCCGCCACAGGGCAACAACCGCAGCGTCATCGGCCGTAACACCGAAGATCAGATGCAGATCGGGGTGTTTTGGGGCTATGTCGCGATGATGGAAGGCCTGATATCACGTCTGCGGGAGGAGATCGGACGACCGGTCAAGGTGGTGGCCACCGGTGGTCTGGCCGTGCTGTTCGACGAGCACACGTCGATCTTCGACCATGTCGATACGGACCTGACGCTGGACGGCATTGCCATTCTGGCGGAACGCGTGGCCGCGCGCTGATCAACGCTCGTGCGGCAAACCCTTGGCCTGCTGGCCACTAGTGAACTGGAAATAGTGTGAAACCCGGTAAGGAATTGCTGTTTCTCGCGCTCGGAGGATCGGGCGAGATCGGCATGAACGTCAATCTTTACGGCTGTGACGGCAAGTGGCTGATGGTCGATCTTGGCATGACCTTTGCCGACCCGCACTACCCGGGTGTCGATCTCGTGTTTGCGGACCTCGCGTTCATCGAGGAACGGCTCGACGACCTCGTCGGAATCGTGCTGACTCATGCTCACGAGGACCATATCGGCGCTGTGCCCTACTTCGCGCTCGATCTTGGCGTGCCGCTCTATGCGACGCCGTTCACCGCGCGGCTCGTCGCAGAGAAGCTCGCGGAGGCAGGCATCTCGAAGCAGGTGACGCTGAACACCGTGCCCAACGAAGCCTCGCTCAGCCTCGGGCCGTTCGACATCCGCTATGTGCCGCTGGCGCATTCGATTGCCGAGGGCAATGCGCTGGTGATCGAGACCCCGTACGGCCGCGTGTTCCACACCGGTGACTGGAAGCTAGATGACGAGCCGCTGATCGGCGTGCCGGCAACCGAGGGCGACCTCACCGCGCTGGGCGACGAGGGCGTGCTTGCGCTCGTGTGCGATTCGACCAACGTGTTCAATCCCAAGCCCTCCGGCTCCGAAGGCGCAGTGCGCGACGGGTTGATGGAGATGGTCGGCGGCCTCAAGGGCAAGCGCGTAGTGGTGACGACATTCGCCTCCAATGTCGCGCGGCTGCAGACCCTGGGTGAAGTTGCCCAAGCGACCGGTCGGCAACTTTGTGTCGCGGGGCGGTCGCTCGACCGGATCATCAGCGTGGCGCAGGCGAGCGGGTATCTGCAGAACTTTCCCGAAACGGTTCGCATGGAAGACGCGATGGATGTGCCGCGCGGGCAGCTCCTCGTTCTGGCGACTGGCGGGCAGGGCGAGCCGCGCGCGGCCCTGGCACGTATTGCATCGGACACGCATCCGGTGCGGCTTGAAAAGGGCGACGCCGTGCTCTTCTCGAGCCGCCAGATCCCCGGCAACGAGCTTGCGATCGGGCGGGTGCAGAACCAGCTCGCGGAAAAGGGGGTCGAGCTCCTGACCGACCGCCAGGGCATGATTCACGTCTCGGGCCATCCCGGACGGCCCGAGCTGGAGGCGGTCTACAAGTGGTTGCGCCCGGAAATCCTCGTTCCGGTGCACGGCGAGATGCGGCACATGGCCGAGCAGGCGCGGCTGGGGAAGGCCTGCGGGATTGCGCGCACGATCGTGCAGAAGAACGGTGATGTCGTGCGCCTGGCACCGAACGGGCCGGCGAAGCTCGCCGCGGTGCGGGCCGGACGACTGGTGCTCGATGGCGACATCATCGCCCCGGCTGATGGCGGGGCGATGGCGCAGCGGCGCAAGCTGGCTGAAAGCGGCGTCGTGGTGACCACGCTGGCCGTCTCGCCGCTGGGCAAGCTGAAGTCGGCGGTGGATATTGCCGCCATCGGCCTGCCGCTCGAGGAAGACATGGAAGAGTTCATTACCGAAGCGCAGGGTGATGTGAAAAAGGCGATAACCGCGCTGAAGGGCGACAAACAGCGTGACCGGGCAGCCATTTCGGAAACGGTGCGGCTGACAGTGCGGCGCGCGGCGCAGCGCTGGTCGGGCAAGAAGCCGGTCGTGCAAGTTTTGCTGCGCGAGGACTGAGGCAGATGAAGTGGACATCGATCATCGCCATCTATGCGCTCTTCTGGGTGCTGGCGGCGTTCCTCGTCATGCCCTTCGGCGTGCGCACGGCAGATGAACTGGGGGTGGAGAAGGTACCCGGCCAGGCCCCGAGCGCGCCGGCGAATTTCAACCCGCGCCGCATCATGGTGCGCGCGACGGTCCTTTCAGTGGTGCTGTTCGGCCTATACTACGCGAACTACGTGAACCACTGGATCACGATCGAGGACCTCGATATCGCGCCGCTACTGGGGGTTTAAACCCCTTCGAGCGCATATCCGGCCGACCGCACGGTGCGCACCGGATCCGCTGCACCGGGGATCGCGATGGCCTGACGCAGGCGGCGGATATGGACGTCGACTGTGCGCAGTTCGATGTCGCTGCCGCTGCCCCAGACTGCATCGAGCAATTGCCCGCGCGAGAACACGCGGCCCGGATGCTCCATGAAGTGGCGCAGAAGGCGGAATTCGGTGGGGCCGATCTTGATTGCCTGGCCGCGGCGCGTGACGCGGTGCGCGGTGGGATCGAGCGCGAGATCGCCAACGCTGATCGTCTCGCCGGCAAGGGCGGGGCGCACGCGACGTAGCACCGCACCGACCCTGGCAATCAGCTCGCGCGGGGAGAAGGGCTTGGTGACATAGTCATCAGCGCCGGTTTCGAGGCCGCGCACGCGGTCGTCCTCGTCGCTGCGGGCGGTGAGGATGATGATGGGGACATGCGCGGTCGCCTTGCTGCGGCGCAGGCGGCGGCACACTTCGATGCCGCTGGTGCCGCCGATCATCCAGTCGAGCAGGACGAGATCGGGTGTGTCCTCTGCGGCAAGGAGAAGGGCCTCGTCGCCATCGTCGGTGGTGCGAACGTCGTAGCCTTCGCCGCGGAACCGATATTCCACCAGCTCGGCAAGCGCGGTGTCATCCTCTACCAGCAGCAGCTTCGGCGCGGACATCGATTACCCCCGGTTACGACAGTCTTGACGGTATCTTTGCGCAGACACGACATTTGTTACGTCGTCGTGACTTGCCGCCGTGTTCAGGCGGGGGGTACGACGTCGTCGCGCTCGGGCAGATTGTTACCCGTCGCGGCGTAGTAGACCATTTCGGCGATGTTGGTGGCATGATCGCCGATCCGCTCGATATTGCGCGCCACGAACATGAGCTGCGCGACCGAGCTGATCGTCGCCGGGTTCTCGACCATGTAGGATACGAAGTTGCGGAACACGCTGTCATAGAACGCGTCGACCTTGGCATCGCGCTTCACAATCTCGGCCGCAGCAACAGGATCTCGTGCGGCATAGGCGGTGAGCACATCATGCACCATGTCACCCGCCAGTTCGTTCATCACCGGGAGCAGGGTGAGCGGCTCGAATCGCTTTCGGCCCTCGATATGGCCGACCCGCTTGGCGATGTTCTTGGCATAGTCGCCGATGCGTTCGATCACGCCGGCGATCTTGAGCGCGGCGATGACTTCGCGCAGGTCATCCGCCATGGGCGCGCGCAAGGCAAGGACGCGGATCGCAAGCCGGTCGACTTCGCCTTCGAGATGGTCGATCCGCTTGTCGCGCGCGATCACGCCCATGGCGAGGTCCTGGTTGCCGCTGACCAGAGCATCCATCGCCTCCGCGACGGAGAGTTCCGCAAGGCCGCCCATTTCCGCCACCAGACCACGCAGGCGGGTGATGTCCTCGTCGAACGCCTTGACGGTGTGCTCGGTCATCATCGCTCCTCAGCCTCTATCCGTAACGGCCGGTGATATAGTCCTTGGTCTTCTCTTCCTTCGGGTTCGTGAATATATCGGAAGTAGTGCCATACTCCACTATCTTTCCGAGGTGGAAGAACGCCGTTCGCTGCGAAACGCGGGCCGCCTGCTGCATGGAATGGGTCACGATCACAATCGCGTAGCGGCCGCGCAGTTCGTCGATCAGTTCCTCGACGCGGGCTGTCGCGATCGGATCGAGCGCCGAACAGGGCTCGTCCATCAGAATCACTTCGGGATCAACCGCAATGGCGCGCGCAATGCAAAGGCGCTGCTGCTGGCCGCCCGAAAGCGCGGTGCCGCTGTCGCTGAGCCGATCCTTCACTTCGTCCCACAGGCCGGCGCGCTGGAGCGATTGCTCGACGATCCCGTCAAGCTCGCCTTTGCTGGCGGTGATCCCGTGAATGCGTGGGCCGTAGGCGATATTTTCGTAGATCGATTTGGGGAACGGGTTGGGTTTCTGGAACACCATGCCGACGCGGGCACGCAATTGCACCACGTCCATCCCCGAGCGATAGATGTCTACGCCGTCGAGCAGGATCTCGCCGTCCACGCGTGCGCCCGAAATGGTGTCGTTCATGCGGTTCAGGCTGCGCAGGAAGGTCGACTTCCCGCAGCCCGACGGGCCGATGAACGCGGTGACGTAGTTCTGCGGTATTTCGATCGAGACATCGTCGATTGCGCGCTTCTGGCCATAAAAGACAGACACGCCGCGCGCGCTGATCTTGGATGCGCCGACGGGATCCGGAAACACCGTAGCCGCAGACTGGTTTGCCGCTTCAGCAGCCGGGACAGGAGCGTTCATTTTACCACCGTTTCTCGAAGCGGTTGCGCAGATAGATCGCGATGCCGTTCATCACGAGCAGGAAGATCAGAAGTACGACGATCGCGGCGCTGGTGCGCTCGACGAAGCCGCGGTCGATTTCGTCGGACCACAGGAAGATCTGCACCGGCAGCACTGTGGCTGGCGAGGTGAAATCGCTCGGTGGGCTGGCAACGAAGGCGCGCATGCCGATCATCAGCAGCGGCGCGGTTTCGCCCAGCGCGCGGGCCATGCCGATGATCGTTCCGGTCAGAATGCCAGGCAGCGCAAGCGGCAGCACGTGGTGAAAGACGACCTGCACCGGGCTCGCTCCCATCGCCAACGCGGCATCGCGGATCGACGGCGGCACGGCCTTGATCGCGTTGCGGCCCGAGATGACGATCACGGGCATCGTCATGAGCGCGAGGGTCATGCCGCCGATCAGTGGTGCCGAGCGGTAGTTGGGGAATGCGGCGAGGAAAACGGCCAGGCCAAGCAGGCCGAAAATGATCGACGGGACGGCCGCAAGGTTGTTGATCGAGATCTCGATGATGTCGGTCCAGCGATTGCGCGTGGCGTATTCCTCAAGATAGAGCGCGGACAGCACGCCGACGGGGAAGGCCAGCAGCAGCGTGACCAGCATGGTCATCATCGAGCCCTTGAGCGCCCCCCAGATGCCGACGCTTTGCGGGTTGGTGGCATCGGAACGGACGAGGAAGCCCGTGTCGAAGGCGCGCACCAGCTTGCCCTCGCGCGCCAGATTGGCAGCTTGCTGGCGCAGCGCGGCATCGCCGCCACCGCGCTGGGCATTCGCCAGATCGTCGCTGGCGGGGACAGAGACCTCGATCACGTTGCGCGTGAGCAGCGACGGATCGGTGACCAACTTCTCGCCCACCTCACGCCAGGCCGCATCGGAGATCAGCGCGTCGGCTTCCGGCCCGAAAGCCTGCGATGCGGCGGATTTGACCAGCGCAGGGAGGCCTGCCACTTCCAGCCCGCCGAGCGGATCAGGCTGCGCAAGGCGCGCGGGATCGATCTGGAGGCGCCCGCGAATCGGTACGGACATGCGCAGTTCGCTGCGATGGAAACCGGCCCATCCGCTCGAGGCCATCGAGACGAGCAGCAGCAGCAGGACAAGCGCCGAGAAGCTGACCGCGCCAAGGCCGGCCCAGCGGAACAGCGCGTCCGAACGGTAGCGGCTGGCGAGTCCGGCCTGCATCCGGGCCTGGCGTGATGCGCGCGCTGCTTCGAGCGTGGCAGGATCCTGGAACGTGTTCATGCCGGTTTACTCATACGCTTCGCGGTAACGCTTGACCACGCGCAGGGCGATGAAATTGAGCGTGAGCGTCACGAGGAACAGCACCATGCCCAGCGCGAAGGCGGAGAGCGTGGCTGGGTGGTCGAAGCTGCCTTCGCCGGTCAGCATCGCGACGATCTGGAAGGTAACGGTCGTCATCGATTCGAACGGGTTGGCCGTCAGGTTGGCCGCTGCACCGGCCGCCATGACGACGATCATCGTCTCTCCGATGGCGCGGCTGATCGCAAGCATGATCCCGGCGACGATGCCGGGCAGCGCGGCAGGGATCAGCACCTTGCGGATCGTTTCCGCGCGCGTGGCGCCCATTGCCAGGCTGCCATCGCGCATGGCCTGGGGAACAGCGGCAATGCTGTCGTCGGCCATGGAGGACACGAAAGGAATGATCATCACGCCCATGACGAGGCCTGCGGCCATGGCGCTCTCGGTCGAGGCATTCGATATGCCGATGGCCTGCGCCGCATCGCGCACCGCCGGCGCCACGGTGAGCGCGGCAAAGTAGCCGTAGACCACGGTGGGCACGCCAGCGAGGATCTCCAGCAGCGGCTTGATGATCTTGCGGACGGAATTGTCGGCGTATTGCGTGAGGTAGACCGCGCTCATCAGCCCCAGCGGGATCGCCACGGCCATCGCGATGATCGCGCCGATATAGATCGTGCCCCAGAACAGCGGGATTGCGCCGAACGCGCTGCCGTCGGGCGTGCCGGTGCTCATCGGGTCCGGGGCCCAGTGTGTGCCGAACAGGAAATCGACCGGCGACACCATTCCGAAAAAGCGCACGGTTTCGAACACAAGGCTGGCAACGATGCCGATCGTGGTCAGGATCGCGACCAGCGAGGCTATGAACAGCATGCCCATGACCGCCCGCTCAACCCTTGTACGTGCGGTGAAATCAGGGCGCAGGCGCAGGAACGAGAAGGCACCGCCGGCAAAGGCAATCACCAGCGTGACGACGAGGCCAATGGTGTTATAGCGCGCAAGCGCGGCTCGGTAGGGTTCGACAAGGCCTTCCGCCTCGCTGTTGAACACCGCGCGGGCTGCACCGGTGGCCACCGCACGGGCCTCGCCCATCATCGCCTCGCGCTCGAACCCGAAAGCGGGGAGTGCCGCAGCCGCCGGATCCGACAGCACCGACTGGAGCACGAGGCCCGGGCTGATCGCATCCCACAGCAGCGCGAACAACAGGGTCGGCACGGCGATCCACAGACCGACGTACCAGGCGTGGAAATCGGGCAGCGAGTGGATCCGCCCGCCCGGTGCCGTCTTGCGGAAGGCCCAGGCCCGCGAGCGTCCCGCCAGCCAGCCAACAAGACCCAGCCCGAAGGCCAGAAAGAACAGAATGCCTGGCGACATGGCCCTGTGCCGGTCCTTACTTGAGCTGCGTGCCGTCGAGCACGGGCAGTTCGCTGGCTGCCTTCGAGCTGGCGGCGAGCACATCGTCAGGCGCGACGACCATGCCGGCCTTGGCCAGCACGCCGCCCTTGCTCCACAGTTTGGCCCACTCGTTCACGTAGGCCTGCAGGCCCGGGATCGCCTTGAGGTGGGCCTTCTTCACATAGATGTAGAGCGGCCGGGCACCGGGATAGCTGAAGTCGCTGATCGTCTCGTAGGTCGGGGAGACGCCGGCCATGGTGAGGCCCTTGAGCTTGTCCTTGTTTTCCTCAAGATACGAATAGCCGAACACGCCGATCGCCTTGGGGTTGGCTTCGATCTTCTGCACGATCAGGTTGTCATTCTCACCCGCATCGACATAGGCACCGTCTTCGCGCACTTCGCCGCACACGGCATCATGCTGCTTCTTGTCGCTGTCCTTGAGCGCCTTCATCGCGGGATCGCTTTCGCAGCCACGGACGAGGATGAGTTCCTTGAGCGCATCGCGCGTGCCCGAGGTGGACGGCGGGCCGTAGACGAGGATCGGCTCGTCCGGCAACGCGGGGTTCACGTCCTTCCACGTCTTGGCCGTCTGGGGCTTGCCGAACGGGCTCTTGGCCAGCGCCTTGTAAACGTCCTCGGGCGTCAGCGCGATGCCGGGGCCATTGCTGCCCTCGGCGAAGGCAACGCCATCGAGACCCACCTGGATCTCGACGATCTCCTTCACACCGTTCTTAACGCATTCATCGAATTCGGACTTCTTCATCCGGCGCGAAGCGTCCTCGATGTCGGGGTGCTGCGGGCCGATGCCGGCGCAGAACAGCTTCATGCCGGCACCGGTGCCGGTGGATTCGATAATCGGGGCCTTGATCGTGGCGTCAGACCTTGCGAGCGATTCCGCGACCGCCTTGGCAAAGGGATAGACCGTTGACGAACCAACCGCGCGGACCTGATCGCGCGTTGCGCTCTGCTGGCCGCCGCAGCCGGAAAGGCCAAGCGTGGCAAGTACCAGTACTGATCCGGCAATAAGACGATTCGAACGCATCGCTGATTTCCCCTACACCCCTGTACCCGGGGCAATGAGACCACGGAATGACAGGCCTATGACAGTTCTTTCGTCGGTGTCACCGCGAGAGCCAGACGCACCGTCACAGTGGTTCCCTCGCCAAGCCTGCTGGCGATGTCGAGCTTGCCGCGATGCCTTTCGACGATGTGCTTGACAATGGCAAGGCCGAGCCCGGTGCCACCCACACCGCGGCTCCGGCCAGGATCGGTGCGATAGAATCTGCGGGTGAGGTAGGGCAGGTGGTCGGCGTGGATGCCTTCGCCGCGGTCGATCACCGAAAGGACCGCCTCGGTTCCGTCGCATTCTACCGCGACGCGCACGGGCTGGGCCGGATCGCCATATTTGAGCGCATTGTCGATGAGATTGCGGATCACCTGATCGAGTTGCTGGCGATCTCCGATCACGTTCGCGTCGGTCACGTTTACCAGCACGCGGTCCTCGCCGACCGTGGCGGCCACTTCCGACCCGATGCTGGCGGCGAGCAGGCCGAGATCTATCCTTTCGCGCGGGAGGTCGTGCTTCTCTGCCTCGATGCGCGAAAGCGACATGAGATCCTCGACCAGACTTTGCAGCCGGCGCGCTTCGCGCAGCACGGTGTTGTGGAAGCGCGCGGCCGTTGCGGTATCGACCTTGGCGTCGGGATCGGCGAGCGTTTCGATATACCCGATGATCGAGGCGAGCGGCGTGCGCAGTTCGTGGCTGGCATTCGCGACGAAATCGGTGTGCGAGCGGCTGATATCTGCTTCCGCGGTGCGGTTGACCAGTTCGATCAGGGAGAAGCGCTGGTCGATGCTGACGCGGCGCACTTGCCAGATGCTGCGGGCACCGGTCAGGCCGCGCACCATCGCGGTGCCCTGCGGCTTGTTGAGCAGGGTGATCGCTTCTGGATGACGCAGCGCGACACGGGCGTCCTGTCCCACGATATGCGGGCCGAGCGCCTCGCGCGCGGCAGCATTGGCTGCAGCGATTCGCTGACCGTCGAGCATGAGCACTGGCACGCTGAAGGGTTCGACCAGTTCGACCATGGCCTGACGCGAGACCGAGCCTTCATCGGCAACGCGCACCTCGACCACCGGCTCGGGCCGCGACAGCCAGAGTGTGCCGATCCAGAGAATCAGCACGGAAAGGGCTAGCCCCGGCGTGCTGCCCACGATGATCATGGCAAGGCACGTGCCGATCGCGACGATCATGCTCGGCCAGGGGAGCAAGGGTCCGTTCATGGGCTAGGATGCAGGCCGGCAGGACATGGGATCAGCTTCAAACCTCTTGGTGCGACCGCGCGCGCAGGCGGCCCCCCGTCTTTCCGTCCTTACGGCAAAAGACTGCGATTTTGTGTCGGAATCTGAAACAATCGGGCAAGGGGCGCCGCGGCGTTCACATTGTACTGTAACCTTGCCGGTCTCCGTCTCAGACGGCAGGCAAGAACCACGCCTTCGCGGCAGTCGCAAAAAGAATGATCGCCATCATCATAAAGAGCGCTGAGAGAAATCCCCAGGGCACCGTACTCACCCGATCGAGATTGCGGCGACGGCGCTCGCGGCGCTCGCCGAGGCCGGCCAGCAGGCCCAGTAGCAGTGCGAAGCCGCCGCACGCGGCAAATACGGTGGTATAGCTGAGCGAATCGAAATCCATCTCGCCTCCGGGCCCAATTCCCGTTCGATCCGGTTTTGCGATCCGGTGTTGCACAGGGAAGAACGGTTCTGTCCGGCTGGTGACCCCTACGGGAATCGAACCCGTGTTTCAGCCGTGAGAGGGCCGCGTCCTGACCGCTAGACGAAGGGGCCTTGCCTGCAACCGGGTCGGCGGTCCCGCCCCGGCAATTTTGCTTCTGCCGGGCGCAAACACCTGGCAACTTAGCTGGTGACCCCTACGGGAATCGAACCCGTGTTTCAGCCGTGAAAGGGCCGCGTCCTAACCGCTAGACGAAGGGGCCATAGGCTGAGGCCGCATGGCAGGCCGCGCGTCTAGGGCCCTGTGCCGGATTGGTCAACCCCTCACTTCGGCACTTTGTGCGCATGACCAAAAGGGGTGGGGTCAGTCGGCGAAGGCGGCGTCTTCGACATGGAGTTCCGCTGCCGGCCGGCTGCCCCAGTCGTCGATCTTCGCGCGGCCTGCGAGCCAGAACGCGCGGCCGCGCGCGCCGTGGAGCAGGGCCTGGCCCATCTCGGTCTCGGCCGCGCGGAAAGCCATCGCCTTGAACGAGCGGCCATCGGCTCCGCCCGCGATCATCCGCACGTGGTCTGCGCCGACCACATCGCATTTGATCAGGCGCACCGGGCCTACGGCGACGCGGGGCCCCGGCCAGCCCATGCCGAAGGGACCTGCCGCCTCCAGCGTCTCGACAAGATCGGGGGTGAGCCCGCCGGGGGCCAGCGACAGGTCAAGCAGCAGCGACTGGCTCTGCCGCGCGAGGGCGACATCGCGGGCGAGGCGTTCGTCGAGCCAATCGGCAAGCCGCTCCGTGCCGCCGGGTGCAACAGTGAGGCCGCAGGCCATGGCATGGCCGCCGCCCGCGAGGAGGAGGCCTGCAGCCTTGGCGGCAATGATCGCGGCGCCAAGATCGACACCCGGGATCGAGCGGCCCGAGCCCTTGCCGTTGCCTTGGGTGTCGCCGTCCTCGGCAATCACGAGCGTGGGCCGCCCGGTCTTTTCCTTGATCCGCCCGGCCACGATGCCGATGACGCCGGGGTGCCAGCCGGGCCCGTGGACCACGACGACGCTGCGGTTGTGCTGCGCCAGGACTTGCGCTTCGGCGGCTTCCTGCACGGCCTGTTCGATCGCGCGGCGCTCGTCGTTGAGTTCGGATAGGCGCGCGGCAATGCTGCGGGCCTCTTCCTGGTCCGATGTGGTGAGGAGGCGTACGCCCAGCCCGGAATCGCCGATGCGCCCCGCCGCATTGATGCGCGGGCCCAGCGCGAAGCCGAGATCGCTGCAGGTGGGCGCGCGGGTGAGGCGGCTGGCATCGATCAGGGCGGCGAGGCCCACATTCGCGCGGCGTGCCATGATCTTCAGGCCCTGCGCGACGAAGGCGCGGTTGACCCCGCGGATCTGCGCGACGTCGGCAACGGTACCGAGCGCCACGAGATCGAGCAGGCCCATCAGATCGGGCGCGGCGGATGCACCCGCAAATCCGCGCGCGCGCAAGGTCCGCAAGGTGGCGACAGCGAGCAGGAAAGCCACGCCGACTGCGGCCATGTGGCCGTGGGTAGCCGCCTCGTCGGCCTCGTCAAGCCGGTTGGGATTGACGAGGGCGGTGGCCGGAGGCAGCTCTGCATTGCACTTGTGGTGGTCGACCACGATAACATCGACGCCCTCGTCCCGGGCGGCACCCAGCGCTTCGTAAGCCATCGCGCCGCAATCGACGGTGACGATGAGCTGCGCGCCCTCGCGCGCGAGCTTGACGAGCCCTTCGGCGGACGGGCCGTAGCCTTCGAGCAGGCGGTCCGGGATATAAGGCCGCGCCGGCACGCCGAGGCTGGCGAGAAAGCGGATGAGCAGCGCGGCGCTGGTCGCGCCGTCAACGTCGTAGTCGCCATAGACCGCGATCGCTTCTCCGCCGGTGATCGCATCGGCAAGGCGCGCGGCAGCCTTGTCCATGTCGTTGAACAGCGAGGGATCGGGCAGGAAATCGCGCAAGGTGGGGCGGCGGTGGCGCTCAAGATCGTGCCGTTCCACGCCGCGCGCCAGCAGCAACTGGTCAACCAGGCCATCGAGCTGGCCAAAGCCGCCGCCGGAAAGGTCCATGTTGCCGCCGCGCCAGCGCCAGGCAAGGCCGGACAGCGAACAGGTGATGGCGGTGACAGGGATCATGCCTGCGGCGCTAACCGATCACGGCGGTGCGGGGAAGGGCAGCGCGGCTACTGCCCACATTCTGCTGCAAACTGTGCGCTTTATCATCGCAGTGACGCAGTTCGATTGACAGCATGGCACCCAGTATGGTCGCATCAGAAACAAAAGAAAACCGGTCGCGCCAGCAGAACGAGGTCGAGTCCCGACCTGACAGAGGGGTTTGAGCTGATGACCAATAGCACCTTGCGCCTGCTTGCCGTGGCAGGCGCCGCAACCGTGGTTGTAGCCGGTTTTTCGATTGCGCAGACCGCGGCGCCTGTCGCGCGTTACGAAATGCGCGCCGGGACCACGTCCGGACTGATGGGCGGCATGGCCGGCATGAAGGGCGGCGGCATGGGGGCTATGATGGGGATGGCCTTCGGAGGCGGCAACCGCAACGCGCCTCAGCACGAGCTGTGGCTGGAACTGGGATCGAGCCGGATCCCGGCCGGCGGTCCGCCCAAGGCGGATCATTTCATGCCGGCCGGCGCCAAGCTCGGGCTTTCGGTGCCGCTCAAAACGCCGGTCAAGGTGCCTGCTGGGCCGGAAGAACCCCCGGAAAAGCGCGATTTCAAGCGGCCCAAGGGGCGGATCCTAATTTTCTGGGGCTGCGGCGAGCATGCCCCGGCCGGTCAGCCGGTGATCATCGATTTCGCCAAGATCGCCGCTGGGCAGATGCCTCCGGGGCTGTGGACCAGCAACGTACCGATGGAGCGCCGCGTTTCCTACGCCAGCAGCAAGACCTATGGTTCATGGCCTAACGATGAGGGCAAGACATCGGTCCGGACCGACAGTTCGCTGATCGGCGCGCACAAGGTGGCGGGCAATTACACGCCCGAGATGAACTTCACCCTGACGAAGGACTTCATGGGCGCACTGCGGACCTCGACCTATCCGCAGCCCAGCGGCGCAACCCTGTTGCGCTGGAATCCGCTGCCTGATGCCACCGGCTACCACGTCTCGCTGATCGGCGGGAAGATGGAGAAGGGCGGCGAGATGGGCGACATGGTCTGGTGGTCATCCAGCATGACGCGGGAATTCGGCGGCGGATTGTCTGACTGGCTTTCGCCCGCAACCGTGGCGAGGCTGGTAGCGGCAAGGACAGTGCTCGCGCCTGCGACGACGACCTGCATGGTACCAGCCGAGGTCAAGGCGGCTGCGCCGCAGTTCCAGATGGCGACCCTTTACGCCTATGGTCCGGAGGAGAGCTTCGCCTATCCCCCGCGTCCGGCCAATCCGAAAACGCCGTGGAAGCCGGAATGGACCGCCGACATCCGGCACCGGTCGATGACCGGCTTTCTGATGGGAATGCCGGGAATGGACGAGGCGGCTGCGGGCAATGACCGCAAGGAAAGCGACCAGAAGGCGCAGTGCCAGCCCAAGCCCAGGAAGCGCGGACTTGGCGGGTTTGGCGGCATGATCGGCGGCGCGCTGGGAGGCGTGGTGGGCGCGGTGGGCGGCTCCGGAGATGGCTGCTGAGTTTGGACAACCCCGCCACATGTTGCTGATTGTCTGGCACAGCCGCACGGGTGCTGCCCGTGCTATGGCCGAGGCGGCGCTGCGAGGAGCAGAGGCCGAGGGCGCAGTGTGCCTGCTGGCGGCTGCCGAGGCGACGCCGGCGGATCTGCTGGCCGCAGCGGGCTATCTGTTTGTGTGCCCGGAAAACCTTGGCACGATGAGCGGGGCGATGAAGGAGTTCTTCGACCGCACCTACTACCCGCTGCTCGGGGAGATCGAAGGCCGCGCCTTTGCCACGGCTATTGCAGCAGGATCGGATGGATCGGGCGCTGAGCGGCAGATCGAGCGCATCGTGACCGGATGGCGCCTGCGGCGAATCGCGGAAGGGCTCACCGTCAATCTTGGCGCACAGACGCCCGAGGCGATCCTTGCGGCCAAGACCGTCCCAGACGATGCGCTCAAAAAGTGCCACGATTTGGGACAGTCTTTTGCGGCCGGTCTCGCGATGGGTGCATTCTAGCATGGTGACCGGTGGGGATGGTCCGATTCCGTGCCGGTTTTGCCGCACGGGACTCGACGATGGCCTTACATTCGTGTCTCAGACGGACCGGATGTGAGGGAGCATAGCTGGTGGTGATCGAGCGTGCTGGAGGGCGACAGCCCCTTGCCGCGCTGCTGTTTGGCCGGAATGACCGGCCGACCGTGGATGCGCTTGCGGCCCTCGCCGCTGGACCCGAAGGGTTTGCCCTGCTCAACACCGGGCTCGCCCCGCAAGGCACGGCGGAGCTGCTGCGCGATGGGCTCACTTTCGATCTTGCAGGTCTTGCTCCGGCTCTGCCACTCGACGTGCCCGCGGTGGCTCACCGTGTGGCTTTACCCGGCGATTTCAACCTTTCCGAGCTCGAAGCCATATGGTTCCAGGTCGGGCCCCATCTGGCCGGCGCAGAGAACCTGCTCCCCGTGCTGCGCGTCGCAGCGGCGATCCTTAAGCACCTGACCCGGATGGACCAACTTGCGGCCATCGTCTGGCGGCCGGCGCGGGTCGTCATGTCGCCGGCCTGGTTTGCCGAGGCCATCGGTGTCTGGCTGGCTGGTGGTCCGTTCCCGGCGCTTGCACTTACCGCGCTCGCCCGCAGCGAGAAAGGCCTCGCGAGCGAGGGCCTTGATTTCCTGATCGGGCAGGAATTCGTGCTTCACGCGCGCACCGGCGCACCGAGCCGGGAGGACAGCCGGATCGCAGTGCGACTGACCGACTGGCTCGTCGCGCATGGCCGTGTAGACAGCGCGCGCGAAGTGGTGCTGTCCGGCGTTGGCGCGGTTTGGCTGGAGCCGGACGGACACAACAGGCTTAACGCAGTAACCAGATAGGCATACGATACTTGCGAGCAACGAGTTAAGGCGCGTCGGTCAGCATGGTGGCATGGTGCCTGCCATGCCCCTGGTTCGGGGACAGATCCCCTTCCGCTCGGTCAACTCACCGGGAAAGCCGGGCTATACACCCGGCTTGCAGCGGCACCATCTCCTGCCGCGGGCGTTGCTGAACCGGCGCGCATTCACCCGCATGATCGGCTCGCTGACCCCGGACCGGATCGGGTTCCACGATTTCCGGGCCAATGGAATGCTGCTGCCCGCGACCGAAAGCGGGGCGCTGCGCATCGGGTTGCCGCTGCACCGCGGGCCGCACGGCACCTATTCGGAAATGGTGACCGAGCGGGTGGGGCAGATCGAGGGCGGCTGGAGCCGGACGCGCCGCTATGATCCGGAACTCGCGAGCATGGAGGCGCTGATGCGGCTCGATCTGCTGCAGCGCGCACTGCGGCGGCGCCTGCTCACCCCGCCAAAGGGCGAGGAGATCGTGCTCAATCAACGCGATCCGGCGCTCGTTCAGGCCGACCAGTCGCTTGATTACAGCCATCTCGACCGCATGGCCGAGATGCTGTGGGAAGCGACGCAGAGCCGGCTCTAGAGGAAAGGCGCGCTATCTGCGGAGAGGCCGGCGGCGGCTTCGCGGTACTGCGCAGTAAGCGTCGCGACGCGCTCGGCTACGGACTCGACCTTGTCGACTGCACCGATGCCCTGGCCCGAACCCCAGATGTCCTTCCATGCCTTGGCCTCGGTGTTGCCGCCCGAGCCGAAATTCATCTTGGAGGGATCGCTGACCGGCAGGTTGTCCGGATCGAGCCCGGCCTTGACGATGGAGCCGCGCAGGTAGTTGCCGTGCACCCCGGTGAAGAGGTTCGAATAGACGATATCCTGCGCGCGGCTTTCCACGATTTCCTGCTTGTAGCCTTCAGCGGCGCGAGCCTCTGCCGTCGCGATCCACGCGGAGCCGATATAGGCGAAATCAGCGCCCAGCGCCTGAGCTGCAAGGATCGAGCGGCCATGCGCGATAGCGCCCGAAAGCGCGACGAGGCCATCGAACCACTGGCGGATTTCCTGCATCAGCGCGAAAGGCGAAAGCGCGCCGGCATGGCCGCCCGCGCCGGCAGCGACGGGGATCAACCCGTCTGCGCCCTTTTCGATCGCCTTGCGGGCGAAGCGGTCGTTGATCACGTCATGCAGCACGATGCCGCCCCAGCGGTGCGCGGCCTGATTGATATCCTCGCGCGCGCCGAGCGAGGTGATCAGCATGGGGACCTGCCACTTTTCGCAGAGCGCCATGTCCTCATCGAGGCGGTTGTTGGTCTTGTGGACGATCTGGTTGACCGCGAAGGGCGCCGCCGGGCTATCCGGATGATCGCGGTTGTGCGCGGCGAGCGTCTCGGTAATTTCGTGCAGCCATTCGTCGAGCTGGCTGATCGGGCGCGCGTTGAGCGAGGGGAAGCTGCCGACGATGCCCGCCTTGCACTGCGCGATGACGAGTTCGGGGCCGGAAATGATGAACAGCGGCGAACCGATGACAGGCAGGCGCAGGTTCTTGAACAGCGGGGGAAGCGGCATCCTGAAAGCTCCATTTTAAGCGAGCGGTTAAACGGGCTTTAGCAGGAGAAGCGGCGCTGTCAAACAACAGCGCCGCTCCCTTTGAGGTCAGGCCGCGAGAACGTGCTCGATGCCGTAGAACCGCGCCGCGTTGCCGGCGAAGAGGGCGTGCTTTTCCTCGGCCGAAGCGCCGTGGGCGAGGCGCTTGAAGGTGTTCCACAGCACCGGATAGGTCGCGCCCCAGCGGTCGACCGGATAGTTGCTCTCGAACATGCCGCGCTCCGGCCCGAAGGCATCGATGCAGGTCTCGATATAGGGGCGCCACATCGCCGCGAGAGTTTCCGAGCCGATGCCTGCCGCCGGGCCCTGCTCGGGCATGGCGCAGAAGGCCATGGCGAGGCCGCCGAGCTTGACCGAGACATTCGGGCACTTCGCCAGTTCGCGGATATTCTCGCGCCACACATCGAAGCGTTCGTGGAGCTTGCCCTTGTAGCTCGCGGTGCCGAGCGGGGTGCCGCAGTGATCGAGCACGATGGGTTGATCCGGGAAGGCGCGGGCGAGGCTGATGACATCGGGGAGCTGCGGTTCGAGCAGCCAGGCATCGAAGGTGAGCCCCATCTTGGCGAGGTGCCTGAACCCGGCACGGAAAGCGTCGCTGGTGTAGAGACCGGCTGGCGCATGGAACGGAGGCCCGAGCACTTCGGGATCGGCATCCCACGCGGCCTGGTGGCGGATGCCCTTGAAGCGGCCGTTTCCGGCGGCGATGAGGGCTTCGAGGACAGGCTCCGCGCCGTCGCCCAGGGTCATGTCGGCGTGGCCGATGATGGCGGCGCAGGGGCGGTAGTTGCCGTAGAGCCCGCTCGCGCCTTGTGCGGCGACGCCGTTCACGAACTCGACCTCACCGACCGGCTTCAGGGCCTGTTCGGCACCAGTCTGGTAGAACGCGCCGCATTCCATAAACACAGTGCCGACCACATTGTGCCCGCTGTGCGTATCGGCGTGGAGCGCATCGAAGGTGTAATAGGCGGCCGGAGCCAGCGTTTCGACGAACGGATGCAGCGGCTGAGGAAACGAGGCGACCAGCGGGCGCAGATCCCACAGATGGTGGTGCGGGTCGATTATGGGCAGATCGGGTTCGATGATGGCTTCGATGTGGGCTTCTGGCATGGCTCTCTCTCAGGCTCGGCCTCTTGCGGGCACGCAGCAAGAGTATGCAGCTTGGGGCGGGAAAGGGAAGGGGGGCAACCCGCCGCCCTTGTCATTCGTTCCTGCCCTCTCGTCATTCCCGCGAAGGTGGGGGCTAGCGGAGAGGTTGACACGGTTGACACTGTCCAGAGGGAAATGTGCCATTCTCGGAAGATTGGTCTCTATTGTGCTGATTTCAAGTAATAATTTGCGGAAATGCGTCCTGCATCTCGCGTGGAGCGACTAGCGCGCGTTTCATGAATTGGTTCGCCGCGCGCGGCTGGCCTGCCGGCCCGGACGCGATGGGCCGACCGGATGCGGCCTTGATCGGAACAACGGTTCAAAGAACGTTGCCGAGAATGCCCGAACCGGCGGTCTGTAGGAAAGGCGTTTGTGGGGAGAGGGCGTACCCCTCCGTCAGCGTTTCGCGCTGCCACCTCCCCATTTGTGCCCTTCGACAAGCTCAGGCCAAAAATGGGGAGGAACCTGGCGGGTCAGCCCGCCGCGTTCGCCGCGCTGAGGATCGCCCGCACGCTTGCCGTGGCGACGTCTTCGTCGATGCCGACGCCCCAGATCACCTTGCCATCGGGGCCGGTGCATTCGACGTAGGCGGCGGCGCGGGCGTCGCTGCCGGCCTGGAGGGCGTGTTCGGCGTAGTCGCGTACGTCGATGGCGATGCCGAAGCCGTCCTTGAGGGTGGCGACGACCGAGGAAATGAGGCCGTTACCGCGGCCCGAAACCGAGCGGACTTCACCATCGACAGCGATCTTGCCCGCGAAGACGCGGGTGCCGTCCGGCGCGCGCGCTTCCTCGTAGTCGACCAGCTGCAAGCGCTGCTCTTCGCCGAGGTGGTAGGTCTTCTGGAAGACGGTCCAGATGTCCGCCGCCTGCAGTTCGCGGCCCAGTTCGTCGGCGAGCTCCTGCACGTGGCGTGAGAAATGCGCCTGCATCTTCTTGGGGAGCTTGAGGCCCTGGTCCTGTTCGAGCACCCACGCGAAGCCGCCCTTGCCGGACTGCGAGTTGACGCGGATGACCGCCTCGTAACTGCGGCCGAGATCGGCGGGATCGATGGGGAGGTAGGGGACGGCCCAGAGTTCATCATTCTGGGTCTCGCGCGCGGCAAAGCCCTTCTTGATCGCGTCCTGATGGCTGCCGGAGAAGGCGGTGAAGACCAGTTCGCCGCCATAGGGATGGCGGGGGTGAACGGGGAGCTGGTTGCAGTATTCGACGGTCTGGATGACCTTGTCGATATCCGAGAAATCGAGGCCCGGATCGACCCCTTGCGTGTACATGTTGAGCGCGACAGTGACGAGGCAGCAATTGCCGGTGCGCTCGCCGTTGCCGAACAGGCAGCCCTCGACGCGGTCCGCACCCGCCATCAGGCCGAGTTCGGCGGCAGCGACGCCGGTGCCGCGGTCGTTGTGAGTGTGCAGCGAAATGATCGCGCGGTCGCGGTTCGGCAGGTTGCGGCAGAAATACTCGATCTGGTCGGCGTAGATATTGGGCGTCGCCGCCTCGATCGTCGCGGGCAGATTGAGGATGATGGGCTTGTCGGTGGTCGGCTGGAGGATTTCCATCACCGCTTCACAGCATTCGATGCTGAAATCGAGCTCGGCGGTGGAGAAGGTCTCCGGGCTGTACTCGAAGTGCCAGTCCGTCTGGGGGAAACGCGCGGCCTGATCGCGCAGGAACGTGGCACCGGTGCGGGCGATTTCCTTGATCTCGGCCGGTTCCATGCCGAACACGACCTTGCGCCACAGCGGCGAGACGGCGTTGTAGACGTGGACGATGGCCTGCTTCGCCCCGGCAAGGCTCTCGAACGACGTCTTGATCAGGTCTTCGCGCGATTGCGTCAGCACTTGCACGAAGACGTCATCCGGAATGCGGCCCTGATCGACGAGGCCGCGAATGAAATCGTACTCCGTCGCGCCTGCGCTGGGGAAGCCGACCTCGATTTCCTTGAGGCCGAGGCTGACGAGCAGATCGAAGAAGCGGGCCTTCTTGTCCGCATCCATCGGATCGATCAGCGACTGATTGCCATCGCGCATATCGGTGGAGAGCCAGCGCGGCGCATGGGTGATCGTGCGGCTGGGCCACTGGCGGTTTTCCAGCGGAACCTGCGGGAAGGGACGGTACTTGACCGAGGGATTTTTCAGCATGGACATGGGATGGCTTTCGGATCTGGCAATTGCGACTTCATGACGGAGAGACCCTTGGGCGCTAAAGGCGCGCCGGATGGCCGCCTCTCTTCACGCCCAAGGGCGGGTAAGTCGCAGGGTAAGGTCCGACGTGGCGATCATGCTTTTAGCCTATGGTGAAAGGCGCCGCGCTTGTCCAGAATGAATGCAAAGGGAGAGAACCATGTCCGAAGCTGTCGAGCCGTTTCCGTATCATGTTCCGCAGGCGGTGCTGGATGATTTGCACGCGCGGATCGACATGGTGCGCTGGCCCGAGAAGGAGGCGGTGGACGATTGGACGCAAGGGGTGCCGCTGGCGGCCTTGCAGGATTTCGTGGCCTATTGGCGGCACGACTATGATTGGCGGCGGTGCGAGGATTGGCTCAATGGCCTGGGGCTGTGGACCACGACCATCGACGGGGTGGCGATCCGCTTCCTGCATCTGAAGTCGAAGCATGCGCATGCCGTGCCGCTCATCATGACGCATGGGTGGCCGGGCTCGATCCTCGAGTTTCGCGGGGTGATCGATGCGCTCACCGATCCGGAGGCGCATGGAGGCAGCGCGGCGGATGCCTTTCATCTGGTGATCCCCTGCCTGCCGGGCTTCGGCCTCTCGGGCAAGCCGGACAAGCACGGCTGGGGCGTCGAGAAGATCGCAAGAAGCTGGGGCGTGCTGATGGCACGGTTGGGCTATGATCGGTGGTTCGCGCAAGGGGGCGACTGGGGCTCGATCGTGACGACGCAGATCGGCATCCAGGCGATTGCAGGCTGCGCGGGGATCCACCTCAACATGCCGATCGCGCGGCCGCTGCCGGAGGATATGGCGAACCCATCCTCGGCGGAACTGAAGGCGCTGGGCGCGCTCAAATACTATCAGGACTGGGATTCAGGCTATTCCAAGGAGCAATCCACCCGGCCGCAGACGATCGGCTACTCGCTGGTCGATTCGCCGGTGGGGCTGGCAGGGTGGATCTACGAGAAGATGTGGGCCTGGACCGACAACGAGGGCATGCCGGAAAGCGCGCTGAGCCGCGATGCCATGCTCGACAATATCATGCTGTACTGGCTGCCGGCGGCAGGGGCGAGCTCGGCGCGGCTCTATTGGGAGAGCTTCGGCAGCGCCGGCGGCGGGGACATCGCGATGCCGGTGGCGGTGAGCGCGTTTCCCAAGGAAGTGCTGCCAACCCCGCGCAAGTGGATGGAGCGGCACTGCGCGCAGATCGTCCACTGGGGCGAGATGGCGAAGGGCGGGCATTTTGCCGCGTGGGAGCAGCCCGAGGCGTTTGTCGGCGAGCTGAGGACGGCGTTTGCGCTGATGCGGTAACAACAGCGGTGAGGGGCGGCGGCGCGGTCGCCGCCCCTTGCGCGCTTACTTCTTTTCGAAGGCGATGGTGATGTCGAGCTTCACCTCGTCGCCCACGAGCGGGGCGAAGAAGCCGAGGCCGAAGTCGGTGCGCTTGATCTTCGATTGGCCGTGGAAGCCGATGGTGTTGGCCTTGTTGAAGAAATTGACGCCCGCGCCGGAGAACTGCGCGGTGAATGTGGCGGGCTTGGTGATGCCGTTCAGGGTCAGGTTGCCCTCGACAGTGGCGCTCGCGCCGTCCGCACCGGGGATGACCTTGGTCGAAACGAACACCGCGTCGGCCGCATTGGGCCCGAAGAAATCGGGCTTGGCGCCATCAGCGCCCGGCTTGAGCAAGTGCCCGGTCAGCGCCTGATCGACCGTGACGACCTTCGAGACCGGGATCGTCGCGGTGAGCTTCGTGGCGGCGAGGTTGGCCGGATCGAGCGTCATCGAGCCGCCGAGCTGGCCGAACAGGCCGAAATAGTCGTTGAAACCGAGGTGGTTGACGCGCCAGGCGATCATCGAATGGGTGGCATCGACGCTGTAGGTGCCGGCGGTGACGCGCGACTTGTCGAGCGCGCCGGGGGGCGTGCTGGGCAGCTGCGAGAACGAGGGCACAGCCAGCGCGACGAGAGCGAGGGGAAGGGCGAGCTTGGCGGCGCGGGGGAAGGCTTTCACAGGCGGTCTCCGATCAGGCGATTGACCGGATGGCTGCCACAGCTGCGTGCCGGATGGCAAGCGAGTCGCGTTCAGCCGCACCGAATGGCGGCGATGCGCCCGTTTTCGTCGAGAATCACGTTGAGGCGCTGCGGGTTTGCATCGAGCGTGATGGCTTGCCCGAGGGCGATCCAGCGGACGGGATGATCGCGGGCTATCTGCTGCACCGTGCGGCGGACCTGATCGACCGCCATCGCACCAATGAAGCGTGCCGTAAGGGAAAGCTGGCAAGTGTCGGGGGCAGGGGCTTCCGCGCGCACGCCGCCGAGCGGCAGAAGCGCAAGCGCTGCCGCGCCAAGGCAAAATCTCATGCTGGTATTTTCCCCGATACTTCGAAAATGGAGGTATCGGGTTTGCGACTGCCTCGCAACTGCCAATGGGCGGGCGGGGTATGTCGTTCGTCGAAAGGGCGAGCCTGACAAGGCCCGCCCTTCCGGAGACAGATCAGTTCTTCGACTTGTCGACCAGCTTGTTGGCGCCGATCCACGGCATCATCGCGCGCAGCTGGGCACCGGTCTTCTCGATCGGATGGGCTGCGGCGGCCTTGCGGCTGGCCTTGAGTTCGGGCTGGCCGGCGCGGTTGTCGAGCACGAAGTCCTTCACGAAGCGGCCCGACTGGATGTCGGCCAGAACGCGCTTCATTTCCTTCTTGGTCTCGTCGGTGATGATGCGCGGACCGGTCTTGATGTCGCCGTATTCGGCGGTGTTCGAGATCGAGTAGCGCATGTTGGCGATGCCGCCTTCATAGAGCAGGTCGACGATCAGCTTGGTTTCGTGCAGGCACTCGAAATAGGCCATTTCCGGCGCGTAGCCGGCTTCGACCAGCGTTTCGAACCCGGCCTGGATGAGGTGGGTGATGCCGCCGCACAGCACGGCCTGCTCGCCGAACAGATCGGTCTCGCACTCTTCCTTGAAGTTCGTCTCGATGATGCCCGAACGGCCACCACCGACGCCGCTCGCGTAGGCGAGGCCAACGTCATGCGCGTTGCCGGTCGCGTCCTGATGGACGGCGATGAGGCAGGGAACGCCGCCGCCGCGCACGTATTCCGAGCGGACGGTGTGGCCCGGGCCCTTGGGCGCGATCATGATCACGTCGATATCGGCGCGCGGTTCGATCAGGCCGAAGTGGACGTTGAGGCCATGCGCGAAGGCGAGCGCGGCGCCGGGCTTGAGGTTGGCGTGGATATCCTCGGCGTAGATCGCGGCCTGGTGCTCATCGGGCGCGAGGATCATGAGGATATCGGCCCACGAGGCGGCTTCGGCGTTCGAGAGGACCTTGAATCCGGCGCTTTCCGCCTTCTTCGCGGTGGCCGAGCCGGCGCGCAGCGCGATGGCGACGTCCTTGACGCCGCTGTCACGCAGGTTCTGCGCATGGGCGTGGCCTTGCGAGCCATAGCCGAGCACGGCGATCTTCTTGTCCTTGATCAGGTTCAGATCGCAATCGGCGTCGTAATAGACCTTCATTCTTCGTTCCGTTCTCTATGTCGTTGAAAAGGAATAGGGTGTTAGGCGGCCTCCGCGCCCCGGATCATGCCGACGATACCGGTGCGGCCGACCTCGACGAGGCCGAGTTCCTTCATCAGGCTGACGAAGCTGTCGATCTTCTCTGGCGCGCCGGTCAGTTCGAAGACGAAGCTGCCGGTGGTGGTATCGACGACCTTGGCGCGGAACACATCGGCAAGGCGCAGCGCCTCGACGCGGTTCTCGCCCTTGCCGGCGACCTTGATCAGCGCCAGTTCGCGCTCGACGTATGGGCCGACTTCGGTGAGATCGACGACCTTGTGGACGGGCACGAGGCGTTCGAGCTGGGCGCGGATCTGGTCGATCACTTCGGGCGGGCCGTGGGTGACGATGGTGATGCGGCTGACATCGTGGCCATCGGTGATATCGGCCACCGTCAGGCTGTCGATGTTGTAGCCGCGCGCGGTGAACAGGCCGGCGATCTTAGCGAGAATGCCCGCCTCGTTGTCGACGGTGATGGTGAGAACGTGGCGCTCTGCAGCGGCGGTCTCAGGATTCTGGCTTGTCGTCATTTGGGGCTCGGCAGTTCGACGGTGACCGAATGCGTTGGCATCGGTGCCGTGATAATGATCAGAAAGGACGTGGCCGCTGCGGCGGACCACGCAAAGTCCCTGCGCCGGAAATCCCGGATGCAAAACGCGAGGCAGATCGCCGCCGCGCCCAAGAGCAGGAACGGTTGGTACGCCATCACACCAGCGCCTTGGCGGCATCGTCCATCGTGCCGGAGACCTGATCGCCGTAGAGGATCATGTCGGTGTGCGCCGCGCCGCTCGGGATCATCGGGTAGCAGTTCACTTCCTTGGCAACGAGGCAATCGACGAAGACCGGACCCGGGTGGTCGATCATCGCCTGGATGCCGGCATCGAGCTCGCTTTCATCGGTGATGCGGATGCCCTTCCAGCCATAGGCTTCGGCGAGCTTCACGAAATCGGGCAAGCTGTCCGAATACGAGTTCGAATAGCGGCTCTCGTAGGTCAGTTCCTGCCACTGGCGGACCATGCCCATCCATTCGTTGTTGAGCACGAAGACCTTGACCGGCAGGCGGTACTGCGTGGCGGTGCCGAGCTCCTGGATGTTCATCTGGATCGAGGCATCGCCCGCGATGTCGATCACGAGGGCATCGGGGAAGCCGACTTGCGCACCGATGGCGGCAGGCAGGCCATAGCCCATCGTGCCGAGGCCGCCCGAGGTGAGCCACTTGTTGGGGCCGGAGAAGTGGAAGTACTGCGCGGCCCACATCTGGTGCTGGCCGACTTCGGTCGTGATGATCGGATCGTGCTTCCGGGTCAGCTCGTAAAGCCGCTCGACCGCATATTGCGGCATGATGGCTTCCTTGCGGTGCGGGTAGGCAAGCGATTTGCGCGCGCGCCAGCCATCGATGCGGGCAAACCATTCGGTGAGGTCGTTCGCCTCGCACTTGGTCTCGTTCCAGCCCGCGATCAGCTGCTGCAGGACTTTCGCGCAATCGCCGACGATGGGGAGATCGGCACGGACGGTCTTGTTGATCGAGGCGCGATCGATATCGATGTGGATGCGCTTCGAATTCGGCGAGAAGGCATCGAGCCGGCCGGTCACACGGTCGTCAAAGCGGGCGCCGATGGCGACGATAAGATCGGCGCGGTTCATCGCCATGTTGGCTTCATACGTGCCGTGCATGCCGAGCATGCCGAGCCAAGCTGGATTGTCCGCCGGGAAGGCGCCGAGGCCCATGAGCGTGGAGGTGACGGGCGCGCCGGTGAGCGCCTGCAACTCGCGCAGCAGGGCGGCCGCTTCGGGCCCGGAATTGATCACGCCGCCGCCGGTGTAGAAGATCGGTGCCTGCGCGGCGGCGATCATCTGCACGGCCTGTGCGATATCCTCGCGCGCGCCTTCTACCTGCGGCTTGTAGCGCGTGCGTGTATGCGCAGGCTTGCCGGTCCATGGCGCGAGGCCGATCTGGACGTCCTTGGGAATGTCGATAACCACCGGGCCGGGGCGGCCTTCGGTGGCGATGCGGAAGGCTTCCTCGACAACTTCGCCGAGCAGGCCCGCCTCCTTCACGAGGTAGTTGTGCTTGGTGCAGTGGCGGGTGATGCCGACCGTATCGCATTCCTGGAACGCGTCCGAGCCGATCAGGCCGGTGGGTACCTGACCGGTGATGACGACCAGCGGGATCGAATCCATAAAGGCATCGGCAATGCCGGTGACGGCATTGGTCGCGCCCGGGCCCGAGGTGACGAGCACGACGCCAGGCTTGCCGGTGGCGCGCGCATAGCCTTCGGCGGCGTGGGCCGCGCCGGCTTCGTGGCGGACGAGGATGTGGCGGATACGCTCATCACCGAACAGGGCATCGTAGATCGGCAGCACCGCGCCACCGGGATAGCCGAACACGCATTCGACTCCCTGTGCGACAAGGCTTTCGACCAAGATTTCCGCGCCGCTGCGCTCGCTCTTCACGTGTCGTTCCCTTTCCGGCCCGGCGCGCCCTGCTGGGCCTTTTCCGGATGCCGCTGCGAAGCGGGCGCGTTAGCCGCGCTGCCGCGCTGTTCAAACCAAAATCTGCCCGTCAGCGGGCCTGAACCCGCCAAAACCCGCAAAAAATGCGGCCCGGGGCAGAGGCAGACTGCACCGGGCCAAGCATTCCGGAGGAGGGACTGGAATCCTTATCCGCCGGTGATTGGGCGGTAGGCGACATAAAATGCTGTGTCAACCGCTAATCGCGTAATAATGCTTCAATCAGTGTGTCTGATGAGGAATTATCCAATACAATCCGGGGCCAAGCGGCCGGCGGCTGGTGCCGGAGCCACGTATATTGCCGTTTGGCATAGCGGCGAGTGGCTTGGCTGCCCGCGGCTATGGCTTCGGCCTCGGTCATGGTGCCGGCGAGGAAGGCGGCCAGTTCCGGCACGCCGATAGCGCGCATGACGGGAAGCGCTGGGTCGAGATTGCGGGCGAGGAGGGCCTCCACTTCGGCAACCGCGCCGTGCTGCCACATCCGGGCGAAGCGCCGGTCGCAGCGTTCGTAGAGCCACGCGCGATCAGGCATGAGGATGAGCGGGCGCAAGGACACCGCGTGGCCGATACCGCCGGTGAGATCGGCCTGCCAGGCGGCGAGCGGACGGCCGGTGGAGCGCACGACTTCGAGCGAACGGGCGATGCGCGCAGTGTCTGCCGGGGCAAGCGCGGCGGCGCGTTCGGGGTCTTCGCGGCTGAGCGCGGCATAGGCCTCGGCCACCGGGAGGGCGCGGACTTCGGCGCGCACCTCGGGGTCGATCGCGGGCACGGGCGCGATGCCATCGAGCAGGGTGCGGATATAGAGGCCAGTGCCGCCTACGAGGATGGGGAGCGCACCCTGTTCGTGCGCGGCGGCGATTTCCGCGCGGGCGGCGGCGGCCCAATCGGCGGCGGAGCAGCCTTGCGCGCCGTCCCACGCGCCGAACAGGCGGTGGGGCACGCCTTGCATCTCGGCTTCGGTGGGGCGGGCGCTCAGGATGGCGAGGTCGGCGTAGACTTGCGCGCTGTCGGCATTGATGATGATGGCCTGGCCGCTGGTCGCCAAGGCGGCCCGCACGGCGAGATCGCTCTTGCCGCTCGCCGTCGGCCCTGCAATGAGCGCGAGCGGTGGCAGCTGCGCTGCCTTGTTAGGGGAATGATCGGTGCTCATCGCACGCCTGATAGCAGAGCCCGAGACGCTTGGTGACAATCTTGCGCTCGCCATGGAGCAAATCGAGGACGCGGGCTGGGAAGTGGCCGGCGCAGGGATGCTTGCGGACGTCGACGATGTGCTCGAGATGGAGCTGATCGAGGAGGCGAAAGCGCCCGATGTCGGCGCTGTGCGGCGCATTCTGGACCAGTGCTTCCCAGCCAGCGATCTGCTGCTTTCGCGCGAGGCGATCCAGGTGCCGCGGCTGTTCGTGTCCGACATGGATTCGACGATGATCGGGCAGGAATGCATTGACGAGCTTGCGGACTTCGCCGGCCTCAAGGAGCGGATCGCGGCGATCACCGAGCGGGCGATGCGGGGCGAGCTCGATTTCGAGGCGGCGCTGCGCGAGCGCGTGGGGCTGCTGAAGGACCTCTCGGAAGGCGCGATTGCTGAGTGCCTTGAAGAGCGCATCCGGCCGATGGACGGTGCGCGGACACTGGTGGCGACCTTGAAGGCGCAAGGCGCGCGGACCGTGCTGGTGACGGGCGGTTTCCATGCCTTCGCCGATCCGGTGGCGCAGCAGCTCGGTTTCGAGCATGTCGTGGCGAACCGGCTGGGCGTCCACGGCGGCGTGCTGACGGGCGATGTGGTCGGCGGGATTGTCGACAGTGCGGTCAAGCGCGAGGTGCTGCTCGATGAGACGGCGCGGCTGGGCCATGGGGCCGGTTCGCTGGCGACCGGCGACGGGGCGAACGACATTCCGATGCTCGAAGCTGCCACGCACGGGATTGCCTACCGCGCCAAGCCCAAGGCGCGCGCGGCAGCGGACGGGTGGATCGAGCGGGGCGATCTGACGGCGATCCTTTCGCTTTACGGCATTGCGCGGGAGCACTGGGTGGCGGCTTGACGCGATATTAACACGGGTGTTAGTACGGCCGCAGAACCTGATTCTGCGGAGTCCTCTCGTGAACGCTCTGACTGCCCGTATTGAAGCCGATACGTCTCGCGATTTCCTGCAGCTTCCGCTGTTCGACCAGCGCCGCCCGCAGCTCAAGTTGCGCCCGGCCAAGGCGCTGCACCATTTCCGCGAGCTGTTGAAAGACAAGGAGAATACCGAGGAGGTGTTCTACATCTTCGAGGCGCTGCCCTGGCGCGATCTGCGCAAGGCGGGCGAGCGGTTCCTGACGTCCGAGCGCGGCATGGATCTGCGCGTGAAGGAACCGAACCTGCCGACGATCCTGGACGATCATGCCGCCCTGCGCCGCATGCCCGAAGGTTCGCTGGCCCATGCCTACTGCGACTTCATGGAGCGGGAAGGGCTGACCGCGCAGGGGCTCGTCGAGGAGTTCGAGCGCTTCGCCAAGGACAAGCCGAAGTTCCACGACCAGTTCCAGTGGTACATGAACCGCATGCGCGATGTGCATGACATGCTTCATGTTCTGACCGGCTATGGCCGCGACGCGCTGGGCGAGGCCTGCGTGCTGGCGTTCACCTACAGCCAGCAGCCGGCACTGGCGCATCTGTTCATCGGCTATATGGCCGGGCTCAACATCGGCAAGCAGGTCAAGAGCAGCGCGCCCGTCCTGCGCGCGATCCGCGAGGCGCAGGGGCTGGGCAAGGCCTGCCCGCGCGTGGCCGAGCTTTCGATTACGGAACTGCTGCCGATGCAGCTGGACGCGGTGCGCGCCAGGCTGAACATCACGCCGGCGATGCACTACCGCGCGGCGCATGCGGTGTGGCAATCGATGGGCGTCGATCCCTACGATCTGCTGGGCAAGAAGGCGGCCTGATTTCCCCCTCCGTCAGCGCTTCGCCGCTGCCACCTCCCCATTTGTGCTGTGCAAAAATGGGGGGGGCAGCGGGAGATGCTGAGAGTTTGGCGCTTACCCTTCCATCCAATCCCGGAAGAAGGCCTCGTTGGCCTCGCGCAGTGCGGCGATTTCGACAGCGAAGCCCGGGCCGGTGACGGCCGTTCCGCCGGTGGCGCCGATGCGCGTCATCGGGATGCCGGCGGCCTGGATCGTTTCGGCGACAGCGCTCGTGACGACATAGCGGCCCTGATCTTCGCCGAACGCGGTGAAGTGATCGCCGATTTCCTCGATCTGGCAGCCGATGCCGCTCGCTAGCGCCATTTCGGCCAAGGCAACGAGGAGGCCGCCATCGGACACGTCGTGGACGGCGCTGACCTTGCCTTCGGCGATCAACTTGCGGACGAACTCGCCGTGCGCGCGTTCGGCGGCGAGATCGACGGGCGGGGGGGCACCCTCCTCGCGGCCGTGGATTTCGCGCAGCCACAGGGACTGGCCGAGGTGGCCGTTTGACTGGCCGATCACGAAGATCGCTTCGCCTTCGGCCTTGAAGGCGATCTTGACCATCGTTTCATGGTTTTCCATGAGCCCGACACCGCCGATGGCTGGCGTGGGGAGGATGGCTGAGCCGCCGCCGGTCGCCTTGCTTTCGTTGTAGAGCGAGACGTTGCCCGAAACGATGGGATAGTCGAGCGCGCGGCAGGCCTCGCCCATGCCGCGCAGGGCCTCGACGATCTGCGCCATGATTTCGGGGCGCTGGGGGTTGGCGAAGTTGAGGCAGTTGGTGATCGCGAGCGGGGTCGCGCCGACGGCCGAGATGTTGCGATACGTTTCGGCCACGGCCTGCTTGCCGCCTTCGTAGGGGTCGGCATAGCAGTAGCGCGGCGTGCAGTCGGTGCTCATCGCGAGCGCCTTCTGCGTGCCGTGGAGGCGCACGACAGCGGCGTCTCCACCCGACTTCTGCAGCGTGTCTGCGCCGACCTGCGAATCGTATTGCTCGTAGATCCAGCGGCGGCTGGCGAGATCGGGGCAGCCCATGAGCTTCAGAAGGTCTGCGCCGATATCGGTGCTGGCGGGCACATCGCCCAGGGGCTTCACGCCGGCCCAGGCCTTGTAGTCTGCAAGATTGAGCGCCGGGCGGTCATAGAGCGGGGCGTCTTCGGCCAGCGGGCCGAGCGGGATGTTGCACACCGTCTCGCCCTGGAAGGTGAGGACCATGTGGCCGGTATCGGTGACTTCGCCGATCACCGCGAAATCGAGTTCCCACTTCCGGAAGATCGCCTCGGCCATCGCCTCCTTGCCGGGCTTCAGCACCATGAGCATACGCTCCTGGCTTTCCGAGAGCATCATTTCGTAGGGCGTCATGCCCTCTTCGCGACAGGGCACCTTGTCCATGTCGAGCAGGATGCCGGCCTTGCCGTTGGTCGCCATTTCGACCGACGAGGAGGTGAGGCCCGCCGCGCCCATGTCCTGGATCGCGACTATGGCGTCGGTTGCCATCAGTTCGAGGCAGGCTTCGATGAGGAGCTTTTCGGTGAAGGGATCGCCGACCTGTACGGTGGGGCGCTTTTCCTCGCTCTTCTCGTCGAAGTCGGCGCTCGCCATGGTCGCGCCGTGGATGCCGTCGCGCCCGGTCTTGGAGCCGACGTAGACGATCGGGTTGCCCACGCCGGTGGCGGCTGAATAGAAGATCTTGTCCTGATCGGCGACGCCGACGGTCATCGCGTTGACGAGGATGTTGCCGTCATAGGCCTTGTGGAAATTGGTCTCGCCGCCCACGGTCGGCACGCCGACGCAGTTGCCATAGCCGCCGATGCCCGCAACGACGCCCTGCACGAGGTGCTTCATCTTGGGGTGATCAGGGCGGCCGAAACGCAGCGCGTTCATGTTGGCGACGGGGCGCGCGCCCATCGTGAAGACGTCGCGCAGGATGCCGCCCACGCCCGTCGCCGCGCCCTGATAAGGCTCGATGTACGAGGGGTGGTTGTGGCTTTCCATCTTGAAGATGGCGGCGAGCTTGGTGCCGTTCGGGCCATCGCCGATATCGATGACGCCGGCGTTCTCGCCGGGGCCGCAGATCACCCAGGGGGCTTCGGTGGGCAGCTTCTTCAGGTGGATGCGGCTCGACTTGTAGGAGCAGTGCTCCGACCACATGACCGAGAAGATGCCGAGCTCGACAAGGTTCGGCTCGCGCCCCAGCGCGTGGAGCACGCGGGCGTATTCTTCTTGCGATAGCCCGTGGGCGGCGACGGTTTCTGCAGTGATCTCGGCCATGAATGCGCCCTTAGCGACGTGCGCCGGGCAAGGCGAGTCTCAAGCGAAGCGCTGTGCCCCGGAAACCTTCGAGCGCGTGGCCTGCACCAGCAGAGCCAGACCCGAGAGCATGGTGAAGGCGAAGAGTGCGAGCAGGGGTTGCGCGGGGCTCATTTCGGTGGTGCGCGGGCTGAACCAGTCGATCACCTGAAACAGCGCAAGGACGGCGGCGAGGAGGCCGAGAAACAGGCCTGAGCGCGGGCCTGCGGCACGGGTGCGGCGAGCGTAGGCCGCCAGCGTTCCGAAGGCGAGGAGGACTTCGAGCGCGTGTTCGGCGAGCGGATGATCCCACAGGCCGAGGCCGAGCCTGGGCGGCGAGCCGGCGAGCGTGAGATCGGGCGCGTGGACGATGTAGTCTGCCAGCCAGTGCGAGAGGACGCAGGCAAACGCGATTCCGGCGGCGGCGCGGCTGCGGGTAAGCGCAAGGACGAGGCCGCTGAAGAGCCCACCCAGCACAGCCGCACCGAGCAGGCTGTGGCTATAGGGCATGTCATAGAGATCGAGCCAGTTGCTGGCGGTGAAGTTCGGGGTCAGCCGGTAATGCTCTATTCCAAGCAGCGCGAAGCTGAAGAAGGCAAAATCGAGGACTTGCACCGCGACGACGAGAACCGCGAGCGGCGGGGCCTTGCGCGTCGTCGCGGCGAGGAAGGCGGGAGCGTAGTGACCGATGAACATGGCTTATCCGGCGAAGGCGCGTGCGGCCCAGGTGGCTGCGAGTGTGGCGGTCATCGTGGCGAAGGCGCCCCAGCACACATCGATCGCGGTGACATAGCCGGGCCATCGGGCGAGGGTGGCCTGGTTGGTGAAATCGTAGGTGGCATAGCACAAGGCGCCCAGCAGCGCGCCGTTGAGGGCAGCAGCGGGCAGGCCCGCCGCGATGCCGGGGCGGATCGCGAACCACACCATGCCGGCGAGGTAGGCAAGATAGAAGATGCCCGCCGGGGCGAGGCGGAAGGTGGGGGCGAGGAGGTCTCCCAGTGCCGGGCGATAGAGATTGGGGCCGGCCCAGCCGAGCCACAGCGCGTCGAGTCCGCCAAACACCACGGCCGCGACGACATAGGCAATTGCAAGCTGCATCCACGCTCTCCCCTGCCTCTGAGCTTGACCGGCTGCGGCTCGCCCGTCAATGCTGACACGCGATGGCACATGACACCGACATCGGCTCGCTGAGTTTCGAGGAAGCCCTGAAGGCGCTGGAGGACATTGTCCGCCGGTTGGAAAGCGGCGAGGCGCCGCTCGACGAATCAATCGATCTCTATGCGCGGGGCGATGCCCTGCGCGCGCATTGTCAGAAGCGGCTCGATGCCGCGCAGGCGCGGATCGAGGCGATCGTGACCGATGGCCAGGGGCGTGCGGCAGGCACGAAATCTTTTGACGACGGAGCAGCCGGGGCATGACCGCAATGGAACGGACGGGGCCCTGGCAGGATTTGCTGCGCCCGGCGCTGGCGCGCATTGCCGAGGATATCGACAGCAGCTTCGATGCGCTGCTGCCGCTGGCGAACGACCCGCGCGATCGGCTGATCGAGGCGATGCGCTATGCCGCGATCGGCGGCGGCAAGCGGCTGCGGCCGCTTCTGGTGCTGGCCACCGCGAGCCTGTTTGGCGCGGACCGGGCCATGGCGATCCGCGTGGGGACCGCGATCGAGGCGATCCATGTCTATTCGCTGATCCACGACGATCTGCCCTGCATGGATGACGACGCCCTGCGCCACGGCAAGCCGACGCTGCATATGGCCTTTGACGAGGCGACGGCGGTGCTCGCCGGCGATGCGCTGCATGATTTTGCCTTCGAGGTGCTCTCCGATCCCAACCTGTCTGGCGATCCTTTCGTGCGGATCGAGCTGGTTCGCACGCTGGCGCTGGCGAGCGGGATGAACGGCATGGCGGGCGGGCAGATGATGGACATCGCCGCCGAGACCGCCTCGTTCGATCTGCCGACCGTGACCCGGCTGCAGCAATTGAAGACCGGCGCGCTGCTGAGTGCGGCGGTGGAGATGGGCGCGATCATCGGGCGCATTCCGGCCGAAGGGCGCGCGCACCTGCGCGGCTATGCGCGCGATATCGGCCTTGCCTTCCAGATCGCCGACGACCTCCTCGATGCCGAGGGGGACGAGGAAGCGGCGGGCAAGGCACTGCGCAAGGACGAGAAGGCAGGCAAGGAGACCTTCCTCTCGCTGCTGGGTCCGGAGCGGGCGCGCGAACAGGCGCAGATGCTCGTCGAGCAGGCGGTGCAGTTCCTTGCCTCCTATGGCGAGGAAGCGGATCTGCTGCGCGCTGTGGCGTGGTTCATTGTCGAAAGGGATCGGTAAAATGGGAGAGGCGGGGAAAAGGATCGGGGTATACCCCGGCACGTTCGATCCGATCACGCTCGGGCATCTCGACATCATTCGCCGGGGGGCCAAGCTGGTCGACCAGCTGATCATCGGCGTGACGACCAATCCTTCGAAGAATCCGATGTTCACGCCCGAAGAGCGCATGGCCATGGTCACACGCGAAGTGGCGGCGCAGGGGATCGAGAACGTCTCGGTGATGGGCTTCAACGCGCTGCTGATGAAATTTGCCGAAAAGCAGGGCGCCAGCGTGATCGTGCGCGGCCTGCGCGCAGTGGCCGACTTCGAATACGAATATCAGATGGCGGGCATGAACCAGCAGCTCAACCAGGGCATCGAGACGGTGTTCCTCATGGCCGATGTGAGCCTGCAGCCCATCGCGTCCAAGCTGGTCAAGGAAATCGCGCTGTTCGGCGGCGATATCACGAAGTTCGTCACCCCGCGGGTGCGCGACGAGGTGGTGGAGCGCGTGGTCCGGCAGGGCCAGCTCGGCGACTATTGAACCCTGAGGCGCCTCAGGGACATTTGTTCATTGCGGCGTCATCCCCGGGGGCCTATCCGGCGCACGGGCTTTTGATGTGATCGGGAATTTCGTTTGATGGCTTCGCGTGTGTTCAACAAGGTCATGCTCGCCCTCGCGCTAGGCGCGGCGTTCGTCGCACCGGTTTCGCCGGCCCAGGCACAGCGGCCGCCGGAAAAGGAAGCGGTCAAGCCGATCAAGGTCGATCCGATCCAGCATGCGCAGACGATGACCTACGCGGTCGATGCCGATATCGCGCACGATCCCGACAATGTGCTGCTGCTCGATCTTTCGAACGGCGGGCGCGTGGCGATCCGGCTAATGCCGGAATGGGCCCCGCACCATGTCGAGCGGATCAAGACGCTGACCAAGCAGGGCTTCTATAACGGGGTGATCTTCCACCGCGTGATCGAAGGCTTCATGGCGCAGACGGGCGATCCCACGGGCACCGGGCAGGGCGGCTCGACGCTGCCCAACCTCGATGCCGAGTTCAATGATATCCCGCATTTGCGCGGCACCGTCTCGATGGCGCGTACCGATGAGCCGAATACGGCGAACAGCCAGTTCTTCATCGTGTTCTATCCGCGCTTCGCGCTCGACCACAAGTATACCAACTTCGGCCGGGTGATCGCAGGGATGGACACCGTCGATGCCATTGTGCGTGGCGAGCCGCCGAAGAACCCGACGAAGATCGTGCAGGCAAGCCTCGCCTCGGAAGGCAAGGCCCCGCCGCCGCCACCCGCACCTGCCGCACCCGCGACGTTCACCGCGGATATGCTGAGCAATTCGAAGTCCAACTGAGGTTTGGGCCCGGACTGAGCGGTTGGGACGAATACACCAAAGTCCCACCCGTGCCGAGCTTGTCGAAGCCCCTCGGCAGCGCTAGCGGCAGGCCCCATGCGAGTAGACCTGTTCGATTTCGAGTTGCCGCCCGAACGCATTGCGCTGCGTCCGGCTTCTCCGCGCGATTCGGCGAAGCTCCTTGGCGTTGGGGCTGAGGGTCCCTTGATCGATGCCGTGGTGCGCGATCTCCCTGCGCTGCTGCGCGCCGGCGATGTGCTGGTGTTCAACGACACGCGGGTGATCCCGGCGCAGCTGGAAGGCGAAGTCGGCAACGCGCGGATCGGCGCGACCTTGCACAAGCGGATCGACCTGAGGCGCTGGCAGGCCTTTGTGCGCAACGGTCGGCGGCTGAAGCCTGGCGTCGTGGTGACCTTCGGTGCGGGCGTGACGGCAGTCGCCGAGGAGCGCCATGCCGATGGCAGCTGGACGCTGGCGTTCGGCGGCGAGGAGCCGGTCGAGGTGCTGCTGGAGCGCGCAGGGCGAATGCCGCTGCCGCCCTATATCGCCGGCAAGCGCGCGGTCGATGAACGCGACCGCGCGGATTACCAGACGATGTTTGCCGCCAGAGACGGCGCGGTCGCGGCCCCCACGGCCGCGCTGCACTTCACGCCGGAGCTGATGGCGGCGCTGGCCGAGGCGGGGATCGGCCAGGAAACGCTGACGCTGCATGTGGGGGCGGGCACCTTCCTGCCGGTCAAGGCGGAGGATACCGACGACCACGCGATGCACGCCGAATGGGGCCGCATCGAGCCCGAGACGGCGGCGCGGCTCAATGCGGTGCGCGCTGCCGGCGGGCGGATCATCGCGGTGGGCACCACCAGCCTGCGCCTGCTGGAAAGCGCGGCAGACTCGTCCTGCGTGATCCACCCGTTCGCAGGCGACACCAGCATCTTCATCACGCCCGGCTACCGCTTCCGCGCGATCGACGGGCTGATGACCAACTTCCACCTGCCCAAATCGACGCTGATGATGCTGGTCAGCGCGCTCATGGGCCTGGAGCGGATGCAGGAAGCCTACGCCTACGCCATCGCGAACGGGTACCGATTCTACAGCTACGGCGATTCGAGCCTGCTGATCCCCTAAGCCGCCACCATTTCGGCGACGGCATCGAGCACGGTGAGGCGCTGCTTCTTGAGGTCTTCGAGGTGCTGGTCGGAGGTCGGCTCGATCCCGGTTTCCGCGCGGTGGATGGCCTTGTCGAGCTCGTAGTAGGCATCGCTGAGCTTGCGGAAATGCGCATCGGAGAGTTTGAGCGCGTGGAGCCGCGCGGCGGCTTCTGGGAAGGCGGCGGCGAGATCGTGGGCGGAATGGCTCATGAAGGGTCTCCTCGTCTGGGTCTGGGAGGAGCCTAGCAGGGTGTAGCCCCGCGCGAATTGCGACCGATCAATTCGCGAACCAGCCCCAGATCAGGCGGCCGGTGAGGGCAAGGCTGGCCGTGACCAGCAGCGGACGGATCAGCGCGGCGCCATAGCGAGTGGCGAGGCGGGTGCCGATCATTGCGCCCACCATCGAGCCTGCGCCCATGCACATGCCGAGCAGCCAGATCACCTGTCCGCCAAACGCGAAGACGACGAGGCTGGCGGCATTGCTGGCAAGGTTGAGCAGCTTGGTGAGGCCGGTTGCGCGGGTGAGGCCAAGTCCGCGCAAGGCGACCAGCGTCGCGGCGAAGAACTGGCCGGTGCCGGGGCCAAAGAACCCGTCGTAGAAGCCGATCCCGCCCGCGAAGGGGAGGTAGCCGCGCTTCGAGAGGCGCGGCGGGCGCGGCGTATCGTCCATGCGGGGCGAGAGCAGCGTGTAGAGCGCGGCGCCCATCAGCAGCAGCGGGACGACAAGGCGCAGGACCTGCGCGTCGAAGTGCTGGATGACGAGCGCACCGGCCCCGGCACCGAGGAAGGATGCGATGGTTGCGGGCAGGTTTGGCCGCAGCGCGAAGAGGCCGGCGCGGTGATAGCGCGTGGTGGCAACTGTGGCTCCCATCGCCGATTGCAGCTTGTTGGTGCCGAGCATCAGATGCGGCGGCAGCCCGGCATAGAGCAGCGCGGGGATCGTCAGAAGCCCGCCGCCGCCGGCAATCGCGTCGATGCAGCCGGTGAGAACCGCAAGGCCGGTAAGCGCTGGGTAGAGCCAGGGGGCGAGGACAAAGGCTTCGTGCATTTGCGCCCCATGCGCTTTGGGACTAAGCCGCACAACCTTTCCGGCACCGAGACCCCTGCGATGACCCGCTTTTCCTTCACCGTAAATGCCACCGATGGCCGCGCCCGCACCGGAGCGATCACGATGCAGCGCGGCACGATCCGCACACCCGCGTTCATGCCTGTGGGAACGGCAGGCACGGTCAAGGCGATGAAGGTGGAGGATGTCGCGGCAACGGGGGCGGACATCATCCTCGGCAACACCTACCACCTCATGCTGCGGCCTGGCGCGGAGCGGATGGCGCGGCTGGGCGGGCTGCACACCTTCATGCGCTGGGACAAACCGATCCTGACCGACAGCGGCGGCTATCAGGTGATGAGCCTTTCCGACCTGCGCAAGATCACCGAGGACGGCGTGACCTTCGCGAGCCATATCGATGGATCGCGGCACAACCTGACGCCCGAGCGCAGCATGGAAATCCAGCGCCTGCTCGGCAGCGATATCGTGATGGCCTTCGACGAGTGCCCCAAGATCGACCAGCCGCGCGAGGTGATCGCGCGGAGCATGCAGATGTCGATGCGCTGGGCCAGGCGCAGCCGTGACGGCTTCGATGCCGGCGGTGAGCACGCGGAGCGCGCGGCGCTGTTCGGAATCCAGCAGGGCGGGCTGGACGAGGCGCTGCGCGGTGAAAGCGCTGGGCTGCTGCAGGACATCGGCTTCGACGGCTATGCCATCGGCGGGCTCGCGGTGGGCGAGGGGCAGGAAGCGATGTTCGCCACGCTCGATTTCGCGCCGGGCCAGCTTCCGGCCGATCGTCCGCGCTATCTGATGGGCGTGGGCAAGCCCGATGATCTCGTCGGTGCGGTGGAGCGCGGGGTAGACATGTTCGACTGCGTTCTGCCGACGCGTTCGGGCCGCAACGGGCAGGGTTTCACCTGGGACGGGCCGATCAACATGCGCAATGCGCGCCACGCCGAGGATATGGGGCCGCTCGATGCGGACTGCACCTGCTCCGTCTGCGCCAAATACAGCCGCGCCTATCTGCACCACCTCCACAAGGCGGGCGAGATGCTGGGAGCCATGCTGCTGACCGAGCACAACCTTGCGTTCTACCAGCAGCTGATGGCCGCGATGCGCGCCGCGATTGCCGAGGGTCGGTTTGCGCGCTTCGCCGCCGGCTTCCGGGCGCGGTATCTGGCGAGGCGGTAGGGTCTGGCGATCCGGCAGCCACCAAGGCCGCCGGATCGCCATCTCTATCGGGATTGAATGAGAAAAAAGCTGGAAGGCGGGACGTTGGGCATCCCGCCTTCTGGCCGTGTCAGAACTTGTAGTTCGCGCTCAGGAAGGCTGCGCGCGGCTGCGTGCCGAGGATCGGGTAAAGACCCTTGGGATCGTAGGCGCCCTTGGCGAGGCCCTGGCGGTCGATGCTGGCCAGCAGGCTGTCCGACCGAGACCACGACATCACGCCGAGAGTGTTGGTGACGTTGACCATGTTGAACTGCAGCTTGAACCGGTCGGTCACGTCCCACGAAGCACCGAGGTCCAGCGTGGTGTAGGCCGGCAGGTAGAACGCATTGGCCTGATTGGCCGCGCGCTTGCCGAGGTGGTTGACCTCGCCGAACAGCGTGATGCCCTTGATCGGGGTCCAGTCCAGGCCACCGCGCAGGATGATCTTGGGGTTGTTGTCAGCATCGCCCGGCGCGATCAGGGTGATCGTATCGTCCGTGCCATCACGCTTCGGCCCCTGCGTCCACGAACCGAAATTTCGCGACTTGGGGTTTTGCACGGTGAGGTTGATGCGGCTCGACAGGGTCGGGGTGATGCGGGCCGCGAGCGCCATTTCGACGCCGTAGGTCTCGATCTCACCCGCCACCGGCGGCGGCGAGTAGAACTGGCCGGCCTGCGCGCCCGCCGTGTAGGTGAAGGTCTGCGGCGTGGTGACGTTCGAGAGCTTCGAATAGAAGGGGAAGACCTGCAGGTTGATCCCGCCCTGCGCGTATTTCAGGCCCAGTTCGATCTGCTGGATCTTCTGCGGCTTGGGGAACACCGTGGCGATCTGAGCGGGCGTGTTGATGGCGACGATCCCACCGAAATCAGGCGCCTTCTTGCCGTTGGTGTAGCGGATATAGGCATTGAAATTGCTGGAGAACTCGTAAGCCGCCGAGACCGAGAAGTTGAACATCCGGTAGCTGCGCTTCGTGTTGTAGACCGGGCCGACCGAGGGGACGTTGTTGTCATACAGGGTCAGCGCATCGCCGTCGGCGCCCGTCGGGCTGAAGCCTGCGGCGAAGGTCTGGTTGGACACGTCGTAGTTGATGCTTTCCCAGCGACCGCCGGCATCGAGCGTCAGCTGCGGCGTTACCGTCCAGGTGTCGCCGAAGAAGACCGAGTACTGCTTCTGCGTGCCGTGGTAATCGTTGCCGCCCACGGTGCCCAGCGCCTGGAAGCCCGACGGATCGGTGAGCTGGAAGACCTTTCCGGCGGTGTCGGTGAAGGTTGCGGTCAGCATTTCGGGGTTAGGCGTGAGCGTCGAGAAGCCGATCCCGCCACCGCCCTGGTGGAGGCGCAGCTTCGAGAGCGCGACATAGCCGCCAAGGGCAAGGTGGTGGCCGCCCCAGTCCTTGGTCAACGTCGCCTGATCGACGAAGTTTTCCGACTTGTAGTGCTGGACGAAGGCGACCTGCGTGAAGATGCCGTTAGCCAGCAGGTTCTGGTTGGGCAGATTGTTCTGCGTGACCGCCTGGACGCTGAAGCCGAACGGGGTGGGGATCACCTGGTTGGTGGTGGCGAGCTTGCCGCTGTTCTTGAAGTAGTAATTGATGGTGCCTGCCGGCAGGAAGGCATTGGTGTTGATGAACGAGGTCACCACGTCGGTCATCGGGCTAGCCGAGATCAGCGCGCCGGTGTTCCAGTCGGTCTTCGAGCTGGTGTAGCGGCCGTTGTTCTCGAACTTCCAGCCATCGCCCAGATCATGGTTCCACTTGAGGCCGAAGGCCGCGCTGCGCGCATGGACGAGCTTGGTGGGATCCCAGCATTCCTTGCTGCCGTCGGCGCCCGGGAAGCAGTGCGCGGCATTCGCCGGCGGCAGATTGGAAGAGGTCTTGGTAAAGCCGGGCGCAATCTGCGTGGCGCCGATGGCAGGCGTGAACTCGTTCCACGCATTGTGATCATCGAGATACTTGGCGGTGAACAGCAGCGAACCGCCGGCATAATCATAGAGAATGTTGCCGTGGATCTGGCCACCCTTGTTCATGGCGTAGCCCGGATCGCGCGCACCGCGGTCCCAGCGGTAGAATCCGCCGATCGAGTAGTAGAGCCCGTTCTCATTGAGCTTGCCGCCGAGGTAGACGTCGCCGCGATAATAGGGATTGGCGAGATCGCCCTGGAGCCCGCCCTTGAGCTGGACTTCCGCGCCCGGATTGCTCCGGCCGGTCCGCGAGATGTAGTTGAAGATGCCGCCCGGCGCATTGGGCCCGGTGATCGCCGCCGTGCCGCCGCGCAGGCCTTCCACGCGGGCAAGGTTGAGATCCGGGCGCAGGAAATAGTCGGGGCCGAAGTTGTTCGCGGTGGCGAGTTCGACCGGCAGGCCGTCTTCCTGCAGCGAGACATAGTAGTAGCCGCTCGCGCCATCGAGCGAGTTGGCCGAGATGCCGCGCGAGAAGACGACGTTGCGGATTTCGCCGAGCGACGAGTTCACGAAAACGCCGGGAACGTTCTTGAGCAGGTCCGCAGCGGAAACCGCTGCATGCTGGGCCAATTGCTGGCTCGAGACCACGTTGATCGAGATCGGGGCGTTTTCGACCGCGCGCGAACCGAACACGCCGGTGACGATGATCTCGCGCTGGTCCTGATTGGTATCTGCTTCATCGCCCTTCTGCGCATCAGCGGCGGCAGCCGCATTTGCCAGCGCTGTCGTGCTGGTCCCTGCGAGCATCAGTGCGGCCATTGCCAGACAAGCGTGCGCGTAACCTACCCTCATAGCTTCCTCCAAACATCCCAAAGGCTCGGGTGAATCCCCCGATCTGATTGTTAGTATAACAAACAGTCAGATATGATCAATATGGATCGCAACCAATCGTTCATGCTGATAAATGATTGGAAATGATGCTTTTGCCGGGGTGTGCGGTGCCTTGCGAGAATGGCGAACCGCGAATCGTGCCTGCGCAAAGCATTGGCCGGATTGAGAGTTTTGCTCCGATCGGCCTGATGGCAGCGGGCCGGTGCCAGTGTCAGTGTCAGTGCCAGTGTCCGTGTCCGTGTCCGTGTCAGTGCGAGTGCGAGTGCCTGCGCCAGCGGAAGACGGTGCGGAGCGTGGCCGTGGAGGCAACAAAAAAAGGCGGGACTCGCGTCCCGCCTTTTTTGTCTGGTTGGAAAAACCGGTTGATCAGCGCGAGTAGAACTCGACGACCAGGTTCGGTTCCATCTTCACCGGGTAGGGCACTTCGTCGAGCGTGGGGACGCGCACGAAGGTGGCCTTGTCTGCCTCGGCGGCGACGTAGTCGGGAATGTCACGCTCGGCCAGCGACTGCGCTTCGGCGATCAGCGCCATTTCCTTGGCCTTGGGGCCCAGGGTCAGCACGTCGCCCGGGCGCACGCGGCGGCTGGCGATGTTGCACTTCACGCCGTTGACGCGGATGTGGCCGTGGCTGACGATCTGGCGGGCCGAGAAGATCGTCGGCGCGAACTTGGCGCGATACACGATCATGTCGAGGCGCTGCTCGAGCAGACCGATGAGGTTCTGGCCGGTATCGCCCTTCATGGACGCGGCTTCCTGATAGGTGCGCTTGAACTGCTTTTCGGTGACGTCGCCGTAGTAGCCCTTGAGCTTCTGCTTGGCGCGCAGCTGGATGCCGAAGTCCGACACCTTGCTCTTGCGGCGCTGGCCGTGCTGGCCAGGGCCATAGGCGCGGCGGTTGACCGAGCTCTTCGGGCGGCCCCAGATGTTTTCGCCAAGACGGCGGTCAATCTTGTGCTTTGATGCCTTGCGCTTCGACATGGCAAGTCCTTTCAATTTGCTTTGGCAGCCAGCTTGAGGCCGGCCTATGGAACCAGCCTTGAGGCCGGCGTTTCGTAGACCCGGAACCGCACCATGTCCCCGTAAGGGGCATGCGGCCACTGCTTCACCGGGCGTGCAGGGCCAATTGCGAAGGCGCGCCTAGACCAGCGAATGCGGGGAATGTCAAGGCGAGAGTGGGGATTCGCGCCCCGGTCATCGCGGCGTGCGCATCAGGGCGGTGATCACGCCGCGCATGGTCCGCACTTCGAGGTGGTTCCACGCGGGCTTGGTCAGCATATTGCGCAAGGTGAGACGGGTGGCGTGCGCGCGGCCTGCCGGTTTGAAGTAGTCACGCGGTTCGAGGTGCTCGGTGATCTGGGCGATCAGGCCTTCGAGCTCTTCCTGCGGGGCGGGGGGCAGGATCTCTTCGGCGGGAGGCTGGGCAAGGCCGGCTGCCTGCGCATGCTTGGACCATTCGTAGGCACACAGGATCACCGCTTGAGCGAGATTGAGCGAGCCGAATTCGGGGTTGATCGGCACGGTGATGATCTTGCGCGCGAGCGCGACGTCGTCGGTTTCGAGGCCGGAGCGTTCGGGGCCGAAGACAAAGGCGGTGCCGCCGACGGCGGTGGCGGTTTCCTTCGCGGCTTCTTCCGGCGTGAGAACCGGTTTGGTGACACCGCGCTTGCGCACCGTGGTGGCGTAGACATGCGCGCAGTCTGCCACAGCGTCGGCGAGGGTTTCGTAAACTTCGGCGTTCGCGAGCACCACGTCGGCACCTGCGGCGGCGGGGCCGGCGCTCGGGTTCGGCCAGCCATCGCGCGGGGCGACGAGGCGCATCCGGGTGAGGCCGAAGTTCAGCATGGCGCGGGCGGCCTTGCCGATGTTTTCGCCGAGCTGGGGACGGACGAGGACGATGACCGGCCCGGATTCGGTGGTTGTCACTGGCCGCCGACCTCGCGCACGGTGCTGGCGAATTCCTCGAAATCGCGTGCTTCGGTGAAATCGCGGTAGACGCTGGCAAAGCGGATATAGGCGACGCTGTCGAGCTGGCGGAGGCCTTCCATCACCATCTCGCCGATCTGGCGGCTTTCGACTTCGGCATCGCCCAGCGTTTCAAGCTGGCGCTGGATGCCCGAGACGAGCCGCTCGATGCGTTCCGGGCTGACCGGGCGCTTGCGGCAGGCGAGCGCGACGGACTGTTCGATCTTGGCGCGGTCGAAGGGTTCGCGGCGGGGATCGCTGCCGCCCGCCCCGCTCTTGACGACCATGACCTCGCGCAGCTGCACCCGCTCGAATGTGGTGAAGCGCGCGCCGCAGCCTTCGCACTGCCGGCGCCGGCGGATCGAGGTGTTGTCCTCGCTCGGCCGGCTGTCCTTTACCTGGCTTTCTTCATGGGCGCAGAAGGGGCAACGCATCCGGCAGGCGGCTTACTTGATCCGCTGATAGAGCGCGATACCCGCGCCCGCGACAAGGCCGAGCGGCAGCGACACGAAGGGCAGGAGCGCGCCCGCCACCGCGCCGATGCCCGCGCCGATCAGCACGGGCTTGGTCGAGGGGTGATCCATACCCTGCTTCGCCATGCCGCTGATTTCCTCGGTGGCGCGGCCCAGAAGGTCGTCGTTGTCGGCCATGGCTCAGAGCTCCGGGTAGATCGGGAAGCGTGCGCACAGGGCCTCGACCTTGCTGCGCACGGCCTCTTCGACCTGGCCATCGCCTTCATCGCCGTTGCGCGAGAGGCCGTCGACCACTTCGGCGATCAGCGCGCCGATCTGCCGGAACTCCTCCTCGCGGAAGCCGCGGGTGGTGCCGGCAGGGGTGCCGAGGCGGATGCCCGAGGTGACGAAGGGCGAGCGCGTATCAAACGGAATGCCGTTCTTGTTGCAGGTGAGCCAGGCACGGTCGAGGCCCTTTTCGGCGGCCTTGCCCGTCACGTCCTTGGGGGTGAGGTCCACCAGCATCGAGTGGTTGTCCGTCCCGCCCGAGACGATGCCGAGGCCGGCTTCCTGGAGGCTGGCGGCCAGCGCACGGGCGTTCGCGACGACCTGGTGCGCATAGGCCGCAAATTCAGGCTTCAGCGCTTCGGCGAAGGCGACCGCCTTGGCGGCGATGATGTGGACGAGCGGACCGCCCTGCATGCCGGGGAACACCGCCATGTTGATCTTCTTGGCGAGCGCCTCGTCATTGGTGAGGATCACGCCCGAGCGCGGGCCGCGGAGCGACTTGTGCGTCGTGGTGGTGACGACATGCGCATGCGGGATCGGCGAGGGGTGCGCGCCGCCCGCGACGAGGCCCGAGATGTGCGACATGTCGACAAGGAGGTAGGCGCCGATCTCGTCCGCGATGGTGCGGAAGGCTTCCCAGTCCCACACGCGCGAATAGGCGGTGCCACCGGCAATGATGAGCTTGGGCTTGTGCTCATGCGCGGTGGCGCGGACCGCGTCCATGTCGATCTGATGATCCTCGCGGCGCACGCCGTAGGCGACCGGCTTGAACCACTTGCCGCTCATGTTGACGGGCGAGCCGTGGGTGAGGTGGCCGCCCGAGTTGAGATCGAGGCCCATGAACGTGTCACCCGGCTGGAGCAGCGCGAGGAACACGGCCTGATTCATCTGGCTGCCCGAATTGGGCTGCACATTGGCGAACTCGCAGCCGAACAGCTTCTTCGCACGTTCGATGGCGAGCGTTTCCACGACGTCGGCATATTCGCAGCCGCCGTAGTAGCGCTTGCCGGGATAGCCTTCGGCATACTTGTTGGTGAAGACCGAACCCGCCGCCTCGAGGCAGGCGAGGCTGGTGATGTTCTCGCTCGCGATCAGCTCGATCTTGGTCTGCTGGCGGTGCAGCTCACCCTGGATGGCGGCATAGACTTCGGGATCAGCGGCTGCGAGATGCTCGGTAAAGAAGCCGGCCTTGCGGATTTCATGTGCGGGGGCTGCAACGTTCATCGGCGGGGCTCCTTTCAGAAAGCGGGGGAGGACAGTTTTGCGACGCGGCCTTCGTGGCGGCCGCCGAGAAATTCGCCCGCGAGGAAAGCCTCGAGGCAGGCCTTGGCCATTTCGGGGCCGACAAGGCGGGCGCCCATGGCGATGGCATTGGCGTTGTTGTGCGAGCGGCTGAGCGCGGCCGAGAGCGGTTCGCTCACCAGCGCGCAGCGCAGTGCAGGGTGGCGATTCACCGCGATCGAGATGCCGATGCCCGAACCGCAAAGGGCAACGCCGCGATCGGCTGCACCCGAGGCGACGGCTTCGGCGAGCTTGTACCCGTAATCGGGGTAATCGACGCTGGCGATGCTGTCGGGTCCGAGATCAAGCACCTCGTGGCCGAGCGTGGCCAGATGGGCGGCAAGTTCGGCCTTGAGATCGAAGGCGGCGTGGTCAGAGGCGATGGCGATGCGCATGGGCGGGCGGTTGGTCCTGCAGCGGGGGATTCGCGTATCCCCAGCGCTTTAGGAGGGTTGGCCCGGCTTTGCCAGTGCGAGCGATTGCCTTAAGTGCAGTATAAGTGAGAATTATGGGAATGGCGGAGAACCGCTCCGGCCTGGCTTCCTTCGGCAAGCTCGGGATAAGCGGGCCTGTCGGACGGCCTATTCAGCCGGCTTCAGCACCAGTTCCATCTGACTGAGCGGCGCGAAGGGGCGGCGCAGGAAATCGAAGGCGGCGCTGGCGGCTTGCAGGGCCGGGATCAGCGGATGCGTGACGGCGGGGCGCTCCGCCGTGATCCTGACGAGGCCCAGCCTGCGCAGTTCCTCCAGCAGCGAGACCGACCAGAACGGCGCGCCCTGCGTGTAGCTGAAGCTGACAGGTTCGAGCCCGCATTCGCGTGCCAGCGTCTCGAGGCTGCGGCGCTGGAACAGCACGAAATGGCGCGGGGTGTGGAAGCCCGCCCATGACCGGTGGCGGAACAGACGCGCATCGAGCGAGGCGTAGTTCGGTGTCTTGATGAAGAGCTGGCCGCCGGGCTTCAGCAGGCGGCGCACCTTGGCGAGCATGGCGCGCGGATCGGCAACATGCTCGATGAGGTTGAGCATCAGGATGAAGTCGAACGTGCCGTCGAGCGCGGCATCCTCGATGCGGCCCTGCACGAAGGTATGGCCCTTGGCGCGGGCCAGCCCGGCCGCGCCGGCGTCGAGATCGACCACGGTGGTCTGCGTCACCCGCGGGTCTGCATCCCTGACCATGTCGAGCAGCCAGCCGCTGCCGCCGCCGATATCGAGCACGGAAAGCTGGTTGCCGCGGACGGTGGAGAGCAGGCTCTTGAACCGGCGGCGATCGAGCGCTTCCTTGATCTTCTGGACCGTGGAGGCCTTGCCCCCCGCTTCACCAGCGCCATAGGAATAGTAGTTGGCGGGGTAGATCGTGCCGAGGCGGTCGACCGGCATCGGATCGATGAACAGGACGCCGCAGGGATCGCAGGCGTGCCAGATCCAGCTTTCATCGCTGGTGCAATATTCGATGTCGTGCGCTTCGGCGTGGAAGCGGGTTTCGTGCCGGCCGCACAGCGGGCAGGCGGGGCGGTATCCGGTCATTTCGGCAAGCTCGGGGAAATGCGCAGGGGCGTTCATGGGCGGCCTCTCACTTGCGGTTGTAGAGCGCTCGGAAGGCGGCGCCATATGTGGTGCGGCGGGCGTCCATGGCGGGGCCCATGCCGACGCGTTCGAACACGTCTTCCAGCTCGTCGAAGCAGGTATACGACACGCTCGGCTCCCAGTGGTGGAGCAAGTGGCGATTGAACCCTGCAGCCCCGAACAGACGGGCAAAAGGGCCTTTGCCGAACATGCGGGTATAGGCACCGTGATCGACCTCGCGGTAGTCGACCCGTCCGCGCGCCTCGAGCGAGCGATGTTCGAGGAGCTGGCGTAGCGCGCCGAGGAAGGGAAACACCACTCCGACGCCGACCACCCAGGCGAGCGTGGCAGCCGGGCCGCCGACAGGGCCGCCGGCCAGGAACAACGCGGCAAGTATGGCGAGATGCGCGGCAATGCCGCCAACGAGGACGAGCCTGTCGCGCGACACGCCTTCGCTGGCGGTCTTCGCCTTGGGTGCGGTCAGGCGGCTGCGCGCGGCAAGCACTTCGACCACGCGCCAGCCAGTGAGGGCCTTGACGATGAAGGCAAGGTCGAGCGGACGGAAATAGGTGTTCTCGGCATCCTGCGTTGTGCCGAAGGCGCGGTGATGCTCGAAGTGCACCTTGCGGTACTTGCGCACGCTGGTGCCGATCATCCAGCCGACGAAGAGGTCGCAGACAAGGTCGCTGGTCTTGCGGTCTTTCGCGAGATTGGCGTGCGCGCCCTCGTGGATGAAGAGCTGCACATAGGCGATCCAGAAGCCGATGCTGGCCGCGCCGAAGATGACACCCGCGGCCATGCCGAGGAGCCCCTGATGGACGAACCAGACCGTGCTCGCGCAGGACCACAGCAGTCCGAGATAGCCGAGCGCGATATCCCGCCGGACCGCGCCGAAATCGGGCTTCAGATCCTTGAGCAGTGCCGTGAACGAGGTGCCCTCGGCATCGCGCAGTTCGCCGCGGATCGCCGCGAAGGTGGCGGAATGATCCTCGTGCGGGGTGAACTCGTGGGAAATGAACAAGGTGCCGCTCCGGCGCTACTGGGTCTTGCGGATATTTCGTAATCAGGCTTGGTTAACAAAGTCTCATCGCCGGGATCGGACAAGGGTGCGAGAGATGGAGGGGAAGATGAGCAGGCGGCTGTTTCTGGTGGCGGTGCTGGTGCTGGGGACGGTGCTGGGGATCCGGGCGACGACGCCGCCCGCGCCGATGGGGGCCGATGCGCCGCCGCAAGTCTTTGCGGCAGGGCGAGCCATGGCCGACGTGCGCACGATTGCCGCGCGGCCACACCTCGCCGCATCGCCGGAAAACGCAGCCGTACGCGCGCACATCGCGCGTCGGATGGCAGCCATGGGTATGGAGGTGCACGAAACGCCGTTCACCGCACCGCCGGCAAGCGCGGCACGGCTGGTTTGGTGGAGCGGGAAAAAGGACTTTGCGCCCACGCTGACCAACGTGATCGGCGTGCTGCCGGGCACGGACCGCAGCCTGCCAGCGGTCCTGCTGATGGCGCACCACGATACGGTTGGCGGATCGCCCGGCGCGGCGGACGATACCGCGGGCGTTGCGGCCCTGCTGGAAACGGTGCGGGCGTTAAAGGCCGGGGGGGCGCCGGCGCGTGATCTCATCGTGCTGATCACCGATGGCGAGGAACTGGGGCTCGACGGGGCGCATCACTTTTTCACGGCGGATCCTTTGCGCGCGCATGTCGGCGCGGTGATCAACGTCGAGGCGCGCGGGGGCGGGGGGCGGACGACGCTGTTCGAGACTTCGGCGGACAACGGCGCGGCCATTGCGCGGGCAGCGGGGGCTATCCAGCGGCCCGCGGGCTCAAGCCTCGCGGTCTATATCTACAAGGTGCTGCCCAACGACACCGATCTGACCGAGGCGCGCGACGGACCTTACACCGGCTACAACTTCGCCTTCATCGGACGCCCGTGGCTCTACCACTCGCCCAAGGCAACACCCGAAGCGCTCGATCAGGGCGCGCTGCAGGATATGGGCGCGCAAGTGCTCGATCTGACGCGCGCGCTGCTGCGGGCGGAGCCGCTGCCGGGCAAGGCGGCGGATGTGGTGTTCTTCGACGTGTTCGGCCTCGGCCTGCTGGTCTATCCGGTGTGGGTTGGGTGGCTGATGATCGCCTATGCGGCAGTGAGGCTCGTGCAGAGTGCGCGTCACGGCAGCGACGTGAAGACCTTGGCTGTTGGGGCAGGGCGGATGCTGGCGCTGATCGTGCTGGCCGGTCTGGTGCTCTGGGCCGTGAACCGGATCAGTCTCACACCGGACCAGGCCAACTATTACGACCGATTGGCGGCCATTCCGCGGCTGGAAGTGATGGCGCTGTGCGGCGGGCTGGCGGCCTTCCTGCTCACCGTGGGTACGCGCAAACCGATGCCTGCGGAAATGGCAGGCGCGGCGCTGCCCCTTTTCGTGCTGGGGCTGGTCCTTCAGGTGTTCGCACCGACGGCAGGATACATTGTCGTACTGCCCATGATGTTTACGGCAGAGGCGATTGCGGCGGTGCGCAAGGATGATGCGAAATCGCGGGTTGGGGCCATGATTTCGGGCGCGGTGATCCTGGGCTACATGCTTTCGCTCGGCCATCAGGTGATGCAGGGCGTTGGGCCGGGGTTGCCGGTGGCTGCCGTTTTGCCGCTGGCGATGGGAAGTCTTGCCGTGTTGCCGCTGTGGGAGGGGCTTCGCCCAAGGACAGCGCGGACTGCGGCGGCGGTGCTGCTGGTGATCGCAATCGGGACCGCGCTGACAGTACGGCTCGATCCGCTGGCCGATACGGTGCCGGTCTATAGCGCAGACAAGTGAGCGGCGTTGCAACGCGACCGCCGCGCCTGTAGCGGCGCTATGGAACATAACATTCGGAAAGTGCGATGGCCCAGAACGAGGTCTTGATTGCCGGCGGCGGGATCGGCGGGCTGGTGCTGGCGCTGACGTTGCACCAGATCGGCGTGCCCTGCACGGTGCTGGAAAGCGTGCGCGAGCTCAAACCGCTGGGGGTGGGGATCAACCTCCAGCCCAATGCGGTGCGCGAGCTGGAGGACCTTGGCATCGGCGAGGCGGAACTGGACGCTGTCGGCATTCCGGCGCGCGAGTGGGCGCTGGTGGGGCTGAACGGCAAGGACATCTATGCCGAGCCGCGCGGGAAGCTCGCCGGATATCGGTGGCACCAGTATGCGGTGCACCGGGGGCAGTTCCATATGCTGCTCTACCGGACGGTGCTGGAGCGGCTGGGGCCGGATGCGGTGCGGCTGGGATGCCGGGTTTCGGGCTATCGCAAGGACGCGGATGGCGGCGTGACGGCGCTGGTCGAGCGTGCGGACGGCGGGCGCGAAGAGCTTGTCGCCAAGCTTCTGATTGGCGCTGATGGCATCCATTCGGCGATCCGCGCGCAGATGCACCCCGCTCAGCCGCCGATTCATTGGGGCGGGACGATCATGTGGCGCGGCACGGCAAGGGCGCGTCCGATCCGCAGCGGGTCCTCGTTCGTGGGTCTGGGCACGAGCCGTCACCGCGTGGTGCTCTATCCGATCTCGCACCCGGATGCGGACGGCCTTGCCGATATCAACTGGATTGCCGAGCAGACCTTCGATGCGGACCACGACTGGTCGAAATCGGGCTGGTTCCGACCGGTGGCGCTGCCCGAATTTGCGCATGAGTTTGCGGGGTTCGTCTACGACTGGCTCGATCTGCCGGCGCTGCTGGCGGGATCGGACGTGGCCTACGAAAACCCGATGATCGACCGCGATCCGCTGCCGACATGGGCGGATGGGCCGGTGCTGCTGATCGGCGATGCGGCGCATCCGATGTATCCGACAGGCTCCAACGGCGCTTCGCAAGCGATCATCGATGCGCGGGTGCTGGGGCGGATCATGACGCGGCAGGGGGTGACCGCAGGGGCGCTCGCGGCATTCGATGCCGAATTGTGCGCCCCGATCAGCGCGGTGGCGATGCGCAACCGGGGGGCGGGTCCGTTCGGCCTGCTCAACATGGTCGACGAGCGCTGCGGCGGGCAGTTCGACGATATCGACGCGGTGATCTCGGCGGAGGAGCGCGCGGCCTTCATGCTGGCCTACCAGAAGGCGGCGGGCTTCGCGAAAGAGCAGCTCAACGCTGCGCCGCCGACGATCCCGGCTGGGGCGAGGGTGCTGGCATGAGCATCGCGCTGGAACACATCTGCGATCTGGTGGTCGAGCTTTCGCCGCCGCACGAAATGGGCGAAGCGCTTGCGGGCACGCGGCGGATCATTCCGATTGTCGGCGGCACGGCGACGGGCGCGCGGATCAACGGCCGCATCCTGAACGTCGGCGCGGATTGGCAGACGGTGCAGGCGGGCGGCGTGGCGCAACTGGACGCGCGCTATGCCATTGAAACGGACGACGGCGCGGTGATCGAAGTGGTGAGCCAGGGCATCCGCCATGCTTCCCCGGAAGTGGCCGCGCGGATCGTGGCAGGGGAAGTGGTGCCGCCTTCGGAATACTACATGCGCACCGCGATCCGGCTGGACAGCGGGCATCCCGACTACGCGTGGGTGGCGCGCTCGATCTATGTCGCCGATGGCGGCAAGGTGGGGAATACGGTGCGGCTGGCGGTTTATCGGGTGGGGTGAGGGGGGCGTAAAGTCACACAAGCTCAACTGCGGGGCCGTTAGGCTTCTGACCAGAGAGCTTGGCATATCGCCAATTGGTTTGAAGTGCCAAACTTTCCACACAAAGCTGATAATCGAGAAAATGCAGACTAGCGGCTGAATGCTCCCTCCCGTAGTAATACCACTCCCATCGGACCCTGGTGGCGAACCAAATCGAAAAAACACCCTCTGAAAATCTGCCCTGCTCGGGGGAATAGACTGTGAGCGTTTCACCCTCATTGAACATGAGAATGAGCCTGTCTACGTCAGCCTCCGCCCCGACAATAAAGTGAATATTGTCGTGGGGCCGTCCAAACCATTCGCCCCAAATCCGCAAAGTGCCGCTCTTCATAAGAGGCAACTGGCTGGAAATAAGCTGGGCATAATCTTGTGAGATGGTCATCTCGTCGTTCTGTTTGATTGCGCAGTGAGTTTCAACCGGCGTCTGCGCTATTCGCTCAGCAGGTTTAACGGATGACTCCAAACGAAAAGGGCCCCGCCGCAGCGGAGCCCTTGTTGTTCCGGCTTGATGGCCAGCCTTACTGATCCAGGAACGAGCGCATTTTCCGTGACCGGCTCGGGTGCTTCAGCTTCCTCAGCGCCTTGGCTTCGATCTGGCGGATGCGTTCGCGGGTGACCGAGAACTGCTGGCCGACTTCTTCCAGCGTATGATCGGTGTTCATGCCGATGCCGAAGCGCATGCGCAGCACGCGTTCCTCGCGCGGGGTGAGGCTGGCGAGGACGCGGGTGACGGTTTCCTTGAGGTTGGCCTGAATGGCCGCGTCCACCGGGATCACCGCGTTCTTGTCCTCGATGAAATCGCCGAGGTGGCTGTCTTCCTCGTCGCCGATCGGCGTTTCGAGGGAGATCGGCTCCTTGGCGATCTTCATCACCTTGCGGACCTTTTCGAGCGGCATCGAAAGGCGCTCGGCCATTTCCTCCGGCGTCGGCTCGCGGCCCTGCTCGTGCAGGAACTGGCGGCTGGTGCGCACCAGCTTGTTGATCGTCTCGATCATGTGGACCGGGATGCGGATCGTGCGCGCCTGATCGGCGATCGAGCGGGTGATCGCCTGCCGGATCCACCACGTGGCGTAGGTGCTGAACTTGTAGCCGCGGCGGTACTCGAACTTGTCGACCGCCTTCATCAGGCCGATGTTGCCCTCCTGAATGAGATCCAGGAACTGCAGGCCGCGGTTGGTGTACTTCTTGGCGATCGAGATCACGAGGCGCAGGTTGGCCTCGACCATTTCCTTCTTGGCGATGCGCGCCTCGCGCTCGCCCTTCTGGACCATGTTCACGATGCGGCGGAACTCGCCCAGCGACATGCCGGTGGCGGCCGCGATATCGGCGATCTCGGCGCGGATGCGCTCGACCGGTTCGGCCTCGTTGGTGGCGAAGGCGGCCCACTTCTTGTCGCGGTTCGCGAGCGTCTGCAGCCAGCCTTCATCGAGCTCGCGCCCGACGTAGTGATCGAGGAAGTCCTTGCGCGGCACCTTGTGGCGCTCGGCCAGGCGCAGCATCTGGCCGCCCAGCGTCGTCAGGCGGCGGTTGAAGGCGTAGAGGTTGTCGACCAGATATTCGATCTTGGTCGCGTGGAACTGCACGCTTTCGACCTGCGCGGTGAGATCCTCGCGCAGCTGCTGGTACTGCTGTTCCTTGGCGGCGGGGAAATCGTTGCCGGCGCCGAGCGCGTTCAGACGCTCGGCCTGCACCTTTTCAAAGGTGCGGAACAGGCTGGTGATGTGGGCGAACTTCTCGAGCGCTTCCGGCTTGAGCTGCGCTTCCATCTGCGCGAGGCTGAGGGTGTTGTCCTCTTCCTCTTCCTCGGCCGGGCGCTTGGCGCGGCGTTCGGTGAGCTCGTCGTCCTCGTCCTCGGCGGCCTCTTCTTCCTCGACGTCCTCTTCTTCCTTGAAGGACGGGCCAGCGGTAGCCTCGCTGATTTCACCGTCACCGGCTTCCTCGCCGTCTTCGGAGAGGTTTTCCGGCTGCGGTTCCTTCGAGAGCATCGCGTCGAGATCGAGGATCTCGCGCAGCTGCATCTCGCCGGCGTTGAGTGCCTCGGACCACTGGATGATGGCGTGGAAGGTGATCGGGCTCTCGCAAAGGCCCAGGATCATGGTGTCGCGGCCGGCCTCGATGCGCTTGGCGATGGCGATTTCGCCCTCGCGGCTGAGCAGTTCGACCGCGCCCATTTCGCGCAAGTACATGCGCACCGGATCATCGGTGCGTTCGACCGTTTCCTTCCGCTTGGAAACAAGGTCAGGGCGTTCGTCGACCGGATCCTGATCCTCGACTTCCTCGTCACTGCTCTTGTCCTCGGGATCGACGGCGTCCTCGTCGCTCTCGACGATGTTGACGCCCATCTCCGAGATCGCGGCCATGATGTCCTCGATCTGGTCGGCGGACATCTGGTCCTGCGGCAGCGCCTCGTTGAGTTCGTCCACCGTGATGATGCCACGCCGCTTGGCGCGGGCAATCAGCTTGCGGATGGAAGCATCGTTGAGATCGATCAGCGGTGCATCGCCGGTGTCAGTCGTGTCGGTGGAAGCCATCTATTCCCGGTACCATCTCTCTGCGCCAAGGGTAACCCAGACAAGGCTAGCCCAATCCCGCGCGGGTGCGGCCCATTTGCCCCAACCGGGCCAGCAGCGCCAGCCTTCGTTGCAGCAAACGTTGCTGTTCAGCGAATGTTTGGTCGGAAAACTCCGCCTCATGCCGGCGCGTGGCCTCGGCCAGCGCAGCTTCGACGGCCGGCAGCCCGGTAAGCAGGTCCACCGCTTCGGCGAGTTCCTCCGCCGCATCGGGTGCCTTGCCATCCAGAAAACCGAATCGCATTCCGGCGTAGTCGTCCGCCGTCGGTGCCCTGAGGCCCCGCTTTGCCAATATGGGAAGAACGTCGGTGCTTTCAAGCGGCTGCGTGGCAGGGCCGGCACCGCTCTGGACCATATCGATGAGGGCATCGAGCAGGGCGGCAAGGGCGGGATCGGACACTTCGAGCCGGGCGAGCGTTTCGGCATGGCGCGCGATCTGCTGCGGCTGCCGGATGAGGCCGGCGAGGACGGCGGCGAGGAGCGGCCGGCCTTCGCCCACGGCCTGCATCCGCGCGGTAACGGCGGCAGAAAGCGGAGGCGGGGCGGGCTGCCATGGGCCCTTGCGGCCGGGGGCTGACCCGCGCGGTGCAGGCTGGAACGCTGGGCGCTCACGCTGCGGGTAGGCGAGTTCGCCGAACCGGTCGAGCAGTTCACGGCGATAGAGGCCCTTTATGTCGCCATCGCCGATCGTCTCGACATGGGCCATGAGGCGGGCCTTGAGACCGGCCTTGTCCTCGGGGGTCGCCACGGGGGCTGCGGCGCGCTCGATATCCCACAGCACATCGACCATCGGGCGCGCGGCCGACAGCACGGCTTCCATTGCAGCGGTGCCTTGCTGCTTGATGAGGTCGTCGGGATCGAGCCCGGCGGGAAGCACGGCGATGCGCAGCGAATGGCCGGGGCGCAGCAGTGGCAGCGCGCGGACAATGGCGCGCGTGGCGGCGCGCTGGCCGGCGGCGTCGCCATCGAAGCACAGCACCGGTGTCTCCACCATGCGCCAGAGCCGCTCGATCTGGTCTTCGGTAAGCGCGGTGCCGAGCGGTGCCACCGCCTCGCCAATCCCGGCGGCGGCGAGGGCGACGACGTCCATATAGCCTTCGACCACGACGACCCGGCCCGACTGGCGCGAGGCGGGGGAGGCGCGGTGGAGGTTGTAGACCGTGCGGCCCTTGTCAAACAGCGGGGTATCGGGCGAGTTCAGATACTTGGGCGCGTCCGTCTTGGTCTTGTCGAGGATGCGCCCGCCGAACGCGATGACCCGTCCGCGCGGATCGCAGATGGGGAGCATGAGGCGTCCGCGGAACCGGTCGTAGGGATCGCGGCCTTCGACGACGATGCGCAGGCCTGCCTCGATCAGCATGGCATCGGGGAACTGGGCGAGCGCCTCCTTCAGCGCGGTGCGGCTGTCCGGCGCGTAGCCGAAGCCGAATTCCTTGACGACATGGGCCGGAAATCCGCGCGAGGCGAGGTAGGCGCGGGCCTGCGCGCCCTGATCCTCGGCGAGGCTTTTCACGAAGAACGCCTGCGCTGCCGCCATGACGTCATGCAGGGACTTGGCTTCCTCGGCGCGCCTTGCTGCCCGCGGATCGGGCGCGGGGACTTCCATCCCCGCGCTGGCGGCGAGTTCCTTCACCGCATCGAGGAACGGGAGGCCCTGATGGTCGGTCATCCAGCGGATGGCATCGCCATGCGCGCCGCAGCCGAAGCAGTGGTAGAAGCCCTTCTCGTCGTTGATCGTGAAGCTGGGTGTCTTCTCGTTGTGGAACGGGCAGCAGGCCTTGAACTCGCGCCCCGCCTTCTGGACGCGCACGCTGCGCCCGATCAGCGCCGAGAGCGAAACGCGGGCGCGCAGTTCATCGAGCCATTGGGGGGTGAGGCTCACCGGGGTTTCAGCTGAGCGCCGCCTTCACCAGGCCACTCGCCTTGCTCATGTCGAGCTGGCTGCCGTGGCGGGCCTTGAGTGCGGCGACCACCTTGCCCATGTCCTTCATCGAGGTGGCGCCGAGTTCGGACTTGATCGCCTCGATCGCGGCCTTCACTTCGTCTTCGCCGAGCTGCTGCGGGAGGAACTCCTCGATCACGACGAGTTCGGCCTGCTCGATATCGGCGAGCTCCTGGCGGCCGCCTTCCAGATAGAGCGTGATCGATTCGCGGCGCTGTTTGGCCATTTTCTGCAGGACATCTACCACCAGAACATCATCATCTGGTACGGCCGAAGCGGTGCGCAGCTCGATGTCCTTGTCCTTGAGCTTGGCAAGGATGAGGCGGACGGCGGCGAGGCGGGCCTTGTCGCCGGATTTCATGGCGCTGATCTGGGCGGCCTTGATCGTATCGCGGATCATGGGATTCGTATTCCTGTGGATGGAGCGCCCGCATGCGGGGCGAAAGGCTGTCACTTAGGCGAAACTTTCTGCCTTCGCTAGGTTGACGGCAAGGGGCGAGGGGCCTAGCGACCGAGCCTTAGCGACATCGCCAGACCCTTGCCAACGGAGCGCCCCAAATCATGGCCGACCCCGCCCACACCCATGCGCCAAAACCGGCCGGCGCGACCGGCGTTCTCGTTTTTGCGGACGGCTCCGTGGCATGGGGACGCGGTTTCGGCGCGGCGGGCAAGGCGGTGGGCGAGGTGTGCTTCAACACCGCGATGACGGGCTATCAGGAAGTGCTGACTGACCCCTCCTATGCCGGTCAGGTCGTAACCTTCACGTTCCCGCATATCGGCAACGTGGGCACGAACCCCGAGGACATGGAAAGCCACGACGTGCCCGGCGCCATCGGCCTTGTCGTGCGCGAGGATGTGACCGACCCGGCAAATTTCCGCAGCACCGAGCCGCTGCAGGCCTGGCTCGCAGCGCGCGGCAAGATCGGCCTTTCCGGCATCGATACCCGCGCGTTGACGCGGCGGATCCGCGTCTCCGGCGCGCCCAATGCGGTGATCGCGCACGATCCCGATGGCAATTTCGACATTCCGGCGCTGCTGGCCGAGGCGCAGGCCTGGCCCGGCCTTGAAGGCATGGACCTCGCCCGCGTGGTGAGCCGCGACGAGCAGGGCGAGTGGGAAGGCGGCGTCTGGCGGCTGGGGCAGGGCTATGCCCGCTCGCCGCACGATCCGCGCCCGCATGTGGTGGCGATCGACTATGGCGCGAAGGACAACATCTTCCGCAATCTGGTACGCGCCGGGGCGCAAGTGACGGTGGTTCCCGCCGAGACTTCGCTGGAGACGGTGCTGGCGCTCAAGCCCGCGGGCGTGTTCCTCTCGAACGGGCCGGGCGATCCCGCGGCGACGGGCGTCTATGCCGTGCCGGTGATCCAGGGCCTGCTGGAGCGCGACATTCCGGTCTTCGGCATCTGCCTCGGCCACCAGATGCTAGGCCTCGCGGCGGGCGCGAAGACGATCAAGATGCACCAGGGCCATCGCGGCGCGAACCATCCGGTGAAGCGCCATGCCGACGGCGTGGTCGAGATCACTTCGATGAACCACGGCTTTGCGGTGGACAACTCGGCGCTGCCCGAGGGCGTGGAGGAGACGCATGTCTCGCTGTTCGATGGCTCGAACTGCGGGATTTCGGTTGTCGGCAAGAAGGCCTTCGGGGTGCAGTATCACCCTGAGGCCAGCCCGGGGCCGCAGGACAGTTTCTATCTGTTCGAGAAGTTTGTGGGGATGCTGGGGTGAGTACAGCGCATTTCCTGATGGCCTTGGCCGGTCTGTTGGTTGCGCCAGAGTTTGCTTTCGCAAAGCCGGGGGTCGCCATTCAAACTCAGTCCGGCGATGCGATGCGACTGCTTGGCTATATAACCTTCGGGACGGCAGATGATATTGCCGCACTTGAAGCAAACCTCGGACCATTGTCATCGCTTGGTGTAAAAGCGGCGCGGCCCAAAACGCCGGACGGTCGTATCGAATTAATGATCCTCTTCACTGAGGGGACTGGACCCATAACCGCAGCGTTGGTTCGTCAGAAAATCACTGATGGGAAGCTGGGGCATTTTGAGTTCGAATCTATTCTCGCTCCTGAATCGGCGGTAAAGTAATGCCCAAACGCACTGACATCTCCTCGATCCTGATCATCGGCGCCGGGCCGATCATCATCGGCCAGGCTTGCGAGTTCGATTATTCGGGCACGCAGGCGGTGAAGGCGCTCAAGGAAGAGGGTTACCGGATCATCCTGGTCAACTCGAACCCCGCGACGATCATGACCGATCCGGACATGGCGCACGCGACCTATGTCGAGCCGATCACGCCCGAGGTCGTCGCCAGGATCATCGAGAAGGAGCGCCCCGATGCGGTGCTGCCGACGATGGGCGGGCAGACCGCGCTGAACACGGCGCTCGCGCTCGCGCGCGATGGGACGCTGGAGAAGTACGGCTGCGTGATGATCGGCGCGGACGCCGAGGCTATCGACAAGGCCGAGGATCGCATGAAGTTCCGCGATGCGATGGACAAGATCGGGCTGGAATCCGCCCGTTCCGGCATCGCACATACGGTGGAGGAAGCGCTCGCGGTGCTCGAGCGCACCGGGCTGCCCTCGATCATCCGGCCGAGCTTCACCATGGGCGGCACCGGCGGCGGGATCGCCTACAACAAGGATGAGTTCGTCAAGATCGTGCGCGGCGGGCTGGAAGCCTCGCCGACCACCGAAGTGCTGATCGAGGAATCGCTGCTCGGCTGGAAAGAGTACGAGATGGAAGTCGTGCGCGACAAGCACGACAACGCCATCATCATCTGCTCGATCGAGAACGTCGATCCGATGGGCGTCCACACCGGCGATTCCATTACCGTCGCCCCGGCGCTGACGCTGACCGACAAGGAATACCAGATCATGCGCAACGCATCGATCGCGGTCTTGCGGGAAATCGGCGTTGAAACAGGCGGTTCCAACGTGCAGTTCGCGGTCAATCCGAAGGACGGGCGGCTGATCGTGATCGAGATGAACCCGCGCGTCTCGCGTTCCTCGGCGCTGGCATCGAAGGCCACCGGCTTCCCGATCGCCAAGGTCGCGGCGAAGCTCGCCGTGGGCTACACGCTCGACGAGATCATGAACGACATCACGGGGGCGACCCCGGCGGCGTTCGAGCCGACGCTGGATTATGTGGTCACCAAGATCCCGCGCTTTGCCTTCGAGAAGTTCAAGGGCGCGGAGCCGCTGCTCGGAACCGCCATGAAGTCCGTCGGCGAAGTCATGGCGATCGGTCGCAATTTTCAGGAATCGATGCAGAAGGCGCTGCGCGGACTGGAAACGGGTCTCGATGGCTTCAACCGCGTGGTCGAGCTGGAAGGCGCGACGCGTGATCAGATCGTCGCCGCGCTGAGCCGGGCGACGCCGGAGCGGCTGCTGGTGATCGGGCAGGCCTTCCGCGAGGGCCTGAGCATCGAGGACGTGCAGGCGGTCACCAAGTACGAGCCGTGGTTCCTGCGCCAGATCGCGGCGATCATCGCCGAAGAAACGAAGATCACGGCGGAAGGCCTGCCCATCGATGCGGCGGGGCTGCGGCGTTTGAAGTCCATGGGCTTTTCGGACAAGCGGCTGGCGACGCTGGCGGTGCGTTCGGTCGGCGTGGCGGGTGGCATGGGCGAGACGCAGGCGCGCCGCTCCGGCCTGATCCACGACGTGCTGAACGCCATGGCGGGGGCGACGAGCGAGGAAGAAGTGCGCGCGCTGCGCCACAAGCTTGGCGTGCGCCCGGTGTTCAAGCGCATCGACAGCTGCGCGGCCGAGTTCGAGGCGGTGACGCCCTACATGTACTCGACCTATGAAAGCGGCCTGTTCGGCGAGCCCGAGAGCGAGGCCGCGCCGACCGACCGCAAGAAGATCGTGATCCTGGGCGGCGGGCCCAACCGCATCGGGCAGGGCATCGAGTTCGACTACTGCTGCTGCCATGCCTGCTTCGCGCTGGGTGAGACGGACCCCGCGAGCGGCGAGGCCGGTGCCGGGTTCGAGACGATCATGATCAACTGCAACCCCGAGACCGTCTCGACCGACTACGACACGTCGGACCGGCTCTATTTCGAGCCGCTGACCGCCGAGGACGTGCTGGAAGTGCTGGAGGCCGAGAAGGCCAACGGCACGCTGGTGGGTGTGATCGTGCAGTTCGGCGGGCAGACGCCGCTCAAGCTGGCGCAGGCGCTGGAGGATGCGGGCATTCCCATCCTCGGCACGTCGCCCGATGCGATCGATCTCGCTGAGGACCGCGAGCGGTTCAACCGTCTGGTCGAGAAGCTGGGCCTGCGCCAGCCGCTCGGCGGCATGGCGCGCAGCCGCGACGAAGCGGTCGCGGTGGCGGACCGCATCGGCTATCCGGTGCTGATCCGGCCGAGCTACGTGCTGGGCGGACGCGCGATGGAAATCGTCGACAGCCAGGCGCAGCTCGACGACTATATCGCAACCGCGGTGAAGGTCTCGGGCGACAGCCCGGTCCTGATCGACCAGTACTTGCGCGATGCGATCGAGTGCGACGTCGATGCGCTGGCCGATGGCGACGACGTCGTCGTGGCGGGCGTGATGCAGCATATTGAGGAAGCGGGCATCCATTCGGGCGACAGCGCCTGCACCTTGCCACCCTACAGTCTGCCGGCCGAGATCATTGCCGAGATGGAGCGGCAGGCGGTGCTGCTTGCCAAGGCACTGGGCGTGCGCGGCCTCATGAACATCCAGTTCGCGGTGAAGGACGGCGAGGTCTACCTCATCGAGGTGAACCCGCGCGCCAGCCGCACGGTGCCTTTCGTGGCGAAGGCCATCGGCCAGCCGATTGCCAAGTACGCCGCGCGGATCATGGCGGGCGAGAAGCTGCAGAATCTGCCTCCGATCAAGCGCGATGTGCCTTACATGGCGGTCAAGGAAGCGGTGTTCCCGTTCGCGCGCTTCCCCGGCGTCGATCCGGTGCTGTCGCCCGAGATGAAATCGACCGGCGAGGTCATGGGCATCGACAGCGGCTTCGCGATGGCCTTTGCCAAGGCGCAGCTGGGCGCAGGCATGGTGCTGCCGCAGACGGGTACGGTGTTTGTATCGGTCAAGGATGGCGACAAGCCTGTGATCCTGCCGGCGGTGCAGAAGCTCGTGGGGCAAGGCTTCCGCATCGTGGCGACGGGCGGGACGGCGACGTTCCTGACCGCGGCCGGCGTGAAGGTGGAACGGGTGAACAAGGTGGCGGAAGGGCGGCCGCACATCGTCGACCGGATCATCGACGGCGAGATCGCGCTGATCTTCAACACCACCGAAGGCTGGCAGAGCCACAAGGACTCGCAATCGATCCGCGGCTCGGCGCTCTATGGCAAGGTGCCCTACTTCACCACGGCGGCGGCTTCGGTCGCCGCTGCGGGGGCCATCGAGGCACTGCGCAGCGCCGAACTTGCGGTACGCTCGTTGCAGGATTACTATCAGCCTTCCACGTGATCCCCGTCATCGCGGCACTTTGAGCCCGGATCAGCCGCGAAGCTGACCGGGGAGGAACGGTTTTCCCCTGGCCCGGTTTGGCCAAGGGATTGAAAGACAAGAAGGACTAGGGATGGCAAGTGTTGAAAAGCTGCCGATGCTGGCCGAAGGCTACGAGAAGCTGATGGCCGAGCTGAAGGCGCTGCGCGAGGAACGCCCCCTGATCGTGGATGCGATCGAGGAAGCCCGCGCGCACGGCGATCTTTCCGAAAATGCCGAATATCATGCCGCCAAGGAGCGGCAGGGGCAGGTCGAGGCCACGATCAGCGACCTCGAGGACAAGCTCAGCCGCGCGCAGATCATCGATCCGACGACGCTTTCGGGCGACCGTATCGTGTTCGGCGCGACCGTCACGCTGCTCGACGATGCCGACAAGCCGGTGCGCTATCAGATCGTCGGCCAGGCCGAGGCGGACGCGAAGCGCGGGCGGATCAGCTACAACTCGCCGCTGGGCCGGGCGCTGATCGGCCGCCGCGTGGACGACGAGATCGAAGTGACGGTGCCTTCGGGCGACCGGTTCTACGTCGTCGAAAAGATCGAGTTCATCTGAGGCGGTTGCCCTTCAGGCAGGCCTGAGAGGAAAAAAGGCCGGGGTGTGATCCCCGGCCTTTTTCGTTGCGCGCCTCAGGCCGGTTTTTGCAGCTCCGGCTCGAGCAGGCGGTGGAGGTGGACCACAACGTAGCGCATTTCGGCATCGTCCACGGTGCGCTGGGCGCAGCTGCGCCAGGCTTCTTCGGCGCTGGCATAGTCGGGGTAGACGCCGACGAGATCGATCGCGTTGAGGTCGGTAAACTCGAGGTGCTGCGGGTCCTTGACCCGGCCGCCCATGACGAGGTGCAGTTTCTGCATGGCTGGCTTGTCCGTTTCCTTGGGGAGGAGCCAAGCCACTGGCAAAATGAACAGGGCGGCGCAAGCCCCGGCCACTACGGAAAGCGCTGTTAATCCGCCTTTTTGCCCGGCAGGTGGCGGGTTATGACGGGAGCAAGCGTGCGCAGCGCCTTGCCGGCCAGCGCCGGAAGGCGCGACGTGTCCGTCTTGGCAGGTGCTTCGGCCTTCGCTTCGGTTTCGGCTTCGGCTTCGGCTTCACCGGCAGGGGTGGCGGCCTTCTCGCCCGCGGCGCCCGCGGCATAAGCGGCGGCAAGTTCGAGGCCCATGGCCGCGAGATCGGCCGCGCGGCGGGGCAGGGACAGGCGGGCCAGCGTTCCCTTGCGGGTCGCCCGATCACCGGTAACGCCGCCGGAGACGCTTTTGCTGCTGCGGGACATCGCGCCGGCCACCAGCGCACCCAGCAGGATGCCGCCGGCAACCATGGCGACGGGATGTTCCTCCACGAACCCTTTCACCTTGCCCAGCGGATCGGTGGGGGCTTCGGGGGATTCGGGCGGCGGCGTTTCGCTATCGGTCATGCTGCGTCCTCGTCCGCTTCGGCTGCGGGGGCGAAGCGGTGTTTGATCAGGGTGATCAGGGGGCGGCGGAAGAACCATGCGGCGAGGAGTGCCAGCGTGCCGCCGATGACAGGAAGATTGTCCTTCGCGACCGCCTTGGCTTCGTCCACGGCGTCTATCACATGGTCCATTGCCGCGTTCTTGATACGCGTCGGGATGGGTTGTTCGGCAAGACCTTCCCGCAGCGCCTGCTTGCGGCCATTGAAGCGCGCCCAGGCCTCGGCGCGCCGGGTGCGGGCTTCCTGCAGCGCCTCCTCGCTCATGTCGCGTCACTCCGTCCCTTGAGCGCGCGGGTGACGGCGCGGACGCGGCCGAGGACGCCGAGCAGGCACAGGCCGGTGAGCGCGAGGAGGCCCAGGACAACAATCGCGAGCGCGCCCCACGGTCCGACCAGCGGTGCGAGCGCGAGCAGCAGGCCCATGACGAGCGCCATGAGCGCGAAGAACAGCAGCGCCAGCGCGAGCGCGGCAAGCGCGAGGATGCTCTTGGCGCGGCCCAGCACAAAGCCGGCGCGCGCTTTCTGGAATTCGAGTTCGGCCGTCAGCAGCGACTGGCCATCCTCGAGCAGCGCACGCGCGCCGCCGAGAAGGGTATCCTCCTCGGCCTCCGGGCCTTCTTCGGTCTGGACCTTGTTCTCGATCACGCGCTGGGGTCAGGCTTCCGTGGTGTCAGCGCTTTGTGCAGGCGCGGGCTTGCGGCGCAGGAAGCGCGAGAGGACGAACCCGGTGACGGCCGCGATCCCGAGCGCCTTGACCGGGCTCGTCTTCACGAAGGTCACGATGTCCTCGCCGATCTCGGGAATGTCCTTGGCCTCGAGGCTGGCAGCCGTCGACTGGAGGGTGTGCGCCGCGCCCCGGGCATAGTCGCCGTATTGGACGCCGAGTTTTTCGTCGATCACGCCGGCGTTGCTCTCGATCGTCTCGCCGATGGTGGAGAGCGCAGCGGTGGCCTTGCCTTTGCCCTGGCGAGCGAGATCAAGCGCGACGACCTTGGCCTGCTCGGCATATTCACTGGCCTTTTCGGTCACTTCGCTGGCGGTTGCGGTGACGGTTTCGGTCAGCGCGGCGGTGCGTTCGCGCGCTTCGCCGGTGAGGCTGGCGGCGCTGGCCTTGGCATCCTCGATGGCCTTGCCGAAACGGCTGGTGACGGCAACGGCGGCATCGGCCGCGGTTTCCTCGATCTGGGCGATTTCGGCCGGCACGGCCTCGGCGACCGCTTCGGCAGCCGTCTCGACGACCTTGAGGGCCGCTTTCTTGCGGGTCTTGGGCTTGCCCGTGGTCTCGGGGGCGGCTTCGGGAGCCGCGTTGTCGGGGGTATCGGCCATGGTGCGGGTCCTTTCGCGGAGGCGATTCTGACGTTGCATGCAGTTCTAGCCCAAATGCCGCAGGTGCGAAAGGCGCGCGGGGGGCTTTTGCCGCATCCAGGAGGCCACCGAGCCGGCCACCAGACCGATCACGCATAGCTAGGCGCACTTGTATCGCGGGCCCTGCGCCGATAGGGCCCGCTTGGAAGCCATCAAACGATAGACCACCAGACGAGGAAGCGATCATGACCGCGATCATCGACATTCACGCCCGCGAGATCCTCGACAGCCGGGGCAACCCGACCGTCGAAGTCGATGTGCTGCTGGAGGATGGCTCGTTCGGTCGCGCAGCGGTGCCCTCGGGCGCATCGACCGGCGCGCATGAGGCGGTCGAATTGCGCGACGGCGACAAGGGGCGTTTCCTCGGCAAGGGCGTGCTGCAGGCCGTCGGCGCGGTGAACGGCGAGATTGCAGGCGTTCTGGTCGACATGGACGCCGAGGATCAGCGCGACATCGATCAGGCGATGATCGCGCTCGACGGCACCGAGAACAAGGGCCGCCTCGGCGCCAACGCCATACTCGGCACCAGCCTTGCCGTGGCGAAGGCGGCGGCGGATGCGCGGGGCCTGCCGCTCTACAGCTATGTCGGCGGGGTTTCGGCGCACCTGCTGCCGGTGCCGATGATGAACATCATCAACGGCGGCGAACATGCCGACAACCCGATCGACTTCCAGGAATTCATGATCATGCCCGTCGGCGCGCCGACGCTCGCCGAAGCGGTGCGGTGGGGTGCGGAAGTGTTCCACACGCTGAAGAAGGCGCTGCACCAGAAGGGCCTCGCGACCGGCGTGGGCGATGAGGGCGGTTTTGCGCCGAACATTGCCAGCACGCGCGATGCGCTCGATTTCGTGATGGCCTCGATCGAGCAGGCCGGGTTCAAGCCGGGCACCGACATCGTGCTCGCGCTCGATTGCGCGGCGACCGAGTTTTTCAAGAATGGCAAGTACGAGATCAGCGGCGAGGGGCTCTCGCTTTCGCCGGAAGCCATGGCCGACTACCTTGCCGCGCTGACCGACGCCTATCCGATCCGCTCGATCGAGGACGGCATGAGCGAGGATGATTTCGAGGGCTGGGCGGCGCTGACGGGCAAGATCGGCAAAAAGGTGCAGCTGGTGGGCGACGATCTCTTCGTCACCAACCCCAAGCGCCTGACCATGGGCATCGCCAAGGGCCTTGCCAACTCGCTGCTGGTGAAAGTCAACCAGATCGGCACCCTGACCGAGACGCTGGAAGCGGTGAGCATCGCGCAGCGGAGTGGCTACACAGCGGTCATGTCGCACCGTTCGGGCGAGACCGAGGACGCGACGATTGCCGACCTCGCGGTTGCCACCAACTGCGGCCAGATCAAGACCGGCAGCCTCGCCCGTTCGGACCGGCTCGCCAAATACAACCAGCTCATCCGCATTGAGGAAGAGCTGGGCCAGTCGGCGCGCTATGCCGGTGTGGCGGCGTTCGGCCGTCTCGCCTGAAGCCTAGACGGGCTTCGCCATGATGATCTGTGTGCGTGCGAGGACGTTCATCCCCGGCGGCGCAGGCGCATCGGCGAAGCCCATGCGTTCGTAGAGCCCGAGGGCAACATCGAGCGCCCTGAAAGATTGCAGGTAGAGGGCCGGGCCGCCATGCGCGGCCGCGAATTCGAGGCAGGTCTGCACGAGCGCCCGCCCGGCACCATGTCCGCGCGCGGCCTCGGTCACCACCAGCTTGCAGAACTCGAAGCCGCTTGCACCAAGACCTTTGACGGCAACGGCGCCGACGGTTTCCTCACCGATCCTCGCAAGGAATGCCTCGCCACCGCTGGCACGATAGTAGTTCGCGGGATCGGCCATGATCGCGGCATCCTCAGCCTCGACCACCCGGCCCATGCCTTCAAGCCACGGAATCCAGATCGCCGCGAATTCGTGGGTCTGTTGGGCGGTCATCGGGGCGATTGTCAGCATGGGTAGCAGATTTAGCAGGCGGCGGGCGTATGGCTAGTCGATTTCTCCTTAATCGCCCGCTTAAAACTGCTTCCCATCTGCCTGCCTCTCTGCCAGTCTCGCCGACGGAGAGTGATGCATGGACGAATTTCCAAGCACGGCCGCGGCGGTAACGCCAGGCTGGATCGAAGCGCAATTGGCCCGGGCAGGGCTGCTCGGTGAGGCCCGGATTACGGGGCTGTCGTGGCAGTCCATCGGAACCGGGCAGGTGGGCGATACCGCGCGTTTCACGCTGGCCTATGACCGGCCCACGGCTGCCCCCGCCACGCTTGCGGGCAAGTTTGCCTCAGCCGATCCGACCAGCCGGGGCACGGCGGCGGCGATGATGCTCTATGTAAAGGAGGTGGGTTTCTACCGCGAGCTGGCGGGGCTGCTCGCGGTGCGCACGCCAAAGGTCTACGCGGCCGGGATCAATGCCGATGGCACCGATTTCGTGCTGCTGTTCGAGGACCTTGCCCCCGAGCGGGGCGGCAACCAGCTCGAGGGTTGCGACCTTGCCGACGCCGAAGCGGCGATCCGGCAGGCGGCGGCGCTGCACGCGGCCACGGCCGGCCATCCCAGTGTGCTCGGCGCAGAATGGCTCCATGGCCGCGAGGGGCTGCTGGCCGAGATCGGGCGGCTCTACCACCAGGCCCATGTGATTTTCCGGGAGCGCTATGACGGCCAGCTGGCAGCTGATGCTCTGGCGCTGTGCGACGAACTGGACCGGCGGGTGGAGCACTGGCTGAACCGCCAGCCCGAGGAGCCCTGCCTGATCCACGGCGATTTCCGGCTCGACAACATGCTGTTCGGCGTTGGTGGCAAAAATGGATCGGGGGGCGCCGAGCCTATCGCCATTGTCGACTGGCAGACCTGCGCCATCGGCTGCGGGATGACCGATGTGGGCTATTTCATGGGCTGCGGGATCGGCAGCGACCTACGCCGGCCCAACGAGGCGGCCCTGCTGGCGCTCTATGCCGAGGAAATGGCGCGGTATGGGGCTCCGATTGCGCAGGATGTCATGCTGCGGCGCTACCGGATCGGGGCGCTGCACGGCCTGTTCACCGCCGTGTTCAGCGCGGCCTTCGTGGTGCGCACCGAACGGGGCGATGCCAATTTCCTTTCGATGGCGCGGGGTGCTGCCGAACTCGCGCTCGATCACGACAGCATCGGCGCGCTGGATGCCATGATGGAGAATGCACAATGCTGACCAAGGGCGACGATTTTCCGCTGCACCAGACGCCCGAGCCGATTGCCTATTCCGGCACCGACCGCAATTTCTACGACCGCTATTTCTTCAACGGCTACGCGCCGGACGGATCGGACTTCTTCGCGGCGGCTTTCGGCATCTATCCGCACCTCAACGTGGCGGATGCGCATTTCTGCTTCATCAGAGACGGGGTGCAGCATTCGCTCCATGCCTCGCGCGAGCTCAACATGGAGCGGCTGGACCTGACCTGCGGGCCCATCGCGATTCGCGTGGAAGAGCCGCTCAAGCAGCTTTCCATCAGCGTGGAAGGGGAGGGCATCCGCGCCGAGATCGTCTTCACCGGGCGCGCTTTCCCCATCGAGGAGCCCCGCTTCATCCACCGCATCGGGCCGCGCACCTTCATGGACTACACGCGCCTGACGCAGAACGGCCACTACACCGGTTGGGTCGAGATCGATGGGGTGCGTACGGTGCTGAAGCCCGGCACGGCTGGCACGCGCGACAGGAGCTGGGGTGTGCGCCCGGTGGGGACGAGCGACACGCAGCCGCATGGCCACGGCGTGGTGCCGCAGTTCTTCTGGCAGTGGACGCCGATCAACCTGCCCAGCCGCAGCGTTTTCTTCCATATCAACGCCGATGCGCATGGCGCGCCGTGGAACACCCGCGCGGTGATCGCGCCCGATAGCGCGGGGCATGACGGGTTCTTCGAGACGCCGTCTGCCAAGCTCGATGCGCCGCTGCAGCCGGGGACGCTGTGGCCAGCCGGCGGGGAGCTGGTGATCGGCGGGGACGAGCCGCTGACGCTGACCTTCGAGCCCTTGCAGCGCTTCCAGATGCGCGGCCTCGGCTATACCTCGCCCAAGTGGGGACATGGCCTGTATCACGGCGTGCTCGAGGTGGAGCGCGAGGACATTGTGCTGGCGGACATCGACCCCAAACGGATGGACAACTTCCACGTCCAGATCGTTAGCCGCGTGACGACGAGCGCGGGCGAGGTGGGCACGGGCGTGTTCGAACAGCTGATCTTCGGCGCGTACAAGCCGCTGGGGCTGGGGTAGGGCAGGCAAGCCCCTCCCCTTGAGGGGAGGGGCGCTAGATCACCCCGGCACCCGCCGCACCGGCACCGGAACGTTGCAGATATCCACCCCGCCAGCCGGGCGTATGTAGAACGAATCGCGCCGGTTGGCCCGCGCATCGGCATAGCGGGCGAAGCTGGCGCTTTCGGTGGAAAGATACTGGTAGCGCGGCAGGCCCGGCACCTCGCTGCCGATGCGAATGGACAGGATCGGCGTGCGCTCCTCCGCCGTCTTGTAGAAGCCGATATCGCCGGTGCCACGCGGCAGGCTGGAGAGATGCTCCATCCCCTCGATCACGCGGCCGACCACGGCGATGTTGCGATCAAGCTGGCGCGGGGCCTGGCCGATGACGGCGTAAAGCTCTGCGCCCGAGCCGGTATCGGGCGGATAGTCACGGCCCACGCCGACGGTGCCGTAGCAGTGCATTGCCCACATCGATTGGCTTTTGCGGTTGTCTCCCATGCCGACAGGAAAGCCGGCAAGAAATACTTGGGCCTGCCCAGGGGCATCATGGAATACGGGTGGTGATCCGAACTCACCACTGGATTGCTGTTGTTCAAAGGATTTCATTACCTTCAGTTCGACTCTGGGGGCTAGCGGTTGCTCATACTCCTCCTGCGGCACGACCTTCAGCCCCGGCGGCAGCGGCTTGGCCTTCGCCTTGTCTTCGCCATCCGGATCGCCCCATTGCACGACATAGCCGTCCTGCACGCGGTTCACAGCTGTGCCGTCCCACCACTTCGCGCCCGCAAGCGCGCGGATATTGCCGATCCACCCTTGCGAAAACGGCGCTGGCAGCAACTGGATCACCACCTGCCGCGCTGCGCCCTTGGCATCCGGTGCAAGGTCCATCACCAAGAGATCGGATGGGGCGATGGCCGCCCAATCTGACGCCGGGGCTGCAGCGACGATCTCTGTCGGCGCGAGCGCAGAATTTTTGGCAGGCGCAGCGGAGGGCGAAGCCGCAGGCGTAGGAGCAGGCGCTGGCGCGGCGTTGCAACTGGCCAGCAGGGCGACAGAAAGCAGAAGCGGGTGTTTCATCACAATCGCGTTCATGCCAGCCTTCCCGGCCTTGCGGAAGTGGTTGCTTGCCGTTAGGGCCGCGCCTTCCAGTGCATGCGGAGCGGTGGCCGAGTGGTCGAAGGCGCTCGCCTGGAAAGTGAGTATACGCCAAAAGCGTATCGAGGGTTCGAATCCCTCCCGCTCCGCCAAGTCCTCATCCACGGACGTTTGCTGGCGTCTGCTGGTGCTCTGGTAAAACGCTATAATTCCACGGTATTTTTCCGCCACTGATCGTCAACATCTGTCACCGGGTCGGAACAATGGGCCGCTCGGTGGTGGGATAAGTGGTGGGAAGCTCTATGCCTCTGAAGAATACCCAGATCGTCTCCGCAGGCCCCGGCATGCATGCCGATGGTAATGGCCTTTATCTCAATGTGACCCCCAAGGGGGCCAAGAGCTGGATTTTCCGATACCAGCTTAACGGCAAGCGCTGCGAAATGGGCCTAGGCTCGCTTGTTGGCCTCCCTGCGCCCGAAGCGCGCGCACTGGCGGCTAGGCTCAGGGCCAATGTGGCGAACGGGGTTGACCCGCTCGCCCAGCGGCACGCCGAACGCGAGGCCGAGCAGGCAGCCAAGCGCGCGGCGGACCTCGAGTTGCGGCGGCGGCAGCTTACGTTCCGGGCTGCCGCAGAAAGCCACGTTGCGAACCAAAAGACTGGGTGGAGCAATGGCAAGCACATCCAGCAGTGGAGCAACACGCTCAAGACCTATGTCTACCCCAAGATCGGCGACAAGCCGGTGGATGAGATCACGACTGCAGATGTTGCCGCGATCCTCAAGCCGATCTGGAGCGTGAAGCCAGAGACTGCCAGCCGGGTGCGCATGCGCGTTGAGGCTGTGCTGAACAGCGCCAAGGCGCTCGGTTGGCGCAGCGGTGAAAATCCGGCGGTCTGGAAGGGCGGTCTTGATGCGGTTCTGCCTCGGACCAGCAAGGTCAGGACCGTGCGTCACCATCCGGCTTTGCCATGGGAGGACGCACCTGCCTTCGTGATGAACCTCCGCTTGCGCGAAGGCGTTGGTGCAAGGGCGTTGGAGTTTGCGATCCTGACGTCAGCCCGGTCGGGCGAAGTGCGCGGAGCACGCTGGGAGGAGATCGACCTCGACAAGGCGCTCTGGACCATTCCGGCTGGGCGCATGAAGGCCAAGCGCGAACACCGGGTGCCGTTGTCCGATGCCTGCCTTGCGCTGCTAGCCGAACTTCCTCGGCTCGATGGTTGCCCGCTGGTTTTTCCCGGCCTTTACCGTCAGCCGCTGTCGGATATGAGCCTCTCGGCGGTCCTGAAGCGGATGAAGTACGACACCATTACCGTTCACGGGTTCCGTTCAACGTTTCGTGACTGGGCCGCTGAGAAGGGCTTTGCCTTCGATGCGATTGAGGCTGCCTTGGCTCACCAGATCGGCAACAAGGTCGTTGTCGCCTATCTGAGGACGGATCACCTCGAAGCGCGCAAGGCCATGATGCAGACTTGGGCCAGCTTCCTCGCCAAGCGCTAACGCCTGTCTGGATGCCCATCCTCTCGCTTCACATGGCGTGAGGATGGGTTATTCCCCACCACCTGAGATTTTTGGTCTAGTTCCTCTAGACAGACTGAAAGTGCGAGTAGAAATGAAGTGTCCACCAGCAACTGTGTGGATACGAAAATGCACAAGCTTACTGTCTCTATCCCCGAAGCCGCCAATATCCTCTCGCTGAGCCGGTCGACCATCTACGAGCTCATGGACACGGGCGAATTGACCAAGGTGAAGTTCGGTCGGCGCACCTGCATTACGGTTCAGAGCCTGAAGAACGCAGTGGCGAACCGGATCGGGCATGACCTCGGCGAGGAGGTCTTTGCAGCATGACGAACGCCGCAACGATTGCGAAGGCGCTTGACGCGCAGAAGTTCCGCTCCTCGGGTGACGGCTTCGTCTGCCGTTGCCCGACGCATGATGACGACCAGCCGTCGCTGAAGATCAGCAACGGCAAGGACGGCAAGATCCTCATCCACTGCCACGCCGGGTGCGAACCGAGGGTCGTGATCGACGAGATCAAGCGCCGGGGTCTCTGGCCCGAGCAGCAGCGCGAGCAGACCCAGCGTAAGCCCCGCAAGGCCGCCAACGACGACAAGCGCAGGATCGTCGCAAAGTACGAGTACTTTGACCCCGAGACGGGTGAGCTGAAGATGCAGGTGCTGCGCTGGGAGCCGAAGACCTTCTCCCAGCGCCGCCCAGACCCAAATCGCCCCGGCGAGTGGGCCAATCAGGTCAGCGCAGAACACCGCACCCTCTACAACGCACCGCGCGCTTTCCGCCACGACAAGGTCATCTTCGTCGTTGAGGGTGAGAAGGACGTCGACAACCTCGCCGAGATCGGCGTCGTCGCCACCTGCAACCCCGGCGGCGCGGGCAAGTGGCAGGATAGCTACTCCGAGATCCTGCGCGGCAAGGACGTCGTGCTGGTGCCCGACAATGACGACGCTGGGCGTAAGCACACCGAGGTCGTCGGCAAGGCGCTGCAGGGCATCGCCAAGCGCGTCCGCGTCCTCACCCTGCCTGACCTCCCCGAGAAGGGCGATGTCAGCGATTGGCTGGCCGCAGGGGGCACCCGCGCGCAGCTCGTCGATCTGGTGAAGAACGCACCAGAGTGGGCACCGCCGGTCGCGCAGGCCGCGCCGCCGATCCCCGCCGCGAACGACAACGCGGACGACAAGCCGTTCCAGTGCCTCGGCTACAACAAGGGCACCTACTACTACCTGCCACGCGGACAGCAGCAGGTGGTCGAGCTGTCGGCCTCGGGCCACACCAAGGCGAACATGCTCGGCCTTGCCGACTACAACTGGTGGATGCTCGAGTTCCCCGGCAGCGAGAAGTCGCCGATCAACGTCGACATGGCCGCCAACTGGATGGTTCGGACCTGCGAGCGGCGCGGTGTCTGGGATCCGTCCGACACGCGCGGTCGCGGCGCATGGTTCGACGACGGGCGCATCGTCGTCCACTGCGGCGATATGCTCTACGTCGACCGGACGCCGACCGCGCCGAGCGCGATCCGCAGCCGCTACGTCTACGAGCTGGGCCAGCCCATGCGCGCGGCCATCGACAACCCGCTCTCGGCTGGCGAGGCCAGCCTGTACCTCGAACACATGCGACGCATGCCGTTCGCCCGTGTTCTGGACGCCACCATGATGGCTGGCTGGACCGTATGCGCCCACATCGGCGGGGTGCTGAACTGGCGGCCCCACATCTGGCTGGTGGGCGCTAAGGGCACCGGCAAGAGCTACGTGATGGACAGTGTGGTCAAGCGGCTCTTCGGTCCCCAGCGGTGCCTCTCCGTCGCCTCCAGCACCACCGAGGCCGGTCTGCGCCAGACGCTGGGGTCAGACGCCATCCCCGTGCTGTTCGACGAGGCCGAGGGTCAGGACCATGCCGCCATCATGCGGATGCAGCGGATCCTCGAAACGGTGCGGCAGTCGTCCTCGGAGACCGGCGCGAAGATCGCCAAGGGCACCACTAGCGGATCGGCCATGTCCTTCCAGATCCGCTCGTGCTTCATGTTCGCCTCGATCAACGCCAGCATCGTCCAGCAGAGCGATCGGTCGCGCATCACGGTCGTCGAGTTGAAGGCCGAGCGCCGCCGGTATGGGCTGGCCGAGCTGAACAAGGCCGGTGAATTCCTGATCGGGGACGAGTACGCCCAGCGGTATCAGGCGCGGGCCATCCAGCTCGCCCCGGTGATCCGGCACAACGCCGAGGTGTTCGCCGTAGCCGCCGCAGCATTGCTAGGCGAGCAGCGCGCAGGCGACCAGTACGGCGCGCTTTTCGCTGGGGCCTACTCGCTGACCAGCGATGAGCGCGTGACGCTTGAGCAGGCCGAGGCGTGGCTGGCTCAATTCGACCTGTCCGAAGACAAGGCCGAGGTGGACACGATGTCGGACGAGCAGGCCTGCCTGCAGTACCTGCTGCAGCAGGTGGTCAGGGGGGTCGACATGCCGGTCGGCAAGCGTGACCTGACGGTCGGTGAGCTGGTTGAGTACGCCAAGCAGATCAAGTGGGATGGTGGCAACGGGGACAACGCACAAATGGCCGAGCATGCCCTTGGGCGGATCGGGATCAAGCATTCAAGTGAAGGCGGGGTCTTGATCAGTAACACCGCTGACGGTGTCCGCAGGCTGCTCAATGGCACTCCATGGAGCCTCAACTGGGCGAAGGTGCTGCGCCGCCTACAGGGTGCGCGAGCGGCTGGGGTGAAGTACTTTGGGTTCCCCGGAAGCGAGACGAGGGCGACGTTCGTCCCGCTGTAAGTAGGCGTGGTCGATGTTCAGTAGCGTTAGAAACGGCCTCAGAGCGAAAGTTCTGGGGCCATTTTTTAGCTACCGAAAGTTATAAGTTATTGAAAAAACAAAGAGCTTACATTTCTTTCACTTACGACGCCAAAAAAGATAGCCCCAGATATAGAGACATACTCAGAGACGCACCCCTCATATATATTATATTTATAAGTGTAAGTGTAAGTGTAAGAAAGGTCGAATTTCTGCGGGTTTGGGCCTCTTACGGTCACTTACGCTTTTGGTCAGGCCGTAAGCTCGAACAGGTTCGAGAGGTGTTCCGGTTTGGGACTATCGATCGGCTGCAACCCCAAGGCAGAAGGTCACGGATGGCCACCACCGAAGAACAGATCCTCGGCACCATAGGACTGCACGCCCTCATAGGGGGAGGGGGGGCTACAGGTCGAAATGAAGGCCGAGGGCAGAGGAACTGCCATTGAGGTATCTCTCAACTCTCAGCGGGCTTCTCTGAGTCTCCAGCTCGATAGTGGCACTGAGTTTATCAACGACGCTGACGGCGACACCGATCTTTACATCGGCCTGCTGGAGGTCGCCCAGAACGTCTGCGAGGCGATCTGGCGCGGCGAGTAAGACTCCAAAGCCACGCCCCATCAGTGCGCGCCCGTCATCGACCCATTTGCTCGAGCTGACCGGACTGGGGATCATACCGATAATCCAAAATCGACCTGTCCCGAATCCGCTCCACAGCCTCATTGACCACAGCCAAGGGCACTAGGAACCATTCGCGCGGCTTAACCATATGGCCAAACCTGTCGGGGATCGAGAGGTTGAGCTGTGCAGCGGCGAAGACCTTGTGGATCAGAGCCTCCAGCTTCTGGCAGTTCACGCCGTAGACCTTGTAGGTTGCGACCACGTCCACGCCCGCGAGCAAGTAGGTCGAGCTTTTCTCGGCCCCTGAGATACGGCTCTCAACCGCGCCGCTGGTCACGCCGATCTTGTGCATGATCTCCCTGTGCTCGGCGACCACTGGATGATCGGACCTGCTGCGCAGGACATAGATGGTGCCAGTCTCGGTTTCACCGTCCTCGGCCCTGTCTGCGAAGAGAGGCCCCGCGACAGGCTCGGTAATCCTCCGGCCTGCGTCGTCCTCGTTGAGCTGGCGCTGCAACGACCGCATGAGCATGCCGCTCTCGGTCCCATTGTCGAAGATCACGCGTAGGCGGGCATCTGTGCGGCCTTGCGGGTTGGTGAAGATCTCCGCCATCTCGGCCACATAAGCGATCTGGCCGCCGACGATGAAAAACGCGCCCGGCCTGATCTCCGCCTTCAGCTCGAAGGGACGAGTGACGCGCGTGTTGTCGGCCAGCTCGTCCTTCACCTTCTTGAACAGCGGCTGGAACGTGTCGAAGTCGGCGCACTTCTCGCGCCGGGCGATATCCTCCGCAGCTCGCTTGTCTTCAGCCGATCGGACGTGGCGCAACTGGGTGATGTCGTCGCCGTCCTCACCAAGCCCCGCAAGTTCCGCCATCAGGTCGTCGGCATCGAGTTCGACTTCCTCTGACTGGATCTCGACGCGGCCCAGCAGGCCATGCTTGTCGAACGAGGCCAGCAGAGTGCGGCAGTCCTCCAGCGCACGCAGACGATCCAGCCGCACGGCATAGAGCCGTTCAAAGATGTCGCGCGCCTCGCCGTGCTGCGGGAGGTGGCCATGCTCCTCGAAGAAGCGCTCGATGTCCTCGAACCCGGCGATGATGCGTTCCTCGCGCGGGGTGTAGGTTGCGTGCTTCTTCGCTGCCGGTGCGAACTCGGCCAGCTCTCCGGCGAGTTCGTCGAGGTCGAGGTCAGACATACCGGCCTTCCTCCTTGAACCGCATGAAGGCCGCAGCACCCTCGGCAAGGCGCTGCTCCCATGCATCTGCCGACGTGATCGATGGAAGCCTGCCTCGCTCCCTCTTGAACTTCACGGCACGGCCAGCGAGGTCCTTGGCGTCTTCAGGCGTGATCTTGGTGCGCTTGGCTGAAATCACGGCCTGTACCTGCTTCAACGTGGCCTCGCTCATCGACTTGGCGAGCACGGCATAGGCGGCCTGAAACGGGTTGATGCTGTCGATCAGGTCGATGTCGAGTTCGCGCACGTCCATGGCGATCTGGCGCACACCGTCGATCAGCGCGGTGTTGGCGCGGATCTCGCTCTCTCCGGTATCGACGGAACCCAATGCGATCGCCTTGGCCTTCTGGGTCAGGTTCAGCGCGGCAATCGCATGCTGGCGCACGGCCTCCTGATCGTCGGCGCTGAGTTCAGGGTACCGATCGCGCACGATCTTGCCCATGGCGACCTGTGTCAGCTCCTGCGGGGGCGTTTCCTCGTCGAACAGCCCGCGCTCGACGGTGGCCTTGGTCTGCACAAATGCTGCGATCACCTCGTTGATGTCCTCCTGGCATATCCTTGTCGCTTCAGGACTCTTGGGTTCCACCAAGCCAGCTATCTCGAAGTGATATTGCCCGCGCTCCTCGTTCACGCCGATGTTGGTCTTGCCCGGCTGGTAGCCTGCCTCGCCGTAGTCGAAGTCAGGCAGCGGCCCTTTGTTCTTTGGCGTGAAGGTGAAGCGAGGCGCGAGCACCTGCTCCATCAGCAGACTGGCGGCGATTGCCTTCAGCGTGTCGTTGATCGCCTCCGCCACAGCAGCCTCGCTGGCATCGGGTTCGGCGATGAGGTTGGTGAAGGTGGCAACCTCCTTGCCCGGCGCATCGCGCGTGGCGCGCCCGATGATCTGGATGATCTCGGTGAGGCTGGAGCGGTAGCCGACAGTCAGTGCATGCTCGCACCAGATCCAGTCGAACCCTTCCTTGGCCATCCCCAGCGCAATGATCACGTCCACATGATCACGGTCGTTCTTGTGGGCGGGGTCCTTCAGCGCGACGAGCACCTTGGAGCGGCGCGCCGGGTCGCTGTCGTCTACCAGATCGGCGATCTTGAGCACCCGGCCATCAGGCAGCGCGACCAGCTCGAAGCCGGTCACCGGGTCGGCCCCGGTCCACTTGCCAAGATAATGCAGGATCTCGTTGACCTCGGTCACCTTGTCCTTGGTGCTCTCACGCGCATTGACGGAGGGGATGTGGACGATCGTCTTGCGGCTAGGATCAAGGCAATGTTCGATCGCCTCCAGATAGCGGCCCGTGTAGAAGAAATAGCCGATGTTGAGCGCCTTGAGGTGCTCATAGCCGTTGAGCTGCTCGTAGTAGGTGTAGGTGACCGTCTGGAACCTTGCCTCGTCCTCAGGGGTCAGCACGGGCGCTGCGTCGCCCCTGAAGTAGCTGCCGGTCATGGCGACGATGTGGGCCTTGTCACGCGCGATGAACGCGGCGAGCTGCGCACCCAGCCGGTTATCGGGATGCGCGGAAACGTGGTGGAACTCGTCCACTGCGATCAGCCGGTCGTCGAAGGCCTCAACGCCCAGCGCATCCACGGCAAAGCGGAACGTGGCATGGGTGCAGACGAGCACCGGATCGCTGCTTGTGAGGAACTGGCCCACAGCCTTGACCTTGGAGGGGTCAACGCGCTCCTCGTCAGGCCCCGGCGCGTTGCACAGGTTCCATTGCGGCTTCACCGTCCAGTCGGCCCAGAAGCCATAGGAGGCCAGCGGCTCATCAGCGAAGCTGCCGCCGATCGACTTCTCCGGCACGACGATGATCGCCTGCTTCAGTCCCTGATTGTGCAGCTTGTCGAGCGCGATGAACATTAGCGCACGGCTCTTGCCAGAGGCAGGCGGCGACTTGATCAGCAGGTATTGCTCGCCGCGCTTGTTGTAGGCGCGCTCCTGCATCGGGCGCATGCCAAGCGCGTTGGCCTTGCCTGAGACGCCCGTGCGGGCCGTCTGGAAGCTCACGGCGGGGATTGGCGTGGCAGTGGTCATTGGCCTGCCTTATGCTTCTCTACGAACGCTGCGATGCTGCCGTATTGCTCCTTCACGCGGGTCTGCACCTTGCGCATCATGTCCTGCCCTCGCTCTGGCCAGCCGTGCTGCTCGAACATCTTGTTGAAATTGCCGTACTGACGGGCGGCTATTTCGCCGATGGCCTTGGCATCCCAGCCGGGTTCCTTGCTCATGCGGCTTTCCCCTTTGCAGTCATCTTGGTGTAGAGTTCGAAGAGCTTCTCCAGCCGCTCGGTGTCATTGCGGAAGCGGCGACCGATGTAGATGCGTTCCAGCACCTCATCGTTGCGATCGTGCGCGGCGCGCAGGTCATCGGGCATGGCTTCGGGATCATAGAGGTCGGCGATCGTTGCCGGGAAATGCGCCTCGCGGGCGAGAAGGATGTCCTCCGCACAGAGGGTGAGGTCGGCCTTGTTCAGGTCGGTTAGGGTCGGGATCGGGAAGGTGTTCCAGCCGAGGGTGTTGGAATAGGAGAAGTCGGTTCGCATGCGGACACAAACGGTGCCGATCCAAACCCAGTGCAGGCGCGAGGCGATTAAAGCCATGTTCCAGAGTGGGGCGTCGTATAGTGCGAAGTTTCTATCGCCGATGATCGCACTCGAATCCATTACACCAACCGGAAGGTATGGCCGGTTCTCTGAACTTACTCGCGGAGTCACGATAACTCGCGCCGTGGCAGCGCGAGGGCTTTTGAATTGATGCGGGCGCGCCGCAAGGCTTCGCGCATAAGCATCTTTGCTCATCAACCGAGCGCGCCTAACCTGCTCAACTTGCTGCTTTACAGGTTCACAACCCTCCAGAGCCGGCAAGTCATCGTTATTTATCCAAATGCAGTAGCGAACCTCGCCATTTATAAACTCTTTTGAGCCAAAAAACCGTTTTACAAAGCGCTCGCGGTCTCGCCGCGTGAGATGCATTTCGTCCAATTGTGCTGATGTGATTGTAAGATGGCCACCATCATCCGCCTTGTTGCCAAAATCCATCGGCGAGACTTCTGTTAGGGGATACATGGCTTTGGCGACGACGACCTGCGGCGCGGCAATGAGGTAGGCGTTTATATTCTCGACTGCTTTGGCGGCGACGCTCCGATCGTCAGCTTCTGAATAGAGCATGCGAACGCGCCCAACATGGTTTGATAGTCCAACAATGCTAACCGTGACGCCCGCATTGTGGCTGGCTAGATTGGACCACTTGAAGCTAGGAAACGCAAACGCGATCTCGTGACCTGTCGCGAATATCATAGGCCAAAGAAATGGAACCTGCTGGCCCTGACAAATGGAGTTCGTTGCCACGAACGCGGCAGAGGAATTTGTGCGAGTACCGTAGTCAGCAGCCTTCATAAACCAGCCTGCGACGTAATCGAGGGCTTTCCACGTGCTGGTTCGATGCGAGAAAATCGCTTCAAGGTCGGCTTTCTGCGCGGCTGTTTGCCACGTAGAGCCGAGATACGGCGGGTTGCCGCAGATGTACGTCTCGCCGCCCTCGTTCTCGAAGTCGATCTCGGCCTGCGCCAATGGTGTTCCAAACAGGTCGTCCGCCTGAACCTTCACCCCGGTTCCAGTAGGGCCGCAAAGGCTCAGCCAGTCCAGCCGGAGGGCATTGCCGCAGGTGATCCAGTTCTGGCTGTCGAGCGGCAGGAACTCGGCCAACGCTTCCTTCTGGCCGCGATAGGTCACGTCGCACTGATATTCTGCAATGATCAGCGCTAGCCGAGCGATCTCTGCGGGGAAGTCCCGCAGCTCGATGCCACGAAAGTTGGTGAGCGGAATGTCGCTGCGTCGATCAGGTTCGCCGCGCCGCCGGTTAATCTCGGCCTCCAGCTCTCGCATCTGCTTGTAGGCGATCACGAGGAAGTTGCCCGAACCGCAAGCCGGATCGAACACTCGTATCTTTGCCATGCGTTGGCGCAGGTTCAGCAGCTTGCGCGCGTTGTCCCCCGCCTCCTCCAGCTTGGCCCGCAGGTCATCGAGGAACAGCGGGTTCAACACCTTCAGGATATTGGGAACCGAGGTGTAGTGCATCCCCAGCGCGCCACGCTCCTCGTCGTCCGCCACAGCCTGAATCATCGAGCCGAAGATGTCCGGGTTTATCTTCCGCCAGTCGAGGCTGCCGATGTGGAGGAGGTAGGAGCGGGCAATCCGGCTGAAGTGTGGGCAATCGGTGCTCCCGGAGAAGAGCTGCCCGTTCACATAGGGGAACTGGTTGGCATAGCGTTTGATGCCAGCCGCCTCGCGATCGGCCAGCTTGGTGTCCATTGCGCGGAACACTTCGGCGATCACGAGGTGTGTGTCCGATGCATCGCGCGCGGTCATCTGCTCGACCGTCTTGCTGAACAGGTCATCGCCATGGAAGATGTCCGTATCCTCGGCAAAGAAGCAGAAGATCAGCCGGGCCATGAAGTGGTTCATGTCGTGCCGCCGATCGGCCATTGCCCAATCCGGGTTGTCCTTCAGCAGCTCGATGTAGAGCTTGTTAAGCCGCCCAGTCGCCTTGATATCGAACGCACTCTCGCGAATCTGCTCGACCGTGGTGATGCCCGCCAGCGGCAGGAAGAAGCCGAAGTGATCGGAGAACTGGGCATAGGCGCAGGCCACCGTGCCGCCGCCGTTCATGTCTTCGGCCTGAAACTCGATGCCATCGGTGGCAAGGATGAACTTGGCCTTCTGCGATGCCGTCTTGGCGCTGGCGCGCAGGGCGGAGAGCGTGGCGTCCACCTCGCCCGGTTCACAGGTTGCAATATGGATGTTCCCGCGCTGTAGCACCCCTCCAGCGACGTCTGACTGGTTGGTGGCCCCCGTGCGCAAACGCTGGATGGCCGTTCCCTTGCTGCCGAACGCGGTCAGGAACTGATAGGCGAACTCGCCCCGGTCAAAGGGTTCAAGCGCGAGGGCGGATACGGCTTCATCGATCTCGACTGGGTTCATGGGTGCAACGATACGGCGGCTGCGGTCGATCGCCAAGGTCGGTCGCGATCAAAAGCGCGGGTCCCTCTAAGGTGGTGCCCTGTCGCGGGGTACGCACCACCGCGACGTCGCGCTACTGACAAGAATGTAAGTTGCTTCCTTGCCCTCACGCAGAACCGCCCAACAAGACTAGCTATTGCCATTTTGTGCGTCGGCGACGTTCGCACACGTAAACGCAGCACGACGCGCGCAAGGCTGATTGCAAGGATGGCGACGAAGGAGGCCTTCCTCTATCGGGTCGAGCAGCGTTGCAACTGGGATCTTGCCCTCGGGCGGCGATTTTCTTTACGAAGGGCGTCAAAGCCGTGACCTGCTAGGCTGCTGGCCGTGGCTAGCTCAAACAATTTTTTCATTCTAGAGCCTCGCTACGCTCAAGGCACCTTACACTGCTACCGCTCTCGGGGCAGGCGATAGGATGGGATAGGATAGAGCTTCGGGTTCATCCGGGAATTTGGTGATCATGCTTGTAATTGACAAAGTCGGCGCTGAGTTTCTGGTCAACACGGAGACGGCCGGCAATCAAATTTACTCCCCCATAACAGGCCTTAGCAACGGCGGGTTCGTGGTCGCTTGGGCAAATGACATTGGCTTTATAAAGGCACAGTTGTTCGGGGACGATGGCGCCAAGGTCGGTGGCGAGTTTCTGGTCAACACTCATGTGGCCTATCCATCACAGCCGTCAATCACCAGCCTTGTCAATGGCGGGTTCGTGGTCACATGGCAGGCAGAGGACTACACGCTGGGCGACAGCAGTCACTCTTGTATCGCCGCGCAGGTTTTCGGCGCCGATGGCGCAAAGGTTGGCAGTGCGTTTCTGGTTAACACGCAGACGGCGAACTATCAGGAAGAGCCGACGATCACCTCCCTTGCAAATGGAGGCTTCGTGGTCGCTTGGACCGATTTTAGCGGCACACAGGGTGATGGTTCGGGGGGTGTAGTCAAGGCGCAGGTATTCACGGCCGACGGTACAAAGTTCGGCAGGGAGCTTGGGGTCAGTAGCGAGGCGCCTAGTAGTCAGAGCAGACCGGCCATCGCCAGCTTAAACAATGGCGGCTTCGTTGTAACATGGCAATGCGGTGACGGACCTGTCGATTTTCATAACGGCTACAGAATCATGGCCCAAATATTTGGGTCAGACGGCACTAAAATTGGTGGCACGTTATTGGTGAGTCCAGAAACAAAAAATTCTCAATTGGATCCTTCAATTGCGAGCCTATATAATGGAGGGTTTGTTATTGTTTGGGATGGTATTAGGGATTTTCAAGGGTCAGATGTAAAGGCGCAGCTATACGATTCAAAAGGATTCAAAATTGATAAAGATTTTATTTTAACATCCGATTATACAGGGTTCTCTCCCCAAGTAAGTGGACTAAAAAACGGCGGATTTGTGGTTGTAATGCAAGGCCCTTACCGGAATAGCGACGACATATTGTCGCAGGTTTTTGGTGAAGACGGCGCCAAAATTGGACGCGAATTTTTGGTTAATTCGCAGACATACAGTCTTCAAAACTCGCCACGTGTAACTACCCTATCTAATGGCGGCTTTGCGGTGAGTTGGAACGACTACAGTGGCACGCTTGGTGATATTAGTGGTGGAAGTATCAAGGCGCAGATCTTCGGAGTCAACACGGCCCCCGTGATCGTCTCGAACGGCGGCGCGGCTGCTGCTGCGGTGTCCATCGCCGAGAACACCACGACCGTCACGACAGTCACCGCGACCGATCCTGATGCGGGCACGACGCTCACGTACTCGATCTCGGGCGGCGCTCATGCTTCGCTGTTCTCGATCGATGCGAGCACGGGTGCACTTGCGTTCAAGGCAGCGCCCAACTTCGAGACCCCTGCCGACGCTGGCGGCAACAACGTTTATGATGTCATCGTGCAGGTCTCGGATGGATCACTGACTGACACGCAGGCGATCTCGGTCGCGGTGACCAACGTCAATGAATTCCCTCCGTTGATCACAAGCAATGGTGGCGGGGCATCGGCCTTTTTGACGATCTCAGAGAACAATACTGCTGTGACAGCGGTCGCAGCCAGCGATGCTGATGCTGGCGCCCGGATCCACTACGGCATTGTCGGTGGCGCAGACGCAAGCCTCTTCAAGATCAGCCGATCGACCGGCGTGCTCACATTCAAGTCCGCGCCAGACTTCGAAACCCCAACGGACGCTGGCCACGACAATGTCTATGACGTGGTCCTGCAGGCCTCGGATGGCTCGCGCACCGATCAACAGGCCATCTCCGTGTCGGTTAGCGATGTGGTCAATGAGCTGCTTGTGGGCACCTCCCACGCAGACAATCTGACCGGCGCAGGCGGGAGCGATACGCTGAAAGGCTGCGCTGGTGACGACACGCTTATCGGGGGGGGCGGCAATGATCTACTCGATGGAGGGAAGGGCGCTGACCACATGGATGGTGGCGCAGGCAACGACACCTACATCGTAGACAATGCCGGTGATGTCGTTGTTGAAAAGGCCGGCAACGGTATCGATACGATCAAGGCGATCGTTAGTTTGGCGCTTTGGGGCAATGTCGAAAACCTTACGTTCACCGGCACCGCTGATCTAAGCGCGCGCGGCAACGATCTTGCCAACACCATCGTTGGGAATAGCGGTTCAAATGCATTGTTTGGAGGTAGCGGGGCTGATGCACTCAAGGGTGGCGCTGGAAACGACACGCTTTCTGGGGGCGAGGGCAAGGACGCCCTTACGGGCGGCGCTGGTCAAGACTTCTTCGTGTTTGACACAACACCGGGCGCGGCAAACGTGGACAAGATTACCGATTTCAGTTTCGGAGATGGCGACAAAATCCAGATCAGCCAGAGTGTCTTTGCAGGCTTCACTCATCTCGGCGCGCTGGCGGCTGGCGAGTTCTATTCCGCTGCTGGTGCAACGAGTGCACACGATGCCTCGGACCGCGTGATCTACGACACGACCACGGGGAAGCTCTACTACGACGCCGATGGTCAGGGCGGCGCAGCTGCCGTCCAGATCGCCGTGCTCGGATCGTCGACACACCCAATCCTGATCTACAGCGACCTGCAAATCATCGCGTGATGCGGTGACGGACAAGCATTCAGATATCGTTCTCCTCTTGGCAAATTGCCAAAGGCGAAGTCAGAGCGTATTGGTAAAGCAGTGGTGGGAAGGTTGGTGGGAGTGATCTCACCAACCGTCGATACCGATGGAATTCTGCGCTTTTTGGGCGGACTCCCGCTCCGCCAGCTATCCCGATTTTTCTAGATAACCCGGAAAAATCGGCGTCTTCCCATGGCAAGGCCCACGATAACTGTGTGATCGCCGGCGTCGGATTGCGAACCAGCGCGGATGGCATTCAGGTTCCGACGCTGCTCCCGATTTCGAAGGCAGCGTCTACTCGCGCTTCACGGCCATTATGATCACATGCGGCTCGTTCGGCCCGGTGGGGCAGGGCGCCTCGCCCCGATCGGATTCGATCACCGTGACTGCGAAGCCGCTGCGAGCGAGGGCTCCGGCAAATCTGTCGTCATGCGTTGCAGACCAGATGCCGAGGATGCCGCCCTCCTTCAAGGCAGAGCGGGCGGCCGCTACCCCTTCCCGCGAATAAAGCCAGTCGTTTGCGCGCCGCGTGAGGCCTTCCGGTCCGTTGTCGACATCGAGCAGGATGCAATCGTACCCCTGCTCTGCGGATGCAATCAACAAGGCCACGTCCTGCTGCACCAATTGCACGCGCGGATCATCGAGGCATCCGTCGGTAATCCGCGCCATAGGGCCTTTCGCCCACGCGACGATCTTCGGCACGATTTCGGCGACTGTCACTTCTGCAGTGCTTCCGAGCACCCGAAGGGCCGATCTCAGCGTGTAACCCATGCCATAGCCGCCGATGAGCATATGAACCGGGTCGCGACTGCCGAGTTCAGCGCACACCGCGCTGGCAAGCACACCTTCCGAGGCCGAAAGGTCTGTGCTCATCAATTCGTTGTCGTCGAGAAGGATCGCGAAATCGGTACCGTTGCGGATGAGGCGGAGCCTTCGCCCATCCGGAACCAGGGCGGTGTCAACGAGGTGCTCGCCGACATTCAAAGCGGAGATGCCGTTGGCGTGGGCTGTCTGCTTCAAGCGCTACTTCTTGCGTGCCTTCCGGGCCGCATACTTTGCGTCCCGGGCCGCCTTGCGCTCCGCTTCGGTCAGCGCAGGCGCTACCTTGGCAGCGCGTTCGGCCTTCTCGGCCAGTTCCTGCGCTTTTTTCGCGTTGAGCAACGCGCGCTTTTCGGCCTGCATTCTTTCACGCGCCTCAGCGGCGGCCATGCGTTCGGCTTGCACGGCGGGGTCCAGCGGAGCGCGTGCCTTGAGTTTTGCGAGTGCCTTTTCCCGCGCAGACGCTGCCGCCGCGCGCCGGGCACCGAGCCCGGGTTCCTTGTAACCTGCCATAAACGGGGTTGTCTCCGATTTGGGGGGGATCGCAATCCGCCAGGATGCATCCGGTGGTGAACAACGCCCACACCGGAGATCTCAACCGGCGCGGCGGCGTAGCTGCACCGGCTTCGCGGCCCCCTACGCTCTGTGGCGGCCGATGTCACGGATTGTTGTTGGGCGAGGTCGAGGCGATGTGCACGAAGCAGGCTGGCCGCCTCGCGCGGGCAGGGCTTCGCATGAACTCTGCACGTTCGCGCACGTCGGGGCGACGGGTGGGGTATGCCTAGTCCACGCTATCCGGGATCGACGTGCGGTAATCTCCGAAGACCCCATCGCGGGCATCGAGCGCGCCGCGCACGTCACCGGCGCGAAAGCCGGCGAAGGTTTGCCGCGAGGCCTCTGTGGTCATTGCCAATGCCTGCATTTCCGTGCCCGCGCGGAGTGCAGTCCGCAGCCCCATTGCTTCCATCGCGCGGTGCACCGAGCGCTTGTTGATCTGCTGGACCTCGGGCGGGATCTTCGCGACCCGTTCCGCGATCTTGAGCACTTCGGCTTCAAGCACCTCAAGGGGGTACGCCCGGTTGGCGAAGCCGACGCGCACCGCTTCGTGGGCTGACAGCGCATCTCCGGTCAGCATCTGTTCCATCGCCGAGCGGAAGCCGCACAGCCACGGGTGGAACTGGGTATCGGGCGGGCTCATTCCGCGCACCGGCGGGTAGCCGATCTGTGCATCATCGCTCAGGTAGATGAGGTCGCAGGCCGTCGCGAGTTCCGTGGCTCCCGCAAGGCACCATCCGTGCACCTGTGCAATGACGGGCGTCGCCAGATCCCAGATCCGGAACACCCCTTCGACGACATGCCGAGGCCAGAAGCCGGCGCCGCCGGCGGTATGATAGGGCGGTGCCTGCCTGCTGGACTCGGGCGAAAGGTCATACCCGGCGGAAAAACAGGATCCGGCCCCCCGAAGGATGATCACCCGCACGTCTGCGTCCTTGTCCGCCGCTTCGAGCGCCGCGAACAGCTCCGCCCTGAGGGCATTCGAAAGCGCGTTGCGTTTTTCCGGACGGTTCAGCGTGAGCCGCCGCACACCGGCTTGCGGTGTGTCGATCAGCACCAGCGAAGAGGGCGCATCTTCCATTTGGGCAGCTCCAGCCTGATCAGAATATCGTGTAGCCCGCGTCGATCACGATGCTGTCTCCGGTATGGTGACGCGATGCATCGGAGGCGAGATACACCGCGATCCCGCCGAAATCCCTGGGCTCCATCCATTTCCTGAAGGGGACGCGGGAAATCACCTGCCGGTTGAACTTCTCATTTGCTTGCGCGGCCTGCGTCATTTCGCTGACCGTCCAGCCCGGAAGGACCGCGTTGGCGCGCACGCCGTAGCGGGCAAATTCGACAGCCGTCGCGCGGATCAGCGAGCACAGGGCTCCTTTGGCCGTGCCATACGCCTGGTTGCGCGCCGCGCCGTGGATAGCCGATGTCGACGAGATCGCTATCAGCGATCCGCCGGGATCCCCCGCTTCGGCACGGACCTTCATGTGCTTGCAAGCCTCGCGCAGCGTGAAGAACACGCCGTCCAGATTGACTGCCATGACCTTGCGCCATTGCTCGGTCGGCAGCGCCTCGAAAGGCCCGCCGCCGCCGACTCCGGCATTGGCCACGACCGTGTCGATACGGCCGAATTCGGCGACTGCCTTCTCCATCGCCGCGATCACCGCGCGTTCATCCGACACATCGACGATCTCGCTCGCAATGCAGGCTCCGGTTTCCTCCAGGCTGCTCATTGCTGCAGCATTCTTGGCCGGATTCGTGCCCCAGATGATGACAGAAGCCCCAGCCTGGGCGAGCGCCTCCGCCATTCCGAGCCCGATGCCGCCGTTCCCCCCGGTCACGAGCGCCACTTTCCCGCCAAGGTCAAAGGGCTGGTAAGGCATTGCGATGCTTCCTCATGCGGTATTCGGTGGGGTCGGACCACGTGAGGGTCCACCACAAACCCGAGCGCGTCCACTTCTGCAAAATGCTAGCGCAAGCGCTGTCGCTGTCGAAGGGGCGGCGGGCGGATCCGGTTTTGGGAGGCGTATTTGCTGGTCGGTCGAGACCGCCTTGAAGCCAGCAGGCTCGTTTCGTCATGGTCACACTGCGCGAAACGCGAGTTCTTCAAGAGCGGGCGCGTTGGCGGCCTGGCCCGGTTGACCGTTCGCTGTGACCTGCACCGCATGGGGAAGGGGGCGCAGGGCGTTCGCGACGGCGGGCTTGCCGTGGGCTGACAGCGACTTTCAAAAAGAATGCAAAAACCGTTTGACGACTCAGGAAGCCGTCCATATAGGGCGCTCTCC